>NZ_CP085136.1:0-2530000 GCF_020616535.1 Lichenihabitans sp. PAMC28606
TCGCCGAGAACAGGGCGAAATTGGTGCCTTCCCCGTCCCACGTGGCACCGAGGGGCTGCGGCGTGCCGGGCAATACGGTAAAGTCTGTGTGTGGCATGGCGCTTTCTTCATGTCGGTCGAGGCATTTCGTGAATGTTGAATTGCGGCCGTTGTTCCTTCGTGGGCGCCGCGCCACACCGCTTTCACGGCAGGGATGCACAAATCACACAGCTTAAGCCTGACCACACCGACTGACAGAGAGGGGATCGACGTCAGACGCTCGGCGCCGACCTGGACGCGCGATCTCCTGGAACACGCGACCTCGGGGCAATGTCCTTGAGCGATCGAGCGTCGCCTCATCGTCGAACTCTCAAGCTTTGATTGGAACGTTTGGGCATGTTTCGGATTGCACCAACAGAGTCGATCCGGAGCAGCGTCATGCAACGTTCCATTTTGGTCGTCGAAGACGAACCTTTGATCCGCATGGATATCGTCTCGATGTTGGAAGACGCGGGCTTGCTGGTCGTGGATTTCGACAATGCCGAGGACGCGCTCGATTTCATTCAACCGAATGTCGGCTCGATCGGTGGCATCTTTACCGACGTCAATGTTCGCGGGGTCATGACCGGAATCGAACTTGCGTCGCAGATCATGAGGATTGCGCCTCGCATGACCATCCTGATGACATCCGGCGGGTATATAGCCCGGCCAGATAATCTGCCGATCACGACGGGGTTTGTGGTCAAACCTTGGCTGCCCTTAGAGGTCATCGCCGCGATGCGGATCGCAGCGAATGACCCTGACTCGGCAGCTGCGGCACACGACTTGATGACGTTGAAGTCGCTGTGACATGAGCGGCGGGAGAGATGGGCAAATGGATGTGAGGCCCACGATCCTGGTCGTCGACGACGAGATCCTGCTTGCGGAGGTCGCTTGCGACATCATCGATTCCGCAGGGATGAAGGCTGTGTTTCGTCGATCGATCGCGGATGCTCTGTCGTATATGGCCGAGCACGCCGACAATACGGTGGCGCTGTTCACCGATATCAATCTCACGTCGCCCATGAGCGGCATCGAACTGGCGGTCTACGTGGCTGAGGAATGGCCGCATGTCGCCATCTGCGTCACGTCCGGTATATCGCTCGACCGGCCGACCCGAATACCGGATAAGGCGTCTTTCTTGACGAAGCCTTGGCGCCATGAGGACATTCTCGTCTTCGCCGAAACGGCATGCGGCCAACCGAAAGCGGCTGGCTAGTCGCCCTCATCGGCGCCGTGGGTAAGCGGCTCGACAGACCGCCATGACGGTCTCACGCAGCCAGCGATGGGCTGGATCGGCATCGACACGCGGATGCCAAATGGCCGAAATCTTGAACGATGGGGTTGGAAGCGGGAGCGCGAAGCTTTCGAGACCCTGGAGACTGTCGTCATCGCGAGTCAAACGATTGCCGAGACATGAGCGCGGCACGAGCGCGACCAGATCCGACTGGCGCGCGATCCGCATGGCATCGGGGTAACCCGGTACGACGACCGGGATGCAGCGCTTGAGACCGAGATGTTCAAGCGCCTCGTCGATCCGCTCGGCCGGATCGCCATCGCGGAACGTTGCGACATGTCTGCAGGCTGCATAGCGCTCGGGCGTCACGGCAGCGTCGACGAGCAAGGGATGTTCACGACGAACGATGCCGGCGAGTTCATCGGTGAACAGCACCTGCGAGCGGATCTCCGGCGCGGAGGTCCCCAGCACGCCGATTTCGAGATCGATCATACCCTCGCGGAGCGGATGCGCGGTTTTGTCGAGTTTCGGCGCAAAGTGGAGACGGAGACGAGGCGCGGCTCCCGTGATGGCGGCCACCACGGGACCCGACAGCAAATCCATAAAGGCTTCGCTCGCGCGGATCGTGAAGGTTCGGTCGAGCGCGGCCAGATCGAGATCGCTGACGCTCGGACGAAGCACAGCTTGCGCCTCGCGGGTCAATGCATGGACCTTGTCACGCAGTCCGATGGCGTGCGGTGTCGGCACAAGTCCGCGACCGGCGCGCACCAGCAGCGGATCGCGGGTCGCCGCGCGCAATCGCGTCAAAGTCCGGCTCATGGCGGAGGCACTCAAGCCGAGGCGTCTGGCAGCCCCGGTCGCGCTGGTTTCGGCCAAAAGAGCATCGAGAGCGACGAGCAGGTTCAGATCCAACGTGTCCATGGCCTGTAAGCATAGACCCAAGCCACTTGCGAATGAAGCGTCGGACGCAAGGATTGATTGTGTTTGATGCGTCTGGCGCTCCGTCAGGCCGATCGTCATAAACGAAGGCCAATCGCAAGCGCAAAGGTGAGACCATGCCCCAATCGGAATTCAGCACAGTCACCCCGACGATCCTGCTGATCGGCGCGTCACGCGGTCTTGGCCATGGCCTGGCGGCCGAGTTCCTGAAACGCGGATGGAACGTCGTCGGCACGGTCCGGGACGGGAGCGGCCGGACCCCTTTGCACGATTTGGCGGACGAATACGCGGAGCGGGTCGAGGTCGAGACCTTGGACATCTGCGAGCCGGATCATTTGCGATCGCTGCATGACCGGCTGCAAGGCCGAACGTTCGATATTCTGTTCGTCAACGCTGGAACAGCTACCGGCGACGTCAACGAGACGATCGGCGCGGTGTCGACCGACGATTTCATCCACGTGATGGTCACCAATGCCTTGAGCCCGATGCGCGTCATCGAAAGCCTGCAGCACCTCGTTCCTGCGACGGGCCTGATCGGCATCATGTCGTCCGGGCAGGGCAGCATCGGCAACAACGAGACGGGCCTGCGAGAACTCTACCGCGGCAGCAAAGCGGCCGTGAATATGTTCATGCGGAGCTTCGCGGCCCGCCATGCCGGGTCCTCGCGCGGCATGGTGCTCATGGCGCCGGGTTGGGTGCGGACCGCGCTTGGCGGATCGGATGCGCGGCTTCGCATCGAGGACAGCGTGCCGGGCCAAGTCGACGTTCTCCTTGCACGGCTTGGCACACCCGGGTTGCTTTACGTCGACTATCTTGGCCGCCCCGTTCCGTGGTGACCCGCTCGCGATCATAGAATGCGGCAGGCTTAGCCCAACCACCATGCGCCGCCGCGCGCCGTCGCTGCCTCCTTGGCGCTGCGACCGCCACCGCGGTTGACCCTCGGATGTCACCCGAGGCCTGCGCCGACGCGCTGATCCTCATGTGACGCTGCCGTTTATGCGTCGTTAACAAGCCCTGGACCAACCGCGTATGGATCGTTGATCCCGCGATGAAGGACTGTGCGCCCCTCGGCCATCCAGGCCGGAGGGGCTATTCCCGTGCTTGACATCATCTTCATCGCCGTCGCGCTCGCGCTATTCGCCGTCACGGGGGCCTATGCGGCCTTCTGCGACCGCTTGTGAGGGCGTCATGATCGAACCTCTCGCGGGCCTCGCGGTCGCGGCCGCTCTCGGCCTCTATCTTCTCTACACCCTCATCCATCCCGAACGTTTTTGAAGGCGTGGCCCTGACCGGGCCGCGAAGGTGACGCCATGACCGTCCTCGGATGGCTACAGATCATTATCCTCCTGGTGGCCGTCGTGGCCGCCGCCATTCCGATCGGAGCCTATATGGTTCGGGTCATGGGCGGCGAACGCACGTTCATGTCGCCCGTGCTCCGGCCGGTCGAAGCGGGCTTCTACAAGCTTTGTGGCGTCGATCCGAAGGTCGAACAGGGATGGCGCGCCTACACGCTGTCCATGCTGGCATTCAGTGCGGCCGGGTTCTTCTCGCTCTACGCGCTTCAGCGTCTGCAGGCCTATCTGCCGCTCAACCCGCAGGGCTTCGACGGCGTCGCGCCGGACCTCGCCTTCAACACGGCCGTGAGCTTCGTGACGAACACGAACTGGCAGAATTACGGCGGCGAAACCACGATGAGCCATCTGATGCAGATGGCAGGTCTGACGGTCCATAACTTCGTCTCGGCGGCCACCGGCCTCGGGATGGCTTTCGCCATGGTCCGCGCCTTCTCGCGGTCCGAGTCGAAGACGATCGGCAACTTCTGGACGGATCTGACGCGGGGCGTGCTCTACATCCTGCTCCCGATTTCGATCGTGGTGGCTCTCGTGCTCGTTGCACTGGGGGTTCCGCAAACGCTGCTCGCCTCCGTCGATGCGACGACGCTCGAAGGCGCCAAGCAGGTGATCGCCATGGGCCCGGTCGCCAGCCAGGAGGCCATCAAGGAACTCGGCACCAATGGCGGCGGCTTCTTTAACGCCAATTCGGCTCATCCGTTTGAAAGCCCGAACGTCTGGTCGAACTTCATCGAAAATTGGAGCATTCTGGTGATCCCGGTCGCCACCGTCTTCGCCTTCGGTCGAATGGTCGGCAATAAGCGCGAGGGGCGGGCGCTGCTCACCACCATGGCGATCGTGTTCCTGGTTGGCGTCGCAGCCGTCTATGCGGCTGAGACCTTCGGCAACCCGATTCTGACCGCCCTCGGTGTTGATGGCGCGGCCGGCAATCTCGAAGGCAAGGAGATCCGCTTCGGACAGGCCATGACGGCTTTGTTCACGGTCTCGACGACCGGAACCAGCACCGGCGCCGTCATCGCCGCGCATGACTCGCTGACGCCGCTGGGCGGCCTCGTGCCCTTGTTCAACATGCTGCTCGGCTGCATCACACCGGGCGGCGTTGGCGCAGGTCTTTATGGCATCCTGGTGCTGGCCATCATCACGGTCTTCGTGGCTGGCCTGATGGTCGGACGTACCCCCGAATATCTCGGCAAGAAGATCGAGACCCGGGAGATGAAGCTCGCCATGTTGGCGGTGCTGATCTACCCGCCTCTGGTGCTTGGCTTCACGGCGGCGTCGGTCATGCTGAAGACGGGCCTCGATAGCCTGAACAATGCCGGCGCCCATGGTTTGAGCGAAATTCTCTACGCGTTCGCATCGACCACGGCCAACAATGGCTCGGCCTTCGGCGGCCTCACCGGCAACACGCTCTGGTACAATACGACCCTCGGGCTCGCGATGTTCCTCGGCCGGTTCGCCTACGTGATCCCGGTTCTGGCCCTAGCCGGCTCGGTCGCGGCCAAGAAGAAGTCTCCCGCCTCCGTCGGCACCTTCCCAACCGACAGCCCGCTCTTCGTCGGCCTGCTGCTCGGCGTGATCGTGATCCTCTACCTCCTGCAATACTTCCCGGCGCTCGCGCTTGGACCCATCGTCGAGCATTTCTCGATGCTGGCCGGCAAAGCCTTTTAAGGAAATCGAGCCATGGCTCCCCGTTCGTCTTCGCTCAACCTCTTCGACCCGGCCATTATGGGCCGCGCCGTCGTCGAGGCCTTCAAGAAGCTCAATCCGCGAACCCTCGCCAAAAATCCGGTCATCTTCGTGACCGAGGTGGTGTCGGCTGGCGTCACCTTGCTGTTCATCCGTGATCTGGTGACCGGCAATGGCGAAGCTTTGTTCTCCGGCCAGATCGCAGCCTGGCTCTGGTTCACGGTGTTGTTCGCCAACTTCGCCGAAGCCGTTGCCGAGGGGCGTGGCAAGGCGCAGGCCGATGCCATGCGGAAGCTGCGGAGCGAGACGAGCGCCAAGCGGCTCGTCGATCCGAAGGGCCTCGGCGATACGGTCGAGAGCGTCAATGCCCTCGATCTGAAGGTCGGCGACATCGTTCTGGTCGAGGCGGGCGACTTGATCCCGTCCGACGGCGAGGTCGTGGCCGGGATCGCCTCGGTCAACGAAAGCGCCATCACGGGCGAGTCGGCCCCGGTGATCCGCGAATCAGGCGGCGACCGTTCGGCCGTCACCGGCGGCACCATGGTCCTGTCGGACTGGGTCAAGGTTCGGATTACCGCGGCTGTTGGCTCGACATTCCTCGATCGCATGATTGCCCTCGTCGAAGGTGCCGAGCGCCAGAAGACCCCGAACGAACTCGCGCTGTCGATCTTGCTGTCGGGGCTCACGATCATCTTCCTGATCGTCTGCGTCACGCTCTGGCCGATCGCGCTCTATTCGGGCACGACCTTGTCGGTCACCGTTCTGGTTGCGTTGTTGGTCTGCCTGATCCCGACCACCATCGGCGGCTTGCTGTCGGCCATCGGCATCGCCGGCATGGATCGTCTGATCCGCTTCAATGTCGTCGCGACCTCGGGGCGCGCCGTCGAAGCGGCCGGCGACGTCGACACCCTGCTGCTCGACAAGACCGGCACGATCACGTTCGGCAACCGTATGCCGAGCGAGTTCATCCCGGTCGGCGGTGTCGCCGAAAAGGCGCTGGCCGAAGCCGTACTGCTGTCGAGCCTCGCCGACGAGACGCCGGAAGGCCGCTCGATCGTGGCGCTCGCAAAAAGCCGCTACGGCCTGGCCGAAACCGACCTGACGGCCGCCAATGCCAAAGTCGTGCCGTTCACGGCGCAGACCCGGATGTCAGGCATCGATCTCGGCGATCGGATCCTCCGCAAAGGCGCTGTCGATTCCGTGCTCGAGATGGTCGGTGTGTCGTCGGCCAATGCGCCGGCCGACTTCCGCCAGGCGGTGGAACGGATCGCCCGCACCGGCGGCACCCCGCTCGCGGTCGCTGACGGCAAACGCCTGCTCGGCGTGGTGCATCTGAAGGATACCGTGAAGCCCGATATCAAGGAGCGGTTCGCCGAACTTCGCGCCATGGGCATCAAGACCGTCATGGTCACGGGCGACAATCCGGTGACGGCCGCCGCCATCGCGTCGGAGGCGGGCGTGGACGATTTCCTCGCCCAGGCAAAGCCCGAGGACAAGCTCGCCTATATCCGCAAGGAACAGATGGGTGGGCGCCTGATCGCGATGTGCGGCGATGGCACCAACGATGCGCCGGCCTTGGCGCAGGCCGACGTTGGCGTGGCGATGCAAACCGGGACGCAGGCGGCGCGCGAGGCCGGCAACCTCGTCGACCTCGACAGCGACCCGACCAAGCTGATCGAGATCGTCGGTATCGGCAAGCAGTTGCTGATGACACGCGGCTCACTGACGACCTTCTCGATCGCCAATGACGTTGCAAAATATTTCGCCATCATCCCGGCCCTGTTCCTGGCGACCTATCCGGAGCTTGGCGGCATCAACATCATGCATCTCAGCTCGCCGAAATCGGCGATCCTGTCGGCCGTGATCTTCAACGCGCTCATTATCATCGCGCTGATCCCCCTCGCGCTGAAGGGTGTGCCTTACCGCCCGATCGGCGCTGCCGCGCTGCTGCGGCGCAACCTGTTGATCTACGGGTTCGGCGGTATCGTGGTGCCGTTCATCGGCATCAAGATCATCGACCTCGCCGTCTCTCACCTCCATCTCGCGTGAAAGCCATGTTGAATCACATCCGCCCGGCGATCGTCATGATCGTTCTCTTCACCGCCCTCACGGGCGTCGCTTATCCGCTCGCCATCACAGGCATCGCCCAGGTCGCGATGCGCGGGCAGGCCGATGGCAGCCTCGTCGTCCGTGACGGCAAGACCGTCGGCTCCAGCCTGATCGGACAGAATTTCACGTCCGATCAGTATTTCCACGGACGGCCCTCGGCGACGAGCGGCACCGATCCGGCCGACGCCACCAAGACGGTCGATCAGCCCTACAATGCCTCGAATTCGTCCGCCTCGAATCTTGGTCCCACCTCGCAGAAACTCGTCGATCGGGTGAAGGCTTCGGTGGCGGCGCTGAACGGCTCGCCACAGGCACCGGTGCCGGCCGATGCGGTGACGACCTCTGCCTCGGGTCTCGATCCGCATATCTCGCCCGCCTACGCGACGTTTCAGGTCGATCGTGTCGCGCGAGCCCGCAAGATATCGGTCGATCGGATCCAGGCCCTGGTGGAGCAGGGGACGTCGTTTCCCGTGCTCGGCTTCATGGGCGAGCCAAGCGTCAACGTGTTGAACCTCAACCTCGCCCTCGACGCGCTGTCCAAGACGCCCGGACCTACCGCGACCGTCGCGCCGTAAAGTTGGTGTCGCGGCGGAGATACGGCATTGTCGTTGCGGCGAGCGGAAGGCGTAGAGCCGCTCGGTCCGATCCCTGGTGCCTGTGACGATGCCCTCAGTCGAGACCCGACCGAATCCCGATGCCCTTTTGGCCAATCTCGGCCAGGAGGGCAAAGGTCATTTGAAGATCTTCCTTGGTGCCGCGCCCGGCGTCGGCAAGACGTTTGCGATGCTGTCGGCGGCCCGGCGTCTGGCGGCGGCCGGCATCGATATCGTGGTCGGCGTTGTCGAAACGCATGGGCGGGCCGAAACCGAGGCTCTGATCGAGGGCCTGACGATCCTGCCGCGACGCACCATGTCGTATCGCGGCACGACGATCGAAGAATTCGACCTCGATGCCGCGTTGGCGCGGAAACCCGCGCTGCTGATCGTCGACGAACTCGCTCACTCCAACGCGCCCGATAGTCGACACCCGAAGCGCTATCAGGACGTCGAGGAGCTGCTGGGCGCCGGCATCGACGTCTGGACCGCGATCAACATTCAGCATCTCGAAGGCTTCTCCGACGTCGTCTCGCGCATCACCGGCGTTGTGGTGCGCGAGGTGGTGCCCGAGACGGTGCTCGATACGGCCGACGAGGTCGTGGTCGTCGATGTCACGCCGACCGAACTGATCGGGCGACTGCGAGACGGCAAGATCTATCTCCCTGAGAACGCGACGCGCGCCGCCGACGGCTTTTTCAAGCCCGGCAATCTGACGGCTCTTCGCGAACTCGCCTTGCGCCGCACGGCCGACCGGGTCGACGATCAGATGGTCGACATCCTCCGGCAGAACGCGATCGAGGGCGCATGGCCGAGCGCCGAGCGGCTGATGGTCTGCGTCGGTCCCGATCCATCCTCCGAGAATGTGGTGCGGGCCGCGAGCCGGCTGGCCAGTGGATTGAACGCAGCCTGGGTGGCCGTGACGCTGGAGCGCACGGGTGCCGAGGTGACCGACGATGTCGCGCTGCGCCGTATCGACGAGATGCTGCGGCTTGCCGAGAGGCTCGGCGCCGAAACCGCACGCCTCGCCGGCCGCGACTTGCCGGATGAGGTGCTGCAATATGCCAAGCGCGAAAATATCACGCAGATCGTGATCGGGCGATCCAGTGCCGGGTTCTGGGCCCGCTTCCGCGGCCAGTCCTTGTCCGGGATGATCCTGCGCCGCGCCACCGACATTGCCGTGCATGTGATCGTGGGGCAGGGCACCAGCGTCAAACCCAAACCGAAACTGCCGCGGCTCGACCGAAGCAGCCTCCTTCTCGGGTCCGCCTGCGCGCTGACGTCCGTCGCATCGGCGGTGGGGATCGGGCTTTTGGCCGAGCGCTATGTGCGACTGCCGAATCTGTCGATCATCTTCCTGGTGGCGGTCTTGGTATGTGCCGTCAGCCTCGGGGTGTGGCCGGCCATCGCGGCCGCGATCCTGTCGTTCTTCGCCTATAATTTCTTCTTCATCCAGCCCGTCTACAGCCTGACCGTGGCGGAGCCACATGAGGTGCTGGCGCTGGTCATCTTCCTGCTGGTCGCGGTGTTGACGGGTGGATTGGCGGGACGCGTTCACGACCAGACCGTGGCGGCGCGTCGTCGGATCACGACGGTGCAGACGCTTTACGACGTGTCGCGCAAATTATCCGGTATCACCAATCTCGACGACGTTCTCTGGGTCGTGGCGCGCCAATCCGCCGCCGCGATCGGCGGTCAGGTCATCATCCTTCTGCCTGAAAGCGCCTCTGACCGGGATTTGACCATCAGGGCCGCCTTCCCACCGGAGGATACGTTGCAGCCGGGTGAATGGGCGGCCGCCCGGTGGGCTTTCGAGAAAGGCGAAACGGCAGGATGGCGGACCGGAACGCTCCCGAATGCCCTCTACCAATTCGTCCCGATCCGCACCTCGCGGGGATTGCTCGGCGTCGTTGGCTTCGAGCCGCATGATCGCGAACAGGCCATGCCGGCCGAAGTCGAGCGCACCTTCTCGGCCCTCGTCGATCAGGGGGCGATCTCGATCGAGCGGGCTTTGCTGGTCGCCGAAGGCCGGCAGCGCGACGCGCTCGTCGAAAAGGAACGGCTCCGCACAACCCTGCTGTCGTCTCTGTCACATGACCTGCGGACGCCGTTGAGCTCGATCCTCGGATCGGTCACCAGTCTGCGGAGCTTTGGCGATCGGATGCCCGCAGCCGACCGGAACGATCTTCTGGCCGCCATCGAGGAAGAGGCGAGCCGCCTAGCGCGGTTCGTGTCGAACCTTCTCGATATGACCCGGTTGGAGTCCGGTGCGATGGACCTCTGCGGTGGCTGGATCGATATGGCGGATGTGCTGCCGCAGGCCGTTGCCCGGGCCGAGAAGTCGTTTCCGGGGCGGCCCATTCGGCTGGAGATGCCGTCGGATCTGCCGATGGTGCGGGGGGATGCCAGCCTGCTCGAGCAGGTGCTGTTCAATCTGTTGGACAATGCCAACAAATATTCGCCGGCCGGAACCCCGACAGCGCTGTCGGCGACGCGCCAGACGGACGAGGTCGTGATCGCGGTCGAGGATCAGGGACGGGGCATTCCGCCGGAGGGCCTCGTCCGTATCTTCGAGAAATTCACCCGTATGCATGCGGGTGACGGGCGGCCCGCCGGAACCGGTCTCGGTTTGGCGATCGCCAAAGGTGTCGTCGAGGCGATGGGCGGCACGATAGTCGCGCAAAGTCCTGCTACGCATGGCGTCGGCACGCGGATCGTGATCCGATTGCCCGCTGCGGACGAGCCGCTCCTCTTGGAGCCGGGTAGTGACAAGGAGCACCATGTTGTCGGGACAGCAGCGCATTCTGGTGGTGGATGACGAACCGCAGATCCATCGCTTTCTGCGTCCGACTTTGGTCGCGGCGGGGTTCGAAGTCGTTTCGGCGCTGACCGGCAAGGAGGCCCTTGGCATCATCGCCAAAGCCGTGCCCGAACTCGTGCTGCTCGATCTTGGTCTGCCCGACATGGATGGTCGCGCCGTGCTCGAAGCGATTCGCGCGGTTTCACGTGTGCCGATCGTGATTTTATCGGCCCGCGACGACGAAGCCGCCAAGGTGGAGGCACTCGATGCCGGCGCGGATGATTATGTCAACAAGCCATTCGGGGTCGAGGAATTGATGGCGCGGTTACGGACCGCGCTTCGCCACGCCATCACGATCGAAGGCACGACGGCCGTGTTCCAGTCGGGCGAACTCATCATCGATACGCTGGCGCACCGCGTCACGATGCGGGGCGAGCCGGTGAAGCTCACCCCTAAGGAGTTCGAATTGCTGCTTTTTTTGGCGCGTCACGCAGGTCGCGTTCTGACACATCAACATATTCTTCGCACGATCTGGGGACCGGCTCATGTCGACGACGCTCAATATCTCCGGGTTTTCGTTCGTCGGCTTCGCCAGAAGATCGAAGTCGATCCAGCACAACCGCGCATTCTTTTGACCGAAGCGGGTGTCGGCTACCGGCTGCATTCCGACGCCTAAAATAGCCGCCACCATCGCGCGGGATCTGGGTTAACGTCCGTTCGTCAAGCCGAGGGGGACGCCGTGAACCACAATGAGGCGCCGATGGTCAGCATCATCGTCGAAAGTTACAGGCCGGATGTCGCGGAGGGGGCCGCGCCGATCGTGCTGATCCGGCCCGTGCAGGGGCAGCCCTTTCCGGTCACCATGGACGTGCGCTGCAGCAACCGGCTCTCCGACGCGGCGCTCCACGATGTCGGAACGCGCTTCCGCATCAAAGTAAAGCCGACCAAGCGAGAAGACGGATCGACCTATCTGTCCACCCCTCGCTATTCGCATCCCTACGAGGTGTTGTGAGGGTGCGACCACGCATCCGATGCGCCTGTCCACGGGGGTGACAGATCAGCAGGATGGCTCGGCGACCCTGCCAAGCCATCTCGCGCTCCCCCTTACTCAGGGCTGGAGCGCATAGGCGATCACGTAATCGCCGATCTTGGTGCCAAACGAGCCATGGCCGCCGGCCGCCGTGATCACAAATTGCTTGCCGCCACTCGCATAGGTCATCGGTGTCGACTGGCCGCCGGCCGGCAAGCGATCTTCCCACAATTGCGTACCGTTGGTGACGTCGTAGGCACGAATGTAATAATCGAGCGTCGAGGTCAGGAAGGTCACGCCACCCGCAGTGGCGAGCGGGCCGCCGAGGGTCGGAACGCCGAGTTTGATCGGCACCGGTATCGGCGAGCTATCCTGGATCGTGCCGTTCCGATGCATCCAGATCACCTTCTTGGTCTGGAGATCGATGCCGGCCATATAGCCCCACGGCGGCCGAAGACAGGGAATGCCGATCGGCGACAAAAACGCGTGCAGATCGACGCCGTAGGGCGTGCCGAACATGGGTTGCACGCCATTTTCCGAACCAGGCGGCAGCGAGGCGTTGGGCTTGGCTGGATTGTCGGCACCGCGTGGGATCAGCGTCGACACGAACGGCACCGACATCGGATTGGCGATGGCGATTTGCCGGACCGGGTCGACCGCGATGCCGCCCCACTCGAACATCCCAAGATTGCCGGGGAACACGAGCGTGCCTTGCGGCGAAGGCGGCGTGAACGTGCCTTCGTAGCGAAGCTGGTGGAACAAGATGCGGCAAGCGAGCTGATCGAAGATCGTGGCGCCCCACATGTCGGCTCCGGTCAGCTTCTCTTCCGGCCGGAACGTCAGTTCACTGAAGGGTTGTGTTGGTGACGACCGATCGCCGGGCGCGGCGCCTTGCGGCACGGGACGTTCGGGCGCCGGCACGATCGGCTCACCGGTGCGACGGTCGAGCACGAAGAGGTTGCCGGTCTTGGCCGGCTGCAAGATTGCGGGTACGACGCCGTTGGCGGTTGGCACATCGACCAGCGTCGGCTGCGAGGGCAGGTCCATATCCCACAGGTCGTGATGTACGGTCTGGTAGGACCACGCCAGTTTGCCGGTATTGATATCGAGAGCCACGAGTGCGCTCGAGTAGCGCTCTTGCGCGGGGGTGCGATTGCCGCCCCAGATGTCTCCGGCTTGCACCCCCATGGGGAGGAAGACGAAGCCGAGAGTGGCGTCATACGAGGCGGTCATCCACGAATTCGGCGACCCGATCGTGTAGGTGTGGGTCTCGGATGGCATTTCGTTTTCGTTCAGATTGCCTGAGTCCCAGGCCCAGACGAGCTTGCCGGTATGGATGTCGAAACCGCGCACGACACCCGAGGGAACATGCGTCGAATAATTGTCGATGACGGCGCCGGACACGACCAGGATCTTGTCGCTGACGACGGGCGGCGAGGTTGGTTCATAGAAGCCGAGCGTGTGTTCGCCCATGCCCTGCTGCAATCCCAGCGTCCCATGGTCCCCAAAGCTGTCGCATAATTTGCCGGTGTCCGCGTCCAGCGCGATCATCCGCCCATCATTGACGGGCAAGAAGATGGTTCGTGGGCAATCGGCTGGCGCGGGCGAGCCGTCAGCATTCGTCGCGCCCGGCTCCGTCTCGTGATACGACACGCCACGGCAGGTCAGATGCTGAAAGGTCGGATTGTCTTTGACCATCGGATCATAGGACCAGCGCAATTTGCCTGTCGCCGCGTCGAGCGCGAACAGCCGCTGGTGCTGCGAGCAGAGGTAGACGGTGTCGCGGACCTTGAGAGGCGTCACCTCGAAGGTCGTCTCGGTCGGGTCGTTCTTACCCGGCAGATCGCCGGTCCGGAATGTCCAAGCCACCTTGAGGTTCTTGACGTTGGCCGGGGTGATTTGCGCGAGCGGTGAATAACGCTGACCCAACTGGCTTCGGCCATAGGCCCGCCAATCCTCGTCCGGCTGCGGCTCGGGATCGGCCGGCGGCTTGGACGACGCGCTCACGATGGTTCCGTCGATCTCGTGATAGGTCGAAACAAGACCGGTGATCAGCACGACCGCACCGGCCGCGACGCCGGCCCAGAGTGGCAGCATCGGGGCGATGCCGGCGAGCCTCTTGTCGCGATCGAGGTTGCGGGTGATCCAGGGCGTGAGCAGCCACAGGCCGAGAGGATAGATGATGTCGCCGCGGGCGGCGAGCGGCCAAAAATCGAAGCCGACCTCGCTGACGGCCCAGAGCAGGGTGCCGATCAGCACTGCCGCATAGAGCCATAATGCGGATTGTCGCCGGAGCAGCAGGAGGATGCCGGTCGCGATGATGCCGAGGCCCGCGACGAGGTAGAAGAAGGAACCGCCAAGCGCCACAAGCCACGCGCCGCCGCCTCCGAGCGCCAGACCCAGCACGATGAACACGATCCCGGTCAGCAGGACTACCCAGCTCGATCGTGACGCAGTCCGCATGTCGTTCGTTCCTCGTTCGGCTGGCCGGCCTAGCCGCCAGGATGAACGGCGCGCCAGCCCACAGCCAAGCAGCAGCCGTGCATCCGCTGTGTGACGGTGGCGGCGACATTTTGCAACAACACAGGCGTGTTTCCGTGCATCAACAGCATGGCTTCGCCGGAACCCTCCCCGGATTTCGGCGGTTGCCATCGGTTAGCTCCGGCCTTGCGCCAGCATCGTTGCGCTGCGGCCGGCCCTCTCTCGCGCAAAGGTCACGTCCATGGCTCACGAAAAAGACGACCATCAGAAGCCCGCTCCCACCGAGCCGCATCCCGGTATGATGGGCGACGGCACCGAGGAACAGAACCTCAATCAGAAGGGCAACCCGAAGGCGCGCATCTCGGAAGACGAGGTGAAGGAGGCTTTCGGGACGGAAAGCACAACGCAAGGTGAGACGTCGAAGAAAAGCTGAGGCTCTCCATCGCCGCAGGGGCCGGGCCTGTTTTAGAAAGGTCGGGCCCCTTTTCGGTCAGCAGCATAGGCCTGCTGCACAAGTGTTTGTTCCGACGCAGATCTAAGCCGCATCAACTCGGCCTCGGTCGTCACGGGCGGACGAATGATCCACTCGGCACAATGTCGGCTGCCGCGCCGCCTGAAACGCTTGAGGGCTCGCGAGCAGGACTCGTCGAAGCGGTCGACGCGACATGATGAACTCGTCGATGTCTGGCGCGCGCGGTGGACTTTGCTGGCTGAGGTGCGTGACCGATAAAGCCCGCTCCGTTCGAGCCGGTGTAAGGCCGATCGGCTGGAGAACCAGAATATCCGGGTAATTGCACACTCGACATCTGCGGCGGCGCTTCGGCACATCCTGCCAACATCGCGAGCGTCGACAAGGCCATAAAACGACAGATCATAAGCAACTCCAAACTCTCGATATCATCATCTAAAAGTATGAACGACCCTTCGTCCCCGGAAGGTTCGGTCGGCTCGCGCTTTTAGCCGATGTGACGCTGATGGGAGGACAGAGGCTTTCCCAGCCTGGTTGCCCCGATCGCGAGACCCGTCGCCATCGCGACATAGACGGCCGCCATCGACCGTTTCGACAGCACCATTTCCCACCCCGGCGTAAACCGTTTTGGGGTCGCACCATAATCGACAACCACCGCGACGGCCGATATCGCAAGAGCTTTGCCGAACGCCTCGATCGGAGGGACCGGACGACGCGATCCGACCCAAAGTTGCAGCGGGACAGCCCAGAAAATGGTGGCCGCGAGATGGGTCGCAAAGCCGACGCCGGTATGGGCCAGATCGCCTTTTGTGACCAGGCTGGCCTGTTCGCCGTTCAGCCAATGGCTGGTCGAGTTGGTCGGTTGCAGAAATCCGCGGTTTTCGATCTTTGCAGCAACCATGAGAGCGACGGTTGAGGTCAGACTTCCGAGCGCTCCTGAAACCACGGCCGAGCGGCCCGCGCTTGCCCAAACTCCCACATCCAAACTCCCTGATGACCGACGTGAGGTGAACGTCCCGCGTGATGAGACGTTCCTGCACCCGGAGAAGCCATCCTCGATTGCAAGCCGCGACCTTGTCGACCGACGCCCGATCCGCCGGATATGGGGTCGCTGCCGCGCCGGGCAGCCGGAGCATACCGCGACGAGAGTCTCGCCCGATCCGACTGTCTAGGGCGCGATCGATCGGCGCGCTGCGACTGATACAGAACACGCGGTAGAACAATATGCTTGTGCCGTAACAACAAGCTGAGATTATGGTGTCGACCATCTCGCCAGAGGCCGACATGGTCCGCCCATCACACTCGACGCAGGGTATGGTCGGCACAAGGGTCGAAGAGGCTGGCGAGATCCGCGATGAAAGCAAAGAGACATTCACGCCTCTCGGTGATGACCCTCGTGCTTCAAAGTGTAGTTGTCGTGCTGCTCGTGTTGCTCTTCATCGAGATCTGCATGCGATCGGACGCGCGGTTGGCGCTATTGCCCTGGGACGGCTCCTGACCGGGCGACGCATCTTCATCGTCGCCAAACCGCCGAGCCGTTGGTCGAGGCACGCGGAGACTGAGACACAACCCTAGACAAGGGAGATGAAAGTGGGCGAGCCAAGGTGTTCCGGCACAGCCTCGGACGTAACGGGACGGCCGGTTGGATCGAGACGCAAAGCGGCTCGATCCTCGATGGCCTTTGACCCGTCGACCGCGAAGGACGACGTCACAAAAAGGACGCCGCTTCTTATCGCTTCAGCTTATAGGCGGCCGCGCATTTCGGGCTGACTTCTGCCTTCTTGGCTTTCATGCAGGTCGTCACCTTGTTGACGTCCGGAACGAACTCCCCGCAGAGCCTCTGGGCGTCGTCGTAGCAGGCTGCCTGCTGCCGGTCTCGCAGCGTCGGACCCTTGGTGAACGCAAAAGCGGGTGCGACGGAACAGCCGGTCACTGCAACAATCAAGAGAGCTTTAAAGACAGTCATCGGCATCCGTTCCTTGCAGGGCGTCTCAATTGCTCAATCGGCATGACGCAGAGACATAAAGCCTCATTCAGACTTAATGTTTCGCTGCCGACGCGGTCTTCAGAACAGAACAACCGATTTATGCTTCGTGTTGTGGTTTTGCCGATCGATCGAAGCCGTGGTGGACTCGGGGTTTAGCCCCGCTACACTGATCGCATTCTGTCGACCTTAACGGGACTCTGCCGCGACCGTCGGCGCACGCTTCAAGCGCCGCATGCGGGCCGCTTTCGTCAGCACATGCGACAGCTGCTCGATCGAATACGGCTTATGCAGCAACTCGAAGCCGTGCGTGCCGCTCAGCGCCAGAACGTGGCTGTAACCGGAGGTGAGCACAACCGGAAGATCGGCATGGCGGCGGCGGATCTCCTGGGCGAGATCGACGCCGTTCATACCGGGCATGACCACGTCGGAAAAAACCACGTCGAAGCGACTCGAGTCGAGTGCCAATTCGGCCAGAGCAGATTTGGCATCGATCGCCAGAACCGAGGCATAGCCGAGTTCCTCGAGCGTCTGCGTCGCGAAGGATCCGACATCGACGTTATCCTCGACAAGGAGCACGCTGATGCCATCCCCATCGACCGTCATGGTCGCGCCATTTCGGCTCTCGTCCGCCATCGTATCGCCGACGGCCCTCGGCAGATAAAGCGTGAAGGTCGTGCCCTCACCCAGGATGCTTTCGACGCCGACCTCCCCGCCCGATTGTTTGACGAAGCCGAACACCTGGGACAGGCCGAGCCCGGTGCCTTTGCCGACGCCCTTGGTCGTAAAGAAAGGCTCGAAGATCCGATCCAAGTCTTCGGGCGCGATGCCGGAACCGCTATCGGTCATCGACATGGCGACGAAATCGCCGAGTACCGCCGGGTGGGCTCGCAAGGCCGGCAGAACGGACGTCGGATGCACCCAAATGGTGAGTTTCCCCTCACCATCCATCGCGTCGCGGGCATTAACGGCCAAATTGACGAGCGCGGTTTCGAACTGGCTAGGATCCGCATCCACGAAGCAGGGTTCGTCATGCACGATCGTCTCGACGCGGACACGGGACCCCGTGAGGGTCTTGACCATGTCGCCGATCGCGCCGACGCTCTGAACCATGTCGAACACTTCGGGTTTGAGCGCCTGACGGCGAGCAAAGGCAAGCAGTTGCCCCGTGAGTTTGGCGGCTCGCCCGGTCGTATCCGAAATAGCGTCGATGTAGCGCTGGCGTCTTTCGTCCGAGAGGTTCGGCCGTTTCAGAAGATCGATCGACGATCGGATAACGGTCAGCAAGTTGTTGAAATCATGCGCGACGCCGCCGGTCAATTGACCGACCGCCTCCATCTTTTGGGATTGGCGAAGCTGTTCCTCGGCAAGGTTCAGCGCTTCCGCCTGGAGCTTCTCGGCCGTGATGTCACGCCCATAGGCATAGACGAGCCCATCCTCTGGAGCCGCCACCCAGGACATCCATCGGTAGCCGCCGTCCTTCCTTCTAAAGCGATTGATGTAGGCCCGGAGGCCCTCGCGATTGGCGCGTTCCAACACCTCGCTCGCATCGCCGAGGTCGTCCGGATGGATGAAATCGAAGACCGATAGCCCCAGCATCTCGTCCGGGGTCCAACCGAGGATCGTCTCAGCGGCCGGATTGACGGCTCGAAACTGCCCCTCCGCATCGACGATGATCAGAAGATCTTGGGAGTTCCGCCACACCCGATCACGCTCTCGAGTCCGTTCGGCGACGCGTTGCTCGAGATCGATATTGAGATCGCGCAGTTGGTCTTCGACGCGCCGTCGCTCGATCGCGGCACGGGTACGGTCGGCGACGTTTCGCGCGAAGGCCAATTGCTCTTCGGTCCAGTGCCGAGGCTGCGTATCGTGGAGAAAGAACATGGCCACGAACTTGCCGTGTTCGATCACCGGCAGATTGATGAAGGCACGGACCTCTATGCTCTCGAAAGCTGCCGTCCTTCCCGATGTTCGATCGTCCTCGTTCGTATTGTCGATGACGACCGTTGACCCTCGTTTGAGATCGTCGACGAAGGATCCAAATGTTCGAAACGAGTGCGTTCCGGCGACACTCGCGACGTTGGGCTTAGCCCAATCGCGAAAAATCGTGATGACCTCGCCTGCGAGATTGACGGCGCCGTAGCCGGCCCGACCAATTCCAAGCGTGCGACCCATGATCTCGGATGCGGCAAAAGCCATCTCGGCGGTATCGCTCATGTCGCGGAGGTGATCGCCGAGTTCTAGGATTGCGAGCCGGCGCTCTTCGGCTTGTTTGCGTTCCGTGATGTCGACCGATGCGCCCGGAAAGCGAATGGGCGTCCCATCGGCGTCTCTGACGATCCGACCTCGTGCCAGAACCCATCGGACCGAACCATCCGGTTGGAAGATGCGGTACTCGTTGGAAAATTCCTCCGTGCCGGAAAAGAGACGGGCTAATTCGCTTTGAAAGGCCGGCAGATCATCCGGATGAAAGTTCCGCGTGAACTCCGAGAGGGGGGCGCCGCGTGCGGCCCAGGCGGGATCGACCGAGTAGATGTGAGCGAAATTGGCGTCCGCATAGATGATGTCCGCCTTCAGGTCCCAGTCCCAAATGCCGACCATGCCGGAGGCGCCGAGTGCCAGGTTCAACCGCTCCTGGCTCTGTTGCAATTCCCGTTCGGCCTGTTTGGAGGCCGTGATATCGCGGGAGACCGCAAGCAGCTTCTCGATCTGGCCATGCGCATCCCGTATCGGGGTGATCCGAACGTCCCACCATTTCTCGATCCCGGCGAACGTCGCGGTCGGTCCCTGGTAATGTCCGGTTCCGCCCGTGCGTGCGGTCGCGAGGGCATTCTCTGCTGTCAGTCGCAAATCGTGTGGGCAGATGACGGGCCAGGGCCGGCCACGGATCGCATCGAAATCCGATACATCCATAGCGTCTTGCCCACGCTCGCTCATGAACACGAGCGCTCCGTCGAGATCGAGCACCTGGATGCAATCATCCGATGAGGCCAGAACGCCTTGGAGGAATTCCTCACTGAGCCGAAGCTTCTCGGCCGCCGCACGGCGCAGGGTCTCGTCACGAACGATCTTGATGAACCCGATATGTTGGCCAGCCTCGGTTCGCAACGGCATCATTTCGCCATTGGCCCAGAAGCGCGACCCGTCCTTTTTCATATGCCAGCGCTCATCGTTCGCGCGGCCCGTTTCAAGCGATCGCCTCATCTCTTGCTGGACGAGATCGCGCGCCCGATCTTCGGGTGTGAAGAAAAGATCGGCTGGCTGCCCCTTCATCTCCTCGCAAGACCACCCAAAAATCCGCGTCGCGCCGGAGTTCCATTCGGTCACGAGGCCGACGCGGTCGGTCGCCACGATTGCGAAATCGACGGCGCTTTCGAGAATTTGATGGTGGCGTGCATTGCCGTCTTTCACGGCCTGCTCAGCCGTCTCGAGGGCCGCGATCGAGCGCCGCAATTCAAGCTGGGACATGACTTGTCTGGCCAGCGCCTCGAGGCCGGAGGCCTGCATCGGCGACAACCCATTGGGACGCAGCACCGTATCGATGACGCAGAGGGTTCCAAGCGGCACACCCTCGGCCGTCTCGAGCCGGGCGCCCGCGTAGAAGCGGAGATGCGGTTCGCCCGTCACCAGGGGGTTGGCCGAGGTTCGATCATCCAGGGTGAGATCGGGAATGATCAGGAGCCCTGGCTGCTTTAATGCATGTCGGCAGACCGACTGGTTGATCGGTGTCTGGTGAGGATCGAAGCCGACCCGCGCCTTGAACCACTGTCGGTCATTCGCCACGAGACTGACGAGCGCCACGGGCGTCGCGCAAATTTGCGCCGCAAGATGTACGATGTCGTCGAACCCCTCTTCGGCGGGGGTGTCGAGGATGTTATAGGAATCGAGCACAGCAAGCCGTATCTCCTCCTCGGACTGGGACGGATCAACCATGTCGGGCGATCGCTCTCTGATGATCGCACACACCGGTCGAGAGCTCGACGAAACCCGTCGGAGTAAGGCGAAACGCCAACGCCAGCCCAAACGACCAACCGCACGGGATCCAGCATTCCAAGAAGGCCATTCGGATCGGGCCGCGAGCGTGTATCGACACCATGACGGCGCCATAACATGACGTTGAGAACGAGTCACCTGACCGAGAAGACGCGGGCCGCGACCTGAAACACATCGGCGCGTGGGGCTCGAACAAGGCTCTCAGTTCGATCATCTTATGGCGAAGCGGGTTTCGGCAAACGGCATCGATCGTTTCGGAGGCATAACATAAGTTTGATCGTGAGCCTGAGCCGCGTTCTAGTCTCGTGCGTGCGGAGGTTCGTTCGATGGCAGCCAGACGACATCATTTTCGGTGAGCCTCCCGGTCGAGGTCACGTATCGCGGCAAAAGCCGGGTCGGACAATATACTGTCCTGGGATACGGACCGCAGGCGATCGTGACCGTCACCTATCGCTTGAGCGAAAAATCGAAGGAGTGCGGCAACCTCTCGGTCGAACGGATCGCCCGCAATCTCATCTTGGAAATAGTACGCGGCAGCCATTATTGAGCAGGGCGGGTGTCGGCTCTCTGTTCGGCCTAACGCGGAGGCCGGGGCCTTCCATCCAAGTTCAATGATGCAAGATGCGGCTGAGGAACGTCTTGGCACGCGGCGACGCCGTGTCGCCAAAGAAGGCGGCGGTGGGTCGGTCCTCGACGATGACGCCGCCGTCGATGAAGATGAAGCGGTGGGCGACGCGACGGGCGAAGCCCATTTCATGCGTCACGCACATCATGGTCATGCCATCGCGCGCAAGCGCCGTCATGACGTCGAGCACCTCGGAGATCATCTCCGGATCGAGCGCCGACGTCGGCTCGTCGAACAGCATGGCCAGCGGGTCCATAGCGAGCGCGCGTGCGATGGCGACGCGTTGCTGCTGGCCACCCGAAAGCCGACCTGGATATTTGGCCGCATGATCGGCCAGGCCGACGCGATCGAGCAGCGCCAACGCCTTGCGTCGTGCGAGGTCTGAACTCCGGCCCAGGACCTTCATGGGTGCGAGCGTGAGATTGTCGATGATCGTGAGGTGAGGAAAGAGCTCGAAGCTCTGGAACACCATGCCGATCCGGGTCCTCAAGCCCGGCAGATCCGTCGACGGATCGCCGACCGAGATGCCGTCGACCAGGATCGTGCCTTCGTCGAACGGCTCCAGCGCATTCACGCATTTGATGAGCGTCGACTTGCCCGAGCCCGAGGGGCCGCACACGACCACGACCTCGCCTTTGGCAACATTTGTCGAGCAGCCCTTCAGCACCGTCGTGGCGCCGTAGCGCTTGGTGAGATTACGGATCTCGATCATGGGCCACCTAGCCTTCAAATCGTGCGATGGAAAAGCCCGAGATGTCGCGGTCGGTCGCGCCCCGGCTGATGAGGTCGGCCGTCATACGACCCATCAGCGGCCCGAGCGTGTAGCCGTTTGACGTTACGGCATTAAAGAGACCGGGCTGGCGCGGATCCTCGCCGAGGATCGGGGCGCCATCGATGTTGATATTCATGGCGGCCCAGGAGCGGAGGACGTGCAACTTACGCAGGCCCGGCATCACACGCTGCGCGACCCAAAGATTGCCCTCCAGGCTCGCCATTCGAGGGCGCGGATGTCCGTGCACGGGGTCGAGCCCGGCCGTCCAGCCGCCGCCGATCAGGAACGAGCCGTTCGCGGCTTGCTTCAAGGTGAGATGGCGGTCCGCGTGAGCCACGAGACAGGTGAGGGCGGGCGCGGCAGGTTCCGTGACCACCATCTGCAGTGGCGCCCCATGCACCGGCACATTCAAGCCGAGCATTCGCCCGATGGTCGAGGCAAATGCCCCAGCCGCGTTGACGATCCGAGGGGCCGTGACGGTGCCGCGCGACGTCCCGATCCGAAACCCTTGTTGGTCTCGCGTGATGTGGGTGACGGCCGCGCGGCGCTCTACCCGAGCGCCCGCCTCGAGTGCGGCCGCAAGGATGCCCTGCGTGGCGACCAGAGGATTGATCTTCCCTTCGTCCGGGCAGAAGGCAGCCCCCACGAAATCGTCGGCGAGCGCGGGTTCCAGCCGCCGGAGATCGGCGGCCGTGATGACGTCGCAGGTGACGCCGTGTTGGCGCTCGACCCGCGTCTTGGCGTTCAGAAAGGCGAGATCGCGCTCGGTCTCCGCCACCATCAATCCGCCGGTGCGCTTGATCTCGAAGTCGACCCCAAGCTCGCGTTCGAGCGCCATCCAAAGAGCGATGGAGTCGCGCTGCAGCGGCAATGTCCGGGCCGCGGGGTCGCCACCGGCTTCGGCCCGGGCCCCATGGTCGAACGACAGCAATTGGCCATGCAGGCTGCCGGCATTGCCGCCCGACGCGAGGCTGTTCGGCTCCGCGCGGTCGAGCACCAGCACGTCGTGCCCCGCACGGGCCAGAAAGAGAGCCGTCGCGAGGCCCACGATGCCGGCTCCGATCACGACCACGTCGGCGTGAAGGTCGCCGTAGGGCTCGACCGCGGCGGCGGCGGGTATCCAGTCCGGCAGCATGTTGCGCGTGTGGCCGCCCCATTCAGGCTTTTCAAGTGCCAGAGCCGCGAGCGGGACGGGGCGAAGCGGCATCTGCGGCGCAAAGGCGGCGCGTTCGTCCGGATGCGTGCCGACAAGCCTCTGGAGATGTTCGGCGCAGTAACGGCCCTGGCAGCGTCCCATGCCGGCGCGCGTCAGGCGTTTCAGCGTGGCGAGGTCCGTCACGTCATGGTCGACGATCGCGCGCTCCAGCGTGCCACGCGTGAGCGCTTCGCAGCGGCAGACGATCGTCTCGCTTGTGGCGCGCGACAGGTCAGGCGACTCGGCGGCGAACAGAGCCCAGAGGTGGCGCTGGAAGGTCGCGGCACGCGCGAGGCGCTTGATCACAGGCTGGTCGTCGGCCGAAACGGCAAAGCCGAGTTGTCGCGCTGCGGCCCGACCCGCCAGCAAGCCCTGCTGGCTCGCCATCGCGGCGCCCCCGAACCGGCCCGCTTCGCCGACCACCAGGATATCGGCTTGCGATGTCGTTCCGGTGCCATCGTGGACGAGGCTGAGTTTGTGGCTGTCATCGGCTTCGTATCGGCATCCGAGCAGACGCGGCAAGTCGTGCGAGGGGCGAAACCCCTCGCCGATGGCGACGAGATCCACCGGGATGAGACGCGGCGCTGGGGCGCCTTGCGTCGACACCGCGATCTGTTCGACGCGATCTGTGCCCGTGGCCTCGATCACCCGGCTGCTCCACAAAACCGGACGACCTGCCCGGCGCAGCGCGGCGATCTGGCGCAGGCCGGCGCTGGCGAGCGTCGGGCCTGCACGTAGCAGCGCAGCTGCCTCGCGCGGGCGCGTCCAAGGCGGCGGTGCGGCCTCGATCACAGCGACCGGCGCCACGCCCCGGCGGAGCAGTTCGGCCGCGACTTGGAGGTTCAATGGGCCGTTGCCGGCGATGGCAATCCGCATGGGGGGAACGAAGCCGTCGCTCCTCAAAAGCGTTTGCAGCGCGCCGGTCGTCATGATGCCCGGCAGGGTCCAGCCGGGAAGGATCGGGGCCGCTTCATAGGCTCCTGTGGCCACGATCAACCGGCGTGGACGAATGCGCCTCGCGACGCCGTCGATGATGCACCCGATGACGAGGCCGCCGGACGCGTCGCGCTCGCCACCCCAGACAATGCCGCCGGATTGGAGATCGACGCCGGCGGCCCGAACGCGCGCGATCAAGGCGGCCCCATCGCGAGCCTGCGGATCCACCGGATTGGCGGTGTGCGTGGCGGGCTGCTTGTAGTACTGGCCGCCCGGCGCGGGACGCTCGTCGAGGAGCAGAACCGTCGCGCCCGCCGCCCGCGCACTTTCGGCCGCGGCGAGACCGGCCGGACCGGCGCCGACCACCAGAATGTCGACGGCGATCTCGGAGATGCTTTCAGGGGGTTCCGTGAGAGCCGAGAGCGTATCCGACCGGATGTCGGGCAACTGCGGCTGGCCACCAAGGCGCATGCCGTCCCGCGCCTTGGTCAGGCAGGCGCGCTGACCGGCTCGGCCATCCACGCTCACCAGACAATCGTGGCAAACCCCCATCCCACAAAACGGCCCAAGCGGCGTCCCGTTCCGGCCGACGCCGTGCGCCATGGCACCACTTGCCAGGATTGCCGCCGCGATACTCTCGCCCGGGACAGCAAAGAGCGGCGCTCCATCGAGCGTCATCCGCCAGATGGCGCCACGCCTATGCGGCATGGGGAAAGGCAAGACCCAAGGTTTCGACCATGACCTTCAGGGCTGCATCCTCGGCTGCCGGGAGCGGCAGGCGCGGGGGGCGCGGCGGACCGGCCGGCAGGCCCATGTGGCTAAGCAAGGCCTTGGTGGCTGCGACGTAGCGGTGTCCGCCGACGGCCTCGATCAGCGGCAACCACTCGAGGTAAAGCGCATGCGCTTCGCGCACCTTGTTGTCGTCAGCCACGAGCGTGAAGAGCCGCGCCAGCGGGCCCGGCGCCACATTGGACGCCACCGCGACCCAACCCTCCGCGCCCTCGACGAACGATTCAAAACCGAGAATGCCGCCGAATACCGTCATGCGATCGCCGCAGAGTCTCAGAATGTCGCGCACGCGCGTCACCTCCAGCGTCGATTCCTTGATGTAGCGGCAGTTGTCGATGGCGGCGAGACGCGCGACGAGCGCCGGCTTCAAGTCGACGTTCGAGGTTGCTGGGTTGTTGTAAATCATGATCGGAATGCCGATCGCACGGGCGATCGTATCATAGTGATGCACGATCTCATCGTCGGTCGGCGTCGAATAGAAAGGTGGGATCACCATAACGCCGTCGGCGCCGAGGCGTTCGGCTTGCCGGCTCAGGCGCACCGCTTCGCGGGTGTCCTCGGCTCCCGTGCCGATCAACGTCGGGACGCGGCCCGCCGCGGTGCGGATCACGGTTTCGGCGACGGCGATGCGCTCGTCTTCGGTCAATGATAGAAATTCGCCTGTCGAGCCGAGCGGGATCAGGCCGTGGATGCCCTCCCGGATCTGCCACTTGACGAAATGGGCGAGCGCCGCGAGATCGAGCCGCCCATCCTCGTGGTTCGGCGTCATCATCACTGTATAGGTGCCGCGAAAGGTTTTGCTCATCGTCTTGGATCCCGGGCGTTCCGCGCCCTCATCTCAGGGGAGGTTAGGCGCCCGCGCCCGTCGGCGGCGCGTCCGCGCGGCCGGCATAAAGCTCGAGCCGGCGCTGCACCAGTTGCCAGGCGGTGGTCATGACGAGGTAGTAGAGCGCCGCAACCGTGAAGAGCTCCAGCACCTCGAACTTTTCTTGAATCAGCAGTTGGGTCCGGCGCAACAGCTCCTCCATCGAAATGACGGACGTGATCGACGTGGTCTTGAGCAAGCCGTTCACTGAATTGCCGAGCGGCGGGAGAATGATGCGGAACGCCTGCGGCAGCACGATATGCTGCATGATCTGCCGCTCCTTCATGCCGAGCGCACGGGCCGCTCGCACCTGGCCTTGTGGTACGGCGCCAATGCCGGCCCGAATGATCTCGGCCAGATAGGCCGCCTCGTTAAGCGACAGACCGATGAGGGCCGATTGGATCACGCCGAATTTGATCCCGAGTTGCGGCAGGCCGGTATAGATGACGATTAGTTGCACCAGGAGCGTTGTGCCGCGAAACAGCCAGACGTAGAAGCCAGCCAGCGCCGACACGGGAAGGAGGTGAGAGCGGCGCATCATGGCGAGGACGAAACCGAGCGCCAGACCGCACACCATGGAGACGCCTGTCAGCCATAAGGTCGCCCACGCTCCGGCGAGGATGTAGGGATTGACGAGATACTCGAAAAATCCCGACCAGTCCCAGGCGTTCATGCGTTGCCGATCTCCGATCGCAGGGTTGGTCCGTTCAGGTCGCCGGACCCTGCACCGCGAGGGCGCCAGCGGGCGCCACCACGCCATAGCGGTCGAACAGCGTCTTGTAGCTGCCGTCCTTCTGCATATCGTCCAGCACCTTCAACACGGCATCGGCCAGGGGCTTGCTCTTGAAGGCCAGCGCAACGGGCGTCGGGTAGAGGCCCGAAATGGCACGTTTGAAGTCGCCACGATCGGCATAATCCTTGGCGACGCCATCGATCGACACCACGGCTTCCACCTGGCCGGCCCGCAGCGCCTGATAGGCCAGCGCGAAGGAGTCGAAGGTGAGGATCGTCAGGCCCTTGCCGCCGGTGCGCTTCAACTCGGCGTCGATGGCTTTGGCCTTGCCCTCCTCGAAACCGCCGATCTCCACGCCGACCGTCTTGCCTTCCAGATCCTCGAGTTTGCTGATGGGAGCTTTCGAGGTGGGCGGTACCGAAATACTGATGGCCTGCATCTCATAAGGGATCATCTGCATCAGCTTGGCGCGCTCGGGCGTGAAGAAGATGCCCGTGTCGATCATGTCCCAACGTCCGCCCTTGAGGCCGGGCACCATCGCGTCGAACTCGATTTTCACAAATTCGGGCGTGAGACACAGACGCTTGGCGATCTCTTTGCCAAGCTCGATCCGCATGCCGACGAGCTGGCCGGTCTTGTCGACATATTGCAGCGGCGGCAGCGTCGGATTCGTCGACATCACCAATATGCCGGGCTTGATCAGATCGGAGGTCGCCACCGGCGACGTGCAATCGGCGGCCCAGGCCGCTCCCGAAAGGAGGGACGTCGCCAAAAAAGGCAGAAGCAGGCGAGCGAAACGGACCATCGAACATCCCCTCGAATTCTGAACTCATCAACGGTATACAATTGGCATACTGTTTGGCAAGTTGAGAAAGCGAGACGGCGCTCGATTGCAAGTTTCCGTCTTGCGCTTGCTCCGATTTGCCGATGGCCCGTAAGGAAGTCCGATGTTCGCCCCACCTCTCTGTTTCCCTTGGTTCGTATGAGTTTGCCCGACCTCAAACCGAGCCCGTTGAACCTCGGCAACCTCGCCTACGAGGCTCTGTCTGACATGATCCGCCACAAGCGCCTGCGCGGCGGCGACGTGATCGTGGAGGCGCGCTTGGCTGAGACCATCGGGGTTTCGCGCACACCGCTTCGCGAGGCGCTGCAACGGCTCGAGGGCGAGGGGATGGTGGAGAAAACCGGCGGACGCTCCTATTGTGTGCGCCGGGTCGACCTCGTCGAATATTTGAAGAGCCTCAAGGTGCGCGAGATTTTGGAGCCCGAGGCCGCAGCGCTGGCTGTCGACCACATCCCAGGCGTGCGGCTTGCTGCCGTGCGGCAGGAAACGCTGCAGATGCTCGAAGCCACCACCTACCACACCGACGCGCATTGGCGCTCTGACGACAACCTGCACAATATGTTCATCGACGGCTCGGGGAACGAGGTCATGGCCCGCATCCTTCGTCAGTTGCGAGCGACGACGCGATTATTCGAGATCGACCGGCTGAAAGAGCGCTTGAAGCCCGACTCGCGTGAGCATCTTGTCATTGTAGACGCGCTGATCGCCGGCGATGCAGGCGCGGTCCGTGCGGCGGTGACGATCCATATCCGCAGCCTCATCGATTTCGCGCTTGCGGCCCTCCGGTAGCGCTGTTCAGGCGTGATCCAGACAGTGTCGATTGGATCATGTGTCATCGCGCAAGGCCCGATGGCGTCGCGTCAGTGACATGTATGGTTTTGAAAACGTAGTCGGTCGGACAGTCGAGATGGTGTTACGACTGACCGTCAAGGTCGCTCCGGTCACATGAAGCCGGATCATGATCCGATCGGGAAAGGCGTGCATTTTGCAAACCGCTTCTCCTCCGAGTGAAACTGCACCTAATGGGTCAGTTTCGTCTAAAAACAAGATATGTTGAAGATGAGCCAACGGCTCGCCATTGCAATCTTTCATCCCAGCCCGCTCCCCAACGCACTGCCGGGTGCCGAGCCGGATGATCAATGAGAGCTTAGCTCCCATTCAACACGGCGCTTTTCTCATGCGAACGGTCAAGCTCAATCGAACGTTGTTGCCGAACGGTACGGTGCATCCCGAAAGGTACTTACCTCTCAAGAAAAGTCGCATCCCTCATCGGCCTTGCAATTTGTAAAACCCGCGCGTTGAAGGGCACCTGCTCGTTCAATCAAGCGAAGCCAAAAGCTGGCTCTCCCCAACAGTGATCGATACGTTTTGCCGACGCTGGGCCTCAAGAACTTTCCGACGTCATGCACGTTGAGCGATGCGCGAGCGGGCTGCTTTGGCAGTTGGGATCATCTGTCCGAACCGGAGTCCCTTCCGCTCGCGTACATCAAGCGGTTCACTGGACGCCACGTGACTGTCGCGATCGGTTCCTTCGTCGCCACCTTGGCGCCATTGTACCTGTCAAACCCCAAAAGGGCAGGACGTAACCGTTGGCGCGGGTAAAAAAGCCCGAGCGAACGTTTACGCCTGACGAGATGCATCCCGCATGGCGTCAGCAAAGACTGCCGGCTCTGGATGCGGCGCCCCGTTCGCGTCGCCCTCGAGCGTGATCGTTGGAACCGTGATGGCGGGGGCCGATGCAAGACGACTCTCGTAGGGTATGTAAAGGGTCTCGCCCTGCGCAAGACTGAGCCGCCAGCGAGCGGCCGCAATGCTTATTTTGATCGGCATGGATCGGTGAGGCTTGATCATCCAATGGCTCTTCCGGTTCGCGTGATGCCGAGTTCCAAGTCTTTGCGATTGAGCCAGTTGCTAAATTTGAGCCGCGCCGCCATCGACGAAAAGCTCGCTTCCGGTGATAAAACTGCTGTCATCGGAGGCGAGGAACAGCGCCGCGCGTGCGACCTCGTCGACGTTGCCGAGACGAGCCAGGGGCGTTGTCGCTTTGACGTAGGCGAGCATTTGCTGATGCGCTTCCTCCGACGTGGCAAGGTCATGCCAACCGGGGGTCGACGTGGCGCCGGGGACGAGCACGTTGATGCGGATCTGACGGGGCGCGACGTCAAGGATCCAGCAGCGGGCGAAATTGCGGATCGCCGCCTTGCTGGCGCTGTAGACACTGAAGGCGGGGGTTCCCGTCGTGGCGGCAGTCGAGCCTGTCAGAATGACGGAACTGCCATCTTTGAGGAGCGGAAGCGCCGTCTGGACCGTGAAGAGGGTGCCTTTAACATTGATCGAGAATGTGCGGTCGAAGTGGTCCTCGGAGATCGCTCCAAGGGGGGCAAACTCACCGCCGCCGGCATTTGCAAAAAGCACATCGATGCGGCCGGCCTCGTTACCGACGATCTGAATCAGGCGATCCAGATCGTCTTGCTTAGAAATATCGCTCTGGATGCCTCGGGCATTCTTCCCGACCTCGGCGACGGCTGCATCGAGTTCCGTCTTGCGACGACCGGTCATAAAAACCAACGCGCCCTCTGCTGCAAAGAGCTTTGCGGCAGCTAAACCGATGCCACTATTCGCACCAGTGATCACGGCGACTTTGTCTTGCAGGCGATCCATGGTCGTGTCTCCCTTGAGGAATGCTACTCTATTTGGCGAATGTCACTGTGAACGCGGAGGTTGGGGGATCATGAAGCTCAAGCGTTTGGCGTCGATCACCTTGTGGGTTGGATCTGCCAGTTCGATGAGCACCTCATGCGGGCCAGGCTTCAGCCCAACTACGATGATGGTTTCGCCGCTGGCATCGACGAAGTGCCACGGCGCGTCGTCGACCGTGACGTGAACATGCCCGATGCGGGGCGAGACTTGGAGAGCGCCAGCCCCAAAGACGGGAACGACCCGAAGATTTTCGGTCCGGTACTGGATGAACACACGGCCGAGCGCCAGAGGCCCGGCGAGGGGAGCATCAACGATGAGTTTGGGCGGAGCCTCGTTTTCGATCGCCACCAAGGCCGACGGGCCGCGAATGTCTCTCGCGCTTTGAGGCAAGGCATCGGCGGGTAAGAGTGTTGATGCTGCCATGACGATGAGGCCTCTCAGCGATACATGCATGGCGGATCTCCCAGACGACCAATATGCTGTGGGAACGCGCTCACAATCCTTCGTAGACCAGCCGGGTGAAGAGGGCCGGGTTGATCACGAAGGTCCCCCACGCGGTATCGGACGCAGCCGTTGGCTTGGCCGCGATGATCGCGTCGAGCGAGTAGCCGTTCTTCTTCAGCGCGGACACATTCGCTCGAGCCGCGACCAGCATGTCGTGGAAGGCCTGGAGTTGAGAGCGATTGCTGACCGGTGAGCCGTGCCCGGGAATGATGATTGTCTTGTCGGTTGTCTTGGAAAGATTGGTTTCAGCGGCTCGGATAGAGCCGTCGATGCTGCCACCGGTCGAGTAGTCGATGAAGGGATAGATCCCGTTCCAAAATGTATCGCCGGTGTGCAGGATATCGGGCTCGGTGAAGTAGACTCCGATGTCGCTGTCTGTGTGGGCTGGGCCGTAATGCTTCAGCGCGATGGTGGTCTTGTTCAGCGTGAGCATATGCTCATCGGCAAAGACGTCGGTCGGCAAAGCGGCCGCCGCGAGCGGTTGAAAATCGTAGCTCCAATCCTCGACCCGCTGCATCGTCAGGAGATGCTTGCGTGTGTTTTCTTGAGCCATGATGGTCGGGCCGAGTTCACACAGCCACTCATTGCCGTTGGCATGATCGAAATGCCAATGCGTGTTGATCAAATGCGTGACAGGCTCTGGGCCCAGTGTGGCAAGGGCAGTTGCAACCTGCGGACGCGACACGGCGATCCCGGTGTCGATCAGCACCTTCCCATCGGCGCCGTTCAAGACCGCGATGTTCCCACCGGACCCCTCGAGCACGGCAACGTCGCCGCGGAGACGGTAGATCGCGATCGGCGTTGTGACGGCTGCAGACTTGATGCGCTGCACGATACCGAGCGCCTCTGCATAAGCCTCGCCCGGCGTAAGCCACCGACTGGTCGCAAGCGCAGGCGCGGACAGGCAGCACAGACAGAAGCCGCGCCGAGACAGGCTGTGGGCGTGTTGACGAGTCATTTGCCTGTCGATCCCAAACGATGTCTTGTGACGATCACGCGTTGCGCGGATTATCTGAAAACGATTTTTTCAGCCCAGAACGTGACATATCGGCGTCTTTGCGGCATGGGCTTTGGCTTGACAAACGTGGCGTCCCTTGTTTCTAAAATATAAATAGATTGTATGTAATCTATTTAGATTACCTATATCCAGAGTTGCACCTAAACAGCGTCGTTTTGTAATTAAATTGTCTATTAAAAATCTATACAGATCCTTGCTTACGCTATCGATACGTTTTCACAAGATTAGATCGTTTTTGGAAGTCTCAAGCCAAAACAACAACAACCGAGCTGCGTGAGCGGCTCCGCCTGTCAGACGCAATGCTCTCGAGCCGCAGATTGATTTGAAGCCGCGCTCATGTCTGTCACGATGTCGCGGTGTTTATGACGAAAGCGGTGTTTTAGAGTAATAGGTCTCGGCACGCTGCTTCGTTTTTCTCGTGAATGGTCATCCAGCATCAGACCGAAAATTCGCGTAGGCACGTAGACGACGTCAGAAGGGAGCCTTCAATGCCGAGCGCAGGGGTGTATGGACCTCGACTGGCGAGCCGCTTTGGCCTTAAGGCGGCACCAGTCCTTGTGTCGAAGACGTTGCAGAAAACCGAGGTGGCGGTAACCAACCTGCAGCTCTGCGCGGCGGACGGCCGCCTGACGGATGCGATTCCGCGCGAGGATGCCTATCTGGTCGCTGTCATGCTGCGCGACGTCCTCGAGCAGGATTTGTGGCTTGATGGGCGCGCGATCCCGCGTTCGCCGTTCCTGGCCGGATCGACAGCGTTCTTTGATTTGAGGCGGAACCCGATCGCGCGCTGCCTCAGCCCGTTCAACACGCTATTTTTTTATGTTCCGCACGGCGTGTTTGACCTCGTCGCCGACCAAGCCGAGGCGTTACACGTCCATGAGCTGACCTATGTGCCAGGCGAGGCCATCGGGGATGCTTTGCTGCACGGACTGGCACGCACCCTCCTTCCGGCTCTCGATCGGCCCGATGAAGTCAACCGGCTCTATTTCGAGCATGTTGCGCTCGCGGCCTGTACGCACATCGCCCGCACCTATGGTGGCATGGTTGCTCGGAGCTCGAAGATTGGGGTTTTGGCACCGTGGCAGGAGAGGAAGGCCAAGGCCCTCATCGCCGCCAATCTGCAAGGGAACTTGTCGCGAGCACAACTCGCGACGGAATGCGGGCTGTCCGCCGATTATTTCGGCCGCGCCTTCAAACGAACCACCGGCACCAGCCCGCATCAGTGGCTGATGCAGAGACGGGTGGACGCGACCAAAGACCTCCTCCGATGCTCGAACCTGACCCTGGCGGAGGTCGCAGTCGCGGCCGGGTTCCACGACCAAAGCCATATGAGCCGCGTTTTCTCCCAAGCGACATCGACGACGCCTGCTTCGTGGCGGCGTGACTTCGACGCGGGGGACGCTCGCCATCGTCTGCGCCGACATCGACGAAACGCGCGAGCCACAAAGGACGTCGTTCCGGCGTAGAGCCGGATCCCTTCGAGCGCGAGCCGTGTATCGCGTGCCTCGGAGCGTAAAAAAAATGGGATTTACGAGCGTGTTGGCTCAGGAGGTCGGTGCTGACGGCATCACGGCCAATTGCGTCCGCCCCGGTATCATCGTGCCAGGGCAAACACCGAATGTCTGCGGCGGCATCGTGCTGAGTTGATCAAGTCGGCACGTGGCGTTCGCTCGAGATGAGCGTGGCGATTACATCGCCGGATGGGTCGCTTTCCACCACCGCGCGATTTCAATCCGCTGCATGAATTCGGCGCCGCCCTTCGCGCCGACATAGTCGAGAAACTCGCGGAGGGCGTGGATCCGGCTTGCCTGACCGATGATACGCGGGTGCAGGCCGATCGACATCAGGCGAGGGTGCTGCTCGCCCTCCTCGTGCAGCAGGTCGAAACCGCGTTTCAAGTTATCGAGATAGTCGGACGGCGAGCCATAGCTCGGCACCAGGCTGAAGCGTGCATCGTTATAGGTGGCACTGTAGGGAACAACGAGTTGCCGGTGAGCGCCGACCTTGGCGTAGTAAGGAAAGTCGTCATTGTAGGCGTCCGAATCATATTCGAAGCCGCCCTCTTCGATCAGGAGCTCGCGCGTGTGGACGGAGGCGCCGTAGCGGCAATACCAGCCAAGCGGACGCTGGCCACATGTCTCGGTGATCGATGCGACCGCACGCCGAATATGCTCCGCTTCCTCGTCGCGGCTGAGTGTCCAGACTTCCTCCCAGCGCCAGCCATGCGAGCAGGCTTCATGCCCGGCCTCGCGGATCCACGCCGCCACCTCGCGATTACGTTCCAACGCGACGGCTGCCGCAAAAAATGTGACCGGGATTTTGTACTGTGTGAACAACCGCTCCAGCCGCCAGATCCCGGCGCGCGAGCCGTATTCGTAGACCGACTCAGCGCAAAGGTCCCGGTAACGCGGGTCCATGGCATAGATGGACTCGGTCATGCCGTCGTTGCGTCCGTCCCCATTCGGATGAGCGTTTTCCGATCCCTCCTCGTAGTTGATCACAATGCTGATCGCCACGCGTCCGCCGTTCGGCAGGGGCACGCGCGGGGCGGAGCGCCCATAGCCGACGAAATCGCGCTCGGGGCCCGGGACCGGAGTTCCGACAAACGGCTCGAATCTGCTCACGAACGATCCTCGCGTGTTGTGCCGATCCTTTCGAGATAGGCCAGCACGTCGTCACAGGGCATCACGTCACCGCAAAACCGGTTCATGTCAAAGAGGCTGATCCGGTGGCTGATGTCGATGCGGTCGAAGACCGCCTCTTCGGGGATGATGGTGAAGAAGTTATGCTGCTCGCTGTCGATGGCGGTTGCTCGGACGCAATTGCTGGTCGAGCCTCCCGTGACAATCACAGTATCGATCTGCTTATCGATCAGCAGCGAGAGAAGGGGCGTGCCGAAGAAAGCGCTTTTCTTCTTCTTGTCGAGGACGATCTCGCCCTTGAGCGGGCGCAGCGGCGTGACGATCTCGGCACCGAAGGTCCCATCGAAATAGAGGTTCTCGCCGCGTCCGATCCCGGCGCCCACCTTGCGGTGGAACATGCCACAATCGTCGGCGTCGGGGTTGACGATGAAACGGGTCTGAAACACCGGAACGCCATGGCGACGCGCGGAGGTTTGCAGAGCTGCGATCCGCTCAACGGCGGCAAAACCGACCTCGCCGCAAGCAAGTGGGAAATGCGCTGCATTATCGCTCGCGCCCGGGATGCCGGTCATATAATTCTGGGCGTCGACGATCAGGAGGGCAGGTCGCTTGCCGAAGCCGGCCGTCTGACCCCATTTTCCGCGGCGAATGACCTCGCGGTCGCTGTCACTGAGGATGTCCTGCCAACTGTCGGAAGTCATAGGCTCGTCTCCGCTTCGATCTTTTTCCGGCTCTTGCGTTTGACGCTTAAGCCATGTGGTCGCCGCCGTTCATGTTCAGGCAGGCACCGACGAAATATGCGCCCGCATCGCTCGCCAAGAGCATGACGGCCGGCGCAACTTCGTCGACCGTGCCGAAGCGTTTGATCGGTAAGCCGGCGACCTTTGCGGCGACCCACTCGGGCGGTAGCGTATCTTTGATTGGGGTATCGATCGGGCCGGGCGCGATCGCATTGACCGTGATGTTGTCGTCGATCACTTCGTAGGCCAGGGCGCGTGTGAAGCCGAGGACCCCGGCCTTCGTGGCACAATAATGGACCATTGCCGGCGCTCCCTTGTAGCCGCTCTGCGAGGCGGTGTTGATGATCCGCCCCCAACGCTTGCGCTGCATGGCCGGCAGGACCGCCTTCGTGCAGACGAACAAGCTTCTCAGATTGACCCGCATCATCTCGTCCCAGACCGCAGCCGACATGTCGACGAGCGGGACGGCATTGTCGATGCCAGCATTGTTGAAGAGGATGTCGATGTCGCCAAACGCCTCAACGATCGTCGCGAACGCGGTTTTGACCGCGGGCTCGTCGGCGACATCCGCGACCGCTGCGAGTGCCCTCAACCCTCTGCCGCACAAGTCGGCTGCGACGCGCTCGGCGTTGGCACGGTTCCAGTCGACCACGCCGACGGCGGCGCCCGCCTCGGCGAGGGCGATCGCCACTGCCTTGCCGATTCCGCTGCCGCCGCCCGTGACCACAGCAACCCGCGTTGTGAACTCAGACATCCCAGCCCTCGCAACCCTTCACATCTGCACATGAGCCTATACGTCAGATTTAAAACTGTCTACAGAAGACAAAGAGGCGACCCAGAAGTCGCGGGAGCGGAGAGAGCCGATGAAAGCGATTGTGTTGCGGGAGCACGGGGGGCTCGAACAGCTTCGTTACGAAACGGTGGCGGATCCTGTCGTGACCGGAAACATGGTCGTTGTTCAAATTCGAGCCTCCGGGTTGAACCATTGCGACATCGATGTGCGGAACGGCACCTTTGGGGTCGAACAGAAACTCCCTCATGTCATGGGCGTCGATGCGGCCGGCGAGGTCGTCGCGATTGGTCACGACGTGAGCCTCTGGAAAGTGGGCGATCGGGTGGCGCCGCATTTTGTGGTGTCCTGCGGACATTGCGCTCACTGCCGAAGTGGGCGGGAAAACATCTGCGAGAATGCCGACATTCTTGGCGTAACGGTCTGGGGCGGTTACGCCGAAAAGCTGATGGTGCCGGAAAGCAATCTGATCGCGCTACCGGACAGTGTCTCGTTCATCGACGCGGCCGCCTCGATGGTCCCATTTGCCACGGCGTGGGAAGCCCTCATCACCACGGCGCGCCTGCAGGCCGGTGAGACAGTACTGATCAATGCGGCCGGCGGCGGGGTCGGCTCCCATGCGGTTCAGATTGCTCGATTGGCCGGCGCGCGCGTGATCGCCTCGGTCGGGGCCGACGACAAGATCGACAAGGTGATGGCGCTCGGGGCGGACGCCGTCATCAACTATCGCAAGGAAACACTCGTCGACGGCGTGCAGCGCTTGACGAGCGGCAGAGGCGTCGATGTCGTCCTGGATGGGGTCGGCGGCGACATCCTCAAGCAGAGCCTCAAAGCTCTCGGTGATGGCGGCAGGCTCGCGTCCATCGGCGCGCACGGCGGCGAGATCGTCGATATCGACATGATCGAGTTCTTCCGCAAGCACATCACGCTTCTCGGTTGCGGGCGTTCAACGCGCGAGATCGCCGCCACGGTCCTCGGGTTGATGGCAGCGGGGCGGCTGAAAGCCGTCCTCCAGGGCACGTTCCCCCTGGCGAAGGCGGCGGACGCGCAGGCGCTGATGGAGAGCCGCAACTTCTTCGGCCGAATCGTCCTGCAACCGGAGGCGTGAGCCTCGATGCCGATGCGCTTGAAACCGCATCGGCAGCAAATTTCGCTCAGAGAGCCGCCCGATAAATCGCGCGTGCGTCGTTATAGGTCATGTTTCTGGGATTATTCTGGAGCAGCCGCGTTTGCGCCATGGCATCATTCGCAAGATCATTCACGTCGGCCGCCACAATGCCGACCTCACCCAGTGTGGAGGGTATTGCGGTCTGGCGCATCAGGCCAGCCAGGCCATCGATCAACCCATCCACCTGCTCGGCTTGACCAAGCCCCGCCAAATGCGGGAACGCGAAGGGCGCAAGCGCGGCGTAACCAGGCGCGCAGGCGCTGCGGTTAAATCGCATCACCTGGAGAAGCACCACCGCATTCGACATGCCATGCGGCACGCCGAAGCGGCTACCGACCGGATAGGCGAGCGCATGGACCGCGCCGACCGGCGAGTTGGCGAATGCTTGTCCGGCCAGCATCGCGCCCAACAGCATCGCGCCCCGCGCCTCCACGTCTTCACCATGATCCACGGCACGGCGCAAATTCGAGGCGAGCAGGCGGATGGCTGTTTCGGACAACATCCGCGACAATGGATTATTGCGGGGGCTGATGGACGTATAGGCCTCGATCGCATGGACCATGGCGTCGAGCCCCGTCGCCGCCGTAATCGCTTTCGGTAGCCCGATCGTCACGACAGGATCGAGGAGGGCGACATCGGGGATGATGAGTCGGGACGACACGCCCATCTTCTGGTGGTGACCCGTCGTCACGATCGCGATCGGCGTCACCTCCGACCCCGTTCCGGCGGTTGTCGGCACGAGCATCAAAGGAAGGCGTTTTCCAACGGCTTTGTCGACGCCGTAAAGCGCCTCCAGAGGCTGGGATCCTGGCGCGATGAGCGCGGCTAGTTTGGCAACGTCCATCGAGGAGCCGCCGCCGAGCCCGATGATTCCCTCGACCCGCGCCTCGCGTGCCATATCGGCCGCTGCCTGAACGATGCTGGCGGCCGGATCGGCTGTCACCGCATCGAAAACAAACGGCGCGACGCCGGCGGCTTCCAGGCTCTTCAGCGCATCAGTCACGATCGCGCTGGACGCGAGCCCCCGATCGGTGACGATCAAGACGCGGCGCCCGATGCGTTCGGCCGCCAGTGTGCCGATCCGCTTCAGGGCGCCAGCCTCGCAGATAATGGTCGGGACTGTGTCGAAGGTAAAACCGTCCATGTGCCCTCAGGCTAGAGCGTTGATCGGGATGTCGACATCCAGCAGCGGTGCATGCTGCTGCGCGCCATAGACGTCGGTGTCGCCAAAATCGCCCGCCGGGATCTTGCGCGGCACAGTCGCTTTGAACGCCATGGCGGCATCGTAAATCGTGAACTGCACCTGGTCCAAGTCGACCTTGTAGAGCTTCGCAAAGAGTTCGGCGTTGATGACGCCTGTCGCCTTCACGTCGCGAAACATCGCGGCGTCTTCGAAGACGACGTCGATGGTGAAGTGGAATGGTCCGGCGTTCTTGCTCTTGCAGACCTGGGCGATGCTGCCGATGCGGGCCATTGTCAAACCGTCTCGTAGGTAATGGGAAAGAGTTCCGTCGGCGACATGGCCTCGACCGTGTGAAACACGTTGAACCGGTACATCGGGCCGACGTCGATGTCCGACGGCGAGAACGGAATGGCCATATTGCCTTCCTTGCAGAGGCGCCCGGCGAAATCCGAATGCAGCATCGTGAGCCGCGCCATGCCGATCACAGCCGCCGCCTGTTCCTGCGTCTCGCAAACAGCCTCCACCACAAAGCACAGTTCGTGGGCCGGCGTGTTGGCAAGGGGTTCGAGGTCGCCCATGACGCCGTTCAGGCCGTAGCTGCGGATGATCAGGCGATAGGCCTCCGGCGCGATGCCGAAGGCGGCCGACTTATCGGCCACGACCTCACGAACTTTGGCGAGATACGGCTCGATATTGGCGATCAGGACCGGATCGCGTGTGGCGCAGATCGTGATCGAGCGAAACCCGGCAAGTTCGACGCCTTCGAGCTTTATGGTCAGGCGCTCAGCCGGCTCCCATCGCATACCGGAAATGCGAACGGCGCGATCGGAGACGGCATCGAAGCGACAAGCGGACGTATCGAGGATGCCGCCCGGTTCGATATGCCGAATGGGGCTGGAATTTTCATGCAGCGCGAAATTGGCGACCGACAAGGGCGTGCAGCGCCGGATGGGATTGGTCGGCTCACATTCGACATATCCGTCGCCGACCGTGACGAACAGACAATCCTCTTTCTTGGGAAGCGCTGGTTCCGCGCCGCATTCCAGCATCTTGCCAGCATACCAAGCCTCGGCATGCCCTAAGCCGCCGCGCAAAACAGCGGCCGCCCATGGTGCCGGGTCGGTACTGCGTCCAGCGATGATGACTTGTGCGCCGGCATCGAGCGCGGCGCGATAGGGTTCCGGGCCCATCAGCCCGACAATACGGGTTGATGCTTCGATCGTCCGGCGCGTCAGAGGAGGCAGGCCCGCCAGTGGCTTGGTCTGACCCGCTTCGGCTCGCGTCGCGAGCAGTTCCTTATCCTGTTCCGAACCGATCAGCGCCATCTTGAAGCCGAGCTTGTCTTCGGCCGCGATCTCGCGTGCGATCGCTGCTGTCGCCTCGAGATGCGGCTGCCCGCCGGCGCCGCCCGCCGTGCTGATCACGACGGGGACGCCATGGTCCGAAGCGGCGCGCAGCATGAGCTGCAGGTCGCGTTTGACGGCGCGCGGAGAGGTGAAGCCTTTGCCCGAGCCGAGATAGTAAGGGCCCGGATCGACGCTGCCCGCATCGGCGCCGATGAGGTCGGGACGGCGCGCCATCCCGCGCGTGAGGGACTCAGCCGGAAATCCATAACCGAGGATAGCGGTCGTCGAAAGCAGGCGAACTTCGGCCAAACGGCTTACTCCACGGATGGGCGATGAGCCTTTCTCGTCTACTGTCGACAGAAAAGTCAATGCTCAATGTCGCGTTTATGCCATTCGAGCTCCGCCATTCACGGCGATGATCTCGCCATTGATGAAACTGGCTGCGTCCGATGCGAGAAAGACCACGACGCTGGCGACCTCTTCGGCTGTTCCCAAGCGTCCTGGGAGTGTTTCCAAGGCAATGGCCCGCAACTCCTCGACCGCGTGTCCTTCGAGAGCCTGGTCGGTCAGGATCATGCCCGGTGCGACGGCGTTCACGCGGATACCTTCGCGCGCGACATCGAGCGCGACGGCCCTCGTCATCGCATCCATGCCGCCCTTGCTGGCGCTGTAATGTACCCCCCGGGCCGTTCCGTAGGCAGCCACCGAGGAAACGTTAATAATCGAGCCAGCGATGCCGTCCGCTCGCATATGCGCGACGGCAGCCTGAATCACGAAGGTGCTGGCTCGAAGATTGACGTCCAGCGTCATGTCCCAGAGATCAGGCGACAGGGTGGCGAGGGACGCCCGATGAAAGATGCCGGCATTGTTGACGACGATATGGAGCGGTCCCATCGCGTCCCGCGCGGCGTCGACGAGCTCACGCGCGGCGGACACATCCCGTAGATCTGCCTGTATGGTCACGCATTTGCGACCGAGCGACGTGATCGAGGCGGCAAGGCTCTGGCTCGCTGCTTCGTCATCGAAATAGTGCACCACAATATCCGCGCCGGCTTCGGCAAGCATCATGGCGGTTGCCCGGCCGATCCCCTTCTGCGCTCCTGTGACCAGGGCGGTCTTCCCCTTCAAGATCATTATCATCGCCTCTGCTTCTGACGCTCAAGGCTCGAGACGTGCTTGCGCCTGTGCCGGACCTGCGCACACTTTATTTATCGACTTGGCATCTGTTCTGCGACCGCTCTAGCGCAGGCGCATCACCGTTCCATCCTTCCGGATGTCGCGGGTCACATAACCCATGATGGAGCTCGGAATAGGCTTGTTGAGGTTTTGATAGGCCTTCAGGAGGATGACGCTCCGGAACAGTTCCTCGGCCTCGACAGGGTCGCCGGACTCAAGGGCATCCAGAAAAGCCTTATGTCGACCGGCAACCTCGGTTGGTTGCGCGTGGTAGAGTTCGCTGCGGGCCAGATAGGCGTAAAGCAACGTCCGCAACGCTTGCCAACTGCTCACGAGGAAGCGGTTTCCCGAGCCGACCACCATCGTCTCGTGAAATCGGGAATCGAGAGCCTTGTAGTCGTTTTCACGTCCATCCGTGGCCGCTTTGAGCATCGCGGCATAGACGTCGCGCAATTGGCTCCGGCTTTCGGGCGATGCATCCGCCGCGAATTGACGAGCCGCAAGCCCCTCGAGCATGGCGCGCAGCAAAGACATGTTTTCAACGTCGGCAATCGAGAGTTCGGCCACGCGAGTCCCGCGCCCAGCGCTGGTGACGACGAGACCTTGCCCGGTCAACACTTTCAAGGCCTCCCGCAATGGCCCCCGACTGACGCCGAGATCGGCCGCAACCTTGGTCTCGATCAATCGTTCGCCGGGCTTGAGCACACCGCTAATGATGGCCGTCACGAGTTTCTGGATGACCTGTTCGGTCAGCGCCACCTGCGCCGTGACGGCAAATCCGCTGAGGCCGTTGCCATGGGGGACGTTGTCAGCATCCATCGGAGTGTGTTTGCCTCTCATCAGGAAATACAAGTGACGCTTACGGCCAGACGTCGACGGTTGACCGATCCGTTCGCGCCGCGCAAGGGCATCGGCTCATGTTTCCTCTGCTCGCCCGCACCAACGTCAAGTCGCAAAATGGTTGTTTGCCTGCAAAATAGTCACTTCGCTGCGCTCGATTGCAAAAAATCCTATAATATCGACTTCTCGTCGACCTCAAACTCTGTAGACTGAAGACAACAACGGGAAGGGTCCTGTGGAGCGAACCGGTGAGGCAGTGATGTTGCGAAAGATTTTCACGGGGCGTCGGGCCCGCATCTCGTTGATTGGTGCCGCATCTCTTCTGACCGGCCTCGTCGCAAGTGCGGCCCCGGGTCGGGCTGCGGACGTCGACCTTGCGCCTTTCGAAGCGTCGCTGGCTCGTTTCCAGAGCAAGCCGTCCTTCAAGGCCGCTGGCCCGGCTTTTGACGCCCGTCAATGCATGGCTGGCAAGAGCATCGTTTCGATTCCGGTCTCCAGCGAGAACACCTTCACGGCGGCGATCGAAAAAGAGATGAAGGCCATCGCGGATCGCGTCGGCTTCAAGTTCACGACCTGGGAAAACCAGGGGACCAGCCAACAATGGGCACAGGGCGTCAACGCCGCCATCGTACAAAAGGCAAGCCTCATCGATTTGTTGGCCGGTACCGACCCTCGCACGCTGGTGCCCCAAATTCTGGCCGCCAAGCAAGCCGGTATCCCGGTCGTGGCTTCGCACGACAACGGGATCGAGCAACGCGCCGAGATGATGAAGTATGTCGATGGCGATGCGGTTGTGGACTACCGGACTGTCGGCAATATCCTGGCCGATTGGGCCATCGTGAAGCGCGAAGGCAAACTCAATGCGCTCGTGCTGATCGCCACCGGGCCACTCGCCACGGGGCTCATCCAGTCCGGGGTGGAGCAGGAACTCAAGAAATGTGCGACCTGCACCAGCAAAACCGTCAACGTTCCGCCCGTCGACTGGGCGACGCGGCTGACCCCGACGGTGCAATCCGCGCTGACGGCCGATCCGACCATCAACTACATCATCACGATCTACGACGGCATGACGCAGTTCGTTGTTCCCGGAGTGATCCTGGCCAACGCGCAGGACCGAGTTCTCATCGACGGTTTCAACGGCACGCCCGGGGCGCTGAGTCTCATCCAGCAGGGTCGCGTCGACATGACGATCGGCGAGAGTCTCGCCTGGGTCGCTCGTGCGGTGCTCGACGCCAATATGCGGCGGGTCTGTGGGCTGACACCGGTCAACGATCCCCTCATCCCGTTCTATCTGTTCGATGCCAGCAACGCGAAGGAGGCCGGTACGCCGCCGGAAGTGTCCAAGGGCTACGGCGATGCTTACGTTGCCGGTTATAACAAGCTCTGGATGATGGATTAACCCCACGCCATGACGTCAGCCCTGCAGGCACGGCACTTCTCAAAGACCTTCGGAGGCCATCGTGCGCTCGACGACGTGAGCCTGACCATCGAACCGGGCGAAGTGCACGGCCTTTTGGGGCAGAATGGCTGCGGTAAGTCGACGTTAATCAAAATCCTGGCCGGTTACCAGAACGCCGATCCTGGGGCCGAACTGATGATTGGCGGTCGCCCGGTCGCGCTGCCTTTGCCGAGCGGGCAAGCCCAGTCGCTCGGCATCAGTACCGTGCATCAGAACCTCGCCCTGATCCCGTCGTTGACCGTGGTCGAGAACATGTTGCTGGGCCGTCTTGGCCGCTCGAACGACATGGCGTTGTCATGGCGCAAGGCACGAGCCGAGTGCGCTGCGATCTTCCAGCGCTATGATCTGTCGATCGATCCGGCCGCAACCGTCGGTGGCCTGCTCGCCATCGAGCGAGCCATGGTGGCCATCGTCCGCGCCGTCGAGGATCTCGGTTTGCGATCCCGCGATGCTGGTGCGGGCCTCCTCATTCTCGACGAGCCGACGCCCTTTCTCCCCAAGCGGGACGTCGAGATGCTTTTCGCTCTCGTTCGTCGGATTGTCGCGGGGGGCGCAAGCGTTCTTTTCGTCTCGCACGACATCGACGAGGTGCGCGAGATCACCGACCGCGCGACGGTGCTGCGCGACGGCCGCGTTGCCGGCACCATCGCGACCAAGACCTCGACGCGCGAGGATTTGATCGAACTCATCATCGGGCGCGCGCTGCGCACCGCCCGGCCTCACTCCGATGTCGCCCGGCGCGGCCCCGCAAAGGCCGCGATCACCGGCCTCCGCGGGAACGGCGTCGCGGATGTCGGCTTCGAGGTGCAGCCTGGCGAAATTCTGGGCCTGACCGGCCTGCTGGGCTCTGGCTTCGAGTCGGTCGTCTACATGCTCTACGGCGCGCTACCCTGTGAGGGCGGCAGCTTGCGCGTCGCGGAGGAGAGCGTCGCGCTTGCTGAAGCGACGCCGGCTCGGTCGTTGAAGATGGGCACGGTTCTGATTCCGGGGGACCGCAACGCCAAAGCCGCCATCGGCATGTTGCCGATCGCCGACAACGTTACGATGCCGGTGCTCGGCCACAAATTAAACCCGTGGTGTGTCAGGCGCACGCCGATGCACCAGTTGGCGCATGATCTCGGGCAACAATTCGGCGTCGTGCCGAACCGCCCCGAACGGGCGCTGTCCTCGCTGTCCGGCGGGAACGCGCAAAAAGTCGTGCTTGCGAAATGGCTACAGACAGACCCAAGCCTCATCCTGTTGGACGAGCCGACCCAAGGCGTCGATGTGGGCGCCAGAGAACTGGTGTTTGACGCCATCCGCAATGCCACGCGCAAGGGCGCTGCCGTCATATGCGCCAGCTCCGACTATGAGCAACTCGCCCTTCTGTGTGACCGGGTACTGGTCTTCGCCGACGGGCAAATCGGCGCCCAGCTCGAGGGCGAGCAGATCTCGAAACAGACCATCGCTGAAACCTGCCTCCGCGGTTCCATCCAGCTGCAAGGTGTCCCATGAAGATCGCATCCACATCGCTGGCCGCTCAGATAAAGCCGCGGGTTCGCCTGAACATTACTGCCGCGATCGAGCGCTTCGGCCTCGTGATCGCGCTGATCATCCTCTTTGCGCTCTTCGGCATTTTGCTGCCGGACACGTTCCTGAGTTGGGGCAACATATCGGGGATGCTGGGTTCACAGGCGGTGCTCGCCATCGTGGCGCTCGCGCTCATCGTCCCGCTGACGTCCAACGACTTCGACATGTCGATCGCCAACGTTCTGGTGCTCGCATCGGTAATCGTCGCGGTGATGAACGCCCAGATGGGTCTGTCGCTGTGGCTTGCGGTCCCGGCCGCCTTGCTGATGGGGCTGGTGGTCGGATTGCTGAATGGGTTCTTCATCACCTATTTTCGGATCCACTCGCTCATCGTGACCATCGCAACGGGTACGTTCGTGAGCGGCTTGGCGACCTGGCTGAGTGGATCGCAGACGATCAGCGGCGTCGACTTCGCGCTGATGGACTATGTCATCGTCAAGCGGCTCTTCGGCGTGCCGCTTGTATTCTACTATGCAATCCTGTTGGCCTTGGTTCTCTGGTACGTTTTCGAGCATACAGCCATGGGACGACGGATGCTCTTCGTCGGCCGCGGCCGGGAGGTATCCCGTCTCAGTGGTATCAATGCCGACCGCGTCCGTTGGGGTGCCCTGATCGTGTCGGGGCTGCTGGGTTCCATCGCAGGCATTCTCTATTGCGGGACGCAGGGAGCAGCCGATCCCTCGTCGGGCGCTTCGTTCCAATTGCCCGCCTTCGCGGCCGCGTTTCTCGGGTCGACGGCCATTCAGCCGGGCCGCTTCAACGCGTGGGGCACGATCGTCGCGGTCTATTTCCTCGTAATCGGTATCACCGGCCTGATGTTCATGGGCCTAAGCTCCTTCGTGCAATCGCTGTTCTACGGTGGCGCTCTGCTGGTCGCGGTTGTGCTGTCGCAATGGGTTCGCGGTCGCGCCGAACAACAGTTTTGACCCGAGATCGCCCATTTGGCTGCGCCTGAAGCCGCCGCTGACGCCGGATCACGTGCTGGAAACCGGTCAGGTGGTGCGGGGGTAACCCCGCCCGCAGTCGGGCCCGCACCGATGCCGATGCCGGTACCGAACGCCGCATCGATCTGCACCGCCGCGAGCCCACGCCCCTGGGCGTCGTGCATCGTCTCGAGCATGTCATGGAGAAGCGTGCGGGTTGCCTCGGTGACCTGCGGCACAGGCGTGGAGATGTCGTGCAGGACTGGATCAGGGTGGATGACGATCCGATGATCATGCGGGGTCCTTTCTGGTCACGCGTTCGAGAGCGGCGGGCGCGGGTCAGCCCATCCAATCCAACACGGCTTTGCGGAGAAACGCGAGGTCAGCCGGATTGTCGCTCGGGCTACCGGCGCGATGCCCCCAAATCGTCGGAATGGGGCGGAGTTCGCCATGGGCCAGGTGGGACAACTCTTTGGCATTGTCGGCCACGGGAAAGTAGAGGTCCGTCCGAGCCGGCAGCAGCAGGACTCGGGCCTGGATCGCCTGAAGGGCGCGGACGAGATCGCCGTCGTAAAGCGTGTTGGCGCTGATGTCCGAATGCAGCCAGGTGGTGGCCTGGGCGTAGAGGTCGGCTGCGGTGCGTCGGGTGAAGCCCGGCTCCCATTGGGCGTCGAGGAAATCGTCGAGGTCGGCGGCGCCTGCGCTCAGGTGCAGGTCCGCGCGATACCAATCCTGGCTCATGGCCCAGCCGGCATAGACACGGGCGAAGGCGCGCAACGCGGCTTTCGGTTCGGCCGAGAAGCGACCGCCGCCGATATGCTCGGGTGCCGCCTCCAGGGTCGCGAGAAGCGACAGGAGGAAGACCTTGTTGTGCACCGAGGTCTTGGCGCTGCCGCAGACCACGATGGCGCGTTCGACGGCGTCCGGGAACAACGCCGCCCAGTGATAGGCCTGCTGTGCCCCCATGGAGAAGCCATAGACGCTGGCGACGCGCTCGATGCCGAAGACCTCCGCCAGCAGCCGTTTTTGAGCCCGCACATTGTCGGCGGTGGTGACGACTGCCGGATAATCAGGCGTGTTGGAGGGGCTCGACGACAAGCCATTTCCGAACATGTCGGGCGCGATCACGAACCAGCGTGTGGGGTCGAGCACCTTGTCGGGCGCGATGAGCCAGTCTTGGTCGGCATGCTGGGCCGAATAGCTCGTCGGATAGACGACGACGTTGTCTTTAGCCGGGGACAGGGTGCCGTAGGTCTTCCAGCTCAGCGTGGCGTTTGGCAGCTTGTCGCCGGACTGCAAGGTCAGGTCGCCAAGGACGAAACGGCCGGTGTCGGAGGTCATGGTCATGGCTGCACTCGCGGAAGGAGCTGTTCGGCAAGCGTCGCCCAGTAGGAGGCGCCGACCGGCAAAATGTCGTCGTTGAAATCGTAAAGTGGATGATGCACCTGGGGATCGGTCGCGGTCCGGCCGGCACCGAGCATGATGTAATTGCCCTGCTTGGCATTCAGCAGGAACGAGAAATCCTCGCCGCCCATCGTTGGCTGCTCCATGGGCACGACGCGCGCGGCACCCACCACGGCTTCCGCTGCGGTTCGGGCCATGGCTGTCGCGGCCTCGTCGTTGATGACGGCTGGGTAGGTGCGGGCGAAGGTCACGTCGGCCGTGGCCCCGTAGGCCTCGGCGGTCGCTCGCGCGATGCGGATCACGGCCCGTTCCAGCAGGTCGCCGACCGTGGGGTTGAACCAGCGCGCGGTGCCGCGCATTGTGACGTCGGGTGGGATAACGTTGAAGGCATTGCCGCCTTTGATCTCGCCGATGGTCACCACAGCGGTCTCGGTCGGATCGACATTGCGGGCGACAATCGATTGAAGCGCCGACACGATGGCGCCCGAGACCACGATTGGATCGACGCCATTATGTGGCTGCGCCCCGTGCGCGCCCTTGCCCGTGACCACGATCGTGATGTTGGCGACCGCCGCCATCGTGGGGCCGACGCGCCACAAGAAGGTGCCTTCCGCATCCTTCGGCCAATTATGCATGCCGAAAACCAGATCCATCGGGAAGCGCTCGAACAGACCTTCCTTCACCATCATCTCGCCACCCCCATGCTGCTCCTCGGCGGGCTGGAAAATGACATAGACGGTGCCGGCGAAGTTGCGTGTCTCCGCCAAATATTTGGCAGCGCCGAGCAGCATCGTGGTGTGGCGGTCGTGGCCGCAGGCATGCATCACACCGGGGTTCGTCGAGGCATAGGGCAGATTGGTCTGCTCGATGATCGGGAGGGCGTCGATATCGGCCCGGAGGCCGATCGCACCGCCCGGCTGGCTGCCGCGAATGACCCCGACGACACCCGTGCGGGCAATTCCGGCCACCACCTCGTCAACCCCGAATTCCTTCAGCTTCGCCTGGATCACGGCGCTGGTCCGGTGTTCCTCGAGCGCCAGTTCCGGATGCTGGTGCAGATCATGCCGCCACGCCGTCATGTCGGCGTGGAAGTCGGCGATGCGGTTATGGATCGGCATATCAAATCCCTCCGGCCAGAGCTCAGGCGTCGGCGTCGTGCGGCTCACGCGCTCTTCGATTTTAGACGACAAGCGCACGTTCAAGTAGCAGTTCCGTGACGAATCGTTGATGTTTGCCGCTGTCGAAGTCGAGGAGTCCGTTTTTGACCAAGTGGGAATTCTGGATCGATCGCGGCGGCACGTTCACGGACATCGTGGCGCGCGATCCCGGGGGGCATCTTGTCGCCCGGAAGCTGCTGTCCGAGAATCCCGAGCATTATCCGGACGCAGCCCTGCATGGGATCCGCGACGTTCTCGGCCTTGCGGCTGGCGACCCGATCCCGGCAGACCGTATCGCCGCGGTCAAGATGGGCACGACCGTGGCCACGAATGCGTTGCTGGAACGAAAGGGTGACCGCACCGTGCTGGTCACCACCCGTGGCTTCCGCGATGCCTTACGGATCGGCTATCAGGGCCGCGCCGATATTTTCGCGCAGAAGATCGAAAAACCCGAACAGCTCTACGAACGGGTGATCGAGGTGTCCGAGCGCGTCCGGGCCGATGGTACGGTTGATCTCCCGCTGGATCTCGCACCAAGTCGCGCGGCTCTGGAGGCGGCTTTCGCGGATGGCATCCGGTCGTGCGCGATCGTGTTCATGCACGGCTATCGTTTTCCAGCCCATGAGGCCGCCGTCGCGGATCTCGCGCGCGCCATCGGCTTCACGCAGGTGTCCGCCTCCCACGCCGTCAGTCCACTGGTCAAACTCGTCGGACGCGGCGACACGACGGTGGTGGACGCTTATCTGTCGCCGATCCTGCGGCGTTACGTCGACCGCGTCGCGGCGGAGCTCGGCGGCAACACCGGCGGCTGCCGTCTGATGTTCATGGCCTCATCGGGCGGCCTCACGGCCGCGCACCTGTTCCAGGGGCGTGATGCCATTCTGTCGGGTCCGGCGGGCGGGGTCGTCGGGTGTATCGAAACCGCCGCGATCGCCGGCTTCGATCGGGTCGTCGGCTTCGACATGGGCGGCACATCGACCGACGTGTCGCATTTCGCGGGCGAGTATGAGCGCGCGTTCGAGACCGAAGTCGCCGGCGTTCGCATGCGCGCCCCCATGATGCTGATCCATACCGTGGCGGCCGGCGGCGGCTCGATCCTGAATTTCGACGGGTCACGTTTCACGGTCGGCCCGGACTCGGCTGGCGCCAATCCCGGCCCCGCTGCCTATCGACGCGGCGGGCCGCTGACCGTCACGGACGCCAATGTCATGCTGGGCAAGCTGCAGCCCGCCTTCTTCCCCAAGATCTTCGGCCCGAACGGAACCGAGCCGCTCGACCGGGCGGGCGTCGAGGAGGCATTCGGTGCCATGGCGGCCGCAATGGCGGCGGCCGAGACGGGCCTCGCCCGAAGCGCCGCCGCGATCGCCGACGGCTTCGTGCGAATCGCGGTCGAGAATATGGCCTCGGCCATCAAGAAGATTTCGGTCCAGCGCGGTTACGACGTCACCCGTTATGCGCTGCAATGTTTCGGCGGCGCGGGCGGTCAACATGCCTGCCTCGTGGCCGATGCGCTCGGCATGAGCACGGTGCTGATCCATCCGCTGTCGGGCGTACTCTCGGCCTATGGTATGGGCCTCGCGGCGATCCGGGCGACGCGGCAACGGACGTTCCATGCCGATCTCGACCAAGCGGCGATCGGCGACGCAAAATCCGCCCTCGCGACGCTTGCCGACGAGGCGCTCGGCGAGCTCGCGGCCCAGGGCGTCGCGGCTACAAACAGTATCGTGAGCGTGCAGGCGCATCTGCGATATGCCGGCACCGACACGGCGCTCGCAGTGCCGTTTGGCGATGTCGCGACCATGACGCGGGCGTTCGAGGCCGCGCATCTGGCGCGCTTCGGCTTTATCGACGCCGCAAAGCCGCTGGCTTTCGAGGCCCTCTTCGCCGAGGCGAACGGGGGCGGCAGCACGGTGGTCGAGCCGGAACATGCGTTGACCGACGCGACGCCGCGCCCCGCCGAGCAGACCCGGTTCTATGCGCAAGGCGCGTGGCATGAGGCGCCCGTGTTCTTCCGGGCCGATCTCGCGCCCGGCATGACGGTTGCGGGGCCGGCGCTGCTGATCGAACCGAACCAGACTGTCGTGGTCGAGGCGGGCTGGCGCATGGACATCTCGGCGCGGGATCACGTGATCCTGCGGCGTGTCGAGGCGCTGCGATCAACGGCGGCGGTCGGGACCACGGCGGATCCGGTGCTGCTCGAAGTCTTCAACAACCTCTTCATGTCGATCGCCGAGCAGATGGGCCTGACGCTGCAGAACACGGCTTATTCGGTGAATATCAAGGAGCGGCTCGACTTTTCCTGCGCCGTGTTCGACAGCGACGGCGCGCTCGTGGCCAACGCGCCGCATATGCCGGTCCACCTCGGCTCCATGGACATGTCGGTCAAAAGCGTCATCGACGCTTTCGGCGGCACCATGCGGCGAGGCGACGTCTATGCGCTCAACGCGCCCTATAACGGCGGCACGCATCTGCCCGACATCACGGTGGTGACGCCGATGTTCGGCGATGATGAGAACCTGCTGTTCTTCGTGGCCTCGCGCGGCCACCATGCGGATATCGGTGGCACCGCGCCCGGCTCGATGTCGCCCCTGGCCCGCACGATCGAGGAGGAGGGCGTCTATCTCGACAATATCCATCTGGTCGACCGCGGCCACTTCCGCGAAGCGGAGTTGGTGGCGCTGCTGACCGGCGGTCGTTATCCGGTTCGCAATGTCGTCCAGAACATCAACGATCTCAAAGCGCAGATCGCCGCCAATGCAAAAGGTGTCGCCGAACTCGCCAGGATGGTGACGCATTTCGGGCTGGACGTCGTGCAGGCCTATATGGGCCATGTCCAGGACAATGCGGCCGAAAGCGTCGCGCGCGTCATCGCAACCCTGCCGGATGCCGATTTCACGCTCGAGATGGATCAAGGCTGCGTCATCCGGGTCAAGCTCACGATCGACCGCGAGGCCCGCATCGCGACGGTCGATTTCACCGGCACATCGCCGCAACGCGACGACAACTTCAACGCGCCGAGCCCCGTCACGCGGGCGGCCGTGCTCTATGTGTTTCGGGTGCTGGTCAATTCGGCCATTCCGATGAATGCCGGATGCCTGCGGCCGGTCCGTATCGTGATGCCGGACGGCACCATGCTGTCGCCGCGCTACCCCGCCGCCGTCGTGGCCGGCAATGTCGAGGTGAGCCAAGCCGTGACCGATTGCCTGTTTGGGGCGCTCGGCACCTTAGGCTCGGCGCAAGGCACGATGAACAATCTCACGTTCGGAGACGAGCGCTATCAATATTACGAGACGATCTGCTCGGGCGCTCCGGCCGGGCCAGGGTTCGATGGCGTCGACGCGATCCACACGCATATGACCAACTCCCGCCTGACCGACCCGGAGATCCTCGAACTGCGCTATCCCGTGGTGCTCGAGGATTTCAGCATCCGCCAGGGATCGGGCGGCAGAGGCCGCTGGAACGCTGGCGACGGCACCTCGCGGACGATCCGGTTTTTACGGCCGATGGATTGCGCCGTTCTGTCCGGCCATCGCCGCGTCGCGCCCTTCGGGGTCGATGGCGGAGAGCCCGGCGCGCTCGGTGAGAACATCGTGCGCCGCCTCGATGGCAGCCTCGACCATATCGGTGGCTGCGCGCAGACGCGACTGGACGCCGGCGAAGCCATCACGATCGTGACCCCCACGGGCGGTGGTTACGGGCCGGTGTCACAGCGAGACAACGCCTCGTGAGCGTCATGGCAGAAGCGCTTGGTTCCGCTTGGCCGCCCGATTTATTCAAACTGCCAACTATGGAACAAAGAGGTCGAGGACAATCGCACGATCCTGGCATTCTAATTGACGAATGCGGCGTCCTTCGTAAGCAGCAGAGCAGATAAAATATTGATATATATCAATTACTTAGGCTAAGATCGATTCAAAGAAAACAATGGACGGTCTACGAAGACTTCATAGGAGTGCGAATGGAGCGCCGGGAGATCCGGTTGCCCCGACGATCGGCAGAGGCGCGAAGATGTAAGCGAAGCGCCATCGCTCTATCGTCGCAAGCGCGTCGAGGCTCATGCCTTCGTGCAGGTAGATACCGTGTTTCATGATGAGGTGCTGATGCACGGGATGAAACACGTCCGGGTCAATTGGAGGGACGACATCGACGGCGAAGTTGTCGGCACCGACGACACACGGCTGTTTCGTTGCAAGCCACTCTGCGGCCGCAAGACCAAGGCCCGGAGCGCCGTCATAGAAGGTTGCGGCCTCGGTCCGGAACCGCGAACCATGACCGGTCCGGATCAGGACCGCGTCACCCGGCGCGAACACCTCCTCGTTCAAGCCCTGACGCTGGAGGCAGGCCCGCAGGTCCGCAGGCGTGATCTCTTCGCCCGGGTCCATGACCCGGCCTTTCAGGCCCTGGACGTCGAGCAGGAGACCCGGCGTGAAAAAAATGGGTGCGTTCTCGATGCCCAGGCGCACTAGCCCATAAGGCGACCAGATGTCGGACAGCGGGGTGCCGTTGTAAAACCGGATATTGCCGTGATCGGCTTTATCGCCGATCTGTCGACCGAGATGCCCGAGCGCATCCATATGGGTTCCGATCTGGCCGATCTCGGTGGTGAGGAACTCGTCGTTCCAGACCGTCTTGCTGCGGCTCCCGTACGGACCGCCGGTCGGGCCGCCAGGCATCCGAAGGCCGAAAATGCGGCCTGGCGCGAGCGGGATTTTCGCGTCGTATTCGTGGCCGAGCCGCACGATCTCGTGGCGATTGACCAGAGAGAGCGCCTCCTTCACCTTGTGCGGGCCGAGGAGGTTGCCGGCGCCGCACTGATCGTCGGCGCCCCAACGAGACGGATACCACGTTTCCCCGAGGGCCGGGCTTTGCGCGGGATCGTCGACCCAATTGTCAGACATGAAAATTCCTCAACTGCTGCTCGGGTGACCGCCTGGGAGAGCCGTCGCGATTTCAGGGGTACCGGCACTGAGCTTGATACGTCGCTTCGCCGCCGTCACCGCAAGGCCCACGGCGAGTATCAGCATGGCGCCGTTGAAGATGGGTTCGACGAAGAAGGGCGCCCCAAGTTGGTTCAGGCCCGCCACCGTGACGGCCAGAACCGCGACGGCCAGAATCGTGCCCCACACATTGACGCGCCCCGGCCGAATGGACGTCGCCCCCAATAAGGCTGCTGTGAAGGCGGGAAGCAGATATTCCTGACCGACCGAACTTTGGCCGACTTGGAGCTGCGATTGGAGGATGATGCCGGCAAAGGCCGATGTCGCCCCGGCTGCCACGAAGGCCCCCGTCACGTAGCGCCGCGCCGAAATGCCGTTGAGTTCGGCCGCGCGCGGATTCGCTCCGAGCACATACAGGTGCCGCCCCATTGGCATGAACTCGAAAACGATCCACAGGATCAGGCTGAGGACCAGCACGTAAAGTGCTGGCAGCGGAATTCCAGCCACGACGCCGGAGAGGCCTGTGAAGTTATCGGGCAGCGACGCGACGACCTGCTGGCCGCCCGTGTACCATTCATTGAAGCCATAGAGCAGCGTTCCCGTCCCGAGCGTCGCGATGAAGCTGTCGATGCCGACGACGGTGACAAGGACGCCATTGAACAGGCCGACGAGCGCGCCCAATACGACGACCAGAGCCGACGCCTCGACCCATCCGAGCCCCTGGCCCTGTAGACCGATCACGAGAACCTGGACGATGCCGAGCAGGAACCCCGCCGAGAGATCAAAATGATTGGCCGTCATCGGCAGAAAAACCGCCAAGGCGACCAACGCCGAGATGGCCTTGTTGTTAATGATCGATCGCATGTTGAAATAGGTCGGGAAGGTGTCTGGCTTCAAGACCGAGAAGAGAGTCAACAGTATGACGAGGAGCACGAGGAGGCCCCAGGTCGAAACGGCTTGGGTGAGCCGCGACGATGTCGCGGGCGCTCGTCGAACGGGAGAACTCATGCTGCGACCTCCGATACGGGATCGGCACCGGCCGCGAGCGCGGTGAGCCGAGCCACCGTGATCTCGGGGCCGGCGATCTGTGCCATGACGGTGCCCCGATTGAACACCAGGGCACGATGGCAAACTTTCTCGATCTCCTCGAAGTCGGACGAGATCAGCAGCACGGCTCGACCATTGGCGTGTGCCAGATCGAGATCGCGGTAAATCTCCGCCTTCGAGCCCACATCGACTCCGATTGTCGGTTCCTCGAGGATGAGCAAGTCAACCTCGGACTCCAGCCACCGTGCGACGACGACCTTCTGCTGGTTGCCGCCACTTAGCGTCGCGATCGCAGGGGTCGGGTCGGGGGGGCGGACCGAAAAGCGAGCCAGCACCGTCCCGCACGCTTTGCGCTCCTGTCCGCGGGCGATAGGCCGCAAGGGAGACACGCCGCGGGTTCGCGAGTTGATAAAAAGATTTTCGAGAACGCTCAGCGCCCCGGCGAGACTTTCTTCACCACGGCGGCTGGACACGAAGCCGATGCCGCTTTGGATTGCGCGCGATGGGCGACCGCTTTTGAGCGGTTTGTCCTTGAATAAGACGGTGCCGGATTCGATTGGCAATGCACCAAACAGCGCTCGACCGAGCGCATGGTGGCCGGCGCCACGCAGGCCCACGAGACCGAGCGTTTCGCCACGTCGGACCACGAGGGAGACGGGGCCAACACGGCCCGCTCCATCGTCCTGCGAGACGACGACATCGTCGAGCGACAGGAGGACGGTTTCAGAAGCGGGCTTCACCGCGAAGCTCGTCTGCGTCAGCGTTCCGCCGACGATCCATTCGACGAGCTCAGTTTGAGAGGTTGCGGGGATCACGCGGGTTGCGATCCGCCGACCGTCACGCAGCACGGTCAGGCGATCCGCAATCCGGAAAACTTCGTCCAGACGGTGAGTGACGTAGAGAAGGCCGATGCCGCTCTTCTTCAGGCGCTGCAACGTCCCAAGCAGAAGATCGACGTCGGCGGCCGGCAACGCGGCCGTCGGTTCGTCGAGCACTAAAAGATCGCACCGTCGGGCAAGCGCGCGCGCGATAGCGACGATGGACTTGTCGGCGGCCGAAAGAGTTCCGACACGCGTCTCCGGATCGATGCTGCTCCCCATTCGGTCGAGAGCCTTCCGGGCGGCTATTGCGGCGGCGGCCCAATCAATGAGACCCCGCCGTCTCGGATAGCCGGTCAGGATCGCCACATTCTCGGCCACGGTCATCGTATCGACAAGGCCGAGATCCTGATGGATGAACGTGATGGGCAGAGCGACGTCGCCGGGGATAACGTCCCGCCCGCGCCACCGCATCCGTCCCTCGGTCGGCGGGTAGATGCCGGCCATGATTTTGATCAAGGTCGATTTGCCGGCGCCATTTTGCCCGAGAAGCGCATGGATTTCGCCGCGACGCACATCGAAATCGACATGGTCGAGCGCAAGCGTGCCGGTGAACTGCTTGACGATACCGCTGAGCTCGAGAAGTTGCTCCCCAGGCGTTGCGGCTTCGTCCAAGTCGATCACGGCGCAATTCCCCAAATCTTTAGGTATTCCGCTTTGTAGTTGTTCTCCGGCACGAACATATTCTTGTCGCCGCCTTGAGTTCCGACGTTCTCGGCCGTGACCAGGTAGGGGGGCTGTACGAAGCCACTCGGGGGCGCCTTGTTGAAGGCACGGTTGAACTCATCGACCGCTTGATAGGCTTGGAGTTCGATCGGCTCCGAAACCGTCACGGTCTGGTACTGCTTGCCCTTGCGAATTCGCTCATAGGCGGACCGGTTGCCATCTGCGCCGATCAGTTTGGCCTGATCCGGCGAGACACCCGCGCTTCGAAGCGCCGGGATAGCGAAATCGAGATCGTTGTCTCCCACCGACGTGATGTAAATCGGCAAGCCGAACCGTTGGACCCAGCTCGTCGTCAGTTGCGGCATACGCTGCGCCGCTTCGGATGCCGGAAAATTAGCGTAATCGAGCAGTTTGCAGCCCGCACATGCCAGGATCGCGTCCTTGGTGGCGCCCGATTTCGTTTCGGCGATCTGATATTCATTATGCGTGATGACGACGACCTTCGCGGTTCCCTTGCTGTCCGCGATGGCCCAGTCGGCTTCGGCCTTGCCGATCTCGCGCGGGTCTTCCTGGATGTTGACGAAGAGGTGAAGATCGGGGGTAGGGCCCGGAAGCGAGGCGGCATGTAGTCCGATGACCGTGATGCCCTTCTCGGCCGCAGTCTTGATTGGATCTTGCAGGCTCTTGGCATCGGCAAAGATTGCGATGCCGTTCGGCTTCAGGGCGATCGCCTGGTTAAATCCAGAAACCCAGGATGACGGGCTGCCCTTGCCGTCGATGACGGTGAGTTTCCAACCAAGCTTGGCGGCGGCCTCCTTCATCGAGAGGCCATACTCGCGCGAGATATCATTCTGTTCGTCACCGGAGAGGTAAACGAGCATCATGTCCTTCGCCGGTTTCGGCGCGGATGTGGGCCCCTGCCAAGTCGTCTGTGGTCCGGCATATTTCTCGATCGCCGCCTTGGCGGCCGCGACCCCGTCGTCGGCTCTGGCGGCCGACGTCAGCGGGATTAGGCCAGCGATGGCCAATACGGTCGATCGTGTATGGGGCCGTGCTCTCGTCATTATCGTCTCCCTTAAAAAGGCGCGCTCGTTTGAAGCGTCTCGTTATGAGTCATTGTCTCTCACGCCGAACATCCCGGTCAACGTTTATTTAGATCGATCTAAACGGCTCTATGTTTTATCGCGTCATGCTTTACGCTTGGGCGACGCGCCACCGTTCAGCGCATCATCAGCGATGGGTTACACAGTGGACGAAAGCTCAAACAGGTTTGACGAGACCAAGGCCGTCACGCTCAACAACGTGGCCGAGAAGGCCGGCGTCTCGCGCGCGACCGTGTCGTTGGTTTTGCGGGCGAGCCCTCTCGTAGCGTCAGAGACCCGCGAGAGGGTCACCGACGCAATCGCCAGCGTCGGCTACGTCTACAATCGCGGCGCAGCTCGGCTTCGAACGGGGAGGTCAGGGACGATTGGCCTGATCGTGCCGGAGATCACGAACCCGTTTTATGCCGAGCTGACCGCCGGCATCGACGATGTCTTCGACAAAGAGGGGCGCCTGACTTTTCTCGCCAACTCGAATGAATTGCCAGAGCGTCAGGACCGCTTCGTTCGTCGCATCCGAGAACAAGGCGTCGATGGCATCATTCTGTGCGCTGCTGAAGGCACGACGGGCGATGTTGTGGCTCAACTCCGACGTTGGCGGCTTCCCTTCGTCCAAATCCTTCGTGAGATCGAGGGGGCGGTCGGAGATTTTGTGGCTCCGGATTTTCGACGGGGTACCGAATTGGCTGTCGACCATCTCGTCGCACGTGGCCACCGCTCAATTGCACTGATGTCGAGCATTCGCAAAACATCCGCAGCGCTCGAACGGGTCAATGCGTTTCAGGCAGCGCTCCAGCGCTATGGCCTACCATCGAGCGGCATTCACCCCTGTGTCACCGATCGTGCAGCCGCCTTTCAGGCGGCGGAGATGCTGCTTACCGCACGAGATCCACCCACTGGCATCATCTGTCACAACGATATTATGGCGCTTGGAGTCCTTTACGCCGCGCAGAATCGCAGCTCCAAAGCGGGACGAGCGTTTGGTGTCGTCGGCTTCGACGATATCCCCGAAGGCTCCCATTGCGTCCCAAAACTAACGACGGTCGCGACGCGGCCGGCCGCGGTTGGTCGGGCGGCTGCTCTGCTGCTTATGCGCCGGATCGCAGCGCCGAAGGATCCACCCGAACGCCGTCTCATTGCTCCAAAGCTCATCGCGCGAGACACATGACGGGTCGCGTTGGACCATGGCCGATCGCGGTCGTCACCGGAATGCTGGGGAGCGGCAAGACGACGATGATTGGGCGGTTGCTGCAGCATTCGGCGATGGGGGATACGCTCGTTCTGGTCAACGAATTCGGCGCGGTCGGGCTTGATCACGATCTGCTGAAAGCCGTGACAGACAACGTCGTCCTGCTCCCCAACGGGTGCCTCTGCTGCACGATTCGCGACGATATCGTGCAGTGTCTGCGCGAGATTCGGCGCGGATGGCTGGCCGGCACCATTCCAGATTTCGGTCGCGTGCTTATCGAGACGACCGGACTGGCCGAACCCGCCCCGCTGATCGCCGCCTTGACGTCCCATCCGCTGCTGATGGACAGTTTCGCACTCCAGAGCATCGTCACGGTGGTGGACGGCGAATTCGCCTCGCAGCAGATCGACCACCAAGCGACCTGCCGCAATCAGGTCGTCCTCGCGGATCGGTTGATGGTGTCCAAGACGGATCTGATCCATGGGTCGACGTTCGCTTCGTTGGCGCGTCGCCTGGGGCGGTTGAATGCGCTCGCGTCGATCGGCATCAGCCACGACGCGCACCCTGATGATCTTTTCGAAAGGGCGGTGGCGCCGTTCAGGCATCGACCCCTGTTGTGCGACACGCCAGACGATCACCTCGCCGCGATCACGACCGTGCTGCTCAAACCGCACCGGCCGCTCGCCTGGACCCCATTCAAGATCTGGCTTGCCCGCTTGATCGAGACGGAAGCGCCGCATCTTCTGCGCCTCAAGGGTCGGCTAGCCTTCGACGGTGCGGCCACGCGCGTCATCCTTCAAGCCGTGCACCACACTTTTTATCCTGTCATCGAGGATCCGACCGGAGTTGCTCAGGACGCGCAAGACTTTCTAGTGCTCATCTTCAGTGGTCCATCGCCGCTTGGCTTTAATCAGTCTTGCGGGAAAGAGGGATTCACGCTCTTTCCGTAAAGGGACAAGATCAAAGTGCGGCTCCCCGACGATGCGCCACGTTCCATGCCGTTCGACAGACCCGACGGCGACGACCGTCGGGTCTGTCGCATCAACGCCGGAAATTCGCCGATATCAGCGAGAATGCGGTGGCGCTGATGCAATCGAGAGTCGCATTTCGGCATGTCAGCCCAAACTGATGTCCCGTGATTTTGCTCATGCCATGATTGCGAGTCGCTCAGGCCGCTAACGTGCAGGCTATGGCTTCCCATTCGATCAGCCTTACGGACAGTTTATCGGTCGTCATCGAAGGCAAGAGGTGCCCAGTGCGGCCGTCAAGAGAGGTCAGCACGTTCGGACTATGTTCTGTTCGGCCTCACGGGCTTTTCTGTCGGCCCGGTGGGTTCCCGGCTCTGGCGTCTTGGAAGAAGTCGCCGAGCGTAGCCGACAGGTGATTGGCGACTCGGCGAACGCGAGCGTTGCTGCGGACTTCTTCATGCAAGACAAGCCACACCGGCAATGGCGGCACGTTCATGTCGACCGGCACCTGCTCGAGCTCGGGATAACGGCTCGCCAAAGGAACCTGCGCAAAGCCCAGACCTGCTCCCGCTAAAAGTAGATTCCAGTAGACCATATGGTCGTCACAGCGAATTGGGAAGCTCTGGCGTGTCGCGGACAGTCCGAGAGCAGCATAGCCCTTGATGATGGCGTCGCTGCGATCGAACCCAATGACATCGTGCGTCAGCAGAGCGTCCCTCCCATCCACTCGACCGCGTCGAGCGAAATAGCTTTGGTGCCCGAACAGCCCGATCGGCGCTTCGCCCAGCTTGCGAGCGATAAGAGCGCCTTGCGTGGGCTTGAACATGCGGATTGCGATGTCAGCATCTTGCCTCAAAAGGTTTTGAGCAAGATCGGAGGCGACGACTTCGATCTGAATGTTCGGCTCGGCACGGCGCAACTCCGCAAGGATCGGGGGGAGGATGAGGCCGGCGACGACGACCGACGCCGTGATGCGGACCGTTCCGGTCAACTGCTGCGAGCGGCCCTGTGCCTTGAGAGTCAACGTCTGGGCCGCCTCGCCCATGGCGCGAGCATCGTCGACGAGACTTAAGGCTGCCTCGGTCGGATCAAGGCCTCGCGCGGATCGTGTAAAGAGGCTGACACCCACCGTCGCCTCCAATTCGCGAATGTGTCTGCTGAGCGTCGGCTGAGTTGCGGAGAGGTGCGTCGCAGCGGCCGAGAGCGACCCGGTCTCGACAACCGCCAGGAAGGACCGCAGTAGAGACCAGTCAATGGTATTCATTTTTCATTGATGACCTCGGACCTTAGCAACCGTTGTTTCCTAGTTTGGCTGTTTAGCCATACATATCTGTATGCCCATCATCCGCAAAGCGCCAATTCCCCGTGATCGCCGCCGCCTTTAGATCTGGGCAATCATTGAAGGAGGGCAGCATGGCAGGGCTCACGAAATTCCTGGAAATCGCTGGTGGCCGCGTCGCCTACGACGATACAGGCGGTAACGGTTCGGTCGTCCTCGCGATTCCGGGCATGGGGGATTTGCGATCGGAGTACCGGGCGCTCCGGCCCGTGCTGCAGCGCGCGGGTTACCGCGTCCTGACGATGGACGTGCGCGGCTTCGGCGAGACGTCGGCACACTGGACAGACTATTCGGCGCATGCGGTCGGCCGCGACGCGTTGGCGCTCCTCACACACCTCGACGCTACCTCTGCAGTCGTTCTCGGCAACTCTTTTGCGGCCGGCGCCGCATTGTGGGCGGCACATGACGCGCCGACTCGGGTAAGCGGTGTCGTCCTCCTCGGTCCCATCGTCCGCGACCCCAAGGCCTCCGCCGTCGTGAAGCTCGCCCTGGCGATCGGCTTCGCAGGGCCGTGGCGCGTCTGGTTTTGGATCACCTACTGGAACAGCTTGTTCCCTTCCTGCAAGCCGACCGACCACGACCAAGTCAAGGCAGCCATCGCGCAAAACCTGAAGGAGGCGGGACGCATGAAGGCGCTTCGTACGATGATGAGCCTGTCCAAGGTAGACACCGCCTCCCTGCTGCCGCAAAGCAAAGTGCCAGCTCTCATCGTGATGGGAAGCAAAGATCCGGACTTCGCTGATCCGCGCGCAGAAGCCAATTGGCTTGCCGAGACGCTACGAGCGCAAGCCTTGATGATTGAGGGCGCGGGCCAATATCCCCACGCAGAGCGACCAGACGAGGTAGCGCCGCGCATCTTATCCTTCATCGACGGCCTTCGCGGTTGAACCTGCCGACGCGGTCAATGGGGCTGCGGATGTCCGGCCCTTGTGATCTAGCTACCTTAAAGCTGCGAGACCGCAGTCCATCAGCCTCGTCGATCGCGACGCCGGTTGCAGAATACCACGGTAAGCCTCGATACGGCTCTGCCAACGCGCTTGTTCCTGGCGCAGCGACTTCCAGTCCCTCGTCCTATACCGAGTATCGGCCGTTTGGGGCGGCAGCTTGGCGATTGATAGGTCAGCCGCTCTCAGGCGTTAGGGCATCGTGCGACAAGCGTGGAAAGCAGACGTTAGAGCATCTTTCGAGCTGACAGACTCGTCGGGGATTCATGCTGGCGAAGGAGGCTAGCGTGCATGACCAAGGCGCTATCGATCGATCTTCGTGAGCGTGTTGTGACGGTGATCGATGGTGGCCTGTCGCGGCGCCAGGCGGCGGCGCGTTTCGGGGTCAGCGTGTCGAGCGCGATCCGGTGGCATGCGCTGGCGCGACGGACGGGTGCCGCCACGCCGAAGCGGCAGGGCGGCGACCGGCGCTCGGGACGGATCGAGGCCCATGCCGACGTGATCCTTGGTGCCGTCGCCAGGCAGCCGGATATCACGCTTGCCGAGCGACGCGAGATGCTCAGCGGGCACGGCGTTAGCGTCGGCATCGCGACGCTGTGGCGGTTCTTCGCTCGCCGGAAGATCACGCTCAAAAAAGTTCGGGCATGCAGCGGAGCAGGATCGTCCCAACGTCGTAGCTCGCCGCGAGGCGTGGTTCGAAGGCCAGCTCGACCTCGATCCGCATCGCCTCGTGTTCATCGACGAGACCGGGGCCAGCATCAAGATGGCGCGCCTTCACGGGCGGGCACCATGCGGGCAGCGGCTGCGGATGAGCGTACCGCATGGCCATTGGAAAACGACAACATTCACCGGCGCGCACTGCGGCTCACCGGCATGACCGCGCCGATGGTGCTCGACGGCCCATGACGGGCGAGTGGTTCCTCGCCTATGTCGAGCAGGTGCTCGTGCCGCGCTCAGCCCCGGCGATGTGGTCATCATGGACAACCTGCCCGCCCACAAAGGCGCCGCCGTCCGTGAAGCCATTGAGGCAGGCGGCGCGACGCTGCTCGTCCTCCCGCCATACTCGCCCGACTTCAATCCGATCGAAAACGCCTTCGCAACGCTCAAGGCGCTGCTCCGAAAAGCCGCCGAACCGTCGAGCAGCTCTGGACCGTCATCGGCAACAGCCTCGACGCCTTCAAACCCGACGAATGCGCCAACGACTTCAAGTATGCCGGCTGTGATGCCTACTGATCGGAAAATGCTCTAGGCTTTGGGTTTCGACGCGCTGCCAAGACTGAATACGGCTAACGCCGATAAAGTGATCCGAGACGGCCTCATCGACCCGGTGTTTCTTGGCCGCCCCGCGCTGGCCAATCCAATTTGGCCGCTCTGGGCCGCGCGCGAACTTGGCCATAGCGAGCAATTCTCGCTCGTACCGGAGGATTGGGCTTGGTGGTTCCGCAACTTCCGCGGCCATGCGCCTAGCATGGGCCTGCCGCCGGCGGCCGACCACGTCGCCGACAAGGTGGTAGAGACGATGGTGGCCGCAGAGTCATAACAACAGTGCGGTCGAACGAACGGTCAGGCGGCGGACGGAGTTCGGCTCCTTCTGAACTTCCTCAACCCTGAGCAGGCGGGCAATAAAGCGTGTCTCAGCCGACTGAGGACACTCTCGACATGACCTTCAACGAGGATCATGTCCTCGGGCAAATAGAGAACGATTTTTGGTACGTGCAATAGAGCGCGTAGACGTTCACTGGCGGTTAATCGCGATCAAACAATAATAAGCCATTGGATAGATGTCCAATGAAGCTGCGTCCAGAGACGTGGACCAGTACAATCGCATTGAACGCTCGATACTTTTTTAGGAACAGCAAATGAGAAAGCTTGCCGTCGTGCTTTTTGGTGCAGTGATCCTCTCTGCAGGCCTTTGGACAGCAACGGTGCCGGCCTCAGCGCTTGGCGCTTGTGGTCCGAACGGTCACCGCGGCCCCTTCGGCCATTGCCGATTTGGTGGTCAGAACCAAGCCTGGTGCTTACGGCATACGGGCCATGTCGCCACCCGGGGCCCTCACGGCACGCTGTGGTGCAGGTAAGATCAAGCCGCGAGACTATGGTTCGGTCCTGCGATCGCACGGAGGGCCGAGCCAGCTTGAACGTAGATCTCGATCAACGTCCTCTGCGCTCTTTGCTGGCTGAGCCTTTTATCCGCGCTCTCGCCCAAGCGCAGAGGAAGCCATTGCCAGCGTGGTCCTTGAACCGGCTGGTCCGGCGATCGTAAATCTTGAGCGTCGCCAATTTCTTGTAGCGGGTCACGTTTATGGCTTTGGACGGATCCGCGCCACTCTCGAGTGCGCCAAACGACTTAGACCACACACGGAAGACCCGGAGCATTTCCAAGTTCTACTCCGGATCATCAAGTCTCACATGCTAGACATGGCCTCCGCCATTTTCAGGTGCATGTTGACAGTCGGGAGTGTCTTGGTGGCCCAGGTCTTCAGCTTTGCGTCGTCCCCTGCATCCTTGTAGCTCGCGAGGAGCGCAGCCGTGTCCTGATGCGCTTGGATCTGGTCGGCCACGTAAGCCTTGTCAAAATCCGCACCGGTCTTGGCTTGGAGTGCCGTCACCAGAGCCTGGTGCGGATCGTCGAGCGACATCGCGACTGTCGCGCCCGACCCTTTGGCTGCGGTCTGGAGTTTCTTCTCCGCCATGTCGTGGTCCTTTATCATCTTACGGGCGAATGCTTTGACCTTTGGGCTCGCGCCCTGTTTGAGGGCAAGCTTTGACTCGGTTACTTCGAAGGTATTTCCAACCGACGCCTTCATTGCAAAGTCCGGGGCCGGAGTTGCGCCCTGCGCCAATGCGGGGGAGGCCAGAACTGCAGTCAATGCTGCCACGCCACATACAAATTTAACGTTCATGATCGAGGTCCTCGATTTATTTGGCAGTGGTGCCGAAGCCCGAACTCAAGACGCCTGGGTTCAGGTCCCGATGGCGACCTGCGACCTCACCGCACAGCTCTCAGCAGGGTCGGATCGTGCCTGGCGCGTCTGAAGACGCAGGTAATATCTTAGTGGACGCCCTTGCAGAAGCGACCACGACGCCATCGTGGGGTCGACCTCGCGTCAAGCGCTTTTGTCGGAAACCAACGCTTGTCAGTCACTGCGGAACCATGAAGCCGCTGACACGTATAGAGGGCACTCACCCCCTCAGAAGGATCGTCAATGAAAGCGCTGACATGGCAGGGAACAGGAAAGATCACCTGCGAGACGGTACCCGACCCCAAGATCGAGCATGATCGCGACGTCGTCATCAAGGTCACGGCCTGTGCGATTTGCGGTTCCGACCTCCACCTGATGGGCGGCTTCATGCCCACCATGGAACATGGCGACGTGCTCGGCCATGAGACGATGGGCGAAGTCATCGAGGTCGGCAAAAGCGTCGGCAACCTGAAAGTTGGGGATCGAATCGTGGTCCCGTTCACGATCTGCTGCGGCGAATGCCGCCAGTGCAAGTGGGGCAATTGGAGTTGCTGCGAACGCACCAACCCGAATGGCAAGTTGCAGGCAGAGACGTTCGGATATCCTTTGGCCGGCCTTTTCGGGTTTTCGCATATCACCGGGGGTATTCCCGGAGGACAAGCCGAATATCTTCGCGTTCCCTATGCCGATGTGGGGCCCATCAAGGTCCCGGACGGTCTCACCGATGAGCAGGTTCTGTTTCTCAGTGACATTTTCCCAACGGCCTATCAGGCCGCCGAGCATTGCGATATCGGCCCCGAGGACACCGTCGCGATATGGGGCTGCGGCCCCGTGGGTGTCCTGGCCGTAAAGTCTTGTTTCCTTCTGGGCGCAAAGAGAGTCATCGCCATCGACTCCGTCCCGGAGCGGCTAGCCCTCGCCCGCGAGGCGGGAGCCGAGACCATCAATTTTGATACGGAGAACGTCCAGGAAACACTCATGGAGATGACCCATGGGCTGGGTCCCGACTCCGTCATCGAAGCTGTTGGAATGGAGTCTCATGGCGCCGACACGATGGCACAGAAGGTGAGCTCGGCTATCATGGCTGCGACCACAAGCATGGAGCGGGCCTTCGCTCTCAATCAGGCGCTATTGGCCTGCCGGCCGGGCGGGATCGTCTCCATGCCGGGTGTCTTTGCTGGCCCCGCTGGCCCCGTGATGCTGGGCCTCTTGATGAATAAGGGGCTGACGCTCAAGACGGGCCAGACTCATATGATCCGTTACTTGCAGCCCCTCATGGAGCGGATCCAAAAGGGGGAGATCGATCCGTCGTTCATCATCAGCCATCGCTCCACGAACCTGGAAGACGGCCCCGCCCTCTACGAGAAGTTCAGGGACAAGAAGGACAATTGTACGAAGGTTATTTTCAAGCCGCACGGATGAATGGTAACACACCATTCGGCGATTGCACTGGTCGCCGTGTCCCGCAGAGGCGGCGAATTTAATCAGGTAGAGTTGAGAATGGAGTGGTGCCAGCAGCGCGTTGAAGAAAACGCCTTGATGGCAGTGCTAATCGCCCATTGTGCGCAGCGCCAGAGCAAATTTGAAGCAACCTACGAACCGCCGTGTGCTTGATGCATGCGCACTTTACGACCGGTTGCATCCCGAGGCTTACCGCGCGGCGCTCAGTTGGCAAAGACCAGATATTTACACGAGGCTTTCCTATGACAAAACACAAGACACCGCATGCACCTGCCACAGCGATCTCGGAACTTGTCGGCAGCGGTGGCGAGCTGCATCAAACGGCGCACGGCACGCATCCCCCTATGACCACAAACCAAGGTGGCGTCATCGCCGATGATGAGAACTCGTTGAAGATCGGGGAGCGTGGTCCGGTCCTGCTCGAAGACTTTGCCCTGATCGAAAAGCTGAACCACTTTAATCATGAACGGATCCCGGAGCGCGTCGTCCACGCCCGGGGAGCCGCGGCGCACGGCTTCTTCGAGTCGACGGACTCGCTGGCGGGATTCAGCAAGGCCAAGATCCTCGGCGAAGTTGGCGTCAAGACGCCCCTCTTCACCCGCTTCTCGACAGTTGGGGGGAATATGGGCTCGGCCGACACCGCGCGCGACGTGCGTGGCTTCGCGGTTAAGTTCTACACGCAAGAGGGCAACTGGGATCTCGTCGGTAATAACATACCGGTGTTCTTCATCCACGACGCGATCAAATTCCCCGATCTGATCCACGCTGCCAAGCAGGAGCCGGATCGCGGCTTCCCGCAAGCACAGACCGCCCACGACACATTCTGGGATTGGGCTTCGCTCTCACCGGAGAGCACGCACATGCTCATGTGGATCATGTCCGATCGAGCGATCCCCCGCTCATTTCGCATGATGGAAGGCTTCGGCGTCCACAGCTTCCGGCTCGTCAACGATGCGGGCAATTCAACTTACGTCAAGTTCCACTGGCGGCCGAAGCTCGGCATGCAGTCGGTTGTCTGGGACGAGGCCCTCAAGATCAGTGGCGGGGATCCCGACTTCCATCGCCGCGACCTTTGGAATGCCATCGACACTGGCAGCTTCCCGGAATGGGAATTGGCCGTGCAGTTGTTCGACGAGGATTTCGCGACGAGCTTTGACTTCGACGTCCTGGATGCGACCAAGCTTATCCCGGAGGAGGTCATCCCGCTGCGCGTCATCGGGCGTATGGTCCTCGACCGAAATCCGGACAACTACTTTGCCGAAACCGAGCAAGTCGCTTTCTGTACGACGCATGTGGTTCCCGGCATCGACTTCACCAACGACCCGCTTCTGCAGGGGCGGAACCAATCCTACCTCGACACGCAGATCAAGCGATTGGGCGGCCCGAATTTCGCACAGCTGCCGATCAACGCACCGCGCTGCCCTGTCCGCAACTTTCAGCGAGACGGTCATATGCAGATGGCAGCGCCGAAAGGCCGTGTGTCATACTCGCCGAGTTCACTCGACACCACGACCGAGCGGCAGGATCCAATGCTTGGGTTCAAGAGCTTTCCGGCCAAAGAAGCGGGTGACAAGCTGCGGACACGCTCATCCACCTTCGCCGACCACTTCAGCCAGGCTCGTCTGTTCTTCTTCAGCCAGACCGAGACTGAGCAGAACCACATCATTTCCGCCTTCATCTTCGAGCTGAGCAAGGTGCAGACAGAGGCTGTTCGCTTGCGGCTTTTGGGAAGGCTGGCGAATGTCGACGAAGCGATCGCCAAGCGAGTCGCCAATGGACTTGGCTACGAAGGCCCGATCGAAAAGGCGCCGACGCAGGTCCCGGTCCGCACGGACCTGAAGCCCTCGCCGATGCTCAGCATCCTTGCCAAGGCCAAGCCGACTCTCAAGGGACGTCTGATCGGTTGTCTCGTGGCCGACGGAACGGATCCGAAGGTGGTGGTCGCGATCGAAAAGGCCGCGACGAAGATTGGAGCGGAATTGAAGGTCATAGCCCCGAAAGTTGGAGGGGCCAAGGGCAGTGACGGTGGGCTGATCCACGCTGATTTCCAGCTCGCGGGCGGCCCGTCGGTCCTGTTCGACACCGTTGTCCTCGCCTTGTCGGCAGAGGGTGCGGCGATGCTCGCCGAAGAGTCTGCCGCTGTGGCCTTCGTGCACGACGCCTTCGCGCACCTCAAGGTCATCGGCCACTCGGTCGGGGCTAAAACGTTGATGGACAAGGCAGGCGTCAAACCGGATTCGGGGGTCGTTGCACTCGACGCTCACAGCGGAACCGCCTTTCTGCATGAGGCCGAAAAGGGACGTGTCTGGGCGCGCGAGCCGACCGTCCGCTCGGTTTTCTGACCTGCCTATACACTGAGGAAGGGAGCGCCGGCCGGGAGACGGGTCGGCGCTCTTCAACATCGATCGGCACTTTACGTCGTCGATCATTTCACGCGTGCCTGACGGGCCATCCAGGTCTCGTGGCCGCTCAAGTCGATCGTTGTCGTCGACGGGCTATCCGACCTCTTCATACTACGCGGCGTCCCGGTCACATTCGTTCGGACAAGGGCCTCGCGTTCATTGCGCAGCCTGTGCAAGACTGGATCAGTGCCACGGGAGCAAAAAAAGGCTCCATTGCGCCTGGAAGCGCGTGCGAATCGGCTGCATCGAGTTGTTTGCTCCGGACGTAAAACCGTCCTCTCGAGCGTTCGGGAAAGTCGGACGGAGTATTCACTGATGAGGTCTTTGGTGGATGATACGGTGCTGCGCTCCAAAGAGTGAGCACTCAGCAATCGTCTCTGGCGGAGGGAGCGGGATTCGAACCCGCGATACGGTTTCCCGCATACACACTTTCCAGGCGTGCGCCTTCAACCGCTCGGCCACCCCTCCAAACCAGCGATACACGATCCTCGGACGGCGCCTCGCAGAGCGCCGGACTATAGTCAGGAACGCGCGGGGCGCAACCGCACCTTTGACAAAATTGCGGGAAGATTTCGAACGATGGTGCGATATCTGGTGATCGGGTCGGCCTTAACGGCGAGGCTCGCGCGCCTTACATGAAGCTCAGAGCCATTTTGTCTCTTTGAGGAGGCCTATCGATGTTTTCATTCCGCAAGCGTCCATCGCTCCCGACCGCTGACGAAGCGTTGCCAGGCCGCGCCACCGCGGTCCCGACAGCGGACGTTCATCATGTCAATCGCAAGCCGCTCAAGGGGCCTTTCGGCGCCTCGGCCGAAACGGTCTATTTCGGCCTCGGGTGTTTCTGGGGTGCCGAGCGCTTGTTTTGGGAGGCCGGCCCGGGCGTCGAGGTCACGGCGGTGGGCTATCAGGGCGGTACGACCCCGAACCCGACCTACGAGGAAGTGTGCTCCGGCATGACCGGGCATACCGAAATCGTGAAGGTCGTGTTCGATCCAGCCAAGGTGTCGTTCGGCGAGCTCCTTAAGATTTTCTGGGAGAATCACGATCCGACGCAAGGTATGCGGCAGGGCAATGATGTCGGCACCCAATATCGATCCGCCATCTACACCACGACGGCGGGCCAATTGCAGGAGGCGCAAGCCTCTGCCCGCGCTTACGGGGAAGCACTGTCGGCGCGGAGCGACCACTTCGGCCCGATCACGACGGATATTCGCGAGGCTCCGGCTTTCTATTATGCCGAAACCTATCATCAGCAATATCTGGCCAAGAACCCGAACGGCTATTGTGGCTTGGCCGGAACCGGCGTGAGTTGCCCGATCGGGGTTGGGGTCGCGGCCGCCTAATCTGAAAGACGTCTTTTGTCGGGGTCGCAACGGTTGGCGTTGCGGCCCCGAATCATGTTCAAGACCGGGGAGCGAAACGAGGGGTAGTCATGATCGAGCGGTTGATGGAGCGGTTCATTTTCGCGAGCCGCTGGATACTCGCGCCATTTTTCATCACGCTCGTGGTTGCGTTGTTCGGGTTGCTCCTGAAGACGATCGAACTGCTCTTTGAATATGGGAGCCATTTCAAGACCGCGACCGAGGCCGACGTCATCCTCAATACGCTGTCGATCGTCGACCTGACGCTGACGGGATCGCTGTTGGTTCTCGTGATCTTCTCGGGCTACGAAAATTTCGTCTCCAAGATCGACGCGACCGACCATAAGGACTGGCCGGACTGGATGTCGACCATCGACTTCAGCGGCTTGAAGCTGAAGCTGATGTCCTCGATCGTCGCGATCTCGGGCATCCAACTGCTGCGCTACTTCATGAACATGAGCGCGGTCAGCGATCGTGAAATGACCTGGGGCGTCGTGATCCACCTGACCTTCGTGATCTCCAGCCTTCTTTTGGCCTGGACCGATCGGCTTGCCGGCGACCACGCCTAAGCCGACCTAAGCTTCATTGAGCGACCAGCACCTGCCTGCATGCGGCGGGTAGCTGCGCCATCGTGAGGCCCGGGTTTGGCTTGGCGTTGGGGTTCAGCCGAGGATGCAGGATCGCGGGCGTGAACCAACGGGCGAGAGACGCGTCGCAGTCCTCACCAGGCGGAACCGGATCCTGGGACTGGCAACTGCTGTTGCCCGCCGGGCATTTGATCCGCACATGGAAATGGTAATTGTGCCCATACATCGGGCGCACCTTCGTCAACCAGCTACGGTCGCCGGTCGCCTGCTCGCAAATGGCTTTCTTGATCGCCGGGTTGACGAAAATCCGCTCGACCTCGGGCTGTTCGGCTGCCGCCTCGATCAGCGCGAGATGCTGCGGCGTCCATTTGGCGGGATCAACGGCGAGCCCGTCCGGTCGCACCACATTGGTGGCCGACATCATCTCGCGCTCTTCGCGTGACAGCGTCCGGCTCGGCATGGGGCTGAGCCAGATGTCCGCGTCGAGCCCGACCTGATGCGAGGCATGGCCCGTGAGCATCGGGCCGCCGCGTGGCTGCGAGACGTCGCCGACCAGGAGACCCGGCCAGCCATTGATCGAGGGCACAGATTTGGCGAAGCGTTCGAGAAAGGCGATCAGCGCCGGGTTGCCCCAATTGCGGTTGCGAGATAGCCGCATGACTTGCCAAGCCGATCCATTGATCGGCAACGCCTCGGCCCCGGCAAGACAGCCATGAGCATAGAAGCCGATCGATCGCGCCTGCAGATCGGCAGGCGTGGTGACCCGGCCAAAGATCTGCTTGGCCGGAACATGGGGGTCATTCGGATTGGTAAGCGGCGGCAGCGGTTTTGGGTCCAGCGTACCGCGATCTTGAGCCCGCGCCGTCGGCGCCCCGGCGAGCAGCAGAAGGGCGCCGGCCAGCGTCAGGAACGGCTTCGTTCGGAGCCTGGCTCTGTGCTTTGTCATATCGCCTCCCATGCCATCTCGCGATCGTAGCGAGAGGATATTGATGGGCCGTGACCCGTGACAACGGTTTGGGCGAGATCGGGCGGCTCTCAGACGTTCACGGCGGCAAATCGCTTGAACTCGTCCACGACCGCGACATAGACCTCGCGTTTGAACGGAATGATCAGGTCGGGCAATCGCTCGAGGCTTTCCCACCGCCAAGCGTCGAATTCCGGCTTATGACCGCCCTCGGGATGATCGATATTGATTTCGCTGTCATCGCCCTCGAACCGGAACGCAAACCATTTTTGCGTCTGGCCCTTGAAACGACCCTTCATGACCTTGCGCGAAATATCGGTCGGCAGGTCATAGCTGAGCCACCGCGGCGCCTCTCCGAGCAGGGACGCGCTCGATACGTTCGTCTCTTCCTTCAACTCGCGAATAGCGGCCGCATGGGGTTGCTCACCCATGTCGACGCCGCCCTGTGGCATTTGCCATTCGTAGCCTGGCGCCACATTGTCCATGGTGCGCTTGTTCCGGCGGCGGCCGATGAAGACAAGCCCCTGACGATTGAATAAAGCGATGCCCACGCAGGGGCGATAGACGAACTGCATGACTCGCAACCCCGGTTTCTAGAGCGGGTCAACATCGGACAGCCTCGCGGCGGATCGTCTGGCCGATGGAACCGCTTCCATATCAATGTTGGGTCGACCGAACCCTTGGGTCGCCCACATTCTCGACCTTAGTTTCAACGCTTTTGTGCGAACTCCCAAGCTAAATCGTAAAGCCCGCACCGATAAGAGGACGGCGCGACGGCTTGTCTCGCATCCGCACTCGTGAGACATCGGAGGCGGTTGCGGACCTCGGGAGGCTCGCGCGTGATCGGGGTGCCGGGCCAGAATGCGATGCAACATTTGCGGAGGCACGGCCTTCACGGACATGCCCAAGCGACCCAAGGTCCGCTGCGTGCAATGCGGCTCACTGGAACGGACGCGCGTCGCGGCCTTGCACATCGCGGAGTTCGCCCCCGCGACCGGATCCAACATCCTGCATTTTGCCCCCGAGCGTGGCTTGTCCGCCCTGTTGCAAACGATCGGTGGCGCAAGCTATCGGGCCGTCGACATCGACCCGTCGCGCTATCCGGGTCTCGGCGTCGAACCCTTCGATCTCTGCCGCGACGTGTTCGCGCTGTCGCCTGGCACGCATGATCTCATCGTCCACAATCACGTGCTCGAACATATCGAGTGCAATTATTCGGCCGTGCTGATCCGGCTCGCAAAAGCGCTCAAGCCGGGCGGCAGGATGATGTTCAGCATGCCGATCCTTCCGGGATCGTTTACGGACGAGTTGATGAACGGCACCATCGCCGACAAGCAGGCCAAGTTCGGCGATATGATCCACGTTCGTCGCTTCGGGGTGGATTTCCTGCAGCAGACCATCGGGATGATCTTCACGATCGCTGATCGTTACGACTTGCCGGCCCGGTTCGGGGAAGCGGCTCTGATCGAGGCCAATATTCCGGAGCATCACTGGCACGGCTACACCGGTGCCTCGATCTTCAACGTGTCGCAGGCGGATCTTCGCGTCTGACGCGACAACCCCTTAGAGCATGTCGAGCGGCGTCTTGCGGCGGGGCGGCGGAAAAGCGGCATCGATCTCGGCCAGGTCATCGCTGTTGAGGACAAAGTCCATCGCACCACGATTGTCCTCGACATGCGCGACCGTCGAGGCTTTCGGGATCGCCATCACATTGTCGAGCCGCATCGCAAACGCCAGAGCGACCTGCATGACGGATGCGTCATGTCGGTCGGCAATTCGTTTCAAGGCGCCGGAACTCGGCAATCGGCCTTGTTCGACGGGGCTATAGGCCATGACGGGGATCTGGCGTTCGTCCAGCCATGGGATAAGCGTGTGTTCCGGCCCGCGCCGCGTCACGTTGTAGAGCACCTGATTGGCGGCGCAGGCCGTGCCGCCAGCCGCGAACAGGTCGATCATGTCGTCGACATCGAAATTGCTGACGCCCCATTGTCCGATCTTGCCGGCCGCAGCGAGCCGCTCGAAGCCGTCAACGGTTTCGGCGAGCGGAACACCCCCGCGCCAATGCAGCAGGTAAAGATCGAGTCGATCGGTTCCAAGGCGCTTGAGACTGGCCTCACAGGACGTCGCCATGGCGCGCCGTCCGGCATTGTGCGGATAGACCTTGCTGACCAGAAAGACGTCATCGCGGCAGTCTTGGATGACGGTGCCGACCAGCTCTTCCGACGCGCCAACGCCGTACATCTCGGCCGTGTCGATGACCGTCAACCCGAGCGACAGACCGCGCCGGAGGGTCGCGATCTCCGCATCGCGGGCGGCGCGTCGATCGCCCACCTTCCAGGTGCCCTGGCCAAGCGCCGGAACCGTCGCACCCGCCCGAAACGCAATTGTTTTCATCGATGAACTCCCGTCACCACCGCTTCGGTCGCGGACGTCGGCCGCGAGATAGACGCGTCAATGATGATCGTCGGGCAGCACCGGCATGGGCAAGAGCGGCACCCCGTCATCGAGCAGCGAGCGAACTTCGTCGCCCGTTGCCTCGCCGTAAATCGACCGCACCGGTGTCTCGCCCTCATGCATGCGACGCGCTTCGGCGGGGAAATTCCGGCCGACGTCATCGGCGTTTTCCGTGATCTTGCGATGCAGGTCCCGCATCATCTCGCGCATTTTGCGTTCGCGCTCGTCAAGGAGAGCAATCGGATGTTGCACGACGCCTTGCGGCTCGGCAGCACCCGCTTGCGCCTGCTGCTCGCTCCGCGCGCGGCGACCACGGACCACGGACGGCGCCATCACGGCTTTCCTCACCTCGGCCGAGCCACAGATAGGACACGTCAGCTGCCCCGATTCCGCGAGATCATCGTAGCCGAGGCTGTCCCTGAACCAACTCTCGAAGGCATGACCCTTGGTGCACGTCAGCGTATATTTGATCATGAAGCCTGCAGGAGCAGCGGATCGAGCTGCCCGGCATGGTCGAGATCATAAAGGTCGTCGCAGCCGCCAACGTGGCGTTCAGCAATGAAGATCTGCGGCACGGTGGTGCGACCACCGGCGGCATCGCTCATCGCCTTGCGGGCTGTTGGGTTACCGGTGACGTCGATCTCCGAAAAGGTGACGTTCTTTTTGCGGAGAAGCTCTTTGGCCGACACGCAGTAAGGGCAGAACCGCGTCGTATAAATGGTGACTGGCGACATCGAGAAACACTCATAAAGACTAACTTCTATATGGCGATCTCGCCCGTGCCCGCAACCCGCGCGAAAACCGCGAGGTCGACGGCCTTGGCGCCGCCGCGCAGCAGCGCCCGAGCGGCCGCATTTGCGGTCGCGCCCGTGGTCAACACGTCGTCCACCAGCAAAACGCACCGCCCGGCCAGATCCGCGCTCGGCGGTACCTTGAAGGCGCCCTGGACGTTCAGAGCACGCTGCCGGCGCGACATGCGAACTTGGGACGCCGTGGCCTTCACGCGATCGAGGAGGAATGGGTCGCAGCTCAGGCCCGTCACGCGCGCCATCTCGTCGCCCAGTAAGGCCGCCTGGTTGAACTGGCGGGTCCACAATCGCCGGCGATGCAGCGGCATCGGCACGATCACGGGCGCATCCTCCAGCAACTCGGTCGCGGCACGGGCGATCCAGCGACCCATCAATCGGGCGACCTCGAGCCGATCTCCATATTTCAACCGATGCACGAGCTGCCGCGCTGTCCCATTGTCGAACAAGGCGACAGCGCGGGCGCGGCGGAACACCGGTGGATGCGCAATGGCTTCGGGCGATTGCAGGCCGCGGCCAAAATCTTGATGGAACGGCGTACCAAGACGCTCGCAGAAGGGGCGCTCGATGAAGCTGATCTGTCGCCAGCAACGCCCGCAGAGACCGTTCGAGGCTTCGGTTGCGCTGCCGCAGGCGATACAATGTGGCGGATAGACGAGATCAAGGGCGGTTCGGCGCAGACCCTCGAGGGCCCGACCAGCACGATCGCGTCCGTTCTCGAACAGCTCAGACCAACGCGAACCACCAGGGTCTGACACCAGCTTTTGCGGCGCATCGGCGAGCCGGGACGCATCGATCTCGTCGTCGGTCCAGCGCGAATCGACGCGATCGGGGGGGAGCCCGTTCGGCAAAGAATCGCGTGCAGGCTGGCTTGCAGGCATCATCCAGTGTACTGCCCGGCTCGATATGGTGGAATAGACGCGGACGACGAGATACGAAATAACGGATCTGCCATCAAATCGCCGTTCCGAATCAGGTTATGCGGGCGGAGGTCGGTCTCGAAAGCCCGACGGTGGCTCTGTATCGTCGTGAAGTCGGTCAGCGGATATCAACAGGGATACGGTTGCGCATGGCGTCTTTTCGCAAGCTCTGGCCGACGGCGATCGCTGCATATTGTCTGGTGGTGTCGACCCTCGTGGCCTCTGCATCTGCGCCGAGCTTAGTGGTTGATGTCGATTCGGGTCAGGTTCTCTACCAAGATGCCGCGACGGCGCCTTGGTACCCTGCATCCCTCACCAAGTTGATGACCGTCTATGTCGCGCTCAGCGCCGTGCGGGAAGGGCGGATTACGCTGGATACACCCTTGATGGTGTCGGCCCGCGCCGCCGTCATGCCGCCCTCGAAGATGGGGTTCCGGCCCGGCACGCTGGTGACGCTCGATAACGCACTCAAGATGTTGATGGTCAAATCACCCAACGATGTCGCGGTGACAATCGCCGAAGGTGTCTCGGGGTCGGTGGAAGCCTTTGCGGACGACATGAACGTCTATGGTGCGCGGCTGGGACTTCATGAGTCGCATTTCGTCAACCCGAACGGGCTTCCCGACGATCGCCACATGAGCTCAGCGCGCGACATGGCGATCATTGCCCGCGCGTTGCTGCACGACTTTCCAGAGGAGCGGGGCCTCTTCAGCATCGGCGTGCTCGCCTTCGGCAATCAACTGATCAACAATCACAATGGCTTGCTGGGCCGCTACCCCGGCGTGGACGGAATGAAGACCGGCTACACCTGCGCGGCGGGCTACAACATCGTGGCGAGCGCCGACCGAAATGGCCGACATCTGATCACGGTCGTCATGGGAGCGCCGTCCAACGGCACACGCAACGAGAAGGTGGCGGCGCTGTTCGATCGCTTCTTCGCCGGCGCTCAAGCCAATTACGGCACGCTCGACAGCCTGCCGAGCAGTAGTGCCAACACGCCCCCGAATATGCGGGACACGATGTGCGGCCGCGGCCGTCGCGCCGCCATCGCGGAAGCGGAGGGCGAGGATCTCGTGCCGACCCCGGGTGCAGCGCCCGACCAGGGTGTGGGCTCGCATCTCTCGCCGACCCGTGTCGCCTTCGAGCCTGTCCGCGTCACCATCGGACCGGTCGCGGGCTGGACGGGCCGCATCGCGCAGGCCGTCGGCAGTGGCGCGAGAGAAATGGCGGCGCCGGTCAAGACCGCCACGACCGATGCGGTCGGTACATCTTCCGGGCCGAGCCCCGTCTCTGGCCAGACCGGAACCGCAGGAGGGGCGGTCGAGGCCGCAGCGCCGGCTCCGATGGCGCTTTTGGGCGCGACGCCGCTGGCGCCGGCCGCTCTGGCCGCCAAGCGCTTCGTTCATGCGACGCCGAGCCTTGGGTTGCGGGTCGGCGGACGTCGCGCGCGAAAGACCAAATTCGCGACCGAGGAGGCCAAGCCGAAAGCGCAGGCTGTCGCCAACGCGAGCGCCACCGAAACCATGCCGCCGGAGCGCCCGAAACATAAGGGCGAGGCGACGCGGAAAACCGCCGTGTTCACGCCAAAACCGGCCAAGCCCGTAAAGGCGGTCAAAGCGACGAAGCCAGCCGCGAAGCAAGCGCATGAGACCGCCAAGAAGAAGACGGCCGCGAAACACTGATCGATTTGCTTCGTCGCGCCCGGCAACAAGGATGAGCCGCATGAGTTCCGAGGCCGCCGCGACGTCGGTCGCTCCAAGCGCCGTGCGCCCCTCGCGCCGCGGCCCACCGGAGCCTCTCCCGATCACCGTGCTGACCGGGTTTCTCGGCGCTGGCAAAACCACCTTGCTCAACCGGCTCGTTCAATCGCCGGAGCTTTCGAATGCTGTCGTGATCATCAACGAATTTGGTGAGATCCCGATCGATCACCTCCTCGTCGAGCGATTTGAAGGCGGTTTGCTGACCTTGTCGTCCGGATGCGTCTGCTGCACGGCCCGGGGCGATATGATCGCCACGCTCGAAGATCTGCTTCGCCGTCGCGATAACGATCGCATGCCGACCTTCGACCGCGTCGTGATCGAAACCACGGGACTGGCCGAGCCTGCGCCCGTGCTCAACGCGATCGTGATGCACCCCTATCTGATGCTGCGCTACCGCATCGACGGCGTGATCACGTTGGTCGATGCGGTGCACGGAGCCGCGACCCTCGACGCACATGTCGAAGCGGTCAAACAGGCCGCCATCGCGGATTGCCTCGTCTTGACCAAGACCGATCTCTGCAGCGGGGATGCGGCTGGTCTTGCGTCCCTGCGACGACGCTTGGTCGCCCTCAATCCGTTGGCGACGCAGCTTGATGCTGCCGCCGGCGAGGCGACGGTTGCGGCATTGCTGTCCGCCAGCTTGTTCCGGAACGCTGCCGTGCTGGGGTCCGAGACCGATATGCCGGAGCATGACCATGGTCATCACGGCCACGACCATGCTGATAACGACCATGCTGATCACGATCACACCGGCCATGATCATTCCCGCCACGACGATCACATCGCGTCCTTCTGCTTGACGGCGGAAGCGCCGTTGCTGCCGGCGCCTTTCGACATGTTCGTGGATCTGCTCCGCTCGACTTACGGCCCATCCCTGTTGCGGGTGAAGGGGCTCGCGGCCGTCGCCGATGACCCGACCCGCCCGCTTTTGATCCAGGGTGTTCAGCATATGTTTCATCCGCCGCGCCGGCTCGCCGCGTGGCCGGATGAGGATCATCGGACGCGGCTCGTCGTCATCGGCCAGGATCTCGATCGCGCCGCGGTCGAGCGTCTCTGGCAAGCCTTCTTCGCCGGGCCGGGGATCGACCGGCCTGATGCGGCTGCCCTGTCGATTGCGATGGGTTCGGGTGGCCGGGGTTTGTTCTAGCCCCGGATCCGGTGCAAGGTCGGCGCATCAACGCGCAGCGAGGGGAGGCGGGGCTTGGGTGTTTTCGAGCGGATCGGAAGTGAACTGACGTTCCTGCGAGGGCTCGTTCGCACGCTCCGCCGGACCATGCCGGTCGCCCGGAACAAGACCCATACGCTCGGAGACCTGATCGAAGAGCTTGCGGTGAGGTTTGGCGATCGTCTTGCCCTGACGGACGATACGGAGAGCCTGACCTATGTAGGCCTGAACGCGCGCGCCAATCTCTATGCCCGATGGGCCCTCCATCACGGGATCCGTAAAGGCGACGTCGTCGCGCTTCTGATGCCGAATCGACCCGAATATCTGGCCATCTGGATCGGCATCGCCAAAGTCGGCGGCGTGACGGCGCTGATCAACACGAGCCTCACCGGGGCCTCGCTGGCGCATTCGATCCGCATCGTCGGCGCCAAAGCCATCATCGTCGCGGCGCCGCTTCTGGAGCGCTACGAGAGCGCGGCACCAGGCCTCGTCGACCCGCCGGCCGTGCTGGTGCATGGCGCCTCACCCACGGCTCATCCGCGCATCGATCACCTGCTCGACTCTTACGCCAGCCACAACCTGTCGCAGGCCGAACGTGTGCCGCTGACCATCAACGACCGTTGCATCTTCGTCTATACGTCGGGCACGACCGGCATGCCGAAGGCCGCAAACATCAATCACTACCGCGTGCAGCTCATCATGCACGGCTTCGCAGCGGTGACGAATGCAACCGCCAGCGATCGCATCTACGACAGCTTGCCGATGTATCACACCAATGGAGGCGTGATCGCGCCCGGCATCGCCCTGATGTCTGGCGGCACCTGCGTGATCCGGGACCGGTTCTCGGCGCGGGAATTCTGGCCGGATATCGTGCGGCACGAATGCACGATGTTCGTCTATATCGGCGAACTCTGCCGTTACATTCTCGACACGCCGCCGAGCCCGGTCGATCGCACCCATCGCGTGAGGCTGTGCGTCGGCAATGGCCTGCGTCCGGACGTCTGGCGACCATTCCGGGACCGTTTCGGTCTCAAGCAGATCATCGAATTTTACGCCGCGACCGAGGGCAATTGCTCGATGTTCAATCTCGACTCCAAACCGGAGGCGGTCGGGCGCGTTCCGCGTTGGATCGCGTCGCGTTTCCCGATCCGGATCGTCGATTTCGACATTGCAACCGAGCAGGTGGTGCGTGGGCCTGACGGGCTGTGCCGAGAAACGCCGAATGGCATGCCGGGAGAGTTGATCGGCGAAATCCTCGACGATCCCGCCAAGCCGGGCAATCGGTTCGAGGGCTATTCCGACCAGTCCGCCAGCGACGCCAAGATTCTGCGCGACGTGTTCCGCAAGGGGGACGTCTGGTTTCGCACCGGCGATCTCATGCGGAAGGACAACCAGGGCTATTTCTATTTCGTCGATCGGATCGGCGACACCTTCCGTTGGAAGGGTGAGAATGTCGCGACATCCGAGGTGATGGAAGCGATCGCGGTCTTTCCATCGGTCAAGGATGTCAGCGTTTACGGCGTCAAGGTGCCGGGTCGCGATGGGCGCGCCGGCATGGCGTCGCTCGTCGTCGACCCTTCGGCGTCCTTCGATTTTGCCGCCTTCCAGGCGCATCTGAAACAACGACTGCCCGATTACGCGACCCCCGTGTTTCTCCGCTTCGCCGACCACCTCGATGTCACCGGCACGTTCAAGCAGCGCAAGATCGATCTCGTCCGTGAGGGGTTCGACCCGTGCGTGGTCGGCGACCCGCTCTACTATCTCGAACCTGACAGCAAAAGCTTTCAGCCGCTGGATATCGAGCAGGCCGGGCGCATCAGTGCGGGCACGATGCGCCTCTAGTCGCCATTGGCACGGCGCGTGAACCCAACGGCCTACCCGCTCTGGAATCGCCGGTGGGTGTGCCAGGATGATGCAGTTCTGCGCCGAATGAGACAATGCGCGGGATTTTGACGTGATGCCGACGCCGGCTCTTCCGTTTTGGCTGCAGCCTCTGAGCCGCATGGCACAACCGCGATCCGCCGCTTTTATGGGCGGCGCCGTGAGAGCGGTTGCGACCCATCGGGTGGCCAGCGGCGACCGGCCCAGCCGCTACCGGGTCGAGGTCTGCAATCTCGCCGGCGTCACGGCCCACAGCGCTGCATGGACCGCGCTGGTGGCTCGCGCGCTCGAACCCGATGTGTTCCTTGAACCCGCTTTCGCGTTGACCGCGGCGCGGCATCTCGGCGCTCCCGCGCGTCCGTCGTTTCTGCTTGTCTGGCGGGCTCTCGCCGATCAGGGCGACCTGGCCTCACTCGTCGGTCTCTGCATGATCCGGCCGATGCGCCTTGGGCCTGGTTCGGCCGGCATGAGCGCCTGGACACATCCGCAATCGACAACGGCCGCGCCTGTGTTGGATCGCGATCACGCCGGGTCGGCCCTCGACGCGATGCTGAGGTGGGTCGCGCTCCAAAGGCCTGGGTCGGCCGGGCTGCTGCTTCACGCGATCGCCCACGATGGTGCATTAGGGCGCCTTCTCGACCGCTACACCGTCAAGCGGCTCGAGACGCGCAAGCGGGCAGTCCTGCGGCAGGCTTTCGACGCCGGGCAGGGTGCGGCCCCTTTGGCGCCAAAACGCGCCAAGGAGTTGCGGCGCCAGCGGCGCCGCCTCGCCGAGGCTGGCGACGTCTCGTTTCGAAGCGCCGAAAGACCGGACGACGTCCGGGCCATGACGGAGCAATTTCTCGATCTCGAGGCGCGCGGCTGGAAAGGGCGCAGTGGGACGGCGCTCTTGCTCAATCCGGCTTTGACGACGTTTACACGGACCATGACACGGCTCCTCGCGCAGCAAGGAAAATGTCGGATCCACAGCCTCGACGTGGATGGCAGGCCGGTTGCAATGGGCATCGTTCTATCGAGCGGGGACAGAGCCTATTTCTGGAAGACAGCGTATGACGAGCGCCGGGGGGAGCACTCCCCGGGCGTGCAGTTCGCGGCCCTCCTGACCGATGTGCAACTGTCCGATCCCGCTTGTGTCTTGACTGATTCCTGCGCTGTTCCGGATCATCCGATGATCGATCACCTATGGACCTCGCGCATGCTGGTGGCCGACGTTTTTGTGCGAGCGCCGGGGGTAACGGATGCGGCTTTCGATGCGACCGCCCGCCGTCTCCTCGCCCTGCGCCGCCTTCGGGCTTCGGCAAAGTCGGTTGCCATCGCGCTCCGCAGCCGCGTTGCCCAGTCTCGCAGGGCTCTTGAGGGTTGGTATCGCGCTGTTTGACCTCTGAAAAGCGCCAGCGGTCGCTGATCCTACGTGGCACGCGTGCCCGATCGCGTGATGCCATCGAACTGCCTCAAACTCGGATCATTCGACACGCCGCAAACGCATGCCCGGCCAAGGCTCCGACGTCATGCGCACCGTCATCTTCGCGATCCCGCTCTCCCTGTGAACGGGCCGAGAAAGCTGTGCCTCGTCGCTTGCACGCCCAAAATCCCTATGTTAGGTGACCCCTGCCCACGCGGCCGCTGATGTGCTCGAAACATCGGCATAAGCCGCGATTTGTTGCGCTGATCGAAGCGGGGAAGAGGCACAAAACTCCTCCGTCCGTCTTTGCTGATGTGCTCGTATTCATCGAGAGAGAGACCGACTTGGCCGCTGTCGAGACGATTGTTTCCGGAATGGCCGGCCGTTATGCCCTCGCGCTGTTCGATCTTGCGAAAGACAGCAATGCGATCGATCAGGTCGCCGGCGACCTCAACACGTTCGGGACGCTGATCGACGAGAGCGCAGACCTTCAATTGCTGGTCCGCAGCCCTGTCTTTTCCGCCGATGAACAGACCCGCGCTCTGCGCGAGATTCTGTCCCACGTCGGCATCAACGGCCTTGCGGCCAATTTTTTGAAGCTGGTGGCGTCCAAGCGTCGGCTCTTCGCCGTTCGCGGGATGATCGCCGACTATAACAAGCTGGTCGACGCCGAGAAAAACGTGACCCGCGCGCAGATCACTGTCGCGGAACCGTTGTCCGACCAGCACCTCGCCGACTTGAAGGCCGCCCTGCACGATGTTACCGGCGGGCAGACCGTTGCGCTCGACGTCGACGTCGATCCCGAAATTCTGGGCGGCTTGATCGTCCGCCTCGGGAGCCGCATGGTCGACGGTTCGCTCAAGACAAAACTCAACACCTTACGCACCCGCATGAAAGAGGTCGGCTGATGGATATCCGCGCCGCTGAAATTTCCGACATCCTGAGGAAGGAAATCCAGAATTTCGGCAACGAAGCCGAAGTCACGGAAGTCGGCCAAGTTCTGTCCGTCGGCGACGGCATCGCGCGCGTCTATGGCTTGGACAACGTCCAGGCCGGTGAGATGGTCGAGTTCGAGAGCGGCGTGCGCGGCATGGCGCTGAACCTCGAGACCGACAACGTCGGTATCGTGATCTTTGGTAGCGATCGCGAGATCAAGGAAGGTCAGACCGTCAAGCGCACGGGATCCATCGTGGACGTGCCGGTCGGTAAAGGCTTGCTTGGCCGCGTGGTCGATGCGCTCGGCAATCCGATCGACGGGAAGGGCCCGATCCATTCGGATCGCCGCGCTCGCGTCGACGTCAAAGCGCCCGGCATCATTCCGCGCAAGTCGGTGAGCGAGCCGATGTCGACGGGCCTGAAGGCGGTCGACGCGCTCATCCCGGTCGGTCGTGGGCAGCGCGAACTGATCATTGGTGACCGTCAGACCGGCAAGACCGCGATCGCGCTCGATGCCATTCTGAACCAGAAGGCCGTCAACCAGACCGGCGACGAGAGCCAAAAGCTCTATTGCGTCTATGTGGCGATCGGTCAGAAGCGCTCCACCGTGGCGCAGTTCGTCAAGATTCTCGAAGAATATGGCGCGATGGAATATTCCATCGTGGTGGCCGCGACCGCGTCGGATCCGGCCCCGATGCAGTTCCTGGCGCCTTTCGCCGGTTGCGCCATGGGCGAATATTTCCGCGACAACGGCATGCACGCCTTGATCGTCTATGATGACTTGTCGAAGCAGGCTGTCGCCTATCGTCAAATGTCGCTGCTGCTGCGCCGTCCGCCAGGCCGCGAAGCCTACCCGGGCGACGTCTTCTATCTCCACTCCCGCTTGCTCGAGCGTGCCGCGAAGTTGAACGAGGCGAACGGAAGCGGCTCGCTGACGGCGCTGCCCATCATCGAGACCCAGGCCAACGACGTGTCGGCCTATATTCCGACCAACGTGATCTCGATCACCGACGGGCAGATCTTCCTCGAAACCGATCTCTTCTACCAGGGCATTCGCCCTGCGGTGAACGTCGGTTTGTCGGTGTCGCGTGTCGGCTCTTCGGCGCAGACCAAGGCGATGAAGAAGGTGGCCGGCCGCATCAAGGGCGAGCTCGCGCAATATCGCGAGATGGCAGCCTTCGCGCAGTTCGGATCCGATCTCGATGCGACGACGCAGCGCCTCCTCAACCGTGGTTCACGCCTGACGGAGTTGCTGAAGCAGCCGCAATTCGCACCGCTGAAGATGGAAGAGCAGGTCTGCGTGATTTATGCAGGCGTGAACGGCTACCTCGACACGATGCCGGTCAACCGGGTTCGGGCCTTCGAGGACGGCCTTTTGGCCTTGCTTCGCACCAAGCATACCGATCTCCTCGATGCCATTCGCACCTCGAAAGACCTGTCTGATGCGTCGGCCGGTCAGTTGAAGAGCACCGTCGAGGCCTATACCAAAGCGTTTGCCTGAGGCGACGTCGCTCCGTTAGGGTCCGCACAAGCTCCAAGTCAGGTTTGACCTATGCCGTCCTTGAAAGACCTTCGAAACCGGATTTCGTCGGTCAAATCGACCCAGAAGATCACCAAGGCCATGCAGATGGTGGCGGCAGCGAAGTTGCGCCGCGCCCAGATGGCGGCCGAGGCGGCTCGTCCCTATGCCGAGCGGATGGAGCGTGTGCTCGCCAATCTGGCGAGTGGAATCGGGCAGGGCACGCAAGCGCCGGCATTGTTGGCCGGGAACGGCCGCGACCAGACGCATCTGCTTCTCGTCTGCACCGCCGAACGAGGTCTCTGCGGCGCCTTCAACTCGTCGATCGTTCGTCTGGCGCGCGAGCATGCCAATCGGCTCATGGCCGAAGGCAAGACCGTGAAGATGATCTGCGTTGGCAAGAAGGGGTTCGATCAACTCCGCCGCCAATTCGAGCAGCAGATCCTCGAGGTCATCGATCTGCGCGAGGTGAAGCGGCTTGCCTTCGTCAATGCCGATCCGATCGCCCGTAAGGTGATCGGGATGTTCGAGGCAGGCGACTTCGACGTTTGCACGCTGTTCTTCTCGCGGTTCAAGTCGGTCATCAGCCAGATCCCGACGGCACTGCGGCTGATTCCGGCGGAAATCCCGGCGGGTTCGGATCAGACGCCGCTTGCGGCCGCCTACGAATACGAGCCGGACGAAAATGACATTCTTGACGCGCTTCTGCCGCGCAACATCGCGGTGCAGATCTTCCGGGCGCTGCTTGAAAATGCCGCGTCCGAGCAGGGTGCGCGGATGAGCGCCATGGACAATGCGACCCGCAATGCGGGCGATATGATCAAACGCCAGACGCAGACCTACAACAGGTCGCGCCAGGCGATGATCACCAAGGAATTGATCGAGATTATTTCGGGCGCCGAGGCGCTCTGAAACCAGGGGTGAGGACCAATTTATGGCCATTGAAGGCACCAACAAGGTCGTTGGCCACATCACGCAGGTGATTGGCGCGGTTATTGACGTCAAGTTCGATGGCCACCTGCCCGAGATCCTGAACGCGCTCGAGACGTCGAACAACGGCAATCGCCTCGTTCTCGAAGTTGCTCAGCACCTTGGCGAAAACACCGTCCGTTGCATCGCGATGGATATTTCCGAGGGTCTGACCCGCGGGCAGGAAGTGAGCGACACGGGCGCGCCCATCATGGTGCCGGTCGGGGTCGGAACGCTCGGCCGGATCATCAACGTCATCGGCGAGCCGGTCGACGAAGCCGGCCCGGTCGTCTCGTCCGGCCTCCGGGCGATCCATCAGCCCGCTCCGTCCTATGCCGAGCAGGCGACCGACGCGCAGATCCTCGAGACGGGCATCAAAGTCGTCGATCTCCTGGCACCCTATGCGAAGGGCGGCAAGATTGGCCTCTTCGGCGGCGCCGGCGTCGGCAAAACGGTGTTGATCATGGAGCTGATCAACAATGTGGCCAAGGCGCATGGTGGCTATTCGGTGTTCGCCGGCGTGGGCGAGCGCACGCGCGAAGGCAATGATCTCTATCACGAGATGATCGAAGGCGGCGTCAACAAGGCCGGCGGCGGCGAAGGCTCGAAATGTGCGCTCGTCTATGGCCAGATGAACGAGCCGCCAGGCGCCCGCGCCCGCGTGGCACTGACCGGTCTGACGGTCGCCGAGGATTTCCGCGACAAGGGCCAGGACGTGCTGTTCTTCGTCGATAACATCTTCCGCTTCACCCAAGCGGGTTCGGAAGTGTCGGCGCTGCTCGGACGTATTCCGTCGGCGGTGGGCTATCAGCCCACGCTGGCGACCGATATGGGCATGTTGCAGGAGCGTATCACCACCACCAACAAGGGATCGATCACATCGGTTCAGGCCATTTACGTTCCGGCCGACGATTTGACCGATCCGGCGCCTGCTACGTCCTTCGCGCATTTGGATGCGACGACCGTTCTGTCGCGTTCGATTGCCGAAAAGGGCATCTATCCGGCCGTCGATCCGCTCGACTCGACCTCGCGGATGCTGTCGCCGATCGTCGTCGGTGAAGAGCATTATAACATCGCGCGTCAGGTTCAGCAGGTGTTGCAGCGCTACAAGGCTTTGCAAGACATCATCGCGATTCTCGGGATGGATGAATTATCGGAAGAGGACAAGATCGCGGTCGCGCGCGCCCGCAAGATCGAACGCTTCCTGTCGCAGCCATTCCATGTGGCCGAAATTTTCACGGGCGCACCGGGCAAGCTCGTTTCGTTGGCCGATACGATCAAGGGCTTCAAGGGTTTGGTCGAAGGTAAATACGACCACCTGCCGGAAGCTGCCTTCTACATGGTCGGCACGATCGAAGAGGCTGTCGAGAAGGCTGAGCGTCTTTCGAAGGCGGCCTGATTTCGCGTCTTTGCCCTATGTCGCGCCTAAAGGGCGCGACATAACGGCGGCGGCCGAGATCCGCATGGGAACATAATATGGCAACTTTTTCGTTCGAACTCGTCTCCCCCGAGCGGTTGCTATTCGCGGGTGACGTAGAATCCGTCGTCGTTCCGGGCACCGAGGGTGAGTTCACGGTCTTGAAAGACCATGCTCCGCTCATGTCGACGCTGAAGCCGGGTGTCGTAACGATCGTGGAGGCGGGAGCAAAGCAGTCGCAGCTTTTCGTGCGCGGCGGATTTGCCGACGTCAATCCGGCTGGCCTGACTATTCTGGCCGAGACGGCTGTTCCGTTGACCGAATTGAACGCGTCGACGCTCGATGCCGAAGTCAAAGCTGCGGAGACTGAGGTCGCCGATGCGACGAGCGACGAGGGTCGTCGGCTAGCGCATGAAAAGCTCGATCAAGTTCGCGAGCTTCGCGCTGCGATGTCGCTCTGATCTCAAGTCCCTTGTCGAAGCCGATCGGCCGTCGCTCCTAGCGGCGGCCTTTTTTATTGGTCAGACCGGTACCGCAAAGCGGCCGAACGCCGCGACGACACGCTCATAACTCGCTCGCTTATGCGGCATCACTTTGGCCGGCAAAGACGCAAGAGGGAGCCAAGCCCAGTCGAAGAACTCGGGTCGGACGCCGCCGATCGGGTCGAGAACGTCGATTCTGCTTTCATCCCCCGTGAAGCGAAACGCCACCCATCGTTGCGTCTGGCCCCGGAAGGCGCAGAGGTGGTGCCATGGCCCGTCGTAGGCAGGAAAGTCATACGGCCACCACTCGTCCGTTGCGGCCAGGAAGTCGGCGTCGCCGATGCTGGTTTCTTCCATCAACTCGCGTCGGGCTGCCGCCACGAGATCCTCGCCGGGGTCGATACCGCCTTGCGGCATCTGCCATTCAAAATCACCCCGCACCGTTTCTGGTCCGTCCCCACGGCTACGACCCGCGAAAACGAGACCGGCTCGATTGAACAGGGCAATGCCGGCGTTCGGGCGATAGGGAAGGTCGGGTTGCGGGCTCATCAAACTCCACCGGTGATCGATCTTATCGAAAGGGTCAAGCGAACAGGTCGGCCCTATTGCTGCATTGCACTATGACGGAATTCGGGGCAGAACACGAGGCATGGATCTTCCTGACCTTCGGGATTATCACCGGCTCCGCCAGGGTTTCGGCTGGCACCTTCCCGCGCGTTATAACATCGGCGTCGATGTGTGCGATCGCTGGGCTGCGCTCGAGCCGGATCGTCCCGCGATCATCGACGTGGTGCGGGGGCAGATCAACCCGGTCAGCTATGGCGCTCTGCGGGATCGCTCGAACCGGCTGGCTCATCTGCTGCGGCGGCTCGGTATTGGTACAGGAGATCGTGTCGCGATCCTGCTCCCACAGGGCTCCGATGTCGTCGTGGCGCATGTGGCCACTTATAAAATCGGCGCAATCGCGCTGCCGTTGGCCCCGGTCTTCGGGCCCGATGGGCTCTTCTATCGCCTCGACAATGCGGGCGCGGCAGCCTGCGTCACGGACGCGGCGGGGGTCCAGAAGATCGCGCCTTTGCGTACCTCGTTGCCCGCGTTGCACGCCATCCTGTCGACCGATGGAGCCGACGAATCCGCCATCGGACTACCGGCCGCGATGGAGCGGGAAAGCAGTTTCTTCGATCCTGTCCCGACCGGCCCGGATGATCCTGCTCTCATGATCTACACGTCGGGCACGACCGGACAGCCGAAAGGCGCATTGCACGGTCATCGCGTGCTGCTCGGCCATCTCCCGGGTGTTCGGTTCAGCCACGAGTTTCTGCCGCAGCGCGACGACGTGATGTGGACGCCGGCCGATTGGGCCTGGGCCGGCGGTTTGTTGAATGCCCTGCTGCCAAGTCTCCACTATGGCGTTCCGGTGGTGGCGCGGGCCTTCGACAAGTTCGATCCGGACAAGGCCTGGCGCTTGATGGCGGAGCTGAAGGTCCGCAATGCGTTCATCCCGCCGACCGCGTTGCGGATGCTTCGCCTCGCCATGCCGCCGCCGTCGTCACGGCCGACCTTGCGCACCGTTACCTCGGCTGGCGAGGCGCTTGGCGCCGAAACCGTGGTATGGGGCCGCGAGGCGTTCGGACTCGGCATCAACGATGTCTATGGTCAAACCGAATGTAATTACGTGCTCGCCTCGTGTGCGGCGATCGGCATCGACAAGCGCGGCGCGATCGGCCGTGCGGTGCCCGGGCATGACGTCGCCGTGATCCGTGACGACGGGTCCGTCTGCGAGCCTGGGGAGGTCGGCGAGATCGCGGTGAGATCACCCGATCCGGCCATGTTTTTGCGATATTGGAACAAGCCGACCGCCACGGCAGCCAAGTTCAGAGGCTCGTGGATGACCACGGGGGACCGGGCATCCGCAGACCAGCAGGGCTACGTGACGTTCCAGGGCCGCGACGACGATATCATCACATCGTCTGGATACCGGATTGGGCCGGCCGAAATTGAAACCTGCCTCCGCCAGCACCCGGCCGTGGCAGAGGCAGCCGCCGTCGGCAAACCGGACGCGATACGGACAGAAATCGTGAAAGCCTTCATCGTGTTACGACCGGGTGTTGAAGCGTCCTCTTCGCTCGAGGGCGATATTCGAGACTTCGTTCGACATCGGCTCTCGGCGCATGAATATCCGCGCGAGATCGCTTTCGTCCCGGCACTCCCGATGACCCCGACCGGCAAGGTGATGCGCCGGGTGCTTCGCCAGCAAGCCTGACGACGCTTAGAGGAAGCTCTGCGGATCGACGTCGACGTTGACCGTGACATTGCCACGCGGACGAGGCGCCCCCTTCAGGGTTCGGCGCAAAAAGCCTTGAAGATCGATCGATCGGGCGGTTTTGACGAGCAGGCGAAAGCGGTAGCGACCCCGCACCATGGCGAGAGGTGCTTCGGCCGGGCCGAGCACGAGCAGCGTCCCGCGTTCCCCACCCGTGCGAAGCTGATCCGCTTCGGAGAGAGCGGCGCGCGCGAGGGCGCGGGCATGAGTTTCGGCTGCATGGCGGTCCGTCCCCGACACGATGACGGCGGCGAGGCGCCCGAAGGGGGGCAGTTCCGCATCCTGACGGGACGCAATCTCGGAGGCGTAGAACCGCTCCGTATCGCAGGACAGCAAGGCTCGGATCACGGGATGACCGGGTTGGAAGGTCTGGATCATGCCGCGTCCCGGGGCATCCCCTCGTCCGGCGCGGCCGGTAACCTGCTGCAGCATCTGGAACGTTCGTTCAGCGGCGCGAGGGTCACCGTTGGAGAGGCCGACATCGGCGTCGATGACGCCGACGAGCGTCAACCGGGGGAAATGATGACCTTTGGCGACGAGCTGCGTTCCGATGATGATATCGACATCGCCCTCGGCAATAGCTGCGAGTTCCTCGCGCAGCTTTGCGGCCCCACCCGGAAAGTCCGATGACAGCAGCAGCGTCTTGGCGTCTGGGAATTGGGCTTGGACGTTTTCGGCAAGCCGTTCGACCCCCGGGCCGCAGGCAACGAGCGAGTCCACCGCATCGCATTCAGGGCAATGTTTCGGTCTTGGCTCCTGATGGCCGCAATGGTGGCACACGAGAGCGCCGCGAAAGCGGTGCTCGACCAGCCAAGCCGAGCATTGTGGGCAGCGAAGACGATGACCACAGGTTCGGCAGAGTGTCAGGGGCGCATAACCGCGGCGGTTCAAGTAGAGCAGCGTTTGCTGACCAGCCGCATGGGTGGCCTGCATCGCTTCGACCAGTGGCGGCGCGATCCACTGGCCGCGCGGCGGCGGCGTGGTCCTGAGGTCGATCGCGCTGAGCATCGGCAAGGCGCGTCCGCCGAAGCGAGTCGGTAGTCTGAGATGGCGGTAGCGTCCGCGTTCGGCGTTGACGCGTGTCTCGACCGACGGCGTTGCGGAGGCCAGTATAACGGGAATATTCTCGAGCTGCCCGCGCACGACCGCCATGTCGCGCGCGTGATAGGTGACGCCGTCTTCTTGCTTATAGGCGGCCTCATGCTCCTCATCGACCACGATGAGGCCGAGGTCGGCGAAGGGCAGAAAGAGGCTAGACCGGGCGCCGGCCACGACCCTGACCTCGCCACTCGCGACGCCGGACCAGATTCGGGTGCGGCGCTTGCCCCCGATCTCCGAATGCCATTCGGCGGGTGGAACCCCGAAGCGGGCCGCAAACCGCCCGATGAACTGAGACGTCAAAGCGATTTCAGGCAGGAGGATCAGCACCTGCCGCCCTGCCGCGATGGTGGCCGCGACGGCCTCGAAATAAACATCGGTCTTTCCAGCGCCCGTCACGCCATCGAGGAGCGAGACGCTGAAGGTCTTGGCGGCGATCGCCTCGCGCAACGCCTCGGCGGCTTGCTCCTGTCCCGCGTCGAGCCGATGTCCGGCAAAATTCGGGTCGGGGGGGAGGGCAACCGGCCTGGGTGGAAGAGCCTCGGACAGCAACACACCGTCGGACGCGAGCGCCTCGATCACACTGGCGCTACACTGAGCCGCAAGCGAAAGGGCAGCTTTCGACAGCGGCTCCTCGGCCGCCAGGGCATCAAGCACACGGGACCGGGCAGGCGTCGAGCGTGTCACCGCCGTGCCTGAGCGGCGATAGCCGAGCCGGATCGGGTCCGGTTTGCTCTCGTCGAGCCGCCGCGTCACCATGCGAAGCACCAGCCCGCGCGGCATGAGCGTCCAGCGTGCGACCCAATCGACAAGGTCGCGCAAGGGTTTCGCGATGGGTGCGACCGGGAAGCGGGCCGCAACCTGTTTCAGGTTCGCGCCACCGCCTGGCGTCGCGCCGCTCTCCCACACGACGCCGAAGACGGGCCGCGTGCCGAGCGGAACCTCGACCACATCGCCGAGATCGAGCCTCAGCCCGACCGGTACGCGATACGAATAGGCTTGGTCGATACCGACCGGGATCAGGACGTCCACGACGGTTGGATCGACGCGGTCCGGGTGGCCTTCGTCTGAAGCGGGGTCGCGATCGTCCCCGTCCATGTCGGTGGCCTTAAAAGCGAAGGTTGAACACGCGATGGGGAACCAGCGCACCCTGCTCGACAGGGCCGAACGCCACGACAACGCCGCCACAGGTCGCATAGGCGATGCCATCCGACGGTGCATCCCGGCCGAGCAGAAGAAGGCTCTGACCGCGACGGAGCTGAGCCGCCGAGTCCCGGTTGATCACCACATGCGGCACGTCGCTGAGGCCCGCCTCGACCGGCATCAAGAAACTGGCGAGATCCGCGCCTTCGGCTTCGAGATCCGCCAGTTGAGCCGCATGGGACTCATAAAGTGGGCCGACGCGGGTCCTGCGAAGTGCCGTGACATGGCCGAGGCAACCCAGCGCCTCGCCAAGATCACGCGCGATCGCACGCACATATGTGCCCTTGCCGCATTTCGCTTCGAACACGGCCTCGCCGTCTCCGAACATGACGAGATCCAGCGCATGAACCGTGATGGGGCGTGGCGGCAATTCGACCGTCTCCCCATCGCGCGCGCGGTCGTAAGCCCGCTCGCCATTGACCTTGATGGCCGAATAAGCCGGAGGGCGCTGCATGAGAACCCCAGTGAACGACGGCAGCAACGCCTCGATGGCCTCGCGGGTCGGGCGCGTGTCCGACGTCGCGATCACGCGGCCTTCGGTATCGTCGGTGTCGGTCTGGCTGCCCCATTGCACGCGGAAACGATAGGCCTTTTCACCGTCTTGAACGAACGGCACGGTCTTTGTGGCTTCGCCGAACGCGACCGGAAGCAGGCCGGACGCCAATGGGTCGAGCGTTCCGGCGTGACCCGCCTTCTTCGCATTGAAGATCCGCTTCAGACGGCTGACCGCGTGGGTCGACGTCATGCCGATCGGCTTATCCAGCACGAGCCAGCCATTGACCTCACCGCGCTTTTGGCGCTGCGGGCGCGGCTCGACCTGCGGGGTCGCGAGGATGGGGTCGGACATGGCAGCAGAAAGGGTCATGGATGAAAACTGATCACTCTTTGATGATGAAACAAGGACCCGCCGTCTGACGAGAGAAGGCTTGGGACGAACGGGAACCGCGCAAAGCGGATGCGGCGATAGCTCGGTGTTTAGGCCGGATCTTGGTCGTCGTCGCCGAGGACCGAGAGATCACGTTGCACTTCCGGCGAGGCCAGGATCGCGTCGATGCGCGACGACTTTTCGAAGCTCTCGTCGGCCCGAAAGCGGAGCTCCGGCGCGTAACGCAGGTTGATCTTATGCGCCAATTCGGTCCGCAGCAGCTTCTTGTTCTTGTCGAGGGCCGTCAAAACCTTGTCGAGATCCTTGCCCCCAAGCGGCATGACGAAGGCGGTCGCAAGTTTGAGGTCGGGTGACATGCGAACTTCGGGAACCGAAATCACGTGAACGTCGAGCACCGGATCGGTGATGACGCCGCGTGACAAAACTTCGGCCAACGCGTGACGCACGGCCTCGCCCACCCGCAGCATCCGCTGCGAGGGTTCCGATGCTGATTGCTTCACATTCGCCATGTCGTGACTCTCAAAAAATCGATGGTTGGATGCCCCTAAATGCGTGAGGCCGCATCACCAGGATGCGGCCTCATCCATAAACCCAGGCCGTTGCGTCAGAGGTAACGCTTCTCCGAGTGAACGAGGTAGCACTCGATCACGTCGTTTTGGCGCATATCCTGGTAGCTTTCGAAGGCCATACCGCATTCCTGGCCTGCCACGACATCCTTCACTTCGTCCTTGAAGCGCTTGAGCGTCGAGAGCTTTCCTTCGTGAACCACGACGTTGTCGCGGATCAAGCGGACATGAGCGCCGCGCTGAACCGTGCCATCCGTGACACGGCAACCCGCGACCTTGCCGACCTTCGAGATGTTGAACACCTCGAGGATCTGAGCATTGCCCAGCATTTCTTCGCGCAGCGTCGGCGCGAGCATGCCCGACATCGCCGCCTTAACGTCATCCACGAGGTTGTAGATGATGTTGTAGTAGCGGACCTCGATACCGACCTGCTCGGCCAGCGAGCGAGCTTCCTTGTGGGCGCGGACGTTGAAGCCCAGCACGACGGCGTTGGATGCCTCAGCCAAGGTGACATCCGATTCCGTGATGCCGCCGACCCCGGCGTGAACCACGCGGGCCGTGACTTCGTCGGTCCCGAGCTTCTCGAGCGTCGCCATGATGGCTTCGACCGAACCCTGCACATCGCCCTTGATGACGAGCGGGAATTCCTTGCGGCCCGCCGTCTTCAACTGGCTCATCATGTCGGCCAAGGAGCCGCGCACCGAACCACCGCGCGCCGCAAGCTTTTCGCGCTTCTGGCGTTCACGATATTCGGTGATCTCGCGGGCTCGTGCCTCGGACTCGACGACCGCGACACGATCGCCGGCATCGGGTGCACCCGAGAAGCCAAGGACTTCGACCGGAAGCGACGGACCAGCCGACGTCACCGTATTGCCCTGGTCATCGATCAGCGCGCGGACGCGACCCGATTGTGAGCCGGCCACGATCAGATCGCCCACCTTCAGGGTTCCGCGCTGCACCAGCACGGTCGCCACGGGACCACGACCCTTGTCGAGCCGTGCCTCGATCACGGTGCCTTCTGCCGCGCGTTCCGGGTTGGCGCGCAGATCGAGCAGCTCGGCCTGCAGCTCGATACCCTCGAGCAGCTTGTCGAGGTTGATCTTCTTGGTGGCCGACACTTCGACTTCGAGCGTATCGCCACCCATCGTCTCGGTCTGCACGTCATATTGCAGCAATTCCGCACGGACCCGCTCGGGCTTCGCGTCATTCTTGTCGATCTTGTTGATCGCCACGATGATCGGAACGCCCGCCGCTTGGGCATGCGCGATCGCTTCAGCCGTCTGCGGCATGACGCCGTCATCGGCTGCCACGACCAGCACGACGATATCGGTGACTTTGGCGCCGCGCGCCCGCATCGCCGTAAAGGCCGCATGGCCAGGCGTATCGATGAAGGTGATCGGCTTGCCGCCCGGGGCGATGACCTGATAGGCGCCGATATGCTGGGTGATGCCACCGGCCTCGCCCGACACGACATTCTTATGCCGGATCGCATCCAGCAGCGACGTCTTGCCGTGATCGACGTGACCCATGATCGTGACCACCGGCGGACGCGGCAACAGGTTGGTATCCTCGTCCGGAATGTCGAACAGGCCGTCTTCGACGTCCGATTCAGCGACGCGGCGAACCGTGTGGCCCATTTCCTCAGCCAGCAATTGCGCCGTATCCGCGTCGATCACATCGGTGATCTTCAGCATCTGACCTTGCTTCATCAGCAAGCGGACGACATCGACACCACGCTCGGACATGCGATTGCCGAGCTCTTGGATCGTGATCGTCTCTGGCAGCACGATCTCGCGCGACAGCTTCTCCTTCGGCTCGGCGCCGAAACCCTTGAGCCGCTGCGTCCGACGACGAAACGCCGCGATCGAGCGTGTCCGATCCTCTTCCTCGGAGGTCGCGCTGGTCACCGTCAGGCGGCCACGATTTCGCGGATCCGCGCCACGCGTTGGTTTGGGCGGCAGCACGACCTTGGTCGGCATAGCAGGGCGAAGCAGGCGACGCGCTGCGCTCTCCTCCTCGGCCGTGCGCGGCGCGCCGGTTGCGGTCAACGTCTTGCGGACGCCGGACGCATCCGTCGTCACGCTACGGCGCTTGGCTTCCTCTTCGGATTTGCGCTTGGCCTCCGTCTCGATCGCCCGTCGCGCATCTTCTTCACGCTTGCGGACCTCGGCGGCTTCCCGCTCGACCTTTTCGATCACTTCGCGTTCGGCACGCAGGATCGCGTCGGCCTCGGCACGGCGACGATCTTCTTCCTCACGTGACTTCGCGCCGATGAGGGCGCGCGCGCGCGCCTCACGCTCTTCCTCGGTCAGGGTTCGCAACACGACACCGGTCTGCGGACGGCCGGGCGTCGCCGGGCGAGCCTGCGGACCGGCTGTCGGGCGAGCCGGTGCTGGGGCTACAGCCGGACGAGCCTGCTGCGCACTATTGGCAGAGCCGGAGCGGAACGGCTGCCCCGATTGCGGCCGGGTGGTGGCTTGCGGAGCGCGGCTCGGGGCCGCGGCGGCCGGACGGCTCGCTTGCGACGGCGACGCCGCGGGCCGGGGCGCAACCACCGGGGCTGCAGGGCGGGCGACTGCGACGGGCGCGGTCACGACCGGCGCTTCGACAACCGGCGTGACCACAGGCGCTTCGGCCACGGGCTCGGCCTTCGCCGGGGTCACGGCGGGAGCGGGCGATGCAGCGACGGCGGGCGCCACCGCAACAGGCGCAGCAGCTATAGGCGCCGCAACAACAGGCGCAGGTGCGTCCGCAGGCTTTGCGGCTTCGGTCTCTCGACGCTTTGCCTCACGCGCCGCATCGTCCCGGATCTTGACGTCACGCGCCTGGGCGTCGCGCAATTGTGCCTCGCGCAGCGCCTCGCGAACCTGGGCCTCGCGGGCCGACGGCTCACGCGCCGGGGCTGGTGCAGCCGCAACGGTCGCTTCTCGGGGCGCGACGGGCGCCTGGACCGGAGCCGCCGAAACCTCGCGCTGGGGAGCCTCGCCCGGACCGGACACCCGACGCTTCACCTTCTCGACCACGACCTGCTTGGTGCGGCCATGCGAAAAGCTTTGGCGAACAGTTCCCTGCTCAGCCGGCCGCTTCAACGACAAGGTCTTCGTCGGAGCAACGGTCAAAGTCTTTTCGCCGGCGTTATTCGGTTCACTCATTAGTCAAACGTCCCAAGGGCCTTGCCCAGCCACTAACCCGAATGTGCGGAAACGACTGTCCGCCGATCAATTTGTTGCGGAGCAGGTCCGCCACGGTCTAAGTCTCGTTTAAAGCCGCGTTGCCCGACGTCTCGGCCGCCCCATTCGGGCTCGCTCCGCGAAAACGCTCTAGCCGAGCCGCGCGCGTGAAAAACGCATCGCTGACCCCGCCTGTCAGAAGACCAGCGTGTATCACATTTGAGCGTCCCAGTGCCAAATCCAATTGGCTGGACACAAAGATTTGTACACGGGCCATCTTATCCCGGCGGTCGCCAATTGCTCGGCGAGCCGCAGCCTCGATTTTTCTTACGCCGTCCGCACTCCCATCAGCCGCATGGATCAGTCCCGCAAGAGCGTTCCTGGCCAGCGCCGTCTCAACCTTCATCGAACCAGCCACGACCTGACCGGCCTTATTCGCAAACGCAAGAGCTTGCAAGGCATCGCGTTGGAGCAAGTCGTCGACCTGCTCCACCAAAGGCGACGCAAATCGCATCTCCTGCTTGAACGCCCGCGTGAAGGACTTCCGTTTCACGGCGAGCGCCACAGTCTCGGCATCCGCCAGGACCCAGGCCCCACGGCCTGGAAGCTTGGCGCGGATGTCCGGCACAACGCAGCCATCCGGCCCGACCACAAAACGGATCAGCCCCGAGGGATCACCCTTCTGACGTGTGACGATACAGGTCCGCTCAGGGCCTCTTTCATCCCCAAGCGTGTCTGCATCGTCTTCCATGTCAACGTCTTTACTGCTGCTCAGTTTCCGCTTCCAGTTCTTCTTGTTGTTCGTCGTCCGCAGGCGCGGCCGCCTCAACCCAACCGGCGAGGACGCGTGCCTCCATGATCATGGCTTCGGCGTCTTCCTTCGACAGTTCGAAGTCATCGAGATAACCAGCGTTGCGGATGGTTTCACCATCCTTACGCTCGGTCCAACCGACGAGATCATCCGTCGCACAGCCGGCGAAATCTTCCACAGATTTCACGTCGTTCTCGCCAAGCTTCACCAGCATAGCGGATGTGACGCCGTTGATCTGCTTCAACTCGTCCGACACGCCGAGCTCGCGGCGCTTGCTGTCGAACTCTTCTTCGATTCGCGACAAGTAATCGCGAGCGCGTGTCTGGATTTCCAACGCTGTCTCTTCGTCGAAACCCTCGATCGAGCTGACTTCGTCCGGCTCGACGAAGGCGATTTCCTCGACGGTTCGGAACCCTTCGGACGCCAACAACTGGCCCACGACTTCGTCGACGTCGAGCGCCTCCATGAACAGGGTCGTGCGCGTCAGGAACTCCTTCTGTCGGCGCTCGGATTCTTCCGCCTCGGTCAGGATGTCGATATCCCAGCCGGTCAGCTGCGAGGCGAGACGAACGTTCTGTCCACGACGCCCGATCGCAAGGGAGAGTTGGTCATCGGGAACCACAACTTCAATGCGCGAGGAATCCTCGTCGAGCACGACCTTGACGACTTCGGCCGGCTGAAGCGCGTTGACGATGAAGGTCGCCGAGTCGACCGACCACGGGATAATGTCGATCTTCTCGCCTTGCAGCTCGTTCACCACGGCCTGCACGCGTGAACCCCGCATACCGACGCAGGCGCCGACCGGATCGATCGACGAGTCGCGCGACGTCACACCGATCTTGGCGCGCGAGCCGGGATCACGCGCAACCGCCTTGATCTCGATGATGCCGTCGTAGATCTCCGGCACTTCTTGGGTGAAGAGCTTCGCCATGAACTGCGGATGGGTGCGCGACAGGAAGATCTGCGGCCCGCGCTGCTCGCGGCGAACATCGTAGACATAAGCGCGAATGCGGTCGCCGGGGCGAAACATTTCGCGCGGGATCATCTCGTCTCGCCGCACGATCGCTTCGCCGCGCCCGAGATCGATGACGACGTTGCCATATTCGACGCGCTTGACGATGCCGTTGACGATATCGCCGATGCGCTCCTTGTATTCGTCATACTGACGGTCGCGCTCAGCCTCCCGCACCTTCTGGACGATGACCTGCTTGGCCGACTGAGCCGCGATACGGCCAAAGTCGAACGGCGGCAGCGTCTCCGAGATCCAATCGCCGACCTGTGCGGCAGGGTTCTTGCGGCGCGCATCGTCGAGCGTGATGTGGATCGCGTCATTTTCGACCTCGTCGACCACAAGCAGCAGGCGCGAGAAGCGAATTTCGCCGGTCTTCGGATTGATCTCGGCCCGGACTTCCGTTTCCTGTCCGTAGCGCGACCGCGCCGCCTTCTGCATCGCGTCTTCCATCGAGGCCAGCACGATCTGCCGGTCGATCGACTTCTCGCGCGCGACTGCGTCGGCGATCTGCAGCAGTTCCAGTCTATTGGCGCTGACGGCCATTCAAATCACTCCTCGAAAGATAGAGTCGGGTTAAATCGGTGACGTGCGGCGGATCAGCGGCGCTTGAGCGTCTTGATACCGGCCGGAATGACAGGTTTGGCTTTGTTGCGAGCAGCGAACCGACCCGGGCCGCGCTTGGTTGCTTCACCCGTAGCGGTGGCGGGTTTTGGCTCTGCCTCGTCCGGCGCGTCGGTTTCAGGCTCCGCCTCGCGTTGCCCGCGCAAGGAGTCGCGGATGAGATCGTCCGTCAGGACCAGACGCGCATCATCGACATCCGCCAGCGGCAGATAGACTTCGGCGGGATCACCCGGCTTGGCATCGAGCCGCGTCAACGTGAGCTTACCGCCCCCGACGGCCGTCAGGATTCCGCGAAACCGTCGCCGTCCATCGAGTGCGACCGCGAGTTCGACTTTGGCCTCATGCCCAAGGGCGCGCTGAAAATCGGAGACGCGAACCAGCGGTCGGTCGATGCCGGGGGAGGACACCTCCAGCCGGTAGGCGCCCGAGATCGGTTCGTCGAGGTCGAGGACCGGCGAGATCGCCTTGCTGGCCTGCTCGCAATCCTCGATCGTCATGGTTCCATCCGTGCGCTCGGCCATGATCTGAAGCGTCGCATCGGGCCCTGAAGAGAGTTTGACGCGGACGAGCCGTAGAGCGAAATCGGCCAGAACGGGCTCGATGGCGCGGGCCACGCGTGCGGCCGCACCGGTTTCGGTGCTGAGCCGCGGTTCATCCAGCGGTGCCTCGATAAGGGCGGTCGCGCCCAGAGCCGGGTATGTGGGATCGGTCAAGATGTCCAACCTCGAAGAGACTGCGCCGTCAGGATGATTTGCGGGATCGGTTGACCGAGCGAACGACGACCAGCGAGGGTCAGGCCGATCGGCACCAAATCGACAATAAAAAAGAGCGGGTCCGGCAGGAGCCCACTCTCACAAAAACAACCGGACATTTCAGCCAGCATCAGCTAACTGCAGCCTGTATAAGCCGACGCATGAGAAACCGCAAGGCTCCTCGCGTCATGCGTCGCCCTCCTGACCCTCCGGCCCTCCCAAGCATGTCTTTAAAGCCCGATACGCTCGGCATGACCATCATGCTGGCCTTCATGACTGCCCTCGGTCCGCTCGCGACCGACATGTATCTGCCGTCCTTGCCCAGCATCGGGCATGCGCTGGCTGCCTCCGACGCCCAAGTGCAGACAACCTTGTCGGCCTATCTGGTCGGCTTCGCGCTCGGCCAGATCGTCTATGGGCCGATCGCCGACAAGCTTGGTCGCAAACCGGTCCTGATCGCCGGGTTCCTCCTGTTCATCGCGGGGAGCTTCGCTTGCGCGCTGGCGGGATCGATCGGCTGGCTGGTCGCGGCGCGTGTGCTGCAGGCGTTCGGCGCGGCCGGCCCGATCACCTTGGCGCGCGCCATCGTTCGAGATCTGTACCATGGGCCGCGCGCCGGCCGCGAACTCTCCCGCATGGGCGCCATCATGGGGGTGACGCCGGCGATCGCGCCGATGTTCGGCGGCGTTTTGCAACAACTCTTCGGCTGGCAATCGAACTTCTACGCGGCGGGGGTCGGCGCCATCGCGGTCGCGGTCTGCGCGATGCTGTTCCTGCCCGAAACCCTGCGGGCCAAACAGGCGGCACCGCTCTCGCCGCGCGCCATCGTCCGCACGTTTGGGATGCTGCTCGGGCATCGCGCCTATCGGGTCAATGTTGCCATCCTCACGCTCGCCTATGCTGGACTATTTGCCTATCTGTCGGCCGTCTCGTTCTTGCTGCAGGGCGTCTATGGCTTTGGCGAAGTCGCCTTCGGGGCGGTCTTCGGGCTCGGCGCGCTGGCCTACGTGACCGGCACCGTGATCGCCTCCAAGATCGTGCGGCGGCGCGGCATCGATGGGACCATCGCGATCGGGGTCGCGTGTCTGTTCGTGGGCGGCGTGACGCAACTCGCCGCCATGGCGGTTCTGCCGGATCGATCGACGGGTTTGATCGTGCCGATGCTGCTCTATCTGGCCGGCATCGGGTTGACGTTGCCGCAGACCATCGCGGCCAGCATGGAGCCGTTTCCGGACCATGCAGGTGCGGCCTCGTCGCTGGCGGGGCTCATTCAGATGAGCGTGTCGGCGCTTGCCGGTATCGCGGTCGGACAGGCCCTGACAATTACGCCATTGGCCCTTCCACTCGCCACCGCTTTTTCGGGCACGGTCTGTTTCGTCCTCTTCAATCTGACCCGACATTGGCGGCCGGCGACCTGATCGGCAGACGTCAGGCGATCTGCTCGATCGCCGCGATGAGGCGAACGAGGTCTTCGTCGCGGGAGAGCCGGTGATCGCCATCGCGCACCAGCGTGATGCTGACCGGGTCCGCCGCCAGATGTTCGACCAGCGTCAGGGCATGTTGCCAGGGGACGTCGCTGTCCCGCATGCCTTGCAGGATGTGGACGGGACAATGGGCCTCGACGTTCGAGCCGAGGAGCAGATGCCGACGCCCCTCTTCGATCAAGGCGCGGGTGATGGGGTAGGGCGTCTCACCATAGGGTGAGGGGCGATACCAGACGCCGTCGCGCTCGATCTGCTCGCGGATGTCGGGCGTCAGTCTGTCCCACATCAATGTTTCGGTGAAGTCGACTGCGGGCGCGATCAGCACCGCACCGGCGAGGCGATCCGACTCACCGGCCACCGCGAGGGCGCGGGCCACCAGCATGGCGATCCAGGCTCCCATCGACGAGCCGACGATGATCTGGGGCCCGTCGGTCGATGAGCGGACCACCGCCAGCGCATCGTCGAGCCATTGCCCGATGGTTCCGTCGACGAAGTCGCCACTCGACTCGCCGTGTCCGGAATAGTCGAATCGGACAAAGCCCCGCCCGTGCTCGGCGGCCCATCGGTCGATCGCCAGGGCTTTGCCGGATTGCATGTCGGACATGAAGCCGCCCATCCAAATCACGCCGGGGCGCGTTTCGCCGGACGGGGCTGCCGGCCGTCGCCGGACCGCGATGCGGCGTGGCGCGCTCTTGTGGTCCAGGCTTGAGACGGTCACGACGGATGGAACAGTTTCGTTCATGGTTACGATTGTACACTCGCGACCAAGACGCTGGCGAGTAGTCCGTCAGCCACCCAATGCGATTGTCCCGTTTCGATGAGCCATGATCTCGCATCCCCTTTCGTCCATGCGGCGCCTTCGCGGCTTGCCGGCCGAACCGTGCTGCAAATCATTCCGGCGCTCGAGGCCGGGGGGGCCGAGCGCACGACGATCGATATCGCGGCCGCCTTGGCCGAGGCCGGCGCGCGATCTCTCGTGGCCACGACGGGTGGGCGTCTCGTCAGCGAGTTGCAGGCGCGCGGCGGCATCTGGGTGCCGTTTCCGGCTGATACCAAGAACCCGATCGCCATGGCGCGAAACGTACTGAAATTGCGGGCGCTGATCCGCGACGAGCGGCCCGCGGTCGTGCACGCACAGTCGCGCGCCCCGGCCTGGGTCGCGCTGGGTGCGACCCGCATGACGGGCACGCCGCTGATGACCACCTACCATGGCAGCTATTCGGGCAGCCACGCCATCAAGCTCCAGTATAATTCGGTGATGGCGCGGGGCGACGCCGTCATCGCCAACTCGCATTTCACCGCCGAGACGATCGCCCGCCTCTATCCCTGGGCACGCGATCGGGTCCGCATCATCTCGCCCGGGGTCGACCTGCGCGAGTTCCACCCCGACACGGTCCACGTCTCGCGCGTCGAGGCGCTTCGGTCCGCCTGGGGCGTCGCGCCGGACCAGAGGGTCGTGCTGCTCGCCGCGCGACTGACGGAATGGAAGGGCCAGAAGGTCCTGATTGCGGCGGCCGCCAAGCTGCGCGATCGAGGCGTTTCGGATCTTGTCTTTATTCTCGCGGGCGACCATCAGGGCCGCAACCGCTATGTGGCGGACCTCGACACGCTGATCGCCGACCATAAACTCGGCGATTTGGTGAAACGCGTCGGCCACTGCGCCGACATGCCGGCGGCTCTCCTGGCCGCGAGCCTCGTCATCGTGCCATCCACACGACCCGAGGCGTTCGGCCTGTCGGCCGTGGAGGCGCAGGCGATGGGTACACCAGTTGTGGTGAGCAATCTCGGGGCCGTACCGGAAACCGTGCTGGCGCCTCCCGAGGTTCAGCCGGAGCAACGGACGGGTTGGCGGGTGCCGGCCGGCGATGTCGAGGCGCTGGCCGAGGCGATCGCGAGCGCGCTGGCCCTCGGCGCGACGGCGCGTGACACGATGGCGCGACGAGCGCGGCTTCACATCGAGACAGAATTCTCGCTCGACCATATGACGGAAGCCATGCTCGACGCCTATAGTGCGGCTATCGAGGGACATCTGCCGGCCAGAGCGCGGTAGGGCAGGGTCGGAACCGACCGCGTTGCTTTGCAGCTCGATCCCGGTGGATCCGCTCGCTCAACGCTTTGGATTGGGTTTGCCCGAGGTGATCTCGATCGCGATCGACCAACCGCCGAACCCGAAAACTCGGCCTTCCGTGACTTGGATCAACCATGCCTGATTTCACGACCCCACCTCGGCTCCGCGTCGCGACGGCAGCCGATGCAGATGCGATTGCGGCACTCCATACGGCGAGTTGGCGCTCGGCCTATCGGGATGCGCTTAGCGAGGCCTATCTCCAGGGGCCGATCGAACAGGAACGCCTGGCCTTCTGGCGCGACCGGTACAGGCATGCCGGGCCTGGGTTGTGGACCGTGGTAGCGGAGAACGCAAAGGGTTCGCTCGTCGGGTTCCTCTGCGCCTTGCTGGATCATGATCGCGACTGGGGCAACTATATCCACAATCTGCATGTCGACCCCGATGCCAAGCAGCAGGGGATCGGACGCATGATGATGCGGGCTGCGGCCGACCATTTCGTCTATGCGCTGCCGCGTCGGCCCGTGTATCTCTTTGTCCTGCAGAGCAACATCGCGGCTCAGGCGTTCTACGACCGGCTTGGCGGCGATCCTGTCGAAGAATTGGTCGCAACCCAGCCCGACGGAACCTCGGCCCGCGCTATCCGCTATAGTTGGCCGAGTGTCGCGGCCTTCGCCGAGCGCGTCGCGTGAGGCGGTTCGCATGACGCTCTTTCTGGTTTCCGTAAGGTCGAATGAGGAGGCGCAGATCGCTGTTGCGGCGGGTGCCGACGCGGTGGTGGTGAGCCGGCAGAGGCCCGACGCTTTCATCCCGACAGTGCCAACCTTGATTGTCGACGTCGCCGCCAACCTGCTCACGCCGGCGGTGGATGGGCCGTCGATCGCGATCGGCGAAGACGCAAGCCACGGCTTAGTCATCATCCGAGAGACCGCTCCGACCGAGGCCGATCTCGATGCGATCGTTGAGGCAGGGCGCTCTGGCATCATGCTCGCAGCCGCCGGTCGCCTCGTCGATACGCTCGGTCTGGCGGCGCTCGACGACATCGCGTCTCGATGCCGGTCGCGCGGGCTGCTGGTCGGTTTTTGCGGCGGCTTGGAATCGCCCGATATCTCGCGCCTGCTGACATTCAAGCCCGACATTCTGTTGGTCGGCCGCGCCCTTCGCGTCGCGCATCGAAGCGACGCGCCGCTCGATCCGGACGCGATTGCATTGTTTCGTGGCCTCTTTCCGCAGCCGACCGCCACGACCCGCCCGGCCAAGACACCGGCCAAGACACCGGCCAAGACCGAAGAGAGGCCGAGGCGTCGGCGCGATCGGATCTTCGTCCGCGACATGGTGCTCGAGATCGATGTCGGCGCTTACGCGGAGGAATTTGGACGACGCCAGCGCGTCCGCTTTTCGATCGAGGCCGAGATCGAGGCGATCGATCATCCGACGCGGGACATGCGGGATGTCGTCTCCTACGATCTCTTGACCGACACGATCCGGCAGGTCGCGGGAGTGGGCCATGTCGAATTCGTGGAAACGCTCGCCGAAACCATCGCGGCCCGCATTCTCGGGCATCCCCGCATCGGGGCCGTCCATGTCACGGTCGAAAAGCTCGATCTCGGGGCAGGGGTGGTGGGGGTCGACATCTGGCGTGAGGCGGGTGGATAAGTCGCGATCGGGCACGGCCTCATCGGCCGGCAGGTTTCCGATTCTCCAGCCTTGAAGCGAATCTCTTGTCCACAGCTCTCGATGCGTCGCCTGCGACCCGCCCACCTGACCCTCATGTCGCCTCGCAGCCACCCCAAGGGTCGCTGATCCAGCCGATCTTCGGAGGCTTGCTGGCCGCCATCGTCGGCTTCGCGGCCACGTTTACGATCGTGTTGCAGGGGTTTGCGGCCGTCGGTGCAACGCCGGCTCAGGCCGCCTCCGGCCTGCTGGTGCTCTGCGTTGTGCAAGGTGTCTTGTCGATCGGGTTGTCGCTTGTGTGGCGAGAGCCGATCAGCATCGTCTGGTCGACCCCCGGGTCGGCGCTGCTGATCGTGACCGGCGCGCAGGCGGGCGGCTATCCGGCCGCCATCGGGGCCTTTATCCTGGCCGGCGCGCTGATCGTCGCGGCCGGCTTGATCAAGCCATTCGGCCGGTTGGTGGCCGCCATCCCGTCTGGCCTTGCCAATGCCATGCTGGCCGGCGTGTTGTTCGAGATCTGTCTCGCGCCGGTCGAGGCGCTGAAAACCTCGCCGACTCTGGTGCTGCCGATCCTTCTGGCTTGGGTGCTTGCGCTGCGTTTCGCGCGCCGCTTTGCGGTCCCGATCGCGGTAGCGGTTACGGTGCTGATCGTCGTTTTCGTGACCAAACTGCCGGCCGGTGCCCTGAAGGACGCGTGGCCGACCTTAATCGTGACGCAGCCGGTCTTTGCCTGGTCGTCGCTCGGAAGCCTCGTCGTGCCGCTTTTCATCGTCACGATGGCGTCTCAAAACGTGCCGGGTTTGGCGGTGCTCCACGCCAATGGCTACAAACCCAATATCAGCAAAATCTTCGTGGCGACCGGTCTCGGCAGTATCGTCAATGCGTTTGGCAGCGGCGGGCTCATCAATCTCGCGGCCGTGACGGCGGCGCTTTGCGCGGGACCGGATGCGCATCCCGATCCGGCAAAACGCTACTGGTCGACCATCGCGAACGGGGTCGGTTATGTGGTGCTCGGCCTTTTTGCGGCATTCGCGGCAGCCTTCATTCTGGCATCGCCGTCCTCGCTCTTCACGGCGGTGGCCGGCCTCGCCCTCATGGGCAGCTTCGCGGGGGCTCTGTCGTCTGCGCTCGCGCATCCGCAGGACCGTGTCGCGGTCGCGATCACCTTCGTGATGACCGCGTCCGGTGCGAGCTTCTTTGGCATCGGCGCGTCGTTCTGGGGTCTTCTCGCGGGCGGGCTCGTGCTCGTCGTCGAGCGGCTCAGACGCTAGCCAGCCGCCGCTTTCCGCGGATTTTCTCCCATTCTGGCAGGGTCCTCACGCGTCGCCTTGCGCTGTGCCGTCACGAAATAGTTCACGTCCGTGTCGCGCCCGAGCGACCAGGTGTTGTGCAGCGGATCATAGGTCATCCCCGTGCGGTTCAGCACCTTCAGGCCGGCGCGGCGGATCGGCATCACCAGCTCCTCCGGAGTCACGAACTGGTTCCAGTTGTGGGTGCCGCGGGGCAACCATCGCAGCACATATTCGGCACCGACGATGGCCAGAAGAAAGCTTTTGGCCGTGCGGTTCAGCGTCGAGGCGATCAGCAGGCCGCCCGGCTTCACGAGGCTGCAGACCGTCGCCATAAAGGCATTCCGGTCGACCACATGCTCGACCACCTCCATGGCCAAGACCACATCGAACCGCTCGCCCGACGCCGCCAGCGCCTCGGCGGTTGTGGCGCGGTAGTCGATCGGCAGATCGAAGGTCTCGGCATGGTGGCGCGCCGCCGCGATATTCTCGCGGCCAGGATCGATGCCTGTGACGGTGCCGCCGAGCCGGCAGAGCGGCTCCGACAGAACCCCGCCACCGCACCCGATGTCGAGCATCGACAGGCCATGAAATGGACCCTCGTCCGGGCTCGTTTCAACGCGAGGCCGGTGCGTCTCGATCATCTCGCGCAGATAACCCAGGCGCAACGGGTTGATCTCGTGCAATTTGCCCATCGGACCCTTGGGGTCCCACCATTCTGCACCGAGGCGTTCGTAGCGCGCGAGATCGACGGGATCGACACTCTCGCGCCGTGGCATGTCGGCCTGAACCTGATCCTGCATCATCGCTTCTGCTCCCTGATGGGCGACATATAGGGCTCGAGTGGTTCGCGCGTCACCCGCCTTCCCGCTCGGTTGACAGCCTTCGGCCGGGCCGTCATCTATACGCGCCGTTTCGGACCCTACCGTTTGAGTTGTGGTCGCCCGAACATCACCGGCCCTCGGGTTCCTGGCCCTCGGCCCTTACCGAACGTTTCATGGCCCGTCTTGTTTTGAAATTCGGCGGTACGTCCGTCGCCAATCTCGATCGAATCCGCGCTTCGGCGCTGCATGTGAAACGCGAGGTCGAAGCCGGCCATGACGTGGCGGTCGTGGTCTCGGCCATGTCGGGCAAAACCAATGAACTGGTGGGCTGGTGCCGCGAGGCGTCTCCACTCCACGACGCGCGCGAATATGATGCCGTCGTGGCGTCGGGCGAGCAGGTGACGGCCGGGCTCATGGCGATCGTCTTGCAGAGCATGGGCATCACGGCTCGTTCATGGCAGGGCTGGCAGGTTCCGATCCTCACCTCCGACCAGCATGGCTCCGCGCGGGTGCTCGGGATCGACGGCGCGGAGTTGATCCGCCGGTTCGACGACCGGAAGGAGGTGGCGGTGATCGCCGGCTTCCAAGGGATCCATGCCGAAAGCGGTCGCATCACCACCCTTGGGCGCGGTGGATCGGACACCAGTGCCGTGGTGATCGCGGCCGCCCTCAAGGCTGACCGATGTGATATCTATACGGATGTCGATGGGGTCTACACGACCGATCCGCGCGTCGTCGCCAAGGCGCGCCGGATGGATCGCGTAGCCTTCGAGGAAATGCTCGAAATGGCGTCGCTCGGCGCCAAGGTTTTACAGGTGCGGTCGGTCGAGGCCGCCATGGTCCATCGGATCAAGGTCTTCGTCCGCTCCTCGTTCGACGATCCGGCTGCGCCGGCATCTGGAACGCTGATTTGTGCTGAAGAGGACATCATGGAACAGCAGATCGTCACCGGCATCGCGTTCTCGCGTGACGAGGCGCAGATCACGTTGCGCGGTGTGTCCGACCATCCCGGCGTTGCGGCCGCGATCTTCGGGCCGCTCGCCGACGCGGCCATCAACGTCGACATGATCATCCAGGTTGTGTCGGATGACACGACCACGACCGACATGACCTTCACGGTCCCGACGGCTGACTATGAGCGCGCGCGTCTCATCATTGAAGGCGCCCGCGCCGCAATCGGGTTCGGCTCGCTGCAGGGCGCCAACGACGTGGTCAAAGTATCGGCGATCGGCATCGGCATGCGAAGCCATGCGGGCGTCGCGGCGCGTGCGTTCAAGGCCTTGGCCGACAAGGGGATCAATATTCGAGCCATCACGACCTCCGAAATCAAGTTTTCGGTGCTGATCGACGCCGCCTATACGGAACTCGCGGTACGGACGCTGCATACGCTGTATGGTCTCGATCGCGCCTAGCCTCGCGGGCCGCTTTTTTAGTGCCGGGGTACGATCCTTGCTTCCACTCGGCCGTTAGGTGACAGTCGCCGATGCGGCTTCGACGAGTCGGGCGATTGAGTTTACGGCGGAGGGGGAAGACATCATGGCGGCTTCGTCCTTGACCGAGTCTTGCCGGCACACTGCCGGGGCTCCGCAGCCGTGAGGGGTGCGATCTGATGCGTGGCTCTCTCGGACCGCGTTTGTTGTTGCGCAGGCTTCGCGAAGTCATGGCGGAACCAATCGGCGCACAAGCGCGCCTCGACAAAATCGTTGTCCAAATCGCCTTCAACATGGTAGCCGAGGTGTGCTCGGTCTATGTGCTGCACGCCGATAAGCGGCTCGAACTCTATGCCACCGAGGGTCTCAATCGCGAGGCGGTCCATCTAACGACCATGCGGCTCGGCGAGGGCATCGTCGGCTTGATTGCCGCCAAGGCCGAGGCGCTTGCGCTTCCGGACGCACAGTCGCATCCGGCCTATTCGTACAAGCCCGAGACCGGGGAAGAGATCTACCAATCCTTCCTCGGTGTGCCGATCCTACGGGGAGGCAACACGCTCGGGGTTCTCGTCGTCCAGAATCGCGCCCGGCGGATCTATTCCGAGGAGGAAATCGAGGTCCTTCAAACGACCGCGATGCTGTTGGCCGAGATGATCGCGGGCGGTGAACTCGTCTCGCTGTTTCCGGCTGGATCGGAGGTCCTGCGGCAATCCTTGTCGCTGAAAGGCGAGATTATCGCCGACGGGGTCGGGCTCGGCCATGTGGTGCTGCACGAGCCGCGCGTCATCGTCGACAAACTCGTGGCCGAGAATATCGACGGCGAAATCGTGCGGCTCGACGAAGCGATCGCGGCACTGCGTGAATCGGTCGATCGGCTCGTCGATCGCGGCGAGGAAGCCGGGCCGGGCGAGCATCGTGAAATCCTGCAGACCTTCCGCATGATCGCGCATGATCGCGGCTGGTTGCGGCGCCTGCGCGAGGCCGTATCGACTGGCCTGACCGCAGAAGCGGCGGTCGAGCGCGTCCAGAGCGACACACGCGCCAAACTCATGCGTCAGACCGATCCCTATATGCGCGGGCGGCTGCACGATCTCGATGAATTGGCCAATCGACTTCTGCATCAATTGACCGGGCAGGATCTTGTCGCGTCGAACGAGAATCTGCCTGAAAATGCGGTCCTGGTGGCGCGCTCCATGGGCGCGGCGGCCCTGCTGGATTACGATCAGCGCAAGCTTCGCGGCCTCGTGCTCGAAGACGGCGGCGCGATGAGCCATGTCGCCGTAGTGGCCCGCGCGCTCGGCATTCCGGCCGTCGGCGACGTCACCAATATTTCGAGCCTCGTCGAGCCGGGTGACGCCATCATCGTCGATGGCGTGATGGGCAGCGTTGAAGTGCGGCCCGGCCCCGATGTCGAGGCCGCCTATGCCGAAAAAGCCCGGCTTCGTGCGCGGCGCCAAGAGCAATATCGGTCGCTTCGCGATATTCCGGCCGTGACGCGGGACGGGGTCGCGATCGACCTGCATATGAATGCCGGGCTCTTGCTCGATCTGCCGCATGTCGTCGAAACGGGTGCCGTCTCGATCGGCCTGTTCCGGACCGAACTCCTGTTCATGGTGGCGGATCACTTCCCCCGACCATCCGAACAATATGCGCTCTATAAGAGCGTCATGGATATGGTCAGCGACCGGCCCGTGACCTTCCGGACTCTGGATATCGGCGGCGATAAAGTCCTGCCCTATATGATGCGGCTCGACGAAGAGAACCCGGCTCTTGGCTGGCGGGCGTTGCGGATCGGCCTCGATCGTCCGGCGCTGTTGCGGTCTCAGCTTCGCGCGATGCTGCGGGCCGGGGCAGGACGCGAGGTCCGCATCATGTTTCCGATGGTGGCGGAGGCGGCCGAGTTCGATCGCGCGCGCGCGGCCGTGGATCACGAACTCGCCTTCCTGACCCAACATCATCATCCGCTGCCCACCGAGATCAAGCTTGGCGCCATGGTCGAGGTGCCGTCGCTTCTGTGGCAGCTCGACGAGATCGCGGAGAGGGCCGACTTCCTGTCGGTTGGATCCAATGATCTCATGCAATATCTGTTCGCGGCGGATCGCGACAACAAGCGCGTCTCGACGCGATTCGATCCGCTGTCGGCGCCTATGATGCGTGCGCTGAAGTCGATTGCCGATGTCGGGCAGCGGCGCAACATCCCGATCACGCTCTGCGGCGAGATGGGCGGAAGCCCCTTGGCCGCCATGGCGCTGATCGGGCTTGGCTATCGGGGCTTGTCGATGTCGCCGTCGTCGATCGGACCCGTGAAGGCCATGATCCTGGCGCTGGATGTCGAGGCTATGACGCGTTTTCTGGGCGACCTGTTGCGCGACGCCTCGGGAGAGCCCAGCTTGCGGGGCAGGCTCGAGGCCTTCGCGGCTGAACATCAGGTTCCCTGTTAGCGACCTTGCCCGAAGTCGTCCAAGGCTCCGCTTTCCGAGTGGACGTCACTGCTGTCTCATTCAGCCCAGCGCCGGCCAGCGGCGCCAATCCGTCCTTTAGGAACGATACGTCCTTCATGCTCCCCATCGCCAAGCTCGATCTCGTCCTTCGCCGTTATGAGGAGGTGTCAGCGCGCCTCGTCGAAGGGCCTGATTCTGCGACCTTTGTGGCCCTGTCGCGGGAACTCGCCGAAAACGAGACCATCGTGACGGCCATCCGAGCTTATCACGCGCAACATGCCGAGATCGATGGCCTGGCCGCCATGTTGGCCGACCCTGCCCTCGATCCCGAGATGCGGATGATGGCCGAGGGCGAGGTCGACGAGGCGAAGGAGCGCCTCGCCGCGCTCGAACTTTCGATCCGCATGGCGCTGCTGCCGAAGGATGCGGCGGACGAAAAGAGCGCAATTCTTGAAATTCGCGCCGGTACGGGCGGCGATGAGGCCGCTCTCTTCGCCGGCGATCTTTTTCGCATGTACAGCCGCTATGCCGAATTGAAGCGGTGGAAGGTCGACGTTCTCTCCATGAGCGAGGGAACGGCGGGGGGCTACAAGGAAATCGTCGCCGAGGTCGTCGGGCGTGGCGTTTTTGCGCGACTGAAGTTTGAAAGCGGCGTGCATCGCGTGCAACGGGTGCCGGATACGGAGACGCAGGGGCGGATCCACACCTCGGCCGCGACCGTCGCGGTTTTGCCGGAAGCCGAAGAGGTGGACGTCGACATCAATGAAGGTGATCTCAAGATCGATACGATGCGCTCGCAGGGCGCCGGCGGCCAGCATGTCAATAAGACCGAGTCGGCCATCCGCCTCACGCATTTACCGACCGGCATCGTCGTATTCATGCAGGAGGAGCGCTCCCAGCATCGCAACCGCACCAAGGCGATGGCGGTGCTCCGGTCGCGCATCTTCGATGCCGAACGGCAGAAACTCGACAACGAACGCGCCGCCGACAGAAAAGCGCAGGTGGGCTCCGGCGATCGTTCCGAACGGATCCGAACCTATAATTTCCCGCAAGGTCGGCTGACTGATCACCGCATCAACCTGACCCTGTATAAGCTCGACAAGATCATCACCGGCGAAGCCTTGGACGACGTGGTCGATGCTTTGACGACGGAGCATCAGGCGGCGGCCTTGGCGGCCGTTGAGGGCGATGCCTAAGGGAATGCATCGAAAAGAGCCGGTGTGACGTTGCGTCTCACGTCGGCAAATGGGAAGAGACCAGCCGTCTCGCCGGTGCTGACATTGCGTTGTCGTGTCGGCCATCACCATGGTTCGGATCGAGCTGTCACTTGGCGCCGCTCGGCAAGTTTGGGAATCGAGAATGAACCTTAGAGCCGCCTTATTATCGACCGTCATGTCAGTGGCCCTTCTCGGGTCAGCCCAGGCCGCGCCGGCCACGACCGATGAAGCGCAGCGTTTGACCACGTTGTTTCAGCGCTATCTCGGCAAGCCGACCGATGGCCAGCCGAGCGCCGTCGTCGTGACGCCCGACGGCGAAGCCTACAAGGTCGATGTCGATCTCTCGCGGATCTTCGCGCCCTTCGCGGCGCTCGGGTTGGCGGAGGTCAAGGCGGGGCACTACCTTTCGACCTTGACGCCGGCGGCGGATGGCACGTGGCACGTGGTCAGCGGCGGCCTTCAGTCATTTACCGTGACGATCAACGATCAAACCACGATCGTGAATTACGGCGATTCTCACTTTGACGGAATCTTCGACCCGAAGATTGCGTCGTTTGTCTCGAGCACGAGCTCGAGCAACGGTTCAGCCGTGAGTTCCAATACTCCGAAAGTGTCGAGCTCTAGCAAGAGTACGGGCACGACAGAGAGTAAATTTACCGGCACTGACGGCGGAAACGGCACCGTCAACGCCAAGGTCGATCAAACCCTCCGCGACTTTACCTACGCGCTTTCGGTCCAGACCCATGCGGATGTCGGTGCACCGAAAAGCGAGAAGGCGTTCGAGTTCAACGCTCAAGTCGCGAGCGGAACCGGACATATTGAGGCGAACAACCTTCGTAACGCACAATTGCTCGACCTGTGGGCGTTTTTGGTCGCGCATCCGTCCAAGCAGCAGCTCGTTGCCAATCAGACTGAACTGAAAGGGCTTCTCTCGGCCATGCTGCCATTCGTCACCGTTTTGAGCGGTGATGCGTCTATCCAAAAGATTATCGTGAACACGCCGCTGGGACAGTTTGGCGCCAATAATTTTGGTGAGCATCTCGATGTCGGCAATGAAAATTCGAAAGACGCGCTTGGCATCGGCCTCAACGCCGACGGGTTTACGATCCCGGCGGATCTTGCGCCGGCCTGGGCGACGGGGCTCGTGCCGAGTGGCCTCGACCTCCACGTCAAGGTCGGCCCCGTCCACTTTACCGAAGCGCTGCAGAAGGCCATCGTCAGCGCCGACTTCGGCGCCGACAAGCCTTTGACGGAGGCGCAGACCAACGACATCGTGCAGGCTTTTGCCCTGCCGCAAAACATCGTCGTGACCCTGGCGCCGAGCACGATCACGACTCCCGTCATGACCGTGAAGGCCGAAGCCCAGATGCAATTTACCGAGCAGATGCCGACCGGAACCGCAACCGTTTCGGCAACAGGCCTGGATAAAGCTCTGGATATGCTAACGACCGGGGCGCAGACCAACCCCGATGCCGCCCAGGCCTTTGCGGTCTTGACGCTGATGAAGCAGCTCGGTCGTGCCGAAGGCCCGGATCGATATAGCTGGCTGGTCGAGGCCAAGCCGGGGAGCGACATCTTGATCAACGGTAAACCGATGCAGGCAGCTGCACCGCAAGTCGAGCCGCAACCGGTACCGAAACCGTCGCAGAAGCCCAAGAAGAAGCCAACGCCGAAGACCGCGCCCTAACGCTGCTGATGCAGCATTGGGCTGATGCGTTAGCTCGTCGCCTCGATCAGGCGGCGGGCTGCGGCGCGGGCTTCTTCCGTGATGGTCGCGCCCGCCAGCATGCGGGCGATTTCCTCACGTCGTAAATCGGGCGCAAGCGGGGTGACGCGCGTCGCGACCTTACCGCCCTCGGCGACGTCGCCCTTGCTGATCCGCAAATGCGTGGCCGATCGGGCCGCGACCTGCGGCGCATGGGTCACCGCAAGCACCTGCACCCTATCGGCCAAGCGGGCAAGCCGCCGACCGATTGCATCCGCGACCGCGCCGCCGACCCCCGTGTCGATCTCGTCGAACACCAACGTCGGCGCGGAGCCTCGGTCGGCAAGCGAAACCTTGAGGGCCAGCATGAACCGGGCGAGTTCGCCGCCCGACGCCACTTTGGTGAGGGGCCCCGGACGGCTCCCTGGATTGGTCGCGACCCAGAACTCCACCCGATCCGTGCCGTCCGGTCCACCGGAACCCGCCTCCGTCTCGATCTCGGTCTCGAACCGCGCCCGTTCGAGCTTAAGGGGTGCAAGTTCCGCATTGACGGCCGCGTCGAGCGCCTGTGCGGCTTTGCGCCGTTCCGTTCCGAGCGCCTGCGCGGCCTCGACATAAGCCTTCAGGGCTGCCGTCTGTGCGATCTGCAGGGATTTCAGCCGCGCTTCACCAGCATCGAGGGCGGCGAGATCAGCTGTGAATTTGTCCGCCAGAGCCGGCAGATCATCCGGGCCGCATGCGTGTTTGCGCGCGAGAGCACGCAGCGCGAACAGTCGCTCCTCCACCCGCTCGAGTTCGTGCGGGTCATAGGCGGCATCGTCGAGCGCCTGCCCGATCGCGGCCGAGGCGCCGTCTAAAGCAAGCAACACGGCATCGATCGCTTGCGTACAGGGGTCGATGAGCGAGGGCGCTTGCGCGGCCCGTCGCTCCAACCGCCGGACGAGAGCCGACAATGTCGAGGTGGGCGATCCATTGCCCGACACGGCCTCGTAGGCATCGCGGAGGTCGCTCGCGACTTTCTCCGCCGCCATCATGTCGGCGCGACGGCTCGCGAGCTTCTCTTCCTCGCCGACCTGCGGCGCGAGCGATCCAAGTTCTTCGGCGGCATGCTGAAGGAAATCCGCATCGGCCCGCGCTTTTGACACACGCGCGGTTTCGCCTTTCAAATCCGCCTCGATGGTCCGTCGCGCGGCATGGCATGCCCGAACGGTGGAGACGAGCGTGTCCAATCCGCCAAAAGCATCCACCAGCGTCCGGTGCAGGTCCGGGTCGACGAGCGCTCGCTCGTCATGCTGGCCGTGAATTTCGACCAGCGTGCGCGATAAGGCCCGGAGGACCTGCGCGCTGACAGGAGCGTCGTTGACGAAGGCCCGCGTGCGCCCATCGGCGACCTGAACGCGGCGGAGGATCAGGTCGCCCTCGACTTCAATGTCGTTCTGGCGCGCCAAGGCGAGTGCGGGGTGCTGCGCCGACAGATCGAACACGGCCGTGACCTGGCCTTGCTTCTCGCCATGGCGAACGAGACCGCCATCGCCGCGTCCACCCAGCGCAAGCGCGAAGGCATCGAGAAGAATGGATTTACCCGCGCCGGTCTCGCCGGTCAGCACCGTCAATCCTGGACCGAACTCGAGATCCAGGCGGTCGATGAGAACGATATCGCGGATGGTCAGACGAGACAGCATCGCGCCTGCCAGGTGAGGGCGATCAGGTCAGACCGAGATTGTGGAAGGTCTTGTAGATGATCGAGCCGGTATCTTCACGCGGCTCCAAACCGCCCGTCTGCAGCAAGGCAAACGAATCTTTGTACCACTGGCTATCTGGGAAGTTATGGCCCAGCACGGCCGCTGCCGTTTGCGCTTCGTTCGTAATTCCCAGCGCCATATAGGCCTCGGTCAAACGTGCCAAGGCCTCTTCGGTGTGCCGGGTCGTCTGATACTGACCGATGACGGTGCGGAAGCGATTGATGGCCGCAACGTAGTTATGTCGCGCCAGATAGAAGCGACCGACCGACATTTCCTTGCCGGCGATCTGGTCGCGGGTTACCTGGATCTTGTATTTCGCGTCGCTGGCATATTCTGAATTCGGATATTTGGTCGCGATTTGATTGAAGAGATCGAGCGCCTTCTCAGATTGCTTCTGGTCACGCGAAATATCCGGGATCTGATTGTAGTATGACATCGCCTCCATGTAGAGCGCATAGGGCGCATCCGGCGAGGTCGGGTAAAGCGAGTAGTAACGGCCACCCGAGGCGATCGCGTCATCGTAATTACCCGCCTGATATTGCGCGTAGGTCGACATCAGCAGACCCTTCCGCGAATAATCCGAATACGGATATTGCTTGTCGAGTTCGCTGAATTTCTTGGCCGCGCCCTCGGTATCCTTCTTGCCCAGGCGAGCAAGGCCTTGATTGTAGATGTCGTCGGCCGGCACGTCCGGCAGGATCTTGGTCTCGTATTTCTCGGCACCGAAGGGATTGAACGATTCGAGGCTCGAGCAGCCGGCGAGCGGCATGGCCAGGGCGATGATGGCCATCATCGAGACCTTTGCGACCGTTGACGTCGACATCAGTGTCGCGCGCGGTGCGGAACCGGACTGGACGAGAAGTGAAGACCGGTAACGGGCGTGCATCATGCAGGACAACTCGGTTGTTCAGGCCGCCAAGACTACCACCCGTTTGTGACGGACCAGCTTCGGCTTGCGATCACTATAGGGGTGATTATGGCCTATCCTGGCCAGAAACGGCAAGAACCAATCGGTTCCGACCTTGGCGGCGCTTTTTTAGGGAGAGGCGCAAAGATGCAACAGAGCTTCAAGACTGAAGCGAACGAAACCGAAACGGTTTCAGTTCATCTCGGCGAAAGCCGGCATCGCCGGCATCGCGAAATCTGGGTAGAAGCTCTTGGTCCGAACCGGAGCTTCGATCAACTCGAAGGATGAGCGGTCGGCGAACATGGCCTTCAGGACAAGGAAGTTCATTTTGTGGCCGGGGCAGAATGCCCGGTAAGTGCCGATGATCGGTGCGCCGGCAAGTGCCAGATCGCCCACCGCATCAAGCGTCTTGTGCGACACGAACTCGTCGCTGCTTCGGAGGCCTTCCGGATTCAGAACGCGGTCACCATCCACCGCGATGGAATTTTCGAGCGAGGAGCCGAGTGCGAAACCCATTTTCCAAAGCCGTTCGACATCGCTGATCGATCCGAAGGTGCGGGCCCGGGAAATCTCGGCGCGAAAGCTCGCGGGGGTCAGCATCATCGACTTTTGCTGACGACCAATCACGCCGCAGGAATAATCGATCTCGACATCAAGGCGGAAGCCATCGTCCGACGGGCTCAGCTCCGAGAAAGAGCGACCTTGCTCGACGCGGATCGGCTTGAGGATTTTGATGTAACGGCGGGGCGCCGTCAGGGTCTTGATGCCGGCCCGGTCGATGGCGGCCACGAATGCGGCCGATGATCCATCCATGATCGGAACTTCCGGCCCGTCGATCTCGATCTGGACGTTGTCGACGCCGAGGCCGGAGAGAGCTGCGAGAAGATGTTCGATGGTCGCCACGGTTCCGCGCGAGGGGTCACCGATGACAGTGCAGAGTTCCGTGGTCGATACCTTGGACCATTTGGCTTCGATACGGCGTTGGCCGCCTTCTGGAAGGCCGGTTCGGATGAAGACGATACCTGAATTTGCGGAAGCGGGATGAAGGATAAGGCTCACCGGAGCGTTGGAATGAACGCCAGCACCCACGAGGGCGGTGCTCTTCCTAAGGGTGGTCTGCTTACCCAGTTTCATTCTTATCCTGCTCCAGATCTCCCGGTTGGTCGGCAAACATGCCCCGCACCGGAAGTGTCTTGGCCCGAAGACCTTATTTGCAGCCGACCGTTGCCACGGTTCTTCCCCAGAAACTCCGCAATCGCGACCGCTAAGAAGCGATCATCTGGTTGCGCGGAGCGGTTCGATTCATGTCGCCGCGTCTCGTTGAAGCCAAACTACGCGGATGCCTTTGGTTAGCCAAATCACGCTTTTTTACGTGATGTAACACAATCCAACGCGATGCTTTTTGATCGCGTTAACCGTTCAGTTACAGGAGCTTATAAGGCTAAGCGCACTCCGAGAAGACGGAATGCGCTTAGAATTGTTGCAGCTTTTAGCGACGAATTAGTTCGATTGACGCCGCAGGAAAGCCGGAATTTCGAGTTGGTCGTCCTCATTCGGGCGAGCGTGGGGCAGTGGACGGCCATGCTGATCGGCCGGGACATGGGCGTTGCGAGCCGGCGCGGCGGGGGCGGGACGTTTGCCATATTCCGCATGCACAGAGCCGGGCTGCTGAGCGCGCGGTTGAGCATAGGCCTGCTGCTGCGGAGCAGTCTGGCCATAATGCGGAGCCGGCATGTTGGCCTGGGCGCGGGGTGCTGGCGCCGTCGGGCGGGCGGGAGGCGCTGCTTCCTCGCCACGGCTCATGCCGAAGGAGGCGAGGCGCTCGAGCAGACTGCGACGCTTCGTATCCGCTTGAACAGCTTCGGCCTGCGGGTCGTTACGCTGGGCCCGGATCTGGTTCTGCACCGGCATTGGCAGATCTTCCACCTGCGGCATCCGCTGGGCGCGCTGCACCTGTTGGGGGGCCGGCGGAATATACGGGCCATTGTCGACATGCTCGGCGCGCGGCTGCTCCTGATGCATCGGCGCCTGGGGTTGGAAGACGCTCGCCTTGGATTGGATCGGCATCAGCTCGACATCGTTCGACATCGCGGCGGGGGCGGGCTGGGCGTAGTGGATGGGGGCCGGCGCGGGCTGAGCAAGTTGGGCTTGCTGCGGCGCCTGGTCATAGGCTTGAGCGTGCTCGGGGGCAGCGAGCGAACGAACCGCGCTGGTTTCGACGGGGCGCGCGATGGTTTGCTGACGCAGGCGCTGGGTGGCCTCGGCGATGCGGGTTTCGCTGGCGATGAGCTCCTTGGATCCGACCGGCTGGTCGATTCCGGTCGCAACCACCGAGACGCGGACGATGCCATCGAGGTTCGAATCGAAAGTCGCGCCGAGGATGATGTTGGCGTCGTCGTCGACTTCCTGACGGATGCGGCTGGCGGCTTCATCCACCTCGTAGAGCGTCAGGTCGTTGCCGCCCGTGATCGAGATCAGCAGGCCGCGCGCACCCTTCATCGAGACTTCGTCGAGAAGCGGATTGGCGATGGCGGCTTCGGCCGCCATAATGGCGCGCTTGTCGCCAGAGGCTTCGCCGGTTCCCATCATGGCTTTGCCCATTTCGCGCATGATGGCGCGCACGTCGGCAAAGTCGAGGTTGATGAGACCTTCCTTGACCATCAGGTCGGTGATGCAGGCGACGCCCGAATAGAGCACCTGATCGGCCATGGAAAACGCATCCGCGAACGTCGTCTTTTCGTTGGCGACGCGGAACAGGTTCTGGTTGGGGATGCAGATCAGCGTATCGACCGCCTTCTGCAGTTCCGTTATTCCGGCATCGGCGACGCGCATGCGGCGCTGGCCTTCGAATTGGAACGGCTTGGTGACGACACCGACCGTCAAGATACCCATGTCGCGCGCCGTGCGAGCGATGACCGGGGCCGCTCCGGTACCGGTGCCGCCGCCCATGCCGGCCGTGACGAACACCATATGGGCGCCGGCGAGATGATCGCGGATTTCCTCGATGGCTTCTTCCGCGGCGGCGCGGCCGACTTCGGGCTGCGAGCCGGCGCCGAGGCCTTCGGTCACCTGCAGGCCCATCTGAATAATGCGCTCGGCTTTCGAACTCGTCAGCGCCTGCGCGTCGGTGTTGGCCACGATGAAGTCGACGCCGATCAGGCCGGACACGATCATGTTGTTGACCGCGTTACCGCCGGCTCCGCCGATGCCGCACACCATGATGCGGGGCTTCAGTTCCCGGAGTTCCGGTCCTTTGAGATTGATCGTCATCGCTTGTGGCCTCTCGATTGCTTGGGGCGCTTGCGCGTGGGTCCCCTGGATATCCAACATCTCGCTGCGATCACGCGGAGCCGCCGTCCCGCGCTTTCGCAATTCTTAGAAACTGTCTTTCAACCACCGCCCGACGCGTGACATGTAGCCGTCCGTCCCAGTGGCTTGCATCGGTGCCTGCCCTCGGGGTTCGAAATGCTCAATGCCAGCGAATTGCGGATAGATCAGCAAACCGACAGCCGCCGCGAATGCTGGATTCTTTGCTGATTCGGGCAATCCTTGAATACCCAAAGGGCGCCCGATTCTCACTTGTGGCGAAATAATCCGACGTGCGGCTTCTGCGACACCCGTCAATTGGCAGGCGCCTCCTGTCAAAACGAGCCGACGGCCCGCATGGGCTGCGAAACCGGCGTCCTTCAGACGATCGCGGACGAGCTCCAGGATCTCCTCGACGCGAGGCCGGATGATCCGCACAAGATGCGACTTTGGCAGATGGGTCGGCTGATCCGGGTCGTCGCCCACATGCGCGACCGCGAAGGTCTCGCGTTCGTCGGAGGCCGACGAGATCGCAGTGCCATACAGCGTCTTCAAGCGTTCGGCATCGGTCAGCCGGGTCGTCAGGCCGCGCGCGATATCCATCGTGACGTGGTTGCCGCCCACCGCGATGGCATCGACATGGGCGAGGTTGCCGCCCGCGAACACGCCCGTCGATGTGGTGCCGCCGCCCATGTCGATAAGCGCGACGCCGAGTTCCGCCTCGTCGTCGACCAGGGCCGACAGGCCGGCCGCATAGGGGGTCGCGACCAGGGCCTCGATCGTCAGGTGGCAGCGCTCGATCGCCAGCATGAGATTGCGGGCCGCGGCCGCATCGCAACCGATCACATGCATCTCGGCGCCGAGTTCGTCGCCCATCATGCCTTTGGGATCGCGGATGCCACGCGTTTCATCGAGCGAGAAGCCGTTCGGCAGCGAATGCAACACCGCCCGGCCTTGCCGCGCTGTCGTCGTGCTGGCTTCGAGCACGCGATGAACATCGTAATCGGAGACGGCCTTGCCGCCGACCGTGACCTTGGCGCTGTAATGTTGCGACGACAGGCGGCCACCCGTCGTCGTGACGATGACGCTGCTGACCTCGACGCCGGCCATCCGCTCGGCCGCGTCGACCGCGAGCCGAATGGCGCTTTCGGCTTCGTCCATATCGATCACCGCGCCACCCTTGATGCCGCGCGAGCGCTGATGGCCGATGCCGAGGATACGGCAGCGGTGTGTGCGTCCGCGCAGCATGTCGGAGGGCTCCGCCGGCACGAGCTTGGCGATCAGGCAAGCGACCTTCGAGGTTCCCACATCGAGCACGCAGAGGACTGCGCTTTTCCGTGACGAGATGGGACGCATGCGCGGCGGCATCATTCGGGGATCACCTTCCGTTTTGGTCGTTTGGCGAGCATGTCGACGCGAGCGGCAGCCGCATCGTCGGACAAGCGGGCGGTGATTCGTTCCGGGTCCCGGAGATCGACCGAGACGAGATCCTTGTCGAGAAGCTTGGATTGCTTCTGCAAGAGGGCGAGCCGGGCCATCGCCTCCGCGGCTCCCGTCTCGGGGAGGGCGACCTCGATGCCGCTATCCATCTTCAGGGTCCAGCGGCGCTCGCCGACCAGGACACCCGCGAGAATACGGCTCCGCAGGTCGCCGGCTGCGTCGAGCAGCGCCAGGAATTCGGACACGCGCCCGTTGGCGCCCTCGCCGACCACGAAGGGCAACGCCAGAAAACGGTCGTCATGCACATCGTCGATCACGACCCCATCGGCCGATACGATCGAGAGATGGCCGTTGATCTGCCACAGCGCGACGGGATCGCGTTCGTCGATCGCGATGGTCAGACGGTCGGGAAACAGCTTGGTCACGACCGCGTTGCGAACAAGCGGCAGGGCACGAAGGCGCTCGCGTACGCTGGCGGCGTCGAGAAACAGCAACGAGTGGCTCGGATCGATCGCGGCGGCCTTGAGGATCTCGGTCTGGTCGAGTTCCTTGATGCCCGAGATCGTGATGGCGTCGATTGGAAAGCCGACCAGTTTGGCGGCGACGTCGAGCGGTGATCCGTTGGCCGCGACGAAGGCCTGATATTGGCCACCGCGCACGGCGCCATAAAGACCGGTCGAAGCGAAGAGCGCGATCGTCAGCGCGATGCCGACGCCGCCCCGGGTCGTCCGAGGAAGCAGCGCCGGAAGACGAAACCCCTTGGGGGCACGGGACCGGCGGCGCGTGTTGTTGCGGAACTGGACGGGACCGTTGTCGAAGCTGTCCGGCAAGCCAGCAAAACGCGGGCGCGACAGGGCGAACAGCCCCGCGCTGCTTTCCGTTAACGATCTAAGGAGGCGTCCTCCACCATCCATCGGACAAGCTCACCAAATGATAAGCCGGCATGTGCTGCAAGCTCGGGAACCAGGGAGGTCTCGGTCATCCCGGGCTGCGTGTTGACTTCCAGCGCGATCAACTCCCCCGTGCCCTCGGGTCGGTCGTCGTAGCGGAAATCGGTGCGACTCACGCCGCGGCATCCGAGAGCCCGATGAGCCCTGAGCGCCAACTCTTGGACATGTTGGTAAATATTTTGTTTAAGATTTGCCGGAAAGACGTGGGTGGACCCGCCTTTGGCATATTTGGCATCGTAGTCGTAGAACTCGCCGGTGTTGGAAACGATGTCGATCACGCCGAGGGCGCGATCACCCATCACGGCACAGGTAAGTTCCCGTCCCGCAACGAAAGTTTCGGCCAGCAGGGTGTCGCCGAAAGTCCAATCCGGACGGCCGAGTTCCTGCGGCGGATGGCTTCGTCCCTCATGAACGATGATGACCCCGACGGACGAGCCTTCGTTAACGGGTTTGATCACGTAGGGCGGTGGCAGGACATGTTCGCGGGCCGCTTCGAATCGATTGACCAACATGCCATGCGCGACCGGCACCCCCGCAGCCGTGAACATGATCTTGGCTTTGTCCTTCTGCATCGCGATGGCCGACGCCAAAACACCGGAATGCGTATAGGGAATGCGAAGAATCTCCAGAATGCCCTGGATCGTCCCATCCTCGCCGACACGGCCGTGCAAGGCGTTGAAGGCCACATCCGGTCGCATCGCCGCCAGCGTCGCGCCGATGTCGCGGTCGATGTCGATGGGGGTCACGCGGTAGCCGACGCTTTCGAGCGCGGCGCCGCAGGCCGCCCCGGAGCGCAGCGACACCTCGCGCTCGGCCGACCAGCCACCCATCAGAACAGCGACATGCTTTGTCATCGATCTACTTTCTCGTTCGAGCCCAAGGCGGCGGTCCGCCTCATGCCGCAACCCCGATCCGTTTGATCTCCCAGCGCAGCGACACGCCGCTCGTCTCGAGAACGCGGGTGCGCACCTCTTCACCGAGCCCCTCGATATCGGCCGCCGTGGCGGTGCCGCGGTTGATCAGGAAGTTGCAATGCATCTCGGAGACCTGCGCGTCGCCGCGCACGAGACCCCGGCAGCCTGCCGCATCGATCAATTGCCAAGCCTTGTGGCCCGGCGGATTCGCAAAGGTCGAGCCGCCGGTCTTTTCACGGATCGGTTGCGACGCCTCGCGCGCCGTCGTGATGCGATCCATTTCGGCCAGGATGACGGCGCTTTCTCCCGGTCGGCCCTGGAAGACCGCCTGGGTGAAGATCACGTCATCCGGCGCCTCGGAGTGGCGATACGAAAAGCCCATGTCGGCATGGCCGAAGGTCCGGATCGTTCCGGACCGGTCGACGCCTCGCGCTTCGATCAAAGCATCCGTCGTCTCGCCGCCATGCGCCCCGGCATTCATGCGGAGTGCGCCACCGATCGAACCGGGAATGCCGCGAAAAAACGCGAGCCCGTCGATGCCCGCATCGGCTGCCGCGCGCGCGACTTTCACGTCTGGCGCGCCCGTTCCGGCCCGCAGGCGTTGGTCAGGCTCGACCGTGATCGCGCCAAATCCTTTGCCGAGCCGCACCACGAGCCCCCTGATGCCGCCGTCCCGCACGATGAGGTTGGAGCCGAGCCCGACGACCGTGACCGGAACCTCGGCCGGGATGCGGGCCAGCGCGTAGGCGAGGTCGTCCTCGTCGGCCGGCACGAATAGCATGTCGGCCGATCCACCGACGCGGAACCAGGTCATGGCGCCCAGTTTGTCGCCGAAGCTCAACCGCCCGCGCAGGTCGGGAAGCAGCGCGCGGAGGTCGGCCTCCTGCATCAAGCGTCCGCCGCGAGTTGCTGGGGCAGCGCGTTCGCCCATTGCGTGATGTTGCCGGCACCAAGACAAACGACGTAATCGCCCGGCTTGGCGAGATCGCGCACGAGGCGCGGCAGGTCGGCGGGAGAGGGCAGGGGCATGACGTTGCGATGGCCATGCGCCTTGATGGCGGCGACGAGACCGGCTTTGTCGACGCCCTCGATCGGAACCTCCCCGGCCGCATAGACATCCGCCACGATGACCGCATCGGCATCGTTGAAGCAGGTTGCGAAATCGCTGAACAGCGCCTGCAGCCGCGAATAGCGATGCGGCTGCACGATGGCGATGACCTGGTTTTTGGTCGAGGCACGAGCCGCTTTCAGCACCGCCGTGATCTCGACCGGGTGGTGGCCGTAATCGTCGAAGATTTCCGCGCCGTTCCATTCGCCTGTACGGGTGAAGCGGCGCTTGACGCCACCGAAATTCGCCAGAGCTTTGCGGATCAAGTCGATCGGCATTTTCAATTCATAGGCCACCGCGATAGCGGCCGTCGCGTTCAGCGCATTGTGATGGCCCGGCATGGGCATCACGACATTCTCGATATAGGTGGCGCCGTTTGTCTTGCGATCGCGGATCAGGACGTTGAACCGCGACACGCCGCCGGTCAGATCGACATCGAGCAGCCGCACGTCGGCTTGCGGGTTTTCGCCGTAGGTGATGACGCGCCGGTCCTCGATGCGGCCTACCAGCTCCTGCACGATCGGATGGTCGAGACACATGACCGCGAAGCCATAAAACGGCAGGTTCTCGACCAGCGTGAAGAAGGCAGCCTTGATGGCATCGAACGTCTTGAAGTGATCGAGATGCTCTGGATCGATATTGGTCACGATCGCGACATCGGCCGGTAGTTTCAGGAAGGTGCCGTCGCTCTCGTCGGCCTCCACCACCATCCAGTCGCCATCGCCGAGGCGCGCATTGGTGCCATAGGCATTGATGATGCCGCCGTTGATGACGGTCGGGTCGAACCCGCCCGCGTCGAGCAAGGTCGCGACCAGCGACGTGGTGGTGGTTTTGCCATGCGTACCCGAGATGGCGACGCAGGTCTTGAGGCGCATTAGTTCGGCCAGCATCTCGGCGCGACGCACCACGGGAAGACGGCGCTCGCGTGCGGCCGTCAACTCCGGATTGTCGCGGCGGATCGCCGTCGAGACCACCACGACTTCGGCATCGCCGAGGTTCTTCGCATCATGGCCAACGCTGATCGTGATCCCTTTGTCGCGGAGGCGCTGAACGTTGGCGCTCTCGGACGCGTCCGAGCCCTGGACCTTGTAGCCGAGATTGGCCAGCACCTCGGCGATGCCCGACATGCCGATGCCGCCGATCCCGACGAAGTGGATAGGGCCGAGTTCGCGCGGCAGTTTCATCGGGCGAGGCTTCCTTGAAGAGAGGCGATGTCGCTTGCGGCGGCATCATGGGCCGTGACACCGGCAATCGTGAGGACGAGATCGGCGAGGCGCTCGGCGGCATCCGGTAACCCGGCACGTTTGGCCTGTGCGGCTTGCGGGGCGAGAATTTCGGCGGGACTGGCGAGAATGCGGTTCAGTTCGCGCGCCAGCGCGTCCGGCGTGAAGGCCGATTGGCGGACCACCAAGGCCGCGCCGGTCCGCTGCAGGATCTGCGCGTTCGCGGCCTGGTCCTGATCGAGCGCGTGGGGGAATGGCACGAGGATCGAGGGGCGGCCGATCACCGCGAGTTCGCTGACCGTGGATGCACCGGCTCGCGCGATAACGAGATGTGCAGCGCCGATGCGGGCCGGCAAGTCCGCAAAGAACGGAGCCACTTCGGCCTGCACGCCAGCCTCCCGATAAACGGCGCGGACACGGGCTTCGTCTTCGCCGCGGGCCTGCTGCACGACGATGAGCCGCTGTCGGCTGCTGTCATCGAGAAGCGCGATGGCGGACGGCACCACATCCGACATGACGCGCGCGCCTTGCGAGCCGCCCGTCACGAGAATCCGCAGCATGCCATCCGCAAACCCGGGGTAGGGGCTGGCGGCGGCAGCCAGAACGGCGGGCCGAACCGGATTACCCGTGTGGGTCGCCTTGGCGAGCACGCCGGCCGAGGCGCGCCCAAGGGTCTCGAAGCCCGTCGCGATCGCGGTGGCGCCGCGCGCCAGAAAGGCGTTGGCGCGCCCGATCACGGCATTCTGCTCGTGCAGGATCACGGGAATGCGCCGCGATAGTGCGGCCACCATCGGCGGCACCGTCGGATAGCCGCCAAACCCCACCACAACACACGGGTTGATGCGTCCGAGCAGAGCGCGAGCCTGTAACGAGCCACGGCCCAAGGTCAGCATCGCATTGACCTTGGATAGGGCGGAGCCGCCGGTCGGCGTCGCGGCGCGGACCGCATGGATCGCATCGGCCGGGAAGGTGTCGGCATAAGCGAGCGCGCGGGTGTCGGTGACGAGTTCCACCGGAATGTTGCGCTGCCCCAAAGCACGGCTCAGCGCCTCGGCCGGGAACAGATGCCCGCCCGTGCCGCCAGCCGCGACCAGGACCGGACCGTTGCGGCGCTGTGTCTTGATCCGCACCGCCATCAGATCTTGTCTCCGATGCCGTCGAGCACGGCGGCGCGTGGACGCTTCCGCGTCACCGCGATCAGAAATCCCATGCCGACCGCCAGGCTGATGAGCGATGATCCACCATAGGAGATGAACGGCAGCGTCATGCCCTTGGCGGGCATCAGGTGAAGGTTGACCGCCATGTTGATGCAGCTCTGCACCCCGAAGAGCACCACGAGGCCAGCAGCGGCGAACCGGCAGAATGGGTCGTCGTTTCGGTCGGCCAGGAGCAGGCCGCGCAAGACGATGAAGGCAAAAAGGCCAGCCAGCGCGATGCAGAATAACAGGCCGAATTCCTCGCCCGTGACCGCAAAGATAAAGTCGGTATGGGCGTCGGGCAGCACGCGCTTGTAAATGCCTTCACCCGGTCCCTTGCCGAGCCAGGAGCCCGACGCGAAGCTTTCCATCGCGGTATCGACCTGGAACGTATCGCTGGCGCCGGGGCCATTACTCGGATCGACGAAGTGGAGAATGCGGTCGCGCACATGCGGCACGAGCTTATAGGCCAGGAACACGCTGGCGGCACCGGCGCCGCCGAGGCCGACGACCCAGAACAGATGCAGCCCCGCCATGAAGAAGAGAGTCGCCCACACGATCGAGAGCAGCATCGTCTGCCCGAAATCCGGCTGCAGGATCAGGGGAACGACCGTGATCGGCAGGAGCAGCAGAGCCAGCAGGTTGCCGGGAACGTCGCGCCGCCGCGCGCCTTCCGAAAACGCCCACGCGGCCAGGATCACGAAGGCGGGTTTGACGAATTCGGAGGGCTGGATGCCGAAAATCCAACGCCTCGACCCCTTCACCTCGTGGCCGAACATGAGCGCCACGATGATCAGACCCATGCCGACCACGAACAGAAGCAAGGCGGCGCGGCGGGTGTCGCGCGGCGACAGGAACGACGTCGCGATCAGCAACGCGGCGGCCGGGAGCATGAACATCGCTTGATGGCGCACGAAGTAGAAGGTCGACAGTCCGAGCCGTTCTGCGACCGCAGGGCTGCCCGCCATGGCCAGCACGATGCCGAGGATCATCAACAGACCGAGAGCGCCGAGAAGCCAGCGATCGACCGTCCACCACCAGTTGGCGAGACGCGAGTTTTCAGCGCGTGAGATCACGGGACTTCTCCTCAGCCTGGCCTGCGAGCGAGGCAGGCAGCGCCTCGACGAGCTCTCGGAAGCGCGTGCCCCGTTGCTCGAAATTCTTGAACTGATCGTAGGACGCACAAGCGGGAGCCAGCAGCACGACCGGCTCAGCCGCGTCCGAACGTGCCGCGTCGCGCGCCGCTGCCGCCACGGCGACATCGAGGGTCCCGCAGTCTTCGACCTCGACACGCCCATCGAGTTCGGCCGCAAAGGCCGCGCTGGACGTCCCGATCAGATAAGCTTTGGCGACACGGCTGAAGAAAGGCGCGAGCGGGGCGAGGCCGCCCTCCTTGGCGACGCCGCCGACGATCCAGAAGACAGGATCGAACGACTTCAGCGACTGCTCGGCCGCATCCGCATTGGTGGCTTTCGAGTCATTGACGAACAGCACGTGTCCGCGCTGCCCAACCTGCTCCATCCGGTGCGGCAGACCTCCGAAGCCGTGCAGCGCTTTCGGAAGATCGATCGGTTGGCTCGCGGGCAGCATCGAAGCGACGGCCTGCACGGCGACGATGGCGACAGCGGCGTTCTGCGCATTGTGGCGGCCGCGCAATGTCGCAACACCGGCAAGATCGGCGAGTATGTCCTGATTCTGCATCAGCCGCGTGCCGTCGAGCGTGACATCGGCCTGATGACCCGCGACCGAGATCGTGGTGAGCGTGATGCCACTTGCCTTGACCCGCGCCGCGATGGCGGCCGAATGGGGGTCGTCGACACCGATCACGGCACGATCGGCGGATGCCACAAGACGCTCCTTGATGGCGGCGTAATTCTCCATCGTGCCGTGGCGATCGATATGATCCGGCGTGAGATTGAGAAGGATCCCGACAGAGGCATGCAGGCTTGGCGCGAGATCGATCTGAAAGCTCGACAATTCAAGCACATGGACGCGATTGTTCGCGGGCGGATCGAGCGCCAGAACGGGCACGCCGATGTTGCCGCCCATCTGCGTGTCCCAACCCGCGGCGCGGCACAGATGCGCGATCAACGCCGTCGTGGTCGATTTGCCGTTGGTGCCCGTGATGGCGATGAGCGGCGCATCCGGCGCGACTTTGGCGCGCTCGCGGCAGAATAATTCGATGTCGCCGATGACCGGAAGGCCTGCGGCCTGCGCCAGGGTTGCGGTCCAATGCGGCTCGGGATGGGTCAGCGGAACCCCTGGCGCCAGCACGAGCGCCGAAAAACCGGACCACTCCGCGTCGCGGAGGTCCGCCACCGCTATGCCGCGAGTCCGCGCGGCCGCACGCGAGGTCTCCGAATCGTCCCAGGCCGTCAACTGCGCGCCACCCGCCAACAGTGCTTCGGCCGTCGCAAGGCCCGAGCCGCCAAGCCCGAACAAGGCGAGATGCTGATCCGCGAAGGCCGTGACGGGCGTCATACTCATCGCACCTTTAGGGTCGAGAGGCCGATGAGGGCAAGCATGAAGGCGATGATCCAGAACCGGATCACGATCTGTGATTCCGACCAGCCGAGCTGTTCGAAATGATGATGGATCGGCGCCATGCGGAACACCCGGCGTCCGGTCATCTTGAACGACGCAACCTGGACGATCACCGAAAGGGCTTCGAGCACGAAGAGGCCGCCGACGATACAAAGCACGACCTCGTGCTTGACCGCCACCGCGATCGTCCCGATCAGGCCGCCGAGCGCCAGCGATCCTGTGTCGCCCATGAAGATCTGGGCGGGGGGCGCGTTGAACCACAAAAAGCCGATGCCGGCCCCGATCACCGCCCCGGCCACCACCGCCAACTCGCCGGTCTGCGGCACATGGTTGATGCCGAGATAGGTCGCGAACAGGAAGTTGCCGGCGAAATAAGCGATCAGCCCGAAGGTCGCGGCCGCTACCATGACGGGAACGATCGCCAGCCCATCAAGGCCATCGGTCAGGTTCACGGCATTGCCGGACGAGACGATCACGAAGGCGCCGAAGACCACGAAAAACATGCCGAGATCAGCCACGTAACCGTTGAAAAACGGCAAGGCGAGGCCGGTCGTGCTGGCCGGCCCGACCTTCATCATGACCCAGACCGCCACGGCCGCGATCAACGTCTCGAGCCCGAGCCGCATGCGGCCCGAGAACCCCTTGTGGGTCTGTTTCGTCACCTTCAAAAGATCGTCGTAGAAGCCGATCATGCCGAAGCCGAGCGTCACCAGCAGGACTACCCAGACGTAGGGGCTCCGCAGGTTGGCCCAGAGCAGGGTCGAGAAGACGAGCCCTGATAGGATCATCAGGCCGCCCATGGTGGGCGTGCCTTTCTTGGTGAGAAGATGCGAGGCCGGTCCGTCGAGCCGGATCGGCTGGCCCTTCCCCTGCTTCAGCCGCAGCGCCGCGATGATTCGGGGACCGAAGAGAAACACGAACAAGGCTGCGGTTGCGGTCGCTCCGATGGTCCGGAACGTGAGATACCGGAACAGGTTGAGCGGACTGAACACACCCGCGAAATCCGTAAGCCAAGTCAGCATCGTCGATCCTCAAACCTCGCCGGAGCGGGGTGCGAATTGGCTTTTCAGCGCGGCGACGAGCGGCCCCATCTTGCTGCCGTTGGAGCCTTTCACCATGACCACGTCGCCCGCCCGGAGGGCAGCCGCCAAGGGCGCCTGGATAGCGGTCGATTGCTCGGCCCACAACCCTCGGGTAGCGGATGGCACAGCGTCGTAAAGCGGGCGCGTGAGGGGGCCGGCCGCGAACAGAAGATCGACCGACTGGGCCTGCACCTCGCCGGCGAGCGCTTCGTGCAGGGCCGGGGCATCCGGCCCAAGTTCGCGCATGTCGCCCAGAACCGCGATGCGGCGCCCGCCGTCGCCGACCGGCGTTGAGCCGAGGAGCGCGAGTGCGGCCCGCATCGAGGCCGGGTTGGCATTGTAGCTTTCGTCGATGAGCGTGATGGGGCCCGCCTCGGTCTGCAGGATCGTGCGTTCGCCACGTCCCGGCCCGGCCGAATAGGCCGCAAGCGCCAAGCTGGCGAAAAAGGGATCGATGCCGACCTCGGCCGCTGCGAGCAGAACCGCCAGCGCGTTCATGGCGAGGTGACGCCCTGGCGCGCCGAGCCGGAAGTGGACCAGCCTGCCGTGGATGGTCGCCTGAACGCTCGATCCATTGAGCTCCGGCGTCAGGGAATCGAGGCGTGCATCCGCCTCCGGATGTTCGCCGAAGGTCAGTACACGAGCCGCCGGCGAGGCTTCGGCGCGGGTCAGCAAACGATAAAACGTGTCGATGTCCCGATTGATGATCGCGGTGCCGCCCGGCTGAAGGCCGGAAAAGATCTCGGCTTTGGCGTCGGCGATCTCGGAGACCGAGCGGAAAAACTCGAGATGGACGGGCGCCACCGTCGTGATGATGGCGACATGCGGCTTGACCATCGCGGTCAGCGGTTCGATCTCGCCCGCATGGTTCATGCCGATCTCGAACACGCCGAATTGCGTCGCTCGCGGCATGCGCGCCAGCGTCAGGGGCACGCCCCAATGGTTGTTGTAGGATGCTGCCGACGCGTGGGTCTCACCGGCGCCGCTGAGCACCAGGCGCAGCGCTTCTTTGGTGCCGGTCTTGCCGACCGAGCCGGTCACCGCGACGATTTTGGCATCGGTTCTGGCGCGGGCCGCGCGCCCAAGGCTCTGCATGGCCTTCAGCGTGTCGGTCACGACATAAAGTGAGCCGCGCCCGCGCACCACATCGTAGTGGCTCTCATCGACCACGGCGGCTGCAGCACCTTTTTCAAAGGCTGTCGCGACATGGTCGTGCCCATCGCTGGCGTCGCCCTTGATGGCGACGAAGAGATCACCGGGCTCGATCGTGCGGGTGTCGATCGAAACGCCCGTAATGCCGGTCGGAATGGGGCCGGCGACGCGTGCGTCAAGCGGCGTGACGAGGCCGAAGCCGGACCAGAGCTTATCGCGCGTCATCGTTGAGCCTCCGCGATGGCGGCCAGAATGGTTTCGTGGTCCGAAAAGGGCAGCACGGTTCCGCCGACGATCTGGCCGGTCTCGTGTCCTTTGCCGGCCACCACCAACACGTCGCCGTCGCAGAGGTCGGCAACGGCTATGCGGATCGCCGCGCCACGATCGGCGATTTCGATTGCGTCCGGCGCGGCCGCCAGGATGGCGTGCCGGATGGCGGCCGGATCTTCCGAGCGGGGATTGTCGTCCGTCACGATGACGCGATCGGCCCGCCGCGCCGCGATAGCGCCCATCAAGGGACGCTTGGCCGCGTCACGATCGCCGCCGCAGCCGAAAACGACCGTCAAGCGGCCGCGCGCATAGGGACGCAGGGTTTCGAGGATCTTGTCGAGCGCATCCGGCTTGTGGGCATAGTCGACGAAGATCGGCGCGCCCTTGTGGCTGCCGACCCGTTCGAGACGGCCCGGCGCGCCCTCGAGCCGTTTGAGGCTTCCGAAAACCGCCTCGGGCTCGCTGCCCGTGGCAATGCAGAGGCCCGCCGCCAGCAGGGCGTTGGCGACCTGAAACGCGCCGGCGAGCGGCAGCCGAACAGCGAAGGCATGGCCTGCATGTGCGATGCTCAAAAGTGTGTCGAATCCCTCGGGTTCGGCCGAGATCAAGCGAAGATCATGGCCGGCGCGGCCCGTAGTCGACACCCGCAAGCCGCGTGCCCGCGCCGCCGAGATAACGGTTGGTGCGACATCACTATCCGCGTCGATAACGGCGGCGCCACCAGCCGGCAGCAGCGTGTCGAACAAGCGGAGCTTGGCCCGGAGATAATCGGCGAGGTCGGCGTGATAATCGAGGTGATCGTGCGACAGGTTGGTGAAGCCGCCCGCCGCGAGCCGCAGCCCGTCCAGCCGGTGCTGGTCGAGACCGTGCGAGGAGGCCTCCACCGCGAGATGGGTGACGCCCTCGCGGCTGAGTTTGTCGAGCGTCGCATGAAGCGTGATCGGATCGGGTGTTGTCAGCGAGCCATAGACCGCGCCGCTCGGAGCCACGACCCCGATGGTGCCGAGAGAGGCTGCCCGCTGGCCGAGGATCGTCCACATCTGGCGCAGAAAGGCGGTCACGGAGGTTTTGCCGCTGGTGCCGGTGACGGCCACGATGGTGCCGGGCTGGCCGGGCGTGAAGACCGCCGCAGCCGTAGCGAGCGCGACGCGGATGTCGGGAACCTCGATGAGCGGCACGGCGGATGTGATCGGCGCGGCGCCGGCTTCCATCACGATGGCGGCGGCCCCGCGCTGGATCGCCTGCGGAATGAAAGCCGATCCATCCTGTCGGGTCCCAGGAACGGCGAAGAACAGCGTGCCCGGCACCACGGCGCGGCTGTCAGACGCCAAAGCCGCGATGTCCATCGCCGCGATGTCAATCGCCGCGATGTCGATCGCCGCGAAGTCGGGCCGACCGGCCGTTCCGGGCAAGAGCGCGTCGAGCCTCACGGCTGCATCACGTCGGCGAGGCCGATGCCGAGCTTCGCCACATAGGGGAAGGGCTGCTGCGGCAGCACGAAGTTCGGCGGCATGTCGAGAATGGGCGCGACGCGAGCCATGATCTTGCCGCAGACTTCGCCCGAGTTCCAGGCGGCCGTGTGGAAGCCATAGGTCCCCGGCACAGCCTGCGGATCGTCCATCAGGACGAGGAAGAGGTATTTGGGCTTATCGGCCGGCATGATCGACATGAACGTGGTGAACACCTTATCCTTGGCGTAGCGGCCATGGATGATCTTATCGGCCGTCCCGGTCTTGCCGCCGGCGAAATAGCCCGGGATGTTGATCTTCTTGGCCGAACCCACGGCAGCATTGAGGCGCATCAGGTAGCGTAGCTCTTCCGACACCTCGGGCCGCACCACGCGCGGATATTCCGTCCGGACGTCGTCCGAATCGCGGCGCAGGAAGGTCGGCTTGATGAGGTAGCCACCGTTGACGAGGCCCGCCACCGCCATCATGGCCTGCAACGGGGCCACGTTGAGACCCTGGCCGAAGGCGGCCGTGATGGTGTTGAGCTCGCTCCAGGGCTTCGGGATCAGCGGCATTGCATTTTCAGGTAATTCGGTCCGCAGCCGGTCGAATTGGCCCATCTTTTTCAGAAATGCCTGATGGCCCTCGATCCCGACCAGCATGGCCATGCGGGCGGTACCGACGTTGGATGAGTATTTGAAGACTTCTGGTACGGTCAGAAACCGTCCTTCGTTGTGGAAGTCGTGGATGGTGAAGCGCCCGTAACGCAGGCTGTCACGCGCATCGAGCTTCGAGTTTAACGTGACCTTGTTGGCTTCGAGCGCCATGGCGATCGAGATCGCCTTGAAGGTCGACCCCATCTCGTAGACGCCGACCGTGAGATGGTTGATGTGGTTTGGATCGAGGTTGAGCGCTTCGGCCGGATTATTGGGGTCGTAGTCGGGTAGGGACGCGAAGGCGATCATCTCGCCGGTGTTGACGTTCATGATCGCGGCTGCGCCGGATTTCGCCTTGAAATGCTCGATGCCCTTGGCGAGTTCGTCGCGCATCGCATGAGTAGCGTTCAGGTCGATCGAGAGCGTGATGGGCTTGAGGTCGTCGGACGATAGTTTGAAGCCGGCGCCATGCAGGTCGGCCAAACCTTGTCCGTCGATGTATTTCTCAATACCGGCGATGCCCTGATTGTCGAGGTTAGCGAAGCCGAGAACATGCGCCGCGATCGGCCCATTCGGGTAGACGCGACGATTTTCCGGCAGGAAGCCGATGCCGGGCAGGCCGAGATGGTAAACCTCCGCCTGCTGGCTCGGCGTGATGCCGCGCTTCACCCAGACGAAGCCCTTACGCGAGCCAAGCCGGTCCCGCAGGTCGTGCGCATCGACATCCGGCAGCACGGCCGTCAGCAGTTCGACTGCCTCGTCCTTGTCGATGATGCGGCGCGGTTCGGCGAAGACCGACATGGTCTTGATGTCGGTCGCCATCACGGCGCCGTTGCGGTCGAGAATGTCAGGTCGGGCGCCCGAGACGGCCTCCGCGGCCGCACCCTTTAGGCTTTGCGAATTGTCGGGCTTGAAGCCAAGCAGCACCAGCTTGCCCGAAATCAGGCCGAACACCATGATGAAGCCGATCGCGACGAGGCGTAGGCGCGAGCTGCTTTTGTCGAGCCGCGTTCGCATGACGTCGGCGAGAAACTGCGCCATGCGGCTCTTCGGTGCCCCGGCGGGATCCGGCTCGATGAAGTCGACGTTCGATTCAGCCATGACTTATCTCGCCGAGGAGGGGGTCGCGACGCTGCCGCCTGCGCGGCGATCCTGCGGCGTGTTGGTCGGCTCGGCCAAGCCGAGCGAGTCGAGCTTTCGGCCGATCGTGTCGACCTTGGGTGGCCGGTCGGGGAGTTCGGCCAGTTGCACGATCTGGTCGAGCGACAGCATTCGAAGGTTCGTGTGCTGTTCGGCCAAGGCCTGCAGTCGCTCCGGACGGGTCAGCAGCGCCCATTCGGCGTGCAATCGGGCGATTGCATCCTGCTGGTCGGCGATCTGGTGCTTGGCCTTGATGATCTGTTCGGCGAACAGGATCGTCTCGTATTTGATCGAATAGGCGTAGCCCGCAGACGCCACCAGGATCGTGACCGCGAGAATGTTGACGAAGCGCCACATGGCTACCGCCTGTTCTGAACGGTGGGGAGCCGGGCAAGATCGAGCCAGCGCGGATCGAGGGCTCCGACCGGCGCGTCGGTGCGGGTGCCGACCCGGAGCTTGGCCGAGCGGGAGCGTGGGTTCGTGGCGACCTCTTCGGGCGAGGGGCCGATATGCTGGCGTCCCTCGAGCGTGAACGTCGGCACCACGGCTTCGGGCTCGCCCGGCAGATGACGCGACCGCGTCTCGCCGCCGCCGCGCCCGGAACGGGCCGCGAAGAAGCGCTTGACGATGCGGTCCTCAAGCGAATGGAAGGTGACGACCGCGAGACGACCGCCTGGCGCGAGAACCTGCTCGGCCGCCGTCAATCCACGGACCAGTTCGCCCAGTTCGTCGTTAACCGCGATGCGGAGGGCCTGAAACGTGCGTGTGGCGGGGTGGATATCGCGCGGGCCAAGCGGCGCGACGCGCGCGATCATGTCGGCGAGAGGCTTCGTGCGGGTGAAGGGCATGATGGCGCGATCATGCACGATGGCGCGGGCGATGCGGCGCGAGGCACGCTCTTCGCCGAAGTAAAAGAGGATGTTGGCGAGGCTTTCCTCATCGGCCGTGTTGACGAGGTCGGCGGCGCTGTCGCCACGCTTCTCCATCCGCATGTCGAGCGGGCCGTCGAAGCGGAACGAGAAGCCGCGCTGTTCCTCGTCGATCTGCATCGACGAGACGCCGATGTCGAGCACGACGCCATCGAGCGGCCCCAGGCCGAGCTCGCCGACGACGGTGTCGAGATTGCCGAACCGCGCCTCACGCAAGGTGAGCCGGCCATTTGCGGCTTTGACGAGCGCGGCGCCGCCCGCGATCGCGCTTGGATCGCGATCGAGTGCGATGACGCGCGTGCCGGCATGATCGAGAATGGCGCTGGTATAGCCGCCCGCCCCGAAGGTTCCGTCGAGATAGAGGCCGCCATCGCGGAGCGCGAGGCTACCAAGAGCCTCTCCGCGGAGCACAGGAAGATGTCGAACCGATCCGCCTGCGGCGAGGACAGGTCCATCGCCGCGACCCGACATCATTCCTGTGCTCCTGGAGGCGACGACGATGGACCATCCATCGTCGCGGGTCGAGAACCGTATTGCTGCCGCAACGCGCGGGTCTGCTGTCTGGCCTCCAGCAGGCGCGTGCGGAAACTGCTCGGCTCCCAAATTTGAAACTTCTGGCCGGCGCCCACGAAGGTCACTTCGCTCGTGATGCCGGCATGCTCCTTGAGCGCTTCGGTGAGGCTGATGCGCCCTTCGGCATCGATCTTCAGGATGTCGCTTTCGCCCAGCAGCGTCATGGCGATCGCATCGCGGTCCGCCGAAAAGGGCGAGAGCGGTTCGATCATGGCGTCGATCTGGTTCAGCAAAGCCTGCCCCCCACAGTCGAGCGTCGGAAGGTCGAGCGAAGGGTGGACGTATAATCCCTCGAACCCGTCTCGAGCCACCACTGCCCTGAACGATGCGGGAATCGATACGCGACCCTTGGCGTCCAGCTTGTTGGTGAAATTCGAGACAAAACGATCCACCGTTCCCCCAGAGCCCACCCCATTCCAAACGTCGCGACAAATCAGTCGGAAGGCTTTGCTCCACCGGCGGGTGGAACGCTGCATCCGAACCGGAAAACCCTACGCTGGACGGGATGATTTGGGATATCATGGGACCATATGGGCGTCAATAAAACGGCAGCGACGTCCGACGCGACGCAGCAGCCTCCCGGTCATTAGAAAGCGTTAAGGTTAAGAGAGTGTTGCGCGCGGCAACGGCCCCGAAAATGCCATCATCGAGCTTGGCGGCGCGGAAATTATTTTTTTTGGTGGAAACTATGGTTTCGCGGCCCCGCGGAGCGAAGCCGCCGCGCCGGTGCCGTAGCGAAGGTCATGTCCCCGGGGCGCGAATGCCAGTCGGCCTATAAGCCGGGTTCTGTATGGCGGGCTGCCGAAGCCTCCCGCGTGACGACCATTCCTCTGGTGCGACCGTTGCCGGCCGCCTCAAGCAACCAACCCGGACGACGTCCCGGAGACGGGTGGAATCATTGCTGATCCCATGTCGTCCCTATTCGGTTTTGCTCCCGGTGGGGCTTGCCATGCCATCGACGTTACCGCCGATGCGGTGCGCTCTTACCGCACCCTTTCACCCTTACCCGGATCCGAAGCGAACCTCGGACCGGGCGGTCTTCTCTCTGTGGCGCTTTCCCTAGGGTCACCCCCGCCGGACGTTATCCGGCACCGTTTCTCCGTGGAGCCCGGACTTTCCTCCGCCCGAAAGCGACGGCCGTCCAGCCGACTGGCAGGTCGGGCTCTAGGCGCTCACGCTCGGAAAGGCAAATGGAACGGATTAGGCGCGGGCCATGATCGACCGCGCCTTGCTGCAGTAGGAACGCTGCGCGGCGTTGAAGCGGTGAACGCGATGGCCGCTTTGGTAATAGGCGAGCGTGCGGCACACGTCGCCGCCGGACGCGCGATAGGCCTCGGCCAGCACTTTCATGCCGTAGCGGAGGTTGGTATCGGCCGAGAGAAGGCCGGAAGCGCTCCCGCCAAATCCATGGCGGCGCGCCGTGTCGGTCTTGATCTGCATCAATCCCATGGCGCCGTGGTTGCGCGCGCGAGGGTTGCCGCGGCTCTCGATGCGGATCACGGCTCGCGCGAGCCCGACCGGGATACCATTATCATGCGCATGTTGCGCCACCAGAGCCTCGAGGGTCGGGGCAGGGTCTTCATGGGCCTGGTTTGCCTGCGGTGCAGCGGCTTCTTCGGCTGAAGCGACACTCCCGAAAACGATCGCGGCGAGAAGGCCGACCATGATGCTTTGATGCAATTTCAACCAATATTCCCTTCTGGGCGATTCATACTGGCCTCTCTCCTTTCGGCGCATCTTGTCGGAAAAATGTCATCTTTCAGGCAGCCGACCTGATTCGAAAAATCGATCTGCTGTATGGTCGCTTGCTGATCAGTCGTCGCTAAAATACAACAGTGATGATCGGAAGGCCCAAGCGTCGATCCGCCCCGCTTCTGCGGTAATATTAGGCTTGACCCAGCACGGAAGATTGTGCAGTGGCGCGACGATGCTTGTGATTGGCCGTTTTCCTGTCTTTTTATAGGGGTGTTGCCTTTTCGCCCTCTGCTGTTTGCTGTAGGCAAGCACAAGGGGTGAATCGGACCGATTGACGCAAAATGTTGCTGCGATGGTCGAACCAGGAGGAGCGAAGCTTGAAAAGGACTGTTCTATTGGCGGGCGCGCTAGCGTCGGCCTTGGCCATGTCGGGATGTGCGACCCCGCAGGGGCAGAATGCCGCTGGCGGCGCTGTGCTTGGCGGTGCGACCGGCGCGTTGATCGGTGGCTTGGCGTCGGGTCGTCCCGGTGGCGCGCTTGCGGGCGCGGCCATCGGTGCTGGCACAGGCGCGATCCTCGGCGCGGCCGCGACGCCGCCGCCGCCGCGCCCGGGCTATTATTACGCCGCTCCCCCGCCGCCGCCCGCCTGCGCGCGCCGTGGCTTCGATGAATATGGCAACCCGGTTTGCCTGCGCTACTACGGCTACTGAGATCGACGGAGGCGTCATGTCATCCGATATGACGCCTTCGGGTCCCACCGCGTCACAGCCCGGCACACGTCTTCCGCTCACCATCGTGGCATCGCCGAACCACGGCGAGCGGCTGGGTGCCATCCCGACTATCCTCGTTCTGCACTACACGGGCATGTCGGACGGTGCGTCAGCGCTAGCTTGGCTGTGCAACCCAGTCTCCCAAGTGTCTTGCCATTATGTGGTCGAGCAGGATGGTGGCATCCTGCAACTCGTGGCGGAAGATCGGCGCGCCTGGCACGCGGGTCGCTCCGCTTGGCGCGGGCTGACCGACCTCAACTCCGCATCGATCGGGATTGAGATCGTCAATGCCGGTCATGATGGCGGCTTGCCGGACTATCCCGCCGCTCAGATCACCGCCGTCACCGATCTCTGCCGCGATATCGTGGCGCGATACGCGATCCGGCCGGACAATGTGCTGGCGCATTCGGATATCGCGCCAGGGCGCAAGCAGGATCCGGGCGAGCGCTTTCCCTGGTCGACCTTGGCCGAAGCGGGCGTCGGCCTCTGGGTGCCGCCCCGCCCCGACAGGTCCGGTCCATGTCTGCGGATCGGCGATACAGGCGCACCTGTCGAGGCAATCCAACGCAAGCTCGCGGCCTTTGGATATGGGCTGCCGATCACCGGCTCATTCGATACGGCGACCGAAGCGGTCGTCCGATCGCTTCAGTTGCATTTCCGCCCCGAGCGGGTCGATGGCGTCGCCGATCCGGCCACGCTCGACACGCTGGACGATCTCCTGGCCAAGCTGGCTTAGAGAACCGTCTCGAGCAGAGCAGCGAGATCGCGCTTGATGGCGTCCTTGCAGGGATCGGCGGCCTCGAGAATACGCGCCGCATAGAAGAAATCCAGCAACCGGAACCGTTCGACCGGCGGATGAACGACAAGATGCGGCGGACGTTCGCGCAGCATTCGCGCCGTCAGCGCTGCCTGCATGATCTGGGTCGCGCCGAGCATCGCCTCGAAGGGCTGCGGCGCGATGCCTTGTCCATCGGCCCGACCCGGCGACACATCGCAGGCCAGCACCACCGAGGCCTGATCGAACAGCATCTCGTATGGCAAGGGATTGACGACGCCGCCATCCACCAGCACCCGCCCGTCGCGCTCAACCGGTTTGACCATGCCGGGGATCGCCATCGAGCCCGCGACGGCACTGCGGAGATCGCCCGATTGCAGCACCAATTGCGCGCGGGCGTTGAAATCGGTCGTCACCACCAGAAGCGGCAGCAGCAGGTCCTCGAAATTGGCCGGAATGTCGTCGGGCCAGAACGACGGCAGCAGCAGTTCCGCGTCCAGCAGCACCGGGTTGACCAAACCGCGCTTCAGAATGTCGGTGAAGCGTCCGACGCGGGCCTCCAACATGCGTCCGAGCAGCAGCCGTCGGTTGCGGAGAACGCGCAGCGAAAAGGCGCGAATGTCGCGCGCCGTCATGCCCGCCGCATAGGCGGCCGCCACCACCGCGCCCATCGAGGCGCCGGCGAGCACGAGTGGACGCACCCCGAGGTCGTCCAAAGCTTCGAGCACGACGATATGGGCGAGGCCGCGAGCGCCGCCGCCGCCGAGCGCCACCGCGACACCGCAGGGCGGACGGACGAAAGCCGGCGCGACCGATCGTGTTTCGTCGTTTCTCATGCGGAGAAAAAGCGCAGCAGGGCCTGACCGGTCGCTGCGGCATTCTCCTCGGCGAGGAAATGCCCGGATTCGATCGTCTCACCCGTGGCCTGCGGCGCAAATCCGCGCCGCCAGACATCCAGCGGGGCGTCTTTACCGGGTCCCTGCAGGTAATCCGAACTCGCCAGAATATGAACGGGGCACGAGATGGTCTTACCGGCTGCCGCATCGGCTTCGTCGGCGGCGCGATCGAGCGTCGCACCGGCCCGGTAGTCCTCGCACATGGCATGGATGCGCGTCGGTTCCGTCCAGGTCGCGCGATAATGGTCGAGCGCGCGCGGGTCGAAGGCCGCAAGCGATTTGGCCTTCGACCACTTGACCAGCAGGCCGCCGAACGCGGCAGCCGGGTCCTCGCCGAAGGCTTGCTCGGGCCGCGGTTCGGGTTCCGCAAGCGTGGTCCAATGGGGAGCGTCGCCGCTGCCGGCCTCGATCTGGCGCCACACCTCCATGGTCGGCTCGATATCGAGCAGCGCGAGCTTGCTCAGCCGGCCGGGGTGATCGAGCGCCAGCCGGTAGCCGACCCGTGCGCCGCGATCGTGTCCCGCAAGAGCGAATTGGGCATGGCCAAGATCGTCCATCACGGCAATGACATCGCCGGCCATCACGCGTTTCGCATAGCCATCGCCATTTTGGCTGCGCGGCACAGACGACCATCCATAGCCGCGAAGGTCCATGGCCACGACGGTGAAATGCTTGGCGAGATCCGGCGCGATCGCGTGCCACATCGCCATGGTTTCGGGAAAACCGTGCAGCAGCATGAGCGGGGGGCCGGAGCCGCCGACCCGCGCGAAGATGCGACCCGCATCGGTCGCGACGTTGCGTGAGGCGAAACCGGGGAAGAGGTCGGCGAGATCAGGCATCAGCGTCTCCTTTCAGGCGGCAATGCCGTCGCGCGGTGGGCGTTTCAATCGAGGGGCGGAACCGGCCGAACGGCGCGCCAGCCGATGTCGCGCCGGCAGAACCCTCCGGGCCAGTCGACGGCATCGACGGCCGCATAGGCCCGCGCCTGCGCTTCGGCTGCGTCGCGACCGAGGGCCGTCACGGTCAACACGCGACCGCCATCGGCCAGAAGCGCGTCGCCCTCCTGTCGCGTGCCAGCGTGGAATACCGTCACGCCCGGGCAGGCTTCTGCAGCCGTCAGATCACCGATGCGCGTGCCTTTGATCGGGTGAGCCGGATAGCCGTTGGCGGCCAGCACGACCGTGAGCGCTGTCGCCTCGTCGAACACGGGAGGCGTGTCGGGCAGATGGCCGCGCGCGGACTCCAGCATGAGGGGCAGGAGATCGGTGTGCAGCCGAGGAAGGATGACTTGCGTCTCGGGATCGCCGAACCGAACGTTATATTCGATCAACTGCGGCGCGCCGTTCTCCACCATCAGGCCCGCGAACAGGACACCGCGAAACGGCGTCCCGCGCTCGCTCATGCCGCGCAGTGTCGGCAGGATGATCTCGCCCATGATGCGCGCTTCGAGTGAGGCATCGACCAGGCGTGCCGGCGAGATGGCGCCCATGCCGCCCGTATTCGGACCGGTGTCGCCGTCGCCGACGCGTTTATGATCCTGGGCCGAGCCGAAGCCGAGCGCCCGCGTACCGTCGCAGATGGCAAAGAACGAGACTTCCTCGCCCGACAGAAAGGCTTCCACCACGACAGACGCACCCGCGCTGCCGAACGAGCCGCCGAACATGTCGTCGATCGCGGCCTCGGCGTCGGCCCGGGTTTCGGCGATGATAACGCCCTTGCCGGCCGCCAGCCCATCCGCCTTGATGACGACCGGCAGCGGATGATCGCTGAGATAGGCTCGCGCCGCGTCGGCGGTGTCGAAGCGAGCATAGGCGGCGGTCGGGATCGCGACCTCGCGGCAGAGATCCTTGGTGAAGCCTTTCGAGCCTTCCAGCGCGGCGGCGGCTTGGGAGGGGCCGAAGGCTAAAATCCCGGCGTCGGAGAGTCGGTCCACCACACCGGCGACCAGCGGCGCTTCGGGGCCGACCACGACGAGATCGACGGTTTCGCGTTGCGCCAGCGCCACGATCGCGGCCAAATCCGTGAGATCCACGGGCAGGTTGAGGCCCAACACCGCCGTGCCTGGATTGCCGGGAGCGATCAACAGGCGCGTGAGAAGCGGGCTACGCGCCAGCGACAGCGCCAGAGCATGTTCGCGACCGCCCGAGCCGAGCAGCAGGACCTTCAACGAAACGGCCTCTCGGCGATAACCATCATGACGAACGTCCGGCGACCAGCAGTGTTGCGATGCGATAGGACCTACATCGAACGCCAAAGAACCGCCATCACGTCGTGATGTTTCCCACACCGCGATCAGCGTCCCCGGCAGGAGTATCACCAGCAATGACCATCATGGCAGCAGTCTGTGGCATCATGATCGTCTTACTCGGGCTGTGGAGCACCGGCCGCTCGCCGACCGAGGTTCAATTGGCGGTGGAAATCACCTGTCTGGTCGGCGGACTCATCCTCTGCTTCCTCTCCGTCGTTCTGGCCCGTCTAGCGGCGCTGGCGAAACGCATGGAGCTGTTCGGCGAGGCAATCCAACCGGGAGAATAGCCCCGAGCCGCAAAGCCCTGGAAGACAGCGCCGCGCGGTCGCGATAAAACAAGGCGATGCTGAAGCCGAAATCCTCCCGTCGCCCTTCCGGAGCCCTTGCGGCCGCACCCGGCCTGCCGATGGTCGACGACGACGGCGTGGTGCGCGCCACCGCGAACCCGAACGACCAGGAGATGACGGTGAGCGCGCTCGCAGGCGCGCTGAAGCGAACCGTGGAAGATCGATTCGGTTACGTGCGGGTGCGCGGTGAAATCTCGAACTACCGCGGCCCGCATTCCTCCGGCCATGCCTATTTTTCGCTGAAAGACGATGCTGCCCGCATCGATGCGGTGATCTGGAAGACGTCGTTCGCCCGGATGAAGATCAAGCCCGAGGAAGGGCTGGAGGTCATCGCCTCGGGCAAGATCACGACTTTCCCCGGCAAATCCGCCTATCAGATCATCATCGAGAGTTTGGAGCCGGCCGGCGTCGGCGCCCTGATGGCGGCCGTGGAAGAACGACGTCGGCGTTTCGCCGCCGAGGGCCTTTTCGATGCCGCCCGTAAGCGACCCATTCCGTTCCTGCCGGGCGTGATCGGCGTCATCACCTCGCCGACCGGGGCGGTCATCCGCGACATCCTGCATCGCATCGCCGGGCGGTTTCCCCGTCATGTCGTGGTGTGGCCGGTCCGCGTCCAAGGCGACACAAGCGCCGCAGAGGTCGCGCGGGCGGTTGCGGGCTTCAACGATCTGAGGGTCGCCGGCATCCCGGCCCCGCATGTCATCATCGTGGCACGGGGCGGGGGATCGCTGGAGGATCTCTGGAGCTTCAACGACGAGGCGATCGTCCGCGCGGTCGCGGCCAGCACGATCCCGATCATTTCGGCGGTCGGTCACGAGACCGATTGGACGTTGATCGACCACGTGGCCGACCTGCGCGCGCCGACACCCACCGGGGCAGCCGAACTCGCCGTTCCGGTGCTGCTCGACCTGATGGGCGCGATCGACCGGCTGGAAGGGCGGCAGACCGCCGCTATGTTGCGACTGCTCGAGGATCGGCGTCTCTCGCTGCACGGGCTGTCCCGCCTGCTGCCATCGGGGGGTGATCTGCTGGCCGGGCCCCGGCAACGGCTCGATCTTGCGGCATCGCGGCTACCGGGTGGCCTCCGGGCCGGGACAGATCGCCGCCGCATTCTGCTGGTTCGCATCGGTGGCCGGCTCGCCGCGCAAGCGCCTCGGGCCCGGGTGGCGCGCGTGGCGCAGCACCTTGATGCGTTAGCGCATCGCATGATGCGGGCCGAGGCCGGCTTGCTCGGGGATCGCCAGCGTCGATTGAAAACGGCCGGCGACCGTCTCGCGGCCGCTTTTGCGGCACGGCTGCGGCTCGCCCGTGAAGTGGCCAGCGCCCGGCAGACCCGTGTCTCGGGTCTCGACGCGCGCATGCGTCTCGCCATGGTGGCCGCCTCTCAGCGCCGCACCGCGAGGCTCGCTTCGGTCAGCCAGTTGCTGACCGGGCTGGGCTACCGCAGTGTGCTGGCCCGCGGGTTCGTGTTGGTGCGCGATGCAGCGGGGCAGACCATGCGCTCAGCCTCGGCTCTCGCCCCGACAGACCTCATCCTGCTCGAATTCGCCGATGGGCAAGCTCGCGCTCAGGTGATCGACACGGACGTCGTTGAAGCGGCCGCAGATCCCGCAGTTCCGTCGTCAAGCGCGCGGAGGACGAAGGCGGGACCAAAATCGTCCGCGACGTCGGTTCCCAAAGCCACGACCAAGTTGCCACGGACGCCGCTGTCGACCAAGCAGGGTTCGCTTTTCTAATCGTCCGACGACGGCACGGGCCTGTTGGCTCGCGGCCGGGCACGGCTTATATCTCGCGCAGACCCCATACCTTATTCGACCGGCCCCTGGGCTCGGCTTCTCTGGATGCTGACAAGATGAACCGTTTCGAGCGCCGTCCCGCCGCTGCCGTCGAGGCCGAAGTGCAGTATCTCGATGGTGATTTCCGCGTCGTCAGGCCCGGCTCTTTCGTGCGCTGCGCCGTCACGCAGGAGCCGATCCCGCTCGAGGAATTGCGCTATTGGAACGTCGCCTTGCAGGAAGCCTATTCGAGTCCCGATGCCAAGTTGGTCCGCTTGGGCCTGAGGGACAAAATCGCCGACTAACCTCGGCTGAACGCCTCCGCAAGGCTGGCCAGGATCGCGGCCGTCTCGTCAAAGGCGAGCCGTACCGGTAGCGTCAAGGTCTCGAACCGCGGCGGAAGCCGCACCCGATCTTTCTCGGTAGTGATCAGCGTCGCGTCGGTCTGTTCCGCAGCCTGCGTTAGCCGCGCGAGGTCGCCGCGACCATAGACGTGATGATCGGGAAAACTCAGACGATCGGCCACTGTGAGCCCTAAGGCATCGAGGGTCGCAAAAAACTTTTCGGGCCGTCCGATTCCCGCGAAGGCCAGCAAGCGGCGGTGACGGACCATCGCGACGGTCTTTCTATCCGGATCGAGCCGTCCGGTCGTGACGGGTATTCCGGCGCGCTCGGCTTCGCCCGCGACGGCTTCGCCAGGCTGACCGCCGCCGATCACGCAGAGCATTGAAACGAACGGCCATTGACGCTTGATCGGCGCCCTCAAGGGACCGGCCGGGAGGCATAATCCGTTGCCGATGCCCGACCCGCCGTCCACCACCGCGATCGAGACATCTTTGACGAGCGCCGGATTTTGAAGGCCGTCGTCCAGCACCAGGACGTTCGCTCCGGCCTCGATTGCGAGACGGGCCGCAGCCGGTCGGTCGGCCGCGACAATCGTCGGCGCGACGCGTGCCAACAGCAGGGGTTCGTCGCCGCAGTCCTCAGCCACATGGTGGTCGGGGTCGACCACGAAGGGGTCGCGCTTGGGGTTCCGTCGGCCATAGCCGCGCGACAGAAAGGCGGGGCGATGGCCCATGTCGATCAGCAATCGCGCGATCGCGATGGCGGTCGGCGTCTTGCCGGCGCCGCCTGCCACCAGATTGCCGATGCAGATCACCGGAACCGGCGCGCGCCAGCCCGGACGTGCCATGCGGTGTGCCGTGAGCCCGCCATAGATCGCGCCCGCTGGCCGCAGCAACGTGGCCGCGACCGAGGCGGTCGGCTGCCACCAGAAGGTCGGCGCCCGCATCAGAGTCCCTGGCGCGCGAACACGCGTTTGGCGAAAGGCTCGATCGCCCGCATGGTTCGATCCGTCGCGCCGCAATGGCGCTCGACCGCATCGGCGGCGGCGCGCGCCATGCGGCGCAACTTCACCCCGTCCGACAGCAGGGCCGTCAACGTATCGGCCAAGGCTTTGCCGTCGGCCATGGTGGCGGCGCCCTCTGCCGCATCGAGTGTGCGGTAGACCTCGGCGAAATTCGCCACCAGCGGCCCATGCAGGATCGCGCTGCCGAGCTTGGCCGGCTCGATCGGATTTTGGCCGCCGCCCCCCGCGAGCGATTTGCCGACAAAGACGACGCCGGTCAGTCGGTAGAACAGACCGAGCTCGCCCATCGTGTCGGCGACGTACACATGCGTCTGGTGATCCAGCGTCTGGCTCCGTGAGCGCAGCGTGGCGCGAAGGCCAAGGCTCGCGGCCGCCTCGGCGATCGCGCCGCCACGCTCGGTCTGACGTGGCACCACGATCGTCAGAACATCCGGGAAACGGCGAAGCAGACGCCGATGGACATCAAGCATGATGGCTTCCTCGTCCACATGGGTCGAGGCGGCGAGCCACACCGGTCGCGATCCGATCAGACCGGCGAGATCGCTGACGCGATCGCGGTCGGCCGGGGGCGGCGGCACGTCGAATTTCAGGTTGCCGCCCACCGTCACGGCCGGGGCGCCGAGCGCCTTGAAACGGTCCGCATCCTCTTTGGTTTGTGCGACGCAGAGCGTCGTCCGATCGAGCACCGCTCTGATGAAGCGGGGAAAACGCCGCCAGCGTGCGAATGAGCGGGCCGAAAGGCGCGCGTTGACGAGAAGCAGCGGCACATCCCGCTTGGAGAGCTCGACGATGAGATTGGGCCAGAGTTCGGACTCGGCCAGCATCGCGAGATCCGGCCGCCAATGATCGAGAAAGCGGCTGACGAAGCGCGGAATGTCGAGCGGCAGGAATTGGTGGATGGCACCGGGTGGAAGCCGCTGCCCGAGGATGGCGGCGGACGAGACGGTTCCGGTCGTGACCAGAACGGCGAAGCCCCGCGTCGTGAGCCGTTCGATCAAGGGCAGGAGCGCCAGCCCTTCTCCGACACTTGCGCCGTGAAGCCAGGCGATGGGACCCTCGGGACGGGCCTCTCCGGCCAACCCCATGCGCTCCCCGAGGCGGCTCAGGCTTTCCTTGCCGCGACGCTCCCGCCGTCGCAGAAACGAGCCGGCTGCCGGTCCGAGCAAGCGGCTGCCACCACGGTAGAGCAGAAGAAGAAGACTACGACGGTCGTTCACTGGGCGGTGCCGGCGCGCCGCATATCCGCGAGAGCCTGCCCCGGGTCGCGACTGCCGACCAGAGCATAGGCGCGCGCATGAACTGCGTTCAACCCGTCCTCGACGGCTCGACGCGCGCGTTCGAGCGCGTCAGCATCCGCGTCTCGGTCGACCCGAATGGGGTCGCCGAGCACCATGGCGCCGTTGCCGAAGGGTTTGCCGAGGCTGGCCCGATCCCATGATTTGAAATCGTAGCGTCGGCTCGTCACTACGGCGATCGGGTAGATCGGCCGTCCCGAGAGACGGGCGAGCGCGACGATGCCGAGCCCGGCTTGACGTGCCACTTTCGGCACGTCGGCGGTCATCACGATGGTCTGTCCCTCGCGCAAGGCGCGCGTCATGCTCAACAACGCCGCACCGCCGCCGCGCCGACGAGATTTTGAGGCTTCACCGCCCGACCCACGGATCGCCCGCACACCGAAGCGGCGCAGGATGACGGCATTGATCTCCCCGTCGCGGTGGCGCGAAATCAGCGCCGACACCCGCGCGCCCTTTGGCCAGGCATAATGAATCATCAGATGCTGGCCATGCCACATCGCAGCGATCACCGGCAGATCCGGGCCAATCGCGTCGAGAAAGTCCGGTGGATCCTGCACGAAGCGGTTCGTCGCCTTCACAAGCCGCAGATAGACGCTCGCCAGAAAGCCGGCGGTTTCCTGAACCGGTCGCGTCCGTCCAAGCTTCTTCAGCATGAACCAGCATCGCCTGACGGATTGTCAGCCACGCGATTGAGCCGTTGCCGGGTCGAGAAAGCGATGCAGGTGGACGATGAAGTAGCGCACCATCGCATTATCGACGCTGGATTGAGCGCGCGACCGCCATGCCACCTGGGCGCTCGCGAAATTCGGGAAGATGCCGACGATGTCGATCTTGGTCGGGTCACGAAATTCTGTGCCGTCGAGGCTCGTCAATTCGCCTCCGAAGACAAGGTGCAGAAGCTGCGGGGAGTTGGACGTGGACATGGGAGTCTCCGTATGTCGGACCCACGATCGCGCGATCGTCGATCCGAGCTGCTCCGGTTACCGGCGCGGGGCCGGCCCGGTTGGGCTTTTCTTGATTCAGCCGGTGAAGTTCAGCCATAGCGCTCCGCGCCTGTGACGGCAAAGGCTTTGCGTGCATCACGCGATGCCGATGCTGAGGCCGCCGTCAGTCTTCCGGCCGCTGCAGCAGGCGGATCAGCGCCTGCTGTAACAGGGGCGCGGCACAGATCAGCATGGGATGGCGCGGCGAGCGCCGATTATAAACAGGACCCTGGCCGTGCCGGTCAGTCAGCTGCGCGCCCGCTTCGATGAGGATGAGATCAGCAGCCGCAATATCCCAATCATGGGCATTGGCGCCGGCGATGCAGCCATCGAGAAACCCCGCCGCAACATGCGCGAACCGACAAGCCAACGAGGGAATTTTCGGCGAAACGCGAAAGGCGAGTGGCTGCGGCAGATGATTCGCAAGATCGCCCGGAACAGCGATACAGGCGCCATCGAGACTCAGTCGGCTCGAGGGATGGATCGCAACGCCGTTGCAGGCTGCGCCGCGTCCGAGGATCGCCGTAAAGCTCTGGTCGAGGATTGGCGCGTGCACGATGCCGACCGTGGGTCGGCCCTTCGTCACGAGGGCGATCGACACGGCCCAGCGCGCATCGCCGGCCGCAAAACCCCGCGTGCCGTCGATCGGATCAACGATCAGAACATGGTCGCGTTCGAGGCGCTCGGCCGAATCGACCGTTTCCTCCGACATCCAGGCGGCTCCGGGCATCGCCTCGGTCAAACGCTCACGCAGATAGGCGTCGACGGCGAAATCGGCTTCGGTCACGGGGGACCCGCCGTCTTTGTAGTCGATCCGCGCGGAGGTCCGCGCACCTGGGCGGAAGTAGCGACATGCGATCTCGGATGCCCCGATGGCTGCATCGCGGAACAGCGTCAGAGTGCCGTCGAGGTCGCTCGTGGAAACGTGAGCCAAGGGGAGCCGGTACGAAAGAGAAGGGGCGACCGCCGATGCCGGCTCTACCGAACCCTCACCCGCAAGGCAAGGCCCGGTCGACCGGCCTCGTCGATCAGCTCGACACGAGAGGCGCGCCGAGATCGATTTGGAGGATTTCCGGGGGAACGCGAAACCGGATCGGCGCCCCCGACTCCCCAAGACCGCCCGAGATGATCATGTGCCGTCCGCCCTCGACGATGTGGCCATAAACATAGCGTCGAGAGGGCGCGAATGGCGTCCCGATCAACGGAACATTGATTTGGCCCCCATGCGTGTGGCCGCAAAGCGTCAGGGACACCCGATTGGGCACGCGCGGGAACAGAAAGGGCTCGTGCATCAGGAGCAGGACGGGATCGTCGTCTCCGATCGACCGGAGGGTGCCTCCGAGATCATCTGCGCCGCGGCTATCATACCGGCCGATCATATGGGCCATTTGGTCGGCGAGACCCGCCAGCCAGAACGATTGCCCCTCGTGACGAAGCGAGACTGCGTTGTTTTCGAGCAAGTTGATGTCGACCTGACGCAGGGCGCGGCGCACCTCTTCGGCACCGCCCGGCATACCCGGCACGGGGCCATGCCACCAATCGTGATTGCCAAGGATCGCATGGACGCCAAGCGGCGCACGCAGCACCGAAAGCGCATCGCCCCATTGGCCCGGAAACACAGGTCCGCTCACCAAGCGATGGCCGGCGTTGAAGTCGCCCAGAAGCACGATCAGATCGGGCGACAGGGCATTGACCGACATCGCAATGCCATGGATCCGCTCGGCCGACATCCAAGGCTCGCAAGCATGGATATCGGCGATGACGCCAATGCGAAGACGCAGGTTTTGAGGCCAACCCGGCGGGGTCAAGGCATAGGAGGTGACGCGCGGGCTGAGCATCGGCTCGACCGCCACCGCGTAACTCGCCAGTCCGAACGGAGCGAGCCCAAGGGTTCCGGCTCCGATCAGCAGTTGCCGTCGATTGATCATCGCGGTGATATAGATCGAAACCAGGGCTTTGTCGCGACCGCCACGCCGTCATACGGCGTGTGACGTCGTAACGCGGGCTGTGGTTCAGGCGGCGCGATGGTCTTCCCGGAGGATTGAGGCGCGAGGCCGCTGGGTCGAGCGATGCTGGCCGGGCTCTGTCTGCGTAGTGAAGCGGAGAGCCGCTGCCACGGCCGAGATGCCGATCTCACGATACAGGCGGGTTTGCAGGTCGCGTGCATCTTCGCCCTTCGGGCCTTGGGCTGGATTTTGCTGGGACTCGTTCATGATGTTGTGCCTCAACGCGCTGACACCAGCAGGACCGTCCGGACTGGTGAATGTTGAGTCAAACTTGAAGCGGCATTTCTAATAAAAGCTGAAGGACCCTTGCGATCCCACGTTCCAGGACGGGGCATCGCGCGCTTGGGATTGTTGATTTCGACCGGAAACGTCAATGCGTCACGGTCATGTCCGGCAGATCCCAGTGACAGATCCGATAATCGTGGCGGCGGCTGGCGAGGTCCACATGCATGTGGCTTTCGTGATAGCCGTCCGACCCGGGGCCCAGCACCGTCCGGAAGCGGAGGCAGGCTGTTTGCTTGACGTCCGCCAGCACGGGCGTGCCGCTCTGCTTCACCCCGATCATGCTGCCATCCGCAACCTTGAACCCGCCGACATCCATCGCGTCGCCGCGTCCGTGCTCGCTCAGCTTGGCCCCCGAGACATGGTTGCGACCCCGGCACGCGTAACCCGACGTGCTCGATAAAGCGCGCAGAGGTTTCCCCGCTTTCTCGAAGGTCGGCACGAGATCGTCCCGCACCCAATCGGCCACCACGGCTCCGAGCGCGCAATTGATCGCGACAGGCGGCTCGAAGGCGACCCGGACACCCGGCGACACGAGGACGGCCGAGAGTTCGATCGGCGCCGCCATGCCGCATCCCCCCGGGCCGGATACGGGCTCGCTGGCGCGGGCCACGACCTTGCCGCTCGAAAAGAGGGCCGCGCAGACCAGTTCCTCGGCCGCGATGTCGAGCTTTGCCGGCTCCTCCGGCGCTGCGGCATCGCCGCTCGGTCGGGCGGCGCCGGTGCCCTGTGGTAGAACCGGCGCAAGGGTCGGCATCCCAGGCAAGGACGGGCCAAGCGAGGCCGCAGCCGGGGATTTCGACGCGGGCACCTCTGGGCCGCTAGGCCGCTGAGGCGGAAGCGGAGGCTGCGCTTCAGGCTGAGGGACCGGCGGGCGCGATTGCGGCTCGGCGCGCGTGGGCCGGACCGGAGGCAGCGGAACATCGGCGGATGCAGGCTCGATGCGGGGCCCCAACGAGAGGATCACGAGCGCCAAACCAGTGACCATCAAGGCCCTTTCGGCACCGCCCGCACGGCGCGCGCGGGCCGGAACATCGCGTCTCGAGGGTGGGCTACTCATCGCGTGCGGTTTCGCTTTCGTGCCGAAGCGGATCGACGACAACGGCTGATCGGGGTTAGACCCTCGGGTGAGGGCCTGTGTCGGGAATCGGCTCGGCCCGCCGTCAGCGTCGCGGATTTAGAGGAGCGGTTCAACCGATGTCTGCAGAGACGCCATCACACGGGCCCTTGGCCGGCATCCTGTTCGACAAGGACGGGACCCTGATCGACTTTGACCAGACATGGGGCCGTGCTGCCTTCGCGGTGATGCACGATCTCTGCGGCGGCGACACGGCAACCGTGACGGCCCTGTCCGAGGCCATGCATTTTTCCATCGATGACCGCCGGTTTCGTCCAACCTCCATGATGATCGCCGGCACAACCACAGACATCCTGGCGGCGTGGGGTGGTCCGCTTGGCCGATTGGGTGACCCGACACTCGTGCACGACCTGAACGAGCGTTTCGCGGCAGAGACCCTGCGGTCTCTGATGCCGATCGGCGATCCGGTCGCCGTGCTCGACGCGCTGCGCGGGCGAGGTCTGCGGCTCGGGCTCGCGACGAATGATGCGGAGGCCAACGCACGCGACCATCTGAGGGCACTCGGGCTCGATGCTCATATGGATTTCGTCGCCGGCTATGATTCCGGACATGGCGGCAAGCCGGAACCCGGCATGGTGCTGGCCTTCGCGCGCCAGATCGGCGTTACGCCCAATCGCGTCGCGTTGGTCGGGGACACCCCCCACGATCTCCATGCGGCGCGTGCCGCTGGTGCGATCGCGATCGCGGTGCTGAGTGGCCCGATGGGCCGCGACGTGCTGGCTCCCGACGCCGATCATGTGCTGGCCAGCATCGCCGATCTGCCGGCGCTGCTGGATCGCCTGGCCTGACATGCGCCGTATCGTCGTTCCGGAACCTGTGTCCCGCGCGGCCGTGTGGAGCCGACGCTGCGCCGTTTTCGGCTTGGTCTTGACCGGGATCGCGATCGTGGCGTCGCGGGCCGGCGTGTTCGATCCAGCCGAGGCCTTGGCGGTTCTCGCGACCGCGATGGTGTTCGGGCTCGCGGCGCCGATCTTCGCTCTCAGGGCATTGGTCGTGGTCTGGCGCACCGGTCGGCCCGGGATAGGCCCGGCGCTCGGCGGGACAGCCCTGGCGATCCTGCTGCTGGCCTATCCGACGTGGCTCGCCATCAAGGCCATGCCCATGCCGGATCTTCACGACATTACGACCGATGCGACCAAGCCGCTGGTGTTCGCGACCTCGGCCAAGGCGGTGACGGCGCGGCGCGGGGCGACCCATGAGCAACCGCCCGAGGCGGCGACCCGCCTGCAATCAGCGGCCTATCCCGACGTGAAGCCGGTGACGATCGATCTTCCGCCCGTCGAGGTTTATACGATGATCGTATCGCTGATCGGCGCACGGCGCTGGGCCATCGTCGATCAGCAGCCGCCGACCGCGCGTCTTCCCCAGGGGCGGATCGATGCCGTGGCCCGGAGCCTCGTGATGGGATTTGCGGATGATGTCACGATCCGGATTACCGGCGTGTCGGCAAGCCAGTCGCGCGTCGACATTCGCTCCGCCTCGCGAGCGCCATGGACCGATCTCGGCAGCAACGCGTTTCGTATCGTCGAATTCTCGAACGCTTTGCAGGCGGCGGTCGACGAACAATGATGGTCGCTTCCCACTTGTGGGGCCCGGGGCTGCCCCGACAGCAGATGCCCGAGGGCTTGACTTAGACCGGAACGTAGCTGGCCTTGAGCGGGGGCGCTCCGGTCGCCATCACAAGGCCGCGCTCGGCCATGTCCTGCAGATGTGCCAGAACCGACATCGCAGCGGCTCCTTTGAGGGCCGGAGCGAGCCCGGCATAGAGCCGCTCGACCAGTGTGTCGATGCGATGATCGCCTGCCTTCAGCCGCTGCAGGATGGCGGTCTCGCGGTGGCGGCGATGATGAATGAGGCCGCGGACGAAGCGCTGCGGGTTCAGCACTGGGCCGCCATGGCCGGGCCAGTAGACCGCATCGGCGCGCGCCCGTAGTTTGTCGAGCGATGACATATAGGCTCGCATCGAGCCATCCGGTGGCGCCACGACCGTCGTCGACCACGCCATGACGTGATCGCCAGAAAACAACGCTTCCTCCTGTGGGAGCGCAAAGGCGAGATGATTGGTGGCGTGGCCGGGTGTCGCGACCGCGAAGAGATCGTAACCGACGCCCGCGACGCGGTGGCCGTCTTGCAGCACCCGATCGGGCCGGTAAGCGAGGTCATGCGCTTTGTCTCCCGCATCCATGTCGCCAAAGTCGAGCGACGCCGGGCGATAGGAGGCGCAGCCGACGATCTCGGCTCCCGTCACGGCCGCCAGCGCTGCCGCGCCGGGGGCATGGTCCCGATGCGTGTGAGTCACAAGAATATGGGCGATCGTTTCACCCGAGAGACCGGTCAGCAGGGCATCGCGATGGCGCGGGTCATCCGGGCCGGGGTCGATGACGGCGACCGACCCATGCCCGACCACATAGGTACAGGTGCCGGTGAACGTATAGGGTCCACCATTATCGGCGACGATGCGCCGGATCAGCGGCGACACGGCTTGCAATTCGTCCGGACGCGCGTTCATCGTTTGATCGAGCGGAACATCATCGTCTTGGGTCGACACGGAACGCCTCGGGAACTGTCTCATCTCCCTCGACATGGCTTCCGGTTGCTGGCGCAGCAAGGTCAAACCCGACACGATCGAAGGTTTTGCGTTACTTCTTGCGGCTGAGCAGCACCAGCCAGCCGAGCCCGATGATCGACACGATGACGCTGACGGTCGCGACGGCCGGCTTGCCAAGATCGATCAGGCGCGGCGCAAGCGTGATCGAGAAGGCCGCCACCACGAGCGCGACCGCGACGCGCGCCGCCGCCCGCTCGATCCCGTGGACCAGCTTGTCCATCCCCTTGATCTCGATCTCGACCGTCATCCGTCCCTGTTTCAGGCGGACCAGCATCAGGTGGACGAGGCTCGGCAGGTCGGAGGCGGCGGTGAACAGCCCCGCGCCGACGGATTCGAGCTTCTTCTTGAAACCGCTGAAAGAGAAGCGCGCATCGATCGTCTTCTGAACCGTGGGACCGGCGGCCGTGAACAGATCGAATTTCGGGTCGAGCTGCCGCATCACGCCATCGGCCGTGATGAGGCCCTTGAACAGCACGGCGAGATCGGTCGGCATGGCAAGGTCGTTTTCGCGTGCCATCGTCATGAAATCGGTCAAAACCAAGCCAAGGTTCAGAACCGCCCCGGAGTGACGCATGACGAAAGCTTGGGACGAGGCTTCGAGCTTGGCGAGGTCCGGGGCGGTAACGCCCGACCATTCGAGGAGGACCGCCATCAAGCCATCGGCGTCTTTCTTCAGCATCGAGCCGATCAGCACCAGGAGCTGGTCGCGCCGGCGCTGCGACAGACGCCCGATGATGCCGAAGTCGATGAAGGCGATCTTGTTGCCCGGCAGAGCCAGGATGTTGCCTGGATGCGGGTCGGCGTGGAAGACGCCTTCGATCAGAGCCATCTGCAGAAAGGCGTCGGTGCCTTTCTGAGCCAGGATCGTCTTGTCGAGATCGGAGTTGTTCAGCCCCTCGTAATCGTTGAGGAAGATGCCGTGCATGAACTCCTGCACGAGCACGCGCTCGGAGGTCCATTCCCAATAGATTTTTGGGAACATCACATCGTCACGGGCTGAGAAGAGCGAGGCCAGCAACTCACAGTTGCGGCCTTCGTTGGCGAGATCGAGTTCGCCGTTGATGCCATGCGCGAGGTGCCGCATTTGCTCTTGCGGCTTGTAGCGGGCCATCTCGGGCCACTCGCTTTCGACGAGACGAGAGCCATGCGCCATCAGGCGCAGATCGGCTTCGATGATCTTGCGGAGGCCGGGCCGGAGAATTTTGACGACCACATCCTCGCCGGTCTGCAGGCGCGCACGGTAGACCTGCGCGATCGATGCGGAGGCGATGGGCGTCGTATTGAATTCCGCGAAGATTTCATGCGGATCGCCGCCGAGGTCGGCCTCGATCTGGCTGCGGATGTGCTCCCAAGGCACCGGCGAGACCTGGCTGTGCAGCTTGCCGAGCTCTTCCGTCCATTGCGGGGTCAGAAGGTCGGGGCGGCTGGCGAGGATCTGTCCAAATTTGATGAAGGTGGGACCCAACGCCTCGATGGCTAATCGCACCCGCTGCGGACGGGAGAGGCGCGTGACATCCACCTTGGGGGTGGCACGTGAGGCGAATCGGGCGATGTGGTGGAGCCCAAGCCGGTCGACGACCTTGCTGAACCCGTAACCGATGAGTACGCCGGCGATCACCTGAAGACGGCGCCGGTCTCGGGCTGCGACGAAGGCTGTTTTCAGCATATGGACATCGCATCGACCCCGAACCGTATAGAGATGCGATACCCGCATCGCTCCCGACGGGCAACGTCCGGGAGCGCAATTAGGTGTCGTCGTGCCGCTAGTGGAAATTGCGGCCTTTGGGCATCACTCTCGCGACCTCCCTCTCGGCCGGTACAATGGCGGTTTGAAGGTCGTTTGGCGGATTGCGGCTGTTCGACGCGAGCGGAAAACCGATTTTCAGCCCAAGCTCGACGCCGTGGTCACGCTTCTGCGACGAAAAAGTCTGCGGGCGCTTGATCTCGTCGGCGCGGGCGAGGTCCGATAAAGCCGGGCCGTGTTCCGACAAGGCGGCCAACATCGGCGTCAGATCGACGATCGTGTCGGCCACGATATGGATGACGCCAGCCTCGTTCTGCAGCTTGCCCGTGATGGCCACGAATCGCGCCGCGATGACGGCGGAGCGGAAACGCTCGAACACCTTCGGCCACACGATGATGTTGGCGACGCCCGTTTCGTCCTCGATCGTCATGAAGATCACGCCATGGGCCGAGCCGGGGCGTTGCCGCACCAGCACCAGACCGGCGGCCGTGACGCGCCGGCCCGTGAGGGCCTGACCCGCCAGTTCCTCGCTACGCAGAATGCGTTTTCTGACGAGATCCTGTCGCAGGAAGGCCACCGGATGGGCTTTGAGCGATAGCGACATGTGCCGGTAATCCTCGACCACATGTTCGCCGAGCCGCATCGGCGGCAGCGCCGCTTCGGCCTCGCCTGCGCCATCGCTGGCCGGACCCGGAGCCTCGATCGCGAATAACGGGAGGTCATCCTTGTCGCCCGCCCGGTTGAGCCCGCGCACCGCCCAGAGCGCATCACGCCGATCGAGCCCGAGGGAGCGGAACGCATCGGCTTCGGCGAGGTTCTCGAGCGCCGACAGCGAAAGTTTGGCGCGCAGCCATAGGTCACGCACCGAATCATATCCCTCGCCCCGACAGGCCACCAGCCGATCCATGTCGGGGCGGCGCAGGTCCTTGATCTGGCGAAAACCGAGCCGCAACGCCCGATCGCCCAGGATGTCGTCGCGCATCGTGCCGTGACGCGGATGGATCTTGGCGACGCTTCTGGGCGATCCGGGCTCCAACCCATGATCCCAGGTCGAAGCGTTGATATCGGCCTCGCGGATTTCGACACCATGATCGCGCGCATCCCTGACGATCTGGGCGGGGGCGTAGAACCCCATGGGCTGCGAATTGAGCAGCGCGCAGGCGAACACGTCCGGGTAGCGGCATTTGATCCAGCACGAAGCATAAACCAGCAGCGCGAAGGACGCCGCATGGCTCTCGGGAAACCCATAGGTGCCGAAGCCCTCGATCTGGGCGAAGCAGCGGCGCGCGAAATCCTCCGGATAGCCACGTCCCATCATGCCGTTCACCATCTTGTCGCGGAACGTTCCGATCGTGCCGACGCGCTTGAAGGTCGCCATGGCACGCCGTAATTCGTCGGCTTCGGACGGCGTGAACCCTCCCGCCACGATCGCGATCTTCATGGCCTGTTCCTGAAACAGCGGAACCCCGAGCGTGTTTTTCAGCACCGCTTCGAGCTCGGGCATGAAATATTCGACTTTTTCGAGCCCCTGCCGCCGCCGCAAATAGGGGTGCACCATGTCGCCCTGGATCGGACCGGGTCGCACGATCGCGACCTCGATCACGAGATCGTAAAGCCTCGCCGGTTTGAGCCGAGGCAGCATCGACATCTGTGCCCGGCTCTCGATCTGGAACACGCCGATCGTGTCGGCACGCTGGATCATGGCATAGACGCAAGATTCTTCGGCCGGCAGGGTCGCGATCGTCGGGATGCTCACACCATAATGGGACTCGAGCAGATCGAACCCGCGCTTCAGGCAGGTCAGCATGCCCAGCGCCAGAATATCGATCTTGAGGATGCGGAGGGCGTCAAGGTCGTCCTTGTCCCACTCGACGGTGGAGCGCTCCTTCATCGACGCATTGGCGATCGGCACCACCTCGTCGAGCCGCGAGCGGGTGATGACGAAGCCGCCCGTATGCTGTGACAGATGACGCGGAAAGCCGGCGAGTTCGTCGGCCAGTTGCAACGCCGCCGCCAGCCGCGGTTCCGACGGTTCGAGCCCGATGCGGCGCGCCTCCGCGCCATCGACGCTGCTCGACCAATAGCCCCAAACGGTTCCCGATAGGGCCGCCACCGTATCGTCCGACAATCCGAAGGCCTTGCCGACTTCGCGGATGGCCGATCGGGTCCGGTAGGTGACGACGCTGGCGGTCAGCCCCGCATGGAGGCGACCGTAGTGCGTATAGATATATTGCATCACCTCCTCGCGCCGCTCGTGCTCGAAATCGACGTCGATGTCGGGTGGCTCGTCGCGCGAGGACGAAATGAACCGCTCGAATAAAAGGTCGTGCACCATCGGATCAACCTCGGTGATGCCGAGGCAAAAGCAGAGCGCCGAATTGGCGGCCGAGCCGCGCCCCTGACACAGGATGCCGAGCGAGCGAGCATGACGGACGATGTCGTGGACGGTCAGGAAATAAGCCGCGTAATTGAGCTCGGCCACGATGGCGAGTTCGTGCTTGAGGGCGTTCCATATCTTTTCACTCACGCCGGCCGGGTAGCGCCATACCGCCCCGGTTTTGGCGAAAGCCTCCAAGGCTTCCTGCTCAGTCGCAAATCCCTCACGCAACTCGGTCGGGTAATCATATTCGAGCTGGCTCAGCGAAAAGCCGATCCCACTGAGGAAGCGATCGGTTTCCGCGATCGCCTCGGCAACTTCGGAGAACAGCCGCTGCATCTCGGCCGGTGGCTTGATGTGCCGCTCCGCATTGACGTGCAGCCGGCGGCCTGCCGCATCGAGGGTCGTCTTCTCGCGGATGCAGGTCAGCACGTCGGCCAAGGGACGCCGCTCGGCCACATGCATCATCACGTCGTTGGTGGCGAGGAGCGGCACTTTGGTGGTTCGCGCCAGCCTGGCCCGCTGGGCCAACCGTGCTCGCATGCCCGGGCCGTAGGTGAGAGTGGCGCCTAACCAGACCGCCGCGCCTGATGCCTGGAGCCTGCGGAGAAGGGGTGCGAGATCGGAGGCTTCGTTTGTCGTCGCATGTTTGGTCGGCGTCGTGCCGGGGCCGGCGAGGCGATCCTGTGCCGCTTCGCTGGCCGAGGCGGAACGCGGTTGCGAAAGGACGATGCCCGGAAAAGCCACGACATTGTCGTGCACCACCTCGGTATCGAGCATCTGGTCCCGGACCACGCTGGCCGCGATATCGTCAGCGAGTTGTGGCCACACGCGTGGCTTGGCGGGACCGGCCTCGGCCGTGGAGGCTTCCATGACGATCACGTGCAAGCCGGTCGCGTGGCTCACGAGATCATCGAGGAACAGCACGCAAGAGCCTTTTTCCGCACGCGAATTGCCGATCGTCAAAAGCCTCGTCAGACGGCCATAGGCGGCCCGGTCGGTCGGATAGGCCAAAATGTCCGGGGTGCCGTCGGCGAAGATCAGGCGGACGCCAGTCACGACCCGGAACCCATCGTCGAGCGGAATGCGCTGCTTGGCGTAGGAATAGGCCCGCACCACGCCGGCCATGGAATTGCGATCCGCGATGCCGATCCCGGCCAGACCGCAGGCATGTGCCTGCGCCACCAATTCCTCGGGGTGCGATGCCCCGCGCAGAAAGCTGAAATTGGTCGTGACGGCCAATTCCGCATAGCGGGGATGAGAGGGCACGGGCATAGCGCTAACCAAAGAGGCCGTGAACATACCAGCGCGGCAGGCGTGACGGTTCCGGCGAGAGAGGGGCGTGATCGGAGGCTCGTTCGTCATTCGAGGCCTTGTGCGAGGCCTGCTGGCCGGACCCGAACAGGCCTTCGCGGAACAGCCAGAAGCGCCGGCCATGGCGGTCTTCCGCTCGGAAATAGTCGCGCGTCTCCGCCAAGCGGTCGTTACGATCGTGTTTCCACCACTCGGGCGCGATCCGTTCCGGCCCTTCGATGGCGGTCACCTCATGGGTGTTGCGCCGCCATTTGAACTGGACCGGCGGTCCGTCCGGAATACCCGCGATGGTCTCGATCGGCTCGGGACGGGCGAACAGCCGGATCGGCCGGCTCAGCGGGTCCGGATTGGGCCGTGTCGGCTTGGCGAAGGGGCGATCCAGGCCCGCAGGCATCATCGGTACGGTCACGGCCGGAACAGCCATGACGGCGAATTCGGGGCCATGCCGGTCCTCGGTCTGCAGCCGCGTCACCCGGCGTAGGCCGAGCCGCGCCCCGAGCCGATCGACGAGATCACCGAGGTCCTCAATGTCAGGCAGGGCCTCTTCTTCGGGCACGAGATCGGTTTGCTGGAGCGGGAGCGTCTCAGCCTCGTGGACCGCGAGGCGGACGAGATCGAACCCGTAGCCGGTGTCCAGCCCATCCTCGCCCACGGACTCGATCCGCTCGCGAAACAGCCGTGCCATGGCGTCGGGCTGATCGAGCGGGCGGCTGGTACCGACAGAGATGCGCTTCACCACGCCATCGACCCGGAACAGGGTGGCGACCAGACCGCGCGCGCCCTTCTGATGGCGTTCGAGCAAGCCGCAGAGGTGACCCGACAGGGCCAGCAGCGTTCCCTCGATGGCCTCGCGTTGTGCGATCGGGCTGGCGAACACCTGTTCGACCACGAAGGCGGGCGGGTCGAAGCGGGGCGAGATGGGGTTTTTCAGTTGACCCATCACGGCGTCGAGCCGTTCGAACAGCCTGTTGCCGAACCGGGCCGCGAGCGGCGCGCGGGGGCGCCAGACAAGATCGCCGACCCGGCGCAAACCGGCTTGCGCGAGCGACTGGATCGTCGCTGGCTCGAGCCGGAGGGCCGCGAGCGGCAAGGCCGCCATCTGTTTGGCGAAGTCCTTGCCGGTCGAGACCGGCGCGATCTTGACCGTGCCGAAGCGCGCCAAAGCCCAGGCGGCCTCGGGCGTTTCCGCAATGGCGGCCTGCGGCGTGAAGCCTTGAGCCGCAAGACCACTTTCGAGCAGCCGGACAAGCGCCTCCGGGCCGCCGAAGAGATGCGCGACCCCGCCGATATCGAGCACCAGACCGTCCGCTCCATCGAGCGCCACCAGGGGGGTGAACCGGCCGCACCATGCGCCGATGGCGTCGAGCGTCGCCGCCTCGCTTCTTGGATCGGCATCCGCGACCGCCAAGCCAGGATGAATGGCCCGCGCATCCGCCAGCGTCATGCCGGACTTGACCGCATGGGCGGCCGCGACCGCATCGACCGAAACGACCCGTTGCGCGCCCTTGATCTTGGCGAGCGTGACGAGGCCGGGCTGTGCCGGCGCGTCACCGCTTCGCCCGCCGTTGCGCTTGAGGCCGGGGCCGAGCCGCTTCAGGCGATCGGTCGGCAGATGAGAAAGCCACACCGAGAGATAGGTCGTGGTCATGAAAGCACCTCTGCTCGGGAGTCCAGACAAGGGGATGAATGCGGCTCGTGTCGAAGTCGGTCGCGGCGTTGCGGAGCTTGTCGAGCCGAACCCCGAAGACAGCTTGGCCAGGGATTGGCATGCGGCCCCCAGCCGAGGCGAGATGCGGGCTGGGATGCGCCGCGACCGCGAAGCGCGTTTCGCTGCCGCTCGACAGGGTGGCGGCGCCGGGAAGTCCGGCATGCAGCAGCAGCCCGGTTCCGCCGCGCGCCCGAGCCGCCAAAACGAGGCGGCGGGAGGGGGCGAGCCCGTAATGTTGACCGCCCCAGAGTTCGGCCAGCACCGTGAAGGCTCCGGCCCGGAGCGCTTCCTCGAGCGCCCAAAGGGTTTGGTCGGCGCCATGGGTCCGCACCACGATCATGCGGTCCGGGTCGAGGCCATGGGCTTGCAGCCCAGGCCGGTAGGGATCGCCGCTCTCGCTGGCGGCGCGATCGTCGACGATCCAGATCAGCATGCCGCCCCCCGCGAGACAGCGCGACGCCATGGCCAGGGCGAAACCCGAGGCGGCCGCTTCGTCCCGCGCCGTCTCGGGCACGATTTCGTGCAATGCGCCGGCCCTGAGTCCACCGCCAAGCAGGCCGTCCAGCCCCTCGGAGCCGAGCGGAACGAGCCGCTTGCCGCGCCGGGCCGCGCCGGGCCGCCGCGGCGACGGGCCTGGCGTCACCGTGCCGATCCGCATGGCGCGCACCTCCGCAGCCGGAACCCCCGCCTCGATTCTGGCGATGGCCGCACGCAAAAAAGTGACGTGTTCCGTTCTGCCGCTCGGCGACATCGGTCAAAGCCTCAAGTTCGTTCTCTATTTGTTCTTATAGATTCCGGGGTTCGGGGTGGGAGTCAAGCGAAAGAGTCCGGGCTTTCGACGATCGCGAGGCCGCCTCTCTACGGCGCGAAGAGAGGATCGAACAAGCTGGGGAAAAGCGTCGAGCCGAACCGCGTCACATGGTCCTGATCGGCGTAAAGCGCGTGACCCTCGCGCGCGACCGCACAGGTGTCGCCATCGCAGAGGGCCATAAAGGGATCGATCGTCTCGAATGTCTGCGTCTTATGCAGATCGGATAGGATCGCGGTTGTCCCGGCCAGGGCGGCGCGTGCCGCAGCCTCGCTCTGCAAGGGGGGCGCGGGCTCGTGGTGCAATGCCGCCAGCGCGAGGCTGCGCGGCACGTCATAGAGCGCTGCGGGCGGCGGCAGGATCACGACCACCCGTCGACCGCGCTGGGTGAGCGCCGCGATCGTGTCTCCGAGGGCCGGGAGATCGTGCGTGAAGGAGGTCCAATTGCCGCCGATCAGCACCGTTTTGAGCGCGGGATGGGCCTCGATAAAGGCGAGCGCCTCCTTGTTGAAGGCGGCGCAGCCGGGACTATCCGGAACGCTCACGCCGAGAAGCGGCGGGCAACGGCTGAGCAGCAGGCTGACGCCCGCCACCCGATGCGGGTCGGCCGCGAGGCCGAGCGCCGGCACCCACATACGCGCGAAGGAATTGCCCCAGACCGCGACGGTCGGCTCGACACCGGGCCGACCCCATCGACAAACGTCGGCGTGCATGTCGCTCGGCCGGCACTCGCCCTTGACGGTGTCGAACTGTCCGTTCGCCAGGGTGAGGACGGGCGCGGGCAGGCGGGTCAGTGCGAGCTTGTCCTGCCCCACCAGATTGAGCACGGCCGAGCGCCGCAGCCCCGATCACTCCAGCGAGACAGGCCGCGAGCAAGCTTCGTCGTCCCGCGAGCCAGCGCCGCGCGATGATGGGGCGCTCGACGAGCCACCACGATAGAAGCGACAGCAGCACCGTCAGGGCGATCAGGCCAAGTCGTTCGGGGAACGGCAGCGGGGTCGTGCGCCCGTAACCGGCCAGTACGAGGATCGGCCAATGCCAAAGATAAAGCGCGTAGGACAGCCGCCCGACGAATGCCAGCGGGGCCGCGCCAAGACGGCGGTTCACGCTCGGCTGGTGAGGTCCGTTGCCGGCCGCGATCAGCAGCGCGGCTCCAAGGCAAGACGGCAGCGCGGCGACCCCGGGAAACGGTGTGGCGGGGGAGAGCAGCAGGAAGCCGGCCGCGATCAACCCGAGCCCGAGCCAGGCTTGTGCGGCGCGGACCACCGGCCCGAGGCGCGACATCGCAGGGATCAGCACCAGGGCGCTCCCGGCCAGAAACTCCCAGAGGCGGGTCGGCAGCAGATAGAAGGTGCTTTCCGGTCGATGCGCGACGCCCCACAGGCTCGCCGCGAACGAGAGGCCGGCGAGGATCACGAACCCCGTCCGACGCCATCCGGGGTGTCGACGCCCGGCGAGCCAGAGCCAGGGAAACACGATGTAGAACTGGGCTTCGAGCGCCAGGGACCATGTGTGCAAGGTGGGTTGCACCGCGAGGCCACCGGCCGCAAAATAATCATTCGCCAGGGTCGAAAAGTAGATATTCGACGTGAAGGTCGCGGCATTGATGAAGCCGAGGCCGATCGACTTGAGGTCGTTCGGCAGCAGGGTCGTGCTGGCGAGCGCCGAGACGATCAGCACCAGCAGGAAGGCCGGCAGGATGCGCCTGGCCCGACGCTCGTAAAAGGACACCATCGAAAAGGTGCCTCGCGTCGTCTCGGTGTCGAGGATCGAGGCGATCAGAAAGCCGGAGATCACGAAGAAGAGGTCGACGCCCGTATAGCCGCCGGGGGGCCAGAACCCGAAGTGGAACAGGATGACGCCGATGACGGCGATCGCCCGCAACCCGTCGATATCGGCCCGGTAGGGGCGGGGTGAGGTATTCGGGGCGAACCGCGCGGCGCCGGGCGCGGGTTTGACGTGCATCTCACCTCGTCGACGCTGATGAACCGCAGGGCCGCCTCATCTGGCGGACAAAAGCGCGACTGTCCACTAGAACCAGCATGGGATTGCTGGCAGACCGTTTTTCATGACCTTGCCTCTTCGACGGGTGCGATCGGCGCTTCGCGCCTTCATGAACAGCGAAGCCAGCGGCGGCCTCGTGCTGATGGCCTGCGCGGCCTTGGCGCTTGTGGTCGCTAATTCGCCGCTGGCGAGCCTTTATACCGGTACGCTGGAGGCTCATGCCGGCGGCCTCAGCATCCTGCATTGGATCAACGATGGCTTGATGGCCGTGTTCTTCCTGCTGGTCGGGCTCGAGATCAAGCGCGAGTTTCTACACGGACAACTCAGAACCTGGCGCGCCCGGGCGCTGCCCGGTATCGGAGCGGTCGGCGGCATGATCGTGCCGGCTCTCGTCTTCGTCGGTGTCAATCTCGCGCAGCCCGCCACTCTGCGCGGGTGGGCCATTCCGGCCGCCACCGACATCGCCTTCGCGCTTGGGGTGCTGGCCTTGCTGGGGGATCGCGTTCCGGCCTCCCTCAAGGTGTTTCTGACCGCCCTGGCGGTGTTGGACGACCTTGGGGCCGTCTTGATCATCGCGCTGTTCTACACCTCCGATTTGTCGTTGCCGATGTTGGGCGCGGCCGCCGTGGCCGTCGTGGCGCTGTTCGGCCTCAATCGGTTCGGCGTCCGGCATTTGTGGCCCTACCTGCTGATCGGCGCGTTGCTCTGGTGGCTTGTCTTGCGCTCCGGCGTTCATGCGACGATCGCGGGTGTGTTGCTGGCGCTGACGATCCCGGCCGAGGCGGCGGGACAGACGGGCGAACATGCGGACGCATCGCTCCTGCATCGCCTGGAAGAGGCCCTGTCACCGTGGGTGGCGTTCCTGATCCTGCCGATCTTCGCCTTTGCCAATGCGGGCGTATCGATCGGTGCCGACGCCATTGCGGGCCTGACCAATCCGGTGACGCTCGGGGTCGCGCTTGGCCTGTTTCTCGGCAAGCAAGTCGGTGTCCTGGGCAGCGTCTGGATCGCGGTGACGACCCGGATCGCCAGCCGCCCGTCGAAGGCCGGTTGGATACACATCTACGGGGTGGCGCTGCTCTGCGGTATCGGGTTCACCATGAGCTTGTTCATCGGGCTGCTCGCCTTCGCGGCGACACCGGAATTTCAGACCGATACGAAGATCGGTGTTTTGCTGGGTTCGATCGTGTCGGCCTGCGCCGGTGCCCTGGTGTTGCGGTTGGCTCCACGTTCGGTGTCCACGACCTCGCGAGGGCAGCGCCTCACGTGATACGGCATCACGGCGCGGACTGGACCGTGAAATCCACGGGGATGCTGCCGGCGCGTTCAAAGCGCAGCGAACCATGCAGGCGGTCGCCGTCCTTCAACGGGCCGTGAGGGCCGTCGAGCGGTAGATGCATGGCGGGAGGCGTCAGGTCCACCCGGGCGCCGGCTGGAATTTCCATCGCTGCGCCGCCATTGGGTCCGAACGCAAAGTCCGACAAGGCGACCGCATCGATCGTGGCAGCGACGAGGCGATCCGCTGTCGAGCCTCGATTCTCGACGGTGAAAACAGCGCTGGCTGTCGTGCCGTCCTCTTGGCCCATGAGGATTGTCGGATGGCTTATCCGCAGATAGCCGACGAGATAAACCTCGTGGGTTTGCATCGAAGCAGAGATGAGAATGGCGGACGACGGCGATGGGGCTGGCGAGGATTGAGGCGTGACGAGGCTAGCGGCCGCCGCGCCGTTCACGAGGAGAGCTGATCCGATAACGGTCGCCCAAAATGGAGACATGGCTATTCTTCCTTGCATGGCAGATCGATCCAGCGCGTTTCCTGCTAAGCGGTCGCATGGGTCTGCGGCTCGAAAAATAGTCAGGACGGCGGCTCGGCTGCCCTGCATGAAGCAGATACGGCGCTTTATAGGCGGAGACTTTATGGCGGAGCATGATCACCGAAAAAATTCCGATGTCGGCGGCGGACGCCGCTCGACCGTCGCAGCCCTGATCTTCGTCGTGATTTTGATCGGCGGCGTCTATTGGGCCTTTCAGGCGATTGTCCAGCATAATGCGATGCAGAATTGCCTCGATTCCGGGCGTCGCGATTGCACCGATCGTTTGCCATGATGGCCAAGGCGGCCGGAGCTTTCCGAACCGTTAAGGTCGGCGGCTTAAGGAACCGTCGTCACATTGATGCGGGTGACGCGTCGCCATGAGAGTCCTATTTCGGCCAAAGCTGCACGCCATAGACGTCCAGCGGATGCGACGCGGGTGCTTTTTTATGGGCGAGCGCGGCGCTTGTGTCGTTTTCAATCGAGGGTGGAACGCTGGACGTGATCGTGAAGGCGGTGAAGGCGAGCGTCTTGTGCAGCATCGCCGCATTGGGGCTATCGGCTTGCGTCTCCTCAGGCGTCACATCGCTGGCCGATGGCGTTGGGACCGTCGGGACTTTGGTGGTGGGGCTGCCGGATGGCATACCCCGGCCCATCCAGATGTTCGTTGCCTCGACCCGAAAGGGCGAGCGCGGTGCGGCATCCGAGACGAGTTCGGATGGCTCCGCCGTCCACTTCTCGCTGGTGACCATCAGCGTCCCGCCGACCCATCAGCCCGGGGCGATCGAGCGGCCGGGCCTCGGCTCCCAGAATGTCAATTATCATTTCGTCGTCACGGCGCGTCGCACTTTGGACGACGACGGCCTCGTCAACGAGGTCGCGACGCATCTGTCCGGCCGTATCGGGTCCAACCGCGACGTGCTGCTCTTCGTGCATGGCTTCAATACGAGCTTCGATGAGGCGCGATTCCGCCTCGCGCAAATCGTCAACGACGCCAAATTCGGCGGCGTGCCGGTGCTCTATACCTGGGCCTCGCGGGGCAGTGTCTTCGCCTATGGGTCGGATCGCGAGACCGCCATGGCGTCCCGTGATGGGCTCGAGCGCCTGATGCTGACGCTGGCGCACGAGCCGGATGTCGGCAAGGTGCATATTCTGGCGCATTCCATGGGAGCCTGGATGGCGATGGAAGCTCTGCGCGAAAACGCCATCGCCGGGCATCCCGATCTCGACGGACATCTCGGCGAAGTCATGCTGGCCTCGCCCGACATCGATGCATCCGTGTTTCGTCAGCAGATGGCCCGCCTCGGGTCCGCGGCGCATGTGTCGATCCTGGTGGCTAATAACGACAAGGCCCTGTCGGTGTCGAGCCTGCTGGCCAACGACCGCCCGCGCGTCGGGGCGCTCGATCCGAACAATCCCGACGATCGCGCGATGATCCAGGGGCTTGGCGTTTCGGTGCGTGACATGAGCCGCGAGAGCGTCGGCTTCATCGGCCACGGCACTTACGCCAATGCGCCGGACGTGATCGCTTCGATCGGGGCGCAACTGGCGCTCGCCCGCCCCGAGGACAAGAACGTGCAGGCCGTGATCGACGCGAGAGGGGAAGCGCCGATCATCAGCGCGCCTCTCGCGCCGGACGCCAGCGCGCCGCTGGTTCCGGCCTCGGCGACACGCGGGACGGGTGCTCCGACAAGCCAGCTTGGGACAAGCCAGCTTGGGACAAGCCAGCAGGGAGCGACGCCGGCTGGAGCTGTCCAACCGGGGACGGTTGCGACCCCGGCCAATATGCCGGCAGCGAAGCCGGTCGTCGATCCGGGCGCCGGCGCGCCACAGAGCGCAGTCCCGACGCCCTGACGTCCCTTCATTCACCGGGCGCCGTCCAGCGGACCCGGAGAGGTTCTGTCAGGTCAAAGCGCTGAGACCCGGGATGGCGCCTGCGATCTGCCCGACCGTGTCTTCACCGACCTTTTCGCGGGCAAAAGCGAAGATCTCGCGGCCGACGGTCTGCATTTCGCCCATGCCGAGGCCGATGCCGGTCAATTGGCTCGCCAGCCCCATCAGGCCACCGCCTCCACCCATCAAGCCGCCCAGAAAGCCAGACGATTCGGGCGCTTCGCCCGCAGCGCTCGACGCCGCCTCCCGCGAGCCAGGAACCGCATCCATGACCTTGCCGACCTCGTCGGCGGGTCCTTCCTTCTGCAGAAACGACAGGATGATCCCGATCGCCTTGCGGGCGACTTCGGGCTCGATGCCGGCTGCTGTGCTGACGCGTTCGATCAGGTCTTCCATGGTCCACTCCGGTTGGTCTGCGGTTTCTTAACGAACAATCGACGTGGTTGTCTCGCGCCGTCGGTGACAATTCGCCGGGCGCGGCGGTCACCATGCCGGTCGATACGGGAATGGCGTGATCGACCGCGCTCCCCTACGATAGCCAGGACGAAGAATCGCTGCACAGGATCACCGCCCGATGAGCACCGACACGTGGGACATGCCGGGCACGATCCTGGTCGGCAAGAGCGCGACCTTCGAGCGGCTAACCTTGTCGCTCGGCAACCGGCACGGACTCGTGACCGGGGCAACCGGCACCGGCAAGACCGTGACGCTGCAGAAGCTCGCCGAAGGATTTTCCAATGCCGGGGTCCCCGTGATCGCGGCGGACGTGAAAGGCGACCTCGCCGGGATCGCGATGGCGGGAGACGGGCGTGCCGCCTTGACGCAGAGAGCCGCCGCCATCGGCATCCCCTACGAGCCCGATCGGTTTCCCACCGTGTTCTGGGACGTATTCGGCCAGCAGGGCCACCCGATCCGCGCCACGATCGCCGAGATGGGTCCGCTCTTGGTCGCGCGACTGCTCGAGCTGAATGCCGTGCAGGAGGGCGTTCTCAACGTCGCCTTCAAGGTCGCGGACGAACAGGGCTTGCTGCTGCTCGACCTGAAAGACCTGCGGTCGATGCTGCAATATATTTCCGAACATGCGGCCGAACTGACCAAGAGCTACGGCAATGTGGCTCCCGCCACGATCGGCACGATCCAGCGGCAGTTGCTGGTGCTCGAGGCGCAGGGCGCCACAAGCTTTCTCGGCGAGCCGGCGCTCGATATCATGGACTTCATCGCGACCGATCGGGATGGGCGCGGGATCGTCAATATCCTGGCGGCCGACAAGCTGGTGCGAAGCCCGCGCCTCTACGCGACCTTTCTGTTGTGGTTCCTGTCGGAGCTCTTCCAGCAATTACCGGAAGTCGGCGATCCCGAAAAGCCGAAGCTGGTGTTCTTCTTTGATGAGGCGCATCTGCTGTTCGACAATGCGCCGAAGAGCCTGATGGACGCCATCGAGCAGGTGGTGCGGCTGATCCGGTCGAAGGGGGTCGGTGTCTATTTTGTCACCCAGAACCCGCTCGACGTCCCCGACACCGTCCTCGGCCAGTTGAGCAACCGCGTCCAACACGCTTTGCGGGCGTTCACGCCGCGCGATCAACGGGCCGTGAAGGCCGCTGCCGATACGTTTCGACAGAATCCGGCTTTCGATACCGCATCCGTCATCACCCAACTCGCGGTGGGCGAGGCTCTCGTCTCGATGCTGCAGAAGGATGGAACGCCCGAAATCGTGCAGCGATCGCTGATCGCGCCGCCCGCCTCGCGTGTCGGGCCGATCACGCCCGCCGAGCGGCAGGCCATCATCGACAATGGCCCGATCACGGGCAAATACGATACCGCGATCGACCGCGACAGCGCCTTTGAAATGCTGAAGGCGCGCGCCGAGGGCAGGGCGGCTTCCGTCGCTCCCGGGTCAGGTCAGCCTTCATCGCCGCAAGCGAACGTGCCGCAAGCCGGCGCTCCGCAGGCGGCCTCACAAGGCGGCGGGCTGCTGGGCGAGGTTGGTGGCGCGCTTGGACGCTTGTGGAATAGTGGAGCGAGCAGTCGCGGACGCCTCTCGACCGGGCAGATGGTGATGCGGTCGGCGCTGCAATCGATGGCCCGCTCAGTCGGCACGCAGGTCGCCCGCGAGATCATCCGAGGCGTTCTTGGCGGCATTCAAAAGTAGCGTCGCGCAACCGAGCGACAGGTATAAACAAAGCATTAATGGCGGCGATGTAATTCACAAAAGTGTTGCACATGATGGCTACTTCAAGGCAATCGAGCTGGAGTGAGCCTATGTCGAGCGTGTCATCAGTCCCCGAAACGAAGCCGTCGGGCGTCAAATTCGACCATAAGGTCGACTATCGCGGGGTCATCGTCTTCTTCGCTGTTTTCGCGATTGGTCTTGCTTATGCGGCCTATAACGTCTGGCACGATGTCAGCTCAGCGGGCACGCAGTCCCACGGTATTCTGGTCTATATGCTTCTCGGCGTCGCGTTGCTGATCGCGCTCGCATTTGAATTCGTCAACGGCTTCCATGACACCGCCAACGCGGTCGCGACCGTGATCTATACGCATTCGCTGAAGCCGAATGTCGCGGTCGTCTGGTCGGGCTTCTTCAACTTCCTCGGTGTGTTGACCTCGACCGGCGCAGTGGCGTTCGGCATCGTGTCGCTGCTGCCGGTTGAACTCATCCTGCAGGTCGGCTCGGACGCCGGCTTCGCGATGGTTTTCGCGCTGTTGATCGCGGCCATCATCTGGAACCTCGGCACCTGGTATCTCGGCCTGCCCGCGTCGAGCTCGCATACGCTGATCGGCTCGATCATCGGCGTCGGCGTCGCCAATGCGTTGATGCGCGGCCGGAGCGGCACCTCGGGTGTCGATTGGGATCAGGCCATGTCGGTCGGCAAGGCGCTGATCCTGTCGCCGATCGTCGGCTTCATGTTCGCCGGCGCGCTGCTGATGATCCTCAAGACCTTCGTCAAGATCCCGGCTCTCTATCAGTCGCCGAAGCCGGGCGAGACGCCGCCGCTGTGGATCCGCGCTCTGCTGATCTTCACCTGCACCGGCGTGTCGTTCGCGCATGGGTCGAACGATGGTCAGAAGGGCATGGGCCTCATCATGCTGATCCTGATCGGGACCGTGCCGACCGCTTATGCGCTCAATCGCGCGCTTCCTGACAGCCATGTCGCCTCGTTCGAGCAGAATTCGGAAGCGGCCTCCAAGGTGATCGATGCCAAGGCCCTCGGCTACAACATAACCGGCGACCCGCGTCCCGCCGTCACGGCCTTCATTCGCGACAAGAAACTCGACGATGGGATCTACCCGTCCCTCGCCGCCCTGATCCGCGACGTCTCGAACCAGGTGAAGAGCTACGGCAACCTGGCCCAGGTGCCGTCAACCGAAGTCGGCAACACGCGGAACGATATGTATCTGGTGTCGGAGGCGCTTCGCACGCTGCCGAAAATCCAGGACAACCAGCTCTCGCCGGCCGAAACCGCGACCCTCACGACCTATAAGAAGAGCCTCGATACCTCGACCAAGTTCATCCCGACCTGGGTGAAGGTCGTGGTTGCTCTGGCGCTTGGCCTCGGCACCATGATCGGCTGGAAGCGGATCGTCGTGACGGTCGGCGAAAAGATCGGCAAGACCCACATGACCTATGCGCAGGGTGCCTCGGCCGAATTGGTCGCCATGGCAACCATCGCGGCGGCCGACAATTTCGGTCTTCCGGTTTCGACCACGCATATTCTCTCGTCGGGTATCGCCGGCACAATGGCGGCCAATGGCTCCGGCATCCAGGCCGAAACCATCCGCAACATTGCGCTCGCCTGGGTCCTGACCCTGCCGGTCGCCATGCTCTTGTCCGGCACGCTGTTCGTGATCTTCAGCCACATCTTCTGATCGAACGGCACTTCATCTTGCACAAAGGCCCGGCAGCGATGCCGGGCCTTTTCGCTTTCTCGCCCCCGGCAGCGGAGCGCACGCTCGATCGGCGGTTCCGGCGTCTGTGACACTTCTCGGTGGGCATCGAGGATCGGGCGATTTCCTCACGGCCATGTTTGCTCTAAGGACACCGGAACAGATCTTTTCAAGCGGAGCCCGCATGGCCTCGATCGACGCCGTTCTGACCAAACTCGACAGCAACCTCGACGGTGCGCTCACGCGGCTGTTCGATCTGCTGGCCATTCCGTCAATTTCGACAGACCCGGCTTTCGCGCCGGATTGCGAGCGGGCCGCCCAGTGGCTCTCGGCCGAACTCGGCAGCATCGGCTTCACGGCCTCGGTGCGACCCACCGCCGGCCGCCCAATGGTGGTGGCTCATGCCAAGGGAACCCGGCGGGACGTTCCGCATGTGTTGTTCTACGGCCATTACGATGTGCAGCCGGTCGATCCGCGCGCGCTTTGGACCAGCGATCCCTTCAAGGCCGAACGTGTCACGACCGATGTGGGTGACGTGATCGTGGCGCGCGGCGCGTCCGACGACAAAGGTCAGCTCATGACCTTCGTCGAAGCCTGCCGGGCCTTCTCGGAAACCGGCGGTTTGCCATGCGACGTCTCGATCCTGTTCGAGGGCGAGGAAGAGACCGGTTCGCCGTCGCTTCCCGCGTTCCTGGCCGAGAACAAGGCGGAACTGAAAGCCGATCTGGCTCTGGTCTGCGACACCGGCATGTGGGACGCCGACACCCCCTCGATCACGACCATGCTGCGCGGTCTCGTGCTCGAAGAGGTCGTGATCCGGGGCGCAAGTCGGGATCTCCATTCCGGGATGTTCGGCGGCGCGGCCGTCAATCCGATCCATGTCCTGGCCCGCATCATCGCCGACCTTCAGGGGTCGGATGGCAAGATCACGCTGCCTGGCTTTTACGAGGGCGTCGAGGAACTACCCGACGCGGTCGCCGAGCAATGGAAGGCGTTGCCGTTCGACGAAAGCGCTTTTCTGGGCGACGTTGGTCTGTCGCAGCCGGTCGGCGAAGTCGATCGGAGCGTGCTTGAGAAGATCTGGTCGCGCCCGACCTGTGACGTGAACGGGATCAGCGGCGGCTATGAAGGCAAGGGATCGAAGACGGTCCTGCCCGCCATGGCGAGCGCTAAATTTTCGTTCCGCCTCGTCAGCAAGCAGAACCCGGCCAAGATCGCCGAAGCGTTCCGAGCCTTCGTGCGGGCGCGTCTGCCCGATGATTGTACGGTGGAGTTCCTGTCGCATGGCTCCAGTCCGGCGCTGCAACTGCCGTTTTCGTCCGAAGCGCTGAACCGCGCCCGTCGCGCTTTGACGCAGGAATGGGGCAAGGAGCCTGTGCTGGCCGGGTCGGGAGGCTCGATCCCGATTGTCGGCTCGTTCAAGCAGGACATGAAGATGGATGCCTTGATGATCGGCTTCGCGCTCGACGACGATCGCATCCACTCGCCCAACGAAAAGTATAATCTCACCTCGTTCAGCAAGGGCGCGCGCTCGTGGGCCCGCATCCTCAACGCATTGGCGCTCTAGCCGGCGACGCTGTGCGCCGACGGCTAGCTCAGAACACGATAATGGTAGGGATAGGCGTCGCTGAAGCCGATCCGCCTATAGAGCCGACAAGCCGCGATATTGTCGGCTCCGACTTGAAGATAGGCCGAGGCCGCGCCCTGTGCGGCTCCCCAGGCCATCAAGGCAGACACAAGCCGCTCACCCAACTTCCGCCCCCGCCAAGCGGGGTGGACCACGAGCTCGAATAAGCCGATCCGCTCTCCTTCGATGACGGCGAGCCCATAGCCGATCGGCTGTGCGTCCTCCGCAAGGATTGTCGCAAAAACGGTTTGGCGCTGGATATTCGAGATCAGCGCATCATGCGACAGCCTGAATGCGGCTGGGATCGCGGTTGCTTCGGCAACGCTTTCGAGCCAATGCGGGCTCGCCTTAGTTTCGAGCCGGATCATCGGATCGAGATCCGCGACAACCCGATCGAGCCGCTTTGTCATAACGATGGTCGGGTCGACGCGCGTGTAACCCGCATGGTCGAGGTGTTCATCGAGAGATGGATCGGCCAGCGGCGTCAGCCGAAACACCACCGGCAGGCCATGCCGTCGATAAAGCGTTTCGGCGTCGCGCCTTACGGCCTCGAAGTCGGGGCCGGGGCTCCAGGCATTGGCCGAATTGGCTCGCTTCGTATAACCATCATGCAGGCGCAGCAGCCAGCCGCCACTCAGCACAGTCGTTTTGGCCGGCCAAGCATTGAAGCCGCATTCCTCGATGGATCGGATGGTTGCGTTGTCGATCATCAGGGCTCCGGATCGAACAGCGCGTCGAGCGAGCCGACGATCCGGGTTGGCGGCAAGTCGTGATATTCGTCGGGCATGCCGCCGCGGTTGAGCCAAACGGTTCCAAACCCGAAGGCCGCCGCGCCTGCGATATCCCAACGGTTCGACGACACGAACGTTACGTCGGCTGCCGGCGTCCCGAACTGTGTCTCGACGAGCGCATAGCCGCGCTGGTCCGTCTTGAAGGTTCGGAGCGGATCGACCGACAGAACGGCATCCAGCACCGGGCCGAGACCTGCCGCCGAGACAGCACCACGCACCATGGCCTCGCTTGCGTTGGACAGGATGGCGGTCGCGCAACCCTCGCGCTTGAGCCGCGCCAAGGTGGGCCGGGCATCGGGGTAGGGCGTCAACGTCTCGTAGGCGGTCAGCAATTTCTGCCGCGTGGTTGGATCCAGCCCACCGCAGCGCGCCGCCGCATAATCGAGCGCAGCTTCAGTGATGGCCCAGAAATCGACGTAGCGGCCCATGAGGGCGCGCACCCAGCTATATTCGAGCTGTTTCTGTCGCCAGAGCTCGGACAGCCTGTCGGTTTGCGCGCCGATCTCGCCGCGCAACGGGATGACGGCCGCATGGACGTCGAACAGGGTCCCATAGGCGTCGAAGACGAACAGACGAGGCATGGCGGTCAGGCCCTTGCTTTGACGAACCGGCGCGGCAGGCCGGGCAATTTCACTTGCAGCAGCCAGAGGGCGCCCAGCAAGGTGACACCATAGAGTGCGGCGGCCGGCATGCCGATCAACAACAGCGAGAGTTCTCCGCGTGTCGTCAGATGTCGCGCGTAATCTTCGATCGACGGCGCCGCGAGCACGATGAACGCGCCGAGCGCGAGGCACCCGACATCGACCGCCACGGCGACACGCGCCAGCGTCTCATCGAGCCGCATCGTGCCTTTCAGGCTCGCGAGCGTGACGAGGATCAGGAGGTTGATCCAGGCCCCGACGGCGGTGGCGGTCGCGAGGCCGACGGCCCCGAGCGGCTTGTAGAGCAGCAGTTTCAGCGCGAGATTGAAGGCCACGGCCGCCAGGGAGGCGATCATCGGCGTGGTCGTATCGCCTCTCGCCTGGAAGCTCGCGACGGCCGAGCGGATCAGCACGATCGGCAGAAGGCCGATCCCATAGGCGGCCAAGACCGCGGCGGAGGCTGCGGCATCCGCCGACGTGAATTGGCCGCGCTGAAAGACGCCCTGCATGATCTCGCGCGGCATCAGCATGAACATCAGAAAGAACGGCGCCGAAAGCGCCAAGGTGAGTGCCATGGTGCGGTTTTGCGCATGCAGCGCGGCACCAGCATCGCCTTGCGCCAGCCGCCGGCTCATTTCGGGCAGCAGCACCGTGCCGGCTGCGATCCCGATCACGCCGATCGGCAGCTGATAGATCCGCTCGGCATAGTAGATCGACGACGGGCCGCCGGTCGGCAGCATCGACGAGATGATCGTATCGGCGAAGATGGCGATTTGTACGCCGGCGGAGCCGATGACGGCGGGGCCGAGCGCCCGAAAAAATCGGCGCACGTCCGTGCTCCAACGCGGCCTGACAAGCTTTTCCATCAATCCGGCGCGGCGGGCCGCCACCAGCATCATCACGAGTTGCAGCACGCCCGAGACCGTGACGCCGACGCTTGCGGCGATCCCGGCATTCGGAAACAGGAATGCCACCCCCAAGAACATCACCATGACGACATTGAGCAGCACCGGCGCGAAAGCGGCGGCCGTGAAGCGGCGATTGGCGTTCAACGTGCCGGATTGAAGCGTCACCAAGGTGACGCAGAGCAGATATGGAAAAGTGATGCGGGTCATGCTGATCGCATGATCCATCTTGGTCGGATCGCTTTCGAAACCAGGCGCCAGAAGACGCACGAGCTCCGGCGTGAACGCCATGGCCAGAACCAGCAGCACGATCTGAGAAGCGAGCAGGATTGTGAAGATCTGGCTTGCAAACGTCTTGGCTCGCTCCGGCCCTTGCGTCTCGAGCACGCGGGAGTAGGACGGCACATAAGCCGAATTGAACGCGCCTTCCCCAAAAATGGCGCGAAAATGATTGGGCAGGCGGAACGCCACCACGAAGGCGTCCGCGACGCCGCCGGCGCCAAGGATTGCGCTGAGCGCGACGTCCCGCAGGAAGCCGGTTCCACGCGACAAGATGGTCAGGCCACCGACCGAGAGCAGACTTTTATACATCGGTGACACGATGCGTGACGAGGTTCGCCATGGCGGCCCGTAACAGGACGACGGTCCGGGCTCGCTCCGCTGCGCCCCTTCGGGGCCGTGTCGACGTCATCCGGCTTGATCCACTATTCATGATGCGAAAACGCATTCGCGACGGACGCGAAGGCGTTTTGCGTGACTGTCGCCTCGGAGCCCGCGCAACGACGCCGCGGGCCTGCCGAGGTTTGCGCGATCCATGCTTAACGGAACGCTTTCAACAAGGACTTAAACGGCCCGAACCGCAAGGGTCGAGCCGAACATCAGCCTTTTACTTGACGGCGGCTGCGTGCATTTCCTCGACGTGTTCCCAATTGATCAGGTTCTCGACGAAGGCCTTGAGGTAATCGGGGCGGCGATTGCGGAAGTCGATGTAGTAGGAGTGCTCCCACACGTCGACACCGAGGATCGGCTGAGCGCCGTGAACTAGCGGGTTCTCGCCATTTGCGGTCTTGGAGACTTCGAGCTTGCCATCCTTGACGGTCAGCCAAGCCCAGCCCGAACCAAATTGGGTGGTACCAGCCTGGATAAAGGCTTCGGTGAATTTGTCGTAGGAGCCGAAGCTCTCGTCGATGGCCTTGGCGATCGACGCCGGGGGCTTGCCGCCACCGTTCGGCTTCATCCACTTCCAAAAATGGATGTGATTGTAATGCTGGCCTGCATTGTTGAAGAGAGCGGCGTTCTTGCCGAACGATCCAACCACGACCTCTTCGACAGACTTGTCTTCGAACTCGGTGCCCTTCAGCAGATTATTGCCGTTGGTGACGTAAGCCTGGTGGTGCTTATCGTGATGAAATTCCAGGGTTTCCTTCGACATGTAAGGCGCCAACGCGTCATGCGCGTAGGGCAGCTCCGGGAGGGTGAAAGCCATTTGAAACTCCTTGGTTGACGCGGAAGAGGGCCGAAACGGCCCCCTGCGCGACGGGCATGAAACTAGCGGCTGTTTGAAAAGGAGCAACCATGAAGGTGCGTGACGGGAACCGCTCGTCAGCACAATGATTTTACTTACTCTTTGAAACCCGCTTATTGTTTTTTTCGTGCTGGGCGGACGCTTCGGAGGCATGGACGTTCACGAACCATGCTGAGACGGATCGACGGGAATGGATGACGCTTGATGACACTTGGGATTTACGTGCTCGGCCTTTTGCTCGTGGTCATCGGTGTGATTTGCGTCGCCAATGGCGCGCCGATCATCCGCCTCGAACAAGGTTGGGCCGAGGTGATCGCCGGATCTGTCATCTTGTCGGGCGGTTGTGTCACATTCGCGATTGCGGTCTTGGCGACGCGGCTCGACTCGCTTCGAGTTTTGCTGACCGCAACCGCTCCCGCCGCGGTGCTCGTGGCGGAGCGCGGCGAGGACCGGAAGGTCGATCGGGAGCTGTCCCAGGACGACACCCTGTTCTCACCCCGCCAACCCGATCCGATTTTGGCCAACGACGATGCAGCACCGCGTCCCGGCCCGCTCCGCCGCTGGGAGCCTGAGCCGACCACTGTTGCGGAGCCGATCCGGCTTGAGGAACAGGCACGCCACGACGACCACGCGCGCCTTCTCGAGCCGAGCCGGTCCGATATGTCGGCGAGCGAGCTGCCCGGTGACTCAGAAGTCGAACGAGAGCCGCCGCATCAGGATGAGCAGCGCCTTGTCGCTGAGCCCGTAGCCGCGCTTGAGGCCGCGCCCGTGCTCCGACCCGATTGGGGCAACGCGGGCGTTCAGGACGCACCACAGCCGCGTCGTACATCGCGTTTTATGTCGACCATTATGGAACGCGCCGACGCGCTGCGGAAACGCAATCCGTTCGAGCGTCCGGCTCCTGCGATTTCAGATCGGCAATCCGCCGTGCAGCCCGTGCTGGTCCCCATGCACGATACGATGCTGTCCGACGCGCCGGCACGAACCGCGATTGATCTCTCATCCGGCTGGCCAGACCTTTCGCAGGATGGGCATCGGTTGCAGACGGGCGAGAGCGAGGATCGTTTCGAGGCGTTGGCTCATTCCCACGAGCATCAGACTCAGGACCATGACGCTCACGACCATGACGCTCACGAGCGTGAGGCTCACAGGCTCGAAGCGCAGGAGGGCGCGGCCGATCAGCACGAGCCGCGCGATGACGACGGATTAGCGACGCATCCGGATCAGGACCACCCGGTCGATCATGGTCACGACCCCGAGCATGAGCCAAGGACCTATGGCGAGCCGGAGCCGTATGAGACCGAGCAGCGTAGCGAGACGGGGTCGTCTCATCCCGATCTTCAGCATCACGAGCCTCTCCATGGTGAGGCCGAGACGAACGAAGCCGACGTCGCCCCGCACCCGCTCAGCCCGACGATCGTTGGCCGCTACAATGCCGGCTCGGCCTCGTACGTGATGTATTCGAACGGAATGATCGAGGTCCAAACCGACACGGGCGTCCACCAATTCGGCTCGATGCAGGAGCTGAAAGCCTTCATCGAGCAACAGGACGTCAACCGCGCTTAATGCGTGGGCACAGCAGCCGACACGCAAGTCATCGCAAAGGCATATTCGAGCGCGATCTCTTCCAGCCTGTCGAACCGGCCGGAGGCGCCGCCATGTCCGGCTTCCATGTTGGTTTTCAGCAGAATCGGACCACCCGATGCGGTCGCGCGCAGCTTCGCGACCCATTTTGCCGGCTCCCAATAGGTCACCCTTGGGTCGGTGAGGCCGCCTAACGCCAGAATCGGCGGATAGGGCCGGGGCGCGACATTGTCGTAGGGCGAATAGGATCGGATCGTGTCGAAGGCCGTTCGGTCGAGGATGGGATTGCCCCATTCAAGCCATTCGGGCGGCGTGAGTGGAAGGTCCGCGTCGAGCATCGTGGTCAGCACGTCGACGAATGGAACATCCGCGATGATGCCGGCGAACAGACCCGGCGCCATATTGGCGACCGCGCCCATCAACATGCCGCCCGCGCTGCCGCCCTGGGCGACGATGCGGCCACGGGCGGTGTAGCCGGCTTCGATCAAGTGATGAGCAGCCGCTATAAAGTCGTTGAATGTGTTCGGCTTATGGGCCAGCTTGCCCTTGGTGTACCAGGCCCAACCTTTGTCGGTGCCGCCTCGGATATGCGCGATCGCAAACACGAATCCACGATCGACGAGCGATAAGCGGTTGGCCCCGAAGGCGGCCGGAATGGCATAGCCGTAGGCGCCATAACCATAGAGTAACAGCGGCGCCGAGCCGTCGAGTGGCGTATCCTTCCGATACAGAAGCGAAACCGGAACCGTCTCGCCATCGGCTGCTGTCGCGAAGACGCGGCGGCTCACATAGTGCTCGGGATCGTGCCCGGACGGCAGTTCGCGCCGCTTCCGAAGAATGCGACGCCGCTCACCCATATCGTAATCGAACACCTCGTCCGGCGTCGTCATAGACGAGTAGGAAAATCGGATCGTCTGGGTGTCCTGCTCGGCGACGTCACCGAGGCCGAGATAATAGGCGTCTTCGTCGAAATGGATCGAATGTTCCTCACCGCTCTCGATGTTGCGAACGACGATGCGAGGAAGACCATTTTCGCGCTCTAAGCGAACCAGGTGATCGCGATAGACATCCGCATGGAGAAGCAGTCGACCGGCCCGATGCGGCACGAGATCGACCCAATCGGCTCTCCCGTCGCAGGACAGCGGCGCCTCGACGATCTTGAAATCCTCGGCGCCATCAGCGTTGGTGCGAATGAAGAGACGGTCGTGACGCTGATCGACGTCGTAGCGGAGGCCGGGCTCTCTCGCGGCGATGAGGTGACGCGAGATCGCGCCCGTCACGCTCAAGTCGACGAGGTGGTTCTCGGTCGCATCATGGCCATGAACCGAAATGACCGCGAACTGGCCGGATCGCAGACGTTCGATCGAGACAAACCAACCCGGGTCCGGCTCATGGAAGACGAGATCGTCGACGTCGCCGCTGCGGCCGAGCTGGTGGCGATACACGCTGCTGGCGCGATGATTATCGTCCATCCGCACGTAGAGGAAGGACGCGCAATCGGCGAACCAAACGGCATTGCCGTCCGTCTGCGGCACCCGATCGGCAAGATCGCTGCCGGCTTCGATGTCACGCACCTGTAGGGTGAACAACTCTGATCCTTTGAGGTCCGCGCTCCAGGCAAGCAGCCGATGGTCCGGCGAATGTTGCGCTGCCCCGATTTCGAAGAACGGATGCCCCTCTGCGAGAACATCGCCGTCCAGCAAAATCGTCTCGTCGACCTCAGTGCCGCGCGGGCGTCGACACACAATCTCATGCTGGCCATTATCGCGGTGGCGGACATAATAGTCGAAAGGCCCATCCGAAACGGGAACGTCGCTGTCGTCTTCCTTGATGCGCGCGCGCATTTCGGCGATCAAGCTTGTCTGCAAATCGCTCGTCGGCGCCAGAACAGCATCCGCATAAGAGTTTTCGCGATCGAGCACGGCCTTGATGTCCGTCGGCAGGGCAGAGGGTTTGCGGAGCACCTCCTGCCAGTTCGACGCCTTCAACCACGCATAGGGATCATCCAATTCGAGGCCGTGCACGATCGTGAGGCTCGATCGCCGTTCGGCGGGAGCCGGCGGCTGGGCAGATGCGAAGGGGGGCTCGCTTGTCAGGGCTGTCAAGGGATGATCCGGGTCACGAGGTGGGGCATCGGCTGTATTGATCCGGCCGACAGGATCAACGGCAGACGTCTCATGAGAGGTAGCTAACGCCTGTGATCTGAGCCGACAAGGCAATCTGGTTCGGGATCCTTTGCCAGCAGAACGACGGGCGGCCTGAAGCCGCGATCAGCTTCATTGACTTGTTAGCGATTACCGGCGATATCGCAAAAGTTGTTCGATCAATTTTATGGATCGCAATGCCTAACCTTTGTCTTTCCCAATACCGCAAGAGATGTTTCCCGTGACAGGAAAGCCTGATTCTGGCGAAGTCTTGCTCCTCGCCGCAGATATAATTTCCGCGTATGTCAGCAATAATGCTGTTCAAGCGAGTGAATTACCTAACGTCATCTCTGTCGTGCATACGGCGCTGCGAAGACTTGGGACGCCTGATGTATCGACGCCGCTGCAACCGGAGGTCTTGAGACCCGCGGTTTCGATTAGGCGATCGATTACACCGGATTACCTGATCTGCCTCGAAGACGGGAAAAAGTTCAAATCGCTCAAGCGGCACCTTCGCACGCATTACGAAATGTCGCCGGAAGATTATCGCGCCAAGTGGAACCTCCCCTCGGATTATCCGATGGTCGCGCCCGCTTATGCGCGGGAGCGGTCGCAACTCGCCAAGGAAATGGGTCTCGGTCAACAGCGTCGCTTGAAGAACCGCTGAGCCGCTGACCTTAATGGTGAACGGCTGCTTCGGCGCCAAGCGCCTGAGCCGCATCGCGCTTGATACGGTCTACCATGGCCCGCACGCCATTCGATCGTTGCGGGGTCAAATGTTCGGTCAGACCGAGCCGGGCATAGACCTCTGCGGCGTCGAGCGCGAGAATATCGCGCGCCGCCCGGCCCGAATAGAGCGCCAAGGTGATGGCGATGAGACCTTTGACGATGTGGGCGTCGCTATCGCCCCGAAACGTCAAAATCGGCGCATCGCCCTCATGGCCCACGGCGGTCTCCAGCCAAACTTGGCTGGCGCAGCCCTTCACGCGGTTGGCTTCGGAATGCGCGTCCGTGGGGAGCGGGTCAAGGTCGCGCCCAAGCTCAATCACGTAGCGATAGCGTTCTTCCCAATCGTCGATGAAGGCGAAGTTCTGTTCGATGTCGTCAATGCTCGGCATATCGATCCAACTATCGGTCGCGTCTCTTTCTGTCGGCAGCCTGGTTGGTTCGCAGCAGCGTACTGACCGTCCTGGTACCTTCACGGAACATAGGGTTGCGTCGGCAGGATCACCACCATCCGATTAGCGCACCGCGCTTTCGTTTCGGGCCGTCAGCACAGGACCGGCCCATCCGCGCTGGCGGTCGGATGCCGTCAACGTATCGCGGGACGACGTGCGGATCGCGCCAGTCGCCAAGGCTTGCGCCGCGGCGCCCATCGATGCGGGGATGACCGTCCCGGTCACCCATCCGGCGCAGGCAGCCGGTGCGACGCGACACGCGCGATCGAGCGACCTCGCTGCAACCTGGCCGGCCTCGCTCGCCGATGTCGCGACCACGTCCGAGGGCCGGGGTGCGTTCGGCAGAAGCGACACGACGATCCCGATGCAGATCGCCGAACGAACAAGGAAAAACATGAAACAGGCGCTCCGCAGCATGCCGATGGACGGTTGCGTCACTCATCAATAAACGGGGCGGCCAAAGGTCTCCTCAAACCTTTGAGTCGAATGGTTCGGGAAGCCGTATCGCTTCCTTAACCTTAACGGCGGGAGATCGAGCTGCGAGATTGGCGTCGCGATGAATGGCCTGTGCGACGGCGGCATCGACGCATTACTTGCATTTGCTCGCCGTCTCGCGGTTGTATTTAGGGTTCGCTTAAGGCCGGCCCCCCATAGTGCTCTCAAGACGCAGCGTCGATTGCACGTGGCGTGCGGAGCGTGGCGTGACCGTTCTATTGAGCTTGCTGAATCATATCGACCGGCTCGTCCATCCCGACGCTCGCGCTTCCGAGGTCGAGCGTGTGCGGCATGGCTCCTTCATCGCCACCCGCCTTGGCCTGTTCCTCGCCGCCATCGTCATGGTCCCAATCGGCCTCGCGTCCGGCCATGTTCCGACCTTGTGGGATGCGCTCGTGCTGGCGTGGCTGACGCTGCCCTTGGTGGCCGTGGGCTATGTGTCGAGAACCGGCCGTTTAAGGCAGGCGGAAGTGGCGTGCCTGATCACCTGGGCCGGCTTTGCGGTCACGGCTTGTTTCGCCGGCGGTCTTAGCCTCTATGGCGCCTATGCGTTGCTTCTTCTGATCCCGCTCGAGGCGACATCCGGGTCCGATCCGCGCCTCGTTCGTTTCGCTCTGATCGGTACCGCGCTGGTCGGGTTGGGGCTTGCGATCGCGGCTCGATCGGGGGCTGTGGCCGATCTCGGTGCCGATATTCCCGTCACCGATGCGATCATCGTCGGTCCGGCGCTGGCCTATTGTATCGTGCTGGCGCTGGTGGCGTCGTCGCTCCAGCGCTTGCGCGATCGGCTGCACGGTCTCGGTGAGCAGCGTTACAAAGTGTTGTCCGAAGCGATCGGCGATCTCTTGCTTCGCTACGATCGGGCTGGCGGCGTCTTGATGGCCAGCCGCGAAGCCGAACAACTTTTCGGCATCCGACCGCGCGACCTTCTCGGCCGCGGGTTCTTCGAGCGGGTGCATGTCGCGGACCGCCCCGCCTTTCTGAAGCTGTTCAGCGATGCCGGCACCTTCGGCGGCAATGTCTCTGCGCGCTTGCGTTTACGGACATCGTTGGTGGATGGCGATGCTGCCCGACGCGACACGCCGGTCTTCGCCTGGATCGAGGTCCGCGCACGGCGCTCCGACACGTGCGAGCAGGCCGCGAGCCCGGCCGATCCAAGCATCATCGCGATCGTGCGGGACATCACGGCGCAGGTTCAGCACGAGCAGGCGATCCAGCAAGCGCGCGCCGAGGCCGAGCGCGCCAATAGCTGGAAGGATAGTTTTCTCGCCAATGTCAGCCATGAACTCCGTACCCCGCTGAATGCCATTATCGGTTTCTCCGAAATGCTCTCCAGCGAGTCCTTGACGCCGCGCGATCCACGAAAGCAGCGGGAATATGCCGGCATCATCACCACCTCGGGTCATCATCTCCTGTCGGTCGTCAATTCGCTGCTCGACATTTCTAAAATCGAAGCGGGTCGCTTCGATCTCGAGCCCGAGGCGTTCGACGTCGCCGATCTGATCCGCACTTGTTCCGACATGATCGGGCTGAAGGCCGAGCAGGCCGGCGTCGCGATCGCGCAGGACACGTCGGGCTTCAGCGGTGCGATCGTCGCTGACCAACGCGCCTGCCGGCAGATCGTGATCAATCTTCTGTCCAACGCTTTGAAGTTCACGCCGCGCGGTGGTCAGGTGACGATCACGGCCAAGCCGCAAGGCACGTCGGTGCTGATCGTCGTGGCCGATACAGGGATCGGCATTGCGGCGCGCGACCTGGCCCGGTTGGGCAATGCGTTTTTCCAGGCGAAATCCGGCTACGATCGTCCCTATGAGGGAACCGGACTCGGCCTGTCGGTCGTGCGTGGCCTCGTCGGTCTGCATGGTGGCACCATCGCGGTCGAGAGCGCGCTGGGGGAGGGAACCCGCGTCTCTGTTCGCTTGCCCCTCGATTGCCGGATTGTGGGCGCAGGTCTCGGCGCCGCCACGATCGAAACCGTTCCGCGCTACGCGAAATCCCCCGTGTCGGCCGTCATGACCGACCTCCCGAAGGTGCAGAAAATTGCGTGAAGCCACCATGTCCGATCTTGGGGCGGCTCGACCCCGCAAGGCCTCCGGCAAGGGCGGGACATCCGCTCGCGCCTCGAAGGCGAGTTCGTTCCGGTCGAAACTGCGGCGCATTCGCCCGCAAGCCATCACGGGGATCGCGAGCGCCGGCTTCGCGGCCATCATGGTCGGGATCGTGCTGAACGCGGTGGTGTTCCAGAAGGGCCGGCATCCGGCGCCTCTGTTCGGCTCCGTCCCCGCGGTCGCGAGCGCGCCGCATCCAACGATCCTGCCGCCGGTTCGCGTGCAGGCTGCCGCGCCACAGCAAAACCTCGCCGACCCGCCGGTTTCGAATGCGGCTGCCCCGTCGCCGCATCCGGTCCCGGCTTCGGTGCGTCCGGCCCTCGCGCCCGCCGCGAAACCGAAGGATGGCATCGCGCAATTTCTCCGTGAGAAGCCACAGGCCGATCCCCACGCCACGGCGTCGATCCCGCGTAGCGCGTTGATTCAACCGGGTGCGGCCAAGCCGGCTGTCACCGGCAAATTGGCAGAAACCCACAAGCCGAAGATGCGCCCAGGGCAGCATAATCCAGCCGTGAAGACAGCTGCGGCGAAGCCGAAGGCGACACCAGCCGTCCCGGTCGCCAACTGAATGTCGGAGCGGCTCCGGTCGGATTTTTGGGTCGGCGCTTATATCAGGCGCTGCTCCAGCGAGGGCGTGGTGGCGATGTTGCGGCGGCGCGGAGCCGCAGAGGCAGGTGCCATCATGGTCAAGGTCGACCGGCTGGACGGCACTGCGACGCTCTATGCGCCCGCACCACAGACCGCCTTCGCCGAACGCGGCATCGATCGCTTGTTCGCTCGCGCCCATACTGAGGATGCGATCGCTGTGATGGACGCGGAAGTTCGCCTGAAGAGCCAGATCCGCTTCGACCCGGATCTTTGGATCGTCGAAGTCGAGGACCGGACGGGACGCTCGTTCCTCGACCTCGACGAGACCTGAGGCGCGTCGGTCCTCGAGGTTAAGCCGTCCGCCGCGCCTGCGGGACGGGGGTGTCGCGACGGATCGGAGCAGCCTCGAGAGGTCCTTGTTCGATGCGGTTTGTCGCCGCTGCCGTGCTCGGTACGACGGTACGGCGAAGCGGCTCGGTCCCGCTTGCCATCGCGGCGATCAGCCGTCGCGCAGCGTTGGGCGACACGATCTCGACAATCCGGGTGAGCGCGCGCACCTTGCCGACCGACCGGCCGATGCGTGGATCCCCCAGGATGAAGACGCGAGCCGCCATCTCGGGGGAGGCCCCAACAGCCGCGAGAGCCAGCGCCAGGACTTCGCCGCCTTCCTCATGCATGAGAGTCAGAAGAGACGTCCCCTCGATTCCGAGCGCGCGACTGAGCGAACTCTCGAAAGCATCCCGTTCGCCGCACATGACCAGCCGGTCCATATGGGCGAGGCTGGCGGCGGTTGTTCCATCGAGCCTGCCCCATTGCCGCTTGCCGAGATCAAGCCGCCGTGCCGCTTCGATGATGGCGTGTCGACGATCGGTGTCGACGATCGAGAATAACGGCGCAAGGTCGATCGGGTCGCTCTCGCGCAGGGCGAGAAGCTGGCCCAACGCGCTGTCTGGATCGGCCTTTGCGCGCCGCACGAGATGCTGGAAGAGCGCTCGATCCAGCGTCACCGACCGGTTCGCGGCGAGCCGACACAGCACGACGGCTTCCGGCCGCTCCGCCAGGGCCGCGATCGTTCTCGACGTCAAGGTCCGCCGTCCCGCGACGCCGGCCGCGACGTCGGTCGTCCCCCATGTGGCGGCGGCCGTCAGCGTTTCGTCGTCGAGGACCGCATATTCATAGACCTGCAGGGCGATCCGGCCTTGCTCGGCGATGAAGCGCTCGAGAAGCGCGCGCGGCGTGGCCGGGTGGCGCGATAGTTTTTCGGCGACGATCAGCCTTGCCTCGGCATCGGCGTTGTCGAGGAGGTGCGACACGATGGTGACGAACTGTTTCAGATCCTCGGGAGCGTGATGCTGCTTCCGCACGAACATGTCGACGACGACACGCAGCAGCACGGGCCGGATGTTCACGTCGGGGGATTGTCCGAGAGCCACGAGCCTTTGAAGAGCGACGGGAAGATCGTCGATGGCCGGCATACGCGAAAGCCTCATGAACAATGAATTGATCGGACCCCGCAAACTACCCGATGTTCATTGACGCAACATTAACCTTCGAAAACCGTAATGGAGCCTCGCGCAGATGCTGATCACGGGTTCAGCGACGCGAGTGCCATCGCCTCATTCGGGGAGAGCGAGGCAATGATCAGGCAGGCCGCAGGCTCTGGTGGCGGGGAGTTGACGTATGACGAACGTGATCGCATTCCAGCCGGGACGGGTCGGCTCAACGGCTTTGAACGACGACGCCAGCATCCGTCAGGACGCCAGCATCCGTCAGGAGGCCAGCATTCTATTCTTCACTGGGGTTCGATATGTCCGGGACGAACCTGACCAGGAGCGTCCTATGGCCCACGGTGTTGTCGAGACGCGGGATCAGGCTGTGATCGACCTGGCGCCGTCCGGCCGGATCGACCGCAAGCAGGCCTGAGCGGTTCCAAGCAGGCCTGGGGCGGTTCAGCCTCGCGCTACTTCGGCGTGGCGGCCGCGCAGATGAGGGCGGCAGCCTGTCGCTCGGCTGCCGCGCGTTGGCTCGGCGCGGTTGCCAAGGCTTGAGCCTCCACAAAACCTTTGGGCTCGGGGACCGACACGCGAAGCTCTTGGCTCGGCTCATCGTCAGTCTCGCGAGCGTCGAGTGCGGCAATCTGTTCGTCCGTCGCTAATGTGAACGCCAGCACACCATGCGACGCCGAGCGGTTCGTCAGCGCGTAAAGCGCGCGACCGTGGCGTCCATGCACCGAGACACTGACGAAGTCGGTGTCGGCCACCTCGAGGCTGATGTGGACCGGGCCGGCCGTGAGATCATAGCGACAAAAGGCCGATGCGATCGCTGGATCACGAAAGCCAAATTGGGCGTCGTCGACCGGCGACGCGAGATGGGTGCGAAGCGGCGCAGCCGTGATGGCCACGACTTTCGCATAGCCATCGGCCTTGCTCCATCGCGGAAGTAGCAGCAGGGACGCGATATGAACGATGCCGGCCACGAGCACCGCCACGCCAGCGTAGAAGAGAGCGTCCAGCAACCGGGCTTGCCACGTTGCGGCGCTGTTGGCAGGGGGAGCTAGTCGCATGCGGTCTTGACCACGGTCGGCAACGCAGGAACCGGGCCACCGCCCAGCAAGGCTGCACTCAGCGGCGTGTCGTAAAAGCTCAGCATCAGGGTGAAACGTCCTGTCGCCGGTGCGGGCAGCCAGTTGCCGGGCCGTGCCGCTCGGGCGACCTTGATCGTGAACCCTCCATCTGCCACACGAAGGAGCTCGGCCGATGTGAACCCGGCTCGAATCAGTGGTGGCGTCGGCGATTGGTCCGGCAGGCCGCCGTGCGGGTCGAGCAGCGTCAGCGTCCAGAATTGCGCGACCGGCATCGGGCCTGCGACGCTGTAGGTGCAGCGGGCGGTCAGGGCCGATCCATCCTGATCCGTGGTAGCGAGGAATTGCAGCCCCGAAGCGGCCGCGAGCGGGATGCGTCCGTGTTTGGCGAAAATCGCCTTGGCATAGGGATCGGGTTGGGTCGAGCCGGCCGCCGGCCATGCGGTCCAGACGCCGCTGTGCACGGCCCCTACCACGGGTTGGCCGATGCAGGCCACATAGGTTGCACCGAGACCCAGGGCCGTGCCGCCCGCCACGGCCAGGACGAACTTGACGAGCCGCGCCAGACGAGAGCCTAGCATCGAGGGGCCGGACCGGCGAAATGGGGGGTGGTCTGCGTCGTCGCCAAGCCTATTGCAACCCTGTCCTGGCCGCACTGGCTTGGCCCGAGAGATCGCTCGAGCCCGAGGCGACGTTGAGTGTATCGCCAGCCGACCGCTGTTGCCCAGCCGACCGCATCAAGGCGCCGATCTCCATGATGATGCTGGCGGAGTGTCGCGAGAGGGTCGCGGTCCGGGCCGTGGCATCGGCTTGGCTCGGCGCGTCGCCTTGAGGCTGCGACGCCACGGGCAGGGCTTTGCGGACGTCCTCGACGCCGAAGGGCGGTTTGGTTTCGATCCCTTGGTGGGCGAAGGCCATGATGTCGTGCCAGGTCATGGCCGGAAGGGTCCCACCCGTCATCTTGTTCATCGAGGTGTAATCGTCGTTGCCGAACCAGACGGCGCCGACGTAATTGCCGGTGAATCCGCAGAACCACGCATCGTGGTAGCTGTTGGTCGTGCCGGTCTTTCCTGCGACCGTGACATTGTCGAGCCGCGCGCGTGTCCCCGTTCCCTCGGTCACGACATGGGTCAGCATCGTGTTCAGGGTCGCGACATCGGTGGCCGGAACGACCTGCTCGGGCTTCGGTCCATCCCGGTCGTGCCGGTAGACGAGATCGCCGAGGCCGTTGCGGATTTCGATCGCGGCATAGGGCGGCACGCGCTTCCCGCCATTGGCGAAAGCCGCATAGGCCGACGCCATGTCGACGACGGTCACTTCATCGGCCCCAACCGGCAGCGACACCGTATCGTTGAGCGGTGTCGTCAGGCCCAATTTATGGGCGTTTTCGACGATCTTGGCTCGCCCGATCTTGGCATTGCCGTTGCCGATCGCAATCGACAGTTTCACCGCGATGGTGTTGAGCGAATGAGCGAGCGCGTTGACCAGCGGAAGTGCGCCGGCGTAGCGGTTCTCGTAATTGTGAACGCACCAATTGCCGATGCAGACGGGTCCATCGACCACGATCGTGGATGGCTTGAACCGCCCCGTCATCAGCGCCGTGAGATAGACGAAAGGCTTGAACGATGAGCCGGGCTGCCGCTGGGCATCGGTGGCGCGGTTGAATTGGCTGGCGCCATAGTCCCGCCCACCCACCATCGCATGGACCGCGCCATCGAGATCCACGATGACGGCCGCGCTCTGCTTGGCGTGATAGGAGGGGCCATTCTGCCGTAGCTCGTCCTCGATCGTGGCTTCCGCCTTTTTCTGCAGATCCATATCGATCGCGGTGCGGACCGTGAACACGCGAGTTTCGCCAAGCTTGTCGTCCGCGACGAGGCGACGAACTTCGTCATAGGCGTAATCGAGGTACCAATCGGGCGACACGTCGCGGGTGCGGTCGACCGGGGTGGCGGGATTTTCACGCGCCGAACGGACCTCGCCTTCGGTCATGTAGCCCGCGTCGACGAGATTGCTCAACACGTCATAGGCGCGGGCGCGGGCCGCCGGCAGGTTGATGTGGGGCGCATATTTGGTTGGCGCCTTGAACAGGCCGGCCAGCATCGCGGCTTCCGCGAGCGACACGTCGCGAACCGACTTGCCGAAATAGAATTCCGAAGCGGCTTGGATCCCGAAGGTGCCCCCGCCCATGTAGACGCGATCGAGGTAGAGCTGCAGGATCTGCTTTTTGGTCAGGTGGAATTCCAGCCAAACCGCCAGATAGGCCTCGCGGATCTTTCGCTCGATGGTGCGCTGGTTCGATAAAAAGAGGTTCTTGGCGAGCTGCTGCGTGATCGAGGAGCCGCCCTGCACGACGCCGGACGAGCGCGCATTCACGGTCAGGGCCCGCATCGTGCCGATGATGTCGATGCCGAAATGCTCGTAGAAGCGCCGATCCTCGGTCGCCAACACGGCTTCGGTCAGAAAGGCCGGCATGCTTTCGAGTGGAACGCCGTCATCGTGCAAGATGCCTCGCCGCCCAATCTCGGCCCCGTTCCGGTCGAGGAACGTGACGGCCAGATCCTGCTTCTTCAACCAATCGTCCGTGGTATCCTGAAACGCCGGAACCGCGAGGATGAGAGCCACGATCGCGCCGCCGAGCCCGAGCGTCAGCGCCTCGCAGGAGAGCTCGACCGCAAGCCGTCGGATGCCGCTGACATGGAACCTGTCCATGAAAGCTGAGAAGTCGGCATAGGCCGTCTTCGAGCTTTCGCCGCCGGCATAGATTGTGGAGTCGAACCAAGCGTCGACCGACAAGAGCGCACGCGCCACCCTTTTGCCGAAAGTCGACGTCCGGAAGCTTTGCAACACGCGTCAATACTCCCGCCTGCCGTCGATCGTCCGTGGCACGCGTCGGTTCCCGCCCGAGCGTCCTCTTGACGCTTGAAGACGGAAAGCGCAAGTCCGCATCGGAGCGGCGGGCGACCGACTGTGCGATTGCCCGTTCGCCTTATGCCACATCGCCGTCACGGGACGACTTACCATATCGATCATATGAGCGACCAACAGGACGAAAATGCGCCCGCGAGCCCGGAAGCTGAACCCTTTTGGCGCAAGCCTCTCGAGGTGATGACAACCCCGGAATGGGAGAGCCTCTGCGACGGTTGCGGGCGCTGCTGCCTTGTCAAGCTTGAAGACGAAGACACCCGTGAGGTTTATTTTACCGAAATTTCCTGCGCGCTGCTCTCCAAGGCCACCTGCCAATGTTCCGATTACCCGAATCGGCAAAGCAAGATCCCGGATTGTGTGAAGCTGACACCTGAGATCGTGCGGACGATCGGATGGTTGCCACCCACTTGCGCCTATCGGCTCGTGGCAGAAGGCCGCGATCTGATGTGGTGGCACCCCTTGGTCTCTGGTCGAGCCGAGACGGTCGATGAGGCCGGCGTCTCGGTGCGCGGCAAAGTCGCGGCGTCGGAAGATGAGGTCCAGATCGACGATCTTCCCGGATATATCGTGGCATGGCCGACCAAAGTGCCGGCCCGCGCTCGCAAAAAGGCGATGGCGGCCGGCGCGAAGCGCCCCGGGGGCAAGCTCCCTTGACGGCCACCCGGTTCGGCGCGGTCAGCGCGTCGTCCACTCTGCCAGAACGGCGTCGATCCAGCCCTTCTGCGGGGTGAGCCAGATCGCCTGCGTGAGGTCTCCGCATTGCGCCGAACCCCGGCCGGCAGACCATACCATCAGGGCCGCGACGACATCGCTGTCGGCCGCAAAGACGGGGCCACCTGAGTCACCCGTGCAGGCGCCAAGGCCGCGATGATCAGGATCCTCGGCCCAGAGAAGCAGCGTGGACAGCGGCGCTCTGGTCGTCACCGTCGCGAGCCGCAACTGTCCGGAGCTCGTCGCATCGCCCTCGCGGGTCAGGCCAAAACCGGCGAGCCTATAACGCGTGCCGATCGCGGCCGAGGGATCACCACCGAAAAGCGCCGGACGGAAGCGGTTCGGGAGCGGTGCAGGCAGCCGGATTAAAGCCAGATCGATCGATCGTTCGCGCGTCCTGATCGCATCGGCCCGATAGCCGGGATTGCGGCGGATCTCAACCGTGTCGAGCAGCACAGGCGCATCGGATGTGTCGCGGAAATGCACCTTTACGGCTGCGCCGGGTGGGACGCAATGCGCGGCGGTCAGCACCGCATTCTGTGCCACCACAAGCCCGGAGCAATAGCCGGCGATGCGACCTTTCAGGCTCAGGACCATGACGACACGCGGCGCGATGCTCGATCCCTCGGTGGAGGGCCCTACGATCGCGCGGGCCGGTGCGGCGCCAGCGATGACGAAAAACGACGCCATCACGGCCGCGCCAAACAGGTGGCCCGCAGCGATCAGCCTCGGCCGGTTCGACGACCTGGGTGGAAACGACCGCATGCGGATCAGCGCGCCGACACTTTGCCGAAGCTTCCATCGACGAAGATGAGAGCGTCGACGATCGATTTTTTCCACAGTGCCCAATTGTGGTCGCCATCCATGACGCGGAAATCCACGTCGAGACGGTTCATCTGCATGGTTTCGAAAAACGCGATTGATCCTCGCCATAAGAGATGGCTGTCGTCATCGCCGACCGACAGATAAATGGCGGGCAAGAGCTTGCCCGTATCGATCGCTTTGTTCAGCAGGGTGAATACATTCGAGGTATTGAAGCGCTTTGGATTGAACGGTGTGCCGAACGCGCCGCCGAAATGCGAGCCATCCGGCGGGAGATCGACACCGATCGTGACGGTCGCCGGATCGACCTTTTGAAAATAGGCGATGGCTGGCGCGCGATCATGCGGCGGGAGTGGGGCCGACCCCGCGTTCATGGTCGATGCCTCGTCGGCCGGGAGGGGGATGTTCTGCCAGATGGCCGGAGAGAGGGCCGCGACCGCGCCGTATCGATCCGGGTCCGACAAAGCGAAGCGCAAGGCCCCATAGCCGCCCATCGAGACACCCGCGATGGCGCGGTGAAGCCTGTCTTTGGCGACCGGCCATGCGGCATCCACGGCCCTTGGCAGGTCGCGTCCGATCGCGGTCGCGTAGTCGCCAGGGCCGCCGATCGCGCCCGAATCGACGTACCAGGAATTACCCGCGTCCGGCATCACGACCAGCACGGGCCGAATGCGCTTCTGGGCAATCAAATCATCGAGGGTCGCCGAGATGTTGCCCAGCGTCTCCCAGTCACTGCCGGCTCCGTTCAACCCGTGAAGCAGGTAGAGGACCGGCCAGCCCGTCGCTGGACGCTGACCCGACGGGACATAGACTTGCGCGGTCTGATCCTTGCTGAGAGCAGCGCAGTGATAATGAAAAGGCTGTAGCGTCCCAGCGATCGCGGGAAGCGCCACGGCACCGAGAACCAGCACGGCGAGGGCAAGATCGATGAGGCGTTTCGAAACCCGAGCTATGGACATCGACTTTTCCGGTACGGAGCTGGCCGGCTGGCCAAGCGGCTCCAAATTTCTATGTCTAAAGTAGCGCCACATGGACGCTGCATATCAGGATCACAGTGACTTCGACTCAGTAGGTACGGAGTTTCACGAATGAATGACATCGAGCCGGAGGGCATGCCGTCGCAGGGGCCGCGATCCACGCATGGATCAGGCGGCCGTCGCGATGACATCGACTTCTGGCGAGGATTCATCTTATGCACAATCTTTATCAATCACGTGCCAGGAAACCTCTTCGAGCGTTTCACATATCGAAATTATGGCTTTTCTGACTCGTCTGAAGCCTTCGTCTTCATTTCCGGCTTGTCTCTTTCGCTGGCTTACGGCTCCAAGTTCCTCAATGGGGGTCAGGGCCTCGTGCTTGTCAGCCTCGCACGGCGCGCCATAAAACTTTACGCCGTTCACATTCTGCTGTCGCTCGCGGGCCTTGCGATCTTCGCCTCCGGCGCCGCTTTGGCGCAAAATTCGACGCTGATGCAAGAGCATGGCCGCGATCTTTTCATCGACGATCCATTTTCGGCGCTGATTGGACTATTCTCGCTCGGCCACCAGCTCGGGTATTTCAACATTCTGCCGCTCTACGTGCTGATGCTCGCCATGACGCCCGCCATGTTCTGGCTGGCCAAGCGCAATCGGCTGCTGATGTTGGCTGCTTCGCTTGCGGTCTACCTGCTGTCGCGCGTGGCCGGGTTGAACGTCCCGAGTTGGCCCATGAAGGGCGATTGGTTCTTCGATCCCTTCTCTTGGCAACTCATGATGGCGGTCGGCCTCGCTGTGGGTCTCAGTCTTCGCGATGGCGCCGTGCCGCGCAACCGTCTGGTGCTGCTGGTGGCCGGCGGCCTGGTGCTCGCGGCGGCCTTTTGTGCCACGGACGGATTGTCGTTCTGGCCCGGCCTGATGGATCTTGCCCGCGAGAGGGCCGATCTTGGCAAGACGACGCTTGGCGCAGGTCGCATCGTCCACTTTTTCGCCCTGGCCTATGTGGTTTATGGAATCGGATTGGCTCACAACATGCGCCATGCGGCCTGGTTCAGGCCGCTGTGTTCAATCGGACGAAGTGGCCTCTGGTCGTTCGCGATCCTATCGGTGCTGGCTGCCGTCGGGCAGGTCTTGACACAGTCGCTCGGCCATTCCGTTCTGCTCGACACGCTGCTGATCGGGGGTGGCCTTGGGCTCCTCTATGGTTGCGCGATGCTGCTGGATGGCCGGCGAGACGGCGCGATCCCGCTTTTGGCCGGCCTCTCGCCGCGGCGTTGACCTGCCTGCTTGCCTGTCGTGGATCCGACTGAATTCAAGATCGACGGCGGTTTCGCGATAGCCGAGGTCGTTGCATCGTGAGACGGCGACCGCGATGACGCCGATGTATCAGATGATAGACGAACAGAGGTCATGCACCGGGAGTGGTCGATGCCCCTTGTTCTGGCCGAGGTGGAGGCAAGGATTTGAGAACGCAAGCGCGTGTCGTCGTGATCGGCGGAGGCGTGGTCGGGGTGTCCACGCTCTATCACCTCGTCAAGAAAGGCTGGAGCGACAGCGTTCTGGTCGAGCGGAAGGAATTGACGTCCGGCTCGACCTGGCATGCCGCAGGTCTGCTGCCCTTGTTCAACGTCAGCTACTCGGTCGGCCAGATCCACAAATATTCGGTCAATCTCTATCGCGGGCTCGAAGCCGAGACGGGGCAGGCGGTCGGCTTCCGGCAAGTGTCCAACATCCGCCTCGCGCGCACAAAGGACCGGCTCGACGAATATAAATATTACGCCGGCATCTCGCGGACGATCGGCGGCATCGACGTCAAATTCCTGACGCCCGACGAACTGAAGGAGATCTGGCCCCTCTGCAACATCGATGGCGTGCTCGGCGCCATGCAGCATCCGCAGGATGGCTATATCCAGCCGGCCGATCTCACGCAGGCGCTGGCGAGAGGAGCGCGGAGCGGCGGCGGCGAAATCAACCGCAACACGACCGTGCTCGGCATCGAGCGCACGACCTCCGGCGAGTGGAAGGTGAAGACCGACAAGGGCGACATTCTCTGCGAGCATATCGTCTCGGCGAGTGGCAATTTCGCGCGGCAGACCGGCCGCATGGTCGGCCTCAATGTCCCGGTGATCCCGGTCGAGCATCAATATATCGTGACCGAGCCGCACCCCGCCATTCAGGAACGGAAGCGCCAGGGCCTGCCCGAAATGGGCGTGCTGCGTGAGTCCGATAGCTCCTGGTACATGCGCGAGGAAGCGGGCGGCTTGCTGCTCGGCCCCTACGAGAAGGGCGCTCCGGCCTGTTATGTCGAGGGTCCCTCGGCCGCGAGCGAATACGAGCTTTTCCAAGAAGATCTCGAGCGGCTGATGCCCTATGTCGAAACTGCGATCGAGCGGGTTCCGGCCTTCGGTGAAGTCGGCATCAAGAAGATCTATAACGGTGCGATCGCCTACACGCCGGACGGTAACCCGATTGTCGGGCCGGCGCCGGGTGTGCCGAACTTCTGGCTCAATGAAGGCCATTCGTTTGGCGTCACGGCCGCCGGTGGGGCCGGCTGGCAACTGGCCGAATGGATCGTCGAGGGTGAGCCGACCGTCGACATGATGGGCGTCGACCCGCGCCGCTATGGCCGATACGCCTCGAAGGGTTATCTGATTCAACGCAACGAGGAGGCCTATGCCAAGGTCTTCACGACACATTATCCGGATGAGGAGCGCGATACCGCCCGTCCTCTGCGGCAAACGCCTTGCTATAGCCGCATGCGCGACCTTGGGGCCGTGTTCGGATCGACCTTCGGGTGGGAGCGGCCGAACTGGTTCGCGCCGCCCGGCTATGCGCTCAGCGAGGCGGATCTCGCCAAGCCAGACGTGCTGCTCAACGAGAACCATCCGCCGGCGATCGACAGCAAGCGGCCGGTCGAAAAGTGGAGCTTTCGCCGTTCGAACTATTTCGATTTCGTCGGGCAGGAATGCCGCGCGATCCACGAGCGCGTCGGCCTTCAGGACATGTCGGCCTTCGCCAAATTCGAGATTTCCGGACGCGGCGCCGAGGCGTGGCTCGACCGGATCCTGACGAACCGGATTCCGAAGGCGCTCAACCGGGTCACATTGACCTATCTGTTGACCAAAAACGGCGGCATTCGGTCGGAGTTCACGCTGACCCGAATCGGCCCAGAGCGGTTCTATCTGGTTTCGGCCGGCGCGCTCGAGGAGCATGATTACGATACGCTGACGAAGCTGCTGCCGATCGACGGCAGTGTCCGCATCGACAAGACCACCACGCAATTTGGCGTTCTGGTTTTGGCCGGCCCGCAATCGCGCGCTCTGATGCAGCGGATCGCCGATGCCGACATGTCGAACGCCGCCTTCCCGTGGCTGACGGCCCAGCACCTCAGCGTCGGCGCCGCTGGTCTTCTCGCACTGCGGGTCAATTTCGAGGGGGAGCTCGGCTACGAGCTGCACCATCCGATCGAGATGCAGAACTACATCTTCGATCAGGTCATGGCGGCGGGCGCGGATTTCGGCATCAAGCCGTTCGGCTTGCGGGCCATGGATGCCATGCGGCTGGAGAAATCCTACAAGCTGATCCCGCGCGAATTATCGATCGAATATGCGGCCTATGAGTCGGGTCTCGATCGGTTCATCGACGCCAAGAAGGCGGACTTCCTCGGCCGGGACGCTCTGATGAAGCGTCGTGAGGCCGGCCTGCCGAACAAGACCGTGACGCTCGAAGTCTTTGGTGTGACCGATGCGGATGCGCGCGGGTCGGAGCCCCTTTATGTCGGAGACACGCTCGTCGGCCGCACGACATCGGGTGGCTATGGCTGGCGCGTCGGCAAATCCCTCGCTCTCGCGATGGTACGGCCTGATCTCGGAACACCGGGAACGGAAGTCGAGATCACGATCCTGGGAGAGCGCCGCCGCGCGGTCGTCATTCCGGAAAGCCCCTTCGATCCGGACAATGCCGTCTTGCGCGGCTGACGCAGAGGAGCGAGGATCGCCCATGGCCGATCTTTACGTCCTGTCATGGCGCGACATTCCGGCCCAGGTCATCGTGCGCGACGGCTTGCGCACGATCACGCGCGATCTGCCGAAGCGCTTTTCGGATGCGATCGGACGTGCGGCCTCGCGAGAGGGTCCGGCGGGGATCGACGACGATCCGTCGCAATGGCGCGAGAGTGCGGCTCGCCACTGCAGCGATGATCTTGAGGCCGCTGCACGGGATGCGATCGACGAAATCGAACGCAACTACGATGGAAAGATGCTGGCGGAGCTGTCGGCTGCGGCGGGGCATAGCAGACCTTTGACCATCCGTTAGGTTCGTCCCGCCTCCAAGTGTCCGATCGCCTGCTTCCGGCGTCACCGCCGAAAAAAGATTTCATTGCTCAATCGTGCAGCAAAGCTGAGTTGAGCGTCACAATCTCAGCCGATATCCCAGACCTATACGCTGTCGCCGAGCGCCAGATGATTCTGGCGCTTGTGATGTTGCGGGACATGGTCGCGCTCCGGCGGTCGAGAGGTTTGGATCTTGGTCGATCATTCAGCGCTATCGGGACTGCCGTCGGCCGCGAGCCTGCGGCGCCGCGGTATGGTGCTGGTATTCTCGGCCGGTGCGCTTTATGCCACCGCCGGCTTCTTCGCTCGTGTGGTCCATGTCGATGCCTGGACGCTGCTGGCCTGGCGATCGTTGTTCGGCGCCATGTTCATGGTGTTGGTGGTCGCAGCTGAACGCAAACGGTTCAGCCTTCGCGACTATGCGGTCAGTGGGCCTCATCTGCTTCTCGTCCCGCTGACGGCTCTTGGAACCATTGCCTATATTTTCGCGCTGACGCTCACCACCGTGGCAGATGTCATGATCGTCTATGCGACGACGCCCTTTGTGACCGCGGTCGTGGCGTGGCTCTGGTCGGGCGAGAAACCGAGCTCTCGGACGCTTGTCGCGAGTTCGGTCGCGCTGCTTGGGGTCGGGGTGATGATTGGGGCCAGCGCGCCAAGCGACGGCCGCCTCCTTGGCGCCGCCTTGACCCTGTTCATGAACGTCACATTCGCGATGGCGCTCGTCCTGGCTCGACGTCATCCGAACATCTCGATGACGCCGGCCAACACGCTTGGCATTTTGCTGGCCGCCTGTATCGGCTTCACATTCGGACCCAATGAGGCGGTGGGGCTTTTTTCACTGGTGATGCTGGCGCTGTTCGGCATTCTCACGATCGGGGTGGCGATTTGGCTGTTCATGCGAGGCGCCCGTTTGATCCCATCGGCCGAGGCAGCCTTGATCGGCATTTCCGATACGGCGATCGGCCCGGTCATCGTGTGGCTGGTCTTTGGCGAAAATCCCGGTCTAGCCTCGATCGTCGGCGGAGCGATCGTGGCGGCCGCGCTGCTCTGGCATATGTGGCCGGAATTATGTGGAGCTTTGCGGCGTCCAGCTCTGGCATGATGCCAATCATTTGACATTCGTCGAAAGTTTTCTGACACAATAGACGGGATGACGTTTGTTGCGGTCCCGCCGATGTTCGCTCCTGCAGTTGACGACCCGTCGGTCGGCAACCTGACGGTTCGATTCTGGGGCGCACGTGGCTCGTTTCCGGCGACCGGAACGGAATTCGCGCGCTTCGGCGGCAACACGTCCTGCGTCGAGATCCGGCTCGGCGATCGCATGTTCATCGTCGATGCTGGCTCGGGCTTCATCAAGGCGGGTGACGCGCTTATGGGCAACGTGCCGTCCCGCATCGACATTCTGTTCAGCCACCTGCATCACGATCACGTCTCCGGCTTCCCGTTCTTCGCGCCGGCACTCGCGGGCCATTGCGGCATTCGCACATATTGCGGAAACCTCGGTGGCGAGAGCGCTCAGAACGCGCTGGATGCGATGTTCTCGCCGCCGCTGTTTCCCGTGACGCTGGCGGCTTTCCCGACCCGTTTCGAACATTTCGGCTTCAAGGCCGGGGAGACGTTGCGGTTTGGCGATACCGAGATCGCGACCTGCCCGTTGTTTCATCCTGGTGGAGCGACCGGTTATCGCTTCGATCATGGCGGCCGGAGGGTTTGCTACATATCGGACATCGAGCATACCGACCCCTGGCCGGCCTCTCATCTGGTCCGCTTCTGCAAGGGGGCGGACCTCGTGATCTACGATTCGATGTATACCACGGCCGAATATGCGATGTTCAAGGGCTGGGGTCATTCGACGTGGAATGCCGGGCTCGCCTTGTGCAAGGCGGCCGGCGTGAGCCGGATGGCCGCGTTCCATCATTATCCGTTGCACAATGATAATGATCTCGATGCGATCGAGGCCGAGATCGCAGCGGCATCACCAGGGTCCTTCGTGGCGCGCGAGGGACAGTCGTTGGTTTTTACGCCAAAAATGGTCCTCGCGAACGCCATTGCGGGCTGACCAGCGCTGAGTTGTCCGCATCCGGCATTGACACGCGGAAGGTGACACGGGACGTCTGAGGTTTGTTGGTCCGCTGGAGACAGCGCTTGTCAGACCCGTTTCAGGATCCCGACGCCACGACCCAGCCGAGTGTCGGCCGATTCCTGCGCGGCTTGTTGTTTCCGCCGGCTCTCCGCAACTTTGTCCGCTCGCGCGAGGCCGGTCTCGTTCTCGTCAGTCTCGTGATCGGGCTGGTGAGCGGCTGCCTCGTCTCGTTCATCAGCTGGGGCGTGCAATCCATGCACGTTCTGCTGTTCTCGATGCCGATCGAGTCCCGGCTGAGCGCGACCGAGGATCTGCCGGTCTGGCGTATTCTGCTCATGCCGACCCTCGGCGGCGGCGTGCTGGCGTTGCTGGCCTTGGTCGGGCAACGGATGGGCGGTCGCCTCGCGGATGCGATCGAGGCCAATGCGCTCTATGGCGGACGGCTCTCGCTGACTGGAAGCTTGCTCGTGACGGCGCAAACGATGGCGTCCTGCGGCTTTGGCGCATCGGTCGGGCTGGAAGCAGGTTACGCGCAAATTTGCGCGGCCGTCGCGTCCCGCTTCGGCCTCAATTTGGCGGCTCGCCGGGCCGATCTGCGCCTGCTGGTCGCTTGCGGGGCAGGGGCCGCGATCTCGGCGGCCTTCGGTGCCCCGCTGGCCGGAGCCTTTTATGCGTTCGAGGTCGTGCTCGGGACCTACACGGTCGGCACGCTCGCGCCCGTGGCGGCCAGCGCGCTCGTGGCCAATCTCGTCAACCAGGGTCTTTCGTCGCCGGAATTCTTGATCAAGCCCGGGTCTCTTCAGGCCGTGAGCCCGCAGGACCTGATTCATGTGGTCGCCATTTCGGTGATCTGCGCTCTGGTCGGGATCGTTCTGATGTTGGCGGTGTCAGCCTCCGACTATCTGTTCCGCCGGTCCAACCTGCCGGTTTGGTCGCGAACGATCGTCGGTGGCGCTCTGGTTGGCTTGCTTGGGTTGATCACGCCACAAGTGCTCGGTGCCGGACACGGGGCAATGGAGCGGGATCTGGTGGCGTCGATCGGCCCGATGATGCTGGTCACGATCATCATCATGAAAGGCCTCGCTTCCGCGATCTCCCTGGGGGCCGGATTTCGCGGCGGCCTGTTCTATGCGTCGCTGCTGCTCGGCGCTCTGGTCGGGCGGCTCTATGCCGATGGCGGCTGGCTGCTCAATCCCGACCTTGCCTTCGACCCGGACCTTGCGGCGCTCACCGGCATGGCGGCGCTGGGGACGGGCGTGATCGGCGCACCGGTCACGATGACGGCGCTGGCGCTTGAGACGACCGGCAATTTTTCCATCACGATCGCGGCCCTGATCGCGGCCACGATCTCGTCCGCCATCGTGCGAGAGTTGTTCGGCTATTCGTTCGCGACCTGGCGCTTTCATCTGCGCGGTGAGGCCATCCGCGGTCCGCATGATGTCGGTTGGATGCGCGATCTTGCGGTTCGCAAGCTGATGCGAACGGAAGTCAGCACCCTGCCGGCCGATACGCTGTTGACCGCAGCCCGGACGCGTTTTCCGCTCGGCAGCGCCAAGCAGATCGTCGGGCTCGATCCGCAGGGTCGATATGCCGGTCTCGTTCTGCTCGACGATCTTTACACATCTCCCGAGGCGGCCGACCGGCCGATCAGCGTGATCGTGCGGCATCAGGACCATATGCTCTATCCGTGGATGACGGTGCGCGAGGCGCTCAGCCGATTTGAGACCTACGAGGCCGATGCGCTGGTCGTGGTTGATCATGAAGCGACGCTCAAGGTGATCGGCATCCTGAGCGAAGCGCATGCGTTGCGGCGCTACGGCGAGGAACTCGAGCGACAGAACCCCGATAATGTCACCACCTGAGGCCGCTCGTCAGGCTGGAAAGGTTCCATCATGGCTTGACCCCGGACCGCTGTTCGGTTGAAGAACGCGCATGATTTTGACCGCCAGAGCGCCCGCGAAGATCAATCTGTCGCTGCATATCGTGCGACGGCGCGAGGATGGATATCACGATCTTGAAAGCCTGGTGGCATTCGCCGGCGCGGGTGATCTCCTGTCGCTTGAACCCGGTCCGGATCTGACGCTCGAGACATCTGGCCCGACAGCGGCGGCCGCGGCAATCGGCGGCGATAATCTCGTGCTTCGGGCAGCGCGCGCGTTGCGCGAGCTTGTGCCGGATCTGACGCTGGGAGCCTTTCGATTGACAAAGCGGCTGCCCGTCGCGGCTGGGATCGGTGGCGGATCGTCCGATGCGGCTGCGGCTTTGCGATTGTTGGCTGAGGCCAATGCCATGCCGGCCGAGGACGAACGCCTCTTCGCCGCTGCCCGCGCGACCGGCGCCGACGTGCCGGTCTGCCTCGATCCGCGCGCCCGGATGATGCGAGGGACGGGCGAACGGCTTGGGCCGCCTCTCCGGCTTCAGCCGCTCGCAGCCGTCCTGGTCAATCCGGGGATCGGTCTAGAAACGCGCCATGTCTTCGGCCGCATGGGGCTTCAGCCCGGTCAAGATCATGGGATGCCGGCCCATCCGGAGGTTGGTGACCGCCCGACCGGCGATCATCTGTTCGGGTTACTCCGAAAGAGCCGGAACGACATGGAGGATGCCGCCAGCGTGCTGGCGCCCGTCATTTCCGACGTGTTGGCCGTCCTCGGCGCAGCAAGAGGCTGCCGGCTGACACGCATGTCCGGCTCCGGCACCACCTGTTTTGCGATCTTCGATGATTGTCGTGCCGCGTCGCGAGCCGCGCGAACCGTTCGACGCGATCATCCGGGGTGGTGGGTCAAGTCGACGGTTTTGCGCTGAGGCTTTCCTCAACTCATCGCCTTACGCCTCGGTCGGATCGACGGCGGGCAAACCGCCACCGCCTCCGACCTTGGCTTTTCCTCAGTGCGTGCGGGCGATGCAGAAGTCGATCACGCCGCCGAGTGCGGTCTTGAAGTCCGATTGTGGGAATAACTCGAGCGCGTCCTGGGCCATTGCGCCGTAATGTCGCGCGCGTTCGATCGTGTCCTCGATGGCCCGGTGTTTCCGCATGGTCGACATCGCGACAGCGAGATCGCCATCCTCGATCTTCCCGTCTTCGAGGCAACGACGCCAGAAGCTTCGCTCCTGCTCCGATCCCCGCCGAAACGAGAGCACGACCGGGAGCGTGATCTTACCTTCGCGGAAGTCGTCGCCGACATTCTTACCAAGCTTGATGCTCGATCCGCCATAGTCCAGCGCATCGTCGATCAACTGAAATGCGATCCCGAGGTTCATGCCATAGGCACGGCAAGCGGCGATCTCCGGCTTCGACCGGCCGGCCAAAATCGGGCCGACCTCGCAGGCGGCCGCGAAGAGCGCCGCCGTCTTGGCTCGGATCACCGCGAGATAATCGTCTTCGGTGGTGCTCGTGTCCTTGGCGGCCGAGAGTTGCATGACTTCACCCTCCGCGATCACGGTGGCGGCGGACGACAACACGTCGAGGCAAGGCAATGACCCAACCTCAACCATCATCTTGAAGGCCTGCCCCAGGAGGAAGTCACCCACCAGCACGCTCGCCTCATTGCCCCAAAGCATGCGAGCCGCGAGTTTACCGCGACGAAGATCGCTCTGATCGACGACGTCGTCATGCAGCAACGTCGCCGTATGCATGAACTCCACGGCCGCTGCGAGCTTGATATGATCGTTGCCCGTATGGGCACACAGGCCAGCGGTCGCCAGCGTCATCATCGGACGAAGGCGCTTGCCACCCGAACTGATGAGGTGATTGGCAACTTCCGGGATCATCGTGACGCTGGAGCCGGTCCGCGCCAGGATCGTTTGATTGACGCGCTTCATATCGGCATCCACGAGCGACACCAGCAGATTGAGCTCGCCGCCGCTTGCCGGCTCTTCAAGAGGTATGACCAGACCCAAAGGTGATGTTCCTTGCCATGAGAGCAGGATCGGTTTGACGTCACGCCGGAAAGCGACCCCGAGACCGCCAAGCCTGCCCACTGATCCACCCAGTCAGTACCGATGTTATGACCTGCTGGGAAGCGCGCGGACCATAAAGCTGTGATCGCGATGCCGCAACATTCACACTACCGGCGGATGACATGATCGAGATGGGCTTTGCAGTGGGCGATGCAACGCGGCAAAGTCGGCGAGGATCGACACGATCCTTCCGTTTGGTCATATCGAAAGCTGTCCACCCTGATGATCGAACTGCTCCGGACCAACGATCTGATTTTGATCTCGCTGATTGAGGCGATGTTTACGGACGATCGGATCGGCTACTTCGTGGCCGACCAGCATATGAGCGCCATGGAGGGTTCGAGCGGTTTTCTACAACGCCGGATTTTAGTGGCCGACGATCAGATCGACCAGGCGCGGCGCTTGTTGCGGGATGCCGGTCTCGGTCAAGAGCTCAAACATGGGTGAGGTCGGCCAAAACCTGGGCGGCGCCGCCAACATCACGCTCACGGCGCTTCTCGATGGTCGCTTGTCCGTCTACCAGCCCTGCGTCGGACACAAGGCCGGAACCGACGCGGTCCTCTTGGCTGCTGCCGCACCGGATCTTGGCCAAGGCACTTTCGTCGATGTGGGGTCTGGTGTCGGCACGGTGGGATTGCTTGTCGCGCTCAGGCAACCCGGCACGACCGGACTTTTGCTCGAGCGTGATCCCGTGGTGGCCGATCTGGCGCGTCGCAACGTCGCGCTGAACAATATGAGCGTTCGACTGAGGGTACTGGAAGCGGATCTGTTCGACGGTGCTACGCGGGGCACGCTTCGCGACAAGGCGGATCTTGTGATTACCAATCCGCCCTTCTTTTTAGCCGGCCGCTCCCGTGTGTCGCCCCATTCGGGAAAGGCTGCTGCCCATGTGCTCGATGCAGGGCCGGGCGAGCAACATGATGGCCATGGACACTGGTTGCGAGCCACAATTTCTCTGCTCGGACCGCATGGCCGATTGCTGATGATTCATCGCCCCGAAGCTTTACCCCAGCTGCTCGCCGCCGCTACGGGCCGACTTGGCGAGATCCGCATCATGCCGATCCATGCGCGGACAGGCGATCCAGCCATCAGAATCTTGATGATGGGCACGCGCGGCAGTCGCGCACCGCTGACAATAGCCGACCGCTTTGTTCTTCACGGCGAAGGCGGTTCCTTCACGCCGGCGGCCGCCGCCGTGCATTGCGGTGAGCCGCTGTCGTTGATGTGACCAAAAAAAAGCCGGCCAACGAGGGCCGGCTTTCGCCTTCATGTTTAATCGACGGTCAGCAGACGCGAACGAGATGCGGGCCGTAATAATCGTAGACCCGGCGGAGGCAACCGCCGTAGCCGTAACCGCCGTAACCGGCGCCGTAATAACCAGGCCCGTAAGCGCCATACCCGCCGTACACGGATCCGAGACCAAGGCCGAGGCCGAAGCCTGCTAGCCCGTAGCCATAACCACCATAACCGCGATGCCCATAGCCGCCATATCCACCGCGATAGCCATAACCGCCGCCACGATACCCACCGTAGCCGCCATGGAAGCCGCCGCCATGACGGAAGACCCCGCCGCCGCCGAAACCGCCGCCGCCGAAGCCGTGACCGCCAAATGCCGCAGCTGGCTGCACGGACGCGAGGGAGCCGCCGACAAGTGTCAGACCCATCGCGCCGACTAAACCTGCTTTACGGATGTTTGCTTTGATATCAATCATTGTATGATGTCCAAACTGTCTATTTCTCAAAAACAACGCCCATTGCGATATATGGTTCCGCGATGTATTGAAATCTAGGGGACGTTCGACACAGGCCAGCAACTAATCTTGTGTTCATCTTGCGTTCATCTACCATTCATCTTGCAAGACGAGCAGACCGTCCGTCATGATATACCGACCGCGGGACGATCGATCCTAAATCGACGTCGGACGTTTGATGGTTGGGCCATCGTGTCTGCGCCTGTAGAAGGCTGCGGACGGCGGCCTAGACTGACTATTCCCGGCTGTCGCATCGCAGCCAGCACCGAGGAGCATCATGCGCTATCTTCACACAATGGTCCGCGTCACGGATCTCGACAAGACCCTGGCGTTCTTTTGCGGACAGCTTGGCATGACCGAGACCCGCCGTATCGAGAATGAGAAAGGCCGCTTCACGCTGGTGTTTCTCGCTTCGAGCGATGATGTCGAAGCGGGGCGGGCGCATCAGGCACCCCTGCTCGAACTCACTTACAACTGGGACCCGGAAAGCTATTCGGGCGGCCGGAACTTCGGCCATCTCGCCTACGAGGTCGATAATATCTACGATCTCTGCGATCGCCTCATGAAGGCCGGTGTCACCATCAATCGCCCGCCGCGCGACGGCCACATGGCCTTCGTGCGCTCGCCCGACAATATCTCGCTTGAGCTTCTGCAAAAAGGTGGCCCGCTCGCGCCTGCCGAGCCTTGGCTGTCCATGAAGAATACGGGAGAATGGTAGCAAGCTCTTGCGGTTCGCGAGGGTCAACGACTCTCTGCGGGTAAGATGATGGCGTCCGATCACGATTTTCTGCTGCAAGCCGTGGCTTTGTCGAAATCCAATATGGAGCAGGGCCGCGGCGGTCCCTTCGGGGCCGTCATCGTGCGCGACGGGGTCGTGATCGGAGAAGGCTGGAATGCGGTGACGTCGTCAAACGATCCGACGGCGCATGCGGAGATCATCGCGATCCGGCGCGCCTGCGAGGCAGTCGGGTCGTTCTCGCTCGATGGAGCTACGATCTTTTCAAGCTGCGAACCCTGTCCAATGTGCCTGTCGGCCATCTATTGGGCACGCATGGGGCGGCTCGTCTATGCCAATACGCGGCACGAAGCCGCTGCGATCGGCTTCGACGATGCCTTTCTTTATGATGAGGTGCCGAAAGACGCTGCGGACCGGTCGCTCCCGACCGAACAAGTGGTGTCTCCGGAAGCCAGGGCGGTGTTCGACGCTTGGGCGGCCAAAAGCGATAAGGTGGAGTACTAGCCCCCATGTCGGACGTCTCGACGGTCGTTTCGGGATCTGGCGCGGGCATGCGGGCCCGCAGCGCCTCCTACGTGTCGGACTTGATCCAATCGGTGGCCGATCGAGGGCGGCTGCTTATCGGCTATCCGCGCCTCTCCGGCGGCGACCATCCCGCCGTCTTGCGACTGGCAGAGGCGTTGATGTCGGTCCGTGGCGAAGCCTCGGGCGTGGCTCTCGCGCAGCAGATGCTCCAGGCTTATGCGGCGCTGCCGGTCGTGGAGCGTCGCATCGTTCTCAACGACATGGCGCGCCGCTATGGCCCTGACCTCACGGCTCTGATGGCCGCCTCCAAGGCGTTCCTGGCCACCCCGACCCTGGCGCTCGCCGCCACGGTCCAGAAGGCTGCCGAACCCCGCGCGCTCGAACTCATTCGGCGGCTCAATCTGGCGCCCGGCGGAACACCGTCGCTGGTTGCCATGCGGGCCGATCTTCTCGCCTGCCTCGGCGGTGATCCGCTTTTGGCAGATCTCGATCGTGCCTTCGCGGCGTCTTTTGCGTCCTGGTTCAATCGCGGCTTTCTGGAGATGCAGCGGATCGACTGGTCCACGTCGGCCAATGTGCTCGAGAAGATCATTCGCTACGAGGCGGTTCACGCCATATCGGGTTGGGACGATCTGCGTCGTCGGCTCGCGCCGCAGGATCGACGCCTTTATGCGTTCTTCCACCCCGCCCTGATCGACGAGCCCTTGATCTTCGTCGAGGTGGCGCTGACGACCGCAATCCCAAGCACAATTGCGCCGCTCTTGGCGGGCCAACCCTCTCCGGCTTCGGACACCCCGGCCAACACAGCCGTCTTTTACTCGATTTCGAACGCACAGGCGGGTCTTCGGGGTGTCTCGTTTGGCAATTTCCTCATCAAACACGTGGTCGAGGAACTCAAGCGCGAGTTGCCGCGCCTGCAGACCTTCGTCACGCTATCGCCCGTTCCGGGGTTTGCGGCTTGGCTCACGTCGGTGATCGAAAACGACACGGATGGTCTGCTCAGCCCCGAGGATCGGCGCGTCCTGAACTTCGTCGATCGACCGAACTGGCACGAGAAGGCCAGTGCGAGCGAGCCGGTTCATCGCGTGCTGCTGCCGCTGGCGGCGCATTATTTCCTGCGCGCGCGGACGCCCGGCGGACGGGTCATCGATCCGGTTGCACGGTTCCACCTCGGCAACGGAGCGCGGCTCGAACGCATCAATCCGCTTGGCGACGTGTCGCGCAAAGGCATGGCGACGTCGCATGGGCTGATGGTCAACTACATCTACAATCGCGACGAGATCGAAGCCAACCACGAGATTTTCGCCAATAAAAACGAGGTCGTGGCCGCTAGCGCCGTCCGCAAATTGTTGCGGACCCGTGCCGTGCCGAAGACCGTCGCGTCCCACGCATAAGGAATTTCAGCATGTTTTCGACCGATGCCTGGGCGCGGAACACGGCTGTCTACGAGCGCATCCGCACCATGCCGTTCAATCAGAACCTCGCGGACGGCACGCTGCCACTGAAGCTGTTCCGGCACTACATCATCCAGGACGCGCATTACCTCGTCGCCTTCGCACAGGCACTTGCGATCGCCTCCGCCAAAGCGGACCACCCCGATCACGTGGTGCAATTCGCACAGGGCGCGGCAGGCGCGATCGCGGTCGAACGGGAGTTGCACACCGGCTACTTCCGCACCTTCGGGGTCACGCCGGACGAGGTGGCGTCGACACCGGTTTCTCCAGCGGCTCATCATTACATCAGCTTTTTGATCGCAACCGGCTTTCGGGAGCCGCTGGCGGTTCATCTCGCGGCGCTGCTGCCATGTTTCTGGGTCTATCGCGAGGTGGGCCGCGACATTCTTGGACGCGCCTCGATCGATAATCCCTACCGGGCCTGGATCGACGCCTATGGCGGGGAAGACTTCTCGACCGCGGTCGATGCCATGATCGCCACCACCGACGCTCTGGCCGCAGAAGCGGGCGCGCCCATCGTCGCTGCGATGCATGCGGCCTTCACGCGCGCCACCCAACTCGAATGGATGTTTTGGGACTCGGCCTATCGCGATGCGGGTTGGCCGGTTTGATCGCCGAACACGAGAGAATGCGATGCACCTGATCAGCGCAGCGGGCCTCGAAAATGCGATCCTGCATTTTGGCTATGCAGCAGTTTTCCTCGTGATCGCGCTTGAAAGCGCCGGCCTGCCTGTGCCGGGCGAAGCCACGCTGATCTCCGCCTCGATCTATGCCGCCGCCACCCACGCCTTATCGCTGCCGTTGATCATCATGGCGGCGACGGGCGGCGCGATCATCGGCGACAACATTGGGTTTTGGGTCGGTCACCGCTTCGGTTTCGCGCTGCTGCTGCGATATGGCAAACACATCGGGCTCGGCGAACCGCAGTTGAAGCTCGGTCAATATGTCTTTGCAAAATACGGCGGAACGATCGTGTTCGTCGGCCGCTTCGTCGCGGTGCTGCGCGCCTTTGCGGCCGTGCTGGCTGGCGCCAACCGCTATTCGTGGGGTAAATTCCTGCTGTTCAATGCCGCTGGCGGCCTCATCTGGGCAACAGTTTACGGCTGCGCGGCTTTCTGGTTCGGCCGCTCGATCCATCGGTTCATGGGTCCGGTCGGACTGGGGCTCGGTCTTCTGGCGCTCGTCGCAATCGTCGGCGGCTGGCGGATTGTCAAGCAGCAGCAGGCTGCCCTGCAGTTGGAGGCGGAACGCGCCTATCCGGGCCCACTCTCGGCTCGCGTCTGACGCGCGTCGGCTCGACGACTCAGACGCGCAGTCGCAGCCTAGCAAGCCTGGAGGAAAAACCGCATCATCTCGGCCGACGCGTCTGGGCCATCCGGATCGGTATACGACCCGGATCGGCTGCCACCCGCCCAAGCGTGGCCGGCGCCGCCAAGGCTCCAATTCTCGAAGCGGATCGCGCCTTTGGCGTCTCGACCCAATGTCCTGACGAAAGATCGCCCGCTGAGACACGCCCCGGTTTCGGTTTCGGTCTGCAGTCCGGTTTCGCGTGCCGTGATCTGCGCCACGATGGCGTCGGCATTGTGCGGATGCACGGTTCGATCGGCGTCGCCATGCAGCACGATGACCGGAATCGCCCGCTCGAGCAGGCTGTGCTGGATGGTTTCGGCTGTTGCGGCCTGTCCGAACCAGCCGCCTTTTCCGCCGCCGTTGCCCTGCATCGCCGAAAAGGCCGATGACATGTCGGATGCGGCTCCGTAGGCGAGGCCCGAATGGATGCCTACCGCCGCATAGAGGTCGGGATAGAGTTCCGCCAGAATGGCCGCCATGGCGCCCCCCGCCGAAAGACCTGCCACGAACGTGCGGTTGGGACCGATGCCGAATTCGGCGGCAATCGCGCGCGTCAGTCCGGCCAAAATGCCGGGCTCGCCCGCATCGCGGTGCTGATCTTTCGGCTCGAACCAATTCCAGCACCCGGACGCGTTGGCGCTTCGGCTCTGCTCGGGATAGACGACCGCGACATTATGCCGGGCCGCGATATCATTCATGCGCGTTCCGACCGCGAAATCATCCGGATTCTGCGAGCAGCCATGCAGCATGACCAAGAGAGCGGTCGGCTTCTTCTCAAGGTCGGGGCGGAAAAGCTTATAATTGCGCGACCCGTAACGCTCCGCATGCGACCGCATGACGAAACTGCCACGCGTCGCATCCGCCTTCAGGTCCGTTGTGTTGGCGGCGCTCGGCCAAAACGGGGACGTGAAGGACGACAAGGTGCTGGCCAGCGCCGCCACATTGCCGGGCGGGGCGCAGCATGTCGCCGGATCGCGCTCAGCGCGTGAACTCACGGACGCACCGGGGCCGACCATCGTCTTGGCGACGACATCGCCCACGCCGGACACCGCCTTGCGGATCAGATCGGTGGCCTCGCCCAGGTCGCCGTTTCGCAACAGACGCGTCGCGGCTTCAATCGCTTTATTGATGGCGGGCATAAGCACTCTTTCCAATGGTTGAGTGACGGTGCCCGTCGCGCAACCATCGTCATCTCACCATTAAACGACATGACCCGGAAGATGGTGCAGTGCAGCAAAAACGTCAAGCCGGACGCCACAGCCCGAAACGCCAAGAAGCGCGCGATCCGGATCGGATGGCGCGCTTTCACAGGTCTTGAGCGGCGTCGATCGAGCTGGTTCAGCCCGCGACGGCGTGGGCCGAGGTCTCGCGATTGGCGGGCTCGCCGACCCGCTCCTGGGTGCTGCGTTCGGTGATGTAGTCGTGGACGACGCGCCCGTAGGGCAGCGTGAGATCGGCGATGATGTGGGTGGCGCCGACGATGCGGCGAACCGGCAGATCGGCGACCGGAGCGTTGACATGCGGCACAAGGTGCAACCGCGCCGGGCCGCTCCAAGACCCCTTGATCGTAATGTCCTCGATGTTGAGGGCCACGAGCTGACAGATCTCGGCATTGCCGTCGATGCCCGGGATGATCTTGAGATTGATCTGCGTTTTGGCTAGGGACTTCATGGTGCGCTGCTGGTCGCCCGCCATGGCGACATGCTTATAGCCCATCGTGCCCATCGCGACCTGCTGGCCCGCATATTCCAAGGTGCCGGTCAGGGTGTCCTTCACGAGCTCCAGCTTGGGATGCGCGTATTTCTTGGGAAAGCCCCAGATCTCGCGACCCGCCGCGATGGGTGCTTCGTCATCGAGATACATCTGCGACACGAAGCTGACATCCTCGCCCTTGAAGCGGCATGGAATTACGATGCCGCTCTCGGTGTAATCGCCGAAGCCGGATGAATCCGGCATCTTGATCCATTCGTAGACCACGATCGGTTGTTCGATCGGCTCCAGCGGCTCGGGAAGGTGATGGCGGATCAGCTCCGGATCCGTCTCGTAGGTGATGGTGAAATATTCCCGATCGACGAACCGATACGGCCCGGCCGGATAGCTCGGGCTCGCCAGCGGGGTCGAGCGAAGTTGGAGGATATCCTCGGCTTTCATGATGCTGCCTCGTCGTTGCGGAGCTATTCGGCCGTCCAGCCGCCGTCGATCGGCAGGATAGTGCCGGTGATCGATTTGGCCGCATCGGACGCCAGGAACACCGCGAGAGCCGCGACCTCGTCGACGGTGACGAATTGCTTGGTTGGCTGGGCATGCAGCAGCACGTCGTTGATGACCTGCTCCTTGGTCATGTTGCGGGCCTGCATCGTGTCCGGGATCTGCTTTTCGACCAGCGGCGTCCACACGTAGCCGGGGCAGATCGCATTGGCCGTAATGCCGAAGGTGGCGGCTTCCAGCGCCACCGTCTTGGTCAGGCCGGCGATGCCGTGTTTGGCCGCCACATAGGCCGACTTGTAGGGCGAGGCGACGAGCGCGTGCGCCGATGCCGTGTTGATGATGCGGCCCCATTTGCGAGCCTTCATGCCGGGCAGGGCGGCGCGGATGGCGTGGAACGCCGCCGTCAGGTTGATGGCGATGATCTGGTCCCACTTGTCGACCGGAAAGTCTTCGATCGGCGCGACGAACTGGATACCGGCATTGTTGACCAGCAGATCGACGCTGCCGAAGGTGTTTTCCGCATCCGCGATCATGGTGGCGATCTCAGCGCCTTTGGACATGTCGGCGCCCGAATAATGCGCCGTGACGCCGAACTCGCTCTCGATGGTGGAACGCTCCCGCTCGATGGCCGACGCATCGCCGAAACCATTGATCACGACATTGGCGCCCTGCTGGGCATAGGCGCGTGCGATCGCGAGCCCGATGCCGCTGGTGGAGCCGGTCACGACGGCGGTTTTGCCTTTGAGCATGATGTGTCCTTTGCCGGAATTGTCGAGCGCCAAGCGGCCGGTCTTGCGGAACCGCCGCTGTTTTGGAGAACCGAGTTGACGGTACGACGAAGCTTTCGCTTCGGTAAGATGACAGGGCAGGCGATCATCCCGCCATCGCGTTCGTCACACGCTCGTCAGCGATCGTCCGTATGGCCCATGGCGATGGAGTTCGCTCCGTCCCAACAAGCCGGGATGCTGCCCACCATGAACGCACCTTTCGTCGCCACGACCGGATCGGAACAAGACAAAGGATGGCGGCCGGATCGCTGCGCGCGGGTCGCGCTGGTGTTGCAGGGCGGCGGAGCGCTCGGCGCCTATCAGGCAGGTGTCTACCAAGCGCTGCACGAAGCCGAGATCGAACCCGATTGGATTTCGGGCGTATCGATCGGCGCGATCAATTCATCCATCATCGCCGGCAACCCGCGTGAGCGCCGGCTCGAACGGCTGCATGCTTTCTGGGATCGGATCACGAGCCGCAAAGTCTGGGCCCATACGCCGGATGGCGACGTGTTCCGCCAGATGCGGAATGCCACCAGCTCTTTCTTCACCATGGCACTGGGTCAGCCCGGCTTCTTCAAGCCTCGCCAGATGAGCCCGTGGATGAGTCCTGCCGGCGCCCAGGATGCCACCAGCTATTATGATACGGAGCCGCTGCGCGAGACGCTGATCGAACTCGTCGATTTCGACCTACTGAACAATGCGTCGCGTCGCTTTTCGGTCGGCGCCGTCAACGCATCGACCGGCAACTTCATCTATTTCGACAATTCAGACGTCCGCATCGAAGCCGAACATATCATGGCGAGCGGCGCGTTGCCGCCGGCTTTCCCGACCGTCAAGATCGGGACCGACCATTATTGGGATGGCGGGCTCGTGTCCAACACCCCGTTGCAACATCTTCTGGCCCAGGACGATAGCGCCAATACGCTGGTGTTTCAGGTCGACCTCTTCAGTGCGCGGGGCGCCTTGCCCCGGACCTTGCAGGACGTGATGGCCCGCCAGAAGGACATCATGTATTCGTCGCGAACCCGCAACACCACCGACCTGTTCAGCCGCCTTCAAGGCTGGAAGAAGCGCGCCTATCAGGCGTTGTTGAAGGTGCCGGACGATCTCCTCAGCGACGAGGACCGCAAGCTGCGCGACGAGCTCGCGACCTTGCCCGAGATGACCATTCTGCAATTGATCTACCAGCAGAAGTCATACGAGGGCGACGCCAAGGATTACGAATTTTCCGGCACGTCGATGCGCGAGCATTGGCAGAGCGGCTATGAGGACACGCGGCGGACTCTCAGCCGCAAGGACTGGCTGGCAATGCCGCCGGCTGGAACCGGTATCGTGACGCACGATCTCCACCGCGAGTTTGATCGGTAAAGCGTCATGCTGGAAACCGTCGAAGCAAGCGGGCTGATCTGCGGTTATCGTATGGGGCCGGAGGGCCTCGCCGAAGATCTTCGCTGGGACGACATGGATGCCGCCCTCGATCAAGCGGACACGCATGTCTGGCTGCACTTCAGCCAATCGGATGTGCGCACCAGAGCCTGGATCGCCGAAAGCCGACGCATTCCGGATGCTGCCAAGGCGATACTTCTCGGCGCTGATACGCGAATGCGGATCGAAGCGACCGGCAATGGCTTGGCCGGTGTCGTCGGTGACCTGCATAGCGAGTTCGGCGAGCGAACCCAAGAATTGGAAGTGCTGCGCCTCTATCTTGACAACGGATGTCTGATCTCTGTCCGTCGTCAGCCGCTTGCGGCGGTCGACGCCTTGCGTCGCTCCATGCAGGACGGCGCAGCGGCCGAGAAGCCGGTCGGTCTGCTCACGCAATTCTTCCATCATGTCACGGATAAACTGGGTGACCTGATCGTCGAGCTGTCCGAGACCATCGACGGGCTTGAGGATGATCTGCTCGGCGGCAAGCTCGATAATCAGCACGGCGAGATCAGCCGGATCCGGCGTGTCACAGCGCGGCTACGCCGCCATATGGTGCCGCAGCAACATGCGCTCATCGGTCTGATCTCCCGTTTGCCGGGTTGGATCGGTGAGAAAGAGGCGACGAACCTTCGCGCCGCCATCGAACGGCTCGGCGCTCTCGGCCACGATCTCGATCTCGTGCAGGAGCGCGCGCGATTGCTGCAGGATCAACTCTCGAGCCGGCTGATGGAAGCCACCAACCGGAACCTTTACGTGCTGTCGATCGTGACCACGATCTTCCTGCCCATGACGCTCATCTCAGGCATCTTCGGGATGAATCTCGGCGGACTCCCGGCCCTGCAGGATCCTCTTGGTTTCTGGTATGGCATTGCCATCATGGTCGTGACCGGGCTGATCACGCTCTGGGTTCTGCGGCGCCGCAAGATGCTTTGAACGGCGCGGCGATCTGACGATCGGCTGATCGGAACTCCGTCGTGCGCCGGTTGTTTTGAGATCATGCGCTTATCGACCATCCCGACCCGAACCACCGTCTTGGCCCTCGTGTCTCTGCTCACGCTTGCGGTTTGCGGTCCGGCCGAGGCACAGACGATACCGAATGTCGGAAATCCGGCCTTCAACGTGCCGGCGCCAGCGGCCCCGGCCTATGGGTCGCAACCCTATAACAGCGCGACGGCCAACGGCTTCAACCATCCCAACGACATGGGTTACGGGACCTATCAGAGTTCCAGCAGGCTGACCGGCCACCGGTCCAAACCGCAGGCGAACCGCCGTTATCGTGGCTATTGATGCTGAGCGTCAGTAGCCGAATTGCTCGCTGAGAATACGCTCATCCAGCGAATGGCCAGGATCGTGCAGCAACGTCATCGAGACGGCGTGATCCATGGCGATTTCGATCCGGGCGACGTTCTTCAATTCGAAGTGATCGGCCGTGGCTGCGACGGGGCGCTTTTCGCCTTCAAGGACGTCTATCGTGATCTTAGCGGAGTTGGGCAGCAACGCGCCGTGCCAGCGGCGGGGGCGAAAGGCTGAAATCGGCGTCAGGGCCACCAGCGGCGCGTTCAGCGGGACGATCGGCCCGTTGGCCGAGAGATTATATGCCGTCGATCCGGCGGGCGTGGCGACCAATAGCCCGTCGGCGATCAGCTCACTCAGCCGCTCCCGCCCATCGATCGAAATCCGCAACTTGGAGGCCTGGTAGGACTGCCGCAACAGCGACACTTCGTTGATGGCGCGGGCGGTGGCGACAATGCCATCACAACTCGTCGCGTGCATCACGAGCGGGTGAACCGTGGAGGCTTCCGCACTGCCCAGACGTTCGAACAGATCGGTCTCGAGGAATTCGTTCATGAGAAAACCGACAGAGCCGCGGTTCATGCCGTAGATTGGTTTCGGCGAGCCCATGAACCGGTGCAGGACCTGAAGCATGAGGCCGTCGCCTCCGAGCGCCACGATGACATCCGCGACCTCGGGCTCGGCATTGCCGTAGCGCTCGGACAAGACCGCAAGCGCGGTTTCGGCATCAGGAGAACCGGATGAGAGGAAAGCGACCGCCTCGAACCGCTCCGACGGGTTATCCACCCCTGACATAACCCACTCCCGACGATCTTATCCGCTGGAAGCGGTGGTGGGCTTATAGCATGTGCGGTCTGACGGGCCACGCTGAAAGCGGCCCGAGTGGCGGTTGCGAGCCCCGTTTAAAGCGAGCACAACGGGAGATGCGACGTCAGACGAGGGAGGGCGCGATGGCGACGGAACAGGGTCAATTCTGCTGGTATGAGCTGATGACGACTGACGCGGCGGCCGCGAGCGATTTCTACTGCACTGTGATCGGCTGGACGGCCGAGACGGCGGGCCCCCCAGGCTTGGACTATAAACGCCTGATGATGGATGGCGCCCCGATGTGCGGTCTCATGAGGCTTCCGGAAAGCCTCCGCGCCCCGGGTTGGCGCCCGTCCTGGATCGGCCATGTCGCGGTGGACGACGTCGATGCGATGGTGGTCCGCGTTCGTGACGCCGCTGGCGCGATCCATCGCGAGCCGACTGATATTCCCGGCCTTGGTCGGTTCGCCGTTGTGGCGGATCCGCAAGGTGCGGTGTTCGTTCTCTTCCAAGGTCTTGCCGATAGGCCATTGGTTTCACCCGCCCCGGAGGCACTCGGCTCCGTCGGTTGGCGCGAACTCTACGCAACCGATTGGCAGGCCGCTTTCGCGTTTTACGAGGGTCTGTTCGGTTGGACCAAGGGCGATGCCATCGACATGGGTCCCATGGGCACCTACCAGCTCTTTTGCACGGGTGCGCAGCCGGTGGGTGGTCTGATGAACAAGGTCGGCAGCATGCCGGTTCCGTTCTGGAGCTTCTATTTCACGGTCGACGACATCAAGTCGGCGACGGCCCGCGTCATCGCGCATGGCGGCACCATTTTGCGCGGTCCGAACGAGGTTCCTGGCGGGAGCTGGATCGTCAATTGCTTCGACCCGCAAGGCGCGATGTTCTGCCTGACGGCCGCACGCTGATCGACTCTCGCCCCACGATGGTGACGTCGCATCCAGCGTCACCTACATGAGCGGAGACAAGAAAGGATCGCGATGCCCCGATATGCCATCTATTTCGCTCCCCATGCGGGAAGTCTCCTGGCCCGCTTTGGCGCGAGTGTCCTCGGTTATGACGCGTCGACCGGCGCCGATATCGAGCCTCCAGACCATCCTTTGTTTCACGATCCCGCAAGCCTCGGCTGGACGGCGGGGCCGCGACGCTACGGGTTCCATGCCACGTTGAAAGCTCCGTTTCATCTGGTGGACGGGCGAACGGCCGCCGAACTCGAACAAGCCCTGCAGGAGTTCGTACGGACGCAGACGCCGATCGACATCACGCTTAACTTGGCTTTGGTCGGCCACTTCCTGGCCCTCGTGCTGGCCGAACCCTCTTCTGCCATGCAGGATTTGGCGGCTGCCTGCGTACGGCACTTCGATCTTTTCCGCGAGCCGTTGAGCCCGGAGGACCGCGAGCGCCGCCATCCCGATCATCTGACGGTGCAGCAGGTCGCTAATCTCGACGAATGGGGCTACCCGTTCGTGCTCGATGATTTTCAGTTCCACATGACGCTGACGGGCCCACTCGAGCCGCGAGACAGGGCGAAACTCGAGCCGGTTCTGCGCGACTTGCTGCGTGACGTTCCCCTCAGCACGACGGTCGATAGCCTTGTGTTGCTGCGGCAGGAGAGCGCGAACGACAGGTTCGTGATGCAGCGGCGTTTCGATTTTGCCGGGGCGTAAGACCGTCAGGGCGCTGTGAACAATGCGGGAAATTGGGTGCCGTAGCGTGTGACGACCTCGCCGCAGAGATCGTCATGCGAGGTGGTTTCGAAACGGTTTTTATAATCGGCCTCGAAACGGTCGCGGAGGCTGCCTTTCGGAAGCACATCCCCAAGGCGAATGCCGGCTTGAGACAGGATGCCGATCGCCGGGCCGAATGCCACACGGACGTTCCTGCATTCCGCGTCGATCAGGGTCACGTCGGCGACGAACTGGATGGGATCGATCGAAACGGCCGGATCATCGGCCGGTGTGGCGCCGGTCGGACCGGCCGCCAAAACAAGAGCCGCGAAGGCGGTGGGCCGAAGCATGCGCTGCATCACGTGTGTTGGCTCGCAATTCTGATCTCGATCGACGTCAGCCAAGCCATCGTGCCGGAGCCGATCGCCTGCATGAGCGGTTGCAGGGCCGTTCTGCCCCCTTATTTGTTGGAGGTGAAGAGGGGAGCGCTGACGGCGGGGCCGATGGAGCGCCAGACGTTCGGATCTTCCTGCGACTGCCGTTTCACAAACCGATAGCCGGTCTGATCCCACGGCAGGATCACGTCGACCATGTTGTCGAGCGCGAATTCACCCTTTGTGGTCTTCACCGTCAGAACCGCATGGCCCTCGCCGCTCCGGTCTTTGACAACCGTGACCAGCAAGGCTTGGCGTGGATAGCCTGCTTCGATCAGGAGCTTGCGCTTCATCAGCACGTAATCCTCGCAGTCGCCTTTGCCATCGAGCGGGTAGTCCCAACGATCGATCACACCCCAATGATCCATATCGGTTTCGGCATGGATGGAGCCGTTCACGCTGCGGTTGATCCGGTCGATGTCCTTCATGACCTTCGGCGACGCGGCAATGTCCTCGGCCGGCAGAGCCGGTCCATCGCATTCCCCGGCGTAGCGGTTGCAGAAGTCGATCCATCCGTAAGGCACGCTGGTTTGTCCGGTGACGGCGGCATAGCTGGCCCGCATATCGGCGGCCGTCGCGATTGCGAGCGGCGAGAAAGCCCCGCTCACCAGGAGCATCGCTCCCATCATCGCTTTTTTGAAACTCGACACCATCGCGTCCTCGTCATCTGATCTGATGTCGAAGATGCCAGGACGGTTTTGCAGTCGATGTAAGTAAAACTCTATCGTTTTACGGGTTTCGATTTAAGTTTATCACCGGCCCGTTAAGTGTAACAAGGTCGAAACAAGGTCGGTAAAGCTTTCGTTTAATTGTCTGGATCCTGTGTGAAACCAAGCTGTTCTGGTGCTGGGTTGGTTGATCTGGCGGCGGCTCGTCTTCGGTGCTTTACAACCTGGCAACCATGCTCCGGCGTCGATATGGTTAAATTCGGCGGCGCGCGAGCGAAATGCGCGAAAAATTTGTGGCGTCTAAAAGGCGGGGCGGCGGCTCCGCCGCATAATTGCCTCTGCGGTTAAAGCCACGATCGTCGCACATGCCTCTCGACAGTCGTTAAGCATGAGAGACCTCGCATGTTTCCGTAACGTCAGTTTAGCTTGCCCAAGTCCTGCCTCAAAGGTTAAAGCTTCTTAACGCCCCTTGGGCGGACGCTGATCATGCCGGTTCGTCCCCTCCGCCCCTCGGCGGCTGTGTCGCTTGGCGTCTAACACTTCCGGATCGCGATGCCTGTGACCGCCGATCTGCTCTTGCGATGTCGCGGCATCATCTGCGTCGCGGCTTTGGCCATCGCCTGCGGCTTTGGCGAAAGGGCCTTCGCGGGTGCGTTCAACGAGCCTGCCGGGCAGGGGCTCGTGGTATTGCGGGGCACTTACGATAACGGCGATCGGGTGTTCGACACGAGCGGGCGGCTCAACGGGGGCACGCCATATACGAAGCGTGAAGCGTCGGTCTATGTGCAATATGGCGTGACCGATTGGCTGCAGGTGATCCTCAAGCCCGATTTGGTGTCGACCAGTCTCGGCGGCGCCATGGGGGCGAGTTATACCGGGCTTGGCACCAGCGAAGCGGGCGCGCAGATCAGGTTGCTCATGTTCGGCCCCGCGGTCCTGGCGGTCCAGGGGACGTTTCACCTACCGGCGACGACGCGCCAGCGCAATGCGGCGCTGATCGGCAATACCTCGCGCGACACGGACGGACGTGCGCTGCTCGGCATCGCGTTCAATCTCGGATCCTGGCCGTCATTCATCGATGCCGAGGCTGGTTACCGCATCCGCAGCGCCCACGCACCCGACGAGGTACATATGGACCTGACGCTCGGGACGCGCCCGCGATCCGATACACTGCTGCTGTTTCAAAGCTTCACGACCCTGCCGGTCGGCCAGGGCGTGCCGTGGTTCCCGGTGTCGCAATATACCAATGCCGGCGTTTCGGTGGTCTACGACCTCAATCCGCGATGGTCGCTTCAACTCAGCGGCTTCGTGACGGTCGAAGGACGCAATGCCTTGCGCGAGCGGATCGTCGAGACATCAGTCTGGTATCGGTTTTAACGGATCGTCGCCGCTGGCGACTTGCATGCCTGTCGCGGGCTTGCTACTGCCATCGCGGTCGTATCGAGGGCTTTGGGCCTGACAGCGACCGGGGTAGTTCGTTTTTGCGTCTGCCCTGTAATTGACCGCGCGGCACCGGCATGTGGTGCCGTTGGGCCGGCGTAGCACAGCGGTAGTGCAGCGGTTTTGTAAACCGAAGGTCGGGAGTTCGATCCTCTCCGCCGGCACCAGACTTCGCTCAATCCTTGTTTTGCGAAGGATCACGGTCCAAAAAGTATCGGAATATTGCAGCGGCGGCTTGCAGGACCAGACATCGTTCGATATATGATGCGGATCGATCCGAATTTGGTCGGCCCGCTCGCATGCTCTCAGGAGCGCTGAGCCGCTATCCGTACTTTCTGAAGGTTGAGCGTCGCGGTCCTCGCGCGACGGACCCTTATGCTTGCTCAAACGAGATTGAGCGATGCCGTGCCATATCGACAGACTTGGACGGCTCTTGGACATCATGACACTGACCAAAGACTTCAAAACCACCAAAGCTTTGCCGCGCCCAACCCGGCGCACACCTCTACTCTTCCCAAACAAGACATGGAAACCCGAACCTTGCGGTTTGAGCCGCGAGGAATTGCGTCGCCTGGTCGACGAAATTCTCGGTTAGTCGCGCCCTGTTTAAGGTAAACGCGATTTTAACTCTGTCTCGATAGCGTCGTCGCTTTCCCGGTGGAGAGCACGATGCCAGCACGCTACGAAGTTCGAGAGGAGCAGGATCGGTCCTGCTCCGTCGTGCAAGCTGAGACGGGTGAACCAGTGTTCCTAGCTGGGATTCCGCAAACCCGACTTCATATCGAAGATGCGAGGGTTTTGGCCGAGCGCTTGAGCCGAATGGCGTTGCGGATCGACACCGCAACCCGGCTGCAGGTCACACCCGACTGAGACTTGAAGACGGACGCCCGACCATCATCACGGATCAGCGGGCAACTTCTATCGCCCGCGACATTCCAGGGTTGAGCGTCATGTCGCGTCCGACCAGAGTCCCTAATGGGTCGTCAAAGCCGCTTTGCCAAGATCGGTCAGGACAAGTTGACCCTTGGCGCGGGGAGATGGGCGCGCTTCGATGAAGCCGTTGTCGATCATCGGCTTGATGTCGGTCATCACATGGAAAATACCGATAACCGGCTGCTTCGCATCGACCCACTCGAGCAATCTCTTCTGCTCGCCATTCAATTGCATGTTCGGCTCTCCGATCCGTTGAACCTCGATCCTGAGCCGCCATGGTTAACGAACCATGAAAGACTGAGACGATGGCCGTCACGGCCTGGATCGGTCACGTCGACCAACGCGCCTCGAAGGCGGTCGAAGCCTGGAAGCTTGTCGGCGGATGCGATCGCGGAGGCGGTGCACAAACCCCTTCTTTGCTAGAGCGGATCGCCGAATTCATCCCATTCCGTGAAGACAGCTATAGGATGACGCCACGTGCGCCGGCGAAATCCTGCGCCCCACGCTTTCGTATCTGTCGTAGCCGGTCAGAGCCTGAAAGGCCTCGTTGGCTCATCCGATCGGATTGTCGGCCTAGCGGGGGTCTGAGATCACCATCGGCATTCGCGTCGCCCGCATGGCTGCCGCAAAGGGGTCTCCCTGGCCATGCTCGTCATTCAGGTCGTCCGTGATATGCCAATCATCTTTCTGCTGCGTGATCCGAAGGTTTCACTCGATAACGCGCCGCAGCGAACGCCTCCAGATCGTCACAGCTAACGCCTCCACTTCCGAGCCGTTCCATCATGGTTGCCGGAGCCGTGACGAGGCACCGCGTCGCGGCCGGCAGCGAGCGACCCACGATCGTTGAGCGCACGTCGATCCGGAGCCGCGAGTTTTGCAATGCATTCAGAGAGCGCATGCAAGCGTCTTGCTAATTCTTCCGCTCTCGCGATCGCCATGTCCGAGCGTTCAGCCAAGCTTTCGCCAAGTTGATTATCATTTGCGTGCGGCACTCTTCGGCTCCTCGATCCTTATTTCGAGACGGAGATACGTTAACCGTGACCGAAAGCTTCGCCGCGCTAACGGAATAAGTTGACGTCGCTCTCTGAAATGTTCGGCGACTCTGCTGAGGAGGGCAGATGTCGGGCGGGCGTGCTTCACTCCCGATGGATCCGCCTGACGCGTCGGAGACCCAAGCCGCGATCGAGCTCTCGACGGCCTGACGCGACTAAGCGATCAGGCGGTCGCGCTCCACCTGCCAGTTCATCGATGAACGATCGGCCCATTTTGCCGCAATGACGCGAAGGCAGCGGGCCGCGTGATCCGTATCGGCTTCCGCCCAATGTCCACGATAACCGGGATACCGGCGGAGATAGTCTCGATAGGGCACGAGCTTGTATTCGACCGGATAGGCATGGAGATAGCGTGCCATGAACTCGATGTTTCCGGACCAGGCCGTTGCGACCGCCGGCTTGCCCATTTCCAACATTTCGCAGATCCCGAGCCCGAAGCCCTCCGACCGGTGCAGCGACAGACATACGTCGTGCTGCTCCTGCAAGGCGACCATCTCGGCGTCCGTCATTTCCGCTTCAAGAAGCACGATGGTCTTGGTTTCGCCGATCATATCGAGCAATTCTCGGCGGATCGGAGCCGTGCGTCGACTGAATCGAACCTTCATGGTGAGGGTCGCGCCTGGATGATCGCCAAAGGCTTTTTGCCAGGCCTCGATGTGAGCCCAGGGGTTCTTGCGATCCGGGCAAGTCGAAAGATCCATCACGGCGAGCCCCTTGAAAGGCGCGCCCTCCCGGCGAGCGATGCGATGAGACCCCGATCGCGCGATCTTCACAGGATGCGGCACCACCGTCACGTCACGGGTCGAACCGAGCCGAAGAGCCTCCGCGCTGAACGACGTCGGGGTCCAGTATTCGTGGAACACCTCGTCGATATATTTCCAGTGCGCGGGAAAATAGGGCAGCTCCCACACGGCCAGGCAGATGCGGTAGCTGTCGCGAAGGAAGCTCGGCGCGACGTTGCGCAGATGCTTCCAGATGAGGTTCGGCTGCATGAGAAAGATGACGATTGCTGGCGGATCGTCGCGGCGCTCGGCCGCATAGGCGGCTAGCGATAACGTTCCGACCTGATCGGTCACATCGATCCTGGTCGCGAATGGATGGACGGCGGCGATCCGATCGAGTTCGTAGCGCGCCGCGCGACTGAGGCCGTTTTTGGCCGAGAAGGCGCCGATGACGCAGACATCGGCGGATGCCGGACGTCGCGCCATCTCGATCTTGCGAAAACGCTCCGCGACACGGTGATCCTCGGCGTCATGCCGGAGGCGACTGAACGGACGATTGAACAGATGCCACAGGACGGCGGGCGACATTCGGCGACATTCGGCCGCAAATCCGTTGAACTCAGAGGCTTGTCGATGCGGAGGGAAATATGGCGCAGACGTGCGAGGAAGATCCGACACGAGACGGCTCCTTGACGTGTAAAGCGGACGATCACGGCCCGATAAAGGACAAAGCAGAACGTTAGCGCTGGGTCGGCACGGCCGGCGGAGCATTGTCGGGAGTAGCCGGCGACGGTCCAACCACGACCGCCGCCACCATCGAACCGAGGATTGTGACGAGCATCAGTCCACGCAGCAGCCCCTGTGCATGCTGCGGGACTGTTCGGAGCTCGTCCAACGACGGCTCGAAGCGTGAAGGATGGATCATGTTCGACAAATTCGCCTCGAGAACCGTTTCGGTCCAGATGCATTAAGTGGGATATTTTCCCACGTCAAGTTGTTCGACCCTTTCGATTGCGGGTTGCAGCCCTCCCGGCGCCCCGGTAAATCATCAGGCGGCCAGCGGGTCGGTCGAGACGTTCAACGCGGAGACGAGACATGTCGGCCGGTGATACCAAGCCTTCTTCCTTCTCGATCGGATCCGGCGACCTGAGCGCCGAGATCAATATGCTCGGCGCGGAACTGATCCGGCTTCAAGACGAGCAGGGACGGGATCTGCTGTGGGACGGAGATCCCGCCTTCTGGACGGGGCGCTCGCCCCTGCTGTTTCCGATCGTTGGGCGCCTGAAGAATGATGTGCTTCGCGTTGGCGAGATGAGCTCTCCCATGAAGCAGCATGGCTTCGCTCGGATCTCGACGTTTGAATGCGTCGGCCACGATCAGACGAGTTGCCGCCTGCGGCTCGACGCTAGCGGCGACACGCGCGCCATCTACCCCTTCGAGTTTCGCTTCGAGGTGACCTACACGATCATCGCACGAACCTTGGAGATCGCGGTTTCGGTCCACAATCTCGGGACCGGGGTCATGCCGGCCGCGATGGGATTTCATCCCGCGTTCCGTTGGCCACTCCCCTATGGCGCGGACCGGGCCGATCACGCGATCGTCTTCGAGCGTGACGAGCCGCATGCGATTTCTGGCGTGGTCGGCGGGCTCTTGGCGCGTGCGCCGAAGCCCAACCCCCTCCAAGGCAAGCTCCTTGCCTTACGGGACGACCTCTTCGCCGAAGACGCCCTGGTGTTTCTGAGCCCGGAAAGCCGAATGGTCCGCTATGGTGCGGCGGGTCATCGCTCGATCGACGTGCGGTTTCCGCTGATGCCGGAGCTTGGCATCTGGTCGAAGCCGGGCGCTGGTTTCGTGTGTATCGAGCCCTGGCACGGTTACGCGAGCCCGGAGGATTTCGATGGCGATCTCGCGCAGAAGCCCGGCATGGTCCTGATCGAACCCGGCCATGAGCAAAGGTTCGGGATGAGCGTCACGTTGGATGCCCCGACGACAGCATGAGCCCGTCCGCTGCCTTCAGGTGCGGTTGTAGACATCCTCGAAGCGAATGATGTCGTCCTCGCCGAAGTAGCTGCCGGTCTGTACCTCGATCAGTTCGAGGTTGATCTTTCCTGGGTTGCTGAGGCGATGAATGGTTCCGATCGGGAGATAGATCGATTCGTTCTCGTGGACGATTTTGATCTTATCGTCCAACGTGACCTCGGCCGCTCCGCGCACCACCACCCAATGCTCGGCGCGATGATGATGCTTCTGGAGCGAAAGGCGCGCGCCGGGCTTCACCACGATGCGCTTGACCTGATAGCGGCTGCCCTGGTCGATGCTTTGGTAATAGCCCCACGGGCGATAGGATCGGCGATGTTCCGACGCCTCTGGCCGTTTGAGGGCTTTCAGCTGCTCGACCAGATCCTTCACCTTGCCGGCCTGCGCGCTGTTGAGCACGAGAACGGCATCATGCGTCGTCACCACGATGACGTTGTCGACGCCGACGACGGCCGTCAAGACATCCTCGGACCGGATATGGACGTTGGCGGAATCCATGACGATTCCGGAGCCCCGGACCGAGTTTCCGCGATGATCCCGATCCGATAATTCCCAAACGGCCTGCCAATTGCCGATATCCGACCAGCCCATGTCGGCCAGAATGACGGCACAACGCTGCGTCCGCTCCATGACCGCATAATCGATCGAGATCTTATTGGCCCGCGAGAAGGACGGCTGATCGAGTTTGAACATGCCAAGATCGGTCGTCCCCTTTTCGACCGACTCGCGCGCCACCTCGGCGAGTTCAGGCTCGAATTGGTCGAGCTCGGCCATCATGACATCGGCGCGGAAAACGAAGTTTCCGGAATTCCACAGGTAGCCCTCGGCGAGATAGCCGACGGCCGTGGCAGCATCGGGCTTTTCCACGAAGGCATCGACGGCGCGAACGCTCGACCCGAATGCAACCGGTTCGCCCGGACGGATATAGCCAAAACCAGTCGCCGGATGGGTGGGCTTGATCCCAAAGGTGACGATCGATCCCGCCGCCGCCGCGACCGACGCCTCGCTGCAGAGCTTCACAAATTCAGGCCGGTTGGCGATCACATGGTCGGCTGCGAAGATCGCCACCACGGTATCTGGCGCCCGCCGAGAGGCAATTGCGGCCGCAACCGCGATGGCCGGAGCCGAGTCCCGCCGCACCGGCTCGAGAACGATTTCGGCTTCGGCGTCGATCTCTGCGATCTGCTCTGCCACGTAGAAGCGGTAATCGAGGTTCGTGATGACGATCGCGGGGTCGAACACCGAGCGATCACGTAGCATCTCGAGCGCGGTCTGGAATGTCGATTGCTGGCCGACCAGGGGAATGAATTGCTTCGGCATCGTTTCACGCGACTCGGGCCAGACCCGCGTTCCCGAACCGCCGCACATGATCACTGGCAAAATCTTGGGCATGGTCATCCCGAATTGAACGGTCAAATAAATTCCGTTGATTTGACCGCAGCATAGTCTCTCATTGACCCAGTAGCACGGAAATTATGGAATTTTCGACGGAGTAATCCTTTCGACCACAACCCTGGTACTCGCCGATATCCCGAAGCGCTTCGGCAAACTATACCGCGTGTCTTTTGGAAAATAAGCGCGATTTGTACACAAAAGGATGATCCGAATGCACTGTTGCGCTTGAAATGTGCCCGATTACAAATTCGTGGTCTGCGTCAACTCTTGACGTTCTACCCTGTTCTCGGCAAGAGCTTACGGCATCGCCGCGGCGCGATCGTGGGCTCTCCGTCTGACGTCAAGGATCCATTTATGCTGCCCGTTTCCGGACTCATCCCCAACAGTTTCGCCTACGAACAGCAGCCGATGGTGAAGCCGACCGGCTTCCGTGAATATGACGCGCGCTGGCTGTTCGGGTCTGAACTGAACCTGATGGGCGTCCATGCCCTCGGTCTTGGGCTCGGGACCTTGCTGCGCGAACTCGGCGTTAAACCCGAATTGGTGACCGGACATGACTTTCGCGCCTATTCGTCGTCGATCAAATATGCGCTCGTGTCGGGCCTCATGGCGAGCGGCGTCAAGGTTCACGATATCGGGTTGGCGCTCTCGCCAATGGCCTATTTCGCGCAATTTGCCCTCGATGTTCCCGCGGTCGCGATGGTGACGGCCTCCCATAACGACAATGGCTGGACCGGCGTCAAGATGGGCGCACAGCGTCCCGTCACCTTCGGGCCGGACGAAATGGGACGCCTTCGCGACATCGTCCTTGGCGACAAGGGCCGCACAAGCGATGGAGGCTCCTACCATTATGTCGAGAATTTCGCCGACATCTACGTCAAGGATCTGACGAGTCGGCCGAAGCTCAAGCGCACCATCAAGGCCGTCGCGGCTTGCGGCAATGGAACCGCAGGCGCTTTTGCGCCGCGCATCCTCGAGGCGCTCGGCTGCGAGGTGATCCCGCTCGACACCGAGGCGGATTTCACCTTTCCGCGCTACAATCCAAATCCCGAAGACCTGCATATGCTCGAAGCCATGGCCGAGAAAGTGCGCGAGACGGGTGCCGATGTCGGGCTGGGCTTCGACGGCGATGGCGATCGCTGCGGCGTGGTCGACAATGAGGGGCACGAGATCTTCGCCGATAAGATTGGCGTCATGCTGGCGCGGGACCTGTCCGTGCTGCATCCGGGCGCGACATTCGTCGTCGACGTCAAATCGACCGGTTTGTTCGCGACCGATCCCGTGCTGCTCGCCAATGGCGTGAAGGCCGATTACTGGAAGACCGGGCACTCCTACATCAAGCGCCGCGTCTCGGACCTGAAAGCGCTGGCCGGGTTCGAAAAGTCCGGCCATTTCTTCTTCAATACGCCGATCGGGCGCGGTTATGACGATGGGCTCGTGACCGCCATCGCGGTGCTCGACATGCTCGATCGTAATCCTGCCAAGACGGTCGCTGATCTCTACCGCGACGTGCCGAAAACCTGGGGGTCGCCGACGATGTCGCCCCATTGCGACGACGAGAAGAAATATGGCGTCGTCGACAGAGTCGTGGCTCATTTCAAGGCGGCGCAGGGGGCCGGCGAGATGTTTACGGGGCAGCCGATCCGCGATCTCAACACGGTCAATGGCGTGCGGGTCACCGTACAGGATGGTACCTGGGGTCTTGTCCGGGCCTCATCCAACAAGCCCGAACTGGTGGTGGTGGTCGAAAGCCCTGTCTCTGAGATGCGGATGCGGGAGATGTTCAAGGAGATCGACGCCGTCATGCGCCAGTATGGCGAAGTTGGCGCCTATAACCAGACGATCTGACCCGCACCGACTCCGGGGATCGACACTGCGATCCCCGGCAGATTGAAATCGCGATGCAGCTCAGAATGGCGAGTCGGGGAAGTAGAATTCCTTGGCGTTGGCTTTCGTCACCAGCGTGGCGTCGAGGATGTAACGGCCCCGCACAGGCACCTGATCGTAGAAGTTGCCGACCGTCAGTTCCATCGCGGTCGCGATCATGGCCGGCGGATATAGCACGTCGACCGGGATCATCGTGTCCCCGTCGGCCACCTTCTTGATCATGTCTTTCATACCGGCGCCGCCGATCACCATTTTGATGTCGCTGCGGTTCGCCTGCTTGATGGCTTCGAGCACGCCCACCGCCATGTCATCGTCCTGGCACCACACCGCATCGATCTTCGGGTATTTCGACAGATAATCCTGCATCACCTTGAAGGCATCGTCGCGCGACCAATTCCCAAATTGCTTGTCCAGCACCTTGATGCCGCTGCCCGCGATGGCCGTGTCGAAGCCCTTTTGACGCTCTTCATCGATGACGATCGGCAAGCCGCGGATCACGACGACGTTGCCGGTCCCGAGCTTGGATTTCAGATAGTCACCCGCGACGCGGCCAAGATCGGGGTTGTTGCCCGCGATATAAAGGTCTTGGATGGTCGGGTCGGACAAGGCGCGATCGACGACGGTCACAAACACACCCTTCGACTTCACCTGCCGGATCGGATCGGTGAGTTCATCCGAATTCTGTGGCAGTGTCACCAGAGCATCGATGCCTTGCGTCGTCAGATCCTCGAGCGCATTGGCCTGCGAGGCTCCATCGGGCGAGGTCTTCACGATGATTTTGAGGCCCGGATGACGCGCCTCGAGCATCGCCTTGGCGCGCATCGCATGGAACACGACACCGCCGGTCCAGCCATGGTCGGCCGCGGGAATCGACACCGCGATCGTGACCTTCTTGTCCTCGGCATGCACCAAGCCCGCGCTTGCCACAATCGCCAGGGCGGCGAGCCCCGCCCGTACGGTTTTCATCATCGTCCACTCCCTTGGTGGGGCACTTGTTCGACGTGCGGGCGGCCCCTTGACCCGCTTTCGGTCATCGCTGGCGCATCAAAGAGCGTTGCACCAGCATGGCGATGATGATGATGGCACCCTGCACAGCGCCGATCAGATATTCGCTGACAAGATCGGACAACACCATGATGTTGCCAACGACCTCGAGGATAAGCGCGCCGCAGATCGTGCCCCAGATGCGGCCAACCCCGCCTCGCAGCGCGGTGCCGCCGATCACAACGGCCGTAATGGCCTGCAATTCCCACAGCAACCCCGTGGTGGCGGTCGCTGCCCCGAGACGCGGAACATAGACCAGCACCGCAACGGCGACGCAGACGCCCTGGATCACGTAGGTGATGGTGCGGACGCGGTTGACGCGTATGCCCGAATAGCGCGCGACATCCTCGCTGGAGCCGACCGCGACGACATGACGACCAAAGGCCGTTCGGTAAAACACGAAAGCGCCGATCGCCCCCATGGCTGCGATGACGACGATGGGGATCGGGACGCCGAACAGGGCGCCGAAATAGATCGGTCGATAGAGACCTCGCATGTCCTGCGACTTCATCGCGATCGAGCCACCGGCCGCCAGAAAAATCGTCAAGGCCCGAAAGATTCCCATTGTGCCGAGCGTCACGATAAACGGTTCGATCCGCCCGAGCGTCGTGATCATCCCATTGCCGAGGCCACAGAGCGCGCCAACCAGCACGGCCAGCAGCATCGCGACCGCGATCGCTTCGAGGCCAAAGCCCATGATGCCGCTGTTCATGAACAAGATCATGATGCTGGCCACGAAAGCCGCCATCGAGCCGACCGACAGGTCGAGGCCGCCGGCCGAAATCACGAAGGTGGCCCCAACCCCGATGATCGCGATGAAGGCGCTGCGGGTGAGGACGTTGGTCAAATTCTCGAGACTGAGAAAACTATGGTTGACCAAAAAGCCGAGCAGGACCAGCACTGCGAGCGCTGCGAACGGCGCCACGGCCGCGATTTCGAAGGCCGGAAGACGGCTCGAGGCCGGTGGATGTGCGGGCGTGTCTGTCATGAGGCTACGACTACCGTTTCGGTCAGCGGTTGTGGTCCAATCCCGGTCGCATAGACCACGATATTCTCCTCCGTCATCGTGTCCCCGCTGACGGCGCCGACCAGCGCGCCACCCCGCATTATGAGGACGCGGTGGCAAAGCCCAATGAGTTCCTGCATCTCCGACGAGATCACGATCGCGGCTTTTCCCTCGGCCGCCAACGCGGCGATGAAACGGTAGATCTGTTCCTTGGTGCCGATGTCGATGCCGCGTGTCGGCTCGTCGATGATGACGATTTGGGGCTCGAGCAGCATCATCTTGCCAAGTAGAAGCTTCTGCTGATTGCCGCCCGACAACTGACCGGCCAGCATCGTGCGACGGCGCGCTCGGATATCGAACGCCTTAACGGCCTCGTCCAGCGCTGCGTCCTCCCGGGGGCGATCGATCAGAGGTCCGCGACAAAATCGGGGGAGGGCCGCCAGCGTCAGGTTGATACGGAGATCCTGCCCGAGCAGCAGGCCTTTGCCTTTGCGATCCTCGCTCAGGTAGACGACGCCCGCCCGCATACTGTCCCGCACGCTGGCGAAGCGCACCGGCGCGCCGTTCAGCATCACCTCACCCTGCGCCGGGCGCAATCCGACGACCCCTTCCAGCAATTCGGTGCGGCCGGCTCCGATCAGTCCCGCAATCCCGAGAATTTCGCCGTGCCTGAGCTCGAACGAGCAATCCGTCGCGTAACCCGGCACATTCATGTGCCGCACCGCCAGCACGATATCACGCCCGGGTTGTGTGTGCCGCTCAGGGTAGAGATTGGCCATGTCGCGGCCAACCATCAGATGGGCCATGTCCAGAGGCCGCAGCGTACCGGCCTCTCGGGTCGCGATCAGGTTGCCGTCGCGCAGAACGGTGACGCGATCGGCGATCGCCGCAACCTCCGGCAGCCGATGCGAGATATAAAGCACCGCGACATTGCGTTCGCGCAGGCCCCGAATGACGCCGAGCAGCGCATCGGTCTCGACATTGGTGAGCGAGGCGGTCGGCTCGTCGAAGATCACCACGCGATGGGGAACCTGCAGGGCGCGGGCGATCTGCACCAATTGACGTCGCGCGATCGAAAGGCGGGATACGACCGTCGTCGGCGCGATGTCGGCGCCGAGAGCCCGCACGGCCTGGGTGGCCTCGCGGTTCATGCTGTGGTCGTCCATCACCAAGCCGCGCCTGATTTCGCGACCCATGAAGATGTTTTGCGCGACCGTCAGATGCGGTGCCAGCAGGATTTCCTGATGCACCAGGACCACGCCGCGCCGCTCTGCATCCACCGGTCCCGAGAAAGCGACCGGAACCCCGTCCATGCCGATGGCGCCATGCGTTGGAACGAGATGGCCGGCCAGAAGCTTCATGAGCGTCGACTTGCCGGCGCCATTTTCGCCGATGATGGCGTGAACCTCACCCGCCATCAGCGACAGGGTGATGTCGCGCAAGACCTCGACCGGGCCAAAGCTTTTTGACAAGCCACGCGCCTCGAGCACGGCTGGCGCATGCGTCAGCCTCGTCTGTGCGGTGGCCGCAGCTCCGGCTGCCGTCACGGTCGATCTCCTCCTTCGCCCGGTTATGCTCCGGTGCCGCTTGCTGCTTCAGTCATAAGCGCAATGGCATGATCAGCGAAAGGGATCTTCCGCGCCCTGGATTAGGATTATGGGTGAAATGGCGGCCTGCTAATGATGACCGCCGCCGCCAGGTCCTCCGCCAGGCCCCCCGCCAGGTCCGCCGTTCCGTCCGCCGCCTGGGCCGTCACCGCCCCCGGGGCCGTCGCCTGCTCGACCCCCGTCACGCACACCGGCGCCCATGCCACCGTCGTTCCGGCTGCCAGGGGGCGAACCAACGCCGCGATCGGGTCCGTCTCCCGGCCCATGTCCCGTGTCTTGCCCCGCCCCTTGTCCCACCCCTTGGCCAGGACCGCCGGGACGTTGTCGCTCGCCGCTCCGCTGACCGTTGGAGCCGCCTTGACCCGAGCCGGACAGGCGGATCGACTCGAACGTCAGGCGTCCGGTCTGATCTAAGGTTGCCGACACGACAGCTTGCACAACATCCTGGTTGGGAACCTCGCTCCGGCCAAGATGCGCCCCATCGATCGTCAAACCGGAGCCGATCACCAAAGCATCGTCCCGCCGCTCGACAAGTGCTTCCACCGACAGTCCCGATGTTCGCAGTCCGTCGAGCACACCGATTTCGGTCTGCGTCGCAAGAGCCTTGAAGCGGCCCTGTCGTGCGATGCCGGAGATGAGCGCGCGTTGACCGAGCAGCGCTGGATCGACCTTGTCGAGGCTCAAGCGACCGATCGCCAAGCCACCGTCACGGCCAAGGATAATCGGCCCGGCAATCCGATCGTAAACCGTACGCGCGGGCTCGATCAGGCTCGCCACAATCGTCCCGTCGGGGCGACGGAGACCGCTCACGGCCACACGCTTGCCGACGCGCCAGGATCGCGGCTGCTCGATCGTATCGGTCGTGATCGGTTGACCGAGGACGACGATGCGGCCCCGTGACACATGCTGCACGCGGCCGACGACCTCGCTGACGACATCGATCGCGCTCGTCGAGAAACGGTCGTCATGCCGCGAGGCGACAACCCGCACGACATGGCCGAGCCGAAGGTCAGATGGCGGAACCGCAACGCCATCGATCGTGACCGGCACATCGTCGGGATAGGAGATCCGCAGGTCGTTAACTACGATGCTGCCAAAGCGCCGGATGGTGCCGACGACGCCCGTTCCGCCGATGCCGCGATCGCTTGGCGGATCGGATGGCACCGCGCCGGTTCCGCCGATCCCCTGGTCAAGAACCGTTTGGGCAAAACCCGGCCGGGGCCAGACCAGAGCCAAGACGGCCGGCGTCGAGCCGCGCAGAAGGGCCCGGCGCGTCATGAGGCCGAGCCTCATCGACGCTGCTCGCGGCGAGATGCTGCGGGCGGTGGCGTTGGTTCAGGCGAGGGGGTCTTATCCTCGATCATCACGTAGAGCCCGAAATTCCACCGTGCGGTTCCGCCGGGATCGGTCGCGCAGGCGGCGTGCGCTTCGATGTTGAGGGTCTGCAGCGCCGCTAGAGCGACCTCGCGCGACCGTCGTTCGAGGTGCCGCGCCAGATCGCCCGAGAGGCCATCATAATGGACCGCGCGCTCCAGAAAAGGCGGCCCTTCGTCGAGAACGTTGGCGACCGCGGCCGCCATGTGGTCATGGATGTTGCGGCCAAAATAATAGAGTTGCTGATCGCTGCCGGCCTGCGGCACGTGTCCGGCGCGCAACAGCACGATCGCGTCGTCAGGCCCGATCGCTACGAGTTTACGGTCGAGCCAATCATCGAGAACGGCCCTCGGCCGCACATCCCGCGTGACCGAAGCGACGAGCGATTCAAAGGACGGTTTGCCCTTGTCGGCGATACGCGGCAAGTCGATGGGCTGCCCTGATGCATCTCCGAACGGCGGACCGGCCAGCCATCGGGCCATGATACGGCTTGTCTGAGACAAGGCGACCGGCACCGCATTCAAGGGCGCTCCCGCGCCTCTCAGCCGGCTGACCTCCTTGCGGTGGATGCCCGTCAAAAGACTGACGCGGCTGTCGGTTTGCTCTTTGCGCGCCAGGGCGAAATCGTTTTCGGCGACGTTGACGTAGAGTTCGCGAAGAAGATTACAGATGGCCGGAAAGGTGACGCCGCTTCGGATCATCAAACGGACGAGCGGCCGCAACAGCCGGGCCAAAGGGGTCCGCAGCCGCGACGCGTCGGGAGGGCTTGCATCAGGTTCACCGCTCATCAGCGTCTTCTAACGCCAAAAATGTGGGAAGCAATCCCACGTACAGGGAGGAACAGCGAGAGGTGGACGCAACGGCGGACGCTCGCGCTGTTTGCTGGTGCTTGTCCGAGATGGAACAAGCGGTCGAGTGCGGCTGTTAGCCCCACGGCGCCGGCACCTGGCCAGCATGAGGCGATGAGGAGAGCGTCTGACGACGTTCATCGGCCCGCTTGCCCGCGCTATCCGGCTGAAACACGAGGGAGGCCTTCATGAGCTTGAACAGCACGACGACCCACGATCGTCATATCACCGCGTTTTTCGACACGCGAGCGGGCGCCGAAAAGGCCGTCAATGAACTGATCACGGCCGGTCTTCCGGGAGCGCGCACCTCGGTGACGGGCGATCAGGACGTGGGAACCACAGAGGCGGCGACCGGCGACCGGAGCTTTTGGGACTCTCTTAAGGACCTGTTCTTGCCCGACGAGGACCGCTACGCCTATGCCGAAGGCCTGCGGCGTGGTGGTTTTCTGGTTTCGGTCTACACCGACGACAGCGGGCATGACCGCGCGCTCGATATCCTGTCGAAAGAGGGATCGGTCGACATGGACGAGCGCGAGAAGGAGTGGCGGTCGCAAGGCTGGGATGGATTTGGAAGCACCGCCGTGGGCTCCGATCTCGTTGGCGCCGGAACCTTGGGTTTATCCGCATCCGGCATTGCGATGGCGCCTCCGGTCGAGAGCCCCGTGACCGATCGGCCTCGTATCCTGACGCGCCGTGACACGACCGCCGATCGCGGCGCGGTCCGTAGCTACGTGGTTGAGAGCGCCGACGATTTGCGTCACGAAGACGGCTCGCATGTGCCGAAATTCAATCCGGCCACGGATGCGGCACGTATCGTCGAACATATGGACGTCATCGCCTCCGACCGTCAGAAAATCGGAACCGTCGACCATCTCGATGGGCCCGACACGATCAAGCTGGCCAAGACGACGTCGCCCGACGGTCAGCATCATTTCGTGCCGCTCGCTTGGGTTGATCATGTGGATACCCACGTGCATCTGAACAGGACCACCGCTCAGGTCATGAGCGGCTGGTGACGCGCGTCCTGATGACATCGGTTTGACGTCACCTGAATGATCGGCGTCTTGCCACGGGAGCGATAGGCCACGAGCCGATCGCCCCCTCGCCGCGATGGTATCGCGGATTTCAGACGGCGGGGAACGTCGGCGTTGTTCGGGAGGCGGCGCGGACAAGGCCGAACATGCTGCGGGTTCCGCGCCCCGCTTCGGCCACGACTGCGGCCACGATAGCGTCTCGTTCGGTTTCGGCATTGAAACGGAGCGCCACCGCGCGGCGCACTGCCTCGCCGATCAGACGATTGTCGTTGGGCGTGAAGTGTGTGCCGAACTGGTCCGAGTCACGCATGGATTGTCCTCCCGCTCGATCGCCTGGCGCTTTGCGTCGTAAGCTTGCGCCGAATAGATCATCGCTTCGTTCAAGAACAATGCCATGCCGTCCCTCAAATGCACCTGCGCGACCTTAGGATTTGGTCATCATGAGGGGCAAAGGCGGGGTACCTCCTTCGGGAGGGAGTCGTCCGGTCGTGCTGTATCGTCCTTGAGCTCAACCCCGGTCCGCCCAAGCGTCAGAGCGCGCTCGATCAAGCGCGCGAGCGTGCTCGCTGCCTGATCCGGATCGAGGCCGCCGGCACGAATATTCGACACGCAATTGCGCTCGGCATCGTTGCGGCCGATCTTTGGGTCGAGCGTGAGATAGGCTCCGAGACTGTCGGCTGCCGATAAACCGGGTCGCTCACCGATAAAAACCACCACCATTCTGGCGCCCAAGAGAGCGCCGATCTCATCGCCGAGCGCGACTCGGCCCTGGTTGGCCAGGACGATCGATCCGATGCTGCGGCCGTTGATCCGCAGGAGCGGGATCAGAGCATCGAGCAACGGGAGTGCATTGAGTTTGGCGGCCGTGGCCGACAATCCATCGGCGACTACCAACACGATATCGGCAGGAACGCGAGGGCGTGCCGCCAAGACACTTCGCGACTCACGCGACAGGCGTCGTCCGAAATCCGGGCGCCGAAGATAGGTCGCGCGATCCGGCGCGGCGCTGTCGACCTGTATGATGTCGAGCCCGAATGCGCCAAGCGTGCTCGCCAGGGCGTCGCGGTCGAGCGCGTCGTGCACCGCATCCCGCGCCAAGGCATGCGCCATGTCGAAAGCCAGAACGGCGCTGGTCGGCAGCGCTGAGCCGGCTCGGCCAAGGCCAAGTCGAGCCGACGTGATGCCGGAGGGCAGGGGCGCCCCATCACGGCTGACGACCGGCTGGCCGGAGTCGGGCTCCATCGCGCCCGCGGGTCGGTCTTGCCGGGTCACGCGACCAGCATCCGGCTTTCGGGCAGGAATGGATGAGCGCCCTGCCGAGGCAGCAAGCGCCCGGTTTGGTCCGCCAATCCCATCCGCTCGAGCCAGGCCGCAAATTCCGGGGCGCGGCCAAGACCAAGCAATTCGCGGATGTAGAGTTGATCGTGAAACGATGTCGATTGATAGTTCAACATGACATCGTCGGCACCGGGAACGCCCATGATGAAGTTGATGCCCGCTGTTCCTAGCAGCGTCAGCAGGACGTCCATGTCGTTCTGATCGGCCTCGGCATGGTTGGTGTAGCAAATATCGCAGCCGATCGGCAGGCCGAGCAACTTGCCGCAAAAATGATCTTCCAAGCCGGCCCGGATGATCTGTTTGCCGTCGTAGAGATATTCGGGACCGATGAAACCCACGACCGTATTGACCAGAAGCGGCTGATAGGCGCGACACACCGCATAGGCGCGCGCTTCGCAGGTTTGCTGATCGACGCCGTGATGCGCGTCGGCCGAAAGGGCGGACCCTTGTCCGGTCTCGAAATACATGACGTCGTTGCCGACCGTGCCCCGGTTCTGCGAGCGACCGGCATCTTCCGCCTCCCGCAACAGCGCGAGTGAGATGCCGAACGAGCGGTTCGCAGCCTCCGTCCCGGCGACCGATTGAAAGACGAGATCGACCGGCACCCCGGCCTCGATCAGGCCGATCGTCGTTGTCGCATGGGTGAGCACGCAGGATTGGGTCGGGATATCATAGCGCGCGATAAGATCGTTGAGGCGATGCAGGATGCTGCTGACGGCGGCTGGCGCATCGGAGGCCGGATTGACGCCGATCACCGCGTCACCGCAGCCGTAGAGCAAGCCCTCGAGCGTCGAGGCCATGATGCCGCGCGGATCATCCGTGGGATGGTTCGGTTGCAGACGCACCGCCATTGTTCCGGGCAACCCGATGGTGTTGCGAAAGCGTGTCACAACCCGGATCTTCTTGGCCACGAGGATCAGGTCCTGGTTTCGCATCAATTTCGAAACCGCAGCCGCCATTTCGGGTGTCAGTCCTCGCGCCAGCGCCGCGAGCCGCATCGGGGTGGCATGATCAGAGAGCAACCAATCGCGGAAACCGCCAACCGTCAGAGACGCGACGATCGCAAAGGCCCGTTCGTCATGATGATCGACGATCAAACGCGTGACCTCGTCCTCCTCGTAGGGGATCACCTGGTCGAGCAGCAAGGTCTTCAGTGGGAGATTGGCCAGGCAGGATTTGGCGGCTGCATGTTCGACCGCCGAGCCAGCCGCGATGCCGGCCAGCATGTCGCCGGAGCGGAGCGGCGTTGCTTTGGCAAGCAGATCCTTCAGGTCGGAGAACATCCAAGACTGACCGCCGAGACTATATCGATAGCTCATCGCGTCTCCGTTCCTTTGGACGACCTGACGAGGGTCGAGTTTGATCGCCGTGACCATAGAACGCCGCTGCCGCAAAGAACAGGCGAGCCACCATCCGAGGGTGTCTTATAATTGTCATATCATTGACATGATGCACGCGTGCCGTGATTGACATCTGTCTGTCAGAAAGGCGTGATACGGCCCAAGGATTGTCATAAAGAAGGCGGCCCGCACCCGCGTTCCGCCCTTTATGAGGCGAGGGTCTCATGAAAGCTGCCTTGAAATTCACGACGTCGATTTCGGTTTTGGCTCTCTTGGCCTCGGCCCAGCTTGCTTCCGCCCAGGTTCCGGATGCGCTCGTGGCGGCCGCCAAGAAGGAAGGCCAGCTTTCGGTGATCGGCCTGCCGCACGACTGGTGCGGCTACGGTGCCATCATCGACGGGTTCAAGGCCAAATATGGTCTGACCATGAATGAGCTTAACCCGGATGCTGGATCGGGCGATGAAGTCGAAGCCATCAAGGCCAACAAAGGCAATACCGGCCCGCAGGCTCCCGACGTCATCGACGTCGGCCTTTCGTTCGGCCCGACCGCCAAGGGCGAAAGCCTCCTGATGCCCTATAAGGTCGCGACCTGGTCGACCATTCCGGCCAATGCCAAGGACGCCGACGGCGCTTGGTACGGTGATTATTACGGCGTTCTCGGCTTCGAGGTGAATGCCGACATCGTCAAGAAGATCCCGGCTGATTGGTCCGACCTTCTCTCCGACGAATACAAGAACTCGGTCGCGCTCGCCGGCGATCCGCGGACCTCGAACCAGGCGATCCAGGCTGTTTACGCCGCTGGTCTCTCGGCCGTGAAGGGCGATGCGACCAAGGCTGCCGACGCTGGCCTGAAATACTTCTCGCAACTGTCCAAGAGCGGCAATTTCGTTCCAGTCATCGGCAAGGCCGCCTCGGTTGCTCAGGGCGCAACGCCGATCGTCGTGCGTTGGGACTATAACGCCTTGGCGGACCGCGACACGCTGAAGGGCAACCCGGAAGTCAAGGTCGTCGTGCCGAAGACCGGCGTCGTCGCCGGCGTCTACGCTCAGGCGATCAGCGCATATGCGCCGCATCCGAACGCCGCCAAGCTCTGGATGGAATATCTCTATTCAGACGAAGGGCAGATCGGCTTCCTCAAAGGCTACTGCCACCCGATCCGCTTCCAGAACCTCGTCGACGACAAGAAGGTGGACGCCGCTCTCCTGGCGAAGCTGCCGCCGGCCGAAGCCTATGCGACTGCCGTCTTCCCGACGCTCGCCGAGCAGGATGCCGCCAAGCCGATCATCACGAAGCAGTGGGATTCGGTGGTCGGATCGAACGTGAAGTAAGCCACGCCGAACCCCGGGAGCGTCACTCCCGGGGGCCGCAATCGAGAGCGCTGGCGCGATCCTTGCTGGCTGATCGACGCGTGCGATGCGCGCGATGATCAAGCTGGCAGTCGGCAAACGCAGCGCAGAAATCTTGCCGCCAAGGAGCACCATGGAGCAGACTGCCGCCAGCCTGACGATGCCCGCGATCAACAGCCCGCCCGCGCGATCGCAAGCCCGGATGTCGATGGCTTGGATCGGGATCGTACCGTTTGCGGTCTTCGCGCTTCTCTTCCTGTTGTTGCCGACCGGCTTCCTCGTCGTCGGCGCTTTTCAGGATGCTGCCGGCAATTTTACGTTTACGAACATCGTCCACCTGTTTCAGCCGACGATCCTCAGCGCCTACTGGATCAGCTTCGAGATCAGCGCCGCCTCGGCGCTCGGCGGAGCGCTTCTCGGCTTCATGCTGGCTTGGGCTGTCGTGCTCGGCGGTCTGCCCAAATGGCTGCGTCCGACGCTGATGACATTTTGTGGCGTCGCCTCGAATTTCGCCGGGCTACCGCTCGCCTTTGCGTTTCTCGCCACGCTTGGGCGTACCGGTCTCGTCACGGCTTTCCTGAGCCAAGCCTTCGACATCAACATCTATCGGTCGGGGTTCAATATCCTGAGCTTCTGGGGGCTGGCGCTCACCTATCTCTATTTTCAAATCCCGCTGATGGTTCTCATTTTGACGCCGGCGCTCGATGGTCTGAAGACCGAGTGGCGGGAGGCCTCCTCGATCCTCGGCGCGACACGGCGGCAATATTGGACCCATATCGCGTTACCAATCCTGTGGCCCAGCCTGCTCGGCACGACCCTCCTGCTGTTCGCCAATTCGTTCGGGGCGATCGCTACCGCTTACGGCCTGACCGGGAGTTCGCTCAACATCGTCACGATCCTGCTTTACGCGCAGATTCGCGGCGACGTGCTGCATGACCAGAACCTCGGCTATGCGCTGGCGCTCGGCATGATCCTGATCACCGGCCTCTCGAACGCGGCCTATATCGTCTTGCGGACCCGCAGCGAGAGGTGGCTGCAGTGAAGAGCGAACGGATCGGCGCCTGGATCGCCCTGCTGATCGGCGCGAGCTATTTCATCATCCCGCTCATCGCGACGTTCGAGTTCTCGCTACGGATCAAGCGTGGCCAATATAGTTTCGAGGCCTATCGCATCGTCTTTTCGGACCCGCGCTTCCAGGCGACGTTCCTCTATTCGACGATCGTCGCGGTCGCCACGATCGTGGTGGGCGTGATGCTGGTGGTGCCGACCGCCTATTGGCTGCAGTTGCGTCTGCCGCGTCTACGTCCCTACGTCGAATTTATCACGCTGCTGCCGCTCGTGATCCCGGCTATCGTGCTCGTCTTCGGTTATCTCCGGATGTATAATTCGTCGTCCTGGCTGCCGATGACCGCGAACCCCACCAGCACAAACGTGCTGCTGACCTTCGGCTATGTCACGCTGGCGCTTCCTTACATGTATCGCGCGGTCGATACGGGACTTCGAACCATCGACGTGCGCCGCTTGACCGAGGCCGCACAGATCCTCGGCGCGCGCTGGCCGACGATCCTGTTTCGGGTGATCTTTCCGAATATCCGATCCGCGATCCTCAGCGGCGCCTTTCTGACTTTTGCGATCGTGATCGGCGAATTCACGCTGGCAAGCCTGCTCGATCGGCCAGCGTTCGGTCCTTACCTCCAGTTGGTCGGGGCCAACCGCGCCTACGAACCATCGGCCCTGGCCATCATCGCCTTCTTGGTCACCTGGGCCTGTATGGGCCTGATCCAACTCTTTGCCCGGGACCGAACCCTTGCGACATCCTGATCGTATAATCCCTCGAGCGAGGCTCTCCGATGAAGTTTCTTGAAATCGACGGCCTGCGGAAATCCTACGGGACCAATCAGGTGGTCAAGAATTTCGAGATCTCGGTCGAGCGCGGCGAGTTCGTCTCGTTCCTCGGCCCGAGCGGCTGCGGCAAGACCACCTGCCTCCGGATGATCGCCGGGTTCGAAACCCCCTCGCATGGCACCATCAAGGTTGCGGGAAAAGATATCACGCATCTGCCGCCGAACGAGCGCGATGTCGGCATGGTGTTCCAATCCTATGCCCTGTTTCCAAACATGACCGTGGCGCAGAACGTGGCGTTCGGGCTCAAAGTCGCCAAAAAACCCGCGGCCGAGATCAAGACGCGGGTCGGCGAAATGCTTGACCTCATCAAACTGCCGCAACTGGCCGATCGCTATCCCTATCAACTGTCGGGCGGCCAGCAGCAGCGTGTCGCCTTGGCGCGCGCCATCGCGACCAAGCCGCAACTCCTGCTGCTCGACGAGCCGCTCTCGGCGCTCGATGCGAAGATCCGCGTATCTCTGCGGGAGGAGATCCGGTCGCTGCAGCGCGCGCTCGGGATCACGACGATTTTCGTGACCCACGACCAGGAAGAAGCGCTGTCGATGTCCGATCGCGTCGTCGTATTGAGCGAGGGGCGGGTCGAACAACTCGGCACGCCGTTCGATATCTACAATCACCCGAAAACGCGGTTTGTCGCTTCGTTCGTCGGAACCCTCAATGTTCTGTCGGGCCGCGTCATCGATGCCTCGCAGGCCCGCGTGTCCATCGACGGGCAGGAGGTCAAGCTGGGTCAACTGGTCGATGGTGATGTGGGTGCCGTCTGCACGCTGGCGCTACGGCCGGAAGCGATCGTGATCGGTCGCGCCGAGGGGGGAGCCAACAACCTCACGGGTCAGATCGAGGACGTGAGCTTTCTGGGCGCCGTCGTCCGCATTCGGGTGCGCTTCGGTGAAAACTGGGTCGTGCTGGACACGTTCAATTCGCCCGCTTCGCCGCCGCCCGAGCGTGGTGCGACCGTGACGGTCAGCTTTTCGCCGGCCGGCCTCATCCCGCTACAGGAGCAACGCGCCGCCTGAGACGGATCAGCGGGTCAGTCGTTCGAAAGCTTTCAATGTCTCGTCGCTGACATGATGTTCGATGCCTTCGGCATCTCGTTCGGCAACCTCGGCCGATACACCGATGGTCTTCAGGAAATTGACCACGATCTGATGCCGTGTGCGTGCCTGATCCGCGAGCGCGATGCCGGCGGCTGTGAGATGCAGATCGCCATACCGCTGCGCCAGCACGAAGCCTTCCCGTTTCAGGCGAGACACCGTCTTGGCCACGGTGGCTTGCGTGACACCGAAACGGCAGGCGAGATCGATTGACCTTGCCTCGCCCTTATCGGCAATGAGCGCCGCGATCATCTCGACATAATCCTCGGTCAGCGCATTGCGACGCGCTTCGCGGCTGACGCGAAAGCCCTCGGCTTGTTCCAAAACCGCCAAAGCGGGTGCGACTCTTTTGGCGGCTTGCTGCAAAACCCGATCCAATCCGAATTCCGACTTGACATTAACATAGCTCGCCACAACATTCGACTTAGCCAAGGCTAAGATTTGGAGCGATGCTTTTGGGACGTCTTCTCGCCACCGAGATGCCTGCGACGATGACGGATCAAACGAGATCGGCCGTCCGTGACGTGCTGGATGGTCGCCGCGGCGGACTGCGCGCGATCATGCCGTTCGTCGGCCCCGCTGTGATCGCATCGATCGCCTATATGGACCCGGGCAATTTCGCGACCAACATCCAGGCGGGTGCCAAATATGGCTACCAGCTGCTGTGGGTCGTGGTTGTGGCGAACATCATCGCGATGTTGTTCCAGGCCTTGTCGGCCCGGCTCGGGATCGTCACCGGTCGCAACCTGGCCGAGCTCTGCCGCGATCATTTTTCCAAACGCGCGGTATGGGGCATGTGGGGCATCAGCGAGATTGCCGCGATGGCGACCGATCTGGCTGAATTCGTCGGTGGCGCTATCGGCCTGTCGCTGCTGTTCCACATTCCGCTTCTGGTCGGGATGATCATCACGGCCATTTTGACCTATGCGATCCTTATGATCGAGCGACGCGGGTTTCGCCCGCTCGAGCTTTGTATCGGCTCGCTCGTGACCGTGATCGGGCTCTGCTATCTCATCGAAATGTTTCTTGCACCGGTCGATTGGGCAGCGGTCGGGTTTCATGCCATCGTCCCGCAGCTTGACGGCAGCGCGCTGACGATCGCGGTCGGGATCGTCGGTGCGACCGTGATGCCACACGCGATCTATCTTCATTCCGGCCTGACCCAGCACCGCACGAATGTCCTCAACGATGGCGACCGCGCCAAGCTGCTGCGGTTTTCCAATCGAGAAGTCGTTGCGGCTCTGACCTTCGCCGGCCTCGTCAACATGGCGATGGTCATCATGGCCTCGAGCGCTTTCCACGCCGGTCACAGCGATGTCGCCGAAATCGAAACAGCCTATCGGACGTTGACGCCGCTCCTCGGTTCGGCTGCCGCTGTCATCTTCCTGGTGTCGCTCATCGCGTCAGGTATTTCGAGTTCGGTGGTCGGCACGATGGCGGGCCAGATGATCATGCAAGGGTTCGTTCGCGTGTCGATCCCGGTCGCGATCCGCCGGCTCGTCACCATGGTGCCGGCCTTCGTGGTCGTGGCGATCGGTGTGAACGTCACGGATGCCTTGGTCTACAGCCAGGTCGTCCTGAGCTTCGCGCTTCCGATCCCCATGATCGCGCTCGTGATCTTCACGCGTCGCGTCGACATCATGGGACGGTTCGCGACCGGCAGACTGGTCGGCTATGCCGCCATCGCCGCGACCGTCGTCGTGCTGCTGCTCAACGTCGTGTTGATCTTGCAGGCGTGCGGCATCGCGGTGCCGCTGCTGCCGAGTGCCTGATCGAGGCTCTCGGCCGTCAGACGACGCCATATTGTTTGAACCAGCCTTGTGCGCGAGCCCAAGCATCCTCCGCAGCCGCCTTGTGGTAGCTTGGGCGATAATCGGCGAAAAACCCGTGCGGCGTATCGGGATAGACCACGATCTCGGCGGGGCTCTTGGCCCGGCTCAGCCCAGCCCGCATCTGCTCGATGAGAGCTGCGGGGATGTTGTCGTCCTTGCCGCCGTACAACCCCAGCACCGGCGTCTTGATCGTGCTCACGATGTCGAGCGGGTTTTGCGGCTTGAGGGTCGATGTCGGCGAAGCCTTCCCACCAAGGATGCCGTAGAAGGCGACAGCCGCTTTCAGGTCCTTGTTGTGCGCGGCATAGAGCCAGATGATGCGGCCCCCCCAGCAGAAGCCGGTCGCGCCGAGGCGCGTGGTGTCGCCGCTGCCGCTTGCCTTGGCGAACGCCACCGTGTTGTCGAGGTCCGCCATCACCTGAGCGTCCGGCACGTTCGGAACGATCTCGGTCACGATCTTTTGGATGTCGGCGGTGCTCGGATCACCCTGACGGGCGTAGAGTTCCGGCGCGATCGCGTAATAGCCGAGCTTGGCGAAGCGGCGGCAGACATCCTTGATGTGTTCGTGAACCCCGAAGATTTCCTGGATCACCAGCATGACAGGAAATGGGCCGGTGCCGGACGGCATCGCCCGATAGGCCGGGATGTCGACCCCGAGCGAAGGCACCTGAACCTCACCGGCCACCAAACCATCGGAGGACGTCGTGATGGTCTGAGCCGAAACCGGCTGCACCGCCAGTGCGAATCCAAGCGCCAGGCTGGTTTTCAGGAAGGCGCGGCGACCGTCGTCTGTCGCCGAAGAGTTCGTCGGGTCATCGCTCATGAATCATCCTGTCGAAAGGCATTGGCCGAGCCGCCGCATCGACCTTCTAAACGAGGATTATGTCAGATCGCCGGACCGCCGGTCATCCTCGGCGTCAGTCCGGCTCCGACCCTGGCGCAAGCGTGACCTTCAGACCGTCGAGATCGGGACGCATCAAGATCTGGCAGGAGAGGCGGGAGTTCGGCTCGACATGCGGCGCCTCGTCAAGCTTATCCATCTCTTCATCGGTGGGCGGGATGAGGACGGCGGACCAGTCCGGATCGACATACACATGGCAAGTCGCGCAGGCACAGGCGCCCCCGCATTCGGCTTTGATGCCCAGATCCCAGTCACGGATAATCTCCATCACGCGCCAGCCTTCAAGAGCCTCCACCCGGTGCTCAAAGCCCGCATGGTCGACGACCCGAAGCGTCAGCGTTGCGTCGCCATCGGAGCCTTGGTCACCACCATCGCGATCCAGAACCTGCGCGTCGGTCAAAGCGCGCGTCGCGTCCAGGCGCGCGGCGTTCCGTCCCGTGTTTCGAGTCCGAACCCAGGCTGTCCAAATGTGGTCATGAAGGGGCTTTTGCCGCTGCGGATCGCCTTCAGGGTGGGCTCGTTATCGATCTCGAAAGCATCGAAGCCGCAGCGAGCCATCAGTTGCAACTGATCCCACAACACGTCTCCGACGGCGCGCAGCTCACCCTCGAAACCGTGCTCACGCAGGAGCGCAGCCTTCGAGAACGCACGACCATCGCCGAACTTTGGGAACGCAAGGACAATGACCGAAAAGCGAGGCAGGTCTTGGAGGATGTCGTCGATCATCTCGCCGGCTTCCAACGCAAGACCGACGGGTTGATTGGCACCCTGCAACGTGTCGCGTACGGCCTTCCACTGCGCCAAGCCGAAGATGAGGCGCGCGCCTTGCGGGGGAGGGAGATCCGCAGACGCGGCTTGCCAATGATTGTCGATGAACGCGCCGTTTTTGTATAAAGCCATCAGATCCCCGCCCCGCCACTGACGACCCCGAGGTGGATGCCGCATTCGGTTTTGGACTTTCCGCGCCAACGGCCGGCTCGCGCGTCTTCGCCCGGCCTCACCGGTGAGGTGCACGGAATGCAGCCGATCGACAGGTAATTCTTGGCGACCAGCCGATGCCGGGGCAAATCATGCGCGTCGAGATAGGAAAGGATGCGGGTGGCCGACCAACTCGCGAGTGGGTTGATCTTCGTCCGTGTGCCTTCGGCCTCGAACAGCGGCAGGGCGGCCCGCGTGTCGCTTTGAAACCGCTTGCGGCCCGTGATCCAGGCGTCGAAGCCGTCGACAGCGCGGCCCAGCGGCATCACCTTGCGGACCTCGCAACATTGATCGGGGTTGGTCGACCACAAGAACGTCTCGGGGTCGAAGGCGGCGAGATCCTCGGGCGTTGGCGAAAACGCCTGAACGTTGGTGAGGCCGAGCAAGGCCACGAGTTCGTCGCGATAAGCCAGAGTCTCGGGGAATAAGTGACCCGTATCGACGAAAATGACCGGCGTCGCCGTGTCGATGGTTGAGACCATGTGGAGTAGGACGGCCGAATCCGCGCCGAAGCTCGACACCAATGCGATGCGGCCAGGATAAAGGTCCTGGATTGCGAGACGCAGGACCGCACGCGCGTCGAGAGCGACGAAACGCTCCTCAAAACGCGACGCAGCCGTGTAGTCGCCGAAGAGACTGACGTCTAAAACGCCCATGGGACTAGATTCCTGCGCCCGTGTCTTTTTCGTAGAGCGCTTGCTTGAAGGGAGCCATGCCGACCCGTCGGAAGGCCGTCAGGAACGTCTCGGATTTGTCGTGCCGCAGCCCAAGATAGGTGTCGACAACCGTCTCGACGGCATCGACCACGTCCTCGGACGAAAAGCCCGGGCCCGTCAGATCACCCAGCGAACACGTCTCGTCGGCGGTTCCGCCAAGCGTGATCTGGTAGGTTTCGACGCCTTTGCGCTCGAGGCCAAGAATGCCGATGTGGCCGACGTGGTGATGGCCACAAGCATTGATGCAGCCCGAGATCTTGATCTTGAGATCACCAACCTCGATGGCGCGCGTGCCTTCGCCGAACCGCTCCGAAATCCGTTGCGCCACAGGGATCGAGCGGGCCGTCGCCAGCGCGCAATAATCCAGACCGGGACAGGCGATGATATCGGTCACCAAGCCGACATTCGGGGTCGCGAGACCAACGGCCTGCAAGGCATCGTAGATCACCGGGAGATCGTCGAGAGCAACATGCGGCAAAACGAGATTTTGCTCATGCGTCACGCGCAATTCGTCATAGGAATGCCAATTGGCGAGATCGGCGACAGCTTCCATCTGCTCCGCCGTCGCGTCCCCCGGAATGCCGCCGATCGGTTTTAGTGAGATCGTCACGATGCCGTAGCCCGGCACCTTATGGGGCGTGACATTGGTGTCGACGAAAGCCGCAAAACGCGCATCCGCGGCGCGCCGCTTGGCGGTCGCGGGTGCGTCGGCGGTGCGCGACTCGAGCGGCGGCAACGCAAAATAGGCCGTGATGGCGTCGATGTCGGCTTGCGGCAACGTCAGCGGATGATCGGGACGGCGCGCGAACTCGGCCTCGACGGCCTCGCGCATCGGCTCCAGGCCCTTCTCGTGAACCAGGATCTTGATACGCGCCTTGTATTTATTGTCGCGCCGCCCTTCAAGATTATAGACACGCACGATCGCATCGACATAGGCGAGTAAATCGGCCTCGGGCAGGAAATCGCGGATGTTCTTGGCCACGAAAGCGGAGCGACCCTGGCCACCGCCGACGAAGACGCGAAACCCGATTTCTCCAGCCTCGTTCCGCACCACTTGCAAGCCGATGTCATGCACCTGAATGGCCGCACGGTCGCTCGGCGAGCCGGTCAGCGCCAACTTGAACTTGCGCGGCAGAAACGAATATTCGGGATGCAGCGACGACCATTGACGGAGAATTTCGGCATAGGGGCGGGGATCGACGATTTCGTCGGCGGCTGCACCGGCGAACTGGTCGGCCGTCACGTTGCGGATGCAATTGCCAGAGGTCTGTATAGCATGCATCTCGACTGTCGCGAGTTCGGCCAGGATATCGGGGCAATCGGCGAGCGCCGGCCAGTTGAACTGGATGTTCTGACGTGTCGTGAAATGGCCGAAGCCCTTGTCGTAGCGCCGCGCGATGTGGGCGAGCTTCCGCAATTGGCGTGACGACAACACACCATAGGGGATGGCGACGCGGAGCATGTAGGCATGCAGTTGCAAGTAGACGCCATTCATCAAGCGATGCAGCTTGAACTGATCTTCCGTCAACTCACCTGCGAGGCGACGTTCCACCTGGTCGCGAAACTGGGTGACGCGTTCGGAGACGAATTGGGCGTCGAATTCATCGTAGCGATACATCGTTCTACCCGCGATCTGATGCTGACGATCCGTCTGTCGACAGAGCGATAGACGATTTGCCGTGTTCGGGGTGAATGGTCGGGCCTTCGGCGCGAATTGCCTCACGCAGCCTGACGGGCGCCATCACCCCGTTCTTCTCGACGACCTCGATCACATAGGCATCGACCACGATATTCCGGCCTTCATCCTGCTTGGCAGCCGAGAGTGCGCCCTCTGCCTCGGCCGAGGTGGGCAGGACTTCGGCAAGCCGAAGATGATCGACCCAGACCGCGCCAGCGCCACGAAACACCACGATACCGTCGCGCAATCTACTGGCCGTGATGACGTGAGCCATGGTCGGTCCTTGCTGTCCGGCGAGATGAGCCATGTCGCCGCGCTTGTTTTGCATAAGTCTAAAGGAGGCAACAACCCCGATCCGTCAGATATAACAATCCCAATCTCGATTGCGAGATCATTTTTAATAACAAGTAATATTTGTATAAATAGGGCCTGCCTCGGCGGCCGGCGGTCAAGGCCGGTCGACGCGCCTCAGCTTGCGGGTCGTCGCAGCCGCAGGGTTGCGAGCGCCACCGCGCAGGCATTGGACACGTTCAAGCTCTTGATCGCGCCCGGCATGTCGAGCCGGGCCACGACCTCGCACCGCTCACGGGTGAGACGACGCAAGCCCTTTCCCTCGGCGCCGAGCACCAGCACCAGCGACGACGACGGTTCGACGTCTTCGAGCGGCTGGGTGCCTTCGGAATCGAGGCCGACGATCTGGAAGCCCCGCTTGGCGAGGCTGTCGAGGGCGCGCGCGAGATTGACGACATGAACGACAGGCACGTGTTCGAGGCCGCCCGATGCGCTTTTCGCCAGCACGCCGGTCATATCCGGCGCGTGGCGCTCGGTCGTGATCATGGCGGCGACATCGAAAGCAGCGGCTGTCCGCATGATGGCGCCGACATTATGCGGATCGGTGATTTGATCGAGGACCAGCAGCGTGCCTGTGTCGGGTACGTCGCTGATGTCGAGATCGGCCAGGGGACGCGCCTCAACGACGACGCCCTGGTGCACCGCATCGCGCGGCATTTTGGCGTCGAGATCGGCTCCGCTGAAGATCTCCGGCGTCAGTCCGCGCGCCTCGAGCTCCGGGGCGAGCCGTTCCGCTGCCGCTTCGGTGGCCGACACCCTGAGAATCTTGCGGCGTTCTGAGCGTAACGCTTCCTGTGCGGCGTGAAAGCCCCAGATCAGCGTCAACTCGGGCGTGGCACGGAGACGCGCCGTGGCGGTCTTGTAGGAGCCCGATAAGGGTGAGGCGCGATGCGGGGCCGAATGGTCTCGCTCGCGGCCGGGTCGTCCCGCTCCGGGCGCTGTCATGGAGGAGGGACTGGTTGGTGGCTGTCTCGGCCGTTTCATGACATTCGTCCATCGATGCGCCCTGATGATCTGAATAGGCGCGCGTCTGATCGAGCTCTACAGGACGTCGCGGTCGATTGAAACGTCGGCCGCCGCGAACCGTCATCATCGCGCGCATTCATAAGGCGTTCAGCGCGATGAACTTAGGATCAATCCATGACGTCTTTGGTTCGCATCATGGGGGCGGCACTGACGCTCGGGGTCGTGGGTCTGCCACACGTGGCTCAGACCACTGAGACACGTCTCCGGACGTGTCTGTCGGCGGGGGAAACTCGCGAAACTCTGCAGACCATGAAGCTTTTGCCGCCCTATCGCGCTGTCGAAGAGGCAGGACGGGGGATGCCGGGCGAGTCGGTTGGGATCAAGCTCTGCCGTCTGAACCAACAGATGGTCTACGACGTGACGATTCTGCGGCATGACGGGCATCTGGTTCACATGCTGGTCGATGCAACCAATGGGACGCTGATGTCGCTTCGCCCAGGATCGTGACCAATGCCGAGAGCCTGAACGAAGCCTATATCGAAGAGGAAAGGGTCGCCGGTGCGTCTTCTCGTTGTCGAGGACGATAAAGATCTGAATCGTCAGCTGTTCACGGCCCTCGAAGGCGCGGGTTATGCGGTCGATCGCGCTTACGATGGTGAGGAAGCTCAGTTTCTTGGCGAAACCGAGCCCTATGACGCCATCGTGCTCGATCTCGGTCTGCCCAAAAAGGATGGCGTTTCAGTGCTGGAGGCGTGGCGCGCAGCCGGACGGTCAGCTCCGGTGCTGATCCTCACGGCACGCGATCGGTGGAGCGACAAGGTGCGAGGCTTTGACGCTGGCGCCGATGATTATGTCGCCAAGCCCTTCCATATGGAGGAGGTTCTGGCGCGGCTTCGGGCGCTGCTCCGGCGCTCGGCGGGTCACGCCACGGCCGAACTGGTGAGCGGATTGGTGCGGCTTGACACCCGCGCCAGCCGCGTGCTGGTCGACGGCAACCCTGTGAAGCTGACCTCGCATGAATATCGTCTTCTCTCCTATCTGATGCACCATGCGGGGCGCGTGGTCTCGCGTGCGGAACTGGTCGAACATCTCTACGATCAGGATTTCGATCGTGACTCGAATACGATCGAGGTGTTTGTCGGTCGTCTCCGCAAGAAACTTGGTGTGGACCTGATACAGACCATGAGAGGGCTCGGATATCTCGTTGAGAATGCTGAACTTTCTGAACAAGCCGCAAAATCCGGAGCGGGTGGCGGTCCAACCGGCAGGCGTGGAGCCTGAACGGCTGACGCGGCCGCGGTCGCGTGTCGTCGGATGGTTCAGCCGTCGATCGATCGCGACCCGCCTGTTCATGTCGTCGGCGTTCTGGAGCTTCTTCATTCTCCTGATCTCCGGCATTACGCTGAGCGAAATCAATTTTCACGCCGCCGAACTCGACTTCGACGAGAGGCTTGGCGTGTATCTTCGGGCGTTGATCGGGGATGTCGCGGCGGCGGGCGACGAAGGGCATGGGGCTGGGCAACTCGGCGAACCGATGTTCGAGTTGCCGCTCTCGGGCTGGTATTGGCAAATCACCCGGCTCGATCAAGCCAAGCCGGATATCCGTGCCTCGAAATCCCTATTTGCCGAACGGCTTCCGCAATTGGCCGATACCGGCGCGCCCATCACGGCAGGCGGCATCCGCAGGGGCTATGCGATCGGCCCGGATGATCGGCGGTTGCGGATCGTCGAGCGTTTCATCGATGCGGGTGACGATGGCCGTTATCTGGTTCAGGTCGCGGCATCCCCGGAAGAAATGTCGGCCGATATCGACGGTTTCAACCTGGCGCTCGGAATGACGTTCGGGGTTCTCGGTCTGGTGCTTGTGGTCTCGACAGCGCTTCAACTTCGCTATGGCCTGCGGCCGCTCCGGCGTATTCGGGATGGTGTCGCGGCGATCCGGCGCGGCGAGGCCGAGCGGATCGAGGGCCGCTTTACCCCGGATCTCGCGCCGCTCGCGGGGGAGTTGAACCTTCTGATCTCCTCCAATCGCGAGATCATCGAACGTGCGCGGACGCATGTCGGCAATCTGGCTCACGCGCTGAAAACACCGCTCAGCGTACTGGTCAACGAAGCCGATGCTCAGACCTCTGGCGGATCCGAGGATAGTGCCGCCGTGGATCTTGCGGCGAAGGTCCGCGAACAAACCGGTGTCATGCGCGATCAGGTCTCATATTATCTCGATCGGGCTCGTGCCGCCGCGCGCGTCAGCGTGATCGGCACCGTGACTGAGGTCAAACCCACCGTCGATGCGCTGGTCCGCACCTTCGGCAAGATCTATCGCGACCGCGATCTCGCCTTCGAGGTCACGGTTCCGGACAGCCTGCGGTTTCGCGGTGAGAAGCAGGATTTCGACGACCTGATCGGCAATTTGATCGACAATGCCGGCAAATGGGCCAAGCACGAGATCCGCGTCAGGGGTGTGGCGGCCCACGACAATGGCGATGGCATCACATCCGACATCGTGCTGATGGTGGATGATGACGGCCCCGGATTGCCCTCGGATGTGCGCGACCTTGCCACGCGACGCGGGCGCAGACTCGATGAGACCAAGCCCGGATCGGGGTTGGGCCTGTCGATCGTGACCGATCTTGCCGCTGCCTACGGGGGCGGCCTCACACTCCTCGAAAGCCCGCTCGGTGGTTTGAGGGCGGTGCTCCGCTTGCCGGGGGCCGGCTGACGCCTTAAAGCTCGATAGAGCTTCGCCCGAATGCCGTGCAAGGCACCGATCGGCGGGCAGTGACGGGGTGGATACGATGCGGGTTCTGTGGGCTGTGGGTCTGTGTCTGGCGGCGGGACTGGTCAATGCGGGCTGCTCGATGACGGGCGGCGGCAGTTCCCTTTCGGCCGCGACCCCGCCCGTGCCGGCTGCACCGCCGCCGATCGTGTATGGGACTTTTCTCGATGGTCCGGTGGGTTCCAAGCTCAGCCAGGCCGATCGAGACAAGGCGCTCGCGGCCGAGCAGGATGCGCTGGCGTCCGGGCAACGAAAGACCTGGAAAGGCGAGCACGGCCTGTTTGGATTTGTCGAACCCGCGCCTGGTACTGCAGCATCGGCGATCGTGCCTGTAAGTGCGCCGGGTGGCACGCCGCCGGTCGCTGCCGATGCCTGTCGCGCCTTCACGAGCACGATCTTTATCGCCGGGCGTCCGCAGGTGGGCCGTGGCACGGGGTGTTCGAACCCCGACGGAACCTATCGCATCACGAGCTGACCCAAGAGGGCGGGTTCTGGTCGGTCGATCTGGGTCTGCGTCGGTTTGATTGAATGGAGTTTGCGGTCGGTATGGTCTGGGTCGTGTTTGCGTTGATGACCGCCGCCGCAGTGCTCTGTCTCGTCTGGCCGTTGGCGCGTGCCGGATCATTTGCCCGTGGCAGGTCGGTCGACGTCGCGTTCTACCGAAGCCAGCTCGACGAGGTCGACGACGACATCGCGCGGGGGCTCGTGCAAGCCTCCGAAGCGGATGCCACGCGAGCCGAGATCGCCCGTCGGTTGCTTCTCTCCGATACGCGGCCTGAGCCTTCCGGTCCCGCCGCTGGCTTTCGCAAGCGGCGACTCGCCGCTGTCGTTGCGTCCGTCGTGCTGGTCCCGGTGTTGGCGATCGGCCTCTATGATCGCGTCGGTCGTCCCGAGCAGCCGGACATGCCCATCGCTTCCCGCGTCGCAGCCTCGTCGTTCGATCTTGCCGCCATCATCCCCAAGATCGAGGCTCGTCTCGCCGCCGATCCCAACGATGGGCGCGGCTTCTCTCTCATCGCTCCCATCTACTTCAAGATCGGCCGTTACGACGATGCGGCCCGCGCTTATGCGGCAGCGCTCCGGATTCTCGGCGAGAATGCCGAGCGCCGCGCCGCTTTGGGACAGGCCCTGGTGATGGCGGCCGATGGCGTTGTGACGACCGAGGCGCGCGCCGCCTTCGACAAAGCGCTGAGCGACGATCCGACATTGCCGCAGGCCCGGTTTTTCGTCGCGGCCGCGACCGAGCAGGATGGAAACCGCGCCGATGCTTTGATCCTGTGGCGCAAACTCGCGGCCGACGCGCCGCCGGGCGCACCGTGGCTGGCGGCGGTGCAGGGCCATATTGCGGGTCTCGAAACGGCGGCCGTGGCAGAGCCTGCGACCCCGATAGCACGCAATTTCGAGGGTCCCGCAACGCCGGCCGGTGCCGTCATCGCGGCTTTGCCGGCCGATCAGCAGCAAGCCGCCATTCGCAGCATGGTGGATGGCCTAGCGGCGCGCCTTGTGCAAAACGGTCGCGATCCCGAGGGCTGGCTGCGTCTCGTGCGAGCCTATACTGTGCTCGGAGATGCCAACAAAGCACGGGAGTCCCTCGCCGAGGCCAGAACAGCCTTGAGGGACGATGCGGCGGCGCGAGCCAAGCTCGACGATCTCGCCCATCAACTCGGACTGGAGGGATGAGAGTTTGACCAGGAAGGGGCGTCGCTTGGCCGTCATCGGCGCTGCGGGCGGTGTGCTCGCCCTCGCGTCCGGGCTCGTGCTGTTCGCGCTGCGCGACAGCATCGTGTTTTTCTATGGCCCCACCGACCTCGTCGAGAAGATGCCTCCTCCCGGGACTCGCCTTCGCATCGGTGGGCTCGTCGAAGAGGGCTCAATCGTCCGGCTCGGGCAATCCAGCCTGACCTTCATGGTGACCGATCTGAAACGCGACGTAAAAGTAAGCTATACCGGGCTGCTGCCGGATCTGTTCCGCGAAGGGCAGGGCGTCGTCGCCGAAGGTGTGCTCGACGCTGCGGGCAGCTTTCGCGCCGATACGATCCTGGCCAAGCACGATGCCACCTATATGCCAAAGGATGTGGCCGACAGCTTGAAGCGGCAAGGCGTGTGGCGCGGCGACCAAAAGGCCGCGAGCGCCAGCAGCGGTGAGGTCGCAAAGGCCATCCCATGAGCGAGCGTAGATGATCGTCGAAACCGGCCATTATGCCCTTGTTCTGGCGCTTGCGGTTGCGTTGGTTCAGTCCGTCCTGCCCATTTGGGGCACGCGGCGCGGCGATGCCGGGTTGGCGGGTGTGGCGGCGCCGGCCGCCTGCGTTCAATTCGTTCTGATCGGCTACGCCTTCGTGGCGCTCGTCTACGCCCATGTCACGTCTGATTTCAGCCTTACCAACGTGGTCGAGAATTCGCTGTCGACCAAGCCGCTGATCTACAAGATCTCCGGCGTCTGGGGGAACCACGAAGGCTCGATGCTCCTGTGGGTGTTGATCCTCGCGGTATTCGGCGCAGCGGTCGCGACGATGGGCCGTGGCATGGCCGACGATCTCCGGGCCAACACACTGGCGGTTCAAGCCTGGATCGCCTCGGCGTTTTTGCTGTTCATCCTCTTCACCTCGGATCCGTTCGCACGACGATTTCCGGCGCCGTTCGAGGGGCAGGATCTCAATCCGATCCTGCAAGATCCTGGGCTGGCGATCCATCCGCCGCTGCTCTACCTCGGCTATGTCGGCTTTTCGATCGTGTTCTCTTTCGCGGCGGCGGCGTTGATCAGCGGCCGGCTCGATGCTGCCTGGGCCCGCTTCGTGCGCCCTTGGATCCTGATCGCCTGGGGCTTTCTGACGCTCGGGATCGCGATGGGCTCTTACTGGGCCTATTACACGCTCGGCTGGGGCGGGTTCTGGTTCTGGGACCCGGTCGAAAACGCCTCGCTCATGCCGTGGCTGGCCGGAACCGCGTTGCTGCACTCGGCGGCCGTGATGGAAAAGCGCGAAGCCTTGAAGATCTGGACCGTGTTTCTGGCGATCCTCACCTTCTCGCTGTCGCTGCTGGGGACGTTTCTGGTGCGTTCGGGCGTGCTCACCTCGGTACACACGTTCGCGACCGATCCGACCCGCGGTGTCTTCATCCTGGCGATCCTGACGGTTTTCATCGGCGGCTCGTTGGCGCTCTACGCGTGGCGCGCTCCGACGTTACGGCAGGGTGGTTTGTTCTCGCCGGTGTCGCGCGAGGGCGCTCTGGTGTTCAACAACCTGCTGCTGACCACCTGCTGCGCCACCGTGTTGACCGGCACGCTCTATCCCCTCGCGCTGGAATCGCTGACCGGCGAGAAGATTTCGGTCGGGGCGCCGTTCTTCAACCTGACGTTCGGCCCCATCTTCGTGCCGATCCTGCTGGCGATGCCGCTCGGCCAGTCGCTGGCCTGGAAGCGCGGCGATCTCGTGGGCGCGGCGCAGCGGCTGATGGTGGCTGCGGCGCTCGGTTTTGCACTGGCGCTCGTTCTGGCGACCGTCATCAAAGGCGGCCCGGTGCTGATCGCGATGGGGGTCGGCTTGGCGCTCTACCTCATCATCGGCGCTTTTGCCGAGATCGCCTCCCGCGTCGCCGGTCAAGGTGTTTCGGTCGGGGTTATGCTGTCGCGCGCTGTCGGCCTGCCACGCTCGGCCTGGGGGACCGCTCTGGCGCATGCGGGCATTGGCGTCACCCTGATGGGCCTCGCCGCAACCGGCTGGGGCGTCGAACGGGTCGTGGCAGTTAAGCCCGGCCAGACGATGGATCTCGGCCCCTATAGCGTGACGATCCGCGACCTGCAGACGCGGCAGGGTCCGAACTATAGCGAAGTCGCGGTCCCGATCGACGTTCGGAGCGGCGGTGTGCTCGTGACCACGATCGATCCGTCGAAGCGCACCTTCCCGGTCCGCCAGATGAGCGTGACGCAGGCCGGTATCGCCACGATAAATCTCGGTCAGGTCTACATCAGCCTCGGCGATCAGCATGACGATGGCTCGATCGACGCCCGGATGTTTTGGAAACCTCTGGTCACGATGATCTGGATCGGTGCGCTCATCATGGCGCTGGGTGGCGCCGTGTCCCTGTCCGACCGGCGGCTTCGCATCGGCTTCGCGCGCCGCGCGGCGCGTGCGCATCCGGCCCCGCACGCCCCCCAGGCGGCCGAATGATGCGGCGTCTGCGGCCATGGCTCGTCTGTGCCCTTCTGGCGCTGCTGCTCGCGCCGTCGCTTGCCCATGCGGTGCAGCCCGACGAGATTCTGTCGAACCCCGCCTTGGAGGCACGGGCCCGCGACCTCTCGTCCGATTTGCGGTGTCTCGTCTGCCAAAATCAATCGATCGACGATTCAGCCGCGACCCTGGCGCGCGATCTGCGCCTGCTGGTCCGTGAGAGGCTCGTCGCCGGTGACAGCGACCAACAGGTCCGCGATTATCTCGTGGCGCGTTACGGAAACTTTGTCCTGCTGAAACCACCGTTGCGGCCCGAGACGGCGTTATTATGGGGCATGCCGTTCTTGCTGCTTCTGCTCGGGGCAGGCGGCCTGCTGATGGCGCGGCGACGACATGCGCCTCTCGCCGAACCGCCGCTGAGCGACGCCGAGCGCGCCACGCTGAGCCGTCTCGTGGAGCCGCCTTCGGTTTAGGGGCGGGGCTCGATCGCGCTGCTTCCGTCATCGCTCGCGAGGCGATCGAGATTGGCGATGAGCCGCGACAAGAGCGAAACGAAGTCAGCCGTTTCCGCCTCGGTAAAGCCGCTTAAAGCCTCACGGTTGCCTTGGAACAGAGCCGTGACTGCGGTCGGCATTCGTGTTTTTGCGACCTCCGTCATCACGACGCGCTGGCTGCGGCCATCGGTCGGGTCAGGCGTGCGCTGGACAAGACCGTCCCGCTCCATGCGGGCAAGCATCTGCGCCATTGGGGGTTGCTCGACCCGAGCGAAGCGGGCGAGATCACGCTGCGTGCTCGCCTGACCATTCTGAAGCGCGACCAGCACTGGGATTTGGCCGACGCCGAAGCCCAATGGCTTGAGGCGAGCCTCGCTCAAGCGGGCAAATCCGCGCGCCGCGAGAGCGATCAGGTGGCCCGGCGTCGAGAGTACATCGAGGTTCATCGACCATCTCCTGTTGCCGACATACATATATAGACGTACATATGTATATCGCGTTTGCGATCATGCCAAGGAGAGAACCCGATGGACCATGCGATCCAGACCATCAAGCGGATATATGAGAGCTTCAACGCGCGCGATATCGACGCCGTGCTGGCCGTGCTGGCCGATAATGTCAGCTGGGCCAACGGGATGGACGGCGGTCACGTTCATGGCCGCGAGGCCGTGCGCGCCTACTGGACACGCCAATGGTCGATCGTCAGTCCACATGTCGAGCCCATCGGCTTTCAGACGATGGCCGATGGCTTGATCTTGGTCGAGGTTCGGCAGTCCGTTCGCGATCTGGAAGGAAAGCCGCTCCAGGATCAAACCCATGGGCTGACCGATAAGATGGTCGGCCATATCTTTCGTTTCACCAACGGGATGATCACGTCTTTCGATATTCGGAGCGAGGCGTAGTCTCTCGCGATCCTGCTCGATCGGCGAACCGTTCCTTACGAAGATTTCACGCGACGGAAATGGTCGCGTAAGCCGCGCTACTCCATGTTGCCTACATGAGCACGACACGCAAGGCGTGCTTCGGATCAGCCCGAGGAGTTCAACAATGACACAGCCCGGCCAAATCAATCCTCTGCAGGGATCGGCGTCGACCTCTGCTTCCCGCGCCCCCCGCACCCGTCTTCGTGCCGCCCTTCTGGGCGCCGTCGCGGTCATCGCGGTTGGCGGCGTCGCGACCGAGACCACCTTGATGAGCGTCGCGCCCGTTCATGCGGCGCAAATAGCGCCGGAAGCCGCGCCCGCACAGATCGCGCCCGGCTCGTTCGCCGATGTGGTCGACCGGGTCAGCCCCGCGGTCGTGTCCGTCAAGGTCAAGATTACCGAGGCCGACGATAGCGACAGCGACAATAGCGCGGGCAACAATAACCAGCGCGCGATGCCCAACATCCCGAAAGACGACCCGCTGTACCGCTTCTTCAAGCAGTTCGGCGAGGGGCAGGGTATGCCGCACGCGCATCCGCGCACCGGCATGGCGCAGGGTTCGGGCTTCTTCATTTCGAAGGACGGCTATGTGGTGACCAACAACCACGTCGTCGAAAACGCCACCGACGTGCAACTCACGTTGAACGACGGCACTGTCGTCCCCGCGACGGTCGTCGGCACAGACAAGAAGACCGATCTGGCTCTGCTCAAGGCGAAGACCGGCGACAACTATCCTTTCGTTCCCTGGGATGACCACACGCCTCGCGTCGGCGATTGGGTGATCGCGGTCGGTAATCCCTTCGGCCTTGGTGGCACGGTGACGGCCGGTATCGTGTCGGCGCGCGGCCGTGACATTGGTGCCGGGCCCTATGACGATTTCTTGCAGATTGACGCGCCGGTGAACCGCGGTAATTCGGGCGGCCCCACCTTCAACACGCAGGGTCAGGTCGTGGGCGTCAACACCGCGATCTTCTCGCCATCGGGCGGGAGTGTCGGCATCGGCTTCGCGATCCCGGCCGAGGTCGCCAAGGATGTCGTCGCCTCGTTGAAGGCCAATGGTTCGGTGGCGCGCGGTTGGCTCGGCATTCAGATTCAGCCGGTCAATTCCGACATCGCCGATAGCCTCGGCCTGAAGGACACCAAGGGTGCGCTCGTGGCCGAGCCGCAGAAGGGTTCGCCGGCATCGAGCGCCGGAATTAAATCGGGTGATGTCGTGACGGCCGTGAATGGCGACATGATCGACGGACCGCGCGAGTTGTCGCGCAAGATCGCCAATATGGGACCCGACAAGAAGGTCGATCTCACGATCTGGCGCGATGGTACCAACAAGGTGGTCCCCGTCACGCTCGGCAAGTTGCCGGCCGACAAGGAGGTCAAGGCCGAGGTTCCGGCGCAGGACGACAAGGCCGAGATGACCTCGCTCGGGCTGACCTTGGTGCCGTCGTCGGTGGTTCCCGGCGGCAGCAAGGAAGGCGTCACGATCGCCGAAGTCGATCCGGACGGCATCGCGGCCCAGAAGGGTCTCAGTGTCGGCGACGTGATCCTCGAGGCTGGCGGCAAAGCGGTATCGAAGCCGTCTGAAATCACGGCCGCCTTCTCGGCTGCGAAGAAAGACGGCCAGAAGGCTCTGCTGCTGCGCGTAAAAAGCGGTGATTCGATCCGCTTCCTGGCGCTGGCAACGAAGTCGGTCGGCTAAGCCGACGGCCCGCCACGTCTCGGCTGGTGGGTGGGTCAATCGATGCGGCAGTCCGGCTTCGGCTGGGCTGCCGGTCCAAATTTCTCGCCCGCTTGGCTCGTACCCGCTGATATGCGGCGCGAAAGTGTCATACATGTCCAGCATGAAGATTCTGATCATCGAAGATGATGCGGAGGCCTCGGCCTACCTGTCCAAAGCCTTCACCGAAGTCGGTCACCTCCCCGACGTCGCGTCGGACGGACTGGAAGGCTACGGGCTTGCCCGGGACGGTCAATATGATGTCCTGATCGTCGATCGCATGCTGCCCAAGATGGACGGGCTGTCGCTGATCGGCGGCCTGCGCGAACAAAAGATCGAAACGCCGGTGCTGATCTTGTCGGCGCTCGGGCAGGTCGACGACCGGGTCAAGGGTTTGCGCGCCGGCGGGGACGACTATCTGACAAAACCTTACGCTTTTGCGGAATTACTCGCACGCGTCGAGGTGCTGTCGCGGCGGAAAACGTCCGGCTCCAGCGACACGACGGTCTACCGGGTCGGCAATCTCGAGCTTGATCGCCTCTCCCACAAACTGCTGCGGGCCGGCAAGGATATCGTGCTGCAACCGCGTGAGTTTCGCCTGCTCGAATATCTCATGAAACATGCCGGGCAGGTCGTGACCCGGACGATGCTGCTCGAAAACGTCTGGGATTATCACTTCGACCCGCAGACCAATGTGATCGATGTTCACATTTCCCGCCTTCGTTCGAAGATCGACAAAGGGCCGGAGCCGCCGCTGCTCCACACCATTCGCGGTGCCGGATATATGATTCGTGACGGCGCTCGGTAAGCTCTTCCGCACGACAGTGTTCAAGCTGTCGCTCGCTTATCTGATCATCTTCGGGATCGGTGCCGGCTTCGTGCTCGGCGGCGTCGCCTGGAATGTCAATCTCCTGCTCGACGAGCAAATCGGGCAGACCGTCGAGGCCGAAATCACCGGCCTCGCGGAGCAATACGAGACCGGGGGGATGCGACATCTGGTCGACATCATCGAACGGCGCTCGGCCCAGCCCGGCTCCTCGCTTTATCTCGTGACCAACTACGCCGGTGAGAAACTGGCCGGCAATGTGACGACGCTCCCGTCCGGCGTGATCGATCATCCCGGCCTCGTCGAAACGCCTTATGAGCGCCCGAACGACAAGGGCCAGAATTACACGGCACTGGCTCGCATCTTCCTGCTGCCGGGCGGATTTCGGCTCATGGTCGGGCGTGATCTCGATGAGCGGGAAAGCCTGCGAAAGGTCATCACCCACGCGCTGATCACGTCGTTGCTCTGGCTCGCGGGCATCGGCACCTTTGGCGGCATCGTCGTGGCGCGGCGCGTGCTCCACCGGGTCGACGCGATGAGCGACAGCGCCGCTACGATCATGACGGGCGACCTCACGCGACGCTTACCGACCGGTGGCACGGGCGACGAACTCGATCGGCTAGCGCAGAACCTCAATGCGATGCTGGACCGCATCGGTGAGTTGATGACGGGCATGAAGGAAGTGTCGGACAATATCGCGCATGATCTTCGCACGCCGTTGACGCGCCTGCGGAACGGAGCCGAGCAGGCGCTGCGAACCGCGAAGACGCCTGAAGACTACCGGCATGCTCTCGACAAGACGATCGAGGAAGCCGATCGCCTGATGAGCATCTTTTCGGCGCTGTTGATGATCGCGCGAGCCGAGGCGGGCAGCAGCCTCGGCGTTGTCGCTCCCTGCGATATCAGCAGCGTGGTGCGCGATGTCGTCGAACTCTACGAACCCTCGGCCGAGGAAGCCCATATCGAGCTTCGCAGCGACGTGCAGCCGGATCTCTTCGGGTTGGCCAGCCGAGAGTTGATCGGCCAAGCCGTCGCGAACCTGATCGACAATGCACTGAAATATGGTGCGCGGGCCTCCGATGATCCGGCTGAGGCGACGGGTGCCGAGGGCGCACATTCGCCCCTGATCGACGTAAGCGTCAGCCGCGACCGGGACGCTGTGGTGATCGTCGTGGCGGATCGGGGTCCGGGTATCGCGCTCGTCGACCGATCACGCGTGCTCGAACGGTTCGTCCGACTGGAAGGGGCGCGCTCGCGTCCAGGGTCCGGGCTGGGTCTCTCGATGGCAGTTGCGGTCGCGCGGCTGCATCATGGCGAACTCCGCATCGAGGATAATGCGCCGGGCTTGCGGGTCGTTCTGTCACTGCCGGCTCTCGACAAACGGCATGGGATCGAGGCCCCGCGGGAGTCGCTGCTCTTGCCGCGGCCTGTCGAGGACGCGCGCGTGTCATGAGCAAAGCCTCCTTCTCCCTCGCTGCGCAACTGCGCGACGCACCCCGCCTGACGCGACCCGATCTTGCGCGAGACCGGGTCGAGACATGGCGGGCGGGCCTCGACCCTCGTTACGCCATCGGCTTTGCGGCGCCAGAGGTCGACGCGATCCTGCTCGGCCTGGCCGATCATTCGCCGTATCTCTGGCGGTTGGTCGTAGCAGACGACGCGCGCTTGTCCGCGATGCTGGCGGACGCGCCGGAGCAGCATCTCGAGCGCTGTCTCGAGACGATGGACCAGCGTTGTGACAGTCACGGCCTCCCGGTCGCCGACGTCATGCAAGCGCTCCGGCAAGCGAAGGCGTCCGTCGCCTTGTTGGTGGCTCTTGCCGATCTGGGGGGCGTCTGGTCGGTCGAGGCGGTAACGGCAGCGCTGACGCAATTCGCTGACCGCGCGGTTTCGGCGGCGATCCGCGTGCTTCTGCGCGAGGCGCATCGATCCGGCAAATTGGCGCTCGCCGACGTCGATCGGCCGGAGATCGGCTGCGGCATCGTCATTCTGGCGCTTGGCAAGCAAGGCTCGCGTGAGCTGAATTACTCGAGCGACATCGACATCGTGGCGTTTTTCGATCCGGACACGCCGACGCTGGCCGCCAAGACCGTCGCGGCGCCTTTCTATGTCAAGCTGGTCCAGAGCTTGGCGCGCATCCTCAGCGATCGGACTGGCGACGGCTATGTGGTGCGCGTCGATCTGCGGCTGCGACCCGATCCGGGCTCCACCGCAGTCGCACTCGGGCTGTCGTCGGCCTTCTCGTATTATGAACGCTACGGCCAGAACTGGGAGCGGGCAGCGCTCATCAAGGCCCGGCCGGTCGCTGGCGACACAAGCCTCGGGGACGCGTTCCTACGCGATCTCTCGCCGTTCATCTGGCGCAAATATTTCGACTATGCCGCTATCGCCGACATCCATGCGATGAAGCGGCAGATCCATGCGGTCCGGGGCCACTCCGAGATCGCAGTCGCCGGACACGACGTGAAGCTCGGCCGTGGTGGCATCCGCGAGATCGAGTTCTTCGTGCAGACCCAGCAACTCATCTTCGGGGGACGGCGGCCCGCTCTGCGCGGTGCTCGCACGTTGGACATGCTGGCCGAACTGCATCGGGACGGATGGGTCGACGCCGATGCGGTCGAGGATCTGTCGGCGGCCTATCGCTTCCTCCGGACGATCGAGCATCGCCTGCAGATGATCGCCGATGAGCAGACCCAGCGCCTGCCATCCGATCCGTTGGCGCTCGCGGCTTTCGCGAACTTCACGGGGTTCGACGATGTCGCCGATTTTGCGGCCACGTTCGTCGCACACGCCCAAGCCGTCGAGCGGCATTACGCCAAGCTGTTCGAACATGCCCCGGCTCTCGATGCCGAGGCCGGGAGCCTCGTTTTTACTGGGGTCGAGGACGATCCCGAGACGCTTGAGACGTTGCGCGGGCTGGGGTTCTTGCGCCCGTCGCAAGCCGCGGAAGCGGTGCGAGGCTGGCATTTCGGACGACGTGCCGCAGTCCAGAGCCCGCGCGCGCGGGAAGTGCTGACCGATCTGGTGCCTCGGCTGCTGATCGCCTTTTCGCGTTCCGGCGACCCCGACGCAGCCCTGATGGCCTTCGACAAAGCGCTGGCCCGGATGCCGGCCGCCATCGAGCTCTTCTCCATGCTGCGCGAGAATGCGGCGCTGCTGGATCTCTTCGGCGATATCCTCGGCGTGGCGCCCCGCCTCGCAGCCGCCGTCGCGACCCGGCCGCACGTGCTCGATGCGGCGATCGATCCAGCCAGCCTGCAGACGGCAGGCGACCCCGTGCGGCTGGAAGCCCGCGCCAAGACCGTGCTCGATCCCGACTTGCCGGACGAGGAATTTCTCGACCGCACGCGCGATTTCGCGCAGGAGGAGTTATTCCTCATCGGCGTGCGGCTGCTCTCCGCCATCGACGATCCCGCGACGTCGGGTCTCGCCTATTCCGATCTTGCCGCCATCGTGGTCCGCGCGACTCTGGCGCATTGCCAGGCGACGTTCGAGCGCGAGCATGGGGTGGTGCCTGGCGGAGCCTGTGCGGTCGTGGCGCTCGGCAAGCTTGGATCACGCGAGATGACGGCAGGGTCGGACCTCGACCTGATGCTGATCTACGATTTCGATCCCGACCATGCGGACAGCACGGGGCCACGCCCACTCGACGCGCTGCGCTATTATGCCAGGCTCACGCAGCGGTTGATCGCGGCTCTGACGGTCGCGACCCGGCGGGGTCGTTTGTACGATGTCGACATGCGGTTGCGTCCGTCTGGCGGCAAGGGGCCGCTCGCGACTCAACTCCGCAGCTTCGTCCACTACCAGGCGCATGAAGCGCAGACATGGGAACATATGACATTGACGCGTGCTCGCGTCATCGCGGGCGATAGCGCTCTCTCGGCAAAGGTCGAGGCCGCGATCGCAGCGGTTCTGACGGCGAGGCGCGACGCCGCTGCTTTGCGGGTCAGCGTGCGAGAGATGCGAGCGCTCGTGGCGCAGGAGAAAGGCGAAGACGATCCGTGGGATTTGAAGCTCGCCGCAGGTGGCCTGATCGATCTCGACTTCATGGCGCAATATATCGTGCTGCGGGACGCGGCAGATCATCCGTCGCTCTTGCTCCGATCGACGAGGGCGATCCTAGCGGAAACGTCGAGGCTCGATCTTCTCGATCACGGCGCTGCATCGGCATTGATCGAAGCGCATCGGCTTTACACAAATCTCCTGCAGATCATCCGCCTGACGGTCGAGGGGTCATTCGACCCCGCCACATCCGGCATCGGGGTCCGGCGGCGGATCGTCCAGGCGTCCGAGCTACCGGATTTCCAGCTTCTCGACGCTGTCCGAGCCCGCTGCGCCGCTGCTGTGCGAGCCACTTTCGTAACGATGCTGGGCGCGCTCTGAACCGATACGTCTTGCGCCTAGACCGACACCTTCTCACGGCGGACTGGCTTCAATTGCGGGCTCTTCGGCGCGGGCAGATGGGCCAGCACGATGGTGCCGTCGCCGACGCGCGAGCGGATGCGAAGGCTGCCGCCATGGAGTTCGAGAAGCGACCGGACGATCGCAAGGCCAAGTCCCGAACCTTTCATGCCGTTCAGCAACGCCGGGTCGATCTGTTCGAAGGGGCGGCCGAGGCGCCGGACGGCATCCGGCGCAATGCCGATCCCGTTGTCGGCCACGAAGATGTTCAGGCCGCCGTTGGCGTTGCGGGCCCGAACCGTGATGCGCCCACCCTCCGGCGTGAATTTCGAGGCATTGCAGAGGATCGTGTTCAGCACTTTTTCGAGGGCAGGGCGGTCAGCATGGACCAGGCATCCCGCCGCCGTGTCGGTCGTCAGGGTTTGGCGCTTTTCGGCGGCTTGGGTTTCGACGGCCTCGACGGCCGATAGGATGGTCTCCTCGACCGGGAAGATGCTCCGCTCAAGGCGGACGCGGCCCGATTCCAACCGCGACATTTCGAGCACGTCCGAGATGAGAGACAGAAGGCTTTCGCCGCTGGATTTGATGTCGCCGGCATAGCCCACGTAACGCGGTGACCCGAGCGGCCCAAAAATCTCCCCACACATCAACTCGGAAAAGCCGATGATGGCATTGAGTGGTGTGCGGAGCTCATGGCTCATATTGGCGAGAAATTCCGACTTCGCCCGGTTGGCGCTTTCAGCTTCGGCTTTCTTCTCCATGTGGCGCTCGGCCAGTTCGGCGAGTTCCTGCGCTTGGGTCTCAAGCGCTTGGCGGGAGCGGCGGAGGTCGGCCACCGTCGCCATCAGGCGGCGCTCGGAATCCATCAGTCGTTCCTCGTGCAGCTTCAGCGTGGTGATGTCGGTGCCGACCGAGACGTAGCCACCATCCTTGGTGCGACGTTCGTTGATCTGGAGCCAGCGCCCGTCCGCGAGCTGTGCCTCGTAGGAGCGGGCACCGGTACCGGGGTGTTCGCCAAGTGGAACCTGAGTCTGCACCAGCGTCGGCGTCGCATGGGCGATCACGTCCGAGTAGCGGCTGCCCGGCGGAAAGCTGTTGGGCAGCAAATTGTGGAGCCGCAGGAATTTCGAGTTGCAGGTCACGAGGCGGTTGTCCGCGTCCCACAGCACGAAAGCTTCCGAAATGCCCTCGATCGCGTCACTCAATCGCACGTCGGCGGTCGCGGTCCGTTCGGCCAAAACCTTCTCGTCGGTGATATCGACCGCGATGCCGACGAGATAGAGCTCGCCCGTGTAGGTTTCACGCACCAGCTCGGCCCGCACCCTCAACCATACCCACTGGCCCGACACGTTGCGGAGGCGGAACACGTGATCGATGGCGTTGACCTTGGCGCCCGCCAAGAGTTCGGCGAGAGTCGAAAGGTCGTCGTCCTGCGGGTGCACGAGGGCATTGATGTCGCCGAAGGAGACGAATTCCGACGAGGCCTGCATGCCGAGCATCGCATACATGGATTCGGACCAGTAGATCCGGCCTCGCGCCAGATCCCAGTCCCACAAGCCGCAGCGGCCGCGGTTCAGCGCCGTGTCGATCCGGCCATGAACCTTGGCGTAAAGCATCTCGGCCGCAGCGGCGCGGCCGGATTGCCAGAAATAGGCGGAGGCGATCGCGAACAACACGAAGGCGGTCGCGAAGAGCAAGAATCCCGAGCGGAACGAGGCGGATCGCCAGTCGGCCAGCAGGCCCGCAACCGGATGCACGATAGCGATTTGCCCATAGGGCGGTCGCAGTGCGCGGACGGTCGCAAAGGCATCTTCTCCGTCCGACAGGGTGATGCGGAGAACGCCGGCTTTCTCGTTGAAGGTCGTGAGCGGCTGCGCCGGTCCGAGCCGGTCATACAGGGTCTGCTTGAACGGATGGTCACTGCTCATCGGGTCTGGCGGCAACATGCCGACGATGACGCCGGATGCGTCAGAAATGATCAGCTGTCGGCCGGACGCGAGAGCGCGGGACGGCAGAGTTTTGGCAAGGGTGTCGAGAAGGGAGCCATCTGGGCTGTGGGTAATTGAATCGTTCAGTTGCGCCGCAACGACGGCGCTGACAAGTTCGATGTCGTCGACGGCATCGCCGAGGGCGCGATCGCGGGATTGGGTGGCCTGGAAAAAGGCACCGGTCGCGAGAATCGCAAGAAAGAACACGACCATCACGGGCACGATCCGACGGATCAGCCATTCATAATCAGCCGTCCTCGGATGAGAGGGCTCAGCCAGTGCACGCGCAAGTCCTTGCAACGACCCCGCGCGTGCGAAGTCGTTGGCCGCGTTAACGCGAGCCATGAGGTGCCCCCTCGTGTGCCAAGTCTAACCCGGGGAATGTGCCGCATCGCCCCGAATCAATGTCATCTGAGTCCTCTGGAGCCCCAAAGTCCAGAGGTTCGTTAACCATAGTTTAGCTTTATTTTGGCCACCGTTTTATCGGCCTAAATCCTTGAGTCGAAGCAGAGTCTTAGCTTAGGCAAGCGATCGGTCGACGATGTCGCGGACATCGGCCGATAGCGTATTTCGTGCCGCGATGCGGCGAAGTGCGGCCTCGGCACGATCGCGGCGGCCGCTCTCAATCATCCGCCAGGATCGAAAGGCGTTCAGCACGCGCGCGGCGACCTGCGGGTTGACGGCATCGACCGCCAGGACGACCTCGGCCACGAGGTCATATCCGCGGCCATCGGCACGATTGAACTGGGTTGGATTGCCCGCGAAGGAGCCGATCAGGGAGTAGACCCGGTTGGGGTTCGATAACGAGAAGGCGGGATGGCGCATGAGGCTCCGCACCCGGTCCAAGGTGGTGGGATCAGGGCTCACGGCCTGCACCGCAAGCCACTTGTCGACCACAAGCGCGTCGCGCTCGAACATCGCATAAAACCGCGCCAGCAGGCCGTCTTGTTTGGAACCGGGGATGAGGGTCATGATCCCGAGGGCGGCCATGCGATCGGTCATGTTATCGGCTGTGTCGAACTGCGCCGCGCAGAGGCGTGCGCCGTCCATCGGATCGCCAGCCGCCAGATAACCGAGGACGACATTTCGCAGGGCTCTTCGTCCCGCGCTGGATGCGTCTGGGCTATAGGCCACCGGCCTGGACAGCGTGTCGTAGAGGTCGAGAAGGGGCGTGCGAAGGGTCTGGCCGATATCGCCTCGAAGCTCTTCACGTCGACGATGGATGGCGTCGGGATCGACATCCCGGCCGACATCGCGCGCCAGATCCGCTTCGCTCGGCAAGTTTAGAACCTGCGCCGTAAAGGCGGGGTCGACGAGCGCCCCATTGAGCACGGCCGCAAAGGCGCTGAGCAGTGCGGCGAGACGCTCCTCGTCCGGTGCTTCGTCCGACGTCAAACCGTCGAGAATATAGTGGCTCACGAGAGTCTGAGCCGCCTCCCATCGATTGAAGCCGTCGCTATCATGCGCCAGCAGCGTCAACCGATCCTGTTCCCTGAGGGTCGAGATCAGACGGACCGGAGCCGAAAACCCGCGCAACCAGGATGGAGAAACCGGCCCGGGAACGTCATGAAGGACGATCCGGCGCTCCGCTGTCGTGAGCTCGATGGTTCCGGCGGCGCGCTCAGCCTCGGTCAGATCGTCGCTTCGGACGGCATCGAGCGGGATCGCGTCTCCCTCTGCGCCGACGAGGCCCAGCGCGAGCGGCATGACGAGCGGCGACTTCTCGGATTGCCCCGGCGTCTCCGGTGTGCGCTGCGCGATGTCGAGCGTCAGCGTCTTGGCAGAAGCATCGTAGCCGTGGGTGGCTGTCACCACCGGCGTGCCGGCCTGCTCGTACCAGCGCATGAATTGGGTTAGATCGCGCCTCGATGTCTCGGCGAAGCACCCGATGAATTGCTCGATCGTGGCGGCGGTGCCGTCGTATCGATCGAAATATAACGTCATGCCGGTTGCAAAAGCGTCGCTGCCGATCAGCAATTGCAGCATGCGGATGATCTCGGCGCCCTTCTCGTAGATGGTCGCCGTGTAGAAATTGTTGATCTCGCGATAGACGACAGGCCGGACGCTATGGGCCAGCGGTCCGCCATCTTCGGGAAACTGGCGCGCCCGCAACGTGCGAACATCCACGATGCGCTTCACGGCACGCGAGCGCTGGTCGGCGCTGAACTCCTGGTCGCGGAAGACCGTGAGACCTTCCTTCAGGCAGAGTTGGAACCAGTCCCGGCAGGTGATCCGATTGCCGGTCCAGTTGTGGAAATATTCATGCGCGACCACGGTTTCGATGCCGGCGTAATCGGCATCAGTTGCGGTTTCGGGGGACGCCAGAATGTATTTGTCGTTGAAGATGTTGAGGCCCTTATTCTCCATCGCGCCCATGTTGAAGTCCGAGACCGCAACGATGTTGAACACGTCGAGATCATAGGCGCGGCCGAACGCTGTTTCGTCCCAACGCATCGAGCGTTTCAGCGCGTCCATCGCATAGGCCGCCAGCGGTTCCTTGCCGGGCTCGACATAGATCCCGAGCGTGACGACGCGTCCCTCGCTGGTCGAGAAGGTTTCGTGGATCGACCCGAGATTGCCGCCGACGACCGCGAACAAATAAGGAGGCTTGGGATGCGGATCGTGCCAGACCGCGAAATGCCGGTCCTCACCTTCGGCAGCCTCGACCGCGCCTTGTTGCACCAGATTGCCGTTGCCGAGCAGCACACTCGCCTCGGCGCGCGCGGCCTCGATGCGGGTCGTGAAGACCGACAGGACGTCCGGCCGGTCGAGCGCGTAGGTGATGCGGCGGAAGCCCTCCGCCTCGCATTGCGTACAATAAGCCGAGCCCGACCGGTAAAGACCCATCAGTTTGGTGTTGGCCGTCGGGTCCAGCCGGGTTTCGACCATGAGGACGAACGGCCGTTGCGGCGGTGTCTCGATGGTCAGACGATCCGCTGTCGCGAACCCCGTCGATAAATCGAGCGCGGCGTCGTCGAGCGTCACAGTAACAGGGACAAGCCCATCACCATCGAGGACAAGCGGCGCATTGGCTCGGCCCTTGGGGTTGGGACGGATCGACAGGCGTGACGTCACGCGCGTCGCGTTCGGATGCAGGATGATGTCGAGGTCGATCGTGTCGATCACATAGTCCGAAGGTCGGTAGTCGACGAGGCGGATCGGCTGGTCCTGGTCGGCGCGCATCGGCGTTTCCCTCAAACGTTGCAGGTCAGTCAGACACGGTAGGCCGGGCGGCTTTGTGGTCGACGCCGCCCTTTAGGCCCGCGACCGCTCGCCTCCAGCGCCGAGGTCGGTCGCATAGGTGTCGGGCGCATAGGTCACGGCGTGGCCGCGTGGCAGCGTCACGTAGAAGTACAGGGCCGCTCCGACATTGGCGGCGCCAAGGGCGATCAACAACACCGGATCAGGGACGTTGATGTAAGCCGATTGGAGGCTTGCGGTCACGACCGAGCCGAGCACCATGAACAGAGCGTTGAGGACGCTGACGCCCGCGACGACCCGCGCCCGACGATCCTCGCTCGACCAAGATTGGACTGCGGCGAAAAGCGGCACCGAGAACATGCCGCCCGCGCAGGCGAGACCGATCAGGTCGATGGCGATCCGCAACCCGATGAGGCTATGCAGGAAATCGCCGAGGCTCATGGTTTCGTGCACGTTGCCGAGCGAGGATGTCGCAAGGCCGATATCGACCAGGAAGATGGCCATGAACACGGCCGCAAACGGCACGTGTTTGATGTAGATCCGCCCACGCGCAATCAGCACGGTGGCGAGCGATCCGAGGCCAACGCCGATCGCGAAAAACACGCTGATGGCTGTCTCGACCTCGACGCCGCCGCCGATCCGCTGCTTGACCACGAGCGGGACGAGCGACAACGTGACGGCGCCGCTCAGCCAGAACCAACTGACGCCGAGCGCGCCGATCCACAGACGACGGCTGGTGCGAAGGTCGCGGATCATCGTGAATGTCGACGCGATGAGATTGCGCGTGATTTTGAGGCCGGGCGCCGCGATGCGGGTCGATGGAATGAACAACGTCGCCAGATAAGAGGCGAGACCGACGCCGATCAATTGCGCCACCACGAGCCACGGCGCGGTGGATTTAAGGCCGGTAATGCCACCCGCCACGAGGCCGAGCAGGATTGCCACGAAAGTCGCACCCTCGATGAAAGCATTGCCGGCGGTGAGTTCTTCGGTCGACAGGTGATCGGGGAGAATGCCGTATTTGATCGGGCTGAACAGGGCGGCCGCCGCGCCAAGTGCAAACAAACCGACGAAGAGGGTACCGATCGAGCCGAACCAGAATCCCGCCGCAACCAGGATCTGGATCGCGAATTCGCCCAGCTTGAGCCAACGCGCCACTTTGGCCTTGTCGCTCGCATCGGCCAGTTGGCCGCCCACCGCGGACAAAAGCAGGGATGGCGCGATAAACACGCCGACCGCGAGTGTGACGAGCGGCCCTGCCGCTTCTTCGCCGACGCGGAACAGGATCATCATGGCCAGCATGGTGCGGACGAGATTATCGTTGAAGGCGGAAAAGAACTGGCACCAGAATAATGGCGCGAACCGTTTCGAGATCAACAACCTCAAAAGCATACGCAATAACCTCGATCGTTCCGGGGCGCGCCGATTAGTCGACCTTGACCTGTTTCAAAAGATCATAGCCCATCTGGGCGGCCGCGCCGTTCGCCCCGTCTCCGGCTACATGGACCATGGGCACCGCAAATCCAATGCCGTTCTCGGCGAATGATTTGTTGATCATGAGAAGCGCTCGTCGCCGCGCCATGAATTGTACGTCGCCAGGCTTGGTCATCATCTTGGTCTGGATCTGAATCGCGAAGTCGCCGAACTGCACCACGCCCTGCATTTTCAGCGGGTTCAAAATTTCAGGCCCGAAGTCGGGATCTTCAGCCAGAGTTTCGCCGATGCGCTTGACGATCTTGCGGACTTTCTCGAGGTCTGTGCCGTAGGGGACGTTCATCACGATCTTGTCGACCACCCAGTCGCGGCTCTGGTTTTGCACGGCGCCGAGGATGCCGAACGGCACCGTATAGAGTGCGCCGCGCTGATGGCGCAGCTTGACCGATCGCAAGCTGAACGATTCCACCGTGCCTTTATAGGTGCCGCTTTGGATATATTCGCCGATGCGGAAAGCGTCATCGAAGAGGTAGAAAATCCCGCTGATGATGTCTTTGACGAGCGTTTGAGCGCCGAAGCCGATCGCGACGCCGACCACACCGGCGCTGGCGATCAAGGGGCCGATCTCGACCCCGCCGGCCGAGAGCGCCATCATGCCGGCGACCACCACGATGGCGACCAGCAGGATGTTGCTGACGATCGGGAGCAGCGTCTGGAGCCGCGCCGCATGGCCCGCATCCTCCGTGCCATCGGCGCTGATCATGCTGATTTCGAGTTTGCGATCGATGAGCGCCTTCAAGACATGCCAGAGGAAATCGGCCGCGAGCGCGATCACGACGATGCTGATGACGCCGCGTACCAGTCGCGTCGCCACCGTATCCTGCATCGTCAGGGTGACGACATCGATGTCGAAGATGCGGCCGAGCAGCAAGGCCGCCCCCACGATGATGACGCAGCGAACACCGCGTTCGAACACGATGACGTCGAGCGTCTTCGAGTCTCCGACCGAAAAGCTTGATCCGGCCGGCCGCAGCACATGATTGACGGAATGTCGCGCCATGACGATCACGCCTGGAAGCGCACCCATGAAGGCGACCAGCCAGAAGAGATGGGTCGCATCCACGATCCAGAGAACGAGAAGAACCAGCAGCAGGCAGGATGCCGCGATGACAAGGCCGGAATGGTGACGCATCGAGAAGCCCGCCTTGGGCGGCTCCACCGCGTCGGTCGAACCGATTGCCGGCTCGACACCTTCGACAAGCGCCATCGGCGGCGCGCGCCAGAGGATATCGAGGCCGACGAGCAGCAGGATGACGCCGAGGACGTCGCCGCAGAGTTCGCTCGATAAAGGCGTCAGACCGAAGCGGCCGAAGATGCTGATCGTTTCGGCGCCGAACCCGACCACGATCGCCATGACGATCCAACGCTCGAACAGAAATCGTGCGCCCGCGCTGGAGATCGGCACGACGCGGAACCGCTGCGCGCCGGGCGATAAAAGCAGGCGGCCGACAACGGAACAGAGCCGCACGAACAAAAACGCGAGCAGGTAGCCGAGCAGGATCTCCTTGATGACGATCGGCCAGTCGAACAGCAGAAACGCCCCGACGCTGCCGAGCGCGAAACTGCCGACAAGGCCGATGCCATAGATGAAACGCGCGAAGACGGCGCGGACGCGTTCGTCGACGCTCGCGAGCGTCAGGCCGAGGAGCCACGCGAGGAAGCGTCTCGTGAGGCGCCGAAAAACCCATTCGGCGCCGAAGCCGAGCGCCACGAAGCCGGAAAAGAAAAGCGCGATCGACAACCAGCCACGCTGGCTGATCGCCTCAGCGACCATGCCGCGTGCGGCACGAAAATCATTGGGGAGCGTTTTGACATTGGCTGCGACATCGAGGAGATGCGCGCGCAACACCTGCAGATGATCCGCAAGGCCGACCGCCATCGTCTTCGGCGGAGCGGTTTGGGCCGGTGCCTCGACGCCGTTGCCGTCCCGCCGTTTCATCGCAGCCTGAACGTCCGGATCCGAAAGAAGCGTCATCAGGGTCTGCAACTTGGCATTGGGTGGCGTCGCTGCGACATCGGCGGTCTGCGATACCGGCTCCGCCTGCACGGGGATGGACACGCCGCCCACCATCCCGGCAACCAGCCACAGCAAGACGAGCCGAACCAAGACGGTTTGGGCCATGCGGACAAATCTCGTTGCTCGCCTCCGGCCCCCGGTCGCCGCGCCTATACGCATATGCTCTGCTCCCCGCAGCCCATCACGACGCCCATCATGCCACGCAATCGTTGACCCCTTATGCGCTCGCCACTAGAGCATGGCAGCGCCTGCACCACATCCCCAACCACAAGAAGCGTTCCCGCCCATGTCCGCATTTGCCGGAAGCGCCCTCGATCCGCGACGATCGTTTCAGGGCCTGATCCTCACGCTGCAGCAATTCTGGGCCGAGCAAGGCTGCGTCGTGCTGCAGCCCTATGACATGGAGGTTGGAGCCGGCACCTTTCACCCGGCCACCACGCTCCGGTCGCTCGGGCCGAGGCCCTGGCGCGCCGCCTATGTGCAGCCCTCGCGGCGTCCGAAGGATGGGCGATACGGGGAGAACCCCAACCGTGGGCAACATTACTACCAATTCCAGGCCATCCTGAAGCCCTCGCCGCCGGATCTGCAGGAGCTTTACCTGCGCTCGCTCCAGGCCATCGGCATCGACCTCGCGCTGCATGACGTGCGTTTCGTCGAGGACGATTGGGAGAGCCCGACGCTGGGCGCTTGGGGGCTTGGCTGGGAATGCTGGTGCGACGGCATGGAAGTGAGTCAATTCACCTATTTCCAACAGGTCGCGGGTGTCGAATGCTCGCCGGTGTCGGGTGAGATCACCTATGGGCTGGAGCGGCTCGCCATGTATGTACAGGGCGTCGACAGCATCTTCGATCTGAACTTCAACGGTCGTGATGGTGAAGATCGCATTTCCTACGGTGACGTGTTCAAACAAGCCGAGCAGGAATATTCGCGTTTCAACTTCGAGTATGCCGATACGGCTTTGTTGTTTCAGCATTTTAAGGACGCCGAGGGCGAGGCGCGTGCGCTGCTGAAAGCGGGCGAGCCAGGCTCTGATGGCGGTGTCCATCTGCTTGCCTTGCCGGCCTATGACCAGTGCATCAAGGCATCCCATCTGTTCAACCTTCTCGATGCGCGTGGCGTGATTTCGGTGACCGAACGGCAGAGTTACATCTTGCGCGTGCGTGAATTGGCGAAAGCCTGCGGCGCGGCATGGTTGAAGACCGTCGGCGGGGGAGCAGCCTGATGCCCGATCTTCTGCTCGAACTCTTTTCCGAAGAGATCCCGGCCCGTATGCAGGCCCAGGCGGCCGCGGACCTGCAACGCCTCGTGACCGGCGCGCTGGTGGATCGTGGCCTGACCTACGAAGGCGCGCAGAGTTTCGCGACGCCGCGCCGACTGACCCTGCACGTGGTCGGGCTTCCGGCTCGCCAGCCCGACACGCGCGAGGAACGCAAAGGCCCGCGCGTCGGTGCCCCGGATGCGGCCGTCCAAGGCTTTTTGAAAAGCGCCGGGCTGGCATCACTGGCCGACGCCACGATCGTCTCCGATCCGAAGAAGGGCGATTCTTACGTCGCTCATATCGAGCGGCCCGGTCGCGCCACGCCCGAGGTGCTGGCCGACATCATGCCCGGAATCGTGCTCGCTTTTCCGTGGCCGAAGTCGATGCGCTGGGGCCGTGGGTCGGACAAGCCCGACGCTTTGCGCTGGGTGCGTCCGCTGCAATCGATCGTCTGCACCTTTAGCAGCGACACCGAGGAACCCGAGATCGTGCCGTTCACGGTCGGCGGGATCGCGTCCGGTGACACGACTCGCGGACATCGGTTTATGGCCCCGGCCAGCTTCAGCGTGAAGCGGTTCGACGATTACGCTCCGGCTCTCGAGAAGGCCAAGGTGGTGCTCGACCCCGAGCGGCGTAAATCGATCATCCTCCACGACGCGCGCGACCTGACCTTCGCCCAAGGGCTGGAACTCGTCGAGGACGAGGCTCTGCTCAACGAGGTGGCCGGCTTGGTCGAATGGCCGGTGGTGTTGATGGGGAGTTTCGACGAGAGCTTTCTCGCGATCCCGGCCGAGGTGATCCGCGCCACCATCCGGGCCAATCAGAAATGCTTCGTGGTGCGGCGACCGGGTGAGACGCAGCTCGCCAATTGCTTCCTGCTGACCGCCAATATCGAGGCGAGTGATGGTGGTGTCGCGATCGTCGGCGGCAACGAGAGGGTCGTGCGGGCCCGCCTGTCGGACGCGAAATTTTTTTGGGAAACGGACCTGAAAGTGCCGTTGGCCGATCGTCTTCCGAAGCTCGACAGCATCGTGTTCCACGAAAAGCTCGGCACGCAAGGCGCGCGGGTGAAGCGTATCGCGGCTTTGGCGCGCGAGCTTGCGCCGCTTGTCGGGGCGGATCCGGCTCTGGCCGAACGCGCCGCGACGCTCGCCAAGACCGATCTCGTCTCCGAAATGGTCGGCGAGTTCCCAGAACTGCAGGGCCTCATGGGCCGCTATTACGCAACCCATCAGGGCGAGCATGCTAGCGTCGCCGCCGCTGTGGAGGAGCATTACCGGCCGCAAGGGCCGTCCGATCGGGTGCCGACCGATCCTGTGTCGATCGCGGTGGCGCTTGCCGACAAGCTCGATACGCTGGTCGGCTTCTGGTCGATCGACGAGAAGCCGACGGGCAGCAAGGACCCCTATGCGTTGCGCCGTGCCGCGCTCGGTGTGATCCGCATCGTGATCGAGAATGGCATCAGGGTGCGTTTAGCGCCGCACGGTGCCGATCTCCTGTCCTTCTTCGCCGACCGCTTAAAGGTCTACTTGCGCGACAAGGGCGCGCGGCACGATCTCATCGATGCTGTCTTCGCGCTGCCGGGGCAGGACGACCTGCTGATGGTGGTTCGCCGCGTCGAGGCACTCGGCAAGCTGCTCGACACCGAGGATGGCAAGAATCTCCTGGCCGGTCATCGCCGCGCCGCCAACATCCTGCGGGCCGAGGAGAAGAAGGACGGAGCTGGCGCGTTCGACGCGGCCTATGATCCGGCATTGCTGAACCAGGACGAGGAGCGCGCCTTGGCCGAGATTCTCGATCGGGTTCGGCTGGAGGCGACCGCCGCGCTGGCGCGGGAGGATTTCGAGGGGGCGACGCGGGCTCTGGCGCTGTTGCGGCCGCCGGTCGACGCCTTTTTCGACAAGGTTACGGTCAATGCCGATGACGCGAGCCTTCGGCTCAATCGGCTGCGGCTGCTCAACGCCTTGCGGCAGACGACGCTGACGGTCGCGGATTTCTCGCGAGTCGGTGGGTAGGAGCCGCGTTCTGTTTACGCGGCGTTCACGCCAATCGGCCGCCTCCGCTATCGAGATTTAAGACGCGAAGGATCACAACATCGGCTTCAAAGGGTCGGTGTTGACGCCCCCAAGCGCGTCTGACGCTTGAGGGAGATTGTTCAAGCACCGGCATGATCGGGCCACTGGCTCGGTTGGGGTGCGGATCATGACCATCGACAGGTTTCGCCAGGATTTCGTTAAGGCGCTTCGAGGGAGCGCGGCTCATAAACGGAAGACGATCGGCCAGGGGTTGTCGACCGACCAGGATATCGACTGCATCATCCTGCTCGAACGGCTTGCCGACGACGCCGACACGTTACCGGCGCATCTGTTCGACCGCTATGGTCGGACGTTTGCCGATACACAATCCGCGATGATGTACTTCGGTAGGCAGAAGGCATTGCTCGATCGGGTGGGGGTCGATTGCGTGCCGCATGACGTAAGCGAGCTTTTGGGCTGGTTGGGTCGCCGGACCAAAGAGCAGCACGCCAAAGCCGAAACCGCTTCCCCCATGGTGTCGCCGAAGCTTCGGAGTGCGGTGCGCGATAGCGCCACGATCTTCGCGCTCGATCTCTCGGCCGGTGTCGGAATTATTGCCCCGATGGTGGCCATCTGGGAGATCAAGCAGGGAATCGGCCAGTGGATGGATCGATCCGTGGCGCTCAATCACCCGTCGGTTCAGGCCACGGTTTTGGCCATCGAGCGACCCGGTGCCGAGCGTCACTTCAGCGGCAGCACCATCACGCTCAGCTATAAGATGGAGGACGGCACGGGCCTGTGCCAGACGGCCGTCCACACGCTAGCGCCGGCGAGCTTTCCACCTGCCGGCGAAACCATCGAGGTGGTTCCGCGCTCGTCAACATGTGGCAGCCCCATCATCTCCTCGCAGATCGGGGATCCGGCCGCCACATTTGGCCTCGTGCTCGTCCTGATCGCCGCCAGCCTCGCGTCGCTGAAGGTCTGGCTTCGACTGTTGCATCGGCCCACACGGGGTGCAATTCGCCCCGTATGGACGCGATTCGTCGTGAGCGATCGCAGCCGGGTCTAATTTGGCTTCAGGCGACGCCTTCGACGATTCGCATGTCGCGCACCGCGCCGCCATCCAGCGCCTTGAGAGCGACCTGATACGCCGGGTCATCGTAGAGGCTGAGCGCCGTTTCGAGACTGTCGAATTCGACGATGACGGTGCGCTGCTGCACCCCGGCCTCCATGGCGCGCGCCGCGACCCCGCGTGCGATGTAGCGGCCGCCGAGCGCCTCGATCGCCGGTCCGGCCAGCTTGGCATAGGCCGCAAGCTTGTCGGTGTCGGAAATCGCGGTGTAGTTGGAAACCAGATAGGCCTTGGGCATGCTGATGCTTCCTTGATGACGGTCTATTCGACGTCGAGAGGCGCGAGACCGGTCGGATGGCCGTCCGCCCCGAGCGTGATCTTTTCGATCCGCATTTCCGCGTTACGCAACAGCGATTCGCAATGTTTCTTCAGGGCTTCACCACGCTCGTAGATCACAATCGACTCTTCGAGCGGCACGCTGCCCTTCTCCAATTGCCCGACGATCTCCTCGAGTTGCGCCAAGGCCTTCTCGAACGGCAATCCGGCAACGTCGACCCCACCGGTCACTTGATCACTCACGCTGTAACCTCTTCAATGGTGTAGACGTAACTCGACCAAATGGTTTTAACCGATCGGATGCTCGATGTCCCATGCTGAAGCGCTGCAGCCGACGAGCGAGGCAGCAAGGCCCGGTGGCGACACGTTGGTCAAACGGCATAGCGCCATCGTCCGCTTGACGCATTGGGTCAACGTGCTGTGCTTGACCATGCTGCTGATGAGCGGTCTGCAAATCTTCAACGCGCATCCGTCGCTCGACTTCGGCAAGATCTCGAACTTCGTGGACCCGCCGATCGCCATCGGGGCGGACGAGGCCAATGGCGCGCCGCGCGGGTTCGTGTCGCTTTGGGGTCACAAGTTCAACACCACCGGCGTGCTGGGGTTATCGTCCCTCGATGGCAAGCCGACCGAGCGCGCGTTTCCGGCCTGGCTGACGCTGCCCTCCTATCAAGACCTTGGGACCGGGCGAGCCATTCACTTCGTGTTCGCGTGGCTGTTCGTGCTGAACGGGCTCATCTACCTGATCTATGGGTTCGCGACCCGGCATTTCCGGCGCGACTTCATCCCGACCGGAGAGCAGATGCGGCATTTCGGCGGTGCGATCCGCGACCATATTCGGCTGCGCTTTCCAAAGGGCGAGGAAGCACGGCGCTATAATGCGATCCAGAAGCTCACCTATTTTCTGGTCGTTTTCGTCATGTTGCCCTTGCTGGTTCTTGCCGGCTGGACGATGTCGCCCGGCCTCGACGCGGCTTTTCCGCAATTGCTCGATCTGTTCGGCGGCCGCCAGACGGCGCGTTCAGTCCATTTCTTCGCGGCGTTCGGCCTTGTTCTGTTCGTCATCGTCCACGTCGCGCTGGTGTTGTTATCGGGGGTGTTCAACAACATGCGCTCGATGATCACCGGCTGGTACGACATCGGTCGGGAGCCTGAGTCGCATGCGTAAGATCAACTCGACCCGTCGCGGCATCCTGGCGCGGGGCGCGGCCTTCATCGGCGCAGCGGCCTTGGCGGGATGCGACAAAGTCATCAACTCGGATCAGGCGGCGTCCGCCTTCAAGAGCGTCGACGCGCTGAACCGCAAGGCGCAACAGGCAATCCTGCAGGCCCAGCAGCTTGCACCCGAATATACCGAAGCCGACATCTCGCCGAAATTCTATGCCAACGGCTCAACCGACCCGGACGACCCCGCCTATAAAGCCATGGTGACCGATGGCTTCAAGGATTACCGGCTCCAGGTGACCGGCATGGTCGATACCCCACTGAGCCTCTCGCTCGCGGACCTTCGGGCGATGCCCGCCCGCACCCAGATCACGCGGCATGATTGTGTGGAGGGCTGGAGCTGCATCGGCAAATGGACCGGCGTGCCCCTGAGCCTCGTGCTCGACAAGGCCGGCGTCAAACCGACCGCCAAATATCTCGTCTTCCAGTGTTTCGACACGATGGACGATCCCTCGTCCATGTCGGGGCCGCCGCCTTTCTACGGCAGCATCGACCTGCTCGGCGCCCATCATCCGCAGACGATCCTGGCTTATGACATGAACGGAAAAGCTCTCGAGGTGCCGTTCGGGGCGCCGCTGCGACTGCGGTTAGAGCGCCAGCTCGGCTACAAAATGACCAAATATATTAAAGAGATCCAGTTGGTCGACAGCTTCGCTGAAATTGGACAGGGCAAAGGCGGCTATTGGGAAGACAACGGCTACCAGTGGTACGCCGGAATCTGATGGCTCAGGCGGGCGGCGCGTCGAGATCCAGCCTGAATGGCGCGCCCTCGAAGCAATCTTCCCCGCGGCCGATCGCGGTGATCGCGGCGCTCATACGCCCGGCTCGACCGAGTACCGAATCAGCAAGTGCCACGAGGCTTGCATTGGGGGTTGCGGACGGAGAGGCGGCCCGTAAAGAACGCGCAACCTCACTCTCGTCGCGGTCCGGTGCGAGCGCGCAGACCGCGATATAGGCTGCGGCTGTGGAGCGGCTGACGCCAGCGTAGCAATGGATCAGAAGCGGATCGACACGGTCCCAGGCGGCAAAAAACGCCAGCAGATCGGCGATGTGGCCGGCCTGCGGATGGGTATGGCCCTCCGTGGGCGTCACGATATCCGACACATTGATGACGAGGTGCCGGTCGGCCGCGATGCTCGGGGGCCGCTCCGCCACGACGCCACCGGGCGACAGCAGCGTCAGCAAGCTTTTGGCCTTGGTCGCCATCGCAGTTTCCGGGAGCCTTGCCAGCGAACAGACATAGATCGCGCTCAAACCGGTTCCTTTCGCGAGGACGCCCCGCTCAACATCGTGAACCGATCGAGAAAGACGCGTTCGGCATCCTCTGACCGGGCGGGCGACAAAACCTCTTCGTCAAGCCGCGTCTCCGGGACCTGGATGCCGAAGATGCGATCGGCGTCGGCGCGGTCGAAGCCAGCCAGATCGATGGCCTCGCGATAGGCCGCGATCCGATCGGCTTGCTTGATGAGGTTGACCAAAGCGGGCGGTGAGATCGGCAGGCCGAAACGCGCGTGAATCGCATCGAGAAGCCGATGTTCGATCGATCGATAGGCGTCGCCGAGGACTGCCTTGAACGGGGAGATCAGGTCCCCGATCACATATTCCGGACTATCGTGCAGCAGGGCCGCCAGTCGCTCCGCCGGGGTCGAAAGCGGCGCCAGCCGGGCCATGATGGCTTCGACCATCACGGAATGCTGGGCGACCGAAAAGATATTCGGCCCCTCGGTCTGGCCGTTCCAGCGCGCCACCCGGGCCAAGCCATGGGCGATATCGGCGATGTCGATATCGGATGGGCTCGGGTTTAGGAGATCGAGTTTGCGGCCCGACAGCATGCGTTGCCAGACGCGCGGTTGTGCGGGCTCGACCTCGCCCTCTCGACGTTCGCTTGACGTCACGCTGACTCGGCGAGGCGTGAGAGAGATGCGCGGACGCGGCACTGCAGGCCTTGTGGCTCGAACATCACTGCAACATCGCGGCCGAAGGCGCTTTGCATCGATTGCTCGATGAGCCGCAAGCCGAAGCGCCGCTTTGCCGGAGGCTCGACCGCAAGGCCGTCGGATTCTCGCCATGTGAGTGTGAAGCTTTGGTCTTGCACGGTCGCGTCGAGCCACCACGAGAGATCCACGCGGCCGGCCTCCACTGACCAAGCGCCGTGCCGCTTCGCGTTCGAGGCCAACTCATAGAGAGCCATGGCGAGCGAAAGCGCGGCACTCGCGCCGATCCGCAGCTCTGGGCCATCGATCGTCAGCCGTCGATTTTCTGTGTCGAATGGTTGAAGAACACGCTCCGCCACGGCCCGCAGCGTTACCGTCGTCCAACCCTCGTTCAGGATGACATCATTGGCGCGGGCCAAGGCGATGATGCGGGCCCCGAAGGTCGCAAGGGCCTCTTCCTTGGTGTCAGCGCCGCGCAGGGTCTGGCCCGCAAGGGCCTGAACGACGCTGAGAACGTTCTTGACGCGATGGCCGAGCTCGAAGGTCAAACGGTCTCGCTCGGTCTCACTCGCGGCCCGTTCGATCGCGGCGGCATTGACGAGTGCCTGCAGCCGAGCGATTTCGCCCTGCATCGACTCCCGGCTCAAACTCTGACCATCCTGCATCGAACGTTTCTCATCGTCGTCGCGATAAATTGCATTGTGCACAACGCAATAGACGCTCGCGTGCCCTAGTGCCAGCCCGGACCGTCGAGCGTGAGCGGTGTCGATCCGGCCACGACGGACGTGCCCGCGAGCCTCGCGTCATCGGCTTTGTCGATCCGAAGGAGACCAAGCCCCAGCCCGTCGATCGACGATCCCATGACGCCGATCGAAATCCCGTCCGCCGTGATATCCGACCCGACCATCGGCGGCTCACCGTCGAAACGCACGCCAACGATCCGCTTTCGCGCCGTGCCGCGATGTTGCACGCGGGAGACGACTTCCTGGCCGATGTAGCACCCTTTCTTGAAGTCGACGCCATGCAAACGATCGAGGTTGGCCTCGTGCGGGAAGGTCTCGCCGTAGATGAAGTCGATGCCGCCTTCGGGCACGCCAAGCCGGACACGCTGCTCGCGATAGGCCCAGCGTCCTGAATCATCGCCCAAGTCGGCGAAGCGCGATCGATCGACGATCGCGCGGCGCCAAAGGCCCGGCACACGCGGATCGTCGAACGTCAGCCGGCAATCGCCAGGCAGGGCCGAGGGGTCGCCGGCGACGATCCCGAGCGTTTCGCTCTCGTTTCGGATATCGACCTTGGCGCGCAGTCTGTACATCGTGAGCTTCTTCACGAGATCCACCACCAATGCCTCCGGCACGTCGATGTAGAACCGTGACGCAACCGGGTCGCGATCCGCCACGACGAAGAAGTCCGACGTGATTTTGCCTTGCGGTGTCAGCAGGGCCGCGTAGCGCGCCTCGCCGGGCTTCAGATTGTCGACATCATTGGTGATGAGCCGCTGCAACAGATCGCGTGCATCGGGGCCGACGACCTCCACGATCCCACGGTCACTCAAAACTGCCAGATTGCCACTCATTTTATTTTAGCCGTTCGCATGAAGATCACCGTCCGACCGCAGCCTGTCATCGAAATGAGCCCGCACGTCGACCACCTTGTTGTGTGGCGACGTCGAGTGCCAAATTCCGCTTCTAGGCTGACCCGAAACAGCTTAAATCCCGCCTTCAGCAGATACGACCATGTTGGCCGGACGCAAGGGTGCTTCGGTCAGCCGCGTGAAGGTAGCCCAAACCATGAGCGAGACATTCGACCTGATGCTGCGTGGCGGCACGTTGGTCAATCAGAATGGCGAGTATCGTGGTGATCTCGGCATCCGCAATGGCACAATCGCGGCGATCGGGTCGCTATCGGCCTCGGCGGCAGGCCGTGTCATCGACTGCGCGGGCCTTCACGTGCTTCCGGGCGTCATCGACACGCAGGTGCATTTTCGCGAGCCGGGCGCGACCCACAAGGAAGATCTCGAGAGCGGATCCCGCGCCGCCGTCATGGGCGGTGTCACGGCCGTGTTCGAAATGCCGAATACGACGCCGCTGACCACCGACGAAGCGACGCTGGCCGACAAGGTCCGCCGTGCCCGTCAGCGCATGTTCTGCGATTTTGCGTTCTGGGTCGGCGGCACGCGCGACAATGTCGCGGCCATTCCCGATCTCGAACGGCTTCCCGGCGCAGCCGGCATCAAGGTCTTTATGGGCTCGTCGACGGGGTCGCTGCTGGTCGAGGACGATGCCGGCGTCGCTGCGATTCTGGGAAAAACGCGCCGTCGCGCGGCATTTCACAGCGAGGACGAGTTTCGCCTCCGCGAGCGGCTCGGCGAGCGCGTGCCCGGCGATCCGACCTCGCATCCGGTCTGGCGCGATGCGGTGGCAGCGCTGCGCTGCACGGAGCGGCTCGTTCGCATCGCCCGCGAGGCACGCGCCCGCATTCACGTGCTGCATATCTCGACCGCTGAGGAGATCGCGTTCCTGGCCGATCACAAGGATCTTGCGAGCGCCGAGGTGACCCCGCATCATCTGACGCTGTCGGCCGACGATTATGCGACGCTCGGCACCAAGCTGCAGATGAACCCGCCGGTGCGCGACAAACGTCATCGCGATGCGATCTGGGCCGGTGTCGCGTCGGGGGTTGCCGACATTCTGGGGTCGGATCATGCCCCCCATACGCTTGCCGAGAAGGCAAAGGCTTATCCCGATAGCCCCTCGGGCATGACGGGTGTGCAGACCCTGGTTCCGATCATGCTCGACCATGTTGCGGCCGGACGGCTCAGTCTGCAGCGTTTCGTCGATATGACGAGCGCTGGGCCTGCGCGTTTGTTCAACATCGCGCGGAAGGGCCGCATGGCAGTTGGCTATGATGCGGATCTCACCGTGGTCGATCTGAAGCGGCGGGTCACGATCACGGACGACTGGATCGCGTCCCGCTCGCAATGGACGCCATATCACGGCCGGGACGTTACGGGATGGCCCGTCGGCACCATCGTGCGGGGCCATCAGGTCATGTGGGATGGCGGCATCGAGGACCCTGCGAGCGGCCAGCCGGTGCGGTTTCTCGAAGCGTTGTAACTGACGCAGGCCGGATGCGAATACGCCTCGACCGAGAGCTGATGTCTCTGACATTGGTCACAAATTCGTCGAGGATTGTCATGACCTCGGCTTGCCGGAGTTCATCCGCAAGCGAAACCCTGGCCAACAGGCCAATTCCAACATCCGCCAGAGGGGCTTGGCCGAGGTGGTCGGTGGTACGGGCGTCACCGTCAATTCTGTCCTCCCTGGGCCGACAAATTCGGAAATCATGGGGGGGTGGATGAAGGCGGCCGCAAAGGCGCAAGGCATAACGCGAGAGGACGCCGAGCAGCAGTTCTTGAAAACGGTGCGCCCGACATCGCTGCTCAATCGCTTTGCGACAACCAAAGAAGTCGCAAACCTGACGGGCTATGTCTGCTCGGATCAGGCGTCGGCGACGACAGGCACGTCCTTGCGTGTCGACGGCGGCGTCGTACGAACAATAGCGTAAGGCATGGCTTCTGCGCGGGCATGATGCGGTATCGCGAAGGGCCGCAACCGATCGGTCTTTTCGCGGGGGAGATGACCGCTCACGTCAAGCGCCCGGAGCTTGACGTGCTAGGACTCGGTCCAGAAATAGTGCCAAGTTCCGTCGTCCCCGATCGCGGTTCGGTGGATGAGTGGACCGCCGCCTGCGGCCTTCGCGGTGAGATCCTCGAAGCGGACGCAGCGCCAGAGGCCGATCTGTTGCGAGCGGGGCGGGGCAAACTCGTTTGTGACCGGGAAGATGGGCCAGATGTAGGATGTACTCGGGCCACGCCGTTCCTGCACGTAAGCGGCCGTGAACACCGCACGCATGATCCCGAGCATCTCGCGACCCTGTCGATCGAAGCTTCGGCTCTTCAAGTATTCGACAGGGTCCGCCTCCGGTTTCTGGCCACGACGGAACAGCGGCGGCACCTCGTTCCAACCGAGCGGCACGCGGAGATCGTCGATGTCGCCGCCGCGCACCGTCTCGAGAATGCGAGCCCGCAGAAGCTGCACGGCGCGGGGCAGGGATGCGATCTCGAGCGAAGGAGCGGATCGCGTTATCGGTCGATCGTCGCCCGGCTTTGCCCCGGATCGCGTCACGCATCAACCTTGAATCGTTGCATGGCCCGCTCGAGTGAGCGCGCGCCCTCATCGTAATCGGCCCAAGCGATCGATTTCGATAGCAGGGCCGGCACGGTGCGGATCGTAAATTTGGCCGGGTCGAGCCCCGTTTTGACCTGCGACCACGTCAACGGCATCGATACGGTCGCGCCGGGCCTTGCGCGCGGCGACAAAGGCGCCACCGCCGTCGCGGTCCGGTCGTTCCGCAAATAATCGAGGTAGATCTTTCCCGTCCGCAGCTTCTTGGCCATGTTGACGAGATAGCGATCGGGATGCGCTGCCGCCATGTCGGCGCAAATTCGTCGGCAGAAGTCCTTCGTGGCGGCCCAGTCCGGCCCGGCCTTCCTCGGCATCGTCAGCGGTGTCACGACGTGTAGCCCCTTGCCGCCGGTCGTCTTGCAGAATGACACCAGCCCGAGATCGTCGAGCCTGTCCTTTATGTCACGTGCCGCATGGATGACAGCCTCGAAATCGACCTCCGGCCCTGGGTCGAGATCAAAAATCAATCGACCTGGCACCTCAGGCTGATCCGGCTGACAGTTCCATGGGTGCAATTCGATCGCGCCGGTCTGTGCCAGTGCGACTAAGCCTTCGACTCGATCGACCTGCAGGTAGGGCTTCGTCTCCTCCTTCACGGTCACCAGCGTCAGCAAGCTCGATGTGCCCGGCATCGCATGGCGTTGGAAAAACTCTTGTCCGCCGATCCCATCCGGCGCGCGCACGGCCGAGCATGGGCGACCTTTGACATGCTCGATCATCCACGGCCCGATGGCTTCGACATAGCGGGCGAGGTCGAGCTTGGTGACAGCCTGGCCCGCGCCATCATCGGGCCAGAGCGCCTTATCCGGATGCGTGATGCTGACGCCCATCACCACGGCGTTAGCGGCAGGCCGGTGGCGGGCGGCTGCGGCAGGCGGCGTTGCTTCGCTCCCGGACGGTTTGGCGGCGGTTTTGTTGGGTTTAGTGCCGCGCGTCGGCTGAACGGGCGGCTCCGATAGCGGCGTATCGGCCGGAGCGGGTTTTTCGGCCACGACCTCGGCTGCGGGCTTGTCGTCTCGTAGTCCCTTGAAGGCGGCCTGCCGGATCATGCCGTCGCCGGTCCAGCCCGCATAGTGGATTTCGGCCACGAGGTCGGGCGCGAGCCAATGAATACCCTTGGCGGCTTTGGGAGCGTTGAGGCCGGTAAACGGGTTTTTGGCGGAGGCATTCTGTTCGAGGCGCGGCATCAATTGCGACACCACCGCCTGACCATAGCCGGTTCCGATCCGCCCCACATAGACGAGATGATCGCCCTTATGCACGCCGGCCAGTAACGAACGGAACTTGCCATCCGTATCGGTCCAGCCGCCGATCACAACCTCATGGCCTCCTCGGCATTTGGCCTTGGTCCAACTCTCGGACCGGCCCGACACATAGGCGGCGTCGAGCCGCTTCGAGACGATTCCCTCGAGCGACATGCGACACGCCGCCTTGAGTACCGCGTCGCCGCCGGCCGCGAAATGGTCGACGAACCGCAAGCGGTCGTCGTCATGTGGAGTGTCGGTGAGGATACCCTTCAGGCGGGATTTCCGGATCGACAACGGCTGTCCGCGCAAATCCTCATCGCCCGTCATCAAAAGATCGAAGGCAAAGAAGACGAGCTCATCGGTTTTCCGATCCGAGATAGCAGCCTGCAAAGCCGCAAAGTCTGGCGCTCCCTGATGATCGAGCGCCACGATCTCACCATCGATAATGACGTCAGGCAGCGCTTCTCCGGCCGCGGCGATCGCCTTGAACTTGTCGGTCCAATCCAACCCCTTCCGGGTCCGGAGGACCGCCGTTCCACCCCGCACGTTGAGTTGCACGCGATAGCCATCGAACTTGACCTCGTGGGCCCATCCGGCGTCGCTCGGGGGATGGTCGACCAATCGACAGAGTTGCGGTTCCACGAAACGCGGCCATTCCGGCGCAACCAGCTTCGCTTTCGATGTCGCTGCTTTACTGGACTTCGGCGCTGCCGCTTTGGCGGCTGATGGTTTCCTGGGCTTTTTCCCGGCCTGAGGTGTGGCGTCGTCGGCCGCGCGATTCGACTGCCAAACAGCGTCGGGCTTGGCGGCTTTCGAGGCTTTGGTCATGAACGGCTTCGGTGGTTTGCCGCGGCCTGCCGCGATATCCTCCATCGCGCGGCCGGAGGCGACCGAGGTGTTTTGCGACAGAAGCGCGTCCGCATCGCCCTCATGTGCGGCGTCATCACGATGCTTGATCAGCAACCAGTTTGTCCGCTTGCCCCCCATCCGATCGTGTTTCATGCGGACCAGCACCCACGACCCGTGCAGCTTCTCGCCGTGCAGGGTGAATTTGAGGTCGCCCGACTCCAGCCCCCCCTGGGCCGTCATACCTTCTGGGGTCCATGTACCCCGATCCCACAGCAGGACTGTACCGCCGCCATATTGACCTTTTGGAATCGTGCCTTCGAAATCACCATAGTCGAGCGGATGGTCCTCGACCTCGACAGCGAGGCGCTTGTCGTGCGGGTCGAGCGAGGGGCCGCGCGTGATCGCCCAGGACTTAAAGACGCCGTCGACCTCGAGGCGCAAATCGTAATGCAGCCGCGTGGCATCATGCTTTTGGATAACGAAGCGCAGCGCCTTCGACGGGATGACGGCAGCGGCGCCGGTCGGTTCCGCCGTCTTTTCGAAGTCGCGCTTCGAGGTGTAGGACGCGAGTTTCGTATTCACCGCTCGTCAGCCTCCCGACAGGCGAAGCCAGCGAATGGCTCCGCTTTCGTCTGAGCGACTCAATCGGCGGGACCGCAGGAAGTTGCAGGCCTCGCCGCTCGCACCGTTAGCGTCTCATCAGGCGGCTTGCGACAGGCTCGGATAATCGATGTAGCCGGTCGGTCCGTCCGCATAGAATGTTTCGGGCCGCTGCGGGTTGAGCGGCGCGTCCTGACGGAGACGCTCGACCAGATCCGGATTGGCGATGTAGGCCTTGCCGAACGCGACGGCATCAGCCTCGCCCTTGTCGAGCAGAGCCTGCGCTTCGGCTTTATCGAGCTTCTCGTTGGCGATGTAGACGCCGCCGAACAAAGCCTTGAGCTGCGGGCCGAGGCGATCGTCTCCCGTATGCTCGCGGGCGCAGATGAACGCGATCTTCCGGCGGCCGAGTTCGCGAGCCACGTAGCCGAAGGTCTCCAGCGGCGTCGAATCGCCCATGTCATGCGCGTCACGGCGCGGGGCGAGATGCATCCCGACGCGGCCGGCGCCCCAAACGTCGATACAGGCGTCCGCGACCTCGAGCATCAGGCGGGCGCGGTTCTCGATCGAGCCGCCGAAGCGGTCGGTCCGCTGGTTTGTTTTGTCCTGCAGAAACTGGTCGAGCAGATAGCCGTTCGCGCCATGCACCTCGACGCCGTCGAAGCCGGCCCGCTTGGCATTTTCGGCGCCATGGCGATAGTCAGCGACGACACGCGCGAGTTCATCCGTCTCCAGCGCGCGAGGCGTCACGAAATTCTTCTCCGGACGAACCAGGCTCACGTGGCCCGCAGGTGCGATCGCGCTGGGCGCAACAGGGGTCGCGCCGTCGAGATAGACAGGATCCGAGATGCGGCCGACGTGCCAAAGCTGGAGCACGATGCGGCCGCCCGCCTTGTGGACCGCCTCTGTAATGATCTTCCAACCCTCGACCTGGGCATCCGACCAGATGCCGGGAGTGTTCGGGTAGCCGACGCCCTCGGCCGTTACGCTCGTGGCTTCGGTCAGGATCAGTCCAGCAGTCGAGCGCTGGACATAATATTCGGCCATCATTGCATTCGGTACGCGGCCGGCGCTCGCGCGGCAACGGGTCAGCGGCGCCATGATAATGCGATTCGGCAAGGTCAGGTCACCGACGACCAGCGGATCGAAGAGAGTTGGCATGTGATGATGTCCATTGTTCTTGGAGCGGCGCCACGGATCGGCAAAGCCTGAACCGCGTGACGTCTCGGATTATGTACCGAACGTTATGCACGACTGCAATCGTGTCAAGCGCCGGATCGCGGATCCCGAGACTTGGTCCCCGATCCCGAGACTTGGTCCCCGATCCGAGACTTGGGGTGGTGGTCGCGTTACTGGCGGGTCACGATGGAGAATTCACCCTGCCGAATTCGCTCGGGTAACCGTTCAGCGAATGTCGCGGCTGCGTCCTCGCCGTAGATGTCGACCAGCGTCTGAAAGGCCGTGAAGAGGGCGGCTTGCACGAAGCAATCCTCCTCGATGCCATCCAGCGTCGCCTCTGCGAAGGCTTCGGCCACATAAGCAAGCGCCAAGCGGCGATCGTCAGCAGCGTCGAATCGGTCTTGCGAAACAGTCGTGTCAGTCAACATACAGAGGTTTTACCGTGCCGACGCGCAAGTGCATATCCCGATTACTACGAAAGGGTTAACATGCCTAGTGAAATGCAGTTTTTCTATTCACCACCGAAACGGATCGACAGATCGCGCGCGAGTCGCTCGCCTTCCTGCAAGGATCGGTCGACGACGGCCTGAGCGGCCGGCGTGCACGTCCGATAGGTGACCTGATAGCCGCGATAGCCGCGATTGTAGCTGCCGGCGAGCCGCTCCTTCCGCAACCCCGTCTTCGACTCGGCGTCAAGAAGGCTCTCCATTTTGTCGTGCCAGGTTGCACCATCGCCTTGCCCGCACAGCGTCTGCATAAACGCCAGTGTGCCCATCAGCTCGGCCAAGCGATCGAGTTGCGCCTCGTAAGGCGGGGGTCCCGCCGGCTCGCGTGGAACCACGCCACGTTGCGGTGCTGGCGGGGGAAGCGGCGGTGGCGCCGTTTCGGCGCAGGCCCAGTTCAGCCCTGTTGTTGATGCGATCAGCAGTGCCGCAAAGAACGGACCAAGGACCGTCTTGCGCCGGTCAGTCCCCCGCATGTCGGCTCGCGATGGCCTGCTCCAGCAAAGGCTTCAGGCCAGGGGTGAGAGGCAGGGTCTCGAGATCGGCGAGGTTGGCCCAGACGATCGTGCGCGTCTCGTCACTAGCGACGCCCTCTCCGGAGACCCACTCACCAATGAAGGAGGCGACCACGAAATGCCGTTCGACGCGGCCCGCATTGTCGCGGGCGAGGACTTCGACATGGCCGTTGAAGCCCGTGATCCGAGCCGTGACTCCGGTTTCCTCGGTCAGTTCGCGAAGGGCCGCTTCTTCAAGCGTCTCACCGAGCTCGACGAGACCTCCCGGGAGCGAATAGGATCCGGCACCCGGTGGTTTCACGCGCTCGCCGAGCAGCACCCGCCCATTGCGAAAGACCGCCACGCTCGCGGCGATGATCGGTCTGGCCGGGTAGGAACGCGAGGGATCGAGCGGCACCGGGCCGGTCGATGTCATATGTGCTGGCCGCCATCGATGTGGATTTCGGCCCCATGCACGTAGCTCGATTGTTCGGTGCAAAGAAAGTAGATGGCCTTGGCGACCTCTTCGGGTTTGCCCAGCCGCCTGAGCGGAAGATGCTCGATGATCTTGTCGGTCCCAGGCGACAGGATCGCGGTATCGATCTCACCTGGGGAAATAGCGTTGACCCGGATCCCGAGGGGGCCGAAGTCGGACGCCATTTCGCGCGTCAAGGCCGCAAGCGCCGCCTTCGACGTGCCATAGGCGGCACCGGCGAAGGGATGGACACGAGAGCCGGCGATCGATGTCACGTTGACGACCGACCCCTGCGCTTTTTCGAGTTCCTTAATCAAACCGCGAGCCAGCATGACGGGGGCGAAGAAATTGACCTGAAAGACCTTTTGCCAATCGAGCAGGTTGGTCTCGATTGCGCCCATGCGCCCCCCGCCGCTGAGCTTCGGCGAGATGGCGGCATTGTTGACGAGGGCGTCGAGCCGTCCCTCCTGTAAGCGCTGACGCACCTCCTCGATCGCGGTCGCGGTGCTGTCCGCATCCGCAAGATCGACCTGCAAATGGTCTTCCGGGCCCATTTCCCACGGACAATCCTCTGGAAACGCATGACGCGAGCAGGTGATCACGCGCCATCCTGCCGACGAGAATCGTTTGACCGTCGCATGGCCGATGCCGCGCGACGCGCCGGTCAGCAGCATGGTCCGCCGCGGGCCGTTGGACTGAGTTTGATACATCGTCATCGTTGACCGCCGCGTGTCGGATGGGAGAGCCCGCTCTGGGGTCGGTGCCATGCTGCGACCGTTACCGATTGCAGCGGGCTCGTGTTGCGGGTCTTATGCCAGCCCGCCCGCGTGGCGACTAGCCTTCGACCGATCTCAGGGTTGAAGCCGCAGCTTGGTCCAATTCGCCCGATCGTCGGCGCGGGAAAAAACGATGCGATCGTGCAGTCGGGATGCGCGATCCTGCCAAAATTCCATCGACGAGGCGATCACACGATAGCCCTTCCAATAATCGGGGCGCGGCACGTCTTTGCCCTCGAACTCGCGATCGAGATCCTCGACGCGCTTCTCGAGGGTGGAGCGTGCGTCCAGCGGTCGCGATTGCTGGCTCGCCCAAGCGCCGATCCGGCTCCCGCGGTGCCGGCTGGCAAAATACGCGTCCGCCTCGTCCTTCGTGACGGCTTCGACCCGTCCTCTGACCCGGATTTGCCGGTTCAGCGATTTCCAATACAGCACAAAGGCGGCCTTCGGATTGGCGGCGAGTTCCTCACCCTTCTGGCTTTCCGAATTCGTATAGAAGACGAAACCTCGGTCGTCATACCCCTTCAGCAGAACCAGACGAACGTCCGGCAAGCCCTGCTGATCGACCGTGGCGAGCGCGATCGCATTCGGGTCGCGCGGCTCGCTTGCGACCGCCTCGCCTAACCAATCCTTGAAAAGGCCCATCGGGTCGTCGCGCAGCGTGAAGTCACCAGCAATTAACGGTTCCAAGTTACCGTCCCTTCATGTTGTTGCGGAAAAGCGGATCGCACTCGTGAACGTCAGGCAGCCAATCTCGAACGCGAAAGCCTCGGCGATGTCGGCCGTTCGGATCGATCCGAGCGCCGCAGGCCGTGATTTTGCGTCCCGCGCCATCCTCCGGCTTCTTATGTGCAGCGGCATCGGCATTTGCGCCAGTGCCTGCTCGGTTTCATTTCCGATCGGTGGGTTCATGGCAGACCAGAGCCCAACCGGATCGATTAATCGGTCCACCGTCGTTTTGTCCAAGGAACTCGACGGCGAGGATTGGCGCCGTGCGAAAGCCGCGCTTGCGGTCGCGCTCGACCCACAAGGAAATGGCGCGAGCGTCGCGTGGGACAATCCTCGATCGGGCGCGAAAGGCAGCTTCGTCGCGACCGCAGCACCCTTTTCCAAGAACGATAAAATCTGCCGGTCGTTCAAGGCACATGTGGTGCCTGATCCACATGCCGATCGACATATCGAGGGGTCGGCTTGCCGTGGTCCCGATGGCGATTGGACCGTGGCGGATGCCCGCGAGGAAAAGCAAGCCAAAGCCTGAACCGGCGCAAAGCCTCGCCAACCCTGATCTTTTTGTAAATGGCGTGCCGCTTCGCCTGTCGTGATGCTTGCCCTTCGGCGGCAGAGCGCCCATTTTGCCACCGACAGAGACATGCGCTTCGTGCCGCTTGGGCGAGCGCGATCAGCAGGCCAGATGATGCGTAATCCATATGAAGTGTTGGGCGTCCCAAAGACGGCGGACGCTGCGGAGATCAAGAAGGCGTTTCACAAGCTCGCCAAAAAACATCATCCCGATCAGAACAAGGATCCGAAAGCGCAGGAGCGTTTTTCCGAAGCTAATTCGGCCAATGAGATCTTGGGCGACGAGACCAAGCGAGCGGCCTTCGATCGGGGCGAGATCGATGCGGACGGCAAGCCGCGCTACCAGAGTTTCGACGGATTCGGGGCTGGTGGCGGCGCTGGCGGCCGGGCAGGTCAGCAAGCTTACGAATATCAGGATTTCGGCGGTGGCGGATCTCCATTTCGTGGCTTCAAGGGCGCCCAGGGCGGGATCGATCCGACCGACTTCTTCTCCGACCTTTTCGGCGGTGGTGCAGCGCGCGGCGCGGCCGGTGGTGCTTCGGCTGCGAAAGGCGAGGACGTTTCGGGCACCGTGACGGTGTCGCTCAACGAGGCGGTGGAGGGCGCGCAAGCCCGTGTCAGTCTTCCGAGCGGGCGCATGCTCGACATAAAAATCCCGGCCGGGATCGAAGATGGCAAGCAGATCAGGCTGAAAGGGCAGGGCATGCCGGGTCGCGGCGTGCCGGGGGACGCGTTGATCACGGTGAAGATCGCCAAACATAAGTTCTTCGAGGTCGATGGACGCGACTTGCGGCTCGATCTGCCGATCACGCTTTATGAGGCGGTGTTGGGCGGGAAGGTCAATGTGCCGACGCTCGGTGGGGCCGTCGAACTCACTTTGCCGCCCGGCGCTCGCGCCGGCAAGACGCTCCGGCTGCGGGCCAAGGGTTTGCCGGCCACAGGATCGCTGCCGGCTGGCGATCTTCTGGTGACGCCACGCATCGTGCTTCCGGCCGAGCAGGACCCGGAGCTGATCGCAGCGGCGGAGCAGCTCCGTGATCATCATCCCTATACCCCGCGAAGCATGTTCGACTGAGGTCTGACACGCCGAACGCCAACAGACCGGCGGGCGTCAGTCGCTCGCCGGCATTTTGATGCTGGCCTTCAGCCGATCGATGTTTTTCGACAGCCAAGCCGAATCCTTGTTGACCGAGAGAACCAGCCCGATCGGCCCCTCGATCCAAGCCGCGCTGGATTCGCCGTTGCCGGCCGTGACGATCATGCTGGTTTTTGGCGCAGTATCGGTCCGGGCGACATAGAAGCCGAGCCGCTCGCCGGCCTCGTTTTCAAAGACGAAATAGGCGCCCGGCCCAGGGTCGCCGGGAGCAAGGCGTCCGCCGAGCAGCGACCATCCCTCGCTGCGAAGATCAGGCGCGTGAACCGCAATCGACAGGCGGCGCTGAAACCAACTGTCCAACTGCGCCTGTTGCGCCGATGCGATTTCCACGGGTCGCAGCGGATCAATCGCATAGGTCCGATAAGCGTCGGCCGCCCGGTCGATTAATCGATGGATTGGATCATGGGCTTCGGGCGGTCGCACCTCAGCCTGATGTCCCTCGAAGAACCGCCTCGGCATGACATCGCGCGAGACGAAATAGCCCATGGTGATCGCGGCCGCGAGCGCCAGAGCCGCCACGCGGACGTCCTTCAATCTGTGACGGCGCGGCTTGGCGGGTAGCGCAAGGTGGACGACGGGTTTTGCCCTGAGCGGCGCCGTCGTCTCGATCGGTGCGAGCGCTTCGTCGCGCTCCGGGGTCATATGGTCGAGCCGCAACCAGAGCGGAACCGTCTCATGAGCAATGCCCGAGAAAGCCGCCTGAATGACATCATTCTGGCGGCTCCAATGTTCGATGCGCTCGGCCTGCTCGGGATCATCGCTCAAATGGGCCAGAAAGGCAGCCCGGCGTTCCTCGTCCAAGCGGTGATCGACGAAGCGGAGGGCGTCGATGTCGCCAAAGACACGTTGCATACGCTTCACGGTGCGGCAGCCTTACGATTTGACAAGGCGAAGATGCGTCGAGCGCTGCCGCCTCTCTGCCTTCTCGGCTGTGGCCTGCGTCGAGGACCAGAGCGTTTCTCCGAGTTGCTCGCGGGCATGCACCAAGCGGGTCACGAAGGTTCCGGTCGGAATGCCGATGATCTGCGCGGCTTGCGGGTAATCGAAACGCCCAAGAACCACCAGAAGCAGGGCCTCCCGATGTCCGAGAGATAACAGGTCGAGGGCGCGACCGGGGGATCCCCCTGTGCTATGAGGCAGCAGATCCGTCTGCGACATCTGGTGCGTCGCTTGTCCGTGGGCCTGCTGGTCCGACGAGCCTAGACCAGTTGGTGATAACCGCCGTTCACCCAGACACGCGCGCGCCCGAAGCCGATTGGCGGCCGTCACACGCGTGAAAAGCTTGATCGCCACATCCTCGCCAGCCCAATGGCGTTCGCTTCGCAAGGCATGAGACAAAGCGTCGTGGACGAGATCGTCGGCCGCGTCCTGGCGGTGATCGGTCACAAGCGCGCGTGCATATTGGCGAAGCCGAGGGATCAGCTTTTCGACGTCTCCACGATAGGAGTGCCTCGTCGCGTTCACCGTCTTCCCCGCCGCCAATTCATGACCCCATCCTTTAATTCAATGTTAGGACAAACAAGGAGTCTTGCCTACGGTTCTTCAAGCCGCCACGATGGATTATCACCGGATTGCCGGTACCTAAAACGACGCAGATGTGCCGATCGAAACGACCGAATGCTGTTTGTTCGGTCCCGGTCTTTTCAGATCGATGTCGGTTGAGTTATGAGCGGCGGATGGTTTGGCGAGGGCGAATGCAAGCGGTTCGAGGTCGGGTAGCACATGTCTGAAGCAACAAGCGCCTCCAAGCCGTCGGTCGGGCGGGGGATTCTGGCCGGCAAACGCGGTCTGGTGATGGGCGTCGCGAATAATCGGTCGATCGCCTGGGGGATCGCAAAGGCGGCCCATGAGGCGGGTGCGGAACTCGCCTTTACGTTCCAGGGCGACGCGCTGGAAAAACGGGTGCGGCCGTTGGCACGCGAAATCTCCGCCGAGGTGGTCGGCCACTGCGACGTCACCGACAGCGCCTCGATCGATGCGGTTTTTGCAGAGGTCGAGCGCTTGTGGGGCAAGCTCGACTTTCTGGTTCATTGCATCGCGTTTTCGGACAAGGACGAGCTCACCGGGCGTTATGTCGACACGACAGCCGAAAACTTTTCCAAGTCGCTGCTGATCTCCTGCTACTCGTTTACGGCGGTGGCGCAACGTGCCGAGAAGCTGATGACCGACGGCGGTTCGATGCTGACACTCACCTATTACGGCGCCGAAAAGTGGATGCCGCATTACAACGTGATGGGTGTTGCCAAAGCGGCTCTCGAAGCGAGCGTGCGCTATATGGCGGCCGATCTCGGGGCGCAAAATATTCGCGTTAACGCCATTTCGGCCGGCCCGATCAAGACACTGGCGGCCTCCGGCATCGGCGACTTCCGCTACATTCTGAAATGGAACGAATATAACGCGCCGTTGCGCCGCACCGTGACGATCGAGGAGGTGGGCGAAAGCGCCGCCTTCCTGCTGTCACCTCTATCACGCGGAGTGACGGGCGAGATTCTGCATGTGGACGCCGGCTATCATGTCGTCGGCATGAAGAACCCGTCGGCTCCGGATATCTCGGTCGTCGGCAAAGAGTGACGATGAGCGGAAGCGCGCGGCGCGAGCGTCGCTTTCTTTTCATCCGACACGGGGAAACCGACTGGAACGCCGAAGGCCGGCTGCAAGGCCAAAAGGACATTCCGCTCAATCAGGTCGGCCAGGATCAGGCTGCGTCGTCGGGCAGGCGAGCGCTCGGCGTCGTCAAGCGTGACGGGGCCGACCTGTCGCAGTGCCGATTCGTGTCCTCGCCACTCGGGCGCACCTGCGAAACGATGCGCCTCGCGCGTTTGGCCATGGGGCTCGATCCCGACATGTTTGATCGCGACGAGCGGCTGCGCGAATTTTCCTTCGGTGAATGGGAGGGGTTGACCTGGGCTGACGTCAAGCTCCGATGCCCCGACCTGATCCGCGAGCGTCGCCGCGATAAATGGCATTTCGTGCCGCCGGACGGCGAAAGCTACGCCATGCTGGCCGAACGCGTCAGGCCATGGCTCGACACCCTCTCCAACGGCGAGATCGTGGTTTCGCATGGCGGCGTGGCGCGAGCCCTGATGGTGCTGGTCGGCGGACTATCGACCTTGGCGGCCCCAAATATCGAAATCACGCAAGGTCGGGTGTTGAAGTTCGAGCGCAACAGTTTCGCTTGGGCTTAAATCTTCCCGTGCATCCATGATGCGCCGATCGGCGGCATTCAGGGAAAGTTCAGACGCAAAAGCGTCTTTGACAGGGGATGCCTCATCCGATCGGTGAACTGAGCGGTGGCAATTTGGCGGCAGTGGCGCCTTTTTACGAGCCGCGAATCGGTTTTCAATTGCTATAATCTGGGCCGGTGCAATTGCGGTCATGTTTGATCGGTAAGGCGGCATACCCCTCAAGGGGGTGCGATAGGGCGCAATGAGGTGGGCAGGAGCCATTCGAGGTTTCAACTCAAAGCCGCTCTCGGAACAAAGGGGCTGAGGCAGGTCGACGACGCTCGATCTACCCCAGGACTGAACAGCGGGCCATGATGTCGATAGCAGAGATGAAGATAAGCCCGGCCGAAGCGTCGGACGGCGTTGTGCGAACTCTGGATTCGTCGCTGGAGCCATCGCGACTGGTCGGTCCGCTCAAGCCCGACTTCATTCGAGACGAACTTCTCTGCGAGATTTTTGCGTCGGCCGTGGCCGCAACCCCCGACGCGATTGCACTCCGGTCGGGTCGTTTGACGCAGACCTACGCCGAGGTTGACGCGCTTGCGACCGGCATCGCTCGGGGCTTGCTCAAGCGCGGCCTCCGTCCCGGCAAGGTGGCCGGGCTCTGGATGGGACGCGGACCGGATCTGCTGATCAGCCAAATCGCCATTGCCAAAACCGGCGCGGCTTGGCTGCCGTTCGATGCCGACGCACCGGTCGATCGCATTGCGACCTGCCTCGGCGATGCCGAAGCCGTGCTGCTGCTCAGCAACGACGCTTATCGCACCAAAGCGGGCGGCGCGATGCCGTGCCCCATCGTGGTGGCTTCCGACCTCGTCGAACCGGACGATCGTTCGGTCGTCGATGCGCGGGCGCTCGGCGCGACTTCCGCAGATCCCGCCTATCTGATCTACACGTCCGGCTCGACCGGCGTGCCGAAAGGCATCGTGATCACCGGCGCCAATATCTGCCACTATCTCCGGTCCGCCAACGATCTCTACCGGATCGAACCGACCGACATTGTTTTTCAGGGCGCCTCGGTCGCGTTCGACCTGTCGATGGAGGAGATCTGGATCCCGTATCTCGTCGGCGCAAGCCTGTTCGTGGCAAGTGCCGAGATGCTGGGTGAGGCCGACAAACTGCCCGACCTGATGAGCATGGCGGGCGTGACGGTTCTTGATACGGTGCCGACGCTGCTGGGGATGATCTCGCAGGATATTCCGTCACTGCGCCTCATCATTCTGGGTGGGGAAGCCTGTCCGCCCGTCATTGCCCAGCGCTGGTGCCGACCCGGTCGCCGCATCTACAATTCCTATGGTCCGACCGAAGCGACCGTGGTCGCAACGGCCTCCGAGGTGCGGATCAACGAGACCGTCACGATCGGCGGCCCGATCGCCAACTACACCTGTTACGTTGTCGACGATCACATGACCCTGCTGCCCCGTGGCATCGAGGGCGAACTCGTGATCGGCGGCCCCGGTGTCGCAAAGGGGTACCTCAAACGCGACTCGCTGACGGCTGAAAAGTTCGTCGCTAATCCGTTTGGGACCGAGAACCACGATCCGATTCTCTATCGCTCCGGTGATGCGGTCGTGATGGATCGCGCCGGCAAGATCGGGTTTCGAGGTCGTATCGACGACCAGGTTAAGATCCGCGGCTTCCGCGTCGAGCTCGGCGAGATCGAAGCCAAGCTTGCCGCTCTCCCCGGTATCGCGCAAGTGACGGTCGTGCTTCGCACCGACGATGGCATCGACCAACTCGTCGCCTTCATCGTGCCTCATCGGGCCGCACCAAGCGACAGTCTTGACGCCAAGCATCTCCGTAGCGTGCTGCGGGATGAACTTCCGCCCTACATGGTGCCGGCTCGTTTCGAAATCGTCAGCGATCTACCGCGCCTGTCCTCCGGCAAGGCTGACCGTAAGGTGCTGCGAAGCGTAGCGCTGACGACACCCGTGACGGTCGAGGCGCAGGAAGAGCCGCGGAGCGACACAGAAGCCAGCCTTCTGGCCGCCGCCAAGCAGGTGCTGCCGCCCCAGGCGATTCCGTTCGATGCCGACTTCTTCACTGATCTCGGTGGCCATTCGCTGCTGGCGGCTCGTTTTGTTTCCGTCGTCCGACAGATCCAGCATCTCTCAGGCTTGACCCTGCAGGACATGTATAAGCTGCGGACGCTGCGGGCGATTTCGGCCTCGCTCGATGCCAAATCGGCACAGCAAGGCGGCGTCCGCGATCTCGGTTTCGAGCCTCCCAGCCTGCGGCGGCGCTTTCTCTGCGGGCTGGCGCAAGCCGCGGTGCTGCCGCTCATCATCGCCTTGATGACCTTTCAGTGGCTCGGCGTTTTCATCAGCTACATGCTTCTGACTGGCAGCGATGCCGGCTTCTTTGAGGAAGCCGCATCCCTGATCGGCATCTATATGCTGATCAACGTCGCGACCGTGCTGTTCGCGATCGCCGGCAAATGGCTCATTCTCGGCCGCATGAAGCCGGGGCGCTATCCGCTTTGGGGCGTTTACTTCTTCCGCTGGTGGGTCGTGCAGCGCCTCGTGTCGCTGACCCATCCGAAGTGGATGCAGGGGTCGCCGGTCATGCGGACCTTCCTGCGTGCGCTCGGCACCAAGGTCGGACCCAATGCCATTATCGGCGATATCGACATCGGGTCCTTTGACCAACTGTCGATCGGCGAAGACGCCAGCATCGGCGGCAAGGTCAAGTTCAACAATGCCCGGGTCGAGGGCAACCTGTTCATCGTGGGCGAGATCTCGATCGGGCGCGACACCTATATCGGCACCTCCTGCGTGATCGAGGAAGATGTCGTCGTCGGCGAAGGGGCCGAACTGAAGGATCTGACCGCCATCGCGGCGGGTGGACGCGTAGGCGACTGGCAGGTGTGGGACGGGTCGCCGGGCCGGCAGACCGGAACCGCGAGCCGGGCCGAACTCGATGAGTTGCCGACCGCATCGCTAGGCCGACGCATCGTGCAGGGGCTTCTCTATGTCGTCATGTTGCTGGTCATTCCGCCGCTTGGCCTAATCCCCATCTTCCCGGCTTTCTGGGTGTTCGATCAGATCGATAGCTGGATCGACGTGCCGGAGGTCGACCGTCTCACCTATTTGGCATCGCTGCCGATCCTCGCTTGGCCGACGGCCTTTGCCTTGGTGCTCGTCACGGTCGCGTTCATTGCGGCGATCCGTTGGATCGTGCTGCCGCGTGTGAGCGAGGGACGCTATTCGGTTTATTCCTGGTTCTACATGCGGAAGTGGATCGTGGCGCTCTCGACCGAGATCACGCTCGAAACGCTGAGCTCGCTCTTCGCCACCGTCTATATGCGCGGGTGGTATCGGTTGATGGGCGCCAAGATCGGCAAGGACGCCGAGATCTCGACCAATCTGTCGGGGCGCTACGACCTGATCGACATCGGAGAGAAATGCTTTATCGCCGACGAGGTCGTGCTCGGCGACGAAGAGGTTCGCCGTGGCTGGATGATCCTGAAGAAGGTCCGGACCGGCGCTCGCGTCTTCATCGGCAACGATGCCGTCGTGCCGATCGGGGCCGATATTCCGGACGGTGCGCTGATCGGCATCAAGTCGAAGCCGCCGACCAATGAGGAACTCAGCCCGGGTGACACCTGGTTCGGGACGCCACCGATCAAGCTGCCGGTGCGGCAGCGGTTCGACGGTGGCGGCGCGAATTGGACCTACGAGGCGCCACGCTGGAAAAAGCTGATGCGCGCGGTTTTCGAGGCCGTGCATATTTCGTTGCCCACCATGCTGTTCATCGTGTTCGGAACCTGGTCGGTCGAATTGCTCGGGCCGAAGCTTCTCGATGGCCGCTACGGACAGGTCACGCTGCTGTTCATCGGTGTCTCGCTGCTGATCTCCCTCACCATGACGGCGGTGGTGATCCTGGTGAAATGGGCCACAATGGGCCGTTACGAGCCGACCGTGCAGCCGATGTGGTCGTTCTGGGCGATGCGGACCGAAGCCGTTGCGGTCATGTATTGGGGACTGGCCGGCAAGGTTCTGCTCGACCATCTCCGTGGGACGCCGTTCCTCCCCTGGATGCTGCGGCTGTTCGGCGCGAAGTTTGGAAAGGGCGTCTATCTCGACATGACCGACATTACGGAATTCGACTGCGTCACAGTCGGTGATTTCGTGTCGATCAACGCGCTCGCGGCTCTCCAAACGCATCTCTACGAGGACCGCGTCATGAAGGTCGGCCGTGTCAATATCGGCAATGGTGTGACGATCGGGGCGGGGTCGACCGTGCTTTACGACACGCATGTGGGTGACTTCGCGCGCCTTGGCCCGCTCACTCTGGTCATGAAGGGCGAGTCCATTCCGCCGCACACGGAATGGGCCGGCGCGCCGGCCGAGCCGAAGGACCGCCCTGTGGTGGTGGTTGAGCCCAAGCGAGCCGCGTGACAAGAAAGGGATGTTGAGTGAAATAACGAACGCGGCCGGGCGATCGGTCGCGTTTCAGGCGAGCCTTCATGTCACATAACAGCTTCGGTCATCTGTTTCGGGTCACGACGTTCGGTGAGAGCCATGGGCCTGCCCTGGGCTGTGTCGTCGACGGTTGTCCGCCCGGCCTGATCTTGAGCGAGGCCGACATCCAGGGCTTTCTCGACCAGCGTAAACCCGGCCAGAACCGCTTCACCACCCAACGGCGCGAGCCGGATCTCGTCAAGATCCTGTCCGGCACCTTTGCGGACGGGCGTGATCGACCGGCCGTCACAACCGGCACCCCGATCGCGTTGATGATCGAGAATGTCGATCAACAGTCCAAGGACTATTCGGACATCGCCGCGAAATATCGGCCGGGACACGCCGACTACACCTATGATGCGAAATACGGCATTCGGGACTATCGCGGCGGCGGACGCTCATCGGCACGTGAGACGGCGGCGCGGGTCGCGGCCGGCGCGATCGCCCGCAAGGTGGTCAGTTCCGTCACGATCCGTGGGGCACTGGTCCAGATGGGGCCGCACCGGATCGATCGCGCTCTGTGGGACTGGGACGAGGTCGGCAATAACCCATTCTTCTGCCCCGATCCGAAAGCTGCGGCGTTCTTCGAAACCTATCTCGACGAGGTGCGCCGCGATGGCTCTTCGGTCGGCGCCGTCATCGAGATCGTGGCTGAGGGCGTGCCGGCCGGGTGGGGCGCGCCGATCTATGGCAAACTCGATTCCGATCTCGCGGCCGCGTTGATGAGCATCAACGCCGTCAAGGGAGTCGAAATCGGCGACGGCTTCGCGGCTGCGGCCTTGCGGGGCGAAGAGAATGCCGATGAGATCCGGCGCGGGGCCGATGGCCGACCGCAGTTCCTGGCCAACCATGCTGGCGGCGTCTTGGGCGGAATTTCGACAGGGCAGCCGCTGGTTGCGCGCTTCGCCGTGAAGCCGACCTCCTCGATCCTGGCGCCACGCCAAACGGTCGACCGAGACATGGCCGAAACCGAGATCATTACCAAGGGGCGCCACGATCCCTGCGTCGGGATCCGCGCCGTCCCGGTCGGTGAAGCCATGATGGCTTGTGTCCTGGCCGACCATTTCCTCCGTCATCGCGGCCAAACCGGGACGTGAGTCGTCCGAAATGTGGTGGGGGTCAACGTTCGGCGGCTGAGCTCCGCACTCTGACCGGGGGGCTGAGGCTCAGTCGAGCCCGGCCTCCATCAAGCCGAGCACGTGGGCCGCAGCCGAGTCCGTCAACCCGTCGAGATCGTAGCCCCCCTCGAGCACTGAAACGAGCTGCCCGCCCGCGTGTTTGTCGGCCACCGCCATCAGGGCGCGCGTGACCCAATCGAAATCGCTGGCTTCCAAATTGAGATTGGCGAGCGGGTCGAGCCGATGCGCGTCGAACCCGGCCGAGACAATGACAAGATGGGGCGCGAATGCGTCGAGACGGGGCAGGATGGCGCTTTCGATCGCCTCGCGAAAGGCCTCGCCGTCATCGCCCGGCTGAAGCGGTGCATTGACGATCGTGCCGTGGTCCCCGCGCTCGTCCGCTGCACCCGTGCCCGGAAACAGCGGCATCTGATGCGTCGAACAATAAAGCACGCTCGGGTCTGACCAGAAGATCTCCTGCGTGCCGTTGCCATGATGGACGTCGAAATCGACGATCGCGACTCGTTCGGCACCATGGATCGCTTGAGCGTGGCGAGCCGCGATTGCGGCCGTGTTGAAGAAACAAAATCCCATGGCGGTCGAGCGTTCAGCGTGATGGCCAGGGGGGCGCATAGCCACAAACGCATTGGCGACCTCACGCCGCATGACCCGATCGACCGCGAGACAAGCGCCGCCAGCAGCGTAATGGATCGCTTCCCAAGTTCCCTCGTTCATGACCGTGTCGGGATCGAGCCGGGTAGATCCTCCAGGGCCGGGGCGGGCGGCCGCGAGCGCATCGATGTAGGCGGCCGGATGCACTCGCTCGATCATCTCCCGCTCGGCACGCGGCGCAAAGACTCGAACGAGATCGTCGAAGGCCTCGTCGCCGAATCGTTTCATCAGCGCGCGCACGCGGTCCGGGCGTTCTGGATGGCCAGGACCCATATCATGCGCCAGACTGGCGGGATGACTGATCAGAGCGGTCTTCATACCGGGTCCTTTCGTCTGCTCTGGGGTGAGCTTGTCGCATTATGGCCACGGTCGACAGGTTCGTTTAGCAACATGTTGTTAGGAACTGGTCAATCGGGTCATCCGGACGTTACTCACAACAACGGTGTTTGTCGGTTGGTGGGTGTGCGATGTCCTGGATGAAAGTGGTCTTGGCCGCAGCGGTAGCCGCGACCCTCGGCGGGTGCCAATATACGTCCGTGCCCGACCCGCAGCTTTCGGCGCGCGACACCGAATATTTGGCGATGGTGCCGAAAGTCCAGACCGGGGACCTCACCTTCGAGCGTTACCAGGTGGATGATGAAACCGGGCAGGAGCCCGGTACAGTCGTGGTTGATTCGAAGCGCAATCTGCTCTGGTACGTGCTCCCCGGCAAGAAGGCGATCCGCTACGGCGTATCGACCGGCATGGAGGCTTATGGCTGGACCGGAGCCGCGACGGTCAAGCGAATGGCCGAATGGCCGAGTTGGATGCCCCCGGCCGATATGGTCAAGCGCTGGCCGCATCTTGCGCCCGTCGTGGCGATGGGCGGCCTGAAGGGTGGGCCCGAAAACCCGCTCGGCGCCCGCGCGCTCTATCTCTATGACCAGAGCGGCAAGGATACGCTCTACCGCATTCACGGCACCAACGAACCGGAAGAAATTGGCCGGGGCGTGTCGTCGGGCTGTATCCGGATGCGCGATATCGACGTCATCGATCTCTATAATCGCGTCAAGCTCGGCACCAAGGTCGTGGTGCTGTAAACGCTCTGCCGCTCGGAACGCAAGGAATCCGCAAGGAATTTTTGCAAAGCGTTGACGATGCTTGTTTTTTACGCATCGTCAACCAGACCTCTTAGGACATTGAACCCTCTCGGCAAGCGACACTCGGACAACAAGGAGGGAAACCCTCCAGGTCGCAGCAGGCGACGAGATGTTCTAGAGGCGTCGAAAATGTTCAACCCGCAAGCTCACGCGCAGGCCGATCACACGATATCCGGTCGCCCGGTCCATCTTCCGTCTCAGACGACGGATCGACGCGCCGATGGCCAGATACGCTCGGTGTCGCTCACACGCGACCTGGTGCGGATCGATCGGAGCGTGCTGGGCATCGCGATGCGGGTTGCCGTGCCGGTGCGGACCTATCGCGGCGTGGCGCTGTCGCTGCGGTCGAGCCAAGATGGTGCGCTCTCCTATCAGCTGCATCTGCTTCACCCGGACGGTGAGCTCTCGGTCGCGCTAGACGAAGCCGACCACGACCGGGATATCGTCGCGGATTGGCGACTGTGGAGCCGCTTCTTCCGGCTACCGGCACTCGTCGAACGCGAGATTGGCTTGATCGAGGAGGCGGATGTCGCACTCGGCACCGTCTTGCTCGGCGAAGCCCTTCCGGAGCGCCGGCCGAGCCGCTCGGTCTCAAAGCGGCGCCCGCGTTTCCTCCAGCGCCGGAAATCCGGCGTGATGTCCGCGGATCCAGTTGTTCATGGCGGCGAAGCCGAACTGATCGCGCGCGATTGACGCCTGCTCTTCAGCGACGACCGAACAGTCGCTCGATGTCGCTGAGCTTGAGTTCCACATAGGTGGGACGGCCGTGGTTACACTGGCCTGACCCCGGCGTGCGCTCCATCTCGCGCAACAGCGCATTCATTTCCTCCGGCACCAAGCGTCGTCCCGCCCGCACCGAATGGTGGCACGCCATGGTGGCGAGGACATGATCCAGCCGCCGCTCGAGCGGCCCCGCGCGCCCGTCCTCGGCCAGGATCGCGGCGACGTCGCGCACCAGGGCGGCGACGTCGCAGCCGCGCAGGTCTTGCGGGACCGCCTGGACCGCGACGGCTCCGGGTCCAAACCCCTCGAGCGTCAACCCAAGCTTGTCGAGCATCGGGGCAGCCTCGATGAGATCGCCACGCGCAGCCTCGTCGACCGGGACCACGATCGGCACCAGCAACAATTGCACCGCGATCCCGGATGTGGCACGGGCTGCCTTCATGCGCTCGTAGACAAGTCGCTCATGCGCGGCGTGCTGATCGACGATCACGACCCCATCCACCGTTTGCGCCACGATATAGGTCTCGTGCAACTGGGCACGCGCGGCGCCGAGCGGGGCTTCGCTATGTGACCATTCGTCCGACGCCGAACCGGCGTGACTGTGGTGCTCGACCCGCGCCTGCGGCGGAAAGAAAGGCACGTCGTCGCTTAGCGAGGCGGTGTCACGGCGGGCGCTCGAGGACCAGATTGGGCCAGATTGCGAGGCTTCCGCAAAACCTCCCGGCTGATGGGTCAGCGGGGCGGAAGGTGAAAGGTCCGACGACCAACGCGTCGCCGGAGAAGAGTTGCGGAACGGAGCGGCGGGCCGTCGCGCAAAGGCATCGCCCATGCGGGCGCCTCCTGTCGTGGTGGCCCGATGCAGCGCGCCCTCGATCGTCTCGCGCAGAGCGCCGACGAGCAGACCACGCACCAGACCAGGGTCGCGGAAGCGCACCTCAGCCTTGGCTGGATGGACGTTGACGTCAACAAAGTCAGGATCGCAGGTGAGGAACAGCGCCAGAACCGGAAAGCGGTCGCGCATGAGATGATCCGCATAACCGGCCGACACGGCACCCATCAGCAGTTTGTCGCGTACAGGACGGCCGCCGACGTAAAGATGCTGGCTCTCGCGATTGGCGCGATTGAAGGTCGGCAGCCCAATGAAGCCTGTCAGCCGGACGCCGTCGCGCGCGGCATCCACCGCCAGGGCATTGGCCGAGAACTCCTCGCCGAGGACTTGGGCCAGGCGTGTCAGCCGCCCCTCCGCACCCTCGCCGCACGGCAGCAGATCGAAGCCGGTCAGGTGGTCGCCACCGAGCCCGAAGCGGATGTCGGGATGCGCCATGGCGAGGCGCTTGACGGTCTGCGCCACCGTTTGGGCTTCGGTGCGGTCGGTCTTGAGGAATTTCAGCCGCGCTGGCGTCGCGGCGAATAGATCGCGCACCTCGATCGTGGTTCCGGGTGAGCGTGACGCAGGCTGCACGGGGCCGCGCCGCCCGGCATCGACCGTGATCCGATGCGCGGCACTTCCATCAACGTCGGTGCGCGCCCGTGTGACGATATCGAGCCGCGCCACCGATCCGATCGAGGGCAGGGCCTCGCCGCGAAACCCGAGGGTCGCGATCCGGGTGAGGTCACCATCGGGCAGTTTCGACGTCGCGTGACGCTCGACCGATAAGGCGAGGTCGGCGGCCGTCATGCCGATCCCGTCGTCGACGATGCGGATCAGCGCCCGCCCCCCCGCCTCGATCGTGACGTCGATCGAGGAGGCACCGGCGTCAATGGCGTTTTCGACCAGCTCCTTGACGGCGGAGGCCGGTCGCTCGACCACTTCGCCGGCAGCGATCCGGTCGATCAGGATAGGATCGAGACGCCGGACCGACATGTGTGACCTTTGAGGCTTAGAGACCGACCGGACGTCCCACGATTGTGACCAACAGGCCGCTTTCGCCGAACATCCGCTTCGCGGCGCGCTGCGTGTCTTCGAGCGTCACGGCATCGATCATCGGATTGCGCTGGTCGAGATGATCGACGTCGAACCCCTCGATCTGCAAATGAACGAGTTGGCTGGCGATCTTGAGAGAGGAGTCGAATCGCAACGCATAGGACCCGGTGAGATACCGCTGCGCTTTGTCGAGTTCGTCGGCGGTCGGGCCATCGGCCGCCAGTTTATCGATCTCGTCCTGGATCACCGAGAGCGACTCGGCTGCACGTTCGTTCTTGGTCGACGTGCCGCCCGAAAACAGCGCCGCGTGATCGAAAGTCGCGAGTTGCGAATAGACCGAATAGGCCAGACCACGCTTTTCCCGCACCTCACGGAATAACCGGGCCGAAAAGACACCACCGCCGAGCACGTGGTTGAGAACCACCGCCGCCATATGGTCGGGATCTTTGCGGGCGATACCGTTGCTGCCGAACCGGATCGTCGCCTGCGGGATGTCGAGATCGACGATGGTGCGTCCGCCCGTGGACGGCAGCAGCACGTCAGCAATCGAATGCAGAGTGGGGGCAGCCGGCAAGGCGCCGAACGCCCGATCCAGCAACAAGCCGAGCCGAGCCGCATCGATGGCGCCGACGACCGCGATCTTCAGATTCTGCCGCGCCATGCAGGCCCGATGCAGGGCGATCAGGTCGTCGCGGGTGATCGTCTCGATGCTCTCGAGCGTCCCGCGAACCGGCAATCCGTAGGGGTGATGACCGAAGGCCGCTTCCCGCCAAGCCCGACCCGCCAGAGCATCGGGATCCTTCGCGTCGCGCTTCAAGCCGGCGCCGATCTGGCCTGCGACCCGCTCGATGGCGTCCGGATCGAATCGCGGTTCATTGACGGCCAGCCGCAGCAGATCGACAGCCGCGTCGGTATGTTTCGACAGAGTCTTCAGGCGACCAGAAAAATAGTCGCGGTCCGCCGAGAACGATAATTCGATCGCCTTATCGTCCATAGCGCGATGAAAGGCTTCGGCGTCGAGGTCCGCGGCGCCTTCATCGAGCAGGCTGGCCATCATGGCACCGGTGCCGGGCTTACCCGTCGGATCCTGCGCCGCGCCGCCTCGGAAAGCGAAATCGAACGCGACGAGCGGAACCGCATAATCCTCGACGAGCCACGCTTCGATACCGCCCGGCGAATAGACCTTTTGCACGCTCGCGGCGCGTGACACGGGCTTGCTGGTCAGGATGATTGTCATTGTTGATTGTCCAGAACGCAACGCGACGAACGGCCTTGGCGGGCCGTCAAGCCTCTTGCTCTTCACCGGTTATCAGGAAACCCGTTACGGCGCGTCGCTTCAACAGCCACGCCGCAGCGGCATCGCGAACGCTCTCGGCCGTCACGGCTTCGATGTCGTCCGGCCAGCGCTCGACATCCTCGACTGTCAGACCAGTCGCGAGCGCAGCGCCATACCAACGCGCCAAGGATGCTTGATTGTCCTGAGCATAAACCGCGTCTGCGACAAGGCGGGTTTGAGCCCGGACGAGATCGTCGGCATCGACCAAGGTGGTCGCCATGCCATGAATGACCTCCTCGACGGCAGCATCGAGGTCGTCGAGCGTGGTGTCGGGCGTCGGGATGCCCCAAACGAAAAAGCGGGTCTCGTCGAGCGCCGTTCCCATGTAATAGGCACCGGCCGCGACCGCGATCTTGCGATCAAGAACCAGCGCTTTGTACAAAATGCTGGTCGAGCCGCCACCCAGCAGATGGGCCAGCACTTCGAGCGCCGCGGCAACACCGGGTTTGGCCGTGGTGTAGGACGGAACCATGTAGACACGCTGGGCGCTCGGCTGCTCGACCTTCGGGTCCGATAGCGTCACCAGTCTGTGGGCGCGAGGCTCCGGCTCCTGCTGGCGGCGACGTACGGGCTTGGCGCCACGCGAGGGGACCAAGCCATACGTCTCACGGGCCAGCATTTCGACGTCATCCTGCTCGACATCGCCGGCCACGATCAGGATGGCATTTTCGGGCGTGTAGAAGCGGTCGTAATAGGCCAGCGCATCGAAGCGATCGAGGCTTTCGATCTCGTGATTCCAGCCGATGATCGGCGTGCCATAAGGGTGATGCGAATAGAGCGTCGCCTGCACAGCCTCGTTCAACTGCGCGCCAGGATCGGTGTCGGTTCGCATCCGGCGCTCTTCCAGCACCACGTCGCGTTCCGGGTTCACGATCTCATCCGAGAGGACCAAGCCGGTCATCCGATCGGCCTCGAACTCCATCAGGACCCGGAGATGCTCCTTCGAAGCACGCTGGAAGTAAGCGGTGTAATCGGTTGACGTAAAGGCATTTTCCTGGCCGCCAAGTTCCGCGACAATCTCCGAAAAGGCGCCTTGCGGATGCTTGGACGTGCCCTTGAACATCAAATGTTCAAGAAAATGCGCGATGCCCGACTTTCCTGCTGGATCATCGGCTGACCCGTTCCGGTACCACACCATGTGGGTCACCACCGGTGCGCGCCGATCCGGGATCACGACGATTTCCATGCCATTCTCAAGCGTGGCATGCGTGATGCGGGGGCTGCCGCCTGGCATCTGAGTGACGGCCGAGGACGGATTAAGATCCAAGGACGTCGGCTGGCCTCGGTACGATGGGGAAACAACGGCGTCGACAGGAGCCATGTGAACCATGTGTTTGCGTGGGAGCAGCCGACGCCGATGACCGGCTGGCTCGAAGGCGCGCACTGCCGAAACAGTCCGCTATAGGTTAAATCAATGTGACAACTCTGCGCTGAATGTCAAAGGTCGGACCAAGAAGAAAGCTGGTTCGAGACGCGACCCGACGTCTCGGCGGTCGACCTGCAGTCCGGAATATGGCGTAGACGGGCAAGACGCAGGGATACGGCAAAGGCCCAAGGCTCAGCAGCCTTGGGCCTCGTGATCGGTCGGGTCGCTAAGAGCTCAGGCGCCTTCGACGGTCAGTTGGACGTCGACATTGCCGCGGGTCGCGTGGCTATAGGGGCAGACCTGCTCATGTGCCTCGTTGCAGAGCTCCTGCAATTCAGCCTGGGGCAGGCTCTTGTCGGTCACGACGAGCTTGACCGCGAGACCGAAACCGCCGGCGTCGCGCGGGCCGATGCTCACGGCGCATTTCACGATCGCGCCAGTCGCGTCCTTCTTGTGCTGCTTGGCAACGAAGTCGAGCGCTCCGCCGAAACAGGCCGCATAACCGGCCGCGAACAGATGTTCGGGCGTGCTCGTGTTGGGCTTGCCGGGGCCGCCCATCTCCTTCGGGACCGACAGCGAGACGCTGACCGAGCCGTCATCGGCTGACGTGGTGCCGTTCCGACCGCCAGTTGCCGTGGAGTGAGCCGTGAAGAGGGGTTTGATGTTCGACATCATGGAGACGTGCCTTGTTGTTGCGTTCCGGTCGATCCTGTCCGGACGCGATCGCTATAGCCTGGATCACGTTTGCGGACCATCGGGGCCCCATTACATTGGGCGCAATTTAATTGAACGAGGCCGGTCGGTCGCGCGGAAAAAGTCGCCTTGACAGCATTGGTGTCGAAGCTTAGCCGCGACGGAATGAGTTTATCATCGTCCCTCACGTCGCCCCGGACCACGAGCTTCCCAGGAGGCTTGCGCGAGCTTGCGCCGCGCTACGATACGCTGCTGTGTGATCTTTGGGGCGTGGTCCACAATGGACGTCAGATGTTCGCCGCGGCCATCGATGCCTTGCAGAAATTTCGGGCGGGTGGAGGTGTGGTCGTCTTCATCACCAATGCGCCACGTCCGCAGGGGCCTGTGCTCGATCAGATCTTCGATCTCGGCCTGCCGCGCGACGCCTTCGACGACATCGTGACCTCCGGTGACGTGACCGTGAAATCGATCGCGGCGCGCGGGACCGATCCCGCTTATCATATCGGGCCGCCGCGCGATCTTGCGCTGTTCGAGGCGGTCGAAGCCTTGACCGGTGTCGCACCGCCGGTCGTCGGGCTCGAGGAGGCCGCCTATGTTGTCGTCACCGGCTTGGTTGACGATGCCGTCGAAGTGCCGGCCGATTATGCCGCACGCCTCGCGGAGATGCGCCGACGCGGGCTTTTGATGATCTGCGCCAATCCGGACATCGTGGTCCATGTCGGCGATAAGCTGATCTATTGCGGCGGCGCATTGGCGCAGGCCTATGCGGCCATCGGCGGCGAGACGTTCCTGGCCGGAAAACCGCACGCGCCGATCTACGAGGCCGCGATCGAGCGCGCGTCGCGTGCGCGACATGGGGTTCCCATCGATCGAAATCGCATTCTGGCGATCGGCGATGCACTCCACACCGATGTGGCGGGCGCTTCCGCGCAGCAGATCGACGTCTTGTTCGTCACCTCCGGCATTCATCGCGAGGAACTTCATCCGGGCGGCGATCGCGATATCGATCGCCTCGCCTTCGCCCAGCGTCTCGCCGATGCGGATCATCGGCCGTTAGCCGCCATGCCGCATCTGACATGGTGAGCGGCGCCGATCGGCACTAGAATAAGGCGTCGGGGCTTCGGGTCCGCGAGGATTGATCAAGATCTTGACCATAGACACGCGCGACCAACCACATGGAGAGACGCAGGCGCGGCCCTCCGTTGCGTCGCCCATCACGGTCTATGACATGCAGTGGGACCACGGCGACATGCCGACCGCACTGCGAGGGGCCGTCGTGGCCATCGGAAATTTTGACGGCATTCATCGCGGCCACAAAGCCGTCATCGAGCGTGCCAAAGCGTTGGCGATGCAGATGGGTCGGCCTTGCGCTGTCTGCACCTTCGAGCCGCACCCGGCCGATTATTTTGGGCGCGGCACTGCGCTGTTTCGCCTCACACCCGAAACCGCCAAGGCGCAGGCGCTGTCTCGGGTGGCGGTGGACGGCATGATTGTTCTGCCGTTCGACGCAAGAATGGCGGGCCTGTCGGCGGCGGATTTCGTCAGCACGATCCTGGTCGAGCGTCTCGGCATTGCGGCGGCCGTAGTCGGTTACGATTTTCATTTCGGCAAAGCGCGTAGCGGCACGCCGGCCTTCTTGGCCGAAGCCGGGCAAAGCGAGGGGTTCACGGTGGAGATCATCGACAAGATTTCGGCCGATCCGGCCGGCGATCTTTCGGCCGTTTCGTCGACGGCGATCCGCAACGCTTTGGAAAGCGGGGAAGTGGCACGGGCCGCCAAGCTGCTGGGCCATGATTATTTTGTCGTCGGCGAGGTGCTGCACGGACAAAAGCTCGGACGAACGCTCGGCTATCCGACAGCCAATATGCGCCTCGATCCGACCTCCCGCCTCGCGCATGGGATTTATGCCGTCACGGTGCGGGTTCCGGGCTGGTCCGGCGGGGGTGTCGCAAGTTTCGGACGCCGGCCGACTTTCGACAATGGCGCGCCGCTGCTCGAAACCTACATTTTCGATTACACCGGTGACCTTTATGGGCAGACGATCGAGATCGGTTTCGTCGACTGGATCAGGGGTGAGGCCAAGTTCGACGGCATCGACGATCTGATCCGCGCCATGACGGTCGACGAGGCCAAGGCCCGTATCGCACTTGAGCGCCATGCTCGAGGCGAACCTGAGCGGCCTGCAATCGAGACACGATGAGCGGATGGTCGGCGTGAGCGACAGGTTCGACGTTGCGGTCATCGGCCTTGGCGGTATGGGCAGTGCCGCAGCCGCTCATCTCGCTAGCCGGGGCCAGCGCGTCATCGGCATCGAGAGCCATTATCCGGCTCATGCCCTGAGTTCGTCGCATGGCGACAGTCGCCTGATCCGTCTCGGTTATTTCGAGGACCCGGCTTATGTGCCACTGCTTCGCCGTGCGTATCAAAATTGGCGCTCGCTCGAGATGCGGACCCGGCAACAGATCCTGACCGTGACGGGCGTTCTGCAGATCGGGCGAGCCGATAGCGCCATCGTGGCCGGCTCGCGCGCCGCGTGCCAATTGCACGACCTGCCGTTCGAAATGCTCGATCCCGCCCGCGTCGCCGAGCGCTATCCGGCTTTCGGGCTCGATGCGGACGAGGTTGGGCTGCTCGAACCACAGGGCGGCTATCTGCGACCCGAGCGCGCCATCATGGCTCACCTCAAGGTCGCGGCCGAGGGCGGGGCGGTTCTCCGCTTTAACGAGAAAGTCACGGCCATCGAGCCGGACGATGCAGGTGTCACGATCGCGACGCCGCTCGGCCAGTTGCGCGCCCGAACGGTCGTGGTGGCGACAGGACCCTGGATCGCCGAACTCGTACCGGATCTGAAACAGGTGGCGCAGCCCATCCGTCAGGTCGTGGCCTGGTACCAGCCGGGTGACGTTTTTGCGGTCACGCCGGACCGTATGCCCGTGTTTCTCCGTGACGAAGGGGAGGCGGGGTCTTATTTCGGCTTCCCCGCGATCGGACCGGATGGCTTCAAGGTCGGCAAACATTGCCATTTCATGGAGCCGGTCGACCCCGACCAGCCGAATGCGCCGGTGAACGAGCGCGATACGGCGCTGCTCGACGACTTCGTGGCGCGTCGTCTGCCTGGGACAGCGGGGATGCGGCGAGCGACGACGACCTGCCGCTATACGATGCTGCCCGGCGAAGACTTTCTGATCGACCGGCTACCGTCCGACCCGCGCGTGATCGTCGCCTCGCCCTGTTCCGGTCATGGCTATAAATTCGCCAGCGTGATTGGTGAAATCCTCGCCGATCTCGTGATCGACGGCGGCTCCGATTTGCCCATCGCGCTGTTTTCGTTGGCGGCGCTTCAGCGGGCGCGGGGTCGGGCCAACACCGTCTAACGTCCGCGATTGGCGAGCGGCAGACCCGGTCGCAAGACGCTTCACACGGTCTGGCGCTTCTGCTAACCAACGTTCATGCTCGGTTTCATCATGCCTTTCGTCAGGCGTTGGATTAGGTCGGCCCGCGCCTGATCGAGGAAGCGGGCCGGAAAAACCGGCGCGTGAGCGCTCTTCATCCTTTCCGCCAGGGCTCAAACGAACGCCAGTCCCGTGAGCCGCTTGGCCTCGAACGACGGCTTTCTTCACGATGCAAGACACGCCCGCCCGCTCCGGCTCCGCTTCCGCCGACGAGCATGATTATGCCGCGACTCTGTTTCTGCCGCAGACCGACTTTCCGATGCGGGCGGGGCTGCCGCAAAAAGAGCCTGCGATCCTGGAGCGATGGAGCGCGATCGATCTCTACGGCAAGCTTCGCGCCGCCTCGAAAGGCCGCGACAAGTTCGTGCTGCATGATGGGCCGCCTTATGCGAACGGCAACATCCACATCGGGCATGCGCTCAACAAGCTGCTGAAGGACATGGTCACCAAGTCCCAGCAGATGCTCGGACGCGACTCCAACTATGTACCCGGCTGGGATTGCCACGGTCTGCCGATCGAATGGAAGATCGAGGAAGAGTATCGCGCCAAGGGACTGAACAAGGACGAGGTGCCGAAGGTCGAGTTTCGCCGCCAGTGTCGCGCCTTCGCGCAGCGCTGGGTCGATATCCAGCGGGAGGAGTTCAAGCGGCTCGGCATCGTCGGTGATTGGGGCCACCCTTATGCCACGATGAGCTTTCCGGCCGAGGCGCAGATCGCCCGCGAAATCATGAAATTCGCGGCCAATGGCACGCTCTATCGCGGATCGAAGCCGGTGATGTGGAGCGTCGTCGAAAAGACCGCGCTGGCCGAAGCCGAGATCGAATATGAAGACTATACCAGCGACACCGTCTTTGCGGCGTTTCCGGTGCTGCGATCTTCCTCGGCTGATATGATGGACGCGTCTATCGTCATCTGGACCACGACGCCCTGGACCATGCCGGGGAATCGCGCCATCGCGTTCTCGTCGCGTGTGTCATACGGGCTCTACGATGTCACCGAGGCCGCCGACGACAATTGGGCCAAGGTCGGGGCGCGCTACGTGCTGGCCGATACGCTTGCGGCCGGGCTGTTCAAGGCTGCGCGGGTCGTTGCCTTCCAGCGGATCGGCGACGTGTCGTCCGAGACCTTAGGCGGCACGCTCTGCCGCCACCCCTTCGCCACGACTTTGCCGGGCTATGACTTTCCGGTGCCGTTGCTCGAAGGCGACCATGTGACCGACGAGGCCGGCACGGGCTTCGTGCATACCGCGCCAAGCCATGGCCGCGAGGATTTCGACCTCTGGATGGCAAGGACTCGTGAGCTCCTGAGCCTTGGGGTCGATACCCGCATTCCCTACACGGTCGATGCCGACGGGGTCTATACGGCTGATGCGCCGGGGTTCGAAGGCAAGCGCGTCCTGACCGAAACCGGGGCGAAGGGCGACGCCAACGAAGCCATCTTTGCGGCTCTGCTCGCGGCCGGCACGCTCGTGGCGCGCGGCAAGGTCAAGCATCCCTATCCACACTCGTGGCGTTCCAAAAAGCCGGTCATCTTCCGCAATACGCCGCAATGGTTCATCGCGATGGATCAACCTATCGCCGGTATGAGCCTTGGAGGCAGCACGGAGGCGAGCGACGCGGCGCTGTCGAACGGCGGCCCGACCTTGCGCGAGCTCGCGCTCGAAGCGATCGCGCAGACCAAATGGGTGCCGGCGAGCGGCGAAAACCGCATCACCGGCATGGTCGCCAACCGGCCCGATTGGGTCGTGTCGCGCCAGCGTGCCTGGGGCGTGCCGATCGCGATCTTTGTTCGTGAAGTCAAGGGCGGCGCGGTCGAGATCCTTCGCGACGAGGCTGTCAATGCCCGCGTGATCGCGGCCTTCGAGGCAGAGGGCGCCGACGCTTGGTATCGGGAAGGGGCGCGCGAGCGCTTCCTCGGCGATCTGTCCGGCGAGGCTTGGCAGCCGGTGCAGGACATCCTCGATGTGTGGTTCGACTCGGGGTCAACCCATGCGTTCGTTTTGGAAGATGCCGTGCATTTCCCTGGCCTCGCCGGGATCAAGCGGCGCGCTGTCGGCGGAACCGACGAGGTGATGTATCTCGAAGGCTCCGACCAGCATCGCGGCTGGTTTCATTCGTCGCTGCTCGAAAGCTGCGGAACGCGCGGCATTGCGCCCTACGACATCGTCTTGACGCATGGCTTCACGTTGGACGAGCGCGGCCGCAAGATGTCGAAATCGCTTGGCAATCAGACGTTGCCGCAGGACATCATCAAGGTCAGCGGCGCAGATATCCTGCGGCTGTGGGTGGCGGGCGTCGACTATTCGGACGATCAGCGCATCGGGCCGGAAATCCTGAAAACCACGTCCGATACCTATCGAAAGCTTCGCAACACCCTGCGCTGGATGCTCGGCACGCTGGCGCATTACCGGCCCGAGCAGGCGGTCGATCATGACGCGATGGATGAGATCGACCGGCTCATGCTGCACCGGCTCGCCGAACTCGATGTCGAGGTGCGGGACGCTTATGCGCGTTTCGACTACAAGCGAATCGTGGCACGCCTGTCGGCCTTCCTCAACACCGATCTATCGGCCTTCTACTTCGATGTCCGTAAGGACTCGCTCTATTGCGACCCGCTATCCAGCACCAAGCGGCTTGGGTCACTGACCGCGATCGAACATATTTTCCGGAGCGTCGCGGTCTGGCTCGCGCCGATCTTGTCCTTCACCTGCGAGGAGGCATGGCTGAACCGCTACCCCGATGCGGTTTCGGTCCACCTCGAATCATTTCCTGACATTCCAGCGGCGTGGCGCGACGACGCGCTGGCGTCCAAGTGGGATGCGATCAGGCGGGTGCGTTCGGCCGTGACCGGAGCGCTCGAGATCGAGCGGGCCAACAAGCGGATGGGGTCCTCGCTTGAAGCCGCGCCGCACGTCTTCGTTGACGATGCCGCATTGGTGGCGCTGCTCGGCTCGGTCGACTTCGCCGAGGTCTGTATCGTGTCGGATATCGCGGTCGAAGCCGGTCGCGGGCCAGACGAGGCTTATCGGCAGCCCGACGTACCCGGCGTCGCGGTGCTGCCGCGTCGCGCCGAAGGGCGGAAATGCGCGCGCTCGTGGAAAATCACCCCCTCGGTTGGTGGTGATCCCGATTATCCGGACGTGACCCCGCGCGACGCGCTCGCGCTGCGCGAGCTCGCGGCTCGTGACACCGCCTTGCGCGGCAGCGCGGCCTGATGCCGATCCGCGTTCTCGGGCTTCTGGTCGCTCTAGCGGCTTTGGCGGCCGATCAAGCATCGAAACTGTGGCTGTTGTTCGTTTATGATCTCGGCAGCCATCAGCCAGTGCGGCTGTTGCCGTTTCTTGATCTCGTCCTCGTCTGGAACCGCGGCATCTCTTACTCGCTGTTCACGACCGATAGCGAACGGGGCAGGGTGATCTTGCTGGCCGTGACGCTGCTGGCGACGGCGGCGCTCGTGGTCTGGTTATTTCGGGTGCACAGCCGGTTCACGGCGGCGGCGCTGGGCCTTTTGATTGGCGGCGCGCTCGGCAATGCCTATGATCGGTTTGCCTACGGGGCGGTGGCGGATTTCGTGTGGTTTCACGCGGGAACGTTCTCGTGGTATATTTTCAACGGTGCGGATATCGCGATCGTGATCGGCGTCATCTTGCTGATCTACGAGTCGATCTTCCAACGAGCCGCCTCCAAAATGCCGTGAAGCCTCGGCATCAACCGACAATATGGTCAGGCGCCATGACCACATCGACCTGGTATCGGCGCAACAAGAAGGAGTTCGCTTTGGCCCATCGTTCTAAGACAACGCGAACCGTCATCTTGGGTGCTGCGCTTGCGAGCGGCCTCGCCTTTGCGGGAACCCCGGCGCATGCGGCCGATGACGGTTATGACAACGTGTTCTCGTCCGTGCTGACCGCCACGGGTTTGCTCCACGAGAAGACCTCTCCGGACATCGAATATCGCGAGCGGCCGCCGCTGGTTCTCCCGCCCAAGGCTGGGTTGGTGGCACCGGTGAAGCAGGGCGCCGCTCGGCCGAGCTCGTGGCCGCAGGATCCCGACGTGTTGAAGCAGCGCAAGGCTGCCGAAGCAGCCCGTGCGCCGATGCTCGATGGTTTCGCCAATTCGCGGGACGGTGTGCTGTCGAAGGAAGAATTGATGCGCGGCCGCGTTGCTGGCGGCCAAGGTGGCGGCCCCGACGAGTGCGGTGGGTTCGCCAACAACAACCGCTCCTGCAACCTGCTCAGCCCGGACGAATTGAAGGCGCAAGGCGACCGCTACAATGCGATGGTGGGCGCTGACAAAAAGTCGGATGTCGTCACGGCTGGTGTCGAGCCGGATCGCGTTTACCTGACCCAGCCGCCGCGTGGATATTTGAAGGCGACTAAGACCGTGAAGGTCACGGCGGAAGCGCCGCGCGAGATCGTCGACGAGTCAAATCCGAAGGCCGCCAACTACTATCGCGCCCCCACCAACGAGTAAGTCTCGTCAGGCTCGTCGGGGCGGCCTTGCCCTCCCCGACGCCGTTGCTTAGAACGCGCTCTTGATCCTTCGACGCCTTGGCGAACGGCCTGGGGTCGAACCAACCAGATCGAGCGTCGTCCGTTTCCCTCTTTGATGTCATCGGGGCCGGCCGCTCGAGTGCGAGAGCCCCATGTCGACCGATGCTCCGGCCAACAACGAGACCGTCAAGCCGCGCCTGCCGCGTGGGTTGATCGACCGCGGCCCGCTTGATCTTGCCGCGACCGATCGGATGTTGTCGGCCATTCGTGAGAATTACGCGCTCTACGGTTTCGAGGCGGTCGAAACACCGCTGATCGAATATACCGACGCGCTCGGCAAGTTCCTGCCCGATCTCGATCGGCCCAACGAGGGGGTTTTCTCGTTCAAGGACGACGACGAGGCTTGGCTGTCTCTGCGCTATGATTTGACCGCGCCGCTCGCCCGCTACGTGGCCCAGAATTATGACGCGCTGCCGAAGCCCTATCGCAGTTTTCGCGTCGGGCAGGTGTTTCGGAACGAGAAGCCGGGTCCGGGTCGTTTCCGCCAATTCATGCAATTCGACGCCGATACGGTCGGGTCCGCCTCTGTCGCGGCCGATGCCGAAATGTGCGTCATGGCGGCCGTGACATTAGAGAAGCTTGGCATCCCGCGCGGCGACTATCGCGTCAAGGTCAATAATCGCAAGGTCCTCGATGGCGTCATGGAGGCTGCTGGTCTCGGCGCGCCCGATCAGGCCGGACGACGACTGACCGTGCTCCGCGCGATCGACAAGCTCGATCGGCTGGGTCCCAACGGGGTTCGGGCGCTGCTCGGGTCGGGGCGCCGCGACGAGAGCGGCGACTTTACCAAGGGCGCCGGACTTGATGAGGCGGCAATCGCCACGATCCTGGCTTTTACCGAGGCTGGAACCGACACCAACGACGCGACGCTGGTCAACCTCGCCGAGGTCGTGGCTGGCTCAGCGCGCGGGCAGGAGGGGGTCGCCGAACTGCGCGAGATCGCGGCTCTGGTGGTGGCTGCCGGCTGCGGCGAAGATCAGGTGATCCTCGATCCATCGGTCGTGCGTGGGCTCGAATACTATACAGGTCCGGTCTTCGAGGCCGATCTCACCTTCACGGTTCAGGGCGAGGACGGGAAGCCCGTCCGCTTCGGATCGGTCGGCGGCGGGGGGCGCTACGATGGCTTGGTGGCGCGTTTTCGCAACGAACCCGTTCCGGCTACCGGATTTTCCATTGGTGTATCGCGGTTGTTCGCGGCCCTGAAGGCGGTCGGTAGCCCGATCGTTGTCGGCGGTCCTGCGGCCGGACCGGTCGTGGTTCTGGTGCTCGATAAAGATCAGCTGCCGCATTATCAAGGTTTGGTGACGCGGCTGCGCGAGGCGGGCGTGCGGGCCGAACTCTACCTCGGGCAGTCCGGCATGAACGCGCAGCTGAAATATGCCGATAAGCGCGCCAGCGTTTGCGCCGTCATTCAGGGCAGCAACGAGCGTCAGGCCGAGGGCGGGGCGACCGTCATGATCCGCGATCTCGTTCTTGGGGCGGAACTCGCCAAGGGCAGCAAGGATCGCGACGATTATCTCGACTTGCGCCAAAAGGCACAATTTCCAGTTTTGGAGGCCGATCTCGTGACGGCTGTTCAGGAGGTTCTCGCCCGCCACGCCTAGACCCCGGGGTGCGGCTGTTGCGGACTATTGACTCTCCGTCCCGAAAGCGGTCGCGCCAAGGAGCCGCGCTTGTTACAAGCGCGCCAATGACGTGTCGGACGAGCATTACCCTCATGGGGCGCACGATCCGACGCTCGACCGGAACGACGAGGACGCACGGTTGACGATGAGTTCGGAACAGACGGCGGTGTCGATCGGCGATCGACGTCAAGCGGCCCTCTTGGCGCGGTTCGCAGCATCCGGCTACGAGCCCATCGACTTGCCGATCCTCGGCCCGGCCTCGGTCTTTATCGATTTTTCCGGTGAAGAGATCCGCTCGGGCTTGTTCCTGACCAGCGATGACGCGGGTGCTGAACTGTGTCTTCGCCCCGAATATACGATCCCCTTGTGCCGCGCTTATCTCGATTCGGATCGCGCTGGCCGACAGGCCAGCTTCGCCTATTGTGGTCCCGTATTCCGGTCGCGGCCGGGCCACGCCGCCGAGAGTGTGCAATCGGGAATCGAGAGTTACGGGCGGGCCGATATCGCGGCCGCCGATGCCGAGATTTTGGCGCTCTCGCTGGAGGCGGCTGCGGCGGCCGGCACCGCCGGTCTCGCGATCCGCGTCGGAGATGCCGGGCTTGTGTCGCGCGTCTTTCAAGCGTTCCGTCTTCCAGAGAGTTGGCAGCGTCGGCTGCGGCGTGGGCTCGACAAGGGCCAGACGATCGACACGATCATGAACGGGGCTCCGAGCGCGATCGGTGACCATTCGGGCGTGTTGGCGGCCCTGACCGGGACGGATCAGAAGGGCGCGCGGGCGCTCGTCGAAGATCTCTTGTCGATCGCCGGCATCGCATCGGTCGGTGGCCGCTCCGCTGCCGAGATTGCCGAGCGTTTTCTGGTTCAGGTGGCCAACAAAGCATCGCCGGCTTTTGCCGACGAGCAACGGCACAGCCTCGACCGCTTTCTGGCCATTGATGGGTTGCTCGACGACGCCTCCGCCAAGCTACGCGCTTGGGCCGGCGAGACCGGGCTGGACCTTGGCGACGCTCTCGACCTCTTCGATGACCGCATCAATTTCATGGCGGCCTGCGATATCGACATGGATGCGCTGGTGTTTGAAGCCTCGTTCGGACGCAACCTCGATTACTATACCGGCTTCGTCTTCGAGGCGCGGCGCCCCGGCGCAGTTCAGGAGGGCGACGACGTCTTGATCGGCGGCGGGCGCTACGACCGCTTGGCCGAACAACTCGGCAGTCGTGAGCCGATCGCGGCCGTCGGCGCGTCGATCTGGGTCGACCGCCTCGGCGAAACGTCCCGCGAAGGAGCGATCCGATGAGCGACGCCTCCACCACGCCGTTCGTTGTTGCAGTCCCGTCCAAGGGCCGTCTGCAAGAAAACGCGGCCCAGTTTTTTGCCCGTGCCGGTCTCACGCTCGTGCAAGGCCGCGGGGCGCGCGATTACCGCGGCACGCTGGCGGGGTTTGACGGCCTCGAGGTCGCCTATCTGCCGGTCTCCGAGATCGTCGCAAGTCTCAAGGACGGATCGGTCCATCTCGGGGTTGCGGGGGAGGACCTGATCCGCGAGGCGATGCCGGATGCCGACGCCCGCGTCGAATTGCTGGCGCCCCTCGGCTTTGGCAATGCGAATGTCGTCGTGGCGGTGCCGCAAGCCTGGATCGACGTCCGGACGATGACGGACCTCGAAGATGTGGCGGCGATCTTTCATGCACGACGCGGTCAGCGGATGCGGGTCGCGACCAAATATATCGATCTCACGCGGCGCTTCTTCGCCCAGCACGGGGTCAGCGACTACCGTATCGTCGAAAGTCTCGGCGCGACCGAGGGGGCTCCGGCCTCTGGCACGGCGGAACTGATCGTCGACATCACGACGACGGGCGCGACCCTCACGGCCAATGCGCTCAAGGTGCTCGATGATGGTGTCATCCTGCGATCCGAAGCTAATTTGGTCGCGTCGATGCGAGCCGACTGGAGCGAGCCGCATCTCCGCACCGCACGGGCGATTTTGTCGCGCATCGCGGCTGAGGAAACGGCGCGGCAAACGCGCGACGTCATTGCCGATTTTCTAGATGTCCGCGATGGTCTCGGGCAAGAGGCGGCCGAGCGTTTCGGCGCCACGCTTCTTAGCGAGGGAAAGCGGGAGGTGACGACCTTCCGATGCAAGCGGCGCGACGCCGCGTCCTTGGCCGAATGGCTCATCGAGCAGGGCGCCCATGCGGTTTCGGTCCGCAGCAACGATTATCTGTTCGCGTCGGATAGTCCCTTGTTCGATACGCTCGTTCATCGCGTTCGCCGAACGTAAAACGGCGCGACCCGAAGGCCGCGCCGTGTGAACTGACGAACAGGGATCAGGACAGGCCGACCGCGGGGTCCGCTGACCGATCCCGATGCTTCGTCTCAGGGCTCGCTGCCTTTGGCCTTCACGTAATACCACGGCTCCGGAGCCACGGTGGCCTGCGGTACGGCGGTGATCACCGTCCGGCGACCAGCCACTCGAGCGGGCGCTTCGGCTGTTGCGTAGGGAAGATCGTAGTCGGAGGGGCGCGACGTTGCCCGGTAGTCGCTCGCGCCGACCGAATAGTGATTATGGACGTTGATGGGACGGGACGGAGCAGACTGGGCCAAGGCCGCAGTCGAAGCGAGCATCACACCCGCAACAGCGATGTAGACTGCTTTATTCTGCATGAGACGTGCTCTTCGGTTTCAGAGGTTTGTTCCTCAGACCGCGAGCTTTGACCCCCGCACCGATCTTGAGCAATCGTCTTGGCGCTTGGCTGCTATGCACAGGAAACAGGCTTGATTTGTCAAGTAATTGATCATGTTGAATAATGTACCGATCGGTATTCGTGCGATCAAAAGATCGTGAACCGATTGGGTTGGGTGGCTCGGCCGGCAAAGCGCTTTGCACCGCTTTGCGCAGCGGTTTAGATAGAGTTTGTACGGAGTAAGGTTGCGTGATGATCGATTTTCGACTCGTTCTAACGGCTGTCGCTTTGATCGGGCTCGGTGTTCCGGCCATTGCAAGTCCCCGTCATCCGGCCGCCAAGGCGGCAGACGCGAAGCCGACCACGCCAGAGAAGGCATTTCCGCTCGGCAACACGTGGATCTTGCAGTCGATCAACGGCAAGGTCCCGGTCGGCGAGGCGCCTAGTTTTGCGCTCGATACGACCATGCGGGCGACCGGCTTTTCGGGGTGCAACACCTTCTCGATGGCGCTTTATCCGGTTAAGGACCAGAAGCTCGCGGCAGGCGCGATCGCGCTGACGCGCAAGACCTGCGACAAGGCCACCATGCTGGCCGAGCGCGACTTTCTGGTCGGACTTCACTCCCTGCCGACTTGGCAAGCCTCCGACAACGGCGACCTCACCATCAAGGGTCGCACCGGCGTTATGCAGTTTCGACGCGGTATTTGACCGGGGCGGGGTTCTCAGTCGGGGCGGAAGTGTTTGGATAATTTCAGGCCCTGTGCCTGATAATTCGAGCCCGACGCGGCGCCATACAGCGACTTAGGGCGCTCCGAGAGACGCTCATAGAGCAGGCGGCCGATGATCTGCCCATCCTCCAGAATGAACGGCACATCGCGGGAGCGGACTTCAAGCACCGCTCTGGCGCCCGTGCCGCCCGCCTCCGACGCGCCGAAGCCGGGGTCGAAAAAGCCCGCGTAATGCACGCGGAACTCGCCGACGAGCGGGTCGAACGGCACCATTTCGGCCGCATGATCGGCCGGAACATGCACGGCCTCCTTCGAGGCCAGGATGTAGAATTCGCCCGGATCGAGCACGAGCTCCTTGCGCGACCGGAGCGGAAGCGGCTCCCAAAAATCGTGCAGGTCGTAGAGCCCGACGGTGTCGACGTCGATCAGCCCGGTGTGGCGTTTGGCGCGGTAGCCGATGAGCCCGCGGTCGAAGCCACCGAGATCGACCGAAAGCGCCACGCCACCCGCGATCGAGGGCATCGAGCCGGACACCAGGGTGTCGCGTCGATGCAGCGCGAGATGCGCGGCATCGTCGAGCCGCGACTGCCCGGCGCGGAAGCGGATCTGCGACAGGCGCGATCCTGCCTTCACACGCACCGGAAAGCTGCGCGGGCTGACTTCGAGGTAGAGCGGCCCGGCATAGCCGGCCTCGACGAAGTCGAATTCCCGCGCCTGATCGGTGATGACGCGCGTGAAGACGTCGATACGGCCGGTCGAACTCTTCGGGTTGGTGGCGGCCGAAATCGAGGCCGGAAGGTTAAGGGTTTCGTCGAGCTCGACGATCGTGACGGTCCCGGTCTCCAGCACGACGGGGCTCGACAGGTCCATTTCGTGCGAAGGCTGGCTTGCGATGCAGGCTTCGACGGTTCGGTTCGGACCGGGCAGGAAACTGGCTCTCACGCGCCACGCCCGCGTGCCGAGCCGAAGATCGAGGCTCGCCGGTTGCACCAGATGCTGGTCGGGTGCCGCTGGCGTGGTCGACACGATGGCGCCTGCGGCCGCCAAGGCCTCGATCTGATGCTCCGCGAGAAGGCCGGGCGGGAAGAGCGGCGAAGTCGTCATGATTGTCGAAGTCGTTCCTTGAGCGCGGACGTTGTCGATCGGGACCGTAGCGTTACGGCAAAGGTTCGTTGACGCCAAGCGCCGCCGGTCTATAGTCCAGTCATCGAAGTGGTCATTTGAGCCGGCTGGCTTGCCGCCACGTTAAACAAAGCGCTAAAAAGCCGGGTCGCCCGAACGGCCCCGCTTCGCGTTTTTAACGCAGACGCCCTTCCGCGTCTTGCCAGCCGCGCCCGTTTGCACCTCGCTCCTGCATTCGGAGGATTTGTGGACAATTCCAACACCAACACCCGTTCGGCTCTGCGGCCCGCCACGCGCCTCGTTCATGGCGGCACCATGCGGTCGCAATTCGGCGAGGTCTCCGAAGCCTTGTTCCTGACACAAGGCTACGCCTACGACTCGATGGAGGCGGCGGAGGCGCGGTTCAATGGCGGAGATCCCGGCTTCGTCTACTCGCGCTTCTCGAACCCGACGGTCGCCATGTTCGAGGCCCGTATGGCGCTTCTGGAAGGTTGCGAGGCCGCGCGCGCCACGGCGACCGGGATGGCGGCCGTGACGGCCGCGATGATGGGGCAGGTGCAGGCGGGCGACCATGTCGTGGCCGCCAAGGCGCTCTTCGGGTCCTGTCGCTACGTTGTCGAGGAATTGCTGCCGCGGTTCGGCGTGGCGTCGACCCTGGTCGACGGCGAGGATCTCGATCAATGGCGCGCTGCCATGCGGCCAGAGACCAAGGTGGTCTTTCTGGAAAGCCCAACCAACCCGACCCTCAGCCTCGTCGATATCGCGGCTGTGGCCGAGATCGCCCATGCGGGCGGCGCTTTGCTCACGGTCGATAACGTCTTCGCCACGCCGATGCTGCAGAGCCCCTTCGAACTCGGCGCCGATTGCGTCGTTTATTCGACCACCAAACACATCGACGGGCAGGGGCGCTGCCTCGGCGGCGTCATCCTCGGCTCGCAGGACTTCATCGACAGCAAGATGCAAACTTTCCTGCGGCAGACCGGGCCGGCTCTGTCGCCGTTCAACGCTTGGGTCATGTTGAAGGGGCTCGAAACGCTGCCGTTGCGCGTCGCGGCGCAAGATGCGAGCGCCAGCCGCATCGCCGATTTTCTGGCCGATCACAAACAGATCTCCCGCGTCATCTATCCGGGCCGCGACGACCATCCACAGGCCGAACTGGCTCGGCGTCAGATGAAGGGCGGCGGGACGCTGGTGGCGTTCGATGTGGTCGGCGGTAAGCCGGCGGCATTCCGCTTCGCCAATGCACTGAAGGTCATCCTGATCTCGAATAATCTCGGCGATGCCAAAAGCCTGATCACCCACCCGGCCACGACGACGCACCAGCGTCTCAGCGCCGAGGTGCGCGCGGGTCTCGGGATCAACGACGCCATGCTGCGGTTGTCGGTCGGGCTCGAGGACGTGCATGATTTGCTCGAAGACATCGGACGGGCGCTCGACCACGCCGATTGACCATCACGGCGAACGACCCTCGCGAAAGAACGCTCGAGGCCATTTTTTTGCGGCGCGTCCTCTAGTAAGGTCGTTCGGCACGATACGGCTTTGGGCGGAGCTTCGGCATGTATACGGCAGTGACGCACGACATTCAGGTCTCGGTCTTCCCCGAATATCTGGCAGACCGGTCCGACCCGAAAAACGACCGCTACTTCTGGGCCTATACGATCGAGATCGCCAACATGAGTCGGCTGCGGGTTCAACTGCTGTCCCGCTACTGGCAGATCACCGATGCAAACGGCCATGTCGAGGAAGTGCAGGGGCTGGGCGTCGTGGGGGAACAGCCGGTTCTCGAACCCGGCGAGTCGTTTCGCTACACATCGGGATGCCCGTTGACGACGCCAAGCGGCATCATGACCGGCACCTACCATATGGTCGACGACGCCGATCACACCTTCCCGGTCGCGATCCCGCCCTTCTCGCTCGACAGTCCGCAGACCAAGCGGGTGTTGAACTAGGCCGAAAGGCCCTCGCAACACGCATTGATGAACTGCTGGATCAGTCGCGCGCGCTCGACCTCGATGCGGCAGCGAAGACTTCGCCCTTCCCGGGTCTGCATGACCAGTCCGATGCCGATCAACTGCGCGAGATGATGCGACAGGGTCGATTTCGGAATCCCGACCTGATCCTGGATCTCGCCGACGGAATGGCCTGTCTCGCCTGCTTTGACCAGCAGGTTGAAGATCTGCAGCCGGTGCGGATGGCCGAGTTCGGCAAGGCAGCGGGCCGCTTCCTGAAAAGCGAGTGGTTTCTGAGACGGTTCGAGGCTCATCTACATCCTTCAAGCGAGGATGGAGCCGCGCCTGTCCATCGATCGACGCGGGGGTGCCGCGTCTTGGTCTGATCGGTGGTCGGCAGGATCAGCCTGTCCAATGGGCCCCGCCACAGACCGATGAACGATCGATCGAACAGACGAAACACCGCACGCGCCCTCGATCGATTTGATAGTTCTAGAATATTAGGAATATAAGGTTTCGGTCAACCCCGGAGCTTCCGCATGTCTGTTCAGACCGTCCCCTCTTTGACAACCGGAAGCTGTCTTTGCGGCGGCGTCCGCTTCACCATCCACGGACCGCTGCGTCCCGTGACGGTCTGCCATTGCCTCATGTGCCAACGGGCCAACACTCACGATGGAGCCTATACGGCTTGCGCGCCCGATGCGCTGGAGCTGCGTGAAACCCGCAAGCTGAAATGGTATCGATCCTCGCCGTCCGCGCGGCGCGGCTTTTGTTCGGGCTGCGGCGCGCAACTATTCTGGGAGCCGACGGCTCGATCCCACATCAGCATATCGGCCGGCAGCCTCGATCGACCCAATACTCTGGTGGAGGGGCGACATATCTTCTGTGAACAAATGGCGGCCTATGAGCCGGTCGCGGCTCGCCACTCCGCTGCGATTCCGGCTTGCGATTGACACGCTCGCCCACGACCCGCTACCACACGCTTGTCCAAAGGTCCCGCAAGGGATGGCCCGGCAACGGGCCTAGGGAATGCGGTGCGGGCCTCGGCCCAAGACCGCAGCTGCCCCCGCAACTGTAGGCGGAAAGTTTCGGCGTCATCAGAGCCACTGGGTTCCGCGCGAGCGGTCCGGGAAGGCGACGTCGAAGCGTTCGTATCCGCGAGCCAGGAAACCTGCCTCAGGTCACAAGAAGCGCGCGCCGGGCGGGGTGTCCTGGAGGCTGTTCGGTCGAGCGTTCTGCTTCCGACCCGATGATCCGGCATTCCTGCTGGAGCGCACCACCCGTCTGAACGCGCCGTGATGGCGTGAGGAGAACTGGGTGGAGCCGACACCGACGATCCCCGATCACGACGCTGCATCCGCTCCTGTGCGGGTGATGGTTTGCACGACATGCCGGGCCGAAGGCGAGCCGAGCTTGCCGATGGAGGACCGCGCCGGTGCGCGCCTCTTCCGCGCCCTCTCCGACGCGACGAGCGCGGATGCCCGCGTCGACCTCGTGCCGGTGGAATGCCTCAGCGTCTGCAAGCGGCCCTGCACGGTGGGTTTCGCGGCGCCCGGCAAGTGGACCTACATCTACGGCGATCTGCCGGCCGGAACCGCCGCGCCGATCATCCTCGACGCGCTCAAGCTTTATGCGGCCGCCCCGGATGGACTGATCCCGTGGAAGCTGCGGGTCGATGCCATCAAGAAGGGCGTCGTGGCCCGTCTGCCGCCCGCTCCCGCGTCCGAAACAGGAAAGACCCTCGTATGACATCGCTCGCCAAGGTTCCGGTCACGGTCGTGACGGGCTTTCTGGGTGCCGGGAAGACGACCCTCATCCGCCATATCCTGGAAAACGCCGGCGGTCGCCGTCTGGCGTTGGTCATCAACGAATTTGGCGACGTTGGGGTCGATGGCGACATCCTCCGGTCCTGTGGGATCGAGTCCTGCCCGGAGGAGAATATCGTCGAACTCGCCAATGGCTGCATCTGCTGCACGGTCGCTGACGACTTCGTGCCCGCCATCGAGGCCCTGTTGGCGCTGACGCCGCGCCCCGATCACATCATCGTCGAGACATCCGGTTTGGCCTTGCCGAAGCCGCTCGTCAAAGCCTTCGATTGGCCGGGAATTCGGGCGCGTCTGACGGTTGATGGCGTCGTGGCGGTCGTCGATGCGGCCGCCGTTGCGGCCGGCCGATTCGCCGACGATCCCGAAAAGCTCGCGGCGCAACGAGCTGCCGATGCGTCTGTGGATCACGATAATCCGCTCGAGGAGGTCTACGAGGATCAACTTCTCTGCGCCGACCTGATCGTGTTGAACAAGACCGATCTGGTGAGTGCCGAGGAGCTTGGCCGCGTGAAAGCCGAGATCGCCGCCACCATTCCGCGTGCCGTCAAGGTTGTGGCGACGCAGGACGGCATGCTCGATGCCGCGATCCTGCTCGGGCTCGACGCCAAGGCCGAGGACGATCTCGCGGCGCGGCCCTCGCATCATGATGCGGAAGAAGGCCACGACCACGACGATTTCGATAGCTTCGTGCTGGCGCTGCCGGCGCCGAGCGACCCGGAGGGTCTGCTGGCCCGCCTCGCAGAGGTCGCGGCCAAGCATGACGTGCTGCGGATCAAAGGCTTTCTGGATCTGCGCGGAAAGCCGATGCGGCTCTTGGTGCAGGGTGTCGGCACGCGGTTCCGCCAACAATTCGACCGGCCTTGGCGAGCGGGCGAGGTTCGGCAGGGGCGCCTGGTTGTCATTGGCCAAAAGGGCATCGACCGTGCGGCTATCGAGGCGGACCTCTCGGCCCTGACGGCGGAGGCAGCCTAACGGCCGACCATGCATCTGCTGCAAACCCAGGAACGCACGCTCGACGATGAGGCGGCCGCGATCGATCTGGCCCTGAGCCCGGCCGATCTCGTCGTCCTCTCGTTTACGGACAGCGATCTTGCCGTGTCTGCAGCGGCGTTCGACGCCATAGACGGCCAAATGCCGAGCCTTCGGGTCGCCAATCTGGCGCGGCTGAAACATCCCTATTCGGTCGATCTCTTCGTCGAGACACTCGCGCCGCATGCGCGTTTCGTTCTGGTTCGCTTGCTCGGCGGGCTCGACTATTGGCGTTACGGTGTCGAAGAGCTCGGCGCGGCGGCGCGGCGCTACGGCTTTCACCTCGCTGTGGTGCCTGGCGACGGCCGTGAGGATCTGCGCCTCGACAAGGCCTCGACGCTGCCGCAAGACGATCTCCGACGGCTCTGGGCCTATTTCCAATCCGGTGGTGCGGCCAATATTGGGCAAGCCTTGCTGTTCATGGCGTCGCGCGCCGGTCACGCGATGGCGTGGAACGAGCCCAAGCCGGTTCCGCATGCGGGGCTGTTCGAGGCGGGATGTCGGGCCGCTTCCGACACGGCGCCCCATGCCCTGATCCTTTTCTACCGCTCGGCTTTGCTGGCCGCCGATACGGCGCCGATCGAGGCTCTGGCCGATGCGCTCGCGGCGCGCGGCGCGCGGGTCACGAGCCTGTTCGCCACCAGCCTCAAGGATCCGGACAGCAAAGATGCGATCCGCGCCGCGCTGCAATTTGATCCGCCGCAGGTCATCCTCAACACCACCGCGTTTTCGGCGCGGTCCGGTCAGCGGGCCGCCATCACGGATCGGGCCAAGGTTCCGGTGCTGCAGGTCATGCTAGCGGGCGCGACCGCCGAACAATGGTCGGCCTCGACACGCGGTCTTGGGGCCGCCGATCTCGCCATGAACGTCGTGCTGCCGGAGGTGGATGGTCGCATCATCGCAGGGGCGATCTCGTTCAAGGCCGAGGCGGATCGTCGGTCCGATCTTGAATTCACGCGCATCGTCCATCGCGCCGAACCCGACCGGATCGCGCATGCGGCCGACCTCGCGATGGCCTGGGGCAAACTCGCCCGCAAACCGCGCCACGCGCGCCGAATCGGCTGTGTAATCTCGGATTATCCGGGCCGCGACGGCCGCACCGGTTATGCGCTTGGTCTGGATACGCCCGCCAGCGTCTTGACCATCGCGGATCACCTCCGCGAGGCAGGTTTCTCGATCGGGGCGATGCCGGATTCCGCCTCGATGATGCGGCAACTCACGGCGGATGATCGCGCGCCGGTTCTATCGCTGGCAGACTACCGGCTTCTCTTCGAGAGCCTGCCGCCCGCTTTTGCCGCCTCGGTCACGGCCGCCTGGGGCGATGCGGGTGACGATCCGGTCGTTAACGAGGAGCAGTTCGCTTTTCCAATGCTGCGCTCGGGCACGTTCCTGCTCGCGGTGCAGCCCGATCGCGGTGCGCCACACAACCGGCGCACCGATTATCACGACACCGCGCTGCCGCCGTGCCACGCCTATGTGGCATTCTATCTTTGGCTGAGGGTCGTCGAGCAAATCGATGCGATGATCCATCTCGGGACGCATGGCACGCTCGAATGGCTGCCCGGCAAAGCTGTCGCGCTGAGCCAATCCTGCGGACCGGAGGCCGTGCTCGGCCCGGTCCCGGTCGTCTATCCGTTCATCGTCAATAATCCGGGTGAAGCCGCTCAGGCGAAAAGGCGGATCGCGGCGGTCACGATCGGGCATCTGACGCCGCCGCTGATGGAGGCCGGTCATCACGGGGTGACGCTGGATCTCGAAGCCCTGTTCGACGAATACGCTCAGGCCGTCACGCTCGATCAGCGGCGCGCGAAGGTGCTGGCCAAGCTCATTCTGGACAAAGCCGCCGAGAGTGGCGTCGCGACCGACTGCGGCGTCGATCCGACCGCCGACCCGGATGCGACCCTGGCGGCGCTTGACGCTTGGCTCTGTGACATCAAGGAGATGCGGATCGGCGACGGTCTCCACGTCTTCGGTCGAAATTCGGCCGCCGCCGTAGATGGCGCAGAGCTCTGCGGGCCGGCTGAATTTGCCGGCCTTCTGACGGCGCTGGATGGCGCGTTCGTCCCGCCTGGTCCTTCCGGAGCGCCCTCACGTGGGCGGCTCGACGTGCTGCCGACGGGCCGCAACCTGTTCACGGTCGATCCCCGTGCCGTGCCGACCCGGACGGCCTATGATCTCGGTAAGGCGCTGGCGAGCGAGGTCATGACGCGATACGCACAGGATCATGGCGACTGGCCGCGCAGCTTGGTGCTCGACCTTTGGGGCAGCGCCACGATGCGGACGGGCGGCGACGATCTCGGGCAGGCTTTCGCGCTGATCGGCGTGCGTCCACGCTGGGATCCGGCGTCGAGCCGCGTTCTCGGCTACGATATTCTTCCATCTGCGCTTCTCGACTGGCCGCGGGTGGACGTGACCTTGAGAATTTCGGGCCTGTTCCGCGACACCTTTCCCGAGCAAATCGCGTTGTTCGACGCCGCGAGCCGCGCGGTCTCGATGCTGGACGAGACGGCGGACGACAACGCCCTCGTGGCGGCGGCGCGCGCGGGACCGGACGGCGCGCTTCCGCCGCGTGTCTTCGGCGCCGCGCCCGGCCAATATGGCGTCGGCATCGCCCGCACGATCGCGGCAGGCGCTTGGGAGAACCGAAGCGAGCTTGGCGAAGCCTATTTGGCCGCGACCTCGCATGCCTATGGGGCGGGCGAGGGTATCGAGGCCAGCGCTGCCTTCCGGGCGCAGGTGGGCTCGGCCGACGTCTATATCCATGTGCAGGACCAGCCGGGCGCCGATCTGCTCGATGCGGCCACCTATGCGGACCATCAGGGGGGCTTCGCGGCAGCCGCCTCCGCGCTCGGCAACACGCCCGCGCTCTATCAAGCCGATACGAGTGTGCCTGGACGGCAAGCGGTGCGGAGCCTTGCCGAAGAGATCGCGCGCACGGTGCGCGGGCGCGCCGGCAATCCACGCTGGATCGCCGGACAGATGCGGCACGGCCATCGCGGAGCGGCGGAGATCGCCGAGACGGTCGATAATCTCTTTGCCTTTGCGGCGACGACAGACGCCGTAGCGAGCCGCCATTTCGACCTTCTTTTCGAAGCGACCTTAGGCGACGAAGCCGTGCGGGATTTCCTTTGCGACAGCAATCCGTTGGCGGCCCGCGCCATCGCAGAGCGCTTCTCTCAGGCGATCGACCGGCAGTTCTGGACCTCTCGCCGCAACTCCGTCGCCAGCATTTTGGCCGAGATGATGGAGGGAGGCGCGTGAGCGGGCTCCCTCCCAAAGCAGAGGACACCGGGAGGCGCGTGACCGGGCTCCCTTCCAAAGCAGAGGACACCGGGAGGCGCGTGAGCGGGCTCGGCGGGATGCGGGTCGGCTGGTGTCCCGGCGCGTTGCGGCCGATGATGGCCGGTGATGGCCTCCTTGTCCGTCTCAAGCCACGCGCCGCCGGGCTTTCGGCCTCGCAATGTTTGGCGGTCGCAGATCTCTCGCGGCGATTCGGCAACGGCATCATCAACATCACCGGACGTGGCAATCTGCAGCTCCGGGGCGTGCAGCAGGCCGGAGTCGATCAACTGGTGTCCTGTCTCGATGCCTTGAAACTCGTCGATGCGACACCGGACGGCGAGGCCGTTCGCAACGTCATCGCGAGCCCGCTGGCGGGTCACGATCCCGATGCGCTTGTCGACATTCGCGCAATCGTCACGGCGCTGGAAGATCGACTGGCGGCGGATCCCGCTCTGTGGCGCCTGCCGCCGAAATTTACGTGGAGCGTGGATGACGGGGGCTTTTTCTCCGTTGCCGATCGGCCTGTCGATGTCGGGTTCGAGGCGATGGTCGGACCGGATGAGGTTCGCTTCGCGATTCGGCTCGATGGCGGTGACGTCGTCGGCTCTTGTTCGGCCGATGCGGTCGTGCCGACCGCTCAGGCGCTGGCGGCCGCGTTTCTCGAACTCTGCGCCGTTTTTCAGCTCGAGCCTCACCGCATGCGTGATCTCGTCGCGCGTTGCGGTGCCAGGAGGATCTTGGCACATGCGGGCGTCTCTGGGGCGGATGTTCTTACTAGGGAGCGCCCCGAGCGCCTGCCGATCGGAGTGGGGCGGCGAGTCGCCTCGTCGTGGGTCGGGGTCGCGCCGCCGTTCGGCCGGTTGGAGGCCGGTGGCTTGGCGGCTTTCGCATCCGCGGTTGCCAGCGGCACGATCCGCGCGACGCCCTGGCGCACCCTGCTGGTTCCGGGGCTGGACGAAGCGGAGGCGGACCGAATCTGGGCGAGCGTCGAAGGACAGTTCGGTGGGGCCTCGGGCCTCATCGTCGATCCGTCCGATCCGCGCCTGCGGGTCGCCGCCTGTTCCGGCGCTCCCGCCTGTCTCCGTGCCACCACGCCAGTGCAGGAGGATGCCGGAATCCTGGCTGCCGCGCTGATCATGCCAGGCTCCGGCACCCTGCTGCACGTCTCGGGATGCGCCAAGGGCTGCGCGCATCCGGAGGTCGCGGCGATGACTTTGGTCGGGCGGGAGGGCGTCTATGACCTCGTGCGCGACGGCAAAGCGGGCGACCGGCCGGACACGCAAGGGCTGACCCGCGGCGACATCCTCGCGATCATGGTCGACCGGGCACAATCCGTGGGATACGCAGCATCCTCAAGGCTCCGGGAGCAAGCGTTCTGACCACCTATGATTATATCCGTGATGGCGCGGAGATTTATCGCCGCTCGTTCGCCATGATCCGCAACGAGACCGACCTCAGTCGCTTCTCGCCGACGGAAGAGCGGGTCGCGGTTCGGATCATTCACGCCTGCGGCATCGTGGAAGCCGTCAACGACATCCTGTTTTCACCCGGCGCGGTGGATTGCGGCATCGCGGCCTTGCGTCGGGGGGCGCCCGTGCTCTGCGACGCCCATATGGTGGCCGATGGCGTGACGCGCGCGCGGCTGCCGGCCGGCAATGCGGTGATCTGCACCTTGCGCGATCCGCGCGTCTTGGCTCTGGCGCAGGATCTCGGAACCACCCGGACGGCCGCCGCCATGGAGCTTTGGCGGGAGCATCTGCCGGGATCGGTCGTGGTGATCGGCAATGCTCCGACCGCTCTGTTCCGCCTCCTCGAATTGCTGGATGACGGCGTCGGCGCGCCGGCCGTCGTGGTTGGGATGCCGGTCGGCTTCGTTGGAGCCGCCGAATCGAAAGATGCCCTGTTTCAAGATGGCCGCGTGCCAGCCATGATCGTCAGGGGTCGTAAGGGCGGCAGCGCGATGGCGGCGGGGGCGTTGAATGCCCTCTCGAGCGCAACCGAATGACCAGCCTCTCACGCGCGGGGCGGCTGTTCGGCATCGGGCTCGGCCCCGGCGACCCGGAGCTCGTCACCGTCAAGGCGATGCGTTATCTGCAGCGCGCGACCGTGGTGGCCTACTTCGCCAAAGCGGGGCGGTGCGGCATCGCCCGGACGATCGCGACGCCATGGCTGTCGCACGGCGTTCGCGAGCTTCCGCTCCACTATCCTGTCACGACCGAGATGCCGTTCGACGGAGACGATTACGTGTCGCTGCTCGGCGCGTTCTATGCCGAGGCTGCCGATCTTCTCGCGGTCGACCTCGCGGCCGGACAGGATGTGGTGCTGCTCTGCGAGGGCGACCCGCTGTTCTATGGGTCGTTCATGCATCTCTACAGTCGGTTGAGAGACCGATTTCCGGTCGAGATCGTGCCTGGTGTGACTGGCATGTCCGGGTGCTGGACGGCCGCCGGCGAACCGATGACCTGGGGCGACGATGTGTTGACTGTGCTGCCCGGCACGCTGGCAGCGGGGGCCTTGCGCGAGCGGTTGGCCGGGAGCGATGCGATCGTGATCATGAAGCTTGGGCAGAACTTGCCGAAAGTCCGCGCCGCGCTGGATGCGGTCGGCTTGCTCGATCGGGCCATCTATGTCGAGCGCGGCACGATGGAGGGGCAGATGATCCTCCCGCTGCGGGAGAAGACCGACGATCACGCGCCCTATTTCGCTATTGTGCTCGTGCCGGGGCTGGGGCGGCGGCCATGACGGTTGGATCGCTCGCCGTCATCGGTCTCGGACCGGGACCGGCCGACTGGCTGACGCCCGAGGCCTCGAGGCTGCTCGGCGAGGCGACCGATCTCATCGGTTATGAACCCTATGTGGCGCGCGTCGCCGACCGGCCCGGTCTGGTGCGTCACGCGTCCGACAATCGGGTCGAACTCGACCGGGCGCGACACGCTTTGGCGCTGGCTGCATCCGGGCGGCATGTCGCGGTCGTCTCGGGCGGCGATCCCGGCGTCTTCGCCATGGCGGCGGCCGTGTTCGAGGCGATCGAGGCGGGAGCGCCTGACTGGCGCGGGCTCGACATTCGGGTCGCGCCGGGCGTGTCGGCCATGCAGGCTGCCGCAGCTCGGCTCGGTGCCCCGCTCGGCCATGATTTCTGTGTCATGTCGCTGTCGGACAATCTCAAGCCCTGGGCCATCATCGAGAAGCGGCTGCGGGCCGTGGCCGACGGCGACTTCGTGCTGGCGCTTTATAATCCGGCCTCGAAGGCGCGGCCGACGCAACTCTCGGACGCGTTCGCGCTGCTGCGCGACCTGAAGGACAGCGACACGCCGGTCGCTTTCGCGCGCGCGGTGGGTCGACCCGACGAGCGGATCGTCATCACGACGCTCGGGCAGGCCGACGCCAGCCTTGCCGACATGAGCACGCTGGTGCTGATCGGATCGAGCGAGACACGGCTCGTCTCGCGCCCCGACGGTTCGGCATGGCTGCTCACGCCGCGTCATTACGGCGTGCCGCGTTGAGCCTCGATCCAGGCCAGCGCGGCGGCGAGATCGTGCAGGACGAGGCCGCTCTCCCGGCTTGGGGGGGCGATCAGGATGACCGGGAGCGCCAGGGCGCGGGCCGCCAGAAGCTTGTCGAAACTTGCGCCACCGCCGCTGTTCTTCGTGACCAGCACGTCGATCCGCTCGGCGCGCAGCAGGTCGATCTCCTGGTTCACCGGGAAAGGTCCCCGCGCCAGAATCACGCGATTGTCGGGCGGCACATCGGCGGGGGCGGGCGGGTCGATAGTGCGGATCAGGTAGTGGTGCTGCGGCGCAGCCAGAAAGGCCGCGAGGCCGAGCCGGCCGCTGGTGACGAATACGCGTTTTTGCGTCGAGCCCAGCGACAATGCGGCCTCGTCCAAGCTGGTGACGGTCGTCCAACGGTCGGTCGGCTTGGGTCGCCAGGGCCGGCGCGTGAAGGTCGCGAGCGGGAGGCCGGAGCCGACCGACGCTGCCGCCGCATGGGCCGACATACGCGCCGCGAAGGGGTGCGTGGCATCGATCATGGCGTCGATGCGATTGTGGCGCAGATAGTCGACCAGTCCGTCGATGCCGCCGAAGCCGCCGATCCGATGCGGAATGGGCGGGAGCAGGGGCGTCAGCGTCCGACCCGCCAAGGACAGGATCGGTGCGACGTCACTTTTGCCCGCAAGCGCACGCGCCAGCGCGCTAGCTTCGCTGCTACCGCCGAGGATCAGAAGTCGCACCGGTTGGTGTCGCACGGGGTCATCCGATGAAGCCGGCTCCCTGGCTGACGCTGGTCGGCATCGGCGAGGATGGCCTTGATGGGCTGTCGTCTGCCGCACGACGCGCCGTGATGCAAGCCGAGCTGGTCGTCGGTGGCCGTCGGCACCTCGCTTTGGTGGGCGACACGCCGGGCACACACCTGCCGTGGGGCTCGCCGATCGAGGCAACCTTTCCGGCTATCCTGTCGCGGCGCGGCAGCGCTGTCTGCGTGCTGGCGAGTGGTGATCCGTTTCATTACGGCATCGGCTCCATTCTGGCCCGGCATGTCGATCCGGGCGATATGACGTGCTTGCCGCATGCCTCGAGTTTCAGTCTGGCGGCAGCCCGCCTCGGCTGGGCACTTCAGGATTGTGGACTGGTGACGCTTCACGGTCGCCCGCTTGATCGGGTCGTGCCGCTTTTGCGTCCCGGCAAGCTCATCTTGGCGCTGTCGTGGGACGAGACGACCCCGGCGGCGCTTGCAGCTTTACTCGTAGCGCGCGGCTATGCGCTGTCACGCCTGACCATTCTCGAGGCGATGGGCGGACCGCGCGAGCGGATCACCTCTGCGCTCGCACGCGACGTCGGCCTCGACCGTGTCGATCCGTTAAATGTCGTGGCGGTCGAAGTTTTGGCCGACGCGACGGCACGGGTGCCGCCGATGACGCCGGGCCTTCCCGACGACTGGTTCGAGCATGATGGCCAGATCACCAAGTCACGCATGCGGGCTCTCACGCTATCGGCCCTTGCGCCTCAACCGGGGGGTCTGTTGTGGGACGTCGGAGCCGGATCGGGATCGGTCGGCATCGAATGGATGATGTCGTGTCCCGACAATCGCACCATCGCGATCGAGGCCGATCCGGTTCGCGCCTCTCGCGTCGCCCGCAACGCGGCATCGTTCGGGTTGGCCGATCTGCGCGTTGTCGAGGGGCGTGCTCCCGACGGACTTCAGGATCTTCCCCGGCCCGATGCGATCTTCATCGGCGGCGGCGTGACATCGCCTGGACTGCTCGACTTTTGCTTGGACGCGCTCGCCCCGGGCGGACGGCTGGTTGCCAATGTGGTCACGCTCGAGGGCCAGATGCTGCTCGGAGCCGCCTTCGCGGCGCATGGCGGCGATCTCGTAACCGTCAACATCGCTCAAGCCGATCCGGTCGGGCGTTTCCATGGCTGGCGCGCCGCCATGCCGGTCACCCAATGGGTCTGGGTCAAGCCATGACCCGCCTGGTTGCGATCGGGGTCGGGTGCCGCGCCGGTTGTGCGGACGACGCCATCACGCGGCTCGTCGAACAAGCGCTTGCGGCTCTGCCGGCGCGCTATGCCGCATGCGGGATGGCGCTTTACACGATCGAAGACAAACGCCACGAGGCTGGCCTCGTCAAGGCAGCCGAGCACCTTGGCCTCACGCTCGCATTCCTGTCGCGCGACTTATTGCAAGCCGCAATGCCGGGTGTCGCGACGCGTTCGCCCGCTGCCGATGTCCGGTTCGGTGTCGCATCGGTTTCCGAGGCAAGCGCGTTGGCCGGGGCAGGGCCGGGCGCGACCTTGCTGGTCAAGCGGATCGCAGCCGAGGGAGCGACCTGCGCCATCGCGGCTCCACCGGAGGAGACGCCATGACGGTTCACTTTATCGGGGCTGGCCCCGGTGCACCCGACCTCATCACGATCCGGGGGCGCGACCTCATCGCATGCTCGCCGGTCTGCCTCTATGCCGGATCGTTGATTCCGGCGGCCCTTCTGGCGCATTGTGCGCCCGGCACCCGCATCGTCGATACCGCGCCGCTCAGCCTGGAGGGGATCGAGGTGGAGTTCCGACGCGCCCACGCGGCTGGGCAGGACGTCGCCCGTCTCCAATCGGGCGACCTGTCGATCTGGAGCGCCCTCGGTGAACAGATGCGGCTCCTCGACCGACTCGGAATTCCATACACTGTCACGCCGGGCGTCCCGTCCTTCGCGGCGGCTGCAGCAGCGCTTCGCACCGAATTGACCCTGCCGGCCCTCACCCAATCGGTCGTCCTGACCCGAACCGGCGGCCGTGCGTCGGCGATGCCGGACCGCGAACAGCTCAGCGCCTATGCGGCCACGGGAGCCACGCTGGCGATCCACCTGTCGATCCACAAACTCGATGGAGTGCTGGCCGAACTGATCCCATTCTACGGCGTGGATTGTCCCGCCGCGGTCGTGGTCCGCGCATCGTGGCCGGATGAGCGCGTGTTTCGTGGCACCTTGTCGAGCCTGGGCGCGGCGGTGGCGGCCGATCCGGTCGAGCGCACGGCACTGATCTTGGTCGGTCCGGTGCTCGGCTCAGCGGATTTTCGCGCGAGTGCACTCTACGATGCCGATTATCACCGGCGTTTTCGCGGCGGCATGGCCTGAGCCGTCAGGCAGTGGTGCGGCAGCCGCTTTCGCCGACAACGCGACCGTCGCGGTCGATCAACACGATGTCGAGATCGATACCAGGACCGAGTGTCGCGGCGGCCGTCTCCCAGGCCGAGGTGGCGACGGGTCGCCCAAGATCGATGCCCCGTTGCTGCATCACATCAAAGGCTTGAGCGATGGTGTTGACATCCCTGATTAACGTAACGTCATCCTGCGTGGCGCCGATGCTGGCCGCCTGAGCACCCAACCAGGCCCGGTCGACCTCGCCGCGTTTCGAATGAAGATCGAGGAGGCCCTGGCCAAGTTTGCTGATCTTCGCCACGCCGCCCGCGATCGTGACGCGGGGAACTGGATAGCGGCGGAGATACTTCAACATACCGCCGACGAAATCCCCCATGTCGATCAAGGCGGGGTCGGACAGTGCGTAATGGGCCTGAATGGCCTTTTCCGAGGTGTCGCCGGTCGCGCCCGCGACATGGGGCAAGCCAAGGGCGCGCGCCACGTCGATGCCACGATGGATGCTATCGATCCAGGCCGCGCAGGAATAGGGAATGACGATGCCGGTCGTGCCGAGGATCGACAATCCCCCAACGATTCCGAGACGACCGTTCAAGGTCCGCTCCGCCAGCTTTTCGCCGCCCGGTATCGAAATTTCGACATCGACATCGCGCGGGCCGTCGAACGCGGTCGCCGCTTCGTCGATCGCCGCGCGGATCATGGCGCGGGGCACCGGGTTGATGGCGGGTTCGCCGATCCCCAGCGCCAGCCCGGGCCGCGTCACGGTGCCCACCCCAGCGCCCGCGCGAAACAGGATTCCTCTGCCTTCGCTTGCAAGCCGGACTGTAGCCAGTATGACGGCTCCATGAGTGACATCGGGATCATCCCCCGCATCCTTGACGATCCCGGCCTGCGCGTAATTTGCGCCGTGCTCCGTGCTGGCCAGCGCGAAGGCAATCCGCTGGCCGTTCGGCAGCGCCACGCTCACGGGGTCGGGGAACGCTCCCGTCACGAGCGCCTCATAGGCGGCGCGGGCCGCTGCGGTCGCGCAGGTGCCGGTCGTCCAGCCACGCCGCAAAGCGGCAGAAGTTCGCTCGGTCATGATCGCGGAATGTATGCCGTGTCGTGCGGCCTGAACAGGGTTGCGGCCCGATGAGCGACTTTTCGTTCGCCAACGCGCTTGCCGACCTCTCCCTCCCGTGCCTCGAACCCGGGACGGTGTGGCTGGTTGGCGCAGGGCCGGGCGATCCGGGCCTATTGACGCTGCATGCGTTGAACGGGTTGAGGCAAGCCGATGTGGTGGTTTACGACGCGCTCGTCGGCGATGTTGTGCTCGGCTTCGCGCGCCCCGACGCTTTGCGCGAATTCGCCGGCAAGCGAGGCGGCTTGCCGTCGCCCAAACAGCGGGATATCAGCAAGCGCCTGATCGAACTGGCTTTGGCGGGGCATCGCGTGCTCCGGTTGAAGGGCGGCGATCCGTTCGTCTTCGGTCGCGGCGGCGAAGAAGCCTTGGCCTTGGCGGCTGCCGGCATCCCGTTCCGCGTCGTCCCGGGCATCACGGCCGGCATCGGCGGCCTCGCCTATGCGGCCATTCCGGCAACCACACGCGACACCAACCGGGCCGTGATCCTGGCAACCGGCCACTCGGCCGGGGGCGCTGTCGACACCAACGATTGGGCTGCGCTGGCCCGGACCGGACTGCCGATCATCCTCTACATGGGCATGACGTTCCTCGACGGCATCGCGGCCGGCTTGATCGAGGGGGGGCTTTCGCCCGAGACGCCGGTCGCGATCGTGACCGATGCGACGTCGGCTCGCCAGCGCATCCTCATCACCACGCTTCAGCGTGCCAAGGTCGATGCGAGGGAGCGTGGTCTCGGAGCCCCGGCGATCGTGGCGATCGGCGATATCGTCCGCCTGCACGATGTTCTCGCGCCCTACGCGATCACACTCGAGGATCTTGCATGATCCCTGCAACACCCGGTTTCGTCATCGCGGCCCCGCGCTCAGGCAGCGGCAAAACCACGCTGACGCTTGGCCTGCTCCGCGCGTTCGCCCGGCGCGGCCTGCGTGTGGCCGGAGCCAAATGTGGGCCGGATTATATCGATCCCGCCTTCCATGCGGCCGCGACCGGCCGTCCGAGCTTCAACCTCGATACCTGGGCCATGGAGCCGTCGCTCGTGACCGCTCTCGCGGCGCGCTCCGGAGCGGAATGCGATCTCGTAATCTGCGAGGGGTTGATGGGGTTGTTCGATGGCGTCCCGGCAGAGGCGGGCCGCAGCGGATCGAGTGCCGATGTCGCGGCGGCCCTCGGCTGGCCGGTGCTGTTGATCCACGATGTCGGTGGCCAATCTCAGTCGGCCGCCGCGCAGATCAAGGGATGTCGTGATTATGACCCCCGCATCCGCATCGCGGGCGTCGTGCTGAATCGCGTCGGCAGCGAGCGGCATCGGCGGCTGGTGACTGACGGCATCGCGAGCTTCGGGCTGCCGGTGCTGGGCGCTCTCCCGCGATCGAGCGCCATTGCACTGCCGGAGCGCCACCTCGGCTTGGTGCAGGCGGAGGAAACCACAGAACTCATGACCCGGCTCGACGCGATGGCGGATTTCGTCGAGGCGCATGTCGACCTTGATGCCGTCCTCGCGCTCGCGACGCGGGGACAACCGGATGCGGCGGCGCATGACGCCGTGCCGGTTCGACCTCCGGGCCAACACATCGCCATCGCGCGGGATTCAGCCTTTTCGTTTTTGTACCCGCATGTTCTGACTGGCTGGCGAGATGCCGGTGCGGCCTTGAGTTTCTTCTCGCCGCTGGCCGATGAAGCACCTGCCACTGACTGCGATTGCGCGTGGCTGCCGGGCGGCTACCCCGAATTGCACGCCGCGCAATTGGCGTCCTGTCGCCACTTTCTGGATGGCATGCGGACGGTCGCCACGAGCCGGCCGGTGCATGGCGAGTGCGGCGGCTACATGGTTTTGGGTCGGTCACTTACGGATGCGAGTGGGACGGCACATGCGATGCTGGGCTTGCTCGGTCTCGAGACGAGCTTCGGCACCCGCAAGCTCCATCTCGGCTATCGCGACGCAAGTCTGCTGGCCGATAGTCGCTTCGGTCCTGCCGGTACGCGACTGCGCGGGCATGAATTTCATTATGCGACCGTGACGAGCGACGGCGGCGATGCTGCGCTGGCAAGCGTGCAGGATGCTTATGCTTCTCCACCAACGCTGTCCGGAACCCGTCGTGGAAATGTCACAGGCAGCTTCTTTCATGCGATTGCCGCACTGCGGGAGGAGAGCGGCCTTGGCAGCGCCGTTAAGCTCCCGTTAAGTTCGAAAGAGCGAAATTAAGCTTCAATTTCCGGACCGTTGCGGGGTCGTCGATGTGTCGTTGGATCGCCTATCAAGGACAGCCGATCTATCTCGACGCCCTCGTCGCGACGCCTGAACGCTCGCTGATCGCGCAGTCGATGTGCGCTGCGGAAGCCAAGGTCACCACCAATGGGGACGGGTTTGGGGTTGGTTGGTACGGCGAACGTGAAACACCCGGTCTCTATCGGGAAGTCCGCCCCGCCTGGTCCGACGAAAACCTGAAGAGCCTCTGCTTCCAGGTGCGTTCGGCGCTGTTTTTCGCTCATGTGCGTGCCTCGACCGGTCCCGCGACCGCGCGGGCGAATTGCCACCCCTTCGCGGTCGGCAAATATATGTTCATGCACAATGGGCAGATCGGGAATTATTGCGCCATCAAGCGCCAACTCGACGCTCTCATTCCGGACGATCTCTACCCCTACCGGAGTGGAACGACCGATTCGGAAGCTCTGTTCCTCGCTGCTTTCGCGCATGGCCTGCGGGACGACCCTGTCGCGGCCGTCATCGCGACCTTGTCGATGGTGCATAGCTTGATGCTGGAGGCCCGCATCGCCGAGCCGCTTCGCGCAACGCTGGCGCTGACGGATGGCAAGGATCTCTACGCATTCCGCTGGGCCTCCGACGCTTGCGCGCCGACGCTTTACTGGCGGCAGACGGAGCATGATCTCATGGTCGTGTCCGAGCCGCTCGATCGCGAGCGGGCGCAGTGGCGCGAGGTGCCGCAGAATTGCGTTCTGGTGGCTCGCGCGGGAGCACCCGTGACCATCAGTCGGCTCGACGATTCGATGCGCCAAGCCGCTTGATCATCGGTCGTTTGGCGGTTCCGATCCGCGGTCGCACAATTCTGCTCGGCTTGTGCACAATCGCGATCGCCGGAGCCTGCGCGCAACACGGCGGCCTGACAGCCCTCTGGTCAAGCCCTGCTTTAGCGGCCGACGGACAATCCGGCCTCAAGCTGCCGTCGGAAGCCATTTTCGTAGCCGAAGTCGTGGCGCTGCTGGTCGTCGGTCGTCTCTTCGGCGAGATCATGCTGCGGCTTGGACAGCCCGCCGTCGTCGGACAATTACTCGCCGGGATCGTGCTCGGGCCATCCGTATTCGGTTTGTTGCTCCCCGATCTCCATAATCTTGTGTTTCCGGCCGAACACGCGCAGCGGGCCATGATCGACGGCGTCGCGCAACTCGGCGTGCTGCTTCTGCTGCTGCTGACCGGCATGGAAACCGACGTCGGGTTGGTCCGCTCCGTGGGCAGACCGGCCGCGAGCGTTTCGATCATGGGGATCGCGGTCCCGTTCGGTTGTGGCGTGCTGCTTGGGCTCTATGGCCTGCCCGATAGCCTTTTGCCGAACCCGAGCCAGAGGGTGGTCACGGCCCTCTTTCTCGGCACCGCTCTGTCGATTTCGTCGATCAAGATCGTCGCGATGGTGATCGACGAGATGCACTTCATGCGTCGCAATCTCGGTCAGATCATCGTGGCGTCGGCCATCATCGACGATACGGTCGGTTGGATCATCGTGGCCGTAACGTTCGGGCTGGCTCGCCCCGGCGGCCTGAACCTTTTCGCGCTGGTCGGGTCGGTCGGCGGCACGATCATCTTTCTTGTCGTCAGCGCCACCCTCGGACGACGCGTCGTCGCAGCGCTGATCCGGTGGGCGAACGACCACCTGGTCAGCGCGGTGCCGGCCGTCACCATGATCCTCGTCATCATGGGCGTCATGGCCCTGATCACCAACCCGATCGGCGTCAACACCGTGCTGGGCGCCTTCGTGGCCGGCGTGTTGGTGGCGCAATCACCCATCCTGACCAAGCAGGTCGAAGCCGAATTGCGCGGTCTCGTGGTGGCGCTGTTCGCGCCGATTTTCTTCGGCCTCGCGGGCCTCGGGACAGATCTCACGCTGCTCAAGGATCCGACGTTGCTGGGCCTGACGGCCGGCCTCGTTCTGATCGCCAGCCTTGGCAAGTTCGCCGGCGCGTTTCTGGGTGGCAAGATCGGCGGCCTCTCGCGTGACGAATGTCTCGCTCTGGCACTCGGCATGAACGCGCGCGGCTCGACGGAAGTCATCGTCGCGACACTCGGTCTGTCGGTCGGCGCCCTCGACAAAACCCTGTTCACCATGATCGTCACCATGGCGGTCTTGACCACCATGGCGATGCCGCCGACCTTGCGCTGGGCCTTGGCGCGGCTGCCGCTGAACAAGGACGAGAGCGAGCGGCTGGACCGGGAAGCGTTCGAGAAAACCGCCTTCCTCAGCAATGTCGAGCGCTTGCTGGTGGCGGTCGACGACGGAGCGAGTGGCAAATTGGCCTCGCGCCTCGCCGGTTTGCTCGGGCGAGGGCAGGCGCTGCCGATCACGGCTATGTCGCTCGATGCGTCGCAGAGGCCGCCGGTTCTGGAGCAAGCCGGCGCCGGTGTGATGGCGTCCGGGGATAGGGCTCGCTTGCCGGGATCGGAGGATGACGCGGTTGCTGTGCCGATGGACGTCACCGAACGGCCGATCACCGGATCCGACCCGATCGCGGCCGTCGGCGCGGAGGCTCGCAAGGGTTATGGCCTTCTGATCATCGGCATCGAGCCGGCCACAACGCCGGAGGGTGGTCTCGATCCGCGCCTCGCCGAGGTCGTAAAAGCGTTTTCCGGCGCACGGGCCATCGTCGTGGCGCGCGGCCTTCACCGCACCGATCCCGTCGATGGTCCCTTGCAGTTTTTGATCCCGACGAGTGGCACAGGCGCGTCGCGCCGCGCCTCGGAACTTGGCTTTGCACTGGCCCGCGCGAGCGGCGCCTCTGTGACGGCTTTGTTCGTCGGCGACCCGATCGATGCGCCGCGAAGCGGCAAACGGCGGCGCGCCGCGGCGGCGGAGGCAAAATCGCAGATGGGCTCCGACATCCTTCGCCAGACCGCCGCACTCGCCGCACGATTCGACATCACGGCCACGCCTGTTGTGCGTCAGGCATCCGATAAGGATGCGGCGATTCTCGGACAGGCGCGCCGCGCGGGCGATACGGTCATTGTGCTGGGTGTCTCGATGCGGCCCAGCGATCGCGTCCTGTTCGGCGCCCTGGCCGACTCCCTGCTCGAAGGATCGCAGCACTCGCTGCTGCTTCTTGTCGACGACAGCGGGATCGGCTTGGCGGGATAAACGATCCGCTCATCGACGATCAGGACCATCAGCCGAGAAGCTTGAGCACACCCATGGCCCGCTTGACCCATGGCCGACGCAACTGGGCCGCGACGAAGCCGAGCGCCGCCCGCCGCGATGTATCGCTGAGGCTTGGCTGCGGGAGCGCGAGGACCGCCATGTCGCCAAGCGAAATGCCGTGCTCGATCGCGATCGCCCAGGGCACGATCAAATCCTCTGCCCGAGGACCGAGGATGCTCGCCCCGAGTACCTCGCCGCGGGGGGTCGCGACGATCGTCGTATGTCCCGCCGTCACGCCGCGGGCGATCGCGCGCTCGTTGTCGGCCAGGGCGGCGCGATGGATCGTGACGTCCCGGTGCAAGCGCCGGGCTTCCGCCTCACTGTGTCCCACCATGGCGAGGGCCGGGACCGTCCGGAGCACGCGGGGAACGAGCTGCGGCTTGAGGCGAACCGGCTGACGGAAGAAGGCCGACCGCAAGACGAGGCCGACCTGGATCGGAATGAGCGTTGCGGCCGACATCTGAGCGCCCGCGACGTCGCCGATCGCATAGACGCGCCGGTTGCTGGTTCTGAAGTCGAGGCGGGTCTCCGGAACGCCGTCGACACAACGGACCTCACCCCGGTCGAGGCCGAGACTTTCGGTGAAAGGTTTGCGGCCCTGAGCCACCAGGAGATGTGACGCCGTCACGACCGTGCCGGCGTCGTCGGCCAGCACGATATCGACGCCGTCCCGATTGGGACGGACGCCACGGACCTCGGTATCGACGATGGCAACGCCGTCGCGGTGCAGCGATGAGTCGATCGCAACGAGGATTTCGCCGTCGACGTTCAGCCTGTGACCGCCCGTTCGAAGGAGCGTGACCTCCGATCCGAGGCGGCGGTACGCTTGGGCTAGTTCGTAGGCCAGCGGTTCCTGACCGAGAATTGAAAGGCGTGGGGGTAGGGTCGCCAGGGCCGCTATCGTATCGGTCGACCAGAAGCGGATGAGGTCGAGCGCATCGAGCCGTGGCACCGTTGGCTTGCCTCCGGTCGCGATCACGATTCGGCGAGGCTTGATGCGGATGTCACCCGCCGCGATTGTATCGGGATCGGCAAATCGCGCTGTCGCTTGAATTAAGGTCACGCTCAGCGAGCGGAGCCGCTCCGCGCTGTGATTGGCGGAGGCGGCCGCCACCGCTCGACCGATTCGATCGCGAAGCATCGCAAATGATCGGTCGTCGGCGCCCACATGCGGGAGGGCGGTCCTTGCGCTCTGAATCAGCATGTCCAGCGCAAGATCGGCCGCCTGTCCGCGCCCGAGGCGTGGGGCTGCGTCCACGACCACGCAGGAGAGGCCGATCGCGGCTGCGGCGAGCGCCATGGCCGATCCGGCGACGCCGCCGCCGATGATGCAGAGGTCCGGCGTCAAAATGGTAGGCCGGGGGGCGTCGGTCATGGTTGCGTTCCGCTTGAGGCTGTTCTTGCGTCGAGTCTTCCGATGAAAGCTCATTGCTGCCTATGTGGCCTCTACAATTGATTAGAGGTGTTGTCGCACCCAGTTCAGATCTGCCGTCCCGTTCGACATGCCGCAGCGCATTGACTTGCTGGCGAGGCTGCTCCTATAAGACCCATCTTATCCGAGCCGTCGCGCCCGTAGGATTGCGCCGTTGCGTTTTGAGCAATGGCTGATCCGACCGTCGTGGCGTCGGTTTCATTTCAAGCACGGCCTCTGGCGCCGGGCATCAGCGGACCGGAGCAGAGACAGTGAAGAGGACCTACCAACCCAGCAAGCTCGTGCGTAAGCGCCGGCATGGCTTCCGGGCTCGTATGGAGACGGTCGGCGGCCGCCGCATTATTGCGGCTCGTCGTGCACGTGGTCGCAAGAAGCTGTCGGCCTAATCCATCGTCGCGCGTTCGAGGCACTGTTCGGGTTCCTCCTCGCGAACGTCGGTCCGACACGATCGTGATCGTGACTGCGGGTTCCAGCATGTCTGATCAGCTCGGATCGTTCGATAAAGCCTCGCGCAACGAGAGTCGCGAGGCTTTTTGCGTTCCGGAGCGCTTGAAGCAACGCGCCGACTTCCTGCAAGCCGCACGCGGGACGCGGGTCCATCTCTCGCTTTTCTCCCTTCAGGCAGCGAAGCGACCGGTTCCCGCTTCATCACCGGACGGCCGCGTCGCTGTCGATCGAGTGGAGGCAGACCATTCGGCTGGTCCGTTCAAGCCGCGCATCGGACTCACGGTCACTAAAAAGACCGGCGGGGCCGTCGAACGGAACCGAATCCGTCGCCGTCTCAAGGAGGCGTTACGTCACGCCAAGGCGCTTTCAACCGAGCCCGATACCGACTATGTAATCGTCGCGCGCCGCGAAGCTCTGACGGTTCCATTCGCAAGATTGATCGCTGATCTCGAAACGGCGGTGCGCAAGGCCGGCGCGCAACTGAAGAGGCCGCGCGGGTCAACGAGACAGCCGGACGAACGGCCCCGCAAAGGCTAACGGATTGTTTCTACCTCTCTCTTCGCGTCAGCAACGACGTTCATCCCCGACGAGTTCAGTGATCGAACCATGGTGAATGAAACCAACAACAAGAACCTTTACCTGGCGATCGCGCTGTCGGTTCTGGTCATCGTCGGCTGGAACTATTTCTACGGCTTTCCACAGGCCCAAAAGGCCCGGCAAGTGCAGGCGCAGCAACAGGCACAGGTCACCTCGAACACCCCGCAACCGCAGGGCGTGACGGGGGCGGCCTCGCCGGCCATCATCCCCGGCGGCGCTGTTCCGGCTGCCGGAACGCCTGAGGCGACGAGGACACGGCAGGAGGCTTTGGCCGCCAGCCCGCGCATCACACTCGATACGCGCAGCCTGTCGGGATCGATCGATCTCAAAGGCGCCCGGATCGACGATGTCGCGCTTAAGAATTACCGGCTGACCACCGATCCGAACAGTCCGATCATCGAACTGTTGTCGCCGTCGGGTTCGCCGCATCCCTATTATGCCGAAGTCGGCTTTGTCGGACAGCCAGGCAGCACCATGGCGCTTCCGGGCGCCGATACGGTCTGGACCGCCGATAGCGATCGGTTGACCGCCGAAAAGCCTGTCACGCTGTCCTACGACAACGGCCAGGGCCTGACGTTCCACCGGACGATCTCGGTCGACGATCAATATCTGTTTTCGATCAAGGACACGGTTGAGAACAAGGGTTCGGCCGCCGTGACCCTCTTCCCCTATGCGTTGATTTCACGCCACGGTAAGCCCGAGGTCTCGAACTATGCGGTTCTGCACGAAGGTCTGATCGGCGTCATCGGCGACAGCCATGTGCAAGAAATCAAATATGACGCGATGGAGAAGGAGACCGACGGCACGCGCACCCTGGATGGAACGGGCGGCTGGATCGGCATCACGGATAAATATTGGGCGACGGCCGTCGTTCCCGAGCAAAATGCAGCGTTCAAGGGACGCTTTTCCGTCAATGGTGCGGCGCAGCCGAAGACCTATCAGACGGACGTTCTCGAAGACGGGAAGGATCTCGCGCCCGGCCAGTCGATCGACCTGACCACGCGCGTTTTTGCGGGCGCCAAAGAAAACAATACGATCGACAAATACCAAGCCGAGTTTGGTATCAAGAATTTCGACCTGATGATCGATTGGGGCTGGTTCTATTTCATCACTAAGCCCTTGTTCAAGGTTCTCGATTTTTTCTATAAGCTTACTGGCAATTTCGGTGTCGCGATCCTGATCGTCACCGTCTTGATCAAAGGCCTATTCTTCCCGCTCGCCAGCCGCAGCTATCTGTCGATGGCCAAGATGAAGAACGTTCAGCCCCAATTGGCGGCCATCAAGGAACGTTTCCCAGACGACAAGGCCAAGCAGCAAGAAGCCACGATGGAGATCTACAAGCGGGAGAAGATCAATCCCGTAGCCGGATGTCTGCCGATGGTGGTGCAGATCCCGGTCTTCTTCGCGCTCTACAAGGTCATCTTCATTACGATCGAAATGCGCCATGCGCCGTTTTTCGGATGGATCAAGGACCTGTCCTCTCCTGACCCGACATCCGTCTTCAATCTCTTCGGCCTGATTCCCTGGACGCCCCCGACCCCGCTCATGATCGGCGTCTGGCCGCTGATCATGGGTGTCTCGATGTTCCTGCAGATGAAGATGAACCCGACACCGCCGGACCCGGTCCAAAAGACCATGTTCACCTGGATGCCGGTGATCTTCACCTACATGCTGAGTTCATTCCCATCGGGTCTCGTGATCTATTGGACGTGGAACAACACGCTCTCGGTTTGCCAGCAATATCTGATCATGCGCCGTGCCGGCACGAAGGTGGAGCTGTGGGACAATCTTTCGGGCATGTTCCGGAGGACATGACGCATGACTGAGAGCGCTCCCGCCTACGCCGAACATACGGAGTCGGGTCGGCTGTTATTCGCGCAATCCTGCGACTTCATCTTCGGCTCGCCCACGGTGGCGGCTCTGCCACCGCTCGCTGCGCCGGAGATCGCCTTCGCGGGTCGCTCGAATGTCGGGAAGTCGTCGCTCGTCAACGCGCTGACCAATCGCAAGACTCTGGCCCGGACGTCGAACACGCCCGGCCGGACTCAGCAGCTGAATTTTTTCGCGCTCGGTGACAACCTGCGTCTCGTTGATATGCCGGGCTACGGTTACGCGGCTGTCAGCAAGACCATGATCGCGAGCTGGGGAAACCTCATGCGGGACTTCCTGCGCGGGCGCTCGACCCTGATGCGCGTTTACCTCTTGGTCGATGGCCGTCACGGCCTGAAGGAGAGCGACGGCGAGATGATGGATCTCTTCGATAAATCCGCGATCTCCTATGCGATCGTCCTGACCAAGCAGGATGAAGTCAAACTGGCGGATCGTCCAAAGCGGATCGCCGAGACGGAAGCGGCGCTGGCGCGTCGCCCGGCAGCTTTTCCAACGGTTCTGTTCACCTCTGCTGAAACGGGCGAGGGCATCGCTGATCTCCGGGCCAGTATCGCTCTGCTCTTGCATGAGCGCGCCGGCTGAGTCATCTGCTGACCTCGCGCATCACCGATGGGTATTCCATGCCGACGAACCCGAGACTGAGCGATACCCCGAAGGGGAGCCCCGAGGAACAGGCCGAGATCCTGATGCAGGCTCTGCCGCATATGCTCCGATACGACGACCAGACCGTCGTCGTAAAATATGGTGGCCATGCCATGGGGAATGAGACCGTGGCGCGCGATTTCGCACGCGACATGGTCCTGCTCGAGCAATCGGGCGTCAATCCGGTGGTGGTCCATGGTGGTGGGCCGCAAATCGGCGCGATGCTGAAGAAGCTCGGGATCGTCTCGCAATTCTCGGGAGGCCTGCGAGTCACCGACAGCGCCACGATCGAGATCGTCGAGATGGTCCTCTGCGGATCGATCAACAAGCAGATCGTGGGCTTCATCAATGCCGAAGGCGGCCGGGCGATCGGGCTCTGCGGTAAAGACGGCAATATGGTCACGGCCAAGAAGCTCGAGCGTCCCGTCAGCGAGGACGACGCGCATCATGAGGATCAGGTGGACCTTGGTTTCGTCGGCGAACCCGACCGGATCGACACCACGGTGCTCGATCAGGTCCTGGGTCGCGAACTGATCCCCGTGTTGGCTCCGGTCGCGCAAGGGTCGGATGGGGAGACCTATAACGTCAACGCCGACACGTTCGCGGGAGCGATCGCTGGCGCGCTCAAGGCCAAGCGTCTGCTGTTCCTCACCGATGTTCCAGGTGTGCTCGACAAGAATAAGCAGATCATCAAGGAATTGAAGGTCGACGACATCCGGCGATTGATCGCCGACGGCACGATCACGGGCGGCATGATTCCGAAAGTCGAGACGTGCATCTATGCCTTGGATCAAGGCGTGGAAGGCGTGGTGATTCTCGATGGGAAAGTCCCACATGCGGTCCTGCTCGAATTGCTGACCGACCACGGAGCCGGCACGCTGATCACGCGATGACTGATCTCGACAAGTCTCTGGCGATCGCGCGCGACGAGCCTGCGCGCGATACCCATGATGATCTGACGATCAGCACGGCCATTCCACGTGCTCGGTCGCAAGACGTCGCGTCCCGGTTTGGCCATGTTCACACCTGGGTGTTCGACCTCGACAACACACTTTATCCGGCCGACAGCACGCTCTGGCCGCAGATCGACCGTCAGATCACCCTGTTTCTGATGAACCTGTTCGGCATCGATGGGCTATCGGCCCGGGCGCTCCAGAAATATTACTATCGGCAGTATGGCACGTCGCTGCATGGCCTGATGATCGAGCACAAGATCGGCCATAGCGAGTTTCTGGCTTTCGCGCATGACATCGACCGGAGCGACTTGCTCCCCAATCCCCGGCTCGCCCAGGCAATCGCGCGGCTTCCGGGTCGCAAGCTGGTCCTCACGAATGGATCGCGCGACCATGCTCTGAAGACGGCGGCACAGCTCGGGCTGAACGATCTCTTCGAGGATGTATTCGATATTGTTGCGGCGGATCTCGTGCCGAAGCCGGATCCGGTGGCTTACGATAAATTTTTCGCCCAGCACGCGGTCGACCCGCGCCACGCCGCCATGTTTGAGGATTTGTCGCGCAATCTCATCGTCCCGCACGAGCGCGGAATGCTTACGACACTCATCGTGCCGACATCAACGAGTTTAGACCATCGCGAGGCCTGGGAGCAGCTGGGCGGGGGTGACGCGCATGTCGATTTCGTCACCGACGACCTGACTCAGTTCCTGATCGATCTCATGCCGCTTGGATCGTAGCGAAATCAGATGCAGCACGACACGCGTCGTGCTGCAGCTGTCCCTACTTGGTGCCGGCGATCTTATCGGCCAGAAGCGCGATCGTGCGCGAATAGACCGCGCTTGCATTCCACTGCTGGATCACCGCGAAATTAGCCTCGCCCGGATCCCAGCCCGCTCCAGCCTGCCAGCCATAGCCTTGGAGATATTTGGCCGTCGACGCCAGCACGTCGGGAACGCTATGGACCAGATCACGACGCCCGCTGCCGTCGAAATCGACCGCATATTTGATGTAGGACGACGGCATAAATTGGGTTTGGCCGATTTCACCCGCCCATGCGCCGCGCATCGAGGACGGGCTCATGTCGCCCCGCTGAACGATGCGGAGCGCGTCGGTCAATTCAGCCCGGAACTTGTCTGGGCGCCGGCAGTCATAGGCTAGGGTCGCAAGCGACCGAATGGTCTCGAACTTGCCCATGAACGCACCAAAGTCGGTCTCGAGCCCCCAAATCGCAACGATCACTGGCGCCGGAACGCCATATTGGCTCTCGATGCGCGAGAACACATCAGCATATCGCTTGATGAGGCTCTTGCCCTTGCTGATGCGATAGGCATTGGCCATACGGGCCGAGAATTGCTCGAAACTCTGCTTGAAAACTTTCTGGCCACGATCGTGCGAGATCGTTTCGCGATCGTAGGTCACATTCCCGAGAGCCGCGTCGATCGTTCCTTGCGAAATGCCGGCCGCTGCCGCCTCGGTCTTGTAGCTCTCGAGCCAAGCCGGGAACCCCGCTGGATCCGAACAGGATGCCGCATAGGCCGTTGAGCCGGCGGCGAGCGAGAATGTCAGGCCGACGATCGGCAACAAACGCTTGAAAAGGCGCATCGGGCGGCGGTTTCCTTCGGCTTGCGACGAACCCATCACGTCTCCACGGGCCATCGCGAACTAACGACGCGGCAGACATTCATGCTGCACGCGCCGCTGTCAATGCCGCTCGCAGGACCAACCCACGATCCGATCATCAATCCTGAAGCAGGCGCTTCAGCAACTCGAGTTCTTCAGCCAACGTTCCCTCTTTGCCACAAAGGTTTTCGATCTTGCGCACCGCATGAAGCACGGTGGTGTGATCGCGGCCGCCGAAGCGACGCCCGATTTCGGGCAGCGACCGGAGCGTGAGGCTCTTCGAGAGATACATGGCGATCTGGCGCGGCAGTACCACGGTCGCGGTCCGCCGTGAGGAGAGGATATCGGCGCGGCTCACGTTGTAGTGAGTGGCGACGAGTTTCTGGATGTCCTCGATCTTGACCCGCTTCGGCTCGCGCGTTCGGATCAGATCGCGGATCGCGACTTCCGCTGTCTCGATCGTGTGTGGCGTGCCGTTCAGGGTCGCATGCGCCATCAGGCGATTGACCGCGCCATCAAGATCACGCCCGTTGGTGACGATCGATTTGGCGACATAAGCAATGACTTGCGGCGACAGCTCGAACCCAGGTTGCACGTTGCGCGTCGCGAGTGTGCGGTTTTCGAGGAATTTGAACCGCAGCGCTTCATCGAGAGGCTCCATCTCGACACAAAGACCACCGGCGAGCCGCGAGCGGACCCGCTCGTCCAGTGTTTCGAGATCGCCCGGCGGGCGATCGGCCGCGACGACCACTTGCCGGCCATCATCGATCAGGGCGTTCAGCGTGTGGCAGAACTCCTGCTGGATCGACTTGCCTTGCAGGAACTGCACGTCGTCGATGATCAGCACGTCGATCGCGCGCAGTCGCTCCTTGAACGCAATGGCGGTTTGGGCGCGAAGCGACGAGACGAAGCCATACATGAACTTTTCGGCCGTCAGATAGATGACGCGTCGTCCGCTATCGGCCACCGCATGTGCGACGGCCTGGATCAGATGGGTTTTGCCAAGTCCCACGGCGGCGTGGATGTAAAGCGGGCTATAGAGCAGAGGTTCGCCGGGCAGGGCCTGGGCCACGCGTTGAGCCGCCGCAAAAGCCAGTTGATTGGACTTGCCGGTCAGAAAGCTCGCAAATGTGAGCCGCCGGTCGAGTGGCGAGCCGGAGGGAGCATCGTTTGCGTGATCGGCATCCTGCGGGCGAGCAGAACTGGCGGGGCGGTCCGCTTGTGGCATGCGGCGGTCATCGGCTTGGCGGGGCTTGGGCGAGCTTTCCGTGCCGCGGTCATATGGGCGCTCGGCGCGTTTTTCAGTTAAAACAGGCGCGGCTGCGACGCGGCCGCGGGACGATGAGCGGAGCGCGATGCTGAGGCGCTTGACCTCGGGAGCCTCGGTGCTCAGCGTCGCCAACATCTTGTCGTTATAATGCGATTGGATCCACGCTTTCAGAAACGTCGTCGGAACCGACAGATAGGCGGTTCCGTCGGCGATGCGGTCGAGCTCCAGACGGGCGAACCACGCGTTGAAGACGGCGTCGCCAAGCTCCGCACGCAGCCGCAGGCAGGCATTCGACCATCGGGCACTCAGATCACGACGCTTGTCGTCCTCGGCAGTGGCATGGGTCAGCGGGGCGGTCGTGGTCTCGTTGGCGCGGGAGGCAAGCGGGTCGGCTTGCGTCGAGGCGGCCGGATTGGATTCACGTCGAGCGATCATGAGCGGGCGGCGACTTTGCTAACGGCGAAAAGGGCGGGTGGACGGCGCGATGTGATCAGGGGCGCTTCCAGGGAAGGCCATCGGCCCTCCAACCACTCAGTCCCTGGGCTGCCGAGCCCTCGAATCCACCAGCAATGTTGTAGCTTTTGGCATAACCAAGCGACGTCATCGCCTTGGCGGCGGCGCCGCTTCTTGCGCCGGAGCGGCACAAAAACAGCAGAGGGGTTTCGGCGTCTGCACCACGGCGATCAAGTTCAGCCTTCAGCTCAGAGACGAAGCCTGGATTCGGAGCCATCGAGGGATAGGACAACCATTCGATCAGCACCGGCGCGGATTGTACCGAGGCAAGGTCCGGCACGCCAATCGACTCCCATTCGGCTGTCGTACGAACGTCAACCAAGATCGCCTGATGATCCTGCTCGAGTTTTTCCAACGCGTCCGACGGAGTGATATCGCCTGCGTAACCGGCTCCCATCGACATTGCAGCATCCTCCCGACAGAGCGATCGCTCCGCAGTTACAAGTAGAACAAAAGAAAACGGCAGCAACGCTGAACGCGCCGATACTCAACGAACATCAGACCAAGTACGCACACCCGGAACTCTGACTAGGATCGAAAGGATAGGATTTACCGATACACAAGCGTGTCGCCGATGTCTCAGCGTTGACTACCCCATGGGCCAAGTTGAGGATTTCCAACTGGCAGCGCGATGCCGCAGTCGGTCTATAAACACTACACAGCAGCCGTTGGCGGCGCAACAGACCTCGTCACTAAAGAGTCAAAGTGATGTCCACGTTGCGGCTGTGAGTCGGCGAAAATGACAGCTTGACTGCCCTAACTCTCTCGAATCACGCAGGTAAAAAACGGGCACAAAGTCGCAATTTAGCCTGTGGCAATTCTGCATCAGAGGCTCGCTTCCCGGATCAAAAGCCGAGTCAATGGGTCGCAGAAAAGCTCGAAATAAGGCCTTGGGCGCTAACCCTTTGGTTCTGTGGCGATTAGTTTGCGCGGGCAATAATTACCGAAAACAATTTTTCCGAGCGTCGCGGATGGCCATCGGCGGGTCAACAAAGAGAGACGTCGACAGGCCCGCACACGCTCGCGCGGCTGCCTCGCGGTCGATCTGCTGCATGTTGGAAACCGGTCGGCGGGCAAACCGTTTAGCGACCGGCCCGAGCATGCCTCGGAACCGGTCTCGCCTCAGTTGAACAGCGACCGGAGCTGGCCGATCAGGAAGGAGCGCCGGGTGTCGGCCAATTTCGCCAGAAAGGTCTCGGCCCACCAGTCAATGTTGTATTTCTCGATGCTGGCATACATCAGCGCATGCCGATCGCGACGCTCGTCGAGCGGCATCTCCAGCGCTTGCTTCATGGCCGCCGCCATGCCCTCGGTCTCATGGGGATTGACGATGAGGGCCGCGTCCAATTCGGCAGCGGCGCCAGCAAATTGCGAGAGGATCAGAACCCCCGGATCATTCGGATTTTGAGCCGCGACGAATTCCTTCGCGACAAGATTCATCCCGTCGCGCAAGGGAGTCACGAGAGCGGCAGCCGATTGCCGGAATATACCCGCCAGAGCAGGCCGTGAATAGGATCGGTTGATGTAACGAACCGGGGTCCAGGCGGCTTCCCCGAGACGACCGTTCAGCCCGCCGACCAGTTCGTTCACGGCCCGCGACATGTCGTGATATTCGGGAATTTCCTCCCGGCTCTTCGGCGTGATCTGTAACAGCGTCACGCGGTTCGACCATTCGGGCTCGTTTTCCAAAAAATGGCCAAAGGCTTCGAGCCGATGGATGATCCCCTTGGAATAATCGAGCCGATCGACGCCGAGAAATAGTTTGCGGCCGGACAGGCTGTCACGCACCTCGTTGGCGAAGGGCGAGTCCTCTGCCTCGACCGCGAGACCGGCATATTCACGGGTTTCGATGCCGACCGGGAAGGCGCCGATCCGCGTCACCCGTCCATCAACCGAATAAGCCAAGCCATCACGGCTGACCGTCGCCTTGGACATGGCAAGGTAGCGCCCATAATTGGCGCGATCATTCTCGGTTTGAAAGCCGACGAGGTCGTAGTGGCTTAACACGCCGAGGCTCTGCTCCTGGCGCGGAATCGTGAACAGGAGATCGGGCGGCGGGCAGGGGATATGGAGAAAGAAACCGATCGGGTTGTTGAACCCACGCTGCCGCAACTCCCGCGCGAGCGGGATCAGATGATAGTCATGCACCCAGATGATATCGTCCGGCTCGAGCAACTTGGCGAGTTGATCGGCGAAGAGCCCGTTGACCCGCAAATAGCCGGTCAGATCCGAGCGGTTGAACTCGGCGAGATCGACCCGATAATGCAGGATCGGCCACAGAACGCGATTGGCGAAGCCGTTGTAATATTCCTGATAATCGGCCGTCGACAGATCGGTCACCACATAGGTGATCTTGTCCCGGACAGCGACCACAGGCTCCACGTTCGGGCCATCATCGACCTTGCCGCTCCACCCGAACCAAAGCCCCTCCCGATCCTTCAGGGCCGCATGGACAGCGACCGCAAGACCGCCGGGCGGCGGCGGTTTTCCAGGTTCCGGAACGACGACACGGTTCGATACGATTACAAGTCGTGACACCAAGCGTCCTCCCAGCTTTGTGAAAGCCGCATGGCCGAATTGATGATGCCCGCCATCGAATAGGTCTGGGGGAAGTTACCCCACAACTCGCCGGTGGCCGCGTTCAGATCCTCCGACAGAATGCCGAAATGATTGCGGTGCGAGAGGATGTCGTTGAAGCGCTCGCGGGCCTCATCGCGCCGCCCGACCTGCGCGAGCGCATCGACATACCAGAAGTTGCACACGAGAAAGGCGGTCTCTGGCAGGCCGAAGTCATCCGCCGAAGTGTAGCGCATGATCTTCCCGTCGCGCATCAACTCTTTGCCGGTTAATTCCAAGGTCTTGACGAAGCGCTCGTCCGTCGCGGCGATGAAGCCGAGCTCCGGCAACAGCAAATTGCTGGCGTCGAGTTCAGGCTGTCCGAACGCGCCGGTGATCGCCCCGCGGACCGGATCCCACGCCTGCTCCATGATGGCGGCATGCAATCGCTTGGATTCCGACGACCAATGCGCCGCTTCCTTGTGCAAGCCGAGCTTGTCCGCAATTCGTCCAAGCCTGTCGCAAGCCGCCCAGCACAGTGCTGCCGAATAGGTATGGACCCGCTTGAAGCCGCGATATTCCCAGATGCCGGCATCCGGCTCGAGCGCGAATTTGGCGGCCTGATGACCGAGCCGTTCGAGCCTGCGGAACAGAGCCTCGTCGCCGAGCTTCGGGAGGCGCTCATCCACGAACATATGCGTGGCACCGAGCACGACGCTCCCATACACATCGTGCTGAACTTGCGTCACAGCCTCGTTGCCGACCCGAACCGGCTTATTGTTCATAAAGCCGTCGAGGTTCGGCGCAATCCACTCGTCGAGCGGCGTGCCAGGGATGATGCTGTGCACCGGCTGCAGGTGCTTATCACCGCTGATCGCCAGATCGGTGATGTAGTTGATGTAGGATTCCATCGTTTCGGTTGCGCTCAGGCGGTTGAGCGCATGGACCACGAAAAAAGCATCGCGGAGCCAGCAATAGCGATAGTCCCAATTGCGGGTCGACCCATCCGCCTCCGGGATCGACGTCGTGTGGGCCGCGATAATGGCGCCGGTTTCCTCGAAACTGCAAAGCTTGAGCGTAATGGCGGCGCGCGTCACCGCCGTCTGCCACTCATACGGCAAGGCGAGATGCCGAACGAAATTCAACCAATGAGCATGGGTGCGGTCGAGGAAGTCGCGGCAGGTCGCTTCGAGGCCAGACAGGAAAGGCTCGTCCGGCCCGAACACCATGGTGACCGGACGATTCAGCGCAAAGCTGACCTCTCGCTCGATGTAGGACAACGGCGCATCGGTCGTGAGGCGAACGACATTGTCGCCGCCAAGGTAGCGGATGTGGTTCGATCCATGCGCGATTTCGGTGACCTTGCGGCCGTAATCGTAGGTCGGACGGACCCGGATGGTGATGCGCGGGAGCCCGGCCATCGGCTCGATCCGGCGCACGATCTGTGAGGGACGGAACGTCCGCTCGAAACGCTCGAAGCGCGGCACGAAATCCGTGACCTTGACGACGCCGCCTTGAGAATCGGTCAGGATCGTTTCGACGATCGCGGTATTCCGCACGTAAGCCGATTCGTTTTTGACCTGGTCGGCCAGCACGACGTCGCAGAAACCTTTTTCTTCATCCCCGGCCAACAGGCGGGAAAACACCGGATCCGAATCGAACCGTGGTGTGCACCACCAGACAATCCTCGCATTCGTGTCCACCAAAGCGGCCACGCGACAATTGCCGATCAGAGCGAAATCGAGATTTCTCGCCTTGCCTGTGCTCATGCGTGCAAACTCTCCGTTTCGACAATCCGTGCCACCCAATGGCGCACAGCGGCCGGACTTGCAAATGATCCTGTCGTGCCCGGAAATCGGACCCCGACCGAAAAAGCGTCACCGTCCTGATCGAGCGCCGCTGCAAAACCGGGTTGATCCGTCACATCGTCGCCGATGAAAACGGGACGCCGCCCAGCGAATGGCGCCTCCGCAAGAAAACGTTTGATCGCGATCCCCTTGTCGAAGGTCGCCCGCTTGATTTCGACGACGAAATGACCCGGCATCAGGCTCAGCCCCGCCTCCGGACGGCGGTCGATCAATGTCTTGAGCGCTGCCGTCAAGGCAAGGCCACAGGCGGGCAACGCCCTGTAATGCACAGCGTAGCTGAACGTCTTGTTCTCGGCAAAGGTCCCCGGATAAGCCGTCAGGAGGCCGACGACCTCGGACCAGACATCGACCGGAATCGCATCCTCCTCCGAGCGAATCACGGGTCCCTCAGGGTCGAACCGCATTTCGGCACCGTGCACGCCGCTGGCGCGAAAGCGTGCCGGCTGAAACAGCATATCGAGTTGTCCGATGGAGCGTCCGCTCACCAGAGCCACCGCGCCCTTCGCTACCCGATTGAGGCTTTCGAGATCACGCAGCAGCGAAGTCGGAACCACGACGGCGTCTGGTTTCGGCGCAATGTCGATCAACGAGCCATCCACGTCGAAAAAGAAGCATGTTTCATCGAGAGGGCGGTCGAGCATCATCGCGTAGGTCTCTGAATTTTGATGCGGCGAGAGGCATTGTCGGACTTTAGCAGCCACGAGCCTTCGAATGCACGCTATACCCAATGCTTGAGCTCTAGCGTGTGTTGCGGCGCGGAACAATTAATCTTGCGGTAACGTTTTAGACATGGCCCGTTGGGTCGTTATGCGTATTTGCGTTGGGGGTGTTTCCATGAAAATCGCTCAGATTGCTCCACTGATGGAAAGTGTTCCGCCTCGTCTTTATGGCGGCACCGAACGCATCGTGTCTTGGCTTTCTGAGGAACTTGTCAATCAGGGTCACGAGGTGACTCTCTTCGCAAGCGGCGATTCCATGACGTCCGCCAATCTCATCCCCTGCACGGTCGAAGCGATCCGCTTGTCCGAGACCATGAAGGATTACATTCCGCATACGACCATGATGGTCGACAAGGTGCGTCGAATGACTCAGGCCTTCGACATCGTCCATTTTCATATTGACCTGTTCCACTTCCCGCTGTTTCGCGGCATCGAGAACAAGACGATCACGACCCTTCACGGTCGGCAGGATCTGCCCGATCTCTGGCCCTTCTACCGGGCCTTCCCGAAGATGCCTTTGGTGTCGATCTCGAATGCCCAGCGTGCCCCGATCAGCGACGCAGGCTTTGCTGGAACCGTGCTGCACGGCTTGCCGGCGGATCTTCACACGCCGAATTTCGAGCCCCGTGGTGGCTACCTCGCCTTTCTGGGTCGCATTTCGGCGGAGAAGCGTCCGGATCGTGCCATCGAGATTGCGAAGGCGCTTGGCATTCCCTTGAAGATCGCCGCTAAGGTCGACAAGGCAGACGAGAAATATTTCCGCGAGGTCATACATCCGCTGATCCAAGATCATCCGGATGTCGAATTCATCGGTGAGGTGGACGAGCGCGGCAAGACCAAGTTCCTTGGCGAGGCGCGAGCATTGCTGTTTCCCATCGATTGGCCCGAGCCCTTCGGTCTCGTGATGATCGAAGCAATGGCCTGTGGCACGCCCATTCTCGCCTTCCGTAACGGATCGGTGGTCGAGGTAATCGATGATGGATTGACCGGGCGGATCGTCGATACGGTGCCCGAGGCAATCGCGGCGCTTCCCGAGGTTCTGGCTCTCGATCGACGCGCGGTCCGGCGCCAGTTTGATCAACGGTTCACGGCCGCTCGAATGGCACGAGACTATGTCGACCTCTACCAGCGGCAGATCGATGCCGAAGTGGCGTCGCAGCGGACAGCCTCGCTTCGCGGCGCCGCGAATTTGTCGATCGACACGATTATCCCGGCGAGCGGTGGTCGGTTCGGTAACCCGGTCGATTTTCAATGATGTCAAACGACGCAACGGTCACGTCGAACATCGAAAATAAAGATCCTGCGCCGGAGCAGGGACAATTCTACATCACCGCGACCGGGCCATCGTCCCGACCGCGTCACACATTGAAGCATGGCGACAGTTTCGCGGTCTTCGACGCGCACGGAGACATCGGTGCCTCCGCCGGTGGCCCGGACGGCTTGTTCAATCATGACACCCGGTTCTTGTCGCGTCTGGAGCTGCTGATCAACGGCGTCCAGCCTCTTCTGCTGGGGTCGACCGTCCGCGACGATAATGTGTTGATGAGCGTCGATCTCACCAATGCCGACATCTACCGCGATGGCGTGATCGCGTTACAGCGCGACACCATCCACATTGTCCGGACGATCTACCTATGGGGCGGGGTCGCGCACCAGCGGATCCACGTTACAAATCATGGCGAGGCGCCGCTCGCATTCTCCATCTCGCTCGTCTTCGGCGCAGATTTTTCGGATTTGTTCGAGGTTCGCGGCAGCCGCCGCATTCATCGCGGCGTCTCGACCCAGGCGGTCGAGGGAGATCAGAAAGTCCGCTATCGCTATATAGGTCTTGACGACGTCAAGCGCGATACGCTGGTTTGCCTTGACCCGGCCCCGGCGAGCCTCGTGGAAGGCGCTGGAAAATACAGCCTGAAGCTCGACGCTAATCAATCGACCACGCTCTTCTTGGCGATCGAATGTCACGGCCTCGATGCGCCGATCAGCGAGACCTTCTTCAAAGGGTTCATGGCGGCGAACCGCCATCAAAAGGCGGTCACGCGGCATGTCGCGACGGTGGATACCTCGAACGACATTTTAAACGAGGTGATGTGCCGGTCCACGGCCGATCTGTTCATGCTGATCACCGACACGGCTCAGGGTCCTTATCCCTATGCCGGAACACCGTGGTACTCGACCACCTTCGGCCGAGACGGGATCTTGACCGCCATCCAGATGCTCTGGTGCGACCCCGGCGTTGCGAAAGGCGTTCTCGATCGTCTTGCAGCCTTTCAGGCCACCGCGGTCGACAACGCGTCCGATGCGGAACCCGGCAAGATCGTGCATGAAATGCGCGGCGGCGAGATGGCTGTGCTTCGTGAAGTGCCGTTCGGTCTGTATTATGGCACCGTCGACGCGACGCCGCTGTTTGTCGTGTTGGCCGGTCTCTACCTCGAACGAACGGGCGATCTCGAAACCATTCGGCAGTTGTGGCCCGCGCTCGAAAAAGCCCTTGCCTGGATGGATGGTCCCGGTGATCGTGACCACGACGGCTTTATCGAATATGGCCGCGCTCAGGACACCGGCCTGCAGAACCAGGGCTGGAAGGATTCGTTCGATGCGATCTTCCATGCCGACCGCACCTTGGCCGAAGGCCCGATCGCGCTGTGCGAGGTTCAAGGCTATGCCTATCTGGCCAAACGCCTCGCGGCCTCCAGCGCGCGGCGCCTTGGGATGCACGACCGGTCGGATGTGCTCGACAAGGCCGCGACCGAGCTGGCCGAGCGGTTCGACGCTGCATTCTGGTGCGAAGACCTCGGCACTTATGCGATTGCTCTGGACGGCGCCAAAAAGCCGTGTCGTGTCCGCACATCCAATGCCGGTCAGGTTCTCTGGTCGGGCATCGCCCGTCCAGATCGCGCCAAGCGGGTGGCCGATGACATGCTGTCGACCGACTTCTTCTCCGGCTGGGGCATCCGCACCGTGGCATCCGGTCAGGCTCGATATAATCCGATGTCGTATCACGACGGATCGATCTGGCCGCATGACAACTCGCTGATCGCAGCCGGAATGGCGCGCTACGGCCACACCGATCTGGCCGAGCGCGTGTTCGAAGGCCTCTTTGCGGCCGCCAGCTATATGGACCTGCGCCGTTTGCCGGAGCTTTTCTGCGGCTTTCGTCGTCGACGTGGCGCCGGGCCGACGCTTTATCCCGTCGCCTGTTCACCGCAGGCTTGGGCCAGTGGAGCGCCGTTCCTGCTTCTCCAGGCGTGCCTCGGCCTCGAGTTCGATCCGTTCGATCGCGCGATCCGGTTCCGCAATCCGAGAATGCCCTCTTTTGCGGACGAAATTACCCTGCGTGACATCGGCTTCGACGATGCCAAGGTCGACGTGACCTTGCGGCGGATCGGCGAGCATGTTGCGCTGCGGATTCTCCGCAACACCGGTGCGATCCAAGTGTCGATGGATCTGTCGTAAGTCACACCGGGGCCGGATCGGCGCCGAAGCGGATCGAGGGTTCGATGAGCGACGCGGGCGATACACTGCCGCTTGCACCCCACGTGTCGAGCGCGAGAGCGTTCGGCTTGAGTCAAACGAGGCTAATCCTCACCGTCGCGACCATCTTGGCCACCATCCTGTCGATCTCATTCATCGATCGACCAACTGCATCGTGGTCTCATGCGACTTTGCACGGGATATGGGCCTTCGTCGCGCTCACTCATCTTGTCGATCCCCTGCCGCCGGCTGCGGCGATCGGCTTTCTGGTGCTGGGCATCGCGGCACTTTCGGGTCGACGACCGGGTCCACTCGGCTGGGTCGTTCTGCAGGCCTGCGTGGCGCTCCTGGTCGCCGTGATGATCAAGGATCAGGCGAAATTCGCTTTCGGGCGGCTGTGGCCAGAAACCTGGATCAACAACAACCCGTCGCTGATCGGCACCGGGGCCTACGGCTTCGTCCCGTTCCATGGCGGCACCGGATGGGCGTCTTTTCCGTCCGGCCACATGACAGCCATCACGGCTCCCATGGTTGCAATCCAGCCAGCTCTCCGACGATGGTGGTGGGTCACTGTCGTGCCGATCGGCTTGGTGGCGATCGGCCTCTTCGGCGCCGATTATCATTTCGTCGGCGATATGTTGGCCGGAACCCTACTGGGCGCGATATGCGCCTGGGCGATCGTTTCGCTGATGCCGAGGCCGGAAACTGGAAGACCGACCAAAATGGATGGTTTGGCTGGCTCGATCGCGACCGTGAGTGACAGCCGACATTGATGAGGCCACGGAAGCCGCTATCATAAGGGCTCGCAACGGCTCGCGATTGCGTGACTCGAAACCGCGCGGCGACATCGGCTAGGGCTCGGGTCGTCCTGTCTCAAGGGCTTGCCTTGCCGCAGAATTCTCCCCTCCCTGTGCATGCGTCGCGGCAAGGTCGGCGCGGCACCAACCGCCGGCCGGGCGCCAATCTCCATAAGCTCCCGATCGGGCTGGATCTCGCCGGCATCAGCGTCCTTGAAGGGGTGCGTGCCGCGCTGGCCTCTGCCGTCTTCCTCGCTCTCAATCAATGGATTGGGTCGCAGGCGCTGCTCATCGCTGCGGTCGGTGCGATGATCACCTGTTTCTGCGATATCGGCGGCTCGCTTCGGCAGCGGCTTCCGATGTTGTTGACCTTCACGGCCCTTGGCGCCGCGACATGGGCGATTTTCGGTCTTCTGCGCGCGGGGGGCCTCGGGGTCGTGCTTCCCTGCGCCGGCCTCGCCGCCTTCCTGTTCAGCATGGCGCGGGCCTGGGGATTGCGGGCGCAGACGATCGGCAACGTTCTCATCGTAGTCCTGGCGCTTGCGATCGACGCGCCGCTGACGCCTGACAAGGCGCTGTCGTTTTTCCTGTATTTCGGCGTAGGCGGCCTCTGGGCCTGCCTGCTCACCGTCTTGCTCTGGCGCATCCAGCCCGATCGACCGGCCATCCAGGCCGTTGCGGCCGTCTGGTCGGCCCAGGCGGCGCTCGCGGCCGACCTGCGCGACATGCTGCTTCGCCCGGGCACGTCGCAGGCCGATTGGGATGATCATGCGCGAGGCCATCGGCGCGCGGTGCGGGCCCATATCGAGGAAGCGCGGTCGATCGTCTCGACCTCGGTCCGGCGGCGGGGGCTCGTCTCGGGCAGGGGCACCCAGGCTCTCTTGTTGCTAGAGGCTGCCGATCAGCTGTTCGGCGAACTGATCATTCTCTCCGAACTGCTCGAAACCGCGACCGCGCCGGGTGTCCATGCCCATGCCGAGCGCATGTTACGTCGGCTTCGCCCGATCCTGCTGATTCTCGGAGCCGATCACCGTCCCGACATCGCGCGGCTGCGGCAATCGCTCGATCGCATGGCCGAAGAGGCACCCGGTTCGGAGCAACTCAACAGCTTGATCGGTGCTATTGTGGATCGGCTTCGGATCACGCTTCGGGTCGTCGAAGGGTTGGAGAAGCCCGCTCCGACGGCTCATCCGGCTCCACCGGACGGCGGCGTGTGGCGCACGCGCATCTGGGGTCCTCTTCGCGACGAACTCACCTGGCGGTCCGCCATTCTTCGTCACGCCGTCAGGGCCACCGTTATCGTGGTTCCGGCGATCGCGATAACGCTGCACTGGTGGACGCCCTATTCGCATTGGCTGACCATCACGCTGGCTTTGACCATGCAGCCATTCTTCGCCGCGACCTGGCAACGCGCACTGGAGCGGGTCGGAGGCACGGTGCTGGGCGCGGCCATCGGCGGCGTGCTCGCCTTCTTTCCGCAAACGCCGATCGTCGTCGGTGGGCTCCTCTTTCCGCTAGCGGTCATCGGGTTTTCGGTTCGTCAGGTCAGCTATGGGGCCTACATTGCCTGCCTGACGCCTTTGATCGTTCTGCTGTTCGACATCGTCGAACCGGGTCACAGCGCCTTCGTGGTGGCCGGCATGCGGATTTTCTACACACTTGTCGGCGGCATCGTCGCGGTCGCGGCCTGTATGCTGCTCTGGCCGAGTTGGGAGCCGTTTCGCCTCCGGCGCGAGCTACGCGAGACGTTTCTGGCCTATGCTCGTCTTGCGGTCGCGGTCTTGGGCAACCCCGGCACGAGCCGCGCCGAGGGCACCGAGGCGGCTCGCCGCGCCGCTGGGCTCGCCAACAGCAATCTCGAAGCTTCGCTGTCACGCGCACTGCAGGAGCCGGGGCGTGGGAAGCGCGCCGGCCTCGACAAGATCATCGCGGCGGATGCGATTTTGCGGCGGCTCGGCGCGGCGCTGCTGGCTACGCCGCACGATCCCTCGATCCAGCCGATCCTATCGGGACCCGGCCGGGCAGAGTGGCAGACTTGGCTCGATGAGGCCTTCGCGGCGCTGGCCGACGGCCGTTCTCCGTCCCGTCCCGCTCCGGACGCGCCAGCCTCGAGTACGTTGCAACGGGTGCGGCGCGGCATCGACGTGTTGAGCAGCGATCTCGCAACGCGAGGAGACGAGGCGCCACAGGCTCCACTATGACCGCCGCCAAGCCGAGAGCGGTTTGAAAGGACATGATAGGATGAACGGTGCTGATGTTCTGGGCGACACCCTGCTGGCCAACGGGGTCGACGTCTGCTTCGCCAATCCCGGCACGTCCGAGATGCACTTCGTTGCCGCGCTGGATCGCCGCCCACAGATGCGCTGCATTCTCGGATTGTTCGAGGGTGTCGTGACGGCAGCTGCGGATGGGTACAGTCGGATGGCCGACAGACCTGCCGCGACGCTGCTGCATCTCGGCCCGGGGCTCGCCAACGGCTTAGCCAATCTGCACAACGCGAAACGCGCCCGCTCACCGGTGGTCAATATCGTCGGTGATCACGCGACCTATCATCTTCCCTATGACGCCCCGCTCACCAGCGATATCGAATCGCTCGCGCGGCCGATGTCGAACTGGGTCGGCCGCATCGCGCTGGGCGACGATGTTGGGAAGATGACCGCTGAGGCCATTTGGCAGGCTCGGCAAGCGCCCGGCGTGTCGACGCTGATCCTACCGGCCGATGTGGCTTGGAGCGATGTGGGAGGATCGAGCGGCGGAGAGCCGCGCCCGGTCTCGATCGCGCCGCAAGCCACGCGTGCGTTGCCCGAGCGTTCGGCGATCGAGGCCGGCGTCCAGTCGCTTCGATCGGGTGGGCGGATCGGTTTGTTGCTTGGCGGCCAGGCCCTACGCTCACCCGCGCTCGAATGGGCTGGTCGGCTTGCGGCCGCGACAGGCGCGACGCTTCTGGCCGAGATGTTCAATGCGCGGATCGAGCGGGGCAGGGGCCGCGTCCCCGTCGCGAAGGTGTTGTACAGGATTGACGCGTCACTGACGCAGCTCGCCGACTATGAGACCTTGATTCTCATCGGCGCCAGCGTGCCAGTGGCGTTTTTCGGCTACCCAGGCAAGCCGAGCCTTCTTATCGCCGAGGGTTGCGAGGTCGTTCAGGTCGCCGGACCGCACCATGATCTTGTGGCGACCCTGCAGGCCTTGGCCGAAGACGTCGGCGCCTCGCGAACGATCGCATCCGCCGCTTCAGCTCCGCAGCCGAGCGAAACATCGGACTTATCGACCGGTCCGCTCGATGGAGAGACGGTCTGTCGGATCGTGGCGCGCCGCATGCCCGAGGGGGCGGTGGTGTGCGACGAGTCGCTCACGGCGGGCTTCTCGTTTTTCGCTCATTCTCAAGCGGCCGCACCTCATGATTATCTGCAATTGACGGGTGGTGCGATCGGCATCGGCATTCCGCTCGCAGCGGGCGCCGCCGTCGCAAGTCCAGGCCGCAAGGTCATTGGTTTGCAGGCTGATGGAAGTGGCATGTATACGGTGCAGGGTCTCTGGACCCAGGCTCGCGAAGGGCTCGATGTCGTGACCGTCATCTTCTCCAATCGGGCTTATGCGATCCTGCACGGCGAGATGGCGAATGTCGGCGTGAACGCGATTGGCCGCAACGCGGCGCGAATGCTCAACCTCGACGATCCCGCCCTCGATTGGGTGTCGTTGGCCAAGGGACTCGGCGTCGAGGCGGCACGCGCGACAACCGCCGTAGCGTTCGACGCACTGTTCGCGGCCGCGATGACCCGGCCCGGACCATTCCTGATCGAAGCGGTGCTCGAGCCAAGCTGAGCGCCGCGTGCCGATCGAGGCGACGCGCGTCTGCTCCACCGGACCGAGTGCCGCAGGACCTCCCGTTCTCTGACCGCGTTTTCTTGGCGTTCCGGGCCGTCGCGTCCGCTGCTACAAGGAAGTGTCATGTCCGATCCTAAAAATGTCTCTCTCTCGCGGCGTCAGATCGTTGGGGGTGCCGGCCTCGGTCTCGCGGCCGTCGCGGCTGCTGTGCCGGCGGCCGCACAAGGTTCAGCCGCGCCCGCGCCGAGGTCTCTGGAGGATCCAAGGACCAAATATCCCCAGCCGCCCTACAACAAGCAATCCCAGCCCTGGCCCGGACTGGCCAGCAAGATGGATCCCGTGCCGGATCATGGCGAAAAGAGCTACCGGGGTTCGGGGCGTCTCGCCGGTCGCAAGGCGATGATCACGGGCGGCGATAGCGGGATGGGCCGCGCCGCCGCGATCGCATTTGCGCGTGAGGGCGCGGATGTCGCCATCAACTACCTGCCCGAGGAAGAGCCCGATGCCCGAGATGTGATCGCTCTCATCAAAGCCGAAGGCAGGATCGGGCTCGCGATTCCAGGGGATTTGCGGGACGAGGCCTTCTGTCAACGGCTCGTTGCCGATGCGGTCAATGGCCTTGGCGGCCTCGACATCGTGGTCAGCAATGCGGGGCGTCAGCAGGCGCATGCCTCGATCCTCGATATCTCGACAGAGCAGTTCGACTGGACGATGAAGACCAACATCTACGCGCCGTTTTGGATCATCAAGGCGGCGTTGCCCCACCTTCAGCCCGGATCATGCATCATCGCGACAACGTCGGAACAAGCCTATGATCCGACGCCGGACCTCTATGATTATGCGCAAACCAAAGCCGCGACGATGAACTTCGTGAAGTCGCTGGCCAAGCAGTTGGGGCCGAAAGGTATCCGGGTGAACGGTGTGGCGCCCGGCCCGATCTGGACGCCGCTCCAGGTCAGCGGCGGCGCCTCCCAGGATAAGCTCCAGACGTTCGGCATGATGACGCCGCTTGGGCGGGCGGGTCAGCCGGCCGAACTCGGCGGCATTTACGTCCAGCTTGCCATGACAGATGCGAGCTATGCCAACGGGCAGATCTACGGCGCTGCAGGCGGAAGCGGACAACCCTGATACCGTAGGGCCTCGCTCGGTTGTCCAAAACGCGCGTCGGGCAATACTGGCTGGGGCGCCTGGATTCGAACCAGGGGATGGCGGAATCAAAATCCGCTGCCTTACCACTTGGCTACGCCCCATCAAGACCGAAGCCCCTAAGGGTCGATCGCGGCGCGACCATAGGTGTAACGATCCTGCGCCGCAAGGGCCCTCGTCAGCCCCTCAAACTAAATGCGGATCCGCATCGAAACTCCCATGTTTCGACGCTGGCCCGCTTGCCGGATCTGTTGAGGGCGGCTATAGGAACCTTCGTCGGTGCCGCACATGTGCATCGCCGAATGTCGGAGTGTAGCGCAGCCTGGTAGCGCACCTCGTTCGGGACGAGGGGGTCGTAGGTTCGAATCCTATCACTCCGACCAGATTTCTTGTTGAGATCAATGTCGCAAAGGCCGCCTTCGGGCGGCCTTTCGCGTGTTTCTCTTGCGGTCTCACGCTATCAAATCCTGAACCTGATCCGTGCGGCTCCTCGCCGTGCAGCGGATTGTCGCGCCACTGGAGCGTGTTCGTCAGACGCGACGGATGCCGCGCGAGCAGAGGGGATTGCGCGCGAGAAAGGCTGGGCCGCGCGGCAGTTTACTTGACCTGTCGTTTCTCCAGCTTGCGCGCCAGCGTTCGTCGATGCATCCCGAGGCGACGGGCGGCCTCGGATATGTTGAAATCGGTCGCGGCCAGCATCTCGTGAATGCGCTCCCACTCGAGCGTCTTGATCGAGGTTGGACGCTCCGTCAGCGGCACGTCGGTGTTGCCTGCGGCCTTGCCGAACGCGGCCTCGATATCGTCGGTGTTGGACGGCTTGGCGAGATAGTGACAGGCGCCCAGCTTGATGGCCTCGACCGCCGTCGCGATGCTGGCGAAACCCGTCAGAACGACGATCAGCATCTCGGGATCGTGTTCGTGCAGCGCTTCGAGACAGGCAAGGCCCGAGGCTCCCGCGAGCTTGAGATCGACGACCGCATAGCCGGGCGAGCGTGTTTGCAGCAAGCTGTTGACCGCGTCGATCGTCGGCGCGACCACGACTTCATACTCGCGGCGCTCGAACGAGCGCTTTAACGTCTTTGCGAAAGCTTCGTCGTCGTCGACGACAACGAGAAGGCGGTCAGGCGGCATCAAGCCTCCGCGTTTCAAGCTCCAGCGCCGCAAGCGGGAGCGCGAGGGTCACAACGGCGCCACCGTCTTGCCGATTGCGGAATTGGACCCGGCCACCAAGCTTGCGAACGACGTTCACGACCAAGAACAAGCCGAGGCCGCCGCCGCGGCGACCCTTGGTGCTCTGATAAGGTTTCCCGATCTGCGCCATCATGTCTTCAGGAAAGCCCGGTCCGACGTCCGTCACCGACAAGACCAGCATGTCATCGACGCGCGTCGCCGAAAAGCCCACCCATGGCGGTGAAGCCTCGAAGGCATTGTCGAGAACGTTGAAGATCACCTGCTTGAGGGCGGTGTCCGAGACGATCGGAACATCCGAGCCGAAGGCATTGTCGTAGGAAAGATTCGTGGCCGACCGGGCTGCCCGCCAGTCGACGACGAGGTCGTTCAGGAATGTATGAACGGTCGTGACGCCCGCCGATTCGCCTCGGGTCTCACCCGCTGAAACCAGGATACCGGTCACGATCGCCTTGCAGCGCTGAAGTTCAGCCTGCATGGCATTGATATCGTCGGCCAGATCCGGATCGGCAATCAGGCGCGGCATACGGCGCCAGTCGCCCAGGATCACCGACAAAGTCGCGAGCGGCGTGCCGAGTTCATGCGCTGCGCCCGATGCGAGCAACCCCATTCTGACGATGTGATGTTCTTCAGCGGCCTGTTGTCGAAGGTCGGCCAGCCGCGCGTCGCGCTCACGCAGATTGAAGTTGATCCGGGTCACGAACACGACCAGCAGCGCCGCGTCGAGCGTGAAACAAATCAGCATTCCGTCGATATGCATGCTGAACAGCGCCTCGACATGGCGATCGAGCAGATCCAGCGGTCGGTACAGGAAGGTTAGGCCGGCAAAGCAGAGGGTCGCGAGCGCCACCACCACCCAGGTCGACCACGCATCCAGGAGCACGGCCCCGATCGTGACCTGCAGCAGATAGAGGAAGGTGAACGGGTTCGTGGCGCCGCCGCTGAGATAGAGTTGCGCCGTGAGGGCCGCGACATCGAACACGACCGCGACGAACAATTCGGAATTGCTGACGCTCGATCGTGTCCAGAGCCTGAGCAAGCTGGCGATGTTCAGCGTCACCAGAGCCGCCAACACTGCGGCCATTCCACCAAACGGCAGCGAGATGCCAAGCCCGTAATGCACAGCCGCAATCGTGGCGATCTGGCCAATGACCGCAATCCAGCGAAGCTGGATCAACAAGAAGAGGTTTTTGCGTCCGGCCATGTCGGCGCTCGGCGGAGCGCCAGACGGGTCATCCGACGCAAGCGACGGTCCGAGCAGACGTTCGAGCATGTCTTGGCCCCGAGGGACGCGCCATGTCACGAGAGATTGACCGGTGTTCCGCCAGGGCCGGTGCGATGGCCAGAGACACGGTCAGGGGACGACGTGATGTGACGCAGCCGAAGCTCGTCACGCGCAAGCCAGGCGACCGCTCCAGCCAGCATGGCCGCGAGCCCGAACCAAGTGAGCGCATAGACCAGATGATTGTTCGGGAATGACACGACGGTGAGCCCGCCCACGGGATATTTGCCGCCATTCGGATCGAAATCCGCATCGACGAAATAGGGTGCAACGTCATTGAGGCCGATCTCGGCCGCGATCGCACCGACGTCGCGGGAGTACCAACGTCCGTTCGTCGGATCGTTGTGACGAAGGAAGCCGCCGCCGGGTTCCGTGATCCGCAGCAAGCCCGTCACGGTGGTGGTCCCGGTCACTTCATTGTCCCGCCGCGTCTCTCGGTCACGACGCTCTGGCGGTACGAAGCCCCGATTGACCAATACGGTCCCGCCCGAGTGGAGCTCGAAGGGCGTCAGCACCCAAAAGCCTGGGCCGAGCGCCGTGACGGCTTGAACGAATGTTTCGCGACGATTGTCGAAGCGCCCGTCGAGGCGCAGATGCCGATATTCATCCGACTCAGCCGTGATGCCGGACCATGATCCCAGCCCAGGCGCGGCGGAGGGCGCTGCGTGAACCCGCTCATCGACCCGGGCGATCAGGTCGAGCTTCCATTGTAACCGGTATAATTGCCAGACGCCGAGTGCCGACAAAACCGCGATTGTAAAAAGCGCGAGAGCCCCGAGCAACCACAAGGACCGAAGCGAGCGTGGTGAGGGCCGAGCGAGATCCGCGCCGGCCACCACAGGCGCGCCGCTTCGGTCGCGTGTCACGGCATGTTGCGCATGTCGTGGACCGACATGGGCATCATGTTGCTGTTGAGATGGTACATGACCCAGATCGACCCCGATAAGGTAATGACCAGCAGAACCATCGTGAAGATCAAAGCCAGCATAGTCCAGCCGCCCTCGGACTTCGTGTTCATATGGAGGAAATAGACCATGTGAACGACGATCTGGATGGCCGCCAAACCCATGACGGCGAAAGCCGTGATCCGCGTGTCATCGAAGACATGGCCCATGACCAGCCAGAACGGAATGGCTGTGAGGATGACCGAGAGGACGAAACCGGTCAGATAACCATTGAGGGATCCATGGCCGGCTTCGTGGTGGTCCGGGAGAACCTCGACAGGAACGGCATTATTCGCAGTCATCAAAGCACACTCAGGAGGTAGACGAACGAAAAGACGCCGATCCAGATCACGTCGAGGAAATGCCAGAACATGCTCAGGCACATCAGACGGCGCTTATTCTCAGGCACGAGACCGCGTCGACTAACCTGGACCATCAAGACGATCAGCCAGATGATGCCGAGCGAGACGTGGATACCGTGCGTGCCGACAAGGGTGAAGAAGGACGACAGGAAGGCACTGCGCTGCGGTCCCGCACCCTCATGGATGAGGTGGACGAATTCGTTGACCTCGAGGCCGACGAACGCTGCGCCAAACAAGCCGGTAATCGCCAGCCACATCAGCGTCGTGCGCTGCTGCTGCTTCTCCATGGCCAGCATGGCGAACCCGTAGGTGATCGACGACAGCAGCAACATCGAGGTGTTGAGCGCGACGGTCCATAAATCAAAGAGATCGGCCGGCGACGGTCCAGCCGCATAATTGCGACCGAGGACCCCGTAGGTCGCAAAGAGGACCGCAAAGATGAGACAATCGCTCATCAGATAGATCCAGAAGCCGAGCATGGTGCCGCCTTCGGCGTGTCCATGCTCCTCTGCCACGTAGAACGTCAGCGGTTCATCGCCTGTGGTGACGGCGCTCGATGCGTCGGTCATCGCCTTTATACCTGCCCTGCGAGAATCTTCGTCCGGCGGCTCTCCGCCCGGACCACGTCTTCGACCGGGATGTAGAAGTCCCGATTGTAGTTGAAGGTGTGCAGGATCGCGACCGCGAGGATGCTGACGAAGGCGAGGACCGCCATCCACCAGATGTACCAGATCATCGCGAAGCTGAAGACGGTGCTGAGCGCCGCCAATACAACGCCGGCCCAGGTGCTCCGCGGCATGTGGATTGCCTTGTAGCCCTGAAGGGGTCGAACATAGCCCCGCTTCTTCATGTCGGCCCATGCATCGAGGTCATGCACCTGTGGCGTGAAAGCGAAGTTATATTCGGGCGGCGGAGAAGCCGTGGACCATTCGAGAGTCCGGCCGCCCCAAGGATCGCCGGTCAAATCCGCAAGCTCCTCACGGCGCATGATGCTGACCACGATCTGCACGATGAACGAGACGATGCCGACGAGGATCAACAATGCGCCAAAGGCTGCGATGATGAACCAGATCTGAAGCGAGGGATCATCGAAATGGCTGAGGCGCCGCGTGACGCCCATCAGGCCGAGCACATAGAGCGGCATGAAGGCCACGTAGAAACCGACGACCCAGAACCAAAACGACATATGACCCCAGAACGAATCGAGCTTGAAGCCGAAGGCTTTCGGGAACCAGTAGGTCACGCCCGCCATCAAGCCGAACACGACGCCGCCGATGATGACGTTGTGGAAATGCGCCACCAGAAACAGACTGTTGTGCAGCATGAAGTCGGCCGGGGGCACCGCCAGAAGAACGCCGGTCATGCCGCCGATCACAAAGGTCAGCATGAAGGCGACAGTCCACATCATCGGCAGTTCGAACCGAATGCGACCCCGATACATCGTAAAGAGCCAATTGAAGATCTTGGCCCCAGTCGGGATCGAAATGATCATCGTCGTGATGCCGAAGAACGAATTCACATTCGCACCGGATCCCATCGTGAAGAAGTGATGGAGCCAGACGAGATACGACAGGATGGTGATCACCACGGTCGCATAGACCATGGACGCGTAACCAAAGAGGCGCTTGCCACAGAAGGTCGACACGACTTCGGAGAAGATCCCGAAGGCCGGCAGGATCAGAATGTAAACCTCCGGATGGCCCCAGATCCAAATCAGATTCACGTACATCATCGGATTACCGCCGAGATCGTTCGTGAAGAAGTTCGTGCCGGCATAGCGATCGAGAGACAGAAGCGCCAAGACGGCGGTTAGAACCGGGAAGGCCGCGACGATCAAAATGTTGGTGCAAAGCGCCGTCCAGGTGAAGATCGGCAGCTTCATCATCGTCATGCCAGGCGCCCGCATCTTCACGATGGTGGCGATCAGGTTGATGCCGGACAGCAACGTCCCGATACCGGCGATCTGCAGGGACCAGATGTAATAATCGACACCGACACCTGGGCTGTAGGACGCGCCGGACAGCGGCGGGTAAGCGAGCCATCCGGTGCGTGCGAACTCGCCGATGAACAGCGACAGCATGACCGTCACGGCACCGCTCGCGGTCATCCAGAAGCTAAAGTTATTCAGAAACGGGAATGCCACGTCGCGTGCGCCAATCTGAAGCGGCACCACGAAGTTCATCAGACCGGTCACGAACGGCATCGCCATGAAGAAGATCATGATCACGCCGTGAGCCGTGAAGACCTGATCATAGTGGTGCGGTGGCAGATAGCCGTCGTTACTCCCGAACGAAATCGCCTGCTGGCTCCGCATCAAGATCGCGTCCGAAAAGCCGCGCACCAACATCACGATGGCCAAGACCACGTACATGATGCCGATCTTCTTATGGTCGACGCTCGTGAACCACTCGCTCCAGAGGTACCCCCAGAGGCGGAAATACGTGAGGGCACCGACGACCGCGATGCCGCCGAGAGCCACGACGATAAACGTCATGACCACGATCGGCTCGTGCGGGATGGCTTCGAGCGTCAGTCTGCCGAAGATCAACTGCTGAAGATCGAGATTGGCGAACATGGGATCCGTTCGTTTGTTGTGTTCGTAAGTGGATGAATTACTTCGTTAACTGAACCGGGGCCGGACTGTCCGGTTTCATGCCGGGCATGTCCTTCATGTCAGACGCTGAACCATTCTGATCTCCCGTCGAAGGCGCCTTCTCGTTCACGATGGGCGACAGCGCACGAGGTTTCATCCCCTCGGGCTGAACGTTGGAATTTGGCGGGCGACCCGAGGCCGGGAAGGTGGCTCCGGAGGCTTCATCCCCATTTTCCATGCGGTGGTTGTCATATTTCAACCGCTCGAAATTTGCTTCGCTGTCCTTGCCGGCCCCGCCCTTGGCGTCGATCTGCATCATCTCGTTCACGCACATCTTCCCCGGCATGGCGCAGAGATTGAGGATCGCCTCATAGAGCCCGGCCTCTGTCGATGAGAAATAGCGGACGGGTTCTTTTTCGGAAGGCTTTTCCAGCGCGACATATTCGGTCTTATCGAGCGGCGAGCCCTGCTGTTTAAGCTTCTCGACCCACGCGCCAAAATCCTGATCGCTCAAGGCGTTCATCTTGAAGTGCATGTGCGAGAAGCCGGCACCGCTGTAATTCGCCGAAAATCCTTCGTAGGTTCCGGGTTCGTTGATGACGGCATGAAGCTGCGTCTGCATACCCGCCATGGCATAGATCTGTCCGGCAAGAGCGGGGATGAAGAATGAGTTCATCACTGTCGCGGACGTGATCTTGAACTGTATCGGCACGTCGACCGGGAGCGCGAGTTCATTGATCGAAGCAACACCCTGGTCGGGATAGAGAAACAGCCATTTCCAGTCGAGCGCGACAACTTCCACCGTCAGCGGCTTGATCTTGTCGGAAGCCGGTATGGTCGCGCTGATGCGTCCGATCGGCCTGAACGGATCGAGCAGATGTGTGCTGATCCATGTCAAAGCACCCAGCGCGATGATGATCATCAGTGGCGCTGTCCAGATCAATACCTCGAGCTTGGTCGAATGATGCCACTCCGGATCGTAGACGGCAGCAGAATTCGACGCGCGATAGCGCCACGCGAAGAGGGCCGTGAACATCATGACGGGCAGAATGATAAGCAGCATCAGCAAGGTCGAGATGATGATCAGGTTGCGCTGCTGCATCGCCACGTCGCCGGACGGGCTCATCAGAACCGCATTACAGCCACCGAGAAAACTAAAGAGCGGGAGCATCATGAGGATGCGAAGTAATTTCACGGGCGACCAAACCATCTTTTTGCTGCGCTGCACACGATCTATCCACGCGACCTGATATTTGGGATTGGACGTTTTGTCCAAGCGCAGCAGTTTGACGCTGCGGGCGCACAGGTTCTATCTGATGCGTGGTCCGAAACTTACCGGCACCAAACGATCGTTGAAACTCACGTTAGGAAATGTGGCATGGCCGCGAGTAGTGGGAATGTGGCCTCGTCCTCGGCTCTCGAGCGGGATGCGAGGCTCGTTTCATCCGACGAATCGCATGTGTCGCCCGGTGAGATTGCGATTGGCGTGGTGATCGGTCGCACCTCGGAATCGTTCGACTTCTTTGTCTTCGGTCTCGCTTCGGTCCTGGTGTTCCCAGAACTCATGTTTCCGTTCACGGATCGACTGACCGGAACTCTCTATTCCTTTGCGCTCTTCGCCCTCGCCTTCGTGGCGCGTCCGATTGGCTCGATTATCTTCATGGCAATCGACCGCCGCCACGGCCGCGGCGTGAAGCTGACGATCGCACTATTCCTGCTCGGTGGATCGACGGCCGCGATCAGTTTTCTGCCCGGCTATAATGACATCGGTATTTGGGCGATCGTCTTGGTGTCGATCTTCCGGTTTTCACAGGGCCTCGCGCTTGGTGGAGCCTGGGATGGGTTGGCGTCCCTGCTGGCGTTGAATGCCCCGCATAACCGGCGCGGCTGGTACGCGATGATGCCGCAGCTCGGTGCGCCGTTCGGCTTCATCGTCGCAAGCGGGTTGTTCGCGTTCTTCCTGCTCAATTTGACCCAGGCCGACTTTCTGAGCTGGGGCTGGCGTTATCCGTTCTTCGTGGCCTTTACGATCAATGTCGTGGCCTTGTTCGCCCGCTTGCGCCTCATCGCCACGGAAGAATTCGCTCGCCTTCTCGCAAATCGCGATCTCGTGCCGGCCCGCGTTTCCACGATCTTGCGGTCGCAGGGCTACGATCTGCTGCTCGGCGCTTTCATTCCGCTGGCGAGCTTTGCCCTGTTTCACCTCGTGACGATCTTTCCGCTGTCCTACATCGGCTTGTTTACAAACCGGACACCGGCCGACTTCTTGTTGTTACAGCTCGAAGGTGCCGTCGTCTGCGCCTTCGCCGTGATGCTGTCGGGCGTACTGGCGGATCGGATCGGTCGCCGTAATCTCATCGGGACTTGTGCCGTGGCGATCGCGGTGTTCAGCTTCCTGACCCCGATGCTGCTTGGCGGCGGTGCGTCCGGGCAAACCACCTTCGTTTTTCTCGGCTTCGCGTTGCTGGGCTTATCGGTCGGCCAATCGGCCGGGTCGATTGCGTCGAACTTTTCCAGCGAAAACCGCTACACCGGGTCTGCCTTGACGTCGGATCTCGCCTGGCTCTTCGGCGCCGGTTTTGCGCCGCTCGTCGCACTTGGCTTCTACAGCCGCTTCGGCTTGTGGGCGGTTGGTGCTTATCTCCTGTCCGGCGCGCTTTGCACCTTGGCGGCGTTGGCGGTCAACCGCCAACTCGAAGCGCGCGGGATCCGCTGAGCGCCTCGTCGAGGATGGTTCGCACAAGCGGAATGACACGCGTTCCATAAAGCTCGATGTTCCGCATGAGCTTGTCGTGGGTAAGCGGACCGGCGCTGTATTTGAGATCGAAGCGAGACAGCCCGAGCGCGCTGACGGTCCGGGCGATCTTACGGGCGACGGTGTCGGGAGAGCCCACATAGAGGGATCCGCGATCCGCCTCCTGATCGAACTCGGACCGGTTCATTGGCGGCCATCCGCGTTCGGCGCCGATGTGGTCGCGCATGCGCTTGTAGTCCGGCCAAAGCTCTTCGCGCGCCTGCTCGTCTGTTTCGGCGATATAGCCGGGCGAATGCACCCCGATCGGCTGAACCGGCTGCCCCATTTGGCCGAACGCCTGTCCATAAAGATCGACATAGGGTTTGAAGCGCGTCGGGTTGCCGCCGATGATCGCCAGCATCATGGGTAGGCCATGCTGCGCCGCACGCACGACGGAAGCCGGGCTGCCACCGACCCCGACCCACGTCTTGAGCGAGCCCTTCTCGAGCGTCGGATAAACATGCTGATCTACGAGCGCGGCGCGTGTCGTCCCGCGCCACGTGACGGCATCCTGTCGGATCAGCGCGGCGAAGAGAGCCAGCTTTTCTTCAAACAATGTTTCATATTGCTCGAGTTTATAGCCAAACAGCGGAAACGACTCAGTGAAGGAGCCGCGCCCGACGATCACTTCAGCGCGCCCGTTCGAGACCGCGTCGAGCGTCGAAAATCTCTGGAACACGCGCACGGGATCGTCCGAACTCAGCACCGTCACGGCCGAGCCGAGCCTGATGCGGCTCGTTTGCCCAGCGATCGCGGCCAAGACGACGTCCGGCGCCGAGACCGCGAAGTCGCTGCGGTGGTGTTCGCCGACCCCGAAGAAATCGATCCCGACCTGGTCCGCCAGAACAGCCTCGGCGACGACATTGCGGATCACCTGGGCGTCGGGCAGGAGGGTTCCGTCCGGGGCGGCCGTCACGTCGCCGAACGTATCGAGCCCGAGTTCAAGTCGCTGTGCCATGCCGTGCTCCTTCGCGTGACGATTAAAGCGTCGGCCGGTCTGTCGCAAGATCGGGGAGCCGCGTGAGATCGCCGGTCGAGGCGGCATTGCGTTCGCGCCGGGCTCTGCCTATCTTTCGATCGTCCGAGGGGTGTCTTGCAGGGGCGGGACTGAGACGGCACGAGCCGAACCCTTCGAACCTGATCCGGGTCATGCCGGCGAAGGGACGGGACCGTTGATGTTGAACCGCTACCCTCTTTTCCATAGTTGCTCACGGTCCGTTGCAGCCGGCGTTGGCGGCTGACGCCATGCGGGTCATCGTCGTAGGAGCCGGCGTCGCCGGGCTTGTGACCGCGGTCCAACTTGCCGAGCGCGGCGCGTCGGTCGACGTGGTGGATCGCGGCGCTTACCTTGGGGCGGCATCTTGTTCCTGGTTCGCCGGAGGCATGCTGGCGCCGTGGTGCGAGGCCGAAAGCGCCGAACCCGCTGTGACCCATCTCGGCCGGATGGCGCTCGATTGGTGGCCGGCCCATATCGCCGGCACTGTGGCTTTAGGCACGCTCGTGGTAGCGCCTCCGCGCGATACGGCCGAACTGTCTCGCTTTTCGAAACGCACCACCGATTTCGAGTGGCTGGATCAGGACGCGGTCGCGCGCTTGGAGCCGGATCTCGACGGGAGGTTTCGCAAGGCTCTGTTCTTTCCACGGGAGGCGCATCTCGACCCGCGCCGCGCCTTGGTGGCTCTTGCGGCTCGTCTCGAGCAAATGGGCGTGCGGATCAGCTTCGATCGCGATGTGTCGATCCCGGATCTCGACGCGGATCGGATCGTCGACTGCCGGGGCTTCGCGGCGGCGGCAGACCTGCCCGACCTCAGGGGCGTGAAAGGCGAGATGGTCGTGATCCGCACGCACGAGATCAAGCTGCATCGGCCGATCCGAATGCTGCACCCGCGGATCCCGCTCTACATCGTGCCGCGCCAGGATGGCTTGTTCATGATCGGCGCGACCTCGATCGAAAGCGCCGATCGCAGCCGCATCACGGCGCGGTCGATGATCGAGTTGCTCAGCGCCGCCTATGCGCTGCATCCTGCTTTCGGCGAGGCCGAAGTCGTCGAGATTGGCACCGATGTGCGGCCAGCCTTTCCCGACAATTTGCCGGCTATACGTCGAGACGGGAAGATCGTCAGGCTGAATGGCCTCTATCGCCATGGATTTTTACTGTCGCCGGCCTTCGCCCGCATGGCGGCCGATGCTGTGTTCGAGGAGACTGATGGTGCAGATCATGTTGAACGGTGAGGCGACGGATCTTGCGGCCGATACGTTGGAACAGGCGTTGCAGCAATTAGATCTTGGCAAAGCCGTGGTTGCTACCGCGCTGAACGGGGATTTCGTTCCGGCACGGCTCCGGAGTGTAACCGCCCTTCGTCAGGGGGATCGCATCGAGATCGTCGCGCCGATGCAGGGAGGATAACGATGTTCTATGGGGTCGAACCAAAATCCCGTTTCCTGCTCGGGACCGCGCAATATCCCTCGCCGGCAATTCTGTCCGACGCCGTTCGTGCATCGCAGGCCGAGATCGTCACGGTGTCGTTGCGGCGTGAGTCGGCGGCCGGGCGAGCCGGTCAGGCGTTCTGGACGTTGATCCGCGATCTCGGCCTTCGCGTTTTGCCAAATACGGCCGGGTGTCACTCGGTCAAGGAAGCGGTGACGACCGCCCATATGGCGCGGGAGGTGTTCGATACGCCGTGGATCAAGCTCGAGGTGATCGGTGAGGCCGATACGCTTCAGCCGGACGTTTTCGGCCTGGTCGAGGCAGCGCGAATCTTGTGCGGCGAGGGCTTTGAGGTGTTCCCCTACTGCACGGAAGACCTTGGCGTCGCCGAACGTTTGGTCGAGGCGGGCTGCCGGGTGCTGATGCCATGGGGCGCGCCGATCGGATCCGGCTTGGGCCTCAACAACCCGTTCGGCCTCCGAACCCTGCGGGCGCATTTTCCAGACATTCCGTTGGTGGTCGATGCGGGCCTCGGCTTGCCGTCGCAAGCGGCGGCCGCAATGGAACTGGGCTACGACGCCATCCTACTGAACACGGCTGTGGCCAAAGCCGGTGATCCCGTCGCAATGGCGCTCGCATTCGCCAAAGCGATCGAAGCGGGACGTCTGGCCTTCGAGGCTGGCCCGATGGAAACGCGAGATATGGCGGCCCCCTCGACTCCCGTGCTCGGGCAGGCGGTGCTGGCATGATGCTGGACCGATTCTACCCCGTTGTCGGCGATGCCGAATGGGTGAGGCGGGTGCTCGCGGCAGGTGCACGGCTCGTGCAATTGCGGATAAAACATCAGGATACGGAACAGCAGGTCGTTCAGGCGAGACAGGCTCGCGACCTCTGCGCTGCTGCTGGCGCGACGCTCGTGCTGAATGATTTTTGGGAACTCGCCATCACGGAAGGCATCGGCGTCGTTCATCTCGGGCAGGGCGACCTCGTCGATGCTGACCTTGCGGCTCTGCATCGCGCCGGCATCAAGGTAGGGCTGAGCACGCATGATGATGACGAGCTTGATCGGGCGCTTTCGGCACGGCCGGATTATGTTGCGCTCGGCCCCATCTACCCGACGACCCTCAAGGTCATGCCATGGGCCCCGCAAGGGCTCGATCGCATCGGCATCTGGAAGCAGCGGATTGGTTCGGTGCCGCTCGTCGCGATCGGCGGGATCACACTCGACCGTGTCGCGCCCGTTCTGATGGCCGGCGCCGATAGCGTCGCTGTTGTGACTGATGTCGTGAAGGCCGATGATCCTGAGGGTCGGATCAAAGCCTGGGTCGCGGCGACACGCGCCACGGCGTAAGCCGCTCAGTCGATCCACAGACCGCGCGAGCGGTGCCACTCCTCGATCGACTGTTCCGGATAGCGTGCGAAGGTCTGATCCTTTGGGCCGATAAAGGCGTCGACCCACTCCGGTTTGAAGTCGAGCATGAGGTGCACTTTCTCAAGCGCTTTCGGGAGGGGCGTGTCGATGACGGCTGCCAGGGGATGGATCAGGTCTGGCCAATTCTCATCGTAGAGCCACAAAGCGGATCCGCATGTAGAACAGAAGCTTCGCTCGCCTGAGCTGATCTCGACCGCACCGTCATCCTGCTCGATCTCGGCCCGATAGACCGCAATGGCATCCTGGCCAGTCACCTCGAGGCTGTCGGCTACGCCCATGATGTTGATCGCGAAGCCACCGCCCCCCGTCGTCTTTCGGCAGATCGAGCAGTAGCATAGCTGGTAGGGCACGGGCGTATTGCTGTCCAAGCTGAACCTGACTGTGCCACAACGACAGGATCCTTGAAGTTTCATCGGCATGGGAGCTTCATCTCGATGGCGTGGTTTCGATTTCGGAACGCATTCGACCTCTGATAGCATGGAGCGGTCCGCCAGCATCGTAAAGCGACCGCAACGGAAGCGGACCGGGTAGCCCGGCCCATTTGACACACCGCTCCGCCATCGCGATGCCGGACGATCGAGCGAGGGCCGAACGCCGCAATTTAGCCCGGTCCGACCGAGAAAGCCTTTGCGGTGCTGGCCGCCCGGAGGCCGCGTCGAAAATGGATTTGGAATGACGACCCTCGACCTCGACACTGTCCGGCAGCCGGCCGAGCCTCTCCCGCGCTACGACCTCGTCCAGCGCGGCTTTCACTGGAGCATGGCCGTCATCATCATCGCAGCCATGTTGATCGGCCTCTACTGCGCCTATCAGCCGCCCGGCCAAGCGACGCGACGCTTCCTGTTGGAGTGGCACAAGTCGCTCGGCTTGACGGCGTTAGTCCTGATCGTGCTGCGGATTGCTTACCGGCTCGCCAAGGCGGCTCCGCCTTATCTGGACCGGTTGGGGCGTCTCAATCATGCGGCGGCGTCCGCTGCCCATCTCGGCCTCTATGCGCTGATGCTGTTCATGCCGCTCAGCGGCTATTGGAATTCGGCGGCGGGCGGCTACTCGCTACCGTTTTTCTGGCTGTTCCAGTGGCCGCGGATCGTGCCGGTCGACAAGGCGGCGTCTCACGTTGCCGAGGAGCTGCACCTCTGGGGCGCCTGGGCGATCTATGGCGTGGTGGGGCTGCATGTCGCGGCCGCGCTGTGGCATCATTTCATCAAGCGCGATCATGTCCTTGACCGGATGTTGCCCCGTTCCCGGTGACGGCATCGCTTTCGGTTCGAGCAGGGCGCGTCGAAGCTCGGCCGTTTATCAGATGTCGTATGTCAACGAGTCAGATTGCAGGTTGCCGAGAGCCCGCATCTCGGCGAGTGATCGGTTGTCGAGCACGCGGGCCGTCGCGTCGCGCACTTCCATCATCATGCGGCGAACCGTACAGGTGGCTTCATCGGTGCAGTCGAGACACCGCCGATAGTATTTCCGGCTGGCACAATCGATCGGCGCAAGTGGTCCATCGAGAATACGCACGATCTCGCCCACGCTGATTTCGCTTGGCGGTTTCGCGAGCGCGTAGCCACCGCCCTTGCCCTTCTTCGAGACGACGAGACCCGCGACGCGAAGCTCCCCCAAAATCGCATCGAGAAACTTTTTGGAAATCGAGTTTTCGTTGGCGATGAAGGTGACGAGTTCCGGTTGACCCGGCTTACAGCCCGCGAGATGCACCATGGCCTTCAGACCATATTTTCCCTTCATGGTCAGCATGAAGAGAACTCTGGCGCGGGACAGTCGTTCGGTAAGGGCCAGTCGAACTGCCCCAGGAAATCATCGTGCGCCATGGCGGGATTATGTGCCGCGCCCGCTTGGTGTACAAGGCTTGCCAAACAGAATGACGGCCCTGAAGCGGTGAGGCCGTCTTGTATAACGATCAGTCGAGACCCATCACCAGGAGCACACCAATGGACAGGACAACGACCGCTGGTCTGAGCGTCGCGAACGAGCTTTACGCTTTCCTCGACGCGAAGGTGCTGCCCGGATTGGGCGTTCAAGCGGCTCAGTTCTGGACAGGTTTCGCGAGCTTGATCAAGGCGCTGGCGCCCCGCAATCGTGAGCTGCTTGCGGTTCGCGATGACCTGCAGGCGCGGATCGATGCCTATCATCGGGACGGTAAGGCAATGCAGGGCGAAGCCTATCTCGGGTTCTTGCGGGAGATCGGCTATCTGCTGCCCGAGGTGACCGATCAAGCGATCAGCACCTCCAATGTCGATGACGAGATCGCCCGCATGGCCGGGCCGCAGCTCGTCGTTCCGATGTCGAACGCCCGCTATGCCTTGAATGCCGCCAATGCCCGGTGGGGTAGCCTCTACGATGCGCTCTATGGCACGGATGCGATCCCCGACGAGGGTGATGCCGCGCGTGGCAAAGGGTTCAACCATGCGCGGGCCGCCAAAGTGGTCGACGCCGTCAAGGCGTTCCTCGACAAGGCCCTTCCTCTGGAGCAAGGCTCCCACACGCAGGTGATCGGCTACTCGGTCGTCGATGGGTCGCTGAAAGCAGATCTGGCCAAGGGCTTGGCTCCGGTCGGCCAAAAGAACCCGACGGCCTTCGTTGGCTATCGCGGCGCGGCACCCGCGCCCGAGGCCGTGCTTCTGGTTCACAATGGCTTGCATGTCGAACTCACGATCGATCGAACCCATGCGGTTGGTCGGTCCGATCCCTCCGGTCTTGCCGATGTGGTTCTCGAAGCCGCCGTCAGCACCATCGTCGACATGGAGGACAGCGTTGCCGTGGTCGATGCCGCCGACAAGACCGCGATCTACACAAATTGGCTCGGCCTGATGGACGGCACGCTTTCGGCCACCTTCAAGAAAGGTGGCGAGACGCTGACACGGCACCTCAACAAGGACCGGGTCTATACGGCACCGGACGGCACCGGCGAGGTGCGCTTGCCTGGTCGCAGCCTGATGCTGATCCGCAATGTCGGCCATCACATGTATACGGACGCGGTGCTGGACGAGACCGGTCAGGAGATCCCGGAAGGCTTTCTCGATGCGGTCGTCAGCGTTTTGATCGCCAAGCGCAATCTCGATGCACCGGCCGACATTCGCAACAGCCGCAAAGGCTCGATCTATATCGTCAAGCCCAAGATGCACGGACCGGACGAGGTGGCGTTCGCGAACCAACTGTTCGGGGCGGTCGAGGATCTCGTCGGTCTGCCGCGCAACACGATCAAGATCGGCATCATGGACGAGGAGCGCCGCACCTCGATCAACCTCAAGGCTTGCATTGCGGCCGCGGCCGAGCGAGTCGTTTTCATCAACACCGGCTTCCTCGACCGGACCGGTGACGAGATTCACACCTCGATGCTGGCCGGGCCAGTCGTCCGCAAGAACGACATGAAGAACATGGGCTGGATCAAAGCCTACGAGGACTCGAACGTCGATAATGGCATCGCGATGGGGCTCGTCGGCCACGCGCAGATCGGCAAGGGCATGTGGGCCGCACCGGACCGAATGGCCGATATGCTGGTGCAGAAGGTCGCCCATCCGAAGTCTGGCGCCACGACGGCTTGGGTGCCCTCACCGACCGCCGCCACGCTGCACGCGATGCACTACCACGAGGTCGACGTGGCGGCTCGGCAAGCCGAGGTTGCGACCCGTCCCCGCACGCCTGTCGACGCCATTTTGACGATCCCCGTCTCGCAATCGAATTGGGCGCCGGAGGATGTGCAGCAGGAACTCGACAACAATCTGCAGGGAATCCTGGGCTATGTGGTGCGCTGGATCGACCAGGGCATCGGCTGTTCCAAGGTGCCGGACATTCACGATGTCGGGCTGATGGAGGACCGCGCGACGCTCCGCATCTCCAGCCAACACGTCGCTAATTGGTTGCAGCACGGCATCGTCAACGAGGCACAGGTCAACGAGACCCTGCAGCGGATGGCCGCCGTCGTCGATCGTCAGAATGCCGACGATCCTCTCTATCGGCCGATGGCACCCGGCTTCGACGGCGAGGCCTTCGCGGCCGCCCGTGACCTCGTGTTCAAGGGACGCGAGCAGCCGAACGGCTACACCGAATGGGTGCTGCATGCGCGTCGGCGCGCCGCCAAGCAGAAGGGCGCGGTCTCGGCCGAGGGCTAGTCGGCCTCGTCGTCAAACCTGGGTTCCAACACTTTGGACCAAAAATCACGCAAAGTGTTGGAACTTGGTGGGTCGCACGAGCGCGACCAATTTGGATGCCACGCGCCCGCGCGTCGCTGACCTCAGGTCTGCCCGGGTCGCAGCTTGTAGAAGACGTGATGACCGATCACGTCCATTCTCTTCAGGCGCGAGGCCCAGAATGGCCGGACGTATTTGGCGTGATAGTGGGTTGCACCGCCGACGTCCGACACATAGGCGCTCCCCTCGGTGACTTCATGCGCCACGCGGACCGCCTGAGCCCAGGCGTCGGTCTCGGTGATCCGCAGAGCCCGGCCTTCGCACGCGAAGGAGAACTGGCACGCATTGTGACGCTGTTGGTTCTGGAACACGACGCCGCAGACCGATTGCGGATAAAGCCCGCTGCTGACCCGGTTGAGTACGACTTGAGCGACGGCCGCCTGACCTTCCTCGGGTTCGCTTCTGGCTTCGAAGTAAATCGCCTCGGCCAGACATTTCTGTTCGCTGGAGGCTTTGGTCGAATCGATCAACGCCGCATAGTCCGGATGCGCGGGTGTGATACCGACCACGGTCGTGTTGCCGGTGACGACACCTTGCGGCCCGCGTGAGAATTTCGGCAATGCCGCGATCTCGACCGGGGTCGAGTCGCTTTCGACCGGCGTGGTCGAATCGAGCGCCAGGGCGCGCGCCACCGTCGGGGTCGAGCCATCCTGCATATGCGGCGTTGTCGCACCCGAGCCTTGCTGTGGCGACGCGTCGGACGAGGATGGCGTGGTCGTCAGCGTCTTGCCGTCCGGCATAGGCACAAAAGTGGCGACACTCTCGGGGCCGGGGGCGGGACCCGCGTTCGGCGTGAAACCCATCGGCTCTGCTTGCGGGTTCTCATCGGAGAACACGAGACTCGCGCCTCGGGCGGCCTGGAGAGAACCAGCCTTGCGAAGCTTGGCGTCGAAGGTCGGTCGCAATCCGACCGTCGGATCGCCTTTATGGCTGCGATCGACGCTCGGGAAGATCTTGGCTTGCGGTTTAAGCGCTGGGTTCGGGTCGATCTCATCGGCCGCCGCCTGAAACTCGGACGGATCGCCGATCACGAGCCGGGCTTGCTGCACGACCTGATCGCCCTTGGGAAGCTGAAAACGGAACGCCTCGCCTGCATCGCTGGACGGAACCAGAACCGCAGGAGCGGCGGCCGCATAGAGGCGGAACGATTGGCTTGCATCGACACGGGGATCCTGGCCGGCATCGGCCGCGTAGGACACGAGCATGACGAGCGCGGCGCACCAGGGCGCCACCGTGCCGCAGGCCCAGGCCATGCGGGAGCGGCGCTTGACCTTGGTGCGGACGCCGATGCGTGAGGGGACCATGCCGTACCTTCGCCGAAAACCCCAGGGAGGACGCACCTATGTTAGGCGCGGCTCCGATGCGGTGTCGGCCCAAGGGTTAATAACGCAACCGACCCTCGAGGCGAACCGCACCGGAATTGTGGTTATCGAGCTTTAGGCTTGATGGAAGGTTAACGTGAGCTTGGCCTTAAGCGCCTTCCTGGACGCGAATACCCAGCGCCGCATGGGCGGCGGCAAGGCGCGCGATCGGCACGCGGTATGGCGAGCAGGAGACATAATCGAGCCCGACCTTTTCACAGAAGGCGATCGAGGCTGGATCGCCGCCATGCTCACCGCAGATGCCGAGCTTGATGCCGGGGCGGGTAGCTCGACCCCGTTCTGCCGCGAGGCTGACGAGCTGCCCGACGCCCTCTTGGTCCAGCGTCACGAACGGGTCAGCCGGCAGGATGCCCTTGGCCGTGTAAGGGCCGAGGAACGAGGCCGCATCGTCGCGGGAGATGCCGAGCGTCGTCTGAGTCAGGTCATTCGTGCCAAACGAGAAAAACTCGGCGCTCTCTGCGATCTGGGCCGCCATCAAGGCAGCGCGCGGCAGTTCGATCATCGTGCCGATCTGGTAGGGAATCTTGACGCCGCTCTCCGTCTCGACCGCCTCTGCCATTGCGACGATGCGGGCTTTCGTCAGATCGAGTTCGGCCTTCGTCATCACCAGCGGCACCATGATTTCGGCCGTGACGGGCTGGCCGGTTTTCTTCTGCGCCAGGACCGCGCCCTCGAAGATCGCGCGGGCCTGCATCTCGGCGATTTCGGGAAACGCGATGGCGATGCGGACGCCGCGGAACCCGAGCATCGGGTTGAACTCGTGCAGTTCCTGCGCCCGGCGGCGCAGCTTCTCGGCACTGGTCCCCATAGCGGTCGCGACCTCCGCCATATCGGCATCGGTATGGGGTAAAAATTCATGCAGGGGCGGGTCGAGGAGGCGAATCGTGACCGGCAAGCCCGACATGATCTCGAACAGGTCGGCAAAATCCTGCCGCTGGATCGGCAGCAGTTTGGCGAGGGCCACGCGCCGCCCGGCCTCGTCATCGGCAAGGATCATCTCGCGCACCGATACGATCCGGTCCGCGTCGAAGAACATATGCTCGGTCCGGCAGAGCCCGATGCCCTCCGCCCCATATTTGCGCGCCGTTCGCGCATCGAGCGGTGTCTCGGCATTGGCCCGCACCTTCATGCGGCGCACGCCGTCGGCCCATTCCATGATGGTGGCGAAGTCGCCCGACAGTTCCGGCTCCAACATGTCGACCCGGCCTCTCAGCACCTGACCGGTGGAGCCGTCGATCGTGACGATGTCGCCCTTTTTAAGCACGACCCCGCCGCAGGTCAGCGTCTTGGCGGCGTAATCGACCCGGATCGACCCAGCGCCAGAGACGCAGGGCTTGCCCATGCCGCGCGCCACGACAGCCGCATGGGAGGTCATACCGCCGCGTGTCGTCAAGACGCCTTCGGCTGCGTGCATGCCGTGAATATCCTCCGGCGAGGTCTCGACCCGAACCAGCACGACCTTCCGGCCCGCGACCTTCAGGGCTTCGGCATCGTCCGAGTTGAACACGATTTCGCCCGACGCGGCTCCGGGGGAGGCCGGCAAGCCGGTCGCGATCAGGTCGCGCTTCGCCTTGGGATCGATGGTCGGATGGAGCAGTTGGTCGAGCGAGGCTGGGTCGATGCGTTTCACCGCCTCCTCGCGCGGGATCATGCCGGCCTGCGCCATATCGACCGCGATGCGGAGCGCCGCCTTGGCGGTGCGCTTGCCCGAGCGGGTCTGCAGCATCCACAACTTGCCGCGCTCGACCGTGAATTCGATATCTTGCATGTCGCGGTAATGCTGCTCGAGCAGCTGTGTCGTGCGGACGAAATCAGCGAAGACGGACGGCATCACCCGTTCCATCGAGGGTTTGTCCGAGGCGGCCGCGACCCGCGCCACCTCGGTGATATTCTGCGGCGTGCGGATGCCGGCCACGACATCTTCGCCCTGTGCATTGACCAGGAACTCACCATAAAGGGCGTTTTCGCCCGTTGAGGGGTTGCGCGTGAAGGCGACGCCGGTCGCCGAGGTCTCGCCCATGTTGCCGAACACCATGGCCTGAACCGTGACCGCTGTGCCCCAAGCTTCGGGGATGGTGTTGAGGCGGCGATAGGTGATGGCGCGGGCGTTCATCCAAGACGAGAAAACGGCCCCGATCGCACCCCAAAGCTGCTCGTGCGGATCTTGCGGGAACGGTTTGCCGGTTTCGACCGCCACTTTCGCTTTGTAGTCGGCGACCACGACGCGCCAATCGGCGGCCTGTAGATCGGTGTCGAGCATCGCGCCGCGACGCTCCTTGTGGTCCTCCAGAATGTCCTCGAAATGATGATGATCGAGATCGAGCACCACATTCGAATACATCTGGATGAAGCGGCGGTAGCTGTCATAGGCGAAGCGTTCGTCCCCCGACGATGTCGCGAGAGCCAGTACGGTTTCGTCGTTGAGGCCGAGGTTGAGCACGGTATCCATCATGCCCGGCATCGACGCGCGCGCGCCCGAGCGAACCGACACCAACAAGGGGTTGTCGGCATCGCCGAAGGTGCGTGACGCAAGCTGCCCGACATGTCCGAGTGCCGCTTCGATCTGCGGCTTCAGATCCTCGGGATAGGCACGCCCGTTGGCATAGAAGGCGGTGCAGACCTCGGTCGTCACCGTGAAGCCGGGCGGAACCGGTAAGCCCAAGCTCGACATTTCGGCGAGGTTGGCGCCTTTGCCGCCGAGCAGGTTGCGCATCCCGCTCTGGCCTTCGGCCTGGCCATCGCCGAACGTATAGACCCACTTCGCCATGCCGCGTCCCTTTGCCCTGCCTCACGCGGCAAGCGCGATCGCCCGCGCGCCGTCTTGCTTCCGACTGCTTGTCAGAGCGACCGACGATGACCGATACGGTAGCCGAAGATCATCCAAGTCAAACCGTAGAAGAGTAGGTCGATGCCAAGGAATGTGCCCAGCACCAGCACGCTGTTATTCGGCCAACCCGCCAGAATAAGCACACCGAGCAGCAACGTGACGGTGCCGGCAAGGATCACGGCGCCGCGTGAAGCGCTGCCGGTCATCTTGAAGCCGATATAGATGCGGAGCAGGCCGGTCGCGAACAGGCCCGCGCCGAGCAGGAGCGTGATGACCCCCGCCGCGACCTCGGGCAGAAGAATTGCGACGATGCCGGCGAGAATGTAGATGATTCCGGCCGCTTCCCACAAGAACATGCGTCCCCACGTGCGGGTCCGCATCCCAATGGCCACCTCGGCAAATCCGGCCATGACCATGAAGATGCCGATGAGAAGAACGGACGCGATGGTCGCGGTTTCGGTGAGCACCAGGGCGACGATGCCGAGGATCGCGCTAAACGCCCCGAAAGCGACGATCCACCCCCAGCGGTGGCGGATCCGCTCCGCCGCGGCCCCAAGGGAATGAGGCCCCGTTTCAAGCGAAGGTCGAGGCGGGATCATATTGCTCATGCGGCAGTTTATTCCTTCTCGCGTCGACACCGATGCATGCATGACATTGACGAAGACTGAATGTCACACACGGGAGTATTCGACCATGATTCACAAGAGGCAAACCATTCGGTTCGCAGATTATTTGCGTGTGGCATCGGTTTCGGTGTAGCTCGAAACCAATGTGCATGTTCTGTCGCAAATTCAACGTGAGTTTTCTATGACTGTCCAAACGCCGCTTCTCGATCGCGTTGCCACGCCGGATCTGCTGAGGCAATTGCCCGAGAGCGACCTGCGGCAGGTGGCGGACGAGTTGCGGGCCGAGACGATCAGTGCGGTTTCCGTCACAGGCGGGCATCTCGGTGCCGGCCTTGGCGTGATCGAGCTGACGGTGGCGTTGCACCACGTGTTCAACACCCCGGCCGACCGCATCATCTGGGATGTCGGGCATCAGGCCTATCCTCACAAGATTCTGACGGGACGTCGCGACCGCATCCGGACGTTGCGTCAGGGCGGCGGCCTCTCCGGCTTCACCAAGCGCAGCGAGAGCGAATATGATCCGTTCGGCGCCGCCCATTCCTCGACCTCCATCTCGGCAGGTCTCGGCATGGCGGTCGCGCGCGATCTCGCCGGTGGCAACAATAACGTCATCGCGGTCATCGGCGATGGGTCGATGTCGGCCGGTATGGCCTATGAGGCGATGAACAATGCGGGTGCGATGCGCTCGCGCCTGATCGTCATCCTCAACGATAACGATATGTCGATCGCGCCGCCGGTCGGCGCGATGTCGGCCTATCTGGCTCGGCTCGTCTCTGGCGGCATGTATCGGTCGCTGCGCGATTTCGGCAAACAACTCGCCAAGCACCTGCCGCAATTCATGTACGACAAGGCTCGGAAGACCGAGGAATATGCGCGCGCCTTCTTCACAGGCGGCACGATGTTCGAGGAACTCGGCTTCTTCTATGTCGGCCCGATCGACGGCCACAACCTCGACCATCTCCTGCCCGTCCTAAAGAATGTGCGTGACAGCGAGGCCGGCCCGGTCCTGATCCATGTCGTGACGCAAAAGGGGAAGGGCTATGCCCCGGCCGAGGCCGCGCCCGACAAGTATCATGCGGTGTCCACGTTCGACGTGATCGACGGCGCACAGGCCAAAGCCAAGCCGAATGCGCCGGCCTATCAACGCGTGTTCGGCGAGAGCCTGATCAAGGAAGCCACCAAGGACGACAAGGTCGTGGCGATCACGGCCGCCATGCCGTCCGGCACCGGACTCGATCTGTTCGGCCAAGCCTTTCCGACCCGCACCTTCGACGTCGGGATCGCAGAGCAACATGCCGTGACGTTTGCGGCCGGCATGGCCAGCGAAGGCTTTAAGCCCTTCTGCGCCATTTATTCGACCTTCTTGCAGCGCGCCTATGATCAGGTCGTGCATGACGTCTGCATCCAGAATCTGCCGGTGCGCTTTGCGCTTGATCGGGCGGGGCTGGTCGGTGCCGATGGCGCGACCCATGCCGGGTCGTTCGATCTCGCTTATCTCGGCTGCTTGCCCAACATGATGATCATGGCGGCAGCGGACGAATCCGAACTCGTCCACATGGTCGCGACCCAAGTGTCTTACGACCAGGGACCATCCGCCCTGCGCTACCCGCGCGGTGAAGGTGTCGGCATCGACATGCCCGAGGTCGGCATTCCGCTCGAGATCGGGAAGGGTCGCATCGTCCGTCACGGCAAGCAGATCGCAATCCTGTCGCTCGGGACCCGGCTGGCCGAAAGCCTCAAGGCCGCGGATCAATTGTCCAGCCTCGGCTTCTCGGCGACTGTGGCGGACGCTCGCTTCGCCAAACCGCTCGACCGTGATCTGGTGCGCCAACTTGCCACCAGCCATGACGTTCTGATCACAGTGGAAGAAGGATCGGTCGGCGGCTTTGGGTCTTTCGTGTTGCACGCCCTGTCGGAAGATGGCCTGCTCGACGGCAACCTGAAGGTTCGCACACTCGTGTTGCCCGACGTGTTCCAGGATCACGATAAGCCCGACCGCATGTATGCGGCTGCCGGACTCGACGCGAAAGCGATCGTCGCCAAGGCGCTCGACGCGATCGGTCATACGGCGATCGTCGCCACCAAGCCCGTCAAGCCGGTTCTGGCCCGGCGCGAGGGTTGAGCGCGACGGCTGAGGGAAGCCAAACCGCGATGTCGCAGCGAGCCGATGTCGCGATTGTTCAAGCCGGCTTGTTCGATAGCCGTGCAAAAGCCCGCGAGGCCATCGAGGCCGGGCTCGTCACCGTCAACGGCATCGTGATCACCAAGGTGGCGACGATGATCGGTGCCGATGCCGTCCTGGCCGCGACACCTGCTTATCCGTGGGTCTCGCGTGGCGGCGTGAAACTCGCGGCCGCGCTCGATCACTTCGGCTTTGATCCCTCCGGGCGCCGCTGCCTCGACGTCGGTGCTTCGACGGGTGGCTTCTCCCATGTGCTTCTGACGCGCGGTGCCGCCCACGTAACGGCGATCGATGTTGGGCGTGGACAGTTGCATCGGTCGCTGTCGACCGAGCCTCGACTTCATCACAGCGAGGGTCTGGACGCCCGCGATCTCGACGCGGATCTGCTCGGCGAACCGCCGACGCTCGTCGTCTGCGACGTCAGCTTCATTTCGTTACGGCTCGTTCTCCCGCATGTTCTCGCCCTTGCGGCCGAGCATGCGGACGTGGTGGCTCTCGTCAAACCGCAATTCGAGGCGGGCTTTGGTCGGGTCAAGAAAGGTGTCGTGCGCGACATCGCGATCCATGCGGAAGTCTGTGCCGAAATCGTCGCCCTTGTGACCGGACTAGGGTGGACGATGGTGGATGTGATCCCGTCTCCGATCGAGGGGCAGGACGGCAATCGCGAGTTCCTGCTGGGCGCAACGCGATGAACGCCGCCGTCACGCTCGATATCCTGCGGCTCGGCCAACGCGGCGAGGGTGTCGCTCAAGGTTTGACCAACTCCATCTTCGTGCCGGATGGGCTACCCGGCGAGCGCCTCGCAGCCGAGGTCGAGGGCGACCGGGGACGTATCCTGGAGATCCTCCGGCCCAGCCCCGATCGTATCGCGCCGATCTGCCCCTATTACGGGACGTGCGGCGGCTGTGCGATCCAGTCGCTCGCCCCGGCACCCTATGCGGAATGGAAGCGTGGTCTCGTCGCAACGGCCCTGTCGATGGCGCATGTCGATGCGGCCGTCGGGCCGACCGTCATGGCCCATGGGGCAGGCCGCCGCCGTGCGACGTTCCACGCTCGTGCCGCCAAGGCCGTCAACGTCCTCATCGAGACACCGCCGGCGGTCGGCTTCATGCAGGCGCGCCAGCACGACATCGTGGCCATCGCATTTTGCCCCATTCTTTCGCCCGACATGGCGGATGCACTCGATACATCCCGCTCGATCGCAACCGCTCTCGCCTCGACCGGCAAGCCGCTCGACATTCTCGTCACTGCGACGCAATCCGGGCTCGATATCGATCTGCGCGGCTGTGGGCCGCTCGACGATGCGACCACGGCGCGGCTCATCGCGGTTGGCGCGGCGCATCGTTGCGCTCGCATCTCGAACCACGGCGAGGTCGTGATCGAAAGCCGCGCGCCTCTCCTGACGATGGGACAGGCTTCGGTCTATCCACCGCCCGGCTCATTCCTTCAAGCCACCCAGTTGGGCGAGGATGTGCTTGCGGCGCAGGTTCTGGCAGGTGTTGGTGCTGCGCGGCGCGTGCTCGATCTCTTCAGCGGCATCGGTACATTCGCGCTCCGTCTCGCCGAGCGCGCCACCGTCCATGCGGTGGATCTCGAGGCCAAGCCGCTTGCGGCCTTGGCCAGGGCCGCGCGTCATTCGCCGTCGCTCCGGCCCGTCACCATCGAGACGCGCGATCTGTTTCGCCGGCCGCTCACGTCGGTAGACCTCGCGGCTTACGATGCGGTGGTGTTCGATCCGCCACGCGCGGGTGCGGCAGCGCAAGCCGAGCAGATTGCGGCTTCGGCGGTACCGACCGTCGTGGCCGTGTCGTGCAGTCCGGCGAGCTTCGCGCGCGACGCCGCGATTCTGATCGCCGGTGGATATCAGCTCGGCCCGGTCGTGCCGGTCGATCAATTCATCTATTCGGCCCATATCGAGCTTGTGGCTGCGTTCCGGAAACCAACCGTGAGCGCGAAGAAACGCCGGTCGCTGCTGTCCTGACCACAACCATTAGAAGTCGAAGCTGGTTTGCCGTGCTGGCGCGCGAGGCGGCGCCGCCCCGACCGGATCCTGGACCGATGCATCGTCGTTCGCGACCTTGTTGACCCTCGGCGCGACCGGAAACACCTCAAGCACGTCATCACCCGCAGGGCGCAGCAAAGCGGTTGCTCGCGCCACATCGACCCGATCGACGTCGAGCCACGTCTCGTAATCCTGCTCCTCCAGGATCACCGGCATGCGCGAATGGATCGCCGACATCGCACCATTGGCGTGGGTGGTCACGATACAGGCTGTCTCCATTTCGCTGCCGTCCGCGCCCATCCAGCGTTCGTGCAAGCCCGCAAAGGCCATCGGGCGCCCGTCAGCGCGGCGACAGAGGAACGGCGTCCCGGTCACGCGGGGCTGTATGCGCTGCCATTCGTAGTAGGCATCCGCGATGACGAGACAGCGGCGACGGATCATCGCGGCGCGGAAACTCGGTTTGGCCGCGATCTCTTCGGCGCGCGCGTTGATCAGCAACGGAAACGCGTTCCAATCCTTGACGAAGGACGGCACAAGGCCCCAGCGCACCAGCCGGAAGTGCCGAGCCGGATCACCGATTTGCCGATCGTCCCGGCAGACGATCGGGATCGGTTGGGTCGGCGCGATATTGTATCGCGGCGGAAAGTTCGGCTGCTCGGGGTAGCGGAACCAAGCCCGAACGGCTTCGGGCGGCAGGGTGATGGCGTAACGTCCGCACATGATTTTACACGTGGCCATGTGGCCGGTGCGGCGCAAGGGACGTCATGCGCCGGCCCAGATCGCCTCGGCACCCTCGAGCGCCTCGGCTCCGTCGATGATCGCGGTCGCGAGGCTGGGCGCGGCCGGTGCGATCTGTTCGGCGAAGAAGCGGCAAAGCGTGACCAGGCCGGCCGGGGCATTTGGGTCGCGGCCTGCAGCATGGGCCAACACGGCCAAGGCTGTTCCGCCACGCGCCAATCCGAACAGCCTGAGATAAGACGTGGCTCCCAGCAGCACCTGCGCGGGCGCAGTCGCCAATCGTTTCAACAGAAACTGTGTCGCGGCTTCCAGCGACTCCACCGCATCATGCAGCCGAGCGGCGGTTTGTCCGAAGGCAGTCTCATTGGTGCCGCGAATGAGGGTCACGGCCACCCGCATCTCCGCGATCTCGGCCGCCACGACGGCACCGCCATCGAGCGTGATCTTGCGCTGCACGAGGTCGATCGCCTGAATGCCGTTGGTGCCTTCGTAGATGGCCGCAATCCGCACGTCGCGCATGATTTGCGCCGCGCCGGTATCCTCAATGTAGCCCATGCCGCCATGCACCTGCACGCCGAGCGAGGCGACCTCGTTGGCGATATCGGTCGCGTAAGCCTTGGCGACCGGCGTCAGCAACGCAGCCCTCTTTTGCGCGGTCGCCCGCCCGGCCTCGGGTCCGCGAGCGGCTTGATCGAGCGCGCCGGCAACGAGATGGCACAGCCCCCGCGCCGCAGCCGTTTGCGCCTTCATGGTCAGCAGCATGCGGGCGACATCGGGATGGTCGATGATCAGAATCGGATTGTCGGACGGCGTTGCAAGGCCGCGGCCCTGCCGTCGCGTCTTGGCGAAGGCGATTGCGGTCTGGGTGGCGCGTTCGGCCGCCGCGACACCCTGCAGCCCGACCGCCAGGCGCGCATTGTTCATCATCGTGAACATGCAGGCGAGCCCCCTATGGGGTTCGCCAATCAGCCAGCCGGTCGCGCCACCGTTCTCGCCGAACATCATTGTGCAGGTCGGCGAGCTATGCATGCCGAGTTTATGCTCGATCCCGCCGCAGATCAGGTCGTTCCGGTCGCCCGGGGTGCCGTCCGGCTTAGGGATGAATTTCGGCACCAGAAACAGGGAGATGCCTTGCGTGCCTGGCAACGCATCGGGCAACCGGGCCAGCACCAAGTGGACGATGTTGTCGCTGAGATCGTGCTCGCCATAGGTGATGTAGATCTTCTGCCCGGTGATCCGGTAGGTGCCATCTGCGACCGGTGTGGCGCGGGTTCGCAAAGCCCCGACATCCGATCCGGCTTGTGGCTCCGTGAGGTTCATGGTGCCGGTCCAGGCGCCGGAGACGAGGTTGTGGAGGTAAATTGCTTTCAGTTCGTCCGAGCCATGCCGGTGCAACGCCTCGGTCGCACCCATGGTGAGAACCGGCCCGAGCGCGAAGGAGGCGTTGGCGGCGCTCCAGATTTCAAGGCAGGCCGCATTGACGAGTGTCGGCAAACCCATGCCGCCGAAATCCGCCGGAGCCGCGACACCGTTCCAGCCCCCGTCGCGCCAAGCGCGATAGGCCTGGGACCAACCCGGTGGCGTGACAACCGCACCATCCAGAAGTGTGACGCCGTGCCGATCGCCGATGCGGTCGAGCGGCAGCAGCAGGGTTTCGGCAACGCGGCCGGCTTCGTCCAGAATGGCGTCGGCCGCATCATCGGCGAGGTCGGGATAGAGCCCAGACGCCACACCTTGATCGAGCCCGCCGAGATGCCGCAGCGAGAAGAGGATGTCGGCGACCGGAGCGCGATAGGGCATGCTGATCGTTTCCGCAGGGACGGGTGGGCATCAGCATAGACTTTTGCGTCGAGAGCCGCGAGTGAAGAAGCATGGAACGCGGAGAGAGGATCGACGCATGACGGCGTTCAAGGCCGCCACGACCGCCGCAATCGCGGAGGGCGGCGCTTTCTTGCGCGCGGGTCGGCTCGTCGCCTTCCCGACCGAAACCGTCTACGGCCTCGGCGCGGATGCGCGATCGGATGTCGCAGTGGCGCAAATCTATGCCGCCAAGGGACGGCCGGTCTTCAATCCCCTCATCGCCCACGTGGCGTCGCGAGACTTGGCCGAACGCGAGGGCCGTTTCGACGCGACCGCACGGGCGCTCGCCGATGCCTTCTGGCCGGGACCGCTGACCCTGGTGCTTCCCGTCGCTCCGACCGGCTCGGTCAGCCTGCTGGCCCGGTCCGGGCTCGATAGTGTGGCGCTTCGTATGCCGGCCCATCCGGTTGCGCTGACGCTTCTCAGGGCTGCTGGTTGTCCGGTTGCTGCCCCATCGGCTAACCGATCTGGGCGGATCAGCCCGACCGAAGCCGCGCATGTGATGGCGGATCTCGATGGACGGGTCGATCTGATTCTCGATGGCGGCGCGTGCAGCATCGGGGTCGAGTCCACCATCGTGTCGTGTCTCGATCGCGTCGAGATCCTGCGTCCGGGCGGTTTATCCCGACGCGCCATCGAAGATGTCGTGGGATATCGGATCGACGCCCGTCGCCATGTCGAAACCGCGCCTGTCGCGCCGGGTCTTCTGCTGTCGCATTATGCGCCGCGTGCCGCCGTTCGACTGGGAGTGAGCGACGCCCAGGCAGGTGAGGCCGTGTTGGATTTCGGCGGCCGTCTGGTCGGGCAGGGTGCCGTCACGCTTGATCTTTCGCCGGGCGGCGACCCAGTCGAGGCTGCCGCACATCTCTTTTCTTACTTGCGCCAACTCGATGCCAGTGGCGCCGCGGGGATCGCGGTTGCGCCGATCCCCGACGAAGGCCTTGGCGAGGCGATCAACGACCGGCTTCGTCGTGCCGCGGCGCCGCGCGGCTAGAGGGCAGCGCCCGGGTCTCAATGTGATCCCCGCCGGCTTATTTCTTATCCGGTTGTGACTTGGTCCCGCTCAGCCGGCACGGCGCGAAATTGAAGGTTCAGCGCCTTCATGACTCCCATCAATGTGCTTAGGCGAGGATCACCGGTTGGTGAGAGCGCCTTGTAAAGACCCTCTCGTGTGATTCCTGCTCCCTCTGCGACGTCGGCCATGCCGCGAGCGCGCGCAATCGTTCCCAAGGCGACAGCAATGTATGTCGGATCGCCGGTCTCCAGCGCATCGTTCAAGAGCTCACTTTGAGACTCGGTGGTCGTTGGATAGATGGCGGCGTCGAACTGAACCGTGTGAATTTTAGGCTTTGTCATCGGTCAGTCCCTCCAGCTTTCAGCAAGCGCTTTGGCGAGGTTGACGTCCCGGTGTTGACGGTCCTTGTCACCGCCGCAGAGGAGAACGATCAACGTTCTGCTGCGCCGGATGAAATAGACCCGGTAGCCTGGACCGGTATCGACCCGAAGCTCGCTTCCACCCCATCTCCGACCGGCTTCACGTCACCAAACAAATCAGCCTGTAGTCGTACCAAGCCCTGTGCGATTTTCGCTTTCGCACGCTCATCAGGCAGATCGCTCAGCCAAGGCTGAAAGATTGGCGTCTGTCGAAGCTCCCAAATTGTGAACTATAAGATACATTTCAGAATTTGCAAAAGCCACTCGACGGTCATCCGATCTCGACGACGACACGGCCACGGATCGTCCCGTCGAGAATCGCATGCGCGGTCGGGATGATCTCGTCGAACCCGATCGTCGTCGTCAGCGCTTCGAGCTTCGCAGGATCAAGATCGCGCGCAAGCCGGTCCCAGGCGTCGACGCGGCGCGCTTTCGACGCTGTCACGCTGTTGATCCCGATCAGCGCGACGCCGCGCAGGATAAAGGGCGCGACGGAGGTGGGCAGATCCATACCCTGCGCGAGGCCGCATGCTGCCACCGCTCCCAGCCCTTTCGTCTGTGCCAGCACATTGGCAAGTGTGTGCGACCCAACCGAATCGATGCCTGCAGCATAGAGTTCCTTGCCGAGTGGTCGGCCGGGCGTTGAGAGTTGCGCCCGGTCGATAACGTCGGTTGCGCCGAGCTCCTTAAGATAGGCGCTTTCGTCCAAACGGCCCGTGGAAGCGATCACGGTCCAGCCGGTCTTCGCAAGAATCGCGATCGCGATGGACCCCACGCCGCCGGACGCACCCGTTACGATGGCGGGTCCTTGAGACGGTTCGAGGCCGAATCGCTCCAATGCGATGAGCGACAGCATGGCGGTATAGCCAGCGGTGCCGATCGCCATGGCCTGCGCTGGCGAAAAGCAGGCAGGCAGCGGGATCAGCCAATCGCCCTTGACCCGAGCGCGCTGCGCGTAAGCACCGAGGTGCGTTTCACCGAGGCCCCAGCCGTTCAGCACGACCCGATCGCCCGGCTTAAACTCCGGATCGGCGCTTGCCTCGACCACGCCGGCGAAATCGATGCCGGGGATCATCGGGAAGCGGCGAACAACGGGTGATTTGCCTGTGATCGCAAGCCCATCCTTGTAGTTGACGGTCGAATGCGTCACGCGCACCGTCACATTCCCGTCCATCAGTTCGTGGTCGGCGAAGCTCACGATCTCGACGGCTTGTCCGGTTTCCGTCTTGTCGATGCGAAGCGCCTTGAAGAATTCCGACATGGCCGGCTCCCTGCTGCGATGGGGTGCGGAGAGCGAACCGCAGGCGAAAAGGAAAGCTCTTGTGGTCGGCTCCGTCAATGGCGGGATCTCTCCAATGGAACCTCGGCCGCCGGCGGCCTTGCCGAGGCTCCGCAAAAAGGACATCTTCACCACTCACCTCAGGCGCATCCTGCTCGGGTCGGCGTCGTCGACCTTGGTCGAGCTCGCAATCGGGAAGTTGGCGCTCTTGTCACAAACAAATTGTGGACGTTCTCCTGTCTGGATTCGGCTGTCTCCGCCGATCCGCCGAACTCTGGCGGCGGCGCTCTGCCTGTCGGCCGTGTTCTTTCCCCTCGCCGGCCAAGCGCGTCAGACCATTTCGATCCCGACCCCCTTTGAGGTCGGTGGTAGTTCGGTCGGGAACTATCTGTCGGCGTTGGTGGCCGGTGCTGACCGCGACACGATTGCGGCCGCGACCTTCTTTCGCGAGGCGCTGCGGGCCGACCCGACCAATGCCGAACTGATCGAACGCACCTTCGTGGCGTCGCTCTCGAATGGGGATATCATGGAGGGGGCCGACCTCGCCCGCCGCCTGGTGGCGCGCGATCCGAAGAACAGCCTCGGCCATCTCGTCCTCGGCGTCGAGCAGTTCAAGGCGAAGCATTACGTTGCGGCACGGCGTCAGTTCTCGCAAGGCGCGGTCGGACAGGAGCGCGACGTCACGGCCGCCCTCCTGACGGCCTGGACCTATGCGGGGCAGGGCGACGAGAAAAAGGCGCTAGCGACGCTGGACGGTATTCGTGATTCGAGCTTTGCGCTGTTCAAGGACTACCACGCCGGTTTGATCGCCGACCTTGCCAACGACGTGCCGGAAGCGACGCGTCGGATGAAGGCCGCTTATGCGAGCGACAAGACCATTCTGCGGCTCGTCGATGCCTATGGCCGGTTCTTCGACCGCCACGGCGATGTCGCCGAAGCCCAGCGGGCCTATACCGAATTCGACAAGCTGATGCCGCGTCACCCGATCGTTCTGGCGGCGCTGGCCGACATCAAGGCCGGCAAGACCCTGGCGCCGCTGATCAAGACCCCCGAGGACGGGGCCGCCGAGGTCCTGTACGGGCTTGGCGCTGCCGGAGGTCGACAAGGCGACGAACTCGCCGCGATGGTCTATCTCCGCTTGTCGCTTTATCTCGCGCCGCAGAACGCCCTCGCGACCGTGACGCTTGCCGATATCTTTGGCCGTCTCAAGCAGAACGAGCAGGCCATCGATGTTTATGAGAGCGTGCCGGAAAGCAGCCCATTGCGAAGCAATGCGGACATTCAGACGGGACTGACGTTGGATACGCTGGGTCGTCCCGACGATGCGATCGCGCATCTCGAAGGGATCCTCAAGGACCGGCCAAACGATCTCGATGCCTTGACGACGCTCGGCAACGTGCAACGCGAACAGAAGCGCTTCGCCGATGCGGCCGCGACTTACACCAAGGCGCTGGCACTGCTGTCCCCGACCGACAAGGCGGCTTGGCCGCTGCTTTATTTCCGTGGCATCGCCAACGAGCGGCTGAAGAAATTCGCCGAGGAAGAAGCCGATTTCAAGCAAGCGCTCGAGATCGTGCCCGATCAGCCTTTGGTGCTCAATTACCTCGGCTATTCCTGGATCGATCGCGGCCTGCATCTTGACGAGGCGTTCAAGATGCTGCGTCGGGCCGTCGCGCTGCGGCCGGAAGATGGTTACATTGTCGATAGCCTCGGTTGGGCGCATTACAAGCTCGGCGAATATGATGACGCCGTGAAGGAACTCGAGCGGGCCGTGACGCTGAAGCCGTCCGATCCGACCATCAATGATCACCTCGGCGATGCCTATTGGCGCACCGGGCGAAAGCTCGAGGCGACGTTCCAGTGGAACCATGCGCGCGATCTCAAGCCGGATCCGGAAGACCTGCCAGCGATCGTCAAGAAGATCGCAGATGGTCTTCCTGACCTGGTGAAGCCGACCACGGCCGCCGCGACGCCGATGCCTGTCGAACCTGCGCCTGCGACATCGTCGCCAGCGACACCCGACGCGACTCCTGCTCCCGAGCCTGCGGTCGTCACGCCTGCGCCGATCGCGCCTGCGCCGGCGATGTCCGCCCCGGCGGTCCCGGAAGCTGCCCCGGCGCCGGAGGTGAAGCCCGCTCCTGAGCCGACGGCCATCACGCCGGCCGTCCCGCCCGCCAGCGTTCCGGCTCCCGAGCCGGCAACGCCTGCGGCGGCTCCACCAGCGCCCGCGGAGATCACGCCTCCGACGCCTGCTCCTTCGATCGCTCCCGCAGAACCGGCTGACCCGATCCCCCCTGCCGATCCGGCAAAGCCCGCGGGTGGCTAGAGCTTAGTCCCGAGCGATCATTTCCCGGCTGGCGCATAATGGTCTACAGCCTGTCTTCATGCTGGCTCAAAAGACCGCCGGCCGAAACGGAAGTAGCATCGTGAGTGTCGAAACGCTGATCGTCGCGTCTGACGAAGATGGGATGCGGTTGGACCGCTGGTTCAAGCTGCGCGTGCCGGGTGTCACGGTCGCGCATCTGAACAAGGTCGTGCGGACCGGACAGGTGCGGGTCGATGGCGGTCGTGCCAAGACCTCGACGCGGCTCGTCGAGGGCCAGAAAGTTCGTATTCCCCCGCTCGGCATCACCGCCGAAAGCCTTGCTGCGCCATCGCTTCGGCGCACCAAAGGATCGGAGCAGGATCGGCGCGACGTCGAGGCCATGATCCTCTTCGAGGATCGCGGTCTGATGGTGCTGAATAAACCGTTCGGTCTCGCCGTTCAGGGCGGGTCCGGCACCTATCATCATCTCGACGGCATGCTGGATGCGTTTGCCGATCAGAATGGCGACCGACCGCGCCTCGTCCATCGCCTCGATCGTGATACATCGGGCGTGCTGCTCGTCGCCAAGACGCGAAAGATGGCGGCCGATCTCGGGGCGGTGTTCAAGTCGCGTAACGCCCAGAAAATCTATTGGGCACTGCTCGAAGGCGTGCCGAAGCCGGCACAGGGTCGGATTTCCCTGTTCCTGGCCAAAGGCGAACTCATGGGCGATGCCCGGTCGCAGAAGCCGGGGCGCCCGATCGATCGGGCTCCCCAGGAACGGATGCGGGTCGCCAAACACGGCGAAGAGGACGCGCAGCATTCGGTTACCTATTATACCGTGGTCGACAAGGTTCTGCCGCGCGTCGCCTGGGTGTCGATGAAGCCGATCACTGGCCGCACCCATCAGCTGCGCGCACATGCCGAAGCGATCGGCCATCCGATTGTCGGCGATCCGAAATATAATGGCGGCAGCGGGCCGAACCCGCGCCGAACGGATCCGTTGCGATCGGTTCCGACCGACGTCGAGCAGAAGCTTCACCTTCTGGCGCGCCGACTGGTGCTGCCGAACCCGAGCGGCGGATCGATCGATGTAACTGCCCCGTTGCCGCCGCACATGCAGGCGACCTGGGATTTGTTTGGGTTTGACGTGAAGCAGTATGATCCAATCGACGATGCCCCCGAATGATGAGGCACGGATGACAGGCGACAGTCCAACCGGTTCCGAGCCGACCGCATTCGTTCCAATCGATCCTTACGCCCTCACCCGTCGTGAGGCGGCCGCAACGCAGATCAAGCGCTTCTACAAGCAGGCGACGATCGGGACGCTTGCTGGCGGCCACACGGTTTTGCTGGACGGCAAAGCCGTGAAGACACCCGCGCGGGCCGATCTCAATCTCCCTGGGTCGGAGTTTGCTGCGGTCTTGGCCGACGAGTGGAACCGGCAGGGCGACATCGTACAACCCGGCGACATGCCCCTCACGCGCCTCATCAATTCCGTGATCGATGGGGTCTCGACCCATGCGGACGACGTCCGTGCCGAAATCATCAAATTCGCAGGCACGGATCTTCTGTGCTATCGCGCCGATGAACCTGCGAGCCTCGTCGAGCTTCAGGCGCGCGAGTGGGATCCCGTGATCGCTTGGGCTGGATCTGATCTCGGTGCGCGATTCAATCTGGCGGTCGGCGTCATTCATGTGGCGCAACCGGACGCGACGCTCGAGGCGGTCGCTGCTGCGATCGCGGAAGGGATTGGCAACGGGCGTGAGGCCGCCTTTCGACTTGGCGCCTTGCATGTCGTCACGACGCTGACCGGGTCGGCCATCCTGGCTCTGGCGGTCATGCGCGCGGCATTGACGCCTGACGAAGCATGGCGGAAAGCCCATGTGGACGAGGACTTTCAGATCAGTCGTTGGGGCGAGGACGCCGACGCCGCGGAGCGGCGTGCCTTGCGGTGGCAGGATTTGCAAGCAGCCGCCTTCGTGCTGGCTGCCTTGCGTATTGGCAGCCACGCGCCAATCGACGTGTCAGAACAAGCTTAAGACAAATCCATCGTGACAAAGCAACGATTGCGAAAGCTTACCTATTTGGCCGCGTTTAACCGTCCTTTTGGTTGCTTTTTCTGATTCATGTCTCGTCAACCCGGCGCGATCATTGTGGTGTCACAGAAGACACGGGGACGACGATGACCACGATGAACCATGATGTTTCGACAGCGCTGATGACCGGAAGCGACCTCGCGCCGATCACACCGTTCCCGAACTTCACCGAGAGTGGGTTAAACCGCGTGCGTCAGATGTATGCGGCGCTGGTTCCGACCCGCACCTCGCTTGCGGTGTTATTTGCCCTCGATGCGGCCCAGACGGCGGCAACGGACCAATGGGTGTCGTTCTTCATCGAGACCGCTAGCGCGCAATTGATCTGGGATCAACGGCCCACGGGCGTCTTGAGCGAACAGGACGCGGTCTGGTTGCTGGCACGCTTCGACGAAGCCCCAACCCTGTCGGTCATGGCGCTGCTCGTGCGCGTCGTGGATGAGGCGCACCGGATGCCAACATGGCTCCCGGCCGCCGTTCGCCACCGGGCCGCACTGTTCCGCTCTGCCGCCGCGACCGCAACCGGTCTGACGACCCCGCGTAAGGACGTCGCCTATCTGCGCCTCGTGGCCTGAGCCCGACACGGCTCAAGCGGGCATCGATTTTGAAAAAAGCCTCGGATCTGCCTCAGCAGAGTTCGAGGCTTTTTGGTTCAGGCATGCGTCATGGAGACGATGATGAAGGCCAGGATGACCAGCACCAATCCACCGATGAGCACGTAGCGGACGCCGACATTCGACTTGCCTTGTCGCGCCTCCACTTTGTCGACGCGGATCGGATCCTCAGCCATTATCTACCCCCTGGAGCACCACTGGCGGCTGAGCCGCTTGGTCATTCAACCTTGCGAGAACCTTGGGCATGGCAGGAAGGTTGCGTGCCCGACCGACGTGCGAACGAAGCATCTGACCGGAGGGACCTTTCGTGCCGCTCTATTTCGCTTACGGAAGCAATATGGACGTTGCGGTGATGGCCCGGCAATGCCCGAGCGCGACCGTCATCTCACCAGCCCGCCTCATGGGGCATCGCGTCTTCATCCACGGCTCTGGCCGCGCTTCGGTGCGCCGAAGCCCGACCGCGACAGTACACGGGCTCTTGTGGGACGTACCGCTCGCGGACGTGCCGGCGCTGGATCGGTCTGAAGATGTCGTCGGCGGCTCGTTCACGAAGATCATCCAGCCGGTCGTCAAGCCGCAGGGGACGGCCCGTGCTCTCATCTACGTCGGCCGCTCGCTGGCCGAAGGCACGGCATCCGCCGCTTATCTCGACGCCATGATCGCGGCGGCAAAGACTGCCGGCTTGCCGATGTCCTACGTCACGGGGCTTGCATCGCTCCTGCCGAGAGCCTCTGCGCGTCCCAGGGAGGGAGGGAGTTCGCCTGACACGGGGATTTTGCGTTGCGGACCGGTGGCTGGCGTCCGGCCCCGATTCGCGACGCCGTTTGACCGGGATTGAGTCTCGTCGACGCTCGCGCCGAAGATCGGGGCGAAGGATTGCCGCAACGCGACGTCGACATCGGACATCGTCACCGGCAGGCCGAGATCGACAAGGCTCGTGACCCCGAGGTGAGCGTCCGCGATGCCGCAGGGAACGATGCTTGAGAAATGCTCGAGATCGGGCTCCACATTGATCGAAATGCCGTGAAAGCTGACCCAGCGGCGCAGACGGATGCCGATTGCCGCGATCTTGTCTTCCGCCAGCAGCCCGCTCACGGACGGCGGTTTGTCGGGACGATCCACCCAGACGCCGACGCGGTCTTCGCGGCGCCCCGCCCTGAGGTTAAACGACGCAAGCGTCGCGACGATCCAGTCTTCCAGAGCCGCCACGAAGGCGCGGACGTCGGGACGGCGGCGCTTGAGATCGAGCATCACGTAAGCGACGCGCTGGCCCGGACCATGATAGGTATATTGTCCGCCGCGACCCGTCTGATGGACGGGAAAGCGAGCGGCGATGAGATCGTCCGGCCGGGATGACGTGCCGGCCGTGTAGAGGGCAGGGTGCTCGACCAGCCAAACCCATTCGCTGGCTTCACCCCGCGCGATCGCTTCGGCACGGTGTTCCATGATGGCGACGGCGTCCTCGTAGTCGACTGGACCATCCGTAATTGTCCACCCGACGGCAGGAGCGGGATCGACCGGAAAAAAAGATCCTGCGAGGTCGTCGCGAGTTGGCACGAGTGTTGCCTTTGAGTCACGTGTGGTGCCGACGTGAGGCGACGCCGCAAACAAGTACTTTACTTAAGAGGCAATGCGCCGAAACTCAACAAGTCGCCCAATGCACGCCGCGAAAATGTGGCGACTTTGCCTCAATCCGCCGCCCTCGAATGGCTGCGAAAACTACGACTTTATCCGAAGTGATCGGGCGAAGACGTCATCCCTGCGACACTACGGATACTCATTATTGCCTGTATGTTGAGTCAAAAATAACGAGCGAGTATTTAACCTTTGGATGTGCCATGCCCCAAGTCGCAGGAGCTCTTTCGGATTTCGCTCGATTTTATCAAGAGCGTCGTGACGCCGAGCTGACGCTCTCGGAATATTTGGAGGGTTGCAAGACCGATCCAACCATGTACGCCAGCGCGCCCGAGCGAATTCTGCATGCGATTGGCGCGGCCGAACTGGTCGATACGTCGAAAGATCCGCGACTTGGACGGATCTTCATGAACCGGACTATTCGAGTCTATCCCGCCTTTGCCGAATTCTTCGGCATGGAAGAGACGGTCGAGCGTATCGTCAGCTACTTCCGCCATTCGGCCCAGGGCCTTGAGGAGCGCAAGCAGATCCTCTACCTGCTCGGCCCGGTGGGCGGCGGCAAGTCCTCCCTGGCAGAGCGCCTCAAGGCCTTGATGGAGGTCTGCCCGATTTATGTCCTGAAAGCTGGCGATGAACTCAGCCCCGTGTTCGAGAGCCCGCTCGGCCTGTTCGATCCGGAGCGGATGGGCGACATGCTCGAAGAGCGCTACGGGATTCCACGCCGTCGATTGACCGGGCAGATGAGCCCATGGTGCGTCAAACGTCTGGATGAATTCGGGGGTGATCTGTCCCGCTTCACGGTCGTCAAGGTGCTGCCATCGCGGCTGCGTCAGGTCGCGATCAGCAAGACGGAGCCGGGTGACGAGAACAACCAGGATATCTCGTCGTTGGTCGGCAAGGTCGACATCCGTAAATTGGAGACGCTGAGCCAGAACGATCCCGATGCCTACAGCTACTCGGGCGGCCTCAACCGCTCCAATCAGGGCATGCTCGAGTTCGTCGAGATGTTCAAAGCCCCGATCAAGATGTTGCATCCATTGCTGACTGCGACGCAGGAAGGCAATTACATCGGCACCGAGAATATCGGCGCCATTCCGTTCTCGGGCATGATCATGGCCCATTCGAACGAATCGGAATGGCAGAGCTTCAAGACCAACAAGAACAACGAAGCGTTCATCGACCGGATCTATGTCATCAAGGTTCCGTATTGCCTGCGGGTCACGGAGGAGCAGCGCATCTATGCGAAGCTGATTCGCAGTTCGGAATTGTCAAAGGCGCCATGCGCGCCCTCGACTCTGGAAATGTTGTCGCGGTTCTCGGTTCTGTCGCGGTTGCGTCATCACGAAAATTCGAACCTGTTCTCGAAGATGCGGGTCTACGACGGCGAGAGCCTGCGCGAGGTGGACCCGCGCGCCCGCAGTCTGCAAGAATACAAGGATGCCGGCGGGATCGATGAAGGCATGGATGGGATCTCCACCCGTTTCGCCTTCAAGGTTCTGGCCGCGACCTTCAACCATGACACGGTCGAGGTCGGCGCCGACCCCGTCCACCTGATGTATGTGCTGGAGCAGGCGATCCGCCGCGAACAACTGCCGGCCGATATCGAGAAGCGTTACATCGAATTCATCAAGGCGGAACTCGCGCCGCGATACGCCGAATTTATCGGGCATGAAATTCAGAAGGCCTATCTCGAATCCTACCACGATTACGGCCAGAACCTGTTCGATCGCTACATCGACTATGCCGATGCCTGGATCGAGGATCAGGACTTCAAGGATCCCGATACGGGGCAGTTGTTGAACCGCGAGTCCCTGAATGGTGAGCTGACTAAAATCGAGAAGCCCGCGGGCATCGCCAATCCCAAGGACTTCCGCAACGAAGTGGTTAAATTCGCTCTTCGGTCGCGCGCCGCAAATACCGGCCGTAACCCGTCTTGGACCAGTTACGAAAAAATTCGCGACGTGATCGAACGCCGCATGTTCAGCCAAGTCGAAGAGCTGCTGCCGGTGATCAGCTTTGGCTCGAAGAAGGATAGCGACACAGAAAAGAAGCACGAACAGTTCGTCGACCGGATGATTTCGCGTGGATATACTGAGCGTCAAGTCCGGCGCTTGGTCGAGTGGTATATGCGGGCCAAGCAGGCCAGTTGATCGCAAGTTGGAGCGGACGAGGCTGAATGCATATCGTCGATCGTCGTCTCAACCCAGGTGGAAAGAGCTTCGCTAATCGCCAACGGTTCCTGCGCCGGGCCAAGGAGCAGGTCCAGCGTGCGGTTCGCGACAGCGCCAAAACGCGGGACATCAAGGATCTGGAGCAGGGCGGCGAGGTCACGATCCCGGTCGATGGGATCAGTGAACCCAACCTTCGCCGCCAATCCTCCGGCGGCAAGCGCGACCATATCCTGCCGGGTAACAAGATCTATAACGAGGGTGACCGGCTCGAACGACCGCAATCGCGCAAGGGCGGCGGGTCCGGCGCGGGTGACGGCGGCGGCGGGGATGACAAATTCCGCTTCGTCCTGAGCCGTGAGGAATTTCTCAACATTTTTCTCGACGATCTCGAACTGCCGGATCTCGCCAAACGTCGGCTCTCGGTGACCGAGACACAAGGCATGCGGCGCGCCGGCTATACGGTCTCCGGCTCGCCGGCCAATATCGCGCTGAACCGGACGATGCGGAACGCCATGGCGCGCCGGATCGCTCTGAAACGGCCGACGAGCGCCGAACTCGACCGGCTCGAGGCCGAAGTGGCAGGCCTTGAAGATCTCGGTGCCGCCAGTGCAGACGCGCGACGTGAGGCGCTGACGACGCTGCGGCAGCGACAGGGTCGGACGCCTTATCTCGATCCTATCGATTTGCGCTATCGCCGGTTCGAGCCCTACCCGAAGCCGATCGCCCAGGCGGTCATGTTCTGCATGATGGACGTGTCCGGCTCGATGACCGAGCACATGAAGGATCTGGCCAAGCGTTTCTTCATGCTGATGCACGTGTTTTTGACGCGTCGCTACAAACATGTCGACATCGTCTTCATTCGGCATACGGACAAAGCCGCCGAGGTCGATGAGGAAACCTTCTTCACCAGTGCTGAAACGGGCGGGACTCTGGTGTCCTCCGCACTGGTCGAAATGAAGCGCGTGATCGCCGAGCGCTATAGCCCCGCCGACTGGAACATCTATGGGGCGCAGGTATCGGACGGCGACAACTCCTCGAGTGACGGGGAGCGGACCAAGCTGACGCTGCAGCAGGAGCTGCTCCCGCATTGCCAGTATTTCGCCTACCTTGAGGTGGGCGAGGAATCCGGCACGCGGTTCGGTCCCTCTGCCCAGGGAACCACCTTGTGGCGTACCTACAAGACCGTGCAAAGCTCGGGACGGTTCGCCATGCGACGGGTCCACCAGCGCGGCGATATTTATCCGGTCTTCCGCGAGCTGTTCCAAAAGAATCAGGATGCAACGGCCTCTCAGGCGGTCCCATGACGCTGATCCAAACCAATCGTCTGCTCTATGACGGGACCGACTGGACCTTCGACACGATCCGTCGCATCCACGATGCCGTCGCCGAGATCGCCCACAAGGATCTCGGCCTGAGCACCTACGCCAATCAGATCGAGGTCATCACGGCCGAGCAGATGCTGGATGCCTATGCGTCAACCGGCATGCCGCAACTCTACAAACATTGGTCTTTCGGCAAACATTTCGCCCAACACGAGACCGGCTATCGCCACGGCTACATGGGGCTGGCCTACGAGATCGTCATCAACTCCGACCCCTGCATCAGCTACATCATGGAGGAAAACTCCGCCACGATGCAGTGTTTGGTGATCGCTCATGCGGCCTTCGGGCATAATCACTTCTTCAAGAATAATTACCTCTTCCAGCAATGGACGGATGCAGAGGGCATTCTCGATTATCTGACCTTCGCCAAACGTTACATTGCCGAATGCGAAGAACGGTATGGGCAAGCGGCCGTCGAGCGTGTGCTCGATGCGGCGCATGCGCTGCAGGCGCAAGGGGTGCATCGATACCCGCGCAAGAAGCCGCTGAACTTGATGAGCGAAGAGCTGCGCGAGCGGGATCGCGAGCGTCAGCGCGAGGAGATGTTCAACGACCTGTGGCGCACTGTGCCGAGCAAGACGGCGCCAAGCGGCAAGGATCTTTCGGAGAGCCGTCGGCGCGCGATGCTGGATTTGCCGCAGGAAAATCTGCTGCATTTTCTCGAAAAAAGCGCGCCGCGTCTGCGACCCTGGCAGCGGGAAATTCTCCGCATCGTGCGCTTGGTGGCGCAATATTTTTATCCGCAGCGACAGACCAAGGTGATGAACGAGGGCTGCGCGACCTACTGCCACTACCAGATCATGTCGCGGCTGCATGCGAATGGGCAGATCACTGACGGGTCGTTTCTGGAATTCCTGCAATCCCATACCAACGTGGTGCGGCAGCCGACCTTCGAAAGCCAGCATTACAACGGCATCAACCCCTATGCGCTCGGCTTCGATATGATGAGCGACATCGAGCGAATCGTCACGGAGCCGTCGGAAGAAGACCGCGAATGGTTCCCCGATCTTGCCGGAACCGGGGATGTGATGGCCGTGCTGCGCGACACCTGGGCCAATTACCGGGACGAGAGCTTCATCACCCAATTCATGAGCCCGCGCCTCATTCGAAACTGGCGGTTGTTCCACATCGCCGATCATCCCGACGAAGAGGATTTGAAGGTTGCGGCCATCCACAACGAGCGCGGCTATCGCGCTCTGCGGCGGTCCTTGGCGCGCCAATATGACGTCGCCTGGACCGATCCCGACATCCAGGTGATCGACGTCGATCTCGCAGGAGACCGCAAGTTGATCGTCCACCACAATGTTCTCGACGGCATTCTCTTGCAACCGGGCGACTGCCGCAGCGTGCTGCAGCATCTCGCCGATCTGTGGGGCTACGGCGTAATCTTGCGAGAGGTCGAGGAGGCGAGCGGCACGGTGCTGGCGGAACATCAAGCCAGCCCGCGCACAGGTGTCGCGTAAAGCCACTCCGATCTTTTCCACCGCGCCGCTCGAAGCGTCCTTGCATCGCGGAAAGGGATTTGTTACTTCACGCGCCTTGCCGAAGACGGGTTCGCCCGCTTCGTCATTGCGGCCATGGCGGAATTGGTAGACGCGCTAGCTTGAGGTGCTAGTTTCCGAAAGGACGTGGAGGTTCGAGTCCTCTTGGCCGCACCACACTCAACCAAGAGTGTATTGTTATCCCACAAGTCGAAAAGCTAGTGCAGCGCTTGGCGCCCTTTCATTCGGCGCCGCGAGTGAAAGCGAGCGCAGGCTTGAAGTCGATCGCCATGCGGACGTGCGGCGACACGGCCCATTCAGCGTGAGTTCATGGCGCTCCTTTAGGATTGAGCAATCGGACGTCGCGGCCAGATCGCCGGCGACCGAAGTCCTCGTCTTTCATTGGCTGGGCTCTGATCGACAGTCAGGCCAGCCCTACAGGAGATTGTCATGCTCAGACTATCGAAGCTCGCTGTCGTTGCGGCCCTCGCCTTCAGCGGTGTCGCGGTCCAATCGCTTGAGGCGTCGGCAATGCCGGTTGGCACCGATCTCGCCACCACGGCCCATGCGGAGGATGTTTCGGGGGTCCAGCAGACAGGCTGGCGTGGCCATTATGGCTGGCATCGCCATTACGGCTGGCGTCGTCACTATGGGTGGCATCGGCACTATGGCTGGCACCGTCCCTACGGCTTTCGCCACCATCATCGTTGGTAAGACACGGTCCTCGTAAAGGATCGAAGGCCGGAGCGCGCGCTCCGGCCTTTTTTATCGAAGCGGGACGCCCGGGAGGGGATCGTCGGCTACAGGCGCCGCCGGCCTGGCGGTTTCGCTCGTTGAGAGGGACGGTTTGGCGACCCCGGTAGGGGTGGCCTGAGCTGGGCGCGCGCGCAGCAATTTCGGCATCAGCGCCGCCACCGTCTTCTCGGTTTCGGAGGACCACCCCGCAGGCGCGCTCCTGAGGACTGTCGGACCCTGTCCCGGTTTGATCGCGACGATGTGGTAGCCGCCTTTCTTTAACGCCGTCAGTAGGGACGGCAGCATGACTGCCGTCTGCTCCTTCACGTCATGCAGCAGGATGATGCCGCGGCCTTGCGCGTTGAGCCGATCCATGAGCAGCCCGAGTTCGGCATCGGGGGTCTGTTTGACCCAGTCGGACGCCCAGAGATCCGCGCCGAAAACCGCGACATGGCGGTCGGCCAGCCATGCCATCAGCGGCGGCGTGTCGGCGAAGCCCGGAAAGCGAAAGAATGGAACGCGCGGCGCCTGATCGGCCGAGCCATAAGCCGCTTTGTCGTCGGCCGCGAAGCCATGTTGAATATCGGCTTTCGCCTGCGCCTCCGTCAGGCCCCGCTCCGTGACCTCGGGGTGCGACCACGTATGATGCCCAACGCTATCGCCATCCGCGATCTCGCGCTTTACCAGGGCGGGAGCCGCCTGCGCGTTCCGCCCGATGAGGAAGAAGGTGGCGCGCACACATTCATGTTCCAGCGCCTCCAACACCCTCGGCGTGGTCTTGGGCGAGGGGCCGTCGTCGAACGTCAGAACGACCTCATGGTCTTGCAGATCGAGCGTCTGCGGGTAAGTTTTCAACCCAACCGCGATCGGGACCGACGGATCGATCAAGATGTCGCGGGTCGTGCCCAGCGCGGCCGGGTTGCCGGGGCAGGAGAGAGTTGGGCTGGCCTTTTGGGGCTCGGCCCAGACGACGGCAGGCGACAGAACGGCCACGAGGGCCATGATCACAGAGAGGCAAAGGCGCATCCGCTTCCTCTCGCGGCGGCTTGCGGCATTGTAATGGCGTTTTCGCTGGATCGGCGCCATCCTGGACGGACGGAAAGCATTGGTGGCTTGTTAAGCGCTCGTTACCAAGTCACAGCTAATTGTTCCTTTAGGGCGTGGCTTGTCGTTTCGCAGGTCGCGCCATCGTCGAGGACCGGACGTCGATTCTGCGGAGAGCCACTATGGCCATCCGCGTGATCGTCAGTCCGTGGAAGTTCGGGCTGCGAGCCGCTATGGGCATCATCAAGTTTCTGGCCGCGACGATGGCGGCCATCAGTCTAGCGGGATGCGCCGCCACGGTCGGTTCGCTCGACGCAACCGATCTACCTCACCCGACGGACTATTCGGTGCACGGCATCGACGTGTCGAAATATCAGGGCAAGATCGACTGGGATCGCGTCAAGAGCTCGGGCGTGCGCTTCGCCTGGATCAAGGCCACCGAAGGGGGCGATCACGTCGACTCCCGGTTCTTCGAAAATTGGGAGAATGCCAAGGCGGCGGGCGTCAAGCGGGGCGCTTATCACTTCGTCTACTGGTGCCGACCATGGCAGGAGGAGATCGCCTTCTTCGAGCGCGTCGCGCCCGTCGAGCCGGATGCGCTCCCGCCGGTGCTCGATGTCGAGGCTACCCCGACCTCAAAGAGCTGCAAACGCACCCTTTATCGGGACGAGGTCGTGGCCCAAATGCGGCAGATGCTCGCTGAAATGGAACGACATTTCGGCAAAAAGCCGGTGATCTACACCACGGTCGATTTCTACGCCGGGATCTTGCAGAATCACGCGCTCGAGGATTACCCGATCTGGGTTCGCAGCACGAAATATTTCCCGTCGATCAAATACGGAAACCGGCGCTGGCATTTCTGGCAATACCAGTCCGATGGTCACATCGACGGAATTGAAGGCAAGGTCGACCGCAACGCCTTTTTCGGCACGGCCGAGCAGTGGCAGGATTTTACGCGCGGTCGCAATCTGCTCGAGTTGGCCAGGAACTAACCGCGCTGGCGTCAGCGCTAGAGGCCCTTGCTGTTGCCGGACGTGATGTCGAACTTGATCGCGGCGCCATCCTGATCGATGGCGCTGCCGCTGCTGCCGGTGACCTCAAAGGCCGAACAGCTATGGTCGTCGTCCTCGGGGAAATCGAAGCAGACGCGCTCGCCCTGAACCGCCCAGGTGCCGGTCGAGAGGCCGTTCTGGTCGACATATCTGACCTTGCCGCCCGCATCGAAATATTGGGAAAACATCTCATCGCCCGACCGGCCCGAGATGGTGTTGCCGACGAGAGCCTTCCAGGCCGAAAGGCCGGTCAGCTTTTCGGCCGCTGAAGGCGCGGTGGCCGCCGAGGGCGCGGCAGTTGTTGCTGTCGGCGCCGCAACGGCCGGTGCGTCGGCCTGAGCCAAAGCCGACGACGTCAATCCGAGCGCAAGGCTGAATGCCGTTGCGAGACCGAGGGAGAGGCGAAGGCGGGACTGCATGGATGGATGCTCCGTTGAAAGTTGGCCGGATCTTCACCGGCTTCCGATGACGTTATGTCGACAGGGGTGTCATGCTTCTGGTCTCGGCAAGCTCCCGACGCGGAACGGCGCTGACCGTCGCGACGAGAGTGTCGGTCTGAAGCTCGAACAACCGACGATACAGCCCATCGACGCGTCCCAGCAGGGTCGCATGAGTGCCGTCTTCCGCGATGCGGCCCCGATCGAACACGAGGATCCGATCCAGCGACCGCACGGTCGACAGGCGGTGGGCGATCACGAGCGCGGTGCGTCCCAACATCAAGCGGCCGATCGCTTCCTGGATCAATCGTTCCGATTCGGAATCGAGGCTCGATGTCGCCTCGTCGAGAATCAGCAACGGGGCGTCCGCCAGAAAGGCCCGGGCGATGGCGATGCGCTGCCGCTCGCCGCCCGAGAGCTTCACGCCACGCTCACCGACCAGGGTTGCATAACCAAGCGGCAGCCGGTCGATGAACTCCGCCGCATTCGCCAGTTGGGCGGCGTGGCGGATCATCGCGGCGCTCGCGCCGGGACGCGCATAGGCGATGTTCTCGGCCAGGGAGCGATGAAACAGGATGGGCTCCTGCGGCACGATGGCGATCTGCTGACGTAACGAGCTTTGGGTCGTGTCCGCCACATCCTGCCCGTCGATCAGCACGCGGCCACCGGTCACGTCGTAGAGCCGCTGGATCAGCTTGACGAAGGTGGTTTTCCCCGAGCCCGAATGGCCGACGAGGCCCACCCGCTCTCCGGCCCTGATCGTCACCGACAGATCATCATAAAGCGGAGTCGCGTGAACACCGTAGCGGAACGTCACGTGCTGGAATTGAATTTCCGCAGCCGAGATCGTCATCGGCGCGGCATCGGGCTTGTCGGCAAGGCCCAGCGGCTCGTCATGCAGGGCGACGAGTTCCTCCATATCGTTGACGGAGCGCTGGAATTGATTCACGTGCTGGCCGACGTCGCGCAGATAACCCTGCACCACGAAATAGGTGGTCAGCACGTAGGTCACGTCGCCGGGGCTGGCGCGGCCCTGCCACCACAACAGCAGCGCGACAGCCGTGAGCGACGTCCGCACGATCCAGAGCAGGGCGAGTTGCAAGGTGCCGCTTGCGGTATGCCGGATCCAGGTGCGCTGGGTTCGCTTGATCCACTTGGCGACGATGCTCGTGAAGCGGCTGTCCTCGCGCGCCTCCGCCCCAAAGGCTTTCACAACTGCGTTGCAGCCGAGCGCGTCAGCCAGCGTGCCGCCGAGGCGCGTGTCGACGGCATTCGAGAGCCGTGCGGCGGGAGCGATGTACCGCGTCGCGAGCAGAATCGTCAGCGCCACATAGACGATCGTGCCCAGCGCCATGACAAGGCCGAGCACGGGCCACTGCCATCCAAGCAGCAGGATCGTGCCCACCAGCACGACGCATGACGGCCAGAGCGCAAGAAGAAGCACGTCGTCGATCATGTCGACCGCCGCCATGGCCCGAGTGATCTTCCGCACGGTCGAGCCCGCGAAGGTGCCGGCGTGCCAATCGGTCGAGAAGCGTTGGACGCGATGGAAGGCGTCGACACCCATGTCCGACATGATTCGCAGACTGAGCGGAATGACCGCGCTCCACGCCACATGGCGCAGCCCGACCACGACGAGACCAAGCCCTGCCATGAGCGCGAAGATCTCGATCACCTCGGAGGCGGCCAGCGCCCGGTCATTTCCGGCACGTGTCAGAGCGTCGACGAGGCGGCCCGCAAAGAGCGGCACCACGATCTCGGCGAGCGTAGCCGCTGCGATCGCTCCCGTCACAAGCGCCAGCAGCGGCTTGCGACGTGACCAATGCCGAAACATAAAGACCAACACGGGCCCGATCGCGGACCCCCGCCGCTTGCGGCGATGTTTAACCATGGGACGTTTCGGCGCTGATCGCGCCGTCCCTCTTGTGAGACCATCACGGTCTCGAACGATGGGAAATTCGTACGAAGCGGATCGTCCGCCGGTCAGTGGACCGGGCGGAGACCGAAGGCCGGTGTGGGCCGACGAAAAAGTGAAGTCATTCGGCCCTCCCTGGCAAGTCGTCAGCGAATTACCTTGAATAGCATTGGAGACGATCGAGCACAATCCGCACGTCTGAAGGACGCGCTGCCGCCGCTCTCAAAAGGATGGTAGGAGCGTCGCATCGCGGCTGTCCGCATCGACGCCGTCGTCCGTCTTTCCATCAAAAGCGCCGCACCCGACCTCATGTTCTTTCTCGTCTCGAAACTTTTGTGGGTGATCGCCGCCCCAGTCACGCTGATGGTGCTTGTCGCGCTGGGCGGTGCGCTTCTGTCGTTCAGCCCCGGACGCTTTGCCCGGGTCGGCCGTCGCGTCGCGCTCGCGGGTGCCGTTCTGCTGTTGGCGGGCGGTGTTCTGCCAGTCGGAACGCTGCTGCTCCGCCCCTTGGAAGACCGTTTCCCGCAACCTCCTGCCGACCTTCCGGCCCCGACCGGAATCATCGTGCTGGGTGGTTCCATCGACCAGACCATCGCGGCTTCACGCGGCCGCATCACCATCTCCGATGCGGCGGATCGCATGACGGAGGCCGTGATCTTGGGCCGCCGCTACCCCGATGCGCGACTCGTGTTTACGGGTGGGGCCAATGCGCTGGCCGGGAGCGCCCTGACGGAAGCGGCCGACGCGCGTCGCCTGTGGATCGAGATGGGGATCGCGGCGGAGCGAATCACGACCGAGGATCAATCCCGCAACACTGATGAAAATGCGCGGTTCACCAAGGCGATTCTGCAACCGCAGCCCGGCGAGCGCTGGCTGTTGGTCACCTCCGCCTATCACATGCCGCGCGCCATCGGGCTTTTCCGGGCCAACGGCTTTCCCGTGATCCCCTATCCGGTCGATTACCGGACGCTTGGCACCGATGCCGATATCAGGTTGCATACCGATATCGCGAACGGGCTAGGGCTGCTCAATACGGCGGCCCACGAGTGGATGGGTCTGTTGGCCTATGCGATCGCCGGAAAGACCGAGACGGTTCTGCCGCGACCGTGACCCGGCCGACGACGGCGCGTCTCTTCAATCCTCGATCGTGAGATCGTCCCGAACGGTCAGCATCACGGCCGCCCGCGCGTCGGAGCCGAATTGCCTCATCCACATGACGCCGAGCGTCAGGGCGGTCGCACCGATCAACACATAGGGGCTGACGAACCAGCCGAGATAGGCGACCGCAAAAAAGAAGGCGCGCTGCCCGCGATTGAAATGACGACCCGCCACGATGTTCATCTCGGCGGCGCGGATTGCGACGAGGCGTTTTTGTTCGACGCGGCTGGATTGCTTGGGCGGCACCGAGCCGATCAGGATCGCGACATAGCCATAAAGGCGCGATGCCCAGGAGAATTTGAAAAACGCATAGCCGAAGATGATCGTGAGCCCGAGAACCTTGGCTTCGAATGCGCCTCGTGTGGACGCGATGCCGAGCGGCAGGTCGGCGAAGATCTTCAGCACGTCGTCGGTGCCGCGCAGCAACGCAAGGGTGCCGCCGATCGCGATCAAGGATGTCGACGCGAAGAACGATGTGCTGGTCTGGATGGTCATCAGGAGTGACGAATCGACGATGCGATTGTCCCGGCCCTGCATCTCCAGCATCCAGCGGAGACGATATTCGTTCATCAAACCGTTGAGGCCCTTGCGGCCGGCCGAGGCCCGCTCGACGAACAGGTAATAGGCGATCCAGGCGGCGAGGAAGAGCGCCAAGCCCACATCATCCGCGATCGTGAATCCAAGCATCGGTCGATGATTCCTCCCCGTCGGGCGTCATCGTATCACGAGACGTCGCGATGCCGCTGCGATCGACCCTCATAAGGTGCCGACTCATCGCATCCGATGATGCTTATCCATCATAAAGATTGGCTTGGCCGAGGCGGTCGATCCAGCCATCATGCCGCTCGATCGAAGAGGAATGTTCTGCATGGCACCGCGTCTTTACATCGGCAACAAGGCCTATTCGTCGTGGTCATTGCGGCCCTGGCTCGCCATGACGCATTTCGGCCTGCCCTTCGAGGACGAGGTCATTCCGCTCGACCAGCCGACGACCCATACCGACATTTTGCGGCATTCGCCGACCGGGACGGTGCCGGCGCTCGCGGTCGACGGGATCGTGATCTGGGAGTCCTTAGCAATTCTGGAATATTGCGCCGATCGGCATTCGGAGGTCGCGATCTGGCCAAAGGACGCCAACGCCCGCGCGATCGCCCGGTCCGTGTCGTCCGAGATGCACGCCGGGTTCGGCAATCTCCGCAAGGCCTGTCCGATGAACATGCGTCGCGCGGTTCGCAAAATCGAGGTCAGCGACGCGGTCGTGGCCGATGTCGCTCGGATCGAAGCGCTCTGGGCCGCGACGCGCCACGACTATGGGCAGGGCGGCCCGTTCCTGTTCGGGGCTTTCACGGCCGCCGACGCCATGTATGCGCCGGTGGTCAATCGCCTGCATGTCTATGATCTCGTGCAGCAGCCGGGGTCACGCGCCTATATGGAGGCCATGATGGCGCTGCCGGCGTGGCAGGCGTGGCTCGAGGGGGCGAAAGCCGAGCCGTGGTTCTTGGACAAATACGAAGCCATCTGATCGATGTTGTCGTGGACAAGCCGGTCTGCGACGACCGATCGCGGACTGTGTGGTTGCTCGGCTCCGGCAGTTCGGTAGAACACCGCGCATGCCGCTTCACATCTTGAAACTCTGCGTCGGCGCGGAGTCGATCGCCGACCTACAAGGCTGGGTCACGGCCCGGATGAGCGAGATGGTCCGCAATGGCGAAACGCCGGAGCAGCGCCATACGACCCGTATGGTGCCCAAACGCGTGCCGGAACTGCTCGACGGCGGATCGCTCTACTGGATCATCAAAGGCCAGGTCGCCGTGCGTCAAGCGCTGCTCGGCGTTCGCCCGTTCACCGATCACGATGGGATCGGGCGCTGTCACTTGGTGCTGGATCCGGCCATGGTGCCGGTCGATCCGCGGCCGCACCGGCCCTTTCAGGGATGGCGCTATCTTCGGCCTGAGGATGCTCCGATGGATTTCGGCAATCTCCGCTCCGACCTCGCCGCGATGCCCGAGCCGCTGCGCCGGGAACTCCGCGAACTCGGGTTGCTGTAGCGGCTGCCTCGCGCGCTCGAGACTAGACGGCCCAATTATCGATGAGTCGCGTCGTCCCGATCTTGGCCGCGACCAGCAATCGTGCCGGTTGGCCGCTGAGGGCCGCGATGGGGGCCAGCGTCTCGGCGTCACGCAGCTCGAGATAATCCAGGACGAAACCGGCCCGATCCAGTCGCGCTCTGGCCTCAGACAGGGTCGGAGCCGGCGCACTGCCGTCTCGCAACGCTGCCGCACAATCCCGCAAAGCGGCCGGGATGAAGGCAGCGGTTTTCCGCTCGGTCTCCGACAAATACCGGTTGCGGGAGGACATCGCCAACCCATCCGGCTCGCGGATCGTCTCGGCCCCCATGATCGTAACCGGCAGATCGAGGTCACGCACCATGTGTCGGATGACCTGCAGCTGCTGGTAATCCTTCTGTCCGAAAAGCGCGACATCCGGGGTGGATTGGATCAGAAGTTTAGCCACGATGGTCGCAACCCCGGTGAAGAATTGCGGGCGAAAGGCGTCTTCGAGACCGACGGTCGCTGGTCCGCCGACCGACACTGTTGACGAAAAAGCGGGTGGATACATGACCGCCGCCGTCGGCGCATAGACAAGATCGGCTCCGATGGCGGCCAGCATCGCGCAATCGGTCTCGAAGGTGCGCGGGTAGGCTGCGAAATCCTCGGTTGGCGCAAACTGGGTCGGATTCACGAAGATCGAGACGATCGTGCGTCGTGCCTCGTGCTGGCCTTGGCGGACCAGCGACGCATGTCCCTCGTGCAGCGCGCCCATTGTCGGGATCAGCGCAACCTTGTCCCCGGCGTCGCGCCACTGCTTCACCGTCGCGCGCAGGGCCTCAACGTCATGCGCCACCGCGATGGCCGCAGATGCGTGGATCATTGCCGCACGCTCGACGCGCCGCTTGCCGATACGAGGCAGGAGGACGATCTACGGAGGTGGGCTGTCGGAATGAGCGAGGTTGTCCTGTGGTTCAACGTAATTCGCCTCCCGTATCGCCCCGTTCCACGCCGTCGCGCGCGGAGGTGGATGCCTTTATCGATCAGGCCGCCCAGACGCCAGCGGCTTATGCTGCCTCGTCCGGTCGAGGTCGATTGATCTTCGCGCTCGATGCGACCATGAGCCGGCAGCCCACCTGGGATGTCGCCATTGCGGTGCAGGCGAAAATGTTCGACACGACGGCGGCCTTGGGCGGGCTCGACGTGCAACTCGTGTATTTCTGTGGCCTGACCGAATGCAAGGCCTCTCGCTTTGTTTCGGGAGGAGCGGGCCTTGCCGGCGTCATGTCCAAGATCCGGGTCGAGGGCGGCAACACGCAGATTGGCCGGGTGCTGACCCATGCGCGCGACGAAGCGCGGCGGGGCAGGGTCGCGGCGCTGGTCTATGTCGGCGATTGCCTCGAAGAGCGCATCGATCCGCTCTGCGCCACGGCCGGCGAACTGGGGTTGCTGGGCATCAAGGCCTTCATGTTCCATGAAGGCAACGATCGTGCGGCGACACGCGGGTTTCAAGAGATTGCGCGGCTGACTGGGGGCGCTTACGCGACCTTCGATGCGAGTTCGCCCAAACGCCTGGCGGAGTTGCTGTCGGCCGCAGCCGCCTATGCGGCAGGTGGGCATTCCGGTCTTCTGGCACAAACACGTGCCTCGGACGGCTCCACGGCGCAAAACCTGCTTTCACAGCTGCGTTAACCGGGCGATAGTGCATTCATGCCGTTTCTCATCGCTGGATTGTTGCTGTTTTGGCTCGCCTCGGTCGGGCTGAAAACATTCGTTCGCGCCAATCCGGCTGGGGTCGCCCGCCTGATGCGGCGCGGTGGCGGCCTGCTGGCCTTGATGCTGGCCATTTTCTTGTTGGTGCGCGGCCAGATTGATGCCGCGCTCGCGCTCGGGGGAGTCGGGGTCTGGCTCACCAGCGGCAAGAAGGCGCCCGCGATTTTGCGGGGCATCATGGGAGCGACCGGCACGCGTCCCCGAAAGATTTCCAGGGTGCGCTCCGCCATGATCGAGATGGAACTCGATCATGCAACGGGCGTAATGACCGGCACGGTTCTGGCTGGGTCGGACGAGGGCGCGTCGCTCGATCAACTCACGAAAACACGGTGCATGAGCCTCCTGGCCCGATGCCTTTCCGATGATCCGGAAGGCGCGCGTTTGCTAGAGGCGTATTTCGACCGCCGGTTTGCCGGCTGGCGTCAGGCAGGACACGATGGAGGCGACGCGGGGCGCGCTGACGCGTCGAACCGAAGCGGCCGGCGTCCAGGTTCCATGTCGGAGGATGAGGCTTACGAGGTGCTTGGTCTTGCGAAAAGCGCGACCCGGGAGGAGATCACCCGTTCGCACCGGGCGCTGATGAAGAAGTTCCACCCGGACCATGGGGGCTCCACCGATCTCGCGGCCCGCGTGAACGAAGCCAAAGACGTGCTGATGCGCCGACATCTGTGACATCGCCTTACGCTGGAAGCTGAAACGAGAGAGAGTAAGCGCGCCCACGGGCAGCCGCGAAACGTGTGCCGTGGTCGAGACGGGTTGGGGCGAGCAGCTGCATCGGGGCTCAATCCCGCATTGCGATGCAGGCGAAGCCTGACCGCTTCAAGGTTTTGCAGGCGGCTTCGGCACTCCCGGTATCAAGCCCGACGAAGCGGGCGCGGTAGAGGGTGGAATCGCCCTTCTTGACCTTCTCGGTCATGGGGCGAGCCGACGCGAGGGCGGAGCGGCCCTCGGATTTGGCCCGATTCAGGAGATCGGTGGCTTTGCCAGGAGCATCTGTCGCGCCGATCTGAATCACCCAGCCGCCGTGCTGCTCCGAGGCGGAACGATCCTTGGCGTCGCTCCGATCGACGCGCGTTTCCTCCGTGCGAGACCGGCTAGCCAAAATCTCGGGCTTTGCAACCGGCAGGGGAGCCGCCTTTGCGGTTTTCGATCCATTCGCGCCCGCAACCCATTTCAGCGTCGACGGTGTGGCTGTTGCGAGCGCCACCGCGGACGAATTCGACGCAGCCGGGTGGCCATTGGTCGAGCCATCGAGGATCAACCGTTGACGCTCATTGGCGGCCATGGGCGGAGGCAGACGCGAGAGGTCGATTTTCGGCGCGCCGGCGATGAAGGCCGGACGGGGCCGTTCGGATGGCGAGGGGATGGCACCGGCCAGCACAGCCTGACCCAGCGTGCGGGCGCGGTCGCTCGGCCGTGTGGCCGGGGAGGGCGGAACCGCAAGGGTCGGAGCGATCAGGTTGGGGCCGCGTTCCTTGGCCGGCTCGACGTCGGGCGCTGCATCCGCCACCTCGGTGTCGACAGTTTCGGCCGGGCTTTCGATGGGCGAGGGAGGCGCCGCGGAAGCGACGCGTGTCGGAGCGGCTTCCTCGATGTGGTTCTCGATCAGCGACGCCATGATGTTGTCGCGGCCGGCTGCCGACTTGCCGCCGAGCACGACAGAGATGATCCGGTGACCGCCCTGGTTGACCGACGACAACAGGTTAAAGCCCGAGGCGCGCGTATAGCCGGTCTTGATGCCGTCCATGCCTTCGATGCGGGCCATCAGATGGTTGTGGTTTGCCATATACGACCCCGCATAGGTGAAGCTCGGGGTCGAGAAGAAGCGATAGTAGGTCGGGAAGTTTTCCTTGATGGCGCGCCCGAGCAGCGTGAGATCGCGCGCCGTGGTCAATTGGCGATCGTCAGGCAGGCCCGAGGCGTTGACGTAAACGGTGCGGGACATGCCGAGCGCGTGAGCCTTGCGGGTCATCAGGCTCGCGAAGCTTGGCTCGTCGCCCCCAATCGCTTCAGCCACCGCAACCGCCATGTCGTTGGCCGATTTCGTGACGATGGATTTGATGGCATCTTCGACCCGGATGGTCGACCCGGCGCGGAGGCCAAGTTTGGTCGGAGCCTGGGCGGCGGCGTGGCGCGACACGTCGATGCGGGTGTCGAGGCTCATCTCACCGGACTGAAGCTTTTCAAACAGAAGGTAGAGCGTCATGACCTTGGTGATCGAGGCCGGGTGGCGCAGCTCGTTCTCAGCGACCGCATAGAGGGTGCGACCACTATTCGCATCGACCACCATGGCTGAGAATTTCGGCGAATCGACCAGGGACGCGTGATGCCGAGCCCCATGGTTGGCCATATGAGCGCGCGCATGACCGTGGTGACGTCTCGCCTGGGCTTCCCCCGTCGTCGCCATCATCGCCAGCGTCAGGCCAACGATCGTCAAGCACCCTTTCCGGACTAACCCGTTGTGACGCGAACCCATCAATCACCCTCATGGCCGGTTCCGATCGAAGGCCCGAGGGCCTTGCGTGACCGAAACATCACGAGCCCAAACGCTAGGTGATCGCAGTTACGGCGCGGTTAACGGCCGGTAAGTTGGTTCCGCCGCATTCAAGGGAAAATTGCTGAAATCTGCTCGGCGCATCATCGTCGAGCCATAGCCCTAGTTGCGCCACGATCACTGCCAACATTCCAGGTCGAAACAAAAGCGGCCGTGCTCTGGCGAAGCGCTCGGCGCGACCGTACATTAGCAAACCGGGCGACGAGGTGCCGGTCGGGTGAATTGCCGAATACGAGGATACAGTGACGTTGACTGTCGATGCCCCTGTCTCTGATCTCAATCCGCGCGCTTCGAACGTCCAGACGGTCATCAGGATGATGGCGCCGAAGGAGCCGAAGAAGAACGGTGACGGAAACGGCACCGGAACGGCGGTTATCACGCGTCCTAAGACGCAAACCAAAAAACCCAGCATGTACAGGGTTTTGCTTCTGAATGATGATTACACGCCGATGGAATTCGTTGTCGCCGTGCTGCGGAAGTATTTCAACAAAGGGCCGGAAGACGCGACCAGGATCATGTTGCATGTCCACCAACAAGGCGTGGGGGAGTGTGGGGTGTTCACCTACGAGGTTGCGGAGACCAAAGTGACGCAGGTGATGGATTTCGCGCGCAAGCACCAACATCCTCTGCAATGTATTATGGAAAAAAACTGAGAGGCCGCTGTCCCCATGCCTGCATTCTCACGTGCTCTAGAACAATCGCTTCATCGTGCCTTGGCGGTCGCCAATGAACGCCACCATGAATATGCGACGCTCGAACATCTGCTGCTTGCGCTGATCGACGATACCGATGCGGCGGCGGTGTTGCGCGCTTGCTCGGTCGACATCGACATTCTGAAGAAGCAACTCGTCGAATATATCGACAACGAACTCGAAAACCTTGTGGCCGAGGGACATGACGACGCCAAGCCGACGGCCGGCTTCCAGCGCGTCATCCAGCGCGCCCACATTCATGTTCAATCGTCGGGCCGCGAAGAAGTGACCGGCGCCAACGTGTTGGTCGCGATCTTCGCCGAGCGCGAGAGCCACGCCGCCTATTTCCTGCAGGAGCAGGACATGACCCGCTACGACGCGGTCAATTACATCAGCCATGGCATTGCCAAGCGTCCCGGCTTGTCGGATCCGTCGAAGTCGCCGCGCGGCGCCGACGAGGAGGGCGATGGACGCGACAAGGACGCGAAGGAGCCGGATTCCAAGAAGAAGGAAGGCGCTCTCGAGGCCTATTGCGTCAATCTGAACAAGAAAGCGCGTGACGGCCGCATCGATCCGCTGATCGGCCGCGAGATGGAAGTGCAGCGCACCATTCAGGTTCTCTGCCGTCGACAGAAGAATAATCCGCTTTTGGTCGGTGATCCGGGCGTTGGGAAAACCGCGATTGCGGAAGGTCTCGCGCGCAAGATCATCAAGAACGAGGTGCCGGAGGTTCTGGCTGGCGCGACCGTCTTTGCGCTCGACATGGGTACGCTACTGGCTGGGACGCGTTATCGGGGGGACTTCGAAGAGCGTCTGAAGCAGGTCATGAAGGAGATCGAGGGTCACAAGAACGCGATCCTCTTCATCGACGAAATCCATACGGTCATCGGCGCGGGCGCGACCTCGGGCGGCGCCATGGATGCGTCGAACCTGTTGAAGCCGGCGCTTGCCCAGGGTGGTCTGCGTTGCATCGGCTCGACCACCTACAAGGAATATCGTCAGTATTTCGAGAAAGATCGCGCGCTGGTTCGTCGCTTCCAAAAGATCGACGTCAACGAGCCGTCGGTGCCGGATGCGGTCGAGATCTTGAAGGGCCTCAAGCCCTATTTCGAGGAATTCCACAAGGTCCGCTTCACCAATGAGGCGGTTCGGGCGGCGGTCGAGCTCTCGGCCCGCTACATCCATGACCGTAAGCTCCCCGATAAGGCGATCGATGTGATCGACGAGTCGGGCGCGTCGCAGATGCTTGTGCCCGAAGCCAAGCGGAAGAAGACCATCGGCATCAAGGAGATCGAAAGCACGATCGCGACGATGGCGCGTATCCCGCCCAAGACCGTGTCGAAGGATGACGCCGAGGTGTTGGCGCATCTCGATGCCACCCTGAAGGCGGTCGTCTATGGGCAGGATGAGGCCATTGCGTCGCTGACCTCCGCCATCAAGCTGGCTCGCGCCGGCTTGCGCGACGGAGAGAAGCCGATTGGCTCCTACCTGTTCTCCGGCCCGACGGGGGTCGGGAAAACGGAGGCTGCGCGCCAACTGGCGCTCGGCCTCGGCGTGGAACTGATCCGCTTCGACATGTCGGAATATATGGAGCGGCACACCGTCAGCCGACTGATCGGCGCACCTCCCGGCTATGTCGGTTTCGACCAAGGTGGGTTGTTGACCGATGGGATCGATCAGCATCCGCATTGCGTGCTGCTGCTTGACGAGATCGAGAAGGCTCACCCTGATCTCTACAACATTTTGTTGCAGATCATGGACCATGGAAAGCTGACGGATCATAGCGGCAAGCAGATCGATTTCCGCAACGTCATCCTGATCATGACCACGAATGCTGGTGCGTCGGATCAGGCACGCGCGATGATCGGTTTCACGCGCGCCAAGCGGACCGGAGAGGATATCGAGGCGATCAATCGGTTGTTCACCCCGGAATTCAGAAACCGCTTGGATGCGATTGTTCCGTTTGGTCATTTGCCGGCATCCGTCATCGCCAAGGTGGTCGACAAGTTCATCCTGCAGCTCGAAGCACAACTCGCCGATCGCAACGTCACGATCGAACTGACCGACGAGGCGCGCAACTGGTTGATCGAGAACGGCTACGACGAAGCGATGGGTGCGCGGCCGATGGCTCGCGTCATCCAGCAGTCGATCAAGACGCCGCTGGCCGATGAAGTGTTGTTCGGCAAGCTCAAGAACGGCGGTGCTGTTCGTGTCGTCGTCACGGCGGAGGAAGGCGGGCCGAAGAAGCTCGGCTTCGTCTACCCGGACGGGCCGGTCATGCCGCGTCCCGAGCGCGATATCGTCGAGGCGGGACGGAAGCGAAAGAGCCGTGCCGAAGCCGAAGATGCGCGCGACGAGGAGGAGCCGGAGACCTTCGATACGGAGGAGGATGGTGATGGCGAGACGCCGCCATCCGCAGGCGGTGGGTCGGTTCCCAAAGTTCCGCTCAAGACCTGATCGCATTCAGTCCCGAACCTGAATGTTTCGGCGGCGCTCCATCGCAAATGTTGGAGCGCCGTTTTTCGTTGTCATGCTATGTCTGCCCCCAATCCAGACCCTTCCGATCGAAGATTTTCATTCATGCCTCTTAACCAAGAAACCGTCCTGCAGGCGCTTGAAGGCATAAAGGGGCCGGACGGGTCGACGCCGCTTCCACGTTCGGGCGCGCTCGGTGGCGTCGTCGTGAAGGACGGGCGCGTCTTCATATCGATCGAGGTCGATCGGCGCCTCGCGACCGAAGCGGAACCGATGCGGGAGCGTGTTGAAAAGCTCGTCGCAGGCCTCGATGGAGTCGCGTCGGTCCTGGTCACGCTGACGGCGCAAAAACCGGCAGGGGCGGCTGTTGCGCCCGCGCCACACGCTCATTCGCATGTGGCACCTGCTCCCGGGCCGAAGGCTCAGGCGGCTCGGGCCGGCATCGCCGTAGTCGGCGTGAAGACCATCATCGCGGTGGCGTCGGGAAAGGGTGGTGTCGGCAAGTCGACCACCGCCTGCAATCTCGCGCTGGCCTTGCAGGCGCTTGGCAACAAAGTCGCGGTGCTGGACGCCGACATCTACGGCCCGTCGATGCCACGCCTGTTTGACCTTAAGGGTAAGCCGGAGGTCGTGGATGGCCGGATCATGCGCCCGCTTGACGCTTATGGGCTGAAGGTCATGTCGATCGGTTTCCTGGTCGAGGAGGAAACGCCGATGATCTGGCGTGGTCCGATGGTCATGTCGGCCATCACGCAGATGCTCCGGGACGTGCAGTGGGGTGAGATCGACATCATGGTGGTCGATATGCCGCCCGGCACGGGCGACGCCCAGCTCACGATGGCGCAATCGGTGCCGCTGGCTGGTGCCGTCATCGTCTCGACGCCGCAGGATCTGGCGCTGATCGATGCGCGACGCGGGGTTGCGATGTTCCGGCGGGTCGAGGTGCCGATCCTTGGTGTCGTCGAAAACATGAGCACGTTCATCTGCCCGAGTTGCGGCACCGAAACCAACATTTTTGGCCATGGCGGCGCGCGCCATGAGGCCGAGCGCCTCGGGGTGCCGTTCCTGGGCGAGATCCCCCTGGCGCTCGACATCCGAACCACCTCCGATGCCGGCACTCCGGTCATGGTGTCGGCTCCCAATGGTCCGCATGCGGCGGCCTATAAGGCCATGGCGCAAGGCGTTCTCGACTCGCTCGCCGGGCAAAACAGTCGCCCGGCCCCGATGATCGTCATGGAATAAGCGAGACGCTCGACACGACCAGTCCGAGATTAACGCGAGGGAGTTGTGCATGAAGACCGGGGTGGGACGGCGACGGTTTATCGCAACTGCGGCGGCGACGGGAGTTCTGGTGGCCGGAACGGCTCGGGGCGAGGATGCTCCGTCAGCCGCGACGCCGACACCGGATGTGATCTGGCGGCTGACGTCGAGCTTTCCGAAGTCGCTCGATCTCATGTTCGGCGGTGCCGAGACATTCGCCCGCGTGGTCGGTGATTTGACCGGAGGCCGTTTCCGCATCGATGTGTTGGCACCGGGTGACGCTGTATCGGGTCTCCAGGCCCTCGACGCGGTGCAGGCCGGAACTGTCGAGGCTTGTCACACCTCGATGGACTATTTCTACGGCAAGGACCCGACATTCGCTCTCGCAACCGCGATCCCGTTCGGCCTGAATGCGCGCGGACAGGCCGCCTATGCCTATGAGGGCGGCGGCAATGATCTCTTCAATGAATTTCTGGGCGGCTATGGTGTTCTGGCGTTTCCGGCCGGGAATACGGGTGCTCAAATGGGTGGCTTCTTCCGCAAACCGGTGAAGTCGGTCGCCGACCTCCAAGGTCTGAAGATCCGGATCGGCGGCTTGGCCGGCAAAGTCCTGCAGCAACTGGGCGCCATTCCGCAGGCGACGCCACGCGCCGATCTCTACACCGCTCTCGACCAAGGCACGATCGATGCCGCGACCTGGGTCAGCCCCTATGACGACGATAGACTAGCGAGTGACGAAAAGACCGCCCTGCAGAAGGTGGCACCGAATTATTATTACCCGGGCTGGTGGCGGGGTGGATCGGTCATCCATGTCGCCTTCAACAAGGCAAAATATGAAGCCTTGCCGGCGCCCTTTCGCGCCGCTTTGAAGGCTGCGGCGATGACGGCCAATACCGAGATGCTGGCGCGCTATGATGCGCGGAACCCCGCTGCTTTGAAGAGGCTTGTCGTTTCCGGCGCCCAATTACGCGCTTTCCCGCAGGATGTTCTCGAAGCCGCCTTCAAGACGACCAACGATGTGCTGCATGACATCGCAGACGGAAATCCTCACTTCAAGGCCGTGCTCGACAGCACCGTCAACTTCCGGTCGGAGGAATATCTATGGTGGCAGGTCGGCGAATATACGTTTGATAACTTCATGATCCGGCAGCGCGCCAAAGGCTGATCTGTCACATGCGGGGTCGTCGGGCAGGCGAGGCTGCGACGTTACCATAAGCTTCACCGCGGGAACGAGGGGGCCGGATCGGCGTTTTCGGGTCCATTGCTCCGACAGCGGAGCGATAGATCGAAGGAAAGCCGCTATGACAAGACCGTTGATCGCGACCTTGATGCTGTCGGTTGCGATGCTGGCGCCAGGTGTCGCATCTGCCGTCCCCCTGCAGGATCAAGCCGAAGCCGCCGTGCAGAAACTCACCGGAAAAGACGGCGCTGCGAGCATCGCCAAAGTCGCCAGTTTTGATCATCAGGTGACGGGTGTCGCCGTGACCGAGACGGGCCGCATCTTCGTCAGCTTTCCGCGCTGGTCCGAAGATGCGCCGGTGTCTTTGGCGGAACTGATGCCGGATGGGGCGTTGCACCCCTATCCGGACGCCGAATGGAACGCGTATCGCAACGCCGCGCCACGGTCCGCGAACGATCATTTCGTCTGTGTTCAGGCCGAGACGGCCGATGGTAAGGGCTCGCTCTGGGTCATCGATCCCGCCGCGCCCAACACGGAGTTTATCGTTCCGGGCGGGCCAAAGCTGGTCAAGATCGACCTCGCCACCAACAAGGTCGCGCAGGTGTTCGGGTTCGATCTGAGTGTCGCGCCACAGGGGAGTTATCTCAACGACGTTCGTCTCTCGCCCGATGGCAAGACGGCCTACATGACCGATTCAGGCGCGACAGGCGCTCTGGTGGTTCTCGATCTGACGACGGGTCAAGGTCGTCGGGTGCTCGATAGTGACGTGTCGACCCAGGTCGATAAGACCGTGAAGGTCGCGATCGACGGCAAGGAGATGAAGCAGCCGGACGGGCGCGGTGTGCAATTCGCCGCAGACAGCATCAGCATCGATCCGACGGGCCAGTATCTGTACTGGCAACCCTTGACCGGCAAGACGTTATACCGGATCGCGACCGCGGCGCTCGCTGACGTTGGCCTGTCGCCGGAGCAGATGTCGCAGAAGGTCGAGAAGGTCGCCGATAGCGAGCCGAACGACGGCTTGTGGACCGATGCGAGCAATCGCCTGTTTTTCACAGCCGTTCAGAAAAGCGCTATCGAAACGATGGAGCGCGGCGGCAAGCGCACGACCCTTGTCAGCGATCCACGCCTCCGCTGGCCAGATACCTTCGCGCAAGGGCCGGATGGAACGCTCTATGTAACAAATTCCGACATTACCGACTCGCCGCGCTTCAACCCCGGGGGCTGGGCCGCCAAATCCTTCAACCTGTGGAAAATCGTCCCGAGCAAAGCCGGACTGATCGATAAAAACCCGGCTTTTTCCAAGTAAGTTGTCGTGCGACCAGACCGGCATTCAGCCGCCGGTCTGGCTCATTGGTCGGGCAACGCGAGGCTTCGAGACCAAGCGATCGGCAAGAAAGTCATGCCCCTTCGGCTTGCGTGCGATCGCCTCGTCCAACGCCAGCATTAACGCTCGATCGTCATCGGAGAGACGCAGCGGCGTTCGCAGGTCCGCGGCGTCGTTCTGACCTAGGCACATGAACAAGGTGCCGGTACATGTCACGCGCACCCGATTGCAGCTTTCACAGAAGTTGTGGCTGAGCGGTGTAATGAATCCGATACGGCCACCCGTCTCCTTCACGCGCATATAACGGGCCGGACCTCCGGTTCGATGCGAGATCGGCTCGAGCGTCAGCGTCTCGGACAATTGACGTCGGACGTCCTCGAGCGAGAGATACTGGTCTGCCTGGTCGGCGCGATCTTCGCCGAGAGGCATGACTTCGATGAACGTGATTTCCATCCCGTCCCCATGTGCCCAGGCGATCAGTTCTTCAAACTCGTTATCGTTGAAGCCCTTCAACGCCACGCAGTTGATCTTGACCGCCAATCCGGCTTGTCGGGCGGCGCGTATGCCGGCCAGCACCTGCGCAAGATCGCCGCGACGTGTGATGGCGCGGAATTTCTCTGGGTCGAGCGTGTCGAGCGACACATTGATCCGTTGGACGCCCGATGCGGCCAGGGCGCCCGCGAAGCTCGCGAGCTGCGATCCATTCGTGGTCAAGGTCAACTCGTCGAGACGCCCCGATACGAGATGGCGGGAGAGGCGCTCGAACAGATGCATAATATCGCGCCGCACGAGCGGTTCGCCGCCGGTGATCCTGAGCTTTCGCGTGCCGCGGGTCACGAAGGCGGTGCAGAGCCGGTCCAACTCCTCAAGGGTCAGGAGATCGCGTTTCGGCAGAAAGCGCATCTCCTCCGACATGCAATAGGTGCATCGAAAGTCGCACCGATCGGTGACCGACACCCGGACATAGCTGATTGCGCGCCCGAATGGATCGATCAGCGGCGGGTTGTCGAGCAGCGTCAGATCGGTCGTGGGCGCGTTGATCATGCCCATGAGATAGTTTGTCTCCGGCCAAATGGAAGCGCCCATCGCCACAGGCGGGCTAACTTCCCGCCTACATATAGTCTGCCGCGACCGTCGCGTCCCGTGTTTCCCGCTGGCCGATCATGTTGATCAGCGCGGTTACGACCACCGCCACGACGATATTCGCCAAAAGCGCATAGACGGCCGCATAGGCCGGGATCGTAAAGCCGCCGATCGTCAGGGCGTAATTGGCATTCTTGAAGCCGGTGAGAGCCGCCATCCAGGTACCGAGCCCGATGCCAGTGGCCCAGCCGAGAAGCAGCGCCCAGGAGTTTAGCCAGCGCGTGAACAGCCCGATCAACACCGGCGGAAGCGTCTGGCTCATCCAGACGCCGCCGAGCAATTGCAACTGGATGGCGTAATCAAGCGGCAAAAACAGGATGAAGAACAGGGCGCCGAATTTAACCACGAGCGACACCCACTTGGCCATGCGGGCTTCGGCCAGCGGTGTCGCGTTCGGGTTGATGAACTCGATATAGACGTTGCGGGTCCAAAGGTTCGCGGCCGCAATCGACATGATGGCGGCCGGCACAAGGGCGCCGATACCGATCGCCGCGAAAGCGAAGCCAACGAACCAGCTTGGGAACATGTTGAGGAAAAGCGCTGGCACCGCAGCATTCGCCTTATAGCGGGCGAAGAGCTCGGAAAATTCCGGCAGCTTGTCGAGATGCGCCCCGACCGCCATGAAGCCCAGGAGCGTGATGAACGCCAACACCAAAGAATAGGCCGGGAGCAGGACTGAGTTGCGACGAATGACGTCCCGGCTCGACGAACTAAGCACGGCCGTGATCGCATGGGGGTAGAGAAAGAGCGCTGCGGCCGAGCCGAGCGCCAGCGTCGCATAGACCGAATACAGGCCGGTCGACCCGGCCGGCGGCAAGGCGAGAATCAGCTTGCTGGGCGAGACCGCCGCGAAGATGCCGCTGAACCCACCGAGCCTGGCCGGAACCACGATCAGCACCGCGAAGATTGTCACATAGATCATCACGTCCTTGACGACCGCGATGGCGGCCGGGGCGCGCAAACCTGATTTATAGGTGAAGACCGCAAGGATGATGAAGGCGATGACAAGCGGCAGGTCACCCAGGATGCCGCTGGTTTCAATGCCCATCGCGCCAATGATGACCTGCAGGCCGACAAGCTGCAGCGCGATATAAGGCATCGTCGCCATCAAGCCGGTGAGCGCGACCGCGAGCGCCAGCCAGCGATTACCGAACCGGCCGCGTACGAAATCCGCCGAGGTGATGTAGCCGTGTTGGCGGCAGACCGACCAGAGGCGCGGAAAGATCACGAACGTCATCGGGTAGATGATGGTCGTGTAAGGAACCGCGAAGAAGGCGATCGCGCCCGCGCCGAACGCAAGGGCCGGAACCGCGATGAACGTGTAGGCCGTGTAGATGTCGCCGCCGATCAGGAACCACGTCACCAGCGTACCGAATCGGCCGCCGGCGAGGCCCCACTCATGCAGGAGATCGAGATCGCCCTTGCGCCAATTGGCGGCCACGAAGCCCAGGATCGTGATGCTGCCGAAAAACAGCACGAACACCGCAAGCGCGACCCAATTGACAGACATTATTCCTCCCCAGGCACAAGCTTAGCCTCTCGATCCGATACTCGCGGTTTAGCTGCGCGGGCCGGACCTTCTGGTTGCTCGTTTATTGCGTTGCGACGTAGACGATGGCGACCAGGATCGAGCTCAGGACGACCCAAGCCATCTGATAGATGTAGAAGAACGGAAAACCAAAAACGCTCGGCTCGACCGCATTGTAGAACGGCACCCACAGCACGGCCACATAGGGGATCAGCAGCAAAAGATGCCATGGCGTCAGCTTGTTGCTGGACGCGCGCCTCGCTCCTCGTTCGGACATGTCTTCTCCCGCCATCAGTGCCGGCACTATAGAAGGACGAGCCCGGTCGACAAGGCATCCCGCGTCGATCGAGGCCATTTTGCAGCGCCAATCCGGCGGAAAGAGCACGACCCATGGTGGACGACCGACAGCACTGGCCGACCGAGCTTCGCGTCCGCGATGGCGGTCGCACGTTCCGAATCACGTTCGACGATGGCGCGAGCTACGATCTTTCGGCGGAATATTTGCGCGTGAAGAGCCCCAGCGCCGAAGTTCAGGGGCATTCGCCTGCTGACCGAAAGGTCGTGGGTGGCAAGCGCGATGTCGCGATCGTGGCGGCGGACCCGGTTGGACATTATGCCGTTAAGCTCCGCTTCGACGACGGACATGACACCGGGCTATTCACGTGGCGGTATCTGCACGAACTCGGCGCGACGCAAGCGACCGTCTGGGCCACTTATCTCGCCGATCTCGAGGCCAAAGGTCTGGCGCGCGGCTGATCGCAAAAAAAAGGCCGGGCGAACCGGCCTTTCCATCCGTCGAAGGATCGATCGATCAGCGCATCACGACGGCGCGCGTGCCGATCTTGACGCGGTCATAAAGATCCGCGACGTCGTCGTTGGTCATCCGGATACACCCGGACGATACCGCTTGGCCGATCGTGTCCGGCTCGTTCGAGCCGTGGATGCGGTACAGCGTGCCACCGAGATACATGGCGCGCGCGCCGAGGGGATTCTCGATTCCGCCAGCCATGTGGCGGGGCAGATCGGGGCGGCGGCGGATCATCTCGGCCGGCGGAGTCCAATCCGGCCATTCGCGCTTGGCCACCACGGTCTTCGTGCCGGCCCAATCGAAGCCGGGCCGACCGACGCCGACACCATATTTGATCGCCTGATGATCGGGGAGAACGTAGTATAACCGTCGTTCCTCGGTCGAGATCACGATCGTGCCGGGACCATAAGGACCGTCATAGGCCACGGTCTCGCGCGGGATCGCGATTTCGAGCGGTCGACCATCGTCCGCGAAGGACCGCGGCTGTTGTTGCTGGAGGAAGAAGGTGCCTTCATAGGCCCGAGCCGGCATTGAGGCGGCAGAGAGCAAAAGCCCTGCCACGAGCCCGGCCAAAGCAAGTCTGTTACGGCTCATCGAATGCCTCGTTGATGACGCGGGTAACCCAAGATCTTGGGAGGGCGGTCTACCCGATTCGCGTATCTTTACACTGCGGGTAGTCTTGTTACTTCAGCAACGGAGTTTGCTACGCCGCACGCATTCCGCTACACGTCGTTGCTGCCGCGCCACAGTTTCGCCTTTGAAACTTCGGATTTGTGCTCGGATGACTTGTAAAGTTTTGATGAATCGACGCGATCGAATGCACCGCTGCGATGATGCGCCGCGAGAGTGACGATGCGGATCGCTTGACTTGGCGGGCCTCGGCCTCTATCCGCATCAAACCGCAGATGTCGCGGGCGCGTAGCTCAGCGGGAGAGCACTCCCTTCACACGGGAGGGGTCACAGGTTCAATCCCTGTCGCGCCCACCACTCTCATCGAGCAGCCTGAAACGTTACGCTTTTGGGCATGAGCCTTGGATATCCCGCCTTTATGACGGTGCGGCAATGGCGGTACTCCAACGAAGGACAACACCAATGACGCGATCCCTTGAGCGCGCCGTGCCGCGGCGTGCGCTCGTCACCGGCGGTTCGCGGGGTATCGGCGCCGCGATCGCGGCGGCGCTTCGACAGGACGGACATGACGTCGTGATCGTTGATCGAACCATTGCGACGACGGGTGAGGAGGGGCGGGATCACCGCGCCTACGAATTAGACGTGAGCCAGTTCGCCGCGGTCGAGCGCGTGTTGGCTGAGGTGGAGGCCGACGGCGGACCCATCGATATCCTGGTCAACAATGCCGGCATCACGCGTGATGGCATGGTCCATAAGATGGACCCGGTGTCTCAATGGCAGGCCGTGATCGACGTCAACCTTACCTCCGCATTCAATACGGTTCGGTGTCTCGTGCCGGGTATGCGGCAGCGCGGGTGGGGCCGCATCATCAACATTTCGTCCATCAGCGGCCTGAAGGGACAAATCGGGCAAGCGAATTATGCAGCCGCCAAGGCCGGGCTGATTGGCTTTACGAAGAGCATTTCGTTGGAACTGGCCGGCAAGGGCATCTGCGCCAATTGCGTGGCACCGGGCTTCATCGAAAGTCCGATGACATCCGCCATGCCGCCGGACGCGTTGCGGCGAGAGGCTGCCGGCATTCCTGTGGGACGGCTCGGCAAGCCCGACGATATCGCCGCGATCGTGTCGTTCCTGGCCTCCGACCAAGCGAGTTTCGTTACGGGGCAAGTGTGGAGTGCCAACGGCGGCCAGTATCTCTGAGGCCGCCGACGGTTCGGCTTCGACGTGATCTGGCCTCAGGTCGAGCGTCGGTTTGCCTGGATGGAGGCCACGGCGTCAAACAATGCATCGAAATGTGAGATCACGCGGTCCGGCCCGAGTTCGGCGACCGGCTTGTCCGTGTAACCGAAGTCAACCGCGATGACTGGAATATTAGCCGCCTTGGCGGTGGCGATGTCGGTAACCGAATCGCCGATCATAATGCTGGTGTTGGGCAGGCCGCCCGCCTTCTCGATCGTGCCGAAGAGAGCGTCGGGATCTGGCTTGAAGACCGCGAAGGTATCTTGCCCGCAGATGGCCTGGAAACGGTCGACGACGCCGAGAGCGGTCAGCAGCTTGACCGAAGGCGCTTCCATCTTGTTGGTGCAGACCGCGAAACGATAACCCGCTGCGTCCAGCCGATCCAAAGCCTCGACGACGCCAGGAAAGAGATGGCTGTGATCAGCGATGTGAGCGTCGTAATGAGCGAGGAACTGCTTGAACAGGATCTCGAGCCGCGTTGCGTCGATGCTGCGGCCGACCGATGCATAGCCTCGCTGGATCAAGGCTCGTCCACCGGACCCGAGAAGAACGCGCGCTTGATCGATCGCAATCGGCCCGATGCCGTCCTGCGCCAGAATGACGTTCAATGTGGCAATCAGGTCACCGGCCGTTTCGGCGAGTGTTCCGTCGAGATCGAAGACGATCAGCGGGGCTGCGGGCATCGAAGATCCTAACCGGAAAGAGCCATTGTCGGCGCGCGGACGCAAACTAACGGCGATCCGCCTGCCAGAGATTGGCCGATCTCGCAATCATCAAAGCGAAGCTCTCGTATTTCGCCGCTTCAAATTGTCGAGAGCTTGTGATTATCCAATGATCGGGCGATCGTTTCGGAAAATGTGGAGTTGAACGAATGTCTTCTTGGTTCAGCCGCGTGGGACTTGCGTTGATCTTGGCCGCGACATGCGCCCAGACCGCAAGAGCCGCCAGCTACGAGTTTCTCGCGGCACCGGAAACCGATCTCAATCGAGTCTATCGGCTCGATCGGGCGACAGGCGAGATGGGCGCGTGCCAATATGGCCTGACCGAGGGGAAGGTGGGCGCGACACTCTGCTATCAGCCCGGAGATGGCGCCGGCCCTCAGGCGCAAAGCGAATATTCGCTGATCGCATCGCATCACGTTCGCGAAGGGGGCGTGTTTCGCGTCGACCTGCGAGCCGGAACGATGTCGATCTGTTACGTGCTGAATGACACAGTCGTGTGCACGCCGCCGGCGAAATGACGCCACGGGAGCGGAACACGAAAAGCAAAGACCCCTCGGTGGGGCGCAAACCGAGGGGTCCTGTCGCCAACGCGGCGCCGAGCGGGCCACGCGGGGGCGATCGTGGAGCATGACGGGCCCTCAGGGCCCGTCATGCTCGCAAACTCAGTTGCAGACGCGAACGGGACGATAGCCGGCAAAGTTGCCATATTCGTCGTAAACCGGGCGACGCGAGCGATAGCAGGGCTCGTAAGCGGGCTCTGCATAGGCCGGATATCCGTACCCGTAGCCATACCCATAGGGTCGGGCCGCGCTGCCGATGATGGCGCCAGCCGCCAATCCACCGATGACGCCGGCCGCGACCGGGGCTCCCCAGCCGCCTCCGCGATACCATGCTGACGCGGGGGCCGACGATGTCGCGACGCCTGCGGTCAACGTTAAGGCCGCCAATCCGGCCAACAGGGTCTTCTTCAACGCGGACATGTTAACAGCTCCTCCAATGAAGCCGGTTCCGACGGTGGACGACGGCGAAGCGGCTTCGATCGTCTGATGAGAGTATCGCCCACGACCTGAACCGTGCATGAAAACAAGGCAAATATTCTGTTCATGTCACATCAAACGGAGCGAATTGCGTTTTTGGCGCGAAGCCGCTACCGAAAGGCAACATGAGGCGGGAGGCGATCGAACCGGCCAATCCGGTCGCAGCAACGTTTCGCCAGCCAACCGTCCGCTGTGCTTTCCGAGAGATGCGCCCATGGCCGAGAGTGATCCCGACACGATGAAGCGCCAGGTTGCCGAGCGCGCTTTGTCGTTCGTGGACGACGGCATGAAACTCGGACTTGGCAGCGGCACGACGGCCAAAATCTTCGTCGATCTGTTGGCTGAGCGCGTGAAGAGCGGTTTGCGGGTGCGCTGTGTTCCAACCTCGGAACGGATCCGAGCGCAGGCGACATCGCTTGGCCTCGAGGTGACGACGCTTGACGAGTTGCCACAACTCGACCTGACGATCGATGGCGCCGACGAATATGATCCAGCACTGCGGCTCATCAAGGGCGGCGGTGGCGCGCTGTTGCGCGAGAAGATCGTCGCGACGGCGTCGGACAGGATGATCGTCATCGCCGACGCATCGAAAGCCGTGTCGCAGCTCGGGCGTTTTCCATTGCCGGTCGAGGTCAACCTGTTCGGGTTCGCCGCCACACGGCGGCTCATCGAGCGGGATTGCGCCGCGATCGGCCTGCACGGCAAACTCGTGCTGAGGACTGGCCCGGACAAGACGCCATTCATGACCGACAGTGGCCATCTCATTCTCGATTGTCACTTTGGGTCGATCGCCAATCCCGTCGCGCTCAGCGATGTTCTGCTCGCCATCGCCGGGGTCGTCGAACATGGTTTGTTCATCGGCATCGCACAGTCAGTCATCACCAATGTGGACGGAGCGGCCTGCGTTGTCGCCCCCGACCACACCTCATCTTCATCGCGATAGGAAGCTCAAGAATGTTCATGTCGATCCGCCCGTCTCAGCGCCGTGTTGCCTTTGGCCTGGGCGCTCTCGTGCTCGCACTCGGCACGGGCCTCCCGGCCTTCGCTCAGACCGCGACCCCCGCGCCGGTGCCGGATGTCAGCCAGCCGGAGCCGCCGGCGTCGGCGCTTGCGGCTGCCCGTGATGTCGTCGTGTCATCCGGCATGTCGCGCTCGTTCGAGCCGATGGTTCCGCAATTGACCGAGCAGATCGTGCCGATGTTGACGCGGACGCGTCCAGAACTGACGGCTGACTTGACGGTGGTGCTGAAGGACCTGCAGCCCGAGTTTGTCAAAGACGGCGAGCAGATGACGGATATTGCGGCGCATATCTACGCGCGCCGGATGAGCGAGCAGGAATTGAAGGATACGGCGGCTTTCTTCAACAGCCCTGTCGGAAAGAAATACGTCGATATTCAGCCCGCGATGTTGGACGAACTCGTCGTCGCGATGCAGTCTTGGACGCAGAAATTGTCGTCGATCATGATGACACGCGTGCGCCAGGAAATGATCAAGAAGGGTCACAACGACTTCTGATCCGACGCCTTTGACCGCGACGAGCGAAACGCTTGTCGCACGTCACGCGATACCCACATGAACGAGAGCTTGGAGGGCGCGCGGGATCGCCGCGACGCCGGTCCAAGCACATCCAAACAGGCCCGAGACGATGACGGCGGATGAAGAGGTCGATCTTTTCGTGATCGGTGCAGGATCGGGCGGCGTGCGTGCCGCGCGCATCGCCGCTGGTTACGGCGCCAAGGTTGCGATCGCGGAAGATTTTCGCGTCGGTGGGACCTGTGTCATTCGCGGCTGCGTCCCCAAGAAGATCTATGTCTATGCAAGTCGGTTTGCCGACGAGTTCGAGCAGTCCGAAGGGTTTGGCTGGTCGCGACCGCAAGCGAGCTTCGATTGGGGTCACCTCGTCGCCACCAAGGAGCGGGAGATCACCCGCTTGTCGGCCATCTATGCGGCCAATCTCGAGAAGGCCGGTGTCGCGCTGCATCAGGGTCGCGCGACGGTGACGGGGCCGAACCATGTGATGCTCGCCAACGGGCGATGCTTCGCGGCGAAATATATTGCGGTGGCGACCGGCGGCGTGCCCGAGCATCGGCCGCATGTGCCGGGCCTCGACCTCGCCATCAGCTCAAATGAGATCTTCGACCTGCCGGACTTTCCCAAGAGGCTTCTGGCCGTGGGCGCAGGCTATGTGGCGCTGGAATTCGCGTCCATCTTCGTGCGTCTCGGATCGCGCGTCACGGTCGCGTTTCGCGGCGAGACGATCCTGCGCGGGTTCGATGGCGATATGCGCGACGGCCTGACGGCGGAACTGCAGGCCTCCGGCATCGATCTGCGTCCGGGACTATCCATACTTGGGATCGAGCGGCACGCCGATGGTCTGCATGTTCGCTTGAGTGACGCTTCGACGCTCGTGGTCGACCAGGTCCTCCTGGCGACGGGGCGCCGTCCCGCCACCCGCGATCTTGGTTTGGAGCATGTCGGCGTCGAACTCGCGGAGGATGGCTCGGTGAAGGTCGATGGCTTCTCGCGCAGCAGCGTGCCGTCGATCTATGCGATTGGCGACGTGACCAATCGGGTCAACCTCACGCCGGTCGCGATCCGCGAAGGGCATGCGCTGGCCGATACACTGTTCGGCGACAAACCGACACCTGTCGAACATCATGCCATCGCGACAGCGGTCTTCACGACGCCCGAACTCGGCACGGTGGGACTGACCGAGGAAGAGGCACGCAGCACCCTCGATGTCGTCGACATCTACAAGACCTCGTTTCGGCCGATGAAATCGACCATCTCGGGCAGCTCCACGAGAACCATGATGAAAATCGTGGTCGACGGCGCAACCGATCGGGTGGTCGGCGTTCATGTTCTCGGCACCGATGCGGGCGAGATGGCGCAGCTTCTCGGCATCGCGGTCAAAATGGGCGCCACCAAGCGGGACTTCGACGCCACGATGGCGGTCCATCCGACAGCCGCCGAAGAGCTCGTGACGATGCGAACGCGCACCGCGCGCTACGTGCGCGAGGCGTAGGCGCCCTCGGACTGAGTGACGGCGTCGCCCACCGAGGGCCGGATTGATGGATGGACCGGACGCGGCGCTGGTGTATAAGCCCCGCCACCGTTGTTGACGCGCCGCCACCCTCTCTTTGGAGAGGGAGAGACGCGCGAGGAGAGTTTAACATGCCAGAGCTGCGCGCCGCCGGCGACCATGGACCCCAAGCGGCGCGGTCCGACATGTCCTCGTCGATGGGTTGGTCGCCGACGAGCTGGCGCTCGAAGCCGATCGAGCAAGTGCCTGTCTATCCGGACCTTGACGCATTGGCCCAGGTCGAGACGCAGCTTGGCAAATTCCCCCCGTTGGTTTTCGCGGGCGAAGCGAGGAAACTGACGCGCGCCTTGGGCGATGTGGCGAACCGCAAGGCATTCCTGCTCCAGGGCGGCGATTGCGCCGAGGCTTTCGAGGAGCATGCGGCCGACAACATCCGCGACTTCTTCCGCGTCTTCTTGCAGATGGCCGTCGTCATGACGTTCGCGGCCGCCTCGCCGGTGGTCAAAGTCGGACGGATCGCGGGCCAGTTTGCCAAGCCGCGCTCGACCCCCAACGAGATCATCGATGGGGTGGAACTGCCGAGCTATCGCGGCGACATCGTCAACGGCATTTCCTTTGACGAAGCCTCCCGCATCCCGGACCCGCAACGTCAACTCGACGCTTATCGGCAGTCGGCTGCGACCCTTAACCTGCTGCGTGCCTTCGCGACCGGCGGCTATGCCAATCTCGAAAACGCCCATCGCTGGATGCTTGGCTTTGTCAAAGATAGCCCCCAGGCCAGCCGCTACGAGGAACTCGCCGGCCGCATCACCGAGACTCTCGGCTTTATGAAGGCGATCGGTCTCGAAGCGGAACGGCATCCCGAGCTTCGCCAAACCGATTTCTACACCTCGCACGAGGCCTTGCTGCTGGGCTATGAACAGGCCCTCACGCGGATCGATTCCACCAGCGGCGACTATTACGCCACTTCGGGACATATGATCTGGATCGGCGATCGGACGCGCCAACTCGGCAACGCGCATGTCGAATATTGCCGCGGCGTCAAAAACCCGATCGGCCTGAAATGCGGTCCGTCGCTGCAGCCCGACGATCTGCTCCGCCTGATCGACGTGCTCAATCCTTCCGACGAAGCTGGCCGCCTGACGCTGATCTGTCGGTTTGGAGCCGACAAGGTGGGTGATCATCTGCCGAAACTGGTTCGCGCGGTGGAAGCGGCGGGGCGCACCGTCGTCTGGTCCTGCGATCCGATGCACGGCAACACGATCAAGACCGCGTCCGGCTACAAGACCCGTCCGTTCGAGCGGGTCATGCAGGAGATCAAGCATTTCTTCGATGTGCATCAGGCCGAGGGAAGCTATGCGGGCGGCGTCCATCTCGAAATGACCGGCAAGAACGTCACCGAATGCACGGGCGGCGCGCGCGCGATTTCGGAAGCGGAACTGCACGATCGCTACCACACCTATTGCGACCCGCGCCTCAACGCCGATCAATCGATCGAAGTGGCGTTCAAGGTCGCGGACCTGCTCAAGGCCGAGCGGGGCAACGCGCAAGACACGAGCCGGGCCGACGCCGCCGAATAGGCGAGCGCAAAGCAATGTCTGACGCTCGTGGTGAGGCGCACCGTTAAGTTGCAGTACTTTTGACCAAGCCTTGCGGCCGTGGTGCTTTGCGTCAGGAGTTCAGTTAGGGGTCGAAGCGCAACGACCCTCGTGTTCGATGCCGAAGTGGACATCGAGCGCGCGTTGTCCGGGGTGGGTGATCGCCACGGCTCTCGACCCCTCGATGGGACGCATCCAGCCTTGCTCGAAACAGGCGTTGAGGAAGGCGGCACCAAGCGTCCCGGTGATGTGCAGACGTCTCTCGCTCCAATCGAGACAGGGACGGCAAAACAGGCGATCCTGTGTGGCGCGGGTGGTCGCCGCATCGACGTCGACCCCGATCGAGCGGAAGAATGCGGTGCCCTCATTGGTCAGATCGCAGCCGCCCTCCATGTCGCCGATGTAGCCGCGCTCGATGAGGCGATCAGCGATGGCGACCGCGACCTCGCCGGCAAGATGGTCGTAACAGCAGCGCGCTCGCCGCATCGCCGCGTCGCGCGGACCGGTCCGAACCTTTCGAGGCCGGAGATAGCCCGGCTCCGACGCCACCGCCATGATGCCTTCGAGCATCGTCGCGACCGTCGATGACGCGAGCCGATGATACCGATGCCGTCCCTGCGGCTGCACCTTCAGCAGACCCGCTTCCGTCAAGCGGCCCAGATGGCCGCTCGTCGTCTGGGGCGTGACGCCCGCGACCTTTGCCAATTCGGCGGCGGTGAGCGCACGTCCATCCATCAGCGCAATCAAGATCGCGATCCGGGCGGGGTCGCCGACAAGCGCCCCAATTTCGGCAATCCCGGTCGTGGTCAGCATCGATCATCTCCAAGCGTGAGGACATTGCGGATTGTCGTCGCATAGTTAATGTCGGTCATGCTTCGGTCACGGCCGAAGCATCGTCGCGTGAGCGCGGTCTACGAACGATTTGGCACTATGCCAAAGGGACCGCTCATGCTCACATGTATCATCCGCTACGACATCGATCCGTTTCGCGTGGACGCTTTCGAGCATTATGCCCGCACGTGGGGACAAGCCATACCGCGCTGCGGGGCCGATCTGATCGGATATTTCGCGCCACATGAAGGATCGACCACAACCGCCTACGGCATCTACAATATCGATGATCTCGCAGCCTATGAAGCCTATCGCGCACGCCTCAAAGACGATCAGCTTGGCCGTGACAATTACGAGTTTGCCAAGCGCGAAAGGTTCATCCTCCGCGAAGATCGATTGTTTCTCCGGTTGGTCTCCGCCCCCCATGCGACGCTTGTGACGCCATGATCGCGGTGATTTTCGAGGTCGAGCTGGCGGAGGACGGACGCCAAGACTATCTGGCTTTGGCGGCGGCGTTGCGCCGCGACCTCGAGGCGATCGATGGATTTCTGTCGGTCGAGCGGTTTCAAAGCGTCTCGGCATCAAACCGGATGGTGTCGCTCTCGTTCTTCCGAGACCAAGAGGCCGTTCGTCGATGGCGGAACTCCAGAGCGCATCGGTCGACGCAGATCCGTGGGCGATCGAGCGTCTTCACCGATTATCGTCTGCGTGTCGCCGAGGTCATCCGCGATTACGGCATGAACGATCGCGACGAGGCGCCGCCCGATAGCCTCCTCGTTCATCCAACGGGCGACACCAAAGCCGAGTGAAGCGAGAGCAGATCGGCGTGGGACGTCAGGTCTGCTTACTCTCCTTGACGTCCATCTCGTTACCGCGCCAGACGAAATCATCCGCCGCCAAGGCGCTGACGAAAATGAGAGGAAGCATCAGGTCACGGATCATCCAGGCAAACGGCGAGGTCCAGGTGAAGCGCCATCCTGCACTCAGGGCGAGTTGGACTTCCGCAGCCAGCCAGATCACCCAGACCAGCAATCCCGCGAGAAGGGGATCGTAACCATTGGCCCAGGCCGCATAGGCGCCTGCCAACAGGCTGAGAAGGGAGCCGGACAAGATCTCGGGCAGAAAGAACATCGGGAAGGTGACGCGGCGAAGTCGTGCCCAGCGCGTCTGGCGCGACCACACCTCGGACAGCTTACGCCGCCCCAAAGGTTGCTCGAAGGGGCTGTCGACGAGCCGAACGCGCAACCCCTTGCGGCGAACCAGCTTGGTGGCGGCCGCATCCTCCGCGATTTCGGCTCCGAGCGCCGTGATGCCTCCCGCAGATTCAAGGATGTCGCGACGCCAAAGCATCGTCTTGCCTTGCGCGAAGCCGAGCCCGATGGCTTCGGCCGCATATTGCCAGCGCGCCTGCAGGCTGTTGAGGAAACCGCATTCGACATCGGCCCAGAACCCATCGGGGTGTGAGCCGATCGGTGTCGAGCAGACCAGCCCCGTGTCCGGACGCCATGCCGCAAGCAGGCGCTGCAGGTAGTCGCCTGGCATCAGCACGTTTGAATCGGCCATGACGATCCAGTCATGAGCGGCCGCGTGCCAACCCTTGGCGACGTTGTTCAGCTTCGGATTGGCATTGATCCAATCATCTCCGATCAGGATGCGGGCCGGTACACCCGGGTTGGCATCGATCAACCGCTTCAGCAGAGGCAGAACAGGATCATCCGCGCGCGCGGCACAGAACAAGACTTCATAATTCGGATAATCAAGATGAAAGCTCGAACCGAGCGTCTCTTCAGCATAATTTTCGAGGCCGCATACCGGACGAACGATGCTGACCGGCGGAGCATCGGCTGGCGCGGCGAGCGGTGTCTTGCGCTCCGGGCAACGATAACGTGCGATGGTCGTGCTTACGACCTGCACGGTCGTCATGATGAAGCAAAACCCAGCCGCACATTGCGCTACCGTCATGGTCCAGTCCGTTATTCAGAGTTAAAGATAATTCATTGGTAGGCTAAAGCTGTATTTGCCTGCACGAAACAATCGTCCAAGTCTAGCGTCAACGCACGGGACACATGATCCGCTAACGTGGTCATCAACAATATTTCGATTGTCTGCGTCGTTTGAGTTACGCCACCGGACTCCAAACGGAGCCGATATCCGGCTTGACATAGAACAAAACAAGAACATACTGCCTGAAAGCAGAGGAGAGACCCATGGTTCGTGCCTTGTTTGAAGACGTGATCGAGCTCGCATGCCTCGCCGCATTCCTGTCTGGCGTGGCAATCTTGGCAAACCCCGGCACCACGGCTTGGATATTTTGAGGGCGAGTCGATCCGGTGTCGGTCGATTAAGCGGCCATCGAGCGATGTTCGGTCGTCAAGCGCATGTCAGCTTTCTGTTGACGAGCCGGCCTAACGCTCGACGCGTCGCCGATCGGCGGTCAAAGTAGTGACCGGCGCCGCGGTGGCGGAACCGGGTTGCCCTTGAAGGATCATGTTTTGGTAGCGGATACGAGCGAGCCTGGTTTCGTGCACCTTCATGTGCATTCGTCGTTTTCCTTGCGCGAAGGCGCGCTGACCATTGGCAAGCTCGCGAAGCTCGCGGCGCAGGATCGTATGCCGGCGCTGGCGATCACGGACAGCAATAACCTGTTCGGCGCGCTCGAGTTTTCTGAGAAATTATCCAAGGAAGGCATTCAGCCGATCGTCGGCCTTCAGATCGTGGTCGATTTCGGCGATGGAGCGGCCGTCGCAGGGCGCTTCGATGTGGCCAAGGCGGGTCGAGGCGCCATCGTCTTGCTCGGTGCTAATGAGGTCGGCTACGCTAATCTCATGCGGATCGCATCGCGGGCCTATCTCGATCCCACGCCCGGCGAGCCGCCGCATGTGAGTTTCCAGCGCCTGTCGGAAAGCCATGCTGGCTTGATCGCGCTGACAGGCGGGCCCTCCGGTCCCATCGATCGGCTGTTCGCCGTCGATCGAGCCGACAATGCGGCACAGAGGCTCGATCGTCTCGTTAATCTCTTCGGCGATGATCGTCTTTACGTGGAACTCCAGCGTCATTCTCTCGACGAGGAGCGACGCGTCGAGCCGCAACTCATCGATCTGGCTTATCGTCGGGACCTGCGCCTCGTCGCCACCAACGAGCCATTCTTCGCCACGCAGGCCGATCATGAGGCCCATGACGCGCTGATCTGCATCTCCGAAGGCGCCGTCCTCGGCACACCAAATCGACGCCAATTGTCGGCGGAGCATCGGTTCAAGACGCGTGCTGAAATGCTGGCGCTCTTCGGCGACCTTCCGGAGGCCACCGCTCATACGGTGGAGATCGCGCAGCGCTGCTCCTACCGGCCGCGAACCCGGAAGCCGATCCTCCCGAACTTCACAGCGCTGAATGGCGAGCCGCTCGACGAAGTGGCGGCCCTGCGCCAGCAGGCCGAGCAGGGTCTCAATGCGCGGCTCGCCAGCCATGGCACCGCGCCCGGCATGAGCGAGGACGTCTACCGCCAGCGGCTCGCGTTTGAACTCGACGTCATCATCAATATGAAGTTTCCGGGCTACTTTCTGATCGTCGCGGATTTCATCAAATGGGCGAAGGCGCATGACATTCCGGTCGGCCCGGGGCGCGGGTCGGGCGCAGGGTCCCTCGTGGCTTATGCGCTGACCGTGACCGACCTCGACCCCCTGCGGTTCGGGCTCTTGTTCGAGCGCTTTCTCAACCCAGAACGCATCTCGATGCCGGATTTCGACATCGACTTTTGCCAGAACCGGCGGGACGAGGTCATTGCCTATGTGCGGCAACGCTACGGGGTGGATCGCGTGGCGCAGATCATTACGTTCGGGTCGTTTTTGGCGCGCGGCGTGCTCCGCAACGTCGGGCGGGTGCTCGAAATGCCGCTGGGGCAGGTCGACAAGCTCGCCAAGCTGGTGCCGCAGAATCCGGCTAACCCGGTGACCTTGGCTCAGGCTGTCGAGAGCGAGCCGCGTCTGCAGGAAGCCGCCGAGACCGAGCCTCGGGTCAAGCGTCTTTTGTCAATCTCGAAGACGCTGGAGGGGCTCTATTCCAATGCCTCGACCCATGCGGCCGGTATCGTGATCGGCGACCGCCCCCTCGACGAGCTCGTGCCGCTCTATCGCGACCCGAAATCCGATATGCCGGCGACGCAGTTCAACATGAAATGGGTCGAGCCGGCCGGTTTGGTGAAATTCGACTTTCTGGGTTTGAAAACCCTGACGGTTCTGCAGACGGCCGTGACACTCATCGCCCAACGCGGCATCAAGGTCGATTTGTCGGCGATCCCGATCGACGATGTCAAAACCTATGCCATGCTCGGACGCGGCGAAACGGTCGGCGTGTTCCAGCTGGAAAGCGTCGGAATGCGAAAAGCCCTGGTCGACATGCGCGCCGATCGGTTCGAGGATCTGATCGCGCTGGTGGCCCTCTATCGGCCGGGTCCGATGGCCAATATCCCGGTCTATTGCGCCCGAAAGCTTGGCGAGGAAGTCGCCGAATATCCGCATCCGAAACTCGAGGCGGTGCTGAAGGAGACGCATGGCGTCATCATCTATCAGGAACAGGTGATGCAAGCGGCCCAGATGCTGTCGGGTTATTCGCTCGGCGAGGCCGATATGCTGCGCCGCGCGATGGGCAAGAAGATCAAGGCCGAGATGGACGCGCAGCGCGATCGCTTCGTGAGCGGTGCTGTCGAGCGCGGCGTCAAGACCGAAACGGCCAATACGATCTTCGATCTTCTGGCCAAATTTGCCGATTACGGCTTCAACAAAAGCCACGCGGCCGCCTATGCCCTGATCGCCTATCAAACCGCTTATCTGAAAGCCAATTATCCAGTCGAGTTCCTCGCCGCCTCGATGACGCTCGATAAAGCCAACACCGACAAGCTGTCAGAATTTCGCAACGAGGCGCGGCGGCTCGGCATCAAGGTTGAACCACCTTCGGTGAACCGGTCCGGTGTCGATTTCGACGTCACGCGGGACGATCCGGCCGCCATCGTCTACGCTTTGTCGGCCATCAAGGGCGCGGGAGAAGGGCAGATCGCCGCCATCGTCGCGGCGCGGGGGAGTAAACGCTTCAGCTCGCTCGCCGATTTTGCGTTGCGGCTGACGTCTCGCGACGTCAACAAAAAGGTGCTCGAGAGCCTTGCGGCCGCCGGCGCCTTCGATGAGTTCGAGACGGATCGGGCGCGCGTCTTTGCCGGAGTGGAACAAGTGCTCGGCATGGCGACGCGTGCGGGCGACGAGCGCCGCGCCGGGCAGAGTGCTTTATTCGGCGCCTCCGACGTCGAAAGCGCCTTCCGCTTACCGCTGGCCGATGCATGGCCCGCCGCCGAACGATTGCGCCGTGAGTTCGATGCAGTTGGATTTTTCCTGTCGGGTCATCCACTCGACGATTACGAAGCCATTCTCAAACGACTCCGCATCCAGCGCTGGGCGGAGTTCTCACGTGCCGTGAAGGGCGGTGCGACGAGCGCGCGCCTTGCTGCGACCGTTCTCGACCGGATGGAGCGCCGGACCAAATCCGGCAACAAGATCGGCATCGTCAATCTGTCGGACGCGTCCGGTCAATATGAAGCGATCATGTTCCAAGAGACCCTGAACGAGCATCGCGACCTGTTCGAAAAGGGGTCTGCCGTGTTGATCACGGTGCAGGCGAGCGCTGAAGGCGACGAGGTGCGGTGCCGCATTCTCACGGCCGAGGGGCTCGATCAAGCGGCTCATCGAGCGCAGAAAGGGCTTCGTATCCACGTGCGGGACGTCGCGCCACTCGCTACGATTGCGAGCCGCCTCGACAAAAAGGGCGATGGCGAGGTCTCATTCGTCGTCATGATGGACGATGGCCTCCGTGAGGTGGAGGTGAAGCTGCCGGGCAAGTTCAGCCTGTCGCCCCTGATGGCTGGCGCCTTGAAGGCGGTGCCGGGCGTCGTCGCTGTCGAAAACGTATGACACAAGTGTCCGAAGACGATCTCATCGCGCGGTTCTTTGCACCGCTGGCCGGGCCAGCCGCGCTGGAGTTACGCGACGATGCTGGGTTGCTGGGGGTGTCGGCAGGGCAGGAGCTCGTCCTCACCAAGGACGCGCTGGTGGCGGGTGTGCATTTTTTCGCCGATGATCCACCGGCCTCGATTGCCCGCAAGGCGCTTCGGGTCAATCTGTCGGATCTCGCGGCGAAGCGGAGCCGCCCGGTCGGATTCCTGCTCGGGCTCGTCCTGCCTGCGGATTGGACGACCGATTGGCTGCAAGCTTTTGCGGAGGGATTGGGCGAAGATGCGGCAAGGTTCGCCTGTCCGCTCATCGGTGGCGACACAGTTTCGACGCCAGGTCCCCTGTGTCTGTCGATCACGGCTTTGGGCGAGGTGCCGGCCGCCGCGATGCTGCGCCGGACGACCGCGCGCCCCGGTGACATCATCTATTGCTCCGGCACGATCGGGGATGCGGCCCTCGGCTTGCGCCTTCGGCAATCGGCGGGTGGCGATTGGACCTCGTCGGTCACTGGGGGGGATCGGGCGCATCTGCTCGACCGATACCTGCATCCGCAGCCTCGGCTCGGTCTTCGCACGGCGCTCCTAGCGGCCCATGCCGGGATGGATGTTTCCGACGGCCTCGTTGGCGACCTGACCAAGATGATGCGCGGGTCCGGCGTCTCGGCCCGTCTCGATCTTGGGCGTCTGCCGCTGTCGAACGCGGCCAAAGCGGCGCTTCGGATCGATGCGGATCTGCTCGAAACCATCGCGACGGGGGGTGACGATTATGAGATCATCGCCACGGTTCCACCGATCGCCGCGAAAGGTTTCGAGGGGGCCGCAGGTCGGGCCGGCATTTTGGTGACGGCGATCGGAGAGGTTCTGAACGGGTCCCATCCGCTCGACATCGTCGGGCCAGGAGGCTCGAGCGTCACCTTCGCCAAGGGGTCTTACAGCCATTATTGACGCCAACTTCGGCGTTTGCTGCAGCCCTTGAACCGCGCGTTCCTACATCGTGATGGAGCGGAACGCGGATGCGGCGGTAGCCGGGTCTGGGGCCGCCATAATGGCGCTCACGACCGCCAGGCCATTGGCACCGGCTTTGAGGATCGATGCTGCAGTGTCCAACGTAATGCCGCCGATCGCTAGAATAGGCTTTGTGGTGCGGCGACGCATCGCGGCAAGGCCCGCGATCCCGATGGGGGAGGCAGCATCGGGCTTGGTCGATTGCGGGAAGATCGGCCCGATGCCGAGATAGTCGGCGCGCGTCGCATCGCTCTCGGCGAGATCGCTGTCCTTGGTAATCGAGAGGCCGATCAAGGCGTTGGGTCCGAGGAGATGGCGCAGCATGTCGATCTCCATATCGTCCTGCCCGACATGAACGCCATCGGCGCCGACCGCCAGCGCGACATCGGCGCGATCGTTGATCAGGAGCGGGATATTGAGCGGCCGCAGCATCGACATCAGCGCGCGAGCCTCGTTGACGAAGGCGCGCGTCGGCGCCGTCTTCTCGCGCAGTTGCACCATGGTGACACCGCCCGCGACGGCGGATCCGACGATGGAGACAAGCCCGCGCGTGCCCGCAAGATCGCGATCGGTGACGAGGCAGAGCCGGTAAATCTCCCGACCGGGCGCCATCACGACAGTTTCAAATCAGACGTGATGGCGGTCGCGTCGAGTGTCGCGAGTTGATCGATCCAAGCGGTTCGGAACGAGCCGGGTCGGGCTGTTTGAGCGGCGGCCCGCTCGCCGGCGATGCCGACGACCGCCAGTGCCGCAACCGCGGCATCGAAGCGATCGGGCTCGATGGCGCAGAACGCGGCCGTAATGGCCGATAGGGAACAGCCGATTGCGGTCACCTGCGTCATCAGGGGAGATCCATTGGCGAGATGCGCCTGGCGGCGTCCGTCGGTAATGAAATCGATCGCGCCGGTCGCGACCACGACACAGCCGACATGTCGGGCAAGCTCGATCGATAGGACTTCCGCCTCGCTGGTCGTATTGGCGCTATCAACACCTTTCGGGCGCGCTGCGGAGAGGCCGAGGCCGCAGGAGGCCGCAACCGCCATGATCTCCGAGGCATTGCCGCGGATGACGGATGGGCCAAGCGGGAGCAGTTGTTGGACGGAGGCGTCGCGGAACCGGGTCGCACCGGCGCCGACCGGATCGAGGACCCACGGCGTTCCGCGTTCATGCGCCACGGTTGCGGCCAGCATCATGGCCGCCACCCAATCCGACGACAGCGTGCCGATGTTGATCGCCAGGGCCTGGATAAGGCGGCCGAAATCGTCGATCTCTTCGGGCGCATGGACCATCGCGGGCGACGCGCCGAGCGCCAGAAGCGCGTTCGCCGCGATGTCCATCGACACATAGTTGGTGATGTTCTGGACCAGGGGGCGACGCTCCCGCAGGCGGTCGAGTGCCTGCCCGATACGGGTTGTCGTCGGGCTCGCGATCGCCTCGGTCGTCATCACTCATCCCTTTGATTGCTCGACGTTTCGGCCGCCATCACGCGTTGCGGTGCTCTTGGCTTTCTGTCACAACTTTCGTGTACGTGCGAGAATAAAGCCGACGCGAATGATCGAGCGGCGCGTACGCCAAGATCAAGGGAATCGACCAAGGAAAAGGGCAATCTCTCAATGAACCCGATTTGGCTTATCTTGTTAGCCGGCTTGCTGGCACTTGTTTACGGCGGCGTGACGATCCGAGACGTGTTGGCGGCCGATGTGGGCAGTCTGCGGATGCAGGAGATCGCCGGCGCTATCGCCGAAGGCGCGCAGGCCTATCTGCGTCGGCAATATCTGACGATCGCGATCGTTGGCGTCGTCATCTTCGCGGGACTGTGGTTCCTTCTCTCCGGTATCGTGGCGATCGGGTTTTTGATCGGCGCCGTCCTGTCGGGTGCGGCAGGGTTCATCGGCATGAATGTGTCGGTCCGTGCGAACCTGCGGACCGCCCAAGCCGCGACCCAGTCGCTGGCGGGTGGGCTGGACATCGCGTTCAAGGCCGGCGCAGTGACGGGCATGCTCGTGGCCGGCTTGGCGCTTCTCGGGGTCGCGGGTTATTTCGCCGTGCTGACCGGCCCGATGGGTCTTGCGATCGATAATCGCGAGGTCACCGACGCGCTTGTGGCGCTCGGGTTCGGAGCATCGCTGATCTCGATCTTTGCGCGTCTCGGCGGCGGCATCTTCACCAAGGGAGCGGATGTCGGGGCGGATCTCGTCGGCAAGGTCGAGGCCGGTATTCCGGAGGACGATCCCCGCAACCCGGCCACCATCGCCGACAACGTCGGGGATAACGTCGGCGATTGCGCCGGCATGGCGGCTGATCTCTTCGAAACCTATGCGGTCACGGTCGTGGCCACGATGGTGCTCGCCTCGATTTTCTTCGCGGGACAGGCGGTGCTGGCCGGCGCCATGGTCTATCCGCTCGCAATTTGCGGCACCTGCATCATCACCTCGATCGCCGGGACCTATTTCGTCAAGCTCGGCGCCAATAATTCGATCATGGGCGCCCTTTACAAGGGGTTGATCGTGACCGGGCTGCTCTCGATCGCCGGACTCGCGATCGCGACGCATTTCATGATCGGTTGGGGCGAAATCGGGACCGTCGCGGGACGTTCCATAACCGGGCTGCATCTGTTCTTCTGCGGCATTCTCGGCCTGGTCGTCACGGGCCTGATCGTTGTGATCACCGAATATTACACCGGCACCGGCAAGCGGCCGGTCGTGTCGATCGCGCAAGCCTCGGTCACGGGCCATGGCACGAACGTGATCCAGGGTCTCGCGGTCTCGCTCGAATCGACCGCGCTGCCGGCCCTGGTGATCGTCGGCGGAATCATCTTCACCTACCAGCTCGCCGGGTTGTTCGGAACCGGGATCGCGGTCACGACGATGTTGGGACTGGCCGGGATGATCGTGGCGCTCGACGCGTTCGGGCCGGTGACCGATAATGCCGGCGGCATCGCCGAAATGGCCGGTCTTCCCAAAGAGGTTCGGCACGCCACCGATGCGCTCGACGCCGTCGGCAACACCACCAAAGCTGTGACCAAAGGTTATGCGATCGGCTCGGCGGGCCTAGGCGCGCTGGTGCTTTTCGCGGCTTACTCGAACGATCTCGCCTTCTTCTCGGCGCACGGCGACACGATCCCGTATTTTAAGGACGTGGGTGTCGTCTCGTTTGATCTCTCCAACCCCTATGTCGTGGCCGGACTGATCTTTGGCGGCATGATCCCCTACCTGTTCGGCGGCATCGCCATGACGGCGGTGGGGCGTGCGGCCGGTTCGGTGGTCGAAGAGGTGCGGCGCCAGTTCCGCGAGAAGCCTGGCATCATGCAAGGGACCGATCGGCCGGACTATGGTCGCGCCGTCGACATGCTGACGCGCGCCGCCATCAAGGAAATGCTCATCCCCTCGTTGCTGCCGGTGCTGGCGCCTCTCGTCGTCTATTTCGGTGTGCTTGCTCTCTCAGGATCGAAAGCCAGCGCTTTTGCGGCGCTCGGGGCGTCGCTGCTCGGCGTCATCGTTAACGGGTTATTCGTCGCCATCTCGATGACGTCCGGCGGCGGGGCGTGGGACAATGCCAAGAAGAGCTTCGAAGACGGGTTCGTCGATAAGGACGGTATCCGCCATTATAAAGGGTCCGAGGCCCATAAGGCATCGGTGACCGGCGATACCGTCGGCGATCCTTACAAGGATACGGCGGGGCCGGCAGTGAATCCGGCCATCAAGATCACCAATATCGTGGCGCTGCTGCTGCTCGCCATCTTGGCGCATTAGGTCCGCGACGCAGAAAAAAACCCACGCGGCCTGGGCTGCGTGGGTTTGTTCGGGGCGGGAGCCTCGGCCCTTAAGGCGAGGCTACCGCGTATGTCTGTGCTAGAAGCGCAGCAGGTTGCGGAAGAGGTTCTTCACGAAGCCCTGCTCGGCACCGCCGGTCGGTGTGGTGCGGCTGATGAAGTCGAACACCTTACCGTCCTGCATCCCGTAATTGGCGATGCGTTCGACCTTCTTCTGCGGTGTGAAATACACCGCCATCACGCGCTGATCCGTGACCTCGGCGGCCGAATAGGCGAGGGGCCGATCGACCTTCTGGCTGATGTAGTACCAGGCGCTGCCACCGATCGTGGAGGTCGTCGACGGCGTTCCAAGGACCACCAGGACCTGCTCGGCCGATGAGCCGACCTTGACTTGATCAAGCGCATGCTGGTCGACGACGTAACCGCGCGCATATTCCCCATCGTAACCGAGGCAGCCGCCGAGTGAGAGACCGAGGACGGCAACGCTCGCCCATCGGGCCAAGCTCGGGAAAGGGAACATGGCTTGTGCCGACCGCACCATTATGGTCTCCGAAGAATGCCGAACCAAGTCACCGATCGTGTTAATATCGGCGGACGGACGCTTTTCTCTTGCATCCAAACCCGCCGTTGCCTAACCCCCGACCACGTCAAAAGCAAGGTGCCACAGGTGATCCTTCGGCAGCATGCTTGAATCTGGATGCCATGTCGTTTTTGTTCAATCGAGGCCGCGCTGCATCGAATCGCAAGATCATCGATCGGCTGAACGACGACATCATCGCGGCCGTCCGCAACCCAGTTTTCTATCAATCGGGCGACGTCCCAGACACGTTCAATGGCCGGTTCGAACTGCTCGTCTTGCATCTCGCCCTTGTGGTTCGTCGCTTGGGCGTCCTTGAAGATCCGGCGCCCGCGATGGGGCAGGATCTGATCGACACCGTTTTCCGGTATCTCGATCCGGCGATGCGCGAGCTTGGGGTCGGCGACATGGCGGTGCCAAAGCGGATGAAGAAACTGGCCGAAGCCTTTCTCGGGCGATCGGTGGCTTATGACCTGGCTTTACGGGCGACCGATGGAAGCTTGGCCGACGCCCTGTCGCGCAATGTCCACGGTGGCGTGCGGACGGCCGATGCGATGTCGCGTTACGTTCGTGCATCCGCCGCTGCCTTGGATGCGCTGGATTCCACTGCTTTCCTCAACCACGGGGTCGCATTTCCGGACCCTGTCCCGTTTTTCGTTCCAAGTGGCGCGTGATCATGTCCGAAGCAAATCCCGTCCCCTTGTCGGCTGGCCCGACCTTGATCGACAGTCTGGGCAGTGCCGGCTTGCGGGTGGTTCAGACCGCAACCGCAGAGGAGCGCTCCGAGTTGGCGCGGCTCAACGGTTTGGTCGACATCACGTCGTTGACCGCGACCTTGCTGGTACGGGCCGAGGGGCGCGGCGGGGCTTGGGTGACCGGCAGCGTCGTTGCCACCATCGTCCAGACCTGCGTGATCAGCCTCGACTCGTTCGAGACGAATGTCGTCGAGCCGGTGGATGTCCACTTCCTCCCGGAAGCGGATCTCGACGCCTATCGCGCCGCGCTGTTGAAGCGGGGGCCCGATCCTGCCGAGGACGAGCAGGAAGAGGACGAGCCTGATCTTCTTATCAATGGTCGGATCGATCTTGGCGCGCTGACCGCGGAGGCCTTGACGCTCGGACTCGATCCCTACCCAAAGAAGCCCGGCGTCGAATTCAAGGAACTAAGCCCGCCCGAGCCGGACGTTTCACCCTTCGCGGCCTTGAAATCGCTTGATCTTCGGAAGAGCTAGGCGGCTTGGACCGAACATTGTCCTTGCCAATCGGCCCGGCTCTATGGTCTTGCCTTATCGGATCGCACGGGCCATCGAGCCCTAACCGATCCAGAATGATCGCGTCCATCGGGCGGTGCTTTGAGGATGCGATGAGGAACGCGCGATGACAAAACCAGTTCGGATCGCGCTCGACGCCATGGGCGGCGACCACGGACCAACCGTCGTCGTTCCAGGAGCGGCGCTGGCGCTCGAGCGTCGCCCGGATCTCACCTTTGTGATGACGGGGGATCGCGCCACGATCGAGCCGTTGCTGGCGCAGCATCCAAAATTGCGGGACGTTACGACGCTGCTCCACGCGGAAGTCTCGATCCGAATGGACGACAAGCCTAGCCAGGCTTTGCGGAGTGGCCGGCGCGTGTCGTCGATGTGGATGGCACTCGATGCGGTGAAGCGCGGTGATGCCGATGCGGCGCTATCGGCCGGCAACACCGGCGCCCTGATGGCCATGGCGAAAATCTGCCTCCGAACGATGCCTCAGATCGACCGGCCCGCGATCGCGGCGATGTGGCCGACCATTCGCGGCGAGTCGATCGTGCTCGATGTTGGGGCTACCATCGGTTTCGATGCGCATCATCTCGTCGATCTCTCCATCATGGGGGCCGCCATGGCCCGGATCGTGTTCGATATCGAGCGTCCCACCGTGGGCCTGCTGAATATCGGTGTCGAAGAGATCAAGGGGATCGAGGAGGTGAAGGCGGCCGGTCGGATCCTACGGGAGATGTCGCCGCCTGGGCTCGAGTATCACGGGTTCGTCGAGGGCGATGACCTCGGCAAAGGCACCGTCGATGTGGTGGTGACGGAGGGGTTTACGGGCAACATCGCCTTGAAGACCGCCGAGGGAACCGCCAAGCAGATCGCACAATATCTGCGCGACGCGATGAGCCGGAATCTGATGTCCAAGATCGGCTATTGGTTCGCCAAGCAGGCTTTCGACGCCCTGCGGGAGAAGATGGATCCGAGGCGCGTGAACGGCGGTGTGTTTCTTGGTCTCGACGGTGTCGTTATAAAAAGTCACGGCGGAGCAGATGTGCTCGGCTACGCTGGCGCAATCGAGATCGGTTACGATATGGTGCGGCACGAATTGCTCGCGAAGATCCGTGACTCGCTCGCTTTCGCGCAGGATAGCCGGCTTGTCGCGACCGGGATTGTTGCAGTTCCCCCCGCTCTTTAAATCTGTCGGGGCAAGCAGTGCGCGACGAGTTGTGGCGACGGCCGATGCCGTCAGGACGGAATGGGCAATCGTTTGACTGAAACCAATCTTCGCTGGAGAGCGGTCGTTCGCGGCGTCGGCGCCTACCTTCCGCACCGCTGCATGTCGAATGCCGAATTGGCCGCGACGGTCGAGACCTCGGACGAGTGGATCGTCCAGCGGACCGGGATCACGCAACGCTACATTGCGGCGCCTGACGAGACGACGTCGGTACTTGCGACCCATGCGGCGCGGGCGGCGCTGTCCAATGCGGGCATCGACGCCAATGATATCGACCTCGTGATCGTCGCGACGTCGACCCCCGATTACACCTTTCCGGCGACAGCCACCCAGGTGCAGGCCGCCCTCGGCATTCGTCATGGCGCGGCCTTCGATCTTCAGGCGGTTTGTTCCGGCTTCGTCTTCGCGCTCGCGACCGCAGAAAAATTCATCCGTTCAGGCTCGCATCGCCGCGTGCTCGTGATCGGCGCCGAAACCTTTTCACGCTTGCTCGATTGGACCGACCGCACCACTTGCGTCCTCTTCGGCGACGGCGCCGGAGCCGTGGTGCTGGAGGGTGAGGATGGCGGCAACGCCTTCAAGGACGGCGGGATCATCTCGACGCATCTCCGATCCGACGGACGCTTTCGCGATAAGCTGTTCGTCGATGGTGGGCCGGGATCAAACGGGATGACCGGCCATCTCCGCATGGAAGGTCGCGACGTTTTCCGCCATGCCGTCGGAATGATCGAGGACGTCGTCACGGCGGCATTCGAAGAATCGGGGATCACAGCCGACGACCTCGATTGGTTCGTGCCACATCAAGCAAACCGTCGGATTATCGATGCTTCGGCGGTCAAATTAGGTGTAGCACCATCAAAAGTAGTTGCTACTGTGCAGCTACACGCCAACACATCGGCGGCTTCAATTCCACTTGCACTCGCAACGGCTTGTGGCGATGGACGGATCAAAAAAGGGAATTTGGTGATGCTGGAGGCGATGGGCGGCGGCTTCACATGGGGCAGCGCGCTCGTTCGTTGGTAGCAGACCCGAGGTTAACTCGATGCCAAGCGGGCTTTTGAGCTCGGACGCTTGAACCAGAGGTCCGGTGGGTGCAATTTGATTGAACGACAGAGATCGCGAGAGGATGGCTCTATTGGCGAAAAAGCCTTCTGAACTGACGATGGGAGCGGCAAACGGGGAAGCCGTGACGCGGACGATCACGCGCGCAGATCTGTCCGAAGCCGTCTACCAGCGGGTTGGCCTGTCGCGGACCGAATCGGCCGAACTGGTCGAAGGCGTCCTCTCGGAAATGTCCGAGGCGATTGCGCGCGGCGAGACCGTGAAATTGTCATCCTTCGGCTCATTCGTGGTGCGGTCCAAAGGCGAGCGAATCGGCCGAAATCCGAAAACGGGCGTCGAAGTGCCAATCACGCCTCGTCGTGTGATGGTTTTCAAGCCATCGAACATTCTGAAAAGCCGGATCAACGGGCAACCCGTGACAGGAAATGACCAATAGTCGGACGTCGCAGAAGAGCTCTGAGGCGTTCCGCACCATAAGCGAGGTGGCGGAAGCGTTGCAGTTGCCGCAGCATGTGCTTCGTTTCTGGGAAACCCGCTTCGTTCAAATCAAGCCGCTGAAGCGTGCGGGCGGTCGGCGCTTTTACCGGCCGGATGATGTCGAACTCCTGATGGCGATCCGTCAATTGCTCTACGGCGAGGGTTATACGATCCGCGGCGTACAGCGGATTTTGAAGGAGCAGGGGCCGCGGGCCGTGGCCGCCTTGGCGCGAGGCGGCGTCATCCCACCCGCTCAGACGTTACCGCACCACGATCAGACCTCGCTTCACGACGCCATCGAGACGCCGGCGATGACCTCGTCGGTCTTCGCTTATCAGACGATGGCACCTGACACGCGCGGGGCCGATGATGTCGCCCCGGAGGCGTTTGCGCCCATGGAAGCTGGGGAATGGGCGGGCGATCAAGCGTATCAAGCCAAAAACGAGCCTGACCGTGGTGCGATCATCGATCGACTGCGCGGCGTCATGATGGAGCTGAGCGAGTGCCGCCGCATCCTCATGGCTGCAAGAGGCTAAGAGCGAAGCCAGCCGCCCCAAATACCCGTCGAGGTCCCTGGAGGTTGTACAAGCTTCCTCCAATTGATCCTCTTGCGTCGGCACCGTCGAACCGCTAGAGCAGGCAAGTCGATTGAACGCCGCGCCAAGCGCCGTTTGGTCGACATCCGCTTTCATGAGACTGCACCATAAAGCCCAGGGCAGTTATATCGTGTCGAGCGGTGTCGGAGTGTAGCGCAGCCCGGTTAGCGCACTAGTCTGGGGGACTAGGGGTCGTAGGTTCGAATCCTATCACTCCGACCATTTTACTGTCTGACTAGCGACGTGACAGCCACAAGTCCTGGATGCTTTCAAGGCACCGGGACGAACTGCAACGAGAACGGCGACTTTTTCCCGCACATGCTCCACTCGCGCCGTCTTTGTTGAGTCGGGCGTTCTTTCTGCGATTGTGACACCACGCTCTGAGGTCACTCGCCTGCGATCAAGCGCCAATATTCAATCTTCGGGCAGCGGTTCATGACGACCTGAAGCCCGCAATGCTCGGCACGCCTGGCGGCGGCATCGACTCTGATGTCGAGTTGCATCCAGATGACCGAGGGGCGTGTTTCGAGCGCCAGTACCTCATCGACGACACCGTCGATCGCCGCGTTGTTGCGAAAAATATCGACCATATCGATGGGGTGCGGGATGTCCGCCAGTCGCGCAAAGAGGGGGATGTTTCCGATCGAGCTTCCTGGCAGTGCCGGATTGATCGCGACGACCTTATAGTGATGCGCGGCCATAAATTGCATGACCCCATAAGATGGCCGCCGCGGCTTGTCGGAGGCGCCGACAACCGCAATCGTTTTCACGCGGAGGAGGATGTCGCGGAGATAAGCGTCGGAATAATCGTCGTGATCCTGCATCGCTAACCCCTCGACGGCCGCCACCGCGCAGAGCGCGGCGCCCAGCAAGCACTGTGGCGGAGGTCTTAGGCTCTCGCAATCGAGGATCCAGCGTCGATCAGACGTGACGAAAATTACGGTACCTTAATACCATATTTCCTAGACCAATGAAAAGGTTGACGTTTTTTTGAAATTATCCCAAAGCGTCGTCATTGACATGATTTGAGATCGTCTGTAGGCCAACCGCAGACGGTCGATCATGCGTGTTCGGCCCGGTCATTTTGGACAAGTTGAAACTAATGTTTGGTAAGACCTACTCGGCCAAAGCCGCCGAAATCGAAAAAAAGTGGGTGATCATCGACGCGAAGGGGCTGGTTGTCGGCCGTCTCGCGTCCGTCATCGCCGATCGCCTTCGTGGCAAGCATAAGCCGTCCTTCACGCCGCATGTGGATGATGGCGACAACATCATCGTGATCAATGCCGCTCAGGTGGTGTTCACGGGCCGGAAGCTGGCCAACAAGGTTTATTACCATCACACCGGCTATCCGGGTGGTATCAAGGAGCGGACCGCCAAGTTCATCTTGGAAGGTCGCTTTCCGGAGCGTGTGGTCGAAAAGGCTGTCGAGCGCATGTTGCCGCGCGGCCCGCTCGGTCGTCAGCAGTTCGGTAATCTCCGCGTCTACAAGGGCTCCGAGCATCCGCATGCCGCCCAACAGCCCGTGCCGCTCGATGTCGGCGCGATGAACAGCAAGAACTTGAAGGTCGCCTGATCATGGCTGAAACGCTCTCCTCCCTCCAGGATCTGGCATCCTCCTCTGCGTCCGAGCATCCGGTCGCTCCTGTCTACGTGCAGAAGATCGACAAATATGGTCGGGCCTATGCGACCGGCAAACGGAAAGATGCTGTTGCCCGCGTGTGGCTCAAGCCCGGTTCGGGCAAGATTACGATCAACGAGCGCGCCATCGAGGTCTATTTCGCTCGCCCCGTGCTCCGCATGATCGTCAATCAGCCGTTGCAGATCGTGCAGCGCTCCAGCCAGTATGACCTCGTCATCACGGTTGCGGGCGGCGGTCTGTCCGGCCAGGCCGGCGCGGTGCGCCATGGTTTGTCCAAGGCGCTGACCTATTACGAGCCCGAGCTTCGCTCGGTTTTGAAGCGCGAAGGCTTCCTGACCCGCGACTCGCGCGTCGTCGAACGTAAGAAGTACGGTAAGAAGAAGGCTCGTCGGAGCTTCCAGTTCTCGAAGCGCTGATTTCAGCCTTCACCGATCTGGTCGATATCGAGGGCTTCCCGGTTTCCGGGGAGCCCTTTTTGCATGCGAAGCGCGATGACGCGGCTCCTCGATCTCTCTGCGGGTCCGTCATGGTGTCTTCACATATCCGGGTCTAATCAAACCCGATATCCGCGAGGGCGAACTCCATGGCGACTGTGTTCATCGACGGCGAGGCTGGTACGACAGGTCTCGGCATTCGCGATCGTCTCGCGGGTCATGCGCATATCGAACTCCGCAGCATCGATGCGGCGTTGCGTAAGGATGCGGCGGCCAAGCAGCGGCTTCTCGCCGAGGTCGATCTCGTCATTCTTTGTCTTCCGGACGATGCCTCGCGTGAGACTGTGCGGCTGGCCGACGAACTCGCTGGCGGCGGCCCGAAGATCCTCGATGCGTCGACCGCGCATCGTGTTGCGTCAGGCTGGGTCTATGGATTCGCGGAACTCGCCGCAGGTCAGGCCGATGCCATCCGGTCATCCCGAAGGGTCGCCAACCCGGGCTGCTACGCGACCGGCGCGATCGCGCTGCTGCGCCCGCTTGTCGAAGCCGGTCTCGTGCCGCTGGGGTTCCCGCTCACCATCAATGCGGTCAGCGGATATAGCGGTGGCGGCAAATCGATGATCGAGGCTTACGAGTCAGGCGCCGCGCCGAGCTTCGAACTTTACGCTTTGGGGCTCGAGCACAAGCATCTGCCCGAGATCGAAGCCTATGCGGGCTTGTCACGGCGGCCCCTTTTTGTGCCGTCAGTTGGCAACTTTCGCCAAGGCATGCTGGTCAGCATTCCGCTTCATCTCGATGACCTGCCAGGTCAGCCGACGATCGCGGCACTCGAGCACGCTTTGACGACGTTTTATCAGGGATCCGCGCATGTCAAAGTCATGTCGGATCATCCGGCCAAAATCGAACCCGAAGCCTTGAACGATACAAACGGTATGGAACTCAGGGTCGCGGGCAATGAGGCCTATCGTCAGGCCGTGCTGATCGCGCGGCTCGACAATCTCGGCAAGGGGGCCTCAGGCGCCGCCGTGCAGAATGTCGAGCTCATGCTCGGCCTCGACTGAGGCCGGTCATCGGGTCCTTGCGCCTCACGCCTTGACGCGCACATACGTGCCTGGCGCGTCGCCGAGGAGGTCGAGCACACCGCCGCCTGGCGCTCTCGCCGGCACGGTCTCGGGAGCTTGCGCCGTCTGCCAGGCGGCCCAGTCCAGCCACCATGTGCCGGGCTGATGCTGCGCTGCCTCCAACCACTCCGCATAACCTCCGGTCGCCGTGGGTCCCAGCCAAAACCCATATTTGGCTCGGCTGGGCGGGTTGACGACGCCGGCGATATGGCCAGACCCGGCGAGAACAAAACGCACGGGGCCGCCAAATGCCTTGCAGCCCTCGAAGACGGAGCGGGCGGGTGCGATATGATCCTCGCGGGTCGCGAGATTGTAGATCGGGATCGTGACGCGGGAGAGGTCAAGCCGTTGCCCCCCAACCTCCATCAGGCCGCGCGCCAGCTTGTTCTCGAGGTAGCAATTCCTGAGATAAAAAGAGTGGTTCGCGGCGGGCATTCGCGTCGCATCGGAGTTCCAGGCCAAAAGATCGAAGGGCAGGGGGTCTTTGCCCTTCACGTAACTGTCGACCAGATAAGGCCAGATGAGATCCTCCGGACGCAGCATGTTGAACGCTTGCGACATGCTGGATCCGTCCAGAAAGCCTTTGCTCTGCATCTGCGTTTCCAAGGCGGCGATTTGCGCCTCGTCTGCAAAGATTTTGAGATCGCCCGCATGTTCGAAGTCGACCTGCGTGGTCAGGAAGGTGGCGCTCGCGATCCGCTCATCGCCCCGCGCGGCCATATAGGCGAGCGTCACCGCCAATAGCGTTCCGCCGACGCAATAGCCGACGGTGGACACCTGACGTTCGCCGGTTGAGGCCTCGACGGCCCCCAAGGCCGCCACGATGCCGTCTTCCATGTAGGATGCGAAATCCTTGTCGGCGTGGCGGTGGTCCGGGTTGACCCAGGAGATCACGAAAACCGTCAGGCCTTGCTGCACCGCCCAGCGGATGAACGACTTCTCCGGATTGAGGTCGAGCACATAGAATTTGTTGATCCATGGCGGCACGATCAGCAGCGGCCGTTTCAAGACGGTCTCGGTCTGCGGCGCATATTGGAGCAGCTCGATCAGATCGTTGCGGAACACAACCTTGCCAGGCGTCAGGGCCATGTTCACGCCAAGTTCGAATTTGCTCGCATCGGTCTGGCGAACCTTCAGGTCTCCGTGGCTCGCCTTGATATCATCAGCAAGCTTGGCCATCCCGCGGACGAGATTGCCGCCACTTTGCTTCAACGTCTCGCGCAGAAGCTCGGGGTTCGTGCCGACGAAGTTCGAGGGTGAGACGGCGCTCGAGATCTGTCGCAGGTAGAAACGCGCTTTATCACGGGTCGCGGGGTCGACGCTTTCGGCGCCCTGCACAAGGTCGTTGGCCCAGCCTGTGCCCAACAGATAAGATTTTCGGATGAAGTCGAAGAACGGGTTCTCGCGCCACTCGGGGTCGGTAAAACGCTTGTCGTCCACGCGTTTCGCAGTTGTCGGACCCTCGTTCGCCGGAGCCGTTGGGGCCGTGGACGGGGTCATGCGCTGCAGGCTGCTCGCCCAAAGATCCATGAATTGAGACGACAACGCTGTTTGCGCCTGCAACAGGCGCGCCGGGTCGTTCAGCCAATATTCGGCGATCTGGCCAAAGGTTTTGAATGCATCGGACACGTCCTTGCTGAAACCGCTCTCCTGGCCTTTGGCCTCACGCGCCTTGACATAGGCGGTCGTCGCCTGGCCGCTGAGCTCGATGAACTGTCCCATATTCTTCGCGAGCGTATCGAAATTCGGCATGTTCCAGGGTAGAGTGGCAGGCGGCGAGACTGGCTTGGCCCCACGCGGGGGCGGCGCAGGATCGACCGGGGTCGGCTCGATCGCTGGCGACCGCGTCGGCTCGGTCACTTTGGCGTCCAAGGTCACGCCACCGACAGAAGGAGCGGGCTCCGCTGGCTGAGCAGTGCTGTCCAGCGGTCGTGCAATCTGACCGGGTGCAGGCCGCAACCGGTTCGCAAGTCGCGATGGCGTGGGCGTTGCGGGCGTTTCAACCTCGTGCAGGACGGCATCGACGGCCGCCGCGAGCACATCCGAGCCGTTTTTCATGACGGCCCCGGCGCGGGGCAGTTTCTCACCAGCTGCGCGTTTAAGACGTGTCTTAGGAGCGGCCTTGGCCTTGGCCGGTGCGGCGGCGACGTCCGCCGTCGCTGGCGGTGTGTCGAGCACCGCTGCCGGGTCGGGGCCGTCAATTGTCGCACGCCGGCTTCGGGCCTTCTGGGTTTTCTTGCCGCTCACCCTTCGACTCCCTCGCCCCGAACCGCGGCGGCGCTGTCGCCGTGGTCCTGTTTCAGTCATATTACGGAGCTAATTCGACAGCGGATCGATCGTTTCGGCACCATCCCGAAATAGACGGCCGGGCGGGAGATTGCCAGTGATGCTTTTGCGGCGAAGAGGACGGCTGGGTTGTGGCCGCCTGCTCCTGACGGTCGTTGTTATGGCGCTCGTGTCTCCGCTGCTGTCCGTTCCGGATCGCGCCGCGGCGCAGACCGCGCCTGCCGCGGGCAACGGCAGCTTCGCCGATACGATGGAAGCGGTCGGGCTGAAGGCCAAGGTCGCGCCACCGCCCGATTTCGTCGTGAAAAGCCGCCCCGACCCGAGCAATCTGAACTATCTGCCGGTCGGCACGACACATCCCGAGCGGCCCATCAAGGTCATGACGCCCGCCGAGATCGCGGCCACGACGGCCGATCTCGACACCACGCGAATGAGCCAGCAGCGGCGCGCCGGGCTGAAGTCCCCGCCCGTGCCGTTGAAGACCCAAAAGGTCAAAGCGCCCACAAAGAAAACGGTGCCTTAAGGATTCTTCACCGACTATCCTAAGACCGTGTTAAGCGCTGCGCCGCATCGCAACACCCATCAGGACCCTCCGGTTATGACCGATTTTCATCGCGTCCGACGCTTGCCGCCCTACGTTTTCGAGCAGGTCAATCGCTTGAAGGCCGCCGCGCGCAACGCCGGGGCCGATATCATCGATCTCGGCATGGGCAATCCTGACCTCCCGGCTCCCAAACATGTCGTCGACAAATTGATCGAGACGGTCGGAAAACCTCGGACCGATCGTTACTCATCGTCGAAGGGCATTGCGGGCCTACGCCGCGCGCAAGCGGCTTATTACGGCCGCCGCTTCGGCGTGGCACTCAATCCGGACACGCAGGTGGTTGCGACCCTCGGCTCGAAAGAGGGCTTCGCCAATATGGCGCAAGCCATTACCGGGCCCGGCGATGTAGTGCTGGTGCCGAACCCGTCCTACCCGATCCATGCCTTCGGCTTCCTCATGGCGGGCGGCGTCATCCGTTCGGTTCCGGCCGAGCCGACGCCGAGCTTCTTCGTCTCGCTCGAACGGGCGGTGGTGCACTCCATCCCCAAGCCGATCGCCGTTGTGGTCTGCTATCCCTCGAACCCGACCGCCATGGTGGCATCCCTCGACTTCTATCGCGATCTCGTCGCTTTTGCGAAAAAGCATGAAATCTTCATCCTGTCGGATCTCGCTTATTCGGAGGTCTATTTCGAGGGCGAGCCGCCGCCATCCGTGCTGCAGATCCCCGGCGCCATGGATGTCGCGGTGGAATTCACTTCGATGTCCAAGACCTATTCGATGCCGGGGTGGCGAATCGGGTTCGCGGTCGGCAACGAGCGTCTTCTCTCGGCGCTGACGCGCGTCAAAAGCTACCTCGACTACGGCGCCTATACACCGATCCAGGTGGCGGCTGCTGCCGCGCTCAACGGCCCGGACGATTGCATCGTCGAGATGCGGGAGATCTACAAGCAGCGACGCGACATTATGGTCGAGAGTTTCGCGGCTGCCGGTTGGACTGTGCCGGCTCCCGCCGCCTCGATGTTCGCCTGGGTGCCGATCCCGGAGAAGTTTCGTCATCTCGGCAGTCTCGAATTTTCCAAACTGCTGATCGAGAAAGCCGATGTCGCGGTCGCGCCCGGCATCGGGTTTGGTGAGCATGGCGACGATTACGTTCGCTTGGCGCTGGTCGAAAACGAACAACGCATCCGCCAGGCGGCGCGCGGGATCCGTCGCTTCTTCGATGCGGCCGATGCGACGCTTCACAATGTCGTGCAGTTGAAGAAACACGGCTGAGCCCGACCTATGCCTCAGTCGGGTCAGGACCCGGTCAGAGGAGCCAAGCCGATGACACAGACGATCGGCGATGCGCGACAGGCGTTCGCGGCTTTGCTGGAGACAGCGGGGCGGATCGTCGCGCTGACAGGCGCCGGCATCTCGACAGAATGCGGCGTGCCGGATTTCCGCTCCCCCGATAGCCCCTGGCGGCGCTACCCGCCGATCGATTTTAAAGACTTTTGCGCTTCGCCCGGCGCGCGCGTCGAGGCGTGGCGGCGTAAGTTCGCGATGGACGACATCTACGCAGGCGCTCGGCCTGGGCGAACGCACAGGGCTTTGGCGCGGCTCAATGCCGAGGGCCGCCTCTTGGCCGTGCTGACCCAGAATATCGATGGATTGCACCAGGCAGCCGGATTGCCCGTCGACAAGCTCGTTGAACTACACGGCAACGGCACCTATGCGCGTTGCCTCGCCTGTGGCGCGCGGCATGAATTGGTCGACGTGCGCCGTGATTTCGAGGCGACGCATCAGGCGCCAACCTGTTCATGCGGCGGGATGGTCAAATCCGCGACGGTCGCATTCGGACAATCGCTCGATCCCGACATCCTCCGCCAGGCCAGGATCGCAGCGGAAGCGTGTGACCTGTTCCTGGTGCTCGGATCCTCCATGGTGGTGCAGCCCGCCGCGACCCTGCCGCTTCTGGCACGCCACACAGGCGCGGTGCTTGCGATCGTGAACCGCGAGCCGACGCGGCTCGACCAGTCAGCCGATCTCGTGATCCACGATGATGTCGGGACGGTTCTGGCTGCGTGGGCCGAGGCGCCTTAGTCGCTCCTCTGCAACAGGCCTCTTCCATGCCGCATCGGAACCCTATTTCGGCTTTGTTGCGGGAATCCCGATGCTACAGTCGGCGTGACGCGACGATGATATGATTCGCGACGGGACGTCTGAAACGACGGCTTCGATCGGATTATCTGACTTTAGGGTCTTCGGTTCGCCTGAGTGGGATGGGTCCGTTGGGCATCAAAGATGAGTCGAGCAATGCTCTCAGTCTTGAAACCGCGATTGCGTCCCAAGGTGGTGACCTCGACGTTACCGAGCTTGCCGGTCAGATCAAATGGTTCGACGTCGCCAAGGGCTACGGCTTTATCGTTCCGGATGGCGGCGGCGCCGACGTTCTGTTGCATGTCACGACGCTTCGGCGCGATGGGCATCTGACGGTTTGCGAAGGCGCCCGCATCGTTTGCGAGGTTCTGCAGCGTCCCAAGGGCCTGCAGGTCTTTCGTGTGCTCTCGCTGGATTTGTCGACGGCCGTCCATCCCGCGCAAGCCGCTCCCCCGCGGACCCATGTGCATGTCGCGCCGGCCGGCGGTTTCGAGATTGTCGTCTGCAAATGGTTCAATCGTGTCCGTGGTTTCGGCTTCGTGTCGCGCGGGGAGGGGACCGACGACATCTTCGTCCATATGGAAACGCTGCGACGCTTCGGCATCTCCGAATTGAAGCCTGGCGACCACATGCTGGTGCGTTTCGGCGATGGCCCGAAGGGGTTGATGGCCGCAGAGATCCGGCCGATGAACGATGAGGCACCATCGTCGCACTGAGGCTTCCGCTTTGAAAAGCGGATCGAAATCCCTTAGCTATGCCGATCCCCGGCATTGTCATCGCGCTGCGATCCGCAGCCCTACCAATGCTGCACCTGAAAGGATCATGTCTTGATCTCGATGCGGATGATTGCGGTTGCGTCTCTCTTGGCCGGATCGGCCGTTAGCGCGGCCGCGCAGGACAAGACACTCGAACCACTCTCGATCGTGACGGCCAGCGGCTCGCATCCATTCGAGGTCGAGGTGATGCGGACTGATCCTGAGCGGGAGCGTGGACTGATGGAGCGCCGATACCTGCCCCCGAACCGCGGCATGTTGTTCGATTTCAAAATTCCGCAGCCTGTGATGATGTGGATGAAGAACACCTATATTCCGCTCGATATGGTGTTCATCGACAAGCAGGGTCGCGTGGTCAGCACGACCGAGAATGCCGAGCCGATGTCGGAGCGAATCATTTCGTCCAAGGGCGTGACGCTTGGCGTCCTCGAGGTGAATGCCGGCGTCATTGCCAAGATCGGCGTCAAGGTCGGCGACAAAGTCGAAAACGCGATGTTTCCAAAATAAGGGTGGACGCCGGCACCTTGTTTGGATCGCTCGCAGCCCATCCATGATCGAAGCGTTTGCACCCTGCAAGCGACATGCTATAGCGCGACTGGAGCGGGCAAGTGTGTCGTCGGCGTTTGTAGGACAGTGTTCGACAAGCGCTGTGACGGGATTTGTTCGTAACAGTCGTCTTGGCGGCGTGTCGCACCTGTGCGGATGCGGATGCCAAGTGTCGTCGGGGTATAGCGCAGCCTGGTAGCGCGGAAGTTTTGGGTACTTCAGGTCGTAGGTTCGAATCCTGCTGCCCCGACCATTCCGGCTTGCCGGACGCCACAGCAGGGGAGAGCGGCGCAAGCCGAGATCGTTTGCATAGTTTCGACACGGGCTCGCAACGCGAGCCGCCATTGGGGTTCAGGCGCGGATGTCAGCACGAATTTTTCGCCCGGGCCGTGGCGCGACCCAATCTGGTCGTGCACGCACGAAGGCTTGGGTTCTCGATTACGAACCGGCTGTGGCGCGCGAGATCGAACCGCTGATGGGGTGGACGAGCTCCTCGGATATGAACTCACAGGTTCGTTTGACCTTCGCGACCAAAGAAGAAGCCATCGCATTTGCCGAAAAGCGTGGCATCGCCTACCGCGTGGAAGAGCCAGCTCCGACACCGGAGCGTCGCGGCCTCTCCTATTCGGATAATTTCAAAACAAGCCGCATGGGTCAGTGGACCCACTGACATTCGGTAGGTTGCGCGGATCGATTTGGCTCCGTAGCTCAGTTGGATAGAGCAGCCGCCTTCTAAGCGGCAGGTCGCTGGTTCGAATCCAGCCGGAGTCGCCAGTTCTTCACTTCGTAAAACGCCACTCCTGGCTGAACGGATTGACTACTTTAAAGGGCGTTTTACAACGCCAGTCCAAGTCCCAGTCCCCGTTCGTTCAAGCGCGGCAATGGCCTGTTCAGCAGGTCTGACGTTCCGGCTGAGGTCGTACTCCACCATCTTTGCTTCCGCATGATCGATTCATTCGGTCACCTCGTGGATCAATCGATCAGGCCTAAAGACCGATTGCTCTTTTTGGTTGTCATCACCGTGCTCCTTATCAGCGGCTAAACTCAAGCTAGTAGACCGCTATTGGTCACTTGGTTTTTAGCATCAAAGCCAAGCCAAACCCAACGATCCTCTGGTACAAGCCGCAAATGACGTAAGGAGAGGAAGCTATGAATTTGGACATGTTATCACCGGCGATGCGAGCGGTAGCCGAGAGGCTGGAATTGGAATACAGCTATAAAGCTGTACAATTTCAACCTTGGTTAGCTAAAAGCAAAGACGATATTTTTTTACAATCCACATTTCATCGTATACTTAAAGAAAAAGCGGGTGCAACTCATATTGGTGAAAACGTTTTTATCTCGACAGAGGCAAATATTTTTACTCATGCTTTCTACATTGACGATGAAAGTTGGATTGCAGCAGGAGTCATCATTAGAGGCAATGTTGAAATCGGAAAAAATTCATCGATCAACTCGTTTTCGCATATTGCAGGTAACGTCAAGATCGGAAGTGGAGTGAGAATTGCCGGTGCAGTTGCTATCTACGGGTTTAATCATGGTCATGAACGAACTGACATCCCAATATATCAGCAAAAACATACATCAGCTGGTATCGTAATTGGCGACGGCGCTTGGATTGGAACTAGCGCGGTTATCGTTGATGGTGTGAAGATTGGTTCACATTCAATTGTCGCCGGAGGCGCTGTTGTCACCAAAGACGTCGGTGACTTTCAGATTGTTGGTGGCAACCCGGCAAAAGTGCTTCGTGACCGCTTAGCAGGCGGCAACGAACCTGCGGCGATCTGAGCATAGCAACGCTACGACGCTGATTATGGACTTGGACTTCCACTGCGAGCCAATGTTACGCGTGCAGTCCGTCAAAGTCGCTTGTTACGATGTCTTGCCGAGAGGAACTTTCCTGAGCGTGCAGTTCGCGCCAACCCTATCACCTGTGGGTCGGCGAAGTTTGGTCCAGATCATGTGGGAGATTGATGGGGTTAGCTCGGGTGATTCCACCGACCTGAGCCTTGCATTCATCCCCAAGCGGCAAAGAAGAGACGATGTGACTGCACGTGTGCGTGCTGCCGTCCAGCAAGCCGTTTAGGTTTGGGTCATGTCTCGATCAAGAGCAGTCAACACCTGCCTCAACCGCATAAGAGCGTCGATCGACTCAGAGAGCTTTTCTTTCTGCGATTTCAGAAGCGCAAGTTGAGTCTCGATTTCGTCTGTCCTGAGATTGGGCAAGTGGTCGCCCCGAGCCTCATCCAACCGGGCTTTGATTTCGGTCAGCGTAAAGCCAAGCGCAACCTGTCCCAGGACATATTCGAGGCGCCTGATATGGCATTCGTTATAGACTCGACGGCGGTTTATTCGCTCGGGGCTAACAAGACCGCGCTGCTCATAAAACCGCAACGTCCGTGGCGTGACGCCGAAGTTCTTGGCGACTTGGTCTATTCCGAAAGGTCTGTCTTCACGCGACAGTACATGATTAATGCCGTTAGTCGGCATTGCATTGTCCATACGAATCGCCAAAGCAAGAGTGCGAAAAGGTTGAAGTTAAGGACGCTTGGTCAATCGAAAACGTCTACTTACATCTGACCGCTGGGAAGTCTAATTAATTTGTTTTCAATTTGACATTTAAACGTTTTGCGGCGCCTGCTATCCCTTAGATCACGGTCGTATCAAGGTCTGTTAAGGCTATTGAGCGAGATTTGGAGCGACACTGTACGTTGGCGAACGGTGGCGACGCGCAGCGTGAATGATGGTCGAAATGCGTTTGTCGCCGACGGGTCGCGCATCCTCTGCCGGATTGCGGCGACACAGTCGTTGACAGGTAGCGCTCGCGCTAAAAACCGAATTTCATCCCGACGGTCGCTCCGCTGCCCCCAGAGCCCTGGTCGCGGGACTCCATCGTCTGGCTATACACGTGTGGATCATTGGCGCCTTGAACATGAACGCCGAATGCGATCGGATTGCCGGGCTCGGGCCCTGCCGGATGGCGGTCGGCGACAGGATGGGGCAGGGCGGCAGGCTGGGGCGGGGAGGCAGGGTCTCGGGTCCGCGTCGCGCTCTTGCGATGGGGATTGGTGCCCTGTCGGATCGACGGCGTAGGGGGCGCCTGCGTAACAGAGGCTGCGCGGAGACTGGGCGGCACCAGGAGCGAATCGCTTGGGTCACCGGCCGATAGGCCTGCTTGCGCGCTGGCCAAACATGTCGTCGCGATCAGCAGCATGCCGATCATCAATACGGTTGAATACGGTCGTGTCACGTCTCTGCTCGTATCGTTGAAGCCGACACGAGAGAATCGCGAAAACCAAGCCGTTTCAAGGCATGGTTGCTGATCATGCTGATTGCATCGGAAGGCTCCTCAATCCTCCTCCTCATAGGATTCCGGCCAAGCATCCACCCAAGGCGTCCGATGACCAGCGTCGTAAAGATGGCTGGCGCGCAACTCGAACAACGCTCTGCTGCGTTGGAAGCGCGCCAAACGATCATCGTCGGTGCGGGAAACCCGGGTTTCGCCCTGATCGATGGCGGCCCGGAAAACGTGGCATCGAACCACCTTGCCATGATCTTCCATTTTGAAGCGAACGCCGAAAGCATCGACTTCGCCTGGTTCGTTCAACGTCGTCAGCGGCATTACACATCCATTCGGGGGGTGACGATCTCTCACGGAGCGTTCCGTGCCGACGTCAGTCACCTGTCTTCCCCGCTTTAGCGCTAAAGGCTCGGCGCGACCTAGTCGAGTAGCCGTTTGGCGGCGACCTTCAATCCGAACTGTGTCGGCCTTGCGTTCCGGAGATCCGCCTTCTAAGCGGGTCCGCTGATCGAGGCGGTCCCGACAGCAGCAAGGATGACGATGTGGGTTTGATTCGACAGGCCGTGTGGAGCTGCATGGTCGCAACGACACTCGGAGCCTGTATGGCTTCGCAGCCGCCGCTCGGCGCCCATTGGCACCGAGCGGATTCACAAGCGCAGATCCCCGGCGAAGTCGCCGCTGCTCTGACCGAATGCGAACGCGCGGCCGCTCCAATGCGGGATCAGCGGAGCGCTTTGACCACCTGTATGCGACATCGCGGCTTCGTCTATCTCGAAGGCGTTTGATCGCAGTTCTCGGATCGCGACTCGAAAAGCAAGCCAATCACGTGTAGGGTTACGATGCGATACGCGAGGACCTCCGATGTCCAGACCTGCATCAAGCGCCAGCCGAACTTTTGAAGAGGGGGCCGATGCTCGTGCTGCTGGGCAGCCTGCATCTGCCAACCCGCATTGCCCGGGGACCGAGGATCGACGTGAGTGGAGTGCGGGATGGCGCGCAACATTCGATCTCGACGAAGACCCCGACTTTCGGTCCGAACGATCGGACACCGACGATATCAGCGATGCCGACATCGACGCCGAGTTGCCGAAGGTCCGTCGCTAACCGGCAAGGACGATCTCGCCGCTCGATCGCCGTCTCAGAACGCGATCGTACCGGGAGGGCCGGACGGATCATCTGAGGGGCTCGGGTCCGGCACATCGTTCGGCGCGTCATCCGGGATGCCGATCGGTTCCGGGCTCGACGGATCATCAATGGGATTTGCCGGCGGCGACGGGATGCCAATCGGCTCGACCGGACCGTTTTCGGAGGGGTTTGTCGGTACCTCAGGGGGCATGACGGGGGGCAGGACCGGATCATTGGTGTTCGGCAACGACATGCTGTCTTCCTTCTGGCTCGTCTGTCGGACAAGTCTTGCGTTGGCGATTTAGATGCATCGCGGCGCAGCCGGCATGGATGACTTGACCCTGCGGCCCTGATGATGCTTCTCCCGCGCGTGAAGCAGTCCCGTCCCGTGCGACGGGGTTGCACTCGCAATCGGGCGCCGTCCGGTTTGGGATCGGCTGCATCCTGGGCTGAGGAGGGGCGCCGCTCTTGGATCGGCAATCTCGTGTTTGATGGACTACTCGACCGCGTTTCTCGTCATCACGCGCTCGCCTGCGCTCTCCTCATCCTGGTCGGGCTCACGGCCTATCTCCCTGGTTTCGCCGGCCTGTTCCCGCTGGACCGCGACGAGCCCCGCTTTGCTCAAGCCTCCAAGCAGATGCTCGAATCCGGCGACTACGTGGCGATCCGCTTCCAAGACGAAGCGCGCAACAAAAAGCCCGTCGGCATCTACTGGATGCAGGCCGGGGCGGTCTCGGTCGCCGAACGTCTCGGCGTCGCCGATGCACGAACCAGCATCTGGGTCTACCGGATCCCGTCGCTGCTTGGGGCCTTGACGGCGGTTCTGCTGACCTATTGGACCGCGCTCGCGCTCACGCAGCGGCGAACGGCGGTGCTGGCCGGTCTGCTGATGGCTCCTTGCGTCATACTGGTGGTCGAAGCCCATTTGGCCAAGACCGATGCGGTGCTGCTCGCGACCGTCGTGGCCGCGATGGGCGCCTTGGCGCGCGCCTGGATGCGCCGAACCGAGAATCGACCGCTCGAGCTGTGGCTCTGCACGGTGTTCTGGACCGCGATCGGGATCGGCATTCTCATCAAGGGACCGATCACGCCGATGGTCGTCATCTTCGCCGTGGTTCTGCTGAGCCTGCGCCACCGCTCGGCGCGATGGTTGGCCAATCTGCGGCCGTGGGTTGGGCTGGTCTGGTGCCTGCTGATCGTTTTGCCGTGGTTCGTGCTCATCGTGAAGGCGTCTGGGGGCGCCTTCTTCAGCGAGGCTGTCGGTCACGACATGCTTGCGAAGGTCGGGAGCGGCCAGGAATCGCATGGGGCGCCGCTCGGCACTTATCTCGTGGCGCTGTGGGTGACCGGATGGCCCATGGCACCCTTTCTCCTGCTGGCTGCGCCCATCGTCTGGAAGCAGCGGTGGAGCGATGGCGTCTTCTTTCTGCTCGCCTGGGTGGTTCCGGCTTGGATCCTGTTCGAAACCGTTCCGACCAAACTGCCGCATTACGTCATGCCGATGTACCCTGCCTTGTCGATCTTATCGGCCATGGGAGCGACGTGGCTGCGCCAAGTGGACCGGATCGGGCGTGTCCGGCTTGCGGTCTTCGGTCTTGCGGCGCTGCTGCTCCCGATCGCGCTTCCGGTCGCGCTGGTGGCTGCGAATGGCAGGGTCGCGTCGACCATCGACCCAGCGACGATCGCGGTCGCGGCTCTGGCCTTTGTCGCGGCCGTCGCGGTTTCGATCCTGGCGATCCAGCGCGTGCGTCGGGGCGACATACGATCCGCCATCCTCTGCTCCGTCGTTGCGGCACTGATCGTCAACGGCTTCATCCTCGGCTGGTTCATGAACCAGACGCATGCGGATCTGATCGGGCTATCGCCGCGCCTTGCCGATGCCGGACGGGCCGCCATCGCGGCTCGTCCCGGCTGTGGAGCGCCGCTTTACGCGACCGTCGGCGATCGGGAACCCAGCCTCGTCTTTTTGACCGATACCCGTCTGCTGATGACCGACGGTGCCGGGGCCGCCGCTTTCATGAAGGCGGGTCCGTGCCGTGTCGCCTTCGTTGACCAGCCGGGTGAAGCCGCCTTCCTCGGCGCGCTTGGCACAGCGCCCGAGGTCTCGTTGGCATCCCGGGTTGCGGGTCTCAACATCAACGGAGGCAAAAAGCTCGACATCGGTGTCTATGTGCGGCAGGACGGTTCGCCATGATGCAGCAGATAAGACCCGATCGCGCCGTGATCGCGGGCGTGACCAAAACCGACGCTGCGGCGCCGTCGCTCGTGGCGATCCGGTTCGCCGCCGTGGTGATGCTCGCCTTAGCGACCGTGTTGCTGTCATCCGTGGTGGACGTCCGCGTCGCGACCGTGATGGCGGATTTGCCGTCGGGCGATATTCGCGCCGCGAGCTATCTGAGCGATCTCGGTCTATCGGGCTACATGTTCGCGCTGGCCGCTCTCGTGGCGATCGGCCCTTTGCTGGTGCGCCACTTCTCTGCCGATCAACGTTGGGATGAGGCCTTGACGGTGCTGGCCGAGCGCGGCGCCTACGTGTTCGCCACCTTGGCTGTGTCGGGCATTCTGGCGCAGGTCATCAAGCATCTGGTCGGTCGGGCCAGACCGACGTTGATGGAGGCCTTCGGCGCCTATCATTTCGATATCCTCTCGATGAAGGCGAGCCTCGCGAGTTTTCCCTCCGGTCATGCCGCTACCGTTTTCTCGGTCGCGATTGCGCTCGGCGCGCTCGCGCCGCGCTGGCGGATCGCGCTTCTGTTGCTCGCCACGCTTGTTGCGGTGTCCCGCGTGGCGGTCGAGGCGCATTACGTCAGTGATGTCGTCGCCGGAGCCGCTCTGGGCATCGTTTCGGCCACTGTCGTGACCCGTCTGTTCGCAGGCTGGCACCTTGCGTTTGATCGTGTCGGTTCAACCATTCGGCTGAAGCAGCCGGGGCTTTTCAGCGGCGCTTTCGCCGCAAGCGGCTTCGCCCCATGACCGCTCCTGTGCCGCATGTCTCGATCGTGGTTCCGGTCCGCAACGAAGGCGGCAACATCGAGCCTCTGATCCGCGAGATCGAGGTCGCCATGGCGGCCTGGGGACCCTTTGAGGTCATTTATGTCGACGACGGCTCGCGGGACCAGACCGCGTCCGAACTCGCGCGGATGACGGCCCAGCGTCCCTGGCTTCGCAGCTTCCGCCATACCGAGTCCTGCGGGAAGTCGGCAGCTGTTCGCACAGCCGTTCGGGCCGCCCGCGCGCCCGTGATCGTCACCATCGATGGCGACGGCCAGAACGATCCCGTCGCCATTCCAAACCTTGTTGCGACCCTGGCCCAAGCGGGGCCCGGTTGCGGTCTCGTGGCGGCCCAGCGGCTGCGCCGTCAGGATACCGGCTTTAAAAAATGGCAATCGCGTGCCGCAAATGCGATCCGCGACGCGATCCTGCAGGACGGAACGCGAGACACCAATTGCGGCCTGAAATGCTTTCCGAGGGCGGTCTATCTCGATTTGCCTTTCTTCGACGGGCTGCATCGTTTTCTGCCGGCGTTGGTGCGGCGGGAGGGATATTCGATTGCGACGGTCGACGTCGTGGATCGGCCGCGCCTCAGCGGCGTGTCGAATTACGGGTTTTTCGATCGGCTCTGGGTCGGCATCGGCGATCTGCTCGGCGTCCGCTGGCTCATCAGCCGGCACAAGACCCGGCCGGTGGTTAGCGAAGGCGACGCTCGTGTTGTATAGCCTCTCCCTGTCGGTCGAGACCTATCTCCACGAGGTGTTCGTCGACAAGTTCGATATCTGGTTTGCGTTCGGCTTGGTGGCGCAACTGGTCTTCACCGGCCGCTTCCTCGTGCAATGGATCGAAAGCGAGCGCGAGGGCCGGAGCGTCATCCCGGTGGCCTTCTGGGTCCTGTCGCTTTTGGGCGGCGTGATGACGCTGATCTACGGCTTCGTTCGGCACGACGCGATCATCATCCTCGGACAGGTGCTCGCGGTCTTCATTTATACCCGCAACCTCATCCTGATCGCCCGCAACGCGCGCCGTGGCAAACGGCAGGCGGCATCGACCACCGAAGCTGAGCCGGACGGAACCGCATCCGCGGCCCTGACACCGACGAAACCGATCACCGCATCGGACGGTTGACGTCGCACCATGGGCCGCGCTGGTCCAGTCGTCGAGGATCCAAAATGCCGACCGACCTTCCGCCCGATTACAAGCCGCAACCCGTCAACGATCCGAACAATCCCGCAGACCCGACCGTCCCGGGTTCGGTGCCGGCCTACCCGCCGCAACCTGGCAACGACGAACCAGCGCCGGGCGGCGTTCCGGATCCTGGGGCCGATGTCATCGATCCTCCAGGTTGGTCCGAACCGTCCAGTGTGCCGGGTCTGTTTCCCGTGCCGTCGCCGACCCCGGCGGGGACGCCGACGTTCTAAAATGTCGAGTCTCTTACCCCAACACGCGTTTACGTCGCGAAGGTCAAACCATGTCAGACGCTACACGCGACTTCAGGGTTCGGGCGCGCCATGAGGATCCCCATCATGGCCGCCTTGTGAGCGAGGCGAGCTTCGAGGCCGCAGCCATCGCTTATGTCGAGCATCTGAGCCTGTCGGCCGAGCAGACGCTCGAGGTCAACATCGTGGTGCATGACGTTCACAGCGGCCATGAACACAGCTTCGTCGTTCACCTCGACACGGGGGAAGCAACTCCCGTTGGCTGACCGAACCAATGATGCGTCGCGTCGTTGATTCGGCGCGACCGACAACGTCGGCGGTGCGGCTCTCCGGACAAACGATCCGGGTCGTCGCTCTTCGTACCTTGGAAAAGAGCCGACAATGGCATTACGTCCGACATGGCAAGGCCACCTGAGATTGTCCCTGGTGACGTGCCCGGTGGCGCTTTACACGGCCACCAACGCTGCGGGCGACGTGCATTTCCATCTGCTCAATCCCAAGACGAAAAACCGCATCAAGATGATCACCACCGACCCGGACACCGGGCCGGTCGAGCGGTCGAGCTTGGTCAAAGGTTTTGAGGTCGAAAAGGGCGAGTATATTCTCGTGACCGACGAGGAGATCAAGTCGGTCAAGCTGGAAAGCACGAAGACCATCGACATCGAACGGTTCGTGCCGGCCGATGAGATCGACCGGATTTATTGGGACCACCCCTATTTTCTCGCGCCTGACGGCAAGTTGGCGCAGGAGGCTTTCGGCGTCATCCGTGAGGCGATGCGGCGCTCCGGACAGATCGCCCTTGGGCGTGTCGTGCTTTCGACTCGCGAACGGATCATGGCGCTCGAGCCGCGCGATCAGGGTATTCTCGCCTATTCGCTGCGGACCGCAGACGAGGTGAGAAGCGCCAAAGATCTGTTCGGCGCCATCAGCGACGATGATCCGGATGCCTCGATGATCGCAATCGCCGAAAAGATCATCGAGCAAAAGGAAGGACCATTCGATCCCAGCCAATTCAAGGATCGATACGAGGAAGCTCTCAAAGCCTTGATCGCCGACAAGCAGAAGGGCCACAAGGCCGTGGCGGCTCCGCCCCCATCCGAGACCAACGTGATCGATCTGATGGCCGCCTTGAAGGCCAGTATCGCCCGGAAAGACGGTGCTGGTTCGAGCGGCAAAGCCGCCAAGGCAGGCGGAGAGACGGGCACAAAAGCCAAGACGAAGGACGCGGATCACAAAGCGGCGCCGCGCCGCCGCAAGGCGACGTGACAACGCCGGCACGTTAATCAGTGCCGCCCGCTTTGCGATAGGCCCCGTCGGCGGCATCAAAGTCCTTTTGCGCGGCTCTTTTTCGGGCGTCCCAACGCGACTGCGCCTCTGCGACATCCCGCGCGAGCTCCGTCCGCCGCTGCTCGAACGCCTGCGTCTGCCGGTGGCGCTCATCCTCCAGGGTCCGCATGGCCGCCTCGGCCGCATCGAGCCGTCTCCGGTCCGGCGGTGGTGGCTGCGGTTTCGGAGCGGGTTTTGGGCTTGCCCGAACGACTTGCGCCGCTGCTGTGGCGGGTGCCGCTTGTCGTCTGGCCGCCTTCTTTTCGCGCGACGGCGGCAAATCCGGTATCTGCGGCAGGCCCGGCTTTAAGCCGAAGGGATCGGTCGACCCCACCGCGCGTTTGAGCGGCACGTCCGGTTGGGACAAAGCGGCCGCGATGGCTGCTTCATCGGTCGCGACATGGGCCTGCCCCTCGGCAAACAGATTTTGATGCGTTCCCCAGGCCCGCAGAGCGGCCTTCTGGTTCGCTGCCGCTACCACCGAATCGTAGAAGCCGAATTGCGCTTGGTAGACCTTGAGGCTCTTGGCCATGGGACGTCCTCTTCTCGGTCGCGCGACGTTACCCAAGAGCGCTCGTCGGCGTCGACCCCATTGATCAAGAGCGGCGCTAAAACATCGGACCTCAGACGCATCAAGCGACGACGAACAGACAGATCAGCCTTGCGTTCCAATAATATACATTTTCTCATCGTGCCCGGCATGCCGATCATCAATGCCATCGGGGCGACGCTGTTGGCCGTCGGCTGCTTCGGGCTGGCGACCGCGCTCAACTACGCCAGCTCAGGCCCGATCGATGGGTTGCTTGCGGCTGAATTCATGGCCGGGGGCATCATCGGCGGGCTGTTCGGGACGTGGCTGGCAACGAGACTGTCGGCCCGCACGACCGTCCTCGGCCGCATCTTCGGCCTTCTGGTTCTCGTGGTCGCGGCTGACGTGATCGTGCGCAATTGACCGGGCGTCTCGGTCTGATGCGCCGGGGTCGCGCGCGCCGACCTTTCGCGACGATCAGCCATGGTTACGGCAAGACGGGCACCAGTCCGTGCCGCAGCATAATCTCGCGCAACACCTCCGGGTCAGGCTTGCCTGCGGCCACGACGGCGCCGAATTCGCGGAAATATTCCGGGCCGAGCACGCCCGGTGTCAGCATGCAGAGGCAGGTCGCCAGCGTGCCACTGCGGTTCTCGAAGCCATGCACTGTTCCGCGCGGGATGAAGAGCGTATCGCCGGGATCGAGCGTCATCGGCTTGCCGTCAACGTGGAACATCAAGGTGCCGCGCAATCCGTAAACAGTCTCGTCCCAGTTGCGGTGAGAGTGTGGCACGGGCATCCGCCCCTCCCACGCCACGTCCATTTCGAACATGTCGAGGCTGCCGGCGGTGTCGTGTTTGCTACGCAGGAAGCGCAGGACGATCGGGCCGATCTGGATTGTCTCAGTCATTTATGGACCTTCCCCAAGATAGCCCTGCCGTCGAACGGCTTGAGCCGTTTTTGGTGAACCTGGCTTTGGTCCAGGCGAATTCAGGAAAAGTAAGCCATCATACAGTCCTCAGCTCATCCCCGGAGCAAAAGATACATCGCCGCGGTACTGGGCGATTATGCGCGACACTGTGGGCTGGCTGACATTGTAAAACCGAGCCATGTCATCGCCTGATTTGCAACCCGGCGATGACGCTTTCGGCAATCTCGCGCCGATTGGCGGGGGGGTCTAGCTTCTTGCGCCAGCCGCCTACACGCCCCGCTGGCCGTTGACCCGCCAAAGTCCAGGACGGTTTTTCCAGCTTCCCACCACTCGCCTCGACGAGGCCGAACGAGATTGACGTGCGCCACGATGCACTCACTCATCGTGGAGGGATCGGAGAAGGCGGAGCGCTGGGCAGTAGCGGCGATACGCGCGTGCTCGTGCTCCTCGACGGTCGGACGGGGCAGGGGCTTTCGCATGCACGCGCTCAGGCCGACGCCCCCGCACCCGGGCTTGCCCCATGAGAGTCCGAACGCAGGACAGGCATCTCGATCGTTCGAGACAGCCGGATAGATTTTTTAGTGATGGGATGTTTGGTGGGGTGAGACATTGCTTCGCTCGGATTTTGTGAGCATCAGCAAAAGGATCTGGCGGAAGGGGTGGGATTCGAACCCACGGTGGGCTTGCACCCACGGCGGTTTTCAAGACCGCTGCCTTAAACCACTCGGCCACCCTTCCAAGCCCGCCGCGGCGATGGACTCTCACCTCATCTCGAAGGCGGACATCACGGCGGTAAGCCGACGGCATCCGATCAACGATGATCCGACGCCACACGTCTTTAAGGGGGCGCAGGGTGCGTCGTCAACGGCGATACGGCAGCTCTCTCGCGGATCGCGGGCGAGGCCTTGCACCATTTGCTGACCATCAATCGATTTTTGGTTTGTCCGATGCGCGGCGCGCGCTTTGAAGACGTTCTTCAGCCGACCGTAAGCGCGCTTTGTCGATCGAGCGAAGCTCTTCGCTCGAGGTAAAAATTGGGGCGGGCTCCGCAGTCTGCTTCTGCTTCGACTGTGCTTGGCGCGCGGCTTCGATCATCTTCTTCAGGTCATCCACGGTGTCGTCTCCCGCCTCGTGCAGAAGCTACGGTCCGCCAAGCGGAACGGCGTCGGATCGCGTGTGTTTCAGAAGCGACATGCGTTCTCGACCTCTCGTCAGCCGCAGATATGCCGCAATTCAGCCGCATCTCGCCACGAGACACGAAATGGCGTAGTTGAAGTCGAAGCGTTTCGAGGCCAGGGCAGGGGAGGACGAGCAGCTTCAATGTTCCGTAACCTAACTGGCGTGATAACAACGTTCGGATCGAAGGATGTGTCGGCGCGACATCGCGCTCTGTCGTCCTACCGCGAGGCTCAGGCGCCTTGTGGACCGTCGACCGGCGTAAACAATGGGTCCTGCGTCATGCGTGGTTCGGAATGAAGGCCGCTGCTTTCCCTTGGCGAAGCTCCAACTTCGGTTGCGCCGGAGCGTCGATCAAGGTCATTGGCTTGTCGTTCGGTTCGATGTTGATGCTGGCGGGGTGCGCGACCCAGCCGGGAAAACAGATTGCCCTTGGCGGATCGGGTTACGATCCCAAGCTTGGCGTCTACGCAAGTCCCCGTGTGATTGCCGATGGTGAAGCGGTGCCGCGTGGTGGTGGCTCCTACCTTGTTGGTCGTCCCTATGTGATCGGCGGCCGCTCCTACTACCCCAGCGAACGGCCCTCCGGCTATTCGGTGGTCGGCATGGCGTCCTGGTATGGCGACGCATTTCATGGACGTCGAACCGCCAACGGCGAGGTGTTCGACAAGGGCTCCATCTCGGCCGCGCATCCGACCTTGCCGCTGCCGAGCTATGTGCGAGTCACGAACCTGAACAACAATCGATCGATGATCGTGCGCGTCAATGATCGCGGGCCCTACCACGGCGGCCGCGTCATGGACGTGTCTCAGCGCGTCGCCGAATCGCTCGATTTTCGGCGCGCTGGCACGGCGCGTATCCGGGTTGAGTATATCGGTAAGGCGTCGCTCGGCGGCGCGGATGACCAGAAACTCGCGGCGACGCTCAGAACCGATGGCGGTCCGGCTGAACTCGGTGGCTTCGCCAGCCCGACGCGTTTGGCGGATTCATCGCAACCGCCCGCCGAGCCTCCGAGCGCGCCGGCGCAGCCGACCCGTGTGGCCGCTCTCACAACGCGCGATGATTCGACTCCGGAGGAGCCGGATCTTCGGGCCTCGCAACCGCGGGGTCGCTTAAGCAAAGCGCCGACGCCGCCCTCGCGACCGTTCTCGATCGGCGACCTGCTGGTGCCACCGACCCGCCCCGGATCGCATCCATCCGCCAAAGTGTCGACGCGGCCCCATGTGGCCGCCAATGCGTCACGCTCGAGGTCGGCCGACAACTGATCTCATGGTCAGCGCCACGTCATTGCTCTGTCTGTGGCAAGGATAGTCTGCGATCCGCTCCCTTGAGGATGACCGACATGCGGCTGTGGCGGGGACGAACGACGGTGGCAAAGTTTCGGTCGCGATCCGCAAAATGTATGGCGGCTGTCGTGATGTCGCTTGTCTGGACTGCTGCAGCCGATGCGGCTCCGGCTGCTGAATCGTTTCAGACGATCGCGCCCTATGCGATCCTGGTGGATGCCGATAGTGGCGCTGTGCTCTTCGAAAAAAGCGCCGATACGCTGGTGGCTCCTGCCTCCACCGCAAAGATCATGACGGCCGAAATCGTCTTCCACGAACTGACCGAGCATCGCTTGAAGCTCGATGACCCGTTCGTCGTGTCGGAAAATGCCTGGAGAAACGGCGGCGCACCGTCGGGCGGTTCGGCCATGTTCGCGGCCGTCAACAGCCGCATCCGAGTCGAGGATCTGTTGCGCGGACTTGTGATTGATTCCGGCAATGACGCGGCCATCGCTCTGGCCGAAGGCATTGCCGGCTCCGAGGATGCCTTTGCGGCGCGGATGACGGCGCGGGCGCGTGAACTCGGCATGGAGAAGTCGACGTTCACCAACCCTTGGGGCAGGGGCGATCCGGACCAGAAGGTGACGCCCCGTGAGATGGCGCGGCTCGCGATCCACGTCATCACGGCCTACCCGGCTTTCTACAAATATTTCGGCGAACGTGATTTCACCTGGAACAAGGTGCATCAGCTCAACCGCAACCCGTTGCTGACCATGAATATCGGGGCCGACGGTCTCAAGACGGGCGACATCAAGGAGAGCGGATACGGGCTGGTCGGCTCAGCCGTGCAGAATGGCGAGCGTCTCGTCCTCGTGGTCAACGGCCTCAAGACGGCCCGGGACCGCGCCAACGAATCGTTGAAGCTGCTGTCTTGGGGGTTTCGCTCGTTCGACAATAAGACCGTGTTCGCAGACGATGACGTCATCGGCACGGCACAGGTCTATGGGGGCGAAAGCCACAGCGTGGATCTCGTCGCCGATGGAGCCGTGAAACTGCTGGCGCCGCGCGGCGCTGCGGAGCCATTGACCGGCAAGGTGCTCTACGAGGGGCCGCTGGTCGCGCCCATCGCCAAGGGCGCTCAGGTGGCGCATCTCGCATTGTACCGGGGTGGTGCTCAGGTGCTGGACGTTCCGTTGCGAACGGCGCACAGCGTCGCGGTCGGCTCCTTGCCGAACCGGGCTCTCGACGCCGGCATGGAAGTCGTCGCAACCTTCATCCGGACCAATGTCTTCAAGCGCTGACCTCAATGGATCGAGCCCCGGTTTCTTCATCACGCTCGAGGGAGGCGAGGGGGCTGGTAAGTCGACACAATCGCGGCTGCTCGTCGAGCGCCTGGCTGCGAGCGGTCTCGAGGCGATCGCGACGCGCGAGCCGGGCGGCACGCCGCTGGCCGAAGCCTACCGGACGGCGCTGCTGTCGGGCGCCATTGCACCCTTGGGGCCTGCCGCCGAGGCGATCGCCTTTTCGGCGGCCCGCATCGATCATCTCGATCGCAAGATCGCGCCTGCGCTCGCGCGGGGCATCAGCGTGGTCTGCGACCGTTTCATCGACTCGACGAGAGCCTATCAGGGCGCGCTTGGGCAACTCGATCCGCGTCTCATCGCTGCGCTGGAACGCGTCGTCGTGGGACGTTATCGGCCCAACCTCACGTTGATGCTCGATCTGCCGAGTGAGATCGGCCTTGCTCGGGCCGCAGCCCGACGCGGCAATGGCGCGGTCGCCGACCGGTTTGAGCAGCAGGATCTTGCCTTTCACGATGGGCTTCGGCGGGCGTTCCTTAATATCGCGACGGAGGATCACGGCCGCTGCGTGGTGATCGATGCGACGCGTCCGCCCGACGCCGTGGCCGAGGCGATCTGGCAAGCCGTCACCAGCCGCCTGCTCAACCGCCGAACCGTGGAGCGCGAGCCCTGATGCGGCCATCCAGCAGCGATCATGCGGAAAGCGATGCCATCGAGGGACTGCCGCACCCGCGCGACACCGAGCGGTTGTTCGGCCATGCCGAGGCGGAGCAGGGGCTGCTCGATGCCTATCGAACCCGCCGTCTGTCGCATGCGTGGCTGATTGGTGGCCCGCGCGGCATCGGCAAAGCGACCCTGGCCTGGCGCTTCACCCGTTTCCTTCTCGCCAATCCAGACCCGGATGGTGCGGCGGTGCAGGCCGCGACCGATCTGTCGGTTCCGCGCTCCCATCCGGTTTGGGCGCGGCTGCAGAGCGGTGGCTTCGCCGACGTCGCGGTGCTGCGCCGCGAATGGAACGAGAAGACCAAAAAGATCTTCAGCGAGATCCGCGTCGACGACGTGCGGGAGGCGCTGCAATTGTTTCAACGCGCCTCGGCCGCGGGCGGATTTCGGATCTGCATTATCGACAGCGCCGACGATCTCAACCGGTCGAGCGCCAATGCGCTGCTCAAGGTTATCGAGGAGCCGCCGGCGCGGTCGTTGTTCCTCATCGTGGCGCATCAACCGACCCAGGTGATGCCGACCATCCTGTCGCGCTGCCGCAAGATGATTCTGACCGGATTGTCGCCCGACGATGTTCACGGTGCCGTCGTCGCGACGGGGCAGGTGGGAGACGCACCTGCGGCCGATCTCGATGCCGTCATCGGTCGAAACCACGGTTCGGTCAGCCAGACGATCCGGATGCTCGGCGGGGCGCGCCTGGGGCTCGATCGCGACCTGCGCCAGGAACTCGATCGTCTGCCCGACGTGGATTGGCGCGCGCTACACCGGCTTGCCGACCGACTCGCGGCCGCCGAGGCCGCAGAGCCGAGCGGCATCATGCTCGAGACGGTGCTGGATTGGCTCGACACCCGCGTTCGAACCCATGCGCTGGCGGCGACACCGGCGCGCCGCCTTGCGCCGCTGGCGGAGGTATGGGAGAAAGTCCGTGCTGCGGCGCGGGAGGCTGAGGCCTTGAATTTGGATAAGAGACCTTTGCTCCTATCCATCTTCGCCGATCTCGCGCAAGCGACCCGGATGGCTGGGCTATCCTGAAAAACGGTTGAACATGGCTGCTCGTCCGAGCTTTTACATCACTACTGCTATCCCCTATGCCAATGGTGCGCCGCACATCGGCCATGCTTACGAGCGGATCGCGGCCGACGTCATCGCGCGCAGCAAGCGGCTCGACGGTTATGACGTGCTGTTCCTGACCGGCATGGACGAGCATGGCCAGAAGATGCAGCAGACGGCGGCCCGTCTCGATTTGACGCCGCAAGCCTTAGCAGATCGTACCGCTCGCCAGTTCGAAAGCGTCGCGACGCTTCTGAATGCGCGAGCCGACGATATCGTGCGCACCACCGAGGATCGTCATCGCATCGCCGCGCAAGAGATCTGGCGGCGGATGCAAGAAAAGGGCGACATCTACCAATCCACCTATGCGGGCTGGTATTCGATCCGAGACGAAGCCTATTACGACGAAGGCGACCTCGTGCTCGGGCCAGAGGGCAAGAAACTCGCGCCGACCGGAACGCCAGTCGAATGGGTCGAGGAGGCAAGCTATTTCTTCCGCCTTTCCAGTTATGGCGACCGGCTGCTGACGCTCTACGACAAACAGCCCAATTTTATTGTGCCAGATAAATATCGCAATGAAGTTGTCAGCTTCGTCCGGCGCGGCCTCACCGATTTGTCGATCAGCCGCACGACCTTCGATTGGGGTGTGCCGGTTCCCGGTGATCCAGCGCATGTCATGTATGTGTGGGTCGATGCCTTGACCAACTATCTGACCGGGACGGGTTTTCCGGATGCTTCTGCCGAGCGCGCCCGGTTTTGGCCGGCGCAGGCGCATGTGATCGGCAAAGACATTACACGCTTTCATGCCGTCTTCTGGCCGGCGTTTTTGATGTCGGCCGACCTGCCGGTGCCGCGACAGATCGTGGTGCACGGGTTCCTGTTTAACCGCGGCGAGAAGATGTCGAAATCGACCGGCAACGTGGTCGATCCGGTGAGGCTGATCGGCACCTATGGGGTCGATCCGATCCGATATTTCTTACTCCGCGAGGTGCCGTTCGGTCAGGACGGCAATTACTCGCATGAGGCGATCGTCAACCGCATCAATGCGGATCTTGCCAACGATCTCGGCAATCTGGCGCAACGGTCGCTGTCCATGATCGGCAAGAACTGCGAGGGCGTGGTGCCGCGTCACATGCTACTCAGCGAGGCCGATCAGGCTCTGCTGGATGCCGCCTATGGCCTGCCCGGCACGGTGAGGGCGGCGTTGCGCGACTTCGCCTTGCATCAGATGCTGGCCGACATCTGGCAGGTGGTCGCAGAAGCCAACCGTTACTTCGCGTCCGAGGAGCCTTGGATCAAGCGCAAGAGCGATCCCGAGCGGATGGCGACTGTCCTCTACGTCACCGCGGAAGTGCTGCGGGTCATCGCGCTCCTGGTGCAGCCCTTCATGCCGGCCTCAATGGAGCGATTGCTCGATCTGCTCGGCGTCGCGCCCAGCGCCCGCAATTTTTCGGACGCGACGGTCGAACACCAATTGCAGAGTGGAACGCCGCTGCCGTCGCCCGTCGCGATCTTCCCGCGCTATGTCGAACCGGAGGCGGCGCCTCCCGGCAGCGCAACGGCGGCGTGATGTTGATCGATAGCCATTGCCACTTGGATTTTCCTGATTTCGAGGCGGAACGGGACGCTATTGTGGCGCGCGCGCGCGCCGCAGGCGTCGAGCGGTTGATCACCATTTCGACGCGCGTCGAGCGGTTCGATGCGATCCGGTCGATCGCCGAGCGCTACGACGATGTGTTCTGCACGGTCGGGACTCATCCGAACCAAGCCAACGAGGAGCCTGACGTGGCTGTCACGCGGCTGATCGATCTGTCCTGCCATCCGAAATGCGTTGCGATTGGCGAAGCTGGGCTGGATTACCATTACGACGATGTCCCGCGCGACATCGCCGAACGCGTGTTTCGCACCCATATCGCGGCTGCACGCGAGACGGGTTTGCCGTTGGTGATCCATTCGCGCGAGGCTGACGACGACATGGCCATGATCCTGCGCGACGAGATGGGGCAGGGCCGCTTCACGGCGGTGCTGCATTGCTTCACCTCCTCCCGCGCCCTGGCCCAGACCGGCCTGGACCTCGGCCTCTATGTGTCGTTCTCGGGGGTCGTGACTTTCAAGGGATCACAAGACTTGCGCGACATCGTTCGCGACGTGCCGCTCGACCGAATGTTGGTCGAAACCGACGCGCCGTTCCTCAGTCCCGTTCCACATCGCGGCAAGCGCAACGAACCCGCCTATGTGGTTCGCACAGCCGCTGTGCTGGCCGAACTCAAGGGCCTCGATCTTGACGCCCTCGGCGCGGCAACCAACGCCAACGTGCTGCGCCTTTTTTCCAAGATGCCGCCGTTGCCTACGCGGGCGGCCGCGTGAGCGTCACAGTCACGATCCTTGGCTGTGGGTCGTCTGGCGGCGTGCCGCGCGTCGGCCAGGGTTGGGGTGCCTGTGATCCGAACGAGCCGCGCAACCGGCGCCAACGCTGCTCGATCCTGATCGAACGGACTAATGCGGCTGGACTCAAGACTAGCGTGCTGGTCGACACCTCGCCGGATTTGCGCGAGCAATTGTTGCGAGCCGGTGTCGAGCGCCTGGACGGGATCGTCCTGACGCACCCACACGCCGATCATACCCACGGCATCGACGACGTGCGCGCGCTGGTGCTGCATATGCGGCGCCGCATCGCCATTCACATGGATGAAGCGACAGCCGCCATCGTCCGGCAGAGCTTCGGCTATATTTTCGAGACGCCGGCCGGGAGCCTTTATCCGCCGCTGCTGGACGAGACCCGGATCGAGGCTGGCGTGGCCTTCTTGATCGACGGTCCAGGTGGCCGCATCGAGATCATGCCGTTTCGGCTCGAACATGGCGAGATCGATGCGCTCGGGTTGCGGGTCGGCGATACGGCCTATACGCCCGACGTCAATGCCATCCCGGACGGGAGCGTCACGCATCTCGCGACTCTCGATCTCTGGATCATCGATGCCTTGCGCTACACGAGCCACCCCAGCCATTTCTCACTCCGGGAGGCGTTGGACTGGATCGCGCGGATGCAGCCGACGCGCGCCATCCTGACCAACCTGCATAACGACCTCGACTACCGGACGTTGATCGGCGAAGTGCCGGACCGTGTCGAGCCGGCCTACGATGGCATGACGGTGGACACGATGCTCCGAGCCGTCTGATCACAATGTCGATTAGGTTCCATAATATACCTTATGCGAATCCGCTTTGTGATTGCACCACCCTGCTAATGGCATCGCCGTCGCTAAGAAGGATTGAAGCCGCGGACTGCTGCGCTCTGAGTCGATGTGAGCAGCAGATCATCGATGCTTCGCGGTTTCGCCTCATTGGGCCGACTGTTCGGGCTCCTCGCCACGGCAACGATCGACATCGGAGGCGCGATGGTCATCGGCGTCGCGACAGCCAACCGCGTTGCCCTGTGGACCGGAGCGTCGAGCGTCGGTGCGTCGCCACCGACGTGTGATGTCGCCTTGAATGGGTCCGCGGCCCGGGCCGGCTCGGCATTCATAGCCAGCAGCGTCGTCGGCTGCTGGAAACCGGCATAGCCGATCGGCCCACCCCGTTCCGGCGCTCGCTTCTCGTAGAAAGCATTGCCGCCCGCCACCGCGACATAATGCATGTTCGTATAAGGGAATGTCAGGCCCGCTGTATGGAAGAACATGGCGCTCCCGACTTGCGGGTGCCGCTGGCCCGCCAGAACCGCATCCGCGACCTGCGCGATCCGGTCCCTTTCACGAGGCGACATCGGCTTGCTGAGCACGCCCTCCGCATATTGGTTGCGCTGTCCGACCACCCCACAGACCGTCTTGGGATAGCCAGGAGCCGCGACGCGGTTCATCACGGTCGTGCCAACCGCCAGCATGCCATCAGGGCTGGATCGATTGGATTCGAAATACATCGCCCGGGTCAAACATTCCCGGTCGCTGAGTTGCAAACCACCCATGGGAGACAAGCCGCAACCGCCGAGCGAAACGGCAAGTCCAATCAGCGACAAAATGGCTCGATGGCGGATAGCACGCCCTCCAGGCGACACGACGGATCCTATGGATCAGAAGCGAAACTGGTTAAGGCTGAGTTGCATCGCGAATTTGGATCGACCGAAAGCGTAGCCATAAGGCCTGTTCGCGACACCGCACCCTTGGTCGAAATGTGGCCGATCTAAGCGAAACCGACTTGCATTGGCCTGCGGTTATGTCAAGAAGGCAAACGGCCATTTCTTTATTCTAGACCCCGGCTGGGATGCAGCTTGGGCGGGCGGGTGTGGCCGGGCCGGCTGGTCTTCGACACGTGAGCATGTGGTGCTGTGGCGATTAGAGTGGGCGAACAGGTACTAAACGGCAGACACGAGCAGGTAAGATGAGCAAAGGCAGAGATTTCCGGGGTCCTAAGAAGCGTGGTTTCGACGACGATGGACCCTCCCCCTATGATACGCGCACGACCCGCCCAGCTCGGAGCTTTGGCGGCGGCGGCTTCGGCGGCGCACCTGCTGGCGGTGGCGGCTTTGGCGGCGAAATGTCGTCCCCGGCACCGACGGGTCCTGTTGTCGATGCGGTCGTCAAGTGGTTCAAGTCCGACAAGGGCTTTGGCTTCGTTGAACTGTCGAACGGCGCCGGCGACGCCTTCCTGCATATCGGTGCTCTCCAGTCCGCTGGTTTCGAGACGGTCCCGCCCGGCGCGAAGCTGAAGGTCCATGTCGGCAATGGCGCCAAGGGCGCACAGGTGACCCGGGTCATCGAAGTCGATACGGCTGGCGCTCAGGAGCGTGCACCGCAAAGGTCGTTCGACGCCCCGCGCGCGCCCCGTCGTGCTCCCGATCCGTCGACCGCGATCGAAGTGTCCGGCAAGGTGAAGTGGTTCGACGACACCAAGGGCTTCGGCTTCGTGTCGAGCAACGACGGTGGCAAGGATGTGTTTGTGCACATCTCGATCCTCGGTCCGGCCGGTCTATCGCATCTCGCCGAGGGCCAGCCCGTCAACATGCGCGTGGTCGATACCCCCAAAGGTCGCGAAGCGCTTTCGATCTCGCTCGACTGAATCGCCGTTTCGTCACGCATGCTGGCTCTCGCCTGCATGCGCCAGCACCTGCTCGACATCGTGCTTTGGCCTCGAGAGTTCTGCCTCTCGTGGTCGGAGCGCGTAAACCGTCGCATGATCCGCTGTCTGCCTTCGTCAACGAACGAGCCATCATGAACCCGTCGCGGGACATCTCTCGCTTGCTCGACATTATGGCCGCGCTCAGAACACCCGGCACGGGTTGCTCATGGGATCTCGCGCAGGATTTTGCCTCTATCGCTCCCTACACGATCGAAGAAGCGTTTGAGGTCGTCGACGCGATCGAACGCGATGATCGGCAGGACCTTCGCGACGAACTCGGAGACTTGCTGCTTCAAGTGGTGTTTCACGCGAGGATCGCGGAAGAAGAAGGCTCGTTCGATTTCGGCGGCGTCGTCGAGGCCATCACCACCAAGCTGATCCGCCGCCATCCGCATGTCTTCGGAAACGTCGAGAACCTGACACCCGCGGCGGTCAAGGCCCTCTGGGCCGACATCAAAGCGCGCGAAAAGGCCGACCGGATTGCCAAGCGCCCTGCTCCCGAGGCGCCTGCAGCGCTTCTGGACGATATCCCGGCGAGTTTCCCCCCGCTGCTCCGTGCCTCGAAACTTCAAGCCAAAGCCTCGATGGTCGGGTTCGACTGGAACGATACGGGCGCCGTCATCGCCAAGATCGCGGAGGAGCTGGACGAGGTGCGGGTCGCACTGAGCGCGTCCGACACAGCGGCGCAACAGGACGAGATCGGCGACCTCCTGTTCGCGGTCGTCAATCTCGCTCTGCATGCTGGGATCGACGCCGACGCGGCCTTGCGCGGCACCAACGCTAAATTCGAACGCCGGTTCGGCTATATCGAACGGACGCTCGGCTCCCGGGGGTCATCTCTCGCTGATGCGAGCCTCGACGAGATGGAAGCCCTCTGGGGCGACGCGAAGGCGATCGAACGCAAGCCCTCACCCAGCGTAAAGCGGGTCTAAGCGGGCGACCGCTCCGGAATGGGCGACCAACCCGCTGCTTGCGTTGTCTCGATCGGCTCGACGGCGAGGCTCGGCACCACATGGGTGAAGCGGCTATGCAGTTGTTCCGCCCGCTCGGCCTGGATCCGAACCGTCAGCCGGATCGTCCCATCCTCATCATCCTCGCGGCCTATGGTCTCGGCATGCTCATAAAGCCAATTAAGCCCCTTCCCGTCCGCTGGCTCTAACGTCACCACATAGGTGTGGCGACCAGTGGCAAGGCGGGCCTCAACAGCCTCGAGCAAGCCCTGCGTCCCATCTCCGGTCAAAGCCGATATAACGATCGGGCGAAGCTCGATGGGACGATGCGCCGCGTTATCGAGCAGACCCTCACGCCGTTCAGCGTCGAGAAGATCGACTTTATTCCAGACCTCGATGAGGCGGTGATGGTCTTCGGCGTCGACCCCAAGATCGTGGAGGATCGAGACGACGTCGGCGCTCTGCGCGTCGGTGTCTTCATGCGAGATGTCACGAACGTGGAGGATGACGTCGGCCGAAATCACCTCTTCGAGAGTGGCGCGGAACGACGACACCAACATGGTGGGCAGGTCGGAAATGAACCCCACCGTGTCGGACAGGACGGCTTTGCCGCGATGCGGCAACTTGAGCAGGCGGAGCGTCGGATCGAGCGTCGCAAACAGCATGTCGTCCGCCATGACGTCGGCCTCGGTCAGCCGATTGAACAGCGTCGATTTGCCGGCATTGGTGTAGCCAACCAGTGCCACGACGGGATAGGGCACATCCGACCGGCTCTTGCGGTTGAGCGACCGGGTCCGCTTGACCTTGTCGAGATCCTGCTCGATCCGCGCCATGCGCTCCTCGATCATGCGCCGGTCGGTCTCGATCTGCGTTTCGCCGGGTCCGCCGAGAAACCCGAAGCCACCGCGTTGGCGCTCCAAATGGGTCCAAGACCGCACGAGACGCGACTTTTGATAAGCGAGATGCGCGAGTTCGACCTGGAGAGATCCTTCTCGTGTTCTTGCACGACGTCCAAAGATTTCGAGGATCAATCCGGTCCGGTCGATGATCTTTGCGCCAAACTCCTTCTCGAGATTGCGCTGTTGCACCGGCGACAGGGCGCAATCCATAATCACGAGGCTTGCTTCTTCGTCTGCAACGAGTTCCGCGATCTCCTCGACCTTCCCCTTGCCGAGATAGGTCGCAGGCCGGATCTCGGGCAGATTGACGATCAGCGCGCCCGCGATATCGAGATGGATCGCTCCGGCGAGGCCGACGGCCTCAGCCAAGCGTGCCTCGGGAAGACGCGATGACCCTGCAGCGCCATTGCGGCGCTTCTGGCTGAGATAGGGGCCGACCACGAGGGCCCGCGTGGCTGATGCCGTTGCGCGCTCGGCATCGGCGAAATGCGAAAGACCTGTTTCGATCAGCGGATGGTTTGACAGATTGAGTGACCTACTTCACGGCTCAGGACGACAATCCAATCAGGATGGGACCGTTTCGTCCGGCGTTTCGAACATCTGGATCGGATGACCCGGCATGATCGTTGATATGGCGTGCTTGTAGACGAGTTGCGAGTGGCCGTCGCGGCGAAGCAACACGCAAAAATTATCGAACCAAGTCACCACGCCCTGAAGCTTGACGCCATTCACAAGAAAGATGGTCAAAGGTACTTTGTGTTTGCGCACGTAATTGAGAAACGTGTCTTGTAAGTTTTGAGCGCGTTCGGCCGCCATGTTCCATTCCGTTCTTGGCGCCGCCTCTTGTTGTCACGATTGCGCGATGCTGCTGTCGCAGGCATCGGGGCGGGGCACCTCGATTCGCATTAGATGCAGAGACGCGCCAAGCCGCAAGGAAAACTTGCGCCTTTAGCCGTCACCGGACGTTGACTCGCGGTCGCGGGTCGCTCGATCAGTCGATGCCGAGCGACTTCAATTTGCGATGCAGTGCGGAGCGTTCCATCCCGATGAACTCGGCCGTTCTCGAAATATTGCCGCCGAACCGGCTGATCTGCGCCACCAGATATTCGCGCTCGAACACTTCACGGGCTTCGCGCAGCGGCAGGCTCATCAGCTTCTCGCCTCCTGCCCCATTCGGGGTCGCCGGCACCAAGGTTCCAATCTCAGCCGGTAACATATCGGCCGAGACTTCCGCCTCGAGATCGCCACCGGCCAGGATCATCAGCCGCTCGACATTGTTGCGGAGCTGGCGAATGTTGCCGGGCCAATCATGCGACTGGAGCACCGCCATGGCGTCGGCCCCGATCTTCCGGCGCGGCAACCCGCCCGTCGATGAGACCTGGTCCATGAAGAATTCGATCAGTTCGGGAATGTCCTCGCGGCGCTCGGACAGGGACGGAACCCGCATCGGCACGACGGAAAGCCGGTGAAAGAGATCCTCCCGGAACGTGCCTTCGGCGATCCCCACCGAAAGATCCCGGCTGGTCGACGAGATGATGCGAACGTCGACATGCACGCGTGTCGATCCGCCGACGCGCTGGAAATTTTGATCGACCAGCACCCGTAGGATCTTGCCCTGCGTCTCACGCGGCATATCGGCGACCTCGTCGAGATAGAGCGTGCCGCCATGCGCCTCTTCCAGCGCACCGACCTGACGATTGCGACCATCGCCGCCCTCGGTCCCGAAGAGTGCCACTTCCATCATGTCGGGCGTGATCGTCGCCGCATTGATGACCACAAAGGGTGCAGTCGCACGGGCCGAAACGTCGTGCAGCATGCGGGCGGTCAGTTCCTTGCCCGAGCCCGGCGCGCCGGAGATCAGGATGCGGGAGTTGGCGGGTCCGATCTTCTCGATCGCCTGCCGCAATTGATTGGTCGTGGTCGACTTGCCGACAATCCGGTTCGGCGTGAAGGCGCGAATCTTGAGGTCGGTGACCTCGCGCTTGAGGCGCGATGTCTCAAGCGCGCGGTCGGCCACGAGCACCAAGCGATCGGCCTTGAACGGCTTTTCGATAAAGTCGTAGGCCCCGATCTTGATGGCCGACACCGCCGTTTCGATGTTGCCGTGACCCGAGATCATCACGACCGGTAAGCTTGGATGCTGCTCCTTGATGATTTCGAGCAGTTGCAAACCATCGAGGCGCGAGCCTTGCAGCCAGATATCAAGGAACACGAGATGGGGTCGCCGCGCACCGATGAGAGACAGCGCCTCGTCGGAGTTCCGCGCCGTTCTGGTTCCGTGACCCTCGTCGGACAAGATGCCCGAAACAATGTCCCGAATGTCGGCTTCGTCGTCTACGACCAGGATGTCTGTGGCCATGTGATCCTCAAGCTTGTTCGGAAAATGATTCGGCTCGGGCCGTCTCGGGCAGGCCGAGAGACCGGAGAACCGGGAAAAAGAGACGAACGCGGGCGCCTTTGACGGATTGCCCGTCCGATGCGGCATCGAGCAATTCGATGCCGCCGCCATGATCCTCGAGGATCTTGGCCACGATCGCGAGACCGAGCCCGGTGCCATCCGCGCGCGTCGTCATATACGGCTCGAGCAAACGTTGTCGGTTTTCTGCCGGAAAGCCCTTGCCGTTGTCGACGATATCGATCGATGCCATGCCGTCGTGATCGACACTCAGAGTGACGTCGATCCGGCCCGGTCCCCGTTCGTCTTCCGGAACGGCGGCGATGCCCTCGGTGGCGTTTTTGGTGATGTTTGTCAGCGCCTGCGTGATCAGACGACGGTCGAACTTGGCGATGACGGGATCGGCCGGAAGGTGATCCACGAACGTGACATCCGGATGCCCTTCACGCATCAGGAACAGGACCTGTTCGATGCAGGGCCGGACGTCGTCCTCCTCGAGCAAGGGTTTTGGCATACGGGCGAAGGACGAGAACTCGTCGACCATGCGCTTGATGTCGTCGACCTGGCGGACGATCGTATCGATACATTGATCGAATACGTCACGTCCCTCGACGATGACGCGCCCGTAGCGCCGCTTCAGGCGCTCTGCCGAGAGCTGGATCGGGGTCAACGGATTTTTGATTTCGTGGGCAATCCGTCGGGCCACATCGGCCCAAGCGGAGGTCCGCTGCGCCGAAATAAGGTCGGTGATGTCGTCGAGCGTCACCACATGATTGTAATCACCCGCGGCCGATACGTCGTTCGTCACCCGCACATTCACGGTCCGCTCGCGATTGAGGGTCGTGAGCGTGATCTGCGATTGATGCAGGCGCTGCCGCCCTGCCCTGGCTTCCATCAGCACAGGACCGAGTTCCGGCACCAGCGATTCGATCGTCGCACCGACAAGCGGCTCGCTCGCCCCCGGAATCGACAGAAGCTTCTGCGCCGAGGCGTTGACGACTGTAATCTGCCCTCGGTTGCCGACCCCGATGACGGCCGCCGGAACACCCGACAGCACCGCTTCGGTAAAGATCCGACGCTCGTCGTTCATTCGGTTGGCAACGATCAACTTATTCTGCTGGACCCGAAGCTCCGACGTCATTTTGTTGAACGTCTCGCCGAGGCGGCCCAAATCCCCTTCCGAGCGGCGGACCGGAACCTGGACGTAGAGATTGCCCGACGACACCTGATCCGTCGCTCGGATCAATCGGCGGATCGGCGTCACGAGTTGGTTGGCGAACGACAGGCCGAGCCAGATCGACGACAACATCATGATGGTGGCCAGCAGGCTATACATCGTGATGAACGCCACCTGGATGCTGCGGCGATGGCGATCGAAGATATCGTAAAGACCAATGATATCGGTCGCTTGGCGCGAGAATTCGATTGAGAACGGATCAACCGGACGAGCTAGATACAGGAACGTATCGTCGAAGGACGGCAGCGACCGGAGCGCCACAAACGTCTTGCCCGAGTCGAGCACGAAGCAGACCGGGTCGCGCTTCCGGGCATCCTCGAAATCCGCCGCTTCCGGCTTCGCGATCTGAGCTGGTTTGCCCGTATCGACCTTTTCGACGACGGAGCCGTCGCTCTTCATCATCACGGCCGTGGTAAATCCCAGAAAATGCACCCGAGAGGCGAAATAATTCTGGAAGAATGCGCGCTCGTTATAGCCGACCTTCGCCCGGTCGAGATCGGAGGCCGTGAGGTCAGCTTCGCGCAGTAATGAGTTGCATTGCGTCTCGCGATACAGCCGCGCCGCATCGGCGGTATGCGAGATGAAACCGCGAACATCCTGCATGAAGGCGGGATACAGGCCCCGTTCGAGCGTCACGGACCCAACCACCGCCATGATGATGGCCGGCACGGCGGCCGTGATGCAAAAAAGACCGACGATATAGAGGTGCAGCCGAGCGCCGGCCATGCGGGCTCGCCATGCGATCACGAGCCGAACCGCTTCGGCGATGACGAGGCCGAGCAGAACCAGCACGATCGCGCCGTTCACGAGGAACACATCCACCACGACCGCATCGGTCGGCAGGATGGGGGTATAGCCGGTGAAGACCACGAAGGTCGCGAGCGCCGAAATGAGCCCGAGCGTCACCACGATCGGGCCGAGTCTTAGTGCGAGACGCCGCCGGCGTGGCCGTCGGGTCGATGTCCCCTCTGGTGTGCTCGCAGTTTGGTCCACCAATCAAGAGCCTTCCGGATCAACAGTCCTGCCGCAAACACCATCGGGTCTCGAGTGTCCGAGTCTCCGACTCGGACAGGCTACGCCGATATGCGTTGTATTTATACGACAGTGTTGCCGAACTGCGACGATTTGAGGGCAGCAGCCAAGCTTCGCGCCCAGCGCGCCTTTTTCATGGCGTCCGCTTGTTACCGCGGCATCCGCATCAAACGAATATCAAGCTCCCGAACCTTCTTTCGCAGCGTGTTACGATTGAGGCCGAGAAGTTCGGCGGCCTTGATCTGATTGCCGCGCGTCGCCGCAAGCGCGGCCGAGATCAGCGGCACCTCGAGTTCACGCAGGATGCGATGATAGAGGCCCGGTGGTGGCAGGTTGTCGCCATGCTGGCGGAACACGCCGGACAGATGCCGCTCGACGGAGCCCATCAGGCCGCCGTCGTCGGAGCTGGCGCTGGCCACCATGGAGGTTGCGGCCGTCTGCACGGCCTGCGCGCTTTCCATGCCAAAGCTGCTCAGCGGCGCCTGCCCCGCAAGTTCGGCGTCGACGAGATCACCGCCGATCACCTCTTGCGGGTATAGTGCCGCGAGACGCCGCACGAGATTCTCGAGCTCACGAATATTGCCGGGCCAACGATACCGTTTCAGCCGCTCCTGGGCGTCTGTATCGAGATGTTTCAGCGGCAGACCCTCGGAGGCTGCCAGGGTGAAGAAGTGACGGGCAAGGTCGGGGATGTCTTCGGCCCGTTCGCGCAGCGGCGGCAGGCGCAGCGGCACCACGTTGAGGCGAAAGAACAGATCCTCGCGGAAGAGACCCTGCTGGATCGAGATGCGAAGGTCCTTGTTGGTGGCGGCCACGATGCGAACGTTCGTCTTGATCGGGGTGCGACCGCCAACGGTCGTATATTCAGCCTGCTGCAACACCCGCAGCAATCTCGTCTGCGCCTCCATCGGCATGTCGCCGATCTCGTCGAGGAACAAGGTACCGCCCTCGGCCTGCTCGAAGCGTCCGGCCGAGCGGGTATTGGCGCCCGTGAAGGCCCCCTTCTCATGACCGAACAACTCGCTCTCGATTAGGTCGCGCGGGATAGCCGCCATGTTGATGGCGACGAACGGCCCGGCTTTGCGCTTGCCGTAGTCATGCAGCGCACGCGCCACGAGTTCCTTGCCGGTGCCCGACTCGCCCGTGATCATCACGGTCAGGTCGGTCTGCATCAGCCGCGCCAGCGAGCGATAAATCTCCTGCATGGCGGGCGAGCGACCCACCAAAGGCATGTTTTCGAGATCATCATTATCCTTCGGCAGCGCTCGTTTGCCCGGTTCGCTGAGCGCGCGGCCGACGATCGCGACCAATTCTTTCAGATCGAAAGGCTTTGGGAGATAATCATAGGCGCCCCGTTCGGAGGCCTTGATGGCGGTCATGAACGTGTTCTGAGCGCTCATGACGATGATGGGCAGATCCGGCCGCAGCTTCTTGATCCGGGGCAGGAGTTCGAACGCGTTCTCGTCGGGCATCACCACGTCGGTGATGACGAGATCGCCCTCGCCGGCTTGCACCCAGCGCCAGAGCGAGCCGGCCGTGCCGGTCGTCCGCACGTCGTAACCAGCACGCGCCAAGGCTTGGCTCAGAACCGTGCGGATCGCCGTATCGTCGTCGGCAACGAGGATATGGCCATTCGTCATTACAAACCCCTTCGGATCAAAAGCGGCGTCAGACTTGAGACCCGCGCCCGTCCCGTGCCGCATACATCGGCATCAGAATGCGAAATGCCGTCCGTCTTGGATGCGATTCGCATTCGACGATGCCACCATGGTCGCCGACAATCTTGGCCACCAGTGCAAGACCAAGGCCAGTTCCCGAGACTTTCGTGGTTACGAACGGGTCGAACAGCACGGCTGCGATCTCCGGCGGAATGCCGGGACCATTGTCGCGCACGCAGAATTCGAGCGGCAAGCTGACCGGGTGCGACGAGCCGGCGGTCTTGAGCCGGACCCCTGGTCGGAACGCGGTCGTGAGCTCGATCTCGCCATCGATCGCATCGCCCAGCGACTCTGCCGCGTTTTTTACAAGATTGAGAAACACCTGAACCAGCTGGTCGCGGTTGCCGAGCACATGCGGCAAGGATGGGTCATAGCTCTCCTGAAAGCGAATGTGGCGAGCGAAACCCGCCTGCGCCACGCGCTTCACGTGGTCGAGCACGGCGTGAATGTTGACGCTCTCGCGTTCCGTCGGCCGCATATCCGAAAAGGCTTCCATCCGGTCGACCAGCTTCACGATCCGGTCCGTCTCGTCGCAGATCAAGCGCGTCAGAGCCCGATCTTCGTCGCCGACAGCAGTTTCAAGCAATTGCGCCGCCCCGCGTATGCCCGAAAGCGGGTTCTTGATTTCATGAGCCAGCATCGCCGCAAGCGCAGAAACTGAGCGGGCTGCCCCTCGATGGGTAAGCTGTCTGTCCATTTTATCGGCAATTGTGCGTTCTTGAAGCAGAATCACGACGCCATCGCGAGCTTCCGGCATGGGTGCCACGTGAATGTCGACAATTCTGTCCGGCCCGAGGCGCGGATTACCGAGGTCGACCCGGTATTCTTTTACGGCCGAGCCGCGGTCGAGAACCTGCTCGATCAACGCCAGGAGAGGCGACCCGAACGGCACGAGGTCGGCGAGTTTGTGCCGGGTCATCATGGCGCGTCCCATCTCGAAGAAGGACTCGGCGGCCGAGTTGACATCCACCACGGTTCCATCGGCGCGGATCGCGAGGACAGGATGGGGCAAACCGTTGAGCACCTGAATCGCATTGGCGGCGAGGCTGAGATCAGAGCGCGCCGTCTCGGATCCGTCCGTCCAGGGTGTCGTGTGCGCGGTCATGCGGCATGGTCCATCGTGGTGGTTGTCTCGTCGGATCGAAAAAGCGCTGACAGAAGCGCGGGGACCTCATCCGGATCGGTCGTTGTCACCAGCCTGTCACGGAGATGAGCTGGTGCGCCCTCGGCATGGAGCGCATAGGCCGAGAGATGCTTGCGGGCGTGTCGCAAGCCTTTGTCGCGTCCGAACATGTCGATGATCGACTCGAAATGCTCACATGCCGCCTCGAGGCGAGCTGCGCCGCTCGGCTGCGGCACCGGACGACCGGTCCTCAGAAAGTCCGCGATCTGTCCGACCAGCCAGGGGCGACCGACCGCGGCCCGTCCGAGCATGACGGCATCGGCGCCCGATTGCGCCAGCATCTGCACGGCATCGGCGGCCGAATGGCAGTCGCCGTTGACCACGACCGGGATCGTCACGGCTTCTTTGACGGCCCGAATGGCCGCCCAATCGGCTGTTCCGGTATAGAATTGGTTGCGGGTTCGGCCATGCACCGTGACCAATCGGACCCCGAGTGACTCGGCCCGTCGAGCAAGCTCAGGCGCATTGAGGCTGTCGGCATCCCAGCCGAGCCGCATCTTGACCGTGACCGGAATCGTGACCGCGCGAACGGTTGCGTCGATGAGACGGCAAGCCTGATCGAGATCACGCATCAAGGCCGAGCCCGAGTAACCGCCCGTCACCTTCTTGGCCGGACATCCCATATTGATGTCGATGACGGCAGCGCCGAAGCCTGCTGCGAGGCGAGCCGCTTCCGCCATCGGTGCTGGCTCGCGCCCGGCGATCTGGACCACATGAATCGCGACGCCACGGCCCTCGGCGCGGTTCAGCGTTTCGGCCTGCCCTGTCGTGAAGCTGGCGGCCGCCACCATCTCGCTCACGGTCAGTGGCGCACCAAACCGGCAAGCGATCCGACGCATGCCGATATCGGTGATCCCCGCCATGGGAGCCAAGATCGCACGCCCCGGCACGGCTACGGATCCGATCATGAGACCGGCCTGCGGGACTGCAGTGCGCTGGGACTCAGGTCCTGCGCCATTGCCTGTCTCGTCCGATCGCATCGCTTCGCGCATCAAGCACCTTTCTTTCGGAGGCGGTTCCGGGTAGATCGCTCACGCGACGCGGTGGTCGTTGCCCAGCGTGCCTAAATTATCATCAGCATGGTTTGAAGCCTGCAGATTAGTCAGTTGCTGCGGCGCGGCAACTCCCTTGATAGCGCATCTGAAGGGCCAGTTGGCGACAGTTTGACGCCGCTTGGGCGTGAGTTGGTCGAAATCGTACTCGGAGTTTGTTTGCACGATGCCTGCCTCGTCCCATGTTCTCGTCGTCGCTGCAGGCCGGGGATCGCGCGCCGGCGCTGGATTGCCCAAGCAGTTCAGGACGCTCGCGGGTCAGTCGCTGATTGCGCGGACGCTTCATGCGCTGTTGTCGGCTCATCAGGACCTTCGTGTCACGCCGGTGATCCATCCTGACGACACCGATCTGTTCAGCGAAGCGGCCGGGTTGCTCGATGCGACGATGCGCGAGCGGCTGCATGCTTCCGTTTTCGGCGGCGCGAGCCGGCAGGACAGTGTTCGCCTTGGGCTCGAGGCACTGGCACTGCATGACGTCGCGCCAGACATCGTGCTGATCCACGACGGGGCCCGTCCCTTCGTCTCGCCGGAGCTCGTGTTGCGGGCGATTGCGGCCGCGGATCGACACCAAGCGGCAGTTCCCGGCTGCGCCGTCACCGACACGATCAAGCAGATCGGCTCGGATGGGGCGGTGCTCGGCACACTGGATCGCCAGCAGTTGCGAGCCGTGCAGACGCCGCAAGCCTTTGCGTTTCCGCTGATCCTCGCGGCTCATCGTCAAGCAGCCAAAGCGGGGCGCAACGACCTGACCGATGACGGGGCGGTGGCGGAATATGCCGGCCATTCAGTTTACGTGTTTGAAGGCGATGTCATCAACGTGAAGATCACGACACCCATGGATTTCATGTCCGCCGAAGCTCGCCTGCTCGCCACCCTGCCGGACATCCGCATCGGCCAGGGCTACGACGTCCACTCCTTCACCGACGGCGACCATGTGTGGCTCGGCGGCGTTCGTATCCCGCATGATCGCAAGCTGACCGGCCATTCCGATGCCGATGTCGTGCTCCACGCCTTGACCGATGCGGTCCTCGGTGCGATCGGCGACGGCGATATCGGCGTACACTTCCCGCCCAGCGACGAGAAATGGCGTGGCGCGCGGTCCGCTCTCTTCTTGAAGGATGCGATCGACCGCGTCGGCAAGCGGGGCGGCGTCGTGGCGCATCTGGACGTCACGATCGTATGCGAAGCGCCAAAAATCGGTCCGCATCGCGAGGCCATGCGGGCCGCGATCGCCGCGATCGCCGGGATCGGCATCGACCGGGTCGGCATCAAGGCCACGACATCGGAGCTCATGGGGTTCGTCGGCCGGCGCGAGGGTATGGCGGCTTGGGCTCTTGCGACAGTTCGTCTGCCGCTCGGGCCAACCTGATACGGAGGCGTCGATGTTCTCGCCCGCTCTGCTGCGCCGTGCCGAACTTCTCTTGGATGCATGTCGGGTCCGGTCGCTGATGATCGCGACGGCAGAATCATGCACCGGCGGCCTCGTCGCGGCCTTGTTGACCGAGATCGCTGGATCCTCTGCCGTGGTCGATCGCGGCTTTGTGACCTATTCGAACGACGCCAAGCGCCAGATGCTCGGCGTCCCGGATGATGTGTTGGCCCATGACGGCGCCGTCTCCGAGGCCACCGCCCGAGCAATGGCGGCCGGAGCGATCACCCGCTCGAACGCCGACTTGGCGGTCAGCATCACGGGGATCGCCGGGCCGGGCGGCGGCAGCGAAGCCAAGCCCGTGGGGCTGGTGCATTTTGCCTGTCAGGTGCGGGTTGGCGCTGGTCGGGCGGGCGCAAGCAACCATGTCGAGCGCCGTTTCGGGCCGCTCACCCGCGATGCTATTCGACTGGCGTCGGTCGAGCAGGCCTTGGCGCTGCTGGAAGCCGCCATCGCTGCGACGCCGGCCTGACGCGTCCGAGCGCCAACCGGCGGAAGGCTTTCACCGTCAAGGCGCCGCCACACGCGTGCCAGCGTGCGGGTAGACGCGGTTGGCACGCTCCTCGAACGCCTCGGCAAAGCGCCTGAATGCCGCTTCGAAGACAGAGCCCATGAGCATGCCGAACATCCGGCTTTTGAACTCGTAGTCGATGAAAAATTCGACGGTCGATTCCGGCCCTTTCGACCCCGGTGGCAGATCGACGAAACGCCACCGATTTTCCATGCGCGTGAACGGCCCGTCGACATATTCGACGAGAATCTGCATCTGCGGCCGATCCATCGTGACCCGGCTCGTGAAGGTCTCGCGGATGGCCTTGTAGCCGATCCGCATGTCGGCGAGCAGTTGCTCGCGACCATCGTCGAGCGTCGTCCGGCGTCGGATGTCCAGGCTCTGACAAAGCGGCAGGAACAACGGATAATGCTCCACATCGGCAACGAGATCGAACATGTCGCTTGCGGTATGTCGAACGCGACGGCTGGTGCGGAAGGTTGGCATGTGTCTCGATCGGCCTCAGTGAACCGGATGAGGGACCGATCCTCGTGGATCGTCTCCTCCGTCATGTGTGACATTTAGGGGCTTCGGTCGGCTTTCGCCATCGGCTCAAATCGCCACCCGGCTTTGCGCCGCAAGCAGGTCTCCACTCCCCCCACCCGCGACACCTCAGCTTTCGTTAACCATGTCGCCTTACAACAATGACTAAGAATCACGAGCCGCAACAATCGTTGTGGCCTTGCCCGGTTAACTTCCATGCGGCGAACCCTCACGGCAATCGGTCTGGCCTTAACCGTTCTGACAAGCGGATGCGCCGGGCAGAACTTTCCCACGGATCTTTTCCGCGCCCAGGCCAATGCCCCGTATCAACTCGGGAGCGGCGATCGGCTTCGGATCATCGTGTTCGGGCAGGATGCGCTGTCGAATTCCTATTCGGTGTCGGGCGCCGGAACGGTGTCGCTCCCGCTTGCCGGGGATGTGCGCGTTGGCGGCCTCACGACGACGCAGGCCGAACGCCTGATCGAGACACGGCTGCGTGCCGGCTTCCTGCGCGAACCGCATGTGTCGGTCGAGGTCGAGGCCTTTCGGCCCTTCTTCATTCTCGGCGAGGTCACGCTACCCGGCCAATACCCCTTCGTGAACGGCATGACGGCCCAGAAAGCGATCGCCATTGCGGGCGGTTATACGCCGCGCGGCTTTCAAGGGTCCGTCGATGTGACCCGCAGCATCAATGGTGCGCCGGTGACCGGAACGGTTCCGTTAACGTTCCCAATACGTCCAGGCGACACGCTGACGGTCGAGGAAAGGTTCTTTTAGGAAACCGGTCCATAAAGCCTTGCGAGAGCGGGGCCATGGCGGCCTCGCCTGCAGTTCTGTTCCGGACGATATCGCTCGCGCGATCTCGCACAGGAATGCGAGGCCGGTATGCGGGACGCGTCACGCCACCAAGATGACAGTCTCAGGATCCTTCATGTCTTGCGTGCGCCTCTCGGCGGTCTGTTCAGGCATGTCCTCGATCTGACGCGCGAGCAGGTCGCCCGCGGACATCACGTCGGGCTCGTCGCGGATGCGAGCACCGGCGGCGCAATGGCCGACCGTGTGCTTGCCGATCTGGAGCCTCACCTCGCGCTCGGCGTCACGCGTTTCGCCATGCGGCGTAACCCGCATCTGACGGATGTGTCGGCTCTGTTCAAGATCGCGGCGCTGACGCGTAAGCTCCGCCCGGACGTGCTGCATGGGCACGGATCGAAAGGCGCGACCTTTGCGCGACTTCCGGCGATCCTGCCCTGGGCCGATGCTCATGTGGTGCGGGTCTACACGCCTCATGGCGGAAGCCTCAATTACGCGCCCGGCACGATGTTGCACCGCATTTACATGCGGATGGAGCGGATCATGGCGCAGTCGTCCGACCTGATCCTCTTCGAGAGCGCCTATATCGAGGGCCGGTACGGCCGATCCGTCGGTCGACCTCGTTGTTTGTCCCGCGTCGCCTTGAACGGGATCTCCGAGGCCGAGTTTCTGCCGATCGTGCCGGCGGCTGATGCGGCAGAGTTTCTCTATGTCGGTGAACTGCGCGAAGCGAAAGGGATCGACACGCTTCTGGACGCGATCGCCGCAGCCAGCGTTGCGACGGGTCGCCGGTTGCGGGCTGTTTTAGTCGGGTCCGGTCCCGACCGAGATAAGCTGCAGGCCCGGGCCGCGTCCCTTGGTGTGCAACAAGACATCGTCTTTGCGGGGCCGATACCGGCGCGGCAAGCGTTCGAGCTCGGTCGCGTACTCGTCGTCCCGTCGCGCGCCGAGTCTCTTCCCTACGTCATTCTCGAGGCAGCCGGGGCTCAACTGCCGATCATCGCCACCAATGTCGGCGGCATCCCGGAGATCTTCGGGCCCTATCGGGATCGATTGATCGCTCCCAACGATGTCGCCGGCTTATGCGACAAGATGATCGAGCAACTCAGTCTCTCGCCCGAGCAGGAGCGAGAGGCCGCGCTTGAACTTGCCGATCATGTTCACACGGAATTTGGGATGGCCCGCATGGTGGATGGCGTCATGACAGCGTATCGTGATGCAATCGCCGAGAAAACAAGGCACGCGACCGGGGGAGAGCGATCATCGTCTCTGCGGCCCGGTGGCTTAGGCCTGTAGGAGCTCGTTTCTATGACATCGCCTCCCGGCGGCTTCACGCCGGACGACATTCGCCGCAGCAAAGCGCTCGATCCCGTGGGTCAGGCCGCGCGCCCCTCGACCCGCCCTCCCTCGCCCCGGCTCGTGGCCCTCGCCGAAGCGATGGGTGGCCCGCAATCTCGTCCGCCCTATTCGCCGGTCGTTTTGGCGGGTGTCGTTCGGGTGGTCGAGTTTGCGTTGCTGTGCGCCGTTGGTTTTCTGATCCACGAGGTCTATGTCGCGCCTCTATCTGACAGCAGCGTCGCTTACGTGGCCATGATCCTGATCGTGGGAGCGCTCAGCATCATCGGGTTTCAAGCCGTTCACGCCAATTCGGTCACGGCGTTCCGCGCGCCCGTGACGTTCGGGTTGCGTGTTGCTGCCGTCTGGACATTCGTCTTTCTCGTCGCCCTGGCCGCGATCTTCTTTCTCAAGCTCGAGGGCACGTTCTCACGCGTGTGGCTGCTCAGCTGGTATGGCATCGGCCTGGCGGCGCTCCTGCTCGAGCGCGGGGCTATATCGATGGTGATGCGCCACATGAGCCGGATCGGCCGACTCGATCGCCGCACCGTGATCGTAGGAGGGGGCGCCCCCGCCGAGTCGTTGCTGACCGCCTTCGGCGACCAATCGGAGACCGACGTCCGCATCATCGGAGTTTTCGACGATCGCGACGACGACCGCTCGCCAGACGTGGTGGCGGGCTATCCGAAGCTAGGCAACATCGACGATCTCGTGGAATTCGCCCGCCACACGCGGCTCGATCTCGTCATCTTCACCCTGCCGATCACGGCGGAGCAGCGCCTTTTGCAAATGTTGCGAAAATTATGGGTGCTGCCGATCGACATTCGGCTCGCGGCTCATATCAACAAGCTTCGGTTCCGCCCGCGGTCTTACTCCTACATCGGATCCGTTCCGGTTCTCGATGTGTTCGACAAGCCGATCGCCGATTGGGACGTCGTCTCGAAATGGGTATTCGACCGGCTCGTTGGCGCCTTGGCGCTGCTGGTTCTCTCGCCCGTGCTCCTGGTTATCGCCATCGCGGTGAAACTCGACTCAAAGGGTCCGGTGCTGTTCAAGCAGAAGCGCCATGGCTTCAACAACGAGATCATCGAGGTCTTCAAGTTCCGCTCGATGTATGTCGACCAATTGGACCATGCGGTCAGCAAACAGGTGACGCGAGGCGATCCGCGCGTCACACGGGTCGGTCGCTTCATCCGCCGCACATCGCTCGACGAGTTGCCGCAGCTGTTCAACGTCGTGTTTTGGGGCAATCTCTCCCTGGTGGGGCCGCGGCCCCATGTCGTGCATGCGACCGCCGCCGACCGGGCCTATGATGAAGTCGTCGATGGGTATTTCGCCCGTCATCGGGTTCGACCCGGCATTACGGGCTGGGCGCAGGTCAACGGGTGGCGGGGCGAAACCGATACTTCCGACAAGATCCAACGCCGCGTCGAGCATGATCTCGCCTATATCGAGAACTGGTCGATCTTTTTCGATCTTTACATCCTGCTGATCACGCCGGTCGCTCTCGTCAAGGCCGAGAATGCATATTGACCGCCCATTGGCGGCGGCGAGCGCCGGGTCGGCTCAGGCTGCCCCCATCGCGGTGCGGCTGCCGCCATTGCGGTTTAATTATAATATCCTGATTAAACTAAGTTTCTTCCTTTTCGTCGTGTGCGGCGCCATCGCTCTCGTCGAGCCATCGCCCTACGATTTTGCCTCGTTCCTCACGATCGGACTCTGGTTCCTCGGCGGCTTCAGGGTCCATCGCTTCATCCTGGCTTTCCTGGCCCTGATCTTCATCTATAACTTTAGTGGCTTCGTCGCTCTGCTTCCGTATCTGAACGAGCCCGACCCGACCCTCTTTATGTTGCAATCGCTTTATCTTGCGATCACGGCCGTGTTTTTCGCGCTTTTCTTTGCCGAGAATACGCTGGAGCGGGCCGAGCTTTGCCTGAAAGCCTATGCGTTCAGCACAGTGGTTGCGGCTGCTTGCGGGATTCTCGGCTATTTCAACATCGGCGGTACGGAGGATCTATTCTCCAAATACGGTCGCGCCTCCGGAACGTTCAAGGACCCCAACGTCCTCGGCTCCTACCTCATCATGGGTGCGCTATACTTCATTCAGAGCCTCATTCTCCGCCGCACCCGGCACCTCCTTCTCACCCTTTCGGCCTTGTTCATCGTGGTGGCCGGCATCTTCCTGTCGTTCTCACGTGGGTCGTGGGGCGCTTTCATTGTCGCGGCCCTGATGACGATGGTGTTCGCGTTCCAGTCGAACCGCGACGCGAGGGTGCGCCGACGCATTGTCGTGATGGCGGCCGTGGCGGTCGGCGTGGCCTTGATCGGCATCGTGCTGCTTCTCTCGATCGACAGCACCCGCGAGTTCTTTCTCCAGCGCGCCAGCGTCACACAGGAATATGATGAAGGGGAAACGGGGCGCTTCGGCAACCAACTGCGCTCACTTCCAATGCTGCTCGACCGGCTGAATGGCTTCGGGCCGCTTCGGTTTCGGCTGATCTTCGACCTCGATCCGCATAATTCCTACATCAACTCCTTCGCGTCCTATGGATGGCTTGGCGGGTCGGCGTTCTTGCTGATGGTCGGGCTCACGATCTTCATCGGTTTTCGCTTGGCGCTCGCGCGCTCGCCCTACGCCCGGATCGCGCATGTCTACTGGCCGGCGCTTTTCGTCTTCCTCATGCAGGGGTTTCAGATCGATATCGACCACTGGCGGCATGTCTATCTGATGCTCGGCGCCGTCTGGGGAATCGAGACCGCTCGCATCCGCTGGCTCGAACGACCCGCTTGGGTCGAGCGCCCGGTCGGCTTGCGCCAGGCGTCAGGTCGCCTGCCCTTGCGGTGAAGCCGGAGCAAGGCGCGCGCGATAGACCGAGGTGATGGCCGCGATGTGGCGTTGCAGGGTGGGCGGGTTCGACCAGTAGAGCTCATAGGCACGCTGTGACAGCCGTTCGACCAGCGCATCGTCCGCCATCTCGCGCAACGCACGGGCGAGATCGGCGGCGTCGCCGCTCTTGAACCAGAGCCCCGCGACACCGTCTTCGATCTCCTCCCGCCCAGCGCAACCGTCCGATACGATGACCGGGGTACCGAGCGACTTCGCCTCCAGGACCGTGAGGGGCTGGCCTTCGTACCACAGCGACGGGAACACCAAGGCGCGCGCCTCCCGCATCAACTGCCTGACCTCGTCCGGACCTTTCCAGCCGAGAAGCCGCGCCTCTGGAAAGCGCGCCGCGAGTTCCGAGGCCGCCGGTCCGTCGCCGATGAACAGCGGGATGATACCCGCAAGACGAGCGGCCTCGGCAAAGAGAAATGGCCCCTTCTCGGGCGAGAGACGGCCGATGAACATCATGTTGGCGCCCGGCCTCGGCGGCTTCGGGCCCAGATCGAGCGCATCGATGGGGTTGGAAATTTCGTGCACCGGAATGTCGGTCGGCAGGCGATGGCCGATGACGTCGAGTTGGAATTTCGAGATGCAGATATAGTCGGAAAAAACGGTCGGGAGATGGGCAACCCGCTCCATCACGACTTGCCGAGCCGCGCGCCAAAGCTTCCGCCCATAGGTTCGCGAGTCGCAGTTCGTGCTCCAGCACGCCAGCGACAACGGATCGAGCGGACAGGCGTGATGCTTCTGATAATTATAGAAGCCACCATTCGGGCACAGGATGAAATATTCATGCATCGTATAGATCGCGGGTAAACCCGACCGCGCGATGGGGACCGCGATGGATGGTGAAAGCGCTTTCGCCCAGCCATGGACGTGCACGACGGTGCGACCGGCTGGACAGGTGGCGAGAAGCTCCCCCAGCCGCTTTGCCGCCACGCCGTTCCAGATTCCCTGAACAGCGGCTGCCGCCTTGGACGTATGGCCGATCAGGTCCGCTTGGCCGAGACAAATCACCTCGACGCCCGCTGTGCTGAGAGCGGGCGCGATCGGGCCGACCGCCGCAAAGATGATCGGTCGATGGCCCGCTTGCTTGAGCCCGATGGCACTGTCGAACGCGACTTTAGCCTGACCGCCGGTGACGGAGGCCCAATCGAGAACGATGATGACCGTCATCGGATCGGCGATGTGCTTGTCCATCGCTCACGCTTATCATAGCGGGCTTAATGTGCCGTTCCGGAAGGCCGATCGATCGCCGCCGTCACGGTTGGGTCTGGGCCACGTCTCGGGCGAGCCGCCAAGGTTACTGCCCTTCAACCGGCCATTGAACTCTGAAACTCTTTGATAAGAGCCGCGTAACTTAAGCTGTCTCCCTTGAGGAGGCTGACCTTGTGGAGGTAAACATGTTTTCGAACAGGAACAGCCAGTTCGTCGCCGGTATCGTGCTCGCTCTTGGCGTCGCCGCTGCCCCGGCCGCTTACGCTGCCGTCAAGATGGTCGGTGGTGCACCGATGTATCCGACCAAGAACATCGTCGAAAATGCCGTGAATTCCAAGGATCACACGACGCTTGTTGCAGCCGTCAAGGCCGCCGGTCTCGTCGATACGCTGTCGGGCCCCGGCCCGTTCACGGTTTTCGCGCCGACCAACCGCGCCTTCGCCAAGCTGCCCAAGGGCACTGTCGAGAGCCTTGTTCAGCCTGAGAACAAGGACAAGCTGACCGCGATCCTGACCTATCATGTCGTTCCCGGCACCCTGACGGCCGCTGAATTGAAGCAGCAGGTCAAGGCTGGTGGCGGCAAGGCCGAGCTGAAGACCGTGAATGGCGATACTCTCACCGTAACGGCGCATGGCAAGGGTCTCGATGTGACCGATGCCAAGGGTGACGTCGCGCGCATTACCATTCCGGATGTCATGCAGTCGAACGGCGTCATTCACGTCATCGACACGGTCATGATCCCGGGCTGATGCCCGAAACAGATCGAAAAACGACAGAGGCGCCGCGACCTGCGCGGCGTCAGACCAGCGGGTCCGTTTCGTTAATTGCAACGGGCCTGCAGGGCTTGGCGGGATTGCTCGGCGCCGGGGGAATTGCTGTTGCGGCAGCGGCGGCTCATCGTGGCGGAGGAGACATCACGGCGATTGCCGCCAATATGATGTTGATCCATGCGGCCGCCATCTTTGCGATCCTGGCATCGACGCAGCATTCGACATCACGGGCGGTGTTGGTCGGGGTCATCGCCATGCTCATCGGGGCCGTGTTGTTCTCCGGAGAATTGGCTCTCGCCGGCTTGACCGGCGAACGGCCGTGGCCCACGGCGGCTCCCATCGGCGGAAGTCTGTTGATCGTAGGGTGGCTGGTGGTCGGTCTGGCCATGGTGTACCGCGCCGTGATGGGAGCGACGAAGGCCTGATCGCGCTGGGGCCGACCCAATTTTCGGAACGAGTGCTCCTGCCTTGGTGAACACGGCGAAGTCGCATAGAACCAGCTAAGCGTATCAGGGCGGGTGGCCTTTGGACGTCAGCTGGTGGGGCAGGAAATGCTTGGTTCGTCCCGTGAACTCGCTGTGGTGCTGCAACGGGTGGCACAACGCGATCAGGCGGCCTTTGAGGTTTTATACAACGCGACGAACCGTAAACTCTATGGAATCGTTTTGCGTATTTTGGTCAGCAGGAGCTTGGCGGACGAAATTCTTCAGGAGGTCTATGTGAAAATCTGGCAGAAGGCCGTCGATTTCGACCCTGGGAAAGCGTCCCCGATCACATGGATGGCCGTCATCGCACGCAATCGGGCGCTCGATGAGGTTCGCCGTCCGTCCCACTCAGCCATGCAGGACGACATCAGCGAGGGGCTCGAGATTCCTGCCGAGGTGGATCATCCCCTCGATAGTATGGAACGAAGCGACAGCTTCAAGGCCCTGCTGGTATGCCTGCAAACGCTCGATCCGGAGCGTCGTGAAATCCTACTTTTGGCTTACTATCGCGGTCTGAGTCGCGATGCGCTCGCGCGGCGGTTCAACCACCCGACCGCCACCATCAAGACATGGCTGCACAGAAGCCTGGCCCAGTTGAAGAACTGTCTCGCATCATGACGACTCCCGAAACCGCCGATCATCCCGACATGCTGGCTGGAGAATATGTTCTCGGAACGCTCGATCACGCCGAGCGGACGCAAGCGTCGCTTCGCCGTGTCAGTGACCCCGTTTTCGATGGTGCCGTCACGGCTTGGGAACATCGTCTGGCCCCGCTTTATGAGGCAGCGCCCGAGGTGGAGCCGCCAAGCGAATTATGGTCGTCGATCCTGGCGCGGATCATGGGTTTGAGTGCCGCTGGAATCGGTGCTGCCGGGAATGTGGTTCTACTCAGCCGGCAACTGCAGCGTTGGAAACAAGTCGCTGTCGCGTCGATGGCGCTCGCGGCCGCCTTGGCGCTTTGGGTTGCGGTCTCGCCCTTCATGGGGACGCGTGGTATGAACGAGCCTCTTGTGGCCGTGTTGCAGAAGACGAACGACGCTCCGGCTTTCGTGATGCGGGCCGATCTTCGGGACAATGCTCTGTCGATCAATCCTGTCGCTGCGACCCCGATCCAAGGCAAGTCTTACGAATTGTGGATCATCGATGCCGATCTCGGTGCGCCGAAGTCACTTGGGATCCTTGGCGAAGATCATGTCTCGCAAACAAAACTCCCGAATGTCTCGCGCGCCGTCTTGGAACGAGCCACATATGCCGTCACGATCGAGCCACCGGGCGGATCTGTGAATGGCGTCCCATCAGGTGCTCCGGTTTTCTTCGGACATCTGCTGCGAACCGGGCCGTAAAACTTGATTTCCACCGCCGGCGGTCCGATATCTAATGTAACGGTTTTAAACATGTGGCCCAAGTTGCGTTACGCAGCCTGTCAAAGCGACGTCACGGTCGCGATGCCATCATCGTTTGGACGATCATAGTAGGTTAACGCTAGGCTCGACAGGATAGCGTCTGATCGAGTGGCTCGGCGAGGGGAGTTGAACATGGGTGTGAACGAAGCCGAACAAGGTCAAGGCTCGGCCGCATCCACGACGGAGTCGTCTGAGGCAGAGCAAACGACGCTGCATTCCGCCGAACCGAAACCGACACATGCTCTCAAAGACGATATGCTTCGGACTATTCCGAGCCTGCGGGCCTTTGCGTTCTCGCTTTGCGGAAATGCCGATCGTGCCGATGATCTAGTTCAAGAGACCTTGATGAAGGCCTGGATCAATCAGAATTCATTCACGCCGGGCACGAGCATGTCGGCTTGGCTGTTTACGATCCTGCGGAACGTTTTCTACTCGGAATATCGGAAGCGGCGTCGTGAGGTCGAGGACGCTGAAGGCACCATGGCGGCTCGCCTCGTGTCGGTGCCCGAGCAGAACGGGCATATGGATTTGCAGGATCTCCGCACCGCGCTGCAGAAGCTCCCGGCCGAACAGCGGGAGGCCTTGATCCTGGTTGGCGGGTCTGGTTTTGCCTACGAAGAAGCGGCGCAGATCTGCGGTTGTGCTCTCGGGACGTTGAAGAGCCGCGTCAACCGGGCGCGAACCGCCATCGCGGCCCTCATGGCTTTGGAAACAACAAGCGACGTCGGCAAGCCGGAATGGAACGCCATGGGCGAACTCGGCAGTGTCATGATGTGGGAACGAAACTAAGCCCCATCCGTCCCTTATTTCTCAACTGTGTTTAGGCCGGTGGGATGCCGCGGCGCTCTCGCGCGGCCGTTCTGTATCGAGCTGAAAACGTAGCCGATGATCTGACGCGGCCTGGTGATGACGGACATCGTCGGGGCGTCGCTGTACTCTGTATCAGCGCCGGTAGCGACGGCCTCAGGCCTCACCGAAAGATATCCGGCTCAGTCCCCGCTTTGCCATGACGCATTGTGCCGTGTTGCTGAGAAGCGCCGCGCTGCGTCGTCGAAAGATGATGTCGGGGCCTATTCAATAGAAAAGCCCGGCGCTTTCGCGCCGGGCTTCTTTTTTGGACGAACCGAGTCGACTTAGAAGTCGCGCTCGACGCGGAGGCGAGCCTCGAAGGCATCGGGGTTCTTCTTGACGCCGACCGGCAGAGCGGTCGCGGCCTGGCCGAGTTCGTGAGCCAAGGTCTGGTCGATGCGCATGTAGATCACTTCCACGCCGAAGTTCAGGTCGTGAACCGGGGTGAAGATGAACTGGTTGCCGACGCGGAATTCCGATGCGTCGCCGATACCGCCACGGGTCCAGTCGATGTTCTTGACGATGTTGCCGTAGCCGATCGTCTCGTACGAACCGAACAGAACGTCGTGGAACTGGGGCGTGAAGTAGTGGTGCAAGGCGCCCATGACGTGGAAGCCCGACCCCTTCTGGAGGGTGTAACCGCCAGTGCCGTTGCCGATCGCGACAGCGTCACGGTCGATATGCTGGAAGCCGCCGAGCGCGAGCGAGTTGAAGCCGGCGTTCAGGTAGTTCGAAGAATCCTGGTAGAGGTAAGCGCCTTCCTGGTAGCCGCCTTCGATCCACAGATCGTCGCCAGCAGCCAGCATCGGCAGCTTGATCTGCACGCCGCCCTGAACCGCGAAGCCTTCCGTGGTCGAGTTGGCGAACTGGTTGGCGATCGCCACGTTGCCGAGCGGACCCGCAACCGTGTTCACGTCATGGTAGGCAGCCGAGATCTGAGCCGCACCCCAAGCCTGATCGACGCGCAGGACACCGACCACATCCGGGATCGTCTCGCCAGCGTAGACGGCGTTCGCGCCAGCCAGACCGTTGAGGCCAGCGGCCGGGTTGATGGCGCCGTTGCCGAACGCGATGTTGCCGATGTTCTGGCCGAGGTTACGACCGTTGCGGTCTTCGACCGAGATCGTTGCCGAGAAGCCGCCACCGAACGTCGCGGTGTAAGCGAAGACGTTGTTGCTTTCGTCGGAGTTGGCAATGCCTTCGAAGTTGTAGTTGTCGGCGTAGAAGTCGAAGAACGACTGAACGCGACCGGCCGTGAACCCAGCGAACTGGATGAAGCCCTTGTCGAGATAGGCGTTGTTGCCGCCCTGGTTGGCGAAGGAGTTCTGACCACCAGCGACACCGCCGCCCGAGTAGTTGCCCTGCAGACGATCGATCTGGAAGCGGACGTAGGTGCGCAGCGTGCCATAGGCGGTCTGCGTGCGAGCGTCGGCGTCGATACGACCGCGAGCGAAGAAGCCGCTTGCGTCACGGCTACGGCCCGGGATGAACGTGCCGGTGGCGCGCGGAGCCGCAACCGTGCTGACGCCCGGGGTCGGGAAAAAGGCCGAGTTGTTCTGGATGTAGGCATATTCGGCGCGGATGATGCCGCCGACCTTCAAGCAGGTGTCGGTGCCCGGGATGTAGAAGTAGCCAGCGCCGGTCCAGTCGCAAACGCGAACGTATTCGACCGGGGCAGCCTTCCGAAACGGCAAATCAGCAGCCTGCGCGCCAGCAATAGCGGCCATTCCGGCCACCGAACCAAGAAGAAGACTCTTAACGAGCTTCATAGTACAACCTCCAGTTTGAAAGACCCAACGAGATTAGACTTGCTCTTGTTCGAAGCAGATTGAGACCGGACCGTCTTCATTCCAACTTTATCGAACCGTTGCTACTCTAACCTCCTTATCAACCCGGACTTGCCCTTACAAAACCCGGCGTCTTGGCCGATGGCATCTTTGCAAGAATTCCGTTCCGATCTGAGCGTGGGGTAACCCCCGTTCGCAAAATCAACATACGCGGCGACCCCTCGGCCACAAACGCCAGAATGGTCCCAACGCCCTTCCGTGGGGGGTTTCACTTCGGATTGTGACATTCGAGCAACGAATTTTCGACCCAATGTTGCCTTGTTGCCGCGTGTCGGCAAAAAAGCATGCCACATATGCGATTAGCGGCATCAGTCGCTTTAACGACCGTGGGCCGATCGTGGCATTAGATCTCGCTTGCGCTGATTCATGGCTTTGATCGCCAACGTTCGACGACGGCTCGGTGCCGCACTCACATCTCGTGTCCGGGTCGGATGACGTCCCGTTCCCAATCTCCCAGCCGCTTCGGCGCCCTGATACGGGCATCGAACGCTTGCCATGCCGGGCCTCTTCGGGCATAGGTCTGGACGTTGCTGGTCCACGGACTGCGGCGAGCGGAGATGTGGCCGAGAGGCTGAAGGCGGCGGTTTGCTAAACCGTTATAGGGTTGTAAAGCCCTATCGAGGGTTCGAATCCCTCCGTCTCCGCCAATTGTTGCTTCTCTCCCCCATCTTGATGTCTTGCCTCCCCGCACTCTCTCGAAGCATCGGGACGATGACGATGGCGCGCAAATTCTGCAGAACGACGGGGGTGGGACGGCCGAATTAGATTCGCGGACCGCGATAGACCAATTTCGGCCGGATCTGCGCGGCGCGCGATGCGCCCTGCTGATGCTGATGCTGCTGGTTCCAAAGGCTCGAATAAATCTCGCAGCGGCCGAGCAGTTCCTCGTGCGTGCCGATATCGTGAACCGTGCCTTGATCAAGAACCATGATGGCGTCACAGCGCACCAGGGACGATAGCCGATGCGAGATCACCAACATGGTTCGCCCGTTTGCGATCGATTCGATGTTGGCGTTGACGATCGCCTCGCTTTCGGCATCGAGTGCACTCGTCGCTTCATCGAGAATCAGCAATTTCGGATCGGTGATGAGCGCACGAGCGATCGCGAGTCGCTGGCGTTGGCCGCCCGACAGATTCGGCGACCCCTCGAAAATATAAGTCTCGTAGCCGCGAGGCAGCTTGTCGATGAACTCCTGCGCGCCGCCGAGGCGGGCCGCCGCCACCATCTCGTCATAGGTCGCGTTCGGTTTCGCGATTGTGATGTTCTCTTTGATGGTCCCGGTGAACAGGTAATTATCCTGCAGGACCACACCGAGGCTGCTCCGCAGGTGATCGATGTCATAGTCTCGGATATCGAGGCCATCGATTTTGATCGACCCTCGGTAATCGGAATGCAGCCTCTGCAAAAGGCGCGTGATGGTCGTCTTCCCCGAGCCGCTGCGCCCCATGACGCCGAGCGTCGTGCCTTGCGCGATATTGAACGTCACGTCGTTGAGGGCTCGTCGCGTCGAGCCTTTGTAGCTGAACTGCACTTTCGAGAATTCGAGGTGCCCCTGTAACGGCGTTTTGACGCCGTGGCCGGAACGCCCCTCCTCCGCGGGTTGATTGACCACGTTGGAGACAACCTGGATGGCGATCCGCGCATCGTCCAACTGGCTGACCAATTTGGCGGCTTGGATCAGCGGCGTCGCCACGCGCTGACTGAGCAGCAGGAACGCCAGCAGACCGCCGACCGAGATCGGATCGTCGTTGGCGGTCGCCAGATAAACGCCATACGCGAAGGTGCCGCTCACCATCAGCTTTTCCAGCGGCGCGACGACGGTCTGAACCATATTCGACGTGCGGCCTTCGGCGATGCGGGCCATGGCGGCGCGTCTGTTCAACCCGTCCCAAAGCTTGCGCTGCCGCGCGTCGAGCGCGAGCGACTTGACGGTCCGTATGCCCTGCAAGGTCTGGATCATGAAGGATGAGCGGGCACTTTCGGCCGCCACGACGACCGACAGTCGCCGCCGCATCAACGGCATCATCAAGACGATCCAGGTGAAGATCGCCACACAGCAGACCAGCACGATCGCGGTCAGGATCGGGCTAAAGAAGGCCATGACGGGGAGGAAGACCAGCAAGATCCCAAGATCGAGAACGCTTCCGAACATCTGTCCGGTCAGGAACAGGCGGATCTTGTTGCTCTCGCTGAGCCTAAACGCGATGAGACCGATCGGATTGCGCTCGAAAAAGTCGATCGGCAGGCTCAGCACTTTATCGAAGATATAGGTCGAGAGCTTGATGTCGATTCGTGTCGTCAGATGAAGAACGAGGTAGCGGCGGATCGCTGCGAAGACGACATCGAAGGCGGTCAGCACCGCCATGCCCAGACAAATGACGATGAAGGTGCTGATGCTGTGGGATTGAAACACCCGGTCCGACATCAGGCGAAAGAAGATGACCGGTGTGAGCGCCAGCAAGCTCAGGATTGCGGCGCAGATCACCACATCGCGCACGATCCGGCGCTCACGGAAAACGAGGCTAGCCACGAGCTGAGCACTGAACGGCTTGGTCTCATCGGAAATCGCATAGCTGCGGCTGAACAAGACAATCTCGCCGCTCCACGCCTCTTCCAAGCGATGGCGGTCCACCACGAGCTCGAGTTCGCCCGGAGACATCGGATCCCGGAGCTTGGCCCAGGACAGCTTCGGGTTTTCGCCGACGTCGACAAGCAGCATTGCATTGCCGTTCTTCAGCTTCACCACCGCCGGAAAGGTCTTCGCAATTTTGGTGAGGCCGTCCCAATCCAGCGTCACGGCCTTGGCGCGTAGACCTGAAGCTTGCGCGAGAGTGACGAGCTGATTCGATGTCGCTTCATCGCTCGACGGCCCAAAATCCTTGACCAATCGGTCGAGCGTGACGTTCAGGCCGTGATGCCTGGCCACCAGACTCAGGCATCGCAAAGCGCTATGTGCAGGCCCTTCGTCAGCGCTGGCTGATGGCTGGCTTGTGTCGTCCATCGATCGGAATTCCTGTCACGGCAGTCGGATCGCTATAGCACAAGGTGATCGCTTGGTCGCCTTCCGTAACGAGAAGCAACCTCGTCGAGAATACGCATGGGCCACGAATTATTCCCACTCGATGGTGCCGGGAGGCTTGCTGGTCACATCATAGACGACGCGGTTTATGCCGCGGACCTCGTTGATGATGCGGGTCGCGACGCGGCCGAGGACGTTCATGTCAAACGGGAAGAAATCCGCCGTCATGCCGTCGACGGAGGTCACGGCTCGCAGGGCGCAGACTTGGTCGTAGGTGCGCCCATCGCCCATCACACCGACGGTGCGGACCGGGAGCAACACCGCAAAGGCCTGCCAGATCGTGTCGTAAAGCCCCGCTTTGCGGATCTCGTCCAGATAGATCGCGTCCGCCTGACGCAGGATATCGAGCTTGTCGCGGGTCACCTCGCCTGGGCAGCGAATCGCCAGCCCCGGCCCTGGGAACGGATGCCGGCCGACGAACGCCTCCGGCAAACCGAGCTCGCGGCCCAACGCCCGCACTTCGTCCTTGAATAGTTCGCGTAAGGGCTCGACCAGCGCCATGTTCATACGCTCGGGAAGGCCGCCAACGTTATGATGCGATTTGATCGTGACGGACGGACCGCCCGAGAAAGACACGCTCTCGATGACGTCCGGGTATAACGTGCCTTGTGCCAGAAACTTGGCGCCCCCGACCTTGCTGGCCTCCTCGTCGAACACCTCGATGAAGAGCCGGCCGATCGTCTTTCGTTTCGTCTCCGGATCGGAGACGCCCTCCAACGCATCGAGGAACAGCGTCTCGGCATTCACATGGACGAGCGGAATATTGTAATGGTCGCGGAAGAGGCCGACGACCTGATCGGCTTCCCCGGCCCTCATCAGACCGTGATCAACGAACACGCAGGTGAGTTGGTCGCCGATCGCCTCGTGGATCAACACGGCCGCAACGGCCGAATCGACGCCGCCGGAGAGGCCACAAATCACCTTGGACGAGCCCACCTGCCGCTGGATCTTTTCGATCATCTCGCGCCGATAAGCCGCCATCGTCCAATCCGACCGAAGGCCAACGATCTTGTGGACGAAGTTCTGCAACAGCTTCGCGCCATCGGGCGTATGCACCACCTCCGGATGGAACATGGTGGTGTAGAAACGCCGCTCCTCATTGACCGCGATCGCGAAAGGGGCGTTGTCGGACGTCCCGACGACGGTGAATCCGGGGGGAAGCCGCGTTACCCGGTCGCCATGGCTCATCCACACCGGATATCGGCCGCCGACGTCCCACACTCCGTCGAACAAAGGACTCGCGGCGCGGATCTCGACATCGGCGCGTCCAAATTCGCGGGCATGGCCCCCCTCGACAGCGCCGCCCTGCTGCAACGCAAGCGTTTGCTGGCCGTAGCAAATTGCTAAAATCGGCACCCCGGCCTCGAAGACCGCCGCCGGCGCGCGCGGACTGCCGGCATCAACGACCGAGGCGGGACCGCCCGAGAAAATCACACCTTTGGGATGGAGGCGCTGAAACGCCTCGTCGGCTTTCTGAAACGGCGCGATCTCGCAATAAACGCCGGCTTCACGTACGCGCCGCGCGATCAATTGGGTGACCTGCGAGCCAAAATCGATGATCAGGATCGCGTCATGCTGGCCCGGCGCTCCGCCGTCCCGCCCCTGCGTGGCGTCGTCGGAGCTGGAACGGATTGCTGCGGGGGCCACCATCGTGTCGCGTCCTCATAGATCGGCGCGCTGTAGCGGCCTCTTGGGCCGCGACGCAAAATGCCGGGATCGTTTCATCGTGCCGGGCAGGCCCGACCGCGAGCCTCGATCCTCTAGCGGGTTTAGCCCCGCGCGCAAAGCGGTGTTGGATCACACCCTCCGCAGCGAATGCCCGCAGGAGGGTAAACGGATTTATACCCGGATCCGACCCATGGATTTAGCGAGGCGACAAGTAACGACCCTTACATCAGCGGCTCAGGAGACCCAGAATGAGTGCTTGGCTGATGAAGCCCGATCAAATACCTGCCCGTTTCGGGCTCGGCATCGAGCCCGATCCTCCACCCTCGGAGGCTAAGCCCTGGCTGCCTCGCGCAGCGGTTCGACGGATGATCGCCTGGACGCGGCGGCGTTTCCATCGTCAGAGCAGATATTCCGAAACAAGCATCGCATCCTGGTAGCCGAGGCGGGAAGATGCAATGCGACGCGGGTGGCTTGACCGAGGCGCGTTCGGCCGCGATTGAAGAGCATGCGTCGTCCCCGTCAGCAGATCGCTATCACGCCCGACATCATTCTCCGGGCTTATTCGATCGGCCTGTTTCCGATGGCCGAAACTGCCGAGGATGAGGCTCTGTTCTGGGTCGACCCCGAGGATCGCGGTGTGTTCGATCTCACGGCGATCGCGGTCTCGAAGAGCCTCGCCAAGACCATCCGGTCCGATCGGTTCGAGGTCGTGGCCGACCGCGATTTCGAGAGCGTGATCGCGGGATGTTCGGCCCCTGCCCCGGGCCGAGACAACACCTGGATCAATGCGCGGATCCGATCGCTCTTTGGGGATCTGTTCGCGATGGGGCACGTCCACACGATCGAGGCTTACGAAAACGACACGTTGGTCGGCGGCCTCTATGGCCTTCACATCGGGGCGGCCTTCTTCGGCGAGAGCATGTTCCACCGCGCGACCGACGCCTCCAAGGTCTGCCTCGTTCATCTGGCGGCCCGGCTGATCGACGGCGGCTTCACCCTTCTGGATACGCAATTCATCACGCCGCATCTGGCGAGCCTCGGTGCCATCGAGATCCCGAAAGCGGTCTATCGCGCGAGACTCGCCGCCGCGACCGAACGGGAGGCGACATTCCACCCCTTTGGCCAACGCGCCGGTATCGATGGAACGACCGCGCTTGCAGTCGTGCGAAACGCGAAAGCTTAAGCCTGGGAAGGCTTAGGCTTATTTACGGCCTGCGGGATCGTGGCCGACGACCGGCTCTGCGGTATAATCTGTCGCCGGGAAGAAGCTCTGCACGGGCTGGCGACGCGCCTCGGGATTGTCCTCCGGGCGCGGGTTTTGTCGGACGACACGCTTCGGCTTCGGCGGTGGCGTGTTCGGGGCCGGCGGCTTGGTGGCATTATCGGGCGGCGGCGCGTCTGTCGCCGGTGCGCCGGCATCGGCCGTAGCGGCAGGTGTGTCGACGATGATGTCGGTGCCGCCTTTGCAGCCCGTCAGCCAGATATCGTAGATCGGATGTTCGATGCCATGCAGGCCGGGGCTCGCCGCATACATCCAGCCCGAGAAGATGCGCTTATAGTCCTTGTCGGACGTAACTTCATCGACTTCGACGAACGTATCGGTCTGCGGCGCTTCGGTCGGCGGCCGCGTGTAGCAGACGCGGGCGGTCACCTGCAGCGATCCGAACTGAACCGTCTCGTCGATCGCGACCTCGAATGAAATGATTCGCCCGGTGATCTTGTCGAGACCGGAGAACACCGCTGTCGGGTTCTTGATCTTATCGGCTGAGGCGATGCCGGGCAGAAGGGTCGCGCCGAGGAGCGCCGCGACACCCACGTGCCGACGGATTTGCGGCATCGAGAAACGATTGATCTTGAAGGGCACCGGCAGCTTTCGCTCTGGAGACAGGACGATGTTGGATCCGACGTCACTGCCTTTGGTAGGCCGATGTGTCAAAGTTTGGGCTGAGGCTCGGTCTTAGTTCGGTGTCCACGCGCCATAATCGCCGCCGACAGTCGGCCGGGTGCCTTCGTTTGAAATCGATCCCGGCGGCCGATAGGCCAATGGAGTGCCCGTCATGTTGGGCAGATGCGGCTTTTGCCACTCGCGCGGAACGTAAGTCTCGTCGGTCGGCGGCGTATCGACAGTGTGGTGCAGCCAGCCGTACCAACCGGGCGGCGTCATCGACCCATCGATCTGGCCGGCGTAGATCACCCAGCGACGCTCGAACTTCAAGCTCGGGTCGATCCCCGGCTTGCGATAATAGATGTTGCCGAATTCATCGGTGCCGACGCGTTCGCCGAACCGCCAGGTGTAAAAGCGCGTGCCGTAGGTCTGGCCGCTCCACCAGGTCAGCACCTGCAACAGGTTGGTCTTGAACGTCATGGCAGCACCGTTCACTCGTGGTCGTGGCTTCGGCTGTCTTATGTCGCGTGCGAGCCGCGACGTAAAGGGCGGCCACCCCAGCCGATCCCTTTTGACGCGCCGAGGGCTGCGGCATTTGGGAGACAGAATCGTCATCGCGGTCGCAAATGACGGAAAACACACCATATCTTGCTTGATAGACTCGATCTGATCATGGATTTCGCCTCTTGATCGCGAGAGTCAAGACATGACCGTCTCAGGGTCCAGGCCGTCCACATGATAGATCAATGGACTCGTCAAGAAGCCAAGACGTATCATTCGAGCCTGTTGTCGATCGTGAGGCGTTGAGCTCGCGGTCGGCGTGTCGAGTTCCATCAGTCGAGCGTGACGAGCGGATGTTGGGCGCCAAGGCGACCGACAGGCTTTGTCGTCGAATAAGAAATTGCGGTTGAGTCTCGAAGGATGCTTTCCTTTTTGGAGCTCGATCGATTCCGAAGGTATCAAGCGATGCATATCGAACGGCTTTTCACCACGACCGCAGGCGCTCCCTACGACTCGATCGCATTTCGGAAAACCCGGAGTGAAATCCGCAACCCGGATGGGTCGATCGTGTTCGCGCTGGACGACATCGACGTGCCGGCAGCGTTCAGCCAGGTCGCGGCCGACGTTCTGGCGCAGAAATATTTCCGCAAAGCCGGCGTTCCGGCTCGGCTGAAGCGTGTCGAAGAGAATGACGTTCCCTCTTTCCTATGGCGGTCGGTGCCAGATTCCGAGGCGCTTGCGACATTGCCGGAAGCGGAGCGTTTCGTTTCTGAACATTCAGCCAAGCAGGTGTTCGATCGCCTTGCTGGAACCTGGACTTATTGGGGCTGGAAGGGCGGCTATTTCGCCTCCGAGGTCGATGCGCAGGCCTTCCATGACGAACTCCGCTACATGCTGGCGCGCCAGATGGTGGCGCCGAACTCGCCGCAATGGTTCAACACCGGCCTGCACTGGGCCTATGGCATCGATGGCCCCGGCCAGGGCCATTATTACGTCGACTACAAGACCGGCGAGCTGACGGCCTCCTCTTCGGCTTACGAGCACCCGCAGCCGCATGCCTGCTTCATTCAATCGGTGGCCGATGATCTCGTGAACGAAGGCGGTATCATGGACCTCTGGGTCCGCGAGGCGCGGCTCTTTAAGTACGGCTCCGGCACGGGTAGCAATTTCTCGCACCTGCGCGGCGAAAGCGAGAAGCTCAGTGGCGGCGGACGCTCGTCCGGATTGATGAGCTTCCTCAAGATCGGCGATCGCGCCGCCGGCGCCATCAAGTCGGGCGGCACGACACGCCGTGCCGCCAAAATGGTGGTGGTCGATGCCGACCATCCCGACATCGAGGCCTATATCGATTGGAAGGTGATGGAGGAGTTGAAGGTCGCGGCGCTCGTGACCGGCTCCAAGCTGAACAAGCGGCACCTCAAAGCCATTCTGCGCGCCTGCCTGAATTGCGAGGGTCATGGCGACGATTGCTTTAACCCGGAAAAGAACCCCGCGCTGAAGCGCGAGATCAAACTGGCGCGCAAGAGCGCGGTTCCGGACGGCATGATCAAGCGCGTCATGCAGCTTGGCCGCCAGGGACACACCACCGTCGACATTCCGGAATTCGACACTGATTGGGACTCCGAGGCCTATCTGACGGTCGCGGGCCAGAACTCGAATAATTCGGTTCGGGTGACGGACGATTTCCTGCGCGCCGTCGAGGATGATCAGCCTTGGAACCTGCTGCGTCGTCTCGATGGCAAGGTCCATAAGACGCTCCCGGCCAAGCAATTGTGGGACAAGATCGGCTATGCGGCTTGGGCCTCCGCCGATCCCGGCCTGCAATATCACACGACCATCAACGACTGGCACACCTGCCCGGCCGCCGGCCCCATCCGCGCCAGCAATCCGTGTTCGGAATATATGTTCCTGGACGACACGGCTTGTAACCTTGCCTCGCTGAACCTGTTGCAGTTCCGCGACGACAAGACCAAGCGGATCGATGTCCGCTCGTATGAGCATGCGGTGCGGCTCTGGACCATCGTGCTCGAAATTTCGGTGCTGATGGCGCAATTCCCCTCCAAGGAAATCGCTCAACTTTCCTACGAATATCGGACCCTCGGCCTCGGCTATGCCAACGTCGGCGGCCTGCTGATGGCGTCTGGCATCCCCTATGATTCGAACGAAGGTCGCGCGATCTGCGGCGCCCTGTCGGCCATCATGACGGGTGTCTGCTATTCCACATCGGCCGAAATGGCCGGTGACCTCGGGGCTTTCCCCGGTTACGCGCCGAATGCCGACTCGATGCTGCGGGTGATGCGGAACCACCGCCGCGCGGCCTATGGCGACGCTGCCGGCTATGAAGAGGTCGCGGTTGCGCCGGTGCCGCTGGTCGCGGGCGATTGCCCGGACCCGATCCTGATCGAGCGTGCGAAGATCGCCTGGGACAAAGCCATCACGCTCGGCGAACAGAATGGCTACCGCAACGCGCAGACCACGGTCGTGGCGCCGACCGGCACCATCGGCCTTGTGATGGATTGCGATACGACCGGCATCGAGCCGGACTTTGCCCTGGTGAAGTTCAAGAAGCTGGCTGGTGGCGGCTACTTCAAGATCATCAATCGGGCCGTTCCCGAGGCCCTTCGCTCGCTCGGCTACCGTGAATCCGAGATTGCCGAGATCGAGGTCTATGCGGTCGGTCACGCCAGCCTCCGGCAGTCGCCGGGCGTCAACCAGTCCAGCCTCCGTGCCCGTGGCTTCACGGCCGAAAAGCTCGACGGGCTGGAGAAGTCGCTCGCGAGCGCCTTCGACATCAAGTTCGCGTTCAACAAATGGGCGCTTGGGGCCGATTTCCTCACCGGCGTTCTCAAGGTGCCGGCTGAGAAGCTCGACGATCCGAGCTTCGAACTGTTGCCGTTCCTCGGCTTCACCAAAGCCGAGATCGATGCCGCCAACGTGCATATCTGCGGGGCCATGACGCTCGAGGGGGCGCCGCACCTCAAGGTCGAGCATTACGCCGTGTTCGATTGCGCCAATCCCTGCGGCCGCACCGGCAAGCGCTATCTCTCGGTCGAGAGCCACATCCGGATGATGGCGGCCGCGCAGCCCTTCATCTCGGGCGCGATCTCCAAGACCATCAACATGCCGAACGATGCGCTCGTCGAGGATTGCAAGGACGCCTACATGCTGTCCTGGCGGCTCGGCCTGAAGGCCAACGCGCTCTATCGCGATGGCTCGAAGCTGTCTCAGCCGCTGAACTCGCAACTGATCGAGCAGGATGACGACGAGGAGGATGCGGTCGAGACCCTGATGGCCGCATCGACCCCGGCCCGCGTCGCAGAAGTCGCGGAGCGGATCGTCGAGCGCGTCGTGGAACGGATCGAGCGCCGCCGCGAGCGCGAGAAACTGCCGAACCGCCGTACCGGCTACACCCAGAAGGCGATCGTCGGCGGCCACAAGATCTATATCAAGACCGGCGAGTATAAAGACGGCCGCCTCGGCGAGATCTTCCTCGATATGCATAAGGAGGGCGCCGCCTTCCGGTCGATGATGAACAATTTCGCGATCGCGATCTCGCTCGGCCTGCAATATGGCGTGCCGCTGGACGAATATGTCGATGCCTTTACGTTCACCCGCTTCGAGCCGTCGGGCCCCGTGCAGGGCAATGACGCGATCAAGAACGCGACCTCGATCCTCGATTACGTGTTCCGCGAACTTGCGGTGTCCTATCTCGACCGTAGCGATCTCGCTCACGTGGTGCCGAGCGATCTCGGCTTTGACGCGATGGGCAAGGGCGAAACCGAGGGCAAAGCCAGCGAAGGCCGGCCGCAATCGGATACGGGAGTCGTCTCGAAGGGCCTCGTGCGTTCGAAAGCCGACCGCTTCATGCTCGTGCGCGGCGGCCCGGCTGCCGGAACGTCGACATCGGCCGAGCCGACGCGTGGGACTCCTGTGACGGCACAGGCTTACGCGACCGATGGCGCGACGGCGCTGAAGCAGGAGATGGCGCAGGCCGTGTCGGAAGCCACGCAGGAAGCTCTCGCGGGTCTCGCATGGAGCGAGCCTGCGCAGTCCGGGCCGCGCACCAGCGTCGCCGAGAAGAAGGCCGAGGCTCGGATGAAGGGCTATGTCGGTGAATCATGCCCCGAGTGCCAGAACTTCACGCTGGTGCGGAACGGCACTTGTTTGAAGTGTGAGACCTGCGGCGCCACCACGGGCTGCAGCTGATCTCGACCTCTAACCCGAGCGACACCAGCCCATGGCGCGAGCCGGATTGGTGTCGCCGGACGTCCGACAGACCTGCACATCAAAGCTTTTCATGACCGCAACCCCTGATGACCTTTTCGCCCGCCTGCGCGCGCTCAGCATCGAGACCGAGACGGTCGAGCATGCGCCGGTCTTCACCGTCGAAGAAGCGCAGGCCGTTCGTGGGGCATCGGAGGGCGGCGCGCACACCAAGAACCTGTTTCTGCGCGACAACAAGCGCAGTTTCTTCCTGGTGACGCTCGGAGAAGACACGGCCGTCGATCTCAAGCGGCTCCGGCCCTTCATCGGCGCGAAAGGGGGCTTGTCGTTCGCGTCGCCCGATTATCTGTTCGACACCCTCGGCGTACGACCCGGGTCGGTGTCGCTCTTCGCGGCCATCAACGACGCATCGGGCAGTGTCACAGTCGTGATCGAGACGGCTTTGATGCAGGCGTCACGGATCCACTGCCACCCGCTGACCAATGACAAGACGACCTCGATTGCGCCCGATGATCTCATGACCTTCCTGCGCGCGACGGGGCATGAGCCGCTGCTGATCTCGCTCAGCGACGCCGATCCCCTGCCCTGACGGGCGAGCGATCGAGGATGACAATCAGGCCGCGACGTCGAGCGCCGAGCCTGCAGCGACGCCGATACTGGCTCGGATGACGTCGGTGAGAGCGGCGGCCTCCTTCGAGCGGCCCGACGAGCCACGCAGCAGCCCGACCTTCACATTGCTCAAAACCGGTAACCCGGCGCTCGACGGCACCAGACGCTGCGACGCGAGGTTGACGGCGGCCCGAGGCAGAACCGTCAGTGCGAGCCCGGCCTGGATGATCGGCGCAAGCGCCGCATAATTGGTGGACATGAGGAAGATACGGGACGCGATGCCGGCCGCCTCCAGCGCCTCGAGCGCCGCATTCCGCCACGGGCAGGTGGGCGTCGACAAGGCGAGAGGCAGCGGCCTTTGATCTTCGATGGGACCGGATCGCAACCCTGCCACCCAGCACAAAGCCTCCTCGCGAAGAATCTCGAGCCCCTTGATCCGCTCGCAATCCGTCACGACCGCGACATCCACTTCGCCGGTCAAAATCCGCTGGGCCAGATCGACGCTGGGATGGCAGACGATCGAGAGTTCGACCAGCGGATGCTGCCGCGTGAAGCGCTTGACGATGTCGGGCAGGAACGGCTCTGCGTAATCGTCGGGGATGCCGAACACGACCCGGCCGGCGAGCCCATGCTGTTTCAGATCGTAAAGGGCTGCCGCTTCGACCTCGAGCATGCGTCGCGCATGATCGACGAGCCGTTCGCCATCGCTGGTCAGTCGGGTGCCTCGCCCCTGTTTGACGAACAACGGCCGTTCGAGCTGCTCCTCGAGGCGGCGCATATGCATCGAGACGGCACTTTGCGTCTTGTTCACACGCTCGGCCGCGCGCGTGAAGCTGCCGGTATCGACAATGGCGAGAAACGATCGGAGCTGGTCAGTATCAAGCATGCAATGATGATGATACGCGATCGATCTTATGTCAACTATGCGTTGGACCGATGGTTGACCCGTTCCTATCTTACAACTCTAGACGCTTCGTAACGCGTCCATCGAGGTCCACCATGCATCTCTCCATCCCGCTCCCGTCCCGCACCGGACACCGCGCCAGGCGCGGCATCTCCGCCGTTCTGCCTCTTATCAGCAACGCGACGTCCACTCTCATATCCTGGCCCCGCCGGGCCTATGAAAGCCGTCGTTTGAGCTGGACGCTGGCGCAGATGTCCGAACACGATTTGTCGGACATCGGTCTGTCGCGCCAGGATGTCGTCGACACGTCCGCGATGCCGCTCGGCTCCAATGTTGGCGAGTTTCTGGCGGAGCGCGCAACGAGCCGCCGGGCCGATCGTCGGCGCTGACGGCGCATTCAGACGCGCCGTGAGATGTTGCGACGTTTGTAAGCACTTTGTCGGCTCGCGGCTCCCGCGCCGCTTGAGTTTGTGACGTGGGGGAGCGCTTGTCGACTCGGGGCTACATAGCCTTCTCGACCTGGCCGCGGATTTCACCACCCTTGTTGGCTTCGGTATGGATGTTGAAATACATCTTACCGTCTTCCAAAGCTTTGGCCTGATCCGCCGTCAGGGTCGCAGATCCTTCGATCGGGCTGCCTGAACCGATCGCCACAGGAACCATCACGCCGGCATTGGCGCCGACTGCTGCGGGGCCGTGGAAATGCGCCGCCGTGGCGGTTCCGGTCAAGCCTTGATAATCGACCTTATAGCTGAGCTTCATCGAGGTCGTGTCGAAGGTGGCCGCGACCGTACCGGTGCCCTTCAGGTCGGCATGCGGCGGCACCTCTGTTTCGGCCGAAAGACTGGCCTTATACTCCATCGTCTCGGCGAAAGCCGGAGCGGCTGCGACAGCGGCGACCACCAGAGCGGCGGCGAAAGCGAAAGAACGCATCGAAGGTCTCCATACGGAACGGACCGAACCGGCCTGGGTGGCCGCGGTCCAGGCTGCATATGGAGCGCGACGCCGTGGCGGCGATAGCGTCAGGCTTCAGCCCTCAGTGCAGGATTTGGCTCAGGAACAGCTTGGTGCGCTCGTGTTGCGGATTGGCGAAGAATGCCTCGGGCTTGTTCATCTCGACGATCTCGCCGCCATCCATGAAGATCACGCGATCGGCCACCTGCCGCGCAAACCCCATCTCGTGGGTGACGCACAGCATCGTCATGCCCTCATTGGCGAGCGATACCATCGTATCGAGCACCTCCTTGACCATCTCGGGGTCGAGGGCCGAGGTCGGCTCGTCGAACAGCATGATTTTCGGGTTCATGCAGAGCGACCGCGCGATGGCGACGCGTTGCTGCTGACCACCCGAAAGCTGGCCCGGATATTTATTGGCCTGCTCCGGGATCTTGACCCGCGTCAGATATTTCATGGCGAGCGCATCAGCGTCGCGCTTCGGCATCTTGCGAACCCAGATCGGCGCCAGGGTGCAATTCTCGATGATGGTGAGATGCGGAAAGAGGTTGAAGTGCTGGAACACCATGCCGACCTCACGGCGCACCTCGTCGATCCGTTTGAGATTGTTGGTCAGCTCCGTGCCGTTGACGACGATGCTGCCCTTTTGATGCTCTTCCAAACGATTGATACACCGGATCATCGTGGATTTGCCCGACCCTGACGGGCCACAAATCACGATCCGTTCGCCACGCGAGACATTCAGGTTGATGTTCTTCAGGACATGAAACTCGCCATACCACTTGTGGACGCCGTCGAGTTTCACCGCGAGGTCCTCGGCGGGAGCGATGCTCGGGATCGCCGTTGCGTTCGACATGGGAGAAGACCTCAATGAGCGCGACCGGCCTTCAGCCGTCGCTCCGTATATTGCGAGTAGCGGGACATGCCGAAACAGAAGATCCAATAGACCATCGCGGCAAAGACGTAGCTGGTTGTCGTGATCGTCGGTCCGCCCCAATTCGGGTCGAGCCGGGCGCTCTCCAGCGTTCGGAGGAAATCGAAGATCCCGACGATCGCCACAAGGGTCGTATCCTTGAAGAGGCCGATGAACGTCGAAACGATGCCGGGGATCACGGTCGTCAGCGCCTGCGGCAGGATGATGAGCCGCATGCTCTGCCAGTAGCCGAGCCCCAGCGCTTGGGCGCCTTCGGTCTGGCCGCGCGGCATCGCCTGGAGGCCGCCGCGCACGACCTCGGCCATATAGGCGGAGGCGAACAAGGCTGTGCCGATCAAGGGTCGCAGAAGGCGGTCAGGCGTCCAAGCCTCCGGCACGAACAAGGGCAGCATCACATTGGCCATGAACAGGACCGTGATGAAGGGCACGCCGCGAACGATTTCAATAAAGGCGACCGACACCGTGCGGATAATCGGCAGTGCGGAGCGCCGTCCAAGCGCGAGCAAAACGCCGACCGGGAGCGACACCACGATGCCGACCACTGACATGAGGAGCGTGATGAAAAGGCCGCCCCAGAGACTTGTATCGATGATCGGCAACCCAATCAGATCCGATCCGCGCACCAGGAAAAAGGCGAAGACCGGGTAGACGATAAAGAACAGAAGCGCCGCGACATTGCGTTTGGGCGCCGAGGTCCACAACAGCCAGACGATCAGAACGGCACCGATCGCCTCCGTCAGGTCGATCCGCCAATGTTGGGTCTCGGGATAGGACCCATAGCGAACGTATTGAAATTTCTGCGCAATAAAGGCCCAGCATGCGCCATCGACCTTGGTGCGGCAGGCGGCAGCGTCACCGGACCATACCGCATCGGTGAAGAGAAAGCGCACCAGATCCGGCAGAACCCAGGCCACGAAGGCAACGGCCAGAAGGGTGAGTAACCCCGAACCCGGCGTCGAGAAAAGGTTGGCCCGCATCCACGCCAAAGGACCACGCACCGTGATCGGCGCCGGCTGAGCGGGATGCGACTCGGTTTGGACGAAGGCTGCGCCGCCGGACGGCATGTCGGTGACGGCAGCGTCGAGCACGGCATCGGCCGTCACCGACGGATCTAGATCTGTCTTGTCGGCGATCTGGCTCATCCGCGTCACCGTTCCACCAGCGCGATGCGCCGGTTATACATATTCATGATCGCCGAGGTGAAAAGCGAAATGACGAGATAGACCAGCATCGTGATGGCCATGACCTGCACGGCCGCGCCGGTCTGGTTCAGCACCGTGCCGGCGAAAACCTGAACCAGATCGGGGTAGCCGATGAACACCGCCAGGGAGGAGTTCTTGACGAGGTTGAGATATTGGTTTGTCAGCGGCGGAATGACCACCCGCATGGCCTGCGGCACCACGACGAGAGATCGGATGCGGCCCGCCCCAAGGCCCAGCGCTTCGGCGGCTTCGGTCTGGCCGTGCGCGACCGATTGCACGCCGGCACGGACGATCTCGGCGATGAAAGACGCGGTGTAGACGGAGAGGCCGAGCACGAGGGCGACCAACTCGGGAAACACCTGCCGGCCGCCCGCGAAGTTGAAGCCTTTCAACACCGGTATGTCGAAGGTGATCGGCCGCCCCAGAGCGAAATAGGTCAGTAGCGGCAGGCCAATCAATAAAGCGAGCCAGACCCACCCGACGGGCGACTGTTGGCCGGTGCTCTTCTGCCGCCTGCTTGCCCAGATCGTAAACAGGATCGCGGCCAGGATCGCGATCACGACGGCCATCCCGACGAACTGAGCGCCCTCGCCGAATTGCGGATTGGGAAAAATCAGCCCGCGGTTGTTGAGAAAAATACCGCCTGGCAGCGCAATCGATTGGCGTGGCGCCGGCAACGGCTTCAGAACCGCGTTGTACCAGAACAGCAATTGCAGCAGCAGCGGAATGTTCCGCAGCGTTTCGACATAGACCAGCGCGAGTTTCGCGACGATCCAGTTCGACGACAGGCGCGCGATTCCCACCGTGAACCCGATGATGGTGGTCAAGACGATCCCGACGACGCCGACCAGCAGCGTGTTGATCAAGCCGACCCAGAAGGCCTGGGCGTAGGTCGAGGAATGCGAATAGGGGATCAAGGTCTGGTTGATGTCGAAGCCCGACGTCTGGCCCAGAAAGCCGAAATCGGTCGGCATGCGAAGCCGTTCCATCGCCGTCATGGCGTTGGTGGCGGCTCCGTAAACCACGAAGACGATCAGAGCCACGAGCACGATCTGATAGACCGCCCCGCGGACGATCGGATTTTGGATCAGGGACCCGCCTGATGGCTTCGCACGCTCGACTAATTCCACCATCGCGATCCTTTGATGTGCAGGGATTGATGGTTGCGATCAGGGACAATCGCCCTGATCGCAACCATTGCTTACTTTTTCAGCGGATCGGAGGGGCGTATTGCAGCCCGCCCTTATTCCACAAGGCGTTCAAGCCGCGCTTGATTTTCAGCGGCGAGCCGTCACCCACGTTTTTGTCGAAGACTTCGCCATAATTGCCGACCGTTTTGATCACGCTATAGGCCCAGGCTTTGTCGAGCCCGAAGCCCTTCCCCTGCTCGCCTTCAACGCCGAGAAGACGACGGATGTCGGGGTTATCCGACTTCATCATGTCGTCGACGTTCTTGGACGTAACACCCAGTTCCTCGGCCGACACCATGGCATAATGCGTCCAGCGGACGATGTTGAACCATTGGTCGTCGCCCTGCCGGACGGCGGGCGACAGGGGCTCCTTGGAGATGATCTCCGGCAGCACGATATGATCGTCAGGATTGACGAGGCGGATCCGCTCGGCATAGAGGCCCGACGAGTCGGTCGTGAAGGCGTCGCAACGGCCAGACTCATAGGCCTTGAGGGTTTCATCCTCCCCCTTGAAGGCGACGCTGTCGTATTTCATGCCGTTGGTACGGAAGTAATCGGCCAGATTCAATTCTGTGGTGGTGCCCTGCTGCACGCAGATCGAGGCACCGTTCAGGTCCTTGGCGGACGACACGCCAAGCTTCTTGCGCACCATAAAGCCCTGGCCATCATAGAAGTTGACCGGGCCGAACAACATGCCTTGCTGGTCACGCGAGGAGGTCCAGGTGCTATTGCGCGCCAGCAGGTCGATTTCGCCAGACTGCAACGCGGTGAACCGATCCGTCGCGTTGAGCGCGATGAACTTGACCTTGGTCGGGTCGCCCAGCACCGATGCCGCGACAGCGCGGCAGAAATCCACATCGAGGCCGGTGAATTGCCCCTTGTCGTCCGGAATGCCGAACCCGGCCAACGACGGGTTGACGCCGCAGGTCAGCACATTCTTCTGCTTGACCGTATCGAGTGTCGCAGCCGAGGCGACCGCGGTGCTCGCCGCAAGGGCAGCGACCATCAACGATGCAAAAAGTCTCTTCTTCAAAAGCTCAACTCCAGCGTTCCTGCACGACACTCAGCACTCGCGACCAAGCACGCCATGTGCCACCGCCCGCCAGCGCCGTCGCTATCACAGAAGTTTTGCCTGTCGTGGTCAAGGCGTTGCTGGCCATCTCCCGCGTCTTGACGTCCCGCCCTGCAATGGATCAGGTGCACGCCGACCTTCAACCTCGGACGATCATGACAAAACTTACGCCGGACACTCGCGCGACTCTCGGCTCGCGCTCGCGGCTCATTCATGCCGGGCGCGACCCTGAGGAGCAGCATGGGTTCGTCAATACACCGATCTATCGCGGCTCGACGGTTCTGTACGACAATGTCGCACAATTGCAGAACCGCGAGCGTCGGTTCACCTATGGGACGAAGGGCACGCCGACCACCGAAGCGCTGGAGACGGCGTGGAGCGAACTCGCTGGCGCAGCCGGAACGGTGCTAACGCCCTCGGGCCTTGCGGCCGTGACCGTTGCGTTGATGTCGGTCCTCGGCAGTGGCGACCACATCCTGGTCACCGACTCGGCCTATCTGCCGACACGGCATTTCTGCGACACGATGCTGCGGCGCTTCGGCGTTTCGACGACCTACTACGATCCGCTGATCGGGACCCGGATCGCCGACCTGTTTCAGCCGAACACCCGTGCGGTTTTGGTGGAAGCGCCTGGGTCGCAGACCTTCGAGATGCAGGATATCCCCGCCATCGCCGAGGCAGCGCATGCGCATGATATCTGCGTCATCATGGACAATACCTGGGCGACACCCCTGTTCTTTCCGCCCCATGCACGCGGGGTCGATATCGCCATCGAGGCCGGCACAAAATACCTCTCCGGCCATTCCGACCTGTTGCTCGGCTTGACATCCGCCAATGCGGCATACTGGCCGAAGCTGCGTGAGACCTTCGACGCCTTTGCGATATGCGCCGGGCCCGAAGATGTGTTTCTGGGCTTGCGCGGACTTCGAAGCATGGATTTGCGGCTCCGCGAGGCCGAGCGCCAAGCGCTCGCTATGGCACACTGGTTCGACAGTCGCGAGGAGGTGCGTCAGGTGCTGCATCCCGCCCTGCCGAGCCATCCCGGACACGCGATCTGGAAGCGCGACTTCCTTGGGTCGTCGGGTTTATTCTCGATCATTCTCGAACCGGCATCCACGGATGCTGTCGCGGCGATGCTCGATGGGCTCGAACTTTTCGGGATGGGCTTCTCCTGGGGCGGGTACGAAAGCCTCGTGATCCCGTTCGATCCGACAACCTATCGAACCGCGACCTCCTGGAACCCAGGTGGACCCACCCTGCGATTTCAGATCGGGTTTGAAGATCTCGCCGATCTTCAGGCCGACCTCGACCGTGGCTTCGCCCGCCTGCGCCAGGCCTGATGGCTGTCAGGCCTGAGGCAAGCGGGGTTGACGATCAGTGATTGTAGAGGCAGCGACCATCGGCGTGTTTGAACGACGGCGGATCGCAGGGATTCGAGTCGAACTCGCACAACTTGACGCAGCCATTCGGCTGCACCCCTTCATGCGGATTGAAGGCCTGTCCCTGCCGATTGTAGATATAACCGTCCGGCTCGACCACTCGCCCGCTTGCATATTGCGCCTGGGCGAAACCTGGCATGGCCAGCGCTGCGGCAAACACACCGATTAGCGCTATCTTGCGTTTTGAATTGTCCATCTCTCGCTCCAAAACAATATGGGCTGCTGCACGGCGACTGCTGCCCGACCGTTTCATATCAAATCGATGAGTGGGCGGCTCGGTTCCTGAACGGCGTGGCCCAGGAGCCTGCGGTATGTCGGCGCTCCGCGCATGCCGCTTCAAGACGAACGAACTCATTAGGGATCCTCGCATTAGTGTGGTGCAGGAGTTTGGAGCCACACCTCGATGCCGATCGCATGCGAAGGATGTCGAGATGGATCGGCATTTACATTTCCCTTCTCGATGGCGTTTCAGCCCATTGTGGATGTCGCCAAAGGGTTGATTTTCGCCCATGAGGCGCTTGTGCGCGGTCCTGCTGGCGAGGGTGCCTTCACGGTCCTGTCGTCCGTGACCGACAGCAATCGCTACGCCTTCGATCAGCAATGTCGGGTGAGAGCGATCGAAATGGCGTCTGCGTTGCGTCTGTCAGACGATCCGACAGCGAGCTTATCGATCAATTTCATGCCGAATGCGGTCTACGAACCGAATGCTTGTATTCGGCTGACATTGGAAGCTGCGGAGCGAACGAGCTTTCCCCTCGAACGGATCATCTTCGAATTCACCGAAACCGAGAAGCTCGATGCCAAACATCTTCTCAACATTCTGCAGACCTACAAGGATATCGGCTTCCGAACCGCAATCGATGATTTCGGCGCGGGCTATGCCGGCCTCGTGCTGCTGGCTCAGTTTCAGCCCGATATCGCGAAACTCGATATGGCGTTGATCCGCGGCATCGATACCGATCCGGTTCGGCGTTCCATCGTCCGCTCGACACTCGCTATGTTGCGGGACCTTAACGTCGTTCCGGTCTGCGAAGGTGTCGAGACCGGGGGCGAGCTCCAGGCGCTCCGCGATCTCGGGGTCGATCTCATTCAGGGCTATCACATCGCCCGCCCGGCTTTTGCGGCCTTGGCCAAGCCGGTTTAGGCGATCGTCGCGTCACTCAAGCAGGTCGGCTAGTCGATCAAATCAAGCCGGCGTGCCTCTTGCGACGCAAACAGCAGCGCATCGACAACGACATCCGACGCGATCCGGTCGGTCGCTGTGTCGGTTCGACTGATGCCGGACGTGATGATGCGGCGCTTCTGTCGGTCTCGTCCCACGGCGAACATCCAGACGTGGTGGTCTTCCCGGTGGCGCACGCTGATATGTGTGGGGTTAATGCCCTCGATCTCATACATGGGTGTCGGCTCGATCCCTGGCTGCAAGAGCCCGGACCATCGTGGATGCCGCTTAGGGAAGCGCCTGAAGATCATATCAAACTTGATCGATCGCCTTTTCACCGCGGCGTTTGACAGTGCGCCATGAGCCTCCAACGAGCTTTCCGATTTGGGAACGGCCGCCGTGAAAAAAGCCCGGCCAACCGTTTCCGGTGCCGGGCAAAATCAGGTCCGCGTCATGCTATCGGATTGAGGTTCCGAGAAGCTCCGTTGCGATCGATCGCTGTTGGGAACGCGACCCTGCCCGGCTTTTTCCGACCTTGCGCCGCAACATCCTAACCCGACGTTGACGCTATCGATGGGTTGCCGTCCCGATCTGCGTCGTTGCTCGGCAACGCATGCCCGAATCGCGGCCGCTACCATCGCAGTGTTGCCATTTATTAAATGTAGCAACCCGCGAGTTGCGTTATTTCTGCGTATGCGGTTTTCTCGCCGGTATCATGCATCGCCTCGTGTGTTCATGATCTGCGGGAGTACAGCGGGAGAGTTTTTCATGGTGTTAAGATCGGCAACGGGCATTTCGATTGCCTGCGCCGCGCTCACGCTGTGCGTCGGCGTCGCGCTTCATGCGATGCCACCCAGAGAGGCCGCGTCCAAGCCATGGGGCGATCTCGCCAAGGCCCCCTTCCCGGATCCCGTCGTTCCTGCTCGACTTCCACGTCGGGTCGAGGTGGCTGCGCTGACTGCGCCCGTTCCGTCTCAACAGCATGCGGCGGAGGTGGCGGCGCCGACGCCCTCGGCGGTGGAGACCTCGTCTGCAGCTATACCGACCGCGCAACCCGTGCCGACCCAAGCCCTTGCACCAGCACTTGACGCGCAGCAGATCTCGAACCCGACGGCTTCTCCCGGTTCGACTGTCGTGCCGTGGCCAGGCCAGCAGCGGGAACAAGGCGCGCCGGCGAGCGAAACCGTGGTTCAGGCTCCCCCTGCCAACGTGCTCGCGATGGCGGAGTCCAGCGAGGTGCCCGCCGCCGACACACGCAAAACCATCGATATCAACACCGCCTCGGTCTCGGCCTTGAACCATCTACCCGGCAACAGTCACATCGGACAGGCGATCGTGAACCACCGCCCGTATCGCTCAATTAAGGAGCTAGTGGCAAAGCGCGTGTTGCGGGATAGCGATTTCGCACGCGTCAAATCGGTCATCCGCGCCGATTGAGAGCCGGTCGCCAGCGTTGCGGTTTGCACGATGGCGGTGTGTCGCCATCGAGACACGGGCCGCTTCGACCTTCGAAAAGGCCTGAAGCTGATCCGCAGGACTGGATCATGACCGGAGCGCCATCCAGACCGCGCCGAGTACGATGACCAGGACCACAATGACCATGATGCCAATCGACATCCATCGACTGGCTTGTTTCGAGGTGGCGTTACTAGCGGCTAAAACGGGCTGGGCCTCCTGCCGCCGGGCCAGCGCGATCCGTTCAGGACTGTTCGGTGTCCCGCCTGCCTCGTCGTCCGTCCCGAGCGAAGACAATCCCGGATCGGGCGCCGACACTTTGTCGCCGGTCCGACCAGAGTCGATATCTTGCTTTAACTGCGCCACCGTGGACGTCTGGGCGTCGATCGGATGTCTAGCCACCTTGGTCTCCTCGATTGTCATTCGTGAGACAATGCACGAGCGGCTCTGACGGCTTGCACCGGGTGGCGTGCCCTATCGTCACAACAGATCGGAGTTGTGATGAGGCGGCCGGGACGCCGTCGTCAATGGGTCGACCCCCGCGCAAGACACGACCCGCTCTTTCAGCTTGACGGTCAGTTTTCTGGGACGTCTGAGAGCCATCGCGCGTCGAGGATCAGTTTGGCCTCGAAGATGATCCTGTCCTGATCGTCTCGAACGTGGCACGTCATGATGCGATGATTGCCAGTCGGCATCACATCACGCGCGATATCGGGAAGTGCGTCGATGGCGGCAAGTCGAGCCGCATCACGGTCCACGAACTCGGTTCCGAGATCGTCTCGTATGTCGATCGCACCGTCATTGATATCGAAATAGAAGCGAGGCATCGGGCTTCTCCGACAGCAAGCATTTCGACAGGTGACACCCGACTTGATCGTCTGGTCACCCTCGTCAATGACACTCTAAGAGCGAGACAACGGCCAATACTGTTCTTTGTTAAAAAAGCGGAAATTTGGTCGAAGTCGCAACTACCACAAGCGCTTCCAAGAATCGCAAAGGTCTGTGACCATCTGACAAGAACGCACCTCGTAGGTGCGAGTTTGCGACCCCATTTTATGGTCGAAAAAGGTCGCTTGTTCCGCAGCGATTTTCGCTAAGTGCTTGATCTAAATGGTGAGCGCGATGGGGCTCGAACCCATGACCCTCTGATTAAAAGTCAGATGCTCTACCGACTGAGCTACACGCTCCCGTTTCCAGGCGTTCTGTGCATAGTCTGCAACCGGTCCGGGGGTCAAGGCAAAGTGGTTCCCGATCGCCGAATGGGCTGATTTGTCCCGCGCCAAACGCGATACGTGCCTCGTTTTTGCGGTGACCCCAATCTTCTCGTCGTCTTTCTTCGTATCTCAACAAGCGGAACGGGAGCGATGACATGCGAGATGGATTGAAAAGCGCAGCGATGATGGTGGCTCTGGTCGCATCGATCAGCTTGGCGTCGGGGCAGGCGCGTGCGGCCGATCTCGATGCGGCGACGCAAGCAACGCTTCGATCGATCATTACTCAGCAGATCGATGCGTTTGGTCGCGACGATGCGGAGGCCGCGGAAAGTTTCGCGGCGCCGGGCATCCGCTCGAAATTCCCGAACGCAAAGGATTTCAACGCGATGGTGCATCAATCCTATGCGCCGTTGATCCATCCGCGCAGCACGCATTTCGATGAGGCCGGACAAACCGCGCTCGGCCCGCTTCAGAAGGTCACGATCGTGGATGCCGATGGCGGGGTCTGGACAGCCGTCTACACGTTCGAGCAGGTGGATGGCATGTGGCGCATTACGGGATGTGCATTGGTCAAGGAACAAGGCACGACGATCTAGGCAAGATGGCGTGAGCGCCGCTCGTTGCTAGTCGGTGAATTTGATCAGCAGCATCAAGGCCACGAACAGGGCGGCCGAAATGACCGTGGTCCAGAGGGCTTTCTTCTTGAGGCCAGGGGTTTCCGGTGCGCCCGGCTCGCTGCCGGGCACGACCGAGCCGCTCTCCTGCTGCGATCGCACGCCAAATGGCAGCACGGCAAATAACACGATCCACCACATGGTAAAATAGATTGCGATGGCCATCGGGGTCGGGATCGGCATTTGATCGCATTCCCACCAGCAATAGAAAGCCCGGGCTTGGTCTCCCGGCGTATGTCGGCATGAGCAACGCCACACCGCACCTTGTGGTCGTTAGCCACAAGGCGCTGTGACGATTTTAGACTTCCACCACCAACACATGGACAGTGGGCTTCTTGCCCCATGCCGCGCCGATCGCGCCGCGAACCGATCGTTCGACCGCCGTCGCGGCTGCGTCGGGGTCACGGCGCTTGCCACGACCGAGATTATCGAGCGTTGCGAAGATGGCAGCATCGATCACGGCGTCCATCGCCTTGCCGTCGCGTGTATGCGTCGGCATGCCGGAAAAGACGACGTCGGGATCGCCCGCGAGATCGCCTCGCGACGTCAAGGCGAAGGCGATTGAAACGATACCCGCGAAGGCAAGCCGGTTGCGGGCCGCCAACGACGGATCATTGGCACTGACCAGCAGATTGCCATCCTTGCAAAGACGACCATGTGGCGCTTCGTCGACGATGGACGGCGCTCCCGGTGCGAGCAGAACCACGTCGCCATCCGCAGCCGTGATCACATGATCGATGCCCATAAGCCGCGCAAACTTGCCATGCTCGAACAAATGCAATGGCTCGCCATGCGCCGGAACCGCAATCTTGGGCCGGACCCAGCCATAGAGTTGCGCCACCTCGGCGCGCCGGGGATGCCCCGACACGTGGATCATCTCGGTTCGGTCCGTCACCACCTCGACGCCTTGCCGCACCAGGCCGTTGATGACGCGGCCGACTTCCCGCTCGTTGCCAGGGATCGTCCGCGACGAGAAGATGACCCGATCACCCGGGACGAGCTTGACTTCGGGGTGCTCGTCCTGCGCCATCCGGGCGAGGGCCGCTCGCAATTCACCCTGGCTTCCGGTCGCGACCACGACAGTCTTTTCGCGCGGCAGATAGGCATAGCTGTTGGCCGAGAAGAACGGCGCGACTCCGTCGAAGTAGCCACAATCGCGTGCCACTTCGATCGCACGATCCATCGCTCGACCCACCACGATGACACTGCGCCCGGTGGCTTCCGCCGCATCGGCCACAGCCCTGATGCGCGCGATGTTTGACGCAAAGGTCGTGACCAGCACGCGCCCGGGTGCATTGCCGATCAGCGTCCGCAGGTTGATGGCGACTTCAGCCTCAGAGGGGCTCTGCCCTTCGCGCAGGATGTTGGTCGAATCGCACACAAGAGCCAACACGCCCTCGTCGCCGATCTCGGTCAGTCGCTTCTGGTCGGTCGGAAGCCCGATCACCGGGGTTTCGTCGATCTTCCAGTCACCCGTATGCAAGACCGTCCCGAGCGGCGTGCGGATCGCCAAAGACGAACTTTCCGGGATCGAGTGAGCCATCGGGATGACCTCGACCTCGAAGGGTTCGAGATCGAGCCGATCGCCGAAGGCCATGATCTCGACCGGGATCTTGGGCGCGCCGGGCTCCGCCGATCGCTTGATTTCGAGCAGGTTCGCGGCAAAACGCGTCGCGAAGATGCGGCAGCCGAGTTTCGGCCAGAGCTCGGTCACAGCACCGATATGGTCTTCATGCGCGTGCGTGATAACGAGACCGACCAAGTCTTTCTTGACCCGTTCAACAAAGCTGACATCCGGAAAAACAAGATCAATCCCCGGAAGATCCGGGCCAGCGAACGAAACGCCGCAATCGACCATCAACCATTTTCGTTTGTTCGGTGGACCAAACCCATAGAGGGCGGCATTCATGCCGATCTCCCCGAGGCCTCCGAGCGCGCAAAATACGAGCTCATTATCGCCACTTGCCATTCACATCACCCTTTTAGCCAATTTTCGGAACCGGCTGGTCCATCAAGAAAACATCACCTGCATCAACCGTCTTCTGGCCGTCGCTCGTCTGCAGGACAAGGCGACCCTGGTCATCGATCGTCTCAAACAAACCGTCGAGTTTGTGCGATTTCGACGCTACCGACATTCTGGTCCCGGCCGGGAGGGCTCGTTCGAGCCAACGCGATCGAATGTGGAGAAAACCGCGCCCTCGATCCCACAGCGTCAGCGCCTGATCGAGCGACAGCGACAAGGCGCTCACCACATCATCGACGCTGGGTCGCTCCGCCGAAACAGAGAAGAGGTCGGTTGCTGCATAGGGAAGATCGGAGGGATGGGATTGCCGATTGATCCCGAACCCCAACACGCAGGCGAAACTGCCGTCACGGCAACGTGCGCCCTCGACAAGAATCCCGGCCAACTTGGCACTGGCATGAACGATATCGTTGGGCCACTTGATCGCGATGGGTTGATCTGTCGCGACGAACAGCGACAGGGCGTCCATCAAGGCGACCCCAGCGAGCAGACCCAGTTGAGGCGCCAACACCTGTGGCACCGGATCGATCAGCAAGAGGCTCGCATAAACGTTGCCGGGCGGAGATGTCCAGGAGCGCCCCTGTCGCCCCCTGCCCCCGGTCTGACGGCTCGCGACGATCCATAACTTGCCGCGATCACCGCGATGAGCCCGCGCCATCGCCTCATCGTTGGTCGAGCCTAGCGTCTCGAAACTATTGATCCGATACCCCGCTCGTATGGCTTGGTCGGCAAGCTTCACGTCTCAGAACAAGGATCGGGCAGCGGCCGCCGCGCTCGCGACGATCGGTGCCGGAAAGACCCAGAAGAGCAGCACCGCAAGTCCCGCCGCGCCGAGGACGAAGCTCACGGCAGGGTTGGCTTTATCAAACGCAACGCCGGTCGGCTCGTCGAAATACATCATCTTGACGATCCGGAGGTAATAATAAGCCGCAACGACGCTCGAGAGAACGCCGAGAACCGCAAGGGCGTAGAGATTGGCTTGGATCGCTGCCTGGAAGACGTAGAACTTGGCAAAGAATCCAGCCAACGGCGGAATGCCGGCAAGCGAAAACATCAACATGGCAAGGAAGAACGCCATGGCGGGCCGGGTGCGCCCAAGGCCGGCGAGATCGGCGGTCGTCTCGATATTCACGCCACCCCGGCGCATCATCATGATGGCCGCGAAAGTCCCGAGCGTCATGACGAGATAAATCGAGAGATAGATCAGCACGCCATACACGCCGGCCTCGGTCCCGGGAGCGAGACCCACCAGGGCAAAACCCATGTGGCCGATCGCCGAATAAGCCATTAGACGCTTAAAGTTGGTTTGGCCGATCGCCGCAAACGAGCCGAGCGCCATTGATGCGATCGAGATGAAGATGATGATCTGCTGCCATTCGTGCAGGATGCCCGGAAAGGCCGTTATGATGATCCGGACCGTGATCGCGACGGCTGCCATTTTGGGGGCCGTGGCGAAAAAGGCGGTCACCGGAGTGGGCGCGCCCTCGTAGACATCAGGCGTCCACATGTGGAACGGCACAGTCGACATCTTGAAGGCCAGCCCGGCCGACAGGAACACAAGTCCGAACACCACGCCGATGTGAGCATTGCCCTGAAGGGCCGACGCGATGCCGCTGAACAGGACCGTGCCTGAATAGCCGTAAATGAGCGAAGCGCCATAGAGCAGCATGCCAGACGAAAGCGCACCCAACACGAAATACTTGAGCCCCGCCTCGCTGGCCCGCAGGTTATCGCGGTGGAATGCCGCGAGAACGTAAAGCGCGAGGCTCATCAATTCGAAGCCGAGGTAGAGCGCGATCAGACTGTTGGCCGAGATCAGCATCAACATGCCGAGCGTCGAGAGCAGGATCAGCACGGGATATTCGAAGCGATCGATGCCCTCTTGTTTCAAGAAGCCGATCGACATGACCAGGGTCACCAGCGACCCCAGGAGAGCCAGCCCCTTCATGAAGCGCCCGAAAGCGTCATCCAGAAAGGCGCCTTCGAACACGATTGTACCATGAACCGACGTGCCAACGTCGATCAGAAAGGCCGCGCCGAGGACCACGATGGCGAGTTCGGTCACGAGGGCGGTCGACCGCTCCCCCCGTAATGCACCAACCATGAGCAGCACCAGAGCCCCCACCGCAAGGATGAACTCTGGAAGGACAGGTCCGAGGTGAAAATCGGGCGACATCGGAGTTCGGTCCTTACTGCGAAACGTTCAGAGCGGTGGCGGTCGTCGCAGCCTGAGCGGCTTGAACGACCTTCGAGATATGATCGACGGACGCCATCGATGCATCGATGATCGGAGCTGGGTGGAACCCGTAGTAGATCGTCAGCACGATGAGCGGCAGAAGGATCACCATCTCGCGCGGCGAGAGATCGAGGATCCCCGCAAGAGACGGCTTCTCGAGCTTTCCGAAAATGACCCGGCGATAGAGAAACAGCGCGTAGCTCGCCGCCAGGATGGTGCCAAAGGTCGCGATCAGCGCCACCCAGGTGTTAACCTGAAACGCCGCCAGCATGGTGAGGAACTCGCCGACGAAGCCCGACGTCCCCGGCAGGCCGATATTCGCCATTGTGAAGATCATGAAGGCGACGGCGTAGCGGGGCATCCGTTCGACGAGGCCGCCGTAAGCCGAAATCTCACGCGTGTGCATGCGGTCGTAGATCACACCGACGCAGAGGAACAAAGCAGCCGATACGATACCGTGTGAGATCATCAGGAACATCGCGCCCTGAATGCCCTGCGGGGTCATCGTGAACAGGCCCATCGTCACGAAACCCATATGGGCGATCGACGAATAAGCGATCAGCTTCTTCATATCCTCCTGCACCAGCGCCACCAACGAGGTGTAGATGATGGCGACAACCGACAGGGCAAACATGAGCGGCGCAAAGGAATGCGACGCATCGGGGAACATCGGCAAAGAGAAACGCAGGAAGCCGTAGCCGCCCATCTTTAACATGATGCCGGCCAGAATGACCGACCCGGCTGTGGGCGCCTCGACATGCGCGTCCGGCAACCACGTGTGGACCGGCCACATGGGCATCTTCACCGCAAAGGAAGCGAAGAAGGCAAGCCAAAGCCACGTCTGCATCGAAGACGAGAACATACCGGGTTGCAGCAGGACTTCGATGTCGGTCGTGCCGGCGACGCCATACATTTTCATGATGGCGAGCAGCATCAACAAGGACCCGAGGAGCGTGTAGAGGAAAAACTTCATGCTGGCGTAGATGCGCCGCTTCCCACCCCAGATGCCGATGATCAGGAACATCGGGATCAGTCCGCCCTCGAAGAAGAGGTAGAACAGCACCAGATCGAGCGCACAAAATACGCCGATCATCAAAGCTTCCAGGATCAGGAACGCGATCATGAATTCCTTGACGCGCAGCTGGATCGAGTCCCAGGACGCCAGGATGCAGAACGGCATGAGGAATGCCGTCAGGACGATAAACGGCATCGAGATGCCGTCGACGCCAAGCTTGTATTGCAAGCCGCCGCCGAACCAGCCCCGAGTCTCGATCAGTTGAAAGGCCGAGTTGGACGTGTCGAAGTGGCTCCAAGCGTAAAGCGAGACCAGGAACACCACCAGCGTGGTCAGAAGAGCCGTCCAACGCGCGTTACGGAGCGTTGCCGCGTCGTCTCCACGCAGAAGCAAAATGACAGCCGATCCGAGGACCGGGAGGAAGATCAAAAGCGAAAGAATGCCGAAGCCGAACATCAGTGGACGCCCCCGACCAGATACCAGGTGATGAAAGCGGCGACGCCGAGCATCATCGCGAAAGCGTAGTGATAGAGATAACCGGTCTGCAGCTTCACCACGCGATTGGTCGTTCCGACCACGGCCGCCGCGACGCCATCCGGCCCAAAGCCATCGATCACGAAGCCGTCACCACCCTTCCAGAACAACCGCCCAAGCCAGAAGGCCGGCCGCACGAAGAGATGATCGTATAGCTCGTCGAAATACCACTTGTTGAGGAAGAACAAATAGAGCGGGCGATTGATCTTCGCCCAGGATTCAGCGGTTCCCGGCGACAACACGTAGGCATAGAGAGCGACCAGAAATCCAATCACCATCATGATGGTGGGCAGAATCGACACCAGGAACGGCACATGCTCCATCGCTTCGAAGATGTGGTTGTGATCCGAATAGAAGAGAGCCGCCTTCCAGAACTCGCTCATGCCTTCGCCGATAAAGGCATGTTTGAAGATGAGGCCGGCGAAGAGCGCGCCGAAGGCCAGCACGAACAGCGGTGCCAGCATCACGATGGGCGATTCATGCGGCTCATGATGATGAGCGTTATCGTCATGCGCCGCAGCTTCATGCCCATGGGCCGATGCCGTGCCATGGGCGGGTTCCGCATGGGTGTTGTGGTCGTTGCCTTCGACCCGCCCCTCTTGGCTGCGATCGACTCCAAAGAAGGTCAGGAAGATCAGCCGCCATGAGTAGAATGACGTAAGGCCAGCGGCGAACAACACCATCAAAAACGCATAGACGGCGCCAGGGCGAGTCGATGCGAAAGATGCTTCGATGATCGCATCCTTGGAGAAATACCCCGCCGTGAATGGAAAGCCAGTCAGGGCAAGCGTGCCGATGATCATCATCGCGAAGGTGATGGGAATCTTGCGCCAAAGGCCTCCCATTTTTCGCATGTCCTGCTCGTGGTGGCACGCGTGGATGACCGAACCGGCGCCCAGGAACAGCAAAGCCTTAAAGAACGCATGGGTGAAGAGGTGAAACACCGCGAGCGAGTAGCCACCGACCCCGAGCGCCACAAACATGTAGCCGAGCTGCGAGCAGGTCGAATAGGCAATCACCTTCTTGATGTCGTTCTGCACCAAGCCGATTGTCGCCGCAAACATAGCCGTCGTGCCGCCGATCACCGTCACGAAGGTCATCGCATGCGGCGCAAGATCGAACAGCGGAGAGAGCCGCGCGACCATGAACACACCGGCGGTCACCATCGTGGCAGCGTGGATCAGGGCCGAGACCGGCGTCGGACCCTCCATCGCATCAGGCAGCCACGTATGCAGCAGAAACTGAGCTGACTTGCCCATCGCGCCCATGAAGAGCAGCAGGCAGGCCAAGGTCAGCGCGTTTGGATCCATGCCGAAGGCGTGAAAATGCTTGCCGACGAGACCAGGCGCAGCCGCGAAGATCGTATCGAAGGCAACCGATTGGGTCAGGGCAAAGACGAGAAAGATGCCAAGCGAAAAGCCAAAGTCACCGACGCGGTTGACCACGAAAGCCTTGATGGCGGCCGCGTTGGCGGTCGGCCGATCATACCAAAACCCGATCAGGAGATAGGACGCGAGACCGACACCTTCCCAACCAAAGAACATCTGAACCAGATTATCGGAGGTCACCAGCATCAACATCGCAAAGGTAAACAGCGACAGATAGGCGAAGAACCGCGGCCGGCTCGGATCCTCGTGCATGTAGCCAATCGAATAGACGTGAACCAACGTCGAGACCGTGTTGACCACCACCAGCATCACGACCGTCAACGTGTCGATCCTGAAAGCCCAATCGACTTTCAGAGCACCGACCGTCATCCAGTTGGCGACATCGACATGGGTTGTCCCGTCGCCGAAGCCGACGTTGACGAAAGCAACCCAGGACAACAGCGCCGAGATGCCGACCAGCACAGACGTCACGATCTCGGAGCTGCGGGCGCCGAGTTTATTGCCGAAGAGCCCGGTGATCAGGAAGCCGACCAGCGGGAGACACACGATGGCTTGATACATGGGAAGTCCTAAAGCGGGGCTGGTCAGCCCTTCATCATGTTGATGTCTTCGACCGCGATGGATCCGCGATTGCGGAAATAGACCACGAGGATCGCGAGGCCGATCGCCGACTCGGCGGCCGCGACCGTCAGAACGAAGAGGCCGAAGACCTGTCCCGTGAGATCACCCAAGAAGGACGAGAAAGCGACGAGATTGACGTTGACGGCCAGCAGGATCAACTCGACCGACATCAGGATGATGATGATATTCTTGCGGTTGAGGATGATCCCCGCAACGCCGAGCGTAAAGAGAATCGCGCCGACAATGAGATATTGCGTGAGTCCGACGGTCATCATGCTGCCTTCACCCGAAAACTAGAGGCCCACACGGGACGGGACTTTCCGCACTTCGACGGACGTATGAGGATCGCGACGGTTCTGTTCGGAAATGTCCTGCCGCTTGACGCTGACCTTGTGCCGCAGCGTGAGCACGATCGACCCGATCATGGCGGTCAGCAGCACGAAGCCGGCCGTCTGAAAAAAGTAGAGATATTGCGTGTAAAGCACGCGGCCGAGCGCGGCTGTGTTGGACAGCCCCGGCGTGATCGGCGCAGCCGTGAGGCGGAGATCGGCAGGAGCGATCGTCCAACTACCGACCACGAGAACCAACTCGACCAGAACGACACCACCGACGAGCGCGCCGACCGGGAGATATTGAAGAAAACCCTGCTTCAATTCGGCAAAGTCGACGTCCAGCATCATGACGACGAACAAGAACAGGACCGCCACAGCGCCGACATAGACCACGATCAGAATCATGGCCAAAAATTCAGCCCCCAGCAGAATGAACAATCCCGCTGCGTTGACGAAAGCGAGGATCAGAAAGAGGACCGAGTGAACCGGATTCTTCGCCGAAATGACCATGAAGGCCGAGGCGACCGCGATCGCCGAAAAGATGTAGAAGAACGCGTCGGCCGCCGTCATGCCAGTCCCTTATGCACTTGTGACCACGTGGTCATACGAGTGCTCGTGCTGCGATGCAACGAGCCGCCACCGTCACGAACCCGTTCTTCCAATTTCAATCAGCGATACGGTGCATCGAGTGCGATGTTCCGCGCGATCTCGCGCTCCCAGCGGTCACCATTCGCGAGAAGCCTGTTCTTGTCGTAGAGGAGCTCCTCGCGGGTCTCGACCGAGAATTCCGCATTGGGGCCTTCGACGATCGCATCCACAGGGCACGCCTCTTGGCACAACCCGCAATAGATGCATTTCACCATATCGATGTCATAGCGCGTCGTGCGCCGGGTCCCATCGTTACGACGAGGTCCTGCCTCGATCGTGATCGCCTGAGCGGGGCAGATGGCCTCACAAAGCTTGCAAGCGATGCAGCGCTCTTCCCCGTTCGGATAACGCCGCAAAGCATGCTCACCCCGGTAGCGCGGGCTTTGCGGATTTTTCTCATGAGGGTAGTTCAGCGTCAGCTTCGGCTTGAAGAAATACCGCATCGCCAAGGCGAAAGCACCGACGAACTCGGTCAGAAAGATCGACTTTGCGGCTTGATCCAAACGCATTTGGAATCCCTCTCAACTATCGCAGGGCATCCCTGCCCTGATTGCTCAGCCCGCGTCAATGGGGCAAGCCACCCCAACCCGTGATCTCCAACACACCCGCGACGATGACGACGCAGGCGAGCGCAATCGGCAGAAAGATCTTCCAACCAAGCCGCATCAACTGATCGTAGCGGTAGCGCGGCACAAAGGCCTTCACCATCGCGAACATGAAGAAAACCAGTGATGCTTTGATGATGAACCAGATTGCGCCCGGCACCCAGGTGAAAGGCGCGAAGGGGATCGGGGACAGCCAGCCACCCAGGAAAAGGATCGTGGTCAGCGAGCACATGGTGACGATCGCCACATACTCACCAAGCATGAAAAGCATATAGGGCGTCGCCGAATATTCGACCATGAAACCAGCCACCAGCTCAGATTCGGCTTCGACCAGATCAAAGGGAGGGCGGTTCGTCTCGGCTAACGCCGAGATGAAGAAGATGATGAACATCGGAAACAGCGGCAACCAGTACCAGCCGAGCAGGCCGAAACGTCCGTTTTGCGCGTTGACGATATCGGTCAGGTTCAGCGATCCGGCGCACATCAGCACCGTCACGATCACGAGGCCGATGGACACTTCGTAGGACACCATCTGGGCTGCGGACCGCAACGCCGCCAAAAACGGGTATTTCGAGTTCGAGGCCCAGCCGGCCATGATGACCCCGTAGACACCCAGCGATGAGATGGCGAAAATATAAAGAATGCCGACGTTGAGATTGGCGACCGCCCATCCTTGGTCAATCGGAATGACCGCCCAAGCCGAGATGGCCAAAACGCCCGACACGAGCGGCGCGAGCAGGAAAACGCCTTTGTTGGCGCCAGATGGAATGATCGGCTCCTTGAAGACGAATTTCAGCATGTCGGCAAAGCTTTGCAGCAGGCCGAACGGGCCGACCACATTGGGGCCGCGACGCAGTTGCACGGCCGCCCAGATTTTCCGATCCGCCAACAAGATGTAGGCGACGTAGATCAACAGGGCGACGATCATCAGAAGGCTTTCGCCAATCTTCAGAAGGAGGGGCAGGAACCAGCCGTCGGTCATGCGAAGTCCTATTCGGCAGCTTGTTGCAGGCGGCCCTGCGCCAGGGCAGAGCATTCGGCCATCACGGCCGAAGCCCGGCAGATCGAGTTGGTCAGGTAGAAGTCCGAAACCGTCGAGCGGAACGGTGAGCGGTCCGATGTTGCGACGCCCTCCCCGAGGCTCGACAAACCCGCCTTATCGGCGGGCACCACGACGTCGAGCGTTCCAAAGTGCGGATGCTCGGCCAGGAGCGCAGCCCGCAAAGCCCGGTGCGAGTCGAACGGTAGGCGATGGCCCAACACGTCGGACAAGGCCCGCAGGATCGCCCAATCTTCCCGCGCGTCACCTGGCGGGAAATTCGCTCGATCGGCGCGCTGCACGCGGCCCTCTGTATTGACGTAAAGACCGGTCTTCTCGGTATAGGTGGCGCCCGGCAGAATGACGTCCGCGCGATGTGCTCCGCGGTCGCCATGGGTGCCCTGATAGATCACGAAGGCTCCGGGGGCGACGTCGACTTCGTCAGCACCAAGCAGGAACAGCACGTCGAGTGCTCCCGCTTTCGTCATTCCGGCAACGTCGAGGGCGCCGTCCGACGGCACGAAACCGAGATCCAGGCCACCGACGCGCGACGCTGCCGTATGCAGAACCGCCAGTCCGTTCCAGCCTTCGGCCGCGCCGAAACCTGCCGCCGCCTTGACGGCCATTGCGAGAACCGCCGCACCATCGTCGCGGGTCAGTGCGCCTTGGCCAATCAACACCATCGGCCGATCGCCGCGTAGGGTGGTGCTCTTGCCAACGTCACCGAGCGTCTCGATCCCGGCCCCGAGATATTGATAGGGGTAGGTCAGATCGGCGCGTTCGCCGATGACTTCGATCGGGAAATTTCCCTTCAGCCAACGCTTGCGAATACGAGCGTTCAGCACCGGGCTTTCACGACGCGGGTTCGACCCGATGATCAGCAACGACGTTGCGTCCTCGATGCCGGCGACCGTCGGATTGAACAGGTAGGACGCACGGCCGAATTTCGGATGCAGCTTGGTTCCATCCTGGCGGCAATCGATGGTGGTCGAGCCCAGCTTTGCCATCAATTGCTTGAGCGCGAACATGTCCTCGACGCTCGACAGGTCACCAGCGATGGCCCCGATCCGATCGGGGGTCGACGCCTTAATTTTGCCGGCAATCGCCGCGAAAGCCTCGCTCCATGTCACCGGCACCAATCTGCCGTCACGCCGCATAAAGGGACGATCGAGCCGCTGAGCTTTGAGACCGTCGACCACATGACGGGTCTTGTCCGAAATCCATTCCTCATTCACGGCATCGTTGACGCGAGGAAGGATACGAAGCACCTCGCGACCCCGTGTATCGACCCGGATCGAAGACCCGAGCGCATCCATCACGTCGATCGAGTCGGTCTTGGTCATCTCCCAAGGACGCGCCTTGAACGGATAAGGCTTCGGCAACAAGGCGCCGACCGGGCAGAGATCGGCGATATTGGACTGCAATTCCGATCCGAGCGCCGTCTCGAGATAGGTCGTGATCTCCATATCTTCACCGCGACCGATCGCACCCATGTCGCCGGTTCCAGCGACCTCCGCCGTAAAGCGGACGCAGCGGGTGCAATGGATGCAGCGGTTCATTGATGTCCGGACCAACGGACCGATATACTTATCTTCGACGGCGCGCTTATTCTCATGATAGCGCGACCCGGCGACACCAAATGCCATCGCCTGATCCTGCAGATCGCATTCGCCGCCTTGATCGCAGATCGGGCAATCGAGCGGATGATTGATCAGCAGAAATTCCATCACGCCACGACGCGCCGTTTTGACAAGCGGCGTCTTGGTGAAGATCTGTGGTGCCTCGCCATTCGGACCCGGGCGGCAATCCCTCACGCCCCAAGCGCAAGAGGCGACCGGCTTCGGGCTGCCCTTTACTTCGACCAAACACATCCGGCAATTGCCCGCGATCGACAGGCGCTCGTGGTAACAAAATCGCGGAATTTCAGCGCCGGCTTCCTCGCAGGCTTGCAGCAACGTGAAATCGGCCGGGACGTCGATCTCGCGACCATCAATGACGAGTTTGGTCATGGGTAATCTCGTGTTCGTGCCGATGAAACAACAACGAGGCCGACGGTCGTCCCCGCGCGCTGAGATAGTCGATGGTCCGTAGCCGCGGTCATCACTCGGCCGCGATTTCGATCGGCTCGGGATGCGGATTGGCCATATAGCTATCGATGCGGCGCTCGATCTCAGGGCGGAAATGCCGGATCAGCCCCTGCACGGGCCAAGCGGCCGCGTCACCCAGGGCACAGATCGTGTGGTTCTCGATCTGCTGCGTCACCGATAACAAAACGTCGATTTCGCGCTTATGCGCACGACCTTCGGCCATGCGGCTCACGACGCGCCAAAGCCAACCCGTCCCCTCACGGCAGGGTGTGCACTGGCCGCAGCTCTCGTGTTTGTAAAAGTAGCTCAGGCGCGCGATCGCGCGGATCACATCGGTCGACCGATCCATGACGATGACGGCAGCAGTGCCAAGCCCGGACTTCAGAGCACGCAGCGAGTCGAAATCCATCGGCGTGTCGATGATCTCGTGAGCCGGCACAAGCGGCACCGACGCGCCGCCTGGAATGACGGCGAGGAGGTTGTCCCAGCCGCCACGAATGCCGCCGCAATGCCGGTCGATCAACTCCCGGAACGGGATCGACATCGCCTCTTCGACGTTGCAGGGCGCGTTTACGTGACCGGAGATGCAAAACAGCTTGGTGCCGGCGTTGTTCTTCGCTCCAAAGCTCGAGAACCAAGCTCCCCCCCGACGCAAAATAGTCGGCGCGACCGCAATCGATTCGACATTGTTGACGGTCGTGGGACAGCCGTAGAGGCCCATATTGGCGGGAAATGGCGGCTTCAGCCGCGGCATTCCCTTCTTGCCTTCTAGCGATTCCAGCAAGGCGGTCTCTTCGCCACAAATATATGCGCCGGCGCCACGATGAACGTAGATGTCGAAGGGGTAGCCATGCAGGTTGTTTTTGCCAACCAGATTGGCGTCGTAGCATTCCTCGATCGCCGCATCGAGGCGGTCGGCTTCGAAGATATATTCGCCACGGATATAGATATAGCAGGCATGCGCGCCCATCGCGAAAGAGGCGAGCAGGCATCCCTCGATCAAAAGATGCGGATCGTTGCGGATGATCTCGCGGTCCTTGCAGGTTCCCGGCTCAGACTCATCGGCGTTGACGACGAGATAGGAGGGGCGAGCCGGATCCGGCTTCGGCATGAACGACCACTTCAGCCCCGTCGGGAAGCCGGCGCCGCCGCGCCCGCGCAGGCCCGAGGACTTCATCTCGTTAATGATCCAGTCTTTGCCTTTTTCGATCAAGCCTTTGGTGCCGTCCCAGGCCCCGCGCGAGCGAGCGCCGGCGAGACGCCAATCGCCATAGCCGTAAAGGTTCGTGAAGATGCGGTCCTTGTCTTCAAGCATCGAAAAGGCTCCCCGCGACAATGTCCCGGCTGATGATGGTGTAACGCACCCACATGACGTTCATGGTCATGCCCCGCCGCCCTGCTCGATCGGCGCGTCTGCAGCCGCCGGCGGTTGAGGAGCAGGCGGAATGATGGTCTGAGTCGCGTGCTCGATTCGCGGAATCTCGACCGAGTGAAGACCGGCTGGCGTTTGGGGATTGTCGCCGTAGATCGTCGTCAACGAGGTCAGGTGACCGGCTGGCTCTGATGTGGCGCGTCCCGTCTGCGATCCCTGACGAACGGGCCGACCTGCCGCCAAATCGGACAGCAGAGCGTCGAAATTCTCCGGTGTCAGATCCTCGTAATAGGTGTCGTTGATTTGAACCATCGGGGCGTTACAGCAAGCCCCCAGGCATTCCACTTCGAGCCAAGAAAACAGGCCATCGGACGACACGTGGCTCTGTGCACCAACCCGCTGTTCCAGGACGGACTTGATTCCATCCGAACCGCGGATCATGCAAGGCGTGGTGCCACACATCTGAATGAAGAACTTGCCGACCGGAGCCAAGTTGAACATCGAATAGAAGGTCGCGATTTCGAGCACCCGAATGTAGGGCATCTCGAGCATCTGGCCGACCGCTTCGATGGCCTTCTTGGGCACCCATCCGTCATGCTGCGACTGCGCGCGCCACAGCAGTGCGATCACCGCAGAGGCTTGGCGACCCGGCGGATATTTGGCGATCTGCTTCGCGGCCCAAGCCTTGTTTTCGGGTGAGAACTCGAAGCTGTCGGGCTGGACTTCAGCCAATCGGCGAACGGCCATGCTTACCTTCTCGCGTCAAAATTATACGTTGCGGTTTCAAGGCTCAGGATCACCTGTCGACCTCTCCGAACACGATATCCAGAGAACCGAGGATGGCCGAGACGTCGGCCAGCATGTGTCCTCGGCACATGAAGTCGATCGCTTGCAGATGGGCGAAACCTGGCGCCTTGATCTTGCAGCGATAGGGCTTGTCCGTGCCGTCTGAGACCAGGTAGACGCCGAATTCGCCCTTCGGCGCCTCGACTGCCGCATAGACCTCGCCGGCAGGAACGTGAAACCCTTCGGTGTAGAGTTTGAAGTGATGGATCAGAGCTTCCATCGAGCGCTTCATTTCGGCGCGAGACGGCGGCATCACCTTGCCCATGCGCGCATGAACTGGCCCCTGCCCTTCAGGAGCGAGCAGCTTAGCGACGCATTGTTTGATGATCTTGGTCGATTCGCGCATTTCCTGCATGCGAATGACCTGACGGTCGTAGTTGTCGCCGTTCTTGCCGACGGGGATGTCGAAATCCATCTCCTCGTAGCACTCGTAGGGCTGGCTCTTGCGAAGATCCCAGGCTGCGCCGGATCCGCGCACCATCACGCCCGAAAATCCCCAAGCCCAACATTCGTCGAGGCTGACGATGCCGATATCGACATTCCGCTGCTTGAAAATACGATTTTCGACGAACAGCGCCCAAAGATCGTCGAGCACCGAAAGGAACGGATCACAAAAAGCGCCGATATCTTCGACAAGCAGACGCGGCAGGTCGGAATGAACACCGCCGGGCCTGAAGTAATTCGCATGCATCCGAGCGCCTGACGCACGCTCGTAGAATACCATCAGCTTTTCACGCTCCTCGAACCCCCAGAGCGGGGGCGTCAGAGCGCCGACGTCCATGACTTGCGTTGTCACGTTGAGGAGGTGCGAGAGCAACCGGCCGATCTCGCAGAACATGACACGAATCAATTGTGCCCGACGCGGAACTTCGAGCTTCAGCAGCTTCTCGATCGCCAAACAGAAGGCATGCTCCTGGTTCATCGGCGCGACATAGTCGAGACGATCGAAATAAGGAACATTCTGAAGGTAAGTCCGAGCCTCCATCAGCTTTTCGGTGCCGCGATGCAACAATCCAATATGCGGATCGACGCGCTCGACGACTTCGCCGTCGAGTTCGAGCACAAGACGCAAGACACCATGGGCTGCGGGATGCTGAGGCCCGAAGTTGACCGCGAAGTTACGCAGATTCTGCTCGGTCATTGCTGCCTCGCCTTTTCGTCGCCCGGAAGCGCCGCGATATCTGTGCCTTCCCAAGGCGACAGGAAATCCCAGTTGCGGAATTCCTGCGTCAAGCGGACAGGCTCGTTGACGACCCGCTTCTCGATGTCGTTCCAGCGCACTTCCACGAACCCGGTCATCGGAAAATCCTTCCGAAGCGGATGCCCTTCGAAGCCATAATCCGTCAGCAAACGCCGAAGGTCGGGATGTCCCGAAAACAGGATACCGTAGAGATCATAGGCTTCCCGCTCGAACCAATTCGCGCAGGGAAATACCGGTATGATGCTCGGCACCGGGGTCGTTTCGTCAGTCGATATTTTGATCCGAATACGGCTGTTGTGCTTTGGCGAGAGCAGATGGGTCACGACATCGAAACGGGCGCCGCGCTCAGGATAATCCACGCCGCAAAGATCGACGAAAGAGATAAAGAGACAACGGGCATCGTCGCGAAGAAAGCGGACGACATCGACGATTCCAGCGGCGGGCAGAGTAATGCACAACTCATCATCGACCACAGATGCGACGATGCCGTGATCCGGGTGCGATGCGGCGATATAGGCGCCGAGTTCGACGAGGGGATGGGCCACAACCTCAGTTACGCTATCGCTCATGGCGCTCAGTCTTCCCGTCTATCGCTCGATCGTGCCGGTACGGCGGATTTTCCGTTGCAACAGCAACACGCCATACAGCAGAGCCTCGGCCGACGGAGGGCACCCCGGAACGTAAATATCCACCGGAACGATCCGATCACAGCCGCGGACGACCGAATAGGAGAAGTGATAATAGCCGCCGCCATTGGCACAGGATCCCATCGAGATCACGTAGCGCGGCTCAGGCATCTGGTCGTAAACCTTACGGAGCGCCGGAGCCATTTTGTTGGTCAGCGTTCCGGCAACGATCATCACATCCGATTGACGCGGGCTGGCGCGCGGCGCGAAGCCATAGCGCTCGGCATCATAACGCGGCATCGAGAGCTGCATCATCTCGACGGCGCAGCAGGCGAGACCGAACGTCATCCACATCAGCGATCCGGTGCGGGCCCACTGAATGAGGTCGTCCGTCGCCGTAACCAGGAAGCCCTTGTCGGCAAGCTGATCATTCAACCCGAGAAAGAAGGGGTCGTCGGAACCGATCGGCCGTCCCGTATTCGGATCGATCACGCCGCGCGGACGAGGCGCAATAGCGGTGTCGGCCGGGCTTGTGATCAATCCCATTCGAGAGCGCCTTTCTTCCATTCGTAAACAAAGCCAATGGTCAGCACGCCAAGAAACGTCATCATCGACCAAAACCCGAAGGCACCGAGGTCACGAAACGCGACCGCCCACGGAAACAGGAACGCGACTTCCAGATCGAAAATGATGAACAACAACGAGACGAGGTAGAAGCGGATGTCGAATTTCATGCGCGCGTCATCGAAGGCATTGAAACCGCATTCGTAAGCCGACAGCTTTTCAGGGTCCGGTGACTGGTAAGCCACGATGAACGGAGCAAGCAGCAAGGCACCGGAAATGACCACCGACACGACGATGAAGACGATCAACGGCAGGTAGTCACTGAGGAGGTTCGGCATAAAGCGTTCCGCTCAAATGGATTGCCAAATCGGCGTGACGGACCAGAAGCACCTTCAGCTTTGACCTGCCATTTGGTGTCCATGACGTAATGCAGCGCACCATTGCAAGCAAGGCGAAATGGTGCCGCAGGGCCACTTGTTTCGACAAGTTCCAATCCGCAGAAGCGGCAACCTGACAGATCTATTTGCGGATGGGGCTCGCGAGTGAATGGCGAGAGAGACGGGACTCGAACCCGCGACCTCCGGCGTGACAGGCCGGCGCTCTAACCAACTGAGCTACTCCCCCACGAGGCTGACCGGCAGTGCCGTGTCGCTCGGAGAAGTGCGGAATATGATACCCCTCCCCGGCTGTCAACCCACTTACGTCGAGGGGTGTGTAAAACCTGCGAAAACCACGCACCGGTGACGAGCGATGCATGATGAGCATCGTTCAAGAAAGCCGCCCCAGATGCGATATAAAGCTCCAAATAGTTTTGCTAAAACAGAGAGAAAGGCATTCGACTAGAGGCGAGGGCCGCCGAGCCGCCAACGCCGAATTTCCTCGGCCGTGACGATATGGATGGCATCTGGCGAGATCCGCTCCGCGTAGGCGATCATGCGAGGATCGGCACCCATCAGCTTCGCATAGGCACTGAGCGACGACACGAATTCGCTTGATCCATAGATTCGCTGCCGCTCCATCGCGCCCGATGGATCGCGGACGGCCTCGTCGATCACCATGCGGTGAATACCGAGGCGGCTGACCGGAGGGACGACCCGTCGTTTGCCTCCCAGAAAGGCATAGACGCAGGCCGAATAGCATGAGCCCGGCGTGACCTGCGCGATGTTCGATCCGGGTTCGGCCGTCAGAGCCGCGACGATCACAGCCGCGCCGATCTTCCGGAACGCGCTGCCGAGTTGCATTGCGCCGACGACCGTACCGCCTGGCGATTGCAGCAGCACCACGGGACGGAGATCTGAGTCTTTCAGGTGTTCGGACAGGAAGGTGACGAACTGGTCGGCCGTTTCATTGCTGATTTCGCCATCGGCCACGATCACCTCAGGGCAACTGCCGTGGCACTGAGTCTCGGTGCCGATCGTCGTCAGCGCGAAACTCATGGGTTCAGCCGCAAGGGCCGCCGCCGCAGGCCAGAAAAAGGCTAAGCACCAACCTAAGATGCTGATCGCGAGCAGGTTGTTGAGATGCCGGCGATGTTCCATTGACGCCGAGCGGCTCGGCCAAGGCATCCGGTCCCTCCAGACGCGATCATTCATTTCGAATCGGCGGTCGATTATGCTGTCCACCTTGAGCTCCGATTGGGCCACCGAGCCGACGGGCACGCGGCCGAACATCCTGGATCATCGCTCCGCTGCAATCGCCATGCCGATTTGCAGGCCGCACCGAAACCCACGAGCGATCAAGAATGGCGGAAATCGATGCCATCGCATAATGGTTTCGTCGTGTCGGGACTGGGGCCGATTCGCTCGCTTTGATGTGCGATGCGCCGTGGGACCGAGCGGCGCCAAAGACGAGGCTCACCAAGCGACGTCTATTTGAAATGCCTGGGATGTGGTGGGCGGTGACGGGCTCGAACCGCCGACCCTCTCGGTGTAAACGAGATGCTCTACCAACTGAGCTAACCGCCCTCGGGGTGCCCGGTTCATGAAAGCTTTGCCGGACGATTGGGTTCTAAGCGCATCGGCTCCGGCTCGCAAGCCCATGGAGGCGTCCCCGCTTCGATCCCGCGGCTGTGGGGGGCACGTCGCGCTCAGCGGTCGTGGATCCGTCTTCTCATCGGCCACAGCGGCTGCGGCGCAAGCACGGCGGCCTCCGCTCGTTCCAAGGCTCCCGTAATTGGTGACAGCAACGAGACAAGAGGACCGGCAAAAAAGGCTGGAAGCCGCGATCGGATCATGACCTTGGACGAGGCGACGACGGCACGAAAAAGCCGCGACCCTCATCGGATCGCGGCTTTTGGTATCTTGCTTCTAGCGGTGACTCAAATACCGTCGCTCAGTGGGCAACGACCCCGGACGCGTCGTCGTCGCTGATTGCGGGTGTTTGGCCCGTCGGCAAAATCTTCTCTTCCCAACTGATCGGCTGCGGCTGCCGAATCAACGCATGCTTGAGAACCTCATCCATCCGTGACACCGGCACGATCTCGAGGCCGTTCTTCACACTGTTCGGGATTTCGAGCAGATCCTTGGCATTCTCTTCGGGGATCAAAACCTTTTTCAACCCGCCACGCAAAGCCGCGAGCAGTTTCTCCTTCAACCCGCCGATCGGAAGTACCCTGCCCCGCAACGTGATCTCGCCCGTCATGGCGATATCGCGACGGATCGGGATCCCGGTCAGGATCGACACGATGGTGGTCGCCATCGCAACGCCGGCTGACGGTCCATCCTTGGGCGTCGCGCCTTCCGGCACGTGCACGTGGATATCGCGACGTTCGAAGAGTGGCGGCTCGATGCCGAAATCGAGAGCCCGCGAGCGAACGTAGGAAGCGGCAGCCGAGATCGACTCTCGCATCACATCCTTCAGATTACCTGTGACGGTCATCTTGCCTTTACCGGGCATCAGAACGCCTTCGATCGTCAGCAACTCGCCGCCGACCTCGGTCCAGGCCAATCCGGTCACGACCCCGACCTGGTCCTCCGTCTCGGCTTCGCCATACCGATATTTCGGCACACCGAGATAGTCGGCCAGGTTAGCCTCGGTCACGCGGATCGTCTTGTGATCCGTGCTGAGAATCTCCTTCACGGCCTTGCGGCAGAGGTTGGAGATTTCCCGCTCGAGATTACGAACGCCCGCTTCCCGCGTGTAGCGCCGGATGAGCAGCATCAGACCATCGTTGTCGATCGCCCATTCGTGCGGCTCGAGCCCATGCTTTTTCACAGCAGCCGGAATCAAGTGTGTCCGCGCGATCTCGGCCTTCTCGTCTTCCGTGTAGCCGGCGATCCGAATGATTTCCATGCGGTCCATCAACGGCGCAGGAATATTCAACGTATTGGCGGTCGTTACGAACATGACGTTCGAAAGGTCGTAGTCGACCTCGAGATAGTGGTCGTTGAAGGTCGCGTTCTGTTCGGGGTCGAGAACCTCGAGCAGAGCGGATGACGGATCGCCGCGAAAATCCATGCCCATCTTGTCGATCTCATCGAGCAAGAACAGCGGGTTGGATGTCTTGGCTTTCCGCATCGACTGGATGATCTTGCCCGGCATCGAACCGATATAGGTCCGACGATGACCGCGAATCTCTGCCTCGTCACGCACGCCGCCGAGCGACATCCGCACGAATTCGCGACCTGTCGCTTTGGCGATGGATTTGCCAAGCGAGGTTTTACCGACACCCGGAGGGCCGACGAGGCAGAGGATGGGACCCGTCAGTTTGTTAGCCCGACTCTGGACCGCCAAATATTCAATGATCCGCTCCTTGACCTTGTCGAGCCCGTAATGCTCGGAGTTCAAGGTTGCCTCCGCCAAGGGGAGGTCGCGCTTGATCTTCGAGCGCTTGCCCCACGGGATCGACAACAGCCAGTCGAGGTAATTGCGGACCACCGTCGCCTCGGCCGACATCGGCGACATCTGACGAAGCTTCTTCAGCTCAGCCGTCGCTTTGTCGCGCGCATCCTTCGAGAGCTTCGTATCCTTAATGCGCTGCTCGATTTCGGCGAGATCGTCCTTGCCGTCCTCGTCTCCCAGCTCCTTCTGGATCGCCTTCATCTGCTCGTTGAGATAATACTCGCGCTGGGTCTTCTCCATCTGCCGCTTGACGCGCGTGCGGATGCGTTTCTCCACCTGCAAGACGGAGATCTCGCTTTCCATCAGGCCGAGGCACTTCTCAAGACGCTTGATCGCGGATGGCATCTCGAGGATCGCCTGCTTATCCGAAATCTTGACCGCAAGGTGCGACGCAATCGTATCGGCAAGCTTCGAGAAGTCTGTGATCTGCCCAACGGCCGCGACGACCTCCGGAGAGACCTTCTTGTTCAGCTTCACATAGCCTTCGAATTCGGTCACGACCGTGCGGGCTAAGGCTTCGAGCTCGACCTGATCGACCTGATCGTCGGCCAGCACTTCACCGTCGGCCTCGTAATAATCATCGGTGCGCGTGTAGTTGCGAACTTTCACGCGCGTTGCGCCTTCGACCAAAACCTTAACGGTCCCGTCGGGCAATTTCAGGAGTTGAAGGACAGACGCCAGGGTCCCGGTCGTGAAGATCGCGTCGGTAGCCGGATCGTCGTCCGTGGCATTCATCTGCGTTGCGAGCAGAATAAAACGATCGGCCTTCATGACTTCTTCAAGGGCTCGAATCGACTTTTCACGGCCGACGAAGAGTGGCACGATCATGTGCGGAAAGACGACGATGTCACGGAGTGGCAGGACAGGGTAGCTTTCGATGCTACCGGGCGCTGCAGGCAAGCGCTTTTGAGTTGTCATGATTCATCCTAACGATGTGTGGCCACGCTAACGCTATTAAGCCGTTTCGTGCGGCCCAGCGATCCCGGTTCGTCCGGTCGCTGCCGCCAGAGGCCGTGCAACGCACCCCCAGCTTGGGATAGCGCGGCCGCTTCAAACCGTGGCCCGGCGCCAACACCGAAGTGGCGGTGTGGCTGAGCAAATTCAAGAAGTCGATCGGTTCTCTGGAGTAATAAAGCAGGAAACGGGCCAGAGTGTCCTCTGGCCCGTTCTCGATCGTTAGGCGCTGGCTCCAGCCTTTTCGGCGCCACGCTCTGAATAGATGTAAAGCGGGCGCGCTTTACCCTCCACGACCTCCGGTCCGATCACGACCTGTTCAACCCCGTCGAGACCGGGCAGCTCGTACATCGTGTCGAGCAGGATGCCTTCCATGATCGAGCGCAACCCGCGGGCGCCCGTGCGGCGTTCGATCGCCTTCTTGGCCACCACATTGAGCGCCTCATCTTGGAATGTCAGCTCCGTGCTCTCCATCTCAAAGAGGCGCTGATACTGCTTGACCAGCGCATTCTTCGGTTCCGTCAGGATCTTCTTGAGCGCGTCCTCATCAAGATCTTCAAGCGTCGCGATGACCGGTAGGCGGCCGACGAACTCGGGGATCAGGCCGAACTTCAACAAATCCTCCGGCTCGACCTTGCTGAAAATCTCGCCGGTGCGCCGATCGTCCGGAGATTGCACCTTCGCCGCAAAGCCAATCGATGTGCCGCGTCCGCGCGCGGAAATAATCCGCTCGAGGCCGGCGAAAGCGCCGCCGCAGATGAACAGAATGTTGGTCGTGTCGACCTGGAGGAACTCCTGCTGCGGGTGCTTGCGGCCACCCTGCGGCGGGACCGATGCGACGGTGCCCTCCATGATCTTCAGAAGAGCCTGCTGGACGCCCTCGCCCGACACGTCGCGCGTGATCGAGGGATTGTCCGACTTCCGGGAAATCTTGTCGATCTCGTCGATGTAAACGATCCCGCGCTGCGCACGCTCGACATTATAATCGGACGCCTGCAGCAGCTTCAGGATGATGTTCTCGACATCTTCGCCGACGTAACCGGCTTCCGTCAGCGTCGTCGCATCCGCCATCGTGAACGGCACATCAAGGATGCGCGCGAGCGTCTGTGCCAACAACGTCTTGCCCGACCCGGTCGGCCCGATCAGCAGAATGTTTGATTTCGCCAGTTCGACGTCGTTATGCTTCGTCGCGTGGTTCAACCGCTTGTAATGATTATGCACCGCCACGGAGAGCACGCGCTTGGCCTGCGGCTGACCAATCACATAATCGTCGAGGACCTTGGAGATCTCCTTCGGGGTCGGAATTCCATCGCGGCGATTGACCAGCGACGACTTGTTCTCCTCCCGGATGATGTCCATGCACAATTCGACGCATTCGTCGCAGATGAACACCGTTGGGCCAGCGATCAGTTTGCGAACCTCGTGCTGGCTTTTTCCGCAGAAGGAGCAGTACAGCGTGTTCTTGGAATCGCTGCCGCCGGCTTTGCTCATTGTAGTCTCCGTTAGGATCGACGTCCTGACAGGGATGTCGATCATCTCAAGAAGTTAAGGGCGCTGCGCTAACAAACCGTAGCTGATGCAGGCCCAACAGGACACGAGCCGGGATTCGTGCTAATATCGTTGGAGGTTGGTTTCATAAACAAAGACGTGTTCGATCCGATATGTGACCACGACGCGGCCGCGAGAGCAAGTTAACCCATCGCCACCGGTCGATGCGACGCTTCGCGTCACATGACCGCAACATCTTCATGACGATCATGCGACGGGGTTTAAAGCGTTATCGGGCGTCGCCGGTCTCTTCGACTCGCTTCGACTCGACGCGATCGACGATCCCGAAATCACGAGCTTCTTCGGCGGTCATGAAGTGATCGCGATCCAACGTGTTTTCGATCGTGTCATAGTCGCGTCCCGTATGCTTCACGTAGATCTCGTTTAGCCGGCGCTTGATCTTCATGATGTCTTCGGCGTGCCGGAGAATATCCGAGGCCTGGCCTTGGAAGCCACCCGAGGGCTGATGCACCATCACACGAGCGTTGGGCAGCGCGAAGCGCATGCCAGTCTCGCCTGCGGCAAGCAGGAGCGACCCCATCGAAGCTGCCTGTCCGATGCAAAGCGTCGAAACCTTCGGCCGAATAAACTGCATCGTATCGTAAATCGCGAGCCCAGCGGTCACGACGCCGCCGGGGGAGTTGATGTAAAGCGAAATCTCTTTCTTCGGGTTTTCGGACTCCAGGAACAACAACTGGGCGATCACGACTGACGCCATATTGTCCTCGACCTGACCCGTCAGGAAGATGATGCGCTCGCGCAGCAAGCGGGAGTAGATGTCGAATCCACGCTCGCCGCGGCTCGTGTTTTCGATGACTTGCGGGATGAGATATTGGGCGTAGACGTCGCGGGGGTCTCTCATTCCAATCAGGTCCTTGGTCGGCGCGTGCGGCGCAATGCTCGTCTCGTCAATGTATGTGCTGGGATGGCGAGCGCAACCCAGCACGATGAGAACGCTTAGCCGCGCGCGTCGTCATTCTCGTCGGAGGATGCCTCGGGAGCGTCCTCGCTCCAGGCGTCGGAGCGCGGCAGCGCCATCGCATTATCGCCCGCCTCGACCTTAAACAACTCTTCGCGCGAGACGGTCCGGTCCGTGACTTTCGCCTGGGTCACGATGTAGTCGACCACCTTTTCCTCGAACAGCGGCGCACGGATCTCGGCAAGCGCCTGCGGGGTCTTGCGGTAGAACTCCCAGACTTCCTTCTCCTGCCCCGGATATTGGCGGACCATTTCGACCAAAGCCTTGGTAATCTCGTCGTCGCCAACCTTCACGCCCGTGCTCTCGCCGACTTCGGCAAGGACGAGACCCAGGCGCACGCGACGTTCCGCGATGCGGCGGTATTCGGCCTTCGCGTCATCTTCCGTCGTGTCGTCATCGGCAAAGGACCGGCCGGACTTCTGCTGCTCGTCCGAAACCTGCCGCCAGATGTTCGCAAACTCCTGCTCGACGAGGCCCTGCGGGAGATCAAATGAATATCGCTTGTCGAGTTGGTCGAGCAACGCGCGCTTCAACTTGTCGCGCGAGGCCTTGGAGAATTCATCCTCCATGCGGGAGCGCACGGCCGTCTTCAGACCATCGAGATCGTCGAAACCGAAGTTCTTCGCAAAATCGTCGTCGATCTTCAGCTCGCCCGGAGCCGCAATGGACTTCACGGTGACGTCGAACGTCGCGGCCTGCCCGGCAAGCTGCGCCGACAGGTAGTTTTCAGGGAAGCTGAGCGCCACCTTCCGCTCCTCGCCGAGCTTCGCCCCGACGAGTTGCGCCTCGAAACCGGGAATGAAGCTGTCGGAGCCGAGGATGACGTCGATGTCCTTACCGGCGCCCCCCTCAAAGGCTTCATCCTTGATCTTGCCGTCGAAATCGATCGTCAGCTTGTCGCCGTTTTCGGCGGTGGCGTCATCGCCTTCCTTCGGCGTGAAGACACGGTTTTGGTCGGCCATGCGCTCCATCGCCTTGGTGACCTCGGCCTCGTCGACCTCGGCAACGAGTCGCTCGATTTCGATGGTCTCGAAGGTACCCGTCTCAAACTTCGGCAGGGTCTCGACCGCGACTGTGAAAGAGAGGTCGCCTTCGGCCTCCATCGCACGCTCGACCTCGGCCTGATCGCTCGCGAGATCGATCTTCGGTTCCATCGCAAGTCGGAGACCATTGTCCTCGACGATCTTGCGGTTGGCTTCGTTGACGGCATTCTGCACGACTTCGCTCATCACTGAGCGACCGTAGACTCGCTTGAGATGCGCCATCGGCACTTTGCCGGGACGAAAACCGTTGATCTTGACCTTGTCTCTCATGCCGGCGAGTTCGCCTTCGAGCCGCGACGCAAGATCCGCGGCCGGGAGGACGACCTTATATTCGCGCTTGAGGCCCTGGCTGCTGACTTCGGTGACCTGCATCTAACTCTAGCCTCTTCGTTCCGTATCGCCGCTTGCGCCGGCGATCGTTCGCGTCGCGCAGCATCATCAATCGTATGGGGCTTGCGCCGCCGGTTCCTATGTCAAACAGCTAGTTGGTGCGGGCGGAGGGACTCGAACCCCCACGATGATAAGTCACCGGAACCTAAATCCGGCGCGTCTACCAGTTCCGCCACGCCCGCTTCCGTCGGAAGCCGTCTCGACAAGAGGGGTCTCTTATCACGCGACGCTGGAGATGCAGCAAAAATCTAACTCGCCGCCGGCCTCACCCCGTGCTGATGATGGTCTGGCCATCAACCGGAACCGAGAAACCGTGTCCCATTTCAGCAAACGATCGCTTTTGATGTCCCTGGCGGGCGCTGTCGCAGCCCTGGTGGCGGGCCGGAGCGGGTCGAGAGCACAGGCTAATTCAACCAGCGCCACAGGTGGCGTGATCCTTAACCCGGACGCCGTCACCCGTCTCGATGCCCGTGCCGCGCCGGCTCACATCCCAGGGCTTGCCGGATCGCCCCAAATGATCGCGCTCGATGGAACCCTTCGTGGCCCTGTGCTCCGAATCAAAAAGGGCGAGCCGCTTGCGGTGATGCTGACGAACCACACCGACCAGCCTATGACGCTGCAGTGGCACGGCATGTGCTGCCCCGATGCGGTCGACGGACTGATTGGCCTCGATGCTCCAGCCATCGTGCCGGGTGCTGGCGCGTCAATTCGCTTCACCCCAATCGATAGCGGCCTCTCGTGGTTTCACGCCGCGATGGTTCCCAATCGGACCGACCAGACGGCGCATGGCGTCAGGGGCGTCCTGATCGTCGATGAACAACAGCCGCCGACGGTGGATCGCGATTTCCTGGTGTTGCTCGCCGATTGGCCGACGCCCGGCGGCGCTCAAGTGCTCATCAACGGCGGCGGTTTGGCCGAGAAAGTCACCATGGCGCCGGGCGGCCGCTTGCGACTGCGCGTGGTCAACGGCTCGACCTCGCGCATCATGTTGGTCGCGATCGAGGGCGCGCGGCCGTTCATCATCGCCATCGATGGGCAGCCGTCGGAACTGTTCGAGCCGGTGAAGGACATGGTGCCGATCGGCCCTGGCGCGCGCTTCGAGTTCATGCTCGACGTTCCCCGCACAAGCGGAGCGACCATGCGATTGACCCTTCGTGGCACCGAGCGCGTCGAGGGCGTGCTCGAGCCGGATCGCCTTGTCCTCGAGGTGCGAACGGACGGCCCTGTGCGGGACCAAATCCCGCCGATCGTGGCCTTGCCCCGTAACCCGCGCCTGCCACCCGCCATTCCGCTGGAACAATCGGTGCGCGCCGATCTTGCGATGGAACAGGTCCCGGCAAGTGCCGGGCAGGCCCGTTGGCGGCTGAACGGCACGGCGACGCTGGACCTGCCGGCCCATCCGTTGCTGACCGTGAAGCGCGGCGGCACGGTCACGCTCGGGTTTGCCAATCGGTCGTCGCAGTCGATCGCGCTTCGGGTGCATGGCCACGTCATGCGGTTGCTGCACAGCAAGGATGATGGCTGGGAACCCTATTGGCGCGACTCGGTTTTGCTGCCACCGCAAACGAGCAATCACGTGGCATTCGTGGCGGATAATCCGGGCAAGTGGATGATCGAGTCGGCGATCTACGATCAAGTCGCCTTTGGTTTGCGCCATTGGTTCGAGGTGACAGCCTAAATCGTCGTTCGGGTCGTCCGATGCAGCGCCGACAGCACGGGCGGCAGCGCGTCAGGGAGATCCTCTGCGATCAGGCCGATCCCGACATGCCGAGCCGCCGCCGCATGGATATAGACAGCGGCGCTCGCGGCCTCGAAAGCTGGCATTCCCTGCCCCAGCAACCCGCACACCAGTCCAGATAGAACATCGCCGGACCCCGCCGTCGCGAGCCACGGCGCATCGGCTTCGGCGATCGTGGCTCGGCCGTTCGGCTCCGCCACGACCGTATCGGGGCCCTTCAGCAGCATGGTGGCTCCGAGGCGGGCCGCGCCGGCCCGCGCTCGCTCCAGCCGAGACCCGGACGGAGCATCCGCCCCGAACAGCTTGGCGAATTCCCCATCGTGCGGCGTCACGATAACCGGACCCGGCGCCGTCAGGATCAGGGCCCGCAGCGTCGCGCTGTCACCCGCAAAGCTCGTCAGTGCGTCGGCGTCGAGAACGACGGAGCGAAGCGGATCGGCTGGGTGCTTGGGTGCTAACGCGCATTCGACCAGCGCACGCGTTCGTGCGCCGACACCGAGACCTGGGCCGAGCACGACCGCATTCTTGCGGGTGTCGGCCAAGAGGCTGGTCAGATCGTCGGCGGCATCGCAGGCTTTCAGCATGATGGCGGTCAGGTGAGCCGCATTGACGCTCAAGGCTTCGGTCGGCGATGCGACCGTCACCAGCCCGGCGCCGACCCGAAGGGCGGCCCGCGCGCTCATCCGCGCCGCCCCGGTCGTCGTCGCGCCGCCACTCAGCACGAGCGCATGGCCCCGCGTATATTTGTGTCCCTCGCTAGTCGGCCACGGGTAATGGTCGATCCAGAGATCGGGGCCATTGACGAAGGCTTGCGGCGCGATCGTCGGAAGCACAGCCGCCTCGATCCCGATGTCGGCGAGGATTCGCGTGCCGCATCGGCCGCGTCCCGGCAGCAGCAGATGGCCGGGCTTGTAGCGGAAGAACGTCACCGTGACGGCAGCGCGGATGGCCGGCCCTTCGCCGTGAGTGCCGCGATTTCCGTCGAGGCCAGAAGGAATGTCGATCGCGAGAACCGGAATCCGGCTCGCGTTGACGCGATCGACCAAAGCGGCGGCTTCCCCATCCAAAGGTCGAGACAGGCCCGCGCCGAACAGACCATCGACGATCAGGTCGACCTGATCGAAAGATGCGACGGACGCCGCTTCGACCGGTTCGTGCCATGCCGCGAGGGCCGCCGCCGCATCCCCGCCAAGCCGCCCAGGGTCGCCGAGAAGCGCCAGCCGCACACGGTGGCCGCGGCGAACCAGGCATCCTGCCGCCACGATCCCATCGCCTCCATTGTTGCCGGGGCCGCATAACACGAGGATGCGCGAAGACGCCCCGCCCAGCATGGTCTCACAGGCCGCCGCGACGGCTGCGCCGGCACGGTCCATCAGGATCGAGCCTGGCACGCCGCGTTGCGCCATGAGGCGATCGACCCGCGCCATCTCGTCGGTCGTTAGAAGCTCGCTTGTGCCGCGCCGATCAGGGTGCATCGGAGGTTCCTTGTACCGGGGGATCTAGTTCGCTCGACAGTGCTCTCGGTCGTCAGCAGTGTCTTAATTGCCTAATTGTTGAGCGGTATGCGTAGAACGATGGCATAAACGAAGATCGCAAACCATACGTGTCGGATAGCGTGGACGCTGACCTCAAAGCTGCTTTATGGCACGTCGCATGCTAATGAGAGTTGACTGCAATGCCCGTGACGCGTTGTCGTTGGACGCAAAGCTTCTCCTACGCCTGAGTCGACAATCGCATGAAAAAGATCGAGGCCATCATCAAGCCCTTCAAGCTGGATGAAGTGAAAGAAGCGCTTCAGGAAGTCGGATTGCAGGGCATCACTGTGACCGAGGCGAAGGGTTTTGGACGCCAGAAGGGCCATACCGAGCTCTACCGCGGCGCGGAATACGTCGTCGACTTTCTCCCCAAGGTGAAGATCGAGATCGTTCTGGCCGACGAGATCGTCGAGAAGGCCGTTGAAGCGATCCGGAAATCGGCGCAGACGGGACGGATCGGCGATGGCAAGATTTTTGTATCGCATATCGAGGGGGCGATCCGCATCCGGACCGGTGAAACCGGCAACGACGCGATCTGATCCACTTGGCTGAACGTTACCACGACCGCTCCAGCGGTTCGTGCGCGTGTACTTGTGATGAATAGAAAGGACCGACATGAAGACCGCCCAGGATGTCCTCAAGGCGATCAAGGACAATGATGTCAAATACGTCGACTTCCGCTTCACCGACCCGCGCGGCAAGTGGCAGCATGTGACGTTCGACATCAGCATCGTCGACGAGGATGCATTTTCGGAAGGCATCATGTTCGACGGATCGTCGATCGCTGGTTGGAAGGCGATCAACGAGTCTGACATGACGTTGATGCCGGATCCGGAAACGGCCTGTATGGACCCGTTCTTCTCGGCCTCGACGATGTCGATCATCTGCGACGTGCTCGAGCCCGCAACCGGAGAGCCCTATGGTCGCGATCCGCGCGGAATCGCCAAGAAGGCCGAAGCCTTCCTGAAGTCGAGCGGCGTGGGCGACACGATCTTTGTCGGTCCGGAAGCCGAGTTCTTCGTGTTCGACGACGTGCGCTTCAAGTCGGATCCCTACAACACGGGCTTCATCCTCGATTCGATCGAATTGCCGAGCAACGGCGACACGGCTTACGAGGGCGGCAACCTCGGCCATCGCATCCGCACCAAGGGCGGCTACTTCCCGGTCCCGCCGATGGATTCGGCTCAGGACATGCGCGGCGAAATGCTGGCCTCCATGGCGTCGATGGGCGTCAAGGTCGAGAAGCACCATCACGAAGTCGCTTCGGCACAGCACGAGCTGGGCATGAAGTTCGACAAGATGACGCTGATGGCCGACGGCATGCAGATCTACAAATACTGCATCCATCAGGTCGCCAACAGCTACGGCAAGTCGGCCACCTTCATGCCGAAGCCGGTCTTCGGCGATAACGGCTCGGGCATGCACGTGCACATGTCCATCTGGAAAGATGGCAAGCCGGTCTTCGCAGGCGACAAATATGCCGATCTGTCCGAAACCTGCCTGTTCTACATCGGCGGCATCATCAAGCATGCCAAGGCGCTGAACGCCTTCACGAACCCGTCGACGAACTCCTACAAGCGTCTCGTCCCGGGCTACGAGGCTCCGGTGCTGCTGGCTTATTCGGCCCGCAACCGGTCGGCATCCTGCCGCATTCCTTATACGTCGAACCCCAAGGCCAAGCGCGTCGAAATCCGTTTTCCGGATCCGACCGCGAACCCCTATCTCGCTTTCGCGGCCATGCTGATGGCCGGCCTCGACGGCATCGCCAACAAGATCCATCCCGGCGATGCGATGGACAAGGATCTCTACGATCTGCCCCCGGGAGAGCTGAAGCAGATCCCGACTGTTTGCGGCTCGTTGCGTGAAGCACTCGAGAGCCTAGACAAGGACCGTGAGTTCCTCAAGGCGGGTGGCGTGTTCCCGGACGACTTCATTGATTCCTGGATCGAATTGAAGATGACCGAAGTGATGCGTTACGAAATGACCCCGCATCCGGTTGAATTCGACATGTACTATTCGTACTGAGAGCGAACCGACGCAGTGTTGAAAAGCGGCCTTCGGGCCGCTTTTTTTATGCTGGATCGTCCCCGCTGGTTGGAGCGTCAAAAGTAGCCATGCGGCTCATGCCCTCCCGCCTTCTCGCGCTTCGGCTTTGCGCCATTCTGCTCGCCTCCTCGCTGCTGACGGAGCGGCCTGATCTTGCTGTCGCGGCGGGTGATCCTGCTCCCGTTGTCGCCACTACGCCGGTCGCTTCACCAACCGCACCGCCAGCAGCCCCGAAAGCCGGAGAGGAAAGCGTCGGACAAGCGCTGTGCCGATTGATCGAGACTTCGGCCGCCAAGGCCAGCATCCCGGTTCCGTTCTTCACGCGGCTGATCTGGCAGGAGAGCAGCTTTCGGGCCGGCGCCGTCAGCCCGGCCGGCGCGCAGGGCATCGCGCAATTCATGCCTGGAACCGCGCGGGAGCGCGGCCTCTCCGATCCGTTCGATCCTGAACAGGCCATTCCGGCCTCGGCCGCCCTGCTGGCCGACCTCGTGCAGCGTTTCGGCAATATCGGCCTGGCGGCGGCGGCCTATAATGGCGGGCCAGCTCGGGCAAGCGCCTGGTTGTCCGGCAAGGGAGGGCTGCCGTTCGAAACGCAGGACTACGTGCAACGCATTACCGGGCGCAGCGCCGAGGATTGGGCCGCGGATCTCAAGGGTCACGCTCCGCCGCCGCTGCAGCCGACACCGTCCTGTCAGCAGATCGTCGCGGACCTCCGGTTGACGACGAGCACCCGTCTCGTGGCCGAAGCGCCTTTCGCGCCGTGGGGTGTGCAACTGGCGGGTAATTTCTCGAAAGCGAGGGCTCTGGCGAGTTTCGAGCGCGCGCGGAGCCGCTATGAGACGATCATCGCCGACACGCGACCCATGATCATCGGGACGCGCCTCCGCACACGCGGCACCCGGGCCTTCTATCGTGTGCGGGTGCCGGCCGACAGCCGGGCCGCCGCCAACGATCTCTGCAGCAAGATCCATGCGGCGCATGGCGCCTGCATCGTGCTGCGGAGCTGACCCGCAGGCCGAGATCATTGCTTGCACCCACGAATTCCGGCATGGAGCCATGCTCGAAGCCCGTCGAGGCGCAATATCTTCAGGACGATCCGGAAAGTCTCACCATGCTTGCTCCCCTCCGCGTCGGTATCGCGGGTCTTGGAACCGTCGGCGGTTCGGTGCTTCGGCGTCTCGCCGCGCAGCGTGCGCTTCTGGCCCAGCGTACTGGTCGGGACATCACCGTCACAGCTGTATCGGCACGTGACCGAGGCAAGCCGCGTGACCTCGATCTTGCCGATCTGCATTGGTTCGACGACCCCGTCGCGATGGCGAAGTCCGACGAGATCGATCTTTTCGTCGAATTGATGGGTGGGTCCGAGGGGCCCGCCAAGGCGGCTGTCGAGGCGGCGTTGCAGTCCGGCAAGCCGGTCGTCACAGCCAACAAGGCATTGCTGGCGCATCACGGGATGGCGCTTGCGCGGCTTGCCGAGGAGCGCCACGCCGCTTTGGCGTTCGAGGCGTCCGTCGCTGGCGGCATTCCGATCGTCAAGACGTTGCGCGAAGGCCTCGCCGGCAATCAGGTCGAGCGCGTGCAGGGCATTTTGAACGGCACCTGCAACTACATTTTGACCCGCATGGAGGACGAAGGGCTCGCCTTCGCCGACTGTCTCGCGGAGGCGCAGCGGCTGGGCTATGCCGAGGCCGACCCGACCTTCGACGTCGATGGCTTCGACACCGCCCATAAACTCGCGATTCTGGCCACTTTGGCGTTTGGCGTTGCGCTCGACATCGAGTCGCTGCACATCGAAGGGATTCGCGCCATCACGCCGGCCGATCTCAAGGCGGCAGATGAATTGGGCTACCGCATCAAGCTTCTGGGAATCGCGCAACGCGTCGGCACCCGCATCGACGGCCGTGTGCACCCGACGATGGTGCCGAAGACCTCGGCTTTGGCCCAGGTCGGCGGCGTTATCAACGCCGTCACGGTCTTCGCCGACGCCGTGCGTGAATTGACGCTTATCGGCCCAGGCGCAGGCGGGGAAGCTACGGCATCGGCCGTCGTCGCGGATGTCGCCGACATCGCGCGGGGTGTGCGCTCCGCGCCGCTCGGGCTGCCGGTTGCCGTGCTGGAACAGGCCGACACCCTACCTCTCCGCGATCACGCCGGCGGCTACTATATCCGTCTGTCGGTGCGCGATACGCCCGGAGCGGTCGCGGCCATCGCGGCCCGCATGGCCGAGCGGAGCATTTCGTTCGAAAGCGTGGTGCAGCGGCACCCGCCCCGGCGGGATCCGGGCTCCTCCGGGACGGTGCCGGTTGTGCTCGTCACCTATCGCACAATGGAATCGGCCTTGCAGACTGCACTCGACGCGGTCGTGGCGGACGGTTACATCGCCGAAGCGCCGCAAGTGATCCGCATCGAACGAGAGTAGCCGCCGCGCTTCATTGCTTTAGACGGACCTAGGGAGATTGAACCGGTGACCGACCTCATCATTCAGCAGCAGGACATTATCGAGCGCATCTTGACGCTCGAACTCGTGCGCGTGACCGAGCGGGCCGCCGTCTCGGCGGCGCGGCTGCGGGGACGAGGCGACGAGAAGGGAGCCGATCAGGCCGCTGTCGATGCCATGCGACGAGAGCTGAACCGCCTGCCGATCGACGGCACTATCGTGATCGGCGAGGGCGAGCGCGACGAAGCTCCCATGCTGTTCATTGGCGAGCGTGTCGGCACGCGCACGGGGCCGAAAGTCGACATCGCGGTCGATCCTTTGGAGGGCACGACACTTTGCGCGAAGGACATGCCCGGCTCGATCGCCGTCATGGCGATGGCGCAATCGGGCGCGCTGCTGAACGCACCCGATGTCTATATGGAAAAGATTGCCATCGGTCCGGGTTACCCGCGCGGCATCGTACATCTCGACATGACGCCGGAGGAGAACATCCGCTCTTTGGCCAAGGCGAAGGGGGTCAGCCCGGCCGAGATCACGGTCTGTGTTCTCGACCGGCCTCGCCATGAAGAGTTGATCGCGGCCTGCCGCCGTGCGGGTGCGTCGATCCGGCTTCTGACCGATGGCGACGTAGCCGGAATCATTCTGACCTCGCGGTCGCACCAGACCGGCGTCGATCTCTATCTTGGCACTGGTGGCGCACCCGAGGGCGTGCTGGCGGCCGGTGCCTTACGCTGCGTCGGCGGCCAGATGCAAGGTCGGTTGATCCTTGATAGCGAAGCCAAGCGCGAACGCGCCGCCAAAATGGGGATCAGCGATCCGACGAAGATCTATGACATGAAGGATCTCGCGTCCGGAGACGTCGTGGTCGCGGCAACCGGCGTCACCAACGGCGAGTTGCTGTCCGGCGTCCAGTTCCGCAAAGACGTGATCGAGACCGAGACGCTGATCTATCGATCGGTCACCGGAACGGTCCGTCGGATTCACGCCGAACACCGCGAACTCGGCAAGTTTCGCCTCGACTGATCGCCCGTCCGTCTCAGCAAACGAAAAGGCCGTGGAGATGCTCCACGGCCTTTTTATATGTCGGAACGCCAGGTGCCGTCAGTGAAAATTGCCACCGAACAGCAGGTACAGGATCAGCAGAATGCCGAGAATACCGATGATGCCGATCCCGCCATTGCCATAATAACCGGCACGTCGGCCATAGAACCCGCCGCCGCCGAACAGGACGAGAACGATGATGATCAAAAGAATCAATGTCATGAGAGGCTCCAAATGTTGGCCGAACCACGTCATGAACAAACATGGTGAAGCCGATCGTTTCGTGCGGGCGCCAAGTCCGGGTCGCGTGACCGGAGATAAACAACCTTACGTTGGATAAACCCACGAACATCTGAGTGGGTCCACGGTTCGCGACAAAATTGTGGAAAAATTGCGTCAGCTTGACTGTGGGCGCTGACCGTACGGCATGCAACGGCGTCCCGATGGGTTGCCGAGGGTCTGCTTTACAACGGCGGCGCAATCTTCGCGACCGACACCTCGCCACAGAACCGAAACGGCGCAACGGAGGTTTCGGCCTTTGCCGATCGGGAGAGTCCCGAGCGTCAAACGGCGCGGTCCATCCGCGACCCCGTCATCGTGTCGGGCAAGAACAGGTAAACCACGAGCGAGACTGCGATACAGGCGGTGGCGTACCAATAGAAGCCGGTCTCGAAGCCGTTGTTCTTGAACGTCAGGGCAACGTAATCGACCGAGCCGCCGAAGATCGCTGCCGTGAACGCATAGGGCAAACCGACCCCGACGGCGCGGATCGCGGTCGGGAACAGCTCCGCCTTCACGATTGCTGTGATGGACGTGTAGCCGCTGACGATCAACCAGGCGAGGCAGATCAACCCCATCGCGACCCATTGGCTTTTCGTATCATGCAGCGCGCTCAGGAGCGGAACCGTGCCGAGCGTGCCGAGGACCCCAAAGCCGACCAGCAATGGCTTGCGGCCGATCCGATCGGAGATCGCGCCATAGATCGGCTGGAGCATGATGGCGAACAGCAGCGAGACCGCCGTTACCAGCGTGGTCTGGTCATCCGTCAAACCGACCGAGAGCTTCAGGAACTTCTGCATGTAGGTCGTGTAGGTGTAAAATGCCGAGGTGCCCCCGATCGTGATCCCGATCACGAGAAGCATTCCGCGCCAATTGCTGGCGATCAGGCTCCAGAAACTCACGCGCGTCGCATCCGCCTTCGCGGTTTTGAACAGTTCCGTCTCGGCGAGATCGCGGCGCATGTAATAGCCGTAGACAGCCAGAAGAGCGCCGATCACGAAGGGAATGCGCCAGCCCCACGCCTTCAACTGGTCCGGCGTCAGCAGCAGCTTCTGAAGCACCAGCAGCACCACGAGCGCCAGCAATTGACCGCCGATCAGCGTGACGTACCAGACGCCCGAGTAGAAGCCGCGATGCTGCGGCTCCGACATCTCGCTGAGGTAAGTGGCGCTCGTGCCATATTCGCCGCCCTGGCTTAGCCCTTGAAGAATACGGGCCAGCGACAGGATCACCGGCGCCCATACGCCGATCGTCGCGTAGGTGGGGCTGACGGCAATCAGCAACGACCCAAAGCACATCAGCAAAACTGACCAGGTGAGCGAGGTGCGGCGGCCGAAGCGGTCGGCACAATAGCCGAACAGCAGACTCCCGACAGGTCGCATCAGAAACGCCACAGCAAACAGGGAGGCGGCCGAGAGTTGTTGCGCGACCGGGTCGGTCTGCGGAAAGAACGAGCCTGCAAAATAGAGCGCGAAGGCCGAGTAAGCGTAGACGTCGTACCATTCGATGAGGTTGCCGATCGAGCCGATCAGGATCGAACGGGTCTGTTGCCAGCGGCCGACCGGCGCAGCGCCGATCCGGGAAGAGCGTCGCACCATCTCAGTATCGGTCATGGTTCACCGGCTTGCATGAAACGGCGTCGTTGCTGCAAACTTTCAGCTTGGCCGGTGGGACGCAAGGGCTTTGCCGAGAGCGGGTCAATCGACGGTGAAGTCGACGACAGCGAGCCCCGCCGTGCCGTCCTTCACGGCTGAGACGAGCCGCGCGCCGGCCGCTTGATGCGCGGGATGCACCAGATAAGCATCGCGCGCGGCTGCATCGGTGAAATCCACCGTGAACGCGTGCGTGAAATCGCGACTGAGCCCCTCTTGGCTTTCGTTCGGACCGGCCGAGAAGGCCAGCAACCCTGGTATGACCTGTTGCAGCGCCGCAAGTTGGGCGAAGATGCCGCTGATCTCGTGAGCCGGAACGTCGGCGCGGAGGTGAGCAAAAACGATGTGTCGCAGCATGGCAGCCTCTCTCGTCCACTTTTGCAAGACACGATACATGATCGCGGGCTCGCCGCGAGCGATGCGGTCGGCCCGCATGCAGCTGATGATCCAGGAGCCAAAGTGAACCGTTACGATGTCGTGGTGCTCGGGGCCGGCGCGGCCGGTATGATGTGCGCTGCCGAAGCCGGGAAGCGCGGCCGCCGCGTGCTGGTCCTCGACCATGCCGATGCGCCCGGCGAGAAGATCCGCATTTCTGGCGGTGGTCGGTGCAATTTCACCAACATCCACGCGGCTCCCGCAAATTTCATGTCGCAGAACCCGAGTTTCTGCATCTCGGCTCTCCGCCGCTACACCGCCGCCGATTTCGTCGCGATGATCGAGCGTCATGGCATCGCCTATCACGAGAAGACGCTCGGCCAATTGTTCTGCGATGGCTCGGCGATGCAGATCGTCACGCTCCTGCGCGACGGAATGGAGCGTCACGGCGCCGCGCTTCGGCTCGGCATCCGGATCGATGCGGTCGATAAGGCGGACACCGGCTTCACGCTCGTGGTCGATGGCGAGGAGATCGCTTGCGAGGCGTTGGTGGTGGCAACGGGGGGGCGATCCATCCCCAAGATGGGGGCGACCGGCTTTGGCTATGAGATCGCCACGCGCTTCGGCATGCGCCTCGTCGAGCCGCGTCCGGGCCTCGTGCCATTGCGGCTCGACCCGGCGATGCTGGAACGCTTGCAACCGATCGTCGGCGTGACGGTCGAAGCTGCCACGACCAGCGGCAAAATACGGTTTGACGAAGGCATGCTGTTTACCCATCGCGGCCTCAGCGGGCCGTCGATTCTGCAGATTTCATCCTATTGGCGCGAAGGCGAGGAGATCACCATCGCGATGGCGCCCCACACGGATGTCTTCGATTCGCTTAGGAGCGCGCGGGAGCGGAACGGCCGCCAAGCCCTGCAGACCGCGCTCTCGACCGTGCTTCCAAAGCGCCTGGCCCAAGTCGTCGTCGACGCTCATCCCGGCCCGATCATGCTTGCGGAATGTTCGGACAACATCCTTCGGCAAATCGATACGGCGGTGAATCGCTGGCGCTTCAAACCGGCCGGATCGGAGGGATATCGCACCGCTGAGGTCACCGTTGGTGGTGTCGACACGCGCGATCTGGATTCGCGCAGCATGGCGGCCAAAGGCGTGCCGGGTCTCTATTTCATCGGTGAGGTCGTCGACGTGACCGGCTGGCTGGGCGGCTATAATTTCCAGTGGGCGTGGTCGTCGGGCTGGTGCGCGGGACAAGCTGCGTGATCGAAGGACTATAGCCGCAGGCCTGAATGCTCGATGAGGGACGCAGCGCCTTTGGTGCGCCCAAGGGGAATCGAACCCCTGTTTTCGCCGTGAAAGGGCGACGTCCTAGACCGCTAGACGATGGGCGCACAAGCAACGGGTTCAATGAATGAGGATGAACCAGCGACGACCGGACGTATAGCAGAGGTTTTTTCCCTGGCAAGCCGGGTTGGTGGCAAAAGTGTCGCGTTTCAACGCTGCTCGGGAACCGCTGCGTCCATGACGCGCAGTTCGGCGCGCCCGCTTCCGCCCCAGCGACTGACCGTCAACGTGCCGGCCAGATGCACGAGACGGCCCTGCTGGGCGCGAAGCTCGACGCCGAGCGGGCTGCTGGCCGCACGAAACGCGATGCCGCTCAGCCGTGTTCCATCCGGGCCCGCCGCCGTCAGCCGCAGATGGTCGGTGCCGACAGGCACGACACTGGTCAGGCGGTGATTTGGGAAAGCGAAGACCGGCTCCGGATTGCCGCTGCCGAACGGGCCGGCTGTCTCGATCGATTCGATCGTGTCGATCGATGCGGCGGCGGCCGAGAGGGCCGCGTCGATCTCGAGCGCGCTTGCGGCGCGCGACAGTGCAACTGCGTCGCCCATCTGCTCATGCAAGAACAGCCGAAACGCGTCGATCCGTGCCGCCTCGATGGTGATGCCGGCCGCCATGGCATGGCCGCCGCCCTTGATCAGTAAGCCGGTCTCGACCGCAGCCCGCACGATACGCCCGAGATCCACGCCCGGAATCGATCGTCCGGACCCGGTGCCGACCAACCCATCGAGACTGATCGCGAAGGCGGGCCGCTCATAGCGTTCGCGCAACCGCGACGCGACGAGGCCGACAACCCCGGGATGCCAACCCGCACCGCTCGTGACAAGAGCCGCATAGGCCGGTGCGTCCGTCGTTTCGGCGAGCGCGAAGGCTGCGGCCTCGGCTTCTTCGCTGGCGCTCGCTTCAATAGAGCGGCGCTCGCGATTGAGTTGGTCAAGCTGTTCGGCGATGCGCCGCGCGTCGAGTGGATCGCGCGTCAGCAGCAGCCGCGCTCCGAGCGCCGCGTCTCCGATCCGGCCACCCGCATTGATTCGCGGCCCTACCAGAAAGCCGAGATGAAATGCCGTCGGCGGACCCTCGGTCCCGGCGATGTCGAACAGAGCCGCAAGCCCAGGCCGGGCGCGTAGACGCATCACCGCGAGGCCCTTCGCCACGAAGGCGCGGTTGAGCCCGACCAGCGGCACGACATCGGCCACCGTCGCCAAGGCGACGAGGTCGAGCGCCGCCAGCAGATCAGGCATCGGCTTGCCGGCCCAGAACCCCCTCGCTCTCAGGTCGCGATGCAGCGCGACCAGCACCATGAAGACGACACCGGCCGCGCAGAGGTGACCAAGGCCTGAGAGATCGTCCTGCCGATTGGGGTTCACGATCGCTTGCGCCGGTGGAAGATCCAGCGGCGCCTGATGATGATCGATCACCACGCAATCGAGGCCGAGACGACGGGCTTCTTCGAGCGGTTCGGTGCTGGTCGTCCCGCAATCGACGGTCACCAGCAGATCCGCCCCCGCGCGTTTCAGCGCCTGAATGGCCGGGATGTTCGGCCCGTAGCCTTCCAAGATACGGTCGGGAATGTGGATCGCGGGTCGCAGTCCGGCGGCCGTGAGATAGTCGGACAGGAGAGCTGCCGAACAGGCGCCGTCGACGTCATAGTCTCCAAAGATAGCGACCGCCTCCCCAGCCACGACCGCTCCGGCGAGCCGCTCGACTGCTGCTTCCATGCCGCTCAGGCCGTTCGGGTCGGGCATCGCCTCGCGCAGGCTGGGCGCCAGAAAGCCCGGCGCAGAGGCCGCCGTCTGACCGCGTGCCGCAACAACGCGGGAGAGCAGATCGGAGAGGCCCAGCGTCTGCCTAATCGCATCGGCCTGCACGGCTTCGGAGACCGCAAGCCGATCGCGCCAGGCACGGCCGAGCATCGAGTGTTCGACTCCGAGAAAAGCGCGGCTCATGGGCGTTCGGTCCGGCGCAACTGGCCCCGCGACGACGAACCGGGCTCGTTGATGGGGAAAACGTTTCCTATTTGTTCGTCGCACGCGTAATCCGTGCGATAAACCACCAAGGAATACTGGGGTCCGACACCTTATGGTCGACAGCGACGATCTTTTCAATTCGGAACCGAGCGTGCAGACGCCGGAGCCTGAGGACAGGCCGGCGCGCGGACGCAAGCGGACCATGCCGGTCGTCTCGGGGGGCGCGCCGAACCTGTCGACGCCAAGCCCTTCGACGCCAAGCCTCTCGACGCCGGGCGAGGACGGCTATACCGCCTCCTCGATCGAAGTGCTCGAAGGGCTCGAACCGGTGCGCCGACGCCCCGGCATGTATATCGGCGGCACCGACGCGTCCGGCCTGCATCATCTTTTCGCCGAGGTGATCGACAATGCCATGGATGAGGCGGTCGCGGGACATGCGACCTTCATCGAGATCAGCGTCGAGGCCGATAATTTCGTCAGCGTCACGGATAACGGGCGAGGCATCCCGATCGATCCGCATCCCAAATACCCCAACAAATCGGCCCTCGAAGTCATCATGACGGTGCTGCATGCCGGCGGTAAGTTTGATTCGGGTGCGTATCAGACGTCAGGCGGGTTGCACGGCGTCGGCGTCTCGGTCGTCAACGCCTTGTCGGAGCGGCTCGAGGTCGAGGTGGCCCGCGGGCAGACGCTCTATCGTCAGGTGTTCGAACGCGGTCTCGCTCTCGGTCCACTCGAGACCATCGGCCGCGTGCAGAATCGGCGTGGAACCCGGATCAGGTTTCGGCCCGACGCCACGATCTTCGGCGAAGGCTCCAGCCTGGATCCGGCGCGGCTTCTCCGCATGTCGCGGTCCAAGGCCTATCTGTTTGGTGGTGTCGAAATCCGTTGGCGGTGTGCGCCGGAGCGCATTCCGCCCGGCTCCTCCGTGCCGACCGAGGCGTCCTTCCGCTTTCCCGGCGGCCTGAAGGATTTTCTCGCACGCGAGGTCGATGGCCGGTCCCTCGTGACCGATCAGCCGTTCACCGGCAAAGTCACTAAAGCCGGTGGTCACGGCTCGGTCGAATGGGCCGTAACGTGGCTGTCCGACGACGATGGCTCCGTCCGATCCTATTGCAACACGATCCCGACGCCGAACGGCGGCACTCATGAGGCGGGGTTGCGATCCGCCCTCCTCCGCGCCCTCAAGGATCACGCCGAGCGGATCGGACAGGCCAAACGCGCCGCCGCCGTGACGGCCGACGATGTGCTGCAAGGCTGCACCGCCATGCTGTCTGTGTTCATCCGCGAGCCGGAGTTCCAAGGCCAAAACAAGGAGCGGCTGCAGACGCTAGAAGCGTCGCGGATCGTCGATGCCGCCGTGCGCGACGCCTGCGATCATTGGCTGGCCGATACGCCCTCGCAGGCGTTGCGGCTGCTCGACTGGAGCATCGACCGAGCTGACGAGCGGCAGCGCCGCCGCGCCGAAAAAGACACGGCGCGCAAGACCCCGACACGCAAACTGCGTCTGCCGGGAAAGCTGGCGGATTGCCTGAACAATTCGACCCAGGGCTCCGAACTTTTCATCGTCGAAGGTGACTCGGCGGGTGGTTCGGCCAAACAGGCGCGCGACCGTGCCTCCCAAGCAGTGCTGCCGCTTCGTGGTAAGATTCTGAATGTCGCCAATGCGACGCGCGACAAACTCGCGGCCAACCAGCAACTCGCCGATTTGGCGCAGGCGCTCGGCTGCGGCACAGGCGCCCAGTATCGCGACGATGAACTGCGTTACGACAAGATCATCATCATGACTGACGCCGATGTCGATGGTGCCCATATTGCATCGTTGCTGATCACGTATTTCTATCGTCAGATGCCGAAATTGATCGATACGGGTCATCTTTATCTCGCGGTGCCCCCGTTGTTTCGTCTGACCCAGGGCACCAAGTCGGTCTATGCGCGCGACGACAAGCACAAGGACGAGTTGATCCGCAGCAAGTTGAGCGGCAAAGGCAAGATCGAGATCAGCCGCTTCAAGGGGCTTGGCGAAATGCCGATGCGCGACTTGAAGGAGACCACGATGGACCCGAGCAAGCGATCGCTCCTTCGTGTCATGATCGCTGAAGACCAGATCGAGGGAACCGCGGGCGCTGTCGAGCGGCTGATGGGCAACAAGCCAGAGGCTCGGTTCGCTTTTATTCAGGCCCGTGCTCCGGCAGCCGGCAACCTTGTGGATATCTAATGGTCGAATCAGAGCGGTCTACAGGGCAATACAGGCCGAAGAAGCCATGCTGCAGCATCTCGCTGTTGACTCGCCGAGATTAATCCTTAAGTGAAACGTTGAAAGTGTAGAACAGTCGCGTGATCTTGGCTGATGAGCGATCAACGCGCGTGCATCCACAAACGTGGTTTGCTTGTGTTCCCTTTATCGCTCTCTCACGCAAGATGAACTAATGAATTTTAACGAACTCGGCCTGAGCGACAAGGTCCTCCAGGCCATCGACGCGGCGGGCTACAAGACCCCAACGCCGATCCAGGCTGAAGCCATTCCACATGCGCTCGCCGGCCGCGACGTCCTCGGAATCGCGCAGACCGGCACGGGTAAAACAGCGGCCTTCACGCTGCCGATGCTGTCCCGCCTTGAGCAAGGTCGCGCTCGGGCGCGAATGCCGCGGACCCTGATCCTGGAGCCGACCCGCGAGCTTGCCGCACAGGTCGAAGAATCCTTCGTCCGCTACGGCATCAATCACAAGATCAATGTGGCGCTGCTCATCGGCGGCGTCTCGTTCAGCGACCAGGAAGCCAAGATCACGCGCGGCGCAGATGTCCTGATCGCCACACCGGGGCGACTGCTTGACTTTGCCGAACGCGGCAAGCTGCTGCTGACCGGCATCGAAATTCTGGTCATCGACGAAGCCGATCGTATGCTCGACATGGGGTTCATCCCTGACATCGAGCGCATCTGTAAGCTCGTGCCGTTCACGCGTCAGACCTTGTTCTTCTCGGCCACCATGCCGCCGGAGATCACTCGTCTGACCCAACAATTCTTGCACAACCCCATCCGCATCGAGGTTGCACGGGCATCCTCGACGACTGAAACGATCACGCAGGGGCTGGTGGCGTCTGCTCCCGGTTCCGCCAAACGCGAGACGTTGCGTCAATTGTTGCGAAAATCGGCCGGTTTCAAAAACGCGATCATCTTCTCGAATCGGAAGCGGGATGTGGCCATCTTGACCAAGTCACTCGAGAAGCATGGCTTTTCGGTCGGGGCCTTGCATGGTGACATGGACCAGCGCGCGCGGATGTTGTCGCTCGACGCATTCCGAAACGGTGATGTCAGCTTGCTGGTCTGCTCGGATGTCGCGGCGCGGGGCCTCGACATTCCGGATGTGAGCCACGTGTTCAATTTCGACGTGCCGACCCATGCGGAGGATTATGTCCATCGCATCGGCAGGACCGGCCGCGCTGGCAAACTCGGCACCGCTTTGTCAATCGTGACGCGCGCCGATCAGCGCTACATCGACGACATCGAAAAGTTGATCCAGCGCAAGATCGAGTGGGCGGGAGTGACTCCGGATCAGATCACTGACGAAGGTGACGACGAGTCGACCAGCGATCGCCGGCGCGGGCCGTCTCAGGGTGATCGGTCGTCGTCCGGACGCGAGGTGCGATCATCGCGTCGGTCCTCGACGCGCAATCCCGATCGCAGCGCCTCCGCCGATGTCGCGCCAGCCTCTCGCGCCCAGGCCGCGACGGTCCGGTCCGAGGCGTCGCCGGCACGGGTCGAAACTCAGGAACCGCGCGTTCAGGAGCGGCCCGAACGGCTTGAGCGCGCCCCCTCGAGGGATCGCGGCGCGCCGTCCAACAACCGAAACGGCAACAACCGGCCGGCCGAGGCCCAGCGTCCTCGCTCGCCCGCCGAGACGCCGGCACCCCGTCGCCATTATCGCGACCGCGACGAGGACGATACGCCGGTGATCGGCCTTGGCGATCACGTGCCGTCCTTCCTGTTGCGTCCGGTCCGCATCAAGTAAAAGCGGACGACTTGAAACGAAAAAAGCGCGGCAGATCCTGCCGCGCTTTTTTTGTTGCCGAGTCGGCTACCCTTAGTTCAAGGCTGCCATCGCGTCCGGGGTGGCGGGCGTGATCGCGACACTCTCGCCACAGCCGCAAGCCGAGGTCTGGTTCGGGTTCTCGAACACGAAGCCCGAGGACAGCTTGTCGGTTTTAAAATCCATCCGGGTTCCGAGCAGGAACAGAATGGCTTTCGGATCGATGAGGACGCGAACGCCCTTGTCTTCGATCACTTCATCATGCGGCATGGCCGCGTCGGCAAATTCCATCGTATAGGACATGCCAGCGCAGCCGCCGTTCTTCACGCCGACGCGCAAGCCAAACTGCCCGCCCGATGCGTTAGCCATGATCTCGCGGACCCGATCAGCCGCAGCGTCCGTCAGCGAGACGACCTTGAAACGCGATGCCGAAGCACCCATCCTCGTTCTCCATGATGCCGCGCCCAGCGCGGATCTATTTCAGCGTAATGTAACGATGAATCGACGCTTTCGCCAGGGAGCATCGCAAGTGGACCGAAGGAACACTTCCCTCCCCCTTCGAACACGCTAAAATCACCGTCTGATCCCGACCTCAAGAGGCGTCCGGTCGCGCTGCTCCGCAGTGGGACAAACGGACCGATATGGCGACCTGAATGAAAGAAAGCACCGCAAAATTCGGCATCGGCCAAGTGGTTCGGCATCGAAAATACCCGTTCCGCGGCGTCGTTTACGATGTCGATCCCGTCTTCGCGAATACCGAGGAATGGTGGATGGCGATCCCCGAAGATGTGCGTCCACGCAAGGATCAGCCGTTTTATCACCTCTTCGCCGAGAACACCGAGACCGAGTATGTGGCCTATGTGTCCGAGCAAAACCTCTTGCCCGACACCTCCGGCGAACCCCTTCGAAATGCGCAGATCGACGAGGTCTTCGTCCGAACCGAGGATGGAGAATATAAGGCCAAGTCGAGTCCTCGAAATTAGGGCCGACCTTGCACCTGCACGCTCGGTCCCGGTCATCGACAAAGAAAAGCCCTGCGGGTCACATGACCCGCAGGGCTTCGATTTTTTAGACCGCTAAGCTAGCTTACTTCTTGGCCGGCGCCGGTGCTGCAGGAGCCGCGGGGGTGGCCGGAGCGCCAGCCGTGCCATTTTGCTGCTCGAGCAACTGGCGCTGCTGCTTGGCTTTGGCTTCCAACTGCTGCTGAAGCTGCTGCTGCTGCTGTTCGAGAACCTTGGGGTCGATCGGCGCGCCATCGAAGGCCTTGCCGAACCCGGCGAGCGGGATCGTGAAACTCACTTCGTTGTTGACCGAGTTCTTCACGGACACGTTGAGCAGCGTGCCCTTTTTCAACTGGTCGATCAACACACCCTTCACCTTCGCTTCGGCAAAGCAACCGTTGGGCATGCAGATCTCGAAGGCGCCATCGGTCTGCGGGCCTTTATCGATCGAGAAGCGGAAGCCCGGCTTCAGCAGCAAGCCCACCGGCATCAGCAGTCGAACGATCCGCGTGTCGTCGCCCTTGATGTCGTAGACCGCGACCGCGATGGCCGGGGGTTGATCCGGCGCGCTGCCGAAATCGCGGGTCGTATAGCAGATTTCCTTGTTGGCGCCCTGGTCCTTGCCGCACACCTTGGTCCAATCGGCCTGCGAGGGCTGCAGATCGACCTTGATGGGTCCCTGCGGTTGAGCCTGCTGCCCTTGAGCCGCGGGAGCGGCGGGCTGCTTGGCGGCTTGGGCAAAGGCAGCGCCGGAAAACCCCTGGGCCGCGAGGCTGATGCACACCGCAAGAGAAGCGGCACGCGTGCGCGTCAGACGAAACAACATATAGACATCCTTCGAGGTCGGTTGGCGGCATGCCGGCCGGGTTGCGATGAGCGGACGCCTCCGCGACCAGGATGCTGTTGCAGCATCGCGTTCGCCGAGGCGCGAAACGATTCAAAGGTCTTTGCTGTGGATTAAGGCGACAGGTTGACCACGGGTTCCTTAGTCGTTCCGCCGGTCGAACGCCAGACATCTCATTCCGGTCTGTCGCGATCGTCTGGATGTCGGTCGCTGGTGCTCGTATGAGAGGCTGGACCTTCGCCTCCAGATTCGGCATGCCCACCGCATGAGCTTCACGACCGGTCGATCCATCATGCCCGCGCACAGCTGCCTGCGACCTTTGCTCGCGATCGCCGGAGGCCTGTTGCTGGCGGCCGCGCCGCTCGCCTGTGCCTTTGCGGCCGACGCTCCCTCCATCGCCATGCACGGCGCCCCGGCTTTGCCGGCCGATTTTAGCCACCTGCCCTATACGAACCCCGACGCTCTCAAGGGCGGTAAGCTCGCCATGTGCTACCTCGGCACATTCGATAGCCTGAACCCGTTCAATCTGAAGGCCGGCTCGACCGCTCAGGGTCTGAACACCAACGTCTTCGAGACGCTGATGACGCGTTCGCTCGACGAGCCCTTCACGCTCTACGGGCTAATCGCGAGGTCGATCGATACCGATGTGGCGCGCGACGAGGTGACGTTTCATCTCGATCCGCAGGCCCGGTTTTCCGACGGGTCGGCGGTGACGGCCGACGACGTGATCTTCACGTTTAATCTGCTCAAGCAGAAGGGGCGACCGCAGCAGCGCGCCGCCTTCAGCCTGATCAGATCCGTCGACAGTCCGGATCCGCTGACGGTGCACTTCGATCTGCGCGGGTTGAACGACCGGGAGATGCCGATGACGCTCGGCCTCATGCCGGTGCTGCCGAAGAACCACGTCGACCCGAAGGCATTCGACGACACGTCGCTTGCGCCGCCGATTGCGACAGGACCGTATCGGGTCGCCTCGGTGGTGCCCGGCCAACGCCTAACCCTCCAGAAGAATCCCGATTACTGGGCCAAAGACAAACCGATCAGACGGGGCATGTTCAACGTCGACACGGTCACGATCGACTATTATCGCGACGCGAACGGCATGTTCGAGGCCTTCAAGGCGGGGCTGTGCGACTACCGGCTCGAGACCGACCCCACCCGCTGGACGACAGGCTACGACATCCCGGCCGTGCGTGATGGCCGGATCACCAAGGAGACGGTCCACTCCGGCCTGCCGAAGGGCATGGAGGGATTCGCCTTCAACACGCGGCGGCCGATCTTCGCCGACGTTCTGGTGCGCGAGGCGCTCGGCGACATGTTCGATTTCGAATGGATCGACGCCGTGCTGTTCAACGGCCTCTACCGACGGACCGACAGCTTCTTCGCCGATAGCGAGCTTGCCTCCACGGGGCGTCCGGCCGACGCCACCGAACGGAGCCTTCTCGCGCCGTTCCCGCACGCGGTCAGGCCCGACATTCTTGCCGGAACATGGCGCCAAATGACCACGGATGGGTCGGGGCGCGACCGACGTCCCGCGCAGGCCGCCTTGGCGTTGCTGAAACAAGCCGGCTACGACATTCACGACGGGTTGCTGGTGTCTCGTGCTGGCGAGCCGCTCAGCTTCGAGATCATGGTGACGAACCGCAGCCAGGAGCGGCTGGCGCTCGCCTATTCCGAAAGCCTCGCGCGGATTGGGGTCGTGGCCCATGTGCGCTCCGTCGACGAGGTGCAGTATCAGAGGCGTCGGCAGGCCTTCGATTTCGACATGATGTTCGGAACGTGGACCGCATCTCCGTCGCCCGGGGCCGAGCAACGCTCCCGCTGGGGGTCGGCCAGCGCCGCACAGGAGGCTTCGTTCAACCTGGCCGGTGCGCGCTCGCCAGCCATCGATGCAATGATCGCCGCCATGCTGTCGGCCACAAGCCAAGACGATTTCGTCGCGGCCGTGCGGGCTTATGATCGGGTGTTGCTGTCGGGCTTCTACATCATCCCGCTCTATCACTCGGCGGATCAGTGGGTCGCCTATTCCGCGATGCTTCGCCATCCGGAGCACTTGCCCTTGTTCGGCTTGAGCAATACCTCTCCGATCGAATATTGGTGGCGCAAGGCGCCCTGACGCAGAGCCCGATGGCCGAGGATTCCAGATGACCGATCCGATCGACAGCCGGCCGCCGCTTGTGATCGACATCGTTTCCGATGTCGTCTGCCCCTGGTGCTATGTCGGCAAACGCCGGCTTGAGGCCGCACTGGCCGAACGCGCCGACGACAACATCACCGTGCGCTGGCACCCCTTTCAGCTCGACCCGACGATCCCGGCCGGGGGTCTCGATCGGCACGACTACATGATCAAGAAGTTCGGCAGCGCCGAGCGGATCGATGAGATCCATGGGCGCCTGACCGAAGCGGGGCGCGGCGAAGGGCTAGAATTCGCTTTCGACCGGATCACCCGATCGGTCAATACACTCGACGCGCATCGCGTGCTGCATTGGGCGGCGGCCGCAGGCGTGCAGGATGCCGTCGCCGAGGCGCTGTTCCGAGCCTATTTTGTGGACGGTCGCGACATCGGCTCGCCGACAATTCTGGCCGATCTAGCTGCTTCGGCCGGTCTGAACGGCGTGGAGGTGGCAGAAGCCCTTGCGACCCCGCGCGACATCGACCTGATCCAGGCCGAGATTGCTCAGGCGGTTCGAATTGGCGTCTCGGGCGTGCCGTTTTTCATCTTCGCTCAGTCTTTCGCGGTGTCGGGCGCGCAGGCGGCCGACGTTCTTGCAACCGCCATCGACCGCGCCCGCGCCGAACTCGCCGCGCCTGCGCCGATGACGGCCTGATCCTGACGCATCCTCACCTTATTCGGCAGCTTGCTTGAACGCCGCCGATGCGGGGTTGTTGGGGTGAGTCGTCCAATTGGCATAGGGGCGATTGTTCAGCAGGCCTGTGCGAGGGTCGACACCCTCGGTCTGATGGACGAGCGTGATACATGATTCGACGGGGCAAACCTCGACACAGAGGTTGCAACCGACGCATTCTTCGTCCTTCACGACGAACTTGCGAGCCCCGTCGACCGTCGTCGTGATGGCCTGATGCGATGTGTCTTCGCAAGCGATGTGGCAGCGGCCGCATTTGATGCAGAGGTCCTGATCGATGCTGGCCTTCACGACATAATTGAGGTTGAGATATTGCCAATCGGTCACGTTGCCGATCGCCATGCCTCTGAAGTCGTCGATCCGCTCGTAACCCTTGCTGACCATCCATGTTTTCAGGCCGGTGATCATCTCCTCCACGACCTTGAACCCGTAGGTCATCGCGGCGGTGCAGACCTGCACCGAACCGGCTCCCATGGCGATGAATTCGGCCGCGTCGCGCCAGGTCGTGATGCCGCCGATCGCCGAGATCGGCAGCCCGTAAGTCTCGGGATCACGCGCGATTTCTGACACCATGCTGAGCGCGATCGGCTTGACGGCCGGCCCGCAGTAACCGCCGTGGGTTCCCTTACCGTCGACTTGCGGCGACGGACACATGCGGTCGAGATCGACCCCCATCATCGAATTGATCGTGTTGATGAGCGACACGGCATCGGCGCCGCCGCGCTTCGCCGCCCGTGCCGGATGCCGGATATCGGCGATGTTCGGCGTCAGCTTCACGATCACCGGCATGCGCGTGTAGGTTTTGCACCAGCGCGCCACCATCTCGATATATTCGGGGACCTGACCAACCGCCGAACCCATGCCACGCTCCGACATGCCGTGCGGGCACCCGAAATTCAACTCGATCCCGTCAGCGCCAGTCTCTTCCACGCGCGGCAGGATCGCCTTCCAGCTCGCCTCATCGCAGGGCACCATGATTGACACCACCATGGCGCGGTCCGGCCAGTCGCGCTTGACCTGTTTGATCTCCTGGAGGTTGAGGTCGAGCGGTCGATCGGTGATGAGCTCGATGTTGTTGAGGCCGATAAGCCGCCGATCCGGACCGTGGATCGCGCCGTAGCGCGGGCCCGACACATTGACGACGGGCGGGTCCTCGCCAAGCGTTTTCCAGACGACGCCACCCCAGCCCGCCTTGAAGGCGCGGACCACATTGGTCATGCGGTCGGTCGGGGGCGCCGAAGCCAGCCAGAATGGGTTTGGAGAGCGGATGCCGAGGAAATTCGTGCTCAGATCGACCATGGTCATTCCTCATGGCCTGCGACGGATTGTTGGGCGGCTTGCAACAGCCGATCGATCGAGAGGGCGGCCTGCTTGCCATCTTCGACTGCGCTGACGGTCAGGTCTTGGCCCCCCGCGACACAGTCGCCGCCGGCCCAGACGCCGGGCAGTGACGTGCGGCGGTCGTCGTCGATCACGATTCTGCCGCCCGACAGCGCCAAGGTCCCCTGCCCGAGCGGTGCTTCGATGAAGCTTTGGCCGATCGCCAGCAACACCATGTCGGCCTCGATCCTCAGGGCCGAACCGCCATTGGCCGCCAAAACCGTGCCGCCCGCCGCGTCGCTGGGCGATCGCTGCGCGAACAGGGCTGCCGACACGCGGCCGCCCGCCTGCTCGAACCCCGCCGGGCTCGCCCAATGGCGGATCGTGACGCCGCTGCGCTGCGCCAGTTCCTGCTCGAAGAGGCTCGCCTTCATGTGTTCCGGCCCGCGCCGATAGACGATCGTAACCTCTTCGGCCCCGAGCTTCTTTGATTGCACGGCAGCGTCCACCGCCGTCATGCCGCCGCCGATCACCACGACGCGGCGGCCGACCGCCACGGTCGACTTGTCCGAAGCCTGACGAAGTTGCTCGATGAAGCCGACCGCATCGACCACATGAGCGGCCTCGTCCATTCCCTCGAGCGCGTTAAAGCCCGCGAGCCCGAGGCCCAGGAACACCGCGTCATATTCGGCCCGGAGCGAGGCGAGATCGAAGTCGCGGCCCAACGCTACCCCGGCCCGCGCTTCGATCCTGCCGATCGACAGAATGAAATCCACTTCCCTTTGCGCAAAATCGTCGACGGCCTTGTAGGTCGCGATGCCATATTCGTTGAGGCCGCCGAGCTTGGGCTTGGCATCGAGCAGCGTGACGGCGTGCCCGAGTTGCGCGAGACGATGGGCACACGCCAAACCCGCTGGACCGGCACCCACGACCGCCACGCGGCGACCCGTCTCAGGACCACGCCGGAATGGCTGCTGGCCGGTCTTCATGATCGCGTCGGTCGCGTGCCGCTGCAGCAGGCCGATGTGAACGGGCTTATGCTCCGCATGTTCGCGGACGCAGGCTTCCTCGCAGAGCGTTTCGACCGGGCAGACGCGGGCGCACATTCCGCCCATGATATTGGCTGACAAAATCGTCTCTGCGGCCCCGATGGCATTGTCGGCCGCGATCTGACGGATGAAGAGCGGAATATCGATCTTGGTCGGACAGGCGTTCTGACAGGGCGCGTCGTAGCAGAAGTAGCACCGATCGGATTCGACGAAAGCCTCATGCCGGGTCAGCGGCGGCGTCAGGTCGGCAAAGTTTCGCGCATATTGCTCGGCCGATAGACGCCCCCCCGTCACCATTTCGCTGCTCTGCTCCATCGCCGCCACCCTTCGAACCTGACCGTTTGGTCAAGTTTTCAGTGTGACAGAACCTTGTCAAGCAGAACCATTCTAATGTGCGAAATCTCGGCAGTGCGTCGAGTAATTGCCTAACAGCCGATCGATTGTCCGGCGACTGCCTCGTTTTGAAGCGTCGCGCAACGAAGCGACAACCTGCCGCGACCGGGCCTCACGGGTTGACGTGGCTGCTGCGAAGCAGGACGGTCCGGCATGCCGAACGACTGATCCTTACCGGATACGCATCTTGGCCCAACATGATCTGTGGCGCGGGTCGCTGGTGCAGAAGGCCCGTCTCGTTTCCGGGCTCATTCTGTTCGCCTTCGCAACCGCGCATTTTTTCAATCACGCGTTGGGACTGGTCAGCCTTGATGCGATGCTGGTGTTCGACGACTGGCGTATCGCGATCGACCGATCGATCATCGGCAGCATCGTTCTTGTCGCGGCGCTGCTGATCCATGTGGCCTTGGCGTCCTGGAAGATGGTGCGCCGTCGCACTCTCCGATTGCCCATCGCGGAATGGGCGCAGATCGTCCTCGGCTTCGCGATTCCGATCTTTTTGCTGCCTCACATCGTCAATACCCGCGTGGCCGCCACCGCTTTCGGTGTCTCGGACACCTATTCCTATGAACTTGCCAGAATCTGGCCAGCATCGTTCGTGCCGCAGAGCGTCCTGTTGCTCTTGGTCTGGATCCACGGATGTCTCGGTCTCCACTTCTGGCTGAGGTCGACCCCGCTATATCGGCGACTTGCCCCGCTGCTGCTCGCAATCGCCGTCTTGTTGCCCTTTGCGGCGCTCGCCGGCTCCAGCGTTCAGGGCCGCATCATCGAAGCCGCCATCAGGGATCCGGCCCGGCTCCAGGCCCTGAAGGCTGAGACGCATTGGCCCGATGAGCGCGCCTCAGCCAGCATCCAGTCAGTGCGAGAGGACGCGCAGAACGGGTATGTGGTCGGGCTGTTCGCAATCGCGGCGGCCGTTGCGCTCGGCCTCGCCGTGTCGCAGCGCGCCAAGCGGATCCAGGTTCAGTATGTCGGCGGACCGTTGGTCCGAACCGAACTTGGCCCAACGCTGCTGGAAATCAGCCGCCGGAATAAAATCCCCCATCTGTCGACCTGCGGCGGCCGCGGTCGCTGCTCGACCTGCCGCGTTCTGGTTTTGAGCGGCGCCGCAGAGGCGGCGCCGCCTTCCGACGCCGAACGCAGGACCCTGAAGACGATCGGGGCGGCAGACAATGTCCGTCTCGCCTGCCAACTTCGCCCTTCTGCCGCCATCACGATCATGCCGCTTCTGAAATCCGCCACGACCGGACAGAGGCTTCCCGCGATGGCGGAGGCCGACACGGCAGCCGAGCGAGAGCTCGCGGTTTTGTTCGTCGACATGCGGGGTTTCACGGCCCTGACCGAGAGTCGGCTGCCGTTCGACGTGATCTACATCCTCAATCAGTTTTTTGGCACGGTGGGTGGCCCGATCCATGCGAATGATGGATGGATCACCAATTATGCAGGGGATGGGCTGATCGCCCTGTTTGGCGACCCGGCCGGGCTCGCCGCAACCTGCCGCTCCGCCATGGTGGCGGCGGCCGAGATCGATCGCGCTCTATCGGCGCTCAACGAACGCCTCGTGAACGAGATGCGGCAACCCCTCCGGATCGCCATGGGCCTGCATGCGGGCGCTCATGTTCTGGGCCGCGTGGGCTATGGCGAGAAACCCGCCATGTCGGTCATCGGTCTCGCCATGAACGTCGCCAGCCGCCTCGAAGCCATGGCCAAAACGGCCGGCGTCCAGATGGCCGTGTCGCAGATCGTTGCCGATCACGGGCGGTTGGACACGCGCGACTTACGAGCCGAAGCGACCGCCGTCCGAGGATTGAGTGCGCCGATCGATGTGGTCTTCGTGGAGGCCGCCCGCGACCTGCTGCCGCGTTTGCAAAGCGACGCGCTCGCAAGCTGAGGCTGTGGCTGGCACGCCGCTGCCGTTCGGGTTAGATCACCCAGACGAACGTCATCGCAACCGGGGCCGACCATGCTGATCGACAAGACGCCTTTTCGCACGATCTGGGTCGAGCCCAACGGCCGCCACGGCAGCGTCAAGGTCATCGACCAGACGGTTCTGCCGCACCGTTTCGTGGTCAAGACGCTCGCGACCGCCGAGGAGTCCGCCACGGCCATTCGCGACATGACCGTGCGGGGTGCGCCGCTGATCGGAGCGACAGGGGCCTACGGACTGGCGCTCGCGATGGCCGAGGAGCCAACGTCATCGAACCTTGAGGCTGCATTCGATCTGCTGATCGCCACGCGGCCGACGGCTGTCAATCTGCGTTGGGGGTTGGAGCGCATGCGCCGTCGCCTTGCGGCTGTACCCGAGGCGGACCGCGCTGCCACTGCCTTTGCCGAAGCTGCCGCGATCGCCGATGAAGATGTCGCGGTCTGTTCCGCGCTCGGTCAGCATGGAGCCGATCTGATCCGCGATCAGTGGGAGCGCGCCGGCCGATCGCGCGTCATCAACATCCTCACCCATTGCAATGCAGGCTGGCTCGCCACCGTGGACTGGGGCACCGCACTGGCTCCGATCTACAAGGCACATCGCGCTGGCCTTCCGGTCCATGTCTGGGTCGACGAGACACGGCCACGCAACCAGGGCGCCAGTTTGACGGCCTATGAGCTCGGTCAGGAAGGGGTGCCGCATACGATCGTGGTCGACAACGTCGGCGGCCACCTCATGCAGCACGGTCAAGTCGATCTCTGCATCGTCGGGACGGACCGGACGACCCGGACCGGCGATGTCTGCAACAAGATCGGCACCTATCTGAAGGCGCTCGCGGCTCACGACAATGGCGTGCCGTTCTATGTGGCGCTTCCGGCTTCGACGATCGACTGGCGCTTGAGCGACGGCAGGGCCGAAATCCCGATCGAGGAACGCTCGCCCCTCGAGGTCACGCATATCAGCGGCGTCACGGCGTCGGGTGCGATCGAAACCGTGCGGATTACCCCCGAGGGCAGTCCGGCGCTGAATTATGCGTTCGACGTCACTCCGGCTCGCCTCGTCACCGGCCTCATTACCGAGGCCGGCGTCTGCGCGGCGTCAGAGGAGGGTCTTCTGTCGCTGTTTCCGCTGCAGGAAGCGGCTTAGAACGGCGCGTCGACGTCGCCCATTTCGACATAGACCGACTTCAGCCGCGTATAATGATCGATCGCGGCGCGGGAGTTTTCGCGCCCGACGCCGGAGCGTTTGACGCCGCCGAACGGCACCTCGACCGGGGTAAGATTATAGGCGTTGATCCAGCAGGTGCCGGCCTGCAGGTTGGCGATCGTGCGGTGCGCTCGCTGGATGTCTTTGGTGAAGACGCCGGCCGCCAAGCCAAATTCGGTATCATTGGCCCGCTCGACGACCTCGTCCTCATCATCGAACACCAACACGCTCATGACCGGCCCGAAGATCTCCTCTCGTGCGATCCGCATCCCATCCTGCACATCGGCGAAGATGGTCGGCCGAACGAAGGACCCTTTTTCGAAGCCGGGGAGATTCGGGGCCTCGCCGCCGGTGACCAGCCGCGCGCCTTCCTGCCGCCCCGCCTCGATATAGGACAGCACCTTGGCGCGCTGCTGCTCCGAAATGAGGGGGCCCATCTGGGTTGCCTGATCGAGCGGATCGCCGAGCCTGATCGCATCCGTGCGGCGCGTGAGCCGGTCGAGAAAAGCCTCATAGACACGTCGCTGCACGAAGACGCGCGTGCCGTTCGAGCAGATCTGTCCGGCCGAGTAGAAATTTCCCAGCATGGCGCCACCGACCGCATTGTCGAGATCGGCATCGTCGAAGACGATCAGCGGCGACTTTCCGCCGAGCTCCATGGTGACATGCTTGATGCTCGCCCCGGCCGCCGCCATCACGGCTTTGCCGGTCGGCACCGAGCCGGTCAGCGAGATTTTGGCGATGCCGGGGTGCTCGACCAGCGCGCGACCCGTCTCGCCACGTCCTTGCACGACATTGAAGACGCCGGGCGGGAGACCCGCTTCGAGCAGGATTTCGGCCAGGTGCAGCGCCGATAATGGCGTCAGCTCCGAAGGTTTGAACACCACGGCGTTGCCGCAGGCGAGGGCCGGAGCGGCTTTCCAACAGGCGATCTGAATCGGATAATTCCACGCCCCGATGGCGCCGACGACGCCCAGCGGCTCGCGGCGCGTGTAGGCAAACGAGCCGCCGAGGTCGATCTGCTCGCCCGCGATCGAAGCCGCGAGGCCGCCGAAATAGTCGAGGCAGTCGGCTCCCGACGCGGCATCCGCCACCAGCGTCTCACTAATCGGCTTGCCGGTATCCATCGTCTCGAGTTGAGAAAGGGCGCGATTGCGGTCGCGCAACAGGTCGGCCGCCCTCCGCAGCACCCGGCCCCGGTCAGCTCCACTTTTCCGACCCCAGGCGCGCTGAGCCTCAAGGGCTGCATCGACCGCCTGATCCACCGTCGCCGGCGCTGCCGCGTGAACACGCGCGATGACCTCGCCGGTCGCAGGATAGAGTGACGCGATCTCGGCCCCGCCCGGCGCGTCGACGTAAGCGCCGCCGATGAAGTGGGATCCGCGCGGTTGGACGTCAGGCAGCATGTCGATTGTCCCGTGGCCGAACGATCGCTCTACTTCTTTTCGAGCAGAAGCGTCCCTTCTTTCTGGATGAGACCCTTCGCCTTGTCGGCCAGGAGCGCCAGAACCCACGGCAATTGAACCGTACAGATCACCTGGTCGTCGGCGACGTCCAGCGAACCGGATGCCGTCTGTCCCATCGCGCCGACGAGGAATTCGAGCCGGTCGTCCAGCCACTTGTCTTCGAGAACGGAAATGCGGTTGGATTGATTCGTCTTGAGATAGCCGATCCCGTCCTTCAGGCGGCGCAAGGCTTCCTGTTTGCCGAGATGATGCGGAATGGACACCACGAGTGGTTTGGACATGAAGCAACTCGTTGCTGATTGCGATCAGCTTCCTATACCGGGTCCGCCGTCATGAGGCACGTGTAAGATCGCGAGCGCACGATGCCATCGGGCCGTGTCTGCTCCATCGCAACCCAAAAAGGTTCACCTATGGTTTTGAAAGCGACGCTGCTGTCCTGCTTTGCACTCATCGGCCTGTTGGCCGGACCGGCCGATGCCCAAGAAACCAAACCGCAGGATCCGAAGGCTGCCGAAGCACCGCAAGCCGGAACCGTGATGCTGACGATCTTCTTCAAACACGACCAAAGCCGGCCTTTGGATCAACTCAATGCACAACTGACGCAGCAGAAATTCTATGAAACTTTTCCGCCCAAGGATGTCGAAATCGTCTCCTGGTACGTCATGATGGGCATCGGACAGGTGGTGACGCTGCGGTTTCCAGCGGAGCGTCTGCGCGAGATCAATCGCGCTGTCGAGCGGACCGCGTGGGGCCCCTATCGCACAGAATTCTACCCGACCTATGATTACAAGCCCACGGCGGTGGCCGAACGCAGCAAGCTGAAATAGAGAATAAAAAAGCCGGGCTTGCGCCCGGCTTGTCAGCTGACTGTCCCAGGTCGGCCGGAGAAAAGATGCGGCGTCCCCCCCCGACCGATGCGGTCAGGCGGCGCCTTTCGGCATCACTTCTTTTTGGCGGCCGATGTGGTGTGGGCCTTGGCGGAGGTTTCATGCGCCTTGGCGGAGTGGCCGTGAGCCTCGGTCGAATGCTTGGTCGCGGTCTCGTGGTCGTCCTTGCCGTGATGCTCGGCAGCGGTACGGTGGGACTTTGCGGCCTGCTCGTGATGGGCGGCGGCTTCCTCGTGAGCTTTCTTGGGCATATGTCTGCTCCTTAAGCATTCAGCACGATAACGTGCATTGTGCTAACACAGTGAGCATTCATTGGTTGCAGCCTTGCTCCTCGCAGCCTTGCTGAACCGCCATCACCTCAGCGCCTGCCCAACCCTCCCATCGTCGTTGACGTCGCTTGCCGACCCGGTATCTTTCGATTGCGACGGAGCTCATCTGTCGGCCGGGAGAAACAGATGCTCAAGACCGCACTTTCATTGGTGATGCTTTGTGGCTTGGCTTCGGCTGCCTTGGCGGACGGCTCGTGTAAGAGCGTCGCGGCCGACAAGAAGCTGGCGGGCGCTGCCATGAACAGCTTCATGAAAAAATGCCAGAACGACGCCAGAACGACCTGCGACACCACTGCGGCCAGCAAGAAGCTGGCAGGCGCTGCCAAAACGAGCTTCACCAAGAAGTGCGTCAACGACGCGACCGGAACCTGACGCGCTACAGCATGTTCGGGTCGAGCGTCGGGCGATGGCATGTGCCCGTCGCCATTCCCGCAGAGCCACCGATCTGCCGACCATAGAACGAGCATGTCGCTCGTCGACGTTGAACCAGCTCGGTCTGCTCCAGTTTTTCAGCGACTCCCCTGACTTGCGTGATCATTCACGTCCCTGCCCCCGCGTGATCGTTCACGCCCATAAGACGAGGCCCTCATGAACAAGCGGCAACTTGGTGGATCGGGATTGAACGTTGCGCCGTGGTGTTTCGGCGGCAATGTCTTCGGATGGACAGCCGACGAGGCGATGTCGTTTCGATTGCTCGACGCTTTCATCGATGCCGGTTTCGACTTCATCGACACAGCCGATGTCTACTCCCGTTGGGCTCCGGGAAATAAGGGAGGCGAATCCGAAACCATCATCGGCAAATGGCTGTCTGAGCGGCGCAACCGCGACAAGGTCGTAATCGCCACCAAGGTCGGAATGGAGATGGGTCCGGGCAAGGACAATCTTTCGAAGGCCTATATCGTCGAAGCCGTTGAAGCGTCGCTCAAGCGGCTGCAGACGGATGTGATCGATCTTTATCAATCGCATCGTGATGACGCCAAAACGCCACCCGAAGAGACGATCGCGGCCTATGCCGATTTGATCAAGAGCGGCAAAGTTAGGGCCATCGGCGCGTCGAATTTCAGTACGGAGCGGCTCGCGGCGTCGCTGGACCTCAGTGAACACGACGGCTTGCCGCGCTACGAGACACTTCAGCCCGAATACAATCTGTATAATCGATCCGCTTTCGAGACCAGTTTGCAGCCTTTGTGCGTCGCTCGCGGCGTCGGCGTGATCCCTTATTATTCGCTGGCGTCAGGGTTCCTGACCGGGAAATATCGATCCGAGGCGGATTTTGGCAAAAGCCCACGCGGCGGCAATATGGCGAAATATCTCGATGCCCGCGGCCTGCGGATTTTGGCGGCATTGGATCAAGTTGCCGACGCCCATCATGCGACGCAGTCAGAAGTCGCGCTCGCTTGGCTGATGAATCAGCCGTCGATCGTCGCCCCCATCGCAAGCGCCACGACGGTGGAGCAAGTCGTGAGCTTGGCCAAATCGGCCGACCTTAGCCTGTCGACCGGCGACATCGAGATTCTCGATCAAGCCAGCACAAGTTGATAAAGAAGGTTGCGCCACTGCCGATTGTCGGCGCAACCAACTGGCTTCCAATGTTGACCCTACGACATCATCGCGGCGTACCTCTCATATACCAGTGGTCTAAAGCGAGATGGTCGGTTTGACATCGGTCGTGGTTGCTTTTCAGGCGTGTATCTTCCCGTGTCTCCGCATTATGGTCGCGCGAATCGCGTGACCCGGACCGACGGATTTGATGTCTGACCACCAGCACACCGATGTGCCCTTGTTTCTCGGGGTCGATGGAGGCGGCTCGCATTGTCGCATGCGTCTCCGCGACGGACACGGCACCCTGCTGTCCGCAGTCGAAGGTGGTCGGTCAAACGTCTATCTCGATTTCGAGCCCGCGATCGAGACCATTGCGCTTTGCATTGATCAATGTCTGGCGGCAGGTGGCCTCGGCGCCGATGATCGCGCGCGCCTTCATCTGGGGCTTGGCCTTGCGGGCGTCTCGAGCCGGGCCGTCGCCGACCGGGTCGCTGAACGGTTTAAGAACGTCTGCTCCGTCACCGTTACCAACGATGCGGAGATCGCCTGCCTGGGCGCGCATGGCGGCAAAGACGGGGGCCTCATCATCGCGGGCACCGGCAGTGCCGCAGTCGCGCGTGTCGGTGGTCTGAGCACGCCGGTTGGAGGGCGCGGCTTCATCATGGGCGACGACGGGTCTGGCGCACGGCTCGGTCTCGAGGCGCTGCGCCGCGCACTTCGGGCGCATGATCGACTGGAACCGCAGACCACGCTGACCATGTCTTTGATGGCAGCCTTCGACAACGATCCGGTCACTCTCATCGAGTGGGGGCGCCACGCCAAATCGCGAGATTTTGGAGCTTTCGCACCACAGGTCTTCGCGGCCGCGCTTGCGGGTGATCCTCTGGCTCTTTCACTGGTCCATACAGCGGCGGGTGCGATCGCCGATCTGGCGCGTGCTCTTCAGGATCTCGGGGCGGTCCGCATCTCGCTCGTCGGCGGATTGGCCCCGGCGCTTCGCCCCTTTTTGCCGTCAACGACATTGAGCAGCCTGCACGAGCCCTTGTTCGATCCGCTGGAGGGCGCTTTGCTCTTGGCGGGCTGTCCCCTGCCTGGTGCGGATCGCGCGCCGTGAACCGGTCCGGCTCGAACGTGCCGCGCGATGCCCGGTTCGATACGGCGCTCATGGCGCTGCGCCAGGATATCTCGACGGGACGTTTTAAGGATCGCGATATGCTTCCGGGCGAGCGAGACCTATCCGACCTGCTTGCAATTTCCCGCACGACCTTGCGGCGCGTGCTGTCGACGCTCGTCGAAGAGGGTGTGCTCAGCCATCGGCACGGAGTCGGTACCTTCCTTCGCCGAACCCCGCGCCGCGTGCCGGAGCCGGCGTTGCCGACCCTGACGAGCTTTACGGAGGAGATGCGGTCACGCGGCCTCAGCCCGTCATCGCGAGACATCGGGCGCGGGATCTTCCGCGCGACACCGGAAGAGGCCGTGATGCTGGCCTGCTCGCCGGGCGACGAGGTCATACGCCTGACGCGGCTTCGCTATGCGGACGACGAGCCGATCGCGATCGATCACGCGGCCATCCCGCGCTTGCTGCTCGATGATCCCGGCGAGATCGGTGCATCGCTTTACGAGGCATTTGCCCGAGTTGGACTGAAGCCTAGTCGCGCTCTGCGGCGCATTCAGGCCGTGACCGTGACAGGCCTCGAGGCGGGGCGCCTCTGCGTTCCCGTGGGGAGTGCCGCGCTCGCGATCTCGACCACGGCTTACCTGCCCGACGGGCGATGTTGCGAATTCACCCGATCGATCTATCGCGCCGATCGGTACGACATCGCCTCCGAAGTCCGCGCCCCGATCAGCGATCCCAAGGATTCCAAGCGATGACCGAGTTATCCCCAGTCGCCAGCCACATGGCCCGCGAGGTTGCCGAAATCCCGGAGGCGCTCGGACGCCAAGTGACGGAGACGGCTGCGGCGCAGGCGGCGCTCGGGCGCCGTCTCCGCGACATGGACCCCACCGTCGTGGTGACGATCGCGCGCGGCAGCTCGGATCATGCGGCGCTTTATCTCAAGCATCTCGTCGAGACACGACTCGGGCTGCCGTGTTGCTCCATCGGTCCGTCGGTCGCCTCGGTCTATGGCACGGCCCTCCGCCTCAAAGGCGGGGTGGCGGTCACCATTTCGCAATCGGGCGGAAGCCCTGATCTCCTTGCCATGCAGCGCGCCGCCAGGGCCGGTGGAGCGTTGACGATTGCGATCGTCAACGACGTTGCGTCGCCGATCGCTAGCGAGGCCGATGTGCTTCTACCGCTTTGCAGCGGGCGGGAAATTTCGGTGGCGGCCACCAAGACCATGGTGGCGTCGCTCTTCGCGTCGGCCGCCCTGGTCGGAGCGTGGAGCGAGGATGCCGCCCTGAACCAGGCTGTCGCAGCGCTTCCCGACCGCCTCTCCGACATGGCTTCGATCCCGGACGAGATCGTGTCGTGGGTGGCGGCGCAGGGATCGCTTTATACCATCGGGCGCGGACCAACCTTCGCGGCCGCCGCAGAGGCGGCTTTGAAGTTGAAGGAGACGTCTGCGATCCACGCCGAAGCCTTCTCGTCGGCCGAAGTGCTGCATGGGCCGACGGGCCTCATCGTCGATGACTTTCCGGTTCTGTGTTTCATGGCCGAGGACGCGGCTCGCGCCGGTATGAACGCGACGCGCGACAAGCTCACCGGTATGGGTGCGCGTTGCGCCAGCTTCGATCGGCGCCTCGGTGATCGTTTCGGCGTCTCTATCGCCGACTGCGGACATCCGTTGTTGGCTCCTCTCGCCATGCTCCAGAGCTTTTATGCTTTGGCCGAGCGGGTCGCTCAAAGGCGCGGCCGCAATCCGGATGTACCGCCGCATCTTCAGAAGGTCACCCAGACCCTATGAAAGAGGTTCTATTCGGCGCTCGCATCTTCGACGGGATCCGCTTCTGGGACGATCATGCCCTCGTTCACGAGAACGGGACGATCCTCGGGTTGGTCCCCTCTGCGGCGCGACCAGGCGCGGCGAGGTCCATCAATCTCAACGGCGGGATCCTCGCGCCCGGTCTCGTCGACATCCAGAATAATGGCGGCGGCGGCGTGCTGTTCAACGACAATCCGACGCCGGAGGGCGTGGCGGCAATCGCTGCGGCGCATCGGCGGTTTGGAACTACATCCTTGCTGCCGACCGTCATCACCGACCGCCCGGCCGTGCTGAGAGCGGCACTCGATGCAGTCCGGGCTAGTGTCGGCGCGGTGCCGGGATGTCTCGGCATTCATGTCGAGGGTCCCTTTATCGATCCGCGTCGCGCAGGCGCCCATCCACCCGCCTTCATCCGCGCCATGGCGGCGGCCGACGCCGATGCGCTGATCGCGGCACGGGTCGGCGTCATGCTGGTCACGGTCGCGCCCGCGTCAGCCGATGTCGCCATGATCCGACGGTTGGTCGAGGCTGGCATTGTGGTCAGTCTCGGTCACGCGGAAGCGACCACTGCTGAAGCGCAAGCGGGTTTTGCGGCAGGCGTCACGGCGGCGACCCATCTGTTCAATGCCATGTCGCCGCTCGGGCACAGGGCGCCGGGGCTGGTCGGCGCCGCACTCGCCTCGCCCGCCATCATCTGTGGGCTCATTGCCGACGGGTTCCACGTGGCCGACGACGCCCTCCGGGTTGCCCTTCTGGCGAAGGGCGCGCCCGGGATCGCGTTGATCTCGGACGCTATGCCGCCCTCCGCCGGCGGCCCCGACAGCTTTACGCTCGGTGGACGGCTGGCCACGCGACGGGACGGACGGCTGGAACTCGACGATGGGACGCTGGCGGGTGCCGCCATCACGTTGCTCGATGCCGTCGCCTACCTGACCAACACGCTGCAGGTCCCTCTCGAAACGGCATTGCAAATGGCAACCGCGACGCCTGCGCGACTTCTGGGATTGCAGGCCACACACGGACGGCTTGGGGCCGGCGCGGTCGCCGACATGATCCACATCGATAATAACGCCGCGCTGCATGCGGTTTGGGTGGCAGGTCTATCTCAACCCGCCGAATCGAACCCTCAATTTTGACGATAGCTTTGCGGGTTGACGATCGTCTGATCGGAGGTCCGACGTCCAATTATGGCGATTTTGGACAAGTTTACGAAATCGAAAAGCGAGCGTATCAAATTTGACACAGCGGCCTGCAGGGCGTTGGAACGCAACGTTTTGTCAACACTAAGAGGCTTTAAGTTCTCTTCGTCAAAGGGCCAGTGACCCTTTGCGTGACCAGGCCAAACACAAACGTCGAGGGTTGGTCACAAATCTGCTTGAATTCGAAGAGGTATGTCAGGGATTGAGCACGCCCGCCCCGCCGATCAGAACTGTGGCTAAGAAAACACAGTGCTTGAAAAGCAAGTCTGGAATAGCTCGATCTACGAAGCCATGCGGATTCGACACGAAACTAAACCGCAGTTGCGTAACTTTAAACTTCGAGCTTAAGCTCTGGAGGAGAACCTAAATGAACCTACGTTCGTTGCTTGCAGTCGCAGCCTTGGCGACCTGCTCGACCGGCGCCGCAATGGCCGCCGATTTGCCGATGCGTTCGCCGCCTCCGGCTCCCTTTTACCCGGCTCCGATCTTCACTTGGACGGGTTTCTACGCTGGTGTGAACGCCGGCGCCTCGTTCGACAACAAGGCTGGTAGCGCAACCGCAAACGGCTTCACGGCCGCCAATGGTTTCGTCGGCGGCCCGGCCACCGGTTCATTCGGTCCCTTCCGTGGCGGTTCGTCCAGCACCGGCTTCGTCGGTGGCGGTCAGATCGGCTACAACATCCAGAACGGCATGTTCGTGTACGGCCTCGAAGCCGACATCGACTATTTCGGCGGCGGCGGCGGCAAGACCCGTTCCTACGCTGATAACGTCGTGTTCCCGGGCGGCACTCTCACCACCCGCAGCCGCGGCGGTGACGGCTACCTCGGCACCGTTCGTGGTCGCCTCGGTGTCGCAGCCTTCGATCGTACGTTGCTCTACGTCACGGGCGGTCTCGCCTACGGCGATTACGGCACCTCGACCCGTAGCGCGCGCTTCACCAACGCAACCGGCACGAACTTTATCGACTTCAACGGTAACGGCAACGACGACACCCGTATCGGCTACGCAGTCGGCGCCGGCGTGGAATATGCCTTCACCCAGCAGATCAGCGGCAAGATCGAATATCTCTACACCGACCTCGGCAGCCGCAAGTACAACCTGACGAACCCGAACACCGGCGCCGTTATCTCGGCCCGTTCGGACGGGACGTCGCAGATCGCTCGCGTCGGCCTGAACTACAAGTTCTAGTCGAAGCCTCTGCACGGTCCTTCTGGACCGTTGCGGAACTACCTCGAAGCCCGGCCTCTTGGCCGGGCTTTTTCATTTGGCCATTGCAAAAAGCCTGAATCGCGTGGCAATGCTCGCCGCATGCAAGCCTCAACCCTTTTGACGCCCGCGCCGACAGGCGATCGACCGGCGCCCCGTATCTCGTTCGTGTCGCTCGGCTGTCCCAAGGCGCTGGTCGATAGCGAGCGGATCATCACGCAACTCCGCGCCGAAGGCTATGAACTCACCAAGAGCCATGCCGGGGCCGATGCCGTCATCGTCAACACCTGCGGGTTCCTGGATAGCGCCAAGAAAGAGTCGCTCGAGGCGATCGGGCTCGCTCTGGCCGAGAACGGCAAAGTGATCGTGACCGGCTGTATGGGGGCGGAACCCGAAAACATCACGGCGACGCATCCGAACGTCCTGGCGATCACCGGCCCGCAAGCCTACGAGAGTGTGATGACGGCGGTCCGGTCTGCTGCGGCGCCGCTGCACGACCCGTTTCTCGATCTGGTGCCCCCACAGGGCGTAAAGCTCACCCCCCGCCACTACGCCTATCTGAAGATTTCGGAGGGTTGTAACAATCGCTGCTCCTTCTGCATCATTCCGAAGCTGCGGGGCGATCTCGTCTCGCGCCCCGCCGCGGACGTGCTGCGCGAGGCCGAGAAACTCGTGGCCGCCGGCGTCAAAGAGCTGCTGGTCATCTCGCAGGATACCAGTGCCTACGGGCTTGATCTCAATTTTGCCGAGAGCCGCTACAAAGACCGGAGCGTGCGGGCGAAATTCTACGATCTCGCCCGTGATCTCGGCCAGTTCGGCGCCTGGGTTCGCCTCCACTATGTGTACCCCTACCCGCATGTCGACGAGGTCATCGGCCTCATGCAGGAGGGTCTGGTGCTGCCTTACCTCGATATTCCGTTTCAGCACGCTTCCCCGAAGGTCCTGAAGGCGATGCGCCGCCCCGGCAACCACGAGAAGGTGTCGGCGCGCCTGCAGAAATGGCGCGACCAGATGCCGGATTTGTCGGTTCGGTCGACGTTTATCGTGGGATTCCCCGGAGAAACCGACGAGGATTTCGAGTTCCTGCTCGAATGGTTAACCGAAGCGAAGCTCAGCCGGGTCGGCGCGTTCGTCTATGAGCCGGTCCGTGGCGCGTCGTCGAACGATCTCGGCCTGCAGCATGTGCCGCCGGACGTGCAGGCCGACCGGCATCGCCGCTTCATGCTGCATGCGCAGAAGATCAGTTCGGGCTTGTTGCAGAAAAAGGTTGGTCGGCGGTTCCCGGTCATCGTCGACAAGTCCGGCCCGAGCGTTGCGGAAGGGCGGACGCAAGGCGATGCGCCGGAGATCGACGGCAAGGTCTATTTCAGCTCGCGTCGTCCGGTCCGCGCGGGCGACATCGTGACGGTCAAGATCGAGCGCGCCGACGCCTACGATCTTCACGGCATTGTCGTCTAGCCTCAGCAAAAAGGGCGGCCTCTCGGCCGCCCTTTGATTTGATCCGCCGTGGTTAAGCGATCATTGCGGGATTTTGTCGTCAATTCCCTTCACATACCAATTCAGGCCCAGGATCTCTTTGTCGGGAAGCGACTCGCCGTCTTTCACTGCGACGGTTCCGTCCTGCTTCGTGATGGGGCCCTTGAAGGGGAGCAGCTTGCCGGACTTGATCGCCGCTTCGGTGTCTTCGGCCATTTTCTTCACGTCGTCGGGCATGTTCACGTAGGGGCCCATCTTGACCATACCGGCATCGAGCCCGCCCCAGGTGTCGTGCGACTTCCAGGTCCCGTCCATGACCGCTTTGGTTTCCTGAACGTAATAGTCGCCCCAATTGTCTTCGATCGAGGTCAAAATGGCTTTAGGGGCAAAGCGGCTCATGTCGGACGATTGCCCGAACCCGAGCTTGCCGGCCTTTTCGGCCTCCTGAAGCGGGGCAGCGCTGTCGGTATGCTGCGCAATGATGTCAGCGCCTTGCGCCAGAAGCGCCTTGGCGGCGTCCGCCTCCTTGCCCGGATCGAACCAGCTATTCACCCAAACGATTTTGACCTTCATGGTCGGGTCGATCGATTGAGCGCCGAGCATGAAGGCATCGATGCCGGCCACGACTTCCGGAATCGGGAAGGACGCGACATAGCCGACCGTATGGGTCTTCGACATCTTCGCTGCGATTTGGCCGATAATGTAGCGGCCCTCATAGAATCGAGCCGAGAAGGTCGACAGGTTTGGGGCGCGCTTGTAGCCGGTCGCGTGTTCGAACTTGATGCCCGGAAAGGATTTGGCAACCTTGAGTTCAGGCTCCATGAAGCCGAATGACGTGCCGATGATCAGCTGATAGCCGCTGCGCGCCAATTGCTCGAATGCGCGGGCGCTATCGGTCTCGGCAACATTTTCCAGAAACGTCGTCTCGACTTTGTCGCCGAGCTGCTTCTGGAGGTACTGGCGCCCGAGATCGTGCTGATAGGAATAGCCAAAATCACCGACCGGGCCGACATAGACGAAGCCAACCTTAACCTTGTCGGCCGCCACTGCGGCGCCCGTCACCGACACGGACAATGCCACGGCCGCCACGGTTCTGAACCAATTGATCATCTGTCTCACCTTCTCTCTCGAGCCAATCGACGGTCGGATCTGGCGCTGTCGCCAGCCTCGGTCGTGGCCGAATTGCGCCACGAAGGTTGCAAAAACCGGACCTCTGGACAAGCGGCATCCGATCGAGACCGCATTCAGCGGTCGGAGATGAAGGGCATTCCCAGCATGGCGGGGGCGGCCGCGCCGCGTCGGTTGCGCCAGGACAGGACGATCAGCGCCAGCACGGTGGCGGCATACGGCACGGACGATAGCAATTGTCCGGGAAGCCCGATGCCGAAGGCTTGGGCATGAAGCTGCAAAACCGTGGCGCCGCCGAACAAAAGCGCGCCACCCAAGACGCGCCAGGGACGCCATGACGCGAAGACCACGAGCGCCAGAGCGATCCACCCGCGCCCCGCCGTCATGCCCGGTGACCAGAACGGCGTATAGGCGAGCGAGAGGTATGAGCCCGCAAGCCCCGCGCAGCCACCGCCGAACAAAACCGCTAACAGCCGAATGCGACCGACCGACAGGCCGAGCACATGGGCCGAGGTGTGGTTGTCGCCCACGGCCCGCAGCGTCAGTCCGGCACGGGTTCGGCCGATGAAACAGGCCACGAGGGCGATGAGCGCGATGCCGGCATAGACGAACAGATCCTCACCGAAGAACAGCCGACCGATGATCGGAAGATCGCTCAAGCCGGGAATCCAAAGCGCTTGCGCGGCGGTGCGCTTCTGCCCGACGAAGCCACTTCCGATGAGGCCCGACACGCCGATCCCAAAGATCGTGAGCGCGAGACCCGAGGCCACCTGGTTGGCCGCCAAACCGATCACAAGAACCGCGAACAGGGCCGCCATCAGCACGCCCGATGCTGTGCCGGCCAAGGCTCCCAACACGGTCGAATCGGTCATGTAGGCGACCGCGAAACCCACAGAGGCGCCGACGATCATCATGCCCTCGACCCCGAGGTTGAGCACGCCAGAGCGCTCCGCCACGAGTTCGCCGACCGCTGCGATGAACAACGGTGTGGCGGCCGTCACGATCGTGACCAGCACCAGTTGAACGATATCCGGGTTCATCGGGCGATCCTCATCGTGCTGCCCCGGTGACGATCCGGACGCGGTAGCGGGTGAAGACGTCGGCCGCCAGCACGCACATCAGCAGGATGCCCTGAAAGGCGCTGGTCAGATCCAGCGGCAGCTTCATGGCAACCTGTGCGCCTTCGCCGCCAATGAATGTCAGGGCGAGCACGAGGCCGGCCAGCAGAATGCCGAACGGCGCGAGACGGCCGAGAAAGGCCACGATGATGGCCGTGAAGCCGTAGCCCGGCGAGATCGAGGGCTGCAATTGGTTGATTTGGCCCGAGACCTCGATGATGCCGGCGAGTCCCGCCAAGCCGCCCGAGATGGCGAAGACCGCCAGCGTGATGGTCCGCTCACTGAAACCTGCGAACCGCGCGGCTTTCGGCGCGGCCCCGAACAGACGCACCTCATAACCGAACATCGTCTTGGCCAGAACGACCGACGCGATCAGCACGGCCGCGAGCGTCAGCAACACGCCGGCATGAAGCCGGCCTTCGGCGATCAGCGAGGGCAAAGTGGCTTCCGGATCGAATGTCACCGAGACCGGGAAGTTGAAGCCTTGCGGGTCGCGCCACGGGCCGCGCACGAGATAATCGAGCCCATAACCCGCGATATAGACCAGCATCAGGCTCGACAGGATCTCCGAGACGCCGAGCGTCACCCGGAGTATCGCGGGGATCATGGCATAGAGCGCGCCACCTACGATCCCGAGCAGCATCATGGCGGGGAGGATCCACCAGCCGCCGAGGCTCTGCTGGTAGGCACCGTCATGCGTGGCCAGCGCCAGCCAACCGCCGAGCGCGCCGCCGACGATGAATTGTCCCTCGGCCCCGATATTCCACAGATTGGCGCGAAAGCAGAACGATAGACCAACCGCGATGAGGATCAGCGGCGACGCCTTGACGGCCAGCGCCTGGAGCGACCAACTCGCCGACAACGGATCGATGAAATAGACCGAGAAGGCCTGGACGGGCGATTTGCCGAGCAGCGCCACGACGACACCGCCGATCGCGATGGCGAGCAACAGCGCGACGACGGGAGCGGCAATCGAGGCCCATCGGCTCGGTTCGGCGCGCGGCTCGAGATCAATGCGCATGGAGGCTCTTCGTCGGTGTCGACGCGGGCTCAATCGATGCCGCGAGCCCTCCCATCAGCAACCCGATCTCTTCCCGGGTGGTGCCGGCCGCGGGCCGCAGGGCCGAGAGGTGGCCGGCATGGATCACGGCGATCCGATCGCAGATCTCGAATAATTCATCGAGATCTTGGCTGATCACGATAACGGCCGCGCCCCGCCCTGCCAGATCGATGATGGCCTGCCGGATCGTCGCGCCGGCCGCAGCGTCGACGCCCCAGGTCGGCTGATTGATGATCAGCACGGCGGGTTCGCGCAGGATCTCGCGGCCAACCACAAACTTCTGCAGATTGCCGCCCGACAGCGTTCGCGCCATCGGGTCGGCGCCGCTCTTCCGTACATCGAAGACTTTGCCGATCCTGATCGCGAGCGCACGGGCCGCAGCTCCCAGAATGAAGCCGCCGTTCGACACGCCCCCGGTCGAATGGCGGGTCAGCACCACATTGTCGGACAGCGAGAAGATCGGCGCGGCCGCATGTCCGTTGCGTTCCTCGGGCACGAAGGCGGCATGCCGACGTCGGCGCGCCGTCACACCTTCGAGACCGACCGGCGCACCATCGATCGTGATCGCATCGGCTGATCCCGCGAGGCGCTCGCCCGAGAGGACCTCGAACAATTCGGATTGACCGTTGCCCGCTACGCCCGCGATCCCGAGCACCTCGCCTGCATGGACTGCGAGATCAATGGCGACGAGATTCGTGCCATGGAGATCTCCGGCGAGAGACGACAGACGATGAGTCGCGAACCGCACCGCGCCCTCGTGACGGTCAGATGCGGGCCGCACCTCGGCAATCTGGAACCCCACCATCATGGCCGCAATCGAGCGTGCGGTTTCCCGTGATGGATCGCATGTCCCGACGACCTTGCCGTGACGCAGAATGGTGGCGCGATCGCAGAGCCGGCGAACTTCGTCGAGCCGATGAGAAATGTAGAGCAAGGCCCGGCCTTCGCGCTTCAATCGCTCGAGGGTGCCGAACAACCCTTCGGCCTCCTGCGGGGTCAGGACCGAGGTGGGTTCATCCAGGATCAGCAGCTTCGGATCCTGCAGCAGGCACCGGGCGATCTCGATCCGCTGACGCTCGCCAGCCGAGAGGGTCCAGACCGGCCGGCTCGGATCCAACTGAATCCCATAGCGGTCTGCCACCTCCGCGATGCGGTCCGCGACGCTATCGAGCTTTGCACTCTTTGGCAGAACGAGCGCAATATTCTCGCCCACCGTCAGGTTCTCGAACAGCGAGAAATGCTGGAAGACCATGCCGATACCAAGTGCGCGAGCCTCTTCCGGGCTCGCCAGGGTGATCGGCCGTCCCTGCCAAAGCATGACGCCCTCGGTCGGCTGTAGCACCCCATAGACCATCTTCACGAAGGTCGATTTGCCGGCGCCATTTTCGCCGACGAGCGCATGGATTTCGCCTCCGCGCAGGTCGAGGTCGATCCCGTCATTGGCCGTGAATGTGCCGAAGCGCTTGACGAGACCGCGCACGGACAACAAGGGCATTTGGTCGGCGGACGCGACGGTCATCGGCTGCGCTTCGACTGGGTCAGGCAAGGAGGAGCGTTGCGCGGGCGGTGAGTTGGTTTCGGCGGATCTCGACTCGTTCCACCCGAACGAGGTCGACGGAGTCACGAACGTGGATTGCCTTGACCATCGAGCCTCGCCGCCGTCCGCTATCGACCAAACACCTGCACCGCCAATGCAGCATAGTGAGGTTTACGCGAGATCCGCAACGGGATGCTGGCTCGATTCACACCCGCCGCAAGACGTCGATCCTGTAGTCGGCATTGCGCTCGGCCTTGAGGATCGACACGGTACCGGCCAGCGCCTGAATGAGAGCGTCACTTGCCTCCCCGCTCCCGATAGCCGAGCGCTTCTTCCCAAGCCAGTGCACCAGCACGACGTCACCGCCGGGAGCGAGACTCTCCCGAATCCGACCGGCTAAAACGACGATGTCGCTGGCTCCGAGATAATCAATCACCTCGGACATAAGAATGAGATCGAAGGGTCCGGCTGGCCAGTCGCACGGCACGAACATGGACGCAAAACGGACCCAGGGGGTTTCAGCATTGCGCTGGCGCGCTTGGTCGAGCGCCGCCTCGACCGGCTCGATGCCCAGAAGGTCGTCACAGCGGACCGCCAGCGCGGCGGTGAGAACACCGATCGAACACCCGACATCGAGTCCACGCGCATAACGCGGCTGCGGCAGAGACGCGATTGTTGCGGCATATTTGGCGCGCTCGTAATCGCTCGTGGCGAAGCGCCACGGATCGGGATTGCGATCGTAGAGCTGTTCGAAATGCGCCAAATCGACAGTGTCGCTACGCATGCCGCATCCTTGAGCCCGATCGATCGACTGCCCGAACAACCCGTCGTCAGAACGACAGCAGCCCCGATGCGACCGTATGAAGGGTCGTCAACACGGCGGCTAGCACGAAAGCCTCGATGACACCCAGGATCACGCTCATACGCCAACTTCCTTACGCTACACAACGAACGAGCGGCAGCCGAGGGGCTGCCGTTTTAGCATCAGACGTGCGGGCGAGGCCCGCCTTGAGACAGGATCGACAACCCTACCAGGTGCTGTTTTCGATGACGCCGCGGCTCGTCAGCACGACCCACGACCGGCCGCGCCGCTCGATCGAGCGGATTTCGCCCGCACCCGGCAAGAACTCGCCCGGCGCGATCTCGCGCAGGCCGCCGCGGCGCGCTTCGACCAGCGCGAGCCCATCGTAAACATCACGCACCACCCAACCGTCGACCGTCGGCGGCTTCATCGGCAAGGCGCGCGGATCGTTGGCCGCGACCACAGACACGTCCGGCTTCGGCGGCGTCTTGGCGACTTGCGTTTTGGTGGAGGGGACAACGCTGTCCTGTTTGGTCGGGAGCGGAACATAGGCTGCGGCAGCCTGTGCCGTGCTGGCCGTCCGCTGCGGCGCCGTGACGGGACGCGGCGGGGGCGCGACCGGGATGGTCCCCGTGGGTGTCGGCGAGGCGACCTGCCGCTCGATGCGATCGAGCCGATTGGTGACGTCGGCAAGCTTTTGGCTTGCGTCGGGCGTCTTGTCCTTCGGGTCGCGATCGAGCTTGTCGAGCCGCGCCATGATCTCGGCGAGTTTCTGGCTGGGATCGCGCTCCGGCTTGTCGAGCTTGGATGATAATTGGGCCAAGGTCGCGCCATCGTTGGCGCGGCTCTGCTCGATCTCCTGACGGAGGCCTTCGACGCTCTTCTTCAGGCCGCGGATCGTATCCTCCTGCTTCGAGGCATCGGCGGTCGTCCGCAGCGTATCGACACTGCCTTTCAGGCGGCCGATCTCATCCTGCAAACGATGCAACACTTGCGCGGTCGCGTCGGGGTCGGCGGCTTTCTGGGCGATCATTGAAGAGGCGGCGGAGGAGCGAATGCTCTGCACTCCGAAGGCGCCTGCCCCAATCGCGAGCAGAAAGCCGGCTGCCCACACTCCATGGTGAAAGCGAAAGACAGGCGCCGTCGCGGTCGCGGGAACGAAAGGGATCAGCGCGGTGCCGACCTCCGCTCGCTCGGACGCGGGACCTTGTTCGGAAGCCTTGGCCTTGTCTCCGTCGTTCCGTTCGGAAGCCGGGTCAGAGCCCATTTTAAACTCCTGTGTCAGGTTTCGTTCACCACTTTGAGAGGAAGACATTCACGATGCGTTATCCTTACGCGTCTGTTGCCGTCCCGCTTTGAAACAGAACGATGTCGCCTCACGGCATGCCGTCCCATCTTGCGGATGGCTGCGCGCCGGGCCATGGTCCACCTGAAACGTGGCCGAAAAGGCGGGCGTCTCCGGCGGATTTCAGCCATATCGGAGGCGTCGAACAGCAAAGGGGAAACGCATGATCACAGACAGCTTCGAGGTGCTCGATGCTCGTTTCAAAAAGCTCGTTTTCGGCAACGTGCATGTGGAAAAGCTGTGGACAGGTGGTCGCTGGTGCGAAGGGCCGGCCTATTTCCCGGCAGGCAAATATCTCGTCTGGTCCGATATCCCGAACGATCGTGTCATGCGCTTCGACGAGACGGATTCCTCGGTGTCGACCTTCATTGCACCATCGCTGAATCAGAACGGCCATACGGTCGATCGCGACGGTCGTCTGATCTGCTGTGAACATCGGGGACGATGTCTGTCCCGCATCGAGCATGACGGCTCGCGCAAGGTGCTGGTCGATACGGTCGACGGCAGCAAGCTGAATTCTCCGAATGATGCCGTGGTGAAGTCCGACGGGACGATCTGGTTCTCGGACCCGACCTACGGGATCGACAGCGAGTATGAGGGCGATTTCGGCAAATCGGAACTCGGCGTCAGCCACGTCTACCGTTACGATCCGCGTTCTGGCGCGACCAACGCCGTGACCGAGGATTTCGTTCAGCCAAACGGGCTGGCGTTCTCACCGGACGAGAAGCTCCTGTACATCGCCGATACGGGCAGTTCGCACGTCGAGGACGGGCCACGCCACATCCGCGTCTTCGATGTGGACGGTGATCGCTTGATCAACGGCCGCCTGTTCGCGACCTGCGAATATGGCATGTTCGACGGCTTCCGCTGCGATACAGCCGGCAACGTCTGGACCTCGGCCGGCGATGGGGTGCACTGCTACGCACCGGACGGAGCCTTGATCGGCAAGGTCAAGATCCCGGAGGTCGTCGCCAACCTCTGCTTCGGCGGCCCGAAGCGCAACCGCCTCTATATCTGCGGGACGACGAGCCTTTATTCCGTGTTCGTCAACGCGCAAGGCGCGGTCTGGCCGCGCTGAAACGCCAGCGGGGGAGCGCCGTGTTGCGGTTCTCTCCCGCGCGTCGCCCGATCAGCGCGTGACGCGCTAAGCCACCATTGCGGCAAGACGGACCTGCTCATGCGGGTGATCGATCGGCTCGGGCTGGCGCAGGCGAGCCACCGCCGCCGCAACCCGCCGCTCCACCATCCCCTCGATCGGCCGCGCCGCAGCCGCGACTGCGCGTGCCTCGTCCAGCTTGCCGTTGCAGTGAAGCAGGATGTCGCATCCGGCCAGCCGCGCCTGCTCCGCGCGTTCGCCCAAGCTGCCTTTCAGGGCTTCCATCGAAAGATCGTCGCTGAGCAGCAGCCCGTCGAAGCCGATCACACCGCGAATGATCTGGTCGATGACGCGAGCCGATGTCGTGGCAGGCCGGTCGGGATCGAGCGCCGTGTAGACGACATGCGCCGTCATCGCGATGGGAAGGTCCGCGAGTTGGCGGAACGGCTCGAAATCATGCTGGTCGAGTTCATCACGATCGGCCTCGACGACTGGCAGCGACAGGTGGCTATCCACCCCAGCCCGCCCGTGGCCCGGCACGTGTTTCATGACCGGCAGTACGCCGCCGAGCAGAAGGCCTTCGGCAAAAGCGCGGCCAAGGCGTGCCACGGTCAGGGGATCGGCCGCAAAAGCACGATCGCCGATGACGTTGTGGCTCCCCGGGACCGGGACGTCGAGAACCGGCGCGCAATCCACCGTGACCCCAACATTTCGCAATTCATGCGCGATCAGCCGGGCGCCGAGTTTAGCGGCCTGGGCGTCGCTCTCGCTGCCGCACCCCTCATAGCGGCTCGCTGCCGGATAGTCGGGCCAGAGCGGCGGACGCAGGCGTTGAACGCGGCCGCCTTCTTGATCCATCAGCACGGGCGCCTCGAAGCGGCCCACGACACTGCGGAACGATGCCGTCAGCCGCGAGACCTGCTCCGGCGTATCGACGTTGCGGCGGAAGAGAATCAGCCCCCACGGCTGCGTGTCGGCGATGAATCGCTTTTCATCGTCGGTGAGCTCGAGGCCGGCACAGCCGCACACAAATCCAAGCGTCATGCGCGATGGCCCGTTCTGAAATATGAGGATAAAAGAAAGCGAGCCGCCAACGCGTGATCGACGCGCGGGCGGCTCGTTCGTCGTTCAAGGCGTCGGATCAGTTCCGCACCACGAAACATCCACCGCCACCGGCGGTCAATTTCGTGCAGAGGGACTTGGCATCCTCCTGCGAAAGATTGCCGACGCGGATGCGATAGACCGATTTGGCGCCGAGATCGGCCTTATGGATCGCCGGACGATACGACCCGAGTTGCGCCGCATATTTTTTCTGAAGGCGAGCGACGGTCTCACGCGCATCCTGCTCGCTCGGCGGGGCACCGAGTTGCACGGCATAGCCACCGCCAGCGCCGGTTGCGGCTGGTGCCGCATCATCCGCTGGGTCGACGGCCGCGACTTCCGTTGGCTTGGGTTTCGGCGCGCGGACCGGAGCGGCAGCCTGCCGGGCCTTGGGACCTGTGGACGATGCGTCGGTCGCGGTCGTTCCGGTTGTTCCGAGGTCGGCGACCTCGACCGGACCCTTTGGCGTCACCGCTGCGGCGCGCGTGGTCGACTTGGCTTTCGCGGGGGCAGAGGCCGGCGTTTGGGCGGCAGGCTGGGCCTGTCCGGATTGGGACGGCGGAGCCTGATCCTGACCGGCGAGCGGCAGCGACGTCTGCGGATCGAAGGCAAGGCTTGCCGGCTGGTCGTAGCCGAGCCCCGTTGCGGCCCCGAGCCGGGTCGATGCCGCAAGGCTGTCGGCCGGATTGGTGATGATCGTGCCATCGGGCCGGACCATCACGGTCTTGACCTTCTTGGGCTCTGGGAACGGGCTCGAGGCCTGCGGTCGGGCATCGTCAGGCTGTGCTGTCTTGACCGCCTGGGCGAGGTCGACCGGCTGTTCGGTCGTATTGACGACTTGAGCGGTCGCGGTCCCATCGCCCTTGTTTTTGTCCAGCAACGTGCTGTTCTCGGACGCCGCTTCCGCGTCCTTCGCCGAATTATCCGGCTGAACTTTGCTCGGTCCCTCGGCCGCCATAATGGTCGGCGCGGCGGTGCCGACATTGCTGCTGGCTTGCGCCACACCTGATGGGCGCACCAGGAAGCTCGCGGCGAGACCGCCTCCCGTCAGAAGGACGACGGCCGCCAGGACGATCAAGGTTCGCCGCGACGATCCAGAGACGGGCTCCAACGCGTCGCGCGAGACCGACAGTCCGCTCATGTCGCCGCGTTGCTGCGGTGCGATCCGCCCCTCGGCCCAGGCATCCGGACTCTGCTCGATGGGGCGCTGGCCCTCTACGGAAAGGCGCGGATAGGGCTGCGTCGCCCGGTTGTCGAGTACCGGCTGCGTCCCGGCCGGGCCATGTACCACGGCCGCGTCGTCCGGAGATCCCGGCTCTTCGCCGGCCTCGGTGGAGGCGCGATAGTCAGCCTCGTCATCGAGATGGTCGGCGGCCGCGTAAGGATCGTCGTGGCGCGCCACATCATGCCGATAGGGATCGACAGGCTGGGCCTGCGGCGCGACGACAGGGCGCGGTGGCTCTGTCCGGGGCCGCGCGGCGGCCCCTCCTTGCGGGAACACACCGCGGAACGGGTCCTCCTGCCCGACGAGACGAGCGAGCTCGGCCAGGGGGTCTTGTCCAGACGATGAGGGTTGCCCCACCATCCGCATGCGCCGCTCGAACTCGTCAGCACCGCCGAGGGTCCGGGAAATTGCGGGCGTGTTACTCATCATACACCTCGCGTTACGATCGCCTTGGCGACATGCGTCATCTCGTGTCACCAAAGGATTGGGCCGCACTCGCCTTCGAGAGTGACGAGCCAGCAGACCGCACAGCGATGTGACGATCCGTGTGACAGAGTTAGCGCATCTCTTCCGGCGCACTGACACCGAGAAGACCAAGGCCTGACGCGAGAACCGAAGTCGTTGCTTGAACCAAGGCCAATCTCGCGCTTGTCAAATCTCTACTTTCTTCATTAACAAAGCGTAATTGTGGCTGATCTTTACCGCGATTCCAGTGCGAATGCAGAGCACTTGCGAGGTCGTGAAGGTAAAACGCGATGCGGTGCGGCTCGTGGCTGGCTGCAGCGGCCAAGATCTGGCGCGGATATTGCGCCAGCAAGCGCACCAATCCCGTTTCGCCTTCATCGGTCAGCAGATCGAGCTTTGCGTCGCGCAACGCCTTGTCGCCGAGGTCGAGATCCGGGAACACGCCCGCCGCTTGCCGCAGGACCGAGCGACCCCGCGCATGGGCATATTGCACGTAGAAGACCGGATTATCCTTCGATTGCTCGATGACCTTGCGAAGATCGAAGTCGAGCATCGCGTCGTTGGACCGAAACAGCATCATGAACCGGACGGCGTCGCGGCCGACCTCGTCGACGACCTCTCGCAGCGTGACAAAGTCACCCGAGCGCTTCGACATCTTCACCGGCTCGCCATCCCGCATCAGCTTGACGAGTTGGCACAGCTTGGCGTCGAGCGTCGCCGTCCCGTCCGACAGAGCCGCGACTGCCGCCTGCATGCGTTTCACGTAGCCGCCGTGATCGGCCCCCAGGACGTCGATGATCGTGTTGAAGCCGCGATCGAGCTTGGTTTTGTGATAGGCGATATCGGACGCAAAATAGGTGTAGGACCCGTCGGATTTCAGCAGCGGGCGATCCACATCGTCACCAAATTGGGTCGATCGGAACAGGGTCTGCTCGCGATCTTCCCAATCCTCGATGGGCTGGCCCTTCGGCGGCTCGAGGCTGCCTTGGTAGACGAGCCCCTTCCGCCTGAGATCATCGATCGCGCGGTCGACGGCATCCTGCCCGTCGTGTTTCTCAGTCAGCGACCGCTCGGAAAAGAAGACATCATGCCGGATGTCCAGCGCCGCGAGATCGTCGCGGATCATCGCCATCATGGCGTCGATCGCAAGATGCCGCACGAGCGGCAGCCACTCCGACTCGGGTTGCTGGCGCAGCGCTGGGCCATACTGGCTCGCAAGCGCCACCCCGACCGGCTTCAAATAATCGCCGGGATAGAGACCTTCGGGAATGCTCCCGATGTCCTCGCCGAGCGCCTCGCAATATCGAAGGAAAGCCGAGCGGGCGAGGACGTCGACCTGCGCGCCGGCGTCATTGATGTAATATTCGCGGGTGGTGGGATGACCCGCGAAAGCCAACAGGTTGGCCAAGGCGTCGCCGAACACCGCGCCACGCCCATGGCCGACATGCATCGGACCCGTCGGGTTGGCCGAGACAAACTCAACATTGACGGGCGGCGCACCGGCATCGTCGCGTCGACCAAAATCGGCGCCCTTGGCCAGCATCGCCGCAAGAACCCGCGTCAAAACCTCGGGTTGAAGTTTGATGTTGATGAAGCCGGGGCCGGCGACTTCGGCAGTATCGATATCGGGATCGGCGACGAGATCGGCCGCGATCGCCACCGCAAACTCGCGCGGACTTTTATAATGCGCCTTCGAGTCTTTCGCATAGACCATGGCCGCATTGGTGGCGAGATCGCCATTGGCAGCGTCGCGGGGCGGCTCGACGGTGAACCGAGACAGATCGAGAGCGGCCGGCAATGTGCCGTTATCGATCTTGCTCTGCAGGACGGCGGCGATGCGGTTGCGGAAGTCGGCGAAAATATCCATGGCGCGTGCTTTACGGCTTTACGGTTCGAATTGGTACTGGGAAGGCAGCCTGAGCAGGTCTTTGATCGCAAAGCCGCCGATGTTCCGCCAAGGCGTAGCGATCCGTCATGCCAGCCACATAGTCGGTGACGACCCGAGCGACGCCGGCCGGGTCGCCGGCGCAGCGATCGGCCTTGGCGGACCAATCGGCAGGCAGCAGATGCGGGTCGTCGAGGAGGCGCTGCGTGAGGCCGACGACGACGTCATAGACACGCGATCGTACGGCAGCCACTTGCGGGTGCCGATAGAACCGCGCGAACAGAAACGCCTTGATGTCCTGGCTCGCGGTCATCATGGCTGGCGACAACGCGACGACCGGGCGCCCCAGGCGGCGAAGATCATCGGCGCTCCGCGGGTCGGCCGCTGCGAGACGCCGCATCGTTTCGGCGATCACATCGCTCACGAAACGATCGACGAGCCCGCGGGCCAGGGCGAACGGCATCCGCAACGGATCGGCATCTGGACGTCGCTCGCGGATGGACCGTTCGAGATCGCGGAGGAACGGCACCTCGCGTGCCTCGTCGAGATCGATCAGCCCGAGCCGCAACCCGTCCTCGAAATCATGGGCATTATACGCAATGTCGTCGGCGATTGCGGCCACTTGAGCTTCGCCGCTCGGACAGAGGTCGAGGGCGAGCGACAGCCTCTCATCATAGTGTCGCAGAAGCGCGGGGATCTCGGTCGGCGGCCCATTCCGTTTCGCCAGCCCCTCCAACGTCTCCCACGTCAGGTTCAGCCCATCGAAGTCGAAATAGCGTTGCTCGAGATCGATGACGATCCGAAGGCTCTGCACATTGTGATCGAAGCCGCAAAGGTGCCCGACGCAAGCGTTGAGGGCATCCTCGCCCGTATGGCCGAAGGGCGAATGTCCAAGATCATGCGCGAGCGCCAAGGCTTCGGTGAGGTCGCCGTCGAGGCGAAGGGCGCGAGCCACGCTGCGCGCGATCTGCGCCACCTCGAGCGTGTGGGTGAGGCGGGTGCGATGATGATCCCCCTCATCCGGCATGATGACTTGGGTTTTCAGCGCCAGCCGGCGAAACGCCGTCGCGTGCAGGATGCGATCCCGATCGCGTTGGAAGGCCGTGCGGTACCGCGACGGAGCCTCATCGAAGGCGCGCTTTGGTCCGCGCGATGCATCCGCCGCATAGGGCGCCAACGCGGCCTCGGGGTGAGATGTCGCTTCCGCCGTCATGCAGCCGCTCCGGGACCGATCGCGGCAGGCGGCCGCGCCGACGACCGCCATTGCGGCGTCGCAACGAAGCGCTTACCTTGTGGACATGTTGGCGGGCAAGGCTCGCGTGGGAATGAGCCCGTTTCGCCGATGCGCGGATCGGGTCAGCAAAGGAGTTCCGAAATGAGCGAATCCGCCGTTTTGGCGCCGGTCACGATTTCGGCGCGCGCCGCCGCACAGGTCAATAAGGTTTTGTCTCGCGAGGCGCCAGGGTCCTACCTCCGCATCGCCGTCAACGGTGGCGGTTGTTCAGGCTTCCAATATGCGTTCGACATCGTCGTCGATCGCGACGGCGACGATGTGGTGATCCAGCGCGATGGCGCATCCGTACTGATCGACCCGGTGTCGGTCGGCTTTTTGGAAGGCTCTAAGATCGACTACGTGGACGACCTGATCGGCCAGTCGTTCAAGATCGACAATCCGAACGCGACGGCGTCGTGCGGATGCGGAACCAGCTTCGCGCTGTAGTCATAAGCTCAAAGTCAAAGCCACGACGACAGCGCTTCTCATCATCGACGTCCAAAACGCCATATTGGCGGGCTTGGCCAATAGCCCCGCCACGCGGTCGTCGATGACCGCCTCGATGATGTGGCGGCTCGCCTGGACCGGTTGAAACGCAACGCCGAGGAGGCAGGAATACCGGTTATCCTCGTTCAACACGACGGAGAAGATCTGCATCGACTGAACGTGGGAACGGCCGGCTGGCAGTTCCGAGACGAAATTGCTCGCGCGCCGACACGATTGTGGTTCACAAACGTCGTTGCGATGCTTTTCACGACACCAACTTGGGACAGCGTTTGGACGACCTCAAGATCGATCATGTGATCGTCGGCGGTTGCATGCGCCAGTTCTGCATCGATACGACAACCCGGAGAGCCGTCTCTCTCGGCTTCGATGTCACGCTGTTAGAAGATCGGCATGCCACATCTGATTCTGGCGCCCTGACGGCCGAGCAGATCGTCCATCATCACAACCAGATTTTGTCGGATTTCGAGGCGGGATCGCAACCGTTCGAGTTGTCCCAGTCGAGGCGATCAATCCGCCACGTCACCCCTTAATACCAGTGGTCTGAAAGCCACGGGACGGGTTTGAGCGTCTTGTAGAAGCGCTTGTACCATTTGGTTGGCCAGAGACCTTGCGCCGCATCCTTTGGACGTGGATCACCCGTAAAGACAGCGATCCGCATATCGGGAGCAAGCTGGGCCGGACGAGTCAGCCGCGCCGGCCATGGCGGCAGGAGCTCATGCTTGAAACTCCGGCACCAACTCGCCGGCCAAAAGGCGATCGGCAAGCCTGAGCGTTTCGTCAGGTAAATCTGTTCATTGTCGAATTCGTAGGTGAGGGCGGCCCCGCCAGCTTCGAAGTCATCGACCAGATGAGCCGCCGAGCCGACGTCGAAGCGCATGACGGATGAATTGCCGATCCCGTCGCGCGCCTGAGTCCAGTTGCGGATGAGGCCAAGCTTTCCAGGCTCGTAGTCGAAAAAGCCGTCGATCGGCCCCGTGACGACAACATCGAGATCGAGGAACAGCACCGGCCCAGAAAGATGGCCCAGCGGTCTAGACCACAGGCTTAACTTGCGCCACGGGCCCGGTTTCAGCCCGTCGACGAGACGAATGGCCGGGATCGGCTCGACCACGATGGCGGGATCGAGACCGGTCGCATCGTCGGTGAAGGCGACGAAGCGTGTCGGGCGCGATACGTTTCGCATCACGCCGCGATACAGCCGATTGACGTAATCCGGCCCGTAGAGCGTTCCCCATTTCATGCAGATCACGGTCTGCATGATTGGGCTTGGATCGAGGGGTGGGCGGGCAGCGTCCATCCGGCTCAACCTGTCGCCTTACTTGGGTTCGGGCAGGTTCAGGCGGATGTGCAATTCGCGCAACTGCTTCGTGCTCGCGACCGATGGGGCGCCCATCAGCAGATCCTCGGCACGCTGGTTCATCGGGAACAGCACGATCTCGCGCAGGTTCTCCTCGCCGGCCAGCAGCATGACGATGCGATCGACGCCAGGCGCGATCCCGCCATGCGGCGGCGCGCCATATTGGAAAGCGCGATACATGCCGCCGAACCGCTCTTCGAGAACGGCCTCGTCGTAACCCGCGATGCCGAATGCCTCGCGCATCACCTCCGGCTGGTGGTTACGGATCGCGCCGGACGACAATTCGACGCCGTTGCAGACGATGTCATATTGATAGGCCAGGATGTCGAGCGGATCCTTGGTGCGGAGAGCCTCGAGCCCGCCCTGCGGCATCGAGAACGGGTTGTGCGAAAAGTCGATCTTCTTGTCGTCTTCGTTATACTCGTACATCGGAAAATCGACGATCCAGCAGAGCTCGAACACGTCCTTTTTGAGAAGATCGAGATCGTTGCCGATCCGGATACGAGCCTGCCCTGCGAGCCGAGCCGCCTTGCCTTCCTGATCGCAGGCGAAGAAGACCGCGTCACCGGCCTTTAAATTCGCTTTCTCAGCGATCGTGGCTTGGACCTCCGCCGGGATGAATTTGGCGATCGGCCCCTTGCCGGTCAGCTTGTCGCCGTCCTGTTCGAAGATGATGTAGCCGAGGCCTGGGGCGCCTTCGCCGCGCGCCCAATCATTCAGCTTGTTGAAGAAGGAGCGTGGTTGCGCCCCTGCCCCGGTGGCGGGAATCGCGCGCACCACGCCGCCGGCCGCGATGACGTTCTTGAACGCCTTGAACGACACGTCGGGATGGTTGAACTCCTCCGTCACGTCCACGATGACGAGCGGGTTGCGAAGGTCCGGCTTGTCGACGCCATATTTCAGCATCGACTCGCGGTAGGGGATCATCGGGAACTTCTGGGTGACCGGACGGCCCCCGCCGAATTCCTCGAAGACGCCGCGCAGCACGGGCTCGACCGCCTCGAACACGTCCTCCTGGGTTACGAAACTCATTTCGATATCGAGTTGGTAGAACTCGCCCGGGCTGCGGTCGGCGCGCGCATCCTCGTCGCGGAAGCACGGCGCGATCTGGAAGTAGCGGTCGAAGCCCGCCACCATGATGAGCTGCTTGAACTGCTGTGGCGCTTGCGGCAGCGCGTAGAATTTGCCCGGATGGACGCGCGAGGGCACCAGATAGTCGCGTGCGCCCTCGGGTGACGACGCGGTCAGGATCGGGGTCTGGAATTCAAAGAAGCCCTGACGCTTCATGCGCGAGCGCAGGCTATCGATCACATTGCCGCGCAGCATGATGTTCTTGTGCAGCCGCTCGCGGCGCAGGTCGAGAAAGCGGTACTTCAACCGCGTCTCTTCAGGATATTCCTGCTCAGTCGCGACCGGCAGCGGCAATTCGGCCGAGGGGCCGAGCACCTCGATGCCAGTGACGTAGATCTCGATCGCGCCCGTCGGCATGTCGGCATTCTGGGTTCCGGCTGGACGCAGCCGCACCGAGCCGTCGACCCGCACCACCCATTCCGACCGCAGCACTTCCGCGTCCTTGAAGGCCGGCGATTCCGGATCGATGACGCATTGGGTGAGGCCATAATGGTCGCGCAAATCGATGAAAAGCACGCCGCCGTGGTCGCGGATGCGATTGCACCACCCGGAGAGACGCACCTCCGTGCCGGCATCGGCCGCCGTGAGTGCGCCACAGGTATGGGATCGGTAACGGTGCATCATGATCTCGTCGACATCGTAAAACGCGCGGCCGAAAAGGCGGCCCGTCAGAGCGGCGGAACAGGCCACGCCGCTTGCCGCATGTCAAGAAACGTCAGGCCGCCCCGCACGGCGGTCGACGCCTTAGCCGCGAGCGTCATGCCGCGCGCAAGTGCCTCGCATCGGACGCGTTATTCGTCTATGGACGAAACATGACCGTTGTGACCACCACCTCCGACCTCGCCGCCGCTTGTCAGCGGTTCGCGACCCACCCCTTCGTGACCGTCGACACCGAATTTCTTCGGGAAACGACCTTTTGGCCGAAGGTGTGTCTGATCCAGATCGCATCGGCCGACGAGGCCCTGGCCGTGGATGTGCTGGCGCCCGACATCGACCTCGAGCCGTTTTTCCAGCTCATGCGCGATACGGCCGTCGTCAAAGTGTTCCATGCGGCACGCCAGGATCTCGAAATCATCTGGAAGAGCGCCGGCATCATTCCTTTCCCGATCTTCGATACGCAAGTCGCCGCCATGGTGTGCGGTTTCGGCGATCAGGTGTCCTACGGCGAGTTGGTACAGACGATCTGCAAGGTGCAGATCGACAAATCATCCCGCTTCACCGATTGGGCGCGGCGCCCGCTATCGGAGGCGCAAGTCACCTATGCGATCGCCGACGTGACGCATCTGCGCGACATCTACCGCACCCTGAAGGCTCAGCTCGAAAAGACGGGTCGCCTGACATGGCTGGGCGACGAGATGCGGACGCTGACTTCGCCCGCGACCTACGAGCAACATCCCGAAAGCGCGTGGGAACGGTTCCGCTCCCGCGTTCGCAAGCCGCGCGATCTCGCCGTCATGATGGAACTCGCCAAATGGCGGGAGGAGGAAGCGCAGTCTCGCGACGTGCCGCGCTCGCGCATCCTGAAGGACGACGCTTTGATCGAGGTCGCCCTGGCGGCGCCCCGAACCATCGAGTCACTGCTGGAACTCCGCGCGGTTCCGCGTGGCATGGATCGGTCGCGCTCCGGGGCGGATGTCGTCACCGCCGTTCAACGCGGGCTCGATCGTGACCCCAAAACCTTGCCGAAGATCGAGCGAGACCGCCGAAACGGCTCTGCCTGCGGCGCCACTGTCGAACTGCTCAAGGTCCTGCTCCGCCAGGTCGCCGAAGGGCATGGCGTCGCGGCCAAGATGATCGCCACCGTCGACGAGCTCGAAGCCATCACGCTCGACGACAAGGCGGATGTACCGGCGCTCCAGGGATGGCGTCGCGACCTCTTCGGCCTCAAAGCCATTGAATTGAAACACGGCCGGCTCGCCCTGACGGTCGAGCGTGGGAAAGTCGTCGCTCTCGAGTGGCAGGACGCACCCGAGAGCTGACGACCGTCAATCGCTCTGTCTTGAGCGTCAGTCCTCGACCTTGATCTCCGCTTCACGCCCGAGCAATTTGGCGACTTGCTTCAGCCGGTTGTTGAGGCGGACGGTCGCCAAGTCGGCGAGCTCGCGCGGGAGCGTAAGGGTCAGCTTGGACTTGCCGCAGCGCAACGGCGCCCGGGGCAACACGCCCCCCATGGCCGACGACACTTGGATCGCAACTCGCAGGATCGCACCGATAAGCTTTGCCCGCTCGATCCCGGCTGGCAGCACGAGCGACCGCAGCTGCGCGTTCACGTCCCCATCGAGACCCTCGTAACGATAGTTGATCGCCAGGGCCAAAAATCCGCGCCCCGGATGATCGATGCCGACGAAGGCCGCATTGGCGATCGTGCTGAAGGCTTGCGCGCTGCGATAGTCGGGATGGGCGCGCCAAGCCGTGTCCGAGAGTAGACAGGCGGCGTGACGAAGCCGCTTTTGTTCAACCGTCTCTTCGATCAGCCCTGTCGTGAATAGCTCGTCGGTCCAGGCGGTGAGGTCGTGACCATGGCGGGGGTTTCGCGACCGGAGCGCATTGAGTTCAGCCGCCGCTTGCAGCAACGCATCCTTGCGTCGAACCTCTTCGCTCAAGCGCTCGAACAACATGCCCTCGCGGACGCCGAGCGTCGACACCACGACATCCTTGGGCTTGCCGATGCGAATGACTTCCTCCAGCACAACGGCACCGAAACCGAGCAAAGGCCGCCGGCTCGCCGATACCGTCGCGAGCGATGCCGCGGCATCGGTATCGGAGGGTTCAATCAAGCTCGAGAAGATCTCGGGATCATTGCCGGGAATGACGTAGCCGTGCATCACATGAAGCGGATAGTCGCGCTGCCGCATGTGGAGGGCCGCGAGCGCCCGCCACGTTCCGCCGACCGCATAGAAGGTTCGGCCTTTCAAATCCTTCAAAGGCGCAGCCGCCGCCAAGGCATCCCGCACGATCTTGACGGCCCGTTTCGGCGAGTTCTTGGACAGGTCGCTGAGCGCCAAGCCGCCGATCGGGAGGGAAATACCCGATCCGATCCGTGTGCCTCGGACGTCGACGAGTTCGAGGGAGCCGCCACCGAGATCGCCGACAATGCCATCCGGTTGATGGAACCCGGAAATAACGCCCTTGGCCGAAAGTTCGGCCTCGCGCAGACCGCCGATCAGCGCGATATCGGTGCCGATCGCGGCCCGAGCAAATTCCAGGAATTGTTGGCCGTTCGAGGCATCGCGCGTCGCCGCTGTGGCGAGCACGAAGATGTCGGTGATCTCCATATTGCGGCACATGACACGGAAACACCGCAACGCCGCGAGTGCTTTGTCGATCGCATCCTGGGCCAAAACCCCGGTTGTCGCGACGCCCTTGCCGAGACCGCAGAGAACCTTTTCGTTGAAGATCGGCGTCAGGGCACGCGACAGCGACTCATAGGCGACGAGGCGAACCGAATTCGATCCGATGTCGACGATCGCAACAGGGGAACCCGCCAACCGTCCCGGAGCGGGGTGAACAACAGTCACAAGCAAGACTTTCTCTCGAGGCGCATCAAGGTCATCGCTTGTTGAGACGCTTGAGCAGGATTTTGGGGCTGGATTCTTTCAGCGACTTGCCGCGTCCGGACAGGCTTGGGTTCGTCATGAAATAATTGTGGGCATTGAACGGCTCCTCGTCTGGACCGGAGACGATTCTCTGGCTGCTCCCATCCGGAAGAACTCGAAAACTCTGCTGATTATCGATCAGGTTGGCGATCATGATCTGGTTCAGGATCTGGTCGTGCACGGTCGGATTGTTGATCGGCAACAGGACCTCGACGCGTCGCTCGAGATTACGGGGCATGAGATCGGCCGAGGAGATGTAGACGTTGGCTTTCGAGTGCGGCAGCCCGTAGCCGCCACCGAACGCGTAGACGCGGGAATGCTCCAGAAAGCGGCCGACAATGGATTTCGCGCGGATGTTGTCGGATAGCCCCGGCACACCCGGACGCAGGCAGCAGATGCCTCGCACGACGAGATCGATCCGCACGCCTGCCCCGCTGGCGGCGTAAAGCGCATCGATGATGTCCGGGTCGACGAGCGAGTTGCACTTCAGCCAAATGTTGGCCGGCTTGCCGGCTTGCGCGAAGGCCGCTTCCGCAGCGATGTGGTCCAGCAGCTTCTGTTTCAAGGTGAACGGCGAGACTGACATCTGCTCGAGCCCGACGGGATCGGCATAGCCAGTGATGAAGTTGAAAATCCGCAACACATCCCGCCCGATCGCGGGATCGGCTGTAAAGAACGAGATGTCGGTATAGATGCGTGCCGTTTGCGGGTGATAATTGCCGGTTCCCACATGGCAATAGGTCGCGAGGCTGCCGCCCTCGCGTCGAACCACCATGGAAAGTTTGCCGTGGGTTTTCAGTTCGATAAAGCCGAACACCACCTGGGCGCCGGCCCGCTCGAGATCACGCGCCCAGCGAATGTTGGCTTCTTCGTCGAAACGCGCTTTCAATTCGACCAAGGCCGTGACCGACTTGCCAGCTTCGGCGGCCTCGATCAGCGCGCGGACGATCGGGCTGTCTTTCGAGGTGCGGTAGAGCGTCTGCTTGATCGCGACGACGTTCGGGTCGCGTGCCGCCTGGGTCAGGAACTGCACCACCACGTCGAATGACTCATAGGGGTGGTGCACCACGAGGTCTTTGACCCGGATCGCCGCAAAGCAATCACCGCCATTGTCGCGCACCCGCTCTGGGAAGCGAACGTTATAGGGCGGGAATTTGAGATCGGGCCGCTCGATCGAGACGAGCTCCGACAACTCGTTCAGCGCGATCATGCCGTCGACCGTGAAGGCGAGATCGGACGAGACGTCGAGTTCTTCCCCGACCAGGAGCCGCAGACCCTCCGGCATGTTGGAATCGAGCTCAAGGCGGATCACAGACCCGCGCCGACGGCGCTTCAGAGCCGATTCGAACAGCAAAACCAGATCTTCGGCCTCTTCCTCGACCTCGAGATCGCTGTCGCGGATCACACGAAACACGCCCTGCCCGTAAACCGAATAGCCGGGGAATAGCCGCGACGTGTTCATCGCGATGAGGTTCTCGAGCGTGACCACCCGCACGACGCCGGGCGAGAATTGGTCGGGGAGCCGGATGAAGCGATCGATTTTGCTCGGCATACGGATCAGCGCATGAAGCCGTCGTCCGTCCGCCTTGCGGTCTAGGTCGAGCGCGAGCGTGAAGCCCAGATTCGGAATGAACGGAAAGGGATGCGCCGGATCGATCGCGAGCGGCGTGAGAATCGGGAACACGTGCGACTGGAAGTGGTTTTCGAGCCAGGTCCGCTCCTGCGGGTCGAGATCCTGAGGCTCGACGATCACGATCCCGTTGGCCTGCAACTCGACGCGGAGATCGAGCCACAGCCGCTGCTGCTCGTTGCCGAGATCCGCGACGGCGGCCGAGATGCTGGCCAGTTGCTCGGATGGGGTCAGGCCATCTTGGGATACAGTTCGAACGCCGGAGTTGACCTGTCCGTGTAAACCGGCAACCCGCACCATGAAAAATTCATCGAGATTATTGGCCGAGATCGACAGAAAGCGAAGCCGTTCGAGCAGCGGATGGTTGGGGTTGGATGATTCCTCCAACACGCGACGATTGAACTGAAGCCAGGAAATTTCCCGGTTGATGAACCGCTTGGGTGAGCTTGCGAGATCAATGCCGGCGCTCGCGATGGTCGCTTCATCGGCCTTCAGTTCGCTGTCCATCAGGTTCGAATGCTCCAAAGCGTTATGTCTGTCGTGTCCGCCTCATACGGATCGTCGGCAACAGGTTGCGACTCCATCCATAGCATCTGGCCCTAGCCGGACACCATATAGCGCAACCGTGACGCTCCCATGCCGGTCCCTAAAGGTCATGGTCCAGCGGGTCGTCTTCATCCGCCTGGTTAGCCTCCAACAGCTTGGCCGCCATGGCGCGCGTGACCTTCCGATTGAGACTCAAAGCCGATTGATCCAGCATCTCGACCACGCGTCGGGCCGCGTCGATCGACCGGTCGAGCTGCAGCAGGAGATAGGCCACCACCTGCTCGTCGACCGAGAGCTGCCGGTCAGCGAAGAGTTTTATCAGGACGGCGCGCATCAGATCGTCGTCCGGCGGTTCGATCCGGACCATGGGGGCGAGCCGCAGACGCGAGAGCAGATCCGGCGTGGCTAGTCCCCAACGATCCGGCGGCTGCAGCGCCGTCAGCAATAAAGCGGAATGCTGTTCACGCACGAGGTTCATCAGGTGAAACAACTGCGCTTCGCTCGAGCCAAGCTGGTCGGCATCGTCGATCAGCACAGGGCGGGTCGGCAGTGTGGGCAGGTCCGGCCCCGAGAGCAAATCGGCTGTCGCGACCGTGGCTTGAGCGTCCGCCGCCCAAAGAGCCGCAAGATGGCTTTTCCCAGCCCCTTTCGGCCCGACCAAAATCATGACGCTGTCGGGCCAGTCCGGCCAGCGGTCGATCATTGCCAGAGCGGCGGCATTCGAGGTCGAGACGAGATAATCATCGCGTCCATATCGAGGCGGCAGGCTGAGATCGAACGTCAATTGCTGCATGGGAGGCCCCCAGGCACGTCGTTCACGCTTCGCGGCGCAGCGCTTTTGGGATGCGTCCAGCGATCGTCGCGTCGGGCTCACCGGTGTAGAGCGGGCTCACCAAATATTTGCGGAGCGCGAAACGAGCCAGAACGCCCGCTGCCGCCGCGAGCGGAACCGCGATGATAAGGCCGGTAAAGCCGAACAAGGCACCGAAGGCCAGCAAGGCGAACATGACCCAGACGGGATGCAGGCCGACAGAGGCGCCGACGAGATTCGGCGAGAGAATATTGCCTTCGAGAAATTGCCCGGTCGTCACGACGCCGACCGTCAGAGCGACGAGAGTCCAATCGGGCCAGCTCTGGACCAGCGCCACCGCGACCGCGAAGAGCAGTACGGCCAGCGAGCCGACATAGGGGATGAAGCTCAGAAAGCCGCCCGTGATGCCGATGAGGAAGCCGAAGTTCAGCCCGACGAGCGTAAGCCCGATGCCATACCAGAGCCCTAGAAAGATACAGACGATGGATTGCCCGCGCGCGAACCCGGCGAAGGCCGCATCGATATCGCGGGCGATCTGCCGAACATCCTCGCGGTGAGCGAGCGGCACCCACCCATCGATCGCCGCAATCATGCTTTTCCAATCGAGCAGGATGTAGAAGGCGACGACGGGCGTCACGATCATCAGGGACAGCAGACTGAGCAAGGCCGTGCCGCCTGACCAGAGCGATTTCAAGACGCCGACGAGGTAGTTCGAGCCCTGCCCGACGACCGAACCAATGGAGTTTTGAAAATCGGACGGGCTGAGCCCGCCGCCCAGACCGAGTTTCCGGAGCGTCTCGCCTCCATAGCCGTTGACGAGCCGCGTTCCCTGTTCGGTCACCAACTGCTGCAGCTTGACCGCGAAACCCGGCAGGTTCTCGATCAGCGACGCGAATTGGTGCGCCAGGATCGGCACCAGCATCAGCACGATGAGAACAAGCAGGAGCACGAAGAGCGCGAGCAGCAGAAGCGTTGCACCGAGCCGCCCAAGACCAAGGCGCTCGAGCCGTTCGGCCAAAGGATCGAGCAGGTAGCCGAGCGTCAGCCCCGCCGCGAAAGGCAGCAGCACGCTCGAGAGCATCACGAGCGCGTAGATCAGCAAGGCGAGAAACGCGAACCAGATCAAAACTTGGCGTTGCAGGGTCATTGTCGCGCCGCTTCTTTCGACCGATCCGTCATGCGCTCATATGCTCGAGCCATTGCGCGAGATACGCCCCGGCGGACGCGACCGTCAATGCCGCAACCGTCGCCAAGGCGATTTGAAAACCGACGCCGAGGTCTGCCCCGAAACCGCTCATACCCAACACTCCCGCCGCAAAAATGATCTGCGCCGTCGTATTCAGCTTGGAGATCGGCAACGGACGGATCGGAACCGGCTTGTCGAGAACCGCCGCGACCAGGACGGCTCCGACAATCATCAGGTCGCGTGACACCACGATGATGGCGAGCCAGTTCGGGATGACGACCGCGAAAGCCAGCGCAATGTATATCGAGACCAGCAAAGCCTTGTCGGCGATGGGATCGAGATAGGCCCCGAGCTCGGTCCGGAGATCGAAGCGCTTCGCGAGATAGCCGTCGACGGCATCCGAAAGTCCGGCCACCAGAAACACCGCGAAGGCCTGCATCCAGCGCCGGTCGCTGATGAGTTCGATCACGAGCGGCACCAGAAACAAGCGCCCGACCGTGATGAGATTGGGAAGGCTGGCAAAAATCTTCGAGCGGTTCATTGACGCTATCGGCACGCGGCCGCACACCCTGTCGTGAGGACGATCGGAGGCGCCGATCGCGATCGAGACCCCATCGCACGCCGCAGTCACCGCAACCTCTTGCGGCAGGCGTCGATCGATGGTGTCAGTCGAGCCTTGCGCGGATGCGCTCAGCGGCTAAAAACCCTTTCAGCACGCACAACGACGGTGGCCATGCCCGACGAAACCAAGTCCCTATCCTATGCCGATGCCGGCGTCGACATTGATGCCGGCAATGCCATGGTGGATCTCATCAAGCCGATTGTGCGGTCCACCCGTCGACCCGGCGCGGATGGCGAGATCGGGGGGTTCGGGGGCTTGTTCGATCTCAAGGCGGCGGGCTTCATCGATCCGATCCTTGTGGCCGCCAATGACGGCGTCGGCACCAAGGTCAAGATCGCGGTCGAAAGCAGCCTACACGACACGATCGGCATCGATCTCGTGGCCATGTGCGTGAACGATCTCGTCGTACAAGGGGCCGAACCCTTGTTCTTCCTCGACTATTACGCCACCGGCAAGCTCGATCCTGCGGCCGGAGCCGCGATCGTCAGTGGCATCGCAGAGGGGTGCCGACAGGCCGGATGCGCGCTGATCGGCGGCGAGACGGCCGAAATGCCCGGCCTCTACGCCGGCACCGATTATGACCTGGCCGGCTTTTCGGTGGGCGCGGCGGAACGCGGTAGATTGTTGCCGCGCGCGGGCATGAGCCCCGGCGACGTTGTGCTCGGCCTGCCATCCTCCGGCGTCCATTCGAACGGGTTTTCGCTGGTTCGGCGGATCGTATCGACGACGGGCTTGGCATGGAACGATCCGGCGCCGTTCAGCCCGGGGCAGACCTTGGCCGAGGCCTTGCTGACCCCTACCCGCATCTATGTGCGCCTCCTTCTCGACGTGCTCAAGCGGTCCGACGGCATTTTGGCGCTGGCCCATATTACCGGCGGCGGCTTTCCGGACAATCTGCCGCGCGTTCTGCCGCAGGGGCTCGGGATCGCGCTCGATCTTGAAAAGCTCACGCCGCCGCCGGTGTTTGGTTGGCTCGCTAAGACCGGCAATGTGGCGCAGGCCGAAATGCTCCGCACCTTTAATTGCGGGATCGGCATGGTGGTGGTGGTCCGTCACGACGCGGCCGAGGCTGTGATGACGCATTTCACCGAGGCCGGTCAGACTGCCGTCGCGATCGGTCGCGTGATCGCGGCCGAAACAGGCGACCGCGTGAGGCTCGACGGGACCTTGACGTTTTGACGGCGCACCGGATGCGAACCGCCGTGCTCGTGTCGGGGCGCGGCTCCAACATGCAGGCGCTCGTGGCCGACGCCCGCGACCCGACGCATCCGGCCGATATCGCGCTGGTGGCGTCGAACGACCCCAGCGCCGAGGGCCTGAAATGGGCCAAGCAGAACGGCATTGCGGTCGCAGGGGTGGATCACCGCATCCACGCGTCGCGGGAGGATTTCGAACGCGCCCTGCATCTGACGCTGGGTCTTCACCGGATCGAATTCATCTGCCTCGCGGGCTTCATGCGCTTGTTAACGCCGTGGTTCGTCAACCAGTGGAGCGGTCGGATCATCAACATCCATCCGGCTCTGCTGCCGAGCTATCGCGGCCTTCAGACCCATGCGCGCGCCCTGGCCGATGGCGTGAAAATTCACGGCTGCACTGTGCATTATGTGGTGCCGGCCATGGATGAGGGCCCGATCATCGCGCAAGCGGCCGTGCCGGTGCTTGATGCCGATACGCCGACGACGCTTGGGGCGCGCGTCCTCGCGCAAGAGCATCTTCTCTATCCGCACGCGCTCCGCCTCGTCGCGGGCGGCGGTTTACGGATCGAAGGCAACCGGACCCTTGGTGCACGCGGGGCGCGCGACACCGATGATCTCGTCGTCCCACCGCTCTAGGGGTGGGATGTCGCCCGGACCGCTTGCCGCGGCCCGGGCCGACACATGATTTAGCCGACGATCTCGTTGCCGGCGAAAAACTGTGCGATTTCCTGCGCGGCCGTCTCGGGAGCATCCGATCCATGGGCGGAATTTTCGCCCATCGACAGCGCGAAATCCTTACGGATCGTGCCGGCATCGGCCTTCTCGGGGTTGGTGGCGCCCATGACTTCGCGATACTTCGCGATGGCGTTTTCGCCTTCGAGCACCTGAACCACGACCGGGGCCGACGTCATCATCTCGACGAGTTCGCCGAAGAACGGCCGCTCCTTGTGGACGCCGTAGAACTTCTCGGCCTGGGCGCGGGTCATGTGAATGCGCTTCTGGGCCACGATCCGCAGACCGGCGGCCTCGATCTTCTGGTTCACCGCGCCGGTCAGGTTGCGGCGGGTGACGTCGGGCTTCAGGATCGAGAAGGTGTGTTGAATCGCCATGACGTTTGGTCTTTCGGGGGTGAGGCCAGAAACCAAGGTGGTTCGAGCGCGGGCGGCTTATACGCGCGCGTTTCGCCTGCGGCAAGGCAGGTCGGCGCCGCTCGCCCCTTGCGCTGCAGCATTTCGCACGCCACAAACCCTTCATGCTGCATATCAACGATCTCACGTTTCGGCTCGGGCCGCGCATTTTGTTCGACAAGGCGGGCGCCGCCCTGCCCGACCAGGCGCGGATCGGCTTCGTCGGACGGAACGGGACCGGCAAGACCACGCTGTTCCGGATGATCTCTGGCGAGTTGCACCCGGAAGGCGGCACACTGTCCCTGCCCCGCAACGTGCGGCTCGGCCGCGTCGAGCAGGAAGCGCCCGGCGGCCCGACCAAGATGGTCGATTTCGTGCTCAGCGCCGATGTCGAACGCGCCGCCTTGATGGAGGAAGCCGAAACCGCAACCGACCCGACCCGCATCGCCGACATTCAGACCCGGCTCGTCGATATCGAGGCGCATGCGGCCCCGGCTCGTGCCGCCGCCATCCTGTCCGGCCTCGGTTTCGACAAGGCCGCGCAGGATCGTGCTCTGTCCGAGTTCTCGGGCGGCTGGCGCATGCGCGTCGCCTTGGCGGCGGTGTTGTTCTCACGCCCCGACCTGCTTTTGCTGGACGAGCCGACCAACTACCTCGATCTCGAGGGGACGCTGTGGCTCATCGACTACCTGTCGACCTATCCGGCCACGATCCTGGTGATCAGCCATGATCGCGACTTGCTCGACGCCGTCTGCGACCACATCCTGCATCTCGATCAGGCGAAGCTGACGCTCTGGCGCGGCAATTACGCCAGCTTCGAGCGGCAGCGGCGCGAGCAGCAGGCGATCCAGCTCAAGCATAAGAAGAAGCAGGACGAGCAGCGCAAGCATCTGCAAACCTTCGTGGATCGCTTCCGCGCCTCGGCCACCAAGGCCAAGCAGGCGCAGTCGCGCATCAAGATGCTGGCGCGGATGGAGCCTGTCTCAGCCATGGTCGACAGCCAGGTGCTGCCGTTCAATTTCCCTTCGCCCGAAAAGCAACTCAGCCCGCCGATCGTGGCGATGGATGGGGTGAGCGTCGGCTATGGCGACCGCACGGTGCTGAGCCGCCTGAGCCTCAATATCTCGAACGATGACCGTATCGGACTGCTCGGCTCGAACGGCAATGGCAAGTCGACTTTCGCCAAGCTGGTGGCCGGACGGCTGGATGTTGCGGGCGGCACGATCCGCCGCTCATCCAAGATGACGGTCGGGTTCTTCGCGCAGCATCAGGTCGAGGAACTCGACGAAAAGCAGACGCCCTATCAATGCGTGGCCGAGCGGATGCGCGACGGCACCGAGGCCAAGATCCGCGGGCGCTGCGCACAACTCGGCTTTCCGAACGTCAAGGCCGATACGCATGTCTCCAATCTCTCGGGCGGCGAGAAGGCCCGGCTGATGATGGGGATGGCGACGTTCGATGGGCCGCATCTGCTCATCCTCGATGAGCCGACGAACCATCTCGACATCGACAGCCGAGCCGCTTTGATCGAGGCCATCAACGATTACGACGGCGCCATCATCATCATCGCGCATGATCGCTACCTGATCGAAGCCTGCGCCGATCGCCTGTGGCTGGTCGAAAAAGGAACGGTCACGACTTTCGACGGCGATATGGACGAATATAAATCGCTCGTGCTGGAGAATGCCGGGGGCGCCAAGCGTAGCGCCCGCAAAGCCGACAAGGCCGCGGGTGGCGCAACCGCGCCGATCCCGCTCAAAAAGCCGGGCCGCAACCATATCCCGATCCGCAAGCAACTCGATGCGGTCGAGGAGAAGATGGGCAAGTTTCAGGCGCTCATCACCCGGATCGATACGGCGCTCGCCAACCCCGAGACGTTCCAACGCGACAAGGGCAAAGCCGCCACGCTGGCGCAACAGCGGAAAGAGCTCGAAAAAGCGCTGACGGTCGTCGAGGAAGAATGGCTGATGCTGACGACCGAAAGCGAAGCCGCGCAGTAGGCTTCAGGCCCGCTTCTCCCAGCCGCCGCTGTCGGTCTGCTGCCAGTAGGACACGACATGGCCGGCCTCCTTGAGCGCGGACCATTGCCGACGCGCGGCCGCGACCGCGTCGTCGTCTCTGCCATCGAACATGAGCACGGCCCGGTCATATCCCGCATCCTCGGTCGCCAGAACGGGCGCGACCGCGGCGCCATCGACGAATAGCCGAATCGCAGCCTTGTTCGGGTTATCGGGCCCGTCGGTCAGGTAGACGGGCTGCGTTTCTGGCGCGCCGTCGGCCAAGGTTCCATGCGGCAGAAAGCTCGTTTCGTCATAGGTCCAGAGCAATTGATCGAGCGCAGCGACGCGCTCGGGACTGCCGGCCTGCACCACGGCTCGCCATCCGCGCGCGCGCGCCCGCTCGAGGAGGAGCGGCAGCACCTGCTCGAGCGTTCGTGTTTCGAGGTGATAGAACCAGACGTCGGTCATGACGCGTCAGGCGACGGAATACGTCACTTTTCGTAGTGATCGGACACGAGACGGTCCAGCAGACGAACGCCCCACCCCGAACCCCAGCTCTGATTGATCTCATCGGCCGGCGATCCCATGCCGGTTCCGGCAATATCGAGATGCGCCCAGGGTGTGTCGTTGACGAAGCGCTGGATGAACTGCGCGGCCGTGATGGAGCCGCCATGTCGGCCGCCGGTGTTCTTCATGTCGGCGAATTTCGAATCGATCAGCTTGTCGTAGCTCGGGCCAAGCGGCATGCGCCACACCTTCTCGCCTGTCGCGATACCGGCCGCCAAGAGCTTCTGGCTCAACTCGTCGTTGTTCGAGAAGAGGCCGGCATGCTCGTGGCCAAGGGCGACGATGATGGCGCCCGTCAGGGTCGCGAGATCGACCATGAACTGCGGCTTGTACTTGTCCTGAACGTACCAGAGCACGTCGCCGAGGACGAGGCGGCCCTCCGCATCGGTGTTGATGATTTCGATCGTCTGGCCCGACAAGGACGTGACGATGTCGCCGGGCCGCTGGGCGCGTCCATCCGGCATGTTCTCGACGATGCCGATCGCCCCGATCACATTGGCCTTCGCCTTGCGGGCCGCGAGCGCGTGCATGAGACCGACCACGCAGGCGGCGCCCGCCATGTCGCCCTTCATATCTTCCATGCCAGCGCCCGGCTTGATCGAGATCCCGCCGGAATCAAAACAGACGCCCTTGCCGATGAACGCGACGGGCGCCTCATCCTTATCGGTCGCGCCATTCCAACGCATGATGACGACCCGGCTTTCGTGCTCGGAGCCGAGACCGACCGCAAGCAGCGCTCGCATGCCGATCTTTTCGGCTGCAGCCTCGTCGAGGATGTCGATCTCGACGCCGAGCTTTTCGAGTTCGGCGGCGCGATTGGCGAATTCGATCGGGAACAGCACGTTCGGCGGCTCATTGACCAGCGTCCGGGCTAGTTGGACGCCGTCGGCGATCGCATCCCGGCTGAGCACGGCCGCCTGCGCCGCAGCGACATCCGCCACCGCCAGACGCACCGTCATGTGCCCCTCCTTCTCGGCGTCATCCTTCTTCTTGGTCTTGTATTTGTCGAAACGATAGGCGCGCAGCTTCAGCCCGAGCGCGAAATCGGCCGCCGCTTCGGCGGTCGCGTCCGGCCCATCGAACACCACGGTCACGGTCTCGGCATCCTTGAGCTTGCCCATCACGGCGCCGCCGAGCGTGAGGCTGCTGTGTTGCGGCTGCGGCTTATCGGTGTCGAGTCCGACGACGAGAAGCCGGTCGGCCGGCACATCGGCCGGCGCCAGAATGTCCAGCACGGTCCCGGTCCGCCCCTTGAACTTCGCCGTGCCGGCAGCGCTCTGCAGCATGGGGCGCGCCTTCTCGAGAAGCGAGGACGCTGCCGAACCAAACGTCAGGCCTTCGCCGGCAAACACCACCAGGGAGCCTCGCGTGTCGGACGCGACCCTATCGAGAGGAACGAACTCGATTGCAACGGAAGTGGCCATCAGACTCTCTCTGGAACGAAGCAGCACGGACCGTGTGACGTTTCGGCCGGCTTAGGATCGGGTGACGCGTCGACCGCGTCGTCATGGCGATAATGGCATGGCGTGATGGATTTCACACGCTTGTTTCAGCGGATGCGGCACAGAGCGGCAATGCTCGGAAATCGCTTCGCTAAACGCGGCGACGCCGTAATTATGACCCTCTTGTTACGTTACCGAACGGTGTGGTCCGATGGTTTGGACGACCGGCATGCGCTTGCCCGAATGGAGGCGCCGCTCTAAGGCTAAGCCGGGATCGCGCAGCATTATGGCTTCTAACGGTATGAAGAGGTTCGTTTTTCTTTTGGTTTCGCCGCGCCTTGTTGCGGGCGTGATCTGCGCCTTTTGTCGAGCGTGATCTTGCATCGTGGAGTGATCGGGGGGATGCCCGAACCGTGCTGAACCTCGTGGGGCGTTACATCCTGCGGACCTCGACCGTGGCCTTCGTGGCTGCGCTTGTGGTCCTGACAGCCGTGATCTGGCTGACTCAGGCTTTGCGCGAGTTCGATCTGCTGACAATGCAGGGTCAATCGATCCTCATCTTTCTGACCGTCACGGGGCTCGCGATCCCGTCTCTCGTCATGTTCATTGCGCCGATCGCCTTGTTCATCGCGATCCTCTACGTCCTCAATCGCTTGAACGCGGATAGCGAACTCATCGTCATGAGCGCGGCGGGCCTCTCCCCGGCGCGGCTGATGCGACCGTTTGCGGTCCTGACCATGGTGACGACCCTGATGGTGGGGTTCATGTCGCTCTATGCGGTGCCGGCCGGCTTCCACGAATTACGGGATCTCGTGACGAAGGTGCGGGCGGATTTCATCACCCGTATCGTGCGGGAGGGAACGTTCACGACGCTCGATCAGGGTTTCGTGTTCCACTACCGCGAACGCGGCGCCAACGGCGCGCTGCTCGGCATCTTCATTCAGGATCGTCGAGACCCAACCCACATCGCCACATATCTCGCCGAGAGCGGCACGACGCAGCAATCGGGTGACGAATCCTATCTCGTGTTGCAGAAGGGCAGTCTGCAGCGAGAAGACCCCAAGACGACCAGCGCCGCCATCGTGGTGTTCGATTCCTACAAGATCGACCTCACGCAATTCGGCGGCAACAATGGCGCGGTCCCCTACAAGCCCCGCGAACGCTCGACCCTCGATCTGCTGACGCTCAACACCAAGGATCCCTATGTGGCCTCGCAACTGGGCCGCTTTCGCTCCGAACTGCATGACCGTTTCGTCAACCCGCTTTACGCTCTGACCTTTGGGATGATCGCCTTGGCGGCCCTGGCTCAGCCTCGCACCACCCGGCAAGGCCGAAGCGGTGCGATCCTGGCCGCCATCGTCATCGTGTTGCTGGTTCGCGTCGCGGGCTTCGGCGCCGCCAGCCTCGTGGTCAAATCCGCCGGTGCGGTCGCGCTCGATTATGCGGTGCCGCTTCTCGGTCTGGTCGGTGCGGCCTGGTGGATGTTTGGGCCCACCCTCCAGCGTCCGGCTCGCCGGCGACGCCTCGCGACGGCGGTGCATCCGTGATCGGACCAACGCTCACGCGCTACTTCTCGGTGACCTTTGCCCGCACGGTTTTGTCCGTCTTCGGGCTGATGTTCCTGCTGATCTACCTGCTCGATTTCGTCGAAATGCTGCGCCGGGCGAGCGACGCGAAAGGCTCGTCAACGCTGCTGGTCGCTTTTTTGTCGCTGCTGCGGGTGCCATCCGTGTCGGAGCAGGTCATGCCTTTCGCGGTCTTGTTCGGGGCGATGTTCGCCTTCATCAATCTCACACGGAAGCTCGAGCTCGTGGTGGCGCGTGCGGCTGGGATGTCGGTCTGGCAGTTCATGTTACCGCCGGTGGCCGTCGCATTGGCGATCGGCATCGTCGCAACCACGATCTACAATCCCATTTCGGCTCTCTCGAAACGCCAGGCCGACCGCCTCGAGCTCAAATTGTTCGGGGCCGCCGGGGCGAGCGAAAAGGCGCTCTGGCTCAGACAGAAGAGCATCGACGGCCAAGCCATCATCCGAGCCGATCATGCCGAGGACGGCGGAACGAGCCTCACCGGCGTCACCGCCTTCGTGTTCGAGCCGGATGGCTCGTTCCAGGAACGCGTCAACGCAAAATCAGCCGAATTGGAGCCCGGATTCTGGAGCCTTATCGATGCTCACATCATCTCGCCCGACGACGAGCCACAGGATTCCAAGACCTTTTTGCTGGCCACCAATCTGACGGCCGATCAAGTCTCCCAATCCTTCGAGGCACCGGAGGGTGTTCCGTTCTGGTCGCTGCCGGCGTTTCAGCAACGAACCGAGCAAGCCGGGCTCGACGCGACGGCCTATCGGCTGCGATATCAAACACTTCTGGCTCGTCCTTTGCTGTTGGTCACGATGGTGCTGATCGCCGCTTCGTTTTCCTTAAGATTTTTCCGGTTTGGTGGTGTGGCAAAGATGGTCTCGGGTGGCGTTGCGGCAGGCTTCGTGCTCTATGTCGCGACGACGCTCATCGGAGATCTAGGGGGCGCGGGAATCCTCAGTGCACCTGTGGCGGCTTGGTCGCCTGCAATCGTTGGAAGCATGTTGGCCACATTCGTTCTCTTGCAGCAGGAAGACGGTTGATGGAGCGGCATGGCAGCCCCCTTCAGATCCGCTGCGGCAAGTTACTGGCGGCACTCGGATTGCTGATCCTGTTGGCGGCCGGACTGTCGGCATCCGGCGGACACGCTGAGGCAGCGGCACTCGATCCAAAATCACCGACGGTCGCCGGTACCCAAGCCGCCGCCGAGCCTGCCAAGGCCGACCGTCTCGTGGTCGAGGCGAAACAACTCACCTACGATCGTGACAAGAACGTCGTGACGGCCGAGGGCAACGTTCAGCTCTACTACCAGGGCCGCATCCTCGAAGCCGACAAAGTTACCTATGACCGCACCAGCAGTCGCGTTTTTGCGACCGGCAATGCGAAGCTGACCGAAACCGACGGCACCGTCGCCTATGGCGACCGGTTTGACCTCACCGACGATTTCAAGAGCGGGTTCATCGATAGCCTGAGTGCGATCACCAAGGACAAGACGTATTTCACCGCACCACGCGGCGAGCGCAGCGCCGGCGAAACGGCGGTCTTTGACAAGGGAACCTACACGGCCTGCGCGCCCTGTAAGGAACATCCCGAGCGGCCGCCGTTATGGCAGCTGAAGGCCATGAAGATCATCCACAACAAAGAAGAAAAGATGATCTATTTCGAGGACGCGAGCTTCGAGTTCCTCGGCGTTCCGATCGCCTATCTGCCCTATCTTTCGACGCCCGACCCGACCGTGACCCGCAAAACCGGCTTTTTGGCCCCGGGCTACGTCTATGAATCACGCCTCGGCTTTGGTGCGTCTGTTCCCTATTTCTTCAATCTCGCGCCGAACTACGATCTGACCGTGACGCCGACCTTCCTGTCCAAGCAAGGCGTCCTGGGCCAGGTCGAGTGGCGTCAGCGCATGATGTCCGGCTCGTATAACATTCGCGCCACCGGCATCGACCAGCTTGATCCCGGCCAATTCGATGCCCAGCCTTACGGCACGGGACGCCGTGAATTGCGCGGCTCGATCGAGACGGCGGGCAAATTCTTCATCAACGAGCAGTGGAAATACGGCTGGGACCTTTCACTGTTCAGCGACAAATACTTCTTCCAGGATTACAAAATCCGCAGCGAGAGCCTGACGACCGACTACATCAAGGAGTCGATCTCGACCGTTTACCTGACGGGTCAAGGTGATCGCAGCTATTTCGATCTGCGCGGCTATCGCATTCAGGGTCTGTCGGAATACGACTTCAACAAGCAGCAGCCGCTTGTTCTTCCGGTGCTCGACTACAACCGGACCATCGGGCTTGCGCCTGAAAAGACCTATGGGGTTGGCGGCGAAGTCAAGATCGACCTCAACTTTACGGCAATCTCGCGCACCGCAGCCGATTACCAATCGACCGGCGTTCGTCTTCTCGATAAAGCCTTCGCGCTCTATGATGTTTGCCCGACGTCGCTGACACCCAATCCGGCACTGCCGAACTTCAAGCCGCCGAACTGCTTCATTCGCGGCGTGGGCGGCGATTATGATCGGGCCTCGGCACAGGTCTCCTGGCAGCGCAAATTCATCGATCCATTCGGCGAGGTGTGGACGCCTTTCGCCTTCGTGCGGGTCGACACCTCCTGGCTCGCCTTGAACAAGAGCGACACCTTTACGTTCACGAGCGCCGGGGGCTTCTCCGAAATCTCGAACGCGGATCAATCGAACTTCTTCGGGTCGAAGAACGACTCGTTCTATGGTCGCGCGATGCCGGGGATCGGCCTCGAATATCGTTATCCGTTCGTGGCTTCGACGGGCTGGGCGACGCATCTTTTCGAACCGATCGCGCAGATCGTCGCTCGACCGAGCGAGTTGCATGCGGGTGATCTGCCGAACGAGGATGCTCAAAGCCTCGTGTTCGACGATACGACCCTGTTCGAATGGAACAAATTCTCCGGCTATGACCGAACCGAAGGCGGCGTGAGAGCCAATGTCGGCGGTCAATATACGATGACGTTCAATTCAGGGATGTCGGTGAATGCCCTGTTCGGGCAGTCCTTCCAAGTCGCTGGGCTGAACTCCTACGCGATTAGCGATGTGGCCAACGTCAGCGCCGAATCGGGACTTGCGACGGCTCGCTCGGACTACGTCGGTCGCGTCGCCGTGAACCTGAACCAAGATTTCTCGTTCATCGCGCGGAGCCGTTTCAGCGAGAAAGACTTCACGCCGGAATCGATCGACGTGATCGCCAATACGAAATTTGGGGCGACCACGGGATCGATCCAATATTCGCGATACGCGGCGCAGACGTTGATCGGCTACCCCTATCGTCGTGAAGGCATTTTGTTCTCCGGACGATACGACTTCCTCGATCACTACTTCCTCAAGGGGAGCGCCACGATCGACCTCAACCCCTATAAGTACGACACGGCGACGGGCCTTTATGATCTCAAGTTGGGGAGTCCCGCGCTGTCGGTTCTCGGACTTGGCGTCGGCTACAACGATGATTGTACGACCGTGAGCGTGAATTACAGCCGAAGCTACACCGACTCGGCTGGCGTAAGGGGCCTCGATCAGACCGTCTTGTTGCAGCTGACGCTCCGGACATTGGCGCAAGGCAAGGTGCAGACCGGCGTCGGTGGGGCTCAAACCGTGCAGGACGGCATTTACAAGTAGAGTACCGTTTCGGCCGGCAGCGCCTTTGCGGTGTCGTATTCAAGCCTTAAACGTTCGACGAAATATCGTGGATTCGTTTGCAATTCGATCTCGCGACACACGGGGCGTGGTCGACAGCGTGCCTATGTGCTGCTTGGTTGTGTGCTTCGGTGTCGGTCGCTGCGAGCGACCGGCTTCGGTCAACGCGTTGCGGCGCTTGGCTGATGTACTTTTCTGCTCATAGGACACCCATGCTCATGTCGCGTTCGGTTCCCACCATCGGTACTCTAGCGGTTGCGGCTGTGGCTTTGGGATGGTGTTGGATAGGGTCGGCGGCGCCGGCCTCGGCTCAGGCGATCGCCGCCATCGTCAACGGCGACCCGATCACCACGTCCGATGTCGACGAGCAGATGAAATTTCTTCGCATCATCAAGAAGCCGGCTTCGCGTGCGGATGCCTTGGAGGATCTCGTCGCCGACCGCATCAAGCTGCGCGAAGCCAACAAATACGGGATCGACGCGAGTGATTCCGATTTGACCCAGACGCTGAACCGGGTCGCGTCCGCGGCGAAAATGCAGCCGCAAGCGCTGGCCAACGCGCTGCAGGCCGCCAAGGGCAATACGGATATCATCCGCCAGCATCTTCGCGCCGTCGCGGCCTGGAATAACTACGTCCGCAATCGCAACAAGGCGCTGAACGTCAGCGAGGAAGAGATCACTGCGGCTTTGGCCAAGAGCACGTCTGCCGGCAAAGAAGCGGCCGATTACACGTTGCAGCAGGTGGTCTTCGTTGTACCGAGCGGCGCGAGCGCTGGCGTCCTTGAAGGACGCATGCGGGAAGCCCAGGCGTTGCGGTCGCGCTTTCAGGATTGTGCGAGCGGCTTGCCGCTGGCCCGCTCGCTCCCCGACGTCGGGATCAAGCCGGCCGTGACACGCAACGCAAGTGCGCTCTCGGCCAAGACCCGGGAGACGCTGGATCAGACGCCAAAGGGCAGGCTGACAGCACCGGAGCGGTCGGCCTCGGGCATCGAGATGATCGCGGTCTGTGGCCGTGACGACGAGGCGGATCGGACGACCGTGCGCGATAACATACAGGCGGATCTGATCACCGAACGCTTGTCGAAGATTGCCGATCGCATGTACCAGGATTTGCGAAAGACCGCCGTCGTCGAAAAGCATTGACGATCATGTCAGCATCGCCACTGCCGATCGCTATGACACAGGGCGATCCGTCGGGCATCGGGCCCGACCTGACCTTGTCGGCCTGGATGCGTCGCACTGGTGAGACGGTGCCGTTCTATGTCGTCGCAGATCCTGCCCTTCTGGCAAAGCGTGCAGAGTTGCTCGGGCTCGATGTCGAGATCGTCGAGACGACCCCGGCTGATGCGGCAGGTTTGTTCAGCTCACGCCTGCCGGTCGTCCCTTTGAGCAGGCGCGTCAGCGGTTCGCCGGGCCAGCCGTGCGTCGAGGATGCGGCTGGAACAATCGAGGCGATCGAGACGGCGGTTCAGCATGTCCGCTCCGGCCTCGCCGCAGCGGTGGTGACCAATCCGATCGCCAAAAGCGTGCTCTATGCTGCGGGTTTCGCCCATCCCGGCCATACTGAATTTCTCGGCGAGCTCGCAGCACGGTTCTGGAATGTGCCGCGTCCGCTGGCCGTCATGATGATCTGGTCGGACCTGCTGGCGGTCGTGCCTGTCACGATCCACATCGCCCTTGCGGAGGTGCAGGCCGAGCTCTCCGGCTCGTTGATCGAAGCGACCGCTCGGATCGTCGATCACGAGTGTCGGATACGCTTCGGCATCGGAAAGCCGCGGCTGGCTTGTGCCGGGCTCAACCCTCACGCGGGTGAAGGGGGCAGCATGGGCCGTGATGAGATCGACATGATCATTCCGGCCCTCGAGGCCCTCCGTGCGAGCGGCATCGACATCACGGGACCGTTTCCGGCCGATACGCTCTTCACGTCCGCGGCGCGCCCCGGCTATGACGTTGCCCTCGCGATGTATCACGATCAGGCTTTGATCCCGATCAAGACACTGGCGTTCGACGAGGCCGTCAACGTGACGCTTGGTCTGCCGTTCATCCGCACGTCGCCGGACCATGGCACGGCCTTCGACATCGCTGGTCGTGGGATAGCACGCGACACCAGCCTCGTTGCGGCCCTGGCACTCGCGGGTCGGCTGGCCGTGCAGGAACGAGCCGGCTTGTCGCCTGGCTCCCTCGTTTGACCCTGCTGCCGGACGATGTCGAGCGTGAGACGGCCGATGGCCTCCCTCCCTTGCGGGAGGTCGTCAAAACGCACGGGCTCGATGCCAAAAAAACGCTTGGTCAGAATTTTCTCTTCGACCTCAACCTGACCGGCAAGATCGCGCGCGCCGCCGGCCCGCTCGAGGGGCAGACCGTGTTTGAAGTCGGCCCGGGGCCAGGTGGGCTGACCCGCGCCTTGTTGCTGGCCGGCGCGTCTCATGTGATCGCGGTTGAGCGCGATAAGCGCTGCCTTCCGGCGCTAGCCGAGATCGAAACTCACTACCCCGGCCGCCTGACCATTATCGAGGGCGATGCGCTGACGCTCGACCCGGCCGTCCTGGCGCGCGGGGTGCCCGGTGGCCGATTGAGGGTCGTGGCCAATCTGCCCTATAATATCGGTACAGCCCTGCTGACGCGCTGGCTTGAAGCCGAACCCTGGCCGCCGTGGTTCGATCGGCTTGTGCTCATGTTTCAACGTGAGGTCGGCGAACGGATCGTCGCGGGCGTGGAGGATCGCGCCGAATATGGTCGGCTCGGCGTTCTCTGCGGCTGGCGGACCGAGGCTCGCATGCTATTCGACGTGCCACCCCAAGCCTTTACGCCGCCGCCAAAAATCATGTCGTCTGTCGTCGAGTTACGGCCGCGCGATGTGCCCTTGCCATGTTCGGGGTCTGATCTGGCGGCCGTCACGCTGGCCGCCTTCGGACAGCGTCGGAAGATGCTTCGGCAGTCGTTGAAATCGTTGTCGCTGCATGGCGGCCCGATCGATGTGCCGCTCATGCTAGAGCAGACTGGCCTCGATGGATCGACCCGCGCCGAGGAAATCGACATCGCAGGCTTTGTCGCTCTCGCGCATGTCTACGGTGAGATGTCGCGCCGACGTTGATCCGCTATTCGCGCAGCAGCGTCGCAATGAAATTGGAAACGCCGGTCTCGACCCTCACGCGCTTCAGTCGCTCGGCCGTCAAAATATCCAGCACGTCCGTGAAGGTCTTCTGCAGGTCGTCGTTGATCAGCACGTAATCATAGGCTGTCCAGCGCGCGATCTCGTTTCGCGCATTGGTCAGGCGTTGCTCGATGACATCGGCCTGGTCTTCGGCGCGCCGCTCGAGACGGGCCCGCAACTCCCGCATGGAGGGCGGCAGAATGAAGATCGTGACGACATCGGCCGGGGCCTTGCTCCGAACCTGCTGCGTGCCCTGGTAATCGATGTCGAACAGCACATCCCGGCCAGCCGCGATCACGTCTTCGACCGGGCTGCGGGGTGTTCCATAGAAGTTGCCGTGGACCTCTGCCGATTCCAGAAGATCGTCGTGATCGCGCAAGGCTTGAAACCGCTCGTGCGTGACGAAATGGTAGTGGATCCCATCAGCTTCGCTCGACCGCCGAGCCCGCGTCGTCACCGAAACCGACAGCGTGAGATCCGATTCCTTCTTTTGCAATAGCATGCGGGTGAGGGTCGTCTTGCCGGCTCCTGACGGTGATGAGAGGATCAGCATCAAGCCACGACGCTTGAGAAGGGCTGGATGGTGCTGACCGAGCGGCATGAGGTTCTCTATTCCAGATTTTGGACTTGTTCGCGAAATTGCTCGATCCGATGGCGAAGGTCCAGCCCGATCCCGGTCAGAGTCGCATCGTTTGACTTGGCACAGAGCGTGTTGGCCTCGCGGCCAAGTTCTTGCGCCAGAAAATCAAGCTTTCGACCGACGATGCCGCCGTCGGTGATCAGGTCCAAGGCGGCGCGGTGGTGAATGCGAAGCCGATCGAGCTCCTCGCGGATGTCGGCCCGCGCCGCAAGGATCACGGCTTCCTGATGCAGGCGGTTTGGATCGAGCGCCGGGACCGCATCGATCAACCCTCTCACGGCTTCGATCAGTCGGTCGAAGACCGCCTCGACGCCGCGACCGGGCGCATTCTCGGCTGCCGTAGTCAAGGCTGCAATGTCGCTCAGTTGCGCCAGCAGAACACTCCGAAGACCAGAGCCCTCGGCGACCCGCGCGGCTTGCAACTGGCCGAGCGTGATCGTCAACACATCGAGCGCCGCACGGTCGATCGTCGCGCGAACGGATGGGTCCTCGGTCGGCTCTGTGAGGTCGACGACACCCCGGATGCCGAGCAGACCATCCATCGTGACCCGCCCTACCCCGGCGTCCGGTGGCGTAGCGGCGTCGATCGCGGCGATCAACCCGCGCAAAATCGCTTCGTCGATCCGGACCACAGGTAGTTGCGGCGGCCGTTGCAACAGCAGCACTGCGTGGCACGTCCCGCGCCCGATCACGTCCGCGATCCGCGCGCGACATTCAGGTTCCAGTCCGTCGAACCCGTTCGGCAGCCGGACCCTGATGTCGAGCCCCTTGGCGTTTACGGTCTTCAGTTCCCAAGCCAGGCTGCCGGCGGCGATCGTCGACGAGGCGCGAGCGAAACCCGTCATGCTGGCGAGTGTCGTCGATGTCGAACGCTCGCCCAACCGGCTTGCCTCGAGCGAGGTCAATTGACGGAGGTCGCGAGGGGAACGACGGGCGGCAGCGCTCGGATGGTCGGGACGATCTTGGCCGAGCTCAGGTCATAGCTCTTGTCGCGCAAAGGATCGAAGGCGGTCCCTTCGGAGGCGTCGATGATGGAGCCTTTCCCGAAGCGCCGGTTTGATATCGGTGGTGCGTTGTCGGTCGGGTTATCGAGCGACACGGAACCGGGCGGTGGTTGTCGATCGTTCGACGTCTGAAGCCCGTAAGCGCGAGCGCGAGCCTTCTGGTCGGCCAATTGCTGCGCCGAAACCGGGAATGTGGCCATCGAGCCGGTTGCGGACTGCGCCGGATCGGCGACGTAGCCGCCCCCATCGAGATCCGCATCGCCGACACCGGCTTTGGACCGCACCCCAGCAACCTCAATATCGAGTTCGTCAAAATTACCGTTTGGCGCATAGGCATTTGCGGTTGCCGGCTTTGTCGACAGCGGTGTCGACGGCGCGGCGTCGAAACCCTTGAACGGAAAAGCAGCAAGACGCGAGGGCTGCGGCGACAGCGCCGTCGCCAATGTGCCGCTTGGAAGCTCGCCATAGACGGTCTCACCGCCATTGTTGTCGCTCCGCTGATTGCTCCGCGGCGCAACCACGCCGGCCGGGACAGGCGCCGTGACCTTATCGGCATCGGGCGACACCTTGTCCTTCGCATCCTTCTCGATCTGCCTCCAACGCAACACGTTCGCGCGGTGCTGATCGAGATTGTCGGCGAAAGCATGCCCACCAGTTCCGTCGGCAACGAAATACAGCTCCTTGGTCCGGGACGGGCTCGCGACAGCCTCGAGCGCGGCCTTACCCGGATTAGCGATCGGGCCAGGGGGCAGGCCCGTGATCGCATAGGTGTTATACGGCGTTTTCTGTTCGAGCTCGCTCTTGAGAATACCACGCCCGAGCGTGCCTTTGCCGCCGACAAGTCCGTAAACGATTGTCGGATCCGATTGCAGAGGCATGTTGCGGACCAGCCGGTTGACGAAAACACCGGCGACACGCGGTCGCTCGTCGGCGCGACCCGTTTCCTTCTCGACAATCGACGCGAGTGTGACGAGTTCGTAGGGGGAGCGGATCGGCGTATCAGGTGAGCGGCGTGCCCAAACATCCGCCAAAATCTTTTTTTGCTCGGCCTGCATGTTGCGGATCACCTGATCGCGCGTCGTGCCCCGCGCGAATTTGAACGTGTCGGGCATCAAGGTACCTTCCTTGGGCACCTCCTTGATGTCTCCCGCCAGGACGTCGTCATCGCGCAGTCGATCGACGACCTGCTCGCTCGTAAGCCCCTCGGGGATCGTGATGGAATGCAGAATCTGCTTACCCGAAACGAGCGTATCGATCACGTCACGCAAGCTGGCCGCCTGCTTGAACATATATTCGCCGGCCTTGACCTTGCCGCGATTGCCCTCGATCCAAAGCGCCGCCGTCATCAAAGGTCGGCTGTCGACGACGCCCTCATCGGCTAATTGATCGACGATGCCGGACACATCCGTTCCGGGCGCGATCGTCACGGCTTTATCGGCCGGCAGAGGTCCGGGCGTGTTGATGCGCTGTTCGCCAAGCGACCAAGCGACCGCCAGTGCAATGGCCGCGATGCCGATGAAAGACAGGAGCCCGCTCGCGATGCCGACGATGGGCCGACGACGCTTGCTTTGCGGGGGCTGCGGCGGCTGAGGCACGTCATCAGGCTGCAAGGCTTCGCGCGGGCTTCGAAGCGAACGGCGCCCCCCGAAGCTCGATCGTCTCTCGGCCGGACCCTGCGTTGACGATGTTGGATCTTTCGGAGTGTCGACCATCATCAAACCGTGAGTTGCGGATGTGAATATGTAGGGCGCGACCCTAAGGCTTTTGCGTCGCGGCGCCTACCGCAAGGTGAACGACGGCATCACGGCCTCCGACGGAGATGCGCCGATCCGCCCCGAAACCCTGCAATAACAGCACTGAAAATGTGGCGACGCAGCGACAAACCATTGAGAGGTCACGAAACGCTATTGTCATGTTGCAGACTTGTCGCGTGACGGTGGTTCAGAGAGCCATGGCGGTACAGCGTCGACGACGTATCAGTGTTCGACGCGTTTGAAGATGAGTGACGCATTGGTGCCGCCGAAGCCGAATGAATTCGACAGCACATGCGTGATCGGACGGGCTTTGGCCGTGTGGGCCACCAGGTCGATCTGCGTCTCGACCGACGGGTGATCGAGGTTGAGTGTCGGCGGGACGATCTGATCGCGGATCGCCAGCAGGGAAAAGATCGCCTCGACGGCTCCTGCGGCGCCCAAAAGATGGCCTATGGCGGATTTCGTCGACGACATGGCAACCGAGGACGCCGCATCGCCGAGGACGCGCTCGACAGCGCGGAGTTCGATCTCGTCGCCCAACGGCGTCGAAGTCCCGTGAGCGTTGATATAGTCGATGTCGCTGGCCGAGAGGCCCGCTCGCTTCAAGGCCGCCGACATGCACCGAAAGGCGCCGTCACCATCCTCGGCTGGTGCCGTAATATGATGCGCGTCCCCCGACATGCCGTAGCCGACCACCTCGCCATAGATCTTGGCGCCACGGGCCTTGGCATGCTCGAAGCTTTCGAGAACGACGCAGCCGGCGCCTTCACCCATGATGAAACCGTCGCGATCCCGATCATACGGGCGGGAGGCGGCTTGCGGCCGATCGTTGAAGCCGGTCGTCAGGGCGCGACAGGCCGCGAAGCCAGCGAATGACAGTCGGTTGACGGCCGATTCCGTGCCGCCCGCCACCATGACTTCCGCGTCGCCAAATTGAATGATGCGAGCCGCATCGCCGATCGCATGTGCGCCTGTGGAACAAGCCGTGACGACGGCATGGTTCGGTCCCTTGAGGCCATAGCGGATCGAGACATACCCGCCGGCGAGATTGATAAGGCGTCCGGGAATGAAAAAGGGTGAGATCCGGCGCGGCCCTTTTTCGTCGAGCAGAAGCGCACCGTCGTTAATACCGCCGAGGCCTCCGATACCGGATCCGATCATAACCCCGGTCTCGATCTGATCCTCGTAGCGGGTCGGAAGCCAGTCAGCGTCGGATAAGGCCTGCCCCGCGGCGCCCATCGCAAAGACGATGAAATCATCGACCTTGCGCTGCTCTTTTGGCTCCATCCAACGAGCGGGATCGAAGCTCCCGTCGGTGCCGTCGCCCCGCGGCACTTCGCATCCAATCTTGCACGGCAGATCGGACACATCGAACCGATCAATCAGCTTGGCGCCGTTCTTGCCCTCGAGGAGAGCGCGCCAGGATGTGTCGACATCGCCGCCGAGCGGCGTCACCATACCGACCCCGGTAACTACAACGCGCCTCAATGAATCCACCTCATCACCCTCAAGCTCCGAAGCTTTCGGAGCAAGAGGATCTTTCCGCGCTTCGCTTCATCAGGACGCCGGTTCTGCGACCGGCTTGAACCGCATCACCGGCTCTGCACCCTGCACGGCAGGATGTGCTGGCTTAAGCCTTTTTGTTCTTTTCCAAGAACCGGACGGCATCGCCGACCGTGACAATCGTCTCGGCTGCATCGTCCGGGATTTCAACACCGAACTCTTCTTCGAAGGCCATCACGAGTTCGACCGTGTCGAGCGAATCTGCGCCAAGATCGTCAATGAAATTAGCGTTATCGACAACCTTTTCCGGCTCGACGCCGAGATGTTCAACCACGATCTTCTTTACGCGCTCGGCGACATCGCTCATTTTTGTATCCTCGTTCATATTCATTTTGGTTGGTCACAATCACCATAGTGATGCATGACCGCTGCCCCCTCGTGGACCGTTCGACCGACCATCGTCAGACCGGACAGCCACGAGAAACGAAAGCTCTCCCACGTTCCTCGTGACCGAAGGTTCGCCCTGAAGACCGAACCAACAGCTGCGTCGCGGGAACCTCGACTTGAAACACGAAGACCTCGAACCGTCACTCGACTTTTCGCTTCGCACCCAAATCATCCGACGAAACCCAGTGTTTTTCCACTGATAATCCGTCAGCGGCGCTGGGTCGTAACATACTTTATAGACGATTGCGAGAGACCCGCCAGCGGTTCCTCATGGGCTCGACCGAGACCAATAAGGCTCTCAAATCATTGCCATTCCGCCATTGACGTGGAGAGTTTGCCCCGTCACATAGCCGGCTTCTTGGCTTGCGAGATAGACAACTGCGGAAGCAACGTCCGATCCGTTGCCTAGACGTCGAGCCGGGACGGAAGCAAGTATTGATTCCTTTTGCTTGTCGTTCAGCACGTCCGTCATCGGGCTCTCGATGAAACCTGGGGCGACGCAGTTCACCGTCACGTTCCGCGTGGCGACTTCGCCGGCCAAGGACTTCGACATGCCGATCATCCCGGCCTTTGAGGCGGCATAATTGCTCTGGCCTGGATTGCCCATCACCCCGACCACGGAGGTGATCCCAATAATCCGGCCATAGCGTCGGCGCGTCATACTTTTCAGCGCCGCGCGAGCCAACATGAACCCTGCGGTCAGATTGACCATGAGCACGACATTCCAGTCATCATCCTTCATCCGCAGCGCCAGCGTATCGCGCGTCACGCCGGCATTGTTGACCAGGATATCGAGAGGGCCTGCCGCCTCTTCGGCCCGCGCCACAAGGGTCTTGACCTGTTCGGGATCCGACAGATCGCATTGCACCGGGAAGCTTCTCTCGCCCAGGGTTGAGGCAAGCGTCTCAAGCGCCTCGACACGCGTTCCCGATAGAACGACGGTCGCGCCCTGCTGGTGGAGTGCGGTCGCGATCGCCTGACCGAGGCCGCCCGTTGCACCCGTGACGAGCGCGGTCTTCCCCGTAAGATCGAACATCAATGCTCCTGGATCGAATTGCGAGCCGCCGCAAAGGCCTCGATATCGGCCGGCGTTCCGACCGATATCGTCCGCAGTCCTGGCGTGATGCGCTTGACGAGACCACATAGAACGGCGCCCGAACCGAGTTCGACAACATCATCGACACCCGTCTCGGCCATCGTCAGCACGACGTCACGCCAGCGAACGGTCCCGCAAATCTGTGCCACCAAGGATTGCCGGATGGAATTGACGTCGGATACGGGCTTGCCGTCCCGGTTGGCGACGAGCGGAACGACAGGCGGATGCATCGACACCGTCGCAAGCGCATCCTGCATTTTATCGGCGGCAGACCGCATGAGACCGCAATGAAAGGGAGCGGAGACGTTGAGCAGCACGGCTCGCTTGACGCCCCGCTGCTTGGCCAAAGCGATCGCGCGGTCGATCGCGGCCGCGTGACCCGATAGGACGACCTGTCCGCCACCGTTATCATTAGCGACATCGCAGACGTCGCCCTGCGCGGCGTCGGCCGCGACGGCGCCGGCTTGTTCGGCATCGGTCCCCAGCAACGCCGCCATGGCACCCACCCCGGCCGGAACCGCAGCCTGCATGGCTTCACCCCGCAGACGGAGCAGACGCGCGGCGTCGAAGATGGAGAGAGCGCCTGCCGCCGCAAGAGCGGAATATTCCCCAAGCGAATGACCGGCCACGAAGGCAGCCTGGGTTGCGAGGTGCAAACCGGCATGGGCCTGCAACACGCGGACGACCGCGAGGCTCATGGCCATCAAAGCCGGCTGAGCATTGGCGGTCGCGGTCAGATCCGCCTCGGGTCCCTCGAAAATGGTCGCCGACAGCCTTTGGCCGAGCGCGGCATCGACCTCGTCAAACACGGCTCGCGCTTCGGGGAAGCGATCAGCCAGGGCCTTGCCCATTCCGACGCTTTGCGACCCCTGCCCTGGAAACATAAACGCTGTTGTCATCGGCCTCGGCAAATCGTTCAACGCTTTATCAATCAAGATGTGCGGAGTGCCACTGCAGCCTCTCGCCTGTCAAGCGAAGGGACGGCTCCCGCTTTGGAGCGGTCCCTCGCGACGCCAAGGGTTGCGCGTGGCTTGAATGTCTGTATGGTGCGCCCTCCGCAGCATCCTGGCCGGGGGCTGAACGGAGGGCATCGTCGTTTCTTGACGATGTAGGGCACCCGCCCGTCTTCCCGTGTTCCCGCCTTCGAATGAAACCGCTCGAGCCTTACCGAGGCTCGAAGGGCTCCGCGCCGGATGCAAGCGTGAACCAGAAAGGCAAGTCATAATGGCTCTTTACGAGCACGTTTATATGGCTCGTCAGGACGTAACCGCCCAACAGGTGGAAACGCTGACCGAGCAACTCAAAGGCATCATCGAGGCCAATGGCGGCAAGATCGCCAAGGTGGAATATTGGGGCGTCAAATCCCTCGCCTACCGGATCAAGAAGAACCGCAAGGCGCATTTCACGCTGATGAACATCGATGCCCCTTCGGCCGCTCTGGTCGAGATGGAACGCCAGATGCGCATCAACGAAGATGTGCTCCGGATCCTGACGATCCGCGTCGATGAGCACGAGGAAGGCCAATCGGCCATGCTGCGCAAGCGCGAAGACAGCGATCGTGACGATCGTGGTGACCGCGGCGAGCGTCGCGGCAGTGGCGGCGGCCGCTTCGATCGGAGCGACCGTGCTCCGCGCGGCCCGCGTCCTCAGGAAGGTGGCTTCCAGGGTTCAGGCTTCCAAGGTGGAGGAGAAGCATAATGGCTACCGCTCCGCGTCGCCCGTTCTTCCGTCGTCGTAAGACCTGCCCGTTCTCCGGCCCGAACGCGCCGAAGATCGATTATAAGGACACACGCCTCCTGTCGCGCTACGTGTCCGAGCGTGGCAAAATCGTGCCGTCCCGCATCACCGCTGTCTCGGCCAAAAAGCAGCGCGAACTCGCGACTGCCATCAAGCGGGCGCGTTTCTTGGGCATCCTGCCTTACATGATCCGTTAAGAAGCTTCGGGCGGGTTTACTCGCCCTTTACGTCGGCGCGTCGAGAGCGAAACTCGGGCGCTTGGCTGGGGGCCGGAACAAGGGTGTTCACGGCCTCCTAACCCCTCGTTTCGAGGCGGGACAGCTCGACCATGATGAAAACCTCAGGTGTGGCGGTTAGCGCCGGTCTCGCAGCAGCCCTGCTGTTCGTGGTTTCCGCGAAGGGTACGGCCGTCGCGACCCTCATGGCGTATTTCACCGCCCTTCCGATTATGATCGCAGCGGTCGGCTTCGGACATCTATCCGGACTTGCCGGTGCCTTGATCGGTACCGGCGCCGTAACACTGGCGCTTGGCCCTGTACTCGGCGCATTTTTCGCCATCGCCTTTGCGTTTCCTGGCTGGTGGCTTTCTTATCTGGTGCTGCTGGCGCGTCCCGCGCCCGAACGGGTCGCCGTCACGGGACAATCCCAGGCGGCTTCGCCTCCGCTCTTGTGGTATCCGCTTGGTCGGCTCGTCACCTGGGGCGCAGCGCTCGCGAGCTTCGCCGTGCTGATGATGGGCACCGCGATCGTGATCCGGTTCGGCGGCTACGACAAAGCTTTCGACGTGATGTCCGGGCGCCTGGAAGCGATCCTCGGGCTGCCGGTCAAGTCGACCGGCATCAATCCTTCGGAGTTTGCTGGGCTCGTGGTCCGCATCCTACCGCTGGCGATGGCGGCCTCGTCTTTCATCATGTTGATGCTCAACCTCTGGCTCGCTGGTCGCATCAGTGAGATCTCCCATCGCTTGATCCGTCCGTGGCCGTCTGTGCCGGATGGATTGATGCTGCCCCGCTGGGCCCCAGCCCTCGTTCTTCTCGGCGTGTTGCCGCTGTTTGCCGATGGGTTGATCGGCATTGGGGCCGCGACTGTCGCGGCGTCCTTCGCGACGGCTTTTGCGTTGCAAGGTTTGGCCACCGCCCATGTGCTGACGCGCGGCTTCACGGCCCGGCGCGCCATTCTGGCGGCTATCTATGTGGTCACCGCCATGATCATGCCGTGGCCGCTCATCGCCCTCACGCTCATCGGACTCGTGGACTGCCTGTTTTCCCTCAGGTTTCGCCGCACACCGACGTCTCATTCCAATCCAACAGGAGGTACACCATGGAAGTAATTTTGCTCGAACGCGTTGCTAAGCTCGGCCAGATGGGCGAGCGCGTCCGCGTCAAGGACGGCTTTGCCCGCAATTTTCTTTTGCCGCGCGGCAAGGCTTTGCGCGCCACGGAAGGCAATGCCAAGCGCTTCGAAACGCAGCGCGTTCAGCTCGAGACCCGCAACCTCGAGCTCAAGACCGAAGCCTCGGCCATTGCCGAACAGCTCGACGGTCAGACCTTCACGATGATCCGTCAGGCCGGCGAAACCGGACAGCTGTACGGATCGGTGTCGACGCGCGATATCGCAGAGGCCATCACGGAAGGCGGTTTCTCGGCGACCCGCAATCAGGTCGTTCTCGCCACCCCGATCAAGACGATCGGCCTGCATATCCTGCCAGTTCAGTTGCACCCGGAGGTCGAAGCCAAGGTGACGATCAACGTCGCGCGGTCGCCGGAAGAAGCCGAGCGTCAGCTCAAGGGCGAAGAGATCAACGTCCGCGAGGAAATGTCTCTCGACGATCTCGGGCTCGAAATCGGCGCAGCCTTGGCTGAGAGCGACGGAAGCCTCGGCGACCGCTAAGCTTCGGCGCCTTCGGGCAAGCCCTCACAGATCAAGCCGCGCGGTGTCTACCGCGCGGCTTTTTTATGTCAGTTCAGGAGAAGCGGAATTCGGTCCGATGGCTGTAAACCTCGCCAGGACGAAGAATGGTCGAGGGGAATGTCGGTTGGTTCGGTGAGTCGGGAAAGAATTGCGTCTCGAGACACAGAGCGCCGAACTGGTCGTATGTTGCACCATCCAAACCGGGGACCGGGCAATTGAGGAACGCGGCATTGTAGAATTGCACGCCAGGCTGATCGGTGTGGACCTGCAGCGTCACATCGCTCTTGGATGAATGAACGGTCGCCGCATGATCGAGAGCGCCGCCGAACCGTCCGCCGCGGAGGACGTAGTTGATGTCATAGACCTGCATTGCTTCGTGCCGCACCGGGCGCGCTTCACGGAAGTCGAATGGCGTCCCCTCTACGGGTGCAATCTCGCCTGTGGGGATGCTATTGGCGTCCACCGGAGTCATGCGATCGGCGAAGATCGTCACGTCATGATCGAGAATGTCGGTCGACCCATCCAGATTGAAATAGGAATGATTGGTGAGGTTGACGACGGTCGCGGCGTCGCTTGTGGCCGTGAGCTCGACCCGAAGCGTGGCGGGCTCGATCAGCGTGTAGGTGCAGGTCGCGTCAAGCGTGCCGGGGAAGCCCTGATCGCCATCATCGGACCGGAGCGTCAACGTCACCGAATGGGTCGTATGGGCCTTGACGGTCCAGACGCGGACGCCGAAGCCCTTCGGTCCGCCATGCAGGCATGTGATGCCTTTCTCGTTACAGGCGAGATCGTGGCGCTTCCCGTCCAGCGTGAAACCGCCCGCGATCCGATTGGCAAAGCGACCCGGGACCGCGCCGAAATAAGGTGAATGGGCCACATAGTCGTCGATGGAATTGAGCCCGAGCACCACGCGTTGCAGGCCCGACCGCGACGGCACGATCATGTCGCGGATGACGGCACCCCACGACAGCACCGAAACCGAAGCGCCGCTATCGGCTCTGAGGATGATCTCCTGAACCTCGAGACCGTCCACGACCCCAAACGTCTTCATCTGCGCGTCACTCATCGCTTTCTCCCATGTCGCCTATACGTCTGAGAACGCCGAGCACGGACGTTGGATCGTCCGGTCGCTCGCTATCGTTCAGGCGGGTGTCTGTCGGCGCGGCTCGAATTCGTCGGATCGGAGCGTGTGGGCCAGTCCATCCAGCACGCCGTTCACCAAACCCACCTCTTCCCGATCGAAGAAAGCAGCCGCCAGATCGGCATATTCGGTGATGACGACGCGCGCCGGCACGTCACCGCGCCGCATGAGCTCATAGGTTCCGCAACGCAGGATGGCTCGAAGAACCGCTTCGACGCGCCGCAGCGGCCAACCAGCCTGCAAAGCCTCGTCCGTCATCGTATCGATCGCGGTCTGGTGATCGAGAACGCCTTGCAGGATATTGCGGAAGAAAGCGATCTCGGCCGGGCGATACTGATCGCCTTCGACCTCCTGCCCTATCCAATGCGACTCGAATTCGGCGAAGATCTCGTTGAGACCCTTCCGGGCTACTTCCATCTGATACAGGGCCTGCACGGCCGCGAGCCGGGCGGCGGCGCGTTGCTCTCCGCGCGCCACTACTTGGCCTCGACCTTGCGCTGCAATCGCAGCAGCGCCAGAGCCGCCCGGGCGGCATCGCCGCCCTTATCGCCACGCGCCGGATCAGCCCGCTCCATCGCTTGTTCCTCGTTTTCGACGGTCAGAATGCCGTTGCCGAGCGGCAACCGACGGGTCAGCGCGACCGCCATGATGCCACGACTGCTCTCGTTCGAGACGATCTCGAAATGATAGGTCTCGCCACGGATCACGCAGCCGAGAACGACGACCGCATCATAGGCGCGTTCGTTGCCATAAGCGGCATCGACGCAGATCGCCACCGCGATCGGGATCTCGAGAGCGCCCGGAAGCGAAATCACGTCATAGGTCGCGCCGGCCGCCGTCACGGCCGCGACAGCTCCCGCCAACAAGGCCCTCCCGATCGCATCGTAGAACCGCGCCTCGGCGATGAGGATATGGGCCGGAGCCACGGTTTCGACCGTGTCGGGGAGGATACGGCTTGGTTCTGCCATCAGGGTCTCGGGTCGGGTCGACACAGCGGGATTTCGCAAGCCTCGCTCATAGAGCGCGCATCCGGCTGGTGCAAGGCGCGTGCGCCATCGGCGGTCTCAGGATCGCGCTTCAGGATCAGCCAGGCGCGCCGCATAACGCGCCATCTGATCGATTTCCAGGTTGAGGCGAGACCCGGCCACGACCTCGTTCCAGGTTGTGACCGCCAAGGAATGCGGGATCAAAAGGACCGAGAAGCGGTTCTGCTCGACCGAATTGACCGTCAGCGACGTGCCGTCGAGCGAGACCGAGCCTTTTTCGGCAATGAACCGCGCCAGCGGCCACGGTGCCTCGATATCGAACCGCGACGTGGTGCCATATTCGGTGCGCGCCAGAACGGTCGCGATCCCGTCCACATGACCGGAGACGAGATGGCCGCCGAGTTCATCGCCGATTTTCAAGGATCGCTCGAGGTTGATGCGGCGCCCGATGCGCCAGTCCGCGAGCGTGGTTCGCTCGAGCGTTTCCTTGGCGGCCTCGACATCGAAGATCGTGCGACCCTGCTCGGTCGCGATATGAACCGCTGTCAGGCATGGTCCCGAACAAGCAATCGACGCGCCGAGCGCGATGCCATCGGCCGGATAGGCACATGCGATCCGGAGGCGGGTGGTGTCGTTCGACGCGGTCATGTCGATGATGGTGCCGATGTCGGAGATCAGGCCTGTGAACATCGTTCTACTTTCTCAAAGCGGCGCAGCCGGTCAGGGCCGAGCATCCTGTCCTCGACAAGGCGATAACGCTCCCGGTCATTGAGGATCGTTCGCACAGCGGGGTCGAGGGCCGCTAGCCCCGCCCGGCCAAACGCGACCGGACCGGTCAGCACCGCGACCTCATCGGCATAGCCTGCGGCTAGAAGCGCGGCACCAAGGCGCGGACCACCCTCGCAGAACACCCGTGTAAGACCACCCGCAAGATGCCGCAGCGCCGCCGCAAGATCGAGCCGTCCATCCTGGTCGAGCAGCGATGACACGACATGAACGCCGGCGGCCCGCAGCGCCTCAACGCGGGCCGATGCCGCGTGAGGGCCGGCCACGACGACCACGGGCGAGCGTGCGGCACTCATCACGAGACGTCCTGTGAGCGGGGTGGAGGCGGCGGGATCGAACACCACACGAACGGGCTGATTGGCTTCCATGCCGGGAAGACGCACGTCGAGACGCGGGTCGTCGGCACGCGCCGTCCCTGCCCCGACCAGAACGGCATCATGCAAGGCGCGCTGTCCCTGTACCCAAGCGTTAGCCATCGTGCCCGTGATGAGCAACCGCGGGTCATCGGAGGGCGACGCCGCAAAGCCATCGGCTGTCTCGGCTATTTTGAACGTGATGAACGGCCGGCGATCGACCACGCGACGAATATGGCCGGCGTGGTCCCGCCGCGCTTGATCCGCGAGAATGCCCGTTACGACGGCAATGCCGGCGGTCCGCAGACGCTCGATCCCACGCCCGGCGACACGTGGGTCTGGGTCGCCGCATGCGATGACGACACGCGCAACCCCAGCCGTCACGATTGCGTCAGCGCAGGGTTTGGTATGCCCGTAGTGGCTGCACGGCTCGAGCGTGACATAGAGGGTCGCGCCTCGGGCACGCTCGCCGGCCGCGTCGAGCGCCTGTGTTTCAGCATGAGGCCGACCCCCAGCAGCCGTAACGCCTCGGCTGATGATCACCCCATCCTTGACCAGCAAAGCGCCGACCGACGGATTGGGTGCCGTACGACCAAGGCCGCGCCGGCCGAACGTCAAGGCTGCATGCATGAAGCGCGCGTCGTCTGGAGACGCCTCGTCGCTTCTCGCGGAGAACGCCACGCTCAGTAGATTGGAAAGCGCCGCGTCAGGGCTTCGACCTGCTGGCGCACATTGGCTTCGACGGCCGCGTTTCCGTCTTCGCCATGGGCGGCCAGACCATCCAGCGTCTCGCCGATCAGCGACCCGACGATCGTGAATTCCGCCGTTCCGAACCCGCGCGATGTGGCGGCAGGCGTACCGATACGGATCCCAGAGGTGATCATCGGCTTTTCAGGGTCGAACGGAATGCCGTTCTTATTCACCGTGATATGGGCGCGACCAAGGGCTGCCTCCGCGGCCTTGCCGGTCAGTCGCTTCGGCCGGAGGTCAACCAGCATCAGATGATTGTCGGTCTGGCCGGACACCACCGCAAGCCCCCCCGCAACAACGCTATCGGCCAAGGCCTTAGCATTGTCGACAACCTGCTGAGCGTAGATCTTAAACTCCGGCGTCAGCGCTTCGCCGAATGCCACAGCCTTACCGGCAATGACATGCATCAGTGGGCCGCCCTGCAAACCGGGGAAGATCGCCGAATTCATCCTCTTGGCGAGGTCGGCGTCATTGGTGAGAATCAGGCCGCCACGCGGACCACGCAAGGTCTTGTGGGTCGTCGATGTCACGACATGGGCATGCGGGAACGGCGAGGGATGCACGCCACCGGCCACGAGCCCAGCGAAATGCGCCATGTCGACCAGGAACATCGCCCCGACCTCGTCGGCGATCGCGCGGAAGCGGGCGAAATCCCAGAAACGCGAATAAGCCGATCCACCCGCGATGATCAGCTTCGGCCGAACGGCTTTGGCTTGGCGTTCGACCTCATCCATATCGACGAGCTGCGTCTCGCGATCGACCGTATAGGACTCGGGCTTGAACCAGCGGCCCGACATATTGACGGGCGATCCGTGCGTCAGGTGGCCACCAGCCGCGAGATCAAGCCCCATGAACGTGTCACCGGGCTGTAAGAGCGCAAGAAAAACGGCCTGATTGGCCTGACTGCCGGAGTTTGGTTGGACATTGGCGAAACCGCAGCCGAACAATTCTTTGGCGCGATCGATCGCGAGTTGCTCGGCAATGTCGACGAATTGGCAACCACCATAATAGCGACGGCCCGGATAGCCCTCGGCATATTTGTTGGTCATGACCGAGCCCTGAGCCTCGAGCACGGCGCGCGATACGATATTTTCCGAGGCGATCAACTCGATCTCGTCGCGTTGACGGCCGAGTTCGAGGTCGATCGCACGAGCGATCTCCGGATCGACCGCAGCAAGACCGGCGCCGAAGAATGTGTTCGAACCACGTGCTCCACCACGGCGGGAGGCGGCGGTCGGCGTCATCACATCGGTCATAGGTCGTCTACTCGTTACGGGGGCTGCGGATTTGGTCACTGATGACTGCTGCACGCCACCAGCGTTCGCTCGCGCGTTGTCACGAACTAACACGCCCCGGCGATCCAGTGAAGATCGGCCGGGGCGTGTCGGTGTCACAGCAAGAAATGGCGCAGGTTATTCCTGTTGAATAGCCGGTTCGACCGATGCGTTCTGCTCGTCGGACGTCACGTTGGAGGCCGTCACAGTGCCAAATCCATCGCGCTGGTAGATGTCGGGCCGGAACTGCACCACCCCGTCGGGCGTGGCCCAAGCGGTGATGTAGACCCAATAGACCGCAACTGGCGACGCCAGCTTGACGTCGATCCGATCACCCGTGCGGATCGCCGCATCGATATGATCGCGATCCCAGCCGGGCGTGTCCTTCAGGAGCCATGCCACATAGTCACGCACGTTCTGCAGGCGAATGCAGCCTGACGAGACGAAGCGGAAATCGTCACCGAAGACACCCTTGGTCGAGGTGTCGTGCATGTAGACGCCATACGGATTGGCGATGTTGATGCGCACCACACCGAGCGAGTTATTCTCGCCCGGATCCTCACGGAATTTATAATTGACGGCATCCAAGGAGTTCCAGTTGATCGACGAGGATGGAACCTCCTGGTTTTCCTTGTTGAAAATTCGGATGTGGTTGTCGGTCAGGTAATTGGCATCGGCCTGCATCTTGGGGATCAAATCCTTGCGGATGATCGAGGCCGGCACCGTCCAGAATGGGTTGAAATTAATGTCCGTCGCCTTGGTCTGCATAACCGGGGACTGGCGATCGATCTTGCCGACGCCGGCAATGTGGTGGCTGAACACGACGCCGTTCTCGACCGTCTCGACCATCGCGGCCGGAATATTCGCCATCACGAACCGCGGGCCGAGGTTGCCCGAGAAGGAGCGCAGCCGCACGAGGTTGGTTTCGAGCTGACGAAGCCGCGTTTCGGCCGGCACGTTGAGGGCCGCAACCGTCTCCGACGACACCGCACCCGATTCGCCGATCCCGTGGCGCGCCTGAAACCGCTTCACGCCGGCTTCGACATAAGCATCGTAGACAGGTGACATGCCGGCTGCCGCATCGAGATCACCCGAAGCCATTAAACGTCGGCGAAGCGCGACGACCGCCTGGCTCTTGGATCCTACCCGCAAGCTCGCGCCGCCCGCGACATTGCCCCAACCGCCCTTGGAAACGATGCCTTGGTAGGTCTGGATCGCCTGCTCGGTTGCCGCAACCGTCTGTGGCGACAGGACCGGGGTCGTCGAGCGCTGGATTTCGAGCTTCGGATCGGAATCGTACTTCTGTGCCCATTCGGCTTGCGATCCGAGCGCGACATCGTCGGCATGGGCCGCCGGTCCGATCATCAACAGGGCCGCTGTCAAGGCGGCGCCAAGGTAATGCGCTGCACCCTGTGATTGACGTTCCGATTGTCGCACCACGTAATCGCTCCAGTCCAAGGTTCTTGCAACGCACCGGCACCTTGATGGCAGGCCGTTGCGTCTGATCAATTTGATTGACGACCACTGCCGACAGACTGATTCCGCTGCGTCATCGATCCGGTTTCGTTCGGTGCGACAAGGCCGAAATACTTCGTCCAATTTGTGGCGCCGCGTGAGTCCCTAAGTCTTTGTTCTTTCAAAAACCTCAATGCGGAGGTGAGGATTACGGTCCAACTCGAAATGCCGTGCGGACGAAACGTCCGACATGATGTAAAAGCGCAACAAGCGAAGGGGCTGCTCGATTGCTTTCAACTCTCGATGAATGACACAACGCTGGATCGGCATGGAACGCATCGTGAGCCTCGGCGGGCGGCCCTCGGGTCCGGAATGGTGATCCGGGCCAGCATCGTCGGGGCGGTTCTGCTGGCACTCGCGACAATCGCGGCTGGGTTTTTGGTGCGGTGGCCCATCACGGATCATAAGCTCTACGCTCGCGCAGTTCGGTTCATCGCGACATCAAGTGGCCTGAATGTTCGCGCCACCGGCCCAATGACGCTGGTGCTCCTGCCCCGCCCCACCGTGCGGATTCGCGACATCGACATGCATGGGTTAGACGACGCGATATCGCTGAACGCCGATGCGATCACGGGCAGCCTGAGCCTCCCGGCGCTCTTGACCGGCCGTCTCAGGGTCGCCAAGACGACGCTGGCGGGCCTGACCATGGCGGTGGATGTCGATCGCGTGCTTCCGCCTCTGACCGCCATGGTCCAAGCCGCAGGCGACCCGGCCGAGCGCAAGGCGAACCGCGACCGGCTCGGTTTTCTCCATACAGACGGTCTGACGATCCGGTCCGGCATCATTCGGTTGCGGTCGAATGATCCCGAGAAAGACATGCTCGTGACCGACCTCGATGGCACGTTCGAGTGGCCGGCCAACGACAGCGGCGTCAGTCTCAACGGTCGAGGTCACTGGCATGGCGAGCCAACCGACATCGCGATGCTGCTCGACAAACCGATCACCCTGATCGAAGGGGGCAGCTCGGAGGGTTACGGCCATTTGAAGTCGACCGCGATCGACGTGACACTCTCCGGCACGCTGAACGGGACCGGCTCGCCAAGCGCGACGGGGAAGATCGCCGCCTCGACGACGATGCTGCCGGGCTTTCTACGCTCGATTGGAACCCCGCTGCCGCAACTCGAGCAGATCGCGTCCGCGCGTCTCAACGGTGACATCACGCTGGCCGACCATGTGGTCTCGATGTCGAGCATGGAACTCGGGCTGGACGATATGCTGTTCGATGGAGCGCTGTCGTTCCACAATGAAACCGGCCACCCCGGCATTGCGGGAACGCTCGCGACCGATCGGATGAGGCTCGACCCTTTCGTCAACACCCTGCCGCCCCTCGGACGCTGGGACCAAGCTTGGAACACCGATCCTTTCACGACGCGTTCGGTGGCCTATGATGACATCGACCTTCGGATCTCCGCATCGTCGGCAAGCTTCGGCAGCATCGAATTCGAGGATGGCGGTCTCTCGCTGCAAAGTCGCGATGGACGCATGGAAGTCTCCCTCGGCGAGGCGCGCGCCTACGACGGTTTGTTCAAAGGCCGGCTCGTCGCGACCGTCGATGGCGATGCGACCGTGGTGCGGGCCGACGCGACCATTTCGCAGCTGGATCTCGCGGCCTTGGGTCGAGCCTTTGACCCGCCGATCCAGATCACCGGCACATCCAGCGGCCATATGACGATTGAGGGCCGTGGCACATCGCCCGACTCGCTGATTCGATCACTCGCGGGTCGCGGACAGGTGAATGTCCGCGACGGCGAAATCGGGGCGCCACTGGTGGCCTCCGCCTTGAAGACGGCCGTCTCGCCCTCGGACGATACGCCGGAGCTGCGAACGGATGCACCCATCCCCTTCGACTCGGTGATGCTTGGGTTGTCGGTGGCCAAGGGTATCATGACGCTCGACGAGGGGTGGATGACGCGCCCGGATCTTCGAGCCATGTTCGACGGCCATCTATCGCTCGCTGATCGATCCGCCGATCTCCGGACCTGGGTCACGCCGAACGGTGATGACAGCCGGAGTGAGGCCGGACGAGCGATGGGCCTGCGGATCGCCGGCCCGTGGCGCATGTTGCGTCTTCAATCCGTTCCGGTCGACGTCAGGGGCACGCCTGCACCCGTGCCGGATGCCAGCCAATGAGCGCACCTGATGAAGCCGAACACCGCCCGGGCGAGACGCTCGTCGCCCTTCCTCAGAATTTCGCCGCGTCGATCTACTTCATTGGTATCATCCGAACGCCCTGGGCTAATCGCGCCGCCTGTCCGAAACGCGGCGATCCGGATGGCCCCGTGTGCCGGCTCGAGATCAGCCCGCCGTGGATCGACGCGCTCGATGGCGTCGACGCCTTTGCGGCGCTTCAGATTCTCTATTGGATGCACTTGGCCCGTCGGGATCTCACCCGCCAAAGCCCGCGGTCGAGCCAGCGGCTGCATGGGACCTTCGCGCTTCGCTCACCGATGCGGCCCAACCCGATCGCCTCCTCGATTGTTCGGCTGATCGGTCGCGAGGGCTCGACATTATTGGTGCGCGGGCTCGACTGTGTCGATGGCACGCCGATCGTCGACATCAAGCCGGACCATTGCCCGCGCTGGTAGAACCCTCTGAATCGTGGCGCCCGAGAACACGGCCCGCCTTCAGGGTGACGTGATCGTCCGTCAGCCGCCTGACCTCATCCATGTTGTGACTGACATAGACGATCGGAACCCGCCACTCGTCGCGGATGGTTTCGATAAACGGCAGGATTTCGCCGCGCCGCGCCTCATCCAGCGAGGCCAGCGGTTCATCCATCAGCAGAAGATCCGGCCCGGCCATCAAGGCTCGTCCGATTGCGATCCTCTGCCGCTCTCCCCCCGACAGACCCACGGCTCGGCGGCTGAGCAGATGCCCAATGCCGAGAAGGTCAACGATGCCTCCGGTGTCGTTGCGCTGCGAGGCACGGTTGAACCAGCGCCCATAGCCGAGGTTTTGCGCGACCGTGAGGTGCGGAAACAATCGCCCATCCTGAAACACGTAGCCGATCTTACGGCGATGCGGCGGAACGAAGATACCGGCGGCCCGATCGACGAAAACCCGACCATCGACGCTCACATGCCCCTCGGTCGGGCGAATGATGCCGGCCATGATGTTGATCAGGGTCGTTTTACCCGAGCCAGACGGGCCGACGAGGCCGAGGACGCGCGCTTCGCTGGAGAGCCGCACATCGAGATCGAAATCGCCGCGTCGATGTCGAATGTCGATCGCAATCATCGCGGTACCGTGCGCCGCATGACGACGCGCGAGAGCCACTCCGACGCCGCCAATGCCGCCATGGCGATCACGATCGCCACAAGGGTCAGCCGCATGGCCGGTGCGTCGCCGCCCGGCACCTGGATGTCCGTATAGATCGAGGATGCGATCGTTTGGGTTTCACCGGGGATGTTGGACACGAACGTGATCGTGGCACCAAATTCGCCCAGCGACTTGGCGAAGGCCAGAATGGCGCCAGCCACGATGCCGGGCAAAGCCAGCGGCAGCGTGACGGTCACGAAGACCCAGGCCGGTGAGGCGCCGAGTGTCGACGACGCCTCCTCCAAGCCGCGATCGATCGTGTCGAAGGACATCCGAATAGCCCGCACCATGAGCGGGAATCCCATGACGGCGGAGGCTAGCGCCGCACCGGTCCAGCGGAACGAGAAGACGAGGCCACAGCATTGCTCGAGAAACATACCGGCTGCGCCACGTCGGCCGAAGCTCAGCAGCAGCAGGTATCCGGTCACAACGGGGGGCAGCACGAGCGGCAAGGCCACCAGGCCGCTGACGATCCAGGTTCCCCACACTTGTGACCGCGAGAGCCAAAACGCGACCATGATGCCGAATGGCAGGCTCACGACGGTCGCGGTGGCCGCGACTTTCAGGCTCAGCGCAATGGCGGTCCAATCCGCCTCGGACAGTCCGAGTGGATTTATGGAAGCACCCTGAAGCCTTGAGCTTTGAACAGGGCGGCGGCCTCGGGCGTCTTGAGGAAAGCGAGATAGCGGGTCGCGTTCGGCCCCTTGGCCGACACCGTCAGCGCGATCGGATAAACGATCGGCGGATGGGTGTCCTCGGGAAAGGTCCCGACGATGCGGACCTTCGGATCGGCAGCTGCGTCAGTCGAATAGACGATGCCGAGAGGCGCCTCGCCCCGCGACACGAAGGCCAGCGCGGCCCGCACGCTCTCAGCTTGAGCGATCGAGGTCTCGACGCTCGACCAGATGCCGAGTTTCGTCAGCGCGGCTTTGCCGTATTTTCCGGCCGGAACCGAATCAACCAGCGGAAGGGCGAGGCGCCCCCCGCTGAGCGCACCGGCTAGGTCCATGCCCGGCTTGATGTCCAGCGTCAGGGCCTTGTCGGCCTGAGTGATCAGCACGAGACTATTGCCGAGCAGAGTGCTGCGGGTATCCTTCTGGATCAGGTCGTGTTTGGCGAGATCGTCCATCCAGTCGAGATCCGCCGATATGAAGACATCGGCCGGGGCGCCTTGCTCGATCTGTCGCGCCAGCACGGATGATGCAGCATAGGACGCCGAAACCGTGAGGCCGTTCGCCTTCTGGAAGGCCGAATCGACGTCGTCGAGCGCATTCTTCATGCTGGCGGCCGCGAAAACGGTGACGTCGGGCGCGGCCGCGAACGACGCCGTCAGTGGCGCCACAAGCAGGGACGACACCAAAACCACGAGGCGCAAGCGGCGGAGCGGTTTCAACACAAGAGGCCCTCTCGACGGAGCGCTATATATGAACGGATATAGGGAACGCGACAAGCCTCGAGCTGCCCGCGCGCGCGGGCCACATGCGAGGGTTCAGGCTTATCTCCGGATCACGAAAAACAAGACGCCATCGTCTCGTCGCACCGCTTGAAGGCTCGCGCCCATCTCGCGCACCAGATTGGGAATGTCGATCGCGGCAAGCAGATCGGTACAGGAGACCTCGACCATGGCGCCGGGCGCCATGGCACGGAGATACCGCCGCGTTCGCAACACCGGCTGTGGGCATTTGAGGCCCCTGAGATCGAGCTGCTGCTCCGCGACATCGTCCATCGCGGCGTTTCATCACCTTGTCGTCACGCGCGCAACCAGCCGCCCTCGGCGTTCATCGTCGATCCTTGATGAAAAGCGACGGTCTGGAGGGATGGAACGGCTAGACAAGCGAAATCGGCATCCTTATAAGCCACCTTCTCGCATGACGGTTCGCCGAACCATGCGGTGGCCCAGGTAGCTCAGTTGGTAGAGCATGCGACTGAAAATCGCAGTGTCGGCGGTTCGACTCCGTCCCTGGGCACCACGATTCTTTGCTAGCTCTTGGCGACGAACTCCGCCTTTGACCCTGCTTGTTGTCAGATTTTTTGATCGACAACTCCGTTCAGGGGTCGGGATCGCCATCTGACGCGGCCAACGCTGCCGTGCGTTCCGGCCTCTCGGTTATCACACAAATTTCGCCGACTTTGCTGTTGAATCCGGCCCTTCCGGCGCGACCCGCTCGCTAAATCCCGCGCCGTATCTCACGTCCACGTCGCGAAGGTGACGGGAGCGAATAAAGGATTACAACCAAGAACGATCAGACGTTGGGACCGGCAACACCATGACGAATAATCCTCGATGGTCAATCGGCGAACTCGGTCGGCTCGCAATATCCATCGTCATCGATCAAGATCCGATATTCGCCTATACGGCCTGGCATCAGGCTCATTCCATTGTCAAACACGTCAAGCTTCAACCGTCTGACATTCACATCCAGTTTACATCGGAAGTACCGTCCGAAGTTGTCGATATTTTCCGGGACGCGGGTTTCACGTTGCATCGTCTTGCCCGGTTTGGTGATGGACGCTACTGCAATAAGCTTGCCCAATGGGAAAACCTTCGAAGCGTGGAGACAGATCACGTCGTGTTTCTCGACGCCGATATGATCTGCATCGACGATTTTTCGACATTTTTGCCGCCGGCAGCCATTGCGGCCAAGGTGGTCGATTTGGACAATCCGCCGTTGGATTTGCTGGATGAGCTCTTCCGACGCGCCGGATTTCGCGACCGTCCGCCCGTCATTGACGCCGAAGCGACGGATGCGAAAACTTACCGTGGCAACTGCAACGGCGGATTCTACTCAGTGCCAGTTCGGTTCGCGGAAAGCTTATTCGGAGCATGGCGGCATTACGCGCAGGTGCTGCTTGACGATATCGAGCCGCTTCGTCACGCCGGGAAAGAAAATCATGTCGATCAGATTTCTTTCTGCATGGCCATCCACCACACCGGCATGCCATTCGAACAACTTCCTTCGAACGTCAACTATTACCTCCACTTCGCCGGGCCGCACCCTTTGCGCGATGTGAGCCGGCCCTTGGCTCAATTGCACTATCATAACGCCTCGCTGAACGTGCTGGGCTTACTAGAGCCGGCATGCACTGCCGTTCCTGACGAAGAGCAAGCGATCGTCCATGCCAACGACGAAATTCGCAGTCATTTCCAATCTCGACTGTTTTGGGACTTTCGTTACAAGCACTTTCCGGAACGAGGCTCCGGCATCGGCTCGCGGGGCGAAAACCTGAGTTACAAGCGCGACTTGCTGAAAGCGCACGGAGCAGAAGAGGTCGCTTCAGTTCTGGATGTCGGCTGTGGAGACCTGCAAGTCGTTGGTGAGCTTGATCTGAAAAACTATGTCGGGGTGGATCGATCGTCTGAAAGTCTGGCACTCGCCATCGCGGCTCGGCCAGATTGGACATTCCTGATGGCGCCTGCGGCGGACGCGAAGCCAGCCGAGCTGGTTCTTTGTTTCGAGGTCGCCATCCACCAAGAAACGGCTCAGAGCTATCATGATCTCATCAACTATCTCATAAGCAGAGCCTTAAAGACCTTGATCGTGTCTGGTTACGATGAAGCCACCGATGAGATCACCGCCAACCATATGACGTTCTTTTATGAGTCTCTGCACAAAAGTCTTGATGCGACCGGTCATTTTAAATCAATACGACAGATTGGGCATCATTCGTCAGTCGTAGTCTATCGCTGTGACGTATAAGAGCCTCATCAAGGCAAATCATCGCCACAGTCGTGCAAACGGCCAAAGCGCGAGGCTCGACCGCCTCGGTTCATCAGCTCAGGCTGACTGTCCTGCGCAGAGGCCGCGTCAGAACCGACGCCAAGGGGAGCGTTGCTTGCGTATCTCTAGTCGTCAATGGACCAGCAACGTGGCCGCAATCGCCAACAGCAAGGCGGGCGGCATAACGAGAAGGCCGAGTTTTAAAAACGTCCAGGCGCTCACGCTCTGCCCTTCACGGCGCAGTGCGGTCAGCCAGAGGATCGTCGCGAGCGACCCTGTCACGGAGAGATTCGGGCCGAGATCGACGCCGATCAGCACGGCGCTCGTGATCTGGTCGGACACTTGAGCGCTTTGCACCGCGCTGCTGGCGATCAGGCCCGCTGGGAGATTATTGATGAGGTTGGTCGCAAAAGCGACCATGACACCGGCGCCCCAAGCCGTTTCGGTGACCGACCGTTGGGATTGCTCGTGAAGAACATTGCTGATCGTCTGGATCAGCCCAGTCTTATCGAGCGCCTCGACGAGGACGAATAACCCCGCGACGAGCGGCAGCACGCCCCAGGATATGCCCCTGAGCATCGTCCACGGCGCTTTCTTCTCGCGAAGCAGCACGACGATCGCGGTCAGGATGCCCGCGATGGCGGTCGGCAAACCGAGTAGGAGATCGAAGAATGACGCCACCAGAAGCGTGATAGCGGTCGCGGCGATGCCGAGCGCCGCTGTCTTGCCGCCGCTGGTGAGGTCCGGCATTTTCACCTCGGACTCGATCGCCTGTCTCAGCGCGGCCCGTTGGGACCAACGCAAGACCGCGTAAGTTGCGACGATCGACAGCAGCGACGGCAGGAGGTAGCGCGGCAGCCATTGCAGCAGGGGCGGCATATGGGTGCCATAGATCACGAGATTGGCCGGATTGGAGATCGGCAAAACGAACGAGGCCGCATTCGCGATGAAGGCGCAAATCAACAGGTAGGGCAGCGGGTTCTTGGCTTTGGCGGTCTTGACGGCGGCCGCGACCGCGGGCGTCAGCACGACCGCCGTCGCATCATTGGACAGGAAGACGGTGACGATCGTGCCCACGCCGAAAATCAGGAGAAACAGCCGCGAGGCGGAGCCCTTGGCTCGTTTTGTCGCGACCGCCGCAAGCCAGTCGAACAGCTTCACCTCGCGCGCGGTTTCGGCCAGCAACATCATGCCGATGAGAAACAGATAAACGTCCGTTCCTTTGCCGACACCCGTCAGGGCGTCCACCGGCGAAAGCAGGTGCAGAACGATCAGCAGCACGGCGCCAGCCACTGCCCAGATCGCCTCGGGCCAATCGAAAGGATGGAGAATGACGCCGGCTGTCGCGAGAGCCGCGATCAACCACGTCAGGCCATGCGGGGACATAAGGGCCTGCCACGGCACGGTCTGCAAAAAAGTGGAGGTCAGGACGATGGCTTTCCGTTGCGGTTGGGACCGAGTTGCGTGGCGAAGATGCCGTTGTCAGGCCATGCTCCCACCGAGGCGGCGTCGCTGCCGTTCCGGACCCGGACGGGCGGCTGATAGGCAGCTGTAGCGGCGTTGATCCGATGTTGACCGGGGCGCCCCGTTTCGTCGAAAGCCTTCACCGTCACGGTGACGAGCCGGCTCGACGTGATGGGCACCGAGGCCGACCAGACCCGTCCGTCGGGCGCGAGCGTCATGGGAATCCAGTCTCCCTCATCCACCTGACACGCGACGCGAACGATCGCGCGACTGCCGAGCACCACCGCTCGCACATCCGCTATGCCGTCAACAGCCTGTTCGCGACGACGCAGCAGCCGATGATCGGCCGGGGCCGTAATCATCACGAAAGGAAACGCGTCGTCCAGCGCTTTGAACCGCCAGCTAACGATGCCGCGATCGAGCGTCGCGACCGAGTAACCGACAGGGCCTTCCTCGATCTGCCCGGTCGAGCGCGTGGCGGCGAAGATGGTCCGGCCATCGTTGCCGAGTTCGTTGTAATGGGTGTGCCCCATGTCGACGAGAGCGACATCATAGGCGGCCATCAAGGCGTTGAACGCGTCGGTCTCACCATCCCCTTTGAGATCGGCCGGATATGTGTGCGTAAAGACGATGCTGCTTTCGTTCCGCTGCATTGCCTCGCGAAGCTCGCGATCGATCCACGCGACCTGATCCGATCCCAGCCTGAAATCCGGGCCGCCGTGACCCGATCCGCTGGTGTCGAGGAATAAGCAGCGGACCCCGCGGATTGTTTTTGAGTGCGGCAGCAAGTCAGATTGCAAGATCGCGTAGAAAGCATCTAACCCGCCCTGCTCCATGTCATGGTCACCGGGGATGGCATGCACCGGGATGCTCAGCATCTTCAGTGCTGTCGCGGCTAAAGCATATTGCCCGGGCAGGCCATTGTCGGCGTTGTCGCCGGGCAGCACGACGAGATCGACCATGGAGGCGCACTCGATCTCGATCTGAGCGACGATCGCGAGGAAATCGAGGAAGTTGCGCTGCTTGGCGTCGGTGAGGTGCAGATCGCCGATGTGGATAAAGGCCAGCACCTCACCAGAGTTGGCCGGGTGGGTGGATGGAGACGTCGCGAGGGGAGCAGCGTCCATCGTCATGCGGCAGCTCCGGCTTGAGCGGCATCATCCATGTCATCGTCCGATCGTCCGGCACAGGCCGGTTTCAGAACGGACGCGAAGCCGACCCAAAGTGCGATGGAGCCGATCGCGAAGCTACCCAGGATGAGGAACATGGGGCTGTAGCCGATCGCTTGAGCAATCCAGCCGCCGATCGCAGGGCTCAGAGATGCGCCGAGGCCCTGAACCGTCATGACGGCCCCCTGCCCGACGTTGACGCGTCCCGTCCCATTCAGGATGCGTGCGACCAGCCCCGGCACTGCGACGCTTTGCAGGCCGGCCCCGATTCCATCGAGCATCTGCACCGGATAGACGCCCCATTTGCCGATGAAAAAGGCCGCAATCACGCCCCGAAGCGGGAGGGCCATGAACGAGATCAGAAGCACGAGCCAATAGCCGCGCTTTTCAGCGACCCGCATCGCGACCAGAGAGACCGCGATCATGACGGCCTGGGCCACCACGATCGTGATGGCGACGAAGCTGGCCGGGTCGCTGTTGCGCGTGGCCACGACAGCCAGACCGTAAAGCGGAAGCATCGCGCCGTTACCGAGATGAAAGAACGCAAGCGCCGCAGCAAGGATGAGGAGCGGCTTGCACTCGAGCAGAACCCGGAAGCCACTTGCTTGCTCGCCCGTTTCCTCGCGATCGCCCTTTCCGTCTTTCATGCCGCGCGCCGCCTTATCGTCGATCGCGTCTCGCGGGATCATCAGAACCGAAATGATAGCCAGAATGCCGAAGAGAGCGGCGAGCCAGAACACGGCCGTGAATCCAAATTTCCAACCGAGAAAGCCGGAGAGCCCGGCCCCCACCATGTTACCGGCATGGTTGTAGGCCTGATTGCGTCCATTCTGCTGGTTGAAGCCCGCCTGGCGCGCAATGCCGAGCGTGATGCCGCTGACGGCCGGCCCGATCGCAGCGCCTGCGATCGCTGTTGCGATCTGCGATACGGCCACCAGCCAAAAGCTTTGCGACACGAGGATGATGGTGGAGGCCAGGACCGTGCAGATGCCGGGTATGATGACGTAAAGCCGCTTGCGCGAGGTCGCGTCGACCAATGCGCCGGCCGGTGCCGTCATTAAGGTGCCGGCAACGCCTCCGATGGTCATGACGGAGCCGATCAACCCACTGTCCCAACCATGGGCTCGAAGGAACACCCCGAGAAACGGACCGATTCCGGCCTGCATGTCGGCCATGAAGAAGTTCAGAGACTGGAGAGGCCAAACGGCTTGTGTGGCAGGATCGACAGTGACTTGCTTCTCGGGCAAACGGCCCTCCCAATGGTTTTTGGTCAAGAGATTGGTGCGCTAACGGTCCAACGCAGTCATTCGTCGCATCAATTTTTTGGCTCGGCTGCCATCAATCCGGCCGATGTCACTCGTATCGGACGGATGTTGCCTCAGCCGGGTCGCCTTCGCGGTTTTATGCAACTCTCCCAAATCCAGCATGAACCTCACGGTTCAGGTTGGGTTAAGCTATCGATCGTTGTTGGACAGTCCGCGCGCCGTCGTCTGGCCCAGCCAAAATTCGAGACCCGTCATGACCCTGAGATCAGCGCCAAAGCCGCTTCATCCGCTCGATCTCGATCGGGTCGCGGTCCTCACCTATAGCGCCGTTTTTTCAGACGTATGCGACGCTATGGGGCTTCGCGGCCAGACCGTGTCGCCGGGGATCATGCCGCTCAGCCGGACGGGCACGCTCGTTGGTTGGGCTCGCACCGCGTTCAGCGTGCCGGTGGAGGCGGCCCCCGCCCGCCATTACGGTGCCGAGATCGACTTCATCGACAGTCTGCGGCCGGGAGATGTCGCGGTCGTGGATTGTTCGCAACATCCGGCTGCCGCCTGGGGCAAACTCTTCTCGACGGCATCGCAAGGACGCGGCGCGCGCGGTGCGGTCATCGACGGCCTAATCCGGGATCGGCGAAAAATCGAGCAGCTTGGCTTTCCGATCTATGGGCGAGGACAGCGCCCGACCGACAGCCTCGGCCGTGTGTCGATCACCGAGATCGACCAGACCATCCAGCTCGGGGGCATCGACGTCCACACCGGCGATCTGATCGTCGCCGACGAGGATGGCATTACCGTGGTGCCGCGCGACTATGCCGATGAGGCGGTGGATCGCGCGATTGCCAAAGCGACGACCGAGAACAAAGCTCGCGATCTTCTCCTCGCCGGCGGAACACTCGCCGATGTCTGGGAGCGCTTCCGCGTGCTTTGACAACGGCGCGGTCGGGACAAAGCCTATCAGGGCCTTGTCGGTCCTCCATCGACCGCAACAACGTCGGTGGTGATGTGCTCGTTATATTGCGGCAGGTCGTCGGTTATCGTGAACCACGGTGCCTTCGATCCGACAAAGATATGCGCGGTAGGCCGGATGGTGGGGTCGTCGATGAGCGTGCCCATGGTCACATGCGCGTAGGCGCCGTCGCGAACGACAGCGAACAGCAATGAGCCGCAACGGCCGCAGCGCTCGTCATGCCAACCGGGCGCGCCGATCACCTGGATGCAATCGAGACCTTGCATGACTCTGAGCTTCGCGCGTTCGATACCGGCGAGCGGCTTGAAAGCGGCGCCGGTGCCCCGACGGCAAATCGAGCAGTGACAATTCACGGCGTAGAGAAATGCATCCTCGACCACATAGGTCACCTGTCCACACTGACACGATCCGGCCAGTGTGCGCTGAGGGGTGGGTGGATGCAGGGTCAAAGGGGGTCTCATCAGCAAAGGTTTCGCAAGCTCGATCTCGACGTGCACTCGGAGGTCATACGTTCGCCGAAAACGCGTTCATCCTGCGATAAGCCGGCTGACGTGGTTCATCAGCCTGTCCTGGCCGCCCTGCCAGAGGTTGGCGTGGCTGCGAGGCACGGGCCGCAGCAACGTCCAACAGCACCATCTCCCAGAGGAGGAGGTTCGCCACCAAGTCGACGTCAAGACCTTCAATCGCCGCCGTCCTGCTATCGCCATTATATCTGACTGTGACAAGTGCGCCCGGGCCTTGGCCCCGCACGTCGATGTCGCCGAAAAACGTGTTGCCACGATGCACGCATGAGGTTTGTCGTCGCACGAGTTTGCCCCCTTGGCTCGCACGGCATGTAGCGTTCCCATGTGGCGGGTTGGAGTCCGGACGGTGTCGCAGACGGGCCGTCGCCTGTAGCGGCGCACCCGGATGACATCACTGGTTCGTGATCGGGTCGATCAGAAGCGCCCCGTCGGGCCCGTATCGTTCGACGATTGCGGTTTGCCGGCGCAAACTGACCGGTGTCGTGGACACGTCTTGCTCGACACGATGGCGAATGTGCAATTCTTCGACGAGATATAACTGCTTGACGATCACGAAGCGCTCTTCGAGGACGGGCACGATCGTGGTGTCGCCCTCAGTTCGGACGCTCGGGGCTTCATCGACGATACGCCCGACCGGTACACGCGAGACATCGACAATGCTTCGCTCGAGCGTGACCTCGGCCAATGCCTCGACCGCTTCGGTTCGTGTCGAGACGCGAACCTTCCCGGTGAGAAAGCTTTGTTTCGAAACGCTAAAGGTTTCCTCAATCAGCGGGATGCGCTGTGAGAGATCGGCGTCACCGTCGGCATGAGCCGGTTGTCGAGCCACCTCACCCAATGAGCCAGCCGCATCGGCACTTTGCTCAACTCCATGGGGATCCACCGAGGCTCCCTTGGTCACGTCGCTCATCACCGCTGCCCACGCTTTAATTGCTTGGGGCGCGACAGCGCCCCAAGTCTATGGTTGAGAGGCAAGACGCTGACGTCGGCCTCTTGCGATCGTCAGCGCGCTTCGTTCAGGCTGCCGTCCATCGCGACATCACGTCTGCGGCTGCCGTCTTGAGCGTGACCTTCTGGTCGACCGTCTTGACCCAATCGGTCGGGATCAAGTGATGGCTCCCACCTGAGGCTGGATCCATCTTCTTCAGCTTGATGGTCGCGCCATCGACATGATCGACGACACCGACATGTGTGCCGTCAGATCCAACGACGTCCATGCCGTCGGCGATCGCGGTCGTCGCACCGCCGACCACGTTGGCCTGGGTCCCGATCGTCCGCCCGTCATCGATATCGACCTTCGTGCTGCGGACCGTGTCGGTGACGGCCTGGACACGATCGTTGACAGCCTTGCTGATTCCGATCTCTTCGACCACGCGCGCCGACTTGGCGACGACAGCTTCCTCCTTCATCTCGTCCATTTCGATCGTACGATCCTTAAAGGGATCGGCCCCGAGTTCGCCAACGCCCAAGGCGCGGTCGACGGGCCTGCGGTCGATGCTGACCGTCTCATCACGCAGGTTTACGGTTTCGCTGACAGGTGTCTCAACCACATAGCTATGAATGCGAACCTTGCCGCGATTGACCGCGCGCTTGCCAACCTCGAGCGTCTCCTCGACGACCTGGAGAACATCATCGGCTCCTGTCCGCGGGGAGGTGGCTGTCGACGCAACAGTCCGGTCGTTTGTTGTGGCGGCGACGGGTTTCACCGCAGTCACAGGCGTCGGATCCGACACGGGAGACATCGACCGGAGCGGGCCAGCACCGGTATCAGCGACGCCACCGCCGGTCACGGCCGTTGCGCCTGTCCAACCGTCATTGCGCCAGGTCGACTCGCGCTCGTCCATATCGACCGAGCCATGCTGCTCGAGGATGCGGATCGCATCGTCGACATGAGCGTCATCGACGTGAGCCACCACCATGACGCCGCCGCGGCGAAGTCCCTCGGCGTAGGTCTCGTGATCTGCAGAGCCACCGAACATGTCTTCCAACGATGCCCAAAACCCCTTGGCCGGACGATCGGTGTCGTCATAGGAGACAGTTGTGGAGCTTTCCGGCGATACCGTCACGTCTGCGTCCGGGATGCCGGCCTGTCGAAGCATGAGCGCTGCGTTATTGGCATATTCGCGGGTGTCGTAAAAAGCAGTAATGGTTTGCTTTGCCATGGTGTGACCTCGTCGTTCGGATGAATTTTTGGTCAAGTCGAGAAAGGCCGCTGTATAGAAAATACAGCGTGCATCATAAGCTGATCAATTTGCTTGCTTGACTTTGATCTAGGGGTCGGTGGTGACACCGGCATTGAGGTGCAACGATCCCAAGCGCCGGTGAGACGAGGGACAGTGTGAAAACACCACGTTCACTCCAAAGCGGAGCCGGACTGCTTCCTGCTAAATTGCTGTCGCATTTCAACAGGTCCTCCCGATGAGGTCTTTGCATTGCAAGAACCGCTCGGATGATGGTTGGTTCCGCCCAAAAGCGCAGTAGTTTCGTCGATGTTTTATTTTTCTTCTTGCGTCGAAAATAAGAGTAGAAGCGACTGTTAAAGCCAAGATCAAGCTTCGATCGCTTTGTGCTCTTGACGACGAGATCTGACGAGACGGTTTCGGCTTATCGTCCCGTGTAGTGGCTCATTGTTCTTTGTCACAGCAGCCTGAGATCGTGAGTTAGCGCGGCAATCGTGGCTTCGCCGCTGCGCCCGATGCGCGGTCCCGTAAATCTGAACTATCCGCAGCCGGCCGACCGCGCCGGCGCGCAAGATCCTTCGGGATAGGCTCAGCCGCGACGGCTTGCGCCGTCGCAGAAACAAGCCCGCAGAGCAGAGCGAACGGGACGGCTCGTCAGGCCGCCCATTCCCCGCGACGGAAAACCGGGACAGTCGTTCCATCCTCCGCGATGCCGTCGATATCGATCGCGCCCGACCCGATCATCCAGTCGATATGGATCAAGCTTTTATTGCCCCCCTGCGCCGCGATTTGCTCGGGGGTGAGCGACGCTCCGTCGAGAAAACATTTCGAGTAGCATTGACCGAGCGCGATATGGCAGGCGGCATTTTCATCAAACAGCGTGTTGAAGAAGAGCAATCCGCTCTTCGAGATGGGCGAAGAATGCGGCACCAGCGCTACTTCGCCGATGCGGCTGGCGCCCTCGTCGGTCTCGAGCACCTTGCGCAAGACGTCCTCGCCACGGGTCGCATTGGCCTCGACGATGCGGCCCTGCTCGAAGCGGACCGCAATGCCGTCGATCAACGTCCCTTGATACGACAAGGGTTTGGTGCTGGCGACATAGCCATCGACGCGGCGTGCATGCGGCGTCGTGAAAACCTCTTCGGTCGGAATGTTCGGATTGCAGGTGATGCCGTTTTTAGCGGTCGAGGCCCCACCCTGCCATTCATGACCATCCGCTAGCCCGATCGTCAGATCCGTCCCCGGCCCGGTGAAATGCAGCGACGCAAACCGCTTGCCGTTCAGCCATTGGGTTCGGCTGCGGAGCGCACTGTTGTGGAGAGTCCACGCGCCGATGGGATCGTCCCCCTGAACGCGTGATGCCGCGAAAATGGCCTCGGCGAGCTTGCCGATTGCTGTCTCTTCGGAATCGTTCGGAAACACCAGCTTGGCCCAAGCAGCCCCGGGATAGGCCAGGATGTTCCAGTTGATATCGAAACCCGCGATCTTCTCGAGCGCCGGTTGGTAGGCGCGCGACATAGCCTTGCTGGCGCGAGCGACCTTGCTGGGCTCCTCGCCAGACAGAAGCATCGGGTTGTCGCCGACGATCGCGAGTCGCGCGGTGTTGGACGCAAAAGCTTTGGCGATCCCCTCGTACAACCAGTCGGCGGCGCGATCGAAGCTGTCATCCTGCCCGACGCGATAGCGCGCCAGCGTGATGGCTTCGTCCGAGAGGAGCGGCGTCACCACACCAGCGCCAACCCGATAGGCATGCTCCGCGATGCGCCGCACCAACGGGAGAGCCGCAACGGGCGCCGTGATGACAAGGTCCTGCCCGGCTTGCAGTTGAAGCCCGACCTTCACGGCGGTTTCGGCGAGTCGGTCCAGCTTCACGAGGTCGATGGCGGGAGAGGTCGCGATGGCATCTTGGGTCATGGATCGAAAAATCTCCGAACATAGATGGGCCGTCGAGCCGTATCACGGCTCACGAGCCGGAACTCTAACCGAGGGGGTCGATAAAAACGCAACGGGTTTATGTCGCGGCGCCAACCTCGCGACGGCGCCGGTCTAGGCCACTGCATCAAAGGTGCAAATGTGAGACGAGCCCAGCCGACGACGCGGACTCGATCCCCCGATGAGCTGACACGCCGAACTAGTCAGGCGGACGACAGACGGCCGAGATCAATCCTTGGTTTTGTCGCCGGCCGGTCCCGGTCGCTCATCCGGTTTGGTCGGCGTGTCCGGCGTAATAGCCGTCCGCCGCTTGTCGCTCTGATCCGACGCCTGGCTTAATTCGTCGGATAATCTCCGCATCTCCGCCGCCAATCGATTTGCGCGTGCAACCGCTTCGCCAGCGCGCTGCGCCAGCGCCCGGTCGAGGTCTTTATCACCAGATTCCGCCAAGCTTCCTCATCCCAAAATGAAGCACAATGCGAAACTACGGCAGCGCCGTCGCGGAGTTTCAACCGGGGGGTCACTTTCGGCGGCTCTGTCTTATCGAGGTCAGCGTCCAACCGCGACCACGCGGACCTCGCCACCTGCAACGAAGACCTCGTCGCCGACGCTTTTGCCGAGAAGGGCGCGTGCTATCGGTGAAACATGGGACACTGAGCCTCGGGCCGCATCGGCCTCGTCCTCGCCCACGATGCGAAAGGTTTGACGCCGCCCGTCGTCGCGGTCGAACGTGACAGTCCCGCCGAACGCGACCACGTCGGACTGCGTGGGCGACTCGATGAGCTGGGCACTCGCCCGGCGCGAGGCGTAATAGCGGAGGTCGCGGGTCGCCAGAGCCATCGCGCTTCGATCGCCTTGGACGCCGCCGTCGGCCTGGGCCGCCTGATGCGCCGCGCGCGCTCTCGCCAGTGCCTCGTCGAGCGCGGCGAGACCCTCGGACGTCACGTTGTTGGGATGCGGCGATACGGGTCGATCCGGCACAAACGCCGCCGCAGCCTCGACATCCTCCTCGCGCGTAAACGCAACACTCATGGTTCTCGATCTCCAAACAGGCGAAACATCGACCGCCCCGATTGGCGAGCCCTGATCAGGGTCTCTAGCTGGGGATGACGGGCCGCCGCGCAAGGCCGGACGTGAGGTCGGACGAGTTTCAATGCGCCTCGATGGTCGCGAGATCGATCGCCTCGCCCATTCTTCGATATCCAGCATCGTTGGGATGCAGATGATCGCCGAAATCGAAATCGGCGATCAGGTGGTCCGGGCGGGCAGGATCGCGCAGCAAGGCATCGAAATCGATGACCCCATCGAGGGTCTTGGTGGTGCGGATCCATTGATTGACGGCTTGACGTTTCGTTTCGCCCTCGGCGGAATAATAGCCCGGAAAGACGGTGTCGCCGTAAGGCGTCAGGGTCGCGCCGAGAACCCGTATCCCGTGAGCATGGGCCCGGTCGGCGAGTTGGCGCAGCCCAGCCGTAATCTCCTCGGGCGCGACAGCTTGTTCGGCCAAGCCGGCGCTTCCCGGGTGCCCGATATCGTTGATCGACTCCATCACGATGACGGTTTTGACGCCCGGAACCGACAGCACATCGCGATCAAACCGCGCGAGGGCGGATGGGCCAAAGGCCGCTTCCGGCAGATCGTGCAGAACGCGATTGCCGCTGATCCCTGCATTGACGATCCCCAGCGATCGCTTTCCAGCCGCGAGACGGTCGGCCAGGACGTCCGGCCAGCGATGATCCGCATCGGCGGTCGACCCGTAGCCATCGGTGATGCTGTCGCCGAACGTCACGATCGTGCCGGCGCCGGGAGCCTCGACCTCGACGCCTGACAAAAAGAACCGAGCCGTACTGGTCGTCGCGTTCGGCAAGGTCGCCAAGGCGGTTTGGTCTCCGGCATCCGAGAGCGTCGTCGTGGCTTGGCCAAGCGGGTGGGTGGCGGCCGGACCGGTGTCCCGTGCGACATAGAGGCTGACGGTGAGCCGATCGAGCGCCGCTGTCTCGAGCGTCACAGGATCGCTGAGCACCGGCGCACCCGGCGGCACTGTCACGCTGGTTTGACCCGCGAAGGTCAGTGCCTGATCGGTCGACGGATCGATGCTGCCGACCGTCGCGCCCGGTCGGGCGATGTGGGCAGCCCCGATGACGAGCGGCGATGTCCCCATTTCATTGCTCAGCCGGATCCGAACCGCATGCCCCCCGAGCGACAGGCGGACGATCTGCCGAATGGTCCGGTTGGTGATCTCCGGGCCGTTCGGGAAAGCCGGCGAGGCCCCCCAGCTTCCGACCCAATGCGGCGCAGCCGCGATGTCCTGGGCGCTGGCATCGGAGCGGACCGCCAGCGGGGCGACGGAGAGCAACACAAAAGCGATAGCGGTCTGCGACGCGGCAAGTCCCAGGCGTTTCATGACGTCTCCCTCGATCTCTTTCGAAGGAGTTTTTCGCTCGCGACAGGTCTTGTCAACCAGATCGCATCCGCCAGCCAAGTTGACGATCGGCGATGGTGTTGTAGCGAGGCCTCGCCGATTGTAGGACTGCGCGGCCCGCAAGGGTCATCTCGACAGCCGGTGCCGTCTTCGCCATGCCGCTCCCCCTCGGATCCGACACGCTCTCCGCAGCCGATAGCGTGGCTCACGTCATTCAAGTCGCGTTGACGCCGGTGTTCCTCCTGTCCGGAATCGCATCGCTGCTCGGGGTATTTTCCGGGCGTCTGGCACGTGTCGCCGACCGTGTCGACCAACTTGCCGAGAAACTCGAAACCGCCGATCTCGGCGAAAAAGGCCGGCTCAGCCGACGCCTCTCTCATTTGCGGCGACGCTCTCGGACGCTCGACGTGGCGGTTTTGCTCGGCACCGCAGGCGGATCAGCCACCTGCGCGGCCGCGCTTGCGCTGTTCATCGGGACGTTGCGCGACAGCAGCGGGGGCATCTTGATGTTCGCGGCGTTCGGCTTGGCGCTCGTTTGCACTGCGGGAGCGCTCTCGGCCTTCGCGCTCGAAATGCTGATGGCGAGTCGCGGGTTGCGCGACGAGGTCGCGGTCCATCGCCGCGAGGCGCAACGCGAGGGACCCATTGACGCCGAACCGGAAGCGCCCGGCGACGAGGCGGCGGACGCGTGCCCGCCGCCCGGTTCTTCAGGCTAGCCGGTCACGCTCCGGCGAATGCTGCGAGATCGGCGTTCAAGCGGTCTTTGGCGGTGGCGAACAGGCCGTGCGGCTCCCCATCATATTCGACCAAACGAGCGCTCGGGATCATTTTGGCAGCGACCCGACCCGAATGGTCGATCGGCACGGAGGCGTCGGACGTCCCGTGGATGATGAGGGTCGGCACCGTAAAAGCGGCCATGTCGGCGCGGAAATCCGTTGCCGAAAAAGCCTTCACACATTCGATCGTGGCGCGAAGCGACCCCATCATGGCCATCTGCAGCGACCACTGCAGCACCTCGTCCGACACGCGTCTCCCGACCAATCCATTGCCGTAGAGGCCCTTGGCAAATCCCGCGAGGAAGTGGGGTCGATCCTTCCGCAAACCATCGATCATCTGATCGAAAACCGATGGATCGACACCTGTCGGGTTGTCGTTCGTCTTGAGCAGATAGGGCGTAACAGCGGAGACCAGCACCGCTTTGGCGATGCGGGCGGAGCCGTGCCGCGCGAGATACCGCGCCACTTCGCCGCCACCCATGGAAAAGCCGACCAACGTCACATGCGAGAGGTCGAGATGATCGAGCACCGCGGCGAGATCGTCGGCCAACGTGTCGTAATCATAGCCGGTCCAGGGTTGGCTCGACCGTCCAAAGCCGCGCCTGTCGTAAGTGATGGCTCGAAAGCCGTTTTCAGCCAGGAACACGGCCTGATCGGACCACATATCCGCGTCGAGCGGCCAGCCGGGCACCAGAACGACAGGGCGGCCCTGCCCCCAGTCGTTGTAGTAGAGTTCGGTTCCGTCCTTGGTTGTGACGCGTGCCATGCGTTGCTCCTTTTCCAAACCGTTGAAACTCGGTTAGCGACGGAATGGTTCGGTGATGACGGTCCGCAGGACCTCGAAGGGAAACACGATGGACCACCTGAACGTGCAGGCGAATGGCGCCTCGTTTCATGTCGCGCGCGCGGGGGCCGGGCGCCCGCTCCTGCTGCTTCACGGCTGGCCGGAATTCTGGTTGACGTGGGAGCCCGTGATGCGCCGATTAGAGGGGCGTTATTGCCTCATCGCGCCCGATCTTCGGGGCTTCGGGCAGAGCGACAAGCCGTCGGGCCCTTATGGCGCTGCCGAACACGCGACGGACCTTCTGGCCTTGCTCGATGCGATGGGGCTGGATCGTGTCGGCGTCGTCGGGCATGACGTCGGGGGTTCGATTATGCAGCCGCTTGCGCGCAAGGCACCCGAACGGCTGACCGGACTCTTCTTCTTCGATTTTGCCTACCCAGGCATCGGCCACCGCGGCGGTACGCCGGATCGTCTCGGTGAGATCTGGTACCAATCCTTCCACCAGATAAAACTGGCGACCGAATTGGTCGGCGCGACACGGGAGAGTTGCGGCGCCTATATCACGCATTTTCTGCACCATTGGTCGTTCCGCAAAGAGGCGTTTACCGACGTTCTCGAAGCGTTCGTCGACAACTTCATGCAGCCAGGCAATATCGACGGCGGCTTCGACTATTATCGGGCCGCACAGGCCAGCCGTCTCGCGGTTATGACAGGCGAGGCGCCGACGTTGCCGCCGATCTCGGTTCCGACCTGTGTACGATGGGCCGAACACGATCCGCTCTTTCCTTTTGCGTGGACCGACCGACTCGGCGAGACCTTCACGCAACTCGATCTGGCGCAGTTCCCTGGGGTCGGGCATTTCCCACATCGCGAAGACCCCGATCGGGCAGCCTTTGAGATCGCGAACTTCTTTGATCGGATCGGTTGATCGAAAACGAGCGCCTTAAAGGCAGATCGTGACCCAGCGTTAACCCGCCTCAGTCTAGACGGAGTGAACAGAAAAGCGTCAAGTCGATCGATTGGGGACCAGTCAATATGGCACGGAGCCGATTTTACCATGTCCTCCTGATGTCCACGGCCTTGGTCTCGATCGGCGTCGCCGATCGATGCGCAATAGCGCAGACGCTCGATCTCGCGGGTCAGGATGTGACGTTGCCGCGCGGCACATCATTCAACCGACAGGGCTTTCTCAACGGAAGCGACGCGGTCACCAACGATGGCGGATCGGCCGCGACCCTGACCGAGGGTGGCGGAGCCAACGGAACCACCTATTCTGGAGCTGTTTCCGATGGCACCGCGCAGGCGTCGCTCGTCCATAGCGGTGGCGCGGTTACGCTGACCGGCCTGAATTCATATTCCGGCACCACGACGGTTCAAGCCGGCAACGTCCAACTCGGCACCGCCACGGCCGAGACGTCGTTGGCGGGACGCATCAACCTGCTCCCATCCGCCGCCGTGGCGGTCGTCAATGCCGATCTCGGACGAGTGACCGAAACCATCAACGACGGCGGCACCGTCACGTTCTCGGGGACCGCGAACGCTGCACCTTCGACGCTGACCAACAGCTACAATGCTGCCTCGGGTCTTGGGCTCGTGCAGTTCACGGAAGCAAGTTCGGCGGCTGGCGCGACACTGGTCAACAATGCCGGAGCCACGATCGCCCTGTCGGGCAGCAGCCGCCTCGGATCGGCGGCCACAACGGGTGATTACACGACGACGCTGAACAACAATGGCACGGTCATATTCGTGGACGGCAGCTCCGCGGGACATGCGCGGCTGGTCGACAATGCTTCCGGTGTCACGACATTTGCCGGGCAAGCGAATGCCGCGACGGCCTCGGTCGACAACAATGGCGTTCTGTCGTTCACCGGACAGAGCAGTGCCGCCGCAGCGACTGTAGTCAACAACGGATCCTTGCGTTTCAGTGATACCAGCACGGCTGGCTCCGCCCAGATCGCCAATAATGCCACGGCGAGCTTCGACAGCGCCGCGAGTGCCGGGTCGGCCACCCTGACGACCAATGGAACGGGGCGCTTGACGTTCTCGGGCACCAGCACGGCCGGCACCGCGCAGGTGATCGACAATGGCGCGACCGTGTTCGCCGGGTCGAGCACGGCCGCCGCCGCCTCGATCACCACCAATGCGACCGGCACGCTGACGTTCCAGGACACCGCCCATGCGGGTACCTCGACCATCACCAACAATGGCGACTTGCAGTTTGCGGGACAAGCATCAGGCGACAGCGCCACGGTCGTCAGTAATCTCGGCAGCCGAGTCGATCTCTTCGGTCTGACGAATGGCGGCACCACACTCGGGTCTCTCGATGGCGCCGGTGCCGTGTCGCTGGGCGGCAACGTTCTGGCGGTCGGCAGCAACGATCGATCGACCACTTTGCTCGGCTCCGTGACGGATGGTGGAGCGGGCGGCGGTTTGACCAAGCTCGGCAGTGGGACTCTCGTTCTGGGTGGGCAGAACACCTATACGGGAGAGACGGTGGTGGATGGCGGCACACTGAAGGCCGCGGCCTCCGGCGCGTTCGCGTCAGGGTCAGCCTTCACGGTCGCGAGCGGTGCGACGCTCGACCTCGGCGGTACCAATCAGACCACGGCGTCGATCTCGGGTAGCGGCACCATCGGCAATAGCGGCGCTCCGAACGCGGTGCTGACGACCGGTGCCAATAATGCGTCGACGATCTATTCCGGGGTAATTCAGCAGGTCGGTCTGAACAAGGTCGGCGACGGCACGCTGACGCTGAGCGGCGACAACACCTATGCGGGTGCCACGGTGGTGAGCGGCGGGACCTTGTTGGTGAGCGGATCGATCGCCAATTCGACCGTCACGCTGCAGAACGGCGGTATGCTGGCTGGAAGCGGCCTGCTTGGAGCACTCGTGGTGCAGGCTGGCTCGGTGCTGGCGCCCGGCGCCACCACACCCTTCACAACCCTGAAGATTTCCGGCAACGTCACCTTCGACCAAGGCTCCATCTACCGGATCAACGTCGATCCCACCGGACGAACCGACTCGATTGCGGCAACTGGCAGCGCCACCCTCAACGGCGGCACGGTCGATATCGTGGCGGGCGGTCGTTTCGCGACATCGCAGCGCTATACGATTCTCACTGCAGAGGGTGGAGTGACGGGCGCCTTCTCGTCCCTGACCGCAACCTCGAACCTCGCCTTTCTGGCACCCACGCTCAGCTATGACGCGACCAGCGTGTCGCTCGGGCTCACGCGCAACGAGGTCGATTTCGTCAGTCTGGCGCAGAGCGCAAACCAGCGCGCGACCGCGCGGGCGCTCCAATCTCTTGACCTCGACGACGCGCTCTACAATGCCGTGCTGAACCAAAGTGCGGCCGGAGCGCGACAAGCTTTCGACGCGACCTCGGGCGAGATCCACGCGAGCGCCGTGACGGCCGCCTTCGAGGATGCGGCCCAGGTGGTCCACTCGGTGACGAACCGGCTGGACGACGCCGATCGTGCGACCTCGGGCACCGCCCTGCAATCGCTCAATCAATTCGCTCCCCCGCCCGCGCTTCTTCCCGGCTCCGCCCAGGGTTATGCTCCGCCGGCGCAGACGGTTCCGGTCCCAGCATCGCTGCCCTACTCCCTTTGGGGCAGCGGTTTCGGCGACTTCGGGCATAACGGCCGCAACAGCAATGCTGCAGCGCTCGATCGTGCGCTCGGCGGCTTCGTGCTGGGCGGCGACGTCCGCATCGACGGATCGGCCTTGAACAACTGGCGCATCGGTCTCGTCGGTGGCTACACGAACGATCAGATCGACGTGAAGGCGCGCGGCGCGTCCGGCAGCGTCGAAACATTTTTCGGTGGCGTCTACGGGGGCGCGCATTATGGCGCGGTCGATATCAAGCTTGGGGTCACGGGCGGTGGCCTCCAAACTACGACGCAGAGCAATGTCGCTTTTCCTGGCTTCATCGACCGCACGGACGCGACCTATGGTGGCTCGATGGTCCAGGGCTTCGGTGAAATCGGTTATAAGATCGCGCTCGGCTACGGCACGATCGAACCCGTTCTGCAGGGCGCCGCGATCCACATTGACCAGGATGGGTTCACCGAACGAGGCGGAGCCGCCGCGCTTTCGGGCTTCACCCGAGGCTATGACGTCGAAACGACGACGCTCGGCCTCCGGGGAGAGAGCGCAATTTTCACCACGCTGCCGCTGAGCGCCCGCGGGTTTGTCGGCTGGCGTCATGCATTCGGCGACGTGACCCCGAGCGCAGTGCTGGCCTTTAGCGCGGGTTCGAATGCGTTCGCGATCAGTGGCAGTCCCGTCGATCGTGATGCTGTGGTGGCGGAGGTTGGGCTCGACTATCATGCCGCGGCAAATCTGGTCATCGGGGTCAGCTATGCCGGCCAAGCGGGCCAACGCGCTTATGACAATGCCATTTCGGCCCGCCTCGCTTATCGCTTCTGATCGAGACGACAAGAATGCCGCGGCGGTGAAAGGCGAAAGGGAGGCCTGTGAGCCGCAACGACGAACAGACCAAGCTGACCGCGACATTTCTGAACACGATCGCGGTGGCGGTCATCGTGGCGGGAATGATAGCGCCGCTCTTCAGCGTGCTTTACGGACTAACGACGCTGACGCAGATCAAATTCTGTTCATTGCACTAGCGGCGCCGACTTGGTTCGTGATTGGAGTCGCCATGCATTCACGAGCGAGGTTGGTTCTACGCAGCGTCGGAGGATCGCATGACCCTGTTTGAAGTCTATGCCGAGTTTGGTGCACCGCTGATGCTCTTGGCCGGCTGTGCCGGCATCGCCTGGTACGCCATTCACCATTTAACGTCACCATGCGCAGGCGGGTGGAGGCGTTTCAGTCCACGGTTGCCGATCGCCGGTTGAGGTGCAGGTAATTCGGATTAAATCCGGAAAATGCCGCCAGTTTGGCCACGTCGATAATGTCGAGGACGCCCGCTTTGAAGGTGATGAACCCATCGTAGCGGAGTTGCTGCAGCGTTCGGTTCACGTGAATGGTCGAAAGCCCCATTGTGTCGGCCAGTTCTTCCTGCGTCATGGGCAAATCGAAACTGTTGTTGTGACACAGGCCGACCGCCTGCAGCCTGAAAAAGAGCTCGCAGAAGAGATGAGCGATCTGCTGATCGGCCGGGCGTTGCCCCATGCTGACCAACCACTCCCTTAAGATGCCCTCATCGACAAGGGTCGCCCACCAGAGCGCGCGGCTGATGCGGGAGTGTCGCGCGGTGAGTTCCTCAACGACGACGCGAGGGATATCGACGATAATGCAAGGGCTGAGTGTACCGATGTTATGGTCCATCTCGCCGAGGATCGCGACATGCAAGTCGCAAAAGTCGCCGGGGACCAAAAAAGCCAAAATCTGACGGCGCCCCTGCTCGATGATCTTATAGCGACACGCAAATCCCTTCATGACGAGACGAACGTGCTCGGGTCGGTCGCCTTCCCGGATCAGGTCGCGATGACTGTCGACCTGCCGGGTTCGGGAGGACAGATGCGCGAGCGTTACATTGTCGGCGACGGTCAGAAACCCGCTATGGGCAAGCTTGCGGATGAACGGATTTTGCATGTCGCGTCCTCCGACATTGGCGATCGACGTCAGTCGGTCCACCCCGGCGGTCCGACATTCGTTTGATCACGCATCCCGGAAACAACATCGAGACCCACCAACGACACCTCGTCATAACACGGCCCGAACACTCTGTACGCTTTGTGATGTTGCATCCGGCAGACACGTAATCGTCAGACACTTGGACGCCCTGACCGAAGGCTGTCTCGTCGCAAAGCGAAGACCGGAACGATGATCGTGGCAATGGGTTGTTTTCACGAATATGTCGTAAACGGAGTCGAAAAATGACAAGGCAGACGATCGTCGTCGTCGAAGACGAACCCGCACAACGGATCGGGGCTGCTGCGATGTTCGCCGATCATGGCTTCGACACCGCCGAATTCGAGAATGCTGACGAGGCGGGTGCCTATGTGCGGCAGAACGAGGATAAGGTGCTGGCCGTCTTCACCGATGTTCAGATGCCGGGCGACACCGATGGCGTCAATCTCGTGGCCCAGATTGCGGTCACTTGCCCGACCATTACGTTGTTGGTGACGTCGGGACGATCCGAGGGCGTTCTGGAGCGACTACCCCCCAATGGGTTCTTCGTCCCGAAGCCGTGGAGCGCAACGGATCTCGATCAGGCCATCGATCATATCCGACGCCGTCAACAGTAAATTCGAAGGTCATGAGGGCGGTTGATCGAGCGTCTCGCGCAAGGTCACGAGTTTAGTTTTCAGGGCGTCGAGCTCGTCGAACGGGAGCCCGGTCGCGCATATCATCCCGGTGCGGATCGGCCTGCAGCGCTCGCGGAGCGCTTGGCCTGCTTCGGTCAGGGACACTCGAACCTGCCGCTCGTCGATCCTGTCGCGGCGTCGCGAGACCAGGCCGGCCGCTTCGAGCCGCTTGAGCAGAGGCGTTAGCGTCCCTGAATCCAGCAGCAATCGTTCGCCGATCGCCTTCACGGTTAGCCCGTCCGTTTCCCACAACACGAGCAGGCATACATATTGCGGATAAGTGATGCCGATCTCGTCAAGATGCGGTTTGTAGCGGCGGGAAAACGCATGGGCCAAGGCATAAACCGCAAAACAGATCTGGTCGCCCAGCAGCAAGGACGCCTGTCCCGTCACCCCCACACGTTCCAGGTCATCGATGTCGCTCGGCGACCCACTATCCGCATTCGGCGTCTCGCGTGAGCCCGACGGTCGCGCCGGATCGTCAGAGAGAATCATGCTCATCTACCTGTCACAAAAATCCCGAATGCGTCGACGGCGAGAACGGGGATGGATTGCACACCTTGTTCAATCCCCAACGACCAAGCTCTTGAAGCTGAACCATAACATCAGCAAAGCGGTCCCGTGTCACCCGAAGGATGATCGAAGCTGGCTAGGAGAGTGAGCGGCGGCGTGCACTTGGTCTCCGAGAATTTCCTGTTGACCCTGCATCTTCGAGCCTTGTCAAAACTGGCACATTCAACTGTTGTCCTGGCTTCGATGGCGATTCGACTTGCGCCACTCCCCCGTCCCGCCTTCGCCCTAATGCTGGATCATTTCCGATGAGGATGCGTTGACGAAAGCAATTGGAAGGCAGTTCTATGATCCTTAAGACCCTCACGTTCGTTGGAGCGCTGGTGCTTGTTTGCCCCACGCTGGCTTTGGCGCAGCATCAAGGCTCGATGGAAGACCAACTCGCGTGCACCCCCGACGTCTATCGGCTTTGCTCATCCATGATCCCGGATGAGGATAAGATCGTGGCGTGCCTTGAGAGGAACAAGCCAACCCTGTCGGCGGCCTGTCAGAAGGTGTTTTCGGCGCCGAACCCCGGACACAGTCAATCCGACACCAACGACGACTGACCCGCTTTCCCGACCGAAAGGTTCACTGATCGGGAGACGACGATTCGTCTTCATCTGGGTCGTCTGTCGCGGGCACCGCATAGACGCCGCCAAGCCACCTGTTGAGATCGACATCCAAGCAGCGGGTTGAGCAAAACGGATCATGCGCGGGCACGACAGGCTTTCCACAGATCACACAGGCCTTGTACTGACCCCCCGCCTGATCTTTATTGTCGTTAGCGGCTGGCATGTTCGCGGCCTTTCGGTCGTCGGATGCAATCATCGCAGATCCTGAGACGTGCAGAGTTCAAGCCTGGTTCAGCCATAGGAGATGGGCCGGATAGCCTTCGCCGACCAGCAGCCCAAACGTCTCGTAAAGAGGCAGACCAACCACCGACGAATGCGAGCCGATGAGCTTCACGACGAAGGCCTCGGCCAAGCCTTGGATGGCATAGCCGCCAGCCTTGCCGCGCCACTCGCCCGACGCTAGGTAGGCTTCGATTTCCTGGCTGGACAAACGCTTGAAGCGCACCCGCGTCTCGACCAATTTATGGCGGACATGTCCCTTTGGGGTCATGACGCTGACGCCGGTGTAGACACGATGGGCGCGACCCGAGAGCAGCCGAAGACAATCGTCGGCCTCGTCGAGGATTTCACATTTAGGCAGGATGCGCCGGCCGACGCAGACGACTGTATCGGCGGCGACGATAAAGCAATCCTCGAGATCGGCGCGGGCCTGTGCCGTGGCAGTGGCGGCATTCAGCTTTTCGGCCGCAAGGCGGCCAGCCAGCACACGCGGAAGTTCACCCTTGTGCGGCGTCTCGTCGATATCCGTCGGCAGAAGGACGTCGGGCTCGATGCCGATCTGTTGCAGCAGAGCCAACCGTCGAGGCGACGCAGATGCGAGAACGAGCTTGGGACGCCAAGTTCCGGTACGGCCGGCGCCGCCCCGTCGGTCCGTCGCGTTCACTTGAAGCGGTAGGTAATACGGCCCTTGGTGAGATCGTAGGGCGTCATCTCGACCAGCACCTTATCGCCCGTCAGGACGCGGATCCGGTTTTTACGCATTTTTCCGGCTGTGTGAGCCGTGATTTCGTGATCGTTCTCGAGCTTCACGCGAAACATCGCATTCGGAAGCAATTCGGTGACGGTTCCCGGAAACTCGAGCAGTTCTTCTTTCGCCATATGATCCATTCTTTCTGGCGCGCGAGCCATCCCGGCGCGGTGTGGCAACGCGAGCATTCATCCCGAACAGGCGAAGAGGCCGATCCGCGACAGCTTCTCATCATCGTATCGATCGGCACGCCCACGCAAAACCGCTCTCCCGAGCGAGTGGTCCGGCAATGCCTCACTCGCATGTAGTTGAACCAAGCAGGTTTGTGAACCATCGCATCACCGACGGAAGAGCGATTCCGTCGTTCTGCCGTCATTTTGGACAATCTTAATTCCCGGACGCCGGAAACTGAGCCGAACCGGTCGTCCGCTCTTCATCCGCCCCCGCGGCGACGATCGCATCGCGCTGCTTCAATTGGCGAACGCGACGCATGCTGATCGGGATGTGCACCAGATAGGCCAAGGTCAAGACAATCAACATTTCCATCGGGAATGTCGCCAGCAAAAGGATCACGACCGCCACACCGAAGAGAACGAAGATCACCTGATCGCGGGGGACTCGCCCGATAGTCTTGCCCGACCAATGAGGAAGGCGGCTCGCCATTAAGGCCGCCACGGCCAGCACATAGATGATCTCGAGCGGCACGAAGGCGCGAGAAATGTTCAGCTCGAACACCGAGTAATGTAGATAAAGCGGCATCAGGACGACCACGGCGCCCGCCGGAGCCGGCATCCCAGTGAAGAACTGAGATGTCCAGGAGGGCTTATCGTCATCGTCGAGCGCGACGTTGAAACGGGCGAGTCGCAGCGCACAGGCGATCGCGAACACCATGGCGGCGAACCAGCCAAAGCTTTTCACGCCGCTGAGAGACCAGAAATAAAGCGTTAGTGCTGGCGCCACGCCGAAATCGAGGAAGTCGGCGAGCGAGTCGAGCTCTGCCCCGAAGCGGGTCGTGCCCTTGAGCGCGCGCGCCAGGCGCCCATCGATCCCGTCCAGCACCGCGGCCGCCAAGATCGATAAAACCGCTTTATCGAACTGCCCGTCAGCGGCCATCCGGATGGCCGTCAAACCGAGACAAAGCGCCAGGATCGTCACGAGATTGGGAAGGATGATCCGCATCGGCACGGCACGAAAGCGCTTCGACCTCTCGCGTCGATAGGGTCCACGATCGAAGTCAGGCGTCATTTACGATCCCCGCAGCACGAGCGGGGACGATGTCGTCCAGCCGAGCCACACCGCAGCGCGCCCCGCCGCGAGCTTCTTCAAACATGATCCGCCGTCATCTGTCGATCATCATCTCGAGCAATCGCCTCAGCCGCAACCAGCAGCGGCCTCGGACCGGGCCGGAAAATTTCGACCTTTTCGGTGAAGCCACGAGCGGGGAACAGCCCGATTTGCTCGGCACCTCGTCGCATATGATTGACGAAGGCGGCGGACAGCAGCAGAGGCTGGCTCAATTTGGCATTCATGCTGGCGATCCGGCTTGCCAGAGCGACATCCCGCCCGATCACGGTGAAGTCCAGTCGCAGGCCGGATCCGACGTTGCCGTAGGCCACTTCGCCGTAATGCAAGGCTATTCCGATCTCCATGGGTCGACGATCCGGATGCAGCCGGTTGAAGGCATCCACCGCGTCGAGAGCCGCTTCTGCCGACTCAAGCGCCCGATCGGATGCGTCGCAGGACCGCTCCTTCGTTTCGCGGAAGACAGCCAAAAGGCCATCGCCCAGATATTTCAACACCTCGCCGCGTCGCTCTTCGACCGGCGGCACGAGACAATCGAACAAATCGTTGAAAAGATCGACGGCCTGGACCGCACTGAGTTCGGCCATGTGGCCAGTCGAGTCGCGGAGATCGGCCACCAGCATCGCGGCCCGTATGGTTGAGACCTGCCCGCGCTTCGCGCGGCCCGCCAAAATGGCGCGGTGCGGTTCATCGCCCACATAGGTGCGGAGCAACTTGTCGAGGGTGGACCATCCGAGCCGCGCATCGATGCGGGTCGTCAGCGGCGGAATCCAAAACGCGATCGTCATCAGATCGAGTTTAGAAAACCCGGTCTGCTGGCGCGTCGCGAAGGTCACCCAGGCATTGGCGCCATTCGTAAGCAAGATCGGAACGCAGATGTAATGCGTGATGCCGCGGTCGCGGAGTGATTTGACGATACCGAACCGGTCATCCGACGTATCGGGAAGCCAAACTTCGACCCATTGCTGGGTTTGTGCCGCAAGATAATAGGGGCTTGCGAGATACTCTGGAGCTTGTTCTTCCGTCTGAACATAGACGGTTTCGGTCACACCTTCGCCGCGGACCCAATAGCGGCCCACTGCATCATGCTCTGCCGTGACCATCGAGGTCGATGAGGCGTAACGATCAAGCGGCAAACCCGCCTCGATCATCCGCTCGCACAATTCCTCGATCAGCGACTTGGATGCCGTGCGTCGATCCGATCGCATGAGCCAATCGACGAGGTCGACCGCCTTGCGAGCACGGTCGGACGGCATGCCGGCCAGAAGATCAGGCATCGACATCCCGGATACCGTCAATCCCGATACCACGGGTCGTGCGATCTGCTGACCCACGTCACCGATCGATCCGGTGAAGCCCTCCTCGGTCATCCCGGTCATGGCACGATCCTAACCAGCCTTGAAGCTCCGTGACGACTCCGCCCCCTTCACGTCAGCCAGTACGGTTTCGCCCGCGATCGCTCGAGATCCATGGCCGACCAACACGCGCACGCCTTCTGGGAGATAAACATCGACGCGGGACCCGAACCGGATCAGACCGAAACGATCTCCCGCGCCGAGCGACTCGCCTTCACGCACGAAGGACACGATGCGGCGGGCAATCAAACCTGCAATCTGCACGACACCGATCCGGCCGCTTGCGGTTTCCAGCACCATGCTGGATCGTTCGTTATCTTCGCTGGCTTTGTCGAGATCGGCGTTGACGAACAACCCGGGTTTATAGGCGATCCGCACGATTCGTCCGGTCATCGGCGCCCGATTGACGTGGCAATCGAACACACTCATGAACACCGAGATGCGCTGCATGGGCCGGTCGCCCAATCCGAGTTCCGAGGGCGGCACGAAGAAACCGATCGACGAAATCATTCCGTCGGCAGGTGATATCACCAGCCCCTCACGCATGGGTGTCACGCGCTGCGGGTCACGGAAGAAATAGACGCACCAGAGCGTCGCGATCCCACCGATCCAGCCCAGCGGGCTCCAAATCCAATCGAGGATCAGGGCCACGACCGCAAAGGCCGCGATGAAAATATAGCCTTCCGGATGGACGGGCGTGAGCTGCCGTCGAATACTCGCAAACATAGACATCAGGTCTTCAGCGCCCTTCCGAATGAGGCATCATTTTCGCATTGTTTGTGTGCGAAGTCACCCGCTGAGCATCATGCCTGTTGGCTGTGCACCGCACGGTTGAGACAAGGCATCACTCGGCGGCGCGAGCCGATCCGGAAGCAGGCTGGAAGGAGTGTTCCGCCAGGTCATCGCCCTCTTCATCGGCGCGGCGGAGAGCATCCCGTGCGGCATCGGCCTGCCGTTGGCGGTTCCACATGGCCGCATAGGTGCCCCCGCGCAGCAATAACTCGTCGTGAGTGCCGCGTTCGGCAATGACACCTTTGACCAAGACGAGAATCTGATCTGCCGCCACCACGGTCGACAACCGATGCGCGATGACCAGCGTGGTCCGCCCGCGTGAGACGCGCACGAGCGCATCCTGGATTTCCCGTTCGGTGAAGCTATCGAGCGCCGACGTCGCCTCGTCGAGCACCAGCACCGGCGGAGCCTTGAGGATGGTGCGGGCGATCGCAACCCGCTGTTTCTCACCCCCGGACAGCTTCAAGCCACGTTCACCGACCTGCGCGTCGTAACCGCCTGGCACAGAGGTGATGAACTGGTCGATTTGCGCGTCCTTGGCGGCCTCGCGGATGTCCGCGGGGCTGGCTTCCCAGCGCCCATATCGGATGTTGTATTCGATCGAATCGTTGAACAGCACCGTATCCTGCGGGACCATGCCGATGGCCGAACGCAAGGATTTTTGCGTCACGTTCAGGATATCCTGCCCATCGATGGTGATGCGACCGGAGGAGGCTTCGTAGAAGCGGAACATCAGCCGTGACAGCGTCGACTTGCCGGCGCCGGAGGGGCCGACGACCGCAACCGTCTGGCCGGGTGCGATCTCGAACGACACGTCTTTCAGGATCTCCCGCGCCGGGTCGTAGCCGAAGTTCACATGCTCGAAACGCACCCGCCCTTCGGTCACCTTCAGGTCAAGGGCGCCGGGCTTATCCTTCACTTCAGCCGATTGATCGAGGATCGAGAACATCAGTTCGATGTCGATGATGGCCTGTTTGACCTCGCGGTAGACGAGGCCCATGAAGTTCAAGGGCTGATAGAGCTGGATCATCATGGCATTGACGAGGACGAAATCGCCGACGGTGTTGTGACCGGCCCGGATACCGCGCAGACACATGATCATGACGACCGCGAGCCCGACGCTGAAGATAAGCGCCTGACCGGCATTAAGAAAGGCCAGTGACGTGTAGGTCTTGACGCTGAGCTTCTCATACCGCGCCATCGACCGATCATAGCGATCCGCCTCACGCTCCTCGGCGCCGAAATATTTCACGGTTTCGAAATTGAGGAGACTGTCGATCGCCTTCGTATTCGCGTCCTGATCGCTTTCGTTCATCGACTGGCGGATCGCGATGCGCCAATTCGTCGCCACCGTCGTGAACAGCATATAGGCGATGATCATGATCGTGACCGCGAGCGCGTAAAGCCAGTCGAACTGAAGCGTGAACACCGCGAGGATCAGCACGAATTCGACAGCGGTCGGGACGCCGGTCAGCATAATCATCCGCACGATCGTCTCGATCGCCGTGCGCCCCCGCTCCAAAACGCGGGTCAAGCCACCCGTCTTGCGCTCGAGATGATAGCGCAGCGACAGTTCGTGCAGATGCACGAAGACTTCTGTCGCGAGACGACGCACAGCATGCATCGCGACGGACGCAAACAAGGCGTCGCGCCCTTGCGTAAACAGCGCCATGACGATCCTCAGGACCCCATAGGCGACAGTCAGCGCCACGGGCCCCGTCATGTCGGACGGGAGGAAGCCGAGACCGTGATCCGCTTTGCCGACCACGGCGTCCGTCGCCCATTTGAACGAATAGGGAATCGCAATGGTGATGAGTTTGGCGACGATCAGCAGAACGAGCGCCGCATAAATGCGGCGGCGGAGATCGGCTCGGTCGCTCGGCCAGATGTAAGGCCAAAGATTGCGAACAGTCGTAAAGAGACTGGCCTCGGCTTTGACGCGCGGTTTTGATGGCGCGGCAGGCCCGGCCACCGGCAGGGTTTGATGGGTCATACGGCGCCGGGAGCCGAGAAGCAGTGACGTGTAAGCATGGCGTCTATATAGCGCCAAAAGCCCGATTTAGAACCCTTACAACCACGCCATTGGTGTTCAGTTGGTCGCGCGGTTCGGCACGACGAAGATCTGACCGGGATAAATCAGATTCGGGTTGCGAATCTGCGTCGCGTTCGAGGCGTAAATCTCGGTATAGGCGACCCCATGCCCCAACATTTTACGGCTGATCCGCCACAGGCTGTCGCCTCGGATCACCGTTGCGGATTGCAGTTGCGCTACGATCGCGGCTGCCGCTGCTCCATCCGACCCAGCGCCCAGTTCTGTCGGTGCCATATCGGTCGATCGTGCGGCGCCAGGGCTCGCGATGTTGGGGGTTCCGGACGTCGCAAGTGCAGTCGACGTCGAAGCGGGGCCGGCGACACCCGGCATGCCACGGGACCGATCGGTCGCTGACGCCGCCACCCCAAGCCCAGGCGAGGCGGAGGCAAGCCCAGCCGATGCCGAGGGAGGAGCATTCGATGCGACCACGGATGGGTTGGTGGCGCCAAGTTGCTGCTGCGCGCCCGCCATGGCCTTCGATGGGATAGCGGGCGTCGCCTTCGCGATCAGCATGCGCTTCCCACGTCCGATCGCGCCGGCGGCGGGATAATCGAACGGCACCTCGGCCCGGTTGACCACCTTACCGCTCCTCGCCTCCAACTCATCGGCCCGCACGGTATATTTGCCGGGTCGCATGCCATGCTCGACCTTGACGGACCAACGGCCATCTTTTCCGGCCGTGACGTCGGCCAGAAACGCGCCATTGAGGTACACGCGGCATTGATTCCCAGCATGAGCCGATCCCGAGGCCGTGAACTGACCACCCTGCCCGGCTTCGACGCTTTGGATCGACACGGGAGCGGATGGGCTCGCCGTCGCGACCGATGACACGAGCGGTGTACCGTCCGACAAGACACGGGCCGGTTGGTCGGGTGATAGCAGCGCCACCATCGGCTTCGCCGTCCCGCTCTTGGCGATCGAAACCGCAACCGATTGGCTCGAAGGAACCGGCCCGTTGCCGGTCTTCGCGGTCTGCAGGGTCAGGTAATGTTCCCCTTCGCCGAGAGTGGGTGGCAACAGAGCGAATTGTCCGGATCCGTCGATCGTCATATGGGCCACAACGACGCCCCGATCGACGAGCGACACCTCGCTGCCGGGCTCACCACGCCCCGCCACGACGGCCTCACCGGTCGGTTCGACGCGCACAACATCGAAGCTCGGCGCAGCCGCTCCGCCGGTCGGGTCAGTCGGAGGCGCGGCGAGCGGCTCTGATGTTTTGCTGAGCGGCGCGACGTTTGCGCCTGGCTGCACGGCGGCCAAGGTCGATCCGGTCGATGATGCCCTGGCGGCCGGATGTGAGGCTATAATCGAGGACGGCGAAGGGGCCGGGGCCGCCCCGCTCGCAGAGTTTGTGATCGGCTTCTTAGGCTGGCTGGTCGACGCATCCGTGCCGAACAAAGGAGCAGGCTTGACCGTAGGCGGCGTCATCAAGGCGAACGGGGTCGGGCGTTGACCGCCTCGCCAGAACGCGAAGCCGAACGCCAAAAGAACGAGCACGACCAGGATCGCAGTCGTAACGCTCCCACGTGGGCTCCTCAGCCAGGCCAACATCATCGTGCTCCTCTTTGATCGCACGCTAGCGAGTCTTCGCCCCAGGTTCCAATAAACTTTACAGAATCCTTAACATGGCCGTTATCGTTTTGATTGGATGTGGCCGAATCGGGCAACGTGACGCGCGCTTGACCCATCCGACGGCTCGGGCGACAAGCGTCCCATGAGCGATCTGAAATCAATCTGCGTCTACTGCGGCTCGGCGAGCGGCACGAACCCGCACCATCTCAAAACGGCCGAAGACCTCGGGCGCGCCATGGCGGAAGCCGGAATCGGCCTCGTCTACGGGGGCGGCAACGCAGGTCTGATGGGCGCGACGGCTCGGTCGGTTCTGGCCCATGGCGGTCACGTGACCGGCATCATCCCCGACTTTCTCCGCGATCGTGAACTCGTGCTGAGCGACGCACAGGAGATGATCGTCGTCCCCGACATGCATACCCGCAAGCAGATGATGTTCGAGCGGTCCGACGCTTTCGTCGCCCTGCCCGGCGGCATCGGCACGTTGGAAGAATTAGTCGAGCAGATGACGTGGGTGCAGCTCGAACGCCACACCAAGCCTGTGCTGATCGCCGATATCGACGGGTTTTGGCAACCACTCGTCGCGCTTCTGGAGCATATGCGGGAGAATGGCTTCGTGCGCCCGAGCGCGGAGGTCAATTATATCGTGGCCGAACGGACCGCAGATATCATTCCGATGCTTCGCGAGGCTCAGGCCCGAACGGCGCAGCTTGGACTGAGCCATACCGTCCTCGATACGCCGCTCTGACGCGATCGTGACCTAAGGTCTTGGCTTGACGCCGATCTTGGTGTGAATCGCAGCGGCGACGCTGGCTGGCACGAACGCTGAAATATCCCCACCCATCGCGGCGATCTGACGAACCAGGGTCGCCGTAATGAAACGACTTGCCGCCGAAGCCGGGATCAGCACGGTCCTGACCTCCGGCGCCAGGACCGCATTCATTCCAGCCATCTGCATTTCATAATCGAGGTCGGTGCCGTCCCGCACCCCGCGCAGCATCAGAGTAGCGCCGCACCGACGCGCCGCCTCCACAGCGAGCCCATCAAAGGTCGCCATCTCGACGTCGCATCCGGCAACCGTCGCGATGGACGCGCATTCCGCTTGGATCAGTGCGGCCCGCTCGGCAGCGTCGAAAAGCGGCGTCTTCGAGGGATGAACCCCGATCGCCACGACGAGCCGATCGCAGATCGCCATTGCGGCCGAAATCACATCGAGGTGTCCGTTGGTGAGAGGATCGAACGACCCCGTGTAGAGGCCGGTTCGAGCCATCAGGCCTCCGGCTCCTCGTCGAGGTCCGCCCCGCCGACATCCGTGCCGCTGTCGGCCGCCTCGGGAATATGTTCGACCGACACAACCTTCTCGTCCTTCGCGGTGTTGAACACGATGACGCCTTGCGTGTTGCGGCCAGCGACGCGGATGCCTTCGACCGGGCAGCGGATCAACTGACCACCGTCTGTCACCAGCATGATCTCATCCGCATGTTCGACCGGGAACGACGCCACCAGTTTGCCGTTGCGGGTATTGGTCACCATGGCGACGATACCCTTGCCGCCGCGTCCCGTCAGCCGATACTCGAACGACGAGCTTCGCTTGCCGAAGCCCCGCTCCGAAATCGTCAGAATGTCCTGCTCGGCTTCCGACATTTCGATATAGCGCTGCGGCGACAGCGTGTCGGGCCCATCCGGGGCGTCGCCATTCTCACCGACGACCTCGTGTTCGATATCGTCTTCCACCACGCCCTCGCGGGCGCGGCGCCGCTTGAGATAGGCGATCCGCTCGCCCGGATCCGCCTCCATGTGCCGCAGGATCGACAGGCCGATCACCTTGTCGCCGTCGGCGAGCGACACGCCACGGACACCCATCGAGTCGCGACCCTTGAAGACCCGGACGTCACCGACCGCAAAGCGGATGCACTGGCCCTGGGCCGTCGTCAGCAGAACATCGTGCTGGCTTTCCGCACAGATCTGAACGTCGACGATGCCGTCGCCCTCATCGAGCTTCATCGCGATTTTGCCGGCCCGATTGACCTGAGCGAAGTCGCTGAGCTTGTTGCGCCGCACGGTGCCGCGTGTCGTCGCGAACATCACGTCCAGCGTATCCCAACTCGCCTCATCCTCGGGCATCGGCATGATGGTAGTGATCCGCTCGCCCTGTTCGAGCGGCAGGATGTTGACCAGCGCCTTGCCCCGCGCCTGCGGTGCCGCGAGAGGCAACCGCCATACCTTGAGTTTGTAGGCTTGCCCGCGCGAGGAGAAGAACAGCATCGGCGTATGCGTATTGGCGACGAACAAACGCGAGACGAAATCCTCGTCGCGGGTCTGCATGCCCGAGCGGCCTTTGCCGCCACGCCGTTGCGCCCGGTAGGTCGAGAGCGGCACGCGTTTGATATAGCCGGCGTGGCTGACCGTCACGACCATATCTTCGCGCTGGATGAGATCTTCGTCATCCATGTCGGCATCGCTGTCGAGGATCGTGGTCCGGCGCGGCGTCGCATAAGCGATGCGGATCGCGAGGAGCTCGCCCCTCACAATGTCGAAGATCCGGGCGCGCGACCCGAGGATCTCCAGCAGGTCGGCAATTTCGACCGCCAGCTTGTTCAAGGCCTCGGCGATCTCGTCGCGACCGAGGGCGGTCAAACGAGCGAGGCGCAACTCGAGAATGGCACGGGCCTGCGCTTCCGACAGGCGATAGGTGCCATCCTCCGCCAGCGCGTGACGCGGGTCGGCGATGAGCGTGATCAGGGGCGCCATGTCACGGGCGGGCCAGGCGCGTTCCATCAAGGAGACGCGCGCCGCCGCCGTATCGGGCGATGTGCGGATCAAGCGGATCACTTCGTCGATATTGGCGACCGCGATCGCGAGACCAACCTGCACATGGGCCGCGTCACGCGCCTTGTTGAGGCGGAACTTGGTCCGACGGGTCACCACCGTCTCGCGGAAATCCAAGAATGCGACCAGGATGTCTTTGAGGTTCAGGACTTCCGGCCGGCCGCCGTTCAGCGCGATCATATTGGCGCCGAAGCTGCTCTGGAGCGAGGTGTAGCGCCAGAGCTGGTTCAGCACCACGTCCGGCACCGCATCGCGTTTGATCTCGATCACGATCCGCATGCCGTCGCGATCGGATTCGTCGCGCAATTCGGAAATGCCCTCGACCCGCTTCTCGCGGACCAGTTCGGCGATCTTCTCGATCAGCGTCGTCTTGTTCACCTGATACGGAATTTCGGTCACGATCAGGGCTTCGCGATCGCGGCGGATTTCCTCGATCAGAACCTTGGCCCGAATCGGGATCGATCCGCGGCCCGTATGATAAGCCGAGCGGATGCCGCTTCGTCCGAGGATCGCGCCCCCTGTGGGGAAATCCGGGCCTGGGACGATCTCGATGAGGTCGTCGATCGTGATGTCGGGCCGGTCCATCAATGCGATGACCGCATCGATGACTTCGCCGAGATTATGCGGCGGGATGTTGGTGGCCATGCCGACCGCGATGCCGCCGGCACCGTTGACCAACAGATTCGGAAACCGCGCCGGCAGGACGACGGGCTCGCTCTCCTTGCCGTCGTAGTTGGGTTGGAAATCGACCGTGTTTTCGTCGATGTCCTGGATCAGCGCCAACGATGGAGCGGCCAGACGCGATTCCGTGTACCGCATCGCGGCTGCAGGATCGCCGTCGATGGAGCCAAAATTACCCTGCCCGTCGATCAGCGGCAGTCGCATCGAAAAAGTCTGCACCATGCGGACCATGGCGTCGTAGATCGCGCTGTCGCCATGGGGATGGTACTTGCCCATCACATCGCCCACGATCCGCGCTGACTTTACGTAAGGTCTGTCCGGTAAGTAGTTGTTTTCCTGCATGGAATGCAGAATGCGCCGATGCACCGGCTTCAATCCGTCCCGCACATCCGGCAGGGCTCGGCTCACGATGACGCTCATGGCGTAATCGAGGTAGGACCGCTTCATCTCGTCCGTAATGGAGACCGGTCGAATACCCGACGATTCGTCCGGTCGATCTTTGTCGTGCTCAGCCAAAAACTTCGATTCCCAAACAGTTCAAGCCGTTATCTCTACTGGAAAGCGCTTGCGAGGCCAACCGTGGCGGAGAAGCGATCAGAACGGGATGTCGTCGTCGATCGTCTCGGACAAGCGCCCACCGCCGGTGTTGCTCGCTCCACTGCTCGACCGCTGGTCCGACGCGCCCCGTCCGTAGCTGGACCCTGCACCGCCCCCGCCTGACGGGCGCTCGAACGAACCGCCGTCCTCGCGGCCACCGAAGTCACCGCCAGACCCACGGCTATCGAGCAGCGTCAGTTCACCGCGATAGCGCTGCAGCACCACCTCGGTCGTGTATTTTTCGGCACCATCTTTGTCGGTCCATTTCCGAGTCTGCAACTGTCCCTCGAGATAGACCTTCGAGCCCTTCTTCAGATATTGCTCGGCGACTTTCGCGATATTCTCGTTGAAAATCACCACGTTGTGCCACTCGGTCTTTTCCTTGCGCTCGCCCGACGCCTTGTCGCGCCAGGTCTCGGACGTCGCGATCGTCAGGTTGACGACCGCCTCACCCGAATTCATGCGACGGACTTGCGGGTCCTTGCCGAGATTGCCGATCAGGGTCACCTTGTTGACGCTACCCGCCATCACCAACTCCTCAGAAAATTCAATCGACCGTTGTCGTTCTGCCGATGATCCTGCGCCGTTTGGCCCCGGAGGCGCAAGCCAAACCGAGCCGTTTGCAGCCTCAGATCACAGGTTCGGACTCGTCGTCCACGGATTTTGTTCTTTTTCTGTTCCAATCGGGACGGAGCTTTGATACCCACTCGGTACCATCCGAGGTTCCGCTCGCGCGTCGAGCCTTGTCGCTGCGGCCCCGTGCTGGCGGGACGGGCGTCGCGTTGCAAAAAGGCATGAGGCCGCATGGCACGGAGACAGAAACAGGCTGGTGAAGCGGATGCGCCCGCCTCGAAAGCACTCGTGGTTTCGCAGGCCCCCGCGCTGCCGCCTTCGGCCAAGCCGGTTGATACGCTGGTCGGCGTCACAACTCCGGCGTTTGATGGCCGCACGATCACGGTCCGTGGCGCGCGGGAGCACAATCTCAAGAACATCGATCTCGTCATCCCACGCGACAAACTCGTCGTGTTCACGGGGCTGTCCGGGTCGGGCAAGTCGTCGCTGGCCTTCGACACGATCTATGCCGAGGGACAACGGCGCTATGTCGAGTCCCTCTCGGCCTATGCGCGTCAGTTTCTCGAGATGATGCAGAAGCCAGACGTCGACCAGATCGACGGACTGTCGCCAGCGATCTCGATCGAACAGAAGACCACGTCGAAGAACCCCCGCTCCACCGTCGGCACCGTTACAGAAATCTATGATTACATGCGCCTGCTCTGGGCGCGGATCGGGATTCCCTATTCGCCCGCGACAGGATTGCCGATCGAGAGCCAGACCGTCAGCCAGATGGTCGACCGGGTTCTGGCCTTACCGGAGGGAACACGCCTTTACCTGATTGCGCCGGCCATTCGCGGCCGCAAGGGCGAGTACCGTAAGGAAATCGCCGAATATCAGAAGAAGGGGTTTCAGCGTCTCAAGATCGATGGGGAGTTCTACCCCATCGATGAGACCCCGATGTTAGACAAGAAGTTCAAGCACGACCTCGGCGTCGTTGTCGATCGGATCGTCGTGCGGCCCGATATTGCGACGCGACTCGCCGAAAGCTTTGAGACAGCACTGGAGCTCGCGGATGGCATTGCGGTCGTCGAACTGACCGATCCTGCAGACGGTCAGGACCGGGAAATAACCTTTTCGTCGAAGTTTGCCTGCCCTGTCTCGGGGTTTACGATCGCCGAGATCGAGCCACGGCTGTTCTCGTTCAACAATCCGTTTGGCGCTTGCCCGATCTGCGCCGGGCTCGGCTTTCAAATGTCGGTCGACCCGGAGCGCGTTGTCCCCGATATCACATTGACATTGAAGCGCGGTGCGATCGCACCGTGGGCAAAATCCACCTCGCCTTATTATGTCCAGACGCTCGACGCGCTCGGCAAGCATTTCGGCTTCAAACTCGACACCCGATGGGAGAAGCTGCCGAAACAGGTCCAGAACGTCATTCTGTTCGGATCCGGGAGCGAGGAGGTTCGGTTCGCCTATGATGATGGCGTCCGGTCTTACGCGGTCAACAAGGCTTTCGAAGGCGTGGTCAATAATCTCGACCGCCGCTTCAAGGAGACCGAGAGCGAATTCGCGCGCGAGGAGATCGGCCGCTTCATGAGCGCGACACCGTGCCTTGCCTGTAGCGGCACGCGGCTCAAGCCCGAAGCGCTGGCCGTGAAGATCGACATGCAAACCATCAGTGCGGTTTGCGATCTTCCCATCCGCGCATGCCTCGACTGGGCTGCCTCGCTTCCTGAGAAACTCGACCCGCAACGGAACGAGATCGCGGCCCGCATCCTCAAGGAAATCCGTGATCGACTGACTTTCCTGCTCGATGTCGGGCTCAATTATCTGACGCTTGCGCGCGCAGCCGGCACGCTTTCTGGCGGCGAAAGCCAGCGCATCCGGCTCGCGTCACAAATCGGTTCCGGACTCACGGGCGTGCTTTACGTTTTGGACGAGCCGTCCATCGGCCTGCATCAGCGCGACAACGAGCGGCTCCTCGACACGCTGCGGCGTTTACGGGGGCTCGGCAACAGCGTCATCGTGGTCGAGCATGACGAAGATGCGATCCGAGCAGCCGATTACGTGGTCGATGTCGGGCCCGGCGCCGGCATCCACGGCGGCGAGATCGTCTCGGCCGGTACGCCCGAGCAGATCATGGCGGACCCGAACTCGCTCACCGGGCAATATCTGACCGGCGTCAAGATGGTCGGCGTGCCGCGCACGCGGCGCAAGGCCAAGAATGGCGATCACCTGCGCGTCACCGGCGCGCGCGGCAATAATTTGAGGAACGTGACACTCGACGTGCCCCTCGGCACCTTCACATGTGTGACGGGCGTGTCGGGGGGCGGCAAGTCGACGCTGGTGATCGACACCCTTTACAAGGCGGTCGCGCGACGGCTGAACGGGGCCATCGATCACCCTGCCCCGCATGACGCGATCGAAGGCCTCGAACACATCGACAAGGTCATCGACATCGATCAATCGCCGATCGGGCGGACGCCGCGGTCCAATCCGGCCACTTACACGGGAGCGTTCACGCCGATCCGCGAATGGTTCGCCGGCTTGCCGGAATCCAAGGCGCGCGGCTACCTGCCAGGCCGTTTCTCGTTCAATGTGAAGGGCGGCCGCTGCGAGGCGTGCCAGGGCGACGGCGTCATCAAGATCGAAATGCACTTTCTGCCCGACGTCTATGTCACCTGCGACGTCTGCAAGGGAAAGCGCTACGGACGCGAGACATTGGAGGTCAAGTATCGCGATAACTCGATCGCCGATGTGCTCGACATGTCGGTCGAGGAGGCCGCGACGCTGTTCAAACCGGTGCCGTCGATCCGCGAGAAGATGGAGACGCTGGCTCGGGTCGGGCTTGGCTACATCAAGGTCGGGCAGCAGGCCAATACCTTGTCGGGTGGCGAGGCCCAGCGCGTCAAACTGTCGAAGGAGCTGTCGCGACGCTCGACGGGGCGGACGCTCTATATTCTCGACGAGCCGACGACGGGGCTGCATTTCCACGATGTCGCCAAGCTGTTGGAAGTGCTGCACGAACTCGTCGATCAAGGCAACACGGTCGTGGTCATCGAGCATAATCTCGAAGTGATCAAAACAGCCGACTACGTCGTCGACATCGGACCGGAAGGCGGGAGCGGCGGCGGTCAGGTTGTGGCGACAGGAACACCCGAGGATATCGCGCGCTCGAAGGCCAGCCACACTGGGCGCTTCTTGCGAGACGTGTTGAAGCGTCGGCCCTTGGTGCTTGAGGCTGCCGCCGAATAGGACCCGTCACCCTCTCGCATCGTGCGATGCGCCCCGATAACAATCACCACGATGGTGCGGTGCAATATCTCCACGGCAGCCGACATCCCGCGTCGGCATAAATACCGCGCAGTCTCCTCGTCTGACCGGCGGTCGTCATGCAATTTTCACACGGCACCTTTGGTGAACTGCAGTGCTGCAGCACTTTCGGTCGGGTCAGCGGGCTGGATCGAGTCGCATTAGCTTGATTGTCTTAGCGGTTTACTAAGATCATCATGCGTTTTTCGCATGGGTGGGCTTAAGACGAGACGGGTTATCAAAGCTGCGATTTTCGATATATTGCACTGCATCAAAGCGGTCGTGGCGCAGCAGATAGTTGAGCGACGACTTAATAAAAAGGAACAGTGCTATGATCAAAACTCTCTCTGCAAAGCTCCATGCTTGGCGCCGTTTCCGCGAGTCGGTTCGGGAACTGTCGCGTCTTTCGGATCGCGAATTGAACGACCTCGGCATTGGCCGGTCGGATATTGAAGACGTCGTCCGTCAGGGCGCTCGTATCCACGACTGAATTCATCTGGTTCGCGGGTGTGGCCGATGCCCCCGTGACGTCAGAACGCCCGCCGGTCCTCCCCGGCGGGCGTTTTCGGTTTGTGCCGATCATCGGTTCCGGTCGTGGCCAGCCGTTCACATTCCCGCGTTCCTGCTTTAGGTTGCGGTATGAATTCAACCCATATGATCAAACCCGTTCACGTCATCGGCGGCGGCTTGGCCGGCACCGAGGCGGCTTATCAAATCGCGCAAGCGGGCGTGCCTGTCGTGCTGCACGAGATGCGTCCGGTTCGCGGAACCGAAGCGCATCGCACCGACGGGCTTGCCGAGCTCGTCTGTTCCAATTCCTTTCGCTCGGATGATGCCAGCACTAATGCGGTCGGCGTCATTCATCGCGAGATGCGCCGGCTCGGCTCCGTCATCATGGCCTGCGCGGATCGGCATCAGGTCCCGGCTGGTGGTGCGTTGGCGGTCGACCGCGACGGGTTCTCGCAAGCTGTCGGAACTGCCATTGCGAACCATCCTCTGATCTCGGTCGAACGCGGCGAGATCGACGGCCTCCCGCCTGCCGATTGGGACAATGTGATCGTGGCGACGGGTCCGCTGACATCGTCGGCGCTCGCGACCGCCATCGGGAGCCTGACCGGAGAAGAACAGCTTGCGTTCTTCGATGCCATCGCGCCGATCGTCCATCGCGACACGATCGATCTCGACAAGGCCTGGTTCCAGTCCCGATACGACAAGATGGGCCCTGGCGGCACGGGGGCTGATTACATCAATTGTCCGCTGGATCGCGAGCAATATGAGGCGTTTCTGGACGCCTTGGTGGCGGGCGATACGGTCGGCTTTAAGTCGTTTGAGGGGACGCCTTATTTCAACGGCTGCCTGCCGATCGAAGTGATGGCGGAACGTGGCCGAGAAACGCTGCGACATGGCCCGATGAAACCTGTTGGCTTGACCAATCCGCATAACCCGACCGTCAAGGCTTATGCGATCGTCCAATTGCGTCAGGATAACGCGCTCGGCACGCTCTACAACATGGTCGGATTCCAGACAAAGCTGAAATATGCCGAGCAAACGGCAGTGTTTCGGATGATTCCCGGTCTCGAACAGGCGGAATTTGCTCGCCTTGGTGGCTTGCACCGGAACACGTTCCTGAACTCACCCAAGGTACTCGACCCGCTGCTGCGCCTCAAGGCGATGCCGCGTTTGCGCTTCGCGGGGCAGATCACGGGCTGCGAGGGTTATGTCGAAAGTGCCGCGATCGGGCTGATGGCGGGCCGGATGGCCGCGGCCGAGCGGCTCGGCACTGCGGTGTCGCTCCCGCCACCCACCACGGCGATCGGCGCGCTGATCAACCACATCACGGGCGGTCATCTCGAGACGATCGATAGCGGGCCACCGTCGTTTCAGCCGATGAATGTCAACTTCGGCCTTTTCCCGCCACTCGCCATGGTCCCCAAAGCGGAGGATGGAAAGCGGCTGCGCGGCCCTGAAAAAGCTGTCGCCAAGAAAAAGGCCATGAGCCAGCGCGCCTCTGAGGATCTCGACACTTGGCTCTGTGAGCCAGTGTCCACAAGCGTTGCGGCTTAGATCGGAACTCGGCCCGGTTCCGTCGTGGACCGGGCCTGGATGATCACCACATGTCGAGAGCGACGCGGGCCTCGTCCGACATGCGGCTTTGATCCCACGGCGGATCGAACACCATCGACACCTTAGCACCCGCGACGCCAGGAACGCCTGCGACTGCGGTTTCGACCCAGCCCGGCATTTCGCCCGCAACCGGACAAGCCGGCGCGGTCAGCGTCATATCGACCGATACGAACCGACTATCGTCGATGTCGATCCGGTAGATCAGTCCGAGTTCGTAGATGTCGACCGGGATTTCAGGATCATAGACGGTCTTCAGCGCCGTGATCAGACCTTCTGTCAGGCGATCGATCTCCTCCGGCGTGATGTCGGAGGGTTGCGCGATGGCCGGACGATTGGGCTGGGCGTCCTCGGTGGCGGCGGCCGACACCGGGGCCGGAACTGATGGATTAGACATGAGCCTCACGCGAAAAGAGCTTCGGCCCGGGTCAGGGCCTCGGCGAGTTTATCGACATCGTCGAATGTATTATACATCGCAAAGGAAGCGCGGCAGGTTGAGGTGACACCGAAACGCTGCATCAGCGGCATCGCGCAATGGGTCCCGGCGCGAACCGCCACACCCGACCGATCGATGACGGTCGCGACATCATGGGCATGAGCGTTCTTCATCTCAAACGACAGGATCGCGCCTTTGTCCGGCGTGGTACCGAAAATCCGGAGCGAGTTCATACGCCCGAGGCGTTCATGCGCGTAGGCCGTCAGAGCGGCCTCGTGAGCGCGGATCGCCGAGCGCCCGATCGCATCCACGTAATCGACGGCGGCCCCGAGCCCGATCGCCTGCACGATCGGCGGTGTGCCGGCTTCGAAGCGATGCGGCGGACTATTGTAGGATATCGTGTCCTTCGTCACGACATCGATCATCTCACCACCGCCGTTGAACGGCGGCAACGCGGCCATCAAATCCCGCTTGCCATAAAGGACGCCAATGCCTGTCGGGCCGTAAAGCTTATGTCCTGTGAAGACATAAAAATCAGCATCGAGATCACGCACGTCGACATCGAGATGCACGGCGCCCTGTGACCCATCGACCAACACCGGGATGCCGCGCTCATGTGCGATGCGGATGATCTCCTTGATGGGTGTGATCGTGCCGAGCACGTTCGACATATGCGTGATTGCGACGATCTTGGTTCGCTCCGTCAAGGCGCGCTCGAACGCCTCAATCTGAAACGAGCCGTCGTCCTCGACATCGACCCAAGTCAGCACAGCGCCTTTGCGCTCGCGCAGAAAATGCCACGGAACGATGTTGGAGTGATGCTCCATAATCGACAGGACGATCTCGTCGCCCTCCCCGATATGCGCCTGCCCGAACGACGAGGCCACGAGGTTGATGGCTTCGGTGGCTGAGCGCGTGAAGATGATCTCGTCTGTCGAGCCCGCATTCAGGAACGCCCGCACCTTTTCGCGCGCGCCCTCGAAAGCCTCGGTCGCGGCATTGGCGAGGTAATGCAAGCCGCGGTGTACATTGGCATATTCATGTTCATAGGCGTAGGTGATCCGCTCGATCACCGCTTTCGGCTTTTGCACCGAGGCGGCATTGTCGAGATAGATCAGCGGCTTACCATAAGGCCGCACCGACAGGATCGGGAAATCGGCGCGGACGCGCTCGACGTCGAATACTGCCGGCTCGGCGTCGGTCATGACTCGCGGTTGTGCAACCATTGTTCGACGCTCCCGGTCAATTCCTGGCGGAGTTCCTCGGTCGCGACACCATCGATCGCGTCGGCCGCAAACGCATTCAGCAGCAGCGTCTCGGCGTCTTTGCGTGGAATACCCCGCGCGCGCAGATAGAAGAGTTGGTTTTCATCGAGATTGCCGACGGTCGCGCCATGGCCACAGACCACATCGTCGGCGAAGATCTCGAGTTCCGGCTTGTTGAACATGCTGGCGCCATCGGCCAGGAAGATCGCTTTGCTGAGCATCTTCCCATCGGTCTTCTGCGCGCCGGGCGCCACGACGACCCGGCCTTGGTAGACGCCGGTCGACTCGCCATCGAGGATTGTCTTGTAATATTCGCGGCTCTCGCAATGCGCCGCCGTATGGGTCACGATCAAGGTCGTATCGGCATGGGAGCGGCCGTCCAACAACGACACGCCCTTGAAGTCGGCGGCCGAATGTGTGCCGGCAAATTCGAGGAAGCTCTGCCGGCGCGTCACGCCGGGCAGGGTCATGAGAGTGAACGAGGCGAAGCGAGCCTTCGAGCCGATGCGCGCCAACACGGTACCAAGCTGCACCGACGACTTGGAGAAGCCGTCCATCCGCGCCACATGATCGATGGCAGCCTCGTCGCCAAGCGCCACGATCAAAGCATGGTTCCCCTGGTTGTCGGCCTCGCCCAGCGCGACATGTCGCTCGATCAAGGTGAGAGATGCGCCAGCGCCGACCTCGACGAGCGAGCGCGTTGAAATCGAGGCTTGAACACCAGCCGTCGCGAGGAACACGAGTTCGATCGGCTCGACCACGGAGACGCCGGGCGAAACCGTCAGAGCAACTCCGCCCTGCATCAGCGCGGCGTTGAGCGCGAGAATGGCCTCGGGCGTCCCGAGCGCTTCGGCCGCCGAGAGAGCATCGCCGAGCGCCCCATTGGCGAGACGATCGAGAACCGAAACGAGCGTGACGCCGGCCGAGAGCGTCGCGACGCTGGAAAGATCGGGTCGATAGACGCCATCGAGCAGCACGGCGCGTGGCCCGACCGGATCGGCCATCCCGGCGACATGCGCCTTGGCAGCCGCAACACCCGCATCGTCAGCGGGATGTGCAGGCGCAAACGCCTCCCGCAGCATGCTCCGAAGGTCGGTGTAGTGCCAGGCTTCGATGCGGCGGTGCGGCAGGCCCTTGGCGGCAAATCGCGCGAAGGCATCGGCGCGATAGGCTGCCAAATCCGCGCGATCGGCCGTGGCCCGCATCGCCTCGAAATAATCACCAAGCCTGGTTTCGGCCGGTGTCTTCATGAGAGTGATTTCGGCTGACATGGAGCTTGCCCTCACGCCGCGTCGGCAACGTAATCGCGGTAGCCGTTCTTTTCGAGTTCGAGCGCGAGATCCGCCGTCCCTGTCTTGATGACCCGTCCCTTGGACATGATGTGTACTGTGTCCGGGACGATATAGTCGAGAAGCCGCTGGTAATGGGTGATGACCACGAAGCCGCGATCCGGGCTCCGGAGCGCGTTGACGCCATTGGCGACAATCCGTAGCGCATCGATGTCGAGGCCGGAATCGGTTTCGTCGAGGAGGCCGAAGCGCGGCTGCAGCAGCGCCATCTGCAGGATTTCCATCCGCTTCTTCTCGCCACCGGAAAAACCAACGTTGAGCGGCCGCTTCATCATGTCGGGATTGACCTCGAGCTTGGCGGCCGCGTCGCGCACCGTCCGCATGAAGTCCGGCGTGGACAGTTCAGCCTCGCCACGCGCCTTGCGCTGGGCGTTGAGCGATGCCTTCAGGAACGTCATCGTCGCGACGCCTGGAATCTCGACCGGATATTGGAAGGCCAGGAAGATGCCCTTGGCGGCTCGTGCCTCGGGATCGATCTCAAGAATATTTTCGCCGTCGAGCAAAACCTCGCCCTCGGTCACCTCATAGTCGGAGCGACCCGCGATCACATAGGACAAGGTCGATTTGCCGGACCCGTTCGGCCCCATGATGGCGGCGACTTCGCCGTTCTTGACCGTGAGATTCAACCCGTCGAGGATCTTCTTGCCGTCGATCTCGACGTGAAGGTTTTTGACTTCCAGCATAATCGTCCCTGTAGTTCGTGTCGTGTCGGCGGCCTGAGCGGCAGCGTCGTCAAAGCAATAAGGTTGGCTCGACCTGATGGCCGAGCCTGAGAAGAAGGTCAGCCCACGCTGCCTTCGAGCGAGATTGCGATCAGCTTCTGTGCTTCGACCGCAAATTCCATTGGTAGTTGCTGAAGCACGTCGCGCACGAAGCCGTTGACGATCAAAGCCGTCGCCTCTTCGCCGGATAGGCCGCGCTGACGGCAGTAGAACAACTGATCCTCGGAGATCTTCGACGTCGTCGCCTCATGCTCGAACACCGCCGTCGATGTCTTGGCCTCGATGTACGGGACCGTGTGGGCGCCGCAATATTCGCCGATCAGCAACGAGTCGCAATTGGTGAAATTACGCGCGTTCGTCGCCTTGCGATGCGCCGACACCAACCCGCGATAGGTGTTGTCGGACTTGCCGGCCGCGATCCCCTTCGAGATGATCCGGCTCGTCGTATTCTTGCCGAGATGGATCATCTTGGTGCCGCTATCGACCTGCTGGCGACCATTCGAGATCGCGATCGAGTAAAACTCGCCGCGCGAATTGTCGCCGCGCAAGATGCAGGACGGATACTTCCAGGTGATCGCGGAGCCGGTCTCGACCTGGGTCCAGGAGATCTTGGAATTGTCACCCCGGCAGTCGCCGCGCTTGGTCACGAAATTGTAGATGCCGCCCTTGCCCTCGGCGTCGCCGGGGAACCAGTTCTGCACCGTCGAATATTTGATCTCGGCATCGTCAAGCGCGATCAATTCGACGACGGCAGCATGAAGCTGGTTCTCGTCGCGCTTCGGCGCCGTGCAGCCTTCGAGATAGCTGACGTAGGAACCCTTGTCGGCGATGATCAGGGTCCGCTCGAACTGCCCCGTATTCTGCTCGTTGATGCGGAAATAGGTCGACAATTCCATCGGGCATCGAACGCCCGGCGGGATGTAGACGAACGATCCGTCGGAAAACACCGCCGAGTTCAGGGTCGCAAAGAAGTTGTCGGTGACCGGCACGACCGAGCCGAGGTATTTCTTCACGAGGTCCGAATGCGAATGGACCGCCTCCGAGATCGGGCAGAAGATCACGCCGGACTTGGCGAGCTCAGCCTTGAAGGTGGTCGCGACCGAGACGGAGTCGAACACCGCATCGACCGCCACGCGGGAGGTCTGCACCCCCGCCAGGATTTCCTGCTCACGCAACGGAATACCGAGCTTCTCGTAGGTGCGGAGCAGTTCGGGATCGACCTCGTCCAGCGTCATGGGGCCGGTCACCGACTTCGGCGCCGCGAAATAGTAGAGGTCCTGATAATTGATCGGCGGATGATCGACGCGCGCCCAGGTCGGCTCGCGCATGGTCAAGAACCGGCGATAGGCGTCCATCCGCCATTCGGTCAGCCATTCGGGCTCGCCCTTTTTGGCCGAAATGAAGCGAACGGTCTCCTCCGATAGCCCTTGGGCGGAACGCTCGGATTCGATCTCGGTCACGAAGCCGTACTTATATTCGCTCACGTCGAGCGACTTGACGTGATCGACGGTTTCCTGAACTGCGGCCATTCACCTTCTCCTCAAACCCTAGCGGCGCCTCACGGCGCCAGGCGGTGGCAAGCGGGCTTGTGCCACGCCTGTCCCGCAATCTTCAAGCGGCAGCTTGTGTCGAGCGCCTCTGGATCCGGCTGGCGATCGCGCCGAGCGCCACCATTAACCGATCGACATCCGCTGGTATCGAACACCAGCCAAAACTTACCCTGATGACGCAAGCCCTTAGATGAGCATCGACTCCCATCGCCTCAAGGACATGCGACGATGAAACTTTGCCCGAGGAGCATGCCGACCCGGTCGAGACGGCCACACCTTCAAGGTCGAGCGCGATCAACGCCGTCTCGTTCGACACGCCGGGAATCGCGAACGCGACCGTATTCGGAAGCCGCTCTGCGCCGTTGCCAAACATCACGACATCCGGCCAACTCGCGCGAAGGCGCTGCTCCAAGTTTTGACGAAGCTCGTAAAGATGCGGGGTGTCGACCAAGCCCGATACCGCGCGCGCCGCTGCGCCAAACCCGGCGATGGCCGGCACATTCTCGGTCCCGCCCCGCAATCCGCGCTCCTGGCCGCCGCCGCGAACCAGCGGATCGCCAAGGCGAAGCCGATCCGACGCGAACACCATGGCGCCGACGCCAAGGGGGCCGCCGATCTTGTGCGACGAAACGAGAAGGACGTCGGCCTGAAGCCGATTAAACGAACAATCAATCCGGCCAGCCGCCTGGGTCGCATCGCAGACCAACAATCCACCGTGAGCGTGAACGAGATCCGCTACATCATGAATTGGCTGGAGCACGCCCGTCTCGCTGTTGGCCGCCTGCACCGCCACGATGCAGCGGCCAGAAACCGACGCCAGAGCGTGCCGAAGCGCCTCGAGGTCAAGTAACCCGTCGGACGTCACCGGAAGCAGAGAGACACGATCCGCCGGAAAGCGATGACCCTGCAGCACGGCCGGATGTTCGGTCGCCGCGACGAGTAGCCGATCCGCGGGCGCTTGCACCGGCGCGTCCTGCAGCACAGGCGTCAAAGCCAAGGCTGCAGCTTCCGTGGTCCCGGACGTAAACGTCACAAGTTCTGTGCGCGTGCCAAACAGGGCCGCCACGTCGGCGCGCGCCGTTTCGACCAACCCGCGCGCGCGACGACCTTCCGTGTGAACCGACGAAGGATTTCCGACCCGATCCAAGGCTTCGATCATGCGAATCCGCGCGACGGGTCGCAGCGGCGAGGTCGCATTAAAGTCCAAATAGGTTCGCGGTCGAGACATCCCACTACTCAAAATACTTGCTTTTCGCCCTATCGCCCGTGCTAGAAGCCGGGTTGATCCGAGCGCGCAATCGTGCATGAGCGCGATGAGCGCCTGTGCAAATCTGTTAGAATAATTCTAACAGATATTCTGTCGTCGAAGTCAAGCCGAACGCCTTTGTCGGGCTCCGATCCGCGCCGCGGCATTCGGGCGCGATGGCCTGTCCGGCACCCTGGAGTATCTATGCCTGAAGTCATTTTCACGGGTCCCGCTGGCCGTCTAGAAGGCCGCTTCCATCCCGCGAAACTGCGCGGCGCGCCGATTGCGATCATCCTGCATCCGCATCCGCAGTTCGGCGGGACGATGAACAATCAGATTGTCTACAATCTGTATTATACCTTTGCCGAACGCGGATTTTCGGTCCTGCGATTCAATTTCCGTGGGGTCGGCCGATCGCAAGGTGGGTTCGATCACGGCGCCGGCGAATTGTCGGATGCGGCTGCGGCGCTGGATTGGGCTCAGTCGATCAGCCCCGAGGCGCGGGCCTGCTGGATCGCGGGTGTGTCGTTCGGATCCTGGATCGGCATGCAGCTTTTGATGCGGCGGCCTGAGATCGAAGGCTTCATTTCGATCGCGCCACCCGCAACGCTTTACGATTTCTCGTTCTTGGCGCCCTGCCCCTCGTCGGGCCTGTTCGTCCATGGCGACAAGGATCGCGTAGCGCCTTTGAAAGAGGTGCAGGCCATGATCGAGAAACTGAAGACCCAGAAGGGGATCCAGATCGAACATGCGATCATTCCGGGCGCAAATCACTTCTTCGAGAATTGCGTCGATCCGCTGATCGCCGATGTTGGCGTCTATCTCGACAAGCGACTCGGCAACCCGGAGCGGACCGCGACCCCAGCCCGCAGCGAACGCAACTGAGCCTCACGCTCTGTAAAGTGTGCCTCCGCTGACCGGTGCTGCCACGCCGGTTGTCGATGGAAAGCTGAGCGGCAACCCCTCGAGCGACCGCACCGCCAGATAGGCGAACGCCTGTGCCTCCATGGCATCGGCGCTCCAACCATGCTGATCCGCCGATGACACTCGGCACGGTAGGCGTTTTGTAAGTTCGAGCATCAGCGTCGGATTGCGCGCGCCACCACCGCAGACGATGACCTCGATCGGGGGGGCGGGAAGGTGCGGCAGTACCGCCGCGATGCTGGCGGCCGTGAAAGCCGTCAAGGTCGCGGCCGCGTCGGCAGTGCCGAGCGGCTCGACGGGCGCGCGCGAAAAGGCATTCCGGTCGAGCGACTTCGGCGGTTTTTGCGAAAAATACGGATGGTTCAACAAGTCTGACACGATCGCCTCGTCCGCAACGCCGAGCGCGGCTGTCGCGCCATCCCGGTCGAGCGGCTGGCCTGTCCGCTCCAGCATGAGATCGTCCAACAAGGCATTGCCCGGCCCGGTATCGCAGGCCACCGGATCATGGCGTTCGGCCACATAGGTGATGTTGGACACTCCGCCAATGTTCAGAAACAACACCGGGCCCGCAAGCGCTCGCGAAGCTGCAAGCGCTTGATGATAGACAGGAACCAAGGGCGCGCCCTGCCCGCCCGCCACCATATCGGCAGCGCGGAGGTCGGCCACGACATCGATGCCGATCCGGCTCGCGAGCTCCGCTCCATCACCGATCTGCACCGTCAGCGCCATCTCGGGCCTGTGCAGCACCGTCTGACCGTGAAAACCGACCACCGACACGCTCGACGGCTCAATGGCATGCTCGCGCAAGAACGCCAGCACGGCCTCCGCATGGCGCTCGGTCACGCGACGTTCGGCATCCCCCAAAACGCCGGTACGCGCGAGCCGATCCGTCAGGCTGCCCGCGTCGACGAGCGCCCGCCGCAAAACGGCGCGATCATCCTCGGTGTAAGGCAGAAACCCAATCGGGCCGAAGCGGACCACGTCGCGTCCATCTGTGTCGAGGATCGCAAGATCGACGCCGTCCATGGAGGTTCCGCTGATTAGGCCCAGGGCTCGCCGGACGCCGCTCGCTGCCGGCTCAGATGTTTCGGTCATGGATCCTCTCGATTTTTTGCGTTACTCGGTGCACAAGGCGGCATACGAGCCGCCTCCGCCTCGACACGGCGACCGCAGCCCGCCAAAGCATCGTCTCGCATGATGCCGTCGGCATGATGAAGCAAATCTAGCCCGGACCGCGATCGGGCCACACCGGAAAACGTCAATGTCCGACGCCAGCGTCACCTCCGACTTTCTGCACACCCTTACGGAGCGGGGCTATCTGCATCAATGCTCGGATCTGGCCGGGCTCGATCAGAAGGCGCTTTCTGGCGATCTCAAGGCCTATGTCGGCTATGATTGCACCGGCCCCTCGCTACATGTCGGCCATCTCCTGTCGATCATGATGCTGCACTGGATGCAGAAGACGGGCGGCAAGCCGATCGTGCTGATGGGCGGCGGCACAACGCGGGTCGGCGACCCTTCCGGCAAGGACGAAACCCGCAAGGTTCTGACGCTCGAGCAGATCGAGGCCAACAAGGATAGTCTCAAAGACACGTTCTCGCGGTTTCTCGACTTTGGCGACAGCGGAACCGGCGCCATCATGGTCGATAATGCCGAGTGGCTCACCAAGCTGAACTACATCGACTTTTTGCGCGATGTCGGGCGGCATTTTTCGGTCAATCGCATGCTGTCGATGGATAGCGTCAAGATGCGGATCGACCGTGAGCAGGAACTCTCGTTCCTCGAATTCAACTACATGTGCCTGCAATCCTACGACTTCGTCGAACTCAACCGCCGGTTTGGATGCAGCCTTCAGATGGGCGGTTCGGACCAGTGGGGCAACATCGTCACCGGCGTCGATCTCGGCCGCCGCATGGGGACCTCGCAACTCTATGCCCTCACCTGCCCGCTCATCACCACGGCGTCGGGCGCCAAGATGGGTAAGACGGCGTCGGGCGCGGTCTGGCTCAAGGCCGATATGATGCAGCCCTATGGTTATTGGCAGTTCTGGCGCAACACCGAGGATGCCGACGTCGGGCGCTTCCTGCGGCTGTTCACGCTCCTCGGCCTCGACGAGATCGCGCGGCTCGAGCGGCTCGGCGGTGCGGAGATCAATGAGGCCAAGAAGGTTCTGGCGACGGAGGCGACGGCGCTGCTGCATGGCCGAGAGGCCGCCGATATCGCCAGCGAGACGGCGCGAAAGACCTTCGAGGACGGTGCCGTGTCGGACGACCTCCCGACGGTTTCGATCGCGACCGCGGAGCTTGCGGCCGGCGTCGGCGTTCTCGCGGCATTCGTGCGGGCGGGGCTGGTCGGATCGACCGGTGAAGCACGCCGACAGGTCAAGGGCGGTGGCCTCAAGGTCAATGACGCGACGGTATCGGATGAACGCGCCACGCTGACAGAGGCAGATCTCGCCGAAGGGGGCGCGATCAAACTGTCGCTCGGGCGCAAGAAACACGTTCTGCTCCGTCCGGACTAGGACGCATCAAGGCGGCGCTGGCGCCGTCAATTCGGCACGAGGCCGCCAGCGGGACCGACGGCGTGATCTCCTTGCGGGATCGTCGATGCGGCGGAGGGATCGATACCCTGCTGTGCCGCATTGTCGATCGCGCCGAAGATCTTTCGGAGAAATCCGGGCGCCAGCGCCGACAGCGGGTTGAAGCTCAGCACAGGCGAACTCGCCGAACCATCGATGCGGTAGTTCAGCGCGAATAAGCCTTCATGCGCGCCCCCACCCAGCAACATGCCCACCACCGGGATCTGCGAGAAAAGATTGTTCAGACCGTAGATCGGGACGAACGTGCCATTCAGCGCGACACGATCATGCGCGAAGTCGATCCAACCCTCCACCGTGGCACCGACCTGCGGGCCAAACATGGAGCCCTGGCGGACCTCGATCTTGTTGCCGACGCGAGAGAAATAAGCCTCCAATTTGGTGAAGCGGGTCGCCGACGTGTCGATGCGAGCCCCGGCATTGCGGCTATCACCCGGGATCTCCTCCGACGCCAGCTTCTTGATCGCCGGATCTTCCTTGATGGTGAAGTCGTGCACGACCGTATAGCCGTCCATCCGGCCATCGACGAACTTCAGCGTCGTATCCAGCCGTCCACCATCCATCCGCTTGTAAAGATCGAGGAACGATAGCGTTGCGCCAGCGTCTTTCGCGGCGATCACGATGGTTGAATTCGCGCCCTGGCCGACCGTGTTGGCCGACAAGGTGCCTTTGCCCAAACGTCCTGTCATCTGCACGCGGCGGAAGTTTCCGCTCCGTCTCACAAGACGCAGGTCGGCATTGGTCAAGGCCTGGCTGTTCTGCCCGGTCAGGATGTTGGCGTGCAGATCGAGGTCGAGGTCTTTCGTCGTCGCGTCGTTGCTCGATCCGGAATCGCCCGTCGTCAACGATTTCAGGAAGGGGCGCGCATCGACGTTACTGCCCTTCACGACGAGTTTCAGCCCCTCGTTGGTCATCGTGATATCGGCCCGCATGTCATCCCCCGGCGACAACCGAAGTTGCGTCAGCTTGGCGCCTTCAAATCCACCTTTGCTGTCGAGTTCCGCCGACCCCCTGATTGAGGTTGCCCCGCTGTCGAAGACGATCTGGTCGAGCTGCACACCGTCAGATTGCTGCGTGGCCGTAAAGGTCGCCTTCGACGCTTTGCCGGCTGCCTTTTTCAATCCAGGAAGGGGGGAGTCGAGAACGGCGCGCGTAAGATCGACATCGATCGACGCTTTTCCCGACTCGCCGCCCGACAGAGTGGTGCTGATCTTCGCCGAAATCGGGCCAGTCACGCTCTTGCCAAGGGTGAAGCCGGCTTTCGCCCGCGCCGCATCATCGAGCGTGATCGAGACGACAGCTTCGCTCGGCGCCGTTCCGGCTGGCTTCTTGAGGTCGATCGTCGCGGGCGCGCCATACATGCGGCCTTCACCCCGGGCGTGTATCCCGGCTTTGTCGGCCACGATGTTGACGGTCGCGTTTTCGAGCGGTTCCTTGCCGATGACCTTATCGACGAAGAAGTCCTTCGCGACGGCCACGACTCCGATCTTGGTCTCGTCGGGCGGCACGTGATCGCCGACCTTCAAGTTGATGGTCATGCGTCCATCGATCTGGCCGGATACGGACGAGGCGTCGATCGGCAGATCCGCATAGGGCTTCAACGCGTCGCGCGCGAGCAGATCCGCCATGGCATCGATGCCACCCGTGATCCGGAGCGCGATGACGGCTGGGGACGGCTTGGGATCGGTGCTCGGGATCGTGAAGGTGCCATCGCTGAGGAACAACTTGCGACCCGGTGAGACCTCCATCTCGCCCTTGCTGGCCGCAAACGTCAGCGTGTCGCCCGTCAGAACGCCGGTGCCGTCCAGGCCCTTCAGCGGCGGCACGCCGTTCATGAACGTCAACGAGGCGTTCGAGACTCCAAATTCGATATGGGAGTGATCGTCCGGGACCGAATGCTGATGTTTCATCGTCTCGAGATCGACGTCGGTCAGGGCGAACTTGCCGCGCCCATAATCGAGCGTGCCACCCTTCAGGTTGGCCAGGAACCAGGCGCGCGGCGGCGATGCCACCCAATTGGGCCAGAGACGAATCACGACCGGTCCCGGCATCCGACCGGTGTCCATCGTGCTCGTGATGAGAAAGCCGCCGGTGTCGTTGCCCTGAAACACCGCATCCATGCGAAATGCGACGTCGGGGCCACGGACGCTGAAGTTCTGCACCACGACCTTTTTGGCGGGCATGTCGACATCGATCTTCATGTCGATGGCGTCGAGTTTGATCGGCTGCTCGCCCGGGCGCTCGGTTCCGAAAATGCCGGTCGAGGTCCCGACGACATGCCACGGCGCACCATTCGTGTCGGGCGGGATGGCACGTACCCCGAATTGAAAGCTCGACTCACCCGCCTTGAGATTGCCCCGGCCAAAATCGACCTCACCCGTGGCTGGATCGACCCGCAGCGTGACGTCGATGCCGTCCACCATCGCGGGCTCGTGATCGGGGTCGTCGAGCCGGAAATAGCCAGACCCCAGACTGAGATGACCCTCCGCACTCGTGAGGCTGCCGTCCGGCGCCGCTGCCATGTTCATGTTCAGCGACAGCGGCATATCCGTATCGAATGGCATGGTCCGAAGCCCAGCCGCCAGCATCATCTCGTCCATGGACAGATGATCCACCGTCAGGTCGAGCATCTTGGTTCCATCCGACGCCTGATTGACGCGGGCCGAGAATGACCAATGTCCGCTCGGCCCATCAGCGTCTGCCGTTAGGTAAATCCCACCGGTGGCTTCGCGGTCGAAATCGACCTCGAAATTCTTATAGGTCATCGACGCTTTTCGCAGGCGGTCTTCGACCACCAATGTGCCTCGTTTGATGCCGAAGCGGTCGAGTGCCCGGAAGGGGCTGGCGGGATCGAAGACCGTGTCGACCACCTTGGCCACCACGGCGGCGAGTTCGCGAGGGAATCGCTTCGCCGGGCGCGCGTCGCTGGCCAGTATCGGCGTCTCGCCGTTGACGACGACCGTTTGATTCGGGGCCGCGGGCGTGACGACCTCTGCGGCACTCGCAAAGATGGTGGTCAGAGGCGTGTCGGCAATCTGATCGGCGCCCGCCGAGATGGCGATGGCACCATCCTCGAGCCGCACGACCCGCATCAGAATATCCTGCACCTCGAGGCGCTTTGGCGACACACGGCCAAAGAAGAGCTCGAAGGGACTGACCGCGATGCCTGCACGCGGTGCCGCCATGACGGTCCGGCCGGCATGATCCTTGATGGTCAGCTGGCGTAACGACAAGGTCGGACCATGGTCGGTCTGTTCGATCGCGGTCGCACCGATCGCGAAGGCATAGCCGCCTCCGACCCGCTCGCCGAGCGCCTGAGTGATTTGCTGGCCGAGATCGACGTCGATGGGTCCCTGCGCCAGCCGCATGAAGAAGACACCGCCGGCGATCAGCCCGAGAAAGAGGATACTGGCGAGGAAGGCCATGCCGGTGACGCAAGCCCGGCGGAAACCCCAACGTCGTACCCGCCCCGTCGCGCCGCGCGCCGGACGGATCCCTGCGGAACCGCTTTTGACAAGGCGATGCTTGGGAGGGTCGATCGTATCGGCCAAACCGTCGAGATCCTTTTGCATGTCACGATCGGGACTTCTGCACTCATCGTTTGCCCATTAGAATGGCAACACGGCCTGTCCCATATACATCGAATTAGCACCCAAAAAGACGAAAGGAAGGCGTTATGCCGCAAACCCTCACGATCGGCGATCCGGCACCAGATTTCGATTTGCCTGTTTCGACCGAAACAACATGCTCGCTCCGCTCGCTGGCGGGTCGCAAGGCCGTTCTTTATTTTTATCCCAAGGATGATACGAGCGGCTGCACGAAGGAAGCGATCGACTTCAACGCGTTGCGCGGCGCTTTCGACGACGCCAATACGGCCGTCATCGGAATCTCTCCCGATCCGATCGCCAGCCACGCCAAGTTCAAGGCCAAGCATGGTCTCGACCTGACGCTCTTGTCCGACGACAGCAAGGCGATGTTGGAAGAATATGGTGTCTGGGCGCAAAAAAGCATGTACGGCCGAACCTATATGGGCGTCGAACGCACTACGTTCCTGATCGACCGGGAGGGTCGCATCGCCAAGATCTGGCCGAAGGTCAAGGTGCCGGGCCACGCGGCCGACGTGTTGGCCGCCGCACAAGCGCTGTGATCCTGCGCGTCTCGCGCGCCGCATCGATCACACACTCTTAACCTTAGCGGAAACTTAACCTTAACGCGGTGATCTGAACGCCTCGGCCTCTCCGCAGGATCAGTTCATGTCACCGCTTCCAATCGGGACCGCCGTTCCATCGTCTCGATCGCGCTATGTCGTGTCGATCGCGCGAGGCAACTCGCATCGCGGGTTTACGGTGCGGGTCGACCTCGCCTGGAGCGTGATCGGGCTTCTGATCGGCATGGCTTGCGGGGGCGTGGGTGCGAGCATTTACCTCGCCTTTCACGACGATATGGTCGCGTCCCTCATGGCCGAACATGCCAGCATGCAATATGGCTACGAGGATCAAATCGCGGCGCTCCAAAGCCAAATCAGACACGATGCCGGGCGCGGTCGCGTTCAACAGAGCAGCCTCGATACAGAGATGAGGGCCCTCACGATTCGGGCGGAGCGGCTCGAGACTCGATCGAACCTGCTGGGACAATTGGCCGAAGCAGCGGGCGCCGCACGACCGCAATCGGGTCGCGCGAGCCATGACCCGGCCGTCGCGATTCGGACAACGATCCAGGAGGCCGGAGCCGCCGCGATCGACAATCCGCTCAGTTCCCCCTCGCCAGCGGTCGCGCCGGTTGTCAGCGGCTCCGATGTCACGGGATCGATCCGCGACATGCCGACCGATGCGGGTGGCGTGGCGTCATCCGGCGACGATGAAACGGCATCGATTGGTCCAGGGGGTTTGAACGGCGCTTTGGCGGATGTGGCAGAGGCGCTGGAGCGGGTCGATGCGTCGCAATTTCGCGCCATTGCGGCCGTCGATCAGACCGCCCGCAAGACATCCGACGACATCGTGTCGATCGTGGCTGCGTCCGGGCTATCCGCGACTCGGCTCAAGGGCGCAACTCCGGTCGATGCGCCGCTGGGCGGACCCTTCGTGGCGTTGCCGGTCGATCGTCTCGACGCACGGTTCGGATCGGCACTCGCGGGCCTGCAGGCCGACGTCGCGAACACGCGGCGGCTTGTGGCCAGTCTCCCGCTCCTACCCTACGCGGCTCCGGTCCAAGGCGTTCTGGACGTGACATCGCCGTTCGGACCGCGTCTGGACCCCTTTCTCGGGCGACCTGCCTTGCATACGGGCGTCGATCTCCGTGAAGCCTATGGCGCCGAGGTTCGAGCCACAGCAGCCGGACGCGTCATGACCGCAGGGGCCACCGGAGGATATGGCACGATGGTCGAGGTCGATCACGGCAATGGTCTATCGACCCGCTACGCGCATCTCGCCTCGGTTCTTGTCACACCAGGTCAGCGCGTGGCCCGTGGCGACGTGCTCGGTCACGTCGGAGCGACGGGACGCGCGACAGGACCGCACCTCCACTACGAGACCCGCATCGATGGGGAAGCCGTCAACCCGACCCGGTTTCTAGAGGCGGGCCAGCGCCTCGCCGCCTTGCATCTCGCGCCCTAAAACCGTCCGGCATTGTCTCTTGAATACGACAGCCCGGTCGAATTAGTCGCTCATCCCTGCCGCCGAGCAAGATATGAGGAACAAACTTCAGTAACACTCGACTTAAGCTATGCTTGCGCGGCGCTCTAATTTGCCAGACAGCATGAGCGCGGGGCTCGAGATGGGTGGATCGATGATCGTTCGACGTGGTTCTGTGCTGGGCATCATCATAGCCTCCAGCGTTGCGCTTGCTGGCTGTACATCCACAGAATTCGCCCGCATTCCTTATACGGCCTCCGAGGCTGCGATGGCTGAAATCCCCGGCATGTCGAACGTGCGCTTCTACGGCGACACCTCGGCGTCCGTGTTCGACAGCTTCACCGCATCGACTAAAGGCGTCGCGGTCAAAACGGGCCCGGTCAATTATCTCGCGCTGTCCGGCGGCGGCGCCGATGGCGCGTTCGGGGCCGGCCTGTTGCATGGCTTGACCGAAACCAATCGACGGCCAGATTTCACCATCGTGTCGGGCGTCAGCACCGGCGCCCTGATGGCGCCCTTCGTGTTTCTCGGACCATCCTACGATGACACGCTCCGCGATCTCTACACGGGTGATTTGGGCGCGGGCCTGATCAAGAACGTGAACCTTCTCAACGGCGTCTTCGGTAACGCGCTGGTCGAAAACGACAAGCTCGGCCGTCTCGTGAGCAAATACGTCGATCAGACCATCATGGACCGCGTCGCGGAAGAGCATCGCAAGGGACGGCGATTGTTCGTGGCGACCACGAATCTCGACTCGCAACGGTCGGTCGTGTGGGACATGGGCGCGATTGCGACAAGCGGCTCACCCAATGCGCTCTCGCTCTTCCGACAGGTTTTGACGGCATCAGCCTCGATCCCCGGCTTATTCCCGCCTCGCCTCGTCAGTGTCGAGGCAGGTGGACGCGAGTTCAAGGAGATGCATGTCGACGGGGGCACCATTCAGCAGGTTTTTGTGGCGCCCGATGCTGTCCTGTTCGGCGAGCAGAAGGACCGTCCGTTCCCGCAACTCAAGAATCTCTACGTGCTGCTGAACAACAAGGTCGACCCGGTTTTTCAGGTGGTCGACAACAATGTGTTGAAGCTCGGCACACGCTCGCTCTCCACCATTCTGAAGCGCGAGGTTCATAACAACGTCCAGGCCGCCTATGCCTATGCCCGGCGACACAACGTTGGCTTCCACATGGCCTCGATCGAGGCGGATGTGAGCGAGGAAGGCTCAAACACCTTCGATCAAGCTTACATGAAGAGCCTCTATGCCTATGGGATCGAGCAGGGCAAGGGCGCCAATCCTTGGACGGATGCCCCCACCATGTCGGTACGTCCCTTGGCCAGCAACCGGAAGCTGACCGCTCAGAAGTGAGGGACGTCCCCGGCTCGGATCGATCGAGCCGGGGAACTCGACGCCTGAGTTAGCCCCCCGACGTTTGTTCGACCTAGACGCCTTAATCGACGTCCTCGACCTCGACAGTACGGCCCGACAGCCGATGCGCGAGCGCGGCCTCCATAAACGGGTCGAGGTCGCCGTCCAGCACGTCGTCCGGCGTTCCCGACGTCACACCGGTCCGCAGGTCCTTGACCAACTGGTAGGGCTGCAGAACGTAGGACCGGATCTGGTGACCCCAGCCGATATCGGTCTTTGACGCCGCGTCGGCATTGGCCGCGGCTTCGCGTCGTTCGAGTTCTGCCTCATAAAGCCGGGCTCGCAACATGTTCCAGGCGGTCGCACGGTTCTTGTGCTGCGACCGCTCGTTCTGACAGGCCACCACGATGCCGGAAGGCATGTGCGTTATCCGCACCGCCGAATCGGTGGTGTTGACATGCTGACCGCCGGCGCCCGACGACCGATAGGTGTCGATGCGGCAGTCGGTTTCCTTCACGTCGATGTCGATCCGGTCGTCCACCAGGGGATAGACCCAAGCCGACGCAAAGCTCGTATGCCGACGCGCCGCCGAATCGAAAGGCGAGATCCGCACGAGACGATGCACGCCCGACTCGGTCTTCAACCAGCCATAGGCATTGTGGCCCTTGACCAGGAGCGTCGCGGACTTCAGTCCGGCTTCGTCGCCGGCCGTTTCCTCGACAACCTCGACCTTGAACTTATGCCGCTCCGCCCAGCGGTAGTACATGCGGAACAGCATGCGGGTCCAATCCTGGCTCTCGGTTCCGCCGGCCCCCGAATGGACCTCGATGAAAGTGTCGTTCGCGTCGGCTTCGCCGGCCAGCAAAGCCTCGATCTGACGACGTGCCGCATCGGCCTTGAGGGCCTTCAGTTGATCGATCGCTTCCTTTTCGACCCCGACATCATCTTCCTCTTCGGCGAGTTCGACCAGCATGATGGCGTCGTCGAGGTCACGCTCGAGGCGTGTCACGCCGCCCAGCCGATCTTCGAGCTCGGTGCGCTCGCGCATCAGTTTCTGGGCGAGTTGCGCGTCGTTCCAGAGCGCAGGGTCTTCGGATTTGGCGTTTAATTCGGCGAGGCGACGGGTTGCAGTATCGACGTCAAAGATGCCTCCTCAGCAGCCCTACGGACTGCTTGATGTCTTCGACGAGCTGCAGCGGTTCAGCGCGCATGGGTGCTCAATCTGGTTTGGGGACGACGACCATATGGCCGCCGGGAGGCCGGACCCTAAAGCAGGACGCCCTGCCCCTCAAGGCGAAAGCCCTGACCTAGCGCAAGGTCTGCCGATCCATGATGGCGCCGAGGTCGACATTGTATGCCGGCGCGCCGTAGCTGAAAGCGTGATCGGGCGCGATCCGGGCCATACAGAAGGCATCCGACACGGCCGATGGCGCATAGCGGATCAGCAGCGCGGCCTGCAACATCACGGCCATTCGCTCGACGAGATGCCTCGCACGGGCTTCGGCGGGCGCCGTCTCGCTCATCGCCTCGCGGAGGATCTGCGCCGCACCATCGAAAGCCGCATGGATCCCGAGCGCGGGCGTCAGTTCGGCCTCGTAGGCTGCGCGGGCCGCCGGCTCCCGCGCCAGGGTCCGCAAGACATCGAGAGCGATGACATTGCCGGAGCCCTCCCAGATGGCGTTGAGCGGCGCTTCCCGGTAGAGGCGCGGCATAGGCCCGTCCTCGACATAGCCGGCGCCACCCAGACATTCCATCGCCTCGTAGACGAAGTTGGAGCAGCGTTTGGTCAGCCAATATTTGGCCAGCGCCACGCCGAGGCGCGCAAAGGCACGGCCGCTCTCGTCGGTCGCCGAAAAGGCGCGAGCGACACGCATGACCAACACGACCGCGGCCTCGTAATCGAGCGCGAGATCGGCCAGCACCGCCGTCATCAGCGGGTGTGCGATCAAGAGTTTGCCGAAAGCCATCCGGCCCGACGTGTGATGCACAGCCTGGGACAGAGCGGCCCGCATGATGCCGAGCGTGCAGGCGATCGTTCCCAGGCGTGTGTGATGCACCATATCGATGATGACTTTGACACCACTCCCTTCCGGCCCGAGCCGGAAGGCGGCCGCATCTTCGTATTCGATTTCGGCTGAGGCGTTGGATCGATTGCCCAGCTTGTCCTTCAGTCGCATGAGGCGAATGCCGCTGCGCGTGCTGTCTGGTGCGATGCGCGGTACGAGAAAGCAGGTCAGACCGCCCGGCGCCTGCGCCAAGGTCAGGAACCCGTCGCTCATCGGGGCCGAACAGAACCACTTGTGTCCGGTCAGCCCATAGGTACCGTCCTGCCGCGCGTCGGCTCGGGTCGTATTGGCGCGGACATCGCTGCCGCCCTGCTTTTCGGTCATGGCCATGCCGAGCGTGACGCCGGCTTTACCCTCGATCGGCCGCAAGGCCGCGTCGTAGCAACCGCTGAGCACCTTGGCGATCCAGGCTGCTGTCAGGGTTGGCTCGACCCGTAACGCTGGCACGGCCGCATAGGTCATGTTGATGGGGCACATCGTGCCGGCTTCGCTCTGGGCAAAAACCGCCAACAAAGCCGCATGGGCGACGTGACCGCCAGGCTGACGCGTCGTCCAGGCAAGGCTGTGGATCTCGTGGTCGGTCGCAAGCGCCATCAGCGCATGATAACTCGGGTGGAACCGGACCTCGTCGATCCGCCGCCCGAACCGGTCAAAGCTCATGAGCTCCGGCGGGAACCGGTTCGCATCCTGCCCAAGCGCCACCACGGCTTGCGATCCGACGACCGCCCCGAGCCGCATCGCGCGCTCGTCCAGCCACGCCCCCGCCTCCCGCAGCACGGCCTCGCGGAGCGCGATGTCGTCGGCATAAAGGTTACGGTCGACAAGGTCGCCCGGCTGGTTGCCGACATCGTGAGTCGCAAGATGTGTGGTCGGCGCGAAAGGCAACATGCGAATGCTCTCCCGGCGCGGCGGAAGCAGGCGCGCCCGATGGGCTGACGCATTGTTTCACCCTGCCGGCCGATGTGCAACGGATCGAGGCGGCGCCGACGTGACAGAGACGCTCTGGTGTCCTCAACGCCGTTAGGGCATAAGCGATCGACTTTTTACAAATCGCTGCCCGCCCCACCCCGATCGCGCTGACGCCACATTTTTCCCGGCAAACACCTGCCATGGGTGCCGCGACCGCGAGCGGACGAAGAACGGCAGAATCTCACTCCTCTGCGATCGTAGGTATGATGTTGCGTTACTGTGGATGGCCGTTGGTTCTTGTTGCGATGTTGATGTCCGGCGCTGACGCGGGCGCCGCCACACCGGGCGCTCCAGGCAAATCGGGTGCGCCGGCTGGAGCGCCTGCCGGGGGTGCAGCGGCCGCTTCCGGCCGATCGAGCCAAGGCGGTTCTTCCGCGATGCCGCGTGCTCCAGTCGCTCCGACCGGAGCGGTCGCGCCCCAAGACGCAGCGGCGCGAGCCCGCATGCATGAATGCGGGCATCAATGGTCGACCATCAAGAAGGCCGGCAATGCCGGGTCGATGACCTGGAAGGAGTTTTCCTCCACCTGCCTCATCGTGAAATAGGCCGAAGCAGCGAAGCGCCCTCTCGGGCCTTCGCTTGACGTGTCAGCGAGATTAGATGCCCAGCTTGGCCTTCAGCACATCGTTGACGGCCTGAGGGTTGGCCTTGCCACCGGTCGATTTCATGACTTGACCCACGAACCAGCCGAGCATCGTCGGCTTTGCCTGCACTTGGGCGACCTTGTCGGGATTTCCCGCAATGATCGCGTCGACCGCGGCCTCGATGGCTCCCGTGTCGGTGACCTGCCGCAGGCCGCGCCGCTCGACGATCTCACGCGGGGCGTGGCCGCGGTCCTCGCCGGCCATCAGGAGCAAGATGTCCTTGGCGATCTTGCCCGAGATCGTGCCGTCGGCAATCACGTCGACGAGTTCGGCGACCTGAGCGGCCGTGATGGCCGAAGCCGCCACGGAGGTTCCAGCCGCATTGGCCGAGGCTGCCACATCGCCGGTGATCCAATTCGCCACGAGCTTGGGGTCGCGGCCCTGCGGCTCATGCGCGACGGCCTGCTCGTAATAATCTGCGAGTTCCCGCTCGGCCACCAAGACGCTGGCGTCGTAGGGCGACAAGCCATGCTGCTGCATGAAGCGCGCCTTCTTGGCATCCGGCAATTCCGGCAGATCGGCCGCAAGCGCCGCTACGAAAGCGTCGTCGAATTCAAGCGGCAGCAGATCGGGATCGGGAAAATAGCGGTAATCATGCGCTTCTTCTTTCGATCGCATCGAGCGGGTCTCGCCTTTGGCGGGATCGAACAGCCGCGTTTCCTGGTCGATGCTGCCGCCGTCCTCGAGAATTGCGACCTGGCGCCGGGCTTCGGTATCGACAGCCTGCCCGATGAACCGGATCGAATTGACGTTTTTGATCTCGCAACGCGTGCCCAGCGGGCCGCCCGGACGGCGCACCGAGACATTGACGTCGGCGCGCAGGCTGCCCTTCTCCATGTCGCCATCGCAGGTGCCGAGATAGCGCAGGATGGTGCGGAGCTTCGTCACATAGGCCTTCGCCTCGTCGGCCGACCGCATGTCGGGCTTCGACACGATCTCCATGAGAGCGACGCCGGAACGATTGAGGTCGACGAAGCTCGCGGTGGGAGACTGATCGTGCAGCGACTTGCCGGCATCCTGCTCGAGGTGCAGGCGTTCGATGCCGACATGGAACTGCTCGGTCGGGGTCAGATCGACCACGACCTCGCCCTCGCCGACGATCGGGCTCTTGAACTGCGAAATCTGATAGCCCTGCGGCAGGTCAGGATAAAAGTAGTTTTTGCGGTCGAAGCTCGATCGTTTGTTGATCTGCGCCTTGAGGCCGAGCCCGGTGCGAACCGCCTGCGCGACGCAAGCCTGGTTGAGAACCGGCAGCATGCCCGGCATCGCGGCATCGACGAGCGACACATGGGTGTTGGGCTCGGCCCCGAAGGCGGTCGAGGCGCCGGAAAACAGCTTGGAATTCGAGGTGACCTGGGCATGGATTTCCATGCCGACCACGATCTCCCAGTCGCCGGTCGCGCCGCGCAGCAGCTTGTCGGAAACGGACGTTGCCATGGGGCTCTCCTTATTTGGTCGGCTTGGTCGAGTGCGCCATATGCTGCTCCTCGAACGCGATGGTCCATTCGATCACGGTCCGCCACACCGCTTCGGCGAGATCGGGCGGGCAGGTCTTGGCTTCGGCATGCGCGCGCACACGCGCCACGACCGCCTCGACGCGATCAGGCAACCGAGCCGGGATCTCGTGCCGCTCTTTGACGTCAATCACCTCGCGAACGATGCGGACGCGCTCGGCGAAAAGATCGACGAGGGCGACATCGATCGCGTCGATACGCTCACGCAGCGGCGCCAGGATGGTTGTGTCAGCGCCCGGTATCACGCCGCCCACCACGCATCCGGCAGATGCACCTTCGGGGCGGCCTGCTCGATGACCTCGGCGAGGGAAAACAACGTTTCCTCGTCGAAGGGGCGGCCGATCAACTGCAGGCCGAGCGGCAAGCCGTCGGCGGATGATCCACCCGGCACCGCAATGCCAGGCAGGCCCGCCATATTGACCGTCACGGTGAACACGTCGTTGAGATACATCTCGACCGGATCGCCACTGCCCTTTTCGCCGACCGCGAAAGCAGCCGAGGGGGTCGCCGGGGTCAGCAGCGCGTCGACACCAGCGGCATAAACGGTCTCGAAGTCGCGCTTGATCAAGGTGCGGATCTTCTGCGCCTTGACATAATAGGCGTCGTAATAGCCGGCCGAGAGCACATAGGTCCCGATCATGATGCGGCGGCGGACTTCCTTGCCAAAACCGGCCGCGCGAGTCTGGCCATACATGTCGCCGATATCGCGGCCAGGCACGCGGAGCCCATAGCGCACCCCGTCATAGCGCGCGAGATTGGACGATGCTTCGGCCGGCGCCACGATATAATAGGCCGGGAGCGCATATTTCGTATGCGGCAGCGACACGTCGACGATCGTGGCGCCCGCGTCGCGAAGCCAAGCGATCCCCTGATGCCAGAGCGCCTCGATCTCCGCCGGCATTCCTTCGATGCGGTATTCCTTCGGAATCCCGATCGTCTTGCCCTTGACCGATGACCCGACCGACGTCTCATAATTTGGGACCGGAACATCGACCGAGGTCGCGTCCTTCGGGTCGTAGCCCGCCATCGACCGCATCAGAATTGCGGTATCGCGTACGTTGCGGGCGATCGGACCCGCCTGATCGAGCGAGGACGCGAACGCGACCACGCCATAGCGCGAGCAACGGCCGTAGGTAGGCTTGATCCCGACCGTCCCCGTGAAAGCGGCCGGCTGCCGGATGGAGCCGCCCGTATCGGTCGCGGTTGCGCCGAGGCAGAGGCGCGCCGCAACCGCTGCGGCCGACCCACCGGAGGAGCCACCCGGCACCAAGGCGGCGTTTTGGCCGGGCTTACGCCAGGGCGAAGTGACCGGACCGAAATGGGAGGTCTCGTTCGACGATCCCATGGCGAATTCGTCGAGGTTGAGCTTGCCCAACATGACGGCACCGTCGCGCCACAACTGCGACGACACCGTCGATTCGTAAGGCGGGACGAAGTCGCGAAGAATGCGGCTGCCGGCCGTCGTGGTGACGCCTTTGGTGCAGTATAGGTCCTTGATGCCGAGCGGAATGCCTTCGAGCGGGCCACCCTCTCCGCGCGCCAAGGTCGCGTCCGAATTCGCCGCCATCTTGCGCGCGATCTCGGGCGTTTCAGTCACGAAGCCGTTGAGGCTGCGGGCCGCCTCGATGGCGCCGATATAAGCGTCCGTCAATTCAACGGCCGACAGCGACTTCGACACAAGAGCATCGCGCGCTTCGGCAAGCGTCAGCCGGGTAGGATCGGTCATATAGGTCGTCCATCGAAACGCTGCGGAATGATCATCGGGATCGACCATCCGAGCCGGAAATACAAATGCGTCGATGATCGATCGAGCATAGCGCGGCAGAAGGGCGGCTGCGGCGCTACTCGATCACCTTCGGCACAACGAAATAATGATCCTCGCTGACGGGAGCATTGGACAGAACCGCATCGACGATCTCGCCGTCGGTCACGACATCCGGGCGCCCGCGCATTTGCATCGGCATAACGGAGGTCATCGGTTCCACACCCTCCACGTCGACGGCATCGAGTTCGGCGACGAAGTTGAGGATCGCGTTAAGCTCGCCTTGCAGGTGCACGGCCTCGTCATCGGGCAAGGCGATCCTGGCCAGGGTAGCGATGCGACGCACGGTGAGCAGATCGACCGACATGATCATCCTTCTTGGGCCAAAACGACTGCGATGGGGTCGTCTCGCGCCACGACCTCGACCGAACGGCCGGGTAACGGGGAACATGCGCGACGCGCATGTCAACGGAAACCGGCTATATCATCGCCACGTCGAGCGGAGCAATGGCGGAGACGAATCGCATCCGCGCCGAAGAGGATCATCATCATGGCGTCAGCCATTATTTCGGTCGAGGACCTGCCAGCGTGCCTCGGCTTCAACCAGCGCGTGATCGGCATCGACCTCGGGACGACGACGATTGGGCTCGCCCTGTCTGACGTCGAACGCAGCATCGCAACGCCGCTGGAAACGATTCGTCGCACCAAATTCACGAAGGATGTCGAGCGGCTCGCCGCGATCATCGCTCAATATGGCGTGGCCGCGATCGTAATCGGCTTGCCGCTCAATATGGATGGATCGGAAGGCCCGCGGGTTCAGTCCACGCGGAGTTTCGTGCGCCAGATCAACCCGATGATCCCGCTTCCGGTCTGCTTCTGGGACGAACGGCTCTCGACAGCAGCCGTGACCCGAAGCCTGATCGACCAGGACGTGTCGCGCGCGAAACGTGGCGAGGTCGTCGACAAGATGGCGGCCGCCTACATCCTGCAAGGCGTTCTCGATCGACTGCGGCATCTCGCTCGGGCCGAGACTGCGCTCAAACGCGATTGAGCGACGGGGTCTTTGCAACCCGCACGAATGCGTTTAGATCAGCAACCGCCGGTTGCAAATGTCGACGACTAGGCGCTGCGATGAGAGAGCTGCATGCCTTCGTCATCTCCTGCCTCTCGAACGCGTGTCGCGGTGTCTTACGACCCCGTTCAATCGGGCTTGCCGATGTCCGACTATCCTCGTGTGATTGCCGAGACCTTGTTCGATCGCTGTTCCGACTTGATCGACCTTGCCGAGAAAGCCGATCTCAAGGTCATGGCGTGTCTGCTTCACATGGCGCGCGTGGAAGCCGAGTTGCTCCGTCACAAGGCCAAGGCGGCCGAACGTCTCGTGGCCTGCACCAGCAACGCCACGCAGCACGTCATCGCCTCCGTTTGAGCGTTACGCCAGGCTGACGAGCGACACGAGATTAGCGCCCTGTCGCTGGATCGCACCCTCGATCTCAAGCTCCATGAGAACGGATTGGACCTGCCGGACCGGCAGCCCCGAGACACGCGCGACATCGTCAATCGACAGGGGAACACTGCCGAGAAGATCGAGCACGACACTTTTGAGGTTCGGCGTGGACGTTGGGAGCCGTGCGGATCTCTCGTCATCGGCCTCGACGTGCGATAGCGTTCGAGATGTCTTTGGTGCTTGCCCGATCGATAGCGGCCAAGCCGGTACTGGGTCGTCAGCAGTGCGCACGTCTGCCGACAGATCCAATCCGTCGAGTTCGTCCCACAGTGGATCGTTGTCGAAGCCCCAACGCCCCGTCTCGTTCATGCCAGGAGCGGATTGGCCAGCGACGGTCATGCCGACCAGCCCTTCGAGCACGTCCTCGACGCTGGTGCAGAAGGTCGCGCCGTCTTTCAGAAGCGCATTGGGGCCCTCGGCGCGCGGGTCGAGCGGCGAGCCCGGCACCGCGAAGATTTCCCGCCCCTGCTCGTTGGCAAAGCGGGCGGTGATCAGCGACCCGGACCGTCGCGCGGCTTCAACGACGATCAACCCCAACGCCATGCCCGACACGATGCGGTTGCGGCGCGGAAAGTCGCGGGCGCGCGGTTCCCAGGTCAGCGGCATCTCGGACACGACGGCCCCCTGCTCGGCGATGCGATCGACGGTGCCTGCATGTTCGCTCGGGTAGATGCGGGCATGTCCGCCCGCCAGGACCGCGACCGTCCCGGTCTCGAGGCTCGCCAGATGCGCCTTGATGTCGATGCCCCGTGCGAGACCCGACACGATCACGTAGCCGGCCTCGCCGAGGCCGCGCGCCAACCGGTCTGTCATGACAAGGCCCGTCGCCGACGCGTTCCGGGAGCCGACCATCGCGACCATCGGGCGCTGCAGGCTGGCGAGGTTCCCTTTGACCGCCAGCATCGGCGGCGCGGTGTCGATAGCGCGCAACGAAGCGGGATAGCTCGGCTCGCAGAGCGCCAGAAAATGAACGCCGGCGCGGCGCGCGGCTTCCATCTCGGTCTCGATGTCACGAACGGGCGCGATTTTCACCGAGCGGCCGCCAAGACCCGGCAGCGCGTCCAGCGCCTTGCCGGCCGTGCCGAACCTCGCCATCAGGCCGAAAAACGTGCGTGGGCCGATATTCTCGCTGCGGATCAGGCGCAGCCAATCGAACCGATCCTGATCCGATAGGATCTGCAGATCGGGCGTCACGCCGTCTTGCCGATCTTGCCTTCTTGTCCGGCCACGAGCCGCGCAATGTTGGCGCGGTGCATGATCCAGAGCAGAATCGCGATCACGAGGAACACGCTCGCGGCCTGTTCCTGCCCTGAGAGCCAGAGAGCCAGAGGCGCGATTGCGCTGGCAACGAGGGCCGATGCGGAGGAATAGCGCGTCGTCACGGCGACCAGCAGCCAGCAGGCGACGAAGACGAGGCCCGCCGGCCAGAAGACCCCGAACAGACAGCCCAGGAAGGTCGCAACGCCCTTGCCGCCGCGAAAGCCGAGCCAAACCGGGAAGACGTGACCGAGGAAGGCGCCGCAGGCTGCGGCAAGGCTCGCATCGAGGCTGCCCGTGGCGTAGCGCAGGATCAGCACCGCGACGGTCCCTTTCAAAGCGTCCAGCAGCAGCGTCGCGGCCGCTAGATCCTTGCGCCCCGTCCGCAGCACATTGGTGGCGCCGATATTGCCCGACCCGATGGTACGGATGTCCGAGGTACCGGCAAGGCGCGTAAGCAGCAGGCCGAACGGGATCGCGCCAAGCAGGTAGCCGACCACGAGAGCGATCAGCAACGTCAACGGAGCGGCGTCAAGCGACGGCATCGTGGCTCCGAACCTCGGCGGAATGAACGATCCGTCCAGCCACCACGGTGGTCTTGACGCGACCTTCCATCCGAGCGTCCTCGAAGGGGGTGTTGCGGCACCGCGAGTGCAGCTTGTCGCGATCGACCACGTAGGGTTCCTCGGGATCGAACCGGATGAGGTCGGCCGGGGCGCCGACCACGAGACGACCTTGCGGCAAGCCAAGCAGCTTAGCGGGGCCGATGGTCATGCGAGCCAGCAGATCGGGAAGATCGATCGCCTCTGCATGGACGAGCCGGAGCCCGGCCGACAGCAGCGTCTCGAGCCCGATCGCACCCGGCTCCGCTTCGGCAAAGGGCAACCGCTTGGTCTCGACATCCTGCGGATTGTGATCGGACACCACCACATCGATCAGCCCGGACGCCACAGCTTCGACGAGCGCCAACCGTTCGTCCTCGCTTCGCAGCGGAGGCGACAAGCGCAGGAACGTGCGATATCCGCCGATGTCGTTTTCGTTCAGGGTGAGGTGATTGATGGTCGTGCCGCAGGTCACGCGGAGACCATCCTGTTTCGCGGCCGCGATGATGTCGAGCGATTGCCGACAACTCACGATGGCGGCGTGATATCGCCCGCCGGTCAGCGCAACGAGGCGCATGTCGCGGGCGAGCACGATGCTTTCGGCTTCTTGCGGAATGCCGGGTAGGCCGAGACGACTGGCGAACTCGCCTTCGTTCATGACACCGCCGGCTGCGAGATCGACGTCCTCGCAATGGTGCATGATGAGGGCATCGAAATCGCGCGCATAGGTCAGGGCGCGCCGCATCAGCCGGGCGCTCGCGATCGAGCGTGCCCCATCCGAAAACGCGATGGCACCGGCGGCCTTGAGGAGCCCGATCTCGGCAAGTTCAGATCCGTCGCGTCCGCGCGTGAGTGCCGCGACCGGTAAGACGCGCACCCGACCCGTGTCGCGTGCTCGGCGTTGCAGAAAATCCACGACGGCCGGATCATCGACAGCCGGATGCGTTTCCGACGTGGCGATGATGGTCGTCACGCCACCGGATGCCGCCGCCGCCGTCGCGCTCGCGATCGTCTCGCGGTGTTCCGCACCCGGTTCGCCGACAAAGGCGCGGCAATCGATCAAACCCGGCGACACGACGTCGCCGTCACAGTCGACCACGACGCAATCCGTCGGCAAGTCGCTGCCCGTCACGGCCCCGATCGCGACGATCGCGCCATCGCGAACCAGCACCCCGCCGCGCATCTCGCGCCGCGACTCGGGATCGATCAGCCGGCCATTGATGAATGCGAGCGGTCGCTCGGCGGCATGAGGTTGCGTCACGCGGCGCCTCCCGGCAGATGCTGAGCCAGGGCTTCGAGCACCGCCATGCGAACCGCGACCCCCATCTCGACCTGCTCGCGGATCAGCGATTGAGGTCCGTCGGCCACCAGCGTGTCGATCTCGACACCGCGATTCATCGGACCCGGATGCAGCACGAGAGCATCGGGCTTGGCCCGTTTCAGCCGTTCTTCGGTCAGGCCGAAGAAGCGGAAATATTCGCGGGCCGAAGGCACGAAGCCGCCATTCATCCGCTCACGTTGTAGGCGCAGCATCATCACGACATCGGAGCCGTCGAGGGCGCGATCCATATCGGGGACGACCTCGACGCCCATCCGTTCGATGCCGACCGGCATCAGGGTCGAGGGACCGGAGACGCGTAAGCGAGCCCCGAGGGCCGCGAGCAGCAGGATGTTGGAGCGAGCGACTCGCGAATGCAGGATGTCGCCGCAGATCGTCACGATCAGTCCGGCGATACGGCCTTTGTTGCGACGGATCGTTAGTGCGTCGAGCAGCGCCTGCGTCGGATGTTCATGCGCGCCGTCCCCGGCATTGACGACTGAGCAATCGACCTTGCGGGCGAGCAGATGGACGGCGCCGGCTTGGTGATGACGCACCACGATGATGTCGGGCCGCATCGCATTCAGCGTGATCGCCGTATCGATCAGCGTTTCGCCCTTCTTGATCGAGGAGGCCGCCACCGCCATGTTCATGACATCGGCGCCAAGCCGCTTGCCCGCGATTTCGAACGACGATTGCGTTCGGGTGGACGCCTCAAAGAACAAGTTGATCTGCGTGCGACCGCGAAGTGTGCTGCGCTTCTTTTCGACCTGCCGGGACACATCGACGGCGCGGTCGGCAAGGTCCAGCAGCGCGTCAAGCGCCAGGGGCGACAGCCCCTGGATGCCGAGAAGATGGCGATGCGGAAAAACTGGGGCTGGGGCTACGTCCGTCATTGAAGGCTTGTCTAAAGAGGGACGTTGACGGCCGCAAGGATTCTGGTCGAGGCGCGTGTTGTGAAACACGGGTTCGGTCATTTGACTTGCACCCGACCTGCCCCCATCTTCCGCCGCGCTCGCTCGTCATTTCATTCTCGGGCTATCGCTTTCCGTTACAGCGTCTCCGCCAGGGGACAAAAGGACCGGTCCTCTAATGAACCTCGTCATCGTCGAGTCGCCGGCGAAAGCGAAGACCATCAACGAATATCTTGGCCGCGACTATCAGGTTCTGGCCTCGTTCGGCCACGTCCGCGATCTTCCGGCCAAGGATGGTTCCGTCGATCCGGAGCAGGATTTCGCGATGCTGTGGGAGGTCGACGGCAAAGCCTCGAAACGTCTCTCCGACATCGCTCGCGCCACGAAGGATGCCGACAAGGTCATCCTCGCGACCGATCCGGATCGCGAGGGCGAGGCCATTTCCTGGCACGTTCTGGAGGTGCTCAAGGCCAAGAAGCTGCTGAAGGGCAAGACGGTCGAACGCGTCACCTTCAATGCCATTACGAAGAATGCGGTGCGGGACGCGATGGCGCATCCGCGTGAGATCGACCAGGCTTTGGTCGATGCCTATCTGGCCCGGCGCGCGCTCGATTATCTCGTCGGCTTCAATCTCTCGCCGGTTCTTTGGCGCAAGCTCCCCGGGGCCCGCTCGGCAGGCCGTGTGCAATCGGTGTCGCTGCGGTTGGTCTGCGACCGTGAGAGCGAGATCGAGCGCTTCGTCACGCGCGAATATTGGTCGCTGGTGGCGCATCTCCGCACTGCGCGAAACGTCGCTTTCGAGGCCCGTCTGACGGGTGCCGACGGCAAAAAGATCACGCGGCTCGATATCGGCACCGGGGCCGAAGCCGCTGCCTTCAAGGCTGCGCTCGACACGGCGGACTTCAAGGTCTCGTCGGTAGACGCGAAACCCGCCAAGCGGCACCCCTTCCCGCCGTTCCGCACCTCGACGCTGCAACAGGATGCCTCGCGCAAGCTCGGGTTTTCCCCGGCCCGCGCGATGCAGATCGCGCAGAAGCTGTACGAGGGCGTCGCGATCGATGGAGAAACCGCCGGTCTCATCACCTATATGCGGACGGACGGTATTGACATGGCGCCGGAGGCGATCGCCAGCGCCCGCAAGGTCATCGGCGACCTGCATGGCGCGCGCTATGTGCCTGCCGCGCCGCGCAAATATACGGTCAAGGCCAAGAACGCACAGGAAGCCCACGAGGCGATCCGGCCGACCGACATGAGCCGCCTGCCGCGCGACGTCGCGCGCTACCTCGAGCCCGAACAGGCGCGCCTCTACGAGCTGATCTGGAAGCGCACCATTGCGAGCCAGATGGAATCTGCCGAACTCGAACGCACCACGGTCGATATCGCGGCCGTGGCGGCCGGACGCACGATCGAATTGCGAGCGACCGGTCAGGTCATCAAGTTCGACGGCTTTCTGGCGCTCTACCAGGAGAATGACGAGGACGACGGTGAGGATGCGGGACGGCTTCCGGCCATGCAGACCGGCGAGACGCTTGCCAAAGACCAGATCATCTCGACCCAGCATTTCACCGAGCCGCCGCCGCGGTTCACGGAAGAAGCCTTGATCAAGCGCATGGAAGAGCTCGGCATCGGCCGTCCCTCGACCTATGCGTCCACGCTCGCGGTGCTGAAGGACCGCGAATATGTCCGGCTCGACAAAAAGCGGCTCATTCCCGAGGACAAGGGGCGGCTTGTTACGGCTTTTCTCGAATCCTTCTTCAATCGCTGGGTCGATTACGAATTCACGGCCAATCTTGAGGAACAGCTCGACAGAGTGTCGAGTTCGGACATCGAATTCAAGCAGGTTCTGCGCGACTTCTGGCAGGACTTCAACGCCGCGATCGGCGAGACGAAAGACCTGCGGACCACGCAGGTGCTCGACAATCTCAACGAATTGCTCGGCCCCATGGTGTTTCCGGCCAAGCCGGATGGCAGCGACCCCCGCGCCTGCCCGCATTGTGGCACGGGACAATTGTCACTGAAGCTCGGCAAGTTCGGCTCGTTCATCGGTTGCTCCAACTACCCCGAGTGCAAGTTTACTCGCACGTTGACGCAGACGGGTGGCGAGGCGGCCGGTGCCCCGGGCGACAAGCCCGGTCAGCGTCTGCTCGGCACCGATCCCCAAACCGGGCTCGAGGTGACGATGCGCGACGGGCGGTTCGGCCCCTATCTGCAACTCGGCGATGGTGAAAAGCCGAAGCGATCGTCGTTGCCCAAGGGTGTCGGCCCGGCCGACGTCGATCTCGACAAAGCGCTCGTGTTGCTGTCCCTACCGCGCGAGATCGCCAAACACCCAACGAGCGGGGAACCGATCCTGGCCGGGATCGGCCGCTTCGGTCCCTATGTCCAGCATGGCAAAACCTATGCGAATCTCGGTCAGGACGACGACGTTCTCGAGATCGGCGGCAACCGCGCCATCGATCTGATCGTCGCCAAAGAGAGCGGCGTCGGGGGCGGGCGATTTGGACGGGCCGCGCCGGCTGGACGTGTGCTTGGCGACCATCCCGGTGGTGGACCGGTGACGGCGCGAGCCGGTCGTTATGGTCCTTACGTCAACTGGGGCAAGGTCAACGCGACGCTGCCGAAAGACATGACCGAGGCGAGCGTGACGCTCGAAGATGCGTTGCGTTTCATCGAAGAGAAGGGTGGCGCTGCTCCGGCAAAGGCCAAGCCGGCCAGCAAGCCCGCTGCGAAGCCCAAATCCGCAAGCGCGAAGACCGCAGCGAAAAAGCCCGCGACCGGGGCGGCTGCGCCGAAGACCGCCACGGCCGTAAAGGCGGCTTCCGCCAAACCGAAAGCCACTGCTGCCAAGAAACCCGCCGCGAAGGCTCCGGCCCGTAAGACGGCCTGACGCGGGGCTCGAGGCGACATCACACGGGTCGGTTTTGCGTCTGCTCCATTCCGTGGGACAGTCGCAATGCCCGGTCGCGTTGCTATCTCTGGCTGCAGGACGACCATGTGGCCTCATGCCAAAGCAGAAGATCGTGACCGAACAAGCGCCGCCCGGACCCACCAAGGACGACATTCTCGCCTTCATCAAACGCGAAAAAGTCGCTGCCGCTTCGGCAGGGCGCAGCGCACCCTTGGCGATCGGCAAGCGTGAGATCGCCCGCGCATTCGGGATCAAGGGCGATGCGGCGCGAATCGAATTGAAGCAACTCTTGAAAGAGATGGAGCAGGACGGCGTCGTCGAGCGTCGCCATGCCCGCTTCGAACGAGCCGGCGCACTGCCCACAGTGCTCGCGGTCGACATCGTGGGCCGCGACAGCGACGGCGATCTGGTGGCCAAACCCGTCGATTGGGACAGCGCAACCCACGGGGTTGCGCCTCGCATTCTGTTGCATGTGCCGCGCAAGTCCCGCCCCGGCCTGCCCGCGCCAGGGGTCGGCGATCGGGCTCTGGTCCGCATCGAGACAACGACGGAGGCCCCATCGAAGACCCCCGTCGTGATCGGTCGCATCATCAAACTGCTGGCCAAAGCGCGTTCGCGTATTATCGGCGTGTTTCGAGATCGCGCGGATGTCGGCCTGCGGGTTTTGCCGACCGACAAGAAGAATTCCCAAACCGAATATGTGGTGCCGGCCGAATTCCGCGCCGACGCTGAGGACGGCGACCTCGTGTCGGTCGAGCTTCTCGGGCGCGGCAATAGCTTCGGGCTGCCGATCGTCAAGGTCGTCGAGCGGCTCGGCTCCATCAACAGCGAGAAGGCCATCAGCCTGATCGCGATCCAGACCCATCACATCCCGAACGTGTTCCGCCCCGCCGCGCTGACCGAAGCCGAGGCGGTGCGTCCGCCAACGCTGGCAGGGCGCGAGGATTGGCGCGACCTGCCGCTGGTCACCATCGATCCGCCCGACGCGAAAGATCACGACGACGCGGTCTATGCGGTGCCGGATGACGCCCCCGACAACGAAGGCGGTCAGATCGTCACCGTCGCGATCGCGGATGTCGCCTCGGTGGTCCACCCCGGTTCGGCACTCGACCGGGAAGCGCTCGATCGCGGCAATTCGGTTTATTTCCCGGACCGTGTGGTGCCGATGCTTCCCGAATGGATCTCCAGCGACCTCGGCTCTCTACGGCCGCTCGAAGATCGGCCGGCGCTTGCGGTGAGGATGGTGCTTGGTCCCGACGGGCGAAAGATCCGGCATACGTTTCATCGCGTGATGATGCGGTCACATGCCAAGCTCAACTATGCTCAGGCGCAAGCTGCGATCGATGGTCGTCTGGACGACATCACGACCCCGATCCTCGACACGATCCTGCGTCCGCTCTGGGCGGCTTATGCGACCGCTAAACGCGCACGGGACGATCGGTCTCCACTCGATCTCGATCTGCCCGAGCGCAAGATCGTGCTGAAGCCGGACGGCACAGTGGACCGCGTCATGGTTCCGGAACGGCTCGACGCCCATAAGCTGATCGAGGAGTTCATGATCCTCGCCAATGTCGCGGCTGCCGAAACGCTCGAAGCCAAGCGGCAGGTGCTCATCTACCGGGTGCATGACGAACCATCGATCGAGAAGCTGAATGCGCTAGCGGAGTTTCTCGGCTCGATCGGCATCAAGCTCGCGAAGGGCCAGGTTCTACGGCCGATCCAGTTCAATGGGATTCTCGGACGTGTGAAGGGCAGCGATAACGAACATCTCGTCAATGAGGTCGTGCTTCGCTCACAGGCACAGGCCGAATATTCGGCTGAAAATTACGGACATTTTGGCCTTAACCTGCGGCGTTACGCTCATTTCACCTCGCCGATCCGCCGCTACGCCGACCTGATCGTCCATCGCGCCCTCATCAAAGCGCTCGACCTCGGAGCGGATGGTTTGCCGGATATGGGCCTCGGCGAATTGGCCGAGATCGCGACCAAGATTTCGGCGGCCGAGCGACGGGCGATGGCGGCCGAGCGCGAGACGATCGATCGGCTGATCGCCACCTATTTGGCCGATCGGATCGGTGCAACCTTCGCGGGCCGGATTTCGGGCGTGACCCGAGCCGGGCTGTTCATCAAGCTGAGCGAAACGGGCGCGGACGGCTTCGTGCCGGCGAGCCAACTCGGCGACGAATATTTTCGCTTCGATGAGGCGATGCGGAGCATGGTCGGCACGCAGACCGGCACCACCTATCGGCTTGGCGACATCGTCGAGGTCAAGTTGGTCGAAGCAGCGCCACTAGCCGGAGCGCTCCGGTTCGAGATCGTCAGCGAAGGCCGGCGCCGCAAATCATTGGGCAAAAGCAAACATCCCTCGGGAATGACGATCAAGAGTGGTCGGCTCGAGGCGAAGAAACGCGCCAAGGCCGCTCAGCGCAATCTCGGCAAGGGCCGTTCGTGATGACGATGCTGAACCTTCGCGACGAGACCCGCGACACCATGACGGCGCTGAAACGCGGCGTCGTCGGTCGCTGCCCGCGTTGCGGCAAAGGCCACATCTTCCGCGCCTATCTGAAGGTGCAAGACCAGTGCGAGGTTTGCGGCGAGGACCTGCATCACCATCGAGCCGACGATGCACCACCCTACATCACCATCCTGATCGTCGCTCACATCATGGGGTTCATCATGCTGGTCGTGCTGACGGCCTATGAGGACATCCCGTTCTGGATCCAGATGACACTTTGGCCCGGGCTCGTGCTGGGCTTGTGTTTGACACTGCTGCCTCGCGTCAAGGGAGCGTTGATCGGTCTGCAATGGGCCCAGCGCATGCATGGATTTGGCGGAGAAACGGATCCGATCGGATGAGCCGCCTGCCCGATCGCCACGACCGCCGATGACCGAACTCGCACAGCCGAACATCGGACAGCCGCCGCTGTCGCGAACCGCGACGCTTGTGGCCGCCATCGCGACCATTACGCTCGTGGGTGTCGGCCTTTCGCTTTCTGTCGCCCTTCTTGCGATCCGCATGGAGGAGGCCGGCTATTCGTCGGCTGCGATTGGACTCAGCACCTCGGTGTCGGGGCTCGCCAATGTGATCGGCGCTCCGATCGTGCCGCGTCTCGCACGCATGTTCGGCGTGCAGGGCTTGCTCTATATCGCCATCGGCGTCGGCGCCATCACGCTGCTGGCCTTTTCGGCAACGCCGATCGGCCTGTGGATCGCCCTGCGTTTCGTGTTCGGTGCGGCGTTGGCGATCCTCTTCGTGATGAGCGAATTCTGGATCGTGTCGGCGTCACCCGCGCAGCGACGGGGCCTGATCACCGGCATCTACGCCACCTGTCTGGCGCTGGGCTTTGCGGCGGGTCCTGCCATTCTAGGCCTGACCGGAACCTCCGGCAGCCTGCCGTTTTGGACCGGCGCCGCCCTGATGCTCCTCGGTTTGGTCCCGGTCGCGGTCGCTGGGCGATCCACGCCCGCGGTCGAAAAATCCGCAAAGCTCTCGCTTCTCGTTCTCATCCGCACCGTACCGCTGGCGACGGCAGCCGCTTTCGTGTTCGGGGTGTTTGAGACCGCGTCCATGAGCTTGTTTCCGGTCTATGCCTTGCGGCTCGATCTCTCGGCTGGTGTCGGGGCAGCCTTGATCAGTTGCGCGGCGCTCGGCAACGTCGTGTTTCAGATCCCCTTGGGGCTGGCTGGCGATCGCCTCTCGCGCAGGGTCGTCCTGCTGTTTTGCGGGCTCAGCGGCGTTCTCGGCGCGCTCGGCATGATGCTGGTCGGCTCAAACGTTGTCGCGCTCTGTCTCGTGGTGTTCCTATGGGGCGGGCTCACGGCCGGCCTTTACACCGTCGGCCTTGCCTTGATCGGCGATCGATTTAAAGGCGCCGAACTGGCCGCAGCCAGCGGCGCTGTCGTGATGCTCTACTCGGTGGGCCTCGTGGTGGGGCCTCCGGTGCTCGGACAGTTGATGGATTGGCGCCTCAGTGGTCTGCCGCTCGGCTTGTTGACGCTCTTCGCGCTCTACGTGGTGCTGGCGTCGTACAAGCTTCTCAAAACGCGCTGGAGTGGCCGCGAGACTTGACTTTGAGCCGTTCAGATTTATGGTTCGGCCACATAACGGCGCGGGTATGTCATCCGCGCCGGTTTGCGTATTATCGGGTTTGGCCGCGTCACGCCGCCCAGTTGCATTCGGGATAGAGTCATGGCTAAGGCCGCAACCATCAAGATCAAGCTTCTCTCGACCGCCGACACCGGCTTTTTCTACGTGACTGAAAAGAACGCACGGACCAAGACCGACAAGTTTTCTTTCAAGAAGTATGACCCGGTCGCTCGCAAGCACGTCGAATTCAAAGAAACGAAAATCAAGTAAGTCAAACAGGCCCGCTCTGCGGGTTGATAGCGATCGGCGGCCCCGCAAAGTCGGGGTCTCAGGTTCGTCAAGCCGATCGACTTCATACGAGTTTGTGGCGGCTAGCCAAGGCTTATGTCGCGAAACATGCGCGGGTTCGACTTGCGCAGGCGGTTCGCGTTCATCCGTCCGACACCTAAGCCTTTGCGCTGCCAATCCCGCTTTGAGGCGAAGCGCCACCGATTTTCCGGTTTGCGCATCGAGATCGTGAAGAAGGAGGCCGGCCGGAAGTGACGACGAGGAGGCCACTCCTGTCACTTCCGAACCGGCCAACCCCACGGACCCAGGAGATGCGGCGGACCTGAGCACCCCGTAGGGTATTTGAAGACGATTTCCATCGTCTTGTATCTCGTGCGACGGAGCAAACGGTCGGCAAGCGATCGACGCTCCCGTCCCTGTTCACGCTCGAAAATAGCTTGTGCCCCGAGATTTGCAATCGGAGTCCAACGCTAAGGTCAAACCTATCGATCATTTGAGTTAATGCTGAGGCAATGCGCCTCCAGGCTCCGTTCTACTAAACGCCTTTGCCTCACGTCCGTTACGCCGCATGCGCCGACACCATATTGCGGCCGCCGCGCTTCGACCGGTAGAGCGCCAAGTCGGCGCGCTTGAACAACGTCCCGGGATCCGAATCGCCACCACGATCGGCGATACCGATCGACACCGTGATCGACAGCGTTCGGGTCCCCCGTTCGACCGGAAAAGCCGAATGGCCGACCGCGCTTCTGACCCGTTCGGCGACGAGTTCGGCAATTTCGATATTGGTCTCAGGGAGCACGATGATGAACTCCTCACCGCCAAGGCGACACATGACATCGCCCGCTCTGATCACCTTCTTGACGCGCGACGCGAAGCCCCGCAGCACCTCGTCTCCGACATCATGCCCGAACGTGTCATTGACGCTCTTGAAGTGATCGAGGTCGACGATCATCATCGAAAGAGGCTTGCCTCGACTGGCCGCATTGGTCATCAGCGCTTTGAGGTGACTTTCGAGATAGCGCCGATTGTTGAGGCCGGTGAGCGAATCCACCACGGCCATCTCGATCGAGGTTCTCAATTGCTCGCGCAAGCTGTCGGAATATCGTTTCCGTCGAACCTGCGTCGCTACTCGCGTGAGCAGTTCGGTACGGTCGGTCGGGCGATTGACATAATCATTCACGCCGATATCCAGCCCGCGCAGGATCCGGGCCTTGTCGTCATGGCCGGCGATTAGCAGGATCGGCAGCTGACGGGTTCGTTCGAGAGAGCGCAATTGGCCGCAAAGGCGCAGCGCATCGTAATCCTGCAGCCCGAGACTGACGATCACCAGGTCGTAATCGTCTCTGACCGTGCGAAGCAACGCGTCTTCAGGCCGACGTTCGATCGTGAGATAATGAGCACTCGCAAGGGTGATCGCGAGCCGCTCGACCGAGTCGAGTTTGTCATCAACGAGCAGCACGCGTCCGCCAAGCCCCATATCATCGGCCACGTTCGGGAGCGCGCCAGCAACCCCAAGAACCGCGACGGCACTCGCGCGGCTGCGTAATTCGTCGAGCACCACCTTCAGCCGTGTCAGCGAGCGCACGCGGGCCAGGAGTGCGACCTCATCGATCGGCTTGGTGAGGAAGTCATCGGCCCCGGCCTCAAGACCTTTGATCCGGTCGGCAGCCTCGTCGAGCGCCGTGACCATCATGACAGGAATATGAGCCGTTGCCGGATTGGCTTTCAGCCGTCGACAGGTTTCAAAGCCGTCCATGTCGGGCATCATCACGTCGAGCAGGACCAAATCGCAGTGATCGTGCTCGCAAAGGCGTAAGGCTTCTGCGCCGCTGGTTGCGGTCAGGACGTCGAAGTATTCCTCCGAGAGGCGGGCCTCGAGCAGTTTCACGTTCGGGAGAAGATCGTCGACGACAAGAATACGCGCGGTCATCTGACAGCCTTCACCGATCCTCGAGATAGTTGCGGACAGTTTCGAGGAACTTGACCACCGAAATCGGCTTGGACAGGTAGGCCTCGCAGCCGCCCTGGCGGATCTTCTCCTCGTCCCCCTTCATGGCAAACGCCGTGATGGCGATGACCGGAATCGACCGTAACTCGTCGTCATCCTTGAGCCATTGGGTCACCTGCAGGCCAGAGACCTCCGGGAGCTGAATGTCCATCAGAATGAGATCGGGCTTGTGTTTCCGCGCAAGGCCGACGGCCTCCACGCCATTCCGGGTCTGAACCGTGTTGTAGCCGTTCGCCTCGAGGAGGTCACTGAACAGCTTCATGTTCAGCTCGTTGTCTTCTACGATCAGAACTGTCTTTGCCATCACGCCCAAGCCTTTGTTTCCCCGGATTGGACAAGGGCGGGCCCCTCTCTCAAACCGTGTCGATCGTTCTCGACAAGCCTGAGCTTCACTCAGTCGGCGCAACGATCAGGATGTGTTCGCGACGCGAATTCATCGATACCGACGCTGCCTTGAGGCGCTTCAAACCACACGAATAGGTTAGATTGAAGACATTGACGAAAGGAAAATCCAAGTGACGAAAAGACCGGATATGCGGCCTTTCGCGACCCGATCGACAGCCGGTCCCGCCGCCCTCCGGCTCGATGCCGAAGCTCTGGCCGCCACCATCTTAACGTTCCTGGCAGCGGATCCGGATCGGCTCGGCGATTTTTTGGCCACCAGCGGCATCACAGTCGATAGCATCCGCGATGCGGCGGGCCAGCCCGGCTTTGCGACCGGGATCCTCACCTTTCTGGCCAGCCGTGACGATCTCATCCTCGAACTCGCAGCCCAGGAGCGCTGGCGGCCAGAGGATCTTGGCACCGCCCTCGTCAGGCTCGAGGGTGATCGCGGGTGGGATGGCGCCTGACGCGACAGTTCAGTTCTTACACGGTGTGTCGGGCATCAATTTCAAATCCGTCAAATCGCCGGCCAGAACGAAATCGCCGTAGTCGAGGCGAAGTGCCCGCGAGATGCCGTTCTCGTAGAGATCGAACGACAGGACATAGTCGGGGGCAGAGTCCGTCTTCGACGCATCAAAGTAGCTGATCGCCACCGGCCACCGGTGGACCATCTTCAAAGCGTCGATCTGTGCTGCCTTCTCGGCTGGCGAGACATCGGTTTGGGTGCCGATCACCGTCAACGTATTGAAGACCTTCTTGCCGGTATCGGACCCATCGAACACCGCCGCCGTGAGGATCTTGCCGCCCGCCTTGGCTGTCGCCACGACCTTCTTGAGATGCTCGGTCGGAAATAAAACCCCAGACGCGAGGTCGATCTTCTCGGGTTTCGGCTGCTGCAACGCCACAGAGACATCGCCATCAGCAGATTTATGCGCTGTTCCGTTGATGTCGCCTGGACCGGACGAATCGCCTTTGGTCGCGACCCGGAACCGATAGTCGTGAGAATCCCCACCCTCGAAGCTGGCGGTCTGCATCTCCGAGACCCGCGACTCGCCTTCCTGCGGCTGCAACGCCGTCATCTGGCGAAGCGTCATGGCATAACCGTCGCAGGCGGAGCCGGTGAAGTCGTAGGACAACAGCCCATCGACCGCCTCCGGTGCCTTTGCGCCGGACGACTTCAACAAGCTGAGCTTATACACCGCATGATGAGCCGCGAGCGGCATGATGGATTGAACCTCGGCGGCGGAGGCCGGACCACTCGCGACCGCTTGAACGAAGGCGCCCAAAGCGAGAATGCGCGCCGCATGGCCGAAAGCGGAAGGGTGTCTCACCGGGTTACTCCAGAACTGCGGGGTCGGAACACAAGTTTAGCGTTGCAAAAAAGGCGGATATGCAGCGAAAAGGGTCGGACGATGGCGGGTGAAGCACGATATCCGCCTCGCCGGCGTCCGATTTCATTTCAGAGGGCCACATGAGCGTCATCGACCAGAAACTCGCAAGCCTCGGCATCGTCTTGCCGGTTCCCGTCGCGCCCATCGCCAATTATGTGCCTTTCGTGCTGACCGGCCGTTCGCTTTACATTTCGGGTCAACTTGCGATCGGGCAAGATGGCAAATTGTCGGACGCCCATAAGGGCAAGCTTGGCGGAACGGTTGATAAGCTCGCCGGTCAGGCTGCGGCTCGGCTCTGCGTCATCAATTTGCTGGCTCAGGCGAAGGCGGCCCTCGGGAATCTCGACCGTATCGCGCGCGTCGTTCGTCTCGGTGGCTTCATCAATGTCGAGCCCGACTATATCGATGTTCCATTCGTGATGAACGGCGCCTCCGACCTTGCGGTCGAAATTTTCGGCGAGAAGGGTCGTCACGCACGCTCGACCGTGGGGGTCGCGTCGCTTCCGCTCGGCTGCGCCGTCGAGGTCGAGGCGCTGTTCGACATCGACGCGTGACAGCCCAACCGACCAGCTCCTCTGCGCCTGACTGGTTGACCGCACGGCCGATCGCCCATCGAGGCCTGCATGACATCGCGGTTGGGATCGTCGAAAATTCCCCCTCGGCCGCCGGTGCCGCGGTCGAGGCTGGATATGCGATCGAGTGCGATGTTCAATTGACCCTCGATGAGGATGCGGTCGTGTTCCACGATTTCGACCTCGACCGCCTGACGTCGGAAACCGGGACCATCGCGTCGCGCACGTCCAAAGACGTGCAGTCGATCGCGTATCGAACGGGGGGCGACACGATCATGTCGCTCTCCACCCTCCTGGCCAGACTGGCCGGGCGCACGCCGCTGATTTGCGAGATCAAGAGTCGCTTTGACGGCGACGTTCGCCTCGCCGATCGCGTCATGTCCCTCGTGCGGAGCTACCACGGCCCCGTCGCGATCAAGAGTTTCGACCCGGCCGTCATCGCGCATCTTCGCGGTCAGTCCCCTGCCCCGCTCGGGATTGTGGCGGAGGCGCGCTACGATGATCCGGAATGGAGCGGACTTTCGGACGGCCTCAAACTCGAACTCGAACAGATGCTTCACTTCGGCGAGACCCGGCCGGACTTTCTCTCCTATCGCGTGGGCGATCTGCCGCATGCGGTGCCCTATCTCTGTCGGACGGCGCTCGGTATGCCGGTCATGACCTGGACGGTTCGCAGGCCGGACCAGCATCTTCTGTCCCGCCTCTGGGCGGATCAGATCGTGTTCGAGGGCTTTCGGCCCTGACGACAGGCCATAGCGGCGCCTCAGACACGACAAATGTTCCTGGTGTGAGGTTGGCATGATCGATCCCTCTGGCGAAGACGTTGCCGACCTCAGCGTCCGCGTCGTTTCGACGATTGCGGCGGTCGCGGCAGAGACCTGGGATCGCTGCGCCAATCCGGTGTCGCTCGAGCTCACCGACCCCTCGGAGCCCCGCGGCGAACGGCATAACCCCTTCTTGTCGCATGCGTTCCTGTCGGCCCTCGAAGAAGCGGGCTGCACGGGGCCTCGCGCCGGATGGCAGCCCGTTCATGTCGTGGTCCAAAAGGCCAATGGCGATGTGGTCGGGGTAGCGCCCACCTACATCAAGTCGCATTCGCAAGGCGAATATGTTTTCGACCAAGGCTGGGCCGATGCCTATGAACGCGCCGGTGGCCATTACTACCCAAAAATCCAGGTCGCGGTTCCGTTCACGCCTGTCACCGGCCGTCGTCTGCTGGTGGTTGACGGCCCTTTGGGCGAAGCCGCCGCGACCGCTCTCTGTGCGGGGCTCGATGCGCTTCGCACGCAGGTAAAGGCGTCCTCGATCCACCTCACGTTTCTGACCAAACCCGAGTGGGACATGCTGGGCGAGCGCGATTACCTCCAGCGCACGGATCAGCAATTTCACTTTATCAACGACGGCTATGCCGACTTCGAGACGTTTCTCGCGGCGCTGGCATCGCGCAAGCGCAAGATGATCCGTCGCGAGCGGAAGGATGCGTTGGCAAATGGCATCACGATCGAACACGTGACCGGACGCGACCTGACCGAAGCGCATTGGGACGCCTTCTATCGGTTCTACATGGATACCGGCGCGCGCAAGTGGGGCAGGCCCTATCTCAATCGCAAGTTCTTCTCGCTGATCGGCCAATCGATGCCCGAACGCGTGCTGCTCGTCCTCGCCAAACGAGAGAACCGCTATATTGCGGGCGCCATCAATTTCATCGGCGACGACGCGTTATACGGGCGAAATTGGGGGGCGGTCGAGGAGCACCCGTTTCTGCATTTCGAGGTCTGTTACTATCAGGCGATCGATTTTGCCTTGTCGCGCGGGTTGGCCCGGGTCGAAGCGGGTGCGCAGGGCGAGCACAAACTGGCACGCGGCTATCGCGCGGTGCCAACCTATTCGGCTCACCACATCGCCGATCGTCGTCTGGCCCAAGCGGTCTCAGACTATCTCGAACGCGAGCGCGCTTATGCGGCGGATGCGCTCGAAGCCTATGCCGAACATGCGCCGTTTCGACGGCCGGAGCCGGAGCAGGATTGACCGTCGACACAACGGTCGTGCGTTCGCCAGGATGAGGGCCGTCGAAACCGATTGCTTAAACTTTTATAGATGTGTCTCGACCATGGTTCCGGTGGTCCCGATCGGGGGCCAAGCGCTTTGCTTGATACCGGGTGATCGATGCCTCTTCCCGCGCGCCGCCTCTTTGGTTCGGCTTCTCTCTCGCTCATCGCCCTCGCGGCGCTATCGACTTGCATGCTCTCCGGTGCGGTGGCGCCCGCCCATGCGGCCGAGCCGCTGTCGTTCACGCTTCCGGCTGAGGATGGCTATGGCATCGGCGACTGTATGCACGCGGGCAGCGAATGCGGGCAGGTGATGGCGAATTCCTGGTGCGAGGCGCACGGCCATGCCAAGGCCGTCGCCTACGGGTCGGCCGAGGACGTGACCGGCAGTGTCCGGACATCCGACCGCATCGTTCAGGTTGCGGCCGGAGATGTCGTCATCCGCTGCGGCGACTGACCTCAGCGAGATCGGAGTTTAGCGCCGATCAAGATTTGACGAAGTCGCCGCATTTCGGAACGTCGCCTGATGCGCCCCAAGGTTGGACCGGGACGGCCGAGGTCGAATTCTTCGGAGACCCTTCGACCAGCTTGTCCGAATAAGCCATGTAGACGAGCGTGTTGCGCTTGGCGTCGCAGCCTCGCACGATCTGCATCTTCTTAAAAAACAGCGAGCGCTTTTCGGTGAAGGCGACGTCGCCCTGGTGGCTCTGCTGCGTGAACTTGATGGGCCCGATCTGGCGGCAGGCAAGCGACACGTCGGAGGTCTCCTCGGCCACCCCGAACGCGCCTGAGAGGCCGCCGCGCTCCGGAACCGTGAAGAAACAGGCGACGCCCTGTACTTCGGGATCGTCGACCGCATAGGTGGCGAGCTTGTCGTTTGGCGTCATCATGTGGAACACGGTCGACTTGCGGAAGATGAGGTCCGGGTCGTCGGCGAGAGCGGGCCCGCAAAGTGCCGCGAGAATCGGAGCCACAGCGAGGATGCATGCGACTGGGCGGCTGAAAGTGAACATAGGTCTTCATCCCGAAACGGTGGCGGCCAAACGGGAGCCCAAGATCAGGACCCACCCGTTGCGCTTCAGGTAGGAAATCCCGGGCCATTGATCCACCCCTGAGGTGGCCACGACCGCAGACCATCATTACGACATCAAATCCACTATCGTCCCAGCCTGGTTCCGCGGGTCGATCCGGGGTGTCGAATGCGCCATCGGTGCCGCTTCGGAGTTGATGTTGCTTCTAGACAATAAACGCACGTCCCACGCGCCAGTGTTCCGCACCAGGCCGCGCCGCTCGACGGCAGTCATCGCGTCGCTCTTGCTGATCGCGCTTGCGATCTCGTCCGAGTCGCTTGGGGCGTCGGCACAAGACCTCGATTGCAACCGCCTTCAGGCCGCCATCAACGCAAGCCGGCAAAATGCCGACGACGCTGGGCGTGGTACTTTCGACAGGGCGGCGCAACGGCAACGTTACGAGATCGAGCGCACCCGCAATTATGCGGCCTCGATCGGGTGCGACAACCAGCAGCGCGGGTTCTTCGACGATGGCCCGCCTCCGCAGTGCGACGCCATCAATGCTCAGATCGAGCGCATGCAGGGCAATCTGTCACGCATCGCGCAGAGCGGGCGTGACGCTCACCCCTCCGACGAGGAAGACGGTCAACGGGCCGCTCTCGTGGCGCGCTACAACGCCTCGTGCTCGACGAGCGGCAACCCGGCCGATCTCGCCCAGCAGCATGACTCAGGTTTCTACGGCAACGAAGGCCACAACCCCGCCGATCTGCAATCAACGTCGGTGAACCCTGATGATCTCTCGGGTCTCCCGCTCGGGGGCGACAGCTCCGACGTCACGCAGCAGAGGAGTGCCGGCAAGGCGATCTGCGTCCGAACCTGCGATGGCGGCTTTTTCCCGCTGACCGCAAGCGCCTCGCAGGACCAACTCAGCAGCCTTGACGAACTTTGCAAAGCGTCCTGCCCCAATGCGGAAGCCAAGCTCTATACGACCGGTTCAAGCGACAATCTCGCATCGGCCACGGGACTCGACGGAACGCCTTACACGTCGCTTCCCTCCGCTTTCAAATTCGAGAAGACTTTCGATCCCACCTGCAGTTGCAAGCCGCCCAAGCAGAGCTGGGTGGAGGCGCTCGCCAATGCGGAACGGCTTCTCGGCAATGACCATCACGGCGACGTGACGGTGACGCCGCAGATGTCCGATCAAATGTCGAAAGCGGCCCCTGCCCCGCAACCCAAAGGGAAGGCGGCACGCAAGCAGAAACGCGAGGCAGCCGCCACGACCGACGATACGAAGGTCGTCATCGAGGGCCAGCGCGCCTCGCAAGCTCCGACGGCCACCAACGCCTCCGCCGGCATTGCCGCGAGCCCGACGCAAGCCGCCAAGGTGTTCAAGGAAGGCGACGGCGCGACCCGGACCGAGAAGGGACCCGACGGCATTATGCGGAATGTGCGGATAATCTCGCCGTAGCGCGGGCCCGGCCGATCAGCGGCAGCAGGGCCGCTAGTTCGGGGCCGGTCTCTCGCCCGGTGAGCGCAAGACGGAGCGGATGAAACAAGGCCTTGCCCTTGCGTCCGCTGCTGGCTTTGAGCGCGGTCGTCCACGCCGGCCATGTGGTGTTATCCCAAGGCTCCGCCGGGAGCGCGTCCCGCGCTTGCGCCAGAAAGACGGCGTCCTCGATGACCGGCTCGATCGAACCGGTCGCGACCGACCACCAGAGGTCGACATCGTCGAAGCGCTCGAGATTGCCGCGGACGGTGTCCCAAAAGGCTTCGGAGACATCGCCCGTGATCCCGCGATCAGCCAAACGCAACGCGACATCGGCGAACGGCATGGCATGCAGGGTCTTGGCCGACAGAGCCCAGAGTTCGGCCTCGTCGAACCGGGCTGGCGCGCGTGATAAATGCGCGAGATCGACCAGATCCTGCAACAGCTCGAGGTTCTGGACGGGCTGCACTGACGTCGCCGAGCCTGTCAACACTGCCATGCTGGCAATCGCGAGTGCTTCGACGCCGGCTTCGCGCAGGCCGGTCAGCGACAGAGCGCCGGACCGTTTCGACAAACCTTCGCCTTGCTGGTTCATCAGAAGGTTGTGGTGGCCGAACGCCGGAACATCGCCGCCGAGTGCCCGGAAAACCTGGATCTGCACGGCCGTATTGGTGACGTGATCCTCGCCTCGTATCACATGCGTAATTCCGAGGTCGATATCATCGACGACCGAGGGCAAGGTGTAGAGATAGGTGCCGTCTTCACGCATCAGCACAGGGTCGGACAAGGACGCGCTATCGATGTGGCTCTCGCCGCGCACCAGATCGGTCCAGGTTTCGGTGCCGGGCTCGAGCAGGAACCGCCAGTGCGGCGTGCGGCCCTCGGCTTCCAGCGCCTGTCGATCGGCTTCGGTCAGGTTGAGGGCCGCCCGATCGTAAACGGGCGGCAAACCCCTTGCCTGCATCCGCTTGCGCCGTCGATCGAGTTCGTCTGCCGTCTCATAGCAGGGATAGAGCCGGCCGAGCGCCTTCAACTTCTCAGACGCAGCAACATAGAGGGCGACCCGGTCCGATTGCCGGACTTTCAGCGACGGAACGGCGCCCAGCCACGCAAGATCGACCTCGATCGAATCGGCATATTCGGCGCGCGACCGCTCGACGTCCGTATCGTCGAAGCGGAGGATGAACTGCCCCCCTGCCGCCTTGGCGAAGAGATAGTTCAACATCGCGGTCCGGGCATTGCCGATGTGGATGCGTCCCGTCGGGGACGGTGCGAAGCGGACGATAGGAGGCGTGGAGGAATGGCTCATCGGCTCTTCTTGCCGCAAGCCACCCTCAGGCGCAACGCGACCGTTCGGCAATCGAATCGCCGCGCATCGTCCGCAAAGCTACGGCATCTCGACGATAATGCCGTCCCGCAAAGTGACGCGCCGATCCATACGGTTGGCGAGATCCATATTGTGGGTCGCGATCAAGGCCGCGAGGCCGGTTGCCTTGACCAGACCCGTCAGGGTCGAAAAAACGTGCTCGGCGGTTTTCGGATCGAGGTTGCCGGTCGGCTCGTCGGCCAGCAGGATGCCCGGCGCATTGGCGACCGCCCGCGCGATGGCGACGCGCTGCTGTTCGCCGCCAGAGAGTTCCGCAGGTCGATGCGTCAGGCGTTCTGCAAGCCCGAGATAAGCCAGGAGTTCGGTCGAGCGCGCGACTGCCTTCGACCGGGCCAAACCTCGAATGAGTTGCGGCAGCATGACGTTTTCGAGCGCGGTGAACTCTGCCAGCAGATGGTGAGCTTGATAGACGAAGCCGATCCGCGTGCGGCGTAAGGCGGTGCGGGCCGAATCGGCCATGAAAGCGGTCCGGTCGTCGCCGACGAAAACCTCGCCGCCATCCGGCTTTTCAAGCAGTCCGGCCACATGCAACAGCGTCGATTTGCCAGCGCCGGACGGCGCAACGAGCGCAACAGATTGGCCGGGCCAGAGCGAAAGATCGGCGCCTCGCAAAATATCGAGCGTCGACTGGCCCTGGACGTAGCGGCGGTCGACCTTGGCGAGCGTGAGGGAGGGATGTGGCATCACTCGTACCGCAGCGCCTCGACCGGATCGAGCGTCGCGGCTCGCCAGGACGGATAGAGGGTCGCGAGAACCGACAGCAGGATGGTCATGACCACGACCGCGATCACGTCGCCCGGTTCGACCCGCGAGGGAAGATGCGACAGGAAATAGAGTTCGGAGGGAAACAGGTTCGAGTGGAACGCCCAATTCAAGAAGGTCCGAATGCCCTCGATATTGCGCGCCACCAATACGCCGAGCACGAGTCCCGCGAAGGTTCCGGCGACCCCGATCGCCGTTCCGGTCATGAGGAAGATGCGAAGAATCGCGCCGCGTGTCGCGCCCATGGTCCGCAAAATCGCAATGTCCGGGCTCTTGTCTTTCACGAGCATGATGAGGCCCGAGATGATGTTCAGCGCCGCGACGAGCACGATCAGCGCCAGGATGATGAACATGACATTGCGCTCGACGTTCAACGCATCGAAGAACGTCTTATTGCGCTGACGCCAGTCGGTCATGATCATGGGCCGGCCGACGACAGCATCGAGCTTGGCCCGCACCTCATCCATGTGGTCGGGATCGTCCACAAAGGCTTCGATGACGGTCGCCTCGCCATCCTTGCCGAAGAAAGCCTGAGCCTCGGTCAATGGCATGTAGACGAAGCTCGAATCAAACTCCGACATGCCGATTTGGAAGATCGCGGTGATCGGATAGCTCTTGATCCGAGGTGCGACACCGAACGGGGTCTGTGGTCCCTTGGCGGTCAGCACCGAGATCGTATCGCCGATCCGCAACGCCAACGACTCGGCCAACCGTTGGCCGATCGCAACGCCGCCTGTCGAGTCGAAATTATCCAACGTCCCGAGCGTGATGTGGCCCGCGATCCCGGGCAGACGCTTGATGTCGGCTTCCTTGATGCCGCGGATCAGCGCGCCGGCCTGATTATAAGGCGACGACACGGCCGCCGCGCCTTCGATCATCGGGATGACCAGCTTAACGCCCGGCACTTTCGCCAAGCGCTCGTCGACCGCGTCGTAATCGGTCAGCGGCGTCTCGACCCCTTGCAGAAATACATGCCCGTTGATGCCGACGATCTTGTCGAGCAACTCGTGCCGGAACCCGTTCATGACCGACATGACGACGATGAGGGTCGCGACCCCGACGCCGATCCCGAGGAACGAGAAGCCCGCGATCTCCGACACGAAGGCCTTGGATCGACGGCCCCGCAAATAGCGGAGCGCCACCAGCCACTCGAACACCGAAAAAGGTTTCGAGCCAGCTTCCGACGGAGCGGCCCGCGTCGCGACAGCCACGGCATCTGTCATTGTGCGACACGATCCTTCTTGGCTTTCAACCGGGCCACCGCCTCATCGAGGGTCACAAGATCTCGCGTCCCGCTGCGGCGGTTCTTCAATTCGACCTTGCCTTCGGCAAGGCTCTTCGGCCCAACGATGATCTGCTCGGGCAGGCCGATCAAGTCCATGGCGGCGAATTTCGCACCGGGCCGTTCGTCGCGATCATCGTATAAGATGTCGAAGCCAAGCGCCGCCAATCGGCGGTCGAGATCGTGACAGGCCGCATCCGTCGCCGCGTCGCCGACCTTCAGATTGGCGATCCCGACATCAAAGGGAGCGACGGCATCCGGCCAGATGATGCCATTGTCGTCATGGCTCGCCTCGATCAAAGCTGCGACAAGCCGTGAAGGACCAATGCCATAAGACCCCATGTGGACCGGCGTCTCTTTGCCATCCGGCCCGGTAACCGTGGCCTTCATGGCTTTCGAATATTTCGTACCGAAATAGAAGATATGTCCGACTTCGATGCCACGCGCCGAGACTTTGGCATCCTCGGGCAAGGCGTCATAAGCCGCAACATCGTGCTTCTCGGACGTCGCCGCATACAGCGACGTCCACTTGTCGACGATGCCCTGCAGTTCGGCTGCGTCATCGAAATCGACGCTCGCGGGGGGCGGCGTGAACGACAGATAGTCCTTGTGGCAGAAAACTTCGCTCTCGCCGGTCGATGCCAAGATGATGAACTCATGGCTGAGGTCGCCGCCGATCGGTCCCGTGTCGGCCATCATCGGAATGGCGGTGACACCGAGCCGCGCGAAAGTCCGCAGATAGGCCGTGAACATCTTGTTGTAGGAATGCCGCGCGCCGTCCGCATCGAGGTCGAACGAATAGGCATCCTTCATCAGGAACTCGCGCGAGCGCATCACGCCGAAACGGGGCCGCACCTCGTCCCGAAACTTGAGTTGGATGTGATAGAGGTTGAGCGGCAAATCTTTGTAGGATCGCACGGAACCGCGGAAGATCTCCGTCACCATCTCTTCGTTGGTGGGGCCGTAGAGCATGTCCCGCTCGTGCCGATCGGTGATGCGGAGCATCTCCTTGCCGTAATCGTCGTAGCGACCCGACTCGCGCCACAGATCGGCCGATTGGATCGTCGGCATCATGATCTCGATCGCGCCCGAGCGGTCTTGCTCTTCACGGATGATCGCATTGATCTTCGACAGCACGCGGAGGCCAAGCGGTAGCCAGGCGTAAATACCGGCGGCCTCTTGCCGGATCATACCGGCCCGCAGCATCAAGCGATGCGAAACGATCTCCGCCTCTTTGGGATTCTCACGAAGCAGAGGCAGAAAATACCGGCTCAGGCGCATGCACATTCTCGATCGGCGGCGCCGCGATGGCACCGAATTCAGGGGCGGAGCGCCAAACAACCGTAAGCACAGTCAAAACACAAGCCACGACGACGGTTTACCTGCGTCGACCAAAGCTCAGGATGATCGCGGTCGAGATCGACACCTTTATCGGATGCCAAGCGGACCGTTAAGATTGTATGAATCCACGCTCGATCGATCGTCAAGTTTTTCTGCCTGCAGATCGCATGAAGCTTAACTTTGCATTCAGCCTGAAACCGCTATGACTTGCCCAACTTCAGCGCAGGCTTAACCCCGAACCGGCGCAAATTCAGGCAAGACAATGCTCCAGTCCGCTATCTTCTCCGACCTTCATGCCGCCGACCTCGACACCGGTCGCAACAGCCTTTCGAAGCTCTTTCAGGTGAAGAGCCGAAAGAATAGTTTTTCTCGCCTCGCCCACTGGGGCCGCACGCTGTTCTCGCGTGACGATCTCTCCGGGCTCAACGGTCATTTGCTGCGTGACATCGGCCTCTTGGACCACGCTGTCGATTGACGATCGTCCGGCGGCGCTCAGGCGTCGCCGCGTTCCCAGTCGGCTTTCGTCTCGGCTGCGAAATCAGCGAAGCGGTCGAGGCGGATCGCCTCCCGCATACCGGCCATAAGCGCCTGGTAATAAGCAAGATTGTTCCACGTCAGTAGCATCATGCCGAGGATCTCGCCGGATTTTACGAGATGGTGCAGATAGGCGCGTGAATAAGTTCGAGTCGCCTCGCAGGGTGATGCCTCGTCGAGCGGACGCGGGTCATCGGCATGTTTCGCATTCCGCAGATTGACCTTCCCGAAGCGGGTATAGGCGAGCCCGTGCCGCCCTGCCCTCGTCGGCATGACGCAATCGAACATATCGATCCCGCGGCGCACCGACTCGAGAAGATCGTCTGGCGTACCGACGCCCATGAGGTAGCGCGGTTTGCGGGTCGGGAGATGCGGCGCGACCGTCTCGATCATGGCCAGCATCACGTCCTGCGGCTCACCGACAGCCAGGCCGCCAACCGCATAACCCGGAAAGTCCATTCCGGCCAAAGCCGTCGCGCTCTCGATCCGGAGATCGGGGACGTCGCCGCCCTGCACGATGGCAAATATCGCGCGCCCCGCCTTGCCGCCGAATGCCTTGCGGGAGCGCTCGGCCCAGCGCAGCGACAGCAGCATGGCCCGCTCGATATCCTCCCGCGACGCCGGCAGCCGCACGCATTCATCCAGCTGCATCTGAATGTCGGACCCGAGCAGATCCTGGATCTCCATCGAGCGCTCCGGCGTCAGCACGTGTCTGCTGCCATCGAGATGGGATTGGAACGTCACGCCATGTTCGTCGAGCTTCCGCAGCTTGGCCAGCGACATGACCTGGAAGCCGCCCGAATCGGTGAGGATCGGATGCGGCCAGTTCATCATCGTGTGGAGGCCGCCCAGGGAGGCGACCCGCTCCGCCCCGGGCCGCAGCATCAGGTGATAGGTGTTGCCGAGCACGATATCGGCCCCGAGGTCGCGGACCTGCCCAGGATACATCGCCTTGACGGTTCCGGCCGTGCCGACCGGCATGAAAGCCGGCGTGCGGATGCTGCCGCGCGGCGTCGCGATCTCGCCAAGACGAGCCTCGCCCGAGGTCGCTTTCAGTGTGAACGTGAAGCTGTCGTTCATGCCGTGCCCTCGTCAAGGCTCGCATCGGCGCGGAACAGCAGGCTGGCATCGCCGTAGGAGTAGAAGCGATATCCCGCCTCGATCGCGTGGCGGTAGGCGTCGTGCATCGTCGAAAGGCCAGAGAAAGCGGCGACCAACATGAACAGGGTCGACCGGGGGAGGTGAAAATTGGTCATCAACACATCGACGGCACGAAACCGATAGCCCGGTGTAATGAAAATCGAGGTGTCGCCCGAAAAAGGCTGGATGGTCCCAGCCTCGTCCGTGGCGGTCTCGAGGATACGGAGCGATGTCGTGCCGACCGATACGATTCGCCGTCCCTCGGCATGGGCCGCGTTCAAAGCCTTGGCGGTCTCGGCATCGATCTCGCCCCACTCGGCATGCATATGATGATCGAGCGTGTCGTCCACCTTCACGGGCAGGAACGTTCCCGCGCCGACATGCAGGGTGACGCGATGAACCGCAATGCCACGCGCCATGAGCGCCGCGATGAGCTTCGGGGTGAAGTGGAGACCGGCTGTTGGGGCCGCCACGGCGCCAGGATCGCTCGCGAACATGGTCTGATAGCTGTCGCGATCGGTGGCGTCCTGCGGCCGCTTGGCCGCGATATAAGGGGGCAGCGGCATGGACCCGACTGCCTGGATCGCTGCATCGAGGGCCGCGCCACCGACCGCGAAACGCAGCAGAACCTCGCCACCCTCCTGCTTGTCGATCACGTCGGCGACGAGCGCCTCGCCCTGCCCGCCATCGGCCATAAAGGTGACCTGCTCGCCGATCGCCAGCTTCTTGGCTGGACGGACGAAAGCGCGCCATAGATCCGCGCCCTCGCGTTTGTGAAGTGTGGCATCGATCTGGGCGACCGCATCACCCCGTCGTCGCTGCCCCGATAGACGCGCCGGAATGACCTTCGTGTCGTTGACGACGAGAACGTCGCCGGCGCGGAGCAGATCCGGAAGATCGAACACACGCCGATCGTCGAACGAGGGGGCGTGCTCACGCGGCTCGACAACGAGCAACCGCGCTGCATCGCGCGGTTGACTCGGGTGCAGCGCGATCGACTCGGCCGGGAGGTCGAAGTCGAACGCTTCGATACGCATGGAACGTGGTCCGCTCTTGGCTCGGGTCGCTTACGAAACGCGGGCGGTCGTGATCCGGTCCGGATCACGAACGGGCTCGCCGCGCTTCAGCTTGTCGACATTTTCCATGCCGGACGTGACTTCGCCCCACACGGTATATTGCTTGTCGAGGAAGCCGGCATCGCCGAAGCAGATGAAGAACTGCGAATTCGCAGAATTCGGGCTCTGGGCGCGCGCCATCGAGCAGGTGCCGCGCACATGCTTCTCGTTATTGAATTCGGCCGGCAGGTTGGGATAGCTCGACCCGCCCGTTCCAGTTCCATGCGGGCAACCGGTCTGAGCCATGAAGCCATCCAGAACGCGGTGGAACGCGACATTGTCGTAGAAATGCTCGTTGGCGAGTTGCGTGATCCGCTCGACATGCTTCGGCGCGAGATCGGGACGCAGCTTGATGACGACGGGGCCTTGCGTCGTCTCCAACGTCAGGGTCGTGTTCTGTTCGCTCATGGTCATTGTCCTTGCTGTACGAAACTGATTGCAAAAATCTGCCCGGCGATCGCATTGCCGAGAGAGGGTGAAATATGCAGCGGTGCGCAATGCGAAAGCGCCGACAGCAGCGACGATTTCAGGTCCGATTCCGTGCCGCGACCGGAGGGTGGCGCTGCCGCGATCAACCGCGGAATACCATTGACCGATCCGTCGCGTTTGAAGCTGACCCGCAACGTAATTTGACCCCATCGACTGTCTTGCGCCGATGGCGCGACCCAGCATGCTCCCAAGGCCGACGCGACGTCGACATAGCGGTTGAGCGTGGTCGGAGCAGCGGCCAGCTTCGAATGTCCGTCCGGCCCGACCGGCACCGTCAGCACGAAACCCTGCGGCAGCGGCGGGTTGTCCGAAGCAGGCCGGCCATCATCCCATTGGAACGGGATATTCTCATAAGGACGACCTGGGAAGAGGAGATCAGGATCGCCGTAGCCATCGTCGTTTGGAACGTCGATACAATCCACGCAACGGCGATACCGGGCGGTGGCCTCAGGCGGCGCGCATAAGCCAAGCGTTACGGCAAAGCCGACAACGCCGCCGAGAAGCCATTGTCCCGATGTCGCCAATCATCGCCTCACTTGGTGTCGGATGCCAGCCGCATCGTCACGATTTTGTCAGGCGCATCGACCGCACCGTTGTTGTCGCTCGATCCTTTCTTGATCTTGTCGACGACATCCATGCCGGCCGTCACCTCGCCGAAAACGGAATATTTGCCGTTCAGGAAAGGCGCGTCAGCCAAGCAGATGAAGAATTGCGAATTCGCCGAATCCGGGCTCTGCGATCGCGCCATGCCAAGAGTGCCGCGCTTAAACGGGGTCGCGTTGAATTCGGCCTTCAAGTCGGGAAGCTTCGAACCGCCTGTTCCGGTTCCGGTCGGGTCACCCGTCTGGGCCATGAAGCCATCGATCACGCGATGGAACACGATGCCGTCGTAAAAATGCTGAGACGTCAACTTCTTGATCTGCGCGACATGCTTGGGTGCGAGATCGGGCCGCAGCTCGATTGTGATCCGGCCATCCTTGGTGTCGAGATAGACCGTGTTGGCATCTGCCGCAAAAGCCGTTCCGCTTGCGACCGCAAGCACGAATGGAATGGCGAGCATCAGATCGCGGCGTCTGAGTGTCATGACGTCTCCTCGAATTCAGAGCCGCCGTTTACGCTTGGCTGAGAGGCACAATGCGAAAAGACGGCAACATTGGTATGAGCGGGACACGACGTCCCAAGGCGGCCTCTGCTTACCACCGCAGGATGTGGTGGCAAGCCTCGCGACCCGCAAGGCTCCACTGGACGTGCAACGCTGCCTGTCGACAACATCTCGCCCCGCCCTTCAGCACCGTCCGGCTGTCCTGAACGCCAGACATGCTGCCGGAGGACGCGTCAGACGGCGCCGGAGATCAACAGCTTGTAGGTCACGCTGTCGACCAAGGCCTGAAATGACGCATCGATGATGTTGGCCGAGACTCCCACCGTGGTCCAACGCAAGCCGTCCCGATCGCCGCATTCGATCAAAACACGCGTCACCGCATCCGAGCCGCCCTGGAAGATGCGAACGCGATAGTCCAGCAGCTTCAGATCGGCGATATAGCGTTGATACTTGCCGAGATCCTTGCGGAACGCGAGATCAAGCGCGTTGACCGGGCCATTGCCCTCGGCGGCCGAAATCAGCGACTCGCCGTCGACCGAGACCTTCACGATGGCCTCCGACACGGTGACGTGTCGCCCCGCAGCATCAAAGCGCCGCTCGACGTTCACACTGAACCGTTCCACATCGAAATAATGTGGAACGTCCCCCAGCACGCGACGGGCCAACAGCAGAAACGAGGCGTCGGCTCCTTCATAGGCGTAGCCGAGCGCTTCTTTCTCCTTCACCTCGTCAAGCAGGCGCTGGAGGCGCGGATCGTCTCGATTGACCGCGATACCGAGCCGCTCCAGTTCCGCCACGATGTTCGATCGCCCCCCCTGGACCGAAACCAGAACCTTGCGGCTGTTGCCGACGCTCGCGGGGACGATGTGCTCGTAGGTGCGCGGGTCTTTCGCGACCGCCGAGGCGTGAATGCCGGCCTTTGTCGCGAAAGCACTGGACCCGACATAGGGTGCGTGGACGTCGGGCGCGCGATTCAGGAGTTCGTCGAACACATGCGACAGCTTGGTAAGGCCGGCCAGTTTGTCGACCGTGACGCCGATCGTAAAGCGGTCGGCATAGTCGGGCTTCAGCAGCAGCGTCGGGATCAGCGACACGAGATTGGCATTGCCGCACCGCTCGCCAATGCCGTTCAGCGTTCCCTGGATCTGCCTGACGCCGGCCCGAACCGCCGCGAGCGAATTCGCCACCGCATGTTCGGTATCGTTATGCGTGTGGATGCCAAGGTGGCTTCCAGGAACCTCGATCGCGACCTCGGCCACGATCGCCTCGATCTCGTTCGGCAAGCTGCCGCCATTGGTGTCGCACAGCACGATCCAGCGCGCACCAGCCTCGAAAGCCGCCTTGGCACAGGCTAGCGCATAGGTCGGGTTGGCTTTGTAGCCATCGAAAAAATGCTCGCAATCCAGCATCGCTTCGCGACCCCGTGCCACGACAGCCTGGATCGACTCGACGATCCCCTCGATATTTTCGTCCAGCGTCGCGCCCAGCGCGACCCTCACCTGATAGTCCCAGGCTTTGGCCACGAACACGACGGCATCGCAATCGGCTTCGAGAAGCGCCGCGAGGCCCGGATCGTTCGAGGCCGACCGACCAGGCCGCTTGGTCATTCCGAACGCGGCGAAGCGAGCCTTGAGGGCTGGCTTGATGGCGAACAACGCCGTATCGAGCGGATTGGCGCCGGGGTACCCCCCCTCGACATAGTCGATGCCAAGCTCGTCGAGAAGATGCGCCACGCGACGCTTGTCGGCGAGCGAGAAATCAACGCCGGTCGTCTGCGCCCCATCCCGCAACGTCGTATCGAAGAGGTAGAGCCGCTCCCGATTCACGATCACGACGCGCCGTCGGTCGGCTTGTTCAGGCCGGCTGCGACGAGATCGAATTCCATCGTCGTATTGCCCAACCACTCACCGCCGACCGACACCATGTTGCGGACCATCGGCACGAAACCGCGCACCATGAAAAAGTCCCGCGCCGTATCACTGGCATCGACAACCAGTTTGGCGGTTCCACGCCCGGCCGCGATCCGCTGCAAGGCGTCGCAGAGCATCGTCGCAACGCCCTGACGGGCGAGATCCGGTGCCACGTACAGCATGCCGATCTTGTCTTTGCCCTCGAGCACCGCAAAGCCGACCGGCTGGCCGGCGAGGCTGGCCACGAGAGTCAGGCCCCCGGTCAGCCGCTTGGCAAAGTCCGGCGTGTCGGCCAAGGCCGCCCAGGCCTCGCGCTGATCGTCGCTATAATCTTCTTCGGTCAGGGTCTCGATGCTGGCTTGGAAGATCGAGGCCAGCATCGGCCCGTCGGTCGGCAGCATCGGCCGCAGGGTCGCGCCGCTCATGCGGTCAGCCATCAGACGGAACTCCTCGTGGCGGCATCCCAAGTGGTGGTGCCGTCTTTGTTGTCCTTCAAGGCGACGCCGAGCGCCAGCAGCACGTCGCGCAAGCGATCGGACTCGGCCCAGTCGCGGGCGGCACGCGCCGCAAGGCGCTGCTCGATCAAGGTTTGCACCTCGGCGGCATCGACCGATAAACGATCGCGACGGCGCGCGGCCCAAGCGGCTGGCTTGTCCTGCAACAAGCCGAGCACGCGAGCCACGCCAATCCCCGTCATGGGATCGTCGCTGAACAACCGATGCAGATCCCCCAGCATCGCGGGCGTGTTCACATCATCGAGAAGCGGCGCCAAAGCCCCGTCGAGCGAGCGACCCGCGCTCTCATCTCGTATCGGCTGGTCGGCCGCGATCGCGTACCAGCGATCGAGCGTCTTTTCGGCTTCCTCAAGGGCCTGCACGGTCCAGTCGATCGGCTTTTGATAGTGGGTTCGCAGCATGGCAAGGCGTAACACCTCGCCGGGCCACGACCGGCCGCCGAACGTTTTGGTGGTGAGCAGATCGTGGATCGTGATGAAGTTGCCCAGCGACTTGGACATCTTCTCTCCCTCGACCTGCAAGAAGCCGTTGTGCATCCAAACGTTTGCCATGGTGGCGTGTCCGAAGGCGCATCGTGTCTGCGCCACCTCGTTCTCGTGATGCGGGAAGATCAGGTCGATGCCGCCGCCATGGATGTCGAACACTTCGCCGAGATGTTTCCAACTCATGGCCGAGCATTCGATATGCCATCCGGGGCGGCCCCGTCCCCACGGGCTGTCCCATCCGGGCGCCGCCGGAGCGGCCGGTTTCCACAGCACGAAGTCGCCGTCGTTGCGTTTATACGGAGCCACTTCGACGCGGGCGCCCGCGATCAACTCGTCGAGCGGTCGGCGCGAGAGCTGGCCGTAATCGGGCATCGAGGGCGTATCGAACAGCACATGACCGTCCGCCGCATAGGCATGGCCGGATGCGATCAGCCGTTCGATGATGGCGAGCATCTCGGCGATATGCTGCGTGGCGCGGGGCTCGACGGTCGGGACCAAGCAGCCGATCGCGGCAGCGTCCTCCTGGAAACCGCGTGCCGTGGTCTCGGTCAATTCACCGATCGTGATGCCGCGCTCGGCCGCGCGTGCGTTGATCTTGTCGTCGACGTCGGTGATGTTCCGCACGTAGCGAACGTGGTCGACCCCGTAGAGATGCCGCAACAGGCGATAGACGACATCGAAGACGATCAGCGGGCGGGCGTTGCCGATATGCGCGCGGTCGTAGACCGTCGGCCCGCACACATAGAGGCGCACATCATCAGCATCGATCGGCGCAAAGTTTTCCTTGCGTCGCGTCAGGCCGTTGTAGAGGCGCAAAACCATCGCGTTGTCCCGGCGTGGAGCTTGGCCGAAGCGCGATCAAGTCATGATGATGGACAAGACAGGTCGCAGGCCAGCGAATGTGCTAGCCAATCCTTGCAAACATGCAGGTCTCGACGTCGAAGCTGTCCATAGGTGGTGACTAGGCCAAGCAACCCTGCCGCGTCAACGGCCAAGCACGCCACGCCTCACTGGTTGCACAAACCAATGTTCAGACCGACGCGTAGCTGTCGGATGCGTCGTAGGCTGCCAAAGGCTTGGTCGATCTTGGAAGGCGAGCCCCACTGCGCGGCTCGGGAACACGACGCTCGAGGATCACCTGAAGACCATGTAGCAGCGGGAAATCCTGACCCCGCAAGGCATCGACAAGGTCGCGCCAATCCCGTTCGCCTGCCCGACGAGCGAAGCTGCGGACATGACTCGCCGTCAAAGCGCCGACACCGACGCCTGCATGCACAGCCTCGGCTTCTATTTCGGCCGCGAATGAGCCGCCGATGGACGCCACCGCAGCCTCGGCAACGCCTTCGTTGGCGCATGAGTGCAAAAGATCAGACACCAGCATCAAGACCTCCCCGTCGACCGATGGGATCCATGACTTCGACACACCCGCCCCCGCGGTTTTGCCGCCAGCGACGTCTCAAGCCCGGTCTGCTGCCTAGAAACCCATCGAGCCGTAATAATGGCGCGTCGACCGATATGGTGCCATATATTTATTTATCTTGACTGATACTTTGTCGACGCAACCAAGCGGCCTGCAGCGCGTTTTCGCCCTCAACGTTTGACGGGCTGAGGCGCATGGTCGGCCTTGGCGGTCCGCATCGCGACGTTGACGGGACTGAAGGGCTGGCGCGCGATAAAATGCCCGCGTCCTGCATCGGCCGTCACCACGCCATTCTCGTAGACAATCTGACCGCGCGAGAGGGTGATGCGCGGAAGCCCCTTGCACGCAAATCCCTCGAACACGTTGTAATCAATCGCCGAAAACTGTTTTGCTGCGGTGATCGTCTTGGTGGCTTCAGGGTCCCAGATGACCAGATCGGCGTCGGCACCGGGCTCAATCGCCCCCTTCTTTGGATAGATGTTCAAGATCTTGGCAATGTTGGTCGAGGTGACGGCCACGAACTCGTTCATGGTCAGCCGTCCGGTCACAACCCCGTGGGTCCAAAGCAGCGGCATGCGATCCTCCAAGCCGCCGGTGCCATTCGGGATCTTCGTGAAATCATCCTTACCGAAGCGTTTCTGCTCGGTCATGAAAGCGCAATGATCGGTGGCGACTACTTGCAGCGAGCCGGCCCGGAGACCGTTCCACAGATCGTCCTGATGCGACTTGTCGCGAAACGGCGGCGACATCACCCGGCGGGCCGCGTGATCCCAATCAGCGTTTTGGTACTCGCCGTCGTCGAGCAGGAGATGCTGGATCAGCGGTTCGCCATAAACGCGCTGGCCGAGGCTACGGGCCCGCCGAATGGCTTCATGGGCTGGAATGCACGACGTATGCACGATGTAGAGCGGCACACCCGCCTGATCGGCCAACATGATGGCGCGATTGGCGGCCTCGCCCTCGACCTCCGGCGGTCTCGAATAGGAATGCGCCTCCGGGCCGGTGATGCCGGCGTCGAGATAATGCTTTTGCAGCGCGGCGACGACCTCGCCATTCTCGGCGTGAACGAGGGGCAGCGCCCCCAGTTCGGCGCAGCGCTGGAACGACGCGAACATCTCGCCGTCGTCCACCATCAAAGCGCCTTTGTAGGCCATGAAATATTTGAACGTGGTGACGCCGCGCTCGACGACCTTGGCCATGTCGGCGCTGACTTGCGGCGTCCAATACGGGATGGCCATGTGGAACGAATAATCGGTACAGGCCCGCGTACCGCGTCGGTCCCAATCGGCCAACGCCTCCATCAAAGGCTGACCATGGTTGGGGATGCAGAAATCCACCACCATCGTGGTGCCGCCCGATAAGGCGGCTTTGGTACCGATCTCGTAATCGTCCGTCGTGGTGGTTCCCATGAACGGCATTTCGAGATGCGTATGCGGGTCGATCCCGCCCGGCATCACGAAACAACCGGTCGCGTCGATCGTGGTCTCGCCCGTGAGGTCGAAACCGATGGCCGCGATCGTCTCTCCCTCGATCAGGATATCGGCCTTCACGGTGCGGTCGGCCGTCACAAGGGTCCCGTTCTTGATCACCACCGACATCTCGACCACTCCTCCGTCTTGTCGTCTTCGTCTTATCGTCGTCCAACCTGAAACCAAAGACGCCGCGATCAGGCGACGATCTCAGCCTTTTCCAACACGGCATGCATCAGCACCTGCGCGCCCGCGCTGGCCCATTCCGGCTTGATATTCTCGGCCTCGTTATGGCTGATTCCATCGACGCAAGGCGTGAAGATCATCGAGGTCGGCGCGACACGCGCGAGATAACAGGCGTCATGACCAGCGCCCGACACGATGTCGCGATGGCTATAGCCATAAGCCTCGGCTCCGCGCCGCACAGCCGCGATACAGGTTTCATCGAAGGGAACTGGAGCATAGGAGAACACGCATTTTAGGTCTGCTTCGAGACCGCTCTCGGCGACGATGCGGGCGACACCCTCGCGCAGCGCCGCATCCATCAGATCGAGTTCGGCATCTTGCGGATGACGAAATTCGCAGGTCATGAAAACCGAGCCTGGAATGACGTTCCGCGATCCAGGATAGGGCGTCAGCATGCCGACCGTCGAGACCGCCAGCGGCGGGTGAGCAAGTCCGATCGCGTTGACCAAACCGACGATACGGGCTGCCCCGACCAGAGCGTCGCGCCGACGCGCCATCGGGGTCGAGCCGGCGTGGCTCTCGAAGCCCGTCAGGTTGATTTCGTACCAGCGCTGGCCCTGCCCGTGCGTCACAACCCCGATATCGATGGCTTCGTCTTCGAGAATCGGCCCCTGTTCGATATGGAGTTCGAAAAAGGCATGGACCGGCTTGCCGACCGGTTCGCTGCCCTTGAAGCCGATCCGCTCGAGTTCATCGCCGAATGTCAGGCCGTCGCGATCGGTCAGGCTATAAGCATGCTCCTGCGTGTAGGCGCCCGCAAACACGCCCGACGCGATCATGGCGGGCGCGTAACGCGAGCCTTCCTCATTGGTCCAATTGGCAATCTCGACCGGGTGGCGCGTCTTGACCTTCATGTCGTTCATCGAGCGCATGACCTCGAGAGCCCCGAGCACCCCGAGCACGCCGTCGAACTTACCCCCGGTCGGCTGCGTGTCGAGATGGCTTCCCATCAACACGGGCGGCAGGCTTTGGTCCTCGCCGGCTCGCCGCGCAAACATGTTGCCCATCTGGTCGACCGTGACCGTCAAACCTGCCGCTTCGCACCACGTCGTGAACAAGTGGCGCGATTGCTTGTCGAGGTCGGTCAGGGTCAAGCGATTGCACCCGCCTTTCGGGGTTCCGCCGATCTTGCCCATCTCCATGAGGCTGTCCCATAGCCGAACGGGATCGACGCGAAGATTGGAGAGATCGGACATGCTGGCTTCGAGGCTCCATGGATCCGGTTTGCGGTCGGACTTTGCCGGAGGCTAGTCTAAGTTCGACCAGATGGTCAAACTGTCCCGCAAACTCAGAGCGAAAAGCCGATATGCTGATTTCATGAGCGAAATTCATTCTTTGATGCGAAAAAAGTCGTCAGGTCGAGCCGAAACCGAGGCGCTTCTTCTGGCGGCTGCGGAATCAGTCTTTGCGGAACAAGGGTTCGGGGGTGCCACCACGGCTGCCATCGCCAAACGCGCGGGTCTGCCGAAATCCAACCTCCACTATTATTTTCCGACCAAGGAAGCGCTGTATCGCGCCGTGCTGGCCAACGTGCTCGAAGCTTGGCTTGCAGCGGCGGCATCGTTCGATCGCGCGGCGAGCGCCGAACAAGCCCTGACCGCTTATATCGAGGCCAAAATGGATCTCGCCCGGCAGTTTCCGCTCGCCTCCCGCATCTTTGCCAGCGAGATCATGCGTGGCGCGCCGCTGGTGCAGGACTTCCTCGAGACAACCCTGAAGACATGGCTGGCGCAGCGCGAGCCGATCATCGATGGCTGGATCGCGGCCGGTCAACTCCGCCCCCTCTCGGCCAAGACTCTGATCTTCATGATCTGGGCGACGACGCAGCATTATGCCGATTTTGCCCATCAGATCAAAACGTTGAACGGCGGGCACGATCTCTCGACACGCGAGTTCGACGCCGCCAAACGGCAGGTCGTCGAGACGATTCTTGGCGGTATCCTGATCGAGCGTCCGTGACTTCAGGCCATCACCATGCCACAAGGCAGCCTCGTCTCGGGGACAGGACCGCAGCCATGAAACTCAGCGCGCGCAATCAGTTAAAGGGCAAAATCGTCGAGGTCGTTAAAGGTCAGACGACCGCCCATGTCCGCCTCGACGTCAATGGGACGATCGTGACCGCATCGGTTACCAACGAAGCGGTTGACGATCTCGGCCTGAAAGTTGGCATGGATGCCTATGCGGTGGTGAAATCCTCCGACGTCATGATTGCGATCGATTGATGCAAATCCGCTTCCTCCGTCTTGCGGCCCTATCGCTGCTGGCGACGTCGACAAGCGCTTTCGCACAAGGCACGGACGCCTGCACGGCTTTCAAATGGCCGGTCGCACGCGAACAGAAGGCCTTTGCGGCCTCGCCGTTGAAGCCTATTCCGCAGGGCGCCAACGGCCTGGGGTTGTCCGAAGCCTTAGCCGTTCAACTCGTGCCACAAGCCGGGGTCACCTATCCGGTTCCGCCGACGCGCGCGGCCAAATCAAACCCGGCTTATGGGGCCGTGCTGACCATGCCACCGATCATCACGGCGGGGGTTTATCAGGCGACACTGTCCGACGAAGCCTGGATCGATCTCGTTCAGGACGGAGCCAAGCTGCGGTTCGACTCGTTTTCGGGCAAGGCTGGTTGCCCGGGCGTCCGCAAGAGCGTTCGCTTCAAGCTGGCTCCTGGTCCGGTGACTGTGGAGATCAGCGATTCAGCCAAACCGACCGTCAATCTCATCCTGCTGCCAGCTGAGTAAACCGGCAGGACGAACCTGCCGACACACCGAACAGGCCTGAGACGATCGCTCAGGCCGCTTTCTTCTCGGCAATCCCGACCAGCGCGCGCAGAATCACGCGCGTGCCTTCCAGTCGATCGTCAGGCGTATCGAAGTCGCGCATGAACGCGACGCGCATGTCCGGCCGCACCTTGGCGCGAGGGCCTTCCTTCTGCACGAAGCGCACTAGCCCGGCCGGATCCACAAATGAATTGTCGCGGAAGCCGATGACGACGCCCTTTGGGCCGGCATCCACTTTCTCGACGTGGGCACGACGGCACAACGCCTTCACTTGCATCAGCTTCAGCAACTGCCGCACCTCGTCGGGCTGTGGCCCGAAGCGGTCGATCAGTTCGGCCCCGAAATTCTCGATGTCCTCATCTGTATCCAAGGCCGACAAGCGACGATACAGACTCATGCGAAGCGTGAGATCTGGAACGTAAGCCTCTGGAATCGTGACCGGAACGCCAACCGTAATCGATGGCGACCAGGCTTCTTCCGCGATGTCTTCCGTGGCGCCGGCTTGTAGCGCATCGATCGCGTCGCGCAGCATCTGCTGGTAAAGCTCGAAGCCGACTTCCTTGATGTGCCCCGATTGCTCGTCGCCCACGAGATTGCCGGCGCCGCGAATATCGAGATCGTGGCTCGCAAGTTCGAAGCCCGCGCCGAGCGTGTCGAGTGATTGCAGGACTTTCAGGCGCTTTTCGGCCTGCGTCGTCAGCGGCTTGTTGGTCGGGTAGGTAAACAGCGCATAGGCGCGCGTTTTCGATCGGCCGACGCGACCGCGCAGCTGATACAGCGCCGCGAGACCGAACATGTCGGCCCGATTGACGATCAGCGTATTGGCCTGCGGAATGTCGAGGCCGGATTCGACGATCGCGGTGGCCAGCAGCACGTCATATTGACCCTCGTAGAAAGCCGTCATCTTGGCCTCCAGCTCGGTCGCGGCCATCTGGCCATGCGCCATAACGAATTTCACCTCCGGCACGCTCTGCCGCAGGAAGGCGGACGCCTCCTCCAGATCCTCGATACGCGGGCACACGAAAAAGGACTGCCCGCCGCGATAGCGCTCGCGGAGCAGCGCCTCGCGCACCATTAATTCGTCGAACGGCGTGATCGTGGTCCTGACCGCGAGACGGTCGACCGGCGGTGTCGCGATGATGGAGAGATCGCGGACGCCCGTCATGGCAAGTTGCAACGTACGCGGAATCGGCGTCGCCGACAGCGTCAGCACATGCACTTCGGCGCGCATGTCCTTCAGCCGCTCCTTGTGGGTCACGCCGAAATGCTGCTCCTCGTCGATGATGACGAGGCCAAGATCTCGGAACGACACCGTCTTGCCGAGCAGCGCGTGAGTGCCCACCACGATATCGATCGTGCCATCCGCGACCCCGGCCTTGGTCTGCTTGAGTTCAGCCGCCGTCACCATGCGGGACATCTGAGCGACCCGGAGCGGCAGACCGGCGAAGCGCTGCGAAAACGTCTTGAAATGCTGGCGCGCCAAGAGCGTGGTCGGCACGACGACCGCAACTTGCCCACCGTTGATAGCAGCCGTGAAGGCGGCCCTGAGCGCCACCTCGGTCTTGCCGAAGCCGACGTCGCCGCAGATCAACCGATCCATCGGGTGACCGGAGCCGAGATCGTCCAGGACCGCGTCGATGCTGGAGGCTTGATCCTCGGTCTCGTCATAGGGGAACCGCGCACAGAATTCGTCGTAGAGGCCGTCGGGCGGCAGCATCTTCGGTGCCACCCGCACCGCCCGCTCGGCCGCGATCTTGATGAGCGCATACGCGATCTCGCGGATGCGGTTCTTCATCTTGGCCTTGCGGGTCTGCCAGCCTGCACCGCCCAACCGATCCAGCGCCGCGTCGTTATCCTCGTTGCCGTAGCGCGACAGCAGTTCGAGGTTCTCGACCGGCAGGAACAGCTTGTCGCCCGCCGCATAATGCAATTCGAGGCAATCATGCGGCGCGCCGCCGACCGCGATGGTCTGCAGGCCCACGAAACGGCCGATGCCGTGGTCGACATGAACCACGAGATCGCCGGCCGATAGCGCCGACACGTCCTGCAGGAAGTCCTGCGCGCGGCGGGATTTCTTGCGGTTGCGGATCAGCCGGTCGCCGAGAATGTCCTGTTCGCTGACGACCACGAGACTGCCGGCCTCGAAGCCTTGTTCAAGACCGACGACCGCGAAGGCCACGCTGGTTTTGGGCAGACCCAACGCCTGACTGAGCGAGGACACCGGCTCGGTCTTCTTCAGGCCATGCTCGGCCAGCACCGTCCGCAGCCGTTCGCGCGAGCCGTCGCTGAGCCCGGCCATTATGATGGTCTTATCGTCGGCCTGAAGCGCGCGCACATGCGCCAGCGCCGCATCGAAGACGTTGGCGCTCTCGTCGGCCCGCTCCGGCGCGAAATTCCTGCCAGCCCGTCCGCCGCAATCAATCGTCGGCGTCTTGGCATCGTCCGGCGCATCGAACGGCGTCACCCGCAACACAGGAACATCGGCGAGGCGCTTCTTCCACTCCGTCTCGGACAAATAGAGCGCATCGGCCGGCAACGGCTTGTAAATGGTGGCCATCGGCTTGTTTTGAGCCGAGTCCCGCGCCTCGTGGTGATCGATGATGATCTTGAACCGTTCGGTCGCGACATCCTCGGCGAGCGGGTCGAGCAGCACAGGGCAGCCGTCCACGTAATCCAGCAGCGTATCCATGTTGTCGTAGAAGAGCGGAAGCCAATGCTCCATGCCCTGGTGGCGGCGCCCCTCGCTGACAGCCTCGTAGAGCTGGTCGCCCCGTGTCTGCGCGCCAAAGGCCGTGACGTAAGCTTGGCGGAACCGCCGCATCGAATCGGTGGTGAGTTGCACTTCGCTCATTGGAACGAGATCAAGCGCCCGCAATTGCCCGGTCGAGCGCTGCGTCTCCGGATCGAACGAGCGGATCGATTCCAGCGTATGGCCGAAGAAGTCGAGCCGCACCGGTTGCGTCATGCCAGGCGCGAAGAGATCGAGAATGCCGCCCCGCACCGCATATTCGCCCGTATCGTGCACCGTTCCTGACCGCAGGAAGCCATTGGTCTCGAGCCACGCCACGAGGTCATCAGTCGCGACCGAATTGCCCGGCGCCGCCGAAAAGCTCTCGGCTGCCACCGACTTGCGGGGCGGCACACGCTGCAACAAGGCGCTGATGGTGGTCGACAAAATACGCGGCCGCTCCGGGGCGGATTTTGTTCGCGACAGCCGCGACAGCACGGTCATGCGACGCGCCTCGATCGCGCTTTGCGGCGAGACACGATCGTAAGGCTGGCAGTCCCAGGCAGGAAAATCGAGAATCTCGACATCGGGCGCCGCAAAGGCCAACGCCTCGCGAAACGCTAGTGCCCGCTGCCCTTCACGCGCCACATGCATCAGCACGACCGGGCGCTCCTTGCCGCCTCGTGCCAGCGCCCGAATGAGGTCGGCGGCCACAAAGGCATCGAACCCGTCGGGAACGTGCGACAGCGTGACGTCGCCACCTGTGCCGATCTGCTTGATGATCCGTGCGACATCGAGAAGCGAGGACGGCGCAGCCGCGTTCGGGCGCGTCGCCAACCGTGTGGCATTAGCCATGGATCGGACCTGTGGAGACATGAAAGGCGCGGATGCGGTGCAACAGTGCGGTGTCGTAATTGCCAGGTGTCTCGACCGAGCCCGTGATCCAATGAAAGATTTCGCCATCCGGCGCATCCATCAACGCTTCGAAGGTATCGATTTCCTCGAGCGATAGCGTCGCCGCATGGGCATCGGCGAACCGACCCATGATGAGATCCATTTCAAGCGTCCCGCGATGCCAAGCCCGAAAAACGAGGCGCCGCCGCCGAACGCTCTCATCGGCGTCCGTCGGGTCCAAAGCCGACATGTCCATATTCCTTCGTGCCACGACGGTTGAGCGTCGCCCGTAGGGCGTATATAGCCGAAAGGGTCCGGGTTGCCAGCGGGCGTTCCCACGGGACAACGACCTCGGTGCATGCGACCAGCTGATCTCAACCCTTTGTTTGCCGCCGCGTCGGCTCTGCGTGGCATCGGACCGAAGACCGGCGCGCTGCTCGACAGACTGCTGGGGCGCAAGGGCCAGCCCGCCCGCGTGATCGATCTGCTGCTGCATCTGCCGCACGCGACGATCGACCGGCGTGCCCGACCCAAGATCCGGGATGCAGCGCGGGACGCGGTCGTCGTAATCGAAGGCCGTGTCACGGCCCATCACCCTCCAGGCAACACGCGCGGGAGAGCGCCGTATAAAGTGCTGATCGAGGACGATACCGGCGACGTAACGCTGGTGTTCTTCCTCAACAATTTCGCCTGGGTCGAAAAAGCATTGCCGATCGGCACGACCCGCTGGGTCTCCGGCAAGCTCGAATCCTGGGACGGTCACCTACAGATGGTGCATCCCGATCGGGTGATGGACGAGGAAGGTCTGAAGGCGCTTCCGGCGGTGGAACCGATCTATGGCCTGACCGACGGTCTCTATCCGCGCATCCTCACGAAAGCCGTCGAGGCGGCGGTCGGCCGCATGCCGGATCTACCCGAATGGTTGGAGCCCAATCGCGCCATTCTGCTGGGATGGCCGAGCTTTGCGGACGCGCTGCTGGCCGTGCATTACCCGACATCACCATCGGTGCTCGACCCGCAATCGCAGCCAATGCAGCGGCTCGCCTATGACGAATTGCTGGCGAGCCAATTCGCGCTGGCGACCGTACGCGGGCGCATGCGTGACAACAACGGTCGACCGACGATCGGCACGGGGGTCGCGTCCGATCGCATCCTGGCTGCGCTGCCGTTCCGCCTGACCGCCGGCCAAGAGGAGGCTCTCGCCGAGATCCGCGCCGACATGGCGGGGCCCAAGCGGATGCTCCGCCTGCTCCAAGGCGATGTGGGATCTGGCAAGACGATCGTAGCACTGTTGGCGATGGCAACCGCGATCGAGGCCGGACATCAGACTGCGCTGATGGTCCCGACCGAAATCTTGGCGCGGCAGCATTTCGAGCGTTTAACGACCCTCGGGGCCTATGCCGGAATAACGGTGGCGCTGCTGACGGGACGCGACAAGGCTTCCGAGCGGGCCAAAACGCTCGAAGGCCTGGCGAATGGCGCCATCGCGCTCGTGATCGGCACGCATGCGCTGTTTCAGGACAGCGTGGTGTTTCAGGATCTCGGCCTGATCGTCGTGGACGAGCAGCATCGGTTCGGGGTCGCCCAGCGGCTTGCCCTCACCGAAAAGGGTCGCTCCGCCGACATGCTCCTGATGACCGCGACGCCCATTCCGCGCACGCTTGTCATGACGGTGTTCGGCGACATGGACGTGTCGGCCGTGCGCGAAAAGCCGGCTGGCCGACAGCCGATCGAGACCCGCGCCGCCCCGATCGAACGGTTGAGCGAGGTCGTGGCCGCCATGCAGCGCTCGATCGAGGAGGGGGCGCGCGTCTATTGGGTCTGTCCACTCGTGACCGAAAGCGAGGAGGTCGATCTCGTGGCGGCCGAGGAGCGGTTCGAGACCCTGTGTCAGGTTTTCGGCGACAAGGTGAGGCTGGTCCATGGTCAGATGAAACCGGCCGAGCGGGATGCGGCCGTGGCGGACTTCGCCAGCGGCGAGGCCCGTATTTTGGTTGCCACGACCGTCATCGAGGTCGGCATCGACGTGCCCGAAGCTTCGATCATGGTGATCGAACATGCCGAGCGGTTCGGTCTCGCTCAACTGCATCAGCTTCGGGGGCGTGTCGGGCGCGGGCAGGCGCGATCCTCCTGTCTGCTGCTCTATAAGGCGCCGCTCGGCGAAACGTCCGGAGCCCGGATCATGACGATGCGCGAAACGGAGGATGGCTTCCGCATCGCCGAGGAAGATCTGCGATTGCGCGGCGAAGGGGAGTTGATCGGCACCCGCCAATCCGGCCTGCCCTCCTTCAGGGTCGCCAGCCTTGACCATCACGCCAAGCTGCTGACCGAGGCGCGGCAGGATGCGGCCGATCTCTATGCGACCGACCCAAGCTTGAAAACGCCGCGCGGCGAAGCGATGCGACGTTTGCTCTATCTGTTCGAGCGTGACGCGGCGGTGCGATTGATCGAAGCCGGATGAAGCCGCTGGATCATTCAGCCGCGTCGCGTGCCACCTGTGGCATGGCTGGCCCGTTGCTGTCGCCCGGCCGGGTCTCCCAACCAAGGTCGGGGAGCACGGCGGATCGCTGGCCGCTCATGTCGGTCCGCATGACCACGAGATCGCGCTTTTCGAGGTGACCGATCCGGCTTCGCGCCCGGCCTGCTGAATGATGGCCGCAGCGGCGCGAGATTTCGAGATCCGATGGGCAAGCAACGTCCAGCAAAGCAGCGCCGGCGAGGATCAGGAACGACGCCTGTAGATCGTCCGGGATCTGTCTCGCCACCGCGATCGCCCGGCTCCACTCGCTGAGGTCTACAGCCGCCGGATCGACTCCGGCCCGCGCAACGTTCAAATGCAGCTTGAACTCGGGCAGCGGCATCGGGCCGCCGCCGATCTTCTTGATGCGGCACCGAACCACGAAATCTTGATATAGCACCGCCTCAGGGCGGAACGAGGCGTCGGGATCGGCGAGGATGTCGTAGGCGATCACCCGGCAGGCCTGCTCGCGCTCCTCGGTCGAGAGCGCAAGCGACGCTTCATCCTCGACGGGTTCGGGCGGCCGGTCCCGGACGATCTGTTCCAGGATCTGGTTCATCGAGGGCGGAGGCGGAGCCGACACGCGGCGTTCGGCCACCGCGCGGCCGGGTTCGGTCCGCACGGGCGCCAGAATGAGGTCGCGCGCATCCTCGGTGCTCTGACCGGGCAACGGCGTCAATAACGGCGTCCCGGCCCGTGCCTGCGTTTCGACAGACCCGACGCGGATCGACAGCGGGCGACGCGACAGGGCCGGGCCGAGCGCCACGAAATGGCCGCGCTGCAATTCCCGAAAGACCTCAGCCTGTCGCCGCTCGAGCCCGAGCAGATCGGCGGCGCGCGCCATGTCGATATCGAGAAAGGTGCGTCCCATCAGAAAGTTCGTGGCTTCCGCCGCGACGTTCTTGGCGAGCTTGGCGAGCCGCTGCGTCGCGATCACCCCGGCCAGACCGCGCTTGCGGCCGCGGCACATGAGATTGGTCATCGCGCCTAGGGACGCCTTTCTAGCATCCTCCGCCACGTCGCCCGAAACTGCCGGCGCGAATAATTGCGCCTCGTCGACCACGACCAGCATCGGAAACCAATAGTCCCGCTCGGCATCGAACAACGCGTTGAGAAACACGGCGGCGGCCCGCATCTGGTTCTCGGCGTCGAGGCTTTCGAGGTTCAGCACGGCGGAGACGCGATGCTGGCGAACCCGCGCCGCGATACATTCGAGGTCGGAGACGCTCCGGTTGCCGTCCACAACCACATGGCCGAACCGGTCTGCGAGGCCGACGAAATCGCCCTCGGGATCGACGATCAGCTGCTGCACATGCGGCGCGCTTTGTTCGAGCAACCGCCGCAAAAGGTGAGACTTGCCCGACCCAGAATTACCCTGGACCAGCAGACGGGTCGCCAGAAGCTCCTCGAGATCGAGCGTCGCGGGGCCGCCTGCGCCCTGCCCCGATGTCATGCCGAGATCGATGTCGATCCTCATGGCGGGGTCTCGCGATCAGGGCGCAAGGTCAACGGCAGGTCGATGGTTGGGTCGCTGGTCCGCACGATCGCAGGGTTAACCGCACCGCTCGCGCCACGCTAGCGCCGGCATAGCCGAACGCCCCACTATCCACGGGTTTTCAGCAGTCGCCATCTCAGGATGCGCGTGGCGGCACGGTGCAGACGCCCGCCGCTGCAGCCCCGAACATGTAGCGCCCGTTGCACACCCCGACTTGCGGCGGCGTCTTGGTGGCCTCGAAGAGGTCGCTTCCGGTCTTCAGATTGAGCCAGAACGGCAGGTTCGGGTCGGTGGCGTGGCGCTGCAGGTTCGCGGCCGTCATATGGAACGGATAGGCCTGGATCTGGAACTCCATTTGGCCACCGGCAAACGCCTCATAGGCCAGCCCATAAATTTCCTCGATCTGCTCGTTGGTCATCGCGTAGCAGCCGACCGATCGGCAACCGCCATGCACCATCAGCGAGTCGCCCGTGCGGCCGAGCGATTGATCGAAGGCGTTCGGATAGCCGATGTTGAACGACAGATATTCGCGCGACTTGGGGTTCATCTGCCCCGGCGCGACGGCATAGAAACCCTCCGGCGCCTGATGATCGCCTTCCTGCTTCTTCGGGCCGAGCACGCCGGAGTAGCGGCAGACCTCATAGTATTTCAGCGGACGATACCGCCCGGAACGGTCCTGCTTCCAGACCTCCAGAACTTTCTCTTCCTTGAAAATGCGGACCAGGATCGGGGCGCGGCGATCCATGTTCAGCTGATTCATGGTCTCGAGCGTCGCAGGCGAAACGGTGCCGGTGCGGACGGTTTCGAGTTGCCCGGCGCAGCCGGCCAAAGCCAAAAACACCAGCAGCGCCGCCAGAAGCTTGGCTGGACCGCGCCGGTGCGGCAGCGGAATTGGAAAACTCATACGCTTACAACCCGTATTTCGGCGCGCCATCGCGTCGCGACAGGCCCCGCTTTCGTTTCTTTCGACCGGCCTAAGCGCCGATCACGGACACATCGTGGCGGGTAAACCCGAACTCTGTCTTAAAAGCCGACCGAATAGGATCAGAGATAAGAAACCCTAAAGCTTGGCGGCCCGCTCGGGCGTGACGCGACCACGGAGAATGTCGGCAATCCCGACGAGATTGCCGCGGAGCCGCCCTGCCCGATCGATCCAGGGTTCCGGCGCCAGAGATTTCAGCGCGTTGGCCACAATGTTCTTGGTCATGAGCTTGGCCGCAAAGCCGATCGGCACGGTGCCTTTGCGCGCCAGATAGATGGGGTTGACGATCTGCGAATAGCCGAGCCGCTTGCCGGAGACGCGGCCGGGCTTGTGACCGAGGTGAATGCCGCACAAGTCCTCGGCTCGCGCCACAATCCCGCGCCGTGCCGCGAGCGCACCGAAATCGGCATCTTCCAGCCAGCCATAGAGCGGCAGACGTTCATCGAACCGCAGCCCCGTGATCGCGCTGGCGCGGAAGGCCATGTTGCAGCCGTAGGGGCCGATACCGTCCTGCAGCGCGCTCGTTTCGAGCGGCGATCCGTCACGTTTCGCCAGCATCGCTAGGCCGACCTCCGACGTGATGCCAGCCGACTTGATGCCATCGGCCAGCACCGCGCCGGTCAGCGCCACGAGATTGGGATGGGACGCGAAGGCCGCCAAGACGCGCTCGACCCAAAACCGAGATGCGAGAAAGTCGTCGTCGAAAAAAATCAGGAGATCGATGCCGGCCGCCGTCGCCAAAGCCCGGTTGCGTTGCCGGGTCAGACCCGCCGGTCCGAACGTCACCGTCACGCCCGACGCGAGATCGAGACCGACGACGTCAGCCTCCTCGGTTGCGGCGACGACGATGCGATCTGGCACGCGGGTTTGCGCGGCGACCAGCGCCAGGACCGTCTTGAGGATGGCCGGGCGTCCTCGCGTCGCGATCAGAACCGCGACGGTTTGCGGCAGCGGCGCGTCGATCATGCGGTCGGCCCAGCTTGCGGCTTTCGGCATGCGCGAAACACCCACCGCATGATGAGGTGTGACAGATCGCGCAAGCCGGCCACGTCCGCGAGGTAGAGGGTGAGAAGATAGATCGACGTGCCACCGATCATGGCAGCCGCGAGTGCGACAACCGGCTCGCCGATCGATCGGGTTGGCCAAATCACCATCGCTGCGAGCGCCGCCGCGAGCCCGATGGCGGCAAGATCGCGCAGAGGCGGCCGGCAGGAGGGATGCCGCAACGCGAAGATGGCGGCGAGCCCGAAACCAACCAGCAGGCTGACGGCATGCACGATCGCATAGGAGAGAACGCCGCTGTGAGGCGACAGGAGCGCAAGGCCGCCGAGGTCGACCGCGAGCGCCGCCGCAGCCGCGACGACGACGAGCCGGGTCTGCCCCTCGATTTGGAAGACCGGGTTGAGAGCGAAATTGACCAGGCAGAACGCCAGGATCCCCGGGGTCAAAACGAGGCTCACGGGGCCGAAGTCGGCGCGGAAGCGGGGCGGCACGACAAGCAGCTCGAACGCCGGCATGGCCATCACATAGCCGACCGCGAGCAGCACGAGAACGGCCGTTACGATCAGCATGTTGCGGACGATTTGCTCATGCGCGGCGGCTCGCCCGTGGGTCGCATCGCGCCGCACGACGAGTTGAAATAGATAGACGTCGAGCGCCGCCCCAACCGCGAGCAGAAGGCGGATGCTCATATCGGTTGCGAGCGACAACTGGCCCGCGTCGGCGAACCCCAAATGCGCGGCGGCCGCGCCGCGGTTCACCAACACGATGACCTGATAGATCACATTGGCGGTCACGATCGGAAAGCCATAATGCGCGAAAGCCACGACCCTCGATCGTGTGGCGCCCCGCAAGCCGACGCCATGATCCAACAGGATTGATCGTGCCGGGAGGATCGCTAGAGCGCCGCTGAGCGCGAGCGCCGCCATCACGGCTGCGGCATTTTTAAACCAGAAGGCGGCCCCGATCATCAGCCCGAAGGACGCAACGTTCTTGGTGACGACCAGCACGGAATAGGTCCGATCGAGAAACCGCGCGCGGGCCAGCGCCGCCGTATAATCGAACCGCGTGTTGCAGATCGCTGCCGCGACCGTAGCGGCCAGCATGGCGGCCGATAAACCGACGTCGACCTGAAGAGCGATCACCAGGGCGGCAGCGACCAGCAGCGCAAAGCCGAGGCCCGCATACGCAACTTCGAGGCTCGCGCGAAGCTCGGGGTCGGCGGCGCGGGCCGCCTCCGTGTAAAAGCGCGTTGCCGACAAGCGGAGCCAATCGAACGCCGCCGTGCCGATCACGATCGCGACCATCGCGGCCACGGCGAAGCGTCCGTATTGCTCGGGGCCAAGGACCGCCGCCACCGCCAGCCCGAGCAGGAAGTTAAGGCCGGCGTTCAGCATGAAGGTCAGGACGATGATCAAAAGGCCGCCTCGAAAGAACGCGACCCTGAGTTTATCGGTCGAGGCGTGAAGCCGAGGTTACACCAGCCGCGCGCCGGCTATTCGACCGTGACGGATTTGGCGAGGTTGCGGGGCTGATCGGCATCCTTCCCCATGAAAACGGCGGTATGATAGGCGATCAATTGCACCGGCACCGCATAGACGATCGGTGTGAATGTCGCATCCATGGCCGGCATCGCGACGGCGGCCTCGACCGCCACCGAAGCCGCGCGCGTCGCCTCGCGATCGCCGATCAAAATGATCCGTCCGCCCCGCGCCGCGACCTCCTGCATGTTCGAGACGGTCTTCTCGAAGACCGGATCCGGCGGCGCGATCACGATGACCGGCATCGTCTCATCTATCAGCGCGATGGGGCCGTGTTTCAACTCGCCCGCCGCATAGCCCTCGGCGTGGATGTAGGAGAGTTCCTTGAGCTTCAGCGCGCCTTCGAGCGCCAGCGGGTAGCTGGTGCCACGGCCGACATAGAGCACATCCCTAGCGCGCGACAGATCGCGCGCGATGGTCTCGATCTGCGGCTCGCATTTCATAGTTTCGGCGATCAGACCCGGCACGGCGATCAAAGCGTTGACCAAGCGGCGCTCCTCCGCCCGATCGAGCGTGCCGCGCGCCTTGCCGATCGCCAGCGCCAGGCAGGCCAGCACGGCGAGCTGGCACGTGAATGCCTTGGTGGACGCCACGCCGATCTCGGGACCAGCCAGCGTTTGCGCCACAACGTCACTCTCACGCGCCATGCTCGATGTCGCGACATTGACGACGCCGATAATCCGCTGGCCGTTCTGCTTAGCGTAGCGGAGCGAGGCAAGCGTGTCGGCGGTTTCGCCCGATTGCGACACGACGATCATGACGCCGCGCGGCGGGAGGGGTGCCTCGCGATACCGGAACTCGGACGCGACATCGATGTCGACCGACACGCGCGCGATCCGCTCGAACCAGTATTTCGCGACCAGACCGGCCATATAGGCGGTGCCGCAAGCCGAGATGGTGATGCGTTCGACGCTGCCGAGATCGAATGGGAGCTCGAACGGCAGGTTGACCGACGCGTCCGACATATCGAGGTAATGGGCTAGCGTGCGGCCGACGACCTCGGCCTGCTCGTGGATCTCCTTCGCCATGAAGTGGCGGTAGTTGCCCTTGTCGATCAGAAAGGCGCTGGCGAGGCTTCTCTGCCGCTGGCGGACCACGCGCGCGCCGGACACGTCCCAAAACGTCGCCGACGTATGAGACAGCACGACGCAGTCGCCCTCCTCGAGATAGGCCACCTCCTCGGTGAAGGGTGCGAGTGCCAAAGCGTCGGAGCCGAGATACATCTCGCCGTCGCCATATCCGACCGCCAGAGGAGCGCCCTGCCGCGCGCCGATCAGCAGATCGGCCTCGCCGTTGAACAGAAAGGCGAGCGCGAACGCGCCCTTGAGGCGCGGCAGAGCCGCCAGAACGGCATCGGTCGGCTGAAGACCACCATCCATCAGGTCCGTCACGAGATGGGCCACCACCTCGCTGTCGGTCTCGGTCGCGAAGACGTGACCTTTGGCCGACAATTCTGCGCGGAGTTCACGGAAATTCTCGATGATGCCGTTATGAACGACGGCGAGCCGGTCGCTGGCATGTGGATGCGCGTTAGTCTCGGTCGGCCGGCCATGCGTCGCCCAGCGTGTATGGCCAATGCCGATCGCGCCGCGTAACGGCGCTTCGGACAGGCGCAGTTCGAGATTCTTCAACTTGCCCTGCGCCCGGCGGCGCGTCAGCACGCCATCCTCGAGCGTCGCGATCCCAGCCGAATCGTAGCCGCGATATTCGAGCCGCTTCAACGCGTCGACGAGTTGCGGAGCGACCGGACCCGTTCCGAGAATTCCGACGATGCCGCACATCTGAGACCCACTCCACTGCTCTCGCGGCCGAAGCCCACGGCTCAAGCCTTCATACAAGTCCGCTGCGCTTGATGAACCCTTAAGGTCTTGGCTTCGCTTTACGGGCTTTTTGCTCAGCCCGAAACGTTTCGGCCCATCCGGCTTTGGCGATCTGCCGACCGCGTCCGATCGCCAGAGCATCGGGCGCGACATCGTCGGTAATGACCGACCCGGAGCCGATAAACGCGCCCTCGCCGATCGTTACAGGCGCCACCAACGCGGAGTTGGACCCGACGAATGCCCCTGCGCCGATGATCGTCCGCGCCTTGTTGAAGCCATCATAATTGCAGGTGATGGTTCCGGCGCCGATATTGGCCCCGGACCCGACCGTGGCGTCCCCGATATAGCTCAAGTGGCTGACTTTCGCGCCACGCTCGATCTCAGCATTTTTGATCTCGACGAAATTGCCGACCTTGGCGTTCTCGCCGATCGCCGCGCCCGGTCGCAGGCGGGCATAGGGACCCACGGAGGCGCCGGACGCGATCGTGGCGCCCTCGAGGTATGAGAAGGCATGGATGGCGGCGCCGTCGCCGACCGACACACCGGGTCCGAACCAGCATTGCGGCTCCACCACGACATCCCGGCCGAGGACAGTGTCGTACGACAGAAAGACGGTATCGGGCGCAACCAGCGTCGCACCGCCCCGCATGGCCGCCTCACGCAGCCGCGCCTGCATCGAGCGCTCGGCCGCCGCCAGTTGCACCCGATCGTTGACGCCCTGCACTTCCGCTTCGTCCGTGATCGTCACGGCGCAGTGTCGCCCCTCTGCCACGGCCGCTTCCACGACGTCGGTCAGGTAGAATTCGCCTTGGGCGTTGTCGCAACCGATGCTGCTGAGCAGTCGAACCGCGATCGTTCCGTCGAGCGCCATGAGCCCGGAATTACACAGATCGATGGCGCGTTCGCCCGGCGTCGCATCCTTCTGCTCTCGAATGGCCGTCAGCGACCCGTCCACTGATTGGACGAGACGCCCATAGCCGGTCGGGTCGGCGGCCTTGAAGCCCAAGGTGGCCACGGCGCTCCCATCGGCCAGAGCGGCGCGAAGTCGGCCAAGAGTGTCGGGCCGGATCAACGGGACGTCGGCATAGAGCACGACCAGATCATCGAAATCGACGCCGATCGCGTCACGCGCGCTTAGAACCGCATGAGCGGTTCCGCGTCGCTCGTGCTGGAGCACGATCGTGGCGTCCGGTGCGATCGCGCGGATCTCTTGAATCACCGCGTCGCGGCCGGGCGCCACCACGACCGCAAGATGATCGGCGCCCATGGCTTGAGCGGCTGCGACCACATGAGACAGCATCGAACGGCCCGCGATCCCATGCAGCGCCTTCGGCTTTGCCGATTTCATGCGGGTACCTTCGCCTGCCGCGAGGATGACCGCGATGCAGCGCCTTTCGGTCTGACCAACTTGGCTTATGACACCCTCCCTCACCCGCGTTGACGTGCCGAGTGTGCGCTTGCGAACACACTCGCGATCCTACGGTTCGAACCCTCGCCGATCCGTCGCAACAACGGTTCAAAAACGCCTCGCTGCCGCAATAAATTCGGTTATAGAGTGCCTTGGCCGGTCCGCAAATTCGGGGTCTCGGCTCCCCGAAGCACCAGTGACGAAGCGCCAGTCTCATTGATGATCATACGTCGAGATGTTCTGAAATTGGCCGCGTTGAGCATCGGTGCGACAGCATCGGGTGCCCTCGCTCAGTCGACACAGCCCACGCCTCCGGCCACGACGGCCGGCAGTTCGACGGCGTCATCCGCCCCAATCCCGAATTTCGACGCCGCGTCGATCGTCGATCGGGCGCGCGATCTGGCCAAGAAGCCCTTTGTGGCTCTCGATACGGATCTTCCGGCGCCATTCGCCAAACTGCCGTACGAGAAATATGTGGCGATCCGGCCCCAGCCCGGATCTGCGACATGGGCCGGCGATAACGTCGGTTTCGCGCTCGAACCGCTGCATCGCGGCTTCCTTTTCTCGGCCCCGATGGAGATCAACGTCGTCGAGAACGGCAAAGCGCGACGGCTCGGCTATGACCCGTCGCGTTTCGACTTCGGTGGCTTGCAGGTCCCGAGTACCATTCCGGATATCGGCTTTTCCGGTTTCCGCGTGCTGCAGCCGATGGGACCGGACGGTTTTCACGAAGTCGCGATCTTTCAAGGCGCGAGTTTCTTCCGAGCGATCGCGCGAGGACAGAACTTCGGTGTGACGGCCCGCGCGCTATCGATCCGCACCGCGGATCCCAAGGGGGAGGAATTCCCCATGGTTCGGGCGGTCTGGATCGAACGCCCGACGCTGGCCAATAACGCACTCGTGCTGCATGCCCTGGTCGATAGCGAAAGCATGACGGGCGCCTATCGCTTCACGCTGCGGCCGGGCGACATCACCATCATCGACACCGAATGCACCTTGTTCACCCGCGCGATCGTCGACGGTGTCGGGCTTGGCACCATGGCGGGGATGTCGTTCTTCGGCCCAGCCAACCGACGCAACCGCGACGATCTGCGCGAGGGCGTCTACGAAACCGGCGGCCTGCAGATCCACAACACCAACGGCGAATGGCTGTGGCGGCCGGTGTCCAATCGCGAGACGCTGCAGATTTCGTCCTTCATCAACAATAGCCCGCGCGGTTTCGGCATGTTGCAGCGCGAACGACGGTTCGCGCAGTTCCAGGACGACGATCAGCATTGGGAGCTTCGCCCTTCGCTGTGGATCGAGCCGCTCAGCGATTGGGGCGAGGGCAACGTCGTCCTGGTCGAAATTCCGTCCGATGCCGAGATCAACGAGAATATTGTCTGCTTCTGGCGGCCGAAGGCGCCATTGCAGGCCAACACCGAAATGGCGCTCTCCTATCGGCAATCCTGGTGTTGGACGCCGGTCGAGCGGCCTTCCCTCGCGATCGTGACGGAGACGCGCCAGGGCAAAGGCGCGTCGGGCAAACGTCGGCGCTTCCTGGTCGAATTCACGGGCGACATCTTCGCCGACGCGAAACAGGTCGCGGATCTGAAACCCGCGCTATCGAGTTCGGTGGGGACGATCGCCTTGCTGCGGACGTTCGTGTCGCAGCCTAACAAAACCTATCGCCTGCTGTTCGAACTCGACCCCGCAAGCGAAAATCTGTCCGAGTTGCGGTTGGCGCTCGAAAACAACGGCAAACCTGTGAGTGAGACTTGGCTTTACAGATGGACAGCGTAGCAGGCGAAGACCAAGCCGCGGCGGAACCGGCCGAGCGAAGCCGGCGCATGCAGCCGTCGATGCCCGCCGAGCAGCCGCTTGCCATGCCGGTTCAGTCCCTGTCCCGATTCGACAAATCAACCCGTCGCTCCTGGCAGGAAGCGCGCAACCGCACGATTCCGTGGTTGTCGCGTCTGGTCGTGTTCGGCGGCGGCCTTGCGATCACGGCCTATGGCACGTGGCAAATGTATCGGGTGGTCGATGTCGGCGGTGTCACCCTGCTCGAATGGGTTTTGCTGGTCCTGTTCGTGGCAAATTTCTCCTGGATCGCTCTGTCGTTCGCGAGTTCGGTCGTCGGTTTCGTCTGGCTGCTGTTCTTCGCGCCGAAAACCCCCGACTTGCCGTCGTCTTTGTCGGCCCAGACCGCCATCGTCATGCCGATCTACAATGAGGCAACTGCGCGGGTGTTCGGCGCGCTTCAGGCGATCTGCGAGGATGTGGCCCGCACCGGAGTTGGCCAGCATTTCGATTATTTTCTGCTCTCCGACACCACCGATCCGGATGTGTGGATCGCGGAGGAGCGGGCCTATGTGGCGCTGCGGGAACGGCTGCGCGGCAAAGGCCGCGTTTTCTATCGCCATCGACCGAAGAATACGAGCCGGAAGGCCGGCAATATCGCAGATTTCGTCACCCGCTGGGGAGGCGCTTACGAGCATATGGTCGTGCTGGATGCCGATAGCCTGATGACGGCCCATTCGATCGTCAGCTTGGCCTCGGCTATGGAAGCCGATCAGGATGCGGGCATCATTCAGACGCTGCCGCTCATCATCAACCGCAACACGCTATTCGCTCGCCTCCAGCAATTCGCGGCTCGCGTGTATGGCCCGGTCATCGCGGCCGGCTTGGCCGTGTGGATGGGGCGCGACGGCAATTACTGGGGCCATAATGCCATCATCCGAACGGCAGCCTTCGCGGCGCATTGCGGGCTGCCCGACCTGCGCGGACGGCCTCCGTTCGGCGGCCACATCCTCAGCCATGATTTCGTCGAGGCGGCGCTGATCCGCCGTGCCGGCTACGGCGTGACGATGCTGCCGGTTCTTGGCGGCAGCTTTGAGGAGAGCCCCCCCTCGCTGATCGACGTCGGCATTCGTGACAGGCGCTGGTGCCAGGGGAATCTGCAGCATATCCGGGTGATGTTCGCACGCGGCTTCCACCTTGCGTCTCGGCAGCATTTTGCCAACGGCATCATGGGCTACATGGCCTCACCGCTGTGGATGGCGCAATTGCTGGTCGGTATCGTGCTGGTGCTGCAATCGACCTATATTCGGCCAGAATATTTCACGCAGGATTTCTCGCTGTTTCCGGCATGGCCCCGTTTCGACGCGCAACGCGCCCTGGACCTCTTCGCGATCACGATGGGATTTCTTTTGGCGCCGAAACTTTTCGGCCTCATCATCGCGATCGTCCAGACGCCAATCCGCCGGGCCAGCGGCGGCGCAATCCGGTTGATCCTCTCGGCACTACTGGAGGTCATCATGTCGGCCCTGCTGGCGCCGATCATGATGCTGGTGCAATCCGGCTCCGTTATGCAGATCCTGTTCGGGCGGGATACGGGTTGGAGTCCGCAGCGGCGCGACGACGGCTCGATCCCCATGCGCGACATCGTGCGCCGTCACCGTTCGCATGTCGTGCTCGGTGCAGCGACCCTGGCGGCCGGTCTTCTGATTTCGCCGTCGCTCGTCGCTTGGATGTCGCCCACGGTCGCCGGACTGCTACTCGCGATCGTGCTGTCCTGGGCCAGCGGACAATTGTCGGTCGGCCTCTTTCTCAAACGTCTCGGCCTGCTGATGACGCCCGAGGAAACGTCTGTTCCGCCCATCGCGCAGCGTGCGAATGCTTTGGCTCTCGATCTCGCCCGCACCGGCTACGACGACGCGGATGGCCTGCTCGCCATCTATGACGACCCGTCGTTTCGTGACATTCACGAGGCCTTCCTGCCGGTTGTCCCGTCGCGCAAACGTGGCGATGTCGATATCGAGCGCGCCATGGCGGCCGCTAAGCTGACCGAGGCCGCGACGATCGACGAGGCTTGCTCCTGGCTTAAGCGGAAGGAACGTACAGCCGTGCTGACGGACCGCGCCTTGATCGACATGATGGTGCGATTGGGCGGTCAGCGCGAGCAAGCCCTGACGAACGACTGACCGAGACTCGGCTTGGCGGAGCGCGTTAGGTCGCCGACGGTCCGATCGCTTTCGCGCGGGCCAGACGTAGGCGAGCAAAGTCTTCGCCCGCATGATGCGACGACCGCGTCAGCGGCGACGCCGAGACGAGCAGAAACCCTTTGGCGGTGGCAATGCTGGCATAAGCTTTGAACTCATCCGGCGTCACGAACGACATCACGGGATGATGCTTTTTGGTTGGTTGTAGATATTGCCCAATCGTCAGGAAGTCGACATCGGCGGACCGAAGGTCGTCCATCAGTTGCAAGACCTCGTTCCGCTGCTCGCCCAGCCCCACCATGATGCCGGATTTCGTGAAGATGGAGGCGTCGAGCTCCTTGACCTTCTGCAACAGCCGAATCGAGTGAAAATAACGCGCGCCGGGCCGGACGCTCAGGTAATGCGACGGCACGGTTTCGAGATTGTGATTGAACACGTCCGGCTTAGCCGCCACGACGGTCTCGATCGCGCCGGGCTTGCGGAGGAAGTCGGGCGTGAGGATCTCGATCGTCGTGGTCGGTGCCGCGACGCGAATGGCCGCGATCACGGCTGCGAAATGCGCGGCCCCGCCATCGGCAAGATCGTCACGGTCAACCGAGGTGATGACCACATGCCCCAGACCGAGCTTGGCGACCGCATCGCCGATCTTGGCGGGTTCATCCGCATCGAGAGCGCCGGGTAGGCCTGTCTTCACGTTGCAGAACGCGCAGGCCCGAGTGCAGGTGTCCCCCATGATCATGAAGGTCGCGTGCTTCTTTTCCCAGCACTCGCCGATGTTCGGGCAGCCCGCCTCCTCGCAGACCGTGACCAGACCATGTTGACGGACGATCCGGTTGGTTTCGGCATAAGCCGGCGATCCGGGCGCCTTGACACGAATCCAATCAGGCTTCCGCAACACCGGTTGATCGGGCCGATGCGCTTTCTCGGGATGGCGCGCGCTCTCCGTCTTGGAGCGCGCATCCTTGCCGAGGAGATCGAGAACCAAAACCATGGGGCGTTCGATGCTTCTTGCTTGCGGGCAGCTGAGGTCGTCAGCTTAGCCCATCATTTGGGTTGCAACACTATCTCGTGCCGCATGGCCGATATAAGCCCCGCGCGACGCGCCGCAAGTTTACCGCAACCGTAGCGCTTCTGTCAGACTTGCGCGGGATGAAGCGCGCGCCACACGATGAGGAGGATGACCGAGCCGGCCAAGGCCGCGACGAAGTAGTCGATCGATCCGACCAGGCCGAAGTTCAACACACGGGCCAGATTGGAGCCGATGTAGGAGCCCGCGATGCCGATGAGAATATTGGTGAACAGCCAGTGACGTGAGCCAACGATCATCCCGGCGATCCATCCGGCTAGGCCGCCAAGAACGATCAGCGACAGAAACCCGATGCCCGGCGTTCCCATCACGGCAAGCGGTTGATCCATTGTTCCCCTCCAACAACACGCAGCTGTGGAACGTCCGCGCGGCCTAAGCTCGCCTAGCTGAAGAGCACGACGGGGGTTTGACCGTCAGGCCACGATCCGGGCGATCGCGACCACAACCACCGCGCCGATCGTCGAAATCACGATATCGGCAATCAGCGGATTATGGATCGGGAGGGGCACGCCGAAGCCATGCACGATCAAGCTTCCCACAAAAGCACCGATCAAGCCCGTGATGAGATCGCGGATCAAGCCTCCGCCACCCATGATGAGGCTGGCAAGCCAGCCAGCCACGAGGCCGACGAACAGGACGGTGATCAGGCTATGAGCTTCGAACATCTTTGGCTTCCGGAAATCGCGACACGATGACCGTGCGGCAAGGTTGAGCGGCTTCTATATGCGAAGTCGCTCGACATAAAAATACGAGTGGTGGCGGAGGGATCGAAAGGCCCGATGACCCGATCCCTGCCAACGCGGCTCTTACGTGTGGATGACACGCCCATAGGCGTCCAGAACGCTCTCGTGCATGGTTTCGGACAAGGTCGGGTGCGGGAACACCGCATTGATGAGGTCCTCCTCCGTCGTCTCGAGGTTCATGGCGACCACAAAACCCTGTATCAGTTCGGTGACTTCAGCCCCGACCATATGGGCCCCCAGCAACTGCCCCGTCTTGGCGTCGAAGATCGTCTTGACCATCCCCTCGGGCTCGCCGAGAGCGATCGCCTTGCCGTTCCCGACGAACGGGAAACGTCCCACCTTCAAGTCGAAACCGGCCTCCTTGGCCTTGGCTTCGGTCAACCCGACGGAGGCAATCTGCGGCAGGCAGTAGGTGCAACCCGGGATCATGGCCCGATCGAGCGCATGCGTGTGCATGCCCTTGATGGTCTCGACGCAGATCACAGCTTCGTGCTCGGCCTTGTGGGCCAACATCGGCGCACCCACGACATCGCCGATCGCATAGATGCCATCGACACCCGTGCGGCCGAAGCCGTCGGTCGCAATGATGCCCCGGTCGATCGTTACGCCAAGCGCCTCGAGCCCGAGATTCTCGCTGTTGCCGACCACGCCGACCGCCGAGATCATACGATCAGCCGTGATGGTCAGCGTGCCACCTTTCCCGTCGTCGATCGTGGCCGTGATGTCGTTTTCACCCTTCTTGACCCCGGTCACCTTGGCGCCGGTCAAGATTTTGATGCCGGCCTTCTCGAACCGCTTCCGCGCGAAAGCGGCGATTTCCGCATCTTCGACAGGGAGGATCTGCGGCAACACCTCGACGACCGTAACCTCGGCCCCCATGGTGCGGTAAAAATAGGCGAATTCGATGCCGATCGCGCCAGACCCCATGACCAAAAGCGACTTCGGCATGGCCTGCGGCACCATCGCCTCGAAATAGGTCTGAATCAGCTTGCCGTCGGGCTCGATGCCCGGCAAGGCGCGCGGCCGCGCCCCCGTTGCCACAATGATGTGCTTGGCCTGATAGGTGCCGGGACCTTTGGCGCCCTTGGGCGCCGGCACGGGCGGTTTTCCCATGGCCGACTTGGTGGCCGGCACGACCGCGATCTCGCCAACCTTGGTGATCTTGGCTTCACCCCAGATCACGTCGATCTTGTTCTTCTTCATCAAGAAGCCGATGCCGTTGACGAGTTGCTGCGACACGCTCCGTGAGCGTCCCACCACCTTGCCAAGATCGAAGCCAACGCCGGTGGCGCTCAGGCCGTAAGCATCCGCATGCGTCATATTGTGGTAGATTTCAGCCGAGCGAAGGAGCGCCTTGGTGGGTATACAGCCCCAATTGAGGCAGATGCCGCCAAGATGTTCGCGGTCCACCACAGCCGTCTTGAAGCCGAGCTGTGCGGCCCGGATGGCGGCCACATAGCCGCCGGGTCCAGCGCCGATCACGATGATGTCGTAGGTGTCAGCCATGGGAGAGAACTCAATTCAATCACGTTGAGACGGAACATGGGATCCTGCACGGCGGCGTTGCAGACCGTGCAATGCAGGTCAGACCAGCATTCCCATCGGGTTCTCGATCAAGGTTCGGAAGGCCGAGATCAATTCAGCCCCTAGCGCGCCATCGACCGCCCTGTGGTCGGTCGACAGCGTTACGGTCATGACGGTCGCGACGGCTGGCGCACCATTCTTGACCACGACACGCTTCTCCCCGGCACCGACCGCCAGGATCGAGGCATGAGGCGGGTTGACGATCGCGGCAAAATTCTTGATGCCGAACATGCCGAGATTAGACACTGCGGAGGTGCCGCCCTGATATTCCTCGGGCTTCAGTTTGCGGTTACGCGCCCGCGCGGCATAGTCTTTCATCTCGTTCGAGATCGTCGACAGCGTCTTCGTCTCGGCAGCGCGGATCACGGGCGTGATCAAGCCGCCGGGGATCGAAACCGCGACGCCGATATCCGCGGTCTTGTGCTTCAGCATCGCGGCTTCGGTCCAAGTCACGTTGGCGTCCGGCACGCGGATCAAGGCGAGCGCCAGAGCCTTGATCACAAAGTCGTTGACCGAAACCTTGTAGGCGGGCTTGCCATCCTTATCCTTCTGCGCAGCCGCATTGATCTGCTCGCGCAGCGCCATCAGCGCATCGAGATCGCAGTCGACCGACAGATAGAAATGCGGGATCGTCGTTTTGGCCTCGACAAGACGACGCGCGATGGTTTTCCGCATCGAATCGTGCGGCACCTCCTCGAACGAGCCGGCCGGATACATCTTCTTGATGGTCTCGTCCGACGTGGCGGCAGGCTTCGGCCCCGGCGCTTGAACGGGAGCCGGCGCCGCGGCTTTTGCTTGTGTGGCCACGACCGGGCGCGGCGACGCCAGCGCGGCTTTCACGTCCCGTTCGACAATCCGACCATGCGGGCCCGACCCGTTCACTTGGGACAAATCGAGATTGCCATCCTTGGCGATCCGTCGGGCAAGCGGCGAGGCGAAAATTCGCGCGCCCAAATCGACGGCGTCACGGGCCGCAGCTTCCTCACCTTTTGAGGCCACCGGAACATTCGCAGGCTCGCGCTCGCCGCGCAGACCCTGCGGCGCGGAGATCGCGGCACCCTGCTCGACGGTCGCAGGCTCGGCCTTCGTTTGAGGCGCATCTTCGGGTGCCGCCTCGGCAGCGGGAGCGGCGTCGATTGACTGGCTCGCGATGGTCTTCACATCCTCGCCTTCGGCCGCGATCACTCCAATGACGGCGTTGACATCGACGTCCGCCGTGCCTTCCGGCACCACGATCTTTGCGAGCGTGCCTTCGTCGACCGCCTCGACCTCCATGGTGGCCTTGTCGGTTTCGATTTCGGCGATCACGTCACCGGATTTAATCGTATCGCCTTCCTTCTTGAGCCACTTCGACAGATTTCCCTTCTCCATGGTCGGAGACAGGGCCGGCATCAGAATGTTGGTGGGCATATGCGCCTCGACGAAATCAAATCAGAGCAGGATCGACGAACCGAACCACGCGGCGTCAGCGGTAGGTCACGGCCTTTGCGGCTTGCACCACTTCGGCAATGCTGGGCAAAGCCAGTCTCTCGAGGTTGGCGGCATAAGGCATCGGAACATCCTTGCCGGATACACGCATGACGGGAGCGTCTAAATAGTCGAACGCGCCTTCCATGACACGCGCACTGATCTCGGCGCCGACACCCGATTGCGCCCAACCTTCTTCGACCGTGACGCAGCGGCCCGTCTTTTTGACGGACGCCAGGATCGTCGCCGTATCCATCGGTCGGATCGTTCGGAGATCGATGACCTCGGCTTCGATACCGTCTTTGGCGAGTTCGTCAGCCGCCTTCAAGGCGTAGCTCATGCCGATCGACCACGACACGATGGTGACATGCTTACCCTTGCGGGCGACACGCGCCTTGCCGATCGGCACGGTGAAGTCCTCGAGATCCGGCACGTCGAACGACTGCCCGTACAGGATCTCATTTTCCAAAAACACGATCGGGTTGGGGTCGCGGATCGCGCTCTTCAGCAAACCCTTTGCGTCCGCGGCCGAATAGGGTGCCACGACCTTCAGCCCCGGCACGCTCGAATACCAGGCGGTAAAATCCTGGCTATGCTGTGCCCCGACGCGCGCGGCGGCTCCGTTGGGACCGCGGAACACGATCGGTGACCCCATTTGCCCACCCGACATATACAGCGTCTTGGCGGCCGAATTGATGATCTGGTCAATCGCCTGCATGGCGAAGTTGAACGTCATGAACTCGATGATGGGGCGCAGCCCCGCCATCGCGGCGCCGACGCCAATCCCCGCAAAGCCATGTTCCGTGATCGGCGTATCGACGACGCGCTTGGCGCCAAATTCCTGCAACAGTCCCTGGGTTACCTTATAGGCGCCCTGATATTCGGCGACCTCTTCACCCATGATGAACACATTGCCGTCACGCCGCATTTCTTCGGCCATCGCGTCACGCAGGGCTTCACGCACTGTGATCTGGACGAATTTGGTGCCCTCCGGCACCTCGGGCGCCTCATCGGCCGCGCCGCCATCCATAGCGTGATCGGCGGTGTGGGCAGCGCCGTTCAGCTTCGACGTCGCGAGAGCCCGCTCGTCGGATTTCGCTGCGACATCCGGCTTCTCGGATGCGGGCACGTTACCGTTGGCCGCGCCGCCGCCCTGATCCGTCGACTCGGTCGGCGCCTTGACGCTCGCCGTCGGCATCGCGTCCGCCGCCTCGCCTTCAGCGACGATCACCCCGATCGGGGTGTTGACCGCCACATTCTCGGTCCCCTCATCGATCAGGATGGCGCTCAGCGTCCCCTCGTCGACGGCCTCGACCTCCATCGTGGCTTTGTCGGTTTCGATCTCGGCCAGAATATCGCCGGACTTCACCTTGTCGCCGACCTTCTTGACCCATTTGGCCAGCTTGCCCTGCTCCATCGTGGGCGACAGCGCCGGCATCAACACATTCGTTGCCATCAGTGCTTCCTATAGGCCGTGCGTCAGAGAAGAATGTCGGTCCAAAGTTCGGACGCGTCGGGCTCGGGGTCGTGCTGGGCGAAATCCGAAGCCTCATTGACGATCGCTCGCACCTTGGCGTCGATCTCCTTGAGTTCATCTTCCTTGACGCCGTGCTGGTCGATCAAGCGCTGGCGAACCTGCTCGATCGGGTCCTGCTCGTCGCGCATCTTCTGCACTTCCTCGCGCGACCGATACTTGGCCGGATCGGACATCGAATGGCCGCGATAGCGGTAGGTCTCCATTTCGAGGATCATCGGACCATTGCCGGAGCGGCACCACTCCAGCGCCCGCTCACCGGCTGCCTTCACGGCCCGCACGTCCATCCCATCCACTTTGTCGCCAGGGATATTGAATGACACGCCGCGACGGGAAAAATCGGTCTGTGCCGACGAGCGGGCGACAGAGGTGCCCATCGCATAACGGTTGTTCTCGATCACATAGACGATCGGCAGCTTCCACAGCTCAGCCATGTTGAAGCTCTCGTAGACCTGCCCCTGGTTGGCGGCGCCATCCCCGAAATAAGCCATCGTGACGGACCCATCGCCCCGATACGCGTTGGCGAAGGCGAGGCCGGTCCCGAGCGACACCTGCGCCCCGACGATACCGTGGCCGCCGTAGAAATGCTTTTCCTTGGAGAACATGTGCATCGAGCCGCCCTTGCCGCGGGAATATCCTCCGCGGCGACCGGTCAGCTCCGCCATCACACCCTTCGGATCCATGTCGCAGGCCAGCATATGGCCATGGTCGCGATAGCCGGTAATGACTTTGTCGTTGTCCTTGGACGCCATCTTCATGCCGACCACAATCGCTTCCTGGCCAATGTAGAGATGGCAGAAGCCGCCGATCATCCCCATGCCATAGAGCTGGCCTGCCTTCTCTTCGAAGCGGCGGATCATCAGCATCTTGTCGTAGGCCGCCAGCTCCTCGTCCTTCGTAAAGACGGCGAGGTTCGACGACGGGGCGGGTTTGGACGCGTTGACCTCTGGACGAGGCGATTGTGCGGCGAGGGACATGAACGATCCTTGCGAACCATCGGCCTGGGCAGACCGGGCCTCTATAAACTCGCAGGGAAACTAGCGGAGCATTCGGCCAAAAGCGAGGGGCGCCACGCCGCATTCGCGCCGAATAAGCCTTTGATTTTGCAAAAACAAAGCGACTTTGCCTATGCCGCACTGCACCATAGCGCTGCGCGCAGATCAGGTCTGTCGTAGACGCGGGTCAGGGTTTTGCGGAGACTTTCGAAAACACAACAAGATCACGGGGATCGACGAAATCGAGCTTGAGTCGCGCTTGCTCTTCTAAGAGGTCACGATCGACGGCCTCCGAACGCATAAGTGTTATGCGATGCTCCCAAAGCGTTCGCTCGGTCTTCAACTGAGTCAGATTATCTCGCAATGCAGCAATCTGGACTTTGTATTCCGCCTTCGTTTTCAAGCCACGCTCGCCATTCACGGCCGTATAGATGAAATACGATGCTGCGACGCCAGAGAGAGCGTAGAGCAGAACGGGATAGAGAATGGCGCGGAGACGCGTGCGAACGACCATGATTCGAGCCTGCGCCAGCAGGGTTGAAAAAGCTTTAATCCGCCTACGAGTCGCACGGGTCACATTCCCCTGAAACGCAAAAAGGGCGAGCCATAATGCCCGCCCCGTCACGATGGTCTATCGTGGTTCGCTCAGCCGAGCTTGGCGAGTGCCTTGAGGGCATTGCGACCAGCGTATTTCGCCTGGCTGCCGAGCATTTCCTCGATGCGGATCAACTGATTATACTTGGCCAATCTGTCCGACCGCGCGAGAGAGCCGGTCTTGATCTGTCCGCAATTGGTCGCGACCGCGAGATCCGCAATCGTCGAATCCTCCGTCTCGCCGGACCGATGGGACATGACCGCCGTGTAGCCGGCGCGCTGCGCCATTTCGACCGCCGCGAGGGTTTCGGTCAACGTCCCGATCTGGTTGACCTTCACCAGCAACGAATTGGCGACGCCATCCTTGATGCCACGTGCGATGCGCGATGTGTTGGTCACGAAGAGGTCGTCACCCACGAGTTGGCATTTCGAGCCGATGAGATCGGTCAGGATCTTCCAACCCTCCCAATCGTCCTCCGACATGCCATCTTCGATCGAGGCAATCGGATAGTCGGTCGCAAGCTTGGCGAGATATTCGGCCTGCTCCTGAATCGAGCGGACCTTGCCCTCCCCTTCATAATGATACTGGCCGTCCTTGAACCAATCGGTCACGGCGCAGTCGAGCCCGAGCACCATATCGTCGCCCGGCTTGAAGCCGGCTTGTCGGATCGCGTCCATGCAGAAGTCGAGCGCAGCTTCCGCCGATGGCAGGTTCGGCGCAAAACCGCCTTCGTCACCGACGTTGGTGTTCTGACCGGCCTTCTTCAGTGCGGACTTCAGCGTGTGAAACACTTCAGAGCCCCAGCGCACGGCCTCTTTCAGGCTCGGCGCGCCGACCGGCAGGATCATGAATTCCTGAAAGTCGATCGGGTTGTCGGCGTGGGCGCCGCCATTGACGATATTCATCATCGGAACCGGCAGGACATGCGCCTGGGTGCCGCCGACATAGCGGAACAACGGCAGGCCGAGTTCTTCGGCGGCCGCCTTGGCGACTGCAAGCGACACGCCGAGGATCGCATTGGCGCCGAGCTTCGCCTTGTTGGGCGTGCCGTCGAGCTCGATCATGGCTTGATCGATCCGCACCTGCTCCTCGACCGGGATGCCGGCGATGGCTTCAAAAATAGTCTGCACACCAGCCACGGCCTTCAGCACGCCTTTGCCACCGAACCGGCTCTTGTCGCCATCCCGCAACTCGACGGCTTCATGCGCGCCGGTCGAGGCTCCCGACGGAACAGCGGCCCGGGCGTGAACGCCCGATTCGAGGATCACATCGACTTCGATCGTCGGATTGCCTCGACTATCCATGATCTCACGGGCGAGAATATCGACGATCGCGGTCATGCGGGGCCTCTTGAGCTCGTGGAGTTTGCAACACCCGCCTTCTAGGCCAAGCCAAAAGCCTTGGGAAGCTGATAGAGAAAAGCACGTCCCGTCTTATCTGATGCGAGTTCGCCATGCCGATCCTCTCCGCTCCCTCATCGCCCTTCGTCACCACGGCCTGGCTGGCCGAGCACCTCGACGACCCGACCGTGATCGTCGTCGACGGATCCTGGTATCTGCCGACCCTGAACAGGAACCCGCGCGCTGAATATAATGCGGCGCATATCCCTGGCGCCGTCTTCTTCGACGTGGATGCGATCGCGGACCATTCGACCGGCCTGCCCCACATGCTGCCGACCCTCGACATGTTCACGGCTGCGGTTAGCGCTCTCGGGATTTCCGATCAGCACCACATCGTCGTGTATGACGGATCGGGCCTCTTCTCGGCGCCGCGCGTGCGTTGGACGTTCAGGACCTTCGGGGCCAAGGCTGTCTCGCTTCTCGAGGGTGGCCTGCCGCAATGGAAAGCGGAGAACCGTCCCCTCGTTGCGGGTGAAAGCAGCCCGAAGCCCGCCGCCACCTTCAATGCTGTGCTCGATCCGAAAGCTGTCGCGACCTTGGCGGATGTCCGCGCCGCACTCGACGATGGCTCGGCTCTCGTGGTCGACGCACGCCCGGGCGAGCGCTTCCGGGCCGAAGTGAGCGAGCCGCGCCCCGGCCTGCGATCCGGCCACATGCCGGGCAGCAGCAATCTCCCGTTCGACAAACTGGTCGTGAATGGCCGGCTTCAGCCTCCCGAGGTGCTGCAGGATCTCTTCGACGAGACCGGCGTCGAACCGTCCGAACCGGTCATCGCCACGTGCGGATCGGGCCTGTCGGCTGCGATCGTCGCCTTGGCGCTCGAATCGGCAGGCCACGACGGGACGCGTATCTACGACGCCTCCTGGGCCGAATGGGGAGCGCGAGACGACTTACCGGTGCTGACCGGCCGCTAAGCGGAGCACTCAGAGAGCGTTGCGTCGGCTAGCCCGCCACATGATCCACTGCCGCTTCCAGCGCGGGAGCAGCAGAGGCTCGGTGAACGGGTCCCGTCCCTTGCGCTCGCTGAGGCGTAGGGTCGGCTCGACCAGACTGGTCAGCAGGTAAGCCGGCAAGGCGGCCGGCTCGATGGTCGATGCTTGATTCCGCAAGGCGTCGAGATGCAACCGTGCGATGCCGCGCATGTCGGCAAGCATTTGCTCAATCTGCCTGGTCGCGTGACCGGCTTCGATGTCGGCGGGCTTGAGCTTGTGACGCGCCAAAAGATCAGCCGGCAAATAGACCGGCGTGCGGTGTCGCGAAAGGTCGGCGAGTTGCCCGATGACGCTAAGCGCAACGCCGGCATGGGAGGCGGCGCCGATGCCGCCCGGCTCCTGCTTGCCGGTCAGGATGATGGCCAACACCTGGATCGGCCCCGCCGCCGTCTGCTCGCAATAACTCTCCCAATCGTGCAGCGTCGACATGGGATCGTCGTAGAGATCGAAACGATGCGCCTCGATCAGGTCAGTCAGCACCTCGCGCGGAAGGCGGCAAGTTTGGATCGTATCGAGCAATGCCGCCGCCACCGGATGCGACGCGACGTCGCCCCGGGCTTCGCCTTCGATCGCGTCGCGCCACCATTGCAGCCGCAATTCCCCAGCCAATGGTTCCGTGACGCGTTCGCGCACCTGCGCGATCTCGAGCAGGAATGCCCGGACAGCGTAAAGATGCGGACGCTTCGCAGCCGGCGCGAACAGCATCGCAAGCCAGAAGTCGCGATCGCCCGCTCGGACATGGGCTTCGCAATGAACGTAATGTTCGGCAAGCGCGGCCGCGGCTGATGGGGGAATGTGGCTCATGCGACGGCTAGAAGCGCGGCCGCGACCAAACGCCCTTCGGCGATCAGAATATTATACGTCCGCGCCGCGGCACCGGTCGACATCGGGTCGGATCGGATGCCGGCCTGTTTCAGCCGCTGGCGCAAGGCGTCCGGCAGCGGAACAAGCTCGGTCCCGGTTCCGACGAGCAGAAATTCGATGCTGCCCTTCGGAGCGTCGAAGAGCGGACCGAGCGTTCCGGGCAGGATATCGGCCGGGCTGTCGGCGGTCCACGCGTAGATCCCCGACGACATTACGATGATCGAGCCCTTGTGGGACATGCTGGCAAAGCGGAACCCGCCGTTGCCGTAAGCATCGATCAGATGATTGCCGGGGACGAAGCCATCGTGAAGTTCGCCAGCCATTGTGCCTCGGTCCTCAGAGCACGATCGAGCCAGGATCGATCAGGCGGTGGCCTTCGTGGTCTGCACGGGTTTCTGTTTCGGCTCATTAACCGGAGCATCCCGCGTTTCGTTGCGGACGCCAAGGTAGATCAGGATCGGCGAGCAGATGAAGATCGACGAATAGGTCCCGACGAAAATGCCCCACATCATGGCGAGCGAGAACGATTTGATGACCTCACCGCCGAAGAACACCAGCGCCAACAACGCCAGGAACACGGTCGTGGCCGTCATGATGGTCCGCGGCAGCACAGCGTTGATCGACATGTCGATCATGTCGGCTGTCGAGATCCGCTTGTATTTCTTCATGACTTCCCGGATGCGGTCGAGCACCACCACGGCTTCGTTCAGCGAGTAGCCGACGATCGTTAGAATCGCGGCGATGGACGTCGTGTTGAATTCGAGATGCGTGACCGAGAAGAAGCCGACTGTGAGCAAAAGATCGTGCATCGTCGCGATGACGGCGCCGACCGCAAATTGCCACTCGAACCGGAACGCCAGATAGACCAGGACGGCGAAGATCGAGACGACGACGCCGAGCGTCCCCGATTGGACCAATTCGCCCGAGACCCGCGGTCCGACGACCTCGACGCGTCGAAACTCGTAGCCATCGCCGATCGCGCTCTTGAGTTTGGCGACGGCGGCCTGTTGAGCCGGATCGCCGCCGGGTTGGAGGCCGACCCGCAGCGTGACGTCGGACGGCTGGCCAAAGCCCTGCACTTCCAGGTGACCAAGGCCAAGATTGTCGCCGACACGGCGCAACGTCGAGAGATCCGCCGTACCGAATTTCGCACGAAGTTCGAGCAACGTGCCACCCGCAAAATCGATGCCGAAATTCACCCCGACCATGATGAACATTACGACCGACACGATCGACATGAAAGCCGAGAACGGATAGCTCCAGCGCCGGAAGCGCATGAACCCGAATTTAGTGTTCTCGGGGGCCAGACGAAGAAGTTTCATACGGTGGATTGTCCTAAGCGCCGATCGATCGAAGCCACCGGCCAGGATCGACAGAACGACAAGTGAAGCGCGTCAGATCGGCAGTTTGGTCGGTCGCTTGGCCCGATACCAGAGCGCAATCATCATGCGCGTCATGGTAACGGCCGTCACGATCGAAGTCAGGATCCCGAGCCCGAGCGAAACCGCGAAGCCCCGCACCGGACCTGATCCGAAGAGATACAGGATCAGCGCCGCCACGAACATCGTGACGTTCGAATCGACGATGGTTGCGAAAGCCCGCTTGAAGCCTGAGTCCAGCGACGAGATGATCGAGCGCCCGGCGTGATTTTCCTCCCTGATCCGCTCGTAGATCAGCACGTTGGCATCCACCGCGAGGCCGATCGTCAGCACGATCCCCGCGATACCGGGCAGCGTGAGGGTGGCGCCGAGCAACACCATGGCGGCGAAGATCAGCAGGATGTGAACCGCCAAGGCGATATCGGCGAAGATGCCAAAGATACCGTATGTCGTGATCATGTAGGTGAGGACGAGAGCGGCCGCGACATAGAAAGCGGTTTTGCCGGCGTTGATCGAATCCTGCCCGAGGCCGGGACCGACGGTGCGTTCCTCAACCACGGTCAGTTTCGCCGGTAGCGCGCCGGCGCGAAGCAGCACCGCGAGGTTGTTGGCCTCCTCGACCGTGAAGCCGCCGGAAATCTGGCCCGAGCCGCCGGGAATAGCGCCACGGATCACCGGAGCCGAGACGACCTTGCCGTCGAGCACGATGGCGAACCGCTTGCCAACATTTTCGGAGGTGACCTGACCGAATTGTTGGCCACCGCGAAGATTGAAGCGGAAATTCACGACAGGCTGCCCGGTCTGCTGCTCGAATCCGGGGGACGCATCGGTGAGATCCTCGCCCTGAACCATGATCTGACGCTGCACCGGCGTCGTCCCCGGACTGTCGGACTTGTAGTTCGGCAGGTCCTCGATATCGGCCGGGTTGGCGCCGGGATCGGCGACGAGGCGAAACTCGAGCTTTGCGGTCGTCCCAAGAATATCCTTCAAGCGCTGCGTGTCCTGCAGGCCCGGAACTTCGACCAGAATCCGGTCGTCGCCGACCCGCTGGATGTTCGGCTCGGTCGTGCCGAGGGCATCGACGCGACGTCTCAGAACTTCGATCGACTGATCGACCGCACGCCGGACCCGGTCGTTGATCCCTGCATCCGAAAGGGTCAGTTGGATCAGTCCGTCACTGCCCTGGTTGATCGTAAAGCTGGAGACGGCGCCCGTCAGGCTCGCACCGATCGGGGCAGCCAACGCTTGGAGCTTGGGCAACAGCTTGTCGCGCTCGGCTGCGTCCGGCACGCGCAACTGCACCCCGCGGCTCTGCATGCCGACGCCGCCGGTGAGGCGAACATTCTGCTCGCGCAACAGCCGCCGCACATCGTCGCGCAAGTTTTCGACCTGCGTCTTGGTCACGGCATTGGCGTCGACTTCGAGAAGCACATGCGCGCCGCCCTGAAGATCGAGCCCCAGCACGATCGCGCGCGCCGGCAACCAGGAGGGGCTATGTTTGAGAACGTCTTCGCGCAGATCGGGCGAAAGCAAGCTCGGGATCACCAGAAGGATGGCGATCAATGTCCCTGCGAGGATCGACAAGATCTTCCAGGTGGCAAAACGCATCATGGGCTTGCTTCAACACTCTTGAGGCGCGTGCCTTTGGCTCAGGTCACGCGACGAAACGAAGGAGCGGTCAGGCCTTGACCGGGACGTCCTTGACTGGCTCGCCCTTGGCGCGCACCTCGGAAATCATCGTCCGCAATAGGCGAACCCGCACGTTGACGGCGATCTCGAGTTCGATCTCGGCCGGCTCGGTCGCCTTGGTGACCTTGCCGATGAGGCCGCCCGTCGTGACAACGGTGTCGCCGCGGCGCACGTTGCTGACGAGATCGCGGTGATCCTTGGCGCGCTTTTGCTGAGGGCGGAGGATCAGAAAATACATGATCACGAGGATGACCGCGAAGGGGGCCATCTGAAGAACGAGGTCCATTCCGCCACCGGACATGCCGGGCGTTTGTGCAAATGCGGGCGTAAACAAAGCGGGCAGACTCCAAAGCTCGGCCGGGATGTGCCCGGGTGGTGCGAGCGGCGCGGACTATACAAGCCGCCAATGCGATTGCAATGGCGGCTTGGAACCGACCGGCCGCTTGAATCGGCCGCGCCGGTTTGACGGTTTTACTCGAATCCGGCGACCGCATGAGGCGTGTAAGCAGCCTCCAATTTGGCGACCTCCTCGGACGATAAGTCGATCGCCAGGGCCGCCACGGCATCGTCGAGGTGATGCGGCTTCGAGGCGCCGATGATCGGAGCGGTCACGCCCGGCTGCGCCAACAACCAGGCAAGGGCCACCTGCGCCTGCGGTACGCCGCGCGCAGCCGCGACCTCGGCCGTGGCGGCCACGACGGCTTTGTCGGAGGCGTCACTCGCATAAAGCGTCTTGCCGAACTCATCCGTCTCGGCCCGCTTAGTGGTTGGTTGGTCCTCCCAAGGGCGGGTCAGCTTGCCGCGAGCAAGCGGGCTCCAGGGAATGACGCCGATGCCTTCCTCGATGCAGAGGCCCATCATCTCGCGCTCCTCCTCTCGATAGATGAGATTGTAGTGGTTCTGCATCGAGACGAAGCGCGTCCATCCATGCAGGTCGGCGAGGTAAAGCGCTTTGGCGAACTGCCACGCATGCATCGACGAGGCACCGATATAGAGTGCCTTTCCGGCCTTCACGACATCGTGCAGCGCCTCCAGCGTTTCTTCGATCGGCGTATGCGGATCGAACCGATGGATCTGGTAGAGGTCGACGAAGTCGGTGCCGAGCCGCTTAAGGCTTGCGTCGATTTCGGCCATGATGGCCTTGCGCGATAGCCCGCGCCCGTTGGCGTCCTTCCGCATCGGGCCGTTGACCTTGGTGGCCAGCACGATCTCGTGGCGCGGCACATAGTCGAGCAGCGCCTTCCCGACGATCTCCTCGCTCGACCCGGCCGAATAGACGTTCGCTGTATCGAAAAATGTGATCCCGGCGTCGAGCGCCCGCTTGAGAAAGGGCCGGCTCTCTGCTTCGGGCAACGTCCAGGGATGCGGGCCGCGATCCGGCTCGCCATAGGTCATGCAGCCGAGACAAAGCCGCGACACTTGGAGACCGGTGCCGCCGAGGTTCAAGTAATGCATTGCTGATCCACCTCTCGAAAAGGGATATGGCGCAAGACTTGGCCCAGGCCGGCAACCCCGACAAGTCCCCGTCGCCGCACCATCGCTTCGCGTTGCGCGGGCGGGACACGCTCCCTATAGTGCGCCGCGCCGGCCCAGAGCGGGCCACTTGGCCCAGGCGCCATTCCATCGATGATCCGTTGAACGAGACCACATATGCTTGAGAGCCTGCGCGCCATCCAGAACACGACGGCGGGCAAAGCCGTCGTTGCGGTCATCATGGGCCTGATCATGGTGAGCTTCGTGATCTGGGGAATCGGCCCTGTGTTCACTGGCTTTAATGCCAACCAGATCGCCAGCGTGGGAACCGCCAGCGTCACGGTGGAGGCCTTCCGTCAAGCGTATCAGAACGAGTTGCAGCAATTGCAGCAGCGCGCTCGGCGGCAGATCACCAACGCCCAGGCGCATCAATATGGCATCGATACGCAGGTGCTCTCGCGTCTCGTGTCGGAAGCCGTGCTCGATAATCAGACCTCGACCATGGGCCTGTCGATCTCGGACGATCAGATCGCCAAGGCGATTGTCTCCGACCCGACCTTCAAGGGCGCCAGCGGACAGTTCGACCGCAATCAATTCAACGCCATTCTTCGCGACAACGACATGACCGAGCAGATGTTCGTGCGCGAGCAGCGCAACGTCTACCTCCGGCAGGAGCTCGTGCAAGGTCTCGTCGGGAGCATCAAGACCCCCGTCGCGGCGGTTGAAACGCTGCACCGTTTCGATGCCGAAACGCGCAGCATCGACTCGATCGTGCTGCCGAGTGCGGTGGCAGGGACGATCCCGCCTCCCGACGATGCAACGCTGAAAAAGTTCTTCGACGACCGCGCCCAAACATTCCGGGCCCCGGAATATCGCAAGCTCGTCCTGCTGCCGCTGACCCCAGCCGCTCTGGCCAAGCCAGACGACGTGTCGGATGCCGATGTCGCCAAGCTCTATGACAGCGTCAAGGATGCTCGATACGCCACGCCCGAATATCGGACGTTGCGCCAAATCGTATTCCCGTCCGAGGCGGAGGCGGTCGCGGCCGCCCAAGCCATCAAGTCCGGCAAGAGCTTTGCCGATATCGCGACGGAGCGGAAGCTCAGCGACAAAGATCTCGATCTCGGCCGGGTCACCAAAGCCAGTCTGTTCGACAAGGCCGTGGCTGATGCGGCTTTTGCCTTGCCGCTCAACGGGGTCAGCGATCCGATCAAGAATGCCTTCGGGGCCGCGATCGTCGAGGTCACGGCTATCGATCCGGCCACGGTTCGTCCGCTCGCCGAGGTCGCGCCCGCGCTGCGCAGCGAGATCGCGGCCAGCCGCGCGACCGAAAACATTCGCGCCCTACACGACAAGGTCGAGGACGCGCGCGCGTCGGGCCAGAGCCTCGTCGATGCCGCCAAGGCCGCGGGGCTGTCGGCCCGCACGACGGAGCCGGTCGACGCGGCCGGACGCGACAAGGACGGCAAGCCGATCGCCGATATTCCCGATGTCGCCGCCGTCCTGAAAGCCGCCTTCGCGTCCGACGTCGGCGTCGACAACGATGTCGTCCGGACTCCGGACGGCGGCCAGATCTTCTACGAGGTGGCGGCGATCGAGCCCGCTCGCGCGCAGAGCTTCGACGAGGTCAAGACGAAGGTCGAGGCTGCATGGCGTCGCGACGAAACCGCAAAAGCGCTCAGCGCCAAGGCCGATGCGCTGGTCAAGGAGATCGACGGCGGCACCTCGATCGAGGCCGTGGCCAAGACGCTCGGCCTTCCGGTGCAACATGTCGCCGACGTGCGCCGCCAAGGTGGCACTGGCCTCGATGCCAGCACAGTCGCACAGGTGTTCAACGAGCCGGTCGGTCGGGCCGCCTCGGCGGCGGGAGAAGGCGATACGCGCATCGTGTTCAAGATCCTCGGGAGCGTCGTGCCCCCGCTCGACGCGGAGTCGCCGCAGACCAAGCAGATGGACGCGCAGTACCAATCCTGGCTCGCCGAGGACATGCTTGCCTCCTATCTCACCCAAGTTCAGGGCAAGATCGGCGTCCGCATCAATCCGACGGCCTATCGCGCCGCGATCGGCAGCGACTCATGACGACGACGCAAGCGTTCGACGCTTTCTCGACGGATTATGACGCGGGCCGGCCGACGCTGATCCGGTCCGTGCTGGTCGCCGATCTCGAGACGCCGGTCTCGGCTTTCCTGAAGCTGTCGCAGGGGCGCGAGGGGAACATTTTCCTCCTCGAATCGGTCGAAGGCGGCATGACACGCGGCCGTTATTCGATGATCGGGCTAGACCCCGATGTCATCTGGCGCTGCACGGGTGAAAGCTCCGAGATCGACCGTGACGCTCTGTCGGACAACAGCCATTATCAGCCCTGCCCCGGCAAGCCGCTCGCTGCATTGCGAGCGTTGTTGGCCGAGTCGGGCATCCCGCATGTCGAGGGCCTACCCCCGATGGCGGCCGGGGTGTTCGGCTATCTTGGCTACGACATGGTGCGCCACATGGAGCGGCTTGCCCCGGCCAAGCCCGACCCGATCGGCGTGCCCGACGCCATCATGATCCGGCCCACCGTCATGGTGGTGTTCGACGCCGTCAAAGACGAGATCTCGGTCGTGACCCCCGTGCGCCCGAAGCCGGGTGTGTCAGCCGCGACCGCCCATGCCTCAGCCATCGACCGGCTCGACGCGATCGTGGCCATCCTGGAAGGCCCGCTCGCGGTTGTGGCGCAGCCCGTCGATCCGCTTGTCGAGGCCAGCGAGCCGGTTTCGAACACCGGCACGGCCGCGTTTCTCGACATGGTCGCGACCGCGAAGGATTACATCGTCGCGGGCGACGTGTTCCAAGTCGTCCTCAGCCAGCGCTATTCCGCGCCGTTCGCGCTTCCGCCGTTCGCGCTCTATCGGGCGCTGCGTCGTGTCAATCCGGCGCCGTTCCTGTCTTATCTCGATTTTGGCGGCTTCCAGATCTGCTGCTCGAGCCCGGAAATTCTGGTCCGGGTTCGCGACGGCGACGTCACGATCCGACCGATCGCCGGGACCCGGCGGCGCGGTGAGACGGCCGAGCAGGATCGTGCTTTGGAGGCAGAACTCTTGGCCGACCCGAAAGAGCGTTCCGAACATCTGATGTTGCTCGATCTTGGGCGCAACGATGTGGGACGTGTCTCCGAGATCGGGAGCGTTACCGTCACCGAAAGCTTCGGCATCGAACGCTACAGCCATGTGATGCATATCGTCTCCAACGTCGTGGGCCGGCTTGGTGAGCGGTTCGACAATATCGACGCGCTCGCCGCAGGCTTCCCGGCCGGTACCGTCTCGGGTGCTCCCAAGGTGCGCGCGATGGAGATCATCGACGAACTCGAGCTGGAAAAGCGCGGCATCTATGGTGGCTGCATCGGCTATTTCGGCGCCGGCGGTGAGATGGATACGTGCATCGTCCTGCGCACCAGCGTCATCAAGGATGGCGTCATGCACGTCCAAGCGGGCGCCGGCATCGTCTACGACTCGGACCCCGCGTCCGAAGATGCCGAATGCGCCAACAAGGCCCGCGCCCTCGTGCGCGCCGCTGAGGAAGCCGTCCGTTTCGCGACCTCGGCCAAGCGAGGGCAGTGACTCGGAACCTTCTCGAGCCGAAAGCGGCTGCTGCGGTTCATTCACCCTGCCGTCCAAATGCGGAACCTCAACCGAACAGAAGAGGGACCTTAAGCGTTGCAGCAGGGTATGAACCGTCAAGACCACAGTGAACGCTATGCGGCACAGAGTGGGTTCGGTTCTGTGAAAGAGGTTTCGGTGAATACTCAAGTCAAATGGGGCATCGCGCTGGCGGTCCTGGTCGGCGTGGTCGACGTCGGCCTGCCTACCGCGCAAGCGCAGGACACGACCCACCATTCAGCCCGGCATCGCCGGACAGCAGCAATCACCGACGTGTCCGACGGTGATCGGCCGTTGACCATCAACCCACGCCGTCGCCACAGCTTCGGCAGTCTCGGCCAAGCCAACAATGGACCTGTGGTTCAGGTTGGACCGAATGAGATCTACGCGCCAGGCGGCTTCAAGCTGCCGGGCCGTCCGCTCAACTTCCAGGAGCGGCAGGAGGTCCGGAAAGAGGCTCGCAACCAGTTCATCCGACGCGCGACGAGCGGGATCTATGGCTACGGGATCGATGGGCTCGGCGGCTTCGGCTTCGATAACGATTCGGAGGTCGGGTATGACAATCCGAACTACGGCGGCTCCTTCAACACCTACACGGGCTATAATGGCGTACCGTCAAACCTTGCGTTCGGCCCGAGCTATGCCTTCCGCTACGTGACCGATCACGACCCGGAAGACGACGATACCGAGCGCGGCCATCCGCCTGCAGCGCCAGGCTCGGAGCCCTCGAACCCGTTCGACATCGACAACTGACGTTAAATCCTGATGCGAGCCGAAGGGTTTGCGTCAGCTTTTTACCTGGGTGAACGTCTGCTCGTCTCCTGGAAAGGCGCGTGAGCGCACATCCGCCGCGTAGGCCGCCACTGCCGCATCGATGGTTTCACCAGCTTCCGCGTAGCGTTTGACGAATTTCGGCGTGAAATCGGCAAACATGCCGACGAGATCATCCGTCACCAAGATCTGGCCATCGCAGGCGACCGATGCCCCGATGCCGATCGTCGGAATGCTCACCTTTTGTGTGATCGTCCGCGCCAGAGGCTCGACCGTCCCCTCGATCACGACCGCGAAAGCGCCGGCCTGCTGTACCGCAAGAGCGTCGTCGAGAAGCTTACGACCTTCCTGCTCGCCCCTACCCTGCACCCGGAACCCCCCCAGCGTATTCACCGATTGCGGCATGAGGCCGATATGCGCCATGACCGGGATGCCACGTTGGACCAGGAACGCGATCGTTGCGCCCATTTCCGCGCCGCCTTCGAGCTTCACGGCGGAGCAGCCGCTTTCGGCCATGATGCGGGCTGCGCTTCCAAACGCTTGCTCGGGCGACGCCCCATAGCTGCCGAAAGGCAGGTCGACCACGACACAGGCACGTTCCGTTCCGCGCATCACCGCAAGCCCGTGATTGATCATCATGTCGAGCGTGACGCCCAGCGTCGTCGGCATGCCGTAGAGCACCATCCCGAGCGAGTCGCCGACGAGGATCAGATCGCAATGAGCATCGAGAAGGCGAGCGATCGGCGTCGAATAAGCCGTCAGCGCCACGATCGGCGTCGCGCCCTTCCGCTCGCCGATCTGACGCGGGCTGATCCGCCTCGATCGGGTTGGCGCGCTCACGCCTGCTCTCCTTGCGGCGCGGGTCGCAGCAACTGATCGCGGATTGCGGCTGCCTCTTCGGCAAGCGGGCCGCGATCGATCGGCTTATCGGCGCGGGCATACCAATAAGCCGCATTGCTGGCATCACCCTCGCGCCGGTGAAGATAGGCATGGACCCATGCGGCCGCAGGGCTTTCATCATCGGCGACGCAGCGATGCGCCGCATCCCAATCGCCTTTCCGGTCCCACCACAAGGCCAACAGCGGGGCCGTCAATCCGTGCGGCGGGCGATCGGACGCCAGCGTGGTTTCGAATTCCGGACCTGTCATGACGTCCTCCACTCCATGATCGTCTTGTCTCCCGGTGGCCCGGCGACTGCAAGATGACGGTCGGCATCCTGCGGTGTCGCTTGACCTCCGCGTGCCGGCGTTTCACTTAACGTCTTATTCTCTGGTTCGGACATGTCCGGTGCAAAACGTCACGCTTATCGACAATTACGACAGCTTTACCTGGAACCTGTTTCACTACCTCGGTGGACTCGGCGCGACCGTGACGGTGTGGCGCAACGACGAGGTCGGTGTTGCGGACGTGATGAACGGCAAGCCGGATGCCATCGTTCTGTCGCCCGGCCCCTGCTCGCCGCGTGAGGCGGGGGTCTGCATCGATCTGATCAAGGAAGCGGGCGCCACCACGCCCATTCTCGGCGTATGTCTCGGCCATCAGGCGATCGGTGATGCCTATGGGGCTGCGGTCACGCGTGCCGCCTCGCCGATGCATGGGAAGGTCTCCGACATCCATCACACGGGTCGGACGATCTTTCGCGGCATCAATGGTCCGTTTCGTGCCACGCGATATCACTCGCTGATCGTCGATCGTGACACGCTGCCGGGCGACTTGACCGTGACGGCCGAGACTGGCGACGGGGTCATCATGGGCCTATCGCATCGGGACCATCCGGTGCACGGCGTGCAGTTTCATCCCGAGAGTTTCCATTCCGAGCACGGGCATCTCATCTTGAAAAACTTTCTGGATCTCGCGGTCGGCTGGAACCGCCAAAGCCAGGCCGGACGGTAGGGCATGGATCAGTTCAAGCCCCTGCTTGGCAAGGTCGCGACGGGAGCGACCTTGACGCGCCCCGAAGCCGAAACGGCCTTCAACGATATGCTCTCGGGCGAGGTCACGCCGGCGCAGATCGGCGCCTTCCTGATGGCGCTCCGCGTCAGAGGCGAGACGGTCGATGAGATCACGGGCGCCGTCACGGCCATGCGATCCAAGATGCTGGCCGTGTCGGCGCCCGACAATGCCGTCGACGTCGTCGGCACCGGCGGCGACGGAGCGGGCACCTATAACGTCTCGACGCTTGCGGCCCTGATCGTGGCCGGTTGCGGCGTTCCGGTCGCCAAACACGGCAATCGCGCCGCGTCGTCGCGTTCTGGCTCCAGCGACGTGCTGACGGCGCTCGGCGTCAAAATCGGCATCTCGGCAGCGTTGGTCTCGCGTTGTATCAACGAGGCGGGCGTCGGTTTCATGATGGCGCAAACGCATCATGCCGCGATGCGCCATGTGGGCGCGGCGAGGTCCGAACTTGGCACTCGCACCATTTTCAACCTGCTCGGCCCGCTATCGAACCCCGCCGGCGTCAAACGTCAGTTGCTCGGCGTGTTCTCCGCCGCGTGGTTGGAGCCGCTCGCCGACGTCTTGCAGCGCCTCGGCAGCGACCGGCTTTGGGTCGTGCATGGGTCCGACGGGCTCGACGAATTGACGACGACGGGGCCGAGCACGGTCGTCGAACTCATCGATGGGGCGTTCCGGCGCTTTACCGTGATGCCGGAGCAAGCGGGTCTGAGCCGCGCCACGACGGCAGATCTTCGCGGCGGCGACCCGGCCCATAACGCAGCCGCTCTGCGGGGCGTTCTCGATGGTGCGCGTAACCCCTATCGCGACATCGCGGTGTTGAATGCGGCCGCGACCTTGGTGGTGGCCGGCAAAGCCGAAACGTTGATGTCCGGCGCGGCCCTGGCCACCCAGGCTCTCGAGAGCGGCGCGGCTCGCGCGCGCCTCGACAGTTTGGTGACCCTCTCCAACAGCCTGATCTAGGATCACGATCATCACCGATATTCTCCGTAAAATTGAAGCCTACAAGCGCGACGAGATCGCGGCCGCCAAAGCCGCCGTTACGTTGGGCGAGCTCGAGCGCCGGATCGCCGAAGGGGACGCGCCGCGCGGTTTCGTTGCGGCGATCCGCGCCAAGCTGAAGCAGGGCCACACGGCCCTGATCGCCGAGATCAAGAAGGCGAGCCCGTCCAAGGGGCTGATCCGCGCCGACTTCGACCCGCCCGCGCTGGCTCGTGCCTATGCGGCCGGCGGTGCGGCCTGCCTCTCGGTTCTGACGGACGCCCCGTCCTTCTCGGGACACCCTGATTTCGTCGCGGCTGCACGATCGGCAGTGGCGTTGCCGGTGCTCCGCAAAGATTTCATGTTCGAGCCGTATCAGGTCGCGGAGGCGCGGGCCTGGGGCGCGGATTGCATTCTGATCATCCTCGCGGCGGTGTCCGATCAGGTCGCGGCAGACCTGACCGCGGCCGCCCACCATTATGGGATGGATGTGCTGGCGGAGGTTCATGATGAGGCGGAACTCGACCGCGCCCTGCGGCTGGATGCGACGCTGATCGGCGTCAACAACCGCAATCTCCGCACATTCGAGGTGTCGCTCGCGGTTGCCGAGCGGCTCGCGCCGCACATTCCGGATGATCGGATCGCGGTGGGCGAGAGCGGCATCTTCTCGGTCGCGGACCGCCAGCGATTGGCGGAGGTGGGGATCGCCACGCTTCTGGTCGGCGAAGCCCTGATGCGGCAAGACGACGTCGAGGCTGCCACCAAGGTTTTGCTGGCCAATCTTGCGGAGGCCAGATGAGCAGCCTGACCCATATCGAGGCGAGCGGCGATGCTCGCATGGTCGATGTCTCCGACAAGGTGCAGACATCGAGGATCGGGATCGCGGAAGGCCTCGTCCTCATGCTGCCTGAGACGCTCGATCTCGTGCTCAGCGGCGACGCCAAAAAGGGCGACGTTCTGGGGACCGCTCGGATCGCCGGCATCATGGCGGCCAAGAAGACGCACGACCTTATTCCGCTCTGTCATCCTTTGCCGATCACCTCCGTGAAGGTCGTGCTCACGCCTGATCGGGCTCTGCCGGGGATCCGCGTCGTCGCGACCGTCAAGGTCACGGGCCAGACCGGCGTCGAAATGGAAGCCCTGACGGCTGTCAGCGTCGCCTGCCTCACGGTCTACGACATGGTGAAGGCGGCCGATCGCGCCATGCGGATCGAGGGGATCCGCCTGCTCGAAAAATCGGGCGGGAAATCCGGCCATTATCGCGCCGGGACCGACGCCCCATGACGGCTGATGCGATGCTCAGCGTCGCCGACGCCCTCGCGGCGATTTTGTCGACCGCCCCGCAAGCCCTGCCCGAAGAAGATGTCGCATTGGCCTCGGCGCGTGGGCGCACGCTGCGACGCGATCTCCTGGCGCGCCGTACGCAGCCGCCGCTCCCGGTTTCGGCTATGGATGGCTATGCGGTTCGGGCCGCCGATCTTGCACGTGCGCCTGTGGATCTCCGCGTGATCGGCACCAGCCAAGCCGGGCGAGGCTTCGACGGCGCGGTCCAGGCCGGTGAGGCGGTGCGGATCTTCACCGGCGCTCCCGTGCCGGACGGTGCCGATACGGTGCTGATGCAGGAAAACGCGAGCCTCCAAGGCGCAACCATGCGTGCCCTCCAGGCAGAACAGATCGGCCGCCACGTTCGGGCCGCGGGCCTCGATTTCAGCGAAGGCGATGTGGGTCTTCGGGCCGGTCGGCGCCTGGGCGCTGCGGAACTCGCCCTGGCGGCGGCCATGAATCACGCAAGCCTGCCTGTGGCTCGCCGTCCACGCGTCGCGATCTTGGCGACGGGTGACGAACTGGTGTCGCCCGGGATGGTGCCCGGCCCCTCGCAAATCGTCGCGTCCAATTCCTTTGCGCTCGCTGCCATCGTCGAGCAATCCGGTGGATTGCCGATCGATCTCGGTATCGCGGGTGATAATTTCGAAGCCTTGAGTCGCGGCATTCGCGCCGCAAGCGACCAGCAGGCCGACCTTCTGATCACACTCGGAGGCGCCTCGGTCGGTGACCTCGATCTTGTGCAGAGCGCGCTGGTCCGGGAGGGGCTGAAGCTCGGCTTCTGGCGGGTCGCGATGCGGCCCGGCAAACCGCTGATGCACGGTAAACTCGGCGCCATGCGGGTTCTCGGTCTTCCCGGCAACCCCGTCTCGTCGATCGTTTGCGGCATTCTCTTCGTGCGACCGCTCATCCGCGCGCTCTGCGGGGACCCCGATGCGGCCGCCTCCATCGCCGAGCCGGCCCGTCTCGCGGTCGATCTGCCAGCCAACGACCGGCGCCAAGACTATGTTCGCGCAACCCTCGCGCTTCGCGCCGATGATCTGCCGCTCGCTCATCCTGCAACATTGCAGGATTCATCGATGCTCAAAGTACTGGCGGGCGCACAATGCCTGATCGTTCGTGAGCCGCATGCGACCGCCGCTCGGGCCGGCGATCGTTGCATGATCATCCGGCACGATCGCTACCTTTAGCGATCCACGTGCAGGGCGTTGCGGCTGGTGTTTGCGAGCGGGCCAAGCATGAACGCAGCAAGAACATTCGTGCAATCGTTCTCTTTTTGTTTTACCGTCTGGCGACGAATCGTAAGGCTCTGACGGGCCATCGCGGCCGAGGGTGACGAATGCTGACGAGCAAACAGAACGAACTTCTCCGCTTCATTCACGAACGGCTGAAGGAGCAGGGCGTGCCGCCCTCCTTCGACGAGATGAAGGAAGCCCTGGATTTGCGATCCAAGTCCGGCATCCATCGCTTGATCATGGCGCTCGAGGAACGCGGGTTCATCCGTCGTCTGCCAAACCGAGCTCGCGCCATCGAAGTGTTGAAGCTTTCGGACTCGTCGACCCCCACCGAGACAAAGCCGTCGAAGTTCTCGCCGAGTGTGATCGAGGGGACGCTGGGGCGCCTGCGCCCGCGTGGATCGCACGGATCTAACCACGAAGACGTCATGGCCGTGTCGGTACCGATGATGGGGCGTATCGCGGCCGGCACCCCGATCGCCGCTATCCAGACGCGCAGCCAGACCATCACGGTGTCGCCGGACATGTTGGCGGCCGGTGAGCATTTTGCCCTTGAGGTTCGTGGTGACTCGATGATCGAGGCCGGTATTCTCGATGCCGACACGGTCATCATCCGCCGTCAAGATTCAGCCGACACGGGCGACATCATCGTGGCGCTGGTCGACGACGAAGAGGCGACCTTGAAGCGCTTCCGTCGACGGGGCGCGTCCATCGCGCTCGAGGCCGCCAATCCGGCTTATGAGACACGGATCTTCGGCCCAGACCGCGTGAAGATCCAAGGCAAGCTGGTCAGCCTTCTCCGCCGCTACTGAGCAGTGTCTCGCAATCGCGAGGCCCGGCGGGGCGCAAAAGAGAGCCGCGCACCGGTCATCCACGTCTTGTGTGTGTGATATCGAGCCGATAACGCTGCCCGCGACACCGGCCGTCGTTTTATGGCGGCGCGCGTCATCGGGGATTGTTCATGTCTGCTCGCCTGCTGTCGATTTTTGGCCCGATTGTCGTTGTGTTGAGTGTTTCTCAGGCAGCCGCTCAGCAGAAACCAGTGACCCCGGCCGCGAAACCACTCGCACCCGTGAGTTCCGAGCCGGCGACGACATCGGCAAGCTACGGCGACTGGGTTCTCCGATGTGGGCGCATCGGCGATGGCGATCAGGCCAAGCGCGTTTGTGAAGTCGCTCAGACCATCCAATTACCCAACCAGACGGCGCCTATCGCGGAGGTTGCGGTCGGTCATCTCCCGGATGGATCCTTGCACCTCACCGCCGTTCTGCCTCCGAGCGTGTCGTTTCCGAGCACGGTGGCGTTTGCCAATGCTGGCGACAAAGCTCGTGTCGATCTTCAATGGCGGCGATGTCTCGCTGGCGGATGTTTCGCCGATACCCCCGTCAGCGACGATCTCCTCAAGGCTTGGCGCGTGTCGACCGATGCTGGGAAGATGACGTTCAAGGATGCTGGAGGCCGGGATATTGCGTTGGCGATCTCGTTTCGCGGGCTGGCTCAAGCGCTCGACGCCCTGCCGAAATCTTAAATCCGGCCTCTCGATCAAGCGCGACCTTCGGCGGAACAGCCCCGTTCCTTGCGCTGGCTTGAAACGTGGCAATTGAGCGGCATATTGGAGGAAGGTCGAAGCCGACTATCCAGCTAGGATGCGAGCACCACGCGACGATGAACGAATCCACGAACGATCGGCGTTCACCTCTTCACCAATCAGAAGATGCCGAGTCGACTGCGCCCACTGAAGCTGAGGCTCAACCCCAGATATCCACAGCACACGATATCGCGACGCGTGCTCGCCATTACCCCCGCTCTGCCAGAAACGCACTGGATCTCGCGCGATTGCTGGAGGTGGGAATTCTCGATGTGGTCATGCCGGATGGTCAATCGTTCCGCTTTGGCGGGCGCGTTCCTGGCCCCGCTGCCGTCATGACGATCAAGGACGCCAATTTCGCGAAGCGGTTGATCGGCGGTGGCGACATCGGCATCGCCGAATCGTTTCTCCATGGCGAATGGGAGAGCCCCAACCTCACCCGGTTTCTGGAACTCTTCTGCCTTAATCGTCCGATAATCGAAAAGCTCGGCGCGCATCCGATCGTCAGGATTATCCAGGCTTACGGTCACTGGCGAAACCGGAACACTAAAGCAGGATCGAAGCGCAATATCTTCGCGCATTACGATCTCGGCAATGCTTTTTATTCCTCATGGCTCGATAAGAGCATGACCTATTCGTCGGCCTTGTTCGAGGACGCGTCGGGGCACTCCGCGATGGACCTGTCGGCCGCGCAGGAAGTAAAATATCGGAATCTCGCCGATCAGGTCGGGATCGATCCAGGCCACCATATCCTCGAGATTGGATGCGGCTGGGGTGGCTTTGCCGAGTTTGCCGCCAAGTCGATCGGATGCCGCGTCACGGGCCTGACCATCAGCCAAGCCCAGCATGATTTCGCCCAGCGGCGCATCTTCGACGCGGGTTTGAACGACAAGGTCGAGATCAAGCTGCTCGACTATCGCGATGAGCGCGGCACGTACGATCGGATCGCGTCGATCGAGATGTTCGAAGCGGTTGGTGAGGCCTATTGGCCAAGCTACTTCACCCAATTGGCGGACCGCCTGAAGCCCAATGGGCTCGCGGGTCTTCAAGTCATCACGATCCGCGATTCACTTTTCGCGAGCTACAGACGAGAGATGGATTTCATTCGCAAATACGTGTTTCCCGGCGGCATGCTGCCCAGCCCGTCGATCATGCGCGAACTCGGTACCGCACATGGATTTCGCCTATCGACCGAGCGCGTGTTCGGCCACGATTATGCCAAGACGCTCTCGCTGTGGCGCACAAGCTTTCGCGCGGCCTGGCCGGGGCTGTTGTCGCAGGGCTTCGACGAGCACTTCCGGCGCCTTTGGGAATATTATCTGGCCTATTGCGAGGCCGGCTTTCTGAGCGAGTTGATCGACGTCCGACAGATGGTCTTCGCAAAAACCGCGTGAGGTCCGTATCGCTGTCCTCGATAACGACCTGACGACCGTGCGGAGAGCGCTTGCGATCGCGTGACGCGGACCTTAGGTTCGCGGTTCATCGCCGGATCTGCGCTGCTGTCTGAGCCGGACCTTTTTATAAGAAGGCCGACGTAGACCGATCATATCAGATGAGGGACAGACCTGCGTTTTCGACGATCAAGCCTTTCAGACGCGCGGGACACTTGCGGTCTCTCACGACGCGTCTACAGGAGCGTGCATCACCCATGAGCATCACCAGCACCGTCATCGACGCCATCGGCAACACGCCTTTGATCAAGCTGCAGCGTGCGTCCGAGATGACGGATTGTACGATTCTCGGCAAAGCCGAATTCATGAATCCGGGCGGTTCGGTGAAGGATCGCGCCGCCCTCGCCATGGTCCAGGATGCGGTCGCGACCGGCAGCTTGAAGCCCGGCGGCACCATCGTGGAGGGAACGGCGGGCAATACCGGCATTGGACTGGCGCTCGTCGCCAGCGCGCTCGGCTACAAAACCGTAATCGTCATCCCCAACACGCAAAGCCAGGAAAAGAAGGACGTGCTTCGCTTGTCGGGCGCGGAACTCATCGAAGTTCCGGCGGTGCCCTATGCCAATCCGGATAATTACGTCAAAGTGTCTGGCCGGCTTGCCGATCGGCTCGACCAAACCCGTGAACACGGGGCAGTCTGGGCCAATCAATTCGACAATCTCGCCAATCGCCGGGGACATTTCGAGACCACCGCACCTGAAATATGGGCCGCGACGCTTGGACAGGTCGATGGTTTCATCTGTGCGGTCGGTACCGGCGGAACGCTGGCCGGCGTCAGCATGGCGCTCAAAGCCAAAAACCCGGCTATCCAAATCGGCCTCGCGGACCCGATGGGCGCCGCCCTCTACGATTACTACACGACCGGGCAATTGCGCGCCGAAGGCTCATCGATCACGGAGGGCATCGGCCAAAACCGCATTACTCCCAACCTCCAAGGCGCGATCGTCGACCAAGCCTATCAAATCACCGATGCCGAGGCGCTCGAGATCGTGTTCGATTTGGCGGAGCACGAGGGCCTCCTGCTCGGGGGATCGTCCGGCATCAACGTCGCGGGGGCAATACGGCTCGGCAAGACACTTGGACCCGGACACACGATCGTGACGATCCTGTGCGATTCGGGCTTTCGCTACGCCTCGAAACTTTACAATCCCGACTTCCTGCGGAGCAAAGGCTTGCAGGTTCCTGGCTGGCTCGAACGCGCGCCGAGCGTCACAAGCGAGGATCTCCGGTGACGCGGTTACTATTCCGCGACGATGCCGAGCAACGCCACTGCGAGGCGACCATCTTGGCGATCGGCCAGGATGGCGCCATCGTGCTCGATCAAACGGTCTTCTACGCGCAGGGCGGCGGTCAGCTAGGTGATCGCGGCACGTTGACGACGCGACAAGGCGAAAATATCGCCATTCTCGATACGGTTTATGGCGAGGACAAAAGCACTGTCCTGCATCGTATCGATCCAACCCATGTTGCGGTGTTGACGATCGGCGAAACCGTGCGGCTCGATCTCGATTGGCCGACCCGGCATGGGCGCATGCGGATCCATACGGCTCTTCATCTGCTGACGGCCGTGCTGCCCTACCCGGTCACGGGCGGCTCGATCGGCGATGGCGAGGGACGGCTCGACTTCGACATGCCGCCGGGCGGCCCGGACCGTGACGCCATCACGGACGATCTGAATGCGCTCATCGCCAGGAACGCGGATGTGACCATGACCTGGATCACCGACCAGGAGCTTGCGGCCAATCCTGGCCTCGTCAAGACCATGTCGGTGAAACCGCCGACAGGCTCGGGGCGCGTTCGCCTCGTCAAGATCGGCGACATCGACCTCCAGCCTTGTGGCGGCACCCATGTGGGGAACACGCGCGAGATCGGGCCTGTCGCCGTGACCGCCATTGAGAAAAAGGGCAAACAGAACCGCCGTGTGCGGATCGCTCTTCAAAGCCCCTCCGCTTAGACCGCGACGTTCTGGATGATCGAATGACGACTCCCATCGAAACGACCCAACTCGGTCATGCCGTCTCGGCCCCCGCTTCACCTGCGGACGCAACCCTGGATCGGGTGCCGAACCCACATGTCGGTACGCTTTATCTCGCGCGCTTCACGGTGCCGGAATTCACATCACTTTGTCCGGTCACGGGCCAGCCCGATTTCGCCCATCTCGTGATCGATTACGTCCCGCGGGATTGGCTGGTCGAGTCGAAATCGCTGAAGCTGTACTTGACCTCGTTCCGCAACCACGGCGCGTTTCACGAGGATTGCACCGTGGGGATCGGCAAAACCTTGGTCGAACGGCTCGATCCCGTCTGGCTACGGATCGGCGGCTACTGGTACCCGCGCGGCGGCATCCCGATCGATGTCCTTTGGCAAACGGGCGTTCCGCCCGAAGGCCTTTGGTTGCCCGACCAGGGCGTGCCGACCTATCGCGGGCGGGGCTGAGACACGCGCCCGAGTTTGCGAGCCCAAGCTGGCCGGCGAAGCTTGTGGCGCTGCGTCGGCAAGCCGCGAAGCCGGTCCGCAAAGCCGCGGAGTATCTTCGGCCGCCGCGGCGCAATATGCGCCATCGCGCTGGCATCGGCCTGCAGCGCATAGGTTTTGGCACGAAGCGCGTCCGCCAACGTTTGGCGATCCTTGATGCCGACCAGGTCCGCGTAAGGAATGGGTGCGCCAATCGCAACCGCCATTGAGGTTCCGATCCGGTTCTTGACCTCGCGAAAGATCAACGACAGGCGCAGCGTCGCGCTGAGATGGCTGGCAATCTGGAAGATGCGGCTGTTTTGTCCCATGAAGCAGATCGGCACGACAGTGGCCTTGCCGCGGTGAACGAGCTGCGACGTAAACGGCTGCCAGGGCGCGTCGATGGCAGGATGTCGCCCAAGCCGATCCGGCGCGGTCGATACCCCCCCGGCTGGGAAGATGACGACGCAGCCTCCCTTTTCGAGATGATCGCGAGCCGCAGCCCGGGATTTCAGGTTGGTTTGCAACGCCTCTTCGGTCGGCGAGAAGTCGACCGGGAGCACGAAGGACTGAACCTCGGGTGCGCGGAGCAGGACCGCATTGGTCAAAACCAGAAAGTCGTTGCGGACCTTCTCGATGAGCCACGAAATCACGATCCCGTCGAGCACGCCGTAAGGGTGGTTCGCCACGACCACGAGCGGTCCGGTTTTCGGAATAGACGCCAGTGCCGCAGGCGAAAATTGAACATCGAGCGCCAGTCGGCGGACTGCCGAATTGAAAAAGCTCTCGCTCGCGACAGGATACCGCCGATGTTCGAGATAAAGCTGCTTGAGCTTGCGCTGGCCGGTCGCGGCCTCGACCATACGGATGATCTTGCGCTTCATCGCCGAAGCATCCGGATCAGCATAGCTGAAAATCAGATCGTCCATAGTCCCAACCATGACGTCGTGAGATGACGACATTGTGACCTGCCCGTGCCTGTTGGCTGAGACGACCGCGCAGACGCGCAGCCTACGGCGATGTCATTGCACCCGTTTGGCCAGAACGTCAAAGGCCTTGAGGGTTTCGAGCAGCGCCCGCATCTCGCTGAGCGGCACCATGTTGGGTCCATCCGACAGGGCTTGGTCCGGCCGGTCATGCGTTTCGATGAAGACCCCGGCCACACCGACCGCGACGGCGGCGCGCGCCAGCACCGGGACAAACTCGCGCTCGCCTCCGGAGGTCGTGCCCTGCCCACCGGGTTGTTGCACGGAATGGGTGGCGTCGAAGATGACCGGCGCCGCCGTGCTGCGCGCCATGATCGGCAGCGAGCGCATGTCGGACACCAGGGTGTTGTAGCCGAAACTCGCACCGCGTTCGGTCACCATCACGGCGTCGTTGCCGGCATCCCTGATCTTCGCCACGACGTTTTTCATGTCCCACGGCGCGAGAAACTGGCCTTTTTTGACATTGACGATTCGGCCCGTCTTGGCTGCCGCGACGAGCAGGTCCGTCTGTCTGCACAGAAATGCTGGGATCTGCAGGATATCGACGACTTCGGCGACGGGCGCGCATTGATCGGCCGCGTGGATGTCGGTCAGGACCGGCACACCAAAACGTTCCTTGATCTCGGCAAACACGGGCAAAGCCTCGTGGAGACCGACGCCGCGCGCACTGCTCGACGCGGTCCGATTGGCTTTGTCGAACGACGCCTTGAACACGAGGCCGATCCCGAGATCGTCCGTGATGGCGACCAGCGCCTCGGCCATGTCGAGCGCGTGAGCGCGGCTTTCCATCGCGCACGGCCCAGCGATCAGGGCCAGCGGCAGATGATTGCCGAAAGCCACCGCCCGGGGACCCTGACCGGCAACGATCCTATTCATCGAAGATTCCTCTTTTTACGCAAGCACTTCATGGCGATCTCTCAAACGAAGGTCGAGATGTCCGCGCTTTTCATCCAGCAATCCGACATCGATGGTTTCAAGGATTTCGCAGAGCTCCGTCGACTCAGTCATGCGCGACACGAGGACGTAGTCGGCGCCGGCCGCGTAGAGGTCTTCGACATCGCTCAAAAGGTCCGCCGGTGCGACGATCACGGCTTTAGGATTGATGGCGCGTAATTGCCGCACAAGCCGCTCGTTCGTCGTCCCCTTCAAGAGGAAGTCCGGCACGCTGCAGATCAGAACTTCGGCCTCGCCCACCCCGGCGTGCACAAGCGTTTCGCGCTGGCCGATATCGCCATAGATCACCTTGATGCCGCTCGCGCTGAGCTTTTGAAAGACGACCGGGTTGAAGTCGATCACGGCGATGTCTTTTAGTGTCGCGGAGTTACGCGCCTCAAGATCGGCGATCAACGAGCTCGCGGTTCTGAAAAAGCCAAGCAGCATGATACGCGCGCCACCATGCTGCGTCGTCTCGGCATCGCGCGGCCCAACCTGATCGAGATCCCTCAATCCGACGCGCTTGAGGAGCGGCACGAGCGTCCGAACGATCGCATTGCTGCGCCCCATCGCGAATGTGCTGATCGCAGCCAGAACCACGAAGGTGAACGACGTGGCGGCCTTGGCGTCATTGCCGATGTGACCCGAGACCACGCCGATCTGCAGAAGAACCAGTGAAAACTCGCTGAGTTGACTGAGATTGATGGCCGGCAGCAGGCTGGCACGTAAGCCCTGGCGAAGGGCATAGAGCGGCGGGAACGTTGTCAGGAAACGGCTCAGGATCGTGAAGGCGCCGAGAGCGAAGGCGAGGCCGAGCATGCTCATCGTCGGAATCGGAATGGTCATGCCGACCCCGACGAAAAACAGGGTTACGAAAAAGTCCCGCAGGCTCGTAACCTTCGCGGCCACGTCGAGCGCATAGGGGAAGGTCGACAGCGACACCCCGGCCACAAGAGCCCCCATCTCGCGCGAGAGGTGCAGATATTCGGCCAATTCGCTGGTGAACAGGCACCAAGCAAGCGCGCCGACCAGAACGAGCTCGGGCAATCGGGCAATGCGGTAGAACAAAAACGGCAGCACGTAGCGGCTGACCAGCAAGGCCGTGGCCACCAACGCCCCAACGCGCGCCAGCGAGATCAGGAGGACGCTGATCCGCAGATCGTTGAGGCTCGGCTGAATGGCGAGGAACAGGATGACGAAGAGATCCTGAAGCACCAGGATACCGAGCGTGACGCGGCCCGGCAACGTATCGAGTTCTCGCTTGTCGTAGAGCACCTTGACGATGATGACCGTGCTGCTGAGCGATGCCGCGACGCCAAGATAGAGTGCATCCCAGTGGCCGCCGCCAAGCGGCAAACCCAACATGACGAAAAACGCGACGCCGAGCGCGCAACACCCGACGATTTGCGCTGCCGCGCTGACGATGATGACCCGGCCGGAGCGGATAATCTTCTTCAGGTCGATTTCCAGCCCGATCATGAAGAGCAGAAAAATCAGCCCCAGTTCGGAGATGACCCCGATCGTTTCCTGTGAGCGAACGAAGTGAAGACCAGAAGGCCCGAGTAGAAATCCCCCGACCAGATAGGCCAGGATCACGGGTTGACCGATCAGTTGCGCCGCAACGCCGAGCGTCCAAGCCGTAACGGTGCAGAGCGCCATGTCGAACAAAAGATCATTCATCGCACCCCCACATCAGCATCAACCGACTGGATGCCCTGTCTTCACGAGGTCGAAGCCGATCGTCCCTCATGGGACGAAGGCTCGAGCACCAGTGTGATCCCCCCGGACTCGACGGCCTCGATCGCCCAACCGTCCCGACACGCAACCGCTCGGGCTGGCGCGATCTGATCGGAGCTTGCTTCGAGTGGGGATGTTGCACAGCATACGGCTGCGAGAAAAGGCCGAAATCCGGCCTGACGCGATCGACGTGAGAGCGTATCGCCGAAGCGATCCTGAAACGCGTCGGGTGTCACCACCTCGAGACGACTGCCGCCGATCGGAATCAGCAGACCCGCATCCCGCCCGGCCGCGACCGAGTGATCGGAGAAGGCGCCGAGAAAAGTCGCATGGTCGGCGGGATGATCCGCCACAAGGATGACCCCGCTGATGCCGGTTACGCCGTTGGCATGGCGTTGAGCGGCTGGGTTCCAAAAATTCTCTGGATAGTGCTGCTGGCAGACGAAGAAGCCGATATCCGGCATTGATGGCGCTTCGGCGAAAGCGAGGCTGAACGCGACGCGCTTGATCGAACCGTCCGCCGCTGCCGCATCGCGAGCGAAGTCGAGCCGGTGCTTGGTGCCGATGCCCAATTCGGCGAAGCGTTCCGCATCTGCGCCAGCATTGGCTGAGCCTAACACCAGCATGCCGGATGGATCTCTCGAGGTCATCGCACCGTTGAGGAAGCCCGCAAAGCGAAATGCGTCCGCCTCAGGCGACACAGGCTCCGCATCCGGCGCGAGCCCGATCAGCTCGATGAAAGCGCCCGGCACTTGGACGATGTGGTTCTCTGTACCCCAAGGGTGGCGGTTTCGCCGACCGACCGTGAAGCCCAACGCCTCGAACCGCCTTGCCTCGGCGCCGAGATCACGGCAGGGCCAGACCACATGATCGAGCGCGCGGACCATCGCGCCGCCTCAGACGAGACGGGATTGTTCGAGCGCGGCTGCGATGAAGCTGGCGAACAGCGGATGCGGCGCGAACGGTCTCGATTTCAATTCAGGGTGATATTGAACCCCGATGAACCAGGGGTGGTCGACAAGCTCGATCGTCTCGGGCAGCAAACCGTCGGGCGACATGCCGGCGAATGACATGCCATGCTGTTCCAGCCGCTCGCGATACGCCGTATTGACCTCGTAGCGATGGCGATGGCGTTCCGAAATCTCCTGCGAGCCATAGATCGCGGCGATTTTGGACCCCTCACGCAATTCAGCCTTGAAGGCTCCGAGCCGCATGGTCCCGCCGAGGTCTCCCTCGTGGACGCGGCGCTCGAGTTCGTTGCCCCGCATCCACTCGGTCATCAACCCGACGACCGGTTCGGCACAGGGGCCGAATTCCGTCGAATTGGCATCCGGAACGCCGCCGAGGCTTCGGGCCGCCTCGATCACGGCCATCTGCATGCCGAAGCAGATGCCAAAATAGGGCACTTTCCGCTCCCGCGCGAACTGCGCCGCACGGATCTTCCCCTCCGCGCCGCGCTGTCCGAAACCACCTGGGACCAGAATGCCGTGGACATGATCGAGCCGCGTCGCGGGATCGTTCCCCTCGAATACCTCGGCCTCGATCCACTCGAACTTGACCTCGACGCGGTTCGCAAGACCGCCGTGCACAAGTGCCTCGTGCAACGATTTATAAGCGTCCTTCATGCCGGTATATTTGCCGACGATCGCGATCGTGACTTCGCCTTCGGGGTTCTTGACCCGCTCCATCACGGCATTCCAGCGCGTCATATTCGGCTTCGGCGCCGGCTCGATGCCGAAGGCCGTCAGCACCGCACGGTCGAGCCCCGCCGAATGATAGCCACGCGGCACGTCATAGATCGACTCGACGTCGCGCGCCTCGATGACCGCATCTTCACGCACATTACAGAACAGGCCGAGCTTGCGGCGCTCCTCGCTCGGGATGGTGCGATCGGTCCGGCAGAGCAAAATATCGGGCTGGATGCCGATCGACCGCAACTCTTTCACCGAATGCTGAGTCGGCTTGGTTTTCAATTCGCCGGCACTCGGGATGTAGGGCAGTAGCGTCAGATGGACGTAAACCGCATGACCACGCGGCAGATCGTTGCCGAGCTGCCGGATCGCCTCGAAGAACGGCAGCCCTTCGATGTCACCGACCGTGCCGCCGATCTCGACCAGGATGAAATCGACGCCCTCGTTGCCGTCGAGCACGAAATCTTTGATGGCGCCGGTCACATGCGGAATGACCTGAACCGTGCCCCCGAGGAAGTCACCGCGCCGCTCCTTGGCGATGATCTCCTGGTAGATGCGACCCGCGGTCGTGTTGTCGTCTCGCGTCGCAGGGCGACCGGTAAACCGCTCGTAATGGCCGAGATCGAGGTCGGTTTCGGCCCCGTCATCCGTCACGAAGACCTCACCATGCTGGTAAGGGCTCATCGTACCTGGATCGACGTTCAGATAGGGGTCAAGTTTCCGAAGCCGGACCGTGTAACCACGAGCCTGCAGCAAAGCACCGAGTGCCGCGGCCGCAAGGCCTTTTCCGAGGGAAGAGACCACGCCGCCGGTGATGAAAATATACCGCGCCATGGGAGATCACGCTTATCCAGTTTTCAGCGGTTTGACGAGAATAAACCGCACGGGGCCGCGCAGGGCAGCCATGACCCCAGCCGTTCGGCCGAAGAACGAAACGAGGGTCGCTTATTGCGACTTCGGCGCCTCAGGCGTGGCCGGAACGGCCGGCGCGGTGGGAGCCGCGGGCGCGGTCGAATTACGTTGCTGCTCGAGCCGCTTCAACTGGTCAAGCGGGGTACCGCCCTGAACCGGAGCAGTCGTCGTGACACCCGCCGGAACGGCCGTGTCGAGGATTGATTTAGGGGCGCGGTTGTAGCTCGCGATGATCGAGAGCGATAAGCTGGTGACAAAAAACAAACCGGCCAGGATCGCGGTCGCGCGCGTCAAGGCATTCGCCTGTCCGCGGCCGGTCATGAAGCCCCCGCCCCCACCGACCCCGAGCGCGCCACCTTCGGACCGTTGCAGAAGGACGCTGGCGACCAACGCCACAACGATCATCAGATGAAACACGATCAAAACGGTTTGCATGAAGGAGCTCGAAACGCAGGCCTGCCCGCAACGGACGCACGAAGCGCCCCGTTACGATGACGGAGGTGTCGGCGCGGGTTTTACACGATGGCACCCGCTAAGCAAACAATTCCGAGCCGAAGCCGGCTGCGCGCCCATCAGGCATAGACCGAGGCGATGGCCAGAAAATCTTTTGCCTTGAGGCTCGCGCCGCCGATGAGCGCGCCATCCACATTATCGATCCGCATCAGGTTCTCGGCATTATCGGGCTTCACCGATCCGCCATAGAGAATGCGAAGCGCGTCACCTCCGTGCGGCAGCAACGCTTTGAGCTGGGCGCGGAAGAAGGCATGCATCGCCGCAACGTCATCGACCGTCGGGACAAGCCCTGTGCCGATCGCCCACACCGGTTCGTAGGCCAGGATGGTGTTGTCAAGTGTGGCGCCGGGCGGCAACGAGCCTTCGAGTTGTGCGCCGCAGATCTCGAGAGCGTGGCCCGCGTCGCGCTGCGGACGGGTCTCGCCGACGCAGATGATTGCGGTCAGGCCGGCGCGATATGCCGCTTCCGCCTTGGCACGAACCACGGTGTTGGTCTCACCATGGTCGGCACGACGCTCGGAATGCCCGACGATCACCAAGCTCGCGCCCGAGTCGCGGAGCATCTCAGCCGCGAGATCACCCGTGTGGGCGCCGAACGTCTCGGCAGAGCAGTCCTGGCCGCCGACGAGAAGATGCTGACCCGCGATTTCGGCGCCACGCGCCAACAGCGTCGCGGGCAGGCAGATGGCACAAGCAGCGGTCCCGGCGGCACCTCCGGCAACCCCCTCGGCGATCGCCTTCAGCTCCGCCAAGGACGCCGAAACGCCGTTCATCTTCCAATTTCCGGCCACGAGTGCGTTGCGCGAGATCGCCATGGTTCCGTCCTGATCCTCCGTCATGATTCTTGGCCGCGATCACAGCGGCTTGGTCCGACGCAACGCAACTTTATGCAAACAGCAGCTATCCGGCTCGCAAGCCGCCCGCAAGAGTGCAACATAACGGACTGATCGATTCGGTCCGTCGACGGATGACGCGGTTGGATTGTCGACGGCTATCGTACAAGCATCATGCCTCCGAGGCGCGGCCGCCCGGATTTTGACGATCGAGACGATATGCTTCTGCAGACACCAGCGCCCAAGAGCGACACACTCGAAACCGATCAAATGGCGCGCGCGCTGGCCTCGTTCGTCAGGGCGGAATTCGAGGCACCTGTCCACGTCGTCGCGGGCTTTGTCGATCTCCTGATCGAGGATGCCCACCGAGACGGGATGGATCACTATCTCTCTGACCTCGCCAAGATCAAAGTCGCGAGCGACCGGCTCGACCAAATGGTGGTTGGCCTTCTCGATGGCGTGCACGAAGGCTTGCCTCTCGCGGGACGCGAGATCGAAGCCATGTCGAGCAAGCTGCGCCACGATCTCCGCACGCCGATCACGGCGATCCTCGGTTACGGCGAGTTGCTGAGCGAGGAAGCGCGTGACAACGGAGACGACGCCTTTTGCGGCACGATCGACGGCATGGTCGACGCGTCCCGCCGCTTGCTGGGGCAGATCGATGGCATGATGCACCTGCTGCGGGGGCAAGGGTTGACGCCGACGACCGTCGAGGAAACGCCAGCAGAGCCGCCGAAGCTGCAACAGGCTGTCGAGGCAATCCGTGCCGTGTTGTTCGACCAGCACGTTTTGCAGCCGAAGACCGTCGGTCGCATCTTGGTGGTCGACGATAATGTTTCCAACCTCGATCTTCTCTCGCGCCGTCTCACCCGCGACGGGCATTCCGTCGAGTTATGCGATTCTGGCGAAGGCGCACTCGCCAAGCTGAAGAGCGAGCCGTTCGACCTCGTTCTTCTCGATCTCATCATGCCCGGGATGAATGGCATCGACGTCTTGCGGCAGCTTCGTTCCGACAGCGCGACGCGGCAACTCCCGGTCGTGATGATCTCGGCCATGGACGAGGTCGATGGTGCCGTTCGCTGCATCGAGGCTGGAGCGGACGATTTTCTCTCGAAGCCGCTCAACCCCGTGCTGCTGCAAGCCCGCATCAACGCAGCGCTTGAACGAAAGCTGCTGCGGGAGCGCGAGGCCGCCATCACCGAGCGGCTCCAAGCCGAACGTGAGCGCTCGGAAAACCTCCTTCGCAACGTGTTGCCGGCGTCGGTGGTGGATCGACTGCGGGCCGGCGAAACCGTGATCGCGGACCATTATGCCGACGTCTCGATCCTGTTTTGCGACCTCGTCGGCTTCACGGCGCTTGCCTCGCGGCTCAGCCCGGGCGAGACGCTGGATCTCCTCAACGGCATCTTCTCCGAATTTGACCGCTTGGCCGCGCTGAACGGATTGGAAAAGATCAAGACGATCGGCGACGCCTATATGGTGGCTGGCGGTCTCCCGCAGGAGCTGCCGGACCATGCCGCGCTGGTGGCCGCGATGGCCTTGGAAATGCCCGCCGTCGTGGCGGCGGCGAGCCGCTCCGCTGGCGAGCCGTTGAACGTGCGGCTCGGCATGCACACTGGTCCCGTCGTCGCCGGCATCATCGGCACCCACAAATTCGTCTACGATGTGTGGGGCGACACGGTGAATACGGCAAGCCGGATGGAGCGCTACGGCACGCCGGGGCGCGTTCACATCACGCAGGCAACGCGCGACGTCCTCGGCGCGCGCTACACCTATGAGGCCTTGCCCCCCATGAGCATCAAGGGCAAAGGCATCATGGAAACGTATTTGATCCGCTGACGCTCTAAAGCGGTCACATCTTCAAGGCGCAATACGCCGGACGGAGGCCATGCCAACACTCGATCCCTCTTATCTCGCGCTGCTCGAGCGCATCGCGAGCGCGCTCGACCGCATGACTCCTCCGGCCGCGACCGATCCCGATTTCGATGCGGCGGACGCGTTCGTCTGGTCGGCGTCGATGTCGGAATTACAACCTGTGCGGCGCGTCAACAAGGTCGACGTCGAGCTGCTGCGCGGCATCGACCGGGTTCGCGATCAGTTGCTCGACAACACGCTGCGGTTTGCCAAGGGTTTGCCGGCCAATAACGCGCTACTCTGGGGCGCCCGGGGCATGGGCAAATCATCGCTGGTGAAGGCCGCTCATGCGGAAATCAACGCAAGTGGCGCAAAACGTCGACTGAAATTGATCGAGATCCATCGCGAGGACATCGACTCGCTACCGGTGTTGATGGGCCTGCTTCGTGAAGCGCCACATGCCTTCATCTTATTTTGCGACGACTTGTCGTTCGATGGCGACGACACGTCCTACAAGTCGTTGAAGGCGGTGCTCGAAGGCGGTATCGAAGGGCGACCCGACAATGTCCTCTTTTATGCAACCTCGAATCGGCGGCACCTGATGCCCCGCGACATGATGGACAACGAACGCTCGACCGCGATCAACCCCGGCGAGGCGGTGGAGGAGAAGGTGTCGCTGAGCGACCGCTTCGGCCTCTGGCTCGGTTTCCACAAATGCTCGCAGGACGAATATCTCGAGATGGTCCGCGCCTATGCCGATAAATTCGGCTTGGATGTTCCGGACGACCGTCTCGTGGCCGAAGCGCTGGAATGGTCGACGACACGCGGCGCTCGCTCGGGCCGCACCGCATGGCAATTCATCCAAGATCTCGCAGGGCGTCTCGGAATGACGATCACGACGTCATAGCTTGCCCAAGATGCTGTGAAGGCGCGGCAGGCCGCCAGAATCAGCAAGGCGGCAGGCCGCCAGAATCAGCAAGGCGGCAGGCCTTTCCTTGGACCTGCCGCCTCATGTCGCTTCCCAGGTTTCGTGTCTCGCGGAACCTCGGAAGCTTGCCGGACGACGGGGCCCTCGGGGCTCAGTCGAATGGGTTGGCGGGGCGCTAAAGCCCGGCCAAATAGCTGGTGGGGTCGACCGGAGTCGAACCCTTCCGCAGCTCAAAATGCAGCTGCGGCGAGGCGACATTGCCGGATTGGCCGGATTTCGCGATCGTTTGACCGCGCTTGACCTGATCGCCGCGTTTGACGTCAAGTTCGCCATTATTGGCATAGGCGGTCACGAAGCCATTCGGATGCCGGATCAGAACGAGATTGCCGTATCCCTTCAATTCGCTCCCCGCGTAGGCAACCGTGCCGTTCTCGGCCGCCTTGACCGAGGTGCCTTCCGGCACCGCGATGTTGATGCCGTCATTGCCGCCGCTACCACCCTTGAAACCCTGGATGATGCGGCCGCGGGCGGGCCAGCGGAACTCAGGATTACCCGACGCATCGGTTGCCGGCGCGGCAGCCGCGACGCTGGCCGTGGGCGCCGGATCAACCTGCTTCGCCGCTGCGGGAGCGCTCGGAGCAGCTTCGAGCGAGGCCGTGCGAACGGCGGCAGGAGCCTTGGTCGCAGGAAGCGCCTTGAGGGCTGCGGTCTTGACCGGAACCATCTTCGCGGTTGCAGGCTCCGCCTTCTCGGTCCGAGCGGTCTTTTCCGCCTTCTTCTCGGCGTCGGCAGTCCTCGCTTCGGCTTTCGCAGCCTTGACCCGCTCGGCGATTGTCACTCTTTCAGACACGATGCGCGGCGCGGCGGCCACGACACGGGCCTGAGCGGCTTCATGCGCCGGTGCTCGCTCGGCCGCAGCCGCCATGCGCTCGGCTTTCGGCTTCAGCAACTCGGCCTTGGCAAGCCTGCGATCGGCCATTTTGCGCGGTGCGGGCTGCTCGGTTACGCGCTGGGGCTCCTGACGTGCTTCGCGGACAGGCTCGTTCCGGGCAGGCTCGTTCCGGATCGGTTCGGCCCGCGCGACCTGAGGCTCGGGCCGTTGAGCGGCTGCGACCGCGTTATAGACAGGAATCGTTATGCGGCTACCAGGCCGGACGTCAGCCGATGTCCGCAGGCCATTGGTTTGCAGCAGAGCCGTCGGCGGCACACCATAGCGCTTCGATAACAGGTCGGCGCTCTCGCCGGGTCCAACCGTCACGGCAACGCCGCCCGACGAGGTCCAGCCGCCATAGGACGAGCCGGAAGCCGTGCGAACAGGAGCCGGCTCGATCGAGCCCGTCGTCTCGTGGCTGACCGGTGCATTGTACGACGTCATCAGGCGCGGACGAAGTGGCTCGGCCGCGGCGACCGACGAGGTCGGCGCGGAGAGTGCGCGGCTCATGACAGGGGGGGAGCGACCCGCCGGGATGGTTCGGCCGTGCATCGGCGCGGGAGCCGGCTCGTTCGACGCGGTCGCAAAAGGATTGGAGAACGGATCCGTCAACCGTGTGGAGTCGGTCGAGCAACCTGCCATCAAGGCCGCCACGGCGCCGACGGCACAGAATTGGAGGGCAAGGCGGCCATGCCCGAAGGGCGCAATCTTACTCATCAGCGAAACCCATCCACGAACCCGTCGTCACTGAGGATGATTAAAGACCGGGGGGGTTAAGGGACGGTTTAAGATGAATCGAAACCGTCGATTTTGACGAAATCTCGTGGGCCTTAAGATTTGAGCCACACGAATGCCATGATGAGTTGCGGATCGGCGCGTCTAGCCGACGTCACAAAACCGCGGATCGCCCCTTGCAGGCGCCCTGCAATCGCGAGGGGCGAATGGCCGTTTCGAGCGGACCGCCATCACGGTCGAGCGTGATCCGCATGAGAGTTTGCGATCGCCGCCGTTCTTGGGTCGATGCCAGATTTTCAGCGTAGATGAGGGTACCGCCCGGCGCTAATCGTCCGAGCAGCGACAAAGGCGCTTCGTCGAGCCCGGCATGAACGACGATCCGATCGAACGATCCCAGCTTTTGATGCGGGTCGAGACCGTCCTCCCAGTCGATCGTCGCATTGGTGATGCCAAGCCGATCGAGCCGCGCACAGGCTTCGATCGCGAGATCCTGAAACCGTTCCATTGCCACCACGTCCCGCACGAGGCGCGACAAAATCGCGGTCGTGTAACCCGTTCCAGCACCGACCTCGAGCACGCGGCACTGCGGTGTACAGGAGAGTGCCTCGAGCACAGAGGCGACGAAACTTGGCTCGGGCATGGTCTGCCCGCATCCGATTGGCAAAGCGATGTCGCGGCCCGCGAGATCGGCATAGCGGTGGGGAACGAAGATGGCGCGCGGCACGGCTTCCATGGCGCGTAAAAGCGCGAGGTCCCGTATGCCCGAGGCCCGCAGGCGGAGCAAAAACGACGCGGTTGCCTCAGCCGATCTCCGCTCGGGGTCGTCTCGATCGACGATGCCGGGGGGGAGCGACCATGTCATGGCTCAGGCCAGCCAGAATTTCACGCGAAAACTTCCGCATACCGTTGCAAAGACGCGTGATGGGTCAGATCAAGCCGCAACGGCGTGATCGAGATGGCGTGGCGTGCCAGAGCTTCGAGATCGGTCCCCTCCCCCGGCGTGACCCCATCTCGCGCGAAGCCGATCCAGTAATAGGCGTTGCCGCGCCCATCCTGACGCTCGTCGATATGGACAAGATCGCTGCCGCGCTGTCCCTGCTTCGTCACCGCCACCCCGCGTACCGCATCAGGAGCGCAATCGGGGAAGTTGATGTTCACCAACGTGCCGCCTGCGATGGTCTCGTCCAGCAATTTGCGGATCAAAGCCGGGGCATGCGCTTCGGCACAGTCCCAGAACGGGTTCTTACGGCCGGTCGTGGGACCATAGGCCTGGCTCATCGCAATCGAGGGAATGCCGAGGAGCGTGCCTTCCATGGCGCCCGCGATGGTGCCCGAATAGGTCACGTCTTCCGCAACATTCTGGCCGCGATTGACACCCGACAGGATGAGATCGGGCCTCCGATCTTTCAGGATCGCCTTAACGGCCATGATGACGCAATCGGTCGGCGTGCCCTTCAGGGCGAAATGCTGCGGACTGATTTCGCGCAACCGCAACGGATCGGAAAGCGACAGCGAATGCGCCACGCCCGACTGATCCGTTTCGGGCGCCACCACGACGACATCGTCCGTCAGGCTGCGGGCGATCCGCTCCATGACGGCCAAACCAGGCGCATGGATTCCGTCGTCGTTGGTGATCAGAATGCGCATGTCAGTCCTTTCGGAGGGGATGGAGCACCTCGATGCCTCCCATATAGGGCCGCAACACCTCAGGCACCGTGACGCTTCCGTCCGGATTCTGGTAATTTTCGAGAACTGCGACGAGCGCACGGCCGACCGCGACTCCCGATCCGTTCAGCGTATGAACGAAGCGCGTCGCTTTCGCGCCGGCGGGACGGTAGCGCGCGTCCATGCGCCGGGCCTGAAAGTCGCCGCAGACCGAGCAGGAGGAGATCTCGCGATATTTCCCCTGCCCCGGCAGCCAGACCTCGAGATCGTATGTTTTCACCGACGCGAATCCCATGTCGCCGGTGCAAAGCAACATGACCCGGTAAGGCAAGCCAAGCTTTTGCAGCACGGCCTCGGCACAGCCGGTCATCCGCTCGTGCTCCTCACGCGAGGTTTCGGGTGTTGTGATCGACACCATTTCGACCTTGGTAAATTGATGCTGTCGAATCATGCCGCGTGTGTCGCGTCCGGCCGACCCTGCTTCGGCCCGAAAGCAATTGGTCAATGCCGTGAGCCGCATCGGCAACTGCTTGTCGTCAACGATGCTGTCGCGCACCAGATTGGTGAGCGGGACCTCGCCGGTTGGAATCAGCCACAACTCATCGCCGGCCCGGAACTGGTCGTCTCGAAATTTTGGCAATTGCGCGGTGCCAACCATCGCGTCGTCACGCACCAGCAGCGGCGGATCGATCTCCTGATAGCCGTGCTGATCGGTGTGTAGATCGAGCATGAACTGCCCGAGGGCACGATGGAGCCGCGCCAAGCCGCCACGCAGCACCACGAATCGCGCGCCGGACATCTTGGCGGCCGCCTCGAAATCCATGAGGCCGAGCGTTTCACCGACCTCGAAATGTTCACGCGCAGGGCTATCGTCCGGAAACGAGCGAGGCTCGCCATGACGACGAATCTCGACATTGTCATGTTCGTCCCGACCACGCGGCACGTCGGCATCGGGAATATTTGGAATTTCGAGCAGGGCGGTCTGCAAGGCCGCAACCGCCTCGCGCTCCTCCGCTTCATAGGTCGCCGAGGAGGCTTTCAGGCTCGCAACCTCGGCTTTCAAGTCATCGGCGCGCGCCATGTCCTTGCGGCCCATGGCTTGGCCGATTTCCTTGGCGGCCGCGTTACGCCGCTCTTGAGTCGATTGGGATTTCGCGATTGCCGCCTTGCGGATGTCATCGAGTCCCAACAACGTCGCGCTGAGCGCATCGAGGCCTCGAAGCTCCCTGCCGTGATCGAAAGCCTCGGGATTCTCGCGGATCCACTTGATGTCGTACATTGCGATCTATGCGCCCTATGAGATCACGGGCGGCCGAAGCGCCCGCGATCGATCAAACCGACGGAGACGTCAGCGAGGCGCGCCCCGCTCTCGTCTCGCGCGTCGGTCTTATCAGGTCGAACGATCTGCCGCAGCTTTCCTGGCGCGTGATTTCTCGATCATGCTGACAGCGATGACGGCGCCCTCGTAGAGAACCAGCATCGGCACCGCCAGCGACATCATCGAGATCACGTCGGGCGGTGTCAGGATCGCGGCCGCGATCGCGACGATGACGATCGCAAAACGGCGTTTCGATCGCAGGAATGCGGCATCGATGACGCCGATCTGACCCAGCAGCGTTAAAATGACCGGAAGCTGAAACGCGATCCCGAAAGCGAAGATCAGTGTCATGATGAGAGAGAGATATTCGCTGACCTTCGGCAGCAACTCGATCGTCGCTTCGCCAGGCACGTTGACCTGCGTGTAGCTGACAGAAAAGCGGATCAGCAGCGGTAGAACGACGAAATAGACCAGCAAGGCCCCAAGAACGAAGAACAGCGGGGTCGCGACCAGATACGGCACGAAGGCATTCTTCTCGTGCTTATACAGCCCGGGCGCGACGAACATGTAGATTTGCGTCGCGATGATCGGGAAAGCGATGACGGCAGCGCCGAACATCGACAGCTTCATGTTGGTAAAGAATTGCTCGAGAAAATGCGTCGCGATCAGCTTCGCATTCTCTACCCCGACCACCGCGACGAAGGGATAGACCAAGATATTGTAGATGTGCTTCGAGAAATAGAAGCAGATCACGAAGGCGACCAGGAACGCGATCACCGACTTGATCAGGCGCGAGCGCAGCTCGATCAAATGCTCCATCAAGGGAGCTTTGGAGGCCTCGATGTCGTCGATCGGCACGGTCGTCATTGTTCGGTCGCCTCGTGCCGACGAATCCGCACGGTCCTGGCGCGCAGGCCGAGATCGGCCTGCGCCTCTTGACGCAGCGCCGCGGCCCCGACGCGTCGCTTCGGGAGAACGATCTTCCGCTTGCGCGAGGGCCCATCCCCAACCGACGTCATGTCGTCCGCCAGAGCGCCGTTGACAGTAGAAGGAGCAGCGACGATCGCAGCATCAAGAACGGCCATAGGCGATTCGATCATAGGCTGCTCGATCGCGGGGTGATGGCTAATCGCCTCGGTCACGGCGTTCTGCTCGACCACGGGCGCGAATCCGGCGGCAGCCGCCGTTGCGCTCACATCGTCAGCGATCCCGTCGGATTGATGCGGGAGCGAAAAACCGTCGGTCGCGGCCGATGTTGGCGGCGCAAGGAGCGGACCGGACGGGGTCACCGCATTGGTCAATTCACTTTGAATGACGCGGACGGGGTCGAAATGGACCTTGAGATCAGCTTGGCTGGTCATCTTGGCCATTTCGTCGCGGATGTCCTGAATGTCGGCCTCTTTCATGGCATCCATGAACTGGCCCTGGAACTCGCTCGCCATCCGACGCAACCGACCGACAGCCTGCCCCACTTGCCTCAGCACGCGCGGCAGATCCTTCGGGCCGATCACGACCAACGCGACCACGCCGATGATCAGAAGCTTTCCGGCGTCGAAATCGAACATGGATACTCAAGTCGTCGTAAGAAGATGAGCCTCACGGCGAGATCGCCCAAGGCTGCCGGCGGCGAAGCGGTCGGATCAAACGACCCGATGCGTTTCCGTGGTCTTCTCGATCGGCTTGCCCTGATGATCGATCGAACGAACCTGATCGACATTGACGGGCGTCACGGGCGTGATCGGTGCTTTGGCGTCAGCCACGTCGTCGTCGGCCATGCCCTTCTTGAAGGACTTGATGCCCTTGGCGAAGTCACCCATCAAATCGGAGACCTTGCCCTTACCGCCGAACAGCAGCAGAAGCACGCCGCCGACGATGATCCAGTGCCAAATGCTCATACCACCCATCGACGCAACCCTCAGGCAATGTCGTCACCGCTCGCCGAGACGGCAGCAGGACTCTTGACCGCAACCTAAGCGTCAAACGGGGCAAAAACAAGCGCGCGCGGCATCCTGCGCCGCTTAGAGGCGGTAGCGGATCTGATCCGTCCAGAAGCGCTCGAGACGCGTCAAAGCCTGGTTGAGCTTAGCGAATTCGTCGCCCGAAATTCCGCCGATCTGCTCCACGGTCGTGACATGCTTTTCATAGAGCGACGTGACGATATTGTGAATGTCCTGCCCTTTTTCGGTCAGGCTGATCCGCACCGAACGCCGATCGATGCGCGACCGGGCGTGGTGAAGATAGCCCATTTCGACCAGCTTCTTGACGTTGTAGGACACGTTCGAGCCGAGATAGTAGCCGCGGGTGCGGAGTTCGCCGGCCGTCAGTTCCTTGTCGCCGATGTTATAGAGCAGCAGCGCCTGGACCGAATTGACGTCGTTGCGACCACGCCGGTCGAACTCGTCCTTGATGACGTCGAGAAGCCGGCGATGCAGCCGCTCCACCATGGTGAGCGCTTCGAGATAGACCGGACGAACGTCGTTGATCCGCTCGCTTCGGGTCTGTGCCACATCAACTTTAGCAACCGTTGCCATTCGACGCCCCATGTCTGATCTGCGAGGCGGCTCTACCGGCCCCCTTCGCTCTGATCCAAGAAATAGGCTAAGCGCATGAAGACGAGTTTAAACAACAGAATGAACGCAGCGTTTACTCGTTTGGGTAAATCGAAAGTGAAGTAGCCGATTTCTAAAAGCGTGTATTTAAATTAAATACATCGATTAATTGTTTGGTTTCCTTACCGCCATTGCTCGTGAAGACTTGTTAAACATAAGCCGCGTTCTCGCGAGCCGCCTGATACGTAAGCAGGAAGTAAACGATCACCAGAACGACATCGACGACACCGACCACAAGGTCGAAATCAAAGAAGCCAGGCAGGATCAGGATCGTGAGCCATTGCGCCGCAACCGTGACCAGCCAGACGACCCCGCCCCAGGCCGCCGCCAGCCATAGTCCCACGGCCGCGACGAGATCAATCACCGCAAAAAACATGACGGCCGCGACCCCGATCGAGGTCATCGTACTCAAGGTCGCGGTCGAGTCCGCGTCGCTGGATAGAACAGACCACCAATGCAGCAGGCCTTGCAGGACCCAAAGGAGCGAGAGCAGCCGCATGAACCACACCAACAACGTGCCAAAACGCGTCTCCGCGCCGGACCGCTCGGCCGAACCGATCTTGATGGCCGGGAGCGGGGGCTTGTAGCGCGGCGTGTTGGACACTGACTTCACGCTTCGGGCGTCCTCTCGTTCGATCGTCGCTGCACATGCAGACGCGATGCTCGGAAGAGATGGTCGGACCCACATTTGTCAAGTGCGCGCCCCGATCGATCGGCGCGACGATCCCCTCCGCCTCCATCCAGCGTCTTTTCGTCAAACCACAGGCTATGCTAGGTTTGAAGCATTATAAGAAGGCCGAGAGGCGGAGATCACCATGTTGCATCGCGTCGAGGACGACCGGAATGGCCGGCCCGAGCAGCGCCCGAGAGCGCATTTGGAACTCTCCCACCGCCCCCGCCGCAACCGCAAATCGGAGTGGGCGCGTCGGCTGGTGCGGGAAAATGTACTGACGACCGATGACCTGATCTGGCCGATGTTCCTTGTCGAAGGCAGCGGGCGCCGGGACGCCATCGCTTCGATGCCGGGTATTGACCGCTTTTCGGTCGATGAGGCGGTGCGGGCCGCCGTTCGGGCGCGGGAACTCGATATTCCGGCAATCGCCTTGTTCCCCAATACGGCGCCGACGCTGCGCGACGCCATCGGCTCCGAAGCGCTGAACGATCAGAACCTCGTTTGTCAGGCATGCCGCGCCATCAAGGCGGAGGTGCCGGACCTCGGCATCGTGGCCGATGCGGCGCTCGATCCCTACACGAGCCACGGGCACGATGGGATCATGCATGGCGAAGAGATCCTCAATGATGCGACGGTCGACCTCTTGGTCGCGCAGGCCATCAACCAGGCTCGATCGGGTGCCGATATCATCGCGCCCTCGGACATGATGGATGGCCGCGTCGCCGCGATCCGGGCCGGGCTCGATGCCGAGGGCTTCGACGACGTGCAGATCATGAGCTACGCGGCAAAATATGCGTCGGCATTCTATGGGCCGTTCCGCGACGCGATTGGCACCAGCACGACCTTGATCGGCGACAAGCGGACGTATCAGATGGATTCGGCCAATAGCGACGAAGCCATGCGAGAGGTCGCGCATGACCTCGCCGAAGGCGCCGACATGATCATGGTCAAGCCGGGCATGCCCTATCTCGATATCGTGCAGCGCGTGAAGGCGGAGTTTAGCGTCCCGACCTTCGCGTATCAGGTGTCAGGCGAATATGCGATGATCGCGGGCGCGGCGCGGAACGGCTGGATCGACGGCCCGCGCGCCATGATGGAGAGCCTCATCGCCTTTAAACGCGCGGGGGCCGACGGCATTCTCACTTATTTCGCCCTCGAGGCGGCCGAGCGGCTGCGCGCGGGTTAAACATCGTCGCCGCAATCAGCGTGTCGCACCATCGCCCTATTGGTTGGCCGTCGACGAAAGCATTGCTTTCGTCACCAGGGACATCCAGCAATTTGAGGGGACCGACATGCGATCGAAAACAAGAACGTTGAGCGACCTCTTCATGCATACGCTGAAGGATGTCTATTACGCCGAACGGCATATCGGCAAAACCTTGCCGAAATTGGCGAAATCCGCAGATTCGGATGAGCTGAAGCAGGCGTTCGAGCAGCATCGTGACGAAACCCATGCGCAGATCGAACGACTCGAACAGGTCTTCGAGCTGCTCGGCAAGAAGGTCCAGAGCGTGCCGTGCGAGGCGATCCAAGGCATCATCGAGGAAGCCAAGGACGTCATGGACGAGTTCGAGGGCAGCCCGGCGCTGGATGCTGGGCTGATCGCGGCCGCGCAAGCCATCGAACATTACGAAATCGCACGCTATGGCGCGCTTCGCTCCTGGGCATCGCAGTTGGGGCTGAATCAGGTTGCGACCTTGCTCGAGGAAACGCTGGCCGAAGAAAAGCACGCTGATGCTCGCTTGAGCGAGTTGGGCGAGCGGCTGAACGGCGCGCAAGGCGGACATGACGCGACGTCGGATGCGCTGAGCGAAAGCCACACCGACACGAAGACCACCGAACACTAGTGGCCTCGCAGCCCGATCGTCGATGCCGCTTTCTATTCGAGGCGGCTCGACTACGATCGGGTCATGAAACTCCCGGTCCGTGTCTGCGTCCTGGTCCCCCTGGTCGTGATGGCCCTCTCGCTTGGCGCCTGCACGCCCGCGTTGGATCGAGATCAGGCGCGAATGTGCCGGATGGTCATCGAAGCGATGACGGACGATGCCGCCGTCACCATCATGCATCAATCCCTCGTCGTCGCCGGGCCTGATCCCACGATCCGCGTTGACTATCGGCTCAGCGACGAGGCCGCCTACGCAACCGCCCGTTGGGTCCAATGCAGCTTCGACAATGGTGCCCGACGACTCTCGCTGACCGCGCTGCGGACCGAAACGGGACCCTTGTCAGAGCCGCGCGTCTTCATGCTCAACCGGTTCTGGCTCGAATCGAGCGATCGCGTGCCGAACGACCCCTTGCCCATCGCCGGCGCCGAGAATGCCGTCGTGCTTCCGGTCGAAATTGGCTATTGGCTGCAGCAACTCGTCAACGCCTGTCCATCATGTGCGGTCTATGGCCTGTTGGCGGCCGCCTACTCGCTCGTCTATGGGCTGATCGGTCGGATCAATCTCGCTTTCGGGGCCTTTGCGGCGATCGGTGGACTTGCGGCGCTCATCGTCGTCTTGGGCTTGAGCGGATGGCCGGTCTGGCTGATCCTGCCTGTTTCGATCTGTATCGCGATCCTGTGTACGCTCTGTCACGGGCTGGCGATCAGTCGGCTCGTTTTTCAGCCCCTCCAGGGCGCAACCGGGCAACAGGGCTTAGTTGCGACAGTCGGCTTGTCCCTGTTTCTGGGTGAGTATTTGCGGCTGGTCCAAGGCAGCCAAGCGCGCTGGATCGTACCGATGCTCGATACCCCACAAGCGCTCGCCAGGGACGACGCCTTCACGGTCACGGTCACGCCGATCGCGGTGCTGGTCAGTCTCGTGGCGGGCGTTGCGGCGGCGGCACTTCTTCGCGCCATGACGTCTTCGCGGTTTGGCCGGGAATGGCGGGCCTTCAGCGACGACCCGCAAGCCGCCGCCCTGTTTGGCATCGGCCGCAATCGGATCGTGGCTCAAACCTTCGCGCTCGCCTCGGCCCTGGCCGGACTCGCCGGTGCCATTACGATACTCATGTTCGGCGACTTCAGCGTCGCGTTTGCGACAACGCTCGGTTTGAAGGCGTTGACCGCCGCCGTGCTGGGCGGCATCGGCTCGGTGCCGGGCGCGTTTCTCGGCGGCCTGTTCGTCGGGATGATCGAGTCGGGATGGTCTGCCGCGTTCCCGATCGTCTATCGCGACCTTGCGGTCTATGGTGTGCTGGTCGCCACCCTGATCTGGCGCCCTGGTGGATTTTTGGGGTTCCCGACCCTCGTGCCGCGTCGCGTGTAGCGGCCATCTGGCGCGTTCTATGCCCGCTTCCGCCGATCCTCATGAAAGGCGGCCCTTGTTGCGAGACGGACGACCCTCCACATCTGCATCGCCACGACACATGAGCGACCCGCGACCTTGTGGCACGCGTGATGTGCCGTACCAGGAGCCGATCGATGAAATCGACCCAATGGACACCGTTTCAGCCCGTCAGCGCCTCGATCACGCGCGGTGGCTTGCCGGTCGGCGCCCTGAATGGCGTTCGCTCGCGTCGCCTCGTTGCGGTTTGCCTCGACCTGATCCTGGTCTCGATTCTGTCGCTTGTTCTTTGGACGGGGCTACTCGTGCTGACGTTCGGCTTGTCGCTCCTGCTGTTGCCGCCCCTCTTCCCGTTCGTGGCCTTCTTCTACAATGGCTTATCGGTGTCGGGACCGCGCATGGCGACGTTCGGCATGCGTGCGGCCGACCTTGAGATGCGGTTGGAGGGCAGCGGCGGACGAGTCCCGTTCATCAACGCCGCCGTTCATGCGGTCTTGTTCTACGTGAGTTGGATGTTTCCGCCTGTCTTCCTCCTGTCACTCGTCACTGCCGACAAAAGATGCTTGCACGACATCCTTTCAGGCGTGATCTTCGTCCGACGGATCTAGCCGCACCGCGCGGCCAGTCAAACGGGGCGTGAGGGTGAACGATCTTGACGCGTGAGCCGCGCGACGCGCCGCAGTTCTACCTGACCGCCCCCTCGCCATGCCCCTATTTACCGGGGCGCGAGGAACGGAAGGTCTTTACCCATCTGATCGGGCGTCGAGCCGGCGCGCTCAACGACACCTTGAGCCAATCCGGCTTCCGCCGCTCTCAAACCATCGCCTATCGACCCGCTTGCGAGATGTGCCGGGCTTGCGTTTCGGTTCGCGTCAAGGTCGACGAATTTGCACCGGGTCAGAGCTTCAGGCGCGTCCTCGCGGCCAATACGGATCTGATCGGCACACTCATCCCAAACCGGCCCACCTCCGAGCAATATTCCCTGTTTCGCGCCTATCTCGACGCGCGACACGGTGAAGGCGGAATGGCCGATATGAGCATTCTCGACTACGCCACCATGATCGAAGACAGCCATGTCGACACGAGGCTGATCGAATATCGCAGACGCGGGCCCGATACGGCCATCACGGGTCAAGGCACCGGAGATCTCATCGCGGTCTGCCTCACCGACATCCTCGCCGACGGATTGTCGATGGTCTATTCCTTCTACGATCCGGAGATCGTGAACCGCTCTCTCGGCACGTTCATGATCCTGGATCATATCGCCCAAGCGCGATCCCTCGCGCTCTCGCATCTCTATCTCGGCTACTGGGTCGCCGGGTCCCGCAAGATGGATTACAAGGCGCGCTTCCTGCCCCAGGAGAGGCTTGGCCTCAATGGCTGGGAGCGAGTGGAGCGATCCCGACCCGGATCAGCTTGAGGGCTCGACCCGTCACGGCCGCTTGGCGAGGCCGCCGTTCAGTGCCCGCGCCATCATGTCCTGAAATTGCTCCGGTGTTTGCGGATACAGCGACAGCCAGGTCTTGAGGATCGCGTCGGGCGAAAACCGCTCCATCTCGGCCAGCATCTTCTTTTCGATGTCGCTCATCATGCGCTCTTGCAGCGGCGTCACGTCCGGCAGACCAAAGAACTGCCGCGCCTCAAGCGGGGTGCATTCGATTTCGACCGTGCATTTCATTCGGATACCCGCGTTTGAACACGCTTCCGGCGCGCCATCGTTCAGCGTGCTGGAGCGGGCGCCGGGACGCAAGAGCCGCGGGGAGTGTTGTTCTAACTTCCGAACATGTTGTTCTTCGGGAAACCCTTCGGCGGCAATCGTCCCGCCTCGGCCCGATTGGCCAACCAATCCCGCAGCTCGGCGGCCGCCACGGTCCAAGTGCGACCGGACGTATCGCGCCAGGTCAATCCTTGCGCGAGATGAAACACCTTGGCGTCGGACAAGCCGCCATCTTTATAACGTTGCAGCCGCATGCCCTTGCCGCGCGCCATATGGGCCATCTGGTCGATCGGGAAGACGAGCAGCTTGCGGTTTTGACCGATCACCGCGACATGGTCGCCATTCGCCGGAAGCACCAGCGCAAGACGCGCCTCGCCATCCAGCGTCATCAGCGCCTTGCCCTTGCGGGTGCCCCCGACGAGATCATCCTGCGAGGCCGAGAAACCGCGCCCATCCGAGGCGATCACCAGCAACCGCTCGCCAACCCGATACGGCAGCATGGCCGCAACGTCGCCGCCCTCGTCCATGTCGACCATGATGCGGATCGGCTCGCCGACGCCACGTCCACCGGGAAGTTTGGAGGCTTCGATCGTGAAGACCTTGCCGGTCGTGGCAAAAATCAGGAGCTTGGCCGTGCTTTCGGTCAGGATCGAGAGTCGCAGCTTATCGTCACCCTTGAACACGAGCGTTTCAAGCGCCGTGACATGGCCTTTAAGGGCGCGGATCCAGCCCTTATCGGACAGCACGACCGTCACCGGCTCGCGCTCCACCATCGCCTCGGTCAGTGCCGATTCGTGAATCTCCGGCATGCTTTCGAAGCTGGTGCGGCGACGGCCGATGACCGTATCGGCCCCATATTTGCGTTTGACGTCGCGGATCTGCGCCGTAATGGCTTTCCACTGCGCGCCTTCGTCATCGAGCAGCTTCTGCAGCGCATCGCGCTCTTTCGACAGCGCGTCATAATCGCTGCGGAGCTGCATTTCCTCCAACCGCCGCAAGCTGCGGAGGCGGGTGTCGAGGATGTAATTGGCCTGAAGGTCGGTGAGCTCGAATTTGGCTTTCAACTCATCCTTCGGCTCGTCTTCCTCGCGGATGATGCGGATCACCTCGTCGAGATTGAGGAAGGCGATCAACATGCCGCTCAGCACCTCGAGCCGATGCTCGATCTCGGCCCGGCGATGCAGCGAGCGGCGCTGCAGCACCACGCGGCGGTGGTCAAGCCACTGGCGCAGAGCCTCCGGCAGCCCGATCACGCGCGGCACGACGCCATCGACCAGCACGTTCATGTTGAGCGGCACGCGCGCCTCGAATTCGGTCAGCCGAAACAAGCTTTCCATCATCAAAGCAGGCTGGACGGCTTTCGAGCGCGGCTCGATCACGACCCGAACATCCTCGGTCGATTCGTCGCGAACGTCGCCGACGAGCGGAAGCTTCTTCTCGTTGATAAGTTCGGCGAGCTTTTCGATCAGACGCGACTTCTGCACGCCATAGGGAATCTCGGTGATGACGACAGCCCAACTGCGGCCGATATCCTCTTGGGACCAACGTGCCCGAACCCGGAAACTGCCCCGCCCAGTTCGATAAGCTTCGACGATCGAGGATTGCGAATCGACGATGATTCCGCCGGTCGGAAAATCCGGCCCCGGCACGAAGGTGATGAGTTGCGCGGCCCCCGCCTCGGGATGGGCGATCAGATACAGCGCGGCGTCGCAGAGTTCGGCGAGATTATGCGGCGGGATCGAGGTCGCCATGCCGACCGCGATCCCCTGCGAGCCGTTAGCCAAGAGGTTCGGATAGGCGGCCGGCAGAACGATCGGCTCTTGCTTGTCGCCCGAGTAATTGTCGCGGAAGTCGACACAATCCTCGTCGATCCCTTCCAGCAGCAGCTTGGCGATCGGCGTCAACCGCGCCTCCGTATAGCGGTAGGCTGCGGCGGGATCGCCATCGATATTGCCGAAATTGCCTTGCCCGTCGACCAGCGGATAGCGCGACGAGAAATCCTGCGCCAAGCGCACCAGGGCGTCATAGATCGCTTGATCGCCATGCGGATGGAAATCACCCATGACGTCGCCGACGATTTTGGCGCATTTCTTGAATGCGGTCGCCGGGTCCAGCCGCAGCACCTGCATGCCATAGAGGATACGCCGATGCACCGGCTTCAACCCGTCGCGGGCATCAGGTAAAGCGCGGCCCATGATGGTCGACAGCGCGTAGGCGAGATAGCGCTCCTCCAGCGCATCGCGCAGATTGACCACGATGGGCTCTGACGGTGCGGAGGGTGGAACGAGAGCTTTTGCCATGGGCGAGACTTACCGGACGTCGCGAAGCTGCACTAGGCTTAAACGCAATCAGGCGCCCTCGCCAAAGCTGCCGCAGACAGTCGCTCGGCCTGAACGAGGTCGACAAAAGCGCGCAGCGGGGACGGCATGAAGCGGTCGGAAAAATAAAGGTGCGGCCCCTCGAATCGGGTCCACCAATCGACCAAGACAGGTCGCAGTGCCCCGGAGTCCAGCGAGGGCCGAAGCCAGTTCTCGAAGGTCGCGATGACGCCAAGTCCGCGACAGGCGAGCCCGATCGCGGCGTCGGCCGCATCGACGCCGATGATGAGCCGGCCCGGCGGGTCCACCGTGACGGTCTCCTCACCCCGCTCGAATGACCAAGGCACGAGAGCCCCACTCGAAAACCGCAAACGGACGCTCTCATGGTCCAGCAAATCGCGCGGGTGGCCCGGCACGCCGCGTGTGTCGAGATAGGAGGGGGCGGCCGCAACCGCGAGATATTGGAACGGCGGCCCGATCGGCACGGCGATCATATCTTGCGCGAGATGCTCGCCATATCGGATGCCGGCATCGCAGCCGGCCGCCGCGATATCAACGAGCCGATCCTCGACCACGAGTTCGACCCGAATGCCGGGATGGTCATGAAGAAATCGGTCGAGCAGCGGTGGCAGAATATCGACCATCACGGCGCCGGTCACGTTCAGGCGCAGCAGCCCCCTCACGTCCCGGTGTGAACTCGCGGCGTCCTGCAGAGCCGCTCGAGTCTCGGCAAAGACTGGCAGCAGACGATTCGCCAGAACGTGACCCGCTTCTGTCGGCACCACGCTGCGCGTCGTTCGGATGAGAAGCGGCACGCCGAGCCGCTTTTCCAACTGCACGATCCTGTCGCTCACCGTCGACGGCGAGAGGCCGAGCCGCTTTGCCGCCGCCCGAAACCCTCGCATCTCACAGACACTGAGGAACACGGCCAGATCGTCCAGAGATCCCACGTCATCATTGTTTGCCATAGCGATCAGACTGTCTGCTTTTCAATGGATTATCAGATTAGGCCGAACGGCCATACCTCTTCAACTCGCCGACTGCATCGAAGCAGGCCTGCGTATGGAGATGCAAATGACCATCAAGACCGCTCTGATAACGGGTGCCAACAAGAGCATCGGCTTCGAGACCGCCCGCCAGCTTGGCCGGCTGGACTATCGAATCTGGCTCGGATGCCGCGACGAAGCGCGGGGCGCAGCGGCCGCGCAGCTGCTGAGCCAAGAGGGCATCGAGGTCACGCCTCTTTCGATCGACGTGACCAGCGAGGTCAGCATTCGTGCGGCGGCCGCTGTCGTTCAAAAGCAGGATGGAAAGCTCGACGTCCTCATCAACAACGCCGGAATTTCGAACGTCTCGTTCGTGCCGCCCTCACAGCAGACGATTGATGACGTCCGGACCGTCTATGACACGAACGTCTTCGGTCCGATTCGCGTGACACAGGCTTTCCTGCCGTTGCTGAAAGCAGCCGGCAGCGCCACCGTCGTGATGGTCAGCAGCGGGTTGGGATCGCTCGCCTGGCTGTCAGACCCGACGCATCCGTTCTATGGCGTCAATCTGCTCGGCTACAACAGTTCCAAGACAGCGCTGAACGCCGTGACCCTGGCGTTCGCCAAAGAGCTGTCGTCTTTCAACATCAGGGTCGATGCGGCGGACCCCGGCTATACGGCCACCGATTTCAACAATCATTCCGGCTACCGAACGGTGGAGCAAGCGGCCGCCGGCATCGTCTGGTTGGTGGAACGCGACGATGGTCTGCCGAACGGACGGTTCTACTTCGAGACGGAACAAGCCCCGTGGTGAGCCTGTCCAGACCAACGATTTCCTGAAGGCCACGCGTTCGGTAAGGGGACGCTTAACCAAGGGTGTGTCTACTCAGCACTAGTGACGACGGATCGAGGCGCTTACTGATCCCGACAGAACTCGGGTTTGGCGGTTGGCCAGCTCGGCCCATCGGCTTGTGTGACGCTCTCTTGCGATGTTCCCGGCCATCAATCATCTAGGATCACGATGCAAAACAAAGCGCTTTTCGGCTTGTTCTCCGGCGTTCTCCTTGTCGTCGTGACCTTGATCGGGGTCGCGGCTCTCAACATGCCATCCGCCGAAAGCGCTGTCGCGTCTTGCGCTTCAGCCCATGTTCCGGCCGAAGGCGGCTACGGCCTCACCACGCACAAAGACTGCGCCGGCAAGTAAGTCTCGGCAGGTTCAGGCCGCCCCGCCCTCGTCGGTGGCGTCGAGGCTTTTAAGATAAGCGTGCCGCGCCGTTTGCATGGCGAGGCCACGCGGCACGAAGACGTCTCGCATAAGAAAATATTCCGCGAGACGAAACGCGGCGACAAGATCGCCCGGCGAGACTTCGGCCGTCTCGTCGATGAGAAAAGCCGGCAGCACCAACATCCGATCGGCATAGGGCTCTCCCGCACTGCGCGACACGGCTCTGCCCGATTTCGGCGACACGAAGGCCAGATCGTCGTTGCGGCCCGTCGCGACACAAACGCTGAGATCGAGTCCAAAGCCGAGTTCGGTCAATAAATCGAGTTCGAAAAACACGATCGCGAGCGGCGTCACGGCTCTGTCGTCAACGGCTTCGAGGATCATTTCGAGCCGGTCGTGTAGCCGTGGATGCGGTTCCCGCTCCGGCAGAAGGCGCGCCAAGCCGCATAGATGGTTGAGTGCGTGAAGCCCGCGAGCGGTTTCCATCGCGCGTGAGGCGCGCATGCGGCGCGGCTCGATCGTGTAGGTGCCGAGGTCATGCTCGACGCGCGATCGCCAGACCGCCTCGACGCCGTTGCCGGGCTGGAGGCTGGGACGCAGACGGCGGGAGCGCCCGCCATGCACAAAGCCGAGATGCCGCCCATGCTGTCGCGTCACGAGATCGAGGATGACACTCGTCTCGCCGTGGCGGCGGATGCCCACGACGATGCCGTCGTCACGCCACTCCATCGCGGCGACCTTCGCGCTTTGTCGATCCCGCCAGAATGGGCCGAACGATCGGACGCCCTATCGCTTGTTCTGCCATCAGGACCTGCCGGCCAGGATCGAGAAACTCAGTTGCGAGGGTAGTCGAGACCCATCTCGCGGTATCGTTCGGGATCGTCTCCCCAATTTTCCCGCACCTTCACGAACAGGAACAGATGCACCTTCTTTTCGGCCGCCTCGGTGATTTCAAGACGAGCCGCCGTTCCGATGGATTTGATGGTTTTGCCACCATCGCCGATCACGATCTTCTTGTGACCGTCGCGCGTGACATAAATGGTCTGCTCGATGCGGGCCGATCCGTCGGGCATGTCTTTCCACAGGTCGGTTTCGACCGTGGTCTGGTACGGCAATTCGTCGTGTAGCCGTTCGAACATTTTCTCCCGCGTGATCTCGGCCGCGAAGGAGCGCATCGGCGCATCCGAAATCTGGTCCTCCGGATAAAGCCACGGGCCGTCGGGCATGAAGCCAGCGAGCTTTTCGCGCAGCTTCGGCAGGCCGTGTTTCCGCAGCGCCGAAATCATGAACGTCTCGTCGAAGGCGAGCTTGGCATTCACATCCGCCGTCAAAGCCAATAATTCTGTCGTCTCGATCGTATCGATCTTGTTGAGCACCAGGATCTTGCGGCGCCCGACGTCGGCAAGCCTTTCGAGGATCGACAGATTTTCGTCGTCGAGGCCCTTCTTGGCGTCAATCAGCAGCGCGATCGCATCCGCATCACCTGCACCGCCCCAGGCGGCCGTCACCATCGCGCGGTCGAGACGACGCTTCGGGGCGAAGATCCCCGGCGTATCGACGAAAATGATCTGCGCCGCTCCCTCGAGCACGATGCCGCGCACAAGGTTACGAGTCGTCTGCACTTTGCGGGACACGATCGACACCTTGGTGCCAACCAACGCATTGATAAGCGTCGATTTGCCGGCGTTGGGTGCCCCGATCAGCGCCACAAAGCCGCATCGGGTCTGTTGTTCGTCGGTCAAATCCATCTCAATCCTGGTTGCCAGCCGTCAATATACCCTCTCGCGTCAAAAAGTCTTGGGCCGCGGTTTGTTCAGCCGCACGCTTCGACGTGCCGACGCCGGTCGCGGCCGCAAACCCCTCGAGTTCGACCGAAACCGTGAAGTTGGGCGCATGGGCTGGCCCTTGTCGCTTGACCTCCCGATAGACGGGAGCGGGTCGACCCAAGCCTTGCGCCCATTCCTGAAGCGCCGTTTTCGGATCGCGGAGCGGCCGGGTCGGCGTTAACATGCGGGGACGCCAGACCGCCGTAATAGCGGCTTCGGCGATCGCGTAGCCACCGTCGAGATAAAGCGCCCCGATGATGGCTTCACAAACGTCGCCCATGATGGCCGGCTTGGCGTGGCCGCCGCTCTGCGCCTCGTTATCGCCGAGGCGGATATGCGGCGACACGTCCCATTCGGCCGCGACGTCGGCGCAGGTTTCCTTCCGCACCAGACCGGCGAGCCGCCGCGACAGTTCTCCTTCTTCGGCCTCAGGAAAGGCCTCGAACAGCATTGCCGAAACCGCCATCCCGAGCACTCGATCGCCGAGAAACTCGAGACGTTGATAAGAGGATCCCTTCCGGTCGGTCGGGGCGTGGCTGATGTGGGTCAGAGCGCGATGCAGCAACTCGGGCGATGCGAAGGTGTGGCCGATCCGGGTTTCGAGCGCGGTCGTGGACAGGCTTGGCTTCGGCGCCTTCATCGGACCGGCTTGAGCAGGCGATCCCAGCGAATGCTGGTCGGCCAACGCCAGAACTCCCAGACTGGCGCGGTATCGTCGATCGAGAAGAAGATCAGTTCCGCGCGGCCGACGAAATTCTCGAACGGCACATAGCCCACACCATCCTGATCCGGCGACACGCGCGAATCGGTGGAATTGTCGCGGTTATCCCCCATCATGAAGTAATTGCCGGGCGGCACCGTATAGACGGGCGTGTTCGAGTAAAAACCGTTGTCGCCGTTGATCTGGATGATCTGATGCGTCACGCCGCCAGGAAGCGTCTCGAGATAGGTCGGCACTTCGACATCATGACCAAACTGATCGCGCGTCATCACTTTGGTGGTGGGCTCGCGAGCCACCATCTGACCATTGATGATCAAGCGGCTCTCGACGAGTTGGATCTTGTCGCCAGGTAGGCCGATTACCCGCTTGATGTAATCCTTCGACGTATCCTTCGGGAACTTGAACACGGCGACATCGCCCCGCTTCGGCGTCGAGGCCAGGATACGACCGGAAAACACGTCTGGGCTGAACGGAAAGGAATAACGCGAATAGCCGTAGGAATATTTGGAGACGAAAAGGTAATCGCCGATATCCAAGGTCGGGATCAGAGATCCCGAGGGGATGTTGAAGGGTTGAAACAGGAAGGTTCGCACCACCAGCGCGATCAACAACGCCTGAACCACAACCTTCAGAACCTCGCCGAAACCGCCCTCCTGCGATTTTTTTGAGGTCGTAACCACCTTTCCGTCTTTCAGGCTCATCGGCTCCGTCATCGCTTCTCTCAAATGTCTTCGGCCGTCGGCTGACGGTGGCGTTGTCGATCGGTCGACGTCGGGCGCCTTGATGGGTCGATATAACTGTCGGTGGTCATAACGCCAAGAGCATGGCACGCGGGAGGCAGCAGCCGCAGGCTCACGGCTTCGGCGCTGGGCGACCCTCGATCAGCACATGGGCTTGAGCCAGCGGATATTCATCGGTCAATGTCAGGTGAATGACCGCCTCATAACCACTCGGTGTCAGATCGGCGAGGCGTTCAGCGGCTCCACCGGTCAAACGCAGCGTGGGCTGGCCTGAACTCAGGTTCACCACGCCCATGTCACGCCAGAACACGCCCTGGCTCAAGCCGGTCCCGAGCGCTTTGGCGCAGGCCTCTTTGGCGGCAAAACGCTTGGCATAGGACGAGGCGCGATTGGCCCGGCGCTCGCTCTTGGCGCGCTCCACGGGCGTGAAGCATCGTTCGACGAACCGCTCGCCAAAATTCTCTAAAGTCTTTTCAACACGACGAATGTCGCAAAGATCGGTCCCCATGCCGATGATCATGCGCTCGCCTCACGGCTCGAACCGCGACCCTGGCGCATCGCCGCCAACATGGTCTGCACGGCCGCCGTCAACCCGACCGAGATCGCATCCCCAATGATGAAGTGGCCGATGTTCAATTCGACGATCTGCGGGATGGCCGCGATGATCCGCGCGGTCTCGTAGTTTAAACCATGTCCGGCGTGGCATTCGATCCCGAGCGCCTGGGCCCGTTCGGCGGCGCGGCACAGCCGTTCGTATTCTTCATCCGCGATCGCCGACGAGCCGTGATCGATCGCCTCACACCAGCGGCCCGTATGGAGTTCGACGACCGGCGCGCGCAGCGCCGATGCCGCCTCGATGGCCGCAATCGACGGTTCGATGAACAAGGACACGCGGATGCCGGCCTCACTCAGTTCCGCAACGATCGGGCGTAGATCCGAAATGGCGTCGACGACGTTCAAACCGCCCTCGGTCGTCCGTTCCTCCCGTTTTTCCGGAACCAGGCAGGCCGCATGCGGCAGTGTCGCGAGGGCGATCTGCATCATGGCCGGCGTTGCGGCCATTTCGAAATTGAGCGGTTTCGTCAGGCCGCGCTTGAGACGTGCAATATCCTCGTCCCGGATATGGCGTCGATCCTCGCGCAGATGCGCCGTGATCCCGTCGCAGCCGGCCGCCACACCGAGGAGCGCCGCCGCCACGGGATCGGGGTCACGGCCACCACGCGCATTTCGGACAGTCGCGACATGGTCGATGTTGAGGCCGAGGCGAAGAGGCGGAGGCGACATCGGTTATCCAAGGTTCAAAGAGTAAGGTTACGGCTGCCGGGCTTGACGGGCGGGATCGCGGCGAGCTCCGGCGGAAGCGCATCGGCCGCATAGGATGGAACATCAAGTGTCGCGAGCGCGACCCGATCGATACCGATTTCGGCGCGTCCGCCCGAGCGATCGATCAAGCAGGCTGCACCGACAAGCGTGCCCGGATGATCGGCGATGGCGGCGAGACATTCGCGCGACGACAGGCCGGTCGTGATGATGTCCTCGACCATCAGAACGCGGGCGCCCTTTGGAATCGAGAAACCCCGGCGCAATTTGAACATGCCGTCCTCGCGCTCGACATAGATCGCCAGAGCGCCGAGATGGCGTGCCACTTCATAGCCTGGGATAATGCCGCCGACGGCGGGCGACACCACGATATCGACCTCGCCAAAGCGCGCCCTGACCTTCTCGGCCAACGCCGCACAGAGTCGCGCTGTGCGTGCCGGGTCTTGGAAGATAAACACCTTCTGTAGGAAGATCGGGCTCCGCAGACCGGACGACAGGATGAAATGCCCTTCCAGCAAGGCCCCTGCGGCACGAAATTCGTCGAGCACATCGTCTTCGGTCATAGGAATCAAACTCGGTCGAGGCGCGAAGGCCCTTGTGGTGTCACACGACAGGGCCGCGCGCCTGCACTCACCCGTTCACCCGTTGTACGTTTGACACCACGGGCTGGGCGCGCAGATGCGACATGATCGCGTTCAATTGCTTCAAATCCCAAACTTCGACGTCGATCAACATTTTCCGGAAGTCGGGCGAACGAACCACAAAGCGAAGGTCCTCGATATTGGCCCCATTGTCGCCGATCGTGGCCGTGATCGTGGCCAGACAACCGGGTTCGTTGATGGCCGTGACCTCGATCTGCGCCGGAAACAACTCCTTGCGCGCCATGTCGATATCCCACCGCACGTCGAGCCAATAGTCTGGGTTGTCGTCGAACGCCATCAGGGCGGGCGACTGGATCGGGTAGATCGTAATGCCCTCACCCGGCGTCAGGATGCCGACGATGCGGTCGCCCGGCACAGCGCCGCCATTCGGCGCGAAGCGCACCGGCAGATCGCCCCCGAGGCCCCGAATCGGAATGGAACCCGAGGGCTCAGGAAATTTAAAGCGCAGGTTCTCGGCCTTGCTCAACCCGAACCAGCCGGCATCTCCCTTATCGGGCCCTGCCCCGGCCTTCCGCTCTTCCTTGAAGTCGGGATGGACCGCCTTCACAATATCGCCCGAATACATTTCGCCTCGTCCAACGGCGGCGAACACATCGTCGACCGACAGGCGAGCGAGGCGCGGGAGCGCGCTTTTCAGCTTCTCATCGACCAAGGTGTGACCAGCCCGCTCAAAGGCACGCAGGACGATCTGCCGACCGAGCCCCGCATATTGCGTTCGCACGGCACTGCGGGTCGCGCGGCGGATGGCAGCCCGCGCCTTGCCGGTCACGACGACGCTCTCCCACGCGGCGGGCGGGACCTGCCCATCGGCGCAGGCGATTTCAACCTCGTCGCCATTCTTCAGTTCGGACAGAAGCGGCGCCACGCGACCGTCGATCTTGGCGCCGACCGCCGAATTGCCCACATCCGTATGAACCGCATAGGCAAAATCGATCGCGGTCGCGCCACGCGGGAGCGCAATCAAACGGCCCTTCGGGGTGAAGCAGAAGACCTGATCGTGGAAAAGTTCGAGTTTGGTATGTTCGAGGAATTCTTCTGAACTATCGCCCTCAGCCAGCAATTCGATGGTGCGACGCAGCCAATCATAGGCCCGGCTTTCGTTGGCCAGCACCTGCAGATCGAGGGCCACGCCGTCCTTATAGAGCGCGTGGCCCGCGATGCCGTTTTCGGCAACGTTGTTCATCTCGCGGGTGCGGACCTGTAATTCGACGCGCTGCCGACCCGGACCCACCACCGTCGTATGCAGCGATCGATAATCGTTCTGCTTCGGGGTCGAGATATAGTCTTTGAAGCGGCCTGGAACGCTCGGCCATGTTGTGTGAATGACGCCGATGGCGCGATAGCAATCCTCGACGTTGTCGACGATGACCCGAAAGCCGAAAATGTCGGAGAGTTGCTCGAAGGCGAGCGATTTCTGCTCCATCTTTCGCCAAATTGAATAGGGCTCCTTCTGGCGTCCCTTCACGTCGACCCGAATGCCCCGGGCGCTCAGGCGCTCGGACAATTCATGTTCGATCGTGCCGATCAACTTGCCGCTGCTGGCGCGCATCTCATCCAGCCGCGCCGTGATGGTCGCATAGGCGTCGGGCATCAGTTGCGCGAAAGCCAAATCCTCGAACTCGCTCCGCATGCTCTGCATGCCCATGCGACCCGCGAGCGGCGCGTAGATATCGAGCGTTTCCTCCGCCACGCGGGTGCGCTTCTCGGGCGGGACGAAATGCAGCGTCCGCATGTTGTGAAGGCGGTCCGCGAGCTTGACCAAGAGGACCCGAACATCATCCGCAACCGCGAGCAGCAGCTTGCGGAAATTCTCGGCCTGTTGAGCACGCTTCGACACCAGATCCAGCTTTTTGATCTTGGTGAGACCCTCGACCAGCGCCCCGATTTCCGGGCCGAACAGCGTGTCGATCTCTTCTCGCGTGGAGGCTGTATCCTCGATCGTATCGTGCAGCACGGCCGCCACGATGGTGGCGTCGTCGAGCTTGAGATCCGTCAGGATGGCGGCGACTTCAAGCGGATGCGTGAAATAGGGGTCGCCGGACGCACGCTTCTGCGCGCCATGAGCCTTCATGGCATAGACATAAGCCCGGTTGAGAAGCTCTTCATCCGCGTCCGGATTGTAGCTCCGCACACGGTCGACGAGCTCGTACTGCCGCATCATCTTGGCGGCGCCCGGACGCTTCGGCGCGGTCACAGCAATGGTCATGCCGTATTATTGGCGTCGCGACCCCGGGAAGCAAGGCGCGAGGCGCACGCGTCGCCGATTGTCCGACGCTGCCCTCGTCCGCTCGGCGCGAAAATTACTCGCCTTCTTCCTCGGTTTCGGCCGGGGGCACCAGGCCTTCGAGACCACGGAGCAGGTCTTCCTCGGTCATGCGGTCGAACTGAACCTCGCTGGCCGTATCGCTCATCACACGCGAGGGTGCGGACAAGCTCGGCACAACTTCCGCTTCCGGCTCGTCGACCTCGACATGCTTTTGTAGCGAGTGAATGAGGTCTTCCTTCATATCCTCGGGCGCGAGACGCGAGTCGGCGATCTCTCGCAGCGCGACGACAGGATTTTTATCATTGTCACGGTCGATCGTGATTGCTGCACCGGCCGAAATCATGCGCGCACGATGGCTGGCCAGAAGAACGAGGTCGAAGCGGTTTTCGACCTTGTCGACGCAGTCTTCAACGGTTACACGCGCCATGAAGACGGTTCCTTATAATTCGGCGGATCAAGATTAGCCGCATCGTCTAGCACCGATCGCTACGAATCCGCAAGGCGGGGCCGAACCGCAAGGGTCCGCCATACTCGCGCCATTGTAAGCGATAGACTCTGGCGTTTGTTAAACTCATTCTAATGTTATGTTATCACGCTTGTGGTGCAACCCTGAAGATGCGAAATGAAAAACACTGGCATTCACGTCGCCTCGCTGGGACATCGCTTACGACCTGTGACCATGAGCTATAAATAAAATGAATGAATCGGAACGAATTGCGCTGTTTATCGATGGTGCCAACTTATATGCAACCGCCAAATCGGTGGGCTTTGATATCGACTACCGTCGGTTGTTGCGGGAGTACCAGACGCACGGACGCCTTGTCCGAGCTTTTTACTATACCGCCATGGTGGATGATCAGGAATATTCATCCATCCGTCCCCTGATCGACTGGTTGGATTACAATGGCTACGCCGTCGTGACCAAGCCGGCCAAGGAATTTGTCGATTCGACAGGCCGTCGCAAGATCAAGGGAAACATGGACATCGAACTCGCGGTCGACGCGATGGAAATGGCCGAACATGTCGACCACATTGTCTTGTTCTCTGGCGATGGGGACTTTCGCTCTCTCGTGGAAGCGGTGCAACGCAAGGGGGTCCGCGTTTCGGTTGTTTCGACCGTCATGACGCAGCCGCCGATGATCGCGGATGAATTACGCCGGCAGGCCGATGATTTTATCGATCTGGCCCATATGGCCGGCAAGATCGGGCGCGATGTCGGAGAGCGATCGGATCGTCCGATCCGTCACGTCGACCGGCGGACCAGCACTCATACGACTATGCCCTCGCACGAGCCCGAAGAGATCGACGACTGACGGCGTTGCGCGATCCGGCTTCGGATTGTCCGCTCTGTCCCCGTCTCGTCGCCTTTCGGCGCGACGCCGCGGACAAGCATCCGGATTGGCACAATGCGCCAGTCCCGTCGTTTGGGCCGGATGACGCGCGTCTATTGATCGTTGGGCTGGCGCCGGGCCTCCAGGGTGCCAATCGGACGGGACGGCCGTTCACGGGCGATTGGGCCGGCGATCTCCTCTACGAAACGCTTGATCGTTTCGGCTTTTCGGTCGGCGCCTACGGCGAGCGCCCCGACGATGGCCTGCGGCTCATCGATTGTGTGATCGTCAATGCGGTGCGGTGTGTCCCTCCCGCCAATAAGCCGCTGCCGATCGAGATTAAAACCTGCAACGGCTTTCTGGCCGCGACCCAGGCAACCCTCCCTCGCTTGGCCGCCATCGTGGCTTTGGGTCGCATCGGACATGAGAGCCTGCTGCGCTCACGCAATCTCCGGCTCTCGACTTATCCGTTCGGCCACGGGCGCCACCACGATCTCGGAGGCGCGACGCTCTTCGACAGCTATCACTGCTCGCGCTACAACACGAACACGGGCGTGCTGACGACCGAGATGTTCCATGCGGTCTTCGCACAAGTGCGCCGGTGGCTCGACGCCGCACCGCCTCCAGACCGCGCCATTTAGTTTCTGTCGCGCAACAGCCGCGATTTCTCCCGATTCCAATCCCGCAGCTTCTCTGTCTCGCGCTTGTCGTGCAGCTTCTTGCCCTTGGCGATCGCGATCTCGATCTTGGCCATGCCGCGCTCGTTGAAATAGACTTTCAGCGGAACAATCGACATGCCCTCGCGCTCGACCCCGATCGCGAGTTTTGCGATTTGCCGTGCCTTCATCAGCAGTTTGCGCGGGCGACGTGGCTCGTGATTGAAGCGATTGGCCTGCAGGTATTCTGGAATATTCGCATTGATGAGGAACAGTTCGCCCTTTTCGGCGGATGCATAACTCTCCGCAATCGTGGCCTTCCCAAGCCTAAGCGATTTGACTTCCGTTCCGGTCAGCACCAATCCAGCCTCGAACACTTCGCCGATCTCATAATTGTAGCGAGCGCGTCGATTATCGGCCACCACCTTGAAGTTCTTTGCCTTGATGTTCTCCGCCACGTCAGGTCACCACCACCAAACTCGTGTCAATCATGCAAAATACCAGCATGACGCATCGCGGCACGGATCTGCCCGCGCGCCGCTTCGGACACCGTCACCATCGGGAGACGCACATCTTCGGTCCCGAGGCCGAGCAGCGACAGCGCATATTTGGGGCCGGCCGGGTTTGGCTCGATGAACAAGGCCGTATGCAGCGGCACCAGACGATCCTGAATCGCCAAGGCTGTCGCGAAGTCGCCGCGCAAACAGGCGCTCATCATGTCGGCACAGAGCTTCGGCGCAACATTGGACGTGACCGAAATCACGCCGGATGAGCCCGCCGCCATACAGGCCAGCGCTGTCATATCTTCGCCCGAGAGCTGGACGAAATCCGGCCCCAGCGCCTGACGCTGCAGCGACACGCGCGCCACATTGCCGGTCGCGTCCTTCACGCCGACGATGTTCGGAAGCTCGAACAACCGCTTCATCGTGTCGACCGACATATCGACGACGGAGCGCGGCGGGATGTTGTAGATCACAATCGGGATGCCGATCGCGTCGTTGACAGCTTTGAAGTGGCGGTAGAGCCCCTCTTGGCTCGGCTTGTTGTAATAGGGCGTGACGACCAAGACGCCGTTTGCGCCGGCCTGCTCGGCGTGGCGCGCGAGATCGATGGCCTCGACCGTGTTGTTCGATCCGGCACCCGCGATGACCGGAACGCGGCCTCTCGTCTCGTTGACGCAGATGTCGACGACCCGCTTATGTTCCTCGTGGCTCAGCGTCGGTCCTTCGCCGGTCGTGCCGACCGGCACAAGACCATGCGTACCACTCTCGATTTGAACATCGATCTGGGCCCGCAGCGCGGCTTCGTCGACCGCCCCATTCCTGAACGGGGTCACCAAAGCGGTCAGCGAGCCCTTCAAACGTGTTGTGGACATGTCCCATCCCGTTATTTGACCGCATCAACCCAGAGTCATCAAACGCCCTACAGGCGCCGCAATTTCCAGGCTCCGTCAAAGGGTCGTGATGTAGACCTTGCAAGACCGTAAGGGAAGGGGCGTGACGCCGGCCCGCAGTCGATCGCGGGAATATCGCACGGCGACGACCGATCGAGCCGGGTAGTTAACGATCCGTTATAGGAAACGAGCACAGCATGGCATCGGCGGCTTCGGGCGCGAGCGCGCCTCTGTCGACCTTTGTCACGTCGCGAGATCCAGAGGACACGCATGTCGAAGTCGCGCACCATTGCTTATGGGTCTGTCGGGGCCATCGTGGTCGCCGGCGTGATCCTGGCGGTGCCGACCAGCCGCCATGCGATCCGCCATGAAATTGCCAAGCACCGCCACTTCAGCTTCAGCAACACAACCGCGACCTCCGTCGTGCCGGTCGCACAGGCACCCGCAACGATCCTGGCGAGCGAGGCAGACCCTCGGTTTCTCGCCCGCTCCTCGGCCGAGGTCCCTGCCCCGCATCTCGGAACGGTGACGCTCGACGCCAGCGCCTTCGCGCCGCCGACCGTCACGTCGCTGGCCAAGACCGCAACCGGAACGGACGTTCAACCGCTCGACAAGGGTGCCGCCTCACCCGTGATCCGATCATCGAGCGATCAGGACGGTGGCGTGGGGATCGATCTCGCAGGAGCACGCCAGGCGCTGCGGCTCTATCGGCAAGGCGACCTTGCGGCAGCCGACGATTTCGCACGTCTCACCAGCGGCCCGCTGCGGACGCTGCTCGATTGGACCGCGATTCGTCTCGCCTCCCGACAGGCGGGCCTGCCCCGTCTCGAAGCCTTCAAGGCCGCGCATCCCGACTGGCCGACGCTGACGTGGATCAACCGGCGCATTGAAGAAGCCAAAGTCGCGACACGCGATCCTGCCGCGACACTGGCGTTGTTTGCCAGTTCGGCCCCGGAGACCCTGTTTGGTCGACTGGCGCTGGCACGCGCGAGGATCGCGACCAGCGACCTCGACGGAGGAGCGGGGATCATTCGATCGGCCTGGCGTAACGATGATCTGACCGCTGGGGAAGAAGCCCTGATCCTGAAGGATTTCGGCGCGCTGCTCAGGCGGGAGGATCATAAATTTCGGGCCGACCGCTTGCTCTACAAGGAAAACCTGCCAGCTGCGATGCGAGCGACCGCTCTCGCGGGTCCGGATGTCGCGCTGCTCGAGAAGGCGCGCATCGCGGTGATCGGGTCCATGCCGTCGGATGCGGCGATCGCGGCCGTTCCGAAAGCCCTGCAGAGCGACCCCGGCCTGCTCTTCGCCAAAATCCAGAAGGCGCGCCGCGCCAATAAGATCGCCGACGCCGCCACGATGATGTTGTCGGCCCCCTCCGACCCCACCCTGCTGGTGGATGGCGACGAATGGTGGACCGAGCGTCGCCTCGTCGCCCGCAAACTGCTCGACGCGGGCGACGCCAAGACAGCGTTCCGCATCTGCGCCACACATGGCGCATCGTCCAACGCGTCGCGCATCGAAGCCGAGTTTCATGCCGGCTGGATCGCATTGCGTTTTCTCAACGATCCTGTTCTGGCAGCGCCGCATTTCGCCAATGCCGCAACTCTGGCCGAAAGCCCCATCTCGACGTCTCGGGCGGCTTATTGGCAGGGCCGGGCCGCTGCAGCAGCTGGCGATGCGCCGGCCGCAGCCCGGTTTTACGACACGGCCGCGCAGCAACCCACGACATTCTATGGCCAAATCGCCAACGCGGCTCTCGGGCGCCCGCCCGCCGTGCTGCGGCAACCGATCGCTGTCGCGTCCGGTCCCGATCGCCGAGAGGCGATCCAGGGCGTCGGCCTCTTGTTCGATCTCGGCGAACGGGATCTGGCGCTCGGGCTAGCCCTGACGATCGCCAAGACCGAGCCGGATCAGAGCCAAGTCGCAGCGCTCGCTAGCGTCGTCGCCGCCACCAAGGATGCGCGAGCCACCCTGTCGGTCGGCAAGGCCGCCGGCCAACGCGGCATCGCGCTCGACGATGCCGCCTTCCCGACGTTCGGGATCCCGGCCTACCAGCCGCTCACCAATTCGGCCGACCGCTCGACCGTCTATGCGATCGCGCGACAAGAGAGCGAGTTTGATCCCCGGTCGGTATCCTCCGCCGGTGCGAAAGGCTTGATGCAGTTGATCGGCTCGACGGCGCGTCAAACAGCCGTAAAGGCCGGGATCGATTTCGATGAGACGCGGCTCTTGCTCGACGCCGGTTTTAACGCGCAGATCGGGGCGGCGCATCTCGGCAAACTCCTGGCCGACGAGAACGGCTCTTACATCCTGACCTTCGCGGCCTATAACGCCGGCGCCCGCAAGGTGCAGGACTGGATTGGGATCTATGGCGACCCGCGCAAGCCGGGCGTCGATCCGATCGACTGGATCGAGCGCATTCCTTATTCGGAGACGCGCAACTACGTCCAGCGGGTGTTCGAGAACATGCAGATGTATCGCGCTCGTTTCGGCGTGCCGACCGCGTCCCTGTCAGACCCTCAGCCGATCGTGACCGGCAAGGGAACCTGATCCCAGGGCCGTGAGCCACGCCCCCGCTCCTCCGCCAGATCATCACGAAAGGTCGCCTGTGCCTGCTTTCACCAGTCGGTTCGTCTCGGCCCCAGACGCTCTTCGCCTCCACGCCCGAGACTATCAGCAGGCGGATGGCGGGACGACAGGTGGGCTCACGGTCGTCTGCCTGCCGGGATTGGCCCGGACCTCGGCCGATTTCCATGTCCTGGCCACGGCTCTGCTTGAGAGCCGCGTCGCGGCGCGCGTGCTCGTGATCGACTATCGCGGCCGGGGCCTGTCGGCGCGCGACCCAAACCCGGATCGCTACGATCTGCCAATCGAGTCAGCGGATCTGCTGGCCGTTCTTGCGGCGCTCGAGATCGGTGCCGCCGTTTTCGTCGGAACCTCGCGCGGCGGTCTTCATACCTTGATGCTGGGCGCCGTGCGCCCGACGATCCTGCAAGGCGTCGTTTTGAACGACATCGGTCCCGTCATCGAACCGCGCGGCCTTGCGCGCATTCGCGGCTATATCGGTAAATTGCCCGAGCCGAAATCCTGGCCGGACGCGATCGACCTGCTCAAGCACCTCGCCAGCGCGCATTTCACCGCACTCGAGGAGCAAGACTGGGACACGTTTGCCCGCACCACATTCGAGGAACGCGACGGCCGGTTCGTCCCGCTCTACGATCCCGCCCTAATGCACAATCTCGCGAAGCTCGACCTTGACGCGGTACCGGTGCTCTGGCCGCAATTTGAGGGCCTGCGACATGTCCCGGTTCTCGTCGTGCGCGGCGAAAACTCCGATCTGCTCTCCGCCGCGACTGTCGCCGAGATGACGAAACGACATCCCGACTGCGCGGCCGTCACGGTGCCGGGCCAAGGTCATGCACCGTTGCTGATCGACACCCCGACCACGCGTCGCATCTGCCAATTCGTCGAACGATGCGGATTCAATCTACACTCAACAGCAGCGGCACAACGCGGCCTATCCTTGCTGTCGTAAGACAAAGAGACGGACAACGGCTACTTCGTCGTAGCATCACACACTATAAAATAGATAACGTTACGTCACTTTCATAATTTCGACTGTTGCCGGTTGGCAGCCGAGAAAAACTTGTGCTCTCGAGTCAATTGCGACTTGATCAATAGCCGTCACCTGTCATGTTGAACGAGCTTTATGACGAACTGAATTTTCGCTGCCGACTTATATTATAGTCTCGGTCGATTGCCCTCTATGGCCATGCGTTCAGCTATGGCGAGACCCGAATGCGAATGGATCAAACGATACAGGACAACAGGCGTGCACGACAGAAGGCGAGCCCGATCGCGTGGTGGCATGCCGGACGTTCACGCGCCCGATCGGACGCCGCCGATATGCTGTTGGACTATGGCAGTCATGCCTATGAGGTGGCGACCCGCTTGGCGCGAGCAGAACGTCGTTGCCGCATCATCGACATCTCTCTGCCGCCCGGTCACTGGGAACGGGTGAGGCGCAACATCAAGCGGCGGCTCGTCTCGAAAGACTAGGCCGACTCGCTGCAACATCCAGCGACGACACAGCCTTCGGCCGAAGCCGGCAGCGATGAAGAACCGCTGCCCCGAGCACGACCATCGCGAAAGCCTGATGTGCGAGAGCGGCATCGAGCGGGACCGCCCACACGAGTGTGGTGATGCCGATCACCGCCTGACACGCGATCAGGAGCGCGAGTGCAAGTGCGGTGCGCGATGCGGGTTGACCCGGCAACGTGCGCGCGCAATCGACGGCGTGACCCACGGCCGCGATCAAGAGAAGGTAGGCCATGAGGCGATGATCGAATTGTGCGGTGGTCGCGTTCTCGAAGATGTTCCGCCAGAGCGGCGACTGAAACCATAATTCGCTCGAGGGCGGAACGAGGTGGTCGCCCATCAAAGGCCAGCTATTATAGATTTTCCCAGCCCGCAGGCCCGCAACGAGGGCGCCGAGACCAATCTGCACGAAAACGAGCCTGATCAGGACGCTCGCGCTGCGACGAATCCGATCCGGCACGAGGCTCCACGATGACGGCGTCCGCAAGCTTTCCGCAAACCAGACCGAGAGCGCCAAGGTGACGGATGCGACGAGAAGGTGCAGCGCCAAGAGGTATTGAGAAACCTCGGTTCGATCGACGAGGCCGGATTTGACCATCAACCAGCCAATCACGCCTTGCATGCCACCAAGCGCCAACAAGCCGACGAGCTTGATCTTGAGGTTGCGGGTCAGAGCGCCGGTGAGCCAGAAATAAGCTAGCGGCAAAGCCACGGCAAAGCCGATGATCCGGCCGAGCAACCGATGCGACCATTCCCAGTAGAAGATCGACTTGAAGCCCTCGACATCCATGTCGGGAAACACGCGGGCATATTGCGGGATCGTCTTGTAGCGCTCGAACTCCGCCTGCCACGCGTCGGCCGTGAGCGGCGGAATGATGCCGCTGATCGGCTTCCACTCGGTGATCGAAAGCCCCGATTCGGTCAGCCGGGTGGCTCCTCCGACCACGACCATCAGCAAGATCAAAAGCGCGACGAACCACAGCCAGGCGCGGACCTGACCGAGGCGGCTGGTTTGCGAGACGGACCTGATGGCCTGATGTCCGTCTGCCGGACGACCAAGCGAGGCACCATCAAGGGTCGTACGTGTAGACATTCGGCCAAACACCTGTTTTGTCACGCTGCGCGAGAACAAGAAACTCTAGGCTGACGTGCATCGCCGGTCCAGACGCGACCCTGTCGCATCGAGCAAAGCACAAACAAACGCCGAGGACTGGATATGAGGAGACGCACTCGAAAATTCATCGGCGCCGGCGTCATGCTCGCATTTGTCGCGATCTATGCGGTCGTCGCGATGCTGGTTGCGCAGTCCGAGCCAGTCCATCGAGCCCCCGGGTGGGCGCAGGGGATCTTCTATGCCATCGTCGGGCTTGCATGGATCCTGCCGTTGATGCCGTTGATCCGCTGGATGGAACGCCCGGATCCCGACGAGGTCGTTTCCGCCTTGTGACACGCCGTCACGTGACGTCGATTCGCCGGCCCCGGTTCCAGACCGCAAATGCGACACCCGATAGCAGAATGTCGAGGCAGGCACCGCTCTGGTATCGACCATCGATCGAGACCCGAGGGAGCGCCATCGGATGCTTGGCATGGCCGGAATAGAGCAGCCCAGGCCGCGTCGTGACGCCACTGACATAGCCTGCTTGCGCCGCGAGTGCGAAGTCGCGCGGCCCGGCTGAGGCGGGGTCGCCGACCGGATAGGCGACATGCCGAACCGGCCGTCCCGTGTGCTTCTCGAGCATCTGCTTGGCTTGTAGCAATTCCCCGAGAACCTTGGCTTCGGCATGTTTGGCCAACATTGGATGCGTGACCGTATGGGACCCGATCGTGATCAGCGGATGCCGGGACAGCGCTTCGATTGCCGTCCAATCCAGGCATTCCCGCTCCACAAGCGCCCGCCCGTCCACGCCCGCGCGTCCGCATAGCTCGGCGATCGTCGACAATAATTGCTCCTCCGGTCCGCGCCGAAGCCGCCGAGAGACTGCTGCGAAGGCGTCCCGCTTCTCTGCCGTCCCGACGGCCGGAAGCTCGACGCGATCACCCCCGATGTCGACCTCGACACGATCGAGATGGCGGATCGCTTCTTCAAGTTCGAGCCACCAGAGCCGCGCGGTTCGGTCGGCAAAGCCGGTCGTCACATAAACGGTGGCGGGCGCCTGATGACGGTCTAGGACCGGCAGAGCCCACTCGACATTGTCACGATAACCGTCGTCGAAAGTCAGAACCGCGACGGGTGGCCCGCCGCTCCGTTCGCGCAAAACCGCGATGGCCTCATCCATGGTGACGATGCGATAACCGGACTGCCGAAGCCGCAGGATCGTCGCCTCGAGAAAGGCCGGCGTGATCTCGAGCGCCTTGTTCGGCGTGAAGCTCTCCGGCCCGGTCGGTCGCACATGATGGAACATCACAATCGCGCCGACGCCGCGCGTCAGCGGCGCGGCGATGCGATGCAGGCCCAGCGCCGCGATCACATCGAAACCGTTACTGATCAAACGATGGCGCAGGCTCATCCGACTTTCCGGCGCGAGAGGATGCCGCGACACACAGGATCATAGGCGTGATTTGACGCCATCCTGACTCTACGCAAGAGGATATTGAGGTTTGATTGCTAAGGAAGCGAGAGGGCTTCCGGAGCACCGATGCAAAGCGAGCGCGACGACGACGCAGAACGGCTCGCCGCGCATGTGGCACGGGTCACCGTCTTCGATGACCCCACGGCGGCCGCGGCCGAATGGGACGCGCTACAGGCCATCGCGACCATCTCGCCCTATCAGACCAGAGCCTTTCTCAAGGCTTGGTGCGAGACTGAGGGACGCGCGAATGCGATCACGCCCATGATCGTGGTCGCCTATGACGACCGGGACCGCCCTATCGCGCTGCTCCCATTCGGGCGAAGTCGCGTGAAGCTGCTCTGGGTCGCACGCTTTCTCGGCGGCAAACACGTGAACTACAATCTTGGCCTGTTCGACCCCTCCCTTCTATGGGGGCGCGACCAGATCGGCGGCCTGCTCCGGCAAGCGGCAGCCTTGATCGAACCATCGCTCGACGTCTACGGCTTTATCAATCAGCCGCTGACGTGGAACGGCACCCCCAATCCGCTGACGCTCCTGCCGTCGCAACCGAGCCCGAGTTTCAGCCACAGAGCCACGTTGCCCTCCGACCCGAATCAATTTTTTAACGACCAGCTTTCGGCGCGCGCTCGCAAAACGCTGCGGAGCAAGCGCACGGCCCTCGAACGTCAAGGACCCGTCTCGACCTTGAGGGCACGCACGCCCGCCGAAATCGATGCGGTCCTGGCCGCCTATCTCGATCAGAAAAGCCGAAAATTCGCTGCGCTCGGAATTCGGGACGATCCGGAAAAGGCCGAGGCCGAAGCCTTTCTGCACCGCGCCGCAGGACGCTCGAGCGACCATCCCGCCAGTCTCGAATTGCACGCGCTGCTCTGCGGAGACCGGATTGTGGCCACCTTTGGGGGCCTCGGTCATGCCGGTCGCTTTTCGGGGCTGATCATGTCCTACGACGACGATCCGACGACCGCGAAGACAAGCCCGGGCGACTTGCTCCTCGTGCACGTTTTGGCCGAAAAGTGCCGTGAGGGTTTCGCCAGCGTCGATCTCGGCATCGGAGAAGCCCGCTATAAGGCAACCTATTGCCCGATCACCGACCCGTTGGTCGACGGCTTTGTGCCGGTCTCCATCCTCGGGCGGGTGTTCGTCTGGCTCGACGCGCTCAGGCTTCAAATCAAGCGCCGCATCAAACAATCCCCGCGCGTCTGGGCGCTGGCCCTCCGGCTTCGCAAGATCGCGCCTCGCGGCTCTTAAGGACTGTTCAGGCGGCGCTGCGAGCCGCCTGCCCGTCCAGCCCTGGCGCGGCGTCGAAGCCGATCACCTCGGCGACCCCGGCGGCGTAAAGGGCGGCGCGGCTTGCATCGACATCCGACCGCGGCGCGTCGGCGGAAAAGAGCAGCACCGCGAGATCTGTTGGATCGGCGCGTCGGAGCATCTCGGTCGACACGCGCGGCACGGGAACCGCGAGCACCACATGATCGTAGGTCTCCGCGAGAGCATCGACGACCATGTCGAAGCCCTCGGCATTGCCTTCCAATTGACCCCGCCCAAGCGGAACGATGTGCAATCGCGACAGGGGATCACGATGGATCACTTCCGCGAAAGTCGTGGCGCCAACGAGCAGATCCTTGAGCCCGAGAACCGGGCCCCGCGCGGCGAGATCGTCCGCACTCCGCATCAAGGCACGGTCCAGCCCACCGGGGACGGCACCACAATCGACCAGGATCACGCGATCCTGACGAGCAAGCGCGCGCGCGAACGACAGGGCGACGGGCAGAACTGCGATCTCCGGATCGGCGCCGGCAATCGCGACCCGCACCGCCCCATGCAGTTTGCGGCGCTGGTGAATATCCTCGACCACGGCCTCGAATTGCCCGTTACCCCTGCGATCCCCCGTTGGGGTGCGCGCGAACGGGGCACCGGGCTCGACCGCTTGTGCCGACAAACCGCGGGGACGCCTCGATCGAGGATCGACGAACGCATCGTCGCTAAACTCCGGATTGCCGCTGACCGGCACCGGCATCGATCCCGGCGACGTGTCACGCAGGAACGCACGACCCGAGAGCAATTCCCGAGCGATGATCAGACCGATCGACAGCAGCAAGCCCGCAAGCGTGAAAATGGCGATCATAGGACCTTTCTTCGGGAACGACGGGACTTCGGGCGCCACCGCGCGCGAGATGATCCGCGCATCCGCCGGCGTCGAGGCGGCACTCTCGCGGGCCAGAGCCTCCTGATATTTCTGCGTGTTGAACTCGAGCTGATCTTTCAGCAGACGCGCTTGCGATTCGAGATCGCGCAAAGCCACTTCGTCGCTCCCAGCCACGCTTGCAGTCTTTTTCTGCGTGTCGAGAGCGGTTTGAAGATTGACGACCCGGCTCGCCGCGATGCGAGCCTCGTTCTCCAGCGTCCGAACGGTTCTCTCGCCTTCGAGGCGCAGTTGCTGGTCGAGATCCGCCAGTTGGGCGCTCATTTCCTGCATCCGCGGATGGCCAGGCAACAAAGTGCGGCCTTGCTGGGCGATCTGCGCCTTGAGGGTGATGCGTTGATCGGAGATCCGGCGGATCAGGTCATTATTGGCGACATCCGGTACATCGCCGACGCGGTTGGCACGAATCATGTCCCGCAACAGCTTTGCCTTGGCTTGCGCGTCCGCCTCGGCGCTCCGGGCCTGCGCCAGTTGCGTGTTGATGTCGGTCAACTGCTGGGCCGTGATCGTCGTATTATTCGATCCGATCAGCAGTCCGTTGCCGGCGCGATAGGTCTGGGCCTTCGTTTCTGCCGCAGCCGCCCGCACCCGCAGATCAGCGATCAACGACGCCAGAGACGCGGCCGCCGTCCGGGCCGCGTCACGCTTCGTGCTCGACTGGAGGTTTATGTAGAGATCGGAAATCGTGTTCGCGGCCTTGGCGGCCAGATCGGGATTTTGCGACGTGAACTGAACACTCAGCACCCGTGATTTGATCACCGGATAGACGGTCAGCTTGTCGTAATAGGAGGTCAGGATGCGCTCCTCGGAGCTGACCCGCATCGGGTCCCGCTCGAGCCCGAGGAAAACCGCCGCGCGAGACAGCACGCCAAGACCGTTGGCCAGCGGATCGAATTCAGGATTGCCCTTCAGGTCGAGAGCCGTGATGGCGTCCCGCGCGATATCGCGCGACGAGATGAGTTGCACCTGGCTCTGCACCGCCTCGTCGTCCGGCAATTGTGCCGTTTCCCGCTCGCCGCGGTCTGGCCGCGTGAAGAAATTCTCGCCATTCTCGATGAGAATTTTCGACTCGGCGGTATAGCGCGGCTTTACCAGATTGACGCCGATGATCGAGGCGATGAAACAGAACGCGACGGGGCCGATGACCCATAATTTGCGGCGCGCGATCGTGCGACCGATCGACGACAGGTCGAGTTCGCGTCGGAACTCGGCGTCTCGCTGAAGGTCGTCCTCGCTCTCAATCCGCATGACCACTCCGACGCGACCGACCTCTCGAGGCCTTGCGGTCGGCGGCATCGACATGCTGTCGAATCCAGACGGACCACTCGGCTTATGGATCGATTAGACGGGATGGAGATTGAGGCTCCATTAACCGTAAGCGGATTTTTTCAGGATTTTGAGAGTCTTTTTCGAAGCTTGCGGCGTGAAAGCGTCAGAGCGCGCCAATGTGGCGCAGGATGACCGAGGCGGCGCACTCGCTCGGGACTTCGCCGGTCTCAAGGCTCATCAGCGAGTCCAGGCGCCGCATCGCGTCCGTTTGAGCTTGCCGCGCAGGCGTCTCGCGAAGCAAAGGCAGCAGCGCCGCCGCGAGACGTTCCGGCGTGCAGGCATCTCCAATGAATTCTGGGATATCGAGGCTGCCGGTCACGAGATTGGGCAGCACGATCGATGGCACCTTGATGAGAAACCGCAGCCGCATCTCGACCGGCGTGACCCGATAGGCAACGACAGTTGGTACGCCCGCCAAGGCGAGTTCGAGCGTCACCGTGCCGGAGGCAGCAAGCGCCACTCTTGCGCGCCGGAATGCCGCGAGCTTCTCGGCTTCACCCCGCAGGATGCGGACCTGAACCGGCCAAGCAGCCGCGCGGGCCTCGATCTCGGCAGCCAGATGGTCGACGGCCGGCAGCACCACCTCGAGCGGCCCGTAAGACGCTTGCAACCGTTCGAGCGCCCCGCCGAAATCATCCATCAGGCGGCGGATTTCGGAATGACGCGACCCCGGCAGAACCACGACGACGGGAGGCTCCTCGCGGCGGCGATCCACATCCTGCGGCACGGGACGAAACTCGTCGATCCGCTCGATCAGTGGGTGGCCCACATAGGTGCAGGTCGGGCCGCCGAGACGGGCATGGGCGGCCGGTTCAAACGGTAAAAGTGCGAGCACGTGATCGACATAGGCCCGCATGGCCTTCGCGCGCCCCGTTCGCCAGGCCCAAACCGTGGGGCTGACATAGTCGATCACGGGAATGCCCGGCAGGCGCCGGCGCACGCGGCGGGCGACACGATGCGTGAAATCCGGGCTGTCGATGATGATCAACGCGTCGGGTTTGAACGCCACCGCGGCGGCGGTGGTCTCGGATATGCGGCGTAGCACGGTCGGCAGACGCTTGATGACCGGTAGAATGCCCATAACCGCGATATCGGTCAGGGGAAACAGCGACCGAAGCCCTTCGGCTTCCATGCGATCGCCGCCGACCCCCGCAAATGTGAGAGGCCGGGGCGAGAGACGACGCAAAGCCCGCATCAGCTTAAAGCCGAGTTGGTCTCCGGAATGCTCCCCGGCCACAATGTAGAGCCGCAGCGGTGTTTCACGCCGGTCTGACGCACCGCCGACGGCACGCGGAGGCTTCACCCCGCCACATCCTTGACCTCGCGCGGGACGCAGATCGCGCGATCGGCTCCATTGCGGATGAAATCGAGAATTTCATGCACTTCGACGTGGGTCGAAAATTCGCCCGCCACATCTTCGACCCGCTCTTTCAGGGTTCCTTCTGCCGCGAAGAGCAAACGATAGGCCCGCCGAAGATCGTGGATCTGCTCGCGCGTGAAGCCTCGACGCTTCAAACCAATGAGATTGAGGCCGGCCAGATGCGCGCGATTTCCGAGCGCCATGCCGTAGGGAATGACATCGTTTTCGACCCCCGCAAGACCGCCGACGAAAGCATGCGGGCCGATGCGGACGAATTGGTGGACGGCTGCGCCACCGCCCAGGATGACGAAATCACCGACCCGGCAATGGCCAGCCAGCATCACATTGTTGGAGAAGATGACGTCGCTGCCGACCCGGCAATCATGGGCCACATGGGCATTGGCCAAGAAGGTGCTGCGATCACCGACCGAGGTCAGCATGCCGCCCGACCCCGTTCCGGGATTCATGGTGACGCCTTCGCGGATCAGACAATCCGACCCAATGTCGAGTCGCGATAGCTCTCCCCGGTATTTGAGATCCTGCGGCTCGTGGCCGATCGAACTAAATGGGAAAATGCGCGTCCGCGCGCCGATCGACGTGCGGCCGGCCACCGCCACATGCGACACGAGATGGACATCGTCCCCGAGTTCGACATCGGCGCCTATCGTGCAGAATGGCCCGATCGAGACATTGCGACCGATGACGGCCCCTGGCTCGACGACCGCAAGGGAATGAACCCCGACCTCGCGAACCGCCACTGACCGCTCGACGGCCGTCAATCCATCACCAGCATGGCGCTGATGAGTGCTTCGGCCACAAGGACACCGTCGACCTTGGCCTCACCCTTATACCACCACATGTTCCGCCGGTGCGCCGTTTTCGCGAGGTGATATTCGACGACGTCTCCCGGCACGACGGGCTTGCGAAACTTGGCTTTATCGATCGTCATGAAATAGACCAGCTTCGGTCGAGCAAGGCCCTTCGAGTGGACGCAAAGCGCGCCGGCCGTCTGTGCCATACCCTCGATCAGCAAGATGCCCGGCATCACCGGCCGACCCGGAAAATGCCCCTGGAAATGCGGCTCGTTGATCGTGACGTTCTTGATCCCGACACAACTCTCGTCGCCCTTCATCCTGATGATCTTATCGACCAGCAAGAATGGATAACGATGAGGCAGCGCCTCGAGCAGTTGCTGAATATCGAGGGAATCAAGCGTTATCGGCAGCACCGTATCGTCCATTCGGAATCCATCGATTTTGGCCTCGTGGTCGGCATGGGACAGCCGGGGCCGGCAAGAAAAAGAGCGCCATCAGCGCACGAAGTGCCCGCGAGGGCAATGACATAGACAAGTGATGACCCGCGAGGACACTCCAGCAGAACGTGTGTCATCGCGGCAGGATCAGTTCTTCTCCTCGACCGGAGCGTTCGCGCCGGGCTTGTTCCATTCGCCGCGCGCCAGACGCTTGAGGATAGCGGTTTGCTTGAACAAATCTCGCACCGGCTGGGCCGGAGAACCCACCACGCGGGCGCCGGCCGGCACATCCGCCATGACCCCCGCCTGTGCACCAATTTGAGCACCCGTGCCGATCGTCAAATGACCTGTCAGGCCCGCCTGCCCGCCGGTGACGGCGAAATCCCCGAGCGTCGTCGACCCGGAGATGCCACCTTGCGAGACGATCACACAATGACGACCGATGACGACGTTGTGGGCGATCTGGACCAGATTATCGATCTTAGTGCCCTCTCCGATGATCGTATCGCGGTTCGATCCCCGATCGATGGCGGAATTTGCGCCGATCTCGACGTCGTCCTGGATCACAACGCGGCCGATCTGCGGCACCTTCAGGTGTCCACGTGCGGACATCGCGAATCCAAACCCATCCTGCCCGATGCGAACGCCGGGATGGATGATGACCTGATTGCCGATCAACGCGTTCAAGATCGTCGACTGCGGGCCGATCGAGCAGGATCGCCCGATGCGGACATCCGGCCCGACGACGCTATTGGCGCCGATCGTCGTTCCCGATCCGATTTCCGCGCGCGGCCCGATGACCGCACCAGGGTCGATCGTGACCCCCGCTTCGATCCGTGCCTCGGGATGGATGAAAGCACCTGGGGAGATACCCTCCGTTCCGAAGATCGAGCTCGGCCGAAGGGCATCCGGGTAGAGTTTGGCCAGGATCACGGCGATGCTGCGGTACGGCTCGGTCGCGATCAGAGCGACGGTCCCGGCCGGCACGATGGCGGCGAATTTCGCTGGAACGAGACAAGCAGAAGCGCGTGTCGCGGCCACCATCGGGGCATAACGCGGATTATCGAGAAACGTCAGGGCTCCTGTGCCGGCCAGATCGAGAGGCGCCACGCTGGTGATGACGGTCGAGAGCTCAGCCCCCGCGGGAGCGGTTGCGCCCGTCCATTCGACGATCTCCGCGAGCGTTGGTGTGCAAGCACGGCGGAAGAAGACCGGTGCGCTCATGTCGATGCCGTACCCATTCGTTGTGAGTTGCCCCGAAGGCATTCGTTCGAAGCCAAAAAGGGGGCTTCAGTCACCGCACCAAAACAGCGGCTTGGTTGAATCACTCCGCCGCGTCGAGTCAAACACGCCAAGCCCTCAAGCGTGAAGTGGTCGAACCGAAGCCGAGGCATTTCACGCGTCGTTTCGGTCCCAAGCACGCCGCCGAAGCAAGTCCTTGAAACGAGTGTGGGACCCCGGCCTTCCGGCCGAGGTCCCACGGGATAACGAGATCTCGTCTCGATCAGAAGCTGGTGCCACCCGAGAAGCGGAAGGCTTGCGTCTGGTCGAATTTGTCCTTGCTCAAAGCGTAGGCGTAATCGAACCGGATCGGACCAAGCGGCGAGGCCCAAATCAAGCTGGCGCCGACCGACGAGCGGATCGCGTCCGAGTCGCGCAAGACCACGCAGGTGCCCTGCTGATAGTTGGTCGCAAACACGCCAGTCGCCTGGCCACCCGCCACGCAGGCTCCACCACCCGGGGTGAAGTTCGTGCGGCCGGTGTAGCCGAAGAGCGTTCCGGCATCGGCGAAGAAGGCACCCTTCAGGCCAAGGTCACGCGGCAGACCATAAAGCGGGAACTGCGTCTCCAACGATCCACCGAAGTAGGTCGAGCCACCCAGCGGATTGTACTTGGCATTGGTCGGGTCGCTGATGTCGCGTGCGCCAATACCCGACGGAGCGAAACCACGAACCAATGTCGGTCCAAGCTGGAACTGGTCGGTGATGCGAAGCTGACCACTCAGCGCTTCGACATGACCGCCCTGCAGGCGCACGAACCCGATGATGTCGTCGTAGATCGGGTGGTAGTAGCGCAGGTCGCCCGTGCTGCGAACGAAGGTGTTGTCGCGCTGACCGCCCGCATTGCCGAGGCCGGTGTCGAAGCCGACATCGGTCCGGATTTCGGCGAACAAGCCGCTGGTCGGGTTTTTCGGGTTGTCCAGTGTGTTGTAGTTGAGGTTGAAGCCGACCAAATTGGTCAACGTCGACCCAAGCGCTTCCTTGATGGCAATCGACGCCTCACCGTTGGTCAAGCAGTTGTTCGTCGCTGTGGCCGGCACATTCACCAAGGTGCCGAAACCAGGCGTCGTCCCATCGATCGGAACACCACCGGTCGACACGCAATCGTTGGACGGCTGGCTCGACTTGTTCGGGATGCTGATCTTGGTGTTGTAGATCGAGTAATGCGGCGAGACGGAGAATTCGTCGGTGATCGGAATACCAAGCCGCAAGGTGCCGCCCGTCACGAAGGTCTCGTAAAGCGCATATTGCGTGTTGTCGTTCTGCTTGGCGAAGATGTCGAAACCAGCGGCGATGCGGGTGTCGAAGATATACGGCTCGGTGAAGGAGAAATCGACGCCGCGGGCATATTGGCCCTCTTGCACGCCGAGCTTCACATATTGACCACGGCCGAGGAAGTTGGTCTCGGTCACGGCTGCTTCCGCGATGAAGCCATCCGAGGTCGAGTAACCACCCGAGATCGAGAACGATCCCGTCGGCTGATCTTCGACATCGACGTTGATGATGACGCGGTCGGCGGATGAACCCGGCAGATTGGTGATCCGGACCTTCTTAAAGAAGCCGAGGCTGTTCAAGCGGCGCTCAGCCCGATCGATCATGACCTTGTTGTAGGGGTCGCCTTCGCCAATATCGAACTCGCGACGAATGACGTAGTCGCGGGTGCGGGTGTTCCCGTGGACGTCGATGCGCTCGATGTAGACGCGCGGGCCTTCATCGATCACGAAGCCAAGGTTGACCGTGTGCGTGGACGGATTGCGGTCACCGCGCGGCCGAACTTCCGAGAAGGCATAACCGCGACGCTGAACTTCGCGGGTCAACCCTTCGGTCGACTTCTCGACGAGGTCGCCATCATAGACGTCGCCTGCGGAAAGCCGAACGATCGGCGTCAGTTGCTCGCCAGAGACGTCCGACAGGTGAGATTCCACCCGAACGGCGCCAACAGTATATTGCGCGCCTTCTTCGACCGTGATCGTGAGGTGATAACCGCCGGCTTCCGGGTCGAATTTCACGTCCGAGCCGACGATGCGGAAGTCGGCATAACCGTTGCGAAGGTAGAAGCGGCGAATGGCTTCCTGATCGGCCGCGACCTTGTCGGCGTCATAGACGTCGGAGGTCTTGAAAAACGAGAGGTAATTTGATTCCGTGGTCTGCATCAGGCCGCGAAGCTTGCCAGAGCCGAACGCCTTGTTGCCGACGAAGTCGATCGACTTCACGCCGGTCTTGTCGCCCTCGTCGATCGTGAACACGACGTCGAGGCGACCGTTCGGAAGATCGACCGTCCGTGCCGTGACCTTGGCGAGACCGCGGCCGTTATGCTGATAGATTTCTTTGATGCGCTCGATGTCGGCCTGAACCGTGGCGGGCGAATAAGGCCCCCGCGATTTCGACTGGATGGCACTGGACATCTGGTCGCCCTTGATCTTGCTGTTGCCCTCGAAAGCAACCCGGTTGATGACGCCGTTCTCGACGACGGTCACGACCAGACCCGCACCGCGGTGGCTGACGCGAACATCGGAAAACAGCCCGGTTGCATAAAGGTCTTTGATGGATTGGTTGACATTGCCCTGATCGGCACCGGTGAAATAGGACCGGACCGTTTCAGCGTCGACGCGACGATTGCCCTCGACGACAATGGATGCCGCCGATGCGGGCAAGGTGATCCCGGCAATCATGACGGATAAGACCGTTATGAACGCGAGTCGGTTCAAGAAGCCGCGTAGAAACTGCATGTACTCTCGGTCCCCGTCTACCGCGAGCGTGGGTCACGCTCTCGATCCCTCAACCTGAACACTAAAGTTTGATGATTTCCGAAACCGAAGTGACGGGAACCAGATTTTCTTGTCTCAGGTTTTCGCTTCTACAAGGTTTACGGGGGGGAGCAAACCAACATTCGGCGCGGTGCGTACCAAAGCCCACAGGCGTGTCTCTACCGACACGCAAGCCGCTGAAACGCCACAATTAACTGACGAAAAACCGCGAAATATCGTTGTATGTGGCGCAAAGCATCAGAGTCGCGACCAGAGCGATGCCAAGACGAAAGCCGTATTCCTGCAAGCGTTCGCTCACCGGACGCCCTTGAATGGCCTCGATGCAGCAAAACAACAATCGTCCGCCATCGAGCGGGGGAATCGGAAGAAGGTTAAAAAATCCGATAGAAACCGAGAAGAACGCGGCCAGATTAAGCAGCGCGCCGAAGCCGAGTTGAACGACCTTGTCGGTCACCTCGACCATACGGACCGGGCCGGACAGTTGCGCCACCGTTTCGCGGCCGGTCAGCAGACCGCCGAGATAGCTCACGGTCCGGCTCACGACATACCAACATTCGGATGTCGCCGCGGTCACGGATTCGATTGGCCCGAGGCGCTTCACTGAATAATCGGTGCGATCAGTCGAGGCGCCGAGACCCAACACCCCGATTCTCGCCGTTCCAAACGGCCCCTTCACATCCTTGCGCTGGGGTGTCGCTGTCAGATGAACCAGAGTTCCGCTCCGATCGACGTCGATCGCCAAGGGCGTATCGCTCGACTCGCTGACGATGCGCTGCATGTCCATGAAGCTGTCGATCGGCCGTCCGTCGATCGACGTGATCCGGTCACCAGGCTGAAAGCCGGCCTGGGAGGCGGCGCTATCGGCCACCACGGATGCGACACGCGGAGCCAGCACGCCGATCCCTTCGACGTAAAACAGGCCGGCGAAAAGCACGATGGCGAGAAGGAAACTCGCGATTGGCCCCGCCGCGACGACGAAGCCACGCTGCAGGGCAGATTTGCCCGCGAATGTGTCGCCACGAGCCACGGTATCGGCGATTGCCGTCGGCTTTGCACTCACGTCGCTATCGCCGTGAAATTTGACGTAGCCACCGAGCGGAATTGCGGCGAGCCGCCAGCGTGTTCCCTTACGGTCCGTATAGGCTGCGATTTCGGGACCGAACCCCACCGAAAACGCGTCGATCCGCGCGCCGCAGAGCCGACCCGCCAGAAAATGCCCGAGTTCATGGAAGAACACGACGAGCACCAGAATGAAAATGTAACCGAGGACGGTTGGGAAATGACTGAACAGGGCCATCAGAAACTCCGGAGGGCCCCGTCGGGCCGACATGCGGAACGCAACATCGATACGGGTGTGCCTGGCGTTGAGAGCGAGCCAACGCCAGGATCGTTGGCTTACGCCATCATAATGTCCCTCGGGACGCCCTAATCCAAGAGTGCCGCGGCGGTTTCTCGCGCTTGCCGATCGATCGCGAGCGCATCGGCAACACTCGCCGGGAGGTAAGACCACCCTTCGGCGATGGATCGATCGCAGACCCGTTCGACCAAACCCGCCATCGCGCCGAAGTTGAGCTGCCCCTCGAGAAAAGCCGCCACGACGATTTCATTCGCGGCATTGAGCACGGTCGGCAATCCGCCCCCTGCCTTCAAAGCAGCCATGGCGAGGCGAAGCGCTGGGAACCGATCAAGATCCGGCTTTTCGAACGTCATCGAGCCTAGTGCCGCAAGATCGAGCTTGCGAGCGCCACTTTCGAAGCGATGCGGAAAACCGAGACAATGCGCGATCGGCACACGCATGTCGGGCAACGCCATCCCGGCATTGACCGAACCGTCCGCGAACGACACCAAGCCGTGAACGACCGATTGCGGATGCACGACGACATCGAGCCGCTCGGCCTCGATCCCGAACAGGTGAAAGGCCTCGATCAATTCGAGCCCCTTGTTCATCAGGCTCGCTGAGTCGATCGTGACCTTGGGGCCCATCGCCCAATTCGGATGAGCCAACGCCTCCTTGACGGTCGCGGCCGCGATCCTCGCGGCATCCCAGGTCCGGAATGGTCCGCCCGAAGCCGTCAGGGTCATGGTCTCGACGCTGGAGATCGGCGCGCCGCCAAGAGCCTGGAAGATCGCATTATGCTCGCTGTCGAGCGGCAGCACCGTCGCGCCGGAGGCCGCAACGGTTTGCATGACGGGATAGCCGGCGCAAACCAGCGTCTCCTTGTTGGCGAGCGCGACAGTCCGACCGGCCGCGAGGGCCGCATAGGTCGGCATCACGCCGACCGTGCCGGCAATGGCCGCAATCACGAGGTCGCTTGGCCGCAACGCCGCCTCGACGACCGCATCAGGCCCAGCTGCCGCTTCGATTCCACTCGAGCCGAGCGCATCTTTCAGGGCGCCATAGGCGGATGGATCGGCGATCGCAACAAACGAGGTTCTGAGTTCGATTGCCATCCGGGCGAGCGCATCAGCGTCCCGCCCGCCCGCGATCGCCGCGACGTGGAAACGAGACGGGTCGAGCGCCAGCACCTGGGCTGTGGAGCGGCCGATTGATCCCGTCGCGCCAAGGATGACGAGCGAACGCGGCGACGAATGAGACCGCGTTTGATGACCAGCTTGGCTCAAGGCCGTCTCCTCCGAAAATTTCCTACCACGTGAACAATCCTGCACCCGCCGCATCGATCCCGAGCCGCGCTATTCCGAGACAGGCAGCAAAAACCGCGGCGGCCACAAACCCGTCGAGTCGATCCATGACGCCGCCATGACCGGGGATGAGGTGGCTGGCATCCTTGACGCCGTAGCGCCGCTTCATCGCGGATTCGAAAAGGTCACCGGCCTGCGCGACGCCTGCGGCTGCGAGGCCGATGAGCAGAAGAGGCAAGATCTGCCTCGGTGAGGGCGCGACCGCGAGACCCGCCACCGTCCCACATAGGACGCCGATGAAAAAACCCGACCAGGTTTTCGATGGAGACAAGCGCGGCCAGAGCTTTGGGCCGCCAAATCGCCGGCCGCCGAAATAGGCCATGATGTCGGTTCCCCAGACGACGGCGAACAACCAGATGATGGCAACAAACCCATCGGGTTCAGATGTTCGCAGAACGATCACCGAAGCCAGCAATGCAGACGCATAGACAAGGCCCGTCGCCGCTGCGAGCCGCAGCCCCGCGGGCGCAACCGCAGAGGTGCCGAGAAGTCCTGCCACGACAAGGCAGACCGCAACCCTGTCATGACCAGCCGAGGCGACAGCGAGGGCGGCCGTCAAAGCGATGACACCAACGATCAGCCGGCGGATCGCCGAGGTCTCGTCGATCATGTGCTGCCATTCCCATAGAATCGCACAGGAAGCGGCGAGCCAGAAAAGCGAAAACCAGGCTCCGCCGGCAATCGCGGTTCCAAGCGCCAGGATCGCCATCACCAGCGCCGACAAAACCCGCGGCATCAGGTCGGTCCAACGCCGGGACAGGCCTGACCCCGTTGACGTCTCGACCAGTCCCCGTTGCGACGGCCCAATGGGCTCGATCATAGGGCCGACTTCAACTTTTCGGCCGCATGCTCGGCCACCGTGACGCCGCCGAAACGGCGTTCGCGCATCTGGTAGGTTGTCAAAGCCTGATCGAAAGCACCCCGATCGAAATCAGGCCAATGGATCGGCAGAAAGACGAATTCGGCGTAAGCCGCCTGCCACAAGAGGAAATTGGAGAGGCGCTGTTCGCCCGACGTGCGGATGATGAGATCGGGGTCAGGGATGCCAGCCGTATCGAGGTGAGCCTCGATCAACTCATCGGTCACGGCATCGGCCGCGATCTCACCCGAGGCAACCTGAACGGCGATGCGGCGCACCGCGGCGGCGATTTCCTGGCGGCTCCCGTAATTGAACGCCACGACGAGGGTCATCCGGCTATTGTCACGGGTGAGGTCTTCGGCCTCATTCAGAAGAGCGTGGATGTCGGGCTGCAACGTATCGCGAATGCCGATGACGCGAACCTTGACGCCGCTTTTGTGAAGATCGGCCAAGTCGTTGCGAATGAACCGCTTCAACAGCCCCATGAGGTCCGAGACTTCTTCGACCGGACGCGCCCAGTTCTCGGACGAAAAACTATAGACGGTCAGATAGGCGACGCCGAGATCGATGGCGGAGCGGACTGTGCGGCGTAGGGCTTCGACGCCACGCCGGTGCCCCTCGAGACGCGGCAAACCGCGCGCGACAGCCCACCGGCCATTGCCATCCATGATGATCCCGACATGGACCGGCACGAGCGAGCGCGAGCCTGAGCCCTCGACAAACCCCTGCCCCTCGTTCCGACCCTCCTTGGTGTTGCCGCGTTCTTCCATGATGGTTCCGGCCGACCTCTTTGCCGAGGGTAGCGCTTCCCGCTAGAGCATGTTGACCTTGTACCCGAGCCGCTTTCAATGCCGAAAAAGCGGGCGAGGCGCGCGCTTTTCGAGACAAGAGCCGGTCGGTCAGAAACCCGACATTCTAGATTTGCATGATCTCTTTTTCTTTGGCGGCCAAAGCCTGATCGACCTCAACGATCGATTGATCTGTCACCTTTTGGACCTCCGTCTCGAGACGCTTCTCATCGTCCTCGGTGATGGCCTTGTCCTTCAGAAGCTTCTTGATCTGATCGATCCCGTCGCGACGAACATGACGAACAGAGACACGCGCGTCTTCGCTATATTTATGCGCGACCTTCACCATCTCGCGTCGACGCTGCTCGTTCAGCTCTGGGATGCGGATGCGAAGCACCTGCCCCTCGATGACAGGGCTAAGACCGAGATTGGCGTCTCGGATCGCCTTGTCGACGGCATTGACCATCCCCTTGTCCCACACCTGCACCGAAATGCTGCGTGCCTCGGGAATGCTGATGGTCGCCACTTGGTTCAGCGGCATGGATTGCCCATAAGCCTGCACCTGAACCGGCTCGACCAAGCTGGCGCTGGCGCGCCCGGTCCGCAATCCACTGAGTTCGTGTTTGAACCCCTGGACCGTGCTTTGCATGCGGCGCTTAAGATCGCCCACATCGAATTCTGCACTCACGCTCGACACCTATCGTCTGATCTTGACCGCGTCATCGGATGCCTGTTGCGGCGGTCCGGCTATGACACGACGCTCTTCATCCATCGCATTCATCTTTGGCATGTCCAACCCTGCCATCGCAACAGGCGGATGGACCTTCGCTCGACTCAGGGCGAGACGAGCGTGAACCGCCCCTTGCCCTGCAGGGCTGATCGGATCGCGCCATGATCGACGATCGAAAACACCACGATCGGGATCCGGTTTTCCCGCGCCAGCGCAAAAGCCGCCGTATCCATGACGGCCAGATTTTGTGAAATCGCCTGATCGTGCGTCAGATGTTCGTACCGGGTCGCAGACGGATCGATTTTTGGATCCGCCGAATAGACGCCATCGACCAATGTCGCCTTCATGACGGCATCGCTCGACAATTCTGCGGCCCGAAGCACCGCACCCGTATCGGTCGTGAAAAAGGGATTGCCGGTCCCCCCTGCCAAGACGCAGATGCGCCGCTTGGCCAAGTGATGCAGCGTGGCCTGCCGGGAATAGGGTTGACAAACGGACGGCATCGGCACGGCAGACAGCGCTCGCGCGGCATGGCCTTCGGCCTCGATCGCGGCCTCGATCGCCAGCGCATTCATGACGGTCGCCAGCATGCCGATTGAATCGGCGCGGGCCCGCTCGATGCCCTTGTCGGCCCCTTGCATACCGCGAAAGAAGTTTCCGCCACCGACCACGACGGCGATCTCGACGCCGAGAGACACGGCACTCACAAGGTCGGCCGCGATACGCGCAACAGTCGGAGCATTTAGCCCGAATGGGTCGGGGCCGGTCAGCGCTTCCCCAGAAAGCTTAATGACGACACGTCGATACAAGGCGGGGTGTTCGTCGCTCATCATTGCCTCACAAGATGCCTCGGCCGCGACGGTCGAGACCGGAGCGACCTGAATTATAGAACCAAACGATTGCAATCTTGCGAACAAAGCTGCTCGCAATAGATGCTCGCGTTCAAGGCAGCCAGCGAGGCGGAGGCACCGCTGTGTCGGATTGTCATTTTACGCCGAGCTCAAGGCCGTCCGGGAAAACCGGCACGACCCCACGCCGCGGCGTAAACGGTGTCTTAGACCATGCTGGCCACTTCGGACGCGAAGTCCGGAGCGTTCGGCTTGTCGATGCCTTCGCCAAGGGCGAAGCGCAGGAACCCCTTCACGATGATGGGCGCGCCGACTTGCTTCTCGGCGTCCTTGGCGGCCTGTGCAACCGTCTTGGTGTTGTCGTGCACGAAAGGCTGATCGAGCAGGCTCACTTCCTTATAATAGCTCTTGAGGCCACTCTCGACGATCTTTTCCAGAACGTTGGCCGGCTTGCCCGCATTCTTATCCATCAAGAGTGCCTTTTCACGCGTCACGATCGCAGGATCGAGGCTCGATCCATCGAGTGCGAGCGGGCTTGATGCGGCGACATGCATGGCGATCTGACGGCCGAGCGTACCGAGCGCGGCAGCGTCCCCGGTCGACTCGAGCGCGACGAGAACGCCGATCTTGCCGAGACCTTCGGTGATCACGTTATGGACGTAATGCGCGATCACGCCATGCGCGACTTCGAGGCCCGCGACCCGGCGGAGAGTCATGTTCTCGCCGATCGTCGCGATCGCATTCGAGATGGCCTCCGACACAGTGCCGCCGCTCGGATAAGCCGCAGACTGAAGCGCCTCGGCGTCAGAGCCCTGATGAGCCAGAGCGACGTCGGCGATGCCACGGACGAGCTTCTGGAATTCCTCGTTGCGCGCGACGAAATCTGTCTCGGAATTGACTTCGACCAGCACGCCTTTGGTGCCCTGAATCGCGATGGCGACCAAACCTTCGGCGGCAATGCGGCCGGACTTTTTGGCGGCTTTCGACAAGCCCTTCTTACGCAGCCAATCGACCGCCCCTTCGATGTCGCCCTGAACCTCGTTCAACGCGTTCTTGCAATCCATCATGCCGGCGCCGGTCTTCTCGCGAAGTTCCTTCACCATCGCGGCGGTGATATTGGCCATGGTCGTTATCCCCAGATGATCGGCCGATGCGCTTAAGGACGTCGTCAGAGCGACGCCTACGCACCCCTGTCCAAAAAAGTGCAAGGCCCAGAGGGCCTTGCTGTCGTCTCGCCTTCAAGCTCGCGTCGTGGAAGCGTCAGGCGCTCGCCATCAGATCCCGCGCCTGCTGAACCCAACCGTCCCGCTCGATGCGGCCGGCAAGCTTCAGATCGTGATCGAGCTTGGTGATGTCCTCCGGCTTCATGGCAGCAAGCTGCCAATAGTGGAACACGCCAGCATCGTTCAGCTTCTGAACGACTTGGGGCCCAACGCCGTGCAGCTTGGACATATCGTCCGGAGCACCACGCGGCGCGGTCAGCAACTCGAACGGCTGCATCAGCTGGTCGTCTTCGATCGGAGCGGCCTCAGCCGCGATCTCGGATGTTTCGGCAACCGGAAGCTCCTCTTCGGCAGGCGCTTCCATTTCGCCGATATCGACACCCAGCGAACCCTGGCTGCGCGAAATTCCGTCAATCGCAGCACGCGAGATCAGGTCGCAATACAGCGATATAGCACGGGCCGCATCGTCGTTACCCGGGATCGGGAACGTGATGCCGTCGGGATCGCAATTGGTGTCGACGATCGCGGCAACCGGAATCCCAAGTCGATTGGCTTCCTTGATGGCGAGCTGCTCCTTGTTGGTATCGATCACGAAGATCAAATCCGGAACGCCGCCCATGTCCTTGATGCCGCCAAGAGCCTTCTCGAGCTTGTCGCGCTCACGCGACATCATCAACCGCTCCTTCTTGGTCAAGCCGCTTGCGCCGGCCTGGAGGAGCTCTTCGACCTTGCGGAGACGCTGGATCGATGCCGAGATCGTCTTCCAGTTGGTCAGCATACCGCCGAGCCAACGTGCGTTGATGTAATATTGTGCCGAACGTTTCGCCGCATCGGCGATCGGCTCCGCGGCCTGGCGCTTGGTACCGACAAACAACACGCGACCACCACGCGAGACCGTATCGGACACGGCCTGCAGGGCGCGATGGAACAGAGGCACTGTCTGGGCGAGATCGATGATGTGGATGTTGTTGCGGGTGCCGAAGATATACTGCTGCATCTTCGGGTTCCAGCGATGCGACTGGTGACCGAAATGCGCTCCAGCTTCGAGAAGCGAACGCATGGTATAATCGGGAAGTGCCATGTTGACCTAGATCTCCGGTTGAACCTCCGCGGGCATGCAGGCCACCCTATGAGAGGGAAGCCACCGGAACGGTCCTTGAAACAGGAACGTTTTTCGCCCGCGTGTGGGATGGGGCGGTGTATAGACATGCAAAAGCGCCGGCGCAAGAGCATAACGCCATGCGCCGGCCTGCTCGTGGAAGGTCTCGACTAGAACTTGGAGGCGGACGGGTCGGCACCTTCGGGATAATCGGCGCCGAGCGTCACCGACTCCCAGGTGTCAAAGTCAGCCTTCAAGGTCTCAAGCTTCTTCCGGGCGAGGTCCAGCGCCGGCTTACCGAGCAGAAGATGGCGCGGCGGCTTATCGGCCATGACGGCCGTGATCATCGCCTCAGCGGCCCGGAGCGGATCGCCGACCTGCTTGCCGTCGCGCGCGAAGGTCTGCTTGCGTCGCTCGCCCGCCGTGCCGGCATAATCGTCGATAACGGTCTTCGATTGACCGATCGAACGCCCGGCGAAATCGGTCCGAAACGGACCGGGCTCGACCAGGATCACATGGATGCCAAGCGGCTCGACTTCGACCGCGAGCGACTCGGACAGGCCTTCGACCGCATATTTGGTCGCGTGATAATAGCCGGTCGCCGCAAAGCTCACGAGACCGCCGATCGACGACAAGTTGACGATCGCGCCCGTGCGGCGGGCTCGCATGCCGGGCAGCACCGCTTTCGTCATCTCGACCAGACCGAACACGTTCGTGTCGAACATCTCACGAACCGGTGCATCCTCGCCTTCCTCGATCGCGGCGAGGTAGCCGTAGCCCGCATTATTGACCAAAACGTCGATCTTGCCGAACCGATCTTCGGCTTGTTTCACAGCAGCCTTGATCTGGTCGGGCTTGGTCACATCCAGCGCCAAGGCGAGCGCGCGATCGCTGTGCCCCTCGATAATATCGGCGACCTTGGCCGGATCGCGTGCCGTCACGACGGCATGCCAACCGCGTTCCAGCACCTTGGCGGCGAGATCCCGGCCGAAGCCGGTCGAACAGCCGGTGATGAACCAGACTGGCGTCTTTGTATCTGACATGGGTTATCCGATCGTCTTAGCGGTTGATCATGGCCATATGGGTCGCGCCATAACGCGGCCCGGAGACGTTTTCGGGCGCGAGCGCGCGGTCGATTTCTGCCATCTCCGCTTCGGTCAGCACGATCTCGGCGGCGGCGACATTTTCTTCGAGATAGGCCCGGCGCTTGGTTCCTGGAATCGGCACGATGTCCGATCCTTTCCCGAGTAACCAAGCGAGGCCCACCTGCCCTGGCTTGGCGCCGCGTCGTGACGCGATCGTGCGCACGAGATCCGCAGCCCGCATGTTGGCATCGAAGTTGTCACCTTGAAAACGCGGATCCATCCGGCGGTAGTCACCCTCCGGGTAATCGTCGGCGCGCTTCGCGGTGCCGGTGAGGAACCCGCGACCGAGAGGCGAAAAGGGAACGAGGCCGATATCGAGCCGTCGCAAAAGCGGAATGATCTCCGGTTCGAGGTTACGCTCCCAGAGTGAATATTCGCTCTGCAGAGCCGAAACCGGATGCACTTTATGGGCGCGTTCGATGGTGTCGACACCCGCTTCGGAGAGGCCGAAAAACCTGACCTTACCGGCCTGAACGAGATCGGCGACGGCGCCGGCCACGTCCTCGATCGGCACGGCTGGATCGACGCGGTGCTGGTAGAACAGATCGATATGGTCGGTCCGCAGCCGCTTTAGCGAGGCGTCTGCGACCTCGCGGATATGCTCTGGCCGGCTATTCGCGCCCGCCACACCGCCGCCATCGATCGCGAAGCCGAATTTTGTCGCGATGGTGACGTGACCGCGCTTTCCTTCAAGAGCGCGACCAAGCAGATCCTCGTTGGTGAATGGACCGTAGACCTCCGCCGTATCGAGGAACGTGCAGCCAAGGTCGATGGCGCGATGAAGCGTGGCGATCGATTCGGTTTCGTCGGCCGGGCCATAGGATTGGCTCATCCCCATGCAACCGAGGCCGAGTTCAGAAACCGTCAGCCCCTTCGAGCCGAGTTTTCGTGTCTTGAGCATGTCGTGCCTATCTTTTCAGTGCCATCGACCAGCCGTTTAGGGGGTCGTTGGGAGCCAGACGATCGACCGCACATGTGCATCAGCAGTTGCGAGACGACGTTCGGACGCGTCGGGCCATACCGTTAAACGCAACTCCGGCCCTTTTGTCTCAGGCGCGGTTTCAAATCGAAGCCACGCCAACGGAGCATCATCCGTCGCCATCGCTCCGACCCGATCGAGATGATCGGCGATGCGGCGTCGATCGGCATCGCCGAAATACTGAAACGCGATCGAATGCAGCACGACGCGCGTCACGCCGGATTGCAATGCGCCGAGCGGAAGCGCGGTCTCGATCCACTCGGCTGCACTCGCGCGATCAACGCGGGGCACGCTCCCGGTCGCGATCATCAGGGCCTTGCCGATACGATCGAGCCGTTCGTGCTGATCCGGCCAGACGAAGGTCAGCAATCGCTCTCGCGCCGCCGGATCGCCGAGGTCGACCGGAGCGAGATCGCAACCTTGCCGCGCCACGATCCTGACGTCCGCATCCGGCGGAGGATCGCCCGACCAACGCGGTTCAAGCTTGAGGCTCGAGCCGGGATCGCCCGTCTCGAGCGTCCCAAGCCGATGCGCGTAACGATCGAGATTGAGGTTCAGGCCGGCGCTCGCGCCAAGTTCGAACAGCGCCATGGGCTGCGGCCAGCGCGCCGCGATCGTCAGCAAGCCCGCCATCAAGACTGAAGAGCGAGCCACTTCATTGGTTTGCGGCGGATGGCTCAACCAAGCCGACAGATCGTCACACTTCCGCTGCAACGCGTCGTCAACCGCTGCCCATAGTCGATCGGGTGACGGGAGCGGATTGGGCGGGTAAAGGCTCGCCAAGGCGGGTATCTCTCCCGCCCGCACAAGCGCATTGAGCCCCGCCGCGAGACGCAGCGGCAGCACGTCGTGGCGCGAGTCGGGATTACCGTCCCAATCGAGAATGCTGTCGGCGAGGCGCAAACCCGACCGGAGCCTCTCTGCCAGGACATCGCACAGGAGCGCCGTGAAGGGAGAGCCAAGCGCGCCGCAATGGCGGGCTTGGTCTCGAAAAGCCTCGCGGACGATCTCGGCTCGATCCATCTGATTGTTCCTTGTGGACATGTGTGGACAGTGGGGACAACAACGAATGACTTTACGCCGCGTGCCACAGGCGGCGGACGAGAGGTCGCATCGGCGCGCCATCGCTGTGCATCGCGCCGCGAAGACGGTAATCCTCTTTCGACGTGGAATCACGCTTGAGGCGAACGATCCCGAGGGGACACAATCATTTCCATGGCGATCGTCGAATCATTCCAGCGCCGCGGCGACTATGGCGCCGGGCCTTCAGCATCCACCGACACCTACCGCATTCCGCCTCATAACGTTGAGGCGGAACAGGCCTTGCTGGGCGCGATCCTGGTCAACAACGACGCCTTCGATCGCGTCTCGGATTTTCTGCAGGCGGTGCATTTTTCCGAGGAGATCCACCGCCGCATCTTCGAGGTCATGGCGGCCCTGATCCGGGCCGGTAAGATCGCGACGCCGGTGACGCTGAAAACCTTCCTGGGTGAGCATGATCTCGGCGGCATCACGGTGCCCCAATATCTTGCGCGGCTTGCGGCTGAAGCCACCACCATCATCAATGCGGCGGATTACGGCCGCACGATCCACGATCTCGCGACGCGGCGGAACCTCATCACGATCGGCGAGGAGGTCGTGAACGTGGCCTACGACGCGCCGGTCGACCTGTCGCCCCGGGCCCAGATCGAGGAAGCCGAGCGCCGCCTTTACGAAATCGCCGAAACCGGTCGTTACGACGGCGGCTTTCAGAGCTTCTCCACCGCTCTGACGCATGCGATCGACGTCGCGGCCAAGGCCTACGAGAGGGACGGAAAGCTCTCGGGCATTTCGACCGGCATGCATGATCTCGACCGACAACTCGGTGGGCTGCAGCAATCCGATCTCGTGATCGTGGCGGGTCGGCCCGGCATGGGCAAGACGGCGCTCGCGACCAATATCGCGTTCAATATCGCTAAGGCCTACCAGTTCGAGGTGAAGCCCGACGGCACCCATGCGGCCACCAATGGCGGCGTGATTGGCTTCTTCAGCCTCGAAATGTCGTCGGAACAACTGGCGACCCGCATTATCGCCGAACAATCGGGCGTCGCATCCTACAAGATCCGACGCGGCGACATCACCGACGAGGACTTCCACAACATTACGGATGCGGCTCGGCAGATCCAAACCATCCCGTTCTACATCGATCACACGGGTGGCATCTCGATCGCGCAATTGACCGCTCGGGCGCGTCGCCTGAAACGGCAGCGGGGTCTCGACGTCCTCGTTGTCGACTATCTGCAATTGCTGTCGGGCTCGAAAAACGCCAATGCCAACCGGGTGCAGGAATTGACCGAGATCACGACCGGTCTCAAAGCGCTCGCCAAGGAACTTGCCGTTCCGGTGGTGGCCCTCTCGCAGCTGTCGCGTCAGGTCGAATCGCGCGACGACAAGCGGCCGCAACTCTCCGACTTGCGCGAATCCGGGTCGATCGAGCAGGACGCCGACGTCGTCATGTTCGTCTACCGCGAGGAATATTACCTGAAGAACAAGCAGCCGCGCGAAGGCACGGAGGAGTTCACGACCTGGCTCTCCGACATCGAGCGGGCCCATGGAAAAGCCGAGGTCATCATCGGCAAACAACGCCACGGGCCGACCGGAACGGTCGAATTGCAATTCGACGCAGAAGTGACGCGGTTTTCCGATCTCGTGCGCGACGACCATCTTCCGGTGCAGATGTGAGCGTCCCGCCCGACGGCCAAGCCGTTCTGACGATCGATCTCGATGCGCTCGCCGGCAATTGGCGTATTCTCGCGGGCCGCGCTGCGCCGGCCGAATGCGGCGCCGTCGTGAAGGCGGATGCGTACGGGATCGGCATCGAGCGAGCTGTCCCGGCCCTCGCCCGCGCCGGCTGCCGCACCTTCTTCACGGCGCATGTGTCGGAAGGCGCCAGGGCGCGGGCAAGTTTGCGTCAAGCCGGTTTCGGCGATGCGACCGCGCGCGTCTTCATTCTCAACGGATTCCATCCCACCGCCGTCGCAACCGACTTGTTCCACGGCGCGAGCCTCAGCCCGGTGATCGGTTCGGCCGCCGAACTCGACGCCTTCGCGGCCGCACGGCGGCAGGGTCGGCCGCTTCGGTGCGCCCTTCATGTCGATACGGGGATGAACCGCCTCGGGTTTGATCCGGACGAGGCCTTGCGGCTCGATCAGGACCGGCTGGCCGCGGCGGGGATCGACGTTGTGATGAGCCACTTCGTCAGCGCGGAAGAACCCGATAATCCGGTCAATGCCAAGCAGATCGAGCGCTTCGACCATGTTCGACAGGGCCTTCTGCAATCCTATCCAGCCTCGCTGGCCAATTCATCCGGCCTCTTTCTCGAGTCGAGGCCGATCTACGCCCTCGCCCGGCCCGGCTATGCGCTCTATGGCGGCAACCCGACACCAGGGCGACCCAATCCGATGCAGCCGGTCGTGTCGCTTTCGGCGAAGATTTTGCAAACACGCTGGATCGAGGCGGGCGAACCGGTCGGATATAATGGCCGCTGGATCGCGCCGCGCCGCACGCGAGCCGCCACGATCGGGCTCGGCTATGCCGACGGCTTCCCGCGCAACGCCATGACGATCGGGCATGGGGACGGTCCGAAGGCCCTGATCGGCGGCAGGCCCTGCAGTCTCATCGGCCGCGTATCGATGGATCTCAGCATCGTCGATGTCACTGACGCTCCCGAGGGCGACGCCGAAGCCGGGTGCATGATCGAGCTGCTTGGGCGGACCATCACGATCGACGACCTCGGTGCGCAGACGGGAACGATCGGCTACGAAATTCTGACCAATCTCGGGCGACGCTATCAGCGCGTCTATCGGGAAGCCGGGATCGCCGCCATATCCTGAGGCCACAGCCTCTATCGACCGCCTCCCCTTCAAGAAAGCGTCTCGCCAGCGATGACAAAGCCGCGCGCCTCCTTCGTTTGCCAAAATTGCGGCGCCGTCAGCAACCGATGGCAGGGCCGATGCGACGCCTGCGGCGAGTGGAACACCATCGTCGAGGAAAGCGCCGTCTCAGGTATTGGCGGACAGATCGCGCGGAAGGCTCGCAAAGGCCGCCTCTTCGCGCTCGAAGGATTGTCGGCCGAGACTGCCGAGCCGCCGCGCACCCCCGTCGGCATGGGTGAGCTCGATCGTGTGACCGGCGGCGGCTTCGTGCCGGGGTCGGTTCTGCTGATCGGCGGCGAACCGGGCATCGGCAAATCCACGCTGCTGATCCAGGCCTGCGCGAAACTCGCCCGGACCGGCGTCCGTGTCGCCTATATCTCAGGCGAGGAAGCCTCGGCCCAGGTGCGGTTGCGCGCCGAACGGCTCGGCCTGTCCGGCGCACCCGTGGAACTCGCCGCCGCCACCAGCGTCGAAGATATCGTCGCGACGCTCAGCGAAGGCCGCAAATTCGGCCTCGTGGTGATCGACTCGATCCAGACCATGTGGAGCGAGGCCGTCGAGGCCGCCCCCGGCACGGTCACACAGGTCCGGAGCGCTTCGCAGAGCCTCATTCGCTACGCAAAGACGACGGGAGCCTGCGTGATCCTGGTCGGCCACGTCACCAAGGACGGGCAGATCGCCGGGCCTCGCGTGGTCGAACATATGGTGGATGCCGTGCTGTCGTTCGAAGGCGATGGGGCGCATCATTTCCGCATCCTTCGCTCGCTGAAAAATCGCTTCGGGCCGACCGACGAGATCGGCGTCTTCGAGATGACGGGCGAAGGCCTCAGCGAAGTCACCAATCCCTCTGCCTTTTTTCTATCGGGCCGCGACGCCAATGCGGCGGGGACAGCCGTCTTCGCCGGCATGGAAGGCACGCGGCCGCTCTTGGTCGAATTTCAGGCCCTCGTGGCGCCCACCGCGCTCGGGACGCCGCGCCGCGCGGTCGTGGGCTGGGATTCGAACCGCCTCGCGATGGTGATCGCCGTGCTGGAATCCCATGCCGGGGTCAGGCTTGGCCAACACGACGTCTACCTCAATGTGGCGGGAGGCTTGAAGATCAGCGAGCCGGCGGCCGACCTCGCGGCAGCGGCGGCGCTGCTGTCGTCCTTGACCGGCGCGCACCTACCTTCCGATTCGGTGTATTTCGGCGAACTCGGCTTGTCCGGGGCGGTGCGCCCGGTCGTACATAGCAATGCCCGACTGAAGGAGGCCGCGAAGCTCGGCTTCTCTCATGCGATCGCGCCGAGCGCGCCGGCCGCGGCGACCCCGACGACCAAAAGAGCCGGCAAAGAGGCCGATACGGCACTTCCGGTCCGCACGCTCAATCACATCAGCGCGCTCGTGGCCGATATCGCGGCAAACGGAAGCCAGCAACAGCGTTCGAAAACCGCAGCCGCAGCGGCAAGAAAGCGCGGCCGCGATGATGACGCCTTCTGATCGCTTCGCTATACCGCGAAGTGGTGAATCACAGGGTCGCCTGAGACTTCAGCAGTCGTTTGTCCAGCAAGAGGTCTCATCATGCCGTCCTATCTCGATCTTGCCTTGCTGGCGATCGTCCTCATATCGGCGCTTCTGTCGATGGTGCGTGGCTTTACGCGAGAAGTCTTGGCCATCGCCTCATGGGCCGCAGCTGCCGTCTCGGCCTATTATTTCTATCCGCTGCTGCTGCCCTTTGTGAAACCCTACATTCAGAAGGATACGATCGCCGAGGTTGTGGCGGTCGCGATCGTGTTTTTTGCGACCCTCATCGTAGTGTCGATCATCACCGTGAAGCTTTCGGATGCGATTCTGGACAGCAAGGTCGGTGCGCTTGACCGTACGCTCGGCTTCGTGTTCGGGGCGGCGCGCGGTTTTCTGCTCGGCGTCGTTGCGTTTCTCTTCTTCAATTGGCTGGTTCCGGCCAAGTCGCAACCCGAATGGGTCGCCAATGCCAAAAGCCGGCCGCTGCTGCAGATGACGGGCGACGACATGATGGCCATGCTGCCGAACGATGCGGAAAACTCGATTCTTAAGCGGCTGAAGCGCGATAAGACAAACCCCTCCGAGGAAGTGCCGGCTGATGAGAACGACGGCAAGGCGGTCTCGCCCAATCCGTCGGTGCCGGGCAAAAAAACCGATGCGGCGCCCACCACCGGCCCCGCCAGTTTGTCGGCTGGCGACAAGCAGCGGCTCGATACGATCCTGGGTAAACCGGCCGCTGCACCGGGGGCCAAGAAGCCGTAATAACCGCGCATGACTGCTCCTCGCGGCCACTTTCATAATGTTGTGATCTTACGCGAACTCCGGTTCCCGGCTATATAGACGCGACAAGCCAAGCCGGCACCGAAGGATCAGCTTGATGAACCCCTCCGACACGTCGTCCTCCTCCCGCGCGTTGACGGAAACCTACGGGACGGACGGGTTCGACCTCGACGCCGACAAACTCCGCGAGGAATGCGGCGTCTTCGGCATCTTCGACCACGACGATGCGGCTGCCATCACGGCGCTCGGCTTGCACGCTCTCCAGCATCGCGGACAGGAAGCGGCCGGTATCGTCGCTTTCGACGGCAATCGCTTCCATTCGGAGCGCCGCCTCGGGCTCGTCGGCGATCACTTCTCAAGCACGGATACCATCGCGCGTCTTCCGGGCCGGGCCGCAATCGGCCATGTGCGTTATGCGACGACAGGCGCCACCATCTTTCGCAATGTTCAGCCGCTATTCGCCGAACTCGATGCCGGCGGCTTTGCGATCGCCCATAACGGCAATCTGACCAATGGTCTGACGGTCCGCAAGGCGCTGATCCGCGACGGCGCGATCTGCCAGTCGACATCCGACACCGAAGTCATCCTTCATCTCGTCGCCCGCTCCCGCAAACCGCGCTTCGTCGATAAATTCGTCGATGCGCTGCGCCAGGTCGAGGGCGCTTATGCCTTCGTGGGGCTCACCAATAATATGATGGTCGGCGCGCGCGATCCGCTCGGCATCCGGCCGCTCGTTCTCGGCGAACTCGATGGTCACTACATTCTCGCCTCCGAGACCTGCGCGCTCGACATCATCGGGGCGCGTTTCGTGCGCGACATCGAAAACGGCGAAGTCGTGCTGATCACCAATGAAGGCTTGCAAAGCCTCAAGCCCTTCCCGGCGCAGAAAATGCGGCCCTGCATCTTTGAATATATCTATTTCGCCCGACCCGATTCGATCGTCCATGGTCGCTCCGTCTATGCGGTCCGCAAGAACATGGGCGCAGAGCTCGCGCGCGAAAGTCCCGCCGACGCGGATGTGGTCGTGCCAGTTCCCGACAGTGGCGTGCCGGCGGCGCTCGGCTTCGCCCAGGCGTCGGGCATCCCCTTCGAACTCGGGATCGTCCGGAACCACTACGTCGGCCGCACCTTCATTCAGCCCAGCCAGTCGGTCCGCGAGATCGGCGTTCGCCTCAAGCACAGCGCCAATCGCGGCGCGGTCGAAGGCAAGCGCATCGTGCTCCTCGACGATTCGATCGTGCGCGGCACGACCTCGATCAAGATCGTTCAGATGATGCGCGACGCGGGCGCCCGCGAGGTGCATTTCCGCATTTCGTCGCCGCCGATCAAATATCCGGATTATTACGGCATCGACACGCCCGACCGGGACAAGCTGCTGGCGGCCCACATGGATCTCGATGCCATGCGGGATTACATCGGCGCGGATTCGCTGGCTTTTCTATCGGTCGAAGGAATTTATCGGGCGACCGGTTACGCGGGACGCGACCCGGTCAACCCGCAATTCTCCGACCATTATTTCACCGGCGACTACCCGACCCGGTTGGTCGACATGAACGGCGGCGACTCCAACGTCCGTCAATTGTCGATGCTGGCAGAAGCCAGCTAGAGCGCATCGCGCTTTCTTTCCGGACCGACAGCATCATCGATCTTCGTTGCGCGGCCGGATGGCCGTGGCTCGACAAGGACCAGACATCATGGACAAGCCACTCGATCAGCGTGTCGCTCTCGTCACGGGCGCGACACGGGGCATCGGGCGTGCGGTCTGTCTCGATCTGGCGCGCGCCGGCGCTCATGTGATCGCGCTCGGCCGCACGCAGGGTGCTCTCGAGGACCTCGACGATGCGATTCGGGAGATCGGCTCCGAAGCGACATTGGTGCCGTGTGACATCAAGGATTTCGACGCTCTGGATCGACTCGGCGCCGCCATCCACGAGCGGTGGGGGAAGCTCGACGTTCTGGTCGCCAATGCGGGTATTCTGGGTCCGATCACGCCGCTCGGCCATGTCGAGCCGAAGCAATGGGCCGACGTCATGGCCGTCAATGTCACGGCGAATTGGCGATTGATCCGCTCGCTCGACCCGGTCCTGCGCGCCTCGGATGCGGGCCGCGCCGTCTTCATCACCTCGGGCGCCGGCCATCGCGCCGAGTTGCGCCCCTACTGGGGCCCTTATGCGATTTCGAAAGCTGCGGTCGATGCGCTAATGCGAACCTATGCGGCCGAGACCGCCACGACGTCGGCCGTCAAGGTCATGGCGGTCAATCCAGGACCGCTGCGAACTCGCATGCGCGCCAGCGCCATGCCGGGTGAAGATCCGGAGACACTGAAAGCGCCCGAAGACCTCAGCCCGCGGATCGTCGAACTCTGCGTTCCGACCTGGACCGAGACCGGCAAGCTTTTCGACTTCCCGGCCAACAAGATCATGAGCTTTTCGGCCCCGGCCTAAGCCTCAGTATTTTTTGCGCTTGTCGTAGGGGTTGTCACCCTGCCGGAGCGAAAGGCGAATCGGAACACCCGGCAAATCAAAGGCTTGCCTTAGTCCGTTCATCAAAAATCGCTGATAGGACGTCGGAAGGTCCTTCAACTGATTGCCAAACAGAACGAAGCTCGGTGGGCGCGCCTTCGGCTGCGTCATATAACGAAGCTTTATCCGACGACCGCTGACAGCAGGCGGCGGTGTCGTGTCGATCGTGGCCGTCAGCCAACGGTTGAGCTTCCCGGTCGAGATCCGCTTGTTCCAAACCTCGTGAACCTTCACGACGGCTTCGAGCAGTTTGTCGATCCCTTGCCCGTTCAAGCCTGAAACCGGAATGACCGGCGTTCCCCGAACTTGCGGCAGCAGCCGGTCGGCCTCCTCACGCAACTCGGACAGCTTGGCACCGCGCGACTCGATAAGATCCCACTTATTGAGGCCGATCACGAGGCCCCGCCCCTCGCGTTCGATCAGATCGACGATCGTCAGATCCTGCTTCTCGAACGGGATCGTTGCGTCGAGCAGAACGATGACGACTTCGGCAAATCGAGCGGCTCGCAGCGCATCCGCGACCGCGAGCTTCTCGAGTTTGTCGTCGATGCGCGCCCGCTTCCGCAATCCCGCCGTATCGAAGATTTTGATCTTGCGACCACGCCACTCGTAATCGAGGCCGATCGCGTCTCGCGTGATGCCCGGCTCCGGGCCGGTCAGCAGACGGTCCTCACCAAGGATCCGATTGAGCAGCGTCGACTTTCCGGCATTTGGCCGTCCGAGGACCGCGATATTGAGCGGCTTCGACAGGTCGAGTTCGGTCCCATCCTCTTCGTCATCGAATTCAGGCCGCTGCGTCGCGTCTTCGGTCTTCTCCGGCTCGACGGCGGTCGCCTCCGGCAGGGCCTGCAGGAGACGATCATAGAGTTCGGCGAATCCGTCACCATGTTCGGCCGACAGGGCCACAGGGTCGCCGAGGCCGAGATCGAACGCCTCATAGGCGCCGGCCGTCCCGGCTTTGCCCTCGGCCTTGTTGGCGATGAGGATCAGCGGCTTGTCGGCGCGGCGCACCAGGGCGGCAAAGTGCCGATCGACCGGAGTCAGGCCGACACGCGCGTCGATCATGAAGAAGATCGCGTCGGCATCGATGACAGCCGCTTCCGTCTGGGCGCGCATCCGGCCCGTCAGGCTGGTGACCTCGCTCTCTTCGAGCCCCGCCGTGTCGATGATGGTGAAACGAAGATCGCCGAGCCGTGCCTCACCCTCGCGCCGGTCGCGCGTCACGCCAGGCTGATCGTCGACGAGCGCGAGCTTCTTGCCCACGAGCCTGTTGAACAGGGTCGACTTACCGACGTTCGGACGCCCGATAATGGCGATCGAGAAATTCATCATTTGGCGGTGCCGTCAGTTGGCGGCGTGGCTGGAGCAACAGCGTCGGGCGCAGGAGGGGTGATCGGAGAAACAGATGCGGCCGGGGCTTCGACTGGCGCATCGAGCGCCGGCGCTTCGGGGGCTGGCGTCGTTGCGGTTGGTGGAGCGACCGCAGGCGTGGCAGGAACCACGGGGGTCGTCTCGGCCGTTTTGTCGGCTCCGCCTGCCCGCACCAGACCCAGCATCGCCTCGGCGCGCTGACGCAAAGCGGCCGTCGTGGTCGGATCTGTCTCGATCGCGTCGAGCGCGCGGCCGGCGTCATCCGATTGGCCCGCCTTCAAGGCCGCGATGGCCAACAGTTCACGCGCGCTGTTGCGATAGCCGTTATTCGCATCGGCCAGCGGGTCGAGCCGCTTCTTGATCTCGGCGTAGCTTTCCTGATCGAGCAATAGCAAGGCGGCGCGGAGGCGCGCGAGATCCCGCAACGACGCCTCGACGGATCCATCGGCCGCGATCGCATCGAACGCCTGCGCTCCCGCCGTCGCATCGGTCTGGCCGGTTTCTGCCGCGAGCCGAAACCGAGCCAACAGCTTGTAGCCCGGGGTGCCGTCCTTGACGACGGCGTCGAGCGCTGCTTTCGCCTCGACCGCCTTCCCGGCGCGGGTCAGATCGAGCGCATCAAGATATTGGCCTCCGGACACCTGCGCTTGGCGTGTCGTGAAGTAGAGATTTGCGCGCCACGCGCCGACGGCTCCGAGCACGAGCACCACAACCGCGAGGATGACGATCCAGTAGCGTTCCAGAAAGCGCCGGAACTGGTCCTGACGGACCTCCTCGTTAACCTCACGAATAAATTCGGACATAGGGAACTCTGGGCCGGTCACTGAAACGACGATGTCCGGGCGGCAGGCCCCCGCACCGGACAATCTCGCCGCATAACACGTCGCGGCATGGGAAGCGAGCGCATGGAAGGCGAGCCGCCCCGCTCGCCTCCGGTCAATAAAAGGACCAGCTTAGTAGAGGCCGCCCGTTCCGCTCCCGACCGCGCGATCCGCGTCAGGTTCCGCGACAGCGGCACCCTTCGGCGAATTGTCGCCGATGACCGAGTAGCTGTCGGGCGGAGCGGTCCCTGGTTTGAAGGCTTCGAGAATCGAGCCCTGCCCGCTGCCGCGCATGCCGCTTTTATAATCGACCGAGATCAGCTTGATGCCGGGCGGGACGCGGAAGGGCACGTCGGGCTTGCCCTGCAAAGCCATCCGCATGAAGTCGCGGAAGACCGGGGCCGCATATTGCGCAGCGTAAGCGGTTGCGCCGAGCGACTTCGGCTGATCGTAACCGAGGTAGAGCCCAACCGCGAGGTCGGTCGAATAGCCGACAAACCACACGTCTTTTGCGTCGTTGGTGGTCCCGGTCTTGCCCGCGAGATGGCGGCCGAGTTCCTTGACGGCCTGACCGGTGCCGCGCGTGATGACGCCTTCGAGGATCGAGGTGATCTGATAGGCCGTCAGCGGATCGAGAACCTGCTCGCGCTTGTCGACGAGACGCGGCTCGGGCTGATCGGACCATTTCTCGGCGTCACACCCTTCGCAGACCCGCTCGTCGTGCCGATAGATCGTATGGCCCCAGCGATCCTGGATCCGGTCGATCAGCGTCGGCTTGATGCGTTTGCCGCCGTTGGCCAACATCGAATAGCCGGTCACCATCCGCAGCACCGTCGTCTCGCCCGCGCCGAGCGACATCGACAGAACCGGAAGCATCTCGTCGTAGATGCCGAACCGCTTGGCATATTCGACGATCAGCGGCATGCCGATGTCCTTGGCAAGCCGAACTGTCATCAGGTTGCGCGAGTGTTCGACGCCATACCTCAGCGTATGCGGACCCGAGCCCATATCGTCGTCGTTGGCGGGACGCCACATGCCGAGGCCGGGACCCTGGTCGATCTCGATCGGGCCGTCCATGACAACGGAGGACGGCGTATAACCGTTATCGAGCGCGGTCGCATAAACGAACGGTTTGAAGGATGAGCCCGGCTGGCGAAGTCCTTGTGTGGCGCGATTGAACTCCGATTGATCGAACGAGAATCCGCCCACCATGGCGAAGACACGGCCCGTATAGGGGTCCATCGCGACGATCGCGCCGGAGATCTCCGGCACCTGCCGCAATCGATACTGGCCGGGTTTGCCGTCGACCGGCTCGACATAAACAATATCGCCCGTCGACAGCAGTGACTTCACGGTTTTGCGGCCCGTCCAGCGAATCCCGTCCAGCGGCACCTGTCCCGTATCGCGGTCGGCCGCGACATCGCCGGCCTTGTCGTGCGGCGGTTGGAGGCCGATGCGTGCCGAGGCGTCGTTGCTGTCCAGCACGATGGCGAGACGCCACGGCTGCACATCGCCGAGAGGCGGCACCTCCGAGACCGTCAAGCCCCAGTCGCTCCCGAGATCGACATGCCGGATCGCCCCGCGCCATCCGCGCGATTCGTCGTAGCGGACGAGCCCATCGACCAGCGCCTTGCGGGCCATGACCTGCATCTTGGGATCGAGCGTCGTGCGGACCGACAAGCCGCCGTCATACAGCTTCTTCTCGCCGTAGCGCTCGCTCAATTCGCGGCGCACCTCTTCGGCGAAATAGCCCGCCGCATAGGTGTTGGGCGACAACACACGTGGGTTGACGCCGAGTGGATCCAACTTGGCCTTGTCGCCATCGGCACGCGTGACGTAGCCATTCTCGACCATGCGGTCGATGACCCAGTTGCGGCGCGCCAAAGCGGCATCACGGTGCAGGAACGGCTGGTAATTGTTCGGGCCCTTGGGCAACGCCGCCATATAGGCGGCTTCGGAAATCGACAGCTCGTGCACCGATTTGTCGAAATAGTTCAGGGCTGCGGCCGCGATGCCGTAGTTACCGAGGCCGAGATAGATCTCATTGAGATAAAGCTCGAGGATCTTCTCCTTCGGGTAGGCCGACTCGATTCGGAACGCCAGCAAGGCTTCCTTGATCTTGCGATCGAAGCTGCGTTCGTTCGTCAGGAGGAAGTTCTTGGCCACCTGCTGCGTGATGGTGGAGGCACCCTGCACGCGCTTGTTGCCTTCGAGCAGCACCATCAAGGCGCGGCCAATGCCCTCGGGATCGACGCCATTGTGACTATAGAAATTCTTGTCCTCGGCCGACAGGAACGCCTGCTTGACCAAAGGCGGAATCGCGGTCGACGGCAGATACAACCGCCGCTCGCGTGCATATTCGGCCAAGAGGCTGCCATCGTTGGCATGAACGCGGGTCATCACCGGCGGCTCATAATTCTTGAGCTGCGTATAGTCCGGGAGATCCTGTTCGTATTTCCAGATCAGCAGGCCAGCAGCCGCGGCGCCGATGACGAACACCAATGCACCGGTCGCAAATACGAAACCCAGGAAACGGGCGATTAGCCGCATAAGGATAAGGCCTTCAACTGAGTGTTCGATTTGCCCGGGTCACGCGGGTGCCGGGAATGAAGGCCCGGGCTTCAGACATTTTCTAACGTCTTGGCGATGGAGATAAGCTGCGGCAGTTTTATGGTGTCAATGCGGCTGATCCTCCAGCCACCCCGTCGCGGAGAGACCGACCGGCCGGAACCGGCCAATTGTGATATTTCAGCCACAGCTCTCCGCTTGGGGCTTCGGCGCTAGTCATCTAAGCTGTCCCTGCCTCAGGAGACGATACATCAGGATGGCTGCCTATATTCCGCCCTACCCGCTTCGCCCGCAAAAGGCGTTGCCACCCCTGGCGCTCTTGCGCCTCGCGCGCCGCAATCTTCTCGCCATCTGGCCGGAGGAAACGTTTTCCAAGACCATCTTCGGGCACCGCTTGTTCCGGCGCGGCGTCATCGTGGTTAACAGCCCCGAGACCGTCAAGCAGACGTTCGTCGACGGAGCGGCTGCTTATGAGAAGAAGTCGCCGCAGCAGCGGAATGCCCTGAAACCGCTCATCGGCGACGGCTTGTTCATCAGCGACGGGGAGATCTGGCGCAACCGTCGCAAGGTCGTGGCGCCCGTGACCCATATCTCGCGTCTGCCCGAACTCACCGAAGGCATCAGCGCCGGCGCCGGCGCCCATCTCGCGTCTTGGAAAGCGCTGCCCGAAGGCGCCGAAATCGACGCGCTAGCCGATATGGCTCATCTCACGGCCGGCATCATCTGCGCCACCATCTTCGGTCGCAAACTTGGCACGAAAGCCGCCGAAACGATCGTGTCGGCATTCAGCGTCTACCAGAAGCTCATCAACCAGATGGACGTGTTGTCGCTGATCGGCGTGCCGGATTTCCTGCCCCGCTTTCAGGGCTTCCGCATCCGGGCAGCGGCACGGCGGATCCATACGGTTCTTGACGGGCTTATCGACTCGATCCTCGCCGATAAGAACGCGTCCGAGACCTCGTTGCTGCGGTCCATGTCGCAGACCAAAATAGGCGATACGGGGACCGCCATGGACCATCGGGCGTTTCGCGACGAAGCGGCGGTGTTGTTCATGGCCGGGCACGAAACCACCGCCAATACGCTGGCCTGGGCCTGGTTTCTGCTGTCGCAGGATCCAGAGACCGAGCGTCGCCTGCACGCCGAAGTTGATGCGGTGCTGGGCGAGGGCCCGGCGCAGTTCGCCGATTTCGCCAAGCTTCCCTTCAGCCGCGCCATCATCGAAGAGACGTTGCGGCTCTACCCTCCGGTTCCCCTGCAGGCCCGCACCGCCGCCGAGGATCAAACCGTCGGCGGTCGCAGCGTCAAGAAGGGGGATCTCGTCATCCTCAACGCCTGGTTGCTGCATCGGCACAAGTCGCTGTGGGATCAGCCCGACACCTTCCTGCCCGACCGGTTTATGCCCGGCGGATCCGGCATCCCCTCGCGTTATGCCTATGTGCCGTTCAGCATCGGTCCGCGCGTCTGCACGGGGGCCGCATTCGGCCTGACGGAGGCGGTGCTGTGCCTCGCAACCCTGGCGCGGCACGTGCGGCTGCGCCTCAAACCCGATTGGGTCGTGGAACCTGTGTGCCGGCTCAGCTTGCGACCGGGCGAGCGCCTGCCGATGCTGATCGAACATCGGCGAGCCGCTGTCGCCGCAGTGGCTGAAGACGTCGCCGAGACGCTTCCGTGAACACCGCCGATCGCATCGATTGGACGCTTCATCTCGCGATGAGCAAGATGCCGATCAGCCTTTGTTCGAGCCTCGGCGCGAGGCTGGGTTTCGCGATGGGCAAACGCAAACACCCGCTTGAACATCAACGGGCCGTGGCGCTTTTTCGGCGTCTCCGGCCCGATCTCGCGGCAGACCCCGGTGCCTATGATGCCATGGCGGACCGCCTGTGGGCCAATATCGGCCGCACCTTCGCCGAATTTGCGGTCAGTCATCGCATCCTCCGGAGCGGGCGCGTGACGATCGACAATCGCGACCGGCTCGATGCCACGCTTTCGGCCGGGCGGCCCATCGTCGCCATCTTCCCCCATCTGGGCAACTGGGAGCTGACCGAGATGCAGATCGGCTTCTACGCCCCTCACCGCGGCGCCGTGATCGTCGCGCCGCCCGCCAGCGCAGCTCGCGCCGCTATCGCGCATCGGGTCCGAAGCCAGGCTCCAGCGGAACTCCTGCCCACGTCACGCACCGTCTGGCGGAAAGCGATGGAGCGGCTTCGTCGGCCGGACGGCATTCTGATGGTGGCGGTCGACGATTATGCGAATGGTCGGGTCGGAGCGCCCGCTTTTGGCGCGCCGACTCGTCTCGACGGCAATCTCGCCAAGGCAGTACGCCTGGCCATGATGCACGATGCGATCATCATGCCGTTTCACAATGAGCGGGTGGCCGGCTCACGCTTCATGACCCGTATCCTGCCGACTTTCACGCTCGACGGCGCGGCCGACGATGCCGGAGCTGTCCTGGCCGGGATCCAGCGGATCGACGCCGTCATGACCGAGCCGATCCTTCGCCTGTTGGATCAGTGGTATATGGCGATCTCTTACCCTCAGCCGACACCGTCTTGACCATACGGCGACCGGCTCGTCGCGCCGGCCGTCTCATATCTGCTCAATTCGTGGCGCGGGCCTCGTCGGCATGCCCGGCCGTGCGCGTTGCTCCGGCCGGTGCCGCCGGTATCGTCGCCGTCCCGTTGGTCGTGGGATGCCGAGGCGCGAAGAAGCTGTCGATGGCGTTGACGATCGATCCTGTCGCGCCGTCGCGCCATTCCGTCGAGGTCAGGTTTTTCACATCCTTGTCGCTCGACAGATAGCCGAGTTCGAGCAGCACCGAGGGTACATCCGGCGCTTTCAACACCATGAAACCCGCCGATCGCTCCGGATTTTTGTTAAGGCGCGCGATCTTCTGCCAATAACCGACCAGGGTTCGCTGGAAAAGATGCGAATAGGTTCGGGTTTCACGCCGGGTCAGGTCGAAAAGAATGTCGTTGACGTCGGGCTTTTCCGGTTCGGCCTGAACCCCCGCCGCCTGATCCGATTGGTTCTCGGCATCCGCCACGCGCGCCGCCTCGGCGTCCGACGCTTTGTCGGAGGACGTATAGACCGTCGCGCCCGTGACGGAGCCGTTGACCGTCAGCGTGTCGGCATGAACCGAGACGAATAAGGCCGCATTGGAGTCGCGGGCGATCCGCACCCGATCGCCGAGACTGACGAAACTATCGTCAGTGCGCGTCAAGCGGACCCGGTAGCGGCCGGTCGCCTTCAATTTATCGGCCAGCATCGTGCTGAAATCGAAGACGATGTTCTTCTCGACCACCCCATCAAGGCCGCTAGCACCGGGATCGACGCCGCCATGGCCCGGATCGATGACGACAAGCGGCAGGGCCGTTGCGTCCGGCGCCTGATCGGAGATGGTCGCTGTTGTGGCCGGGGGCGCGGGCGGTGCATCGACCAGGACGGCTTTGTGGAACGTGCCGCGATCGACCTTGGCGAGTTCGATGACCATACGGGAGGGGTCGCCGCCCGCAATCGAGGTCGTGGCGAGCTTGGCCACGGTCGCTGGACCGGCGAGATCGATGACGATGCGGGATCGACCGGGAGCGAATAAGCCAAAGCGGAACGATCGGATCAGCGGATCACGATCGGGCTTGAGATGTCCGGCGAGCGGATCGATTTGAAAATTGACCTCGGGCAGATCGATGATGACGCGATCCGGCGCCTCGAGCACGGTGGCGTTGGCCGTGACCGATGAGGAGAGATCGAGGCTGAGGCGCGTTGTGGCTCCAATCCGCTCGAGCTTGTAGCCGACCGCCATGGGCGGAGCATGCTCGGAAAGGTCCGGCGCGGCCCAACCCTGCGCTGGCATGAGGAGCAAACCAAGCATTGCCAGCATCGACGCAATCAGACGTCGGCCGATCCAGGGCTGAGTCGAACGACTGATCGAGGTGTCGGCCAAACCTGCGTCCCTGCTTCTCTGCGTTGCTCGGCCAGAGGCGTCGCCCCATGCACGGTGACATTCGTTTTAAAGCGATAAGGCCGGGTGGTTAACGGGTCGTAACGGCGCGGAGCGCGGTTGAGACGGGCCGTTGCGGAAATGAGACAAGACCGGAACCTTGCCATTTCGACGTCAAGCTCCTAATGAGGGTCTGTCCTTGTCCGGCGGTCAGCTGGCCCTGCATGAACCTGTACTTTGCCCCTCGGCAATCTTCCGCGGCTTGGTGCGTTTCGTTGTGCAGGCTTTGCGCGTGAAGCTCTTTTACGAGACTTCGCACTGACGTCAGTCCTGTTTCGCCGCTGGGATGTGGACGACACGATCTCGGTCCGACGATCGTGCTTCTATAGGTATGCGACAATGACTCGCCCTGCCCTGGGTCATCACGCCAAAGCTGATCAGTCGTCCGCCCACGTGCCATCGAGGATGCTGCGTAGCGGACGCCGAATGTCGTCCGTGACCGGTGCTTCCGCGCCCATCGATCCGTCGTCGCTTGTCTCTCGAGCGAGCGTCGGCGCGCCTCTTCTTCCCCATCACAGCAACATATGCCGGCACCCTGCCGCGTCTCGTCTTACACCCTGGCTCATCGCCAGCGGCGACGACGGCGCGCGGGGTGCTTCGGCCAAACCATAGAGTTCGCCATGGCCAATAAAATGATCATTGACGCCGCACACCCGGAGGAAACCCGCGTCGTGGTGCTGCGCGGCAACCGGGTCGAGGAATTCGATTTCGAAGCCGCCAATAAGAAGCAGTTGCGCGGCAACATTTATCTCGCGAAGGTCACGCGCGTTGAACCGTCCTTGCAGGCCGCCTTCATCGAATATGGCGGCAACCGCCACGGCTTTCTGGCCTTTTCGGAAATCCACCCCGATTATTACCAGATCCCCGTCGCCGATCGGCAGGCGCTTCTCGACGAAGAAGCCCGCTCTCACGAGGACGAGGAAGACGACACCCGCTCGCCCAGCGCAAACAACAGCGGTAACGGCAACGGCAATGGTGGCCATCGGCGCAGCCGGCGGCATCGTCGCGGCGATCGCCCGGCTTCGGCCGAGAAGCGCGCCAACCCTAACGGAGACTCGATTTCGAGCGACGCGATCGGCAGCGATCTGGTCTCGTCCGATCCGACGATGGCGGCGGACGGCCAGGACGACACCGGCCTTGAGCTAGGCGGCCTCGGTCAGGCGGCGGGTTCCGAGGACCCGAGCGCGGCCGATTTTCTCGCCATCCAGGCTGATGAGCCGACCGACTCCCTCTTTCAGGATGCGGAGATCCACGCTGGCGAGTCGCAAATGGAAGTGCCGGATCAGGCTTTGTCCGAGACGACCGAGGGTGTCGACCATGCCGACGATGCCGGCTTCGACAATGCCGACCGCAGCGAGGACGACGACTCGCGCGACGATGTGACGACCTTTGAGCATGGCTTTGAAGCCGCGCACGAGCCGGCGGAGAATGACCAGGCCGGCCACGAGGACCGCAAGAGCGACGGCCAGCATCACGACCCCGAGCAGAATGACGCCGAAGAAGATGGCGTCGAGCAGCTGGGCGGAGACGCCATGGAAGACGTGCCGCAGCGCACGTCACGCCCGCGCCGCCATTACAAGATCCAGGAGGTGATCAAGCGCCGCCAGGTTCTGCTGGTTCAGGTCGTCAAGGAGGAGCGCGGCAACAAGGGCGCGGCGCTGACGACCTATCTGTCGCTCGCCGGTCGCTATTCGGTGCTGATGCCGAACACGGCGCGTGGCGGTGGCATCTCCCGCAAGATCACCGATGCGGAGGATCGCAAGCGCCTGAAAGCGATCGCGCAGGAATTGGAAGTCCCGGAAGGCATGGGCATCATCCTGCGGACGGCCGGTGCCGCTCGCGGTATGCCCGAGGTGAAGCGTGACTTCGAATATCTAATGCGCATGTGGGAGACGGTGCGCGAGACGACGCTGAAATCATCGGCGCCAACGCTCGTTTATGAGGAAGGCTCGCTGATCAAGCGGTCGATCCGCGATCTCTACGGCAAAGAAGTCGATGAAGTGATCGTGGCCGGCGACGAAGGATATCGTGAAGCCCGCGAATTCATGCGCCTGCTGATGCCGACCCACACCAAGAACGTGATCGCCTACCGCGACCCGCAGCCGATCTTCGCCAAATCCGGCGTCGAGGCGCAACTCGACGCGATGTTCTCGAACCAGGTGGTGCTCCGCTCGGGCGGCTATCTGGTGATCAACCAGACCGAAGCACTCGTCGCGATCGACGTGAACTCGGGTCGGTCGACCCGCGAGCATAATATCGAGGATACGGCGCTCCGCACCAATCTCGAAGCCGCCGACGAAATCGCGCGCCAGTTGCGGCTGCGCGATCTCGCCGGCCTGATCGTGGTCGATTTCATCGACATGGAAGAAGGGCGTAACGATCGCGCCGTCGAGCGGCGCATCAAGGACGCCCTGAAGAACGATCGCGCCCGCATCCAGATCGGCCGCATCTCACACTTCGGTTTGCTCGAGATGTCGCGTCAGCGCATGCGGACCGGCGTGCTTGAAGGGTCGACCGTTATGTGCCCGCATTGCGCCGGATCCGGCACGGTTCGGTCGGTGTCGTCGATCGCGCTGCACGTGCTGCGCCTGCTTGAAGATTCGCTCATCAAGTCGGCCGCCTACAACCTCGTGGTTCGCACCCGGCCCGACGTCGCGCTCTACATCCTCAATCAGAAGCGCGCCAACCTGCTCGACCTCGAGGCCCGGTTCGGTGTCTGCATCAACGTCTTCTCCGATCCGCTGATGAACGGCACGGTCTATCATGCGATCGACCGGGGTGCCGAAGCGACGCCGCCGCAATTGCTGAGCTTCCGGCCGGATGTGAGCCACGCGGCTTCCGCCATCGATGCTCTGGTGCAAGAAGAAGACGATCTCGACGCCGCCGCTGAGGAATTTGAGGAGGTCGAGACCGAAACCGGCTCCGAGGCCCAACCTGTTCAGGCTCGCGACGGCCAGACTGGCGAGCGTACCGACGGTGAGGGCGATGGATCGCGCCGCCGCAAGCGTCGTCGGCGTCGGCGTGGGCGTGACAATCAGAGCCAGTTCGCGACATCCGAGGGTGAACAGCAAGGTGGCGAAGCCGGTCTCGACGAAACAGACGGCACGGACGAAGAGGCTGGCGAACTCGCCTTCGAGGGTCGCGAGGGCGACAATATCGCCGTTGAGGTCGATCGCAGCACCGGGGATCACGAGGTCGGGACTGTAGCGGACGTCACGGCCGACCCGATCGTCGCCGAAACGACGACCGACGTTCCGGTTCTGTCGTTGGCCGACACGGATCAGCCCGTCTCTGCCTCTATCGAACCTGCAACCGTCGAACCTGCGGTGCTTGCCGACACAGCATCGGATGAAGCTGGGACAGCGGATGCCGCACCGGTCGAAGCGCCGCGCCGCCGTCGCCCGCGCCGCCCAACCCGCAGTGCGGAGGCGGCAGCCGCCAGCGTGGCCGATCTCGACATGGGATCCCCTGCCGCGAGCCTCGATGCCGCCACCGACCCGGTCGATGAGGTGGTCGCGCCAGCCCGACGTCCCCGCCGGTCACGTTCGCGGGTCGCCGAGGCCGTGACGGAAGTGTCGGCCGATCTCAGCCGCCCGTCCGCCGACCGTGATGTCGGTTCGGATACGGTCGAGCACCACCCAGCAGAGGTGACCGCGTCGCGCGAGCAGCCGGAATTGCCGTTGAGCAACGCGTCACCGGTGGTCCCCGCACCTGCGACCCCGCTCGAGTCTGTCGCCGAGGCGCCCACCCCTCATGCTGCCCCGAGCGAGCCCGCTGCGACCGAAGCTGAGGCCGAGGTTGTCGACCCGGACCGGCCGAAGCGGTCAGGCTGGTGGCAGCGCGCCAAAGCGACCTTCACGACAGGATCGTGAGGGTCCTCTGAAGCAAGCGAAAAATTAAAGCGATCCCGGCCTTGTGCCGGGATTTGCTTTTCGGCCACGCGTGACGCTTGAGGGCTCCCGATCCGTCGAGGCTCGCTTAGGGCTTCAGCCAATCGCCCAGCCGCGTGACCGCCTGCTGGACGTCACTCGGCGCGCCCGCAAAGGACAGCCGCATCGTGCGATGACCACGGTCGCGATCGAAATCGATTCCGGGCGTCGCGGCCACGCCTGTCTCAGCCAGCATCCGGTTGCAGAAGGCGACCGAGTCGTTGGTGAACCGGCCGACATCGACATAGACATAAAAAGCGCCGTCGACGGGATGAAAATTTCCGAGCCCGATCCGCGGCAAAGCGTCGAGCAGATGAGCCCGGCTGGTCGCATAGGTCTGCTTGATGAGATCGAGTTCAGCCGTCGCGTCGAAAGCCGCGATGGCCGCGATCTGGCTCAAGGTCGGGACCGAGATCGAGAGGCTTTGCTGAAGGCGCTCGACCGGACGAACGAGCGCCTCGGGCAGGATCAACCAACCGACGCGCCAGCCGGTCATGCAGTAATATTTAGAGAAGGAGTTCACCACGATGGCGTCGTCGGAGAAGGTGAGAGCCGTGTCGGCAGCGCGCTCATAGGTCAGTCCGTGGTAGATTTCATCAGAGATGAACGCCACGCCGGCCCCGTCGCAGAACGCGGCGACGTCCCTGAGGTCATCCGTCGTCATCATCGTGCCGCTGGGGTTGCCCGGGCTCATCAGCAACACGCCATCCAGCGGGTTTTCCGCATGCGCGCGAGCCAGCATATCCGCCGTGACGACGTGGCGGCTCGCGACGGTCGTCTCTAGGGACACCACCTCGATACCAAGCGCCTCGAGGATGTTGCGATAGGCCGGGTAGCCCGGCGCAGCGATCGCGACCCGCGCCCCGACATCGAAGAGAGCCAGGAACGACAGGATGAACCCGCCTGAGGAACCGGTGGTGACGGCGACGCGGTTTGGCGTAACCTCGACCCCATAGGTGTCGTGATAATGTTGCGCGATCCGCGCCCGGAGCGCCGGAAGTCCGAGCGCTTCGGTGTAGCCGATACGGCCAGCCTCCAGCGCCCGGATCGCCGCCTGACGAATTCGCTCGGGCGCGACGCCGCCGGGTTCGCCGACCTCGAGATGCAGGATGCTTTCTCCTGCTCGCTCGCGCAACCCGGCCGCGCTAAAGACATCCATGGCCAGAAACGAGGTAATTTGGCTCCGCTTGGATGCGTTGAGGCGATGCGGCGTTTGGCGAGGCTGGTTTGTCATGCCACGCGCATAGAGCAAGATCGCGGCCGATGAAACGCCTTTACGATCGCGAAAGCCGCGTTGCATCGTCGGCAGCGGCTCAATACCGACATGATTCTTCAGTAGCCGTATTGATGTTTTGACAATGTCCCAAGAATTTTGACGATGTCCCAAGAACGCCCTATCTCAGAGTGCGTGTATCGGACTCGTTGATGGTTCGGCATGCTGTCTTGAAGCCGAAGAAACGCCCTGCTTTGAAAGATCGTCATGTTTTCTGACATTCGGCCCATGTCGCTGCTCGTTTTCCGCCGTCCCCTCGCGGTCATCGCCACGGCGATGATGCTCGGCTCCGCTATCGTGGCTCCGGCCTCCGCTGCCGAGTTCACGGATGCCCAAAAGGCGGCGCTCGGCCCGATCATCCGAGACTATCTTGTGCAAAACCCCGAGGTGGTTCGTGATGCGATCGCGGCCTTGGACAAGAAGCAAAAGGACGACGAAGAGACGCGACGCCTGCAGGCGGTCGACACGAGTTCGTCCGACCTATTCAACTCGCCCTATCAGGCAACGCTAGGCAATCCGAGCGGCAAGGTCACGCTGGTCGAATTTTTCGATTACAATTGCGGGTACTGCAAGCGGGCGCTCGATGATACCGCCAAGCTGCTGAAATCCGAACCCGAATTGAAAGTCGTGCTGAAAGACTTCCCGGTGCTGGGCCCGGGGTCGGTCGAGGCGGCGCAGGTGGCGGGTGCGGTCCGTAACCAATTCAAGGGCGACAAATTCTGGCAGTATCATTACAAGCTGCTGTCGAGCCACGGCCCCGTCGGCAAGGCTCAGGCGCTCTCCGTCGCCAAGGATCTTGGCGCCGATATGGATCAAATCGTCAAAGACATGGACAAGCCCGAGATTCGCGCTGGCATTCAACAGAATATGCAGCTCGCCGATATGTTGAGCCTGACCGGGACACCATCCTATGTGGTCGGCAAGGATGTCGTCGTTGGTGCTGTCGGCTATGACGAACTTAAGGGCCGCGTCGACAACAATCTGCGTTGCGGCAAGGCGGAATGCTCGTGAGCCCGAAACGCCTGGCGACTGAAGCCTAATGTCGACCGTCTTCGTCCTGAACGGGCCGAACCTCAATCTCCTCGGCACGCGCGAACCTTCGATCTACGGGACCGATACGCTCGCGAGTATCGAGAGCGACCTACGGGCTCAGGCGCTTCCGCACGGCGTCGACATCGTCTTCCGTCAATCCAACCACGAGGGCGATCTTGTCGACTGGATTCAAGAGGCCGGTCAGGCGGGTCACCCCGTTATTCTGAACGCCGGAGCCTTGACCCACACGTCGATTGCGCTGCATGACGCCATCAAAGCGGTTGCGGCGAGTGTGGTGGAGGTTCATCTCTCCAATACGCATCGGCGTGAACCGTTCCGGCATCATTCTTTCGTCTCCCCCGTAGCCACAGGCGTCATCATGGGTTTCGGCGCGCGCTCTTATACGCTCGCGCTCGAGTCCATCCTGTCGTCGAACGTCAAGAGCAACTCATGATCCGTAACGGCGTGCGATCGCGCGGCAAGTCGCCCGAAGCTGTCGAGGCACCCGGCTCAGCGCCCTCCGATGGGGCAGGTCCGGTTTCCGAAACCGGCATCGACGCCAGCCTCATGCGGCAGCTCGCGCATCTGATCAGCGAAAGCGATCTCGCCGAACTGGAAGTCGAAAAGGGCGACCTTCGAATTCGCCTCGTCCGCTACTCGCCGGCCCCCGCCTCGCATCAGCATGCGGTTTCCGCCCCCGTTGCGACCACGACCACGTTTCCAGTGGCGGCCGCCCTGTCTCCAGCGGCTGTGGTGCCGGCTTTGTCGCCCAGCGACGCGGATCATCCAGGCGCGGTGAAATCCCCGATGGTCGGCACCGCCTATCGCCGCGCTAGCCCGGACAGCAAAGCCTTCGTCGAGATCGGCTCCGTCGTGAAAGCGGGCGAAAAGCTATTGCTGGTCGAGGCGATGAAGACGTTCAACGAAATCGTTGCGCCGCGCGCCGGAACCGTGACCGCGATCTTCATCGATGACGGGCAGCCGGTCGAATATGGCGAACCTCTCCTCGTGATCGAGTAAAGCCACCGAACCGATCCTTCAGCTGGCCGGTATCGGCCGTTTGCCTCCATGCCTTTACCAGAGTGCGCGAAACCTCATGTTCCAAAAGATCCTCATCGCCAATCGCGGCGAGATCGCCCTGCGCATTCTTCGGGCCGCCAAAGAACTCGGCATCGCCACCGTCGCGGTGCATTCGACAGCCGACGCCGAAGCCATGCATGTGAAGCTGGCCGACGAAAGCGTCTGTATCGGGCCGCCTGCGGCGCGCGACTCCTACCTCAATATCCCGGCCCTGCTGACTGCCTGTGAAATCACAGGCGCGGATGCGATCCATCCCGGCTACGGATTTCTGTCCGAGAATGCGCGATTTGCCGACATTCTGGCCGAACACAAGATCGCCTTCATCGGTCCGAAAGCCGACCACATCCGGATCATGGGCGACAAGATCGAGGCCAAGCGCACCGCCAAAGCGCTTGGCATTCCGTGCGTCCCTGGGTCGGAGGGGGGTATCACCGACGATGAGGAAGCCCTGCAGGTCGCAGAGAAGATCGGCTACCCGGTCTTGGTGAAGGCCGCATCGGGCGGCGGTGGCCGTGGCATGAAGGTCGCGCGCACCAAAGCGGACCTCAGTGACGCGCTCGCGATGGCGCGAACCGAAGCAAAGGCAGCTTTCGGCGATGATGCGGTCTATCTCGAGAAATATCTCGAAAAACCGCGTCACATCGAGATCCAGGTTCTCGGGGATGGTAAGGGCAACGCGATCCATCTCGGCGAACGCGATTGCTCGATCCAGCGCCGGCATCAAAAGTTATGGGAAGAGGGCCCCTCGCCCGCGCTTGATGATCGTCAACGCGAGGACATTGGCGAGATCGTCGCGGCTGCGATGCGGAAGCTCGGCTACATCGGGGTCGGTACGGTCGAGTTTCTCTACGAGAACGGCCAATTCTTCTTCATTGAGATGAACACGCGAATCCAGGTCGAACATCCGGTGACCGAAATGATCACCGGGATCGATCTCGTGAACGAGCAGATCAAGATCGCGGCCGGCTTACCTCTGACGATTCAGCAATCCGACGTGCGTCTGTCGGGTCATGCGATCGAATGCCGGGTCAATGCCGAGAACCCGGAAAACTTCCGGCCCTCGCCGGGGCGCATCAGCTATTATCACCCGCCCGGCGGTCTCGGTGTCCGGGTCGATAGCGCTGTCTACCAAGGCTATCTGATCCCGCCGAATTATGATTCGCTCGTCGGCAAGCTCGTGGTTCATGGCCGCACGCGAAGCGAGGCCTTGATGCGGTTGCGTCGCGCACTTGACGAGTTCGTGATCGATGGCATCGAAACAACATTGCCGCTGTTTCGCGTTCTCGTGCGGAATGCTGATATGCAAAACGGCGATTATGACATTCACTGGCTCGAGCATTTCCTGGCCGATGGGGGCATGTCGGCGCAATAAAGGCGCATCCCGACGGCGTCTCGCGTTTTCAAAACCTCGACGCTTACGGGTGGTGACGCATGGCGGTTGACGAGATCCGGACCAGTGCGACGAGGGTCGTGCGAGAGGTCGGCACGCTCCAGCGCGATAGCGTGGCGCTTTATGCGGTTCTCGAGCAGTTGCCGCTCGGCATCGTGTTGGCGGACATTCCCTCCGGTCTCATCGTTTTTCACAATCGCCGCGCCGAGGAGATTTTGGGCGAGGCCGTCACGGCGTTGCGGTTCGTCGCCGACCTCGAGCTTCTCGGCGGCCTTCATGCCGATGGAACGCCGTTTGATCGCGATGACTATTCGCTGGCCAAGACCGTGCGCGGTCACGTCGCTATCGAAGATCGCGACATCCTCATCCGACGCCGGGATGGGGCGACGTTGCAACTCTCCGTCAGTTCGGCCGCGATTGCGGGCCCGAGCGGTGAACCGATCTATGCCATCTGCAGCTTCCACGATGTCTCGGCGCAAAGGCGCAGTGCGGATGAACTCCGCGCCACCTCGGTCAGCATGACGCTGGCGACCGAGGCCGCTAAGCTCGGTCGGTGGGATCACGACATGGCCAGCGGAACTCGATTCTGGGATGAGCGCAACAAGGCGCTTTTCGCCGCTGCGGGAGATGCCGACCGGGCTGCTTCCGAGTCAGAGTATTTTCTGAGCCTCATCCATCCCGAGGATCGCGGGCGCGTCCAGCAGGCCATCGACGCCGCGATGCAGCCGCATCATTCACATAACTTCTACCAGGAATATCGGATCGGCGACGGCGCCACTCCGACCACTTGGGTTGCGAGCTACGGCACGACCTTGTTCGAAGACGATCGCTGCATCCGCTTCGTCGGCGTCACGCAGGACATTACCGAGGACAAGCGGCTCGAGGAGCGTTTGCAGCGCTCGAATGACGAACTCGAAGCGCAAGTGCGCGACCGGACGCTCGCGCTGCAATCGGCCAACGATCGTCTTGTCGCCGAAATGGCCGAGCGCGCGCGGGTCGAGAGTTCCTTGCGTCAGATGCACAAGATGGAAGCCGTCGGCCAACTGACGGGCGGCATCGCGCATGACTTCAACAACATGCTGACCGGGATCATCGGCAGCCTGGAGCTCATCAAACGCCGGGTCGCCAATGGACGCGCGGATGAGATCGGGCGGTTCATTGATGCGGCGATGGTCTCGGCCAACCGCGCCGCAGCCCTCACGCATCGGCTGCTGGCTTTTTCGCGTCGGCAGTCGCTCGAGGCTAAACCGGTGGATGTCGGCCGCCTTGTGATCTCGATGCAAGACTTGTTCGTGCGGACAATCGGGCCGTCCATCTCGCTCGAAATCCGGGTTTCGGATACGGCGTGGCTGGCGCGCACCGATGAGAATCAGCTCGAAAACGCGTTGTTGAATCTCGTGATCAATGCGCGCGACGCGATGCCGGACGGCGGACTTTTGACGGTCGAGACCACGAATGCGCGGCTCGATCGCCACTCCGCCGATGCCTTCGGCGACCTTCAGCCGGGCGAATACCTGCTGCTCAGCGTCAGCGATACCGGCGCCGGCATGCCGCCCGACGTCATCGCCAAAGCCTTCGAGCCGTTTTTCACGACCAAGCCGATCGGCCAAGGGACCGGGTTGGGCCTCTCGATGATCTACGGCTTCATGAAGCAAAGCGGCGGTCATGTTCTGATCTATAGCGAGGTTGGCCGTGGAACGAGCGTCAAGCTGTATCTGCCGCGAGATCGATCGGACCCGAAACACCAAGCGCCGGAACCATCGGAAGCCGTCGCAAGCCACGCCAATGGTGATTGCGTTCTGGTGGTCGAGGACGAACCCGCCGTCCGCATGCTGATCCTCGATGTGCTGGCGGACCTCGGCTACCGGACGTTTGAAGCCGGCGATGCCCCCTCGGCCTTGCCGATTGTCTCGTCCGATGAACGAATCGACCTGCTCGTGACGGATGTGGGTCTGCCCGGCGTCAACGGGCGGCAGCTGGCCGAAATGGCGCGCCAAATCCGGCCCGACCTCAAGGTGCTGTTCATCACCGGCTATGCCGAGATCGCCGCCGTGCGCGGGGGTTTTCTCGCTCCGGGGATGGAGATGCTGAGCAAGCCCTTCGCGGTGAACGTGCTCAGCGCCAAGATCCGCAGCATGATCGAGGGGTCAACCCGGTAGCCAGTCTGGCTCGCCCGCAGCTCAGGCCTTGACCAGCGCCGCCATGTAGAAGCCGTCGGTTCCGGTCGTGTGCGGGGTGAGGCGCAGCCCCGGGCCCAGGCGCGATGCGACCGAGGCGAGATCGTCAAGGCCGGCCGCATGCGTCAGGGTCGAGACCTCGACCGGCGACATGTCGCTTCGCTCGGAGAGCAGATGAGCAATCCGGTCTTCGTTTTCCTCACGCAGCACCGAGCAGGTGATGTAGGCAAGGCGACCGCCCGGCTTTAAAAAACGACACGCTTGCGAGAGAACGAGATCCTGATCTTTCAGACGTTCAGCCAAGGCGCCGGGGCGCATCCGCCACTTTGCATCCGGGTGGCGCCGCCAGGTGCCGGTTCCGGTACAGGGCGCATCAACGAGGACGAGGTCGCAACGCCCTTCGAGATCGGCTACGACGTCCTGCTCGCGTTTGGGCGAGCGAACCTGAATGTTGCGCGCGTCCGCGCGTGCAATGCGATCGTAAATGGGCGCGAGACGACGGGCATCGTCGTCCGTGGCATAGATCTGGCCCTTGTTGCCCATGATGGCCGCGAGCGCGAGCGTCTTTCCACCGCCGCCTGCGCAGAGGTCGAGGACCTGTTGGCCGGCCTGTGCGCCGCTGAGACGCGTCACAAGTTGCGAGCCTTCATCCTGGATCTCGACGTGACCCTTGAGATAGGATGGCTCGGTGCTGAGCGCCGGCGCCCGTCCGTCGTCGCCCAAAGGCACCCGCAGGCCAACATCAGAACGCGGTGTCGGCTCGGCCCCAAAATGCGCGAGGGCCTTCAGGGCCTTCTCCCGGGTGGCCTTCAACATATTGACCCGCAGGTCGAGCGGTGCGCGCGCCGCCAGCGCACGCCCTTCAGCGGCGGCATCGCTCCCGAAGGCAGCCGTAAAGGCCTCGGCGAGCCATTCGGGATAGTTGCCGCGCACATGATCGGGCGCATTGTCGAGCGTCGCCACCGTCAAACGCAGGCGTTCGGCGTCGCTCAGCGCCGCGGGGGCGTGCCCTTCCCCGGTCGCCAAGGCGGCAAGCATGTCGACGTCAAATCCGCGGAGGTCGCGCAACATGCCGAACAAGATCGCACGCGGCGTTTCCGCGTCCATCAGCCAAGCCGCCGACGCTTTCACGCGAAGCGAATCATAGACGAGACTCGCGATGGCGGCCCGATCCTTCGAGCCGGCAAATCGATGGCCAATCCCCCATTCCTTCAGGCAATCTGGCGCCGGGCGGCGTTGAAGGTCCATCACGGTCAGGATGTCGATTGCGGCAGAGAGCCGAGCGGCCGGTGTCATTGCGGTCTTGCGCCTTGTTAAAGCTTTGAAAAAAGAACAAAGAAACCACGCGTCCGAAGAAGCGGCATCTCCTGCTCGCGACGTTGTAGAAGAAAGTGACAAAATGTCGAAATTGATCAGCCGTTCAGCGCTCGCGCTGCTGGCTCTGTCATTGGCTGCCTGCGCCGCTGCGCCCCCGCCATCGATCCAGGCTCCGCCGCCGCGCCACGCCGATGCCAAGACGACCCTCGAAAACCACTACTGACGCGAGCAGCCGGGAGATGACGCGTTCCAGTCGTCTTCCGGCACGGTGAGGTTCACCCGGTCACGCCCCGGCAAGAATCTCGAACCCGAACATTATCCAAGCGATCGCCAGCACGACGCTGCTCGCCAAAAACGCGGGTCCGCGCAGCGATACAGTGTTGGATGTCGTGTGGATCAGCGCGTGCAAAACCCTGAACAGAACGAACAGCCATTCGAGGATGACGAACAGCAGGTCGGCCTTCCGCGTGACCATGACCAGCGGAACCAGGGCGAAAAACAGCACCGGCAGTTCAAACTGGTTGACGTAGCTGTTGCCGAACTGCGTGGCGCGCGGGGGCCAGACCTTCTGGCCAAGCGCGACATCATCGGTCGTCGTGGCACCCCGTGCGAGCGCCACTGTCCTCGACCAACACAAGCCCGCCAGCACCCCATAAACCAGCAGGACCAGCACGAAGACAGGCGCGAGAATGCTGGCGACGCTCATGAGTTGCTCCGATGAGGCAAAAACTCAGATGCCGGTTGGATAGTTGGGGCTCTCGCGCGTGATCGCAACGTCATGGACGTGGCTCTCCCGCAGACCGGCGCCGGTGATCCGGACGAATTGGGCCTTGTCCTGAAACTCGCGCACGGTCGCGCCGCCGACATAGCCCATGGCGGCCCGAAGCCCGCCCGCCAGCTGATGCAGAATCGTAGCGGCCGGCCCGCGATACGGAACCTGGCCTTCGATCCCCTCCGGCACCAGCTTCAGCGCGTCCTTGATATCCTGCTGGAAGTACCGATCCGCCGAGCCGCGCGCCATCGCGCCGACCGATCCCATCCCGCGATAGGCCTTGAAGGACCGTCCCTGGTAGAGAAACACCTCGCCGGGGCTCTCGTCGGTGCCGGCCAGCAGCGATCCGATCATGACCGCATCGGCGCCCGCCGCGATGGCCTTGGCAAAATCGCCGGAAAATTTGATGCCGCCATCGCCGATGACCGGAACATCATGGCGGCGGGCCACTTCGGCGGCCTGTAGAATGGCGGTGAGTTGCGGCACACCGACGCCCGCGACGATGCGGGTCGTGCAAATCGACCCGGGGCCAATGCCGACCTTGATCGCATCCGCACCCGCGTCGATCAGAGCCTTGGCGCCGTCGCCCGTCGCGACATTGCCAGCAATGATCGCGACCTTGTTGGACTGCCGCTTCAAGCGGTTCACCTGATCGAGCACCTGCTGAGAATGGCCGTGAGCCGTATCGACGATGATGCAATCGACCCCGGCATCGATCAGCTGAACGGATCGATCGAACCCCTTGTCGCCGACCGTCGAGGCTGCCGCAACCCGCAGGCGCCCCTCCCCATCTTTGCAGGCGTTCGGGAATAGAGTGGCCTTTTCCATGTCCTTGACCGTGATCAGGCCGACGCAACGGCCGTCGTCGTCAACGACGACGAGCTTCTCGATACGGTGCACATGCAGGAGGCGCCGCGCTTCATCAAGGTTGACGCCCTCCCGAACAGTGATGACCGTTTTGGTCATCAGGCGCGACACGGGCTCGCTCGGATCGTCGGCGAAACGCACGTCGCGATTGGTCAGAATCCCGACCAACGGCGCGGGCTTGCCCGGAGGACCTTGCTCGACCACTGGAATGCCAGAGATGTTGTAGCGCTTCATCATCGCCCAGGCGTCCGCAAGCGTCGCATCAGCATGGATCGTGATCGGGTTGACCACCATCCCGCTTTCGTAACGCTTGACCTTGCGGACCTCTTCGGCCTGCGCGTCGGGATCGAGATTACGGTGGATCACGCCGATCCCGCCCGCCTGCGCCATGGTTATGGCCAACCGCGCTTCCGTGACCGTATCCATCGCCGATGAAATCAGCGGCAAGTTCAGGTCGATGCTGCGGGTCAATCGCGTGCGAAGATCCACCTGCCCCGGCATGACCACGGAATGAGCCGGAAGCAGCAGCACGTCGTCAAACGTCAAGGCTTCGGGAAATTGCGGATAGGCGATCGGGATCATGGGCCAACTCCACGTCGGGCGATGCGTCAGCAGAAGCAGACGCGCGCGACACGATTGTAAAAGATCGGGAACAATCCGCTTCGATAGGCGGACTTGAGTTGGCAGATGCCGTTAGCACGGAGAGGGGTTCGAGGAAAGTGTCACGATGCCCTGGAACGCGCGCCTTGTTGCAGCCCTGGAGAGCGTTTACAGCATGACGAGGCCGGCAGGGGCACAACGCGCAAATTTGCCAGCATCATCATGCCTCCTGCGCCTGGCCTTGCGCCACTAGGATAGAGCTGTGCCGAGCCGCCTTCTCACCCCGCTCATCATCGCCTGCGCTTTGTTCATGGAAAACCTCGACAGCACCGTCCTGGCGACATCGCTGCCGGCCATCGCAATCGATCTCCATGAAGATCCGATCGCCCTGAAGCTCGCGCTGACGTCTTATTTGCTCAGCCTCGCGATCTTCATCCCGGCGAGCGGCTGGGCCGCCGATCGATTTGGCGCTCGCACCATCTTTCGCGGCGCCATCGTGGTGTTTACGCTTGGCTCGATCCTCTGCGGGTTCTCGAGCACCCTGCCCCAATTCATCGCCGCCCGCATTTTTCAGGGGCTGGGAGGCGCCATGATGGTGCCGGTCGGTCGCTTGGTGCTGCTGCGCTCGGTGCCGCGCAACGAGATTGTCCAAGCCTTGGCCTATCTGACGATGCCGGCGCTGATCGGTCCCATTCTCGGGCCGCCGCTCGGCGGTTTCATCACGACCTATTCGGATTGGCGCTGGATCTTCTGGATCAACGTTCCAATCGGTATCCTCGGCGTGACGCTCGCGACGCTCTTCATCGACGATGTGAAAGAGGCGGAGCCGCCGCGTCTCGACGTTCCAGGGTTTCTCCTGACGGGGTTCGGCCTGTCCGGTCTCATGTTCGGGATGTCCGTGGCGGGCCGCGGGTCGCTCCCGCCCCTCGTCACCGCAGGGCTGATCGGGAGTGGTGTGATCCTGCTCGGCCTGTATCTTCGACACGCCCGCAGAACGGCGCACCCGATCATCGACCTCGCGCTGCTTCGCGTTCCGACCTTTGCGGCGAGCCTCTACGGCGGTTTTCTGTTCCGGCTCGGCATCGGGGCGCTTCCATTTCTTCTGCCGCTGCTGCTGCAACTCGGCTTCGGGTTGTCGCCCTTCCAGTCGGGGTGCCTCACGTTCGGCGCAGCAGCCGGCGCGTTCCTGATGAAAACGACAGCCCACCCGATTTTGCGGCGCTTCGGCTTCAGGCGCGTGCTGATCTTCAATGCGATCGTCAGTAGCCTCTTCTTGGCGCTCTACGGCCTGTTCACGGCCTCGACGCCCTGGTGGATGATGTTTGCCTTGCTGCTTGGCGGCGGCTTCTTCCGCTCGCTCGAATTCACCAGCATCAACGCCATCGCCTACGCGGATATCGACAATGCGGCCATGAGCCGGGCCACCAGCTTTGCCTCGGTGGTTCAGCAACTCTCACTGTCGACGGGCGTGACAGTCGGCGCGGCCGTCATCGAATTCTCCCGACGAATCCATGGTGACAGCACGTTGCGGACCGAGGATTTCGGCGCCGCCTTCTTTCTGATCGCGCTGATTTCCGCCGCGTCGGCCTTGATCTTCATGCGACTGCCACCGAGCGCCGCGGCGGCCCTGACCCAGCGCGGCGAGCGCCCCGCGCCTGCAATCGCCTCAGCCGCAACACCGGCCGGGCGAGACGGTTAGTCGGTCTCGGTCGACGCTTCGTCCGGGTCATGATCGACAGGCGTGCGCTTACCGCGAAACCCCGTCGCCAGCACATAAAGTTCGGACGAGTCGGCGCGGCTGGATTGCGGCTTCACATGACGAACCGTGACAAAGTCGCGCTTCATCTCAGTCAGCAAAGCGCCTTCCGTACCGCCTTGCAGCACCTTTGCGAGGAAGAGGCCCCCGGGGGCCAGGATCTCGCGCGCGAAAGCGAGCGCCAATTCGACGAGGGCCACAATTTTCAAATGGTCCGTCTTCCGATGGCCGACAGCATTGGCGGCCATGTCGGACAGCACGGCATCGACCGGCCCGCCCATCATGGCGGTCAAACGCGCGGGCGCATCATCGTCGAGAAAGTTCATCTGCGTGAACTCGACGCCGGGCACCGGTTCCATCTCGAGAAGATCGATCGCGACGACGCGCCCTTTGCCGGCCTCCGACCCAACGCGACGCGAGGCGATCTGCGACCAGCCGCCCGGCGCTGCGCCGAGGTCGAGGACCCGCATGCCCAGCTTCAGAAGCTTATATTTATCGTCGATCTCGATCAGCTTGTAGGTGGCTCGCGAGCGATACCCGTCGCGCTTGGCCTTCGCCACATAGGGATCGTTAAGCTGTCGGGATAGCCAAAGCGTGGACGACAACGAGCGTTTCCTCGCCGTCTTAACGCGCGTTTTAAGCGAGCGGCCGCCTTCGCGTCCACCGGAGCCTGCGCCCCCGGCTCCGTTTCCTGTCGTCATTGCATCCGGCTTGTCTGTGCGTCGCGGCACCAAACGCCGTCGGCCGCCATCATCTGCATCAGCAAGCCTTCCCGCAAGCCCCGGTCTGCGATGCGAACGCGTTCGGATGGGAAAGCACGTCGGATCGCCTCGAAGATGGCGCAGCCGGCCAGCACCAGATCGGCGCGATCCGGGCCAATACAGCCATGCGCCACTCGCGCGTCGAAACTCATGTTGCGCAGCCGCGCGATCGCCTCGTCGACATCCGCATGCGACATCCAGAGGCCATCGACCCGTCTCCGGTCGTAGCGGGGGAGATTGAGATGCACGCCAGCCAAGGTCGTGACCGTGCCGGACGTTCCAAGAAGGTGGAAGCGTGAACACCGCATCTCGCTGCGGGCTCGCTCGGCGAATTCCTTCATCTCGACGGTCACGTAAGCCACCATGGCCTCGAAAACCGCCGGCGTGACGATGCGACCACCGAAACTTTCGGCGAGCGACACCACACCGAGCCGCAGCGACGTCCAGAGTCGGATACGATCGCGAATGCCCTCTTGCTCGCCGCTGCGGTTTTCCGTGTCCGATGCTCGCGTCAGCCAGACGACCTCCGATGAGCCGCCGCCGATGTCGAACAGAAGCACGCCTTCGGCGCGATCATCGGCCAGCGCGGCGCAGCCCGCCGTGGCAAGGCCCGCCTCCGTCTCGCGATCGACGATTTCGAGTTGGAGCCCGGTCTGAACGGCGACGCGATTGATGAAGGCCGCGCCATTGTCGGCGGCCCGGCAGGCTTCCGTGGCGATCAGCCTTGTCCGCGTGACGCGCCGGGAATCAAGCTTGTCACGACAGACGTGAAGCGCCGATAGGGTGCGCTCGATCGCTTGCGGGCATAGCCGTCCAGATTGACCAAGGCCCTCACCGAGGCGAACGATCCGGGAGAACGAGTCGATGACGCGAAAGCCAGCCGGTGCCGGACGGGCGATCAGCAGCCGACAATTGTTTGTGCCGAGATCGAGCGCGGCATAACATCGGTCGGTCGGGCCGGAACCGGACGCTCGCGGCGTCGCATTGTCCAAGCCGATCTGATCGGCATCACCCACACCCACCCCCGTGATCCACGCAACAACGCTCCGATCGTGGAGCCCATCCGCAACCTACGATGCAGCGTTGCCCAAACGCAACGCCGGAAGCGGCATTGCGTCGCGATGAAGACCTGATCAGGATTTCAGCTTGGCAGCGGCCGGCGCTTTAACCGACGCGTTCCGCGCGACTGTCGATGCCTGTGCGGCGCGACGGCGATTGCGAGCCCAGATGTTGATGGCCTCGACCGCGGTCGAGAAGCCCATCGCCGCATAAATGTAGCCGCGTGGGATTTCGAAGCCCGATCCTTCCGCCACGAGCGCAAAACCGATCAAGACCAGAAAGCTGAGGGCCAACACCTTGGCGGTCGGATGCGCCTTGATGAAAGCCGCGACCGAGGTTGCCGCCAAATACATGGCCAGCAGCGCGATCACGATCGCAATGATCATGATCATGATGTCTTTCGCCATCCCGATCGCGGTCAGAATGCTGTCGATCGAGAACACCAGATCCATGACAGCGATGTTGACGATCACAATGCCGAAGGCGCGCGAGGTCGAGACCTTCGCGTCCGCCTCTTCGGTATGTTCAACTTCGCGGTGCAATTCGGTCGTGGCTTGCGCGATCAAGAAGAGACCGGCGGCCAGCAGGATCACGTCACGCCAGGAAAATTCATGATCCCAGATTGTCGCGATCGGCTCGGTAAGATGGATCAACCACGTCAGCAGCGACAGGCATAGAACGCGGAAGGCGAAAGCCAGAACCAAGCCGAGCATTCTGGCGGTTGCGGCCTGTTTGGGCGGGAGCTTCGAACTGATCAGCGACAGGAACACGACATTGTCGATGCCGAGCACAACTTCCATCGCGGTCAGCGTCAGAAGCGCGATCCAGCCGGACGGATGGTAGATCCAATCGAAGAGTTCGAGATTCACGGTGGCTGTCGTCCCTACTGCGACGCCGATGCGCCAACCCCGCCCATATCGAGGTTATGCGACACTTTCGCCAGGGGTCAGGCCCAGAAACATAGTCGTGCTCGGAATTCGACAGGAGTTCGTCTCGACTTGAGGTCCGCGTTTCTTTGCCACGACCGCGAGATCGCTCTGGCTGAATCCGCGTCCCGACCGATATTGTGGCGCATGACTTCACACCGCTCGACTCCCCTGACCGCAGACGTGATCGTGGCCGGCGCCGGCGCGGTCGGCCTTGCTCTCGCGGTCGCCCTGGCCCGTGATGGGTTCTCGGTCGTCTCGCTCGGATCTGCGTCCGCATCGCGCAACGGACGCACCGTCGCACTTCTCGACGGGTCTGTGCGGATGCTTCGCGCCTTGCAGGTTTGGCCTCGCCTCGAGGGGCTCGCAGCACCGCTCGCCGTCATGCGGCTCGTCGACGATACGGGGTCTCTGTTCAGGGTACCGCCCGTCAATTTCAAAGCGAGCGAGATCGGACTGCCGGCCTTCGGCTACAATATTGAAAACGCCGATTTGGTGGAAAGCTTGATGCGTGTCGCCAACGACACTGTCGGTCTGGTCCGCGTCGACGCCTTGTTGCGGGACTTCCATCAAACCGAGGGCGGCATCGTGGTTCGCACCGACGGCGGAGCAGAGATTGCCGCGCGCCTGCTGATCGCGGCCGACGGTGCGTCGTCGCCGACCCGCATCATGGCCGGCATCGCGACCCGCACGACGGACTACCCGCAAGTGGCCTTGACGACGGTGCTGCACCACGCCGCGCCGCACGGCAATGTGTCGACCGAGTTTCACACCCGCGAAGGTCCGTTCACGCTCGTGCCCCTGCCCGCGAATGACGAGGCTCGGCATCGCTCCAGCCTCGTCTGGGTCATGACGCCCGCCAAAGCATCGGAACGGCAGAGCCTCGCGCCGTTGGCCTTCGCACAAGCCATCGAATCGCAGTCGCGGTTGCTGCTTGGGCGGGTGAAGCCACAGGGAATTGTCGGCCGGTTTCCGATCCGCAGCACGGTCGCCGATCGTTTGGTCGGGACCCGATTGGCCCTTGCGGGCGAAGCCGCTCACGCCCTGCCGCCAATCGGGGCACAGGGATTGAACCTGAGTTTCCGTGACGCCGCGACCTTGGTCGATCATCTCGCCAAGGCTCGACAGGCGGGACTCGATCACGGCAGCGCGACGGTGCTGGCCGGCTACGAGCGCGCCCGCATGGGTGATATCGCCGTGCGGTCGCGCGGTGTCGACATGCTCAATTCGGCGCTGCTGTCTCGCTTGCTTCCGGTCGACCTGCTGCGAGGCGCTGGCCTGCTCGCTCTGGCGTCGATCCCGGCGGCACGCCAGGCCGTCATGCGCGAAGGGCTTCGCCCGCAACATGCGGTTCCGAGCCTGATGCGCTGATGCGTGCTTGACGGAGCGGTACAACATCAGCAATCAAACGCACGCAATCGCGTCGACGCCGTGTCGGCGCGATCAGGAGTAGTCCACGCTTTCATGCCGCGCCTTGTGACGTCGCTCAAATTTGGGCTCGAATATGCCGGGTTCCAACTTGCGGCGCTGATCCTGGGATCGCTGAGCGTGGAGGCGGCCTCGAATCTGTCGGGGTCGATTTGGCGTAAGCTCGCGCCGCGCTTCCGCCGCCACGAGCGAGCGCTTGCCCATCTGGCCAGCGCCTTCCCCGAATTGTCGAGCGACGAACGCGAGGCGATCGCGATCGCGATGTGGGAAAATCTTGGACGCACGTTCGGCGAAGCGTTCCACCTCAAGGAAATTGCCGCGAGCGGTCGTGTCACGATCGAAAACCAAGCCATTTTCGAAGACTGGGCGGCGCGCGAGGGCGGGAAGGTCGCCTGTGCCGGCCACCTCGGGAATTGGGAATTGGCGATTCTCGGTATCAGCCAGCGTGGCCTGAAGCCATGGAGCATCTATCAGAGGATCAAGAACCCCTATGTGGACCGCCGCGTCGCGGGCATGCGGGGCTTTCTCTATACGGGCGGTCTCGTTCAAAAAAACCCGGCGCTGCCCCGCCTTTTCATGCGCGTGCTGCGGGAGGGCGGCACGATTGGGTTTCTTGCCGATCTGCGCGAATTCAGCGGGGTCGATGTGCCGTTCTTCGGGCGGCTGGCTCCCTCGACCACCTTTCCGGCCTTGCTGGCGCGGAGCGTCAATGCGCCGATCCTCATGGTGCGGATGCAACGGCTTCCCGGCGTCCGTTTCGTGCAATCGTTCGAGTTGATCCAGACGCCCATCACCGAGGATCGAAAAGCGGACGTGACGAACGCGACCGCGATGATCCATGCTGCCTTCGAGCGTTATATTCGAGACCGTCCAGAGCAATGGATGTGGGCCCACCGGCGCTGGGGTTGAGTGCCGACCACGAAGGAGCCGCCTTGCGAATCGCCACGTGGAACGTCAATTCGGTGCGGCAGAGGCTCGAGCATCTTCTCGGCTATCTCAAGCAGGTCGAACCCGACGTCGTTTGCCTGCAAGAGCTGAAGTGCGTCGACGACGCCTTCCCCCGCGCGGAAATCGAGGCTGTCGGCTACCACAGTCACGTGCATGGTCAGAAGGGCTTCAACGGCGTCGCGATCCTCACCAAGCGGGACGCGATCGTGACCTCCGGACTGCCGGGGGATCCGTCCGATGCTCAGGCCCGCTACATCGAGGCAATCGTGCCACACGGCGACCGATCGGTGCGGGTTGCCTCCATTTACCTCCCGAACGGCAATCCGGTCGGAAGCGAGAAATATCCTTATAAACTCGGCTTCATGGACCGTCTCATCGCGCGCGCGCGCCATCTCCTCGACCACGAGGAAATCCTGGTGCTTGCAGGCGACTATAACGTCATCCCCGAAGCGATCGATGTCGCGGATCCGCAGAACTGGGGCAATGACGCGCTGTTCCTGCCCGAAACACGAGAGCGCTTCCGTTCGCTTCTCAATCTCGGTCTCGTCGATGCCGTCCGCGCCATGACGGATGAGGCCGGCCTTTATAGTTTTTGGGACTATCAGGCCGGCGCATGGCACCGAAACCGGGGCATCCGGATCGACCACCTTCTTCTCTCGCCGCAGGCTGCGGACCGCCTTCAATCATTCTCGATCGATAAGGATCTCCGAGCGCTCGACAAGCCGTCCGATCACGTCCCGGTTCGGATCGACCTCGCCTGAGCCAAGATGGAGCCCTCTAGCTCCGCTTGGTCAGTTCCGCTTGCGCCGTTCTTCGGCATAGACCATCGCAACCTGTCGATCATTGTCGGTCGCTGTATCGGCAGCCTTATTGTAAAGGTCCACGATCCAGCCGTCCTTCGGGTCTTTTGAGTCCAGCGCCGCGTCCCGCGCGAGCGTCAGCCACATCAAACCTTTGGCGCGTTGCTGGGCAAAGCCATCGAAACCGTTGAACAACATGTGGCCCAGCAAGGCTTCAGCTTGATAATGGTTCTTCTCGGCTGCCAGCGACAACCAGCGGGCCGCCTGCCGTATGTCTTTCGGGATGCCATCCGCGCCATCTAAAAACAGCCGCGCAAGATTATATTGAGCGTCGGCGTTGCCGAACGTCAAAGCCGCATATTGAAACATCTCGAGCGCCCGCTCCGGATTCGGCTTCACGGGCGAGTTTGCGATCCCATTGAGACTATAGACGCCGAGCGCCACGAAGGCGTTGGACACGACCGACATGTCACGACGATTGTCATCGTCCTCGTCGTAATTCTGGACAATCTGCGAGAAGTAATCGAAGGCCTTGGCGTCGTCGTGTGGGACGCCGTCGCCATCCGCATACATCTTGCCCAGCTTCCACCGCGCGAGCGGATTGCCGTTGGCGGCCGCATATTTGAACGCCTCGACCGAGGATTTCACATCACCAGACCGATACCCGTCGACCCCCACCCGCAAGGCCTGTTGCGGGTTCTTGAAGACTTGCAAGGAACCTTTATTGGCCGGCGCATAATCATTGCCGTCGAGCGCAGACGCGCTCGTGCCGACGGCGATGAAACAACCGGCCATCAACACAAGGGAGAAGCGGCTAGCGGCAAGCATCGTGACGCACCTCGGCCGTGCGTTCAACACGGATCACAGCGAAAGAGGACGAGCGACGCGTGATGGAAGGAGAAGGGTCCCTCCCGGAGCGGCTCGGCAGTTTCGTCTTGTCGAACACAGGCTCATCCATCGATAAACGCGTCACATGCACCTGCCGAAACCTCACACACCCGAGACGCCACGATCGGTGGCGCAGAAGGGGCGATAGGCCCATCGGAGCAATTCAAGAGACGCTGCGGCGGGCAAGCCAAGCAATTGAAGGCGTTGCCATAACCCGAGCAGTTGCCCGCTTGTAATTGATCGAAATTAGCGGGAGGTTTATGGCGCAATCGCGGCGCTAATAGAGTTGCAAAACGACCCTATCAAGATGAACAACGGCTGTTGCCCAAAAGCGACATTTATGCCGTGTTCATGCTGCCCGAGAGTCACATCAAGAGCGCACCGCCCGCAAATTCGAGCACATGCGACGCCTTTCGCCTATCCAAAATGCGACGGCGAAATGGGCGCGATGCGCTCTCGCATCGCGCCGAAGCGGTTCAAGATTCGCTTAAGCGATCGATGGCGTTGCGGAGCTTATCGGCACGCGCCAGAGCCTCGGCGCGTCGCTCACGGTTTTCTTCGATCACTTCTTCGGGAGCCCGCTCGACGAAATCCGCATTGCCAAGCTTGGCCTCGATTTTGGCCACCTCGGCCTCGATCTTGGCGACGTCCTTGCGGAGGCGATGACGCTCGGCCGCGATGTCGATCACGGCCCCGAGCGGCATGACGGCGGTCAATCCAGCAACGACGATCTGCACCGAGCCTTGATCCGCGGCCGCGACGCTCACGATCTCCGACAGGCGAGCCAGGCGCTTTAACGTCTCCTCCCACCGGCCTAGACGGTCGATCGCACTTGCCTCGGCATCGAGCAGATGCAACGGAATTTGCGCGCCGGCCGGAACGTTCAACTCGGACCGAACCGATCGAATTTCCGAGATCAGGTCGATGATCCAGCCGATTTCGGCCGAGGCCGCATCGGCATCCGAGTCAGGCGTTTGCGTCGGCCATGCGGTGAGAGCCAACAGGGCCGAGCGCGCCGGGCCCTGTTGGCCTTTGATGGCCCAAAGCTCTTCCGTGATGAACGGCATGAACGGGTGGAGCATCGTCAAAATGTGATCGAGCACGAAGGCTGTCGTCGCCCGCGTTTCGGCTTTTGCGTCGCCATCGGGCCCGGTCAGAAGCGGCTTGGCGAGCTCAAGATACCAATCGCAGTAGAGGTTCCAGACGAATCGATAGACCACTGCCGCGGCATCGTTGAACCGATACGCCTCGAGAGCGGTCGTCACGTCGGCGGCGGCTTTGCTGGCCTCGTCGATGATCCAGCGATTGAGCGGCTCGCGCAGCGCCTTGGGGTCGAAACCCGCGACCCGCTCGCAGCCGTTCATTTCGGCAAAGCGCGCGGCGTTCCACAGCTTGGTCGCAAAATTGCGATAGCCCTCGACCCGCGCGGTCGCCAATTTGATGTCGCGGCCCTGTGCCGCCATCGCCACCAAGGTGAAGCGCAACGCATCCGCACCGAACTGATCGATGAGCCGCAGCGGGTCGATGACGTTGCCCTTCGATTTCGACATCTTCGCGCCCTTCTCGTCCCGGACGAGCGCGTGCATGTAGACGTCTTTAAAGGGAACCTCGCCGGTAAAATGCAGACCCATCATCATCATACGGGCAACCCAGAAGAAGATGATGTCGAATCCGGTCACCAGCGTCGACGTGGGATAGTAACGGGAGAGTTCGGGCGTCGACTGCGGCCAACCGAGGGTCGAAAACGGCCACAACGCCGACGAGAACCATGTGTCGAGCACATCCTCGTCGCGCCGCAATTCGACCGTGTCGCCATAGACCGAGACGGCCTCGATCTGCGCCTCGGCCTCGGTGGCGGCGACGAAGACGTGGTTGTCTGGGCCATACCAAGCCGGGATGCGGTGACCCCACCAGAGTTGCCGCGACACACACCAGGGCTGGATGTTGTCCAACCACTCGAAATAGGTTTTTTCCCAAGTCTTCGGCACGAACACCGTCCGGCCGTCCCGCACAGCCTCGAGTGCCGGCGCCGCAAGCGTCTTCGCATCGACATACCATTGATCCGTCAACCACGGCTCGATCACCACGTTCGACCGATCACCATGCGGCACGGCATGAACATGCGGCTCGATCGCGACGAGCAGCCCGCGCTCCTCCATCATCGCGACGATCCGCTTCCGCGCCGCAAATCTGTCGAGACCATGCAGCTCCATCACGGCCGATAGATCGACGGAGGCGACGAGATCGAGCAGAAACGCGTCGTTGCGGTCCAGCGTTAAACGAGCTTCCGCATCCAAAATATTGATAAGGCGTAACGAATGGCGCTTTCCGACTTCGAAATCATTAAAGTCATGCGCCGGCGTAATCTTGACCGCGCCGGATCCCTTTTCCGGGTCCGCATAGTCATCAGCCACGATCGGAATACGGCGCCCGACGAGCGGCAGGACGGCAAATTGACCGATGAGATCGCGATAGCGCTCATCATCCGGATGAACCGCAACCGCGCTATCGCCCAGCAACGTCTCGGGTCGCGTCGTCGCAACCGTGATGAAACGACCGTCTTGCCCCTCGATGGGATAGTTGAAATGCCACAGGGAGCCGCGGGTCTCGACCGCCAGAACCTCAATATCCGACACGGCCGTCAGAAATTTCGGATCCCAATTGACGAGACGTTTGTCTTTATAGATGAGCCCGTCGCGATATAGTTTGACGAACACCTGGACGACGGCCTCGCTTAGCCCCTCATCCATCGTGAACCGCGTGCGAGACCAGTCGCAGGAGGCACCAAGACGCTTGAGCTGATCGACGATCTGGCCGCCCGACTCGTCCTTCCAGGCCCACACACGCTCGATGAAGGCCTCGCGTCCCATTGTCCGCCGATCGGGCATCTGCCGCTCGGCAAGCTGGCGCTCGACGACCATCTGGGTCGCGATACCGGCATGGTCCATGCCCGGTTGCCACAACACGTCCTTGCCGCGCATCCGCTCGAAGCGGGCCAGCACGTCCTGTAGCGTATGGTTGAGCGCATGGCCGATATGGAGCGACCCCGTCACGTTCGGGGGCGGCATCATGATGCTATAAGGCGCCGCGCCGGCGCGATCTGGTCGGCCTGACGCAAAAGCGTCTGCCGCCTCCCAGGCTTCACGTGTTCGTATTTCGACCGCGGCCGGATCGAAGGTCTTATCCATTATGCTTCTGACTTAGTTGTTCGAGGGACGTCCGCCACGAGCCAATCGTTCGATTTCTTGCCGAACGAGGCGCTCGACGAGCGCAGGAAGATGATCGTCCAGCCACGACTTCAGCAAGGGACGCAGCATCTCTCGGGTGAGTTTCTCGATTGTGTCGGAATTCTGCAAAACGACCGATGTCGCGAGAGTTTGGAAGGCCGAACCGACCGTCGCGCCTGCTTCGGGAGAAACCAGGGTCTCAGGCTCAACGGAGGGTGCACGATTGCCTTGAAGCGAGGCCATGAGGTTCTCCTGCTCGCGGTCGGGCTCGACCAAGGCGGCGTTGTCGACCTCACGTGCAAAATGGGACGCTGTCGACGCACCAACGAAAGGCTCGGCAGGCGCTGAGGGGGCCGGCGACTCGATCGACGCTTCTGGAACGGCGCTTGAATCAAGGTCCGAGGGTTGCGCGTCGACAGTCTCGGTCGAGGCATCCCAATTCGCCGCCAAATCCTCAGGCGTCGACTCGGCTTGCGAACTGAACCGCGGTCGCAGGATCGACGATACGGCCTCGTCGGCGATGCGATCGACCAGGGACGCCGTCGTCGCCTCGTCCAGCGCCGGAGCGGGCGGCACATTCAAATGCGGCTGGGCGTAGGAGCCTTGCAGGACTGGAGAGACCGCCTCGCCGACGACCGGCTCGGTCGTCGGAAGCGGCCTTGCTTCCTGCTCGACGGGCGGAACCGGTCCGGTTTGTTTTCGGAAGGATGCGGACATCGACGCCGCGTTCCTCGATTGATCATCGGCGATAATCCGCCGGATGGAGGCGAGAATATCCTCCATGGAAGGTTCCGCCGAGCGCGGCTCGGCATAAGCGTCGTTTGACTGCGGAAGAGGTGCGTTAACCGCGCTCATGGACTTTGACGCTTTCTACGCTGCTCCAACACCCCCGTTGACGGCAAGCATCGGATCACTGGTGGGAATTGTCGACCGCCGCGCCGGCGTTGATCGCTGTAACGAAGAATTAACCCCGCCGTACCGCGGCAACAAGCTCTTGCGGGCCTCAACACTTCCGTCCCACCGTTTTATTTCAGCGAAGCGGCGGGCGTCCGCCGTTATTTTCCGTCGGGCGTCCGCATGCCGTACCACTTGTCCTTGACCTGCTCGAAATGCACCACGGGGTTATATTGCTTGACGTTAAGACCAAGCAGGGTCGTCGAGAGGCGACCGATCGTGGCGAGCACGGCGTAAGAGGCGACGACGCGATCGCGCTGCGCGCCGACGAGCGCGACGCGCGAGTTCAACAAGGTCTGCTGAGCGTTGAGCACGTCGAGAGTGGTGCGTTGGCCGACACGAGCTTCCTCGCGAACGCCGTTCAGCGCGATTTCCGATGCGTTGACCGACGCTTGATCCGAGGTCACGGTCGCCTTTGAGGATTCCAGCAGTCCCCAAGCCGAGATGACGGCGGCTCGGACGTTTTCGCGTTGAACGTCGGCCAGCAAACGCGACTGGGTCAGAGTCTCTTTCGCTTGGCGGATCGTCGCGTAATCGGCACCGCCCTCATACAGCGGAATGCTGACCGACCCCACGACCGCGCCAACAAAGGCATGGCTACCCGGAATATTGCTGACGTCATATTCCTGCGAAAGCGATCCTTGAACACTGACGGTCGGAAAGAGCGCGCCTTCGGCAATCTTCACCTGCAAGGCCGCCGCATCGACCTGATGCAGCGCAGCCTGGACAGATGGATGCTCGACCTGGGAGATGTTGATCGCGGTCGCCAACGTCGGCGGCAGCCCGCGCTCGAGCGGACGCGCAGGCTCGAGGCGCGTCGGCTGAACGCCGACCACCTGCCGGAAGCTCGCGATCGAATTCTGCAGGTTGGACTGTGCGGTGTAGAAGTCGGCGCGGGAGCCGGCGAGACCGGCTTCCGCCTGGGCCACATCGGTTCGCGTCACTTCACCGACCTTGAACCGATCCTGCGTCTGGCGCAGTTGTTCATCCAAGACCTTGATGTTGCTCGATCGCAGATCCAAGACCGCCGTGTCGCGCAACACGTCCATATAGGACTGCGCGGCGCTCTGCAAAACGCTTTGCTCGGTGTTCCGCAAGGTCTCGCGCGACCCGAACACATTCGACTCCGCCTGTCTAATGGAGTTCGGTGTCTTGAAACCATCGAACACGGTCTGCGTCACAGTGAGGCCAACGCCTCGCGGGACCGTATCGTTTACGCCGGCGAGCGAGGAATTCGCGCCAGCCGCGAGACCCGCCACACCTGCATCCGAATGTGTGAAGCCGACGCTTCCGGTTCCGCTCACCTTAGGCAAGTAGCCGGAGTTTGCGAGAGGAACGTTCTCGTCAGATGCTCGTGTGCCCGCCCGCTGGGCATTGAGTTGTGGGTTGTTGACGTAGGCCTTCGTCAAAAAACTATTGAGCGATTCTGCGCTGGCGGGGGCCGACAGTCCAGCGGCGAAGAGCACCGCGGAAAACGCGACTGTCGTCTCGAACCGGACCGTTCCGGATTGTTTGGATCTCTTGAACAACATGCTCAAACCTTGGCTCACGCGTAAGCATCCGGTCGCACGGGCTTCCGGAGACAATGCGTTTCCGCACGCTCCCGGATGGAATTCGATTCCCGCCGACGGCGCTTCGCCGTGAGCTTAAACCATTCGAAACCGGGTGTGCGACTTCTCGGAGAGCAACTGCGGCAAAAATGGAAGCTGCCGCAAAAATACGACACCTGGCTGCCTTAATGGTGGAACAACCGGCCGCGATCGAGCACCGAAACCGACGCCCGGATCTGGCATGCGACGCCGCAGACCTAAAAGCTGAAGCGCGGCGCGTCGCGAAATTCAGGCAAGACCGGAACGGTCGCGTCAAACAGAGCTCTCGCGCTCATCTCGCCGCCGACATTGTCGAACCGTGTCGCCTTACCGGACCGCCGCGTGGCGCCGCTCGACATCGTTTCGATCGTCAGCAAACGGCCCTTTGGGGCGAGTTGAGCGAAGAGCGTATCGAGATTGCACTCGACTGCGCCATCGATCAGAATCAGATCATAGGGCGCGCCCTCGGCGTGGCCCTTGGTCAAGGGTCCGGTCACGCATGTCACGTTCGACAATCCCAAGGCCAGAAGATTGGCGGCTGCCGTGGCCGACATTGCAGCATCGGATTCGAGAGCCACGACCGAGGTCGTGAGTTCGGCCAAAATCGCGGCCGCATAACCGGTCGCGCTTGCGACAAGCAGAACCCGATCGTTGATGTCGATCGTGGCGCCCTGCATCAGCTTGGCGAGAAACATCGGCGGCAGGAGAACGCGGCTTTCCGCATTGGCCTCTGATGGCTTCAGCGCGATCTGCGCATCCGAGTAAGCGAGCGATTGAAGGTCGGCCGGCAGGAACTTGTCGCGCGGAATGAGGTAAAACGCTTCCAGCACGCGCTGGTCCGTTACATCGAAGGTGCGGACCTGATTATCCACCATGACGCGTCTCAGGTCGTGCGATACGCGCTCCGCCCGTGCGACCTCATCCTGCGCCATGCCGTTCGCCTTCCGCCGTTGAGCTCAATCATATTGACAGGACCAGCATGGTCGAACCCGCGGTCGCAGCCGACGCGGATGTCTCACAGGGCGCAAAAAAACACAACGGGCCACCTGCCCAAGTCTGATCCTATTCGGCATGATCACGGCGCGTGCCCGTCGGCACCGAAGGATAGTCCATGAGCGATTCGCCGACCGAACATCTCGAGCATGCAGAACACGCCGAGCACGCGGCTCATAGCGGCGACCCCTTCCTGGCAGTCGTCTCGGTCACGATCGCGGTTCTCGCCGTGATCGCCGCAACGATCGGCAGCTTCGAGACGATAGAAAGCGGCAAAGCCATCACGGACAAGAACGAATCCGTGTTGTTGCAGAACAAGGCGACCGACACCTGGGGCTTCTTCCAGGCTCAGAGCATCAAGAAGAACATGTATGATCTTGCGGCCGCGGCGCAGAGCGACGCCGGGCGGCAGGCCGATTACGTCAAAAAGGCACGCCAATATGAAAGCGACAGCGGCGAGGTCAAGTCGAAGGCAGAGGGGCTCGAGAAAGAGCGCGATGCCAAGCTCGAGGAGAGCAACACTCACGAGCATCGCCATCACACACTGACAGCCGCCGTCACGTTTCTCCATGTGTCGATCGCGATCGCCACGATCGCGATCATCATGCGCGGCAAACGCTGGCCCTGGCATGGCGCCATGGCGCTCGGTGCGCTCGGCGCGATCCTGGCGATCTACGCCTATCTCTGATCGTGCCGCCGATGTCGCCGGTTGAGACTATTGACCGGCAGCCTTCAGGCGCGTGTTGCACTGGCTGAGGTATTTCGGCCAGGTGATCCCTGGGGTCTGTGCTTTGAGCGCGACCTTGTTGGCCTTCCACTCGGTGCCGCATTGCCGCTCGCGCGCCACGAAAGCCGTGCGGCCTGCCGATTGAGCCTTGACCGGGGTGGCGGCGGGTGCGCTGGCCGTGGTGGTGGCGGGAGCTGCCATCGGCGCGGGCGCAGGAGCCGCAGCGACGGGCGGCACGGTCGGCGCGGGTTTGAGCGGGTTGGCGGCGGCGGCCGTTGGCGGCGGTGCTGCGGGGGTTGCGGCCGCGGGCGTCACCGAAGCGGAGGCAGGCTGGGCCTTGAGTTTGGCCGAACAATCGGCCCGGAACTGGTTCCAGGTCATCCCGCCCAACGTGTTGGCGGCCTTGGCGGCCTGATATTGCTGGCCGCATTGCTGCATGACCGACTGGGCCGAAGCCGGGTCGCTGCCGAAGGCGCTCAATCCCAGGATTGCGGCGGCCGCGATTAAGCCCGACAAGGTTTTTGCTGTTGTTGAACGAGCCATGATGTTTCCTCGCGTCGACCCGCGACAGTCGGGCGAACATCGCCCTCAGGTGTCGCTTGCGGCCAGCCTTACCCTGTTAGAAACGGCCGATTTCGTCAATCCGGGACGCTCGTGCGTTGCAGTCTCGATATGATGTTTGGCGTGAAGGCTGCCGCACCTCCGGTCGCGCCTTCCATCGTGGGAAAAGGACGCTGATTTCATGGTGACCGATATCGATATTCTACCGCCCGAGACGGATCTGACGGAGTTCGACGAGGCAGATCTCGATGCGCTTCGTAAAGCGGTCGCGACCCTTGAACATTCGAGCCTCGCGGCCCGATTCAGTTCAGTCCTTGGGCGACAGGTCGATCTCGCGGCGCAATTCGTGCCGGAGCCCGTTCTGGCGGTTGCCAACCGCGCCACGATGGCGGCGCTGCGCGTTGCTCTCCGCGCGGCCGTAAAGTCACTTTCCGCAACCGGTAGAACCACCCCCTCAAACCGGGCCCATATGGCTTATGCGGCCCTATCGGGCGCGGCAGGCGGGACGCTTGGACTGATGTCGTTGCCGGTCGAACTTCCAATTTCGACCACGATCATGCTGCGCTCGATCGCCGATATCGCCCGCAGCGAAGGTGAGGATCTGACGCAGCCGGAGGCACGGCTGGCCTGTCTGGAGGTCTTCGCGCTTGGCAGCGGCGGCGAGACCGGGCCGGCTGGCGAGAGCGGCTATCTCGCGATGCGGGCGCTCTTGGCCAAATCCGTCTCCGAGGCAGCCCGGTTCATGATTAAGCGCGGGGTGGCGGACGAGACCGCTCCCGTCATGGTCAAGCTTCTGACCCAGATCGCAGCCCGATTCGGGATCATCGTCGGCCAGAAGGCGATGGCCCAGGCGGTCCCAGTGCTCGGTGCTCTCACGGGCGCGGCCGTCAATGCCGCCTTCGCGGATCACTTCCAGGCTCTGGCGCAAGCGCATTTCACCGTACGGCGGCTGGAGCGTCGTTATGGCGAGGAGCCGGTTCAGGATATTTTCACCCGCATGCGCCAAGCGTTGCGCGACAAGCAAACCGGCGGCAGCGACGCGGGCCGCGCGCCCTTGCAGCTGTTGACCGACCTGCGAAAGAAAAGCTGAGGGCGCTAAGGCAAAGAAGGGTGTTGCGCCGATTGGAGGCCTCGCCCGGAATCGAACCGGGGTGCAAGGATTTGCAGTCCTCTGCGTGACCACTCCGCCACGAGGCCTCGTGACGTCAGCGCGAACGCCTCGTCAACAACGTCGCTCTTAAAGCGGTTCGATGCGTTCGGCAAGCCGATTGCGTCATGGCGCGGCGGGTAAGCTGACCATCGATGCCCGCCCACAAGGTTGATGCTTTGAAAGCAAAAAAACCTTTGCATTCCGGCCCAGGGTTGTTATGCAGCCCCGACGTTCCCCGATAGCTCAGCTGGTAGAGCATTCGACTGTTAATCGAATTGTCGCAGGTTCGAGCCCTGCTCGGGGAGCCAACGAGGCTTCACTCTCGCTCGAAACAGATCCACCGCCGATTGATGCTGCGATGGATCTCCAAGCGAAGCCGCCCTTTCCTTTCCCCGCATGCGCCCCATAAGTCGGGGAGAGCCGTGCACGGCGCGGTGAAATGGGATCGGTATGGCCAAGAACACAAGCACCACGCTGACGCTCATGTGGTTTCGGGACGATCTTCGTCTTAGCGACAACCCTGCGTTTTATGAAGCGGCGAGTCGCGGCTCCGTGCTGCCGATCTATCTATGGGACGAGCGATCGGAAGGGCTACGCGCGCTCGGTGGCGCGTCTCGGTGGTGGCTGCATCATTCGCTCGCGAGCCTCGCGGAGCGACTGACTTCGGTCGGTTGCCCCTTTCACATCGTGACGGGCGCGGCGGCTGAGATTATTCCGGCGATCGCGGCCGCAAGTGGAGCCGTGGCTTGCGTCTGGAATCGCCGCTATGGGCAAGCCGAGCGCGCTGTCGACAAAGCCGTGACGACCCGCCTTCAAAGCATGGAGATCGAGACCAAGACGTTCAACGGCACGTTGCTGCATGAGCCGGGCGAGGTCACGCCCAAGGCCGGAGGCTCATTCAAGGTCTATACGCCTTTCCTGCGTGCATCTCTGGCGCTTGGCCCTCCCGGCCCCCCCCTTGCCGCGCCGAAGACCATCACGGCGCATGACGGGCCGCTCGAGCTTCCAGGCGAGACGAGCCTCGAGGGCCTTGGCCTGTTGCCAACCGCGCCGGACTGGTCCGCCGGCTTGCGCGACACGTGGCAACCCGGGGAGCCGCAGGCCCAAAAGCTGCTGCATGGATTTCTCGAAGGTGGGCTGCGGCGCTATGGGGAAGACCGCAATCGCCCGGCCCTGCCCGCCTCGTCGCGCCTGTCACCCCATCTTCGGTTCGGCGAAATTTCACCGCGTCAGATCGTGATGTTGGCCCGCCACGCTGGAGCGGACGGAACCGCCAGCGGCGAGCAAGTGGAGAAATTCGTCTCGGAGGTCATCTGGCGAGATTTTGCCTATCTGCTGCTGACGAGCCATCCCGATCTCGCGAACAAGCCCTTCAATTCGGCTTTCGAGAAGTTTCCCTATGCGAAGGCGTCGCCGACACATCTGCGCGCTTGGCAGACGGGACAGACTGGCTATCCGATCGTCGACGCCGGAATGCGGCAATTGTGGAAGACCGGTGTGATGCACAACCGGGTTCGGATGATCACGGCCTCGTTCCTGGTCAAACATCTGTTGCTCGACTGGCGGCTCGGCGAACAGTGGTTCTGGGATACGCTGTGCGATGCTGATCCGGCCAGCAACCCGTTCAACTGGCAGTGGGTGGCGGGGTCTGGCGCCGATGCGGCACCCTATTTCCGCATCTTCAATCCGACGTTGCAGGGCGAGAAGTTCGATCCGGACGGCGATTATGTCCGCAGTTTCGTCCCGGAGCTGGCGCGATTGCCGGCCCGATGGATCCACACGCCCTGGGCGGCACCGCGGGATATTCTGGCTGCAGCCGGCATCACGTTGGGCAAAACCTATCCGCAGCCGATCGTCGACCATGACACGGCCCGTTTGCGAGCGCTCGCGGCTCTCGCCGACATGCGTCAAGCGGAGCAAGCGGAAGCGTGACCTTGAAGACGGAGCGGGAGCGTTTATGCTTCTCCGATGTCCGATCCTTTGCTTCCCCTTCACCAGCCCCATGTCCGCGTGATCGCCATGCCGGCCGGTACGAACCCAGCCGGGGACATTTTCGGCGGATGGCTGATGGCTCAAATGGACCTCGCGGCCGGAAATGCGGCCGCGCGCCGCGCGCGAGGTCGTTGCGCCACCGTGGCGGTGGATCGGATGACCTTTCATCGTCCCGTGCTGGTCGGCGACGAGGTTAGTTTTTACGCCGAGGTGGAATCGGTCGGTCGCACGTCGATGACGATCCACGTGCAGGCCTGGCGTCGCAGCCGCGATTCGGAGGAGACCGGCCTCGTCACGCAGGCCACTTTCACCTTCGTGGCCATCGACGCCGAGCGACGGCCACGGACTGTCCCGGGGCTCGATCCCACCGTCATGGTCTAGCGCCGCATCGCGAGGACAGGGCCAAAACGGCGATTGCGGAGCATTCGTGTCCCGCGTCTCAATGGACTGTTGACACTCCGCCGCGACCCTCATTATATCCGCCGTGCTTTGGGCCTTTGGCCCAGACGCGGCGGGGTAGCTCAGCTGGTTAGAGCAGCGGAATCATAATCCGCGTGTCGGGGGTTCGAGTCCCTCCTCCGCTACCAACGATCCCCCCACTTTCTCGGGGAAGGGCTCGCCACCGATAATGGCGGCCAGTTTGCCCTTTAGCTCGATTCGGACCTCCTTAGATCCGGGTGTTACGTAGATCACCACTGTCTGGATCAGGGCTCGAAAGTGAGCCACCAAATCGCCCCTGTCGTCAGTGGCGTGAGCGTGATCCGCAAGGGTCTTACCCAAGGCATCAATCGTAGCGACATATTGGGCCATGGCGGCCGGATGCAGCGCGATCAGCTTCGGAGCGTCCTCGCAGGCCTGCAGAGTGGCCTTGAAGGCGTCTCTTTCCTGCCGGAGCTCGGGCAGCACCTTGTCGGCCTCATCCTCGCTCAGTCGGCCCTTGATGAGATTCTGGATTGCGCGATCAAGCTCGCGCTGCGCCTCGGCAAGCCGGGCTTCGATCTTGGACCGGTTCCGCACAGCTTCGCTGGCCCGCGCTTGTCGCTCGGTGTTGTAGGTCGTCACATACGCCTTGATCAGCGCAGGGTCCGCCATGTGGGTCCGCAGCCCGTCCAGCACGGCCGTCTCGACGCGTTCAAGGCGAAGTCTGCTGGTATTCGTGCAAGCACCACTCTCTCGGACCGTCGAGCATCTGATCCTGATGCGCCCGCTGGTGTCCCGATCGTGCATCGACATACCGGATCCGCAGGTCCCGCATCTCAGAAAGCCTGAAAGCAGGTGGCGCGGTCGGCGAGCCATGGGTGCCGAAAGATGCCTACGCTCGGCCTTGATAGCCTGAGCGGCAGTCCAAACATCATCATTAACGATCCTGAGCTGCGGCGCATCGGCGCGTGCTCGATCGTCCTCCATGTTGGCCCGTGACAAGCGTCTGCCAGTGTCCGGGTCTTTGATCATTCGGACTTTGTTCCAGACGATCTGACCTGCATAGAGCTCGTTGAAGATGATGCCGCTACCGCGCGCGGCGTTCCCGTTGATCGTGGAGGCGTTCCACTTTTCTCCCCTCGGCGGATCGATGCCCTCGTGGTTCAGGGCACCGGCAATTTCTCGAGGCGTTCGGCCACCGACATAATCGCTGAAGATGCGACGAACGATGGAAGCTTCGTGCTCAACGATGGCGAGTTCGCCGCGGCTGCCGGGCACTGGTCGGTAACCGTATGCGCGGCCGCCGGCATGCCGTCCGTCGCGGATCACGCCCGCCATGCCGCGACGGACCTTCTTTGCTCCGTCCTCCCGGAACAGCTGCCCAACGAGGCCGCGCAGTCCGACCATGACGGTGTCGGCCTTGCCGTCGTGCACGGCCCGCAGCTCGATGCCGGCAAACGACAGCCGCTTGTGTATGCCGGCCAGATCTTCCATGTCGCGGGACAGGCGGTCGAGCGCTTCAACTACCACGACGTCGAACGCTTTGGCTTTCGCCTGCGCCATGAGGTCAATGAGGCCGTCGCGCCCGAAGATCGATGCGCCACTCCGAGCCTTATCCTCGAAAACGACGACGGGAGTCAGCCGTTCCCGGGCGCAGTAGATGCGGCAGAGCTCAATCTGATCTTCGGTCGACTTCTCGTTTTGCAGGTCTGTGGAAAACCTGGCGTAGAGCGCTGCGCGCGGCATCGGGATCCTCGTGGCGTTGGCCTTTCGCGAGTTGATGATCACGCCTCGCGTCCGCAATCGCAAGGTGCTGGACGAAGCGTAGGAGATCAGGGTGTATGGGGCGGCACGGGGACAGTTTCACTGTGCCTGACCTCCGTCAGGGTAAATCCCGTATTGCAGCTCGATCATCCGGATCGTGAAGGTCTCGATGAGGACAGCCAGGGCGAGCCCCAAACCGGCGACATCTTCACTGTGTTTTACCCTGATTTCGGCGGCCCTCCACCGTAGAAACGCCCCCTTGATGTCTTGTTCGAGCTTCGCCTCGCACGGGTAGAACGGCGCGATGATCGGAGCCACCAATTCGGCCAGCTGTTTGCCCTGGACGATGTAGAAATCGATGATTCGCTGATCGTGCTGCGGATCGACAGGCGCCGGCGGATCAACAGGCGTCGGCACCGGCCGTGGTCGAGCCGGAAAAGCGAGGACCGTCATACTGGCTTCCCTTCCGGATGATGGAGTTCGATGAGTCGGGCCGTGAAGGCATCCGTGCTGATCACGACGCCGTACTGGGTCATGAGAGCGCGCCTTTCATCGTCTTTGATCGTCCGGCGATAGGTTGCCCGAACCTCTCGGAGGAGCTTGCGCAAAAACCAGCGGTTCATGCAGCGGCCGAGGTCAGGCAGTCTCGTGAAGATCCGCTCCGCGACCGTGTACGCGACTTCGGCAATGGCCCGGGCCGCCTCAACGTGAATGTCAGCTGTGTTGCCGAGATAAGAGCGGGCGACTTCTGCGGCCTGAGCACGAACGAACCGGGCTTCGTTCAAGTCGATGATCGTCATCCGCCGACCCCCAATGTGTTTCGCGTACTCCTGAGTCGCGATGGCGTTTTCGAGTTCCTCTTCCAGCAAAGTCCTTGAGCAGACAGACACTTGCGAGAGTGAGTCGACCGGCTTCGTCGAGCAAGCCAATGGCGACCAAACGTCCACATTCGACTGGGCGTCGCCACGCGAAGCGCCTTGCGATTGAGCCGTGCCGCGTGCTTCGGTCGCCCCGCGGATTGATGGGCGTCGAAGGCCAGGATGATGCGGGTAAAGGTCAGAGCGATTGGCTCAGTCATCGCCGGCCCTCGCCACGTCGGTTGCGCACTCGTCGAACAATGCGGCCGTGCGCAGCATCACTGCAGCTTCGGGCGAGGCGATGGTTACCGCCCTACCCCACTGATCGGAGATCTGGGTCGTCTCGCCGGCCGCTCGCGCTCGAAGGTTTGCGGCGCGTCGAGCAAGGCAACGACAAGCTCCGTCTCGAATGGCTTGTTCCAAGGTCGTGCTCATCACGCCACCTGTTGCGTTGCGGTCGGCCGCAGCGAAAGGACAGCGTCAGCGTCTGACCCCCATTCGTGAGGCAGCAGGTTGACCATTTCGATCAGGTCCAAGGTGATTGATCGAGCGACCGTGTCCGCGGTGCAGACGCCGCGCCCCATGTCTTCGAGAAACAACGGCGTGAGATGCTGTTCGCCGTTGACCACCATCGCCTTGAACAGCAAGCCGCGCAGGCTCTTGGCTCTTTTTTGCAAGAGCTCCATTCGGATGTCCCTTGCCTGCTGGCGGGTGCGCTTATGCTCGGGTGAGTTCGGATCGTATCCCTCAGGCGGGCATGCCCTGACGGAGGCAAGCACAGCGTTCGTCCACCTGAGAAACAGGTTGGCGATCTCCGCATCGGCCTTCGTCTCCAGAACCACGGCGCAATCAGTCTTCTCGACAGCCGCGAAGGCCTTCAGTCGATCGCAAACGTCATGGACAAGGCCCCTCAGTTCAGGACCTGGATAACTGAGACTGACTTCAGCCTGCACCGCGAGACCTTGAAGCGTCTTCGGGTTGGCGCCCGCGATCTCGCCCGCGATGTAAGCGAGCTCGGCGGTCGCGCTATCGAACAGGCGGCTCGCGTCCGTGTATCCGATCTCGGCCGCGACTGTGTCACACTCGGCTTGCCACGCATCAAAAGCGGCGATGACCCCTTCGGCCCTGGCTTGCTCGGCCTCGTCGATTACCTTTGAGGCGATGCGATCGCCGCTCGGCAATGATGCGACGGTGTCCTTTTTCCTTGGATACGCCCGCAGAACTTCGACAGCTTTCCGCCCATAGTAGCGCACGCCATGACCAGCCAAGACGGTGCGCGCCTCGATGCTCTCAGAGAACGGCTTTTCATGAAGGGAGCGCACCCCTTCGTGCATGGGCGGGAGGCGATTTTCGTACTCAGCCTCCAGGGCGTAAAATGCATCGCGGGCCTCGATCATGGCCCGAAGATCGTTCTCGAACTCGACACCGCAAGCGATCAATTCGGCGTCGGGGTGAGCCAATGTCGGATCATGGTTCAGGTCCTCGAGGGCGCTGGCGACCGGTTGAAAGCTCGGCGCTTGGCCGGTCGGTGCCGAACTGCCGGTGAGAGGTGTGAAGGAGGCATCAGAGGTGTTGACGGCGGCCATGGGCGCACCTTTGGGTTTGAGGATGTGGATAGCTTCTGCGAGGGCAACCATGGCGGTCAGTCGAGCTGGCTGCGGATCATCGGAATAAAGCCGTGCTGGCGCAGCACCGCTGCGCATGCTTCGCAGCCGGCCTGTTGGACCTTCATGGATTGGACAGGCTGCTGCGTTTCGAAGTCACTGCGCAGCTTGAAATCGCACGTCCAACCGTCGAACGAGCCGCCGCCGAAGTCCGCCAGTGCTCGGATCATCGGCTTATGTGTCTCGTCCACCGGAAGATGGATGGAGACAAAGCCCGCCGTGCCGGTGTCCCCGTGCTCCTTCAGAGCGGCCAGATAAGCGGTCGCGCCAGCCCGGACCGCTATCGCCATCACAGTCGTAGGATCGGGTGCTTCAGCCACGGGCCATCACTCCCAAAGCGGTGCGCTGCTGCGTGGGAGCATCCGGCCCCGTCAGCATCGCAAGGGCGAAACCGCTGATCGCGAACACCAGCATGATGATGAGAAGGCGGGTGAACTCGACCACGAATTCGTAGGCGTCGGACGGCGGCGGCCGTCGAGGAGGCAAAGCTGTAGCGTTCATCGAAACGGTGCTCCGTTGACGTTGATGGTGGAATCGGGGTGTGAAGGGCCGTCCGGATCAAGCCGGAGGGAAACTCTGCTTACGAGCCGGTGCTCGACACGAGCTGCGTTGTGACGCCGGACGATATTTCGAGGCGACGAGACGCCAAACGGTTCAATGAAGGCGTCAAGATCCTCGCGACGTTCATGAACAATTTGGCGGTTGGCGCGATCATTGCTGGACTGCTGTCGCCGCTGGTCGCGGGACGGATCGTTCCTGTGCTAGAAGACGTTGCACTGGTATTCACGGCCCTTGCACTCCATATTGGTGCTCAGGTGGCCTTGCGGCTCTTTCTCAAGAGCGAGAATTGACGATGAACTGGTCTGTTCTGGCTTTGCCTGCAATGGCCCTGTTCACGGGCGCCGTGGCCTTCGGCTACATGTGGCTACAATCCCGCGACTACGATCACAAGCATCCTCTGATGCATCCGCCGGCTGGCGAATAATCAGCCAGGTCGCTCTGGCACGTTCGTTTCGCTGTCGCCAACCTCGAACCAGGAGCACTCCGCCAGTTCGAGCAGGTCGGCGACCATCTCGGCCACCATCGTCATGTGGGCCAGAGCGCCAGGCTTAAACCGATCGCAGCGGGCCACTTCGGTGACGCCGTCTACAGTGCCGTTGATGCAGACAAGATACTCGGGGCTGGGCGGCTCGTCCGAGATGACGATTGCGACCTGCATGCCGCGCACCTCGCGAACGTCCGGCAGCCACTTCCACTTCATTTTATAGACGGGAACATCGCTCATGCGGCGATCCCCTGAGCCATGGCCGCCCGGAGCGGCTCGATCACGCTGGTCAGCCATCGGAGCTGCAGGACCGGCGCCCCACCGTGACCGGCCTTGTCCTGGTCGACCATGCGGCTGTAAGGCCGGCCGAGATCGGTCGCCTGATATTCCAGATCGCCCTTGGCGGTCCGCGTGCAGGTCTGAAAGCCGCACTCGGTCAGGACCGTGTTGACCTGCCGCGCCTTGACGCCACCCAGACGGGCGCCGAGTTCCGTCGCGGTCATCAGGCTTTCCTGATGGGGCGCTTCGAGCGGCGGATGATCCAAAGCGGCAAGAAGGTCGATGCCGCACGACCGAACGGTGGCACGGTTGGCCCGGAGGATTGTCTGGTTCTGGTCCAGGCCAATCAAGCTGCCGAACTTGGCGAAGGCCTCATAGTCTGCGACCGCCGTCGCAGGTGTTGAAGTCCTCGATGAGGCGGCTGGCTCGGTTGCAGCGAAGTACGAGGCCTCCAGCTTGTCGAAGACGCGCCACGCTTCCGGGCTGCTGATCATCTTCGCGTGTCGGGCGGATCCCCGCTCGGTCCAGAGCATGATGTGCGAGGCTCGCTGGCCAACTAACCCGTTATTAGCGGGGTAGTCCTTAAACGCTCGCAACTCGGCGCCGGTCAGCTTGAAGTAGTGGACGCCGTCAAGGAACTGCTCCTCGTTGCGGGCGAATCCGTCGTGAATGACCTTCGGCTCGACCGAATAGACGCGAGCCAGCAACTCGGTCGTTAGGACGGGCCGGCCTTGATGGGCGACGGCGGGAAGATCGATTGGTGTTGCGGGTTCGGACTGCACGGGACGGCTCCCATCGCGGGTGGCGATGGGGCAATATAGCTTGATACGCTATGCATCTGTCAACCCCGATATAGCTACTTTCGCTATTTATCGTTTTTGGGCGGGGCAGGAATTTTACTCCGCCACTCCTTCTCGTGTTCCTCGTAAGCCTGTCTCAGGTCCTCCTGGGAGGCCTTGTTTATGATCGGCCGCTCTGGAAGCTCGAAGATGGCATGAGCAACGTATGAAAACACACGACCGCGAAGATCTTTCAGTGGCTTCCCCGCACCGACGTGTAAATTGTAGTAACCTTCCCTCGATCCATGGTTCAGTATTCCAACCCAGTAGTTGCCATTCTCCTCGTCGAATAAGCAAAACCTTCCAATAAACTCTTCTGACGGCCTGTTTGTGCGAGTGCAGCCTATCAAGTCGCCCTTGTGGAAATATGGCCAAAGCCCATCTCCTAGTATCTCATACCAATCGTTGTAAACTTCATCAAAAATGCTTGAGTAAACATTCCTTCGATCAAGCTGATCGCCCTCGTAATCCGATATTTGGCCAGAATCTTCAACAACACCGCCAATCTGCACCGTAGCTATCGGTCTGTCGCCAATGATCGTGTCCTGAACACTGACGTCCAGCGCGGAGGCGAGTCTTTGCATCCATTCGTAGGTTAGCCTCTGGGCTCCTCGCTCTAATTTCGACACCGTCACCCAGTGAGTGCCCAGCTTTTCGGCCAGGGCCTGTTGCGACAGACCCCGCTTTTTGCGCCATTCCGCGATGCGATTGAGTTTCTCGGCCATGTATAGCTGCATACGCTAATGCTTGAACCGTCGTCCATAACGACTTTTGCTATGCGGGCTTGACGGCTATATAGCGTTATGAGCTATAAGGTGACATGACCGATAGCAGCAGTTCACCTCGCGACTGGCGCCTTTCCAACAAGCTTTCGCTCGCGGCGGCCGCGACGTTGGCCGGATTGAAGGGACAAAATCCGTCTCGAACATGGCAGCGCTGGGAGCGCGGGGAAGCTGCCCCGCCAATCTCAGTCATCGTTTTGATTGAGAGAGCCAGTCAAGGCGCAGTCAATGTCCATAGCTGGGCTCGCGCGAAATCACTTTTTGCCTCTGAACGCAAGTTAAACACTAGAGTCTCTGCATGAGCCACGTACAGCAAGTCGACTTACCTCGTAGATGCGCACGACTGATGATTCGACGTCTGCGCATCTCAGCCAAATGTTGTCCCATCGTACCCGCGTCATGCGCGTTCCTTTGTCTTTTCCGGCATGCCGGCGCACATCCGCCAAGACCGCGCCCGCTGCCGTCGCTTAACCCTAGAGCGTCCGCCTCCATGATCCGTCTTGCTGCGATGTCTCACCATCGCACCAGGAGTGTCGTGAATGCCCGACAAGCTGTCGTCCCACCTTCGCCTCGTTTCTTCACAGGGCAACAGGGCTATGTCTGAAGCCATCGCGTTCGAAATCCAGACCATCTGCCGACGTGCGGCCGAACCGGTCGCGCCCGGCGAATCGATCAAGGCGCAGCTCCGGCGCGCCTGGGTCAACCTTGGCCGCCCACCGATGTGGCGGCTTAGAGCCGGTTGGTATTCGGACAACGCCGGCAATTGGAGCGCGGCCGCTGTGGCCGACTTCCAATCCCGCTACCTCGCCCTGATCGAGCGCAAAGGCCGGACTGTCGAAATCATGAAATCTAAGGCCGACCTTATCGCGGGCCGGACCCAACCCAAGACGGTGGAGCTCGCCTTTGATGAGTACAGGACCTTGGTCTCCCGGATCGAAGCCATCGAAACCGCCCTTCGCGTTCGGGGCTAGGACGTGGGTGGCGCTGCGCGTGATGCGCGTGGCGCGGTGGTTGGCGGAAGCGATCGCACCATGGCTGCGGGAGGAGCAGGATGCCTGACCTCGCCCTGCCTTTCATCGAGGCCGCGATCGCGTTGGTGCTGATCCTGGTGGTGACGCCATGAGGAGCATCGCCCCGATCGATTTCCAAGACATCGTACCGGCCAACCTGGACGGCGTCGCCCAGCCGGACTTCGATCTCGTCGACCCCATCGAGCTGCTTGTCGACGACGCCTATCAACGCGACCTCGGAGCAAAGTCGCTTGCGTTGATCAAACGCATCGTCGAGGGCTTTCGCTGGTCGAAGTTCAAGCCACCCATCTGCGTGCGCGTCGATGGCAGGCTGCATGTGGTGGACGGTCAACATACCGCGATCGCGTGCGCCAGCCATCCGTGGATCCGCGTCATTCCCGTCATCGTGGTCGACGAGCCGGATCTGGTCGAGCGCGCCAAGGCTTTCGTCAGCCATGCCCGAGACCGGCTGTCCGCAACTGCAGGGCAGATCTGGCGTGCTGAGGTTGCGGCAGGCGATGGCGAGGCCGTGCAGGTCCAGCAGGTCTGCGCTGCAGCGGGTGTGACCCTCCTGCCGTTCTCACCCGCCGGGGGTGCGTTCAAGGTGCGGCAGACCGTGGCCTTGCTCGCGATCAAGAGCATCATCGCACGCCGCGGGCCCGACAAAGCCAGCCTCGTTTTGACGGCACTCGCCGACAGCGATCTTGCTCCGATCACCGCCAACGCGATCCGGGCCGCCGACGCGCTGCTCCACGAGCCGGAATACGCGGCCGACTTCGATGTCGAGCGGCTCGCGGCATCGTTCCGCGCGCTTGGCCCGCGTGCCCAGGCCGAAGCCAAGGAGCTGGCGGCCGTCAAAGGTCTGCCGATGTGGCGAGCCTTGGTGGCCGTGATCTTCAAGCATCGCAAGGGACGGGCGCCGGCAGTCGCCAAGGCCGATATCGCCCTACCGATATCGTCCGCCCTGGCCATGCGCCGTGTGATCGACCGCACACCACCAACCGGCCCGATCCCGTTAGGCGAGCCCGGCCCGGGCCGCAGCGCGCTGGATGCACGGAGGGCTGGCGCATGACGGCGCCGTTGAACGCAGTTTTGCCAGTCACGCGAGCTGCCGAGCTCGACCGCATGCTCGAGAGGAGCCGACAGGACAGCAAGCCGGATTTGACTGAAATGCGATCGTGGGTCGGACCGTATGAAGCCGCCCTGATCCAGGCGGCCGAAACCTATCACTCGGTCTACGGCGAGTTCGATCCGAAGCACGTCCGGCTGATCGTCGTAGTTCGTCAGCTCCTGCGCTTCATCGAACAATGCACCGAGCTGCAGGACGATATCGAGACCGTGTTCCGCGCCGCCGCTCACCGCAACCAATGGAAGAAGCGCGCATGAGAGGGCCGTGGATGCCGCTGTATGTCACCGATTACCTTGGCGATACCGGTCACCTCAGCACGCTGGAACATGGGGCTTACCTGCTCCTCATCATGCACTACTGGCAGCACGAGAGCTTGCCAGCGACCGATGATGATCTTGCGATCATTGCACGCATGACGACGAAGGAATGGGGAAAGATCAGAAACAAGTTGTCCCGCTTCTTTCAGTCGGGGTGGCGGCATAAGAGAATCGATGCCGAACTCAACGAATCCGAGACCAAGTACGAGAAACGCGTCGCCGCCGGCAAGTTGGGCGGAAAAGCGAAAGCAAAAAAGCTAGCCCTTGAGCGGCAAGAAGCCAAACAGATGGGTAGCAATGCTAGTGGCAATGGTACCCGCGACGCCAGTAGCATTGTAGGTGGCGATGATGGTGGCAATGCAGGTAGCAGCAACGATAGCGAACCGCTAGCAAACGGCTACCAACTACAACCACATACTCCGTACCCTAGCCGTAAAGGAAGATTCCAAGAGGTAGGGAATAGTAGCTCAGGCTTAGGGGGTAGAGCTGCATCGGCGGCGGCCAATGGTTCAGTTCACGCTGGCTGGGACGACGACGCTGCATTCGACGAGGTGGCCTGATGCGAGCGGCATGGCCCCATCAATCCCGCGGCTTGGACCTCCTGCGGCAGTCGATATCGTCGGGTCACAAGCGGCCGATGCTGGCCTCCCCGACCGGCTCGGGCAAGACTGGGCTGGCCTCAATGATCGTCGAGGGAGCGCTCCGCAAATCGAAGCGGGTGATCTTTTGCGTCCCGGCAATTTCGCTTATCAATCAAACCGTTGCCGCATTCCGCGAGCAGGGCATCACCGAGATCGGCGTGATCCAGGCTCAGCACCCGATGACGGACTGGCAGCAGCCGATTCAAATCGCCAGCGTTCAGACCCTCGAGCGGCGCCCAGTCCTGCCTGAGGCCGACATCGTCGTGATCGACGAAGCGCATCGGTGGTTCAAGTTTTATGGCCGCTGGATGGCCAAATCCGGGTGGCAGAACGTCCCGTTCATCGGCCTTTCGGCGACCCCATGGGCCAAGGGATTGGGCAAGCACTACGACGATTTGCTGGTCGTGACGACGACGTCGGAACTGATCGACAACGGGTTCCTGGCGCCGTTCCGGGTGTTCGCGCCGAGCCATCCGGATCTGACCAGCGTCGGAACCGTGGCGGGCGACTATCACGAGGGCCAGCTTGCCGACGCGATGAACCGGCCGCAGCTTGTGGCGGACGCGGTCGAGAACTGGCTGCGGCACGGGGAGAACCGGCCGACGCTATGTTTCGCTGTCGATCGGGCTCACGCCAAGAGCCTCCAGCAGCAGTTCGAGGCGTCCGGAGTTCGAGCCGGGTACGTCGACATGAACACGCCGATCGAGGAGCGCGACTTGGTCGGGCAGCAACTCCGCAAGGGTGCGTTACAGGTGGTCTGCAACGTCGGCGTGTTAACGACCGGGATCGACTGGGACGTGCGTTGCATCGTGCTGTGCCGACCGACGAAGTCCGAAATGTTGTTCGTGCAGATCATCGGGCGGGGCTTGCGGCTTGCCGAGGGCAAACTGGATTGCCTTGTGTTCGATCACAGCGACACTCACGAGCGCCTGGGGTTCGTGACCGACATCCACCACGCTAAGTTAGACATGGGCGCCCAGCGGCAGGCTCAGCCCCGGCCCGAGCGTCCCAAGACGGTTGAATGCTCGAAATGCTATTACCTGCAGCCGTCCAAGTTCCCGCAATGCCTTTCGTGCGGGTTCAAACCGCAGCGGCAGAACAAGGTCGACGTTGAGGATGGCGAGCTGTTCGAGCTCGGTGCCAAACACTCGCTCAAGAACGCCCTGTCGCACGCTGACGAGCAGCGGTGGTTTTCCTCGCTCGTCTGGATCGTGAAAAGCAAGAACTACAAACCCGGATGGGCGGCGGCGAAGTTCAAGGACAAGTTCGGTTGTTGGCCACACGGGCTCGACGACACCCAGGTTCAACCCCAGCAGGATGTCCTCAACTGGGTTCGATCGACACACATCCGGTATGCGAAGCGGAGGGCTGCATGATGCGCCCCGTTCGAGAGATCGCTCAAGGCAAGTGGCGCGGCATTCTTCCGCACTTCGGCATCGATCCTGCCCTGCTAACAGGCAAGCAGGGCCCGTGCCCGATGTGCGGTGGCAGGACCAAGTTTCGCTTCGATGACAAGGATGGACGCGGCACGTGGATCTGCAATTCGAGCTCGTGCGGTGCAGGGGATGGTGTGCAGCTCGTGCTGGCTAAAACCGGGCTGTCGTTCCTTGATGTTGCCAAGCAGATCGAGAGCCTGGCAGGCGAAACAGCGTCGACACCAGCGAAGGCGGAACAGTCCGAGCAGTCCAAGCGCGACGCCATGAATTCACTTTGGCGGAACGCGGGACAGGTTCAAGCCGGCGATGCGGTCGACCAGTATCTGCGGGCTCGTCTTGGCGTTATTGCGATCCCGCCGACTCTGCGAACGGCGGTCCGGTGCCGCTACCAAGACAGTGTCGTCAGCTTTCATCCGGCCATGATCGCGAAGGTGGTCGGGCCTGACGGTCGACCTGCAACGCTGCATCGCACCTACCTTACGAACGATGGGCGAAAGGCGGACGTGGCTTGCGTGCGGCGGAATATGCCGGGCCACATTCCGGACGGTTCTGCGGTCCGGCTTTGCGCGCCGGGCGCCGTACTTGGCATCGCTGAAGGGATCGAAAATGCCTTCGCGGCGTCCAAGCTTTTCAACCTGCCAACCTGGGCCGCGCTGAACGAAGTGATGCTCGCGAAATGGCGACCGCCGGAAGGTGTCACCGAGGTCATCGTGTTTGGAGACAATGACCCGAAGTTTGTGGGCCAGGCCTCGGCTTACGCTCTGGCTCGACGCATCTCGGAGCGCGGCATCGAGGCCCGCGTGATGATCCCAGACCTCATCTCAGGGCAGCACAAAACAGATTGGAACGACGTGCTGAGATTACGTGCTTGAGCTCCGCTTCTCGCCCACTCGTGGTCGAGCGCCGCAGCCTTGCCGCCGATCGACCCGGCTTTCGGCCGAAGCGTGACGCCGCCGCTGAGCTTCACGATGTGGCCAGCACCATGACCCACCTGCCCGGCGATTGCTTCCGCGACCCTGCCGAGCTCGTCACGCTGATGCGGCGGCTGGCTGGCCGGCTGGTGAAGGTTGCAGAGACCGGGCTGGAGGTGGCGCCCTCGTACGCCGCCCGCGCGCCGCGACAGCCGTTCCTATGCCAGCCCCGCGCCGATGCACGGGCGATCACAGACGCGGTGTTCGGCAAGCGGCCTGGCGCTGGGCAGCGATCCGCGGCGACCACACGCCCTCCTGTGCGCGTCGAGGTGCGCCGCGGCCGCTTCGTCTCACCCGCCCAAATGTTGCTTCCCCTGCTCCCGACCAATGAACCTGAGGCCCGATGAAATCCACGTCAGCCAGCCGAGAGGCCCCTTCGACAAATAGGCGTTCTGCGGCGCGCGATCTGCTGAAGCATTGGCATTCGCGCGGCGTGATCGATGACGATCGTCTCGTCGCAGGCCGCCGATTCCAGAGCCTGTTCGAGCGGGCTGCCGGTGGCTGTCACTCGTCGACGGCCTTTGACCGTGTCCAGCGCAGCGGCCACAATCAGATCCCGTCAGAAGTGTCGGCACGATCCGAGCTGGCGGCGCTGAAGCCGGTGCTCGGCGAGACTGATTTTGGATTGTTGGTCAGCGTGCTCGGCCAGGGTCGTAACCTCGACACGGAGGTTCAAGACGCCAGCGAATATGGCAAGGCCTATGTGGCGCGGCGGATCAGGGATGCGCTGGATGTCATATCGACGCGTATTGGCTGAGAGACTGCGATGTTGTCTCCAACATGATCCTCTCGATCTCCGCTGCCGGTCCTGGCCGACCGAAGAGCCACCCCTGCCCTATGTCGCATCCGAGGTTTCTCAGCATTGCCGCAGTCTCCTCAGTCTCGACCCCCTCGGCAACGGTCGACAGTCCCAGGCTCTGACCCAACCCGACTACGGCTGCGACAATCTTCGCACTCTCCTTGTCGATCACCATAGCTCCGACGAAACTGGCATCGATTTTGAGCTTGTCGAATGGAAGCGATTGCAAGTGTTTCAGGCTCGAATATCCCGTGCCGAAATCGTCCAGCGCGAGTTTCACCCCTAGGGCTTTGATCTGGTCGAGGATCAGGCGTGCGAGTGCGATGTCGCCAACAAACGCGCTTTCCGTGACCTCAATCTCAAGACGGTCTGCGGGAAAGCCTGTGTTTTCCAACGCTTTCCGAACAAAAGTCGGGAGGTTCAGGTCGCGCAGATGCGCTGGTGAGATGTTGCAAGCCAGTGTGAGTTGGCCGCGCCAAGTCGCAGCTTCCTTGCAGGCGCGACACATCAAAGATTCGGTCATCTTCACAATCAGGCCGAGTTCTTCGACCATTGGGATGAACTCGGCCGGCGAGACCATTCCACGACGTGGATGCGGCCAGCGGGCCAGCATTTCGACGCCAATGACTCGACCAGTCTGCAGGTTGATCAATGGTTGATAATGGGGAACGATTTCGTCGGCAGCGACTGCTTGGGTCAGCTCCAACGCAAGCTGCGCTCGGGTACGCACCTTGTCGTCCATTCCAGCCTCAAACACGCGAACGCATCCCCGGCCCTCAGCCTTTGCCTGATACAGCGCAAGATCCGCTCGATGAATCAGGCTTTCATAATCCACATCGCCGGCTTGAGCGATCGCAATGCCGACACTGGCACCAATTGTAATGACGAGACCATCGCTGAGCTTGAATGGCTCAGCCAAGGTGACGGTTATGCGCTGCGCGATGGAAGTGGCAGCTTCCGTCACAAGCCGCTCATCTGAAGCGACTTGAACCAACAAGGCAAACTCGTCGCCGCCCAATCTTGCGATCATGTCTCCTGGCCGCAAGATGTCCCTAAGGCGAACCGCTACTTGCTGCAAAAGCTTGTCGCCGGTTTTATGTCCGTGGGCGTCATTGGCCGCCTTGAATCGATCCAGGTCTACGAACAGGAGTGCGTGAGTGAACCCCTTCCGATTGCCTTCCGGCAACGCCAAAGCGACATCTTCGTAAAATTTCCGTCGATTGGGAAGTTCGGTCAGGGGATCGGTGCGTGCAATCGAGGCGGCCAGCGTCAGAGCCTTTTGCAATCTCAATCGCCCCGAAGCCAGAAGCATGCTGGCCACGAGCAAGACTGCGCTCAGCAGAAACCCTGCATTTTCCAACGACAGGCGCTTTTTAAGAGCAGCCCTTCGGTCATACGCGTATTCTTTTAGCTCCTGCCCGAACACCTCCATACCCGAGGCGTACACATCCTGCAGGTAATGGTACTCTGGACCATTCAGGAGCGTTTGTGCTGCTGCTAAGTCGCCCTGAGCCGACAAAGTCAGAGCTCTCCGCTCTACACTTACGAGATTGCGGTGAGCTTCGCTCGTCGTGGAAGCAAGAACCAATCTGACGTCCGGTGCTGCAAGATCGACAGCTTCACTCAGTGCTACGTCCAGCTTTGGGGCTACTTCTTCGTAACGCGCCGCCCATCGGCGTTCTCCGGATGAAGCAGTCATTTGCGCTGACATGGAAAGCGACTCGCCCAGGTATGCGATGTCGCCAATCAGTTCTGCCGCGCGAACTGATCGCTGCGACGAGGTATCGAAATCGGATTGCGTGCTCTCGCTCCGCCAGCCAAGAGCGACAAGGACGGAGAGAGCTGATAAAGAAATCAAAACAAGGATAAGCTGCCTCAGCTTGATCAAGGTTTCGGCAACTCTGATTTGTAAGTTTGGATCCATAGCGGACTGGCATCTTTAAGTTTGCATTAGATTGACTTGCGTCAACGCAGAACGCCGATCGACTCTCCAATATCCTCATGTAACAACGCTCGTTAGGCCTGATTGTGTCCCGATTGACGTAAGTGCTCAACTAGGTTACCGTCTGATTATCGATTTTTGACGTCAATACGCGCGCATCACCGCCCAGCATCCGCTGAGGCGGTTTTTTTTGTTTTTGGAGGGTCGCATGGTGGTTCGCTCCGAGATGCCCGAGGCCTCTGCCGGCCGGACGTCTTCGCCAGCGCCCGTCACAGGTGTGCCCACCGACAAGACGTCACGGGCCGCCTTCCGACAGTTCATGGAGGCCCGCCAGAAAACCTCGTCCAAGGGCCGCACGCCCCTGAACACCCGCGGCGAGCGGCCGATCCTCCCGACGCCCGAACGCTTGGTGAAGTCAGACCGGCCGAAGAAGACCTCGGCGGGCTATTACCGCGCCCCTGCCCCGATCGAACGGCTTCGCAACAGCGGCAAGCTCGACCCGCACCCGCGCATCAACGAAGCGATGTACACCGCGTCCCAGACGCTCCAGCTGAGCTTCCACAACGCTGGCCTGACCGAGAGCATCAAGTCGCAGGATCTCACCGGCACCGGAGGTGGCGGCAGCTCAGCGGCCAGCCACATGCCGCTGAACGAGTTCGCGCTCCATCATCGCCAAAAATACCTCACCGCCTGCAAGCGGATGGGCTGGTACGAGCCCTACCCGCTTCGCGGCTGCGGCCGCCTCGTCGTGGACGTGATCTGCCACGAGATGTCGATCGAGGACGCCGGCAGCCGCTACTTTCCGGGCAGCAGAAACGCCACTGCGATCGCCGCGGCCAACGACCGGCTGCGCGAGGGCCTCTTCATGCTGGCCGTGCACTGGAAGCTCATCTGACCGCTCACCCGCCCGCCCATTCACCCGACGAGGACGCCTGATGGCTGAGAAGATCATCGAAATCCCACAGATCAATCTCGAGAGCACGCTCGTTCACATTGTCGGCAAGACGCCGCTGCTGACCAACCGATTCAGTGAACGTGCGATGGAGAGTATCGAGAACAAGCAGCAGCACGCTCCGAAGACGGCACGCGAGGCTCGCGATCCCGATGCCGATTTTAAAGATGCGATGCACATGATCGCGGAGGGCGTTCATGGATTCCCGAGCAACGGGATCAAGAAGGCTCTGGTCGCGGCCGGCGGACGGTTCGCCGACGAGAAGATGACCCACCTTCGGGGCGTGATCAACATCCCGACGACGCATGTCGAGATTCAGGGACCGGCCCCAACGATGCGCTCGGATCCGGTCCGCCTTCAGGGCATGAAGTTCTCGGTGACCTACCGGCCGCAATATTTCCCATGGGAGATGATCGTGCCGGTCATGTTCAACGCCAGCCTCATCGGCGAGGCGCAGGTGATCAACCTGTTCCAGATCGCTGGTTTCTCGGTCGGCCTCGGCTCATGGCGCCCCGAGTGCAACGGCACCTTCGGACAGTTCACCTTGGCTTCTGTCTGACAACGAATTCCCGGCGCGTTTAATGGCCGTCCTGGCGCGCGGGGTGTGACGAGCAAAGTGACTTTGGATGACACCTCTGTTGCCCTGCATGGCGTTGCCAAGCAATGCGGATCGAGGCGAACCGTTGCTCTGCACAGCACAGCAAAGACCGATCAGGTCCGGCTCAAAAGCGAAGCCCCGCTAAGCGTTGCTGGGCAAGGCAAGGCGTTCAACAGCAAAGAGCTATCCCATGACCATGCCGGTCTCGTTGAAGGACTATTTCGCGGCTGCCGGCTCAGCTTTCACGAAGCGCGACGCCGAAGTGATCGGTCCGCAGCTCGAGGCTCTGGCCGAAGCGGGCCCGATCGACGAGCGCACGATTGTCGAGGTCGCACGATCGCCCAACTCGCCGCTGAACCGGTACTTCGAGTGGGACGACGAAACAGCGGCTGACAAGTACCGCGTCGGGCAAGCTGGTTCGATGATGCGATCCATCCGGGTCCGGGTTGTCGAAGACGGCCGGCCGCGCGTCACGTCGGCCTATAAGCTGGTGACCAAGCCGACGGCGTCACGCCCTGCCCCCAAGGGCTACAACGTCCTGCATGGCGAGTCGGCATTCGCGGCCAAGATGACAGTGGCGGCCTACGACGACATGCTCGCCTGGCGAGCGAAATACGCGCCCTATGTCGACGTCTGGGTCGACTTCGCGACGGCATTCCGGCAAGTCGCCAATCAGGTCGGTGAGTTAGAAGAGGCAGGCAAACCCGCCGAGATCGACGTCCAGACCGATGCGGCTGTTCAGGCCTTGCTGGCGTGGCGTGAATCGTCCGAGCCGGTCTTGACGAAGTGGGAGGCTGCCGTTGAGCAGGTTCAGTTTTTGCTCGACGCGATTGATGAGGCTGATGCGGTCTTCACCACCTCGCTCAAGGCAAAGGAGCGAAGCTGCCTTCGGTGTTCGACGCCGTTCCAGAGCAGTGGGATCGGCAATCGGCTATGTGAAAAGTGCTCTGGAGTGGCTTGACGGTTCCGCGAACGTGTCGGATCGACTGTGGAGCATGGAGGACGTTGCCGAGATGGTCGAGGCGGCTCATGTTAGGCCTGCGGCAAAGCGGGGACCGTAGAAAAAGCGAGTCTGATGGATGCCAATAGTCTACATACTGACCAACCCTGTGATGCCTGATCTTATCAAGATAGGTCGTACAGATGGCCCAATTGAAGACCGCGTGCGTCAACTGAGTTCAGTCCCCGGCGTTCCAGTGCCTTTCGAAGTATTTTTCGCTGCCGAAGTTGAGGATGCTATTGGTTGGGAAAGGGCTCTGCACGAGGCTTTCGACGACAGACGTGTTAACTCACGCCGTGAATTCTTCCGAGTATCACCTGACAAGCCCTTCGCGATTTTGAGGATGGCTCATTCAAGAAACGTCACTCCAAAACACGATATCGCCGACTCAAAAGAAGAGCTAGAAGCTCTTGATCGCGAGAGACGGCGAGGCTCCAACTACAGTTTTGCAAATTCCCCTATTCCAAAAGGCGCTATACTGCAATCCGTCTTTGACGAGACTATCGAATGCCAGGTTATTGATGAACGAAGCGTGATGTTCAGAGGAGAGAACACTTCGTTGTCACGCTCCGCGCTCGTCGTCGCCCATGAGAAGGGACACGAGTGGAAAACAATTCGGGGTCCGGCCTACTGGAAATATGACGGCCGCACACTGGTCGACATAAAAGAGGCTGGCTCCGAAATCGAGGGCTGATGCAGAATTCAAACAGAGACACGACCGCATGTTGACATGGGAAGCGCAATCTGACCTTATTCAGGCAAGCAGAGGATTTGTGCCCGGAGCCGAAAGGTTGCCGGGTTTTGTTTTGACCAAACGTTGAAGGTCGCCTGCTTCCACCTTCATCAAGAGGTCCGCCATGGCATCGCTTTCGGATGTCAGCCGGCTCATTATGTGCACCGCCCGCGCTGCACCGACCCTAACCGTCATCGAAGAGAAGGCGCTGCTCGCCCGGCATCAGCAATATGCCGACGCGGCCGCTCTCAACGATCTGGCGGCGTCCAACCTGCGCCGGGTAATCTCCGTCGCCAACAGCATGCGAGGCTATGGCCTGCCCCTCGACGACCTCGTCCAGGAAGGCTGCTGCGGCATGGTGATGGCGGCCCAGCGGTACGATCTTGATCGCGATGTGCCGTTCGGAGCTTATGCGCGGATCTGGATGAAGGCTGAAATGCAGGACTTCATCCTGCGTAACTGGTCGATCGTCCGGCTGGCTATGGGCTCCGACGAGCAGAAGATGTTTTTCAAGATGCGGCAGCTGCGGGCGAAATTAAGCCGCGATCCGGACAAGACGAGTGCTGCCGTAACGGGTGAGATTGCGATGGCGTTCGGCGTGACGATCGATGACGTCGAGATCCTCCGAGCACGGATGGGCCAGGGCGACTTCTCGCTGAACGCGCCGGCTTTTCAGGATGAAGACGGCGGCTCCGAATGGGGTGACTTTCTTGCCGACGACGCGCCGCAGTTCGACGACATGCTGGACGATCAGCAGTGTGCCGGTGATCTGCGGACGGCGATGTCCGGTCTCGATGACCAGGAGCGCCTGATCATCGAGGAACGCTGGCTGAACGACGAGATCGCGCCGCTGAACGCGCTGAGCGAATGGTTCGGCATCTCGGTCACGAAGGTAAGGCGGATCGAGGTCGCAGCGATCAAGAAGCTCCGCGCGGCGATGTTGGCCATGCGGGCGGCGCCCAACCCGGTTTTCGCCTGACGGACTAAGCAACGCCCAGCTTAGAGCTGCACAGCGTGGCGTTGTGGGTCAAAGCAAAGACGACGACGCTGAGCTCACTATCGGTAAAGCCGACAGTGCGCTTCTGTCACGAAATCAGGTCCATCTGCAGCGCCCGTTCGGCGATCTGCATCGAGGTCGCTTCATGTCTGACATCGAAGCCGCCATTCACGCTCGTCTCGATGCCTTGCACTCCAAGGTCGATGCCGTCCTTCAGGGCTTACACCACATCATCAGCAGAGGTTTGCCTTCCATGGATCACGCTGCTCTTCTTTCTCTCGCAAAGACCATCGACAGCGATGTCGATGCCGCCGTCACCAGCTTCGAGACGCTGCAGACGACGCATGACACCGTCACGGACGCGCTCGATGATGTCGGCGATGTGCTGAACGGCATTCCGGCCAAGCTGGCGAAGATCACGGGCGGTGCCTCCGGTAACGCCGCGGCGTCCGTGGTCTTGGCTACCGTGGCCACGTCCACCTCGTCGCCCGCTCTCACCATCCCGGTAAGCAGCGACATGCCCGTCGCGGTTGGGTCCACGATCGCCGGCCCCGGCATCGCGACCGGCACCACGGTCACCGACGTCGATCCGAGCCCGGTCACCGGGCAGACGACCGTCACGTTGTCGACCGCCACCACGGCCGATCACACGGGAGGCGAGACGCTGACCGTCACGCCCGCGAGCTGACGCGTCCCACAACGATGCCGTGCCAATCCTGCGCTGATCGCCGCGCCTACATCGTCGCGCTGAGCAGACGGATCGCGGATAAGCTGAAGCCCGCAGATCCGCGTTCCATCACAGCGCGCATCAAGGCCTTTCACGAGGAACAGCGCCGTGTCGCTCCTCGAGGTTAAGGTCGATCCTGCTCAACTTGAGCGTCTCGCCAACATGATCGGTGCAATCGGCAAGAGCGCACCGGCCGCCATTGCTAGAGCCGTAAACCACACAGGTGACAAAGCCCGAACCCAGATGATCCGCACGCTGACGACCCAGACCGGGTTGAAGCGCGCTGTCATCGTCAAAGCGCTGCATGTCACCAAGGCGTCGGGCGCAGGCTCAATGGCCTACACGATCAGCTCGCACGGTGGCGACATCAGCCTCAAATACTTCGGTGCGCGTGAGACAGCCAAAGGCGTCAGTGCTGCACCGTTCGGACAACGCCAAGTCTTCGCCGGCACCTTCATGAAGGGTGGACGCTTCCCAAAGCGTGTGCCCCTCAAGCTTGGCGGCGAAGTGTTTCAGCGAGACGGGGCTTCACGCCTCGGCATTCACAAGATCAAGAGCGGCGTCTACATCCCCAAGGAGATGGTGAGCGGCGCAACGGCAGCGGCATTCCGCAGCGTGGTTGAAAGCGACCTGCCTGATCGCCTCACGCATGAGTTGCTGCGTGCGATAGGTGGCTGATGCCAGTAAGCGCCCTATCGTCGAGGGCGGCGAGTGGGCTACGGATTAAGTTTTTTTAGCCACTATTGCCGCAATGTTGGCGAAGACCGTGAATATTGCGGAAGACCCAGCCGCGAAGGCTGCTCGACGGTTCATTTTTGCTCCAAATATCACAGCCTTGTAGAAAGGATCGGTTGGCGGCGTCTTACCATAGTAACTTGATAGCTGTGGCAGCTTCCCGAAAACCGAGACAAACCAGAAGACGGCTGCAATGAAGGCCGCTATGGCCGAGCAGATGTTCAACCAATCAGCCAGGGTAAGCCTCGTCAGCAAGTCCGGCATTTGCCCCACCTAATTCTGCGCCAGCGATCAGACCCGCCCTGCCACGCCACACCCCACACCCCATAAGGGGTGGTGGTGAGGCAAGTGGGGCGCATCGGTTGCCACACCTTGCAACGCTTCACTTCACCTAGTGTGGCAACAAAGATAGCCGCAATCAGCCGTGCTGATCTAACTTGCCTAGAAGGTGGCCGGTGTCATGGTCTTTCACGAGCTCTGTCAGAGACCGATCATCAATCTCTTCCAGAACATCGGACAGCTTTGTGTGCCCTGGGAACCCATGAGCAAAGCTGTCGCCGTAGATCTTGCGCAGCGTGCTCACCAGCGTATTGCCATGCTTCTTGCTGATCTCACCGTTCTTGTCGCGGTGCCTCTCCATGCCCGGAATCGTCATAGCATTCTCCCCTCATAGCGCCTCGGTGAGCGCCTTCAGCAATTAGAGCACGCTCAACACCGACGACAAGTCGCAAAGCCGCTCCACGGCAGCGCTAGCCGCGGAAAAACAGTGCCGGCGGCCTATGGAATGGTCGGTCTAAGGGTCTAGGGACCGTACGACCAAGGGCCCGTTGCCTGCGGTGGGGAACATCCCGAGAACCCCCTCTTTGCAAGTTTTTGTTTCAAGGTGAACACGTGGCAGATCGGGTCAGCCTGAGCGAACTGGCGCGTCGGCTGGGCCGGGCAAAATCGGGCCTGCACAAGCTTGCGGCGAAGGGTCAGATCCCGAGAGGTGCGGACGAGAAATACGACGTCGACGAGGTCATCGCGGCGCTCAAGAAAAACACTGACCCGGCCCGTCGTTCTCCCGTTCGCGACCGTTCTCAGCCAGAGAACAGCACGGAGAACAGGAAGCCGCAGACTGAAAACGTCGACGAGGCTCATGCCGCGATCGCTCTGATCCGCCGCGTGCTGACGGAAGAGGGCCACGAGGACGTCGCCGTCGTCGACTACAATGCGGCGCGAACGGCAGAGACGATCCTTAAAGCCCGCATGCGGAATCTGGAGGTTGAAGAGAAGGCGAAGACCCTGATCAGCGCGGCCGAGGCCGAGCGGACCTGGGCCGACGAGATGGTGAAGCTGCGGGCCTGTATGCTGGCGATCGCGGGCGATCTGCCTCAGGTGCTGCAACATCTGACCGCTCATGACGTGTCCGTGATCGACCGCGCCATTCGCGACGCCATGACGAAGGCCGCCTATGACGGTCCTTGAGGCAACGATCGCACGCGCGAGAGCACGCTTCTGCCCGCCGCCGCGACTTCCGCTGTCGCTGTGGATGGAAACCCACATGCGGCTGCCGGAGGGCTTGGCCGCAAAGTCCGGTCCAGTGCGGCTTTGGCCATTTCAGCGCGGGATCGCCGACGCGATCTCCGATCCTGACATCGAGCGGGTGACCGTTCTGAAATGCGTTCGTGTGGGCTATTCGACCTTGCTGGTCGGCGCGATCGGCAGCTTCGTTGCCAATGAGCCGGCACCGATCATGCTGTTGCTGCCAACCGATGATGATTGCCGTGATTTCATCGTGTCCGACATGGAGCCGATCTTCGACGCGACGCCGGCCATTGCTGGTCTGATTTCGGCGGAGGCCGACGAGTCGGGCCGAAACACGATGAAGCACCGGCGGTTTCCGGGCGGATCGCTGAAGATCGTTCCGGGCCGGTCGCCACGCAATCTGCGAAAGCACACGGTTCGCATCCTGCTGATCGACGAGGAGGATGGGATCGAGGTCACCGGCGAAGGCGATGCGATCGATCTCGCGATCAAGAGGACGCTCAGCTTCGTCAACCGCAAGATCGTGCGGGGCTCGACGCCCGTCGACCTGGAGACCTCGACGATCTGCCGGGAATACGAGGCCAGCGATCAGCGCGTCTTCGAGATCAAGTGCGTCGAATGTGGCGACCGGTCGGAGCCGAAGTGGAGTCATATCCACTGGGACAAGGAGAAGGATGCGCAGGGCCGGACCGTTCGGCATGTGTCGGAGACGGCGAAGTGGGCCTGTCCAAAGTGCGGCACGCTGATTGCCGAACGCTACAAGGCCGAGATGGTCGAGAACGGCGAGTGGCGCGCGACTCGGCCTGATGTGAAGGGGCATGCAGGCTTTCGCCTAAACGCCTTGATCAGTCCGCATGTGAACGCCGGCTGGTCGAAGCTGGTCGCCGAATTCGTCGAGGTACATGACGACGCCGAGCGGCTGCGGACGTTCAAAAACACGCTGTTGGGCGAGGGTTGGGCCGAGGCGGTCAATACGGCCGACCCAGCCGAGTTGGCGACGCGAGTGGAGGATTTTGGGCTCAATACGCCGAGCGAAAGCGGAGCGGTTCTGCAGTTTCCTGCCGAGGTGCTTGTCGTCACGGCCGGCGTGGACGTTCAGGACGACCGTCTCGAGGTGGTCATCGTCGGATGGAATCGCGAGAGTGCGGCCTACATTCTCGGCCACTTCATCGTCTATGGGACGCCCGGCGACGATACGACGTGGCGCGAACTCGACGAGACCCTGCTGACGCAGTGGGAGCATCCGCTCGGCGCCCGTATCGGCATCGATGCGGTCGTGGTCGATGCCGGCGATGGTGGCTGGGTCGATCAGGTCTATGCCTATTGCTGGTCGAGAGGCCATCGGCACGTCATGGCGGGCAAGGGCCGGTTCGGCAATCGGCCTGCCATCGAGATGTCGAAGGGCAAAGTCGCTCGTGGGAAGCTGGCCGGCAAGGACCGGCTCTGGATCATCGGGGTCGATACGATCAAGGCCGCCATCTATCAGCGACTATCGCACTACAAGGATACGATCCGGTTTTCCAAGGTGCTGCCGCTGATCTGGTTCGAGCAGTTGGCCGCCGAACATCGGGTGATCCGCAAAGTCGGCGGCAGGCCCGTGGCACGATTCGAGCGGATCGGTGCTCGTGAGGCCGAGGCGCTCGACTGCACCGTCTACGCTTTCGCCGCCCGGCAAGCTGTGTCCGGCCTCAACTTCGATGTCCGAGAGGCCGCGCTCAGTCGAGCGCAGGCGCCCGCTCCGAAGAAGAAATCGATTTCCGACTACGCCAAACGTTTGAACGGCTGATCCTGGAATGAACGCACTCGCGAGGTTGACGGGCTTCGCCAAGGGCGCACTCGGGTTCGGCAATGCTCAGTCGGCCCCGACGCCGCGGTCTTCGACCGGCTACATGAAGGGAGAGATCAACCCGTTCTTCATGTCATGGGGGCCCGCGCTTCGCGACGCTCGAGACGACGTCCGCCTCGCTTGGGCTCCGGCGACTGCCCGAACGATCGATGCGATTCACAACTCGGGCTGGTTGTCGGGTGCTATCGATCAAGTGGTGGCGTCGACGGTCGGTAAGGGCATGCGTTTGAACGCCAAGCCAGACTATGATGCGCTTGGTTGGACAGCGGTAGAGGCGTCGGCCTGGGCTAAGACGGTCGAACGACAGTGGGAAGCGTGGGCCGGTTCCCCTCTCGAATGCGACGCAGCCGGGCGCATGACGATTGCCCAGATGACGGCCGCCGGCCTTCGTTCCTACTTCGCGACCGGCGAGATCGTGGCGACACTGCCGTGGGTCAAACGATCGGTCTCACGGACCAGGACCAAAGTCGGCCTGATCCAATCGCACCGGCTGGCACAGGATACGATCGGGACAAACCTGTTCCAAGGCGTCTTCATGGATAGCCTCGGGATGCCAATCGGCTACCGGTTTCGTGAGCAGATGGTTCCGATTACACCCTATAATGGGCTGACCGGCATCGCCACGGATGTCGCGGCGCGTGATAGCGCCGGCCGGCCAATGGTGATCCACGTCTTCGACGGCGAGGCGCACCAGGTTCGTGGTCTGACACCGTTGGCTCCCGCCCTGAAGGTCATGCGCCAATACGATCAGTTGGCCGATGCGACCCTGACGGCTGCGATGATCCAGGCGATTTTCGCCGCAACGTTGCAGAGCGAAGCACCGACCGAGCAGGTATTGCGGGCGCTGCAAACCGATGGCGAGCAAGCCGCGACGCCGAACGTGAACGGCCCGTCTGGCGCGGGGTCAGATCCCAGCATCATGGATTTGTTCGCGGCACGTGACGCTTGGTACCAGAACACCAAGATCGATCTTGGGAATGCCGGCAAAATCGCTCACCTGTTCCCCGGCGAGCAGCTCAAGTTCAACAGATCCGAGCATCCCAACAGCACATACGAGGCGTTCGCGAAATTCCTGCTCCGGGAATGTGCGCGCTGCCTCGGGATCACGTTCGAGGACTTCACGGGCGACTATTCCGGCGCCAGCTACGCCTCGATCAACAATGCAACTTCAATCGTGTGGCGCGTCGTCGAATACCGGCGCGCTCACATTCTGACACCCTTCCTTCAACCGATCTTCGACGCTTGGCTCGAGGAGCAGATCGACAGCGGCACGGTCAAGTTCCCGGGCGGCCTCACGGCTTTCATCGCTCAAAGATCCGCAGTGACCCGGGCAGATTGGTTCGGGCCCGGCAAGCCGCAGTCCGACCTTTTAAAGGTCGCCAAGGCCTATGAGACGCTGCAGTCCTCGGGGGTCATCTCGGACGCGATGATCTGCAGCGACCTCGGCACCAACGTGGACGACGTCTACGACGCCCGGGCCAAGGAAATGGCCAAACGAAAGGAGCTCGGACTTCCCGAGCCGAACGCACCGCCGCCCGATCCGATCCTGAACGACCGATCAGATAACGATAGCACGAAGGGCGACGCATGACGGACACGGTTGTGGACTGGACCGATCCGTGTGCTCGGGCTGCGGCTCTGACCTCGGCTTATTACGCAATTCTTTCGGGAGACCGCGAGCAGCGCATCCGAACGCGGACGCTGGAAACTGAGACCGATGTGACCTTTGCGGCCAGCAACGTGACGGTTCTGCGTGACGAGATGATCGCAGCTCAGAATGCGTGCGACATCGCAAATGGGCAACCCGACCCACGTCGGCGGTTCGCGATTTCGGCCGGGTCTCTCACGTCCCGGAGGCGTTTCTTTTGAGTGCCCTGCTTCATCTCGCAGACCGGATCCTCAACCGACCGCTGCTGATCATGCCGGAGAAAGCGTCGCTGATCGCGGCAGTGCTTGGAGGTCGAATTGGGCTGAGCGACGATGCGCTTGCTCCGTTCCACCCAGACGCCTCGCGCTTTGTCGGATCGCAGGCCACAGAGGACCAGGGCGGCACTGTCGCGCGCAAGCCTTTCATGCGCACCGATGACGGCATCGGAATCGTGACTGTCACGGGCAGTCTCGTCAATCGAGGTGCCTGGGTCGGAGCGTCCTCCGGACTGACGTCCTACGAAGGCATCAAGGCGCAGCTCTCGGCGGCCGCTTCCGACAGCGCAACGCGAGCCATCGTGCTGGATCTACATACTCCGGGTGGTGAGGCGACTGGTGCTTTCGAGGCCGCCGACATCGTCCGCCAGGTCGCCGCGGTCAAGCCGGTGATCGCCGTGGTCAACGGAATGGCCGCCTCGGCTGGTTATGCTCTCGCGTCGGCCGCGACCAAGATCGTAACGACGACGACCGGCGTTGCCGGATCGATCGGGGTCGTCTTGCTCCACGCCGATTATTCGCGGTCACTCGACAAGGCCGGCGTCACACCAACGATGATCTTCGCCGGAGATCACAAGGTCGATGGCAACCCCTTCGAGCCGCTGCCGGACGATGTGAAGGCCAGCTTGCAGGCCGAAGTGGACAACTTCTATGCCCTGTTTGTCCAGAACGTCACCCAGGGCCGCAAGAACCTCTCGCCCCACGCCGTCAAGGCGACGCAGGCTCGCACTTTCATCGGTCAAGCCGCGGTGGACGCCGGCCTCGCCGACGAACTCGGCTCATTCGAATCGGTCCTAGCGGACCTATCCCGCGCGCCTCCGCGTGCGAATTCCCAGCGCACCACAGGAGCATCGCGCATGTCAGTCGAAACCATCACCCCGGAAATCCACACGGCCGCGATCGCCTCCGCTCGTCAAGACGGCGAAAAGGCGGGTATCACCGCCGAGCGGGAGCGGTTCGCCGCGATCATCAATCATCCTCAGGCCGAAGGTCGCCGGGATCAGGCGGTCGCTTTGGCACTCACTGGCGCAACCGTCGATATGGCGGCCGCTATGCTGGCGACAGTCGAGAAGACCAGCGGGCTCGATCAACGCGCCACGGCCGCAACGGCAGGCTTGCCGAACTTCGCCCCCCAACAAACCGGCAGAGGCCAGGAAGCAATGTCCGAATTCGACCAAGGCGCTTCGATCGCCAAGCGGTTCACCCGATAAGCGCCGCCCTCACCTAAGGACCGATAGACATGACGACATTGCCGGATCCGGCCTACGCCCTCACGTCCCTCCTCGCAGACGAAACTCCGCTTCCTCATCGCACGATCACGCTGGCGGCCGGCGCAACGCCCCTGCCACGCGGCGCTGTCCTCGGCATGATCGGCGTTGGCACCGCCACCTCGACCGTCAAGGCGTCGGGTGCCAACACGGGCAACGGGACTTTGGTCCTTGATCCCACCACCCCCGTCTTGGCGAACGCCAAGCCAGGCCTCTATCAGGTCCGGTTCACGTCGCCGACGGCCTACAGCGTCACTGATCCGGCCGGCGGCTCTCTCGGCCCGGGTGCGACGGGCACAGCTTTTGCCGATCGCCTCAAGTTTCTCGCGACCGCCGGCGGAACAGCCTTCGTGGCGGGCGACGGCTTCGACATCGCTCTGACCGACGGTGGCTCCAAATATGTGCTGTCGGTCGCTGCTGCGGTCGATGGCTCGCAGGTTCCTCAACTGATCCTGGCCTACGACATTCCAGCAAGCGTCTCCGACGTTCCGTGTGCGGCTTATTACATGGGCGGCTTCGTCGCCGAGAAGCTGACCTACGGCACCGGCCATTCCGCTGCGACCGTCGAAGCCGCCCTGCGCGCCGTTTCATCGCCGATCGTCATTAAATCGGTCGGCGTCATCGCCTACCCGACCTAACAAATCGTCACCTCTTAGACATTGGCCGGCTCCCGTTTGGGGGCCTTTTTTTGTTGAAGGCCCACCCGACATGACGGCAACCATCTATACCCGCTACAGCACGACAACGCTGCTCGGCATCCTTTACACCTTGAACCGGCCGAAGCGCTTTCTGCTGGAAACGTTCTTCCCGCGCGAGCAGACGTTCGATACCGCCCAGGTCGTGTTCGACGAGATCATCTCGACGCGCCGTCTCGCGCCGTTCGTCTCGCCTCTGGTGAAGGGAAAGCCTCAGCCAACCTCCGGCGAGGCGCTCAAGGCCTACAAGCCGCCTTACGTGAAGCCGAAGCATGCGCTCGACCCCTCGATGCCGCTCACTCAATATCCGGGTGAGTCGATCAACGTGCAGGGCGGATTGTCGCCGCGCGATCGTATGGATCGGTTGCGGGTCAGGTTGCTGCAGGAGCAGGACGACCAGATCACGCGGCGTGAAGAGTGGATGGCCGCTCAATTGCTGCTGACCGGGACCATGAACGTCGTAGCGGAAGACCATCCTCCGATGAACGTCGATCTCGGCCGACCCACCGCCAATACGATCGTTCTGACTGGGCAGACGACTTGGGGCAGCACCGGGGTGTCGCCCTACCAGATGATCCAGGATCAGGCGGCCTCGATTGCCTCGGCCACCGGGTTCTTCCCGAATCAGGTCGTGATGGACCCGAAAGCGTCACGGCTGTTTTTGGCCGATCCCTTCATTCAACGGCAATATACCTACTTCCAAGGTCCCCCGCGAACCATGGACCTGGCCGGGAAGGTTGCCCCCGGCAGCAATGGTGAGGCGGTCTATCTCGGTTCGATGGGCGGCTTCGATTTCTGGCAGTACCAGCACACCTATTCGGACACGGACGGGACGACGCGCAAGGTGCTGCCCGACAACACCGTCATCATGGGGTCCGTCGAAGGCGGCGAAGGCGTGCGTGCTTACGGCGCCATCCTTGACTTCGGCACTTTGATGCCGATGAGCCGCTACCCGAAAGAGTGGATGGAGGAAGATCCGTCCTCGCTCTTTCTGATGACGCAGTCGGCGCCCTTGCCGCTGCTGGGCCGCCCCGAGGCCACCTGCGCCCTCACAGTCGCCTGAACCGGAGCAAACACATGGTCGAGAAGACGAAGAAGGTGAAGCTGCCGGTCACGGTCGGCGTTCATGATGTCGAGAATTCCACGGGTGCCGTGAAGGACGCAAACGGCGCCGTGATTGCTCACGCGAACGTTGCGGTGAAGCACCTCCCCGCTGGCGAGGAGATCGAACTACCCGCGGCCGAGGCCGATAAGTTGCTGGCAAGGTTCGGCGGCGAGGAAGTTGGGGTCGGTCGTGTGACGCCGGTCGATCCGGCCAGCACCGAGATTCCGCGATCGGGCAAACCGAAGGGCTGACATGCCAACTCGGTTCGACATGGCTCAGGATCGCGCGCTTTTAGCCATCGAGCGGGTGCGGGGCGAGGGCTTTATCGTCAAGCCTCAGATGCTGCCGGCCGGCGACGTCAACGGCCGCCGTGTTCCAGACCCGGGCCGACCTGAGACGCCGTTTACAGGCGTCTTCACGGCCCCGCACGCATCCACCTATCCAGACAGCGCCGACGGGCACGCGTCGAGCCGGGCACCTCGCACGAGCGCAAGCAAGCCTCAAGTCGCCCTACGCTCGGTCGCTCTATCCTTAGACGTCCAGCAACATGACCAGATCATTCGGGTCGAAACAGGAGAGACTTTCTCGGTGAGCGTCTCTGCCGACGACGGCCTCGGTCGAGTCATCCTTTCGCTCAATGGATAAGGCGCAATCATGGCTCTCGAACGCACCGCGCTTCGCTTGGCGGTCATTCCCGCGCTTAACGCCGATCCGATCATCGCTGCGATGTGCGCTGGCCGGATCTATGACAGCCGCATCGATCAGCTCAGTTCCAAGGAACCGGTCCCGCTCATCGTGGTCACGACCGATGACGAAAGCGGACCGGCCTGGTCGGTGAACAATGGTGGACCGCCGTTCAACCTGAAATGCGATCTCATCCTCGAAATCTCGGTTCGCGTCACGGTGCCGACCGATGGCAACGACAGCGAGAGCCTTGGTGTCTTGGAGACGGATCGCGAGCTTGAAAGCGCCCTCGATCTCCTGGAGCAGCGCGCGGTCGACGCAATCGCGATCGGCGACACCACACAGTCGGCGCTCGTGCGGAACACCGTCTTGCGCCGCGTGTCCGAGATGAAGTCCAGCCGGTTCGTTTCCGACGAGACCGGAGTCAAATTGGCCGTCCGCGTCGTTACCTTGACGGCGGAACTGATGAACATCCAACCGCTCGACCCGAGCAATTCTGCCACGGGCTCCTTTGCCGTTTTGCCTGACCCACTGCGCAGCGTTTGCGCCGGACTTGATCCGACATCGAGCGGATATGCGGTGTGCCAGTCGATCGCAACCCGGTTCTCGCCGCCGACAGACCTCACCTTGACCGGCATCGACATCCAGATCGGCGCTGCGGCTCAGTTCGATCCGCTTAATCCTCCGTCGCCGACCGACCCGAACGCGGCCGATCTCATCTTCGAAAAGGTTGACTTCCCATGACCGACGCACCCGTCCGGAAGATCGTCAAACCGGCTCATGTTGGCGCCTGCATTCCCGATCCCGCTCATGCGACCGACCTTCCGCGGGGCGGCTCCGAGGTCGTTTGGGATCACTATTGGATGGGGCGTCTGGCTCGCGGCGAGATCGTCGTGGTCGAGCCGGAAGCACGTGTGCTTGCTCCCGTGGCAGCGCCACCCTCCAAGCCGACCGCCTAAACAACTCATCGTTTGTCGTCCCTGCGGGTCGCCTCTGAGCGGCCTTTTTCTTTGGAGCCGCGCCTTTGACCGTCTCGTTCAACAACATGCCGGGCACGATCCGGGCGCCTCTTTTCTATGGCGAGGTGAATGCTGGCATTTCGCCCTACTCGGGCACATCGCGCACGATCCTGCTCGGCCGCAAACTGGCGGGCGGATCGGCAGCGACCGGTAAGCTGATCGACATCGGAGGCTCCGACCCGAACGGCTTGTTCGGACCTGGATCGATGCTGGCCGACATGGCGGTGTTCGCCCGCAACTTCAATCCGACCGGGGCCATCCTTGCGCTGCCGCTGCCCGATCCGACCGGCGCCGTTGCGGGGACCGGCACCTTCACGATCACCGGTCCGGCGACATCCACCGCCACGCTCACGCGCTATGTCGCCGGCGAGCGCTACGACACCGTCGTCGCTGTCGGCGATACGGCCACGACCATCGCGACCAACATGGCCGCGATCATCAACGCCGGATATGTCAAGTTCAACCGGCGCATGCTGCCTCCGGTCGTTGCTGCCGCCTCGTCGGGTGTCGTGATGCTGACGGCTCGGCATGCCGGCGCGGAGGCGAGCATGATCCGCCTCGAAGCAGGCCTCGACGGCAACGAAACCGATCCGGCCGGTGTGACTGTCCTGATCGCACAGATGACGAATGGAGCCGGCATCGTCGACATCGCCGCAGCGCTGTCGCTCATGGGTGCGGAGCCGGGTGATTGGTTCGCGTCACCCTACGGCTCGACGACGCAACTCGCAGCCGCACAATTCTTCTTCTCCGACGCAGGCTCCGGCCGATGGTCACCGACGGTCAGCCTCGACGGGCATTACATCACGACGTTCGACGGAAACCTGTCGGCTCAGACCGCGTTCGGATCGGTTCGCAACGATCGACATGCGACCATCCTGGCGACCAACAGCTACAGTCATCCGGCATGGTCCTACGCCGCGGCTCTGACCGGTATCGTCGGGTTCTCGAAGGATCTCGGCCGCGACCTCACTGATGCGATCGAGATCGCGCGCCCGCTGCAAACGATCGGCTTGTCTGGACTGCGAGGACCGGCCGATCGCACCCTGCGATGGGCTCTCGCCGATCGCGAGAGCCTGTACCGGAACGGCATGTCGGCTCTGACATTCGCTATGGACGGCACTCCGGTCATCGACCGGGTCCTGACGACCTATCAGAGCAATGCGTTTAACGTCGCCGACATTACGTTCCTGGGCATCGAGACCATGGCGATCGCGGCCTATGTCAAGCGCTACCTGAAGGATGTCGTCACCTCCACTTACCCGCGGGCTGTTCTGCGTGACGACAATCCGACGGGCATCCAGGGCGTGGCGACGCCGAAGCAGATCACGGCGACGCTGATCCACGCCTACACGCAGCTGAGCAACATCGGCGGCATCGTCGAAAACGTGACCCTCTTTGCCAAATACGTGATCGTGGAACGCGCGTCTGACCCCAACCGGGTCAACGCCTACCTGCCGATCGACGTCGCCAACCAGCTGATCGCCTTCGCGGCCAACATCACGATCTTCCCGCAGTTCGACGAGAACACGATCACGCTCCTCTGAGCCTATCGACCCCTGATCATTCGAAATTAAGGACAACGTCATGGACACCAAAGGCGGCAGATTCTCGCTGACGATGAGCGGGACGACCTATTCAGGCCGCGGCGCCGCGAAGTTGATGCTGTCCGGCGTGTCGCCGACGACGGGCGTCAACCAGGACGGAACACCCTATCGGACCGTCGCTCCCAAACTGGTCGGGCTCGATCTCAGCTTCGATCGGGGCGTCGGTCTCCTCTGGGACGAAACCATGCTGCTGAACAGCATCGACGTGACCTTCGTCGAGACAGACCTCAACAAGACACACCTCTTCACCTCAGCGTCGTGGGACGGCGATCCGACCATCGACAGCGCCACCGGTGAGGTGACCGGCCTCAAGGTGATGACCGGATCGCTGAACTACCAGACGTACTGAGGTCGACCGGCCCGTCTGAGCTGCGAAAACGCAGGCGCGCCCTGGGCTGGCAACAATCAACGGTATCTTCAATGGCAAAAGAGATTCGCATTCCGGTCCCTGAGGGTCTGGTCGCCCACGGCGTCGTGACCCACGAAGTCATTCTCAAGGAACCAACCTACGAGGACTACCTCGACCTCGGCGAAATCACGACCCTCGGCAAAGCACCGGATGGTACCTTGTTCTCTGTCCAGAACAGTGAAGTGCTTCGATCCTATATCGCAAAATGCTTGGTGCATCCCAAGGATCCGATCATCTTGGGCCAGGGCGGGCTCAAGCTGGCGAGAGCGATAAAGGGCGCCGTGCAGGGTTTTTTCCAGGACGAACCTTCCAAGGACGAACCCTCGCCGACCTCGCCGACGACCTCGTCTTCGGATGTGGAGAAGGACGGTTCAGCGCCGACGACGTCGGCCGGCTGACGATCTCTGCATTGTGCGCGTGGCACGCTCGAGCAAACGCCTGGTTCGAAAAGAAGAAGCGCTGAGGGCGAATGTCTGATCGGATCATCACGGCCGAGGCGATCATCACGGCCAAGGACGGCACCGGCGACGTCTTCACGAAGATCGCCGGCAAGTTCCAGCAGCTCGGCAAGGGTGCGAAGGTCTCGGCCGACATCGAGCGAATGTCCAAGACGATCGAGCAGGCCAACAGCCAGCTCCGGGCGCTCGACAAACTGCAATCGACACGGACTGGCTTTTCCGACGCTCGCGCCAAGTTCAACGCGCAAAGGGTCGCGGTCGAGCAAGCCGCCAAAGCCATGAAGGAAGCCGAGAAGCCAACCCGGGCGCTCCAAGTCGCCTACACGTCGGCCCAGGCTGCGGTCACAAAGGCCAGCAGCGCATTCGAACGTTCGAAGACCGCAATGCTGGACGCGAAGCATGCAGCGGAAGGGTTCGGCACGCCGTTGGCACGCGTCGCGGCCGAGCAGGCGCGTCTCAAGAGCGTGATCGACAATACGACCCGGTCGATCGAACATCAGGCCAATGCCGAAAACCGAGCGGCAGCCGCGCATACCAAGGCCGAGAAGGCAGCCGAGGCCCGCGCGCACGGCGTCGCGCATCATGGGATCGTCAACTATGCGCTTGGGGGCGCAGCCGCCTACGTCGGTGCCCATAGCGTGGTTTCGGGCATCGAAAAGACGCTGCATGCTGGTGCGGAATATCAGCACGAAATCGTTGGCTTGCAGAATGCCGGCCGCACTCCGCAGCAGATTGCCGACATCCAGCGCCGCTCTTCTGAGGTGGTGTCCCGTCTGCCGACTGCGACCTACCTCGACAACATGAAGGTCATCAGCGAGACGACGCCGGCCTTCGGGTCGGTCGAGCACGCCATGGACCATCTTGAATTCATGCAAAAGGCCATGTCGGTGCTGAAGGCATCGGGCGGCGAGCACATCAAAGGGACGTCCGGCGACGTTGGGCGTGCTTTCGCCAAAACCTTCGAGGAGAGGTTCACAAAGCCGGAGAATTTCGAATCGGAAGCCAATGCGATGATTCCCGCGATGGTGGCCTCCGGTGGCGTCTTCAATCCCGAGCAGCTCTACGCTTTTGCCCAGCAGGCCAAAGGCTCATTGCCGAATTACAGCATGCGGTTTCTTTCGCGCATCGCTCCGTCTCTGATCGGTGCCCAAGGCGGTGACAGAGCCGGAACCGCAGCCAATGCGTTCACATCCATCATCATGGGCAAGGTGAATGACAAGAAGCAGGCTGAGGAATGGGAGCGGTACGGACTGCTCGACGACAAGAAAGTGATCAAGAAGGCCGGCAACGTCGTTTCGTGGAAGGCAGGCGCGGTCAGCAACACCGACCTCGCTCTTCGTGACCCGCTGGAATGGGCCGAGAAGGTTGCGCTTCCGGCCATGATGGCCAAAGGCGTCAAGACCGACGATCGCCTGGAACTCGCCAAGGCTCTCGGGACCATGTTTCGGAACCAAAATGGCAACATGTTCGCGAACGAGATCATGCAGGCGGATAGCCGCTCTCGCCTGCACAAGGACGAGGGGCTCACCAACCAAGTCGGCAGCACCGACGACATCTACCATCGCAATCTCACATCCGATCCGACGGTTGGCCTTACCGCGCTGAACGCCTCGCTTGAGAACCTCGAAACGACACTCACCGGCGATGGCATGAAGACGATCGCGGGTGGCTTGTCGGGGCTCGCATCCGGGATCGATGTGCTCGCGAATGCCCTCAAAGATCATCCAATGCTGGCGATGACGGGGGGTGCAGTCACCGGGGCGGCAGCGCTAGGCGGCGCCGGCTATGCCTCCTACCAACTGATGAACGGCTTTGGACTTGGCACGTCGGCAACGGCCCTGGATACCTCTGCTGCCGAACTCAGCGCGGCAGCGGCGGCACTTGAGGGTGCAGCGGTCGCATCAGGCGGCAAGTCAGCATTGGGGAGCATCGTCGGCAACGCTGCTCCTGCCGCCGCCGCAGGTACTGAGGGGGTGTTTGCCGGCATGGGGGCGGCAGCAACGGGGGTCGCGGCAGCAGCTGGCGCCGCTATGATGGCAGGCACGATTTACGGTCTGAGCAGCATGGACAAAAACAAAGCCCGTTTTGCAGCGTATCGGCCGGGCTTCGGCAACGGTCCAACGATGGCGATGCCGGGAGACGCCTCGTTCTCGGCAAGCCCGATCGCCGACGGACATGCGTTCGGGCGCGGCGAGGCCGCTTCCCTGAACAAGGCCAGCCTTCCCGGCCATTGGATCACTGCGCGCGGCGGCATCCGGCAATGGGTCGTCGACCAAGCTACTCCGCCGCGCGCCCTGCCCGCTTTCGCTAGTGGATATGTCGACAATTTCTCGGGACAAGTCGGACCGGCGGTGCATCCCGCGCTCGCCCCCGTCGCATCTGGAATGCAGAGAACGCCAATGTTTGCCCAAGGCGGTCCGGTCGAGGCGACGGTCAAGCCGGATCAGATCACGGCCAAGATCGAGGGGCAGGCGTCTGTTTCCGTGACCGTGAAGGTTGAGGGGAACGGTCAGATCAGCGGCCAATACGTGTCGTCGAGCGGAAATATCAAAGCGTCTGTCGGCACGTCGATGCCGGGCGCGAAGGCCGCGTCGAACGGTCGAGTGGCGGGCCCGAACTGATGCGGGATTGGACCAAGACCCTTCCGAACGCGTCGTTTCGCGGTGCGCCGTTCTTCATCGAATCCGAGGAGCTGAACGAGGCCGGCCGCAGGGTCGCGGTCCACGAATACGCCAAGTCCGAGGATCATTCGACCGAGGACATGGGCCGCAAGACCCGCAAGTTTCGCATGGACGCCTATATCGTCGGCGACAACGCCGACGCCGATGCGCTCGCTTTTGTGGACCTGTGTTCGCAGGCCGGTGACGGTGTTCTGGTCATGCCAGTTCTCGGCTACCAGACGGTCAAATGCACGGGCTGCAATGCCTCGTCCGAGAAAATGAAGCTTGGCTACGTGAAGATGTCGCTCGAATTCGTCGAGAGCGGCAACGACTCGGCCTTCTCTGTCGTGGCGCTTGGCGATCGGATCGCGGCGTCGCTGCAAGGCAGTATGGCGGCCGCGATCGTGTCGACTATCTCCGGCTTCACAGGTTAAGCAATGGCTGACGATCACCTGGCTCTCGCGGCGATCACGGCGCAATCGCTCGCGGTCATCTTGCAGGCGGCGGCAAACCGATTGCCCCTGACCGCCCCCCAAGGGCAGTCGATCAAGACGACAGTCTTTGCCGTGTCGGCCATCTACGCGCCGCGCATCGAGACCATCGTGGACGTGGCGACCATCGGCGGCATCCTCGCGGGCTCGGCTGAGACGATCCGGACGGCTTCTGCGCCGAAGGATGTCGTTCAAGCTCTCTATGACGCGGCAACGGCCTCGTCTACAGCCGCACCGACCTTCACGTCTCCGGCACGAACGCGATCGGCGGCGCTGTCGCGAACTCTGGCGGAGTGCATCGAGGCGGCATGGTTGGGAGAAGCGTTCGTGGCCGAAGCTCAGACCGACTTCGGCGACCGGCAGGCCGCCATCGCGGCGCGCAAGCGGATCGCGACCGCGATGGATGTGGCTCTGGATCGGATCGCCGCCGCAACCGGCCGAGCCGTCATCGACGTCCTCGGATCAGTCGCTCGCACCGCGTCGGATCACATCGCGACGGTTTCGGCCAACCTGCGGCCCATCGTTCGGGTCCAAACGGCACGATCGGCGCCCTCGACGGCAATCGCCTTCGAGCTTTACGGCGATCCGTCTCGGGCGACCGAATTGGTGGCACGAAACAAGGTCGCGTGTCCCTTATTCATGCCCACGGTGATCGACGCTCTGGCGCCGGCCGCCTGACATGGGTCTTGTCACCGAGCGCATCTCGATCGTGGTCGACGGCTACGGCATCCAAGGATTCCAATCGGTCGAGGTGACGCGGTCGATGCAGGACGGCGCCATGTCGTTCACGCTCGAGGCGACGGCGGCCTCCTGGTCATCACAGGCTCTCGCGCTCAGGACGGGCAAGCAGATCCAGATCTACACGAGCCCGGATCTCGGCGGCATGCCGGGGAGCGGCGACCTGCTGCTCACCGGCGCCGTGGACGAATACGATTCCGAGATCGGAGAGAAGGGCAATCGCTCCGTTCGTTTGTCCGGCCGGTCGAAAGGGCGCAACGCAATCGACTGCTCGCCGGTCAAGCACAAGACCGGCATGGTCAAGAACAAGACGCTCCTTCAGGCCGCGCAGGAGTTCGACGAATTCGGCGTCGGTTGGTCGACCGATCAGCAATTGAAGCCGGTCGCGCTGATCCAGCGCCAGCCCGAAGAAGCGATGTACGACACGATCGAGCGCGAGGCCCGCAAGCAGGGGCTGATGCTCGTTGCCCAGACCGACGGCACGATCCAGATTACGCGCGCCGGGACGAAGCGACACGCTGGTGGCCTCGTGCTCGGCCAATCGCCCGTAAACTCGATGGGTGTCGTGATCAACACGACCCATAAGCGGTCGCCGGTCGTGGTGCGCGGTCAGCGGCGCTCCGGCACAGGCAAGAAGAACCTGCGCCAGGAATATCAGGATACCGGCGACGACGATGACGAGTTTCGCCCGGCGCTGGTGATCGCTGAGGGCGACCATTCGGACGACGAGTTGCAAACGAGAGCCAAGTGGGAACGGCTGCGGATGGCCGCCTTCGGCATTCGCCCGCGAGCCCGTGTGTCCCGCTGGCGCGACGATGCGGGCATGCTTTGGACGCCGGGTCTTCTCGTCTCGATCACGAACGCGGTCGAGCAGGTTGACGGAGATTACACGCTGTCATCGGTCACGTTGAGCCAGACCGACGGCGAAGGCGATGGGGTCGGGACGCGGGCGTCGATGGAGTTCGTCGACCCTCGATCCCACGGCGGAAAGAAGGGCGCCGGCAAGTCCGACGACGTGTTCTCGCCAGGGGACGGCCTATGACGACGTCGTTGTTTCGCATCGAGCACATCAAGAGCGACGACACGGGCGAGATCCAGACCGTAGACGCCTACGGCCACGCGAACGAAACGCTCGAAGGGATCATACGGACCCAGCCACACGGGTTCACCAGTAACCCGCCGGTCGGAAGCCACGGCATCGGCCTTGCGCTGCGCGGCATCCGCACCCTCGCCGTGGCGCTCGGCCTCGAGCATCCCGACAAGCGCATCAAGAACCTGAAGCCGGGACAGACGGCAGTTTATGACGATCAAGGCAACTCGTCGCAATACCTCGGCACCGATGGGATCAAACACGATTCCGGGCAGAACCCGCACCAAATCAAAGGCAAGACGCTGGTTCTCGCCGCGACCGGCGGGTCAGCCTCGCTGCAGGGCGGCGACGGTGAAAAGACCTACATCGGCGGCGACGGCAAGACCGGCACCTATGCGGCTGTCATGACCGAGGATGGTCCGTCGCAAATCGTCTTCGCCCGCATTTCCTGATCAGGATCGTCGATGCAACTGACCGTCACGCCGCTTGAAGATGTCGGCGTGGAGGTCTTGCCGCCCGACATCGTTTGGAACGGATATGTCGGCGACTTTGCCGTATCCGCATCGCCGGCCGATGGTGGTGTCGGCGGCCTTGTCGCGCGCAACCCGATCCAAACGGCGGTGCTGCTCTTGCTGTTTACGGACGCGAAGGCAGACCCGTCCGACTTGCGCTTCGAGCAGCACAGCGACGGGCGTGGCTGGGTCGGGGACGGCTTCGATATTGACGTGGCCAACGGCGAGGCGGCGCTCGGCTCGCGGCTTTGGCTCTATCGACGCTCTGTGTTGGTGGCGAAAACCTTCAGCCAGATCGAGGCGGAAATTCGATCCGCCTTGAAGCCGCTGATCTCGCAAGGCGTCGCGGTTCAGATCGATATTTCGGGTGAAATCCTGAACGCGCAGGGGCAGATCCGCTGCGCGATCGACATCTACGGGCGGAACAAGACGAAGGTCTATTCCGCGAAATTCGACCCCCTGTGGAGGCGTGCCGATGGCCTATGAGATCAGGCCACTCGCCACCCTGGCCAGCCAGGCGCGGCAGTTTTTCACGCAAGCGGTGCCGGGCGCGGTCGTGCGGCTTTGGGCCAACACGTTCACGGTCCTGGGCAAGGTGCTGGCTCTGCTCGACTTCGAGCATGAGATGCGCCGGCAGTTTCTGTTCAACCAGCTTTTCGCGTCGACAGCGGAATACGAATGGTTGACGCGGCATGGCTTCGAACTTGGCCTCACGCCGGATGCCGGCGATAGCGCGCGGGGGACAATCACGGTCCCGGCCATTGCTGGTTTGCTCATTCCAGCCTCCGTCCAGTTCGCTCGAGCCGATGGAGCGACCTATTCGACGTTGGCGCCGACGACCGCGACGTCCACCAGCGTCGACCTCTTGGTTCAAGCCGACGCGGCCGGCATCGCCTACGACGTTGATGCTGGAGACAGCTTGTTCCTCGTGGTTGCGACCGGAGTGCCCGAAGCGCTCGGAGCGACCGCGACAGTTGACGCAGGCGGGATCACGGGCGGCCTTGACCCGGAAGATCTTGAGACGTTCCGCGCCCGGGTGCTCTATCGCAAGCGCAATCCGCCCCAAGGCGGATCGGCATCGGATTATGTGCAGTGGGTTGGCGAGGCGCTCGCGACTGCAAAGGCCGTCTACGTCGACAGCTTCGCCAACGACAGCCGCTCGGTGTGGGTCTGCTTCACGGTCTCGGATCAGCCGAACAACATCCCAACCGATGCCGAGGTCGCGATCGTCCAGGCCTACGTCTCCGACACCGTGCGGCGCCCCATCACGGCGCGGGTGTTTGCGACCGCTCCGACGCCGGTTCCTGTCGCCATTGCGCTCACCAACTTTGCTCCCGACACGCCCGACACGCGAGCAGCCGTCGCTGTCGAGATCGCGGCACTTCAGGCGGACGAGATGGAGCCGGCGACGCCCTCGACACCGTTTGTCCTCTACACCGAAGCCATCGCGTCTGCGGTCAAGCGGGCGACCGGCGTCAGCCACTTCACGCTCGTCAGCCCGGCCGCTGACATTCCCTTCGTGACGGGGGGGCAGATGCCCGTTCTGCAAGAGCCGACCTATTCATGACCGACATTGCTCCGGGGTGGCCGTGCGCGCTGTTGCCGTCCGCGCCGCCGTCGGTCAGCGATCGGTTGGCTGCACCGACCGCCGACGACATCCTGCCGCAACTCCTGCAACTCACGCCCCGCGGGCCAGCCTGGGGAACGGACGAAGCCGGAAGCGGGCAAGGCGCGCAGCCGATCATGCTCGCGGTTTGGCGAGCCATCGCCGGGCATGCGGCATCGAACTACGCCATTGATTTTAGCCTCGCCACCCAGTGCTTCCCTTCGGCAATCACCTTCTCGCTCGCAGATTGGGAGGCCGAATATGGTTTGCCGGATCTCTGCTCGTCCGGACAGGTCAGCACCGATCAGCGCGGCTCCGCCGTGCGGGCTCGCTTCGGCGCGATCGGCGGACAGTCGCCAGCCTATTTCGTCTGTCTCGCGGCATCGATCGGTTACGACATCACGATCGAGGAACCAGGGCAGTTTCTCTGCGACGATAGCGAATGCGCCGGCACCGGCACCTACGAAGGCTGGTTCATCTGCGACGACGGTGTCTGCGATGACACGCCGCTCGAGAGCTACGCGCTCGATACCGACACCGACCCAGACAACCACGATGACGAGGTCTCCGACGAGACGGTCTGGAAATACTGGATCGTCCACGTGCAATCTCTGGGGGAGACCTGGTTTTATCCGGACGACGGAGAGGTTGATTACGATCCGATCGAGGGCTTCCTAACGGCGATAGACCTCGAATGTGTTCTGCGTCGAGTCTGTCCCCCGCATACCCAACTCGTGTTCGACTACCTTGCGCTGCCGTTGGTCGCTTCCTTCGATTTCTCCATTCCAGGCAATCCAGCGATCGTCTTGTTGTAGACGCACGCGCCGCAATCTCCGATTTCCGCTTACACAACTTGGGACTTCTGCATGCTTTACAATCCTCCAACCGGTGGCGCAGCGAACGATGCGTATGTCGGAAAGAACCCGGCTGCAGGCATTCAAGGATCCAAAATTCCGCCCGGCGCCGCCGAGTTTCCGCAGCGCGAGATCGTCGCTGTCGAAGTCGCCGCTGGCCTGTCCCCAACCAACGACGATCTGCAGCAACTGCTAAAAGCGATCCGAAGCGGCAAGCTGTGTTTTTGGCCCGACACTGGCACCGCCGACGCGCTGCTGATCTCACCGAATCCAGCCTATGGCGACCTATCGGTCGGGACCGAATTCGCCATCCTGAAAGGTAACTTGCCCAACGCGACGACGACATCGACCCTCACGGTCAATGGTCTGACGTTCGTGATCGTGAAGGAAGATGGTTCCGCTCTGGCGATCGGGGATTTGCCGGCGAACGTCCTGTTTGCAGTCAGATCGGATGGAACGAGGTTTCGGGTTGTCGGGCTCCGCAAGAGCGACGCCTTCAATCCCGCGTCCGTTCAGAATCTCATCAACAGCTCGACCACGATCAATACGACGACGCAAAACTACATCGACCGGTCGTCGCCCAAGGGAATGACCTACCTCGAGGCGTTCGCGCCGGTTCTCGACGTCTCAGACCTTGCGGTTGGTCCCAGTTTCACTGCTCTGGTGACATCCGGAAACTTTACGGGCGCTGATTTCGTCCAGGTCAGCGCATCGTGCGCTCTGCGGCAAGCGGACGATAGTGGGTCGCTCATCGGCTACACGGTTCGAATCCAGCTCAACGACGTGACGACCGGGACCAATGTCCAAGGCGCTTATCTCGGGGGCGGCGCCACGTTGACCGGAACCGCGCAGATCCAGTTTCCGTTCAGCGTGCCCTTGAAGATTTTCCAGGGGCTCAACCCGGCTCATGTCTACAACCTCCAGATCGTCGCGCAAAAGGGGTCGTCCTCCGCACCGATCCAAGGCTACGACGGGCATATCTTTGGCTATCACGACGGGAGCAACCAATGACCGATACAGCCGTAGCCCCTTATGGCTGGGCAGCCGTCGGCGCATCTGGCTTGGCCTGCCTCTTCGTCGGAGCGCAGCCCCAAGCCGACACCTACACGTCGATCAAGCCGCTCGAGACAGCCTCTGACTTTGTAGCGGCTATGGACGCCCTGCGTTTTCCGCCTGCGACACTCGCCCAAACGCAGTCCAGTCAAGTTGCGGCGCTTCGAGCAGCATGCTCGGCCGCGATCGTGTCCGGCTTCACGTCAGCGGCCTTGGGCTCGCCTCACACCTACCCGAGCGACATGACGAGCCAGATCAATCTCTCGGGCAGCGTTCTGGCGTCGATCCTGCCGGGTTTGACGTCGAGCTGGACGACTGAGTTCTGGGCGGCTGACAGCACCGGCGCCTGGGCTTTCGCGCCGCACACCGCCGCGCAAATCCAGCAGGTCGGAACGGACGGCAAAGCCGCTGTGATGGCGGCACAAGCCAAACTGGCGACGCTTACCGGCCAAGTGACAGCAGCGACGACAATCCCGGCCGTTCAGATGGTGGTGTGGTGGTGACGCAATGGCGCTAGCGCCGGTCGATGTGTGGCCTTGGTGGTCTTCCTTGGACTCTTGCTGATCTACGCATCGGATCTCCGCGACGGGATCAAGAAGTTGACGACCCCGAACGACAACGCTCCTAGCCCGTCGAAATATGTGGTTCTGCAATAGACAGCTGTTTCACTCCGGCCAGCCATCTCGGCTTGATGGCTTATGCCATGGTCATGCTGTTCGCCATCAAAGAGGTCGAAGCCGAGGAAACGATCCAGGATCGATCGTTTCACGATCGGGTCAGCGGGAAGATCGACCGGCTCGTGATCGACGCGCTCTGGGCCGAGATGGGTCGGAAGGTGTAGCTTCGCCTTGTATTGAGAAAATCCTGTCGGTTCGTATGGTCACGTACGGAGTACGCGCTGACATCATTTGATAGCGTTGGAAACGATCATTTGCCTCACTCTACGCCGATGGCCGATCCAGCTCCGAGGCGAACATGCCGCGTTTTTATTTCGACAGCCACGACGGTGATCAATTCATCCGCGATGATCTCGGCGTCATTTTGACCGATAATGAAAAGGCACGCACCGTAGCGATTGATGCGCTGCCGGACATTGCCCGGGATGTCCTGCCAGATGGTGACCATCGCGTGATGATTGTCTTGGTTCGTGATGAAATGGGTTCCTACATCTTTGAAGCCAAGCTGTCGCTTGCGGCTCGATGGCTCGTTGGTGATGGCTAAGCGGTCACTTGTCGGCCGTGTTGGTCAGGATCGATCGAGCGGCTGATGAGGTGCAGATAACCTGGGTGAAACCCGCTTAAAGCCGCGAGACGGGAGAAGTCCATCATCGTGACCACTTGGTGCTTGAACGATACAAGCCCTTGTGCCCTCAGGCTCTGTAAACTCCGATTGACGTGTACCGTCGACAAACCTGTCATTTCGCCGAGCTCTTCTTGGGTCATTGGCATAACGAAGCTCAAGCCGTTTGATTTTCCCACCGCTCTCAGTCGGACGTACCACTCACAAAAGAGATGCGCGATCATCTGTCCGGCAGGTCGCTGACCCATGTTGACGAGCGCTTCCCGCATGACGGCCTCATCCACGAGGGTTGCCCACCAGCACGCCCGCATGATCCGCGGTTCGTTCTCAACGAGATCCTCAATAGTCTGGCGCGGGATGCGAACGATCGTGGAGGCGACGATCGCGGCGAGGCTGTGATCCATGGCGCCCAGGAGGGCCACATGCAGATCACACATGTCACCGGGGACGAGGAGTGATAGGATCTGACGCCGTCCGGAGGGGAGAAGCTTGTAACGGTACGCCAACCCGCTCATCACCACATGCACGTTTTCCGGTCGATCGCCTTCTGCAATGAGGTCGACATTGGCTCCGATTTCCTCGCTCTTCGCGGTCAACGCCTCAATGCGAGATGTGTCCTCGCTTTTAAGGAAGCCACTCAGGCTTAGTTTTGCAAGGAGGGAGTTCATCGGCTTCGGCAGGCTCCAGCAGCAAACATATGTTAGCTATGCTTATTCTGCTCAAGCGTCGAGGTTTGATGCAAACCTTGCTTGCATCGCCGCCTAGTTGCTGAGGGGGGGAGGCCAAAAAATTATTATATCAGAAATAGGGCACCGCGTAAGATCGACGTTGCAAACAATCGTGTCGATTTCATTTTGCCATTCTACCGACGAGGACTAGTCAGAGATGAGGTGGCAGTTCGGGTCGATCGGCGGTAGAATGCATATGGGCGGTGGCTATAGGAGTTCAGCTTTGATCCTGCTGAGAAGCGCGTTTTGACCGAGATCGATCACTCGCCCTCGAGCCGTTTATCGGGCTGCCGTGTGCTAGTCGTGGAAGATGAAATTCTGCTGGCATTTGAGCTGATCGACGAATTGCAAGAACTAGGTGCTATTCCGATCGGGCCAGTGCCCACTGTCGCGGAAGCGCTGGCGGCGATTGAGGCGACAGCCATCGACGCAGCTATGTTGAATGTTCATCTGCGGGGGCAGCTTTCCTTCGCGATTGCGAACACGCTGGTCGAACGAAACATTCCATTCATTTTTGTCACCGGAAACGGCAGCTTCGTTCAAGAGCATTTTCTAGATATACCAGCTTACCTGAAGCCGTATGATTTGCCTGAGATCGTTGATGCGCTCGAACTCCTTATCAAGAAATCTGAGAAGACGGATAGTGAGCAAGCGACCAAATCGAGCCAGTAGCGTCTGTTGCCGGATGGGGTACTCAAAATCGTAACGCGAGGGGTCAAGAAGGACGGGGAGCAGGAGGTCGCATGACGAGCCTCCGCTTCTACCGTATCGCCCTGGCCGCGTCCCTCGGCGCGAACGTGCTGCTGATCTTGGGCATTTGGGCATACCTCCACTTCGAAGGGGTGCTGTCGATCATCGAGGAAGCCGTTGGCTTTTGGGGCTGATTGCCGTTGCAGACCGTCCGGCCACTAGTCCTGTGTTTACGGCCGGTTTGATCAGTATGGCGCCTCACCAAACCTTGGGTTCAAAGCCCACACGCAAGCCGGAGCAGACGGCAGCCTAATGCAGGCGAGATGCAGCTCCTGCTCGTCACGCACATCTTCCAGGGTCGCTACGACGCCAGCCCCCATAGGCATGCAGGCGCCGGTCTTCTGTCGGTCCATGTAGAATTCCATGAAGCCGGCCTTGTCGTCAGCGAGCTGACGAAGCCCCATCCGGACCGTGTCACTGATGTCGCGACACGCAAAGCCGTCCCGCGTGATCTGGATCGAGACGCCATCCGCAGCTATGGCGGCGATCGAGGACACAAAAAACGGCGCTGCCATGCACAGGACAAGCAGCTTTGAAGTGATCTTCGCCATACTGACACGCCTACGGCTTCCGATCTCGCTGCGTCAATCCCGGTCGTGACTTTGGCCGCCACCTCGTCTTGGGCGCTTCTCCGGATCGCGGCGGATAGAGCTGGTAGCCGATTACGTCCGCGTCTTGGAAGTGCGGCCGCCATTCACCCTCTTCCACCTCGAACATGCGATACGTGCGCGTTCGAGGCTCCAGCAAAGGCCCGAAGCGCTTCTCGGCCTCGTCGAGCGTGATCGTGATCATGGGCGGCCTCCAGCGCCAAGAGTGTGCTGGAGCAGCGTTGAAGGCGAGTTAAGCCTGACCATGGAACTTGAAATGCGCCAGTCAAATTATAACTGAAAATATGACTGTGCTCCCTGCCGGTCCAAAGCCTAGGCTTTCTGCTATGGTGAGGCGACTTACACGCGAAGCGGTGCAGCCATGATGGGATCGCGAGGATACAAGGGCGGAGACGAATGTGACGCCTTCTCGCGACGCTCGCGGCGCATCCTGCATTGGCAACCGGGCGAGGTCGCTCGGCTCAAGCGCCAATTTTGGAAGCGGTCAAGAAAAGCTGGTGTGAGCGCAGTCAAAAAGGATGAAGCCGTGTACTGAGGCGGCTTTTCGATACGGTGGGGAATGCCAAGCAGAAAGCTCACGAAGCACGAAGCGGAACAGGCCGACGCCATCCTAGAGAGGGTGAAGGCAGACATCACCCGCGAGGCGGGCGATGATCCGGTCCTCCTTTTCGCGCTGAGGCGCCGGACGTTCATCCGGCTGATGTACTGGGAGCGGAGCACGCCAGCCGAGCGACGTAAGCTGCAAAAGCTGAAATACGCCGAACAGGATAGCAAATGTGCCATCTGCGGCGAAGAGATGGAGATGGTCGGCTCCGAGCTAGACCGCTTCGATCCCGTGCTCGGCTACAATCCCCTCAACGTTCAGCTCGTACATCACGAATGCCACGTCGCGGATCAGGCCGACAAAGGCTATACCTGAGCTGGAGTGTGTTTGCTACCTAGAGTATTTTCCGATCAGTAGACATCATAGCCGGCATGCCTGAAGTAGTTGGCGCATTCGTCGGGTTTGAATGCGTCGATGCTGTTGCTGATGACGGTCCAGAGCTGCTCGACGGTTCGGGCGGCTTTCGGAGCAGCGCCGCTGAGACACTCGATCTGTTTGCCACCGTCAAGCCGCAAAACACAGCGTGAACATCTGGCTTGAAGCGTGGGGAAATGGTGTGTAGCGGACCTCCGCTACCATTCATTCGATTAAGATCGCGTGCGACTTTCTTTAGCCGTAACGTCCAATCGGGGAAGTTTTACACATTCAAGCTTTCGGTTTGACAATTTTCGAGCGCGCTTTGTTCTCGGAGAGCTCGAAAACCTTGGCCAAGCCTTGCATATTTTCGGTGAGATCGGCGTCGCGTCAGTAGTGCAGCGCCATGCCCTCAGTCTTCTGCCCCAAGGCGTCCGCGAGAGTGAGTCGACCGGCGTCGTCGAGCAAGCCAATGGCGACCGAACGTCCACATTCGACTTGGCGTTGCCACGCGAAGCGCCTTGCGATTGAGCCGTGCCGCGTGCTTCGGTCGCCCCTGCGGATTGATGGGCGTCGACGGCCAGGATGATGCGGGTGAAGGTCAGAGCGATAGGCTCAGTCATCGCCGGCCCTCGCCACGTCGGTTGCGCACTCGTCAAATAAGGCGGCCGTGCGCAGCATCACTGTAGCTTCGGGCGAGGCGATCGTCACCGCCCTACCCACTGATCAGGTCCAAGGTGATTGATCGAGCGACCGTGTCCGCGGTGCAGACGCCGCGCCGCACGTCTTCGAGAAACAACGGCGTGAGATGCAGTTCGCCGTTGACCACCATCGCCTTGAACAGCAAGCCGCGAGAGCTCCATTCGGATGTGCCTTGCCTACTGGCGGGTGCGCTTATGCTCGGGTGAGGTCGGATCGTATTCCTCAGGCGGGCATGCCCTGACGAAGGCTAAGCGAGCTCGGCGGTCGCGCTATCGAACAGACGTCTCGCGTCCGTGTATCCGATCTCGGCCGCGACTGTGTCACATTCGGCTTGCCACGCATCAAAAGCGGCGATGACCGGCAAAGACGGTGCGCGCCTCTATGCTCTCAGAAAAGCGCTTTTCAGGAAGGGAGCGCATCCCTTCGTGCATGGGCGGCGGCCGTCGAGGAGGCAAAGCTGTAGCGTTCATCGAAACGGTGCTCCGTTGACGTTGATGGTGGAATCGGGGTGTGAAGGACGCCCGGATCAAGCCGGGGAGGAAGCTTTGCTTACGAGCCGGTGCTCGACACGAGGTGCGTGGTGACGCCGGACGATATTTCGAGGCGACGAGACGCAAAGCGGTTCAATGAAGGCGTCAAAATTCTTGCGACGTTCATGAACAATTTGGCGGTCGGCGCGATCATTGCTGGCTTGTTGTCGCCGCTGGTCGCGGGACGGATCGTTTCTGTGCTAGAAGACGTTGCACTGGTGTTCACGGCCCTTGCACTCCATATTGGTGCTCAGGTGGCCTTGCGGCTCTTTCTCAAGAGCGAGGATTGACGATGAACTGGTCTCTTCTGGCTTTGCCTGCCATGGCCCTTTTGACGGGTGCGGCGGCTTTCGGCTACATGTGGCTACAGTCCAGCGACTACGATCACAAGCATCCTCGGATGCATCCGCCGGCTGGCGAATAATCAGCCAGGTCGCTCTGGCACGTTCGGGTCGGCGCCGGCCTCAAACCAGGAGCACTCGTCTAATTCGAGCAGGTCGGCGACCATCTCGGCCACCATGGTCATGTGGGCCAGAGCGCCAAGCTTAAACCGATCGCACCGGGATCGTCCGAGATGACGACCGCGACCTGCATGCCGCGCACCTCGCGGATGTCGGGCAGCCACTTCCACTCATTTTATAGACGGGAAGATCGGTCACGCGGCGATCCACTGCACCATGGCCGCCCTTAGCGGCTCGATGACGCTGGTCAGCCAGCGAAGCTGGACCACCGGTGCGCCGCTGTGGCCGGCCTTGTCCTGATCGACCATGCGGCTGTGAGGCCGGCCGAGGTCGGTGGCCTGATAGTCCAGGTCACCTTTGGCCGTCCGGGTGCAGGTTTGAAAGCCATACTCAGTCAGAGCCATATTGACCTGCCGCACTTTCACACCGCGCAGGCGGATTCCAAGCTCCGTCGCCAGACTTTCCTGATGCGGCGCTTCGAGAGGGGGTGATCCATCGCGGCGAGCAGATCGATGCCACACGACCGGCAGCAGGCCATGCCTGGATCATCAGCGGGCTATTTTATCCCCCGAAGCAGACCATCGGCGATCTGTTCGGATAGGCTCACGATCACTCCATAAGCCGGGGCTTTCTGCTATGGTAAGGTCACTAACACGCGAAGCGGTGCAGCCATGATGGGATCGCGAGGTTACAAGGGCGGAGACGAATGTGACGCCTTCTCGCGGCGCATCTTGCATTGGCAGCCGGGCGAGGTCGCGCGGCTCAAGCGCCAGTTTTGGAAGCGGTCAAGAAAAGCTGGTGTGAGCGCAGTAAAAAAATATAACGTCGCTTACTGAAGCGGCTTTCTGATATGGTGAGAGATGCCAAGCAGAAAGCTCACGAAGCACGAAGCCGAAAAGGCCGACGCCATCCTGGAGAGGGTGAAGGCGGACATAACCCGCGAGGCGGGCGATGATCCGGTCCTCCTGTTCGCGCTGAGGCGCCGGACGTTCATCCGGTTGATGTACTGGGAGCGGAGCACGCCAGCCGAGCGGCGTAAGCTGCAGAAGCTGAAATACGCGGAACAGCACGGCAAATGTGCCATCTGCGGCGATGAGATGGAGATGGTCGGCTCCGAGCTAGACCGCTTCGATCCCGTGCTCGGCTATAATCCCCTCAACGTTCAGCTCGTACATCACGAATGCCACGTCGCGGATCAGGCCGACAAAGGCTACGCCTGAGCTTAAGTCTATATGTAATCTAATACCGCCTCATTGGTAGAATCGGCACACGCGTTCGCCGTAGCACAGTTGAGTACAGGGCCCGCTAAGTCGGATGGGGTGACTTTGTCGTTCTTCGATCGTTAGGCATCGATCTCGAGCAAGCGCACAAAGTTCTTGGGCAGTGGGGCTAAGGTGTGATCGCTTGAAGGCGGATGCCTCGTGTAGGATAAATCCGAACTTGCGCCCACCCCACCTAAAAGTGGCTGGCGCGGACCAAGCTCGCAAGAAGGTTACGTGCGACCCTCTCGATCGAGAGTGCGCCCCGCGATTGGGACTTTTCGCGCAAACGGTACGTGACAGTCACGATCGCCGTTGATCCTTCGCCAGCCACAGCGTACTGGCCCACCCGGCTCTTTCCCCGATGCGAGAACGCGACAGGAAGACTGACAGACGGACAAAATTCAGAAACTGGCATTTTCCACCCCTCCTCTGCGGCGTCCGCGAGAAAAGTCGTAGAATTCGTATTCGTTGCAAGCTGTTCCGAATTTTATTTAGATTTTTTTGATATTGAAATGGCGATTCTTCATCTGGGAATAGCCGCCGACTCGGATACCCCGATGTCGACGCGATATAAAATCATACCTCGACCGTCGGTTATCTCCAGCCACCAATCCGAGCAAGCTGGATCCTCATCGGCTTTTTCAGCCAAAAGCGCTCCTGCGAGGCGAATGCCATTAGCCCGAGCAGTTTTGAGGTCGTCGAGTTGGATGCCTTCTTGGTCGATGCGTGTCACGCCGTCATAAACGTTAAAGTGAAACCGTGGCATGCATCCTCCTCACAATACTGAGGAAAACGGCATCGAGTGTGCGACGGTTCCGTAGATCATGACCAACCACCAAGCGACAAAATCGCCCGACAAGTTTATCGCGTGCGGCGTCGAAACGGACCGCGAGGCTATCAGCGTCTCGGCCTGCAAATTTCTAGTGCCTTTGGTTGGATTTAGCTGCCCTTGACCCGGCTCGCGTCGCATCGCTGGCTCCTGTATGCTCAGCGGCAGGGATGAGGTTATTCATTTGGCAAAGGAAACGATTTTGGACGCGCACCGAATGAGAGGAGGCCAAGCCGATTGCTTCATATTGTGTGCGGGCGTGATTCTGCGAATTCGCGTTGGTGTCGATGGCGAAAATCGGGATCGTGCTATGGATCGATCACTCTTGCCAACCAAAGACGCCACGCAGCTCGGGCTCGGGAGGTCGGCCGCCTGCCATAAGGTCGTGACCGCTGGCCTTCGCTGCAAGTTGCCGAAAGATTACCATGTCTGACCAGTCCACCAAAGCAGCATTTGGCATAACCGGACTTGATGCTGTACTCGGCGGTGGTCTTGCGCGGGGTCGCCTCTATTTGTTCGAAGGTAGTCCAGGCACTGGGAAGACGACAACAGCTCTTCAGTTTCTTCGCGAAGGCGTAAAGCTTGGCGAAAAATGTCTGTATTTCACGATGTCGGAAACAGCAGATGAGCTGCGCGAAAGTGCCCGATCGCATGATTGGACGCTGGACGGCATCGAAATTTTTGAAGTGGTTCCGCCAGAAAGCCTGTTGGATGAAAATCAGCAGCAGAGCCTCCTCTATTCATCCGATCTTGAGCTTGGCGAGACCACGCGGCAGATCTTCGGTTCCATCGAACGAGTCAATCCCAGCCGGGTCGTGCTCGATAGCCTGTCGGAAATTCGCCTCCTTGCCGGCTCGACTTTACGGTATCGCCGACAAGTGCTGTCTCTGAAACACTACCTGTCTCGAAGTGCTGCAACGGTGTTAATGCTCGACGATTTTGCTGGTGATGCTCAAGACAATACGGTCCACAGCATCGCGCATGGCGTCGTAAAGCTTGAGGAACTTGCGCCCGAGTACGGCGCACAGCGACGCCGGTTGCGGGTTATTAAATACCGAGGGCAGTTATTTCGCGGCGGCTTTCATGACTTCAGCATCCGTACCGGCGGCATCGAGGTGTTTCCGCGTCTTGTGTCGCTGGAACACAAGACGGGCTTCAAGCGCGATCGATTGGAGAGTGGCATCGCTGAGCTTGACGCTCTTCTCGGGGGTGGTGTCGAGAAAGGGTCGAGCACCCTTCTTCTTGGGCCGGCAGGGACCGGTAAGTCACTTCTTGCCATTCAATATGTGCTGGCAGCGATCGCGCGTGGCGAACGCGCCGCAATGTTCATCTTTGACGAGGAACTAACGCAGCTCTTCGAGCGAATGCACGCCATGGGTCTTGATCTTGAAGGCAAGCGCGATCGCGGCCAACTCTTCATCGAGCAGATCGATGCCGCGGAGCTGTCGCCTGGCGAGTTCGCGCACAAAGTCCGTTCGGTCGTCGATGACAACAATCTCAAGACGGTCGTTATCGACAGCGTAAACGGGTACCAAGCCGCCATGCCGGATGAAAATGCGCTGATTTTGCGCATCCATGAGCTGTTGCAGTATTTGAATCGCCAAGGCGCTTCCACCTTCCTGACTGTGGCGCAGCATGGCCTCGTTGGCGACATGCAATCGCCGGTTGATCTCACTTACTTGGCCGACACGGTCGTCCTGCTGCGCTATTTCGAGGCGCTCGGCCGGGTGCGACGCGCCATCTCAGTTATCAAGAAGCGTGCCGGGACTCACGAGGACACAATCCGAGAATATCGGATCGGGCCAAATGGCCTTTCGATTGGCGAACCGCTCCAAAATTTCGTTGGCGTGCTGCGGGGAACGCCAAATTACGTAGGCTCGCCGGGAGATCTGAAGCTGCTTGATCAGGATCTGTTGTGACAGCACCGGGCAATCCTAACTCCGAGAGAATTTTGGTCCTGTCGCCACAGGGCCGAGACGCAGTCATCGCTCGTCAGCTGCTGACTGATGCCGGTTTTCCTGCGCTCACCTTGTCCGATCTCGCGGCCTTGCGTGTAGCCCTTGCAGACATGGCCGGCGCCGTGCTCGTGACTGAAGAAGCGATACGAACAGCGGACCTCGCACCGGTCAATCAATGGCTCGCCGACCAACCGTCTTGGTCTGACATGCCGTTCATCATTCTCACGAGCCATGGAGGCGGTCCTGAGCGCAATCCGACAGCGGCTCGCCTTTCTAAAGCGCTGGGAAACGTTACGTTTCTTGAACGACCGTTCCACCCCACCACGCTCATCAGTCACGTACATACCGCCTTGCGTGGTCGACGCCGGCAGTACGAAGCGCGGGATCGCCTTGAGGCACTGCGTGTGAGCGAAGAGCGCTTGCAGCACGTCAATGCGACGCTGGAACAACGGGTCGCTTGTGAAATCAACGAGCGAACGGTGGCAGAGGAGGCCATGCGGCAGAGCCAGAAGATGGAGGCGGTTGGCCAGCTCACGGGCGGGGTCGCACACGATTTCAACAATCTTCTGACGATCATCCGTTCGTCGGTCGACCTTCTCAGACGACCCGACCTGAACGAAGAACGGCGCCGGCGCTATATGGATGCGGTGTCTGACACCGTCGATCGCGCGGCCAAGCTCACCGGCCAGTTGCTTGCCTTCGCACGTCGTCAAGCTCTTACGCCAGAGGTGTTCGACGTCAGCGCGCGCCTTCACTCACTGACCGATATGCTCGACACCGTGACTGGGGCACGCATCCGCATCGTGAGAAAATTCTCTGACCATCCGTGCTTCGTCGAAGCTGACGTTAGTCAATTCGAGACGGCAGTGGTGAACATGGCTGTCAACGCACGTGACGCTATGAACGGCGAAGGGATCTTAACCCTGCATCTTGAAGGCGGACGGCAGATGCCAGAGATTCGAGGGCACGCTAGTGCTCCCGGACCTTTCATCGAGCTCGCCATATCAGATACAGGTGCGGGAATAGAGCCGGAGCTCCTGGTCAGAATCTTCGAGCCATTTTTTACCACGAAAGAGGTCGGCAAAGGAACAGGGCTCGGGCTTAGCCAGGTTTTCGGCTTCACAAAACAGTCGGGTGGCGACGTGTCCGTCGATAGTCAGGTGGGGAAAGGCACGACGATACGGCTGTACCTGCCGCAGGTGGCAGGATCGTCATCGATCCCGGTCCGTGATGCTTGGGTGGAAGAGACTAACGGCGCTAGACACCGTGTTTTGATCGTCGAGGACAACATCGAGGTCGGACAGTTCGCATTGCAGATCCTTCAAGATTTTGGGTATGTCACGACCTTGGCCAGCAATGGTGAAGAGGCGCTTGCTCGGCTGAATGACGTCGCGGCCTATGATATTGTCTTTTCTGATGTCGTCATGCCGGGCATGGGAGGGATTGAGCTAGCCAAAACGATACGGCACCGCTGGCCGCGCCTGCCCGTTGTGCTCACCTCGGGCTACAGTCATGTTCTGTCGCAAGAGGGCAGTCACGGTTTCGAACTGCTTCACAAACCTTACTCTGCCGATCAATTATCACGCGTTCTGCTCCGCGTGCTTCGCGGTTCCCTCGCGACCGCGAGCCCAGGCGGCCAACTAGCGGTGTGACGCGTTGCCTTCAAAAGAACGCCTACCGATTTCGCAGCGATGGTTATCGCGTCGAGCTGGGGTATTTGTGTTGGCGCTCGAAGCAGGTCGGGGTGCATCTGCGCATCGGACTTCAATTGCGAGAGCGAATGGGGCGTGGATTCGTCGAATTTTAGCGATCGGGTGCGGTCTCTGGTTCCAGAACACCTCCTTGCTGTCGATCGGCCGCATGATGCGCGACATCCTGAGCCTGGAGGAAGCGGGACATCGATTGTTGCTGGAACGCTCGGCACTGCCGCAGGAATGCTCTTGCTCGACGCGAGCCGCTCGGCGAGGCGCGTCGTCCATCGGTCAGGCACCACGCCGGATTAGCCGCGCTCCCACGTGTCTTGGACTACATGCATTCGCATCTCGCCGACAATATCGGCCTTGCTGAACTTGCCACGCTCGCCGGTTGCAGCCTCCAGCACTTCAAGCGTGGCTTCAAGGCATCGACCGGTCAGCCGCCTCACAGCTTCCTGATGGATCTCCGCATGCAGCGAGCGCAGGCGCTGCTTGCCGAGAATGACCTGCCGCTCACCCAAATTGCGCTGGAATGCGGCTTCTCAAGTCAGTCGCATTTCACCGTCGCGTTCCAACGCCTGACCGGGTGTTCGCCTGCTCGCTGGCGGCGAACGACGGTCGGTTAAGCGGCCGTCGGACAGGCAACCCACACGCTCGTTCTGCCGCGCGTTGCAAAGCCTGATCGTCACCGCGTCGCAGCAGCCGACGCTGTGTTTCAGGACGGGTCGCGTACCTTGCCGGCGGATTGAAGGACCGGGGGCCTGCGGTGGCGCGTTGCCTGTTCATACGCATAGGCGAAAGCGAGAAGATCGACCTCGCTCCATTGCGGCCCGACCACGATCAGGTTGAACGGCGCTCCTGACTGATAAAAGCCAGCCGGAACGGTGACGCCGGGCAATCCCGCGATGTTGATTTCGCTGACGGTGGTTTCGTGGATGATATCGCCCGCATTGATGCCAGCGAGCGCGCTCCGCATTTGTGGAAACACCAAAGCATCGAGCTCGTTCTCGTCAAAGACGCGCGTGAAAATGTCGAGATGCGCTTCGCGCAACGCAATAAAATCAGCCATGTCGGGCGGACGGGTCGGGTCGGCCAGACAAGCGTCAAAGCCCGGCAACTGCGTCATGTAGGTGAGGACGCCGGAGGGTCCAAAGGCATCTTCCGCGGCGGTTGCGGCCGCAAAATCCGCGAAGGTCGGAAGAGCGGCGCCCGGCCCAAGACGCGCAAGGTAGCGGCCAAGGTCGTAAGGCACCGATTCGAGGCCACGCGCGTCGAATTCCTGCCCCGGTACGGTGGGTGTTCGCAGCGCCGCGAAACCGGAGCCGTGGAACGGATCATCGATGAGGATCGCACCCGCGGCCCGCAGTTCCTCCTGCACCCGCGCGTAAAGCGACGCGGCTTCATCCGACAAAGGCATGTCGCGCCAGCCCGGACCGTAAGTGCCGATCCGTTTATGCTTCAACGCATCGACGTGGAGCCGCGAGGTATAGCCGCCTTTGGGCCGCCGGCCGACACCCGCAATGGTCTTCGGATCGTCCATCGTGAAGCCAGCCAGCACGTCGAGCGTCAGGGCGGCATCCCACACGCAGCGAGCAATCGGGCCAACGACGTCGCGCAGGCTCGACAAGGGCATCACACCAGCATTGGGGACCAGCGCGAAGGTCGGCTTGATCCCGACCAACCCTTGAGCAGATGCCGGATTCTGGATCGACCCACCGGTCTCTTCGGCAAGGCCGAGCACCGCCATACTGGCCGCGACCGCCGTCGCCGTGCCGGCGCTGCTGCCGCCAGGGAGCAACGCGACATCGGCGGCATTATAGGTGGGGCCCGCCCAACTGTCGTTGGCATGGCTCCCCGTGGCGCTCAGGACCGGAATGTTCGTTTTACCCAGGATCACGGCTCCGGCGGCGCGCATGCGCGCCACGACGGGCGCGTCGGTCTCCGGCATCAGATCGATCCCTCCGGCCTTGCTGGAGAGCAGCCGCCAGCCTCCCGTGGTTGGGAAGCCCTTCATGTCCATCGCGTCCTTGACGACCACGGGGACGCCATCGAGCGGGCCGAGCGCTGCGCCCGCCTTCCGTCGATCGTCCGACGCACGCGCATCGGTCAGTGCGTCGGGATTCATGAAGATGATGGCGTTATAGGGGGGGTTGTAAAGCGCGATCCGGTCGAGGAACGCCTGCGTCAGGCTTTCGGACGTAAAGGACCCATGCGCGAAGCCCGTCTGAACCTGCTCGACCGTCATCTCGACAAGATCGATTGCGCCTGTTTCGTCCGTCATCGTGACCGCGCTCATGACTGATGTGCCTTGACGATGGCCTTCGAGATCGAGGCCGCGAGCGTGTATTTGGGATCGACCATATTGCCGAGCCGGACCTTGCCGCACATCGTCAACAGCAGATAGGCGTCGATTTCATCAAAGCCGAATTCGGTCGCCATCCAGCGGATCAATTCACGATAGGCGATGCGTGAGGCATCTTCCATCGGTCGAGCCGAGCCGATCGTCATATAGAACTCGGATGTCTCGAGGCGCGGCCAAGCGAGGCTCCAACCCTTGATGAGATCGACCTGAACCGTGGTCGTGGTCGGATGTTCGAGCGCGACGCCGCATAATTCGCCATCCCCCTGGATGGCGTGGCAATCACCGAGATAGAGCAGGCCGCCCGGCGCGTGGACCGGCAGATAAATCACCGCATCCGGCCCGACATCCGGTAAATCCATATTGCCTCCATAATAGTCGGGGACGAGGGACGAGATCGCCTCGATCTCGGGCGATGTCCCGATCGTGCCGATGAAGGGCTGGTAGGGCAGCGTGATCTTGTCGCTCCATTTCACGCCCCCCTCGACCGTCACCTCGATTTTCTTGACATACTCGGGCAGCGGTTTGTTCAGCAGCGCCGTGACGCCGGTCCCGACCAGCCCGCCAAATTCAGGAATCAGGCAGGTGGTGCCGACCGGCTGCGGGCCACGCGGCACGATCGACTTGATATAAACTGCGAGGCAGTCGCCCTTTTCGGCGCCGTTGACGAAAATCGGTCCGTTCTGCGGGTTGAGGAACGGAAAGTTCAGCTTTTCGCTGGGCTTGTCGGTCTCGAGCTTGATCGCGCCCTCGAAAGCATCATGGGTCTCGCAGGCGATCACCGCGCCCGGATCGACGGTCAGCACCGGCTTGGGGAACGGCCCATAGACGTAATGGTACTTGCCCTGTTCAGCCTCGGTGATCGTGAACTCACGACCCGGCTTGCCCTTGGCAACGGCGGTGCGCGCCATGATGGACTCGTCGAACCAGGACATCGTTGCGTCTCCTCTTTCGCTTTTGCTCAAACCGACAAATGCCGACGCACGACATCGCGGTCGTCCAGCATCGCGGGGGTGAGTTCGGTAATGATGCGCCCCTTGTCCATGACGTAGCAACGCTGCGCCATGGCTCGGATCATGTCGATATTCTGCTCGACTAGCACGACGGTCAGACCCGTCTTGCGGTTCAGGTCGACGACGATGCGGGCGATGTCCTGGACGATCGAGGGCTGAATGCCCTCCGACGGTTCATCGAGCAGCAGAAGCGCCGGGCCGCCGACGAGCACCCGAGCGATCGCGAGTTGCTGCTGCTGGCCGCCCGACAACGTCCCGGCCGCCTGCCGCCGCCGCTCCTTCAGAATCGGAAAATAGCCGTAGACCGCACCGAAGTCCGCGATCGCGACCCCGCTGATGCTCAGCCCAACGGTCAGGTTTTCCTCTACGCTGAGCCGCGGAAACACATCCCTGCCCTGCGGTACATAACCAAGACCGAGGCGGGCCCGCGCATGGGGCGTCGTGCCCACAAGGTCGTGGCCCTTAAAGCGCAGCGTGGCGGCGCTGGCAGGCAGCAAGCCGATGATGGCTTTCATGAGCGTCGATTTGCCGACGCCGTTGCGGCCGATCACGGCAGTGATCTCGCCCTCCCGGATGTCGAGATCGACGCCTTGAAGCACCGGCTTGCCGCCATAACCGCCGCGCAATCCTTGAATCGAAAGAAGGGCGGTGGGCTCAACCATGACGCACCCCATGACCCTGGCCGAGGTAGATTTCGGCGACGCGGTCATCCGCCATGATGTCGTCGATCGAGCCCTGCGCGAAGATATGGCCGAAGTGGAGAACCGTGACCCGGCTGGCGACCTGCCGCACGAAGTCCATGTCGTGCTCGACGACCAGCACCGTCATGCCCTCGGCCCTCAGGGTCCGGACCATCTCGCCTGTCGCGCGCGTTTCCTCCGGCGACATGCCGGCGGTCGGTTCATCGAGCAGCAGAAGCTTTGGCTTGAGGCTCGTGGCCATCCCGATCTCGAGCCACTGCTTCTGGCCATGGCTGAGATTGCCAGCCAGTTGCGCGGCCTCGGCCGCCAGATTGAGAAAGTCGAGTTGCTGGCGGATTTCACCGCGCAGGCTGTGGCCTTCGAGGTGATGCTGCAAAGCGATCTCCAGGTTTTGGCTGACGCTGAGCGCGCCAAAAATGCCAGGGACTTGGAACTTGACGCTGATGCCGCGCCGGATCCGATCATGCGGCTGCAGCGCCGTGATGTCGCGTCCATCGTAGAACACCTGCCCGCTGCTCGGCGCATATTCGCCGAGGATCAGGCGGAAGAGCGTGCTCTTCCCTGCCCCGTTCGGCCCGATCAGACAGTGGAGCTCGCCCGGCTCCAATGCGAGGTTCACGTCTGCCGTTACCTGCAGGCCGCCGAAATGCTTGTTGAGCTTTCGGGTTTCGAGCAGCGCCATCAGGCATTCTCCCCGGCGCGACGGCGCAGCAGCTTGCCGGGTAGCAGCGCCAAGGCCGCGACGAGGCCCTCGGGCGCGAGCAAGACGGTCAGCACGAGCAGCAAGCCCATGACCACCAAGGCATATTGGCTGCCATAGACCGTCAGGGCCTGAAATCCGCCGATCAGGATGATGGTGCCGAGGAGCGTCGTCGTGAGATCGCTGCGGCCACCGACCGCAACCCAGACGATCGGCAGAGCGGCCGCCGTGATCCCCATGCTGGACGGCGTGATGTACTGGCCCCAGCTCGTGTAAAGCACGCCGCTTAGACCCGCGAGCGCGCTGCCGATCACGAAAGCGCCGAGCTGATATTTACGGACGTCATAGCCGAGCATCGTGGCACGCAGCGGGTTCTCGCGGATCGCCACCAAGACGTTGCCGAAGGAGGAGTTCACCAGGATGCGGAGCGCCAGATAGGTGACGACTAGCAAGCCCAGCACCACGTAATAAAGCGGAATATCCGGCGTCAGTGCAATCGGATCGTCGCTACCGGGCCACGGGATCGTCAAGGGCGGCATGCCGCTCATGCCGTTGAACCCGTTGAGGCGGGCGGCGCCGATATGCCATTCCGGCCCTGCGGTCTGCGCCATGAAGCGTTCGAGCACCAGCGTGACCGCGAGCGTGACGATGCCGAGAAACACGCCGTTGATGCGCCCGAAGAACAAGAAATAGCCCAGCACCGCTGCCACCAGGGCCGAGATCGCCACGGCGCCAAGCAGGGCCCACAGGGTCAGTCCGAAGTCCGAACCAAAATCGACCGTGATGACCCCATAGGCATAGCCTGCAATGCCGAAGAAGGCCGTCTGCCCGAAGCTCAGCGCGCCGCCGTAACCCCAGATGAGGCAGAGCCCGAGGGCCATGAAGGCCCAATTGAAGAAATAGACCGTGTTGCCGACCGTGTAGGAATCGGTCAGCAGCGGATAGATGACGGCGGCCGCGAGAACCGCTAAGGCGCCGAGCCAGAACCAGGGGCCGCGGCCCATGGTCTGCGGACCTTCGAGGCGGGTCGCGATCCGCAGGATGAGGGGGCGTCGTGCGGTCACGGCATCAGGCCCTTTCACGAAGGATAAGCCCGGATATGCCGCGCGGCAGAATGCGGATCACGATGATGACGGCGACCAAAAGGCCGATCTGCCCCGCGAGCTGCCCCTCCCAACTTGTCATGGCGGCGCGGATGAAACCAAGCATCACCCCGGCCGGGGCCGTGCCCAGAAAGACGTCGCCGCCGCCGGTCACGACGGTGACGAAAGCCTCCGTGATGAACTGGCTCCCCATGGTCGGAACGAGCGTCATGGTCGGTGCGTAGAGCCCGCCGGTCGCACCCGCGAGCGCGGCGCCGATGCCGAACGTGAGGCTATAGATCAGCCGTGTGTTGACGCCGAGGGCCTCGGCCATATGCGGCACCTGGATGGTGGCGCGCGCCAGCACGCCGAAACGCGTGAAGGTGAAAAGCAGGTAGAGCGCCAGCAGGATGGCGGCCGCTGTTCCCATCAGAACGAAGCGGTAGACCGAATAGGAGAGATCGCCGATCTGCACGCTGCCGAGCGGCGTCGAAATATCGGACAGGCTCGGGCCGAGCAGGATGAGCGTGCCTTGCGAGGCGATGAGGCTGACGCCCCAGGTCGCCACGATAGTGTCGAGCGGGCGACGATAGAGATGCCGGATGACCAGCCGCTCGAGCACGATCCCGATCAACCCGGCCACCAGCGCTCCGCAGCCGATGGCAAGCGGCAACGGCACGCCGAGCTTGGCGACCGACACGGTCGTGTAAGCACCGGCCATGATGAACTCGCCATGGGCGAGGTTGATGACGCCCATCATGCCGAAGATGATCGCAAGGCCGCTCGCGGCCAGGATCAGAAAGGCGGCCGCGTCACCGAACTGGTACAAAAACCCAACCACTGCATCGACCATCGCAAAATCCCGCGCGAATGAAGACCTCGGGCAGGCCGCAGCCCGTCCGATCGATCGTCCTGTCAGCAGGTCGCGGCCCGCAGAGCGGGTCGCAACCTTACTCGAGCGTCTCAGCCCTTCGGCGGCGGGTTGCTCGGCGTATATTGCGCGTTGGGGTTCTTCTTGGTGAGGTCGCAACCCGCTTCGCCGAGCCAATAGGGCTTGATGTCATTCCAGACCTTCGGGAAGCTGATCGAGTGGTCGTCGTTGACCTTGGCGAGATAGATGGTGTGGCTCATGTGCTGGCTCTTGGGATCGAGGCAGACGTGGCCCTCCGGCGCGTCGACGCAAACATCACCTTGGGCGATGATCTTGCGGAGATCGTCGCGCTTGGTCGAGCCTTTCGCGCGCTCGACCATTTCCTTGTACATATAGACCGCGAGATAGGAGTTCTCGGCTTCCTGATTGATGTAGGGCTCGTTCGGGAACATCTTGTGCCACTTGGCCACAAATTCCTTGCTCTTCGGGTCGTCGACCTCCTCGATCCAATTGGTCGTCACATACATGTTGGCGAGGCTCGGCGGCTTGAAGCGCTTGTGCTCGTAGGCTTGGCCGACGTTGACGGAACTCCCCATCGGGATGTGCAGATTGGCGGCCGCAGCCTGCTCGTAATAGGAGGACTGCGCCGTGCCGACCAACAGCGTGATGAGGATGTCGGGCTTCGCCTTCTGGATGTTCTGGATCGTCGAGGCAAATTGCGAAACGCCGAGCGGGATGAACTCCTCGCCGACCATCTTGCCGCCCTGGGCCTTGACGATGTTGCGGACCCATTCGGCCGAGATCTGACCGAAGTTGTAGTCGGCCGCGATCGTGTAGACGTTCTTGCCGAACTTCTCCATCATCCAAGGGATAAGCGTGGAGAATTGTTGTTCGGGCACCGCACCCGTCACGATCATATGAGCGTCGCAGACCCCGCCTTCATATTGATTGTTGTAAAAAGCGAAGCCGCCGAGTTGGTCGACGATCGGCCGATAAGCCTCCCGCGACGCGCTCGAGAAGCCGGCGAAGACCACGTCGACCTTGTCCTTCTGCAGGACGCGCCGCATGAATTCCTGGAAGCGGGTGTTATCGGACTGCGTGTCGTAGATCACGAGTTCGATCTGTCGACCATCGATGCCGCCCGCTTTGTTGATTTCATCCGTGGCGAGCTGGATGCCATGAACCTTGCCTATCGTGGCCAGCGCGAAATCGCCCGACTGGTCCTCAAGCACGCCGAGCTTGATCGGATCCGCAGCTTTCGCGGTCAGCGGCATCAGGAGCGCCGTCAAGGCCGCCCCCATCATCAGAAAACGACGCATCTCCGTACTCCTCTGGCTCGGTCGGTGGGTGAAAGGCGGCCTTGGCCTGAGGCCAGGCGGCCGGGAAACTGCTGTCCCTCTCGAAAAGGGCTTCGCAGAATTCTTCGAGGCCGGTGCGCCGCCGCATAGACTCGCGACGGAGTTCGGCGAAGGCTTCGTCGTCGGTCAGGCCGCGCGCCTGCACCAGCGCCACGACCGCCTTGATGATGAAGCGGCGTCCCCGGCGTTTGCGGGCTTGATCCGCGAGCTGGAGTTCCGCTGCTCGGAGCCGCCGATAGGTGTTCACGCCGAGAAACAGGACCGAATAGACCGATGTGGCCTGCACCGGTTTACGGAGGATCGCGGTCGCGCCGGCCTCGGCCAGCAAGCGCAGGCGGCTCGGCGCTTCCACGCCGACGAGGCCAATCACCGGGGCGGCCGGAAGTGACGAGCCGGCCTCGATCAGCGCCGTGGGCGTGATCGGCTGGTCGGCATCGAAGAACACGATGTCGCCATCAGGGTCGAGGCTCAACGGCACGACCTCTTCGAAGCGGACCAGCGACACGCCAAGGCGGTGCAAGCTGCGCTCGAGGATTTCCGCGTTGAAATCGCTCCCGGCCCACAAAATGCCTCGGCTGTTGCGAAAATTCTGGATGAGGCGCTGTGGGGTCATGATGCCACCCGCAAGACCGGCCGGACCGAGACCGCGCCGTAGCGCGAGGAGCTTCTGATCAGATAGGGATCAGCCCGCACAGGCGCGCTCGCCTCGCGGAGGATGTCGAACCGGCCTTTGGCGTTGGAGCGTGCGATCCGGGGTGTCAGGCACGGATGCATCGTATCGGCATCGATGCTCACGTCACCCTGGGGTGCCGCAATGGATTGTCGACCGATGACGCGCTTGATCGAAGCCGCGTCGGTTGCGCCCGCATCCGCCAGAGCGAGAGCCAAGAGTCGCACCGCGATATAAGTCGCTTCGGCATCGGCCGAGACCGCAGGCCCATCCGGGAAGCGATCCGCATAAGCCGCAACGAAGCGCCTGTTGGCCTCCGTCGGGAGGGTCGAAAAATACACACTCGAGGTGATGTGCCCGTCGATAGCCTCGGCCCCGATGGCTTCGAGTTCCGGCTCCGACAGGGTGCAACTCACCACTGGGATGTCGTTTGGCTGATCGATGCCCCGCGCAACGCAGGCGGCCCGCAGATCGCGGAGAAATTGGTAGGACGACACGCCGATCAGCGTGTTGAACACGAAGGAGGGACGGGCCACCAGGATCGCCTCGATGACCTGCCCGAAGTCCGTGCATCCGACTGGAAAATAGCGCTCCGCCAGAAGCGTACCGCCGCGCGGACCGATCGCCTCGCGCAGAATGCGATTGTTTTCCCAGGCCCAGATGTAGTTCGACCCGACCCCGAAGGCGCGCGGCCCAAGATGGGTCAGCGAGTAGTCGACCAAGGGAAGCAGATGCTGATTGGCCACTGCTCCCGTGTAAATCACGTTGGCGGAGGTCTCGAAGCCTTCGTAATGCGAAGGATACCAGAGAAGCGTATCGGCCTTTTCGAAGAGCGGAATGATCTCCTTCCGGCTCGACGATGTGTAGCAGCCCACGACATGCTGGATGCCGGCCGCGAGCATGTCGGTGGTCAGCGCGGCGTAACGTGAAAGCTCACCGCCGGGATTACCGATCGTCGGCTCGAAGCGAACATCCCCGGCTGCAAAATTCACCTCGTCGATCGCCAGCAGCGCACCACACAGCATGCTTCGCGACACGACACTGTAGGGGCCGTCGGACGAAATCAGAATGCCGAGTGGAACGCGGATGATGGACACGGCCAGCGTAGCCTCCACCGATCGGGTCAGACCGATCGGCCTCATGCGGCGCCATTGCCTTGAAACCGGGCTTTCGACCGATCACGCTCAAGGGGCAGCACTGCCCGCGTGAAGTCGGTTTGTCACTCAGCCAGTGAAGCAAAGTCTGTGCCATGGCTTGGCTCGGTGACCGATCAGCGCGTCGCAAATGGTTCGACGGTGAGGTGGGTCGTCCTGCCGGGAGGCCGACAGACGGTTGACCGTCGACGCTCTCGTCCATGTTCGAGGGTCGCCTGCTCACTTTTTAACCCCAGGGACCGCATCGACGCTTAAACCATCGACAGCAAACGCCACCCAAAGACACGTCGCAACGTTGCGCGAAACAAAGGCAGGAGCTCTCCCCGCGCCACCGCAGGAACATGATGGGTCACGCGAGTCAGTCGCAGCGCAGGATGCCGGTCGTCCTCAGCCGTGACGAGCCGGCCACCCGCGATGATAATTCAGCGACGCTGCGAAACGACGAGGCCGAGCAGGAAGCCGATCGCACCGGCCAGGACGATCCCGGTCACGGGGTGCTGATTGATCGTGGTTTCGACCGTCTCGGCGCCCTGCTGGACGTAGACGCTTCCACGCTCATAGGCCTCCTCGGCATAACTGGACACAGTATCGGCCGCATCCTTCAATCCATCTTTGGCTTGCCCATAGAGATTTTGGCTCTTGCCCCCGACTTCTCGAGCCAAGCCTTCGGCCCGGAGCTGCCCACTGCCGGTTGCCATCCCGACGGTTTGCTGGACTTTGCCGCCGATCTCCTGGGCAGTCCCGTCGATCCGATCAGAATTCATAGAGTGCGTCCTTTAACGAGGTTTGCCGTGCCGATACCGCGACGCGGCCAGTTGGACCAGGATATTGTGAGAGAAGGCATCGGCTTCCGTCACGAGCCGCGTCTTTGCCGGTTGCTTCCCTCATCAGTCGCGTTTGGCTGCTCGACAGCGCCGTTGTCCTGTCTTTTGTTCCTCATCCATCGCCTTCACGGGCCTGTTCGACGCGACACCTCCGGATAGAGGATGAGCTCTATTGATCGGTCGAGTGACGGGTCCCGTCACGAAGGGCGGAAGCAACGCCTTCCCTAACGCTCCGACTGGGAGGTCAGCCAGCTTGTCCGAAACCGCAGGATCCCCATCAAATTATTCTGAAACAACACGGCTTTTTCATAAAAATATTGTCGGCCTGTCGATTGATCTCAGGCTTGCTGTCACGACGCCCCTGGTTACGGCGCGAACCGAGGACGCTGCCGGAGTGACGCTCCGGCTTATACAAAAACGTTTTAACGGATCAGCAATCACTCGGCTTTAGTGGTCTGCCGCACTCGGAGAACCTTATGCGCGCTGCTCCCATGCCGATCGATGAGGACGCTCGGCTCGCTCGATTGGCGGAATATCAACTCGGCGACCAGTCCGACGACCCGACTTTCGATCATCTGGTCCAGCTGACGTCGCGGCTTTTCGGTGTCCCGGTCGCGTTTGTGTCGTTCATGGAACGGGAGCGACAGGTCTTCTATTGCAAGATCGGCTTCGATCTGGCCGAAACCGACCGCAGATACTCGTTCTGCGCCCATACGATCTCGCGGGACGCCCTCTTCTTCGTGCTGGATGCTGCGCTCGATCCGCGCTTTCACGATAATCCGCAGGTGACGGACTGGCCCTTCGTTCGCTTCTACGCGGGTGTTCCGTTGCGGTCCCCGTCGGGCCACGCCTTCGGAACGCTCTGCATTCTCGATCACAGGCCCAGGAACCAATTTTCTGAGCGCGATGCACAAAACCTGACGGATCTCGGTAAGATCGCAACCGATCTTTTCGAAAAGCGGCGGCTCAACCTTGCCCGTGAAGCCAGCCAGTCTCGTTTTCAGGGCATCGCCGCAAGCTCTCCCGATGGGATCATCTGCTGCGACCAAGAAGGACATATCACGGTTTGGAATGAAGCGGCGACGCAGCTCTTCGGCTATGCCTCGAGCGAAGCGATCGGGCAAAGCGTCGACATCATCGTGTCACGGCGAGCCGCGGGCGCTCATAATATGGGCATGATGCGGGTCGTCGATGGGGGCGCGCCGCGGCTGATCGGCAAGACGATCGAGCTTCCGGCCCGACACAAGGACGGAACCGAATTTCCGATCGAACTCTCGTTGTCGATGTGGTGCGAGGATGGGCGCACGGCCTTTGGATCGATCGTTCGTGACATCCGGGAGCGTCGCGCCAACGAAGAGCAACTCTTCAGCCTCGCGCATCACGACCCCCTGACGGCCTTGCCGAACCGGATGGTCCTCTCAAACCGAATTTCGGAAGCCACGCAAGGCGGCCAGGCCGCCTCCATTTTGGTGATCGATCTCGACGGCTTTAAAGAGGTGAATGACGCGCTCGGTCATTCGGCGGGCGACCAGTTGTTACAGATGACGGCGAAACGCCTACTCGATTGCGTTCGCCCGACCGATACGGTGGCGCGTATCGGAGGCGACGAATTTGCCGTCGTGCTGGTCGCCACGCCCGATCTGACGATGGCCTCCAGAATTGCGGCATTGATCCTCACGACGATCGCGGTTCCGTTCGCGATCGACGATGAAGTCATCAATCTTGGCGCCAGTATCGGCATCGCGTTGGGCAGCACCGACAATGAAGCCGCGGAAGACTTGCTATCACGCGCCGACCTCGCACTCTACCGAGCTAAGGGCGATGGGCGGAATTGCTTTCGTCAATTCACCCCGGATCTGAAACAGACGGCACTCAATAAGCGCGAAAGCCGGGAGGATCTTCACCGCGCCACCGAGAATGGCGAATTCGTGATTTTTTATCAGCCTCAGGTGCACTTGTCCGACGGCACTCTGATCGGCGCTGAGGCCTTGCTTCGGTGGCAGCATCCAAAACACGGGCTGCTCTCACCCGCCACCTTCATCAGCAACCTCGAAAACAGCCGTTATGCTGCCGAGGTCGGCGCATGGGTGATGTCGCAGGCCTGCCTGCAAGCCGCCGAATGGCGCAGATACGCGCCGGATTTTCGTATCGGCGTGAACCTGTTCGGCGTCCAAAGCCGCAGCAGCGCCCTCGCCAAACGAGTGCTCGACGCCTTGTCGGCAGCCCATCTCCCCACGTCAGCGTTGGAGTTGGAGATCACGGAAAATATCATCCTGGTCCACGACAAAGCGCAGATCGCCATGTTCAGCGCGCTACGCAAAGCCGGGGTCGGCATCGCTTTTGACGATTACGGAACCGGTTATGCCTCGCTGAGTCAGCTAAAGGCTTTCCCGCTCACGCGGTTGAAAATCGACCAGTCGTTTGTTCGCGGCATGTGCGATAGCCGGGAGGATGCGGCGATCATCCGCGCCGTGATCGACCTGAGCACCAGCTTCGGCCTTGCGATCATCGCAGAAGGCGTCGAAACCGAAGAACAACGACGCAGGTTGCTCGACAAGGGCTGCTCAGAGGCCCAGGGTTACTTGTTCTCACGACCCATTCCGGCTGCCGACTTCACGGCGCTGTATGGCCTATCCGACGACATGACCTTGCCAGACAAGAAGAGCGCCTAACAAGCGATCGCAACGCGATCGATCATTCGAGATCGGGCAGTTCGGCTCCCTCGGCCTGCCACGTCTCCTTGTCGTCCATGATCTTGTAGGAAAATCCGCAGCCCGGGCCGATGTTGGGCTCATGGCTCAACTCTTCGATTTCGCGCTCGGCTGCATCGTCGTCCCCAGTGATGTAGTAGAGAGCGGTGTGATGCTCGGGCATCATGGTTGGGCCGTACATGATCGCGATGATCGGCATAACTTTTTCCTCGTTCTCGACGCTGCTGGCGCGACGCTCGCGGTCGCGGCAATGCTGACCGCGACTATGTCACGATCCGAAGCCGTGGTGCAGCCCGGACGGGTTTGACGACCGGCAGCGCGCGCATTCCAACCACATGGGACAGGCGCAGTTTCGGAGACGCACGATCGAACAATCGATGCTGAACCGCATGCGCCATGCAGGCGTCGAAATGTGCACTCAACGAGTCCGTCCGCGGGATCAACCGCAGCGGCATGGCCACCGCGAGAGCAAGAAGGGGTAGCCACATCGTCGGAAAGCTCTGCCGGAGAATGTCGATTGTCGCCCGGTCAATGCCTCGCGACTAACATAGGTTGCGAGCATCAGATGCGCGTATCGCAGCGGGCGTCGAAGCTAAGCGACAGCGCTGCGTCGGGTGGCCTGCAGCGCCAGGGTGTGGTTCTCTCGCAACCGACCACGAGAAGAGGATCCATTACGATGACCCAATTGATCCCGCCGAGAGTGGCGGCGCAGCGGGCCCGGGCGACGGGGGCAGTCGCGACCGGAGCGGGTGCGACCGGAGCCTTTGCGGTAGGAGCCGCCGCGGCGGGGGCGCTGGCTTTCGGGGCCGTGGCGGTCGGGGCTTTCGTCATCGGGCGATTGTCGGTGCGCAAAGCGCGTTTCGGCACCTTGGAGATCGATCGTCTGATTATACGCGATATGACACTCCCGCGTCGCTGACACGCTAGACCTGTCGCAGAACCACGAGCATCGACCCTCAATCGCCCATCAGCGATGAGGCAGGGTCGGTAACATGTCGTCGCCTCTGGCAGCGAATTCCGTCTGGCAAGCTGCCCGAGTTGATTGCGACGCCTGACAGATCCCGAACGACCAAAGATTTCGGCACGTGAGCCATCTTGGACAGGGCTCTCACCCACGACTGCCGGCCGATCATCGCCATACGACCATCTTCGTGATCGCTAGCTTATGCGGCCGACGCGAACACGCGTTCGTCAAAGATCATTTGACGCGGCCGCTTGGCTCGACGTACAGAAAACAAGCATCTACTGCATTTGTTTGACTTTAAAATGATTTCAAACTGTAAAGACCGCTTGTCGCGAGGGTTTTACTTTTGTGAATGAGAGTAATTCCAAACAACCGAGCCGAACATCGTCGATCGATATGGCTGCGACGAGACGTCCAGAGGCGCCGCCGGTGTTTGCGGTCGAGACGCTTCTGTCTCGCGGCGGCGAAGCCGTGCTTCTCCACGCCAACGAACGCTACCGCCTGCGGATTACGGCCAAAGGCAAACTGATCCTGACCAAGTGAGACTCATGATATCGCGCTCTGTCCACCGTGCCCTGATCCTGCTGTTTGGCTTGTTGCCGATCCCCTTCGCAAGCGCTGCCACGCCAGCGGATGCGAACAGGGTCGTGGTGCTCGGCGGCTCGATTACCGAGATCATCTATGCCCTGCATCGCGAGGAGCGGATCGCCGCCCTGGATACGACAAGCCTGTTTCCGCCGTCTGCCCTCAAGGATAAGCCGAATGTCGGTTACGTCCGCAGCCTCTCGGCGGAAGGCGTTTTGTCCTTGCGGCCCGACCTCATTCTCTCGATCGACGGAGCGGGCCCGCCCGACGCCTTGACGCTGATCCGGCAGACCGGCGTTGCTTTCGTGACGATCCCGGACGACCCCACTCCGGACGGCATTCACCGGAAGATCGAAGCGATCGGCAAAGCGCTTGGCGACGAAAGCGGGGCGGCCGCTCTCGATCGCGACGTTGCGGCAGGTTTCGCCTCGCTGGCAGTCCTCCGAACAAGGATTGAGAAACCGCGCCGCGTCCTGTTCATCTTGTCGCTGCAGAATGGGCGATCGATGGTGGGCGGACGCCACACCTCCGCCGACGGGATGATCCGCCTGACAGGCAGCGTCAACGCCGCCGACGATATCGACGGGTACAAGCCGATCACCGACGAAGCGATCGTGGCAGCCGCGCCGGATGTGATCTTGACGATGCAAAACGACCGGCATGCCCTTTCGGCCGACACCGTCTTCGCGATGCCGGCTTATGCGGCCACACCCGCTGCAAAAACCCGCAGCCTCGTCAGCCTCGATGGCTTGCTGCTGCTCGGGTTCGGGCCTCGCACGCCCGAGGCCGCAACCACGCTGATCAGAGCGCTTTATCCTGATCTTGCGCCCGCGCCGTGATGTCGCGCACCGCGATCGTCACCCTCACGCTGCTCTGCCTGTTGCTGGCCGGAACAGCGATCGCCTCCGTGGGGCTTGGGGCCGTCACGATATCGCCCTCGCGAATCCTGATGGTGCTGCGAGCCGCTTTGACGCGCGACCCCGCGCTCGACGCGGCCCATGATGGCCTGATCCTGCTCGATATCCGGATCCCGAGGACGCTGCTCGGCTTTCTGGTGGGGGCCGCGCTGGCGATGTCGGGGGCCTTGCTGCAGGGCCTGTTTCGCAATCCGCTCGCCGATCCTGGTCTGATCGGGGTCTCGGCCGGGGCGGCGCTGGCGGCCGCCGCCGCGATCGTGCTGGGAGACCGGTGGATCCCGGGCCTGCTGGACGGCCCGTGGGCCGTCGTCGTTCTGCCGCTTGCGGCTTTCGGCGGCGGGTTGGCCGCCACATCGATCCTATACGGCCTCGCGACCCGCGACGGGCGCACCTCGGTCGCGCTGTTGTTGCTGGCCGGTGTGGCGCTCGGCGCCCTCGCGGGCGCGGCCACGGGACTTCTGGTTTATCTGAGTGACGACAGGCAATTGCGCGACCTCACATTCTGGTCGCTCGGCAGTCTCGGCGGCGCAACCTGGGGCAAGGTCGCAACCGCGGCCATGCTGATTCTACCGGTTCTGGTGATCGTTCCGTTCCTGGCCCGCAGCCTCAATGCCTTGGCGCTTGGGGAAGCGGATGCCTATTACCTCGGCGTGCCGGTGCAGCGAACAAAACGCATCATGATCGGCCTGGTGGCGCTCGCGGTCGGCAGCAGCGTGGCTTTGGCCGGTCCCATCGCGTTTATCGGGATCGTGGTGCCGCATCTCCTGAGGCTCACGGCCGGCGCCGATCATCGCATCGTGCTCCCGGCCAGCGCCTTGCTAGGTGGATCGCTGCTGGTGGGGGCCGATATTTTGGCCCGCACCCTCGCGGCTCCGGCCGAAGTCCCAATTGGTATCCTCACGGCAGCCATCGGCGCGCCGTTCTTCCTCTGGCTTCTCCTCACCCGGGCCCAGGATATCGGCGCATGATACCGCTGCTCGAAGCCGAAGCTCTCACGTTCGCGGTTCGCGACGCGGTGTTGATCCGCAATGCCGCGCTGACGCTGGACGCTGGTCGCGTCACCATCGTGGTCGGCCCCAACGGCGCGGGAAAATCGACGTTGCTGAAGCTCCTGGCCGGCGGCCTTCGGGCGCAATCCGGATCGGTCCGGCTGGATGGGCGAGCGCTGCATGATTTTCCCGCCTGGCAGCTCTCGTGCCGTCGAGCGGTGCTGCCGCAGAGCGCGCAGGTGTTCGTGCCGTTCAAGGCTCATCAAGTCGCCGCTCTCGGCAGCGATGGCGTTGGCCGGGCGCTCGGCACGATCGAGCGAGCCGGCATCGTCGAGAGCGCTCTCGTGCGGGCGGGTGTCGATCACTTGCGCGATCGGATTTTTCAGACCTTATCGGGTGGCGAGCAGCAGCGGGTCCATTTTGCCCGCGTCCTGTGTCAACTGGCGGCAGGTCGCTCGCTCGCGCCCAGTCAGCTCCTGTTTCTGGACGAGCCCATCGCCAGCCTGGACCTGCGGCACCAAATCGGATTACTGGACGAGCTACGCGCCCTGGCCCGGGAGGGCACGGCGGTGCTGGCCATCATCCACGATCTCAATCTTGCGGCAGCTTACGCCGATCACCTCGTCGTGCTCGATGGCGGTCATTTGGTGGCCCAGGGCCCCCCGGCCGAGGTGATGACCGATGCTCTTCTGCGAGACGTGTTCCGCGTCGATCTGCGGGTGGGTGCCGTGCCGGGCGCCGGCATTCCCTTCGTGCTCCCGACCCGTCGCGGTCCGTAAGGCTCGTGGCGATGGCGGCGTGTTGAGCGTCGGATGACCACGAGTGTCCAGCCCTCGTTTCGTCACGCGGGTTTCGCAATCCTTGCCCACATCTGAGACATGGGACCGATGAGACAGCATCTGAAAACCGGCGCGACCGCCCTGATGATCTCAACGATTTGCGCTGCTGCGGGCGCGCCATCGGCTTCGGCACGCGCCGAATGGCCTGGCTCGCCCCTCGGCCGCATGGAAGTGCTGGCCCTCTTGCAGACGCTGAGCGTGTCGTTGTTGAGCCACGATAGCGCGACGCTGGTTCTGGAACAGTGGTGCGCCGATCACGGCCTTGCGTCGCGCGGAAGCCAAATCGCTGCGGAGCGTGTCCAGGGTGCAGACAAACAAGCCACCGAGCAGGATCGCGCGCTTCTCCGGATCTCCACGGACGAGCCACTCCGCTATCGGCGAGTCAAATTGCGCTGTGGCGACCATGTCGTCTCCGAAGCCGACAATTGGTACGTGCCGGCACGGCTGACGCCCGCCATGAACATGGCGCTCGACACCACCGATGGGTCGTTCGGGCGGATCGTTCAGCCTCTCCGGTTCTACCGGCGCACGCTCGCCTCGCGCCTGCTCTGGTCGCCTGTTGCGGAGGGGTGGGACAGCGGCCACGCGACCATCTCGGGCGGCTCGCCCGGCATCCTCTCCATCCCCGACCATCTCATCGAAAACCGTGCGCTTCTTTCGCTGCCCGATGCCACACCGTTCAGCCTCGTGGTCGAGACCTATACCAGCGAGATCCTGCAATTCACGCCACCCGCCGTGCCAATGACCGACCCCTGATCCAAAAGGCTCCACGAGGCGATCGTCGGAGCCTGCGATGGTCGTGACAGGTCAGGCCACCGCCTCCGCCTCCATCGACACCGCGTCGAAACCTTCGAAGACGGGATGGCCGGTCGTCAACGGGCGGCCCTTGCCAGCATTTTTGTGGGCGTCCCGGAACTGCTCGGACTGGGTCCAAGCTTGGAAATCCTCGCGGTTCGCCCAGACCGTATGCGACGCATAGAGTGTGTAGTCCTCTTGCTGCGGACCGCGGAGCAGATCGAACGACACATAGCCGTTCATCTCATGCAGGCGGCTCTCGCGTGAGCGCCAGACCTGCTCGAAGGCATTCTCCTCACCCACGATCACTTTGAATCTGTTCATGGCGATATACATGCGATGGTCTCCCTTGATTGTGTGGCTTTGCATGAGATCGAGACGCCTCACTTGGAGGCGAATTTCACGGTCAGGGAAGCTTTCACGACCGTGCCGGCGCTCGGCTCGCTGTCGAGATATTGGCGATATTGTCGGTCGAAGAGGTTCTTGACCGTGAAGTCGCCAGCGACCCGGTCGTTGACCTTATAATTGGCGAAGAGGTCGACCAGCGCATAGCCGCCGCTCGGCGTGTTGGTCACGGTGCCGGTCGCCGACGATATGACGACGCTCTTGTCTACCAGCGTCAGCCGTGTCCCGACGGTGAGACGGTCGTCGAGGAAGCGGAGCCCGAGCGTCGAGGTGAGCCGATCCGGGATCGACGTGACCAATGCGCCCTTGGTGGTCTCGTTCTTGGCGTCGATATGCTGACCCGAGAGCGTGAAGAACCCCTGCCCCCAATCATAGCCACCCTCGACCTCGACGCCCGTCAGATTGGCCTTGGCGATATTCAGATATTGATAGGAGGTGATCGGGAAACAGAGCGAGGGTCGGCTGGCGCAGAGCGACACCGGAGCGCCGGGAATGAATGGCACCAGATAGGGCGCACCCACGGTCTCCATATCGATGTAGTTGCTGACGTCGTTGGAGAAGACGGTCAGCTTGCCTCGGATCTTGTCGCCGTCTCGGAAAACATCGTCGTATTTGAGGTTTACGCCGCCCTCGACGTTATGCGCGACCTCGGGCCTCAGCGTGGGGTTGGGCAGAATGTTGAACGCCGGAAACGGATGCGCGCCGGAGATCAGAGTCTCGGTGATCGAGGGCGCGCGGTAGCCCTCGGCATAGGTCGAGTAGAGCTCGATGCCGCGGATCGGCGTAACCCCGACGGTGATCTTCGGCGAGACCCGGCTGCCTTCCGAGTGATAGGCGCCCCCGTTCAACTCGTAATCGTCATAGCGGGCGGCACCGAGCACACGAAGCCACCCGCCGTAGCGCGCCTCATCTTGGATGAAGGCTCCCGAGATACGCCGGGTTCCCGAAGGCGTCAGTGCGCCGACGTAACCGCCCGCCTGATCGTCGGTTCTGACATGGTCCCAAGCGCTGTCGCCACCTACCGTCAGCGCATGGTGCACCGGGCCAGTGTCGAAACGGGCCGTATTATTGAGGTCGAAGCCGACCGTCCGCACCCGATCCGACAACGGGTCGCCGGGCTGAACCCCGAGCGCCTGGTAGGTGGCGTCCGGCGCGACCGCGGTCTCTTTATTGCGTGTCGCCGAAGAATAGGCCTTGGCGCTGAAATCGAGCCATTGGATCTCGGGCCGGCTGAATGTGTAGCCGATCGTGTAATTCTCGGCCGTGACGTCGTCGCGGAACCGCGACCCGGCAGCACTCGTGCCGTTATTGGCGAACGTATAATTCTGCTGCATGGCCGACAGGCTGATCTGCTGCCCCTCGGCGGGGCGAATATTGGCCTTCATCAGGCCACCAAGCAGCCTGCTCCCCGTATCTTGAACCTTGTCGCCCGCACCGTCGTCATAGGGATCGAGCCCGCGATAGACGAATTGTCCGTAGAAGTCGGCGACATCACCGAAGCGCGTCGCGACGGCCGATGAATTGAGAAATTCCGCGCCGTTTGAGCCGACACCCACCTTCTGCAAGGCGCCATAGGTTTCGTCGGGCGCGAGGACGTCCTCGACACCCTTGGTGCGGAACGCCACGACACCGCCGATGGCCCCCGACCCGTAGATGTTCGACACCGGGCCGCGCGTCACATCCACCTGCCCGATGAACTCGGGGTCGAGATAATAGGTGCCGTTGGCGTTGTGGCCGGAGATTTGATAATCTTGGCGCGCGCCGTCGACGAGAACATTGACCCGGCCGAAATCTTGAAGCCCGCGAATGTTGACCGACTGGCCAGGATCGTTTTGGCTGCTCTGGGTTGTGACGCCCGGAATCGTCTGTAGAATTTCGGAGACCTTCGAGGGCTGCAGCCTGTCGATCTGGGGGCGGGTCACGACGGTCGAGCCCGACAAGGCATCGATGGCCGGTTCCGGTGTTTTGGTCGACGTTACGGTGATCGTATCGAGCGCGACGGCGGCGCTCAGATCGGCCGGCGTGTCGTTCGTTGCAGACGCGGTCGCGTCGGATGCGCGTCGAACTTGTTGCCCATAAGCTTGCGTTGCGCCCTGGGCGGCGACAAGAAGAGTGGCGGTCGCGATCGCGACCGCGCGTGTGCGGGACCCCATTGGTCAGCCTGTTCCATCATGTCATGCTGGCTGGCTTGCGGGGGGAGCATCCGCTGGCTGGCTTGCGCCTCAATTCCGTCATACCGACGACCCAATCCGTTAATCACGGATGGAAATCGAAGTAAATCGCCGCGCATCAAACAGTATTTCGTCTAATTATAAAGTCACAAGACGCCGGGGGCACTCAGGGCCGCCGCGCTTCGAGCCACCGTTGAGCCTCCGGCATCATGCCGAGGCTGCCCAAGAGCGCGCGTTCGCTGATTTGCAACAGAAACAATGGATCGCCTTCTGTCAGCAAGCGTCGAAAGGCTGACATCATCATGTCGACAGGTTGGTAGGTGTCGACGAACCAGACGTCGATGAAGGCGCGGCAAGCCTGAAGGCGATCGAGCGCGCCCCAGAGTGGCGCGTAGTCGTGAGTCGTGTCAGTCGTTGCAATATGGACCATGTCGGTCGCCATCGTCGTCCCTTGGGTCGAGCGCCACGGTCGACCGCGGCTTTGTCACGGAGCTACGGTCAGCATCGCCCAATGGGCTCACTCGACGACCCGTATCTCGCGCCGCGAATCCGCCGCGAAACGGCGTCAGCCGGTCGCGAGCGTCGGCCCCCCTAAATTTCCGAAGATGGACCATGCCGGCGTTCGAGGTGCCGCCGGCTTTTTACACGACAAGGCGCTCCACCACGCGCCATCCGGCAGTTCGATCACCTGAACCGTGGCGTCGAGGCCGAAACAATCATGCAGAGCCGCCAACAAGGCGGCTCGGCTTTGATCGATCTTCACCACCCAGCTTCCGTCACCGACATTGCGTCCATCGATGACATGCATGGCCTCGGCAAGCGATGCCTGGTTGCTCGATCCACCACTCCTCGAGAAACCGACCAGGTAACACGCCATTCTCGATCCATCCCAACACTCAATTGCACGGGACTTGAGGAGCGATTGGTTGACGAAAGCTAACGCAACGTCACCCTATTTGACGATGGAGGGCGCTCCGGCCGGTGTCGGAAGCGTCGGGAATAGGACATGGTCAAAGGCCCACCACAGAAGAATCAGCAAGCAGAGCATCACCAAAATCCAAATGATCTTCCGGTCCATGCTGTTGGTCCCCCTCGGTTGCGGCGCCGCCATCGTGCTTACGTCGAACGCGTGCGGGCGGCTAGATGCATCAGGCCGCCTCAGGCGACGTTCTGAATGGGCGACGCAGTGTCACGCGAATCCATGCTGACGCAATCGCGCCCCTGGCTTTTGGCGTCGTAGAGCCCCCGGTCGGCTCGCTCGATCAAGGCCTGGATGTCGGTATCGTTGGTGGAGATCACCGCGCCGCCAATACTGATCGTGACTCGGATCTCTTGTCCCGCGTGGTAGATGACGGCTGCGCGGACCGCGAGGCGCATGCGCTCGGCCAAATGTCGGGCTTGGTCCTCATCCACTTCCCGCAGAAGAATGACGAATTCCTCCCCACCGAATCGTGCGACTTTGTCGCTCGATCGCACCCCGGCCTCAAGCAGGACACCAACCTGCCGGATCACCTCGTCGCCCGCCGGGTGACCATGACTATCGTTGACCCGTTTGAACACATCGATGTCGGCGACCAGGATCGCGAGGCCGCGCCGATGACGGTCGTGGTGGAGCATCGCATCATCGGCATGCATCAGGAACGAGCGCCGGTTCAGGAGACCCGTCAAAGGATCGGTATCGGCAACTCGTTGAAGCGTGGCGATCTCAGCTTGAAATCGCCGTTCGATCAACGTCGACTGGGTCTCGACCCGGTGGCGCTCCTGCTCGGCAAGGCCGATCCGGCGAAGGAGCGAGCGCAGCGATGCGGATAGTTCGACAAACTCCTGCGAGCCTCCGAAACGTGGCAGCATCGTCATCGACGGATCGCGGCCGAGTTGGCGTGCAGCCTGCGTCATGGCACGGACCGGTGCCGCCGCGTTGCGGGCGATCAACCAGGCCAAGACGATGCTGAGCAAGGCCAGCCCGGCGCCGAGCAAAACGATCGTCCGGGCGATATCGTGGATTGATTGATAGGCGACGCTGGCGGGTCGGCGCGACACGACGATCCATCCGAGGCCCGGAAAGGTCTTGTCGCTCGACGTGACCGCAAACCCGCTCAGGATCGTATCGCCGCCGCTTCGATCCTCGAAGACACCGGACCGCTCGGTCGCAAAAGAGGCGAGTCGCTGAGCATCGAACGGGGCGGCCCCGAGGGTTGGGCCGAGCAGCATCTTGCCGTCCGATGCGAGCACCCAAACGTCAGTCTCCAGGCCGGCATCGTTGTAGGACAGCAGCCGTTGCCGCAGGTCATCGGCCCAGGACCAACTCAGATGGGCGCCTAAGACCCCCGCCAGCCTTCCAGCCTCATCATGGACCGGAACGGAGACGTCGACGAAGCGAAACGGTGCGACATCCGGAGCCCGTGGGAGGAACGTCGCGAGAAGCTTCGCCTCGTGCACGTCGCCGACCGAGGGAGCCTTTAGACCATTGATGAACCAGGGTCGTTCAGCAACGGACGCTCCTTCCAGAATTCCTTTCGTGGACGAGAGCACCGTGCCATCCGGCGCCGCGAAGCCGATCCACGTATAAGCCGGCAGCGACGCCTGCAGGGTGTCGAGGACTTCACGCACTTGCCCCGGGTCGCTTCGCCAAGCGGTACGAAGCGGACGCAGGCCGCCAATCACCTGGATTTCGCGAAACCGGTCCCGCATCGTGCTGTCCAGCGCCGATGCCATATTGCTGGCAAGTTCGGACATATCCTGCCGGACCATCCTGACCGCCTCGCGGCGACCGATCATGATGGCGCCGACGATCATAACGCCGACGAGGGCGACGCAGAGAACGCCGACCAGGATCGCAACCTGCTGCTCGAACCGAAGGCGGGATTGATGGAACACTGGCGTCTCGCTTGGCCTCCCCCGTCTTTAACAAATCGTCATCTCGTTCGCCGACGGATTGCAGCTCGTGATGAACGAGACCTCAATGGCGCCATCAGGACGCTGCCACCAGCCGATCGAGCCGATATCCCGGTTCCCGCGACGTGTGATGCGAGATCACCCAATTTGAGGCTGCTGTCACGAAGGTTTCGGCGGCGGCCTCGCCCGTCAAAGGATAATCGGTCTCGCCGAGCCAGTGACAGAGCACGATTTCGCCGCCCGGCGCCAATGCGCGACGGCACGCCGCCGCTGTCCGACGCACGTCATCGGCGACGAGATAATACAGGACTTCCGACATCACGATGAGATCGAACGGTCCTTCGGGGACATCGGCCGGCACCAGCCCAAGCTGGATGTCGACATGCTCGAGATCGGCACAATCGGACCGCGCGGTGTCGAGCGCGACCTGCGAGGCATCGATCGCGACAAGACGCGAGCAGCGGGCCGCGAGTCGCCGCGTGAAGACCCCGATCGAACACCCAATCTCGAGCGCGTCGGCGTAATGTACGCGCTCGAGGATCGCGAGGGTCGCAGCATATTTGCGGCGCTCGTAATCACTGCTTTTGAACCCCCACGGATCCGGCTCGCTCGTATAGAGCTGATCGAAATAGTCGGGTTTGATCGTCTCGGTACGGCGGCTCACGGCTGCGTCCTGATGAAATATTCGTAGCGGCCCATGAAGGGACGCAGGGTTGTGTCGGTGAATCGAAAGCCAGCCGGATCATCGTCGATCAGGTCGGTCATTTGAGACACATGAGCCGCGATGGCCCAACGCTTCACTGCCTGAAAGGCCGAAACATCGAGCCGAAGCCCCTCGAGGGCCGCGACCTCCACCGGGCGGTCACGCGCCAGGTGCCACCCCCAGATCGGATAAGACCATAGCGCAAGACCGGGCACGCGAGCCGCGACCGCCCGCGCCATGCTGGCCGCAGCTTGGTGATCGCAATGCGGATCCTGGTCCCAGGTCACGAACATTTGCCGGATGCCACCATTGGCCACCTGCGCCGCAATGGTCGCGACCGCAGTGTCGAAATCGGGCCCCGACGTCGGCGCCCGCGTATCCGGAAGTCCGAGATGGCCGACGTGTTCGGGAGCGAGGCCGAGCGCGCGCGCGGCCTGCTCGGTTTCCTCGCGACGGACCGCCGCAAGACGCTTGGCCGGATAGCGAATCGAGTTTGGATGCGAGCCCGCGCCATCGGTCAACACAAGCACATCGACCGGAACGCCGACGTGGCAGGCCGCCGCGATCAATCCGCCACAGCCGAGACTCTCGTCGTCTGGATGGGGTGAGAGCACCAGCATCGGGCCTTGCCGCAACAAGCCCTCAACCTCGACGAGCGGGAAGGCATTGATGGCATCGAGCGCGTCACCGGCCAGCATCGTCAAAGATCCCAAAGCTGGCGCGTCGATCGGGGCGAGGCCAGCACCATCTTGGCCGCATCCAGCATCGCGCCATCAGGCACCGGCTGGCGTAGATAAGTCGACAGATCGCGCGAGACGCGCTCCACCGCATGCGGGCGAATGAAGGCGCCAAGACCGATGCCGCGATGCACCGCCTCGAGCACGTCGAGACAGGCACGCTCGGTCACGACGCGGGTCAAATTGACAAAGCCCACGGTTGCCTCGGCATCGACGGCGTCGACGACGGATGAATGTGAGGCCAACCGGGCGGCCGCATGCTCGACCCAGAAAGCGGCGCTCCCGAGAGCGGCGGCACAATGCGCGACGCGTTGCTGTTGAAGCGCGTCGCCGTCTCGCGATCTCGAAACGAGATGCTCGCGATAGAGGTCGAGAAGGCGTTCGGCTGCCCCGAGGTGGACGGCGCAGAAGCGCCAAGCTCCACCCGAGAAGGAGGGCTGGCGCATGTAGTCGCCCGCGCCTCCGATCTGCGCCGCGAAGGGAATCGTCAGTCCACTGAAGTCGACGGTGCCGGTCGCGGTCGAGCGCACGCCTTGCGCGGTCCATCCGGACAGGTCGGCTCGCTCTCCAGAAGCCAAAACCGGAATCACCATGACGACGCCATCCGGGCCGGTCGGCGTGACGATCGGGTGAGTGATGGATCCGGCTCCGGACGCCAAGATCTTGCTGCCCAAAAGATGCCAGCCGGCAGCCGTCCGTTGCGCCCGCAACGGCTGCTTCCCTTCGGCATTCCAAACGGCCGACATCGCGCCCTGCGCGACCGCGTCGGCAAACGCCGCCACCTGCCCGCTCGTCCCGAAGCGCGTCACCAAGGCAACGGCGTTCACATGTCCTTCGTAGAGGCGCGCGACCGACAGATCGCCGGCCCCGATCAGGCGCAAGACGGCGGTCAGATCTCGCGACCGTTCGGCCGACAACAGATCCTCGCCACCCCAGCGCGCCGGAAAGGGAGCCAATAAAAGCCTAGAGGCTCGCAGTGCCGCGTGGACCCGATCCGTGATGCGGGTTTCCCGGTCCGCCTGCTCGCCCTCCGCGAACAACAGATCGGACAGCTGTGTTGCACGCAGCACGGCGTCCAGCGGCCCTACCCGGCGTGCGCTCTCGTCGACCGGGATGCGTTCGAGACAATCAGGGTGTGATGACAAACGAAGGTCCTTGGCCATGCGGCGTCACTCAACTCTCGACAGCGAAAGCAGTGGAGGCTTCGGAAAGCGATCATGGAACGGACGATCTGCGACAATGTTCCGGCCAAGGTGGACCCGTCCGGCTCGAGCGGCGTTCTGGCTTCACCGCCGCGCACTTCGAAGAGCCACCCTCATGATATCTCGTTCGACCCTGGAGCCGACAACGCTGGAGTTGAAGCTGATCGCGGCTCGTCAGCCCGCATCGAGAGCGATTGTGGCTATCCCGGCCTGTAATGAGATCGAGCGGATCGGTTTGTGTCTGGCGGCCCTCGCGGTCCAACGCGATCGAACAGGCGCTCCGTTGGGTGCTGGCACGTTCGAGGTGCTGGTTTATGCCAATAATTGTACGGACGGGACCGCGGCTTCGGTTCGTGCGTTGGCGCCTCTGCTCCCGTTCGGGCTCCACATCGTTGAGGCGATGCTGGATCGCGAGAAGAGCCATGCCGGGTGGGCGCGGAAATTTGCCATGGATGCGGCCGCCGCGCGGCTGACGTCGCCGGGACGAACCGAAGGGATCATCCTGACGACGGATGCTGACACGATCGTGGCGGCCGATTGGGTCGCTAACACGCTGACGGCCTTGTCCGACGGCGCCGACGCCGTGGCGGGTTATGTCGACGCGCATCCGGCCGAACTGATGCGGCTTGGCGCGGCGTTTCTCCAACGGGGCCGATGGGAGGACACCTATCTCGCGGCCATGGCCGAGATGATCGCCTTATGCGATCCCCACCTGCATGACCCGTGGCCCAATCACCGCGTCGCCTCAGGCGCTAGTCTCGCGGTCACGCTTGAGGCCTACCGGGCGATCGGAGGACTGCCGCCCATGCCGGTCGGGGAGGATGCGGCTTTGGTCAAAGCGCTCGGCCGTGCCGGGTTCAAGGTGCGCCACACGCTCGCGGTATCGGTCACGACATCGGCTCGGCTCGATGGGCGCGCGGTTGGGGGCGCCGCCGACACGATGCGGTTTCGCCACGAGAACCCCGACGCGGTCTGCGATGCCGATCTCGAACCGGCTCACTTGGCTTGGCGACGCGCGTTTTGGAAAGGTTATCTGCGGCGGTGGCACCACGGCGAGGCGCATCGGCCGACAGCGCGTTGGGCCTTTAAGCTCCGGCTCGAGAGTGCCGTCGCGGATGCGATCGCGCGCGAGAACCTTCTGTTCGATGATCTCTGGGCTGCCGTGGAAGCCAAGAGCCCGCGTCTTCGTCGTCGCCCCGCCTTGCGTCCGTCTGAGCTTCCGGCCGAAATTGAGCGGGCCGAGGCGATCATCAAGCGTCTGCGCCGTCGCGCGATCATGGACCGCGTCGTCGCGCCCGATGACACGATCCTCGCGGCAGATCATGCCGGTCGCTCACGCGAAGCGCTGCTGGTTGTCGGCCAATCGCAGTGACGATGATCGTCAAGGACGACGATCCAACACACAGGCGGCACCAAAGCGTGATGTAAGGATCCCCTTTGATCGATGATGGCAATATGCTCGCATCAGGGTTGGCCTGAAGTTGGATCGTCCGGTGTGGCATTGCCATCCGTCTCACCCTGTCCGTCCCGATCAAGCAATGGCTCGGGCCGGGTCGACGTGCGGAATCGCCGCCGCAGCGGCTGCGGTGCCGGCGACCACGGGCGATCGGTCATCGCGGTGCGGGCCGGGTCGGTCACCCATCCCCCATTGCGGAGCCAGAGGCCAACCGAGCCGGTCGACGCCAAGCTGGCACGATCGACGATCAGCGCAGCGGCACAGCTTTCTGGCGCGTAAAGCCCTGTCACGATGACGTCGGCGCGGCCGCAATCCTCCTCGAAGGCCTGCGGCTCGGACACCAGCGACAGGATCTGCCCGCCCGGCAGCGGCGCGACGCACCCGAGCTTGTCGCAACGGCCGACCGGGGCCGCAGTTTGACGACCCAGCAAGGCGGCTTCGCGACCATCGCCATCGGCGCGCAGCCATTGCTCGACCGCGAAGGAGTTGCTCTTGCCCACGACGGCCAGCAATCCGCTCTCCTGGCGCACCGCGACCGCATCCCCGGTCGGCGCGACGATCATGTCGTATCGTGAGCCGAGCGCCGTTCCGGCCAATCCGATCATGAGCAGCGGGATCGCTGTCAGGCGAAACAGCCATGTCCGCCAGATCACGACCGACAACACCGCAAGCGCAAGGAACGGCATCGCCCAGGGCGCGAAGGCCGGGAGATTGACGGTCGAATGCGGCGCAGAGGCGATCAGTCGCGCGGCCCACAGGACGATACCGATGCCGGCGCCCACCCAGTGCCACACCAAACCATCGAGCCCGAGCGGATACAGAACGCAGCCCAGCAAAGCGCCCGGAACGGCGAAGAATTCGATGATCGCCAGTGTCAGAGGATTGCCGATGAACACATAGGGGCTGAGTTCGTGGAAATTGCCGGCCATGAACGAGGCGGTCGCGATGGTGGCGCAGACGGTCGCGACGAGCAAACCGCGACCGTGATCGACGATGTGGTGAAGCCAGCGCCAAACGCCCGGAGCCGGTTGGCCGCGCTTGGGAACGTGATCCGCCCCGTCGGCGCGACGTCCGCGCTCCCGCGTTTCATAGACCGCGACAAGGGCCGCGACCGCCGCGAAAGAGAGTTGGAAGCTCGCGCCGAGAATTGACTCCGGCTCGACCAGCACGACCACCAGGGCGGCCAGAGCGAGGTTCCGCATGGTGAAACCGCGCCGGTCGACCAGCACGGCCCCGAGCATGATCAGCGTCATGAACAAGGCGCGCTGCGTGCCGATGCGCGACCCGGTCAGAATATCGTAGGCGATCGCCCCGGCGATGGCGACCAGCGCGGCCCATTTCTTGATCGGATAGCGGAGCGCCAGCGTGCGGCTCAGCGCAAGACCGCGGCGCGTGCCACCAAACAGCAATGCGGCCACAAGCGTCATCTGCACACCGGCGATCGTGATGATGTGGAAGATGCCGGCCTCGCGGATCAAGTCGCGGCCGTCCTCCGATAGAAGGTCGCGTTTGCCCGTCACCATGGCGGCCGCGATTGCGCCCGTATCGCCGCCGAGGATCGTATCGACCCGCGACGCGAGCGCGTTGCGGGCTCGATCGACTGCCATATGGAAGGCGAGGCCGAAGGAGGGCGCAGCAGGCGCCGTTGCGGGTTTTAATCGACCGAGGATCGACCCGACCGCACCGAAGCCGGAAAAGTAGGCGTCGCGCGCGAAGGCGTAGCCGCCCGGGAGGGACGCTTGCGCCGGCGGCAGAAGGCGTGCCGTGACGGCGATGAAGTCACCCGCCTCGACAGGATCGTCGCGCCGTGTCGTGAGACGCACGCGATCCGGGACACGCGCGGGGTCGAGCCCCTCGGCGCTCCGCAGATTGAGGATCAAGCGACTGCCCTTGCGGCGATGATCGACCTCCTCGACGAAGCCGGTCAATCTGGCGATGCGGATCCGATCGAGCACCGGCGCCGCCACCCGCTCAGTGCGAAAGCCCGCCGCCACAAAGCCACTGAATACGGCCGCGACCGCGACCGACAGCATGAAGGCGGACCGATTGTTGCGCGCCACCCAGGAGAGCGAGCCGAAACCGCCCGCCAAAAGCATGGGCCACCACAGCACGGGATTGCGATCGGCGGCGAGAAACAGCAGTACGCCGACGCCGCAGAGCACCGGCAGCCAGAGAAAGAAGCGGCGCTGCTCCCACTCGATCTCAAAGGCCATCGAGACGGCCCGGCCGACTCCCGTGATCGGGCGTAGCGAACCCGCGAACGCCCCGAGGCCGGCGAGAACGCCGATCGCGGAGGCTTTGCGGGTCGCTTCCACCATGAGGACACTTGTTTCGGCGAGCGCGTGGCCAGAAACCGCGGACGGGCGTGTCTCTGCCGCCCTGACCGGATCGGCATGGCGATCCTATATACGACGGCTTCAGCCTGTCCTCAAAAAACGGACAGGGTGACGCCCCTCATGGTAGACGGGCGCTCGATGCGATGCGCCGTCGCGACCGTTCCCCTTTCCTCAGCCACGAGGCCATCCACGCATGTCCGATCAGGTCGTCACCCGTTTTGCACCCTCTCCGACGGGCTTCCTCCATATCGGCGGCGCCAGGACGGCCCTGTTCAACTGGCTCTATGCGCGCAAGCATGGTGGAACCATGCTGCTTCGCATCGAGGATACCGACCGCGAGCGCTCGACCACAGCCGCGATCGACGCCATCGTGGACGGCCTGAACTGGCTCGGCTTAAGCTGGAACGGCGATGTCGTTTATCAATTCCAGCGCGCCGCACGGCACCGTGAGGCCGTCGAGGATCTGCTGGCCAAGAACTTTGCCTATCGCTGCTATGCGACGCCAGACGAGCTCGAGGCCATGCGCGAGGACGCGCGTCGCGAGAAGCGGCCGCCGCGCTACGACGGGCGGTGGCGCGATCGCGATGCCTCCGACGCACCATCCGGCGTCAAGCCTGTGATCCGCCTCCGCGCCCCGCAAGACGGGCAGACCCAAATCCATGACAAAGTCCAAGGGACCGTCACGTGGGCTAACAAGGATCTCGACGATCTCGTTCTGCTCCGCTCCGATGGCAACCCGACCTATATGCTGGCCGTGGTGGTCGACGACCACGACATGGGTGTCACGCAGATCATCCGCGGTGACGATCACCTGACCAATGCGGCCCGGCAAGCGCAGATCTATGACGCCTTCGGCTGGCAGGCCCCCGCCATGGCGCATATCCCGCTGATTCATGGAGCCGACGGGGCCAAGCTGTCCAAGCGCCATGGCGCACTCGGGGTCGATGCCTATCGGGCGCTCGGCTACCTGCCGGACGCTGTCCGCAACTACCTCGTGCGGCTCGGGTGGAGCCAAGGTGACCAAGAATTCTTCTCGACCGAGGAGATGACAGCGGCTTTCTCGCTCGAGAATGTCGGCCGCTCGCCGGCGCGTTTCGATTTCGCCAAGCTGGAAAACCTCAACGGGCACTACCTGCGATCGACGCTCGACGCGGACCTTCTGACCGCCTTGATCGACACCCTGCCCTATCTGGACGGCGGACCGGCGCTCGAAGCCAAACTCGACCCCATCCTACGGGCCAAGCTTCTCTCTGCCATGCCGGGCTTGAAGGAGCGCTCCAAGACGTTGGTCGAACTGCTGGACGGCGCAGGTTACCTGTTTGCGGATCGTCCGCTGCCGATCGATCCGAAAGCCGCCGAGGTGCTGGCCAAAGGTCGCGATCACCTCGTCGCTCTGCGGCCTTTCTTCGCGGCTCTCGAAATCTGGACCGCTGCGACGACCGAGGCCGTGGTTCGGGAGCATGCGGAAAAGTCCGGCACGAAGCTCGGTCAAGTCGCCCAGCCGCTGCGGGCTGCCTTGACGGGCCGCACGACTTCGCCCGGGATTTTCGACGTGCTTGAGGTGATTGGTCGGGATGAAAGTCTCGGCCGAATCGACGATTGGATCGCCAGCCTCACGTAACCAAAGAGTCGCCTAACGCGAGCCCGCTGCTTTGGCCAATCACTGAATTGTGTTGTCGCATTGACGCATGTGTGCCGCTCTTTGAGCGACCTTGACGCAATGCAGCGATCCGCTAGCTTTCACGCAGCGCACAAAGGCCGGTTTCCTGTTGGAGATCGATCCTTTGCTTGACCGTTAGATCTCGCAAGGCAGCTCAATGACAGGCACTTCAGGCACCATCATCGTCGACAACAAGTCGATCGAGCTGCCGATCAAGACGGGTACGATCGGCCCCGACGTGGTCGACATCGCGAAGCTCTACGCCCAGACGGGTGTGTTCACCTATGATCCCGGATTCACCTCGACGGCGAGCTGCGAATCCCGGATCACCTACATCGATGGCGACGAGGGTGTTCTGCTCTATCGCGGTTACCCGATCGAGCAGCTGGCCGAGCATGGCGACTTTCTCGAGACCTGCTATCTGCTGCTTTACGGAGAATTGCCGACCAAAATCCAGAAGGCCGACTTCGATTATCGCGTCACGCGCCACACGATGGTGCATGAACAGATGTCGCGCTTCTTCCATGGGTTCCGCCGCGACGCACATCCGATGGCCGTGATGGTCGCGAGCGTCGGCGCTCTGTCGGCCTTCTACCACGACTCGACCGATATCTCGGACCCGACGCAGCGGATGGTCGCTTCGATGCGGATGGTCGCTAAAATGCCGACCCTGGCCGCTATGGCGTATAAATATACGGTCGGTCAGCCGTTCGTCTATCCGAAGAACGAACTCGACTATACGTCCAACTTCCTCCGCATGTGCTTCGCGGTGCCGTGCGAGGAATATAAGGTCAATCCGGTCCTCTCCCGGGCGCTGGATAAAATCTTCATCCTTCACGCCGACCACGAGCAGAATGCGTCGACTTCGACGGTTCGTCTTGCAGGCTCGTCGGGCGCGAATCCCTTCGCCTGCATCGCGGCCGGGATCGCCTGCCTTTGGGGTCCGGCGCATGGAGGCGCCAATGAAGCGGCCTTGAAGATGCTCGCCGAGATCGGGTCGGTCGACCGTATTCCGCAGTTCATCGCTCGTGCCAAGGACAAGAACGATCCGTTCCGTCTCATGGGTTTTGGTCATCGCGTTTACAAAAACTACGATCCTCGCGCCAAGATCATGCAGAAGACCTGTCACGAGGTGCTTCGCGAGATCGGCATCAAGGACGATCCGCTCCTTGACATCGCCATCGAACTCGAGCGGATCGCCTTGTCGGACGAGTATTTCATCGAGAAGAAGCTTTATCCGAACGTCGATTTCTACTCAGGCATCACGCTCAAGGCGCTTGGCTTCCCGGTTTCAATGTTCACGGTGCTGTTCGCGCTCGCCCGTACGGTTGGCTGGATCGCGCAGTGGAAAGAGATGATCGAGGATCCGGGTCAGCGCATCGGTCGCCCACGGCAGCTCTATGTCGGCGCGCCACGCCGCGACTATGCCCCGGTCAGCGAGCGCTGAGGCCCAGCGCCTCGAGACAGACCTGACATTAAAAAGGGCGGGATCCAGTGGATCCCGCCCTTTTTGCAACTCCGGCCCGTGATCGGCTCCGAATGTTCGCGGCTCGTTGAACAACCGTACAACGAGTTAAACCAGTAACGGAACGCGCTTTGATCAACAAAACCGCAGCTCCGTTCCTCAATTCTCCAAATGTTGGACTTGTGCAGAGAGATAGACGGCCATCTGAAGGCGGTCTCTTCTTCATCATGCAGCTTATAAACTGCCGACCTTGGGCGTACTTCCCTAGACTTGGACCGCTCGAAGCGAACTCTTGTGTCGTTGACAGTGATAAAGCACAGCTATTAGCTTTGCGCAAGGCTGCCATGCAGATTTTTTCATCGATCTGCCCTTTTTGTGCAAGCGGAAACGCCGTGCCGCAGTGGTCGGTTCGCACGCGCTTGACGCGACGAGCGTGGCTTGCCACGGAGGATCGACGCAAGACCGAGGCTAGCCATGTCGACCTATGATGAAAACAACGTCTTTGCTAAAATCCTCCGCGGCGTGCTGCCGTGCCACAAGGTCTTCGAGGACGAGGTCGCCCTCGGGTTCATGGATGTGATGCCGCGCGTGGACGGGCACGTGCTGGTCATTCCAAAGGTCCATGTCCGCAACATGATCGACATCGCACCCGCCGATCTGGCGCTTCTCATGCCCCGCGTGCAGGCCGTCGGACTTGCGGCGCAACGCGCCATGCAGGCGCCCGGGCTGACCCTGCAGCAATTCAACGAAGAGGCAGGTGGACAGGTCGTGTTCCACCTGCATTTCCATCTCCTCCCGCGTCACCCCGGCGTCGCCATGAAACCGCCCGGTGGTCCGATGGCATTGCCGGAGATGCTGGCCGAGCAGGCCGAGCGCATTCGCGCGGCACTGCGCGACTGATCCGGCAAACCGTTTTTCCCAACAGGAGCCACATTTGTGAAACAGCTCGCATTCCTAGGTCTCGGCGTCATGGGTTACCCCATGGCTGGCCATCTGGCCGCGAAGGGGCACGATGTCGTCGTTTATAATCGCTCGTCCGCAAAGGCCGATGCTTGGGTCGGGCAGCACAAGGGCACCTCGGCAAAAACCCCGAATGACGCCGCCCACGAGCGAGACATCGTCTTCTGCTGCGTCGGCAACGATGATGATCTTCGGTCGGTCACGCTCGGCCCCGATGGGGCTTTCGCGGGCATGAAACGCGGCAGTATCTTCGTCGATCACACGACGGCATCCGCCGAAGTGGCGCGCGAACTCGACGCCAAGGCGAAGGAGCTCGGACTTGCATTCATAGACGCGCCGGTGTCTGGCGGACAGGCCGGCGCAGAGAACGGCGCCCTGACGGTGATGTGCGGCGGCGATCAAGCGCCCTACGCTGATGCCGAACCCGTCATCGCGGCCTATGCCAAAGCATGCCGCCTGATGGGGCCCTCCGGCGCAGGTCAATTGACCAAGATGGTCAACCAGATCTGCATTGCGGGGCTTGTTCAGGGTCTTGCGGAAGGACTCAACTTTGCCGAAGCGGCGGGGCTCGACCTCTCCGAAGTGGTGGCCGTGATCTCGAAGGGGGCGGCTCAATCCTGGCAAATGGAAAACCGCGCCAAGACCATGGAGGCCGGCAAATTCGATTTCGGCTTCGCGGTGGATTGGATGCGAAAGGATCTCGGCATCTGCCTCGCGGAAAGCCGACGCAATGGTGCCCCACTCCCGGTCACCGCCTTGGTCGATCAGTTTTATGGCGACGTGCAAGCCATGGGCGGCAAGCGATGGGACACGTCCAGCCTCATCGCGCGGCTGAAGCGCTAAATCAGCCTAGAACTTGCATTCTCAAGAAGGCCGGGCTCACGCCCGGCCTTCGCCGTTGTGATTAACGGCACGGCGGCTCGTTCGGGCCACCGCATCCCGGATGGCCATGCTGGCCTTCCTGCTGGCGGTGCTGATCCTGCTGTTGTTGGCGCTGCTGCTCTTGCTGCTGACGCTGCTGACCTTGTTGTTCCTGACGCTGCTGTTCCTGCTGCTGGTGCTGCTGATGCTGCTGGCTCTGCTGGTCCTGGCGCTGCTGCTCTTGCTGATGCCGCTGTTGATCTTGCTGTTGGCGCAGTTGCTGCTGCTGTTGGCGCTGTTGGTCCTGCTGCTGATGCTGCTGGCTCTGCTGGTCCTGGCGCTGCTGCTCCTGCTGACGCCGCTGCTGATCTTGCTGCTGACGTTGTTGTTGCACCGCCGGGTTTGGCACGGGCGTCCCCTCTGGCAACTGACCCTGGGGGCGGCGCTGGGCCGGGTTGGGCACCGGTGTTCCTTCCGGCAATTGATGCGGCGCCTGCGGGGGCTGGCCCTGAACGGGACGCTGGGCTGGGTTGGGCACCGGCGTCCCTTCTGGCAACTGACCCTGGGGGCGGCGCTGAGCCGGGTTGGGTACCGGCGTGCCTTCCGGCAATTGATGCGGCGCCTGCGGGGGCTGGCCCTGAACGGGACGCTGGGCCGGGTTCGGCACCGGTGTTCCTTCCGGCAATTGATGCGGCGCCTGCGGGGGCTGACCCTGAACGGGGCGCTGGGCCGGGTTCGGCACCGGTGTTCCTTCCGGCAATTGATGCGGCGCCTGCGGGGGCTGGCCCTGAACGGAACGCTGGGCCGGGTTGGGTACAGGCGTGCCTTCAGGCAGTTGATGCGGCGCCTGCGGGGGCTGGCCCTGAACGGGACGCTGGGCTGGGTTCGGCACCGGCGTTCCTTCCGGCAATTGATGCGGCGCCTGCGGAGGCTGACCCTGAACGGGACGCTGGGCTGGGTTGGGCACCGGCGTTCCTTCCGGCAATTGATGCGGCGCCTGCGGGGGCTGGCCCTGCACGGGACGCTGGGCCGGGTTGGGTACAGGCGTGCCTTCAGGCAGTTGATGCGGCGCCTGCGGAGGCTGACCGTTCGGGGCTTGGCCGCGGGGCTGCCCGCCGCCATCATCTCCGACGCTGTTGCGCGGATTTTGACCTTGGTTCCGATTGTCGAACTGGCCTTGGTTAAATTGGCCCTGCCCGTCATTGTTCGGGCGGCCGTCATAACGGCCCTGCCCGTCGTTATTGGGGCGGCCGTCGTAACGGCCCTGCCCGTCATTGTTGGGGCGGCCGTCATAACGGCCCTGCCCTTCGCCATTCTGCGGAATCAGGTTGCCATTTGGCTCCTGCGCGAAGGGCCGAGGTTGTGCATATTGTCCCCGATAGCCAGCCGGCGGCTCCAACCTGCCGGGTTCTCCATAGGGCCGCGAATAGGGAATCGGGATCGGTATCGGGATGGGCAGAAAGCCCGGTGCGATCGATGGCGGCGGCGGCGGGAGATCGACGAAATAGGTCGGTCGCGGCGGCAGAAACACCACTGGCGGCGGCGGCGGCGGCGCGTAATCCGGCTCCGACAGGATGATCCTTGGCTCGTCGAAGACGCGATATTCAACCTCGGGGGGCGGTGGCACGTCGTAATCGATCACATTGAAATTCGATGGTGGGTCGAAGGCGGCCGATAGGCTCGCCAGCCTGCGGCGCGCGTCGTAAACGTGCGGACCGTGCGGATAACGCCGCAGATACGTCCAATAGGCATCGGGGCTGTTGCGGCTGACGGTCCGGCGCCAGATCAGCGCCTCGCGCCGCACGGCCAACAGCGTCCGGACTCGCGCCGCATAAGGGCTGTCCGGAAAGGCCGAGACGAAATCATTATAGCCATCGAACGTATCGCGCGCGACCGCGATGCTATAGGCATCCTCGACCGGAAATTCGCGGATGGGGCGTTTGCTCATCGCGGCAAAACTCTGCTGCGCGCTGGCGAGAGCCGGTGCCCCCGGACCCGCCTGCAGAAACGCGAATGAGGCCGTCAGTTTCGACACGTCCCAAGGCACCTGGGCGCCCTTGGTGGTCTGGTTCACGCGCAGCCGTACCCGATCGAAGACCTCGTCGACCGGTACACCGCCACTCCGCATCATCTCCGCCAGCGCCTGCCCATAGACCCCATAGGTTCCCTTCGGATTGGGGGCGACAGTGCCCGGCGCAGCATTGAAGGCGATCAAGCTCCCTTGCTCGGCATCGACGAGCGACAGGCCCGGCGCGACATGCTCCGAGGCGGGAATAGCGGGATTTTGATAGGCGGCATCGAGCACGACGACGCGAGCGCGAAGCGGAAGCGCTGCCAGCGCGCGGGTGAAATCGGCAAGCCGGAGCGATTGGATCGGGATATCGGTTTCGCGCGCCAGGGTCGCATCGACCGGCACATAGTAATTATCACCATCGAACTGCAAAGCGTAGCCGGAGAGGTAGACGAACACGATCGCATTCGGCCCCGCCGCCCCGGCCTTGGTGAGAAAGTCGCGGAAGGAGCGTCGGATGTCGTCCGACCCGAGATCGCGGGCGCCGGTCACGTCGAACCCCGCAGCCGTCAGCGTCTGCGCCACAAGCCCGGCATCGTTGGCGGCGGTTGGAAGAGCGCCGCGTGCATAGGCGCCATCGCCGATCACCAAAGCCAGGCGAGGCTGCTGTTGCTGCTGGGCGACGGCTGGACTGAGGGGCGCGGCGGTGCCGCCGAGAAGGATCGCGACCGCGACAATCTTTCTGACCAGTCTGCTCATTTTTCGTCCCGATTGCTAATATCCACGGCAATCATTTCACGCCGCACGGGCTGAACCAAGCCTGAACATCGCGGGGCAGCACTCGGCACGCCGATCATCCCACCGCGTCGGTCCCGACCAATCGTGCGACTTCCGCACGAACGGCCGGCAGCACCTCCGCCTCGAACCACGGGTGACGCTTCAACCAGCCACTGTTGCGCCAAGAGGGATGCGGCAGCGCGATCAGGCGCGGCAGGCCAGGTCGTTCGAACAAGGAACGCCACGCCTTCACCTGCTCGGTCAAACCGAGCGACGAAGCGATATCCGGGTGGAGGCGGGCGAGATGATAGCGCAGGGCATAGAGGCCGATCACCAGGATGGTTTCGACCTGTGGCATGCGCGCGAAGACGGCATCGTGCCACGCGACGCGACATTCCACACGGGGCGGAAGATCGCCCTTGTTGCCGTCGTGGCCCGGAAAGCAGAACCCCATCGGCACGATCGAGACCCGCGTCTCATCATAGAACAGATCCGGCCCGATCCCCATCCAGGCCCGAAGTCGTTCACCCGAGGGGTCGTCGAACGGCGTGCCGCTGACATGGGCGCGGATGCCGGGAGCCTGACTTGCGATAACCAGACGAGCCTTGTTGGACAGACGGAGGATCGGCCGAGGCGCATGCGGGAGCGGCAGCTTGCGGGGGCTCTCGAGACAGATGCGGCACGTCCGAATCGTGTCGGCCAACGCGGCGGGGTCTCTCGAATCAGGATCGTCGATGCAGCAGTCCTCCGATGGTCAATCGCTTTATCAAACTCATTTTACAGGTGTGGTGAGCCGCTCATTAAGGTTTCTTTGCGACCCTCATTCTTATTGGATTGTTTAATGTCGGGCGTATTGCGTCGATGAAACATGTCACCGCGGAAACGGAGGAGCGCGGGCGCAGCGATCACGTGTTGGCTGCCACGTCGCATCGGCTGCGTTGGTTCCATGGGGTCAGGGCCAAGCTCTCAGACGGCCGTCGCGTCTCCGTCTTCGATGTCGAACTGCTGCGCATGTTCGCCGAGCGACACCGCGGCGCGACGCCCGCGATGGGAACCCTCGCCTTCGTGGTTGCTGGCGTCGCCACCATCTGGGTCCCGGTCACCGACGTCCTGATCTGGTTGTCGCTGCTGTGTTCCGCGATGGTCGTTCTATCGGGATGGACCACCACATTTCTATTCCGCTCGGATACACGGGTTGGTTCGCGCCAATGGACGCTCCGGTTCATCCTTGGCGAGGGAGCGCAAGGCGCGGCATGGGCCTTGATCGTCGCGCTGTTGCTCCATGTCCGGGACCCTGCCGCACAGACCTTCGTGCTCTTCGTGCTGCTTCTGGTGGCTGCCACGACCGCTATGTTGTCGGCCACACTCCCGGCCGCCGTCTACGCCAGCCTCGCCCCGATCACGATCGCAATCGTGGTCTTTACCCGGCCCGTATCCGGCTATGCGGCACTGCCCCTGATGACCCTTGCGGGAGCCGCCGTCGTATTTTTCATCGTACTGGCGCGTCGTCTCTATGGCACGGCTGTCGAGACCCTGGTGGCGCAGGCCGAGAAGGATGCGCTGATCGTCGAACTCGAACAGTCCAAGCTGAATTCCGACGAAGCACGCCGTCGCGCCGAAGAAGCAAGCCTCGCGAAGTCACGCTTTCTGGCGACCATGAGCCACGAATTGCGGACGCCGCTCAATGCCATCCTCGGATTTTCGGAGGTTATGAAAGGCGAGTTGTTCGGCCCGCATACCGTGTCGGCCTATCGGGAATATTCCGACGATATTCACTCCAGCGGGCAGCATCTCTTGATGCTTATCAACGAGATCCTCGATCTGTCGCGGGTCGAAGCTGGTCGCTATGAACTCAAAGAGGAATCGGTGGCGCTCGCCCATGTGGTGGATGATTGCCAACGCCTTCTGGCGCTTCGCGCCGGCAAGCGGAACATCACCCTGGTGGATCTTGTCGAGGGTGGCCTGCCCCTCATTTGGGTCGACGAACGAGCGATCCGGCAGGTGATCCTGAATCTGCTCTCGAATGCGATCAAATTCACCCCGCATGGGGGCACCGTGACGATCAAGGTCGGCTGGACCGTTCAAGGCGGCCAATATGTGTCGATCCGCGACACCGGACCCGGCATCCCCGAGGCGGAAATACCCGTTGTGATGTCGTCCTTCGGGCGTGGCACTCTCGCGCAGAAAAACGCCGAAGAGGGGTCCGGATTGGGGCTGCCCATCGTCAAGGGTTTGATCGAACTGCACGGCGGCACCTTCACGCTGAAATCGAAACTGCGTGAGGGCACAGAAGTCATCGTGATTCTGCCGCCGGAGCGGATCATCGACCCGACCCCGCAAGAGAACAGCGAAAGCGTGCCCGTGCGAACGGAGCGCCGCCGCCGGGCCGTCCGGTCCGCCGCCTGAACCATCAATCCTTGTTGGACACCCCGGCATCCGCAAAGGTCGCCATGCCGGTATGGCAGGCGAGAGCCGCCTTGACGATCCCGGCGGCGAGCGCCGCACCGCTCCCTTCCCCAAGCCGCATGCCGAGATCGAGCAAAGGCTCTTTGCCGAGGCGCCGCAACACCTCGCCATGCTGGCCTTCCGCGGAGCGGTGCCCCGCGATGCAGTGATCCAAAATGCCGAGTGCGGCCGCATGAAGCACTGCGGCGGCGGCACACACTACGTAGCCATCGAGGATGACCGGCACGCGCTGCATACGCGCCGCCAGAATGGCGCCCGCCATGGCGGCGATGTCGCGGCCGCCGAGCCGCCGCAGGAGCTCGAGCGGATCGCTCGAGGAACCCTTGTGAAGCGCGACGGCGCGTTCGACCGCCGAAATCTTGCGGGCGAGACCAGCGTCGTCGACGCCCGTGCCGCGCCCGACCCAGTCGGCCGCCGAGCCCCCGTACAGCGCGTGATAGATCGCCGCCGCGATGGTGGTGTTGCCGATCCCCATCTCGCCGAGGCACAGCAAGTCGGTCCCTCCCGCAATCGCCTCCATGCCGAACGCCATGGTGGCGGCGCAAGCGGCCTCGTCCATGGCGGCGTCTTCGGTGATGTCGTTAGTCGGATAATCGAGCGCCAGTTCGAACACCTTCAGACCAAGCCCGTAGGTGGCGCAAATCTGATTCACGGCCGCGCCGCCGGCCGCAAAGTTGCTGACCATGCCCTGCGTGACCGATTGTGGAAACGATGACACGCCCTGAGCCACGACGCCGTGATTGGCCGCAAAGACCGCCACCAGAGGCCGGTTGAGAGTGGGGCGGGGCGTGCCCTGCACGGCGCCGAGCCATTCGGCCAAGGTCTCGAGCCGGCCGAGCGACCCCAACGGCTTGGTCAGTTCGGCATCGCGATCGCGCATGCCGGCCACAGCCTCCCCATCGAGCGGGGGCAGACGCGTGAAGAGGTCACGGATATCGTCGAACGGAAGGCCGGTTGTCATCGGGTCGTCATGCTCCGTGGCGGCCTCGGCCGTCTGCGTCGCCTCGGCTTGTAGCCGCCCAGCGCCGCTCTGCCTACACCCGCCTGCCATGCGCCATTGCGGCTCGACAGCGCGGCGGTTTACCCGCAGAAGACAGCCATGCCGACCAACCCGACTCGCCGGACCACGATCGTGGCGCAAGCCTTCGCGCTCGGCGCCGATGTCGTGACCTGCCTGCGTTTTTTTTCCCGCCTGCCCCTGCCCCCCTTCGCGTTCGAGCGTGATGGCATCGGCATTCTGGCCGAAGCCGTGCGTGTGCTGCCGGTGGCGGGCCTGATCCTCGGGGCGATCGGCGCAGCGGTTCTGGCCGTCGGCGCCGGGCTTGGCTTGCCGGATGCCGCCTGCGCGGCGCTGGCGTTGGCGGCGCTGGCGATGGCGACCGGCGCGTTACATGAGGATGGATTGGCCGACACGGCCGATGGTTTCGGTGGCGGCGCGACGCGTGATCGTAAGCTCGCCATCATGCGAGACAGCCACATCGGGTCTTATGGCGTGCTGGCCTTGGTGTTCGGCACGCTGCTCCGCGTGATCGGGCTCGCGACCTTGCTCGATCGGGCCGGGCCGGTCGGAGCGGCTTGCGCGCTGATGGCCGCGAGCGCCGTCTCGCGAGGGCTCTCGATTCTGCCCATGACGATCCTGGCAGCGGCGCGACCCGATGGATTGGGCCGGTCGGTTGGGCGTCCCGCCGCGAGCGTCAGCCGCATCTGCTTCGTTCTCGTCGCGGCCATCGGTGTGGCGTTGCCGATCGCCGGCGGCCTCGATGGTCGTTCGGCATTGATCGCCTGCGGCATGGCCGCCGTTGCGGCGCTCGGCATGACGCGCCTCGCCTTCCGGCAGATCGGCGGCCATACGGGCGACGTCGCCGGCGCGACCCAGCAGGTCAGCGAGATCGCCTTTTTCGTCGGACTTCTGATCGTGATTCATGCCTGATCTTGCTGCCGCGACCTCCTCGCCCTGCATCAAACTCTGCCGGCTCGACGAGGCAGCGACGATGTGCCTTGGTTGTGGTCGCACGCTCGAGGAAATCGGGCTCTGGGGCGGCATGTCGGAGCCGACGCGGCTCGCCATCATGGCCAAGCTCCCGGAGCGGCTCGTTGCGGCAGATCGCGATGCCGCCATTGCGGAAACTTAACCCTGCGGTCGCCTCGACAGGCCAAGACCGAGAGCCTACCTGATCGGTGAGGGATTGATCCTTCGGCCCCCGACCGGACGTGACGTCCCCGCGATGAACGACCTCACCCAGCCCGAGATTGTCAGCCTGCTGTTCTACGGCGCCCTTGCGCTGTGGCTGGCCGCAGCGATTCCGCGATTGTTTCGCGGACGCTTCATGGCCGGGCTCGCGGCTCTGACGTTCTGGATCATCGCCTTCCTTGTGGTTATCACCGGCTATTCCTATCGCGACGAGTTACGGGGCGTCGCCTCCCACGTGATCGCGACGGTCGTGCCGGGCATGCCCATGCAGGTCAGCGCCAGCGAGGTCGCGGTGATGCGATCCTCGGACGGGCAATTTCTGGTGCGGGGAACCTCCGGCGACGCGAGGCTCAGCTTCATTTTCGATACAGGCGCCTCGGCGGTCGTGCTCCGTGCCGAGGATGCGAGCCGCCTCGGCATCAAGCCGCACGACCTGACCTACGACGTCGATGTGGCGACCGCGAACGGGCATGCCATGACGGCCGAAACGACCCTCCCGGAACTGCGGATCGGCAGCATCGTGGAAACCGACGTCGAGGTGCTGGTCGCCAAACCCGGCGCCTTGCACGAGAATCTGCTCGGCATGACGTTTCTCAATCGCCTCGCGAGCTTCACCATCGCAGACAACAAGCTGATCCTGCGGAGCCGGTAAAGGATCAGGCTGCGGCGCCGAGCATGGATGCGGCCGTTTCGAGATGCCGCAGCGCGTCTGCCACGACCTCCAGGCCAGCGCCCCGCTTGGGGGCCTCGGTTGCGAGATGTCGCCGCCACAGACGCGCGCCCGGGCGCCCAGCGAACAACCCGAGCAGATGGCGGGTCATGTCATGGAGACGGACGCCGCGACCGAGCTGATCCGCCATATAGGGCATGAAAGCCTCGACGGCTTCTGCGCTGCTCGCCACGGGAGCCGGAACGCCGAACAGCACGGGATCGACCAGCGCCAAAAAATCCGGATTGTGATAAGCGGCGCGTCCCACCATCACGCCATCCACATGAGCGAGTTCGGCCTGCATCGCCTCGAGCGTCACCAGCCCCCCGTTGATGCTGATCGGCCAATCCCGATAGGCGGCCTTCAGTGCGTGCACCAGCGCATAGTCGAGCGGCGGCACATCGCGGTTTTCCTTCGGCGACAGCCCTTGCAGCCACGCCTTGCGGGCATGCACGATCAGGGCTTCGGCGCCGGCGCGTCGCACCGTCTCGGCCATGGCGAACAGGGCCTCCTGCGGATCCTGATCGTCGACCCCGATGCGGCACTTCACCGTCACGGGCAGCGGGGTCGCGGCCACCATGGCGGCGACGCAATCCCCGACCAGCGCGGGTTCTCGCATCAGACACGCGCCAAACCGGCCATTCTGCACCCTATCCGACGGGCAGCCGACGTTGAGATTTATCTCGGCATAGCCATAGTCGGCACAGATCCGGGCCGAGGTCGCAAGATCGCCAGCATCCGAGCCGCCAAGCTGCACCGCGACCGGATGTTCCGCCGCATCGAACGCCAGCAGACGCTCCCGCGGCCCGAACAGGATCGCGCCGGTCGTCACCATCTCGGTATAGAGTCGCGCCCGGCGCGTCATGAGGCGGTGGAAAAACCGACAATGTCGATCGGTCCAGTCCATCATCGGCGCAATCGAGAAACGATGAGGGCTAAATTCACCCCCTAACTGCTTGATCGGCGACGGCGTTTCGGCGTTCAGGTTCGTCTCATACATGTGCTCAACAACCGCCTTTTCAGGCTGTTTTCCGGATGCTACTGCTACCGTGCCGCAACACGGGGAGGCTTGTCGCACTGATGGGTACAATAACGGCACGCAAGCGCCGCGACGGCTCAATCGGTTATACCGCGCAAATCCGCCTGAGACGAGACGGCAAGATCGTCTTCGGAAGCGGAGACGTCGAAAGAAGGCCGTTGCCGAAGCCTGGCTGAAAAACGACAGACTGAACGGCACGCACTGATCGATACCGAGCGATTGAGACACCCTCAGTGATCTCGGCGACCGCGATGAGATGTCCTATATCGGCTTTTCTTGCGGAATGAAATTCAGTGTCCCGTCGGCTGCATAACAGCGTTCGATCGGACAAGTCTGGGGCGACTGCGATGATGCGAACGATGCGTCGGCCCGAGGCCATCATAAGGGCTGGGGTGCATTTCGAGAGAAGTCTTCGCCGCTTCGCCACGCACCCCAGCCTGTCACCGGTGTAAGCTGTTTCCTGCCGTTCGTGTCGACGCCACGGCGTCCGCTGTTGGTCAAACCAACAGCACATGGTGAAGCACTCTTGAGTAAGGCCAGCCGGTGGCGCTTGCTTCTTAAATAGCGCTTATGACACGGTCGAAGATATCCAAGCTAACCACGCGAAAGCAGACAGCGCTATGCCCAGGATCCGACTAGCGGATTTCATCCGCGGTGAGATGGAGAGCATCATCGTCGAGTGGAATGATTTCGCCAGTAGCCATGTACCGGCAGGCGCGAACATGTCGGTGTCCGCCTTGCGGGATCATATCGTCGAGATCCTGTCATTCATCGCCGATGACCTTGAAACCCCACAGACCGACACCCAACAAATTTCAAAATCGCAGGGGGATGGTCCGACCGAAAGTCTCTATCGTCAGAGCGCCGCCGAGGCCCATGCGGCTTTGCGTCTAAGCAACGGCTTCAACATTGATCAGATGGTGTCCGAGTATCGGGCTTTACGAGCGAGCGTCGTAAAGCTTTGGATCACAAAAGGACTGCTGTCGGATTCCGTTGATTTGACCGACCTCACAAGATTCAACGAAGCTATCGATCAAGCCATTGCCGAATCCGTTGCTGAATATACGAAGCTTATCGACCAATCACGAAACCTGTTCCTTGGCATTCTTGGCCACGATCTTCGAAATCCAATCGGGGCCGCTTCTATGGCCGGAGATATGCTCAAACGGCTCTCGCCTCCCGATAGCAAGGAGCGCAAACTTGCCTCGCAAATCGTCGAAGCAAGCCAGCGCGGCATTCAAATCCTGAATGATCTTTTGGATATTACGAGATCGGCATTTGGAAGCGATATTCCAATTTCGAGATCCCCGATGGACCTCGGTCAGCTCAGCCTCCAGCTTGTCGATGAGATGCAGTCCCTGACTGCAGACCGACATATCAAACTTAGTCTCGACGGCGATCTAAAGGGCGCATGGGATGGCGCTCGGATCGGTCAGGTTCTGTCGAACCTGATCGGGAATGCCATCCATTATAGCGCTCCCGACACCATTATCACTGTCGCCCTGGCGGGCGATCCCGAGAAGGTCACGCTTTCGGTTCATAACGAGGGGGCGCCCATCCCCGCAGAACAGCTCGACGCGATCTTCGAGGCTTTGACGAGGGGCAAGTCGCCGGACACAAGCCAGTATGGTTCAAGTCATCTCGGACTAGGCCTGTATATTTCGAAGAAAATTGTCGCCGCTCATTTGGGTGAAATTGGTGTTATGTCCGTGGCTCATGGCGGGACGACCTTCACGGCGCAATTACCGCGTTGATGCAAATTCCACGATTATGACGCTGCGCAGCCAGCCGCAAAGTGGACAAAACTCTATCCGAGTCCAAAACAGTGCCCGCCCGTAGCCGGTGATAGGTTCAACGCCGGGCATCGGCGCTGCGCTGACCCGCTCGCTATCTTTCGGTATCGTTCATCCGTGTTAGACGTGCCACTCCGCGCACTTCCCGCATTCACACGCCAGCATGGTGCATGACGTCACGCGCGATCCTGCCGAAGCCGAGACCAATCGGGCAGCCCGCTCGATCGTCGATCTCGTCGGCAGAAGGAACGTCAGCTTGAGTTCCGCGCCATGACCTGTAATGGGTCTAGAACGCGGGGACCTTACGTCATCCCGGCAGAGGCCCCTATGGCAAAGCACCTGTCTCACGCCTTCGACCGTCGTCCGATCGTCACGATCCCGATGAGCAGAATGGGGCACCTGTGGGCCGACGGACACGGATATCGAGCATCGCTGATCCCAACCCGGCGAATCGTCGTTCGTTATCAGCCTATGCCACTCAGCAACCCGGAATGTCTGTCAGGACGGAAGGTGGAGAATGTCTAAGACTGCGTTTGTCTATTGCGCGCATTTTGTCTCCAAATCAGTCGAACGCGAAATTGCACGTCTGGATCGAGAGCTCGATCCGTCGATCGATTTGTTTGTGACAGGTTGCAGCGCAAGCGGCAGCGACCTGAAGGAGCTCGCGATCGGACGCGCGAAGGTTTTCCCTTATTATAAAAAGGACGTCGAGGCCCTGCCCTACAGCAAGAAGCTGGAAAGCATGGATTGGGTCACGATGCGCGGGAACCCCGACCTCTTCCTCTTGTGCTTCTTCCGCGATGTCAAAGACTACGACCAATATTGGTTCTGCGAATATGACGTTCGATATACGGGTCGCTGGGGCACCCTGATGGACGACCTGAAGGATTCGTCGGCGGACCTGTTATGCTCCTATACCGCGACCTATCAGGATGGCCCCGATTGGATGTTCTGGCCGTCGTTCCATATGCCGGGCAAACCGGGACGCGTCGATCTCGTGCGCTCGTTCCTGCCCTTCTGTCGCGTGTCGAATCGCCTTCTGTCGAAGATCGACGAGAATTGCCGGGACGGGTGGGCGGGGCATCCGGAAGTTTTGTGGCCGACCATCGCGGTCGATAACGGATTTTCACTGGAAGAAATCGGCGGCGCGGGCCGCCTCGTGCCCGACGCCCGTCGCAACAAGTATTATTATTCGGCAAGCCTGACGTCGAAGATCTTCGTGTCGACCTTTGGCGCCTGGCCGTTCTACTCGGAAAAGAGCAACTTCAAGCCGGGGGTCGGCGAGCCCGACATTCTCTGGCACCCCGTCAAGGAGTGACGCTCGTCCATCGTGTCGTCGCGACGGATCAGGTGCCGGACTCGCGCTCGGCGCGCAGCTTGGCCCACCAATCAAGCCGCTTCTTCAGCTCGCGTTCGAAGCCGCGCTCGACCGGCTCATACAGCTTTTGGCGTCCGATCGATTCCGGCCAATAATTTTGGCCGGAAAACCCATCTGGCTCATCGTGGTCGTAGGCATAGCCCTCGCCAAACCCCTCGTTCCGCATCATCTTGGTCGAACCGTTGAGGATCACCTTCGGCGGTGTCACCGATCCCGCATGTTTCGCGAGCGCCATCGCGGCCTTGAAGGCCGTGTAGGCGGCGTTGGATTTCGGAGCGGTCGCGACATAGATCACCGCCTGGGCGATCGCGAGTTCGCCTTCCGGACTCCCGAGAAAGTCGAACGCCCCCTTGGCGGCGTTTGCGACGACCAGCGCCTGGGGATCCGCAAGGCCGATATCTTCCACCGCCATGCGAACGATGCGGCGCGTGATGAACAAGCGATCCTCGCCCGCGTCGAGCATCCGCGCGAGATAATACAGCGCCGCATCCGGATCTGAGCCGCGCACCGCCTTGTGCAACGCCGAGATCAGGTTGTAATGGCCGTCCTGACCCTTGTCGTAGAGCGGCGCGCGGCGCTGGACGACATCGAGCAGGGTCGCATCATCGAAGATCTCGCCCGAACGCGCGGCCTGCCAGATTTCCTCGGTCAGCGTCAGCAGCGCCCGCCCATCCCCATCGGCAAGACGGACCAGTGTCGCGCGGCCGCTCTCGGAGATCGGCAGCACCCGCCCCTCGGCCGCCTCGGCCCGGTCGAGGAGCTTGCCGAGCGCTGCCTCGTCGAGCGCCCGAAACACCAAGAGGCGAGCCCGCGACAGCAGCGCCGCATTGAGCTCGAAGGAGGGGTTCTCGGTCGTGGCGCCGATCAGCGTGATGGTGCCATCCTCCATCACGGGCAGAAAGCTATCCTGCTGGGCGCGGTTGAAGCGATGGATCTCATCGACGAACAACAAGGTGCCCTGCCCGGTCCTGCGGCGGGCGCGCGCCTCCTCGAAGAGCTTCTTGAGTTCCGCAACGCCCGAGAAGATCGCCGACACCTGCACGAACGTCAGCTTGGTGTCGCGGGCCAGGAGACGCCCGACGGTCGTCTTGCCGGTTCCAGGAGGCCCCCAGAAGATCAGCGATCCCATCGAGGTCGCCCCGATGAGCCGGGTCAAAGCCCCGTCCGGTCCAAGCAGATGATCCTGCCCGGCCACGTCGGACAGGGTCCCCGGTCGCAACCGATCCGCAAGCGGACGCGGGGCCGATTGATCCAATCCCGCCGCCGCAAACAGATCCGTCATCGTCGTCTAGCCACCGATTTCGGTTTGCACCACCTGTCCACCGCGCGACAGCGTCAAATGGTAATAGCTGCGGTTGAGGTTCGTGGCGCGCTCGAGTTGCTTGGTCGAGGTGATCTGATCATTCTCGAGCCCGAGAATGACATCGCCCTTCGCAAGACCCGCCTCGGCCGCGTTCGAGCCGGGATCGACGTCGGCCACGACCACACCGTCGTGAACCCCCTGGATCGAAAGCTCTTCGGCCACCGCGGGTGAAAAGTTCACCACCGTCGCGCCAGAGAAGGGCGACCTATTCTTGAGCTTGATCGGCTCGCGCGGCGGCACTTCTGGCGCGGTCGTCAGCTTGATCGGCACGATGATGGTTTTGCCACCGCGCGACACCGTGAGCGAAGTGACCGAGCCAATCGCCTTCGTGGCAAATCGATACCCGAACCCATCCGGATCGTCGATCGACTGCCCATCGACCGCCATGACGATATCGCCACTCCGCAAACCCGCGTCTTTCGCGGGTCCATCATCGAGCACGCTCGCGACGAGGGCGCCCGTGGGACGGTCGAGGCCGAGCGTGTCGGCGATATCGCGGGACATGACTTGGAGCGTCGCGCCGAGCCAAGGCCGGCGCACGTCATGGCCTCCAGCCTTGGCGCTCTCGATGACGGTTTTGACGAGATTGACCGGGATCGCGAACCCGATCCCAACGCTTCCGCCCGATTGCGAGTAGATCGCCGAATTGATGCCGATCAGCCGACCGTGCATGTCGACCAGCGCGCCGCCCGAGTTACCCGGATTGATGGCCGCATCGGTCTGGACGAAGAACTGGTAGTCACTGCCGCCGACTTGCGTGCGGGCCAACCCCGACACGATGCCTTGCGTAACGGTCTGGCCGACGCCGAAAGGATCGCCGATGGCGAGCACCAGATCGCCGACTTCGAGCGCATCCGAATCGCCGAGATCCATACTTTGGAACGGACCGCCGGTCTTGAGTTTCAGAATGGCGAGATCGGTGCGCTTGTCCCGCAGCACGATGTCGGCCGCGACCTCCCGCTTGTCGGAGAGCGCGACCTTCACGTCCGTCATCGTGTCGATGACGTGGTAGTTTGTCACCACCAACCCCGACGGATCGACGATTACACCGGAGCCGAGCGACTGAGCCGTCGGGCCACCGGGACGGGGTGTGGAGCGCCCTCCCCCGAAAAATTGCTGAAAGACCGGATCGTCGAACAACGGGTTCCGAGCCTGACGATCCGTCCGCGACGCATAGACGTTGACGACGGATGGCTGCGCCTTTTTGACGACCGGCGAAAACGACATCAGCACGTCTGACCGTGCTTGTGGAACAGTCCGCAGGTCATCGGCCGCAGCTCCGCAACAGCTGCCCACAAAGGCCAGCACCACAAGAGCTGCTCGTCGACTCGTCAGAGACTTCATCGGCTGATCCTCTCCTGCCTCATCGAAACCGTGGGCGATCGTTTACAAATGGCGATCCGACCGGTGACGCCGCTTGAGCCCATAAACCAAAAAGGGGAACACGCTGCCGTGTTCCCCTTGTCGTGCTGATTTGCCGAACGCTTAAGCGGCTTCGTCGACGATAGTGCCGATCGGGGGCTGGCCCCGCGCTTCGACGTCGCGATCGACGAATTCGATCACCGCCATCGGAGCATTGTCGCCGTAGCGGAAGCCGGCCTTGAGAACGCGGATGTAGCCACCCTGGCGATCTTTGTAGCGGGGTCCAAGCACGTCGAAGAGCTTCTTGACCAAGAGCACATCCTTGACCTGCGCGATCGCCTGACGACGCGCATGGAGATCGCCTCGCTTGCCGAGCGTGATAAGACGCTCGACCACGGGGCGGAGATCCTTGGCTTTGGGCAAGGTCGTGATGATCTGCTCGTGGTGGATCAGAGCACACGACATATTTGCGAACATCGCTTTCCGATGTTCGGCCGTGCGATTAAAGCGGCGCTGCGAGCGACCGTGATACATGGCTGTCTCCAATTGTTATGCGACCGCCGTGCCACGGTACGGCCGCTCTTTTGAGGAGCCCGATTGTTACGGGCTCCGAATCGATCGGCTTAGTAGTGTTCTTCGAACCGCTTAGCGAGTTCGTCGATATTCTCTGGCGGCCAACCGTTGATTTCCATCCCGAGATGCAGACCCATCTGGGCCAACACTTCCTTGATCTCGTTCAACGACTTTCGACCGAAGTTCGGGGTCCGAAGCATTTCGGCTTCCGACTTTTGGATGAGATCACCGATGTAAACGATATTGTCGTTCTTCAAGCAATTCGCCGAACGAACCGACAATTCGAGCTCGTCGACCTTTTTCAAGAGCGCCGGGTTGAACGCCAATTCCGGAATTGCCGCCGAAACCTCTTCGCGCTTCGGCTCTTCGAAGTTCACGAAGACGTTGAGCTGGTCCTGCAGAATGCGGGCCGCGTAAGCGATCGCATCCTCGGGCGTAATGCCGCCGTTTGTCTCGATCGTCATGGTCAGCTTGTCATAGTCGAGGATCTGACCCGCGCGGGTATTCTCAACGCGATAGCTGACGCGCCGAACCGGCGAATACAGACTGTCGACTGGAATGAGACCGATCGGTGCATCTTCTGAGCGATTACGATCCGCCGCGATGTAGCCCTTGCCGGTGTTGACCGTGAACTCCATCCGGATTTCAGCACCCTCGTCGAGCGTACAAATCACCAGATCGGGGTTGAGCACGATAACGTCATTGACGGTCGCAATATCCCCGGCCGTGACCCGACCCGGGCCCTGCTTCTTCAACACGACACGCTTCGGGCCTTCGCCCTGCATCTTGATCGCGATGTCCTTCACGTTGAGGACGATGTCGGTCACGTCCTCGCGAACGCCCGGGATCGACGAGAATTCATGCAACACGCCATCGATGTGGATGGCCGTGACGGCAGCACCCTGCAACGACGAGAGCAGGATCCGCCGAAGTGAATTGCCCATCGTAAGACCAAAGCCGCGCTCGAGCGGCTCCGCCACGAGGGTTGCGGTCCGCTTCGGATCATCGCCAACGATGACCTCGAGCTTGTTCGGCTTGATCAAATCCTGCCAGTTTTTGTGAATCACGTGTGCACCTTCAAATTCGATACCCGGCGCCGAAACGCCGGGCGCAGGCCGGGTTCACTGTCGATGGGAGCGGGGCGCCACGGAAAGCGGCGCCGCCACATCAAACGCGACGACGCTTACGCGGCCGGCAGCCGTTATGCGGGATTGGGGTCACGTCGCGGATCGACGTCACCGTGAAGCCGGAGGCCTGCAACGCGCGCAGGGCCGATTCGCGCCCCGAACCGGGTCCCGACACTTCGACTTCAACCATACGCATGCCGTGCTCGGACGCCTTGCGGGCCGCGTCTTCGGCAGCCATCTGAGCTGCGTAGGGGGTCGACTTGCGCGAGCCCTTGAAACCCATCGTGCCGGCTGACGACCAAGAGATCGTGTTGCCCTGTGCATCCGTGATGGTGATCATGGTGTTGTTGAACGTCGAACTCACATGAGCGACGCCGGAGGCGATATTTTTACGTTCGCGACGACGAACGCGTGTTGCTGCTTCTTTTGCCAAAGGTCTTGTCCTTCAAGCGCGCCCGTCATGCCAGGCGCTCGGGATGAATGTTAAATTACTTCTTCTTACCGGCGATCGGCTTGGACTTGCCCTTACGGGTGCGCGCATTCGTATGCGTGCGCTGGCCGCGAACCGGGAGGCTGCGACGATGACGCAGGCCGCGATAGCAGCCGAGGTCCATCAGGCGCTTGATGTTCATCGAGGTCTCGCGACGCAGGTCGCCCTCGACGAGATAGTCACGGTCGATCGTCTCGCGAATCTGAAGGACTTCGGCGTCCGTCAGCTGTGCAACACGACGATCCGCCGGGATGCTGACCTTTTCACAGATCTCTTCCGCCTTCTTCGCTCCGATCCCGTGAATATACTGAAGCGCGATCGTCACGCGCTTGTTGGTTGGGATGTTTACGCCTGCAATACGGGCCACGTGGTATACTCCAACGGGTGTGATCGAGCCCACCCGGATATTTCAAAGGAAAAGGTCGTCGCTCGAACGAAAAAATACCGGGCGCCCACACGGATTGCCCAGTCACACCAAGCTTCGCCACCTTGAAGGTTTTGGCCTATAGAGCGTCGTAGCTCACCCGTCAACCCTCAAGCGAGATCGGCCGTCAAAAGCCGGCCATTCTCGGCGCATCAGGATCTGGATGAGGCCATCGCAGCGGAACCGACAAGCGTGTCGAGTTCACGGTTGATCTCATCCGTGACCTCGTCGATCGGCATCATTCCGTCGATCCGCCGAAGCGAGCCATGGCGCGCATAATAATCCGACACCGGAGCGGTCTGTGCCTTGTAGGCGTCAAGCCGCGCCTTCACGGTCTCGGGCTTGTCATCGGCCCGCACCACGCCGCCACGCGCCGCGGTCTCGAGCGCCCGATTGTGAATACGAGAGACGAGAACCGATTCGTCGACGTCGAGTTCAATGACCCCATCAAGTCGCATTGCCTTGCCGATCAGCATGCTGTCGAGCGCCTCGGCCTGCGCGACGGTGCGCGGAAAGCCGTCGAGAATGAAGCCGTTCTGCGCGTCGGCTTGCATGATTCGATCGGCCACGATGCCGACAACCACATCATCCGAGACGAGATGGCCGGCGTCCATGATGGCTTTGGCCTGAAGGCCGATCGGTGTTCCGGCGCTGACAGCCGCACGCAACATGTCACCCGTCGACAGTTGCGGGATATGATAGCGCGCCCGCAGTCGTTCCGATTGGGTTCCTTTACCGGCACCAGGTGGTCCCAGCAGAACGATCCTCATCTCTTCTTTCCTCCCCGCAAGCGGGACTTCTTGATCAGTCCCTCATATTGGTGAGCTTGCAGGTGGCCGTGGATTTGCGCAACCGTATCCATCGTGACGCTGACGATGATCAGCAACGATGTGCCCCCGAAATAAAACGGAAGTGCGGCGTAGGACACCAGGAGTTCGGGCAAGAGGCAGATGATCGCGAGATAGGCTGCACCGAGCACGGTGATGCGGGTCAGCACTGTATCGATATATTGTGCCGTCCGTTCGCCGGGCCGAATGCCGGGCAGAAACCCACCGTGCTTCTTGAGATTATCGGCCGTCTCCACCGGATTGAAGACCACGGCCGTATAGAAGAACGCGAAGAACACGATCAAACTGACATAGGCGATCTCATAGAGCGGCCGACCACGACTGAACACCGCGACGATCGACGAGAGGATTCCCGTTCCGCCGGCCGACTGCGAGAAATTCGCGACCGTCGTGGGCAGAAGCAGCAGAGATGAGGCGAAGATCGGCGGAATGACGCCGGCCGTGTTCAGCTTCAACGGCAGAAAAGACGTCTGCCCTTCAAAGACGCGATTACCGACCTGTCGCTTCGGATAGGTGATGAGCAGCCGACGCTGCGCGCGCTCCATGAACACGATGAAGGCGATCACGCCGATCGCCATCACCAGCACCAGGAGGATCAGACCGGTCGATAGCGCGCCCTGACGTCCAAGCTCCAACGTATTGGCGATCGCGGCCGGAAATGCAGCGACAATGCCGGCGAAGATGATCAAGGATGATCCGTTGCCGATCCCGCGCGACGTGATCTGCTCGCCGAGCCACATCAGGAACATTGTACCGCCCATCAATGTGATGACGGTCGAGATGCGGAAAAACCAACCTGGATCGGAGACGACCCCGCTCTGCCCTTCGAGCCCTACCGCGATCCCATAGGCTTGGAACGCCGCGAGCACGACCGTGAGATAGCGCGTATATTGGTTGATGACCTTCCGGCCCGCCTCGCCTTCCTTCTTCAAGCTCTCGAGGGAGGGCACAACCGACGTGAGGAGCTGGACGATGATCGAGGCCGAGATGTAGGGCATGATGTTCAGGGCGAAGATCGCCATTCGCTGAACCGCGCCACCCGAGAACATGTTGAAAAGTTCGAGCACGCCCTGTTTGTGACCGACGAAATTGGCCTCGAATGCGGCAGGATCGATTCCCGGCAGCGGAATATACGTCCCGAGCCTGTAGATCACCAAAGCGCCGAGCGTGAACCAGATACGTTTCTTGAGCTCCTCGGCCTTGCCGAAAGCCGAAAAGTTAATGTTCGCTGCAAGCTGTTCAGCTGCCGATGCCATTTCTGTGCTCCGCAGGCACGCGCACGCGCGCCAGATCAAACCATGACGGCGTAGACCAGGAGGTGCCGCTCAATGACCACCTCCCCGTCGTCTGTCCGTCTCGCAACTCCGCCACACTGTTCGTCTTGCGGCGGGCCTTCATAGCAGTGCGACCGTACTACAGCACGCCGACGCCCGAGCCGTCACGGCTCAGATCGACCGATGAAGGTCGAAAGAACCGCTTGGCGTCCGGATCCCGGGCGAGCAGCGCTTGTTATCTAAGATAGACAAGAGCGGCGCAACAGGTCTTCGAACTTAGCGTCCTATCGACCGGTCCAGAGCCACCGTTACGCTACCCAAGAAAAAGGGGGCTGGCGATTGCTCGCCGCCCCCGTCCTTCACCGAAAAGCGGATCGTCACGCAGCTGACGCATCGCTCGACTGGGCCGACATCGTGATTGTCCCGCCTGCCTTTTCGATCGCTTCAACAGCCGACTTCGAAGCCGCAGCGACATCGAAGGTCAGCTTTGCGGTCAATTCGCCCATACCAAGGATCTTGACCCCATCACGAGCCTTCGAGACGAGCCCAGCCTCGATGAGGCTCGCAACCGTGATCGGACCACTGCCGAGTTTGCCGGCATCCACTGCCTGCTGGATACGGCCAACATTGACTTCGTTATAGTCGATCGAGGACACGTTATTGAAGCCACGCTTGGGGAGCCGGCGATGCAAAGGCATCTGACCGCCCTCGAAGCCCTTTACCCGAACGCCGGTACGGGCCTTCTGACCCTTGACGCCGCGACCGCCGGTCTTGCCTTTACCCGAACCAATGCCCCGGCCGACGCGCATGCGCGACTTGCTGGAACCGTCATTATCCGAAATGCCATTGAGCTTCATGATTGTAGCTCCTTCACTGGCTATCGACGATACGGACCATGTGCGCCACTTTGGCGATCATGCCCCGGATTGCCGGCGTATCTTCAAGGGTGGACCGACGGCCGACCTTGTTGAGCTTCAGCCCAGCAAGGGTGCGACGCTGCTCGTTCGGACGCCCGATGGGGCTTCCGGTCTGCTCGATCACGATGGTTCTTCCGTCCTGGGACGCCATGCTCAGACCTCCCCGCTCAAGCTTCAGCCGCTTCCGCATCCACACCCTGACGGCGCGATTGCAGAACCGAGACCTTGAGATTGCGGCGAGCCGCGACCTGACGAGGCGAGTCTTCATGCTTCAAAGCATCGAACGTCGCCCGAACCATGTTGTAGGGGTTCGACGAACCCTGGCTTTTCGCAACGACGTCATGAACGCCAAGCGTTTCGAAGACAGCGCGCATCGGGCCGCCGGCGATGATCCCCGTACCGGCCGGAGCAGCGCGCAAAATCACCTTGCCGGCGCCATGACGGCCGAGCACGTCGTGATGAAGCGTGCGGCCATCGCGCAGCGGCACCCGGATCAGACCACGCTTTGCGGCTTCCGTCGCTTTACGGATCGCTTCCGGCACTTCGCGGGCCTTACCGTGACCGAAACCAACACGCCCCTTTTGATCGCCAACCACCACGAGAGCGGCGAAACCGAAGCGACGCCCACCCTTCACAACCTTCGCGACGCGGTTGATATGAACCAACCGGTCGACGAACTCGCTATCGCGCTCTTCGCGATCGCGTTCCCTTTCACGTGCCATTTTTACTATATCCGTCACTTGCGCGGACGCTGGCGACCGAAACCCGGCCCGCTACCCGCTCGCTTCGAAACGCGAAGACGTGCCAGTCGAAAGGCATTGCCCTCAGACCGACACGTCTCGACGATTTAACAAGATTGTCCGCAATAGCGGCCAATCGCTAGAACTTCAAGCCACCTTCACGCGCGCCTTCGGCCAAAGCCTTGACACGGCCATGATACATGTAGCTACCACGATCGAAAACAACTTCGCTGATCCCGGCAGCAACCGCACGCTGTGCGAGCAATGCGCCGATCGACTTAGCGGCTTCGACATCCGCGCCTGTCTTCAACGACTCGCGGTTCTGCTTCTCGAGAGAGGAAGCGGCAACGAGAGTGATGCCGTTCGCATCATCAATGATCTGCGCGTAAATCTGCTTCGACGAACGAAACACCGACAGACGCGGACGACCGTAGGCGCGAGCCCGGATCGACCGCCGAACCCGGCTCTTACGCCGATCTAATTGGTCCTGCTTGGCCATGGTCGATCCCTTACTTCTTCTTCCCTTCCTTACGGAAGATAAACTCGCCTGCGTATCTCACGCCCTTGCCCTTATAGGGCTCCGGAGGCCGGAAGCCGCGGATTTCCGCAGCAACCTGACCCACTTCACGTCGATCGATGCCGGAAATGGCCAATTCGGTCGGACGAGCCGCCACGATTGTGATGCCTTCCGGAATCGGAAAATCGATATCGTGACTATAACCAAGCGAGAGCTGCAGCTTGCGGCCCTGAACGGCAGCCTTGTAGCCGACGCCCGTGATTTCGAGCTTTCGCTCGAAGCCTTTGCTGACACCGGTCACCAGGTTGGCAATCATTGCACGCGAGGTGCCCCACATTGCCTGTGCCCGCTTGGTCTCGTTGCGCGGGTCAACGCTGATGTTCCCATCAGCGAAGACGACCGAGACTTCTTCCGGAACGCTGAAATGAAGTTCGCCCTTGGCGCCCTTTACCGACACGTTCTGCCCGTCGATCTTGGCTGTAACGCCTGCCGGCACGGGAACCGGCTTCTTACCTACACGGGACATGGTCAGAACACCTTGCAGAGCACTTCGCCGCCGACGTTATTCTCACGCGCGGCATGGTCGGCCATGACACCCTTCGGCGTCGAGACGATCGTGATCCCCAGCCCATTCGCGACGCGAGGCATCGCATCAACCGCGCAATAAACGCGACGGCCCGGCTTGGACACACGCTCGATCAGCTTGATGACCGGCTCATTGTCGAAATACTTCAGTTCGATCTCGAATTCGGTACGGCCATTGCCATATTCCGTCGTCGAATAACCGCGAATGAACCCTTCCTGCTCCAAAACGTCGAGCACGTTCGCTCGGATCTTAGAACCGGGGGTCGAAACCTTGCCCTTACGACGCATCTGTGCGTTGCGGATACGCGTGAGCATATCGCCCAATGGATCATTGACTGACATGATCCCCTCCTTACCAGCTCGACTTGACAAGACCGGGGATCAACCCCTTCGACCCCAGCTCACGAAGAGCAATGCGCGACATCTTCATCTTGCGATAGACGGCGCGGGGACGACCGCTGACTTCGCAACGATTACGAATGCGGATCTTGGCAGAATTGCGGGGGAGCTCCGCAAGCTTGAGGCGGGCCTCGAACTGCTCTTCAATCGGCGCCGACTGGTCGGACGCGATTGCCTTAAGCCGAGCCCGACGGGCGGCGAACTTCACCACCAACGCCTGCCGGTTCTTATTCTTTTCGACTGAACTCTTCTTTGCCATCTACAATGGTCCTCGAGTTACCGCGTTTGAGCGACGTGGCTCACTGCCGGAACGGAAAATTGAACGCCTTGAGAAGCGCACGAGCCTCATCGTCGGTCTTCGCGGTCGTGCAAACGATCACGTCCATCCCGAGATTGGCTTCGGCCTTGTCATAGTCGATTTCTGGAAAAATGATGTGCTCTTTAATGCCAAGCGCAAAATTTCCGCGACCATCGAAAGATTTGATGTTCAAACCGCGGAAATCTCGAACGCGCGGCAGTGCGATCGTGATCAGACGGTCCAAAAACTCATACATCCGCGTGTTGCGAAGCGTGACCTTCGCGCCAAGCGGCATGTTTTCACGGACCTTGAAGGTCGAGATCGCCTTGCGCGCATGGGTGATCACCGGCTTCTGACCAGCAATCAACGCAAGATCCGCCGCGGCGCTTGTCACCTTCTTGGTGTCGCTCACGGCATCGCCAACGCCCATGTTAAGAACGATCTTCTCGAGGCGCGGAACAGACAATGCATTCTTATAGCCGAACTGCTCGACCAACGCGGCCCGCACAGTCTCGTTATACAACACTTTCATCCGCGGCACGTACCCGGCCGGAGTTTCCGGCGATGCCGACATATCGACGTCGTTGTTCTGCTTGTTGCGAGCACCCTTGGCGCCTGCCTTAGCAGCCTTGCCAGATTGGGCGGACTGAGCCTCAGCCATCGATCAAATCTCCTGAAGCCTTCGCGAAGCGAACCTTACGGCCGTCTTCGAGCACCTTAAATCCAACGCGAGTGGCCTTGCCGGTCTTCGGATCGGCAATAGCCAAGTTCGACAGCTGAATCGGTGCTTCTTTCGAAATAATACCACCCTGCTGGGTCTGGCTCTGCGCCTGGTGCTTTTTCACGAGGTTGATCCCGCGAACGAGCGCGCGATCTTCCTTGGGCATCACCTGGACAACTTCACCGTTGCGACCCTTGTCGCGACCAGCGAGGACGACGACTTTGTCGCCTTTCTTGATCTTGGCAGCCATTACAGCACCTCCGGCGCGAGCGAGATGATCTTCATGTGGTTCTTGGCGCGAAGTTCGCGCGGCACCGGGCCGAAGATACGGGTTCCGACCGGCTCTGACTGATTGTTGACCAGCACAGCAGCGTTGGAATCGAAACGGATCACGGACCCATCAGCCCGACGAATGTCCTTGGCGGTCCGAACCACGACCGCCTTCATGACGTCGCCCTTCTTGACGCGCCCACGTGGAATAGCCTCTTTGATGGAGACGACAATAATGTCTCCAACGCCGGCGTATTTCCGCTTGGAACCGCCCAGCACCTTGATGCACATCACACGCCGGGCGCCGGAATTGTCGGCGACGTCGAGGTTAGTTTGCATCTGAATCATGGCATCTGCCCTTCAACTCGAATGGGGTCCTTCCCCCTTCAACCGGTGGCAGGCCCTTCGTAAACTTTTATAATCGAGACGCTCAGGCCTTATCCGCCGCCGTCAGCGCAATCCAGCGCTTCAGCCGCGAGATGGGCTTTGTTTCTTCGATCGACACCAGATCGCCGACCTTGAAGGCACGACCCTCGTCATGTGCGTGATAGTTCTTCGAACGGCGAACCGTCTTCTTGAGCAGCGGATGCGTGAACCGCCGCTCGACCTTCACAACGATCGTCTTTTCCTGCTTGTCGCTGACGACGACACCCTGGAGAATTCGCTTCGGCATCTTCTTCTCAACCCTTCGCTGACGTGCTGCGCTTCTGCGCCGCAATCGTCTTGGCCCGCGCGATGTCCCGACGGACGACACGAACTCGAGATGTATTTTCGAGCTGGCCCGTCGCGCGCTGGAAGCGCAGGTTGAACTGCTCCTTCTTCAACCTCAGAACTTCATCCGAAAGCTGGTCATCCGACATCACTTTGAGATCGGAAAGGCGCTGCTTGTTCTTCATCTTTTCCCCTCCCCTTACTCTGCAATACGCTGAACGAAACGAGTCTTGATGGGCAGCTTTGCGGCCGCCAAAGCCAAGGCTTCCTTCGCGACGTCGACCGACACCCCATCCAGCTCGAACATGATACGCCCGGGATGGACGCGAGCCGCCCACAACTCCGGGGCGCCCTTACCCTTACCCATACGCACTTCAGTTGGCTTCTTGGAGACCGGGAGATCCGGGAACACCCGGATCCAGACACGGCCTGCACGCTTCATGTGGCGAGTCAAAGCGCGACGAGCGGCTTCGATCTGCCGAGCCGTCACCCGGTCCGGCTCCATCGCCTTCAGACCGAACTGACCAAAATTCAGTTCGAACCCACCCTTTGCCACGCCGCGAATGCGTCCTTTGAACGCCTTGCGGAAGCGGGTGCGCTTTGGTTGCAACATCGTCTTATTCCCAAATCTAAGTCAGCGGCCCGTTAGGCAGCGTGACGCGGTTCCCGCTCACGACGACGACGATCACCACCGGCGCCGCCGCTCTGATCGACTTCCGCCATACGCCGCTCTTGCGCCATCGGATCATGTTCCAGGATCTCGCCCTTGAAGATCCAGACCTTGATGCCACACGTTCCATAAGCCGTGTGGGCCGTTGCAACACCATAATCCACGTCGCCGCGCAAGGTATGCAGCGGGACACGACCCTCGCGATACCACTCCTGACGAGCGATTTCGGCACCGCCGAGACGACCGGAACAGTTGATCCGGATGCCTTCAGCGCCAAGACGCATCGCCGATTGAACGGCACGTTTCATCGCACGACGGAACGCCACACGACGCTCAAGCTGCTGAGCGATCGAGTCGGCCACCAAGGTCGCGTCGATTTCCGGCTTCCGGATCTCGACGATGTTGATCACGACTTCCGACGTGGTCAGCTTGGAGACCATCTTGCGGAGCTTGTCGATATCCGCGCCCTTCTTGCCGATCACGACACCAGGCCGCGCCGACATGATGGTCACGCGGCACTTCTTGTGCGGCCGCTCGATGATGATCTTGGACACTGCGGCCTGCTTCAAAGCAGCCATCAGCACTTCCCGGATCTTCATGTCCTCATGGAGGAGCTTACCATATTCATTCTTGTTCGCGAACCAGCGCGAATCCCAGGTCCTATTGATCCCGAGACGCAGCCCGATCGGATTGACTTTCTGACCCATCGTCTTTTCCTCAGGCGGTCGCTTGTTCGACTTCGCGAACGACAATCGTGAGATTGGCAAACGGCTTCTCGATCCGTCCGGCGCGACCGCGCGCCCGCGGACTGAACCGCTTCAGCACCAACGCCTTGCCGACATGAGCCTCGGCAACGATCAGATCGTCGACGTCGAGGCTATGATTGTTCTCAGCATTCGCGATCGCGCTTTCGAGCGTCTTCTTGACCTCAACGGCGATACGCTTGCGCGAGAACTGCAGGTCGGCAAGAGCATTGTCGACCTTCTTGCCCCGGATCAACTGAGCCAGGAGGTTCAACTTCTGCGGGCTGACACGAAGCATCCGGCAAACAGCCTTCGCTTCGTTATCCTTCAAGGCGCGGGGAGTTTTCGGCTTGGACATCCTCAGCCCCTCTTGGATTTTTTGTCCGCGGCGTGGCCGTGGAACGTGCGGGTGGGCGAGAACTCACCGAATTTGTGGCCGATCATCTCTTCGTTGACGGTCACCGGCACATGCTTATGGCCGTTGTGAACGCCGAACGTCAGACCGACGAACTGCGGCAGGATAGTGGAGCGACGGCTCCACATCTTGATGACTTCGGAACGCCCAGACCCACGGACGGTATCGGCCTTCTTCAGCAGATATCCGTCGACGAAAGGACCCTTCCAGATCGAACGGGACATGGATTAGCCCTTCTTCTTGCGGCTGTGACGGGAGGCGACGATGAACTGCGTCGTCGACTTGTTGCTGCGGGTCTTCTTGCCCTTGGTCGGCTTACCCCAAGGAGTAACCGGATGACGCCCACCCGAGGTGCGGCCTTCGCCGCCGCCGTGCGGATGATCGACCGGGTTCATGGTCACGCCGCGATTATGCGGACGACGGCCCAACCAACGGCGACGACCCGCCTTGCCGTAGTTGATGTTCATGTGATCGGGATTCGACACCGCACCGACCGTGCCGAAGCACTGTCCGTGGATGAGGCGCTGCTCACCCGAATTCAGACGCAGGATGACGTAACCCTGATCACGACCGACGATCTGAGCATAGGTGCCTGCGGACCGAGCGATCGCCGCGCCCTTGCCGATCTTCATCTCGACGTTGTGCACGATCGTGCCGACCGGAATGCTTGCCAGCGGCATCGCATTGCCGGGCTTAACGTCCACCTGGTTGCCAGCAACCACGTCGTCGCCGACCGCCAAACGCTGCGGAGCAATGATGTAGTTCTGCTCACCATCCTCGTAGCGGATGAGCGCGATGAACGACGTGCGGTTCGGATCATATTCGATCCGCTCCACCTTCGCGACCATATCAAGCTTACGACGCTTGAAGTCGATGATCCGGTAGGTCTGCTTATGACCGCCGCCACGAAACCGCACGGTGATGCGACCCGTGTTGTTGCGGCCACCGGCAGACGACTTGCCTTCGGTCAATGTCTTGAGCGGCTTGCCCTTGTAGAGGCCGCTACGGTCCACGATAACCAGCTGGCGCAGGCTTGGCGTGACCGGTTTGAATGTCTTCAGTGCCATCGCACTATTCCCTCAACCTGCTCAAAGACCGGTGGTGACATCGATCTTGTGTCCCTCGGCGAGGGTCACGACGGCCTTCTTCACGTCCGACTGGGTGCCGCGGAACCCGCGAAACACCTTGCGCTTACCCTTACGGATCAGCGTGTTGACGCTTTCGACCTTGACGTCGAACAATTGCTCGACAGCGGCCTTGATCTGCGGCTTGGTCGCGTCCTTGCGAACGCGAAACACAACCTTGTTCTCGTCAGACGCCATCGTCGCCTTTTCCGTTATCACGGGAGCGACAATGACGTCGTAGTGGCGCGGGTCCTGACTCATTTGAAGCGTGCCTCTAGCGCGTCGACCGCGGCCTTTGTGAGGACCAGCTTCTTCCGGCGCAAAATATCGTAGACATTGATGCCCTGCACGGGCAGCACATCGATTTGCGGAATGTTCCGGGCCGCGAGGCGAAAGCCCTCGTGCGGCTCGGCGCCATCAATCACCAGCGCGTTGGTCAAACCGAGAGCCTCGAACTGCTCGCGAAGCAACTTGGTCTTGGTTTCGCTAACTTCGGCGCGATCCCAGATGATGATCTCGCCGCTGGCAGCCTTGGCCGACAAAGCATGACGCAACGCTAGCGCACGGACCTTCTTGGGAAGATCATGTGCATGAGACCGGACGACCGGACCCATGGCGCGACCGCCGCCTCGAAACTGCGGGACGCGAGCCGATCCGTGACGAGCCGAACCAGTGCCCTTCTGCTTGTACATTTTCTTGCCGGTGCGCCAGACGTCGGCGCGACCCTGCGTCGCGTGCGAACCAACTTGGCGTGCTGCCAACTGATAACGGATCATCCGAGCAATCAGATCTTGGCGCGGCTCGAGGCCGTAGATCGCGTCCGAAAGCTCGATTGAACCCGTCGATTGACCGTCGAGCGACGTCACATCAATTTTCACCGCTCAACCCTCCGAAACTTGTTCGCTGGGCGACTGACCGGCAGCAACCGGCGCCCGGAACTTGCCGGGAAGCGGCACGTCCTTGGGAGCAGCCTTCTTGACCGCGTCACGAACAAAAATATAACCGCCGGCAACACCCGGAACGGCACCTTCGACCAAGATCAAGCCGCGCTCCACATCAGTCTTCACGACCTTGAGGTTCAGCGTGGTAATGCGGTCGGCACCCATGTGCCCCGCCATCTTCTTGTTCTTAAAGGTCTTACCGGGGTCCTGACGACCGCCAGTCGAACCGTGCGAACGATGCGACACCGACACACCATGGGTGGCCCGAAGACCACCGAAGTTCCAGCGCTTCATGGGGCCGGCAAAGCCCTTACCCATGCTGGTGCCCGTCACGTCAACGAACTGACCCTCGACAAAATGATCCGCCGTGATCTCTGCACCAACCGGAATGACCTGATCGGCCGAAACCCGAAACTCAGCGAGCTTCATCTTGGGCTCGACATTGGCGATGGCAAAACGCTGACGTTCGGCCTTCGGCACGTTCTTTACCTTTGCCCGACCAATACCCAGCTGCAGCGCAGTATAGCCATTGGCTTCTTCCGTCCGATGGGCGACGACCTGGCAACCGTCGATCTTCAGCACGGTGACCGGCACATGTTCGCCGGTTCCGGTGAAGACTCGGGTCATCCCGACCTTCTGGGCTATAACACCTGACCGCATGTCAGAAATCCTTCAAGACACTTTGATAGAAAGTGCCGACCGGTTCACAAATCAAAGCTTGATTTCGACGTCGACACCGGCGGCTAGATCGAGCTTCATCAAAGCATCAACCGTCTGCGGTGTGGGATCAACAATGTCGAGAACGCGCTTATGGGTACGAATTTCGAACTGCTCGCGCGACTTCTTATCGACGTGAGGCGAGCGGTTCACCGTAAATTTTTCAATCCGCGTCGGAAGCGGAATCGGCCCACGAACCTGAGCGCCGGTGCGGCGCGCCGTGGAAACAATTTCCTTCGTCGAAGCATCAAGCACCCGATGATCGAATGCTTTGAGGCGAATGCGGATGTTTTGACCGTTCATGGGTTCATCCTTTGATCGAGCGGAGCGGGAGCTTATGTCCCGCTCCCCCAATCGGCCTCTTATTCGATGATCGAAGCGACAACGCCGGCGCCGACGGTGCGGCCACCTTCACGGATGGCGAAGCGGAGCTTCTCCTCCATGGCGATCGGCACGATGAGCGCCACCGACATCGTCACGTTATCGCCGGGCATCACCATCTCGGTGCCTTCCGGCAGCGTCACGATCCCGGTCACATCCGTGGTCCGGAAATAAAACTGCGGACGATAGTTCGTGAAGAACGGCGTATGACGGCCACCCTCGTCCTTGGTGAGGATGTAGGCCTCAGCCATGAACTTCGTATGGGGCTTCACGGAGCCGGGCTTGCAGAGAATCTGGCCACGCTCGACATCTTCGCGCTTGGTGCCGCGGAGAAGGCAACCGACGTTGTCACCGGCCATGCCCTGGTCGAGCAGCTTGCGGAACATCTCGACGCCCGTAACTGTAGTCTTGACGGTCGCCTTGAGACCGACGATCTCGATTTCCTCGCCGACCTTGACGATGCCGCGCTCGATACGACCGGTCACGACAGTGCCGCGGCCAGAGATCGAGAACACGTCTTCGACCGGCATCAGGAAGGGAAGATCGATCGGCCGATCCGGCTGCGGGATGTAGGCGTCAACCGTTTCCATCAGCTTGAGAACGGCGTCATGGCCAATCTCGGGCTGCTTGTTCTCGAGAGCGCAAAGCGCCGAACCCTTGGTGATCGGAATGTCGTCGCCGGGGAAGTCATACTTCGACAGCAGCTCGCGAACTTCGAGCTCCACGAGCTCGAGGAGCTCCTCGTCGTCGACCATGTCGACCTTGTTAAGGAACACAACCAGAGCCGGCACGCCAACCTGACGAGCCAACAGAATGTGCTCGCGGGTCTGCGGCATCGGACCATCGGCGGCCGACACGACCAGGATTGCGCCATCCATCTGCGCGGCGCCGGTGATCATGTTCTTCACATAATCGGCGTGGCCGGGGCAGTCGACGTGGGCGTAATGCCGGTTCTTGGTCTCGTATTCGACATGCGCGGTCGAGATCGTGATGCCACGAGCCTTCTCTTCCGGTGCCTTGTCGATCTGATCATACGCCGTGAACGTCGCACCGCCGGATTCAGCCAACACCTTGGTGATAGCTGCCGTCAGCGAGGTCTTGCCATGATCGACGTGACCGATGGTGCCGATGTTGCAATGCGGCTTGTTGCGCGAAAACTTTTCCTTAGCCATGCTAAGCTCCTTCAAACCCCTGTGACAGGCTCAGATATACGGCCCGATCAAGCGTATTTTGCTTGAACCTTGGCGGCTTCACCCGCCGGGACCTGTTCATAGTGATCGAACTGCATCGTGAATGTCGCGCGGCCTTGGCTGAACGACCGAAGCTGGTTGACATAACCGAACATGTTGGCAAGCGGCACCATCGCATTGATGACGTTCGCATTACCGCGCATGTCCTGACCTTGAATCTGCCCGCGGCGAGAATTCAAATCGCCGATGACCGAACCTGTATAATCCTCGGGTGTCACCACCTCGACCTTCATGATCGGCTCGAGCAGAACCGAACCGCCCTTCTGAAGCGCCTCACGGAAAGCTGCACGAGAAGCAATTTCGAATGCCAGCACCGAGGAGTCGACGTCATGGAAGGCGCCATCGATCAAGGTCGCCTTGACATCCACCACCGGGAAGCCGGCGAGGATGCCGGCGCCCATGACGCTGTTGATACCCTTCTCGACGCCAGGCACGAATTCCTTCGGAACTGCACCGCCGACAATCTTCGACTCGAACACGTTGCCGCCGCCGGCCTCGTTCGGCTCGAAGATAATCTTGACGCGGGCGAACTGGCCCGTGCCGCCGGTCTGCTTCTTATGCGTGTAATCCTGCTCAACCCGCTTGGTGAGCTTTTCACGATAAGCAACTTGTGGCGCGCCGATATTCGCGTCGACCTTATAGGTGCGGCGCAGGATATCGACCTTGATGTCGAGATGAAGCTCGCCCATTCCGCGAAGAATGGTCTGGCCCGACTCCTGATCGGTCGATACGCGGAAGGACGGATCCTCTGCGGCAAGTTTCGCAAGAGCGACGCCCAACTTCTCCTGGTCGGCCTTGGACTTCGGCTCGATCGCGATTTCGATGACCGGCTCGGGGAATTCCATGCGTTCCAGAATAACGGGCTTGATCAGATCGCAAAGGGTGTCACCCGTGCGGGTATCCTTGAGACCCGCAAGAGCGACGATGTCGCCCGTGTAGGCTTCCTTGATGTCTTCGCGATTATTCGCATGCATAAGAAGCATCCGCCCAACGCGCTCTTTCTTCTCCTTCGTCGAGTTCAGCACGGTCGTGCCGGATTCGACATGGCCCGAGTAGACGCGGCAAAACGTGATCGTGCCGACAAAAGGGTCGTCCATGATCTTGAAGGCCAGCATCGAGAAAGGCTCGCTGTCCTTCGGAAGACGAGTGATCTCTTCTTCCGTGTTGACGTCGATCCCCTTGATCGCGTCACGATCGATCGGCGACGGGAGAAAGTCGACGACCGCATCGAGAAGCGGCTGAACGCCCTTGTTTTTGAAGGCCGTTCCGCAAAGAACCGGAACGAAGGTGACGGTCCGAACTGCCTTGCGGATCAGAGCCTTCAGTGTCGCCTCGTCCGGCTCGTTGCCGTCGAGGTAAGCCGCCATCGCATCGTCGTCGAGCTCCACGGCTGCCTCGATCAGAGCCAGGCGGTATTCCTTGGCACGATCCAGCAACTCGGCCGGAATCTCTTCGTCATGATAGTTGGCACCGAGAGCTTCATTCTCCCAGACCACGGCCTTCATGCGCACGAGATCGATAATCCCGAGGAAGTCGGCTTCGGAACCAATCGGCAACTGAACGCAAACCGGACGGCCCGCGACACGCACCTTGATGTCATCGACGCATTTGTAGAAATCAGCCCCGATCTTATCCATCTTGTTGACGAACACGATCCGCGGAACGTTGTATTTGTCAGCTTGGCGCCAGACCGTTTCAGTCTGGGGCTCGACGCCCTGGTTGCCATCGAGCACGCAGACCGCGCCATCGAGCACGCGAAGCGAACGCTCCACCTCAATGGTGAAATCGACATGGCCGGGCGTATCAATGATGTTGAGGCGCTTATCCTGCCAAAACGTCGTCGTCGCAGCAGACGTGATCGTAATGCCGCGTTCCTGCTCCTGCTCCATCCAGTCCATGGTCGCGGCGCCGTCGTGGACTTCGCCGATCTTATGGGACTTGCCGGAATAGTAGAGGATCCGCTCAGTCGTCGTCGTCTTACCGGCATCGATGTGAGCCATGATGCCGAAATTACGGTAATCTTCGATCGCGTGGCTGCGGGCCATGGAATAATCCTCGAGAAATCTCGAATGAAAGCGGAATTACCAGCGGTAATGCGAGAAGGCCCGATTGGCCTCCGCCATACGGTGCGTGTCTTCCCGCTTCTTGACCGCGTTGCCGCGGTTGTTCGAAGCATCGAGCAATTCGGCCGACAAGCGATCGACCATGGTCTTGTCGTTCCGAGCGCGGGCTGCCGTGATGATCCAACGGATCGCCAAAGCTTGGCGGCGCTCGGGACGAACTTCGACCGGAACCTGATAGGTTGCACCACCGACGCGACGCGACCGAACCTCGATGGCCGGGGCGACATTTTCGAGAGCCGCACGAAACACCGGGAGCGGCTCCTGGCGCGTCTTGCCCTCGATCAAGTCGAATGCACCGTAGACGATCGCTTCTGCGGCAGACTTCTTGCCGTCATACATGATCGAATTCATGAATTTGGTGAGAACAACGTCACCGAACTTTGCGTCCGGAATGATCTCACGCTTCTCTGCGCTGTGCCTTCGCGACATAACGACCGCTCCTTGAAACCAGTTACTTCGGACGCTTCGCGCCGTACTTCGAACGGCGCTGCTTACGATTCTTGACGCCCTGGGTATCCAGCACACCGCGGAGAATATGGTAACGAACGCCCGGCAGATCCTTCACACGGCCACCGCGGATCATCACCACGGAATGCTCTTGAAGGTTATGACCCTCGCCGGGAATATAACCGATGACCTCGAAACCGTTGGTCAAACGAACCTTGGCCACCTTACGAAGCGCCGAGTTCGGCTTCTTCGGCGTCGTCGTATAAACACGCGTGCAAACTCCGCGCTTCTGCGGGCTTTGCTGCAATGCAGGCACCTTGTTACGCGCCTTTGCAACAACCCGCGGTTTGCGGATCAACTGGCTGATCGTCGGCATTTCCCGCCTTCACGCAAAAATCGTGGCCAAACCAAACAAGCATTTCGATTGGCCAAATCAAAACACGGGCTTCTAAACCCAAAACGAATAGCGCTTTCAGCCCTTACGGCTTCAAGCGTCAAATGCAGAGGACCACGGAGCAAAGCTTCGCGGTCTTGCGTTTATCTGGCTTAGACCAGCTATGACTACATCAAGTCGCCCGGAGAGGCCAACAGCGTTTAGGCAATCTGGGTTCAGGGCGAGTCGCTCCGAACGAATTGGCCTACTGCCTGTCGAAAGTTGTGTTCTTTTACGGAGCGGTGGTGGTGTCGTCAAGGATAAAACGACAGAGATGTGAATGTGTCGTTAGGAAAGTCTCGGAAAGCTTTTGCGCGTTTCCCAACTCGCCGAACATCACCGACTTGACGGTCAGATGATGAGAAACTGCCTGACTAAGCCCTTAATACGGCTTAGGGGCCGGTCTTTCAGTAGGTCCTGTCAATTTGTCGGATCTTGCGATCCGAACATGTCCAGCAACAGCATCGTGGACACGGCATTTTGCCGGTCCGACTTATCTGACGCGACCGCGATTCGCTGGACCAATTGATAGGGCGACGGATCCGGGCAGTTCAAAACGAGAATGTCGAACGGGAGTTCGCCAGGCGTAGTTTCAACGGATGGCGCGACATCCGACGTGAGTGCTATCGCCAAAAGTCTGCGAACGATCGCCTGCGAAACTTCGCTCGACTCTGCTCCCCCGTCGTTCTGACACGAGAGCGCATGAGCGGTCGTGGTCGCATGAAGCACGTGCCCGCTCACGTCAATCAGCCAGACCGGCAATCTTTCCATCTCACAGGCATCGGCGAACAAGCGCGCTCGCTGGCCCGCCAAAAGCGGGCCAAGAACATGAGCCGGCATATCGCGAAGCAAAGCCCCTGCCCCGGCGTGCGGCATAATTGGTGTTTGAGAGACGGGATCGGGCAACACGGGCATTTCAATCGGTTTGAGACGTTACGCGAATCTTAACAACCTGAGGCGGGACTGGTTCCACAAATCGGATCGTCGACCTAGCGCGGAAGAGGTACGACCGTGCGCGACCGTCGATGACAAAAGCGCATGAAAAAGGGCGCCGAGGCGCCCTTCATCGTTGTTTCTCGCGACAGCCGATTACTCGGCGGCTGGAGGAAGTTGCAGCGGCACCGCGGCTTGCGACGCACCCGCCTGCTGCTCAAGGATCAGTCGATCCCGGGCCGCAGCGACGCGACGAAGCTTGGACATCGCCGCTCCGGTTCCGGCCGGAATAAGACGTCCAACGATGACGTTCTCCTTCAAGCCCTCAAGCGTATCGATCTTTCCGTTGACCGCAGCCTCCGTGAGGACGCGCGTGGTCTCCTGAAACGACGCCGCAGAGATGAAGGAACGCGTCTGCAAGCTCGCCTTGGTGATTCCGAGCAGCACCGGAGTTCCGACCGCGATCTTACCGTTGTTTTCGAGCACCTTATTGTTGGCCTCTTCGAGCTCAACCTGATCGACCTGCTCGCCGTTGAGGAAGTCGGTATCGCCTGGATCGGTGATGTCGACCTTCTGCAGCATCTGGCGAACGATGACCTCGATATGCTTGTCGTTGATGCTCACGCCCTGCAGGCGATACACTTCCTGGATCTCGTTGACCAAATAGGCCGCGAGTTCCTCGACGCCCTTAATCGCAAGAATATCGTGCGGTGCCGGGTTGCCATCGACGATGTAGTCACCCTTCTCCACGACGTCGCCGTCCTGCAGGTGAATGTGCTTGCCCTTCGGGATCAGATACTCGACGGGCTCGCCACCTTCATCGTGCGGAACGATCGAAAGACGCTGCTTGTTCTTGTAATCGCGACCGAACTGGATCGTGCCGGACATCTCCGCGATGATGGCGTGATCTTTTGGCCGACGAGCCTCGAACAATTCCGCGACACGCGGCAGACCGCCGGTGATGTCGCGCGTCTTGGCGCCTTCCATCGAGATACGGGCAACGATATCGCCCGCCACGACTTCGCCGCCGACATCGAAGCTCAGGATCGAGTCGACCGGCAAGAAGTACCGCGCCTCGCTACCACGGGGCAGCTTCACGACCTTGCCGTCCTTGCCCTTGATAACGATGGCGGGACGAAGATTGACGGAGCGCTGATTCAAACGCCAGTCCATCACGACGCGCTTGGCGATGCCAGTCGCCTCGTCGATCGACTCGGACATCGAAATGCCCTCGCTGAGATCTTCGAAGCCCACGACGCCGTCGATTTCGGTCATGATCGGACGGGTGTAGGGGTCCCACTCGGCAAGGCGCTGACCGCGCTTCACCTTGTCGCCCTCGTCGACCTTGAGGCGCGCGCCGTATTGAACGCGATGCGTCGCCCGATCCGTACCATCCGGTCCTTCGATCACGATCGCGACGTTCCGCGCCATGACCATCAGATCGCCATCCGCGTTGCGAGCCAGCGCCCGGTTACGGATCTTGACCGTGCCGTCGAAATTCGACTCGACGAACGACTGATCCGCGATCTGGGCCGCGCCGCCGATGTGGAACGTCCGCATCGTCAACTGCGTCCCAGGCTCGCCGATCGACTGAGCCGCGATGACGCCGACGGCTTCGCCCATGTTGACCGGCGTGCCGCGTGCAAGGTCACGGCCGTAGCAGGTCGCGCAAACCCCATTCTTGGCCTCGCAGGTCAAGACCGATCGGATCTTCACCTCCTGGATACCAGCCGCATTGATGCGGTCGATATGCCATTCCTGGATCATCTCGCCTTCGGAGACGATGACGCTGCCGTCCTGATTGAGCAGCGGTTCGGCCGACGTCCGGCCGAGAATGCGGATCGCCAGCGACGCCACGATTTGTCCGGCGTCGATGATCGCCCGCATCTTGATGCCGCCCTTCGAGCCGCAATCGACCGTCGAGATAATGGCATCCTGCGCCACGTCGACGAGACGACGCGTCAAGTAACCCGAGTTTGCGGTCTTCAACGCGGTATCGGCCAAACCCTTGCGGGCGCCATGGGTCGAGTTGAAATATTCAAGAACGGTCAGACCTTCCTTGAAGTTCGAGATGATCGGGCTCTCGATGATTTCACCCGATGGCTTGGCCATCAGGCCGCGCATCGCCGCCAGCTGCTTCATCTGAGCGGGCGAACCACGCGCTCCCGAATGCGCCATCATGTAGATCGAGTTGATCGGCTTATCGCGGCCGTCCTCATCCTTTTGCACGGTGGAAATGCGGAGCATCATCTCTTCCGCAAGCTTGTCCGTGCACTTCGCCCATGCATCGACGACCTTGTTGTACTTCTCACCCTGGGTGATCAGGCCGTCGTTATACTGCTGCTCGTATTCCGTCGCGAGCGTACGGGTGTCCTCGACGATCTTCGGCTTGGTTTCCGGCACGACCATGTCGTCCTTGCCGAACGAAATGCCGGCGCGGAAGGCCTCGCGGAAGCCCAAAGCCATGATGCGATCGCAGAAGATGACCGTCTCCTTCTGACCGCAGTTGCGGTAGACGGTGTCGATCATGTTGGAGATCTCTTTCTTCGTCATCAGCTTGTTGGCGACGTCGTAAGGGATCTTGGGGTGGCTCGGCAGAATCTGGCCGAGGATCATCCGGCCCGGCGTCGTGTCGAAGATCTTCGACACCCGCTCGCCATTCTCATAGGTCCAGGCGCGGCCCCGGATCTTGGTGTGCAGCGTCACGGTCTTTGACTGCAGCGCATGTTCGATCTCCGCCTGGCTCGAGAACACCATACCCTGACCGATGTCGCCATCGCGCATCAGCGTCACATAGTAGAGACCGAGCACGATATCCTGGCTCGGCACGATGATCGGCATGCCGTTGGCCGGATGCAGGATATTGTTGGTCGACATCATCAGCACGCGCGCTTCCAGCTGCGCTTCAAGCGACAGCGGAACGTGAACGGCCATCTGATCGCCGTCGAAGTCGGCGTTGAAGGCGGCGCAAACCAGCGGATGCAGCTGGATCGCCTTGCCCTCGATCAACGTCGGCTCGAACGCCTGAATGCCCAGACGATGCAGCGTCGGTGCACGGTTCAGCATGATCGGGTGTTCGCGGATGACCTCGTCCAGGATATCCCAAACCTCAGGCTTCTCCTTTTCGACCAGCTTTTTGGCCTGCTTGACCGTGGTCGAGAGACCCTTGGCGTCGAGACGCGAATAGATGAACGGCTTGAACAGCTCGAGCGCCATCTTCTTCGGCAGGCCGCACTGGTGCAGCTTGAGTTCCGGACCCACGACGATCACGGATCGACCGGAATAATCGACGCGCTTGCCGAGCAGGTTCTGACGGAACCGGCCCTGCTTACCCTTCAACATGTCGGCGAGCGACTTCAGCGGGCGCTTGTTGGCACCGGTGATGACGCGGCCGCGACGACCGTTGTCGAACAGCGCATCGACCGCCTCTTGAAGCATACGCTTCTCGTTGCGGATGATGATGTCCGGCGCGCGCAGCTCGATGAGCCGACGAAGACGATTGTTGCGGTTGATGACGCGGCGATAGAGGTCGTTCAGATCGGACGTCGCGAAGCGTCCGCCATCCAGCGGCACCAGCGGACGCAAGTCCGGCGGAATGACCGGAATTTCGGTCAAGATCATCCATTCGGGGCTGTTGCCCGAGTGCATGAAGGCTTCGATGATCTTCAGCCGCTTGGCGAGCTTCTTCGGCTTGAGCTCGGTGGTCGCCTCCGAGATCTCGACCTTGAGGTGCTCGGCGATGCGGGGCAGATCCATTCCGCGCAGAATTTCGCGAATGGCCTCTGCGCCGATCATGGCAGTGAAGTTGTCCTGCCCGTATTCGTCCTGCGCGCGGATGAATTCATCCTCGCTCAGAAGCTGACGGTCCTTGAGCGTGGTCAAGCCGGGCTCGATCACAATGTAGGATTCAAAATACAGGATCCGCTCGAGATCCTTCAGGGTCATGTCGAGCAGGAGGCCGATACGCGACGGGAGGCTCTTCAGGAACCAGATATGCGCGACGGGAGCCGCCAGGGAGATGTGGCCCATCCGCTCGCGCCGGACTCGCGACAACGTGACTTCGACGCCGCACTTCTCGCAGATGACGCCCTTATACTTCATCCGCTTGTACTTGCCGCACAGGCACTCGTAGTCCTTGATCGGACCAAAGATGCGCGCGCAGAACAAGCCATCCCGCTCCGGCTTGAAGGTACGATAATTGATGGTTTCGGGCTTCTTGATCTCACCGAACGACCACGAGAGGATCTTCTCCGGGCTCGCGATGGCGATCTGAATCTGGTCGAACGCCTGAGGCTGGACGACCGGATTGAAGAGATTCATGACCTCTTGTTTCATAAACAGCTCCTGGACTGGGGCGATCTGGCAGCGTCTGCCTCCGCGCCCTGTCGGATGAATGTGTCGTCGCCAAAGCTGGAGGGATCCGCCGATCCCTCCAGCTTTGTTTGCTTGTTATTCGGCCGCTTCGGCGATCGTTTCGTCAGGCTTCTTAGATTGAGTCAATTCGACATTGAGGCCGAGCGACCGCATCTCCTTGACCAACACGTTGAAGCTCTCCGGAATACCGGACTCGAACGTATCGTCGCCGCGCACGATCGACTCGTAGACCTTGGTGCGGCCCGCGACGTCATCCGACTTCACGGTCAGCATTTCCTGCAAGGTGTAGGCCGCGCCGTAGGCTTCGAGGGCCCAGACCTCCATCTCACCGAAACGCTGTCCGCCGAACTGAGCCTTGCCGCCCAACGGCTGCTGGGTCACGAGGCTGTAGGGGCCGATCGATCGGGCGTGGATCTTGTCGTCCACAAGATGATGCAGCTTCAGCATATAGATAAAGCCGACCGTCACCTTCCGATCGAATTGGTCGCCCGTTCGGCCGTCGTAGACCGTCGACTGACCCGACGAATGCAGGCCCGCCTGCTCCAACATTTCGACGATGTCCGGCTCGTGCGCGCCATCGAAGACCGGCGTCGCGATCGGCACGCCGCGCTTCAGGTTATGGCCGAGCTCGACCATTTCCTCGTCGTTCAGCGACGCGACCGTTTCGTTATCGCCGTAGATGTCGGCCAACTTGCTCCGCAACGGCTGCATGTCGCCGTGGCGCATGTAGGCGTTGACGGCCTCGCTCACCTGCTTGCCAAGGCCCGCGCAGGCCCAGCCGAGATGCGTCTCGAGGATCTGACCGACGTTCATGCGGCTCGGCACGCCGAGCGGGTTCAGCACGATGTCGACCGGCGTTCCATCGGCCAGGAAGGGCATGTCTTCCTGCGGCACGATCTTGGACACCACGCCCTTGTTGCCGTGGCGGCCCGCCATCTTGTCGCCGGGCTGGATCTTGCGCTTCACCGCGACGAAGACCTTGACCATCTTCATCACGCCGGGCGGCAGTTCGTCGCCACGTTGCAGCTTCTCGACCTTATCCAGGAAGCGGCTTTCCAGCCCCTTCTTGGCTTCGTCATACTGCTTCCGCATGGCTTCGATCTCGCCCATGACGACATCGTCCTGGATCGCGAAGTTCCACCATTGCGAACGCGGGTACTCGGCGATCAGCTCCTTGGACAGGACAGTGTCCTTCTTGAAGCTCTTCGGGCCGGAAATACCGGCCTTGCCGGACAGAACGGTCGCAAGACGCGCATAAACGTTCCGGTCGAGGATCGCGAGTTCGTCGTCACGATCCTTGGCGAGACGCTCGATCTCCTCACGTTCGATAGCCTGAGCGCGCTCGTCCTTGTCCACACCGTGGCGATTGAAGACGCGCACTTCGACAATCGTCCCCTGCACGCCCGGGGGCACGCGGAGCGAAGTGTCACGGACATCGGAAGCCTTCTCGCCGAAGATGGCGCGAAGCAGCTTCTCTTCCGGCGTCATCGGGCTTTCGCCCTTTGGCGTGATCTTCCCGCACAGGATGTCGCCGGCCTGCACTTCCGCACCGATATAGACGATGCCGGCCTCGTCGAGGTTCTTCAGCGCTTCTTCCGAGACGTTCGGAATGTCGCGCGTGATTTCTTCCGGCCCGAGCTTCGTGTCGCGTGCCATCACCTCGAACTCTTCAAGATGGATGGACGTGAACACGTCCTCTTTGACGATCTTCTCCGACAGCAGGATCGAATCTTCGAAGTTGTAGCCATTCCACGGCATGAACGCGACGAGCACGTTCCGGCCGAGCGCGAGATCGCCAAGATCGGTCGAGGGACCGTCAGCGATGATGTCGCCCTTGGCCACCATCTCGCCGACGCGCACCAAAGGTTTCTGGTTGATGCAGGTCGACTGGTTGGAGCGCTGGAACTTCATCAAGCGATAGATGTCGACACCCGGCTTGGCGGCATCGACCTCTTCGGTGGCGCGAATGACGATACGGGTCGCGTCGATCTGATCGACCACACCCGTGCGCCGAGCCGCGATCGCGGCGCCGGAGTCGCGCGCCACGATGGCTTCCATGCCGGTCCCGACAAGCGGAGCATCGGCCTTCACCAGCGGCACGGCCTGGCGCTGCATGTTGGAGCCCATGAGCGCGCGGTTCGCATCGTCGTTCTCGAGGAACGGGATCAAAGCGGCCGCGACCGACACCAATTGCTTGGGCGACACGTCCATGAAGTCGACGCGCTCGCGCGGCACCAGCATCACGTCGCCGGAATGGCGGCAGAGCACCAATTCGTCCGTGAGGGTCTTGTCCTTGCTGGTCGCCGCATTGGCCTGCGCGACGTAATGCTTGGATTCCTCCATGGCCGACAGATACACGACGTCATCGGTCACATGCCCGTCGCGGATGCGGCGGTACGGCGCTTCGATGAAGCCGTATTTGTTGACGCGCGCGAACGTCGCCAACGAGTTGATGAGACCGATGTTCGGGCCTTCCGGCGTCTCGATCGGGCAGATGCGGCCATAATGGGTCGGATGCACGTCGCGGACTTCGAAGCCAGCGCGCTCGCGTGTCAAACCACCCGGTCCGAGCGCCGAGAGACGACGCTTGTGGGTGATCTCGCTGAGCGGGTTGGTCTGATCCATAAACTGGCTGAGCTGCGAGGAGCCGAAGAACTCACGCACCGCTGCGGCTGCGGGCTTGGCGTTGATCAGATCCTGCGGCATCACCGTGTCGATATCGACCGACGACATACGCTCCTTGATGGCGCGCTCCATACGGAGCAGACCGAGGCGATATTGGTTTTCCATCAACTCGCCGACCGACCGCACGCGGCGGTTTCCGAGATGATCGATATCGTCGATTTCGCCACGTCCGTCGCGCAAATCGACCAGCGATTTGGCAACCGCGAGGATATCCTCCTTGCGAAGAATACGGACCGTATCGGCCGCATCGAGATCCATCCGCATGTTCATCTTGACGCGACCGACCGCCGAAAGGTCGTAGCGCTCGCTGTCGAAGAACAGCGAGTGGAACATGGCCTGGGCGCTATCGACCGTCGGCGGCTCGCCGGGGCGCATCACGCGGTAAATGTCGAACAAGGCTTCCTCACGCGAAGAATTCTTGTCGACCGCGAGCGTGTTGCGAATATACGGGCCGATATTGATGTGATCGATATCGAGGATCGGCAGTTCGTCGAATCCGGCCTCGAGCAGAAGCGGCAGCGTCTTTGCGGAAATCTCGTCGCCGGCCTCGGCGAAGATCTCGCCTGTGCTGGGATTGTAGAGATCCTGCGCGATATACTGGCCGTAGAGATCTTCGTCCTGCACCCGCAGAGCCTTGATGCCCCGCTCGGCCAAGAGGCGAGCCGAACGAACCGTCAGCTTCTTGCCGGCTTCGATTACGACCTCGCCCGTGTCGGCGTCGATCATGTCAAGGGCGGCCTTCATGCCCTTCATACGCTCAGCGTCGAACGGCATGCGCCATCCTTCGGTCGTGTGCGTGTACTGAATGGTCTTGTAGAAGGTCGACAGGATCTCTTCGCCGTCCATGCCGAGCGCATAGAAGAGTGAGGTCGCCGGCAGCTTCCGGCGGCGATCGATACGCGCGTAAACGATATCCTTGGCGTCGAATTCAATATCGAGCCACGACCCGCGATACGGGATGATGCGGGCTGCGAACAGCAGCTTGCCCGACGAATGGCTCTTGCCCTTGTCGTGATCGAAGAACACGCCCGGCGAGCGATGCATCTGCGAGACGATCACGCGCTCGGTCCCGTTCACGATGAACGTGCCGTTCGACGTCATGAAGGGCATGTCGCCCATATAGACGTCCTGCTCTTTGATGTCCTTGACCGACTTAGCGCCGGTATCTTGGTCCACATCGAACACGATCAGGCGGAGCGTCACCTTGAGGGGCGCCGCGAAGGTCATGCCGCGCTGACGGCACTCGTCGACATCGAACTTCGGCTGCTCGAACTCGTAACGCACGAATTCCAGGAGAGACGTTCCGGCAAAGTCCGATATCGGGAACACCGATCGGAACACCGATTGCAGACCTTCGTCGGGGCGACCGCCCTCCGGCACGTCGACCAGCAGGAATTGGTCGTAGGATGCCTTTTGAACCTCGATGAGGTTCGGCATTTCCGCAACTTCTTTGATGTGACCGAAGAATTTGCGGACCCGTTTCCGGCCGGTGTACGTTTGCGCCATGTTGCTCCTCGTACCTTCTGGCTTGAGCATGACCGCCCGTGCGGGCCACGCTCACTTACTCGCGTCGGATCCGAACCAACGGCGTCACAAGAACCAACGAGGCTCTCCCGAACGGACCGGCGTGCCACCCGCAGGGCTCGCCTCATCCGTCCCGACATCCGGGCTCGGCATTGTCGACCGACATCGACATCTTCAGTTCAATCGTTCGGCGCTCAAGGTACGCTCGGCTTAGACCGACCGAACGCACCAAAGGTCCCGGGGGCAAACCCCGAGACCATGGCATTCCTTAGTGAGGAATGATGCGCGAGATAACCCGCGCATGTTTTGACAACGGTCTTACTTGAGTTCGACCTTAGCTCCGGCCTTCTCGAGCTGTGCCTTGAGCTTGGCAGCATCTTCCTTCGACACGCCTTCCTTGACGGCCTTCGGAGCAGCTTCGACCAAGTCCTTAGCTTCCTTCAGGCCGAGACCCGTGATGGCGCGAACTTCCTTAATGACTTCGATTTTCTTGTCACCGATCGCGGCCAACATGACCGTGAACTCGGTCTGCTCTTCAACCGGAGCAGCAGCAGCAGCCGGGCCAGCCGCAACAGCGACAGCGGCGGCGGCGGAGACGCCCCACTTTTCTTCGAGCAGCTTCGCGAGCTCAGCAGCTTCGAGGACGGTCAGCGCCGACAGGTCGTCGACGATCTTTTCGAGATTTGCCATAGTGATATTCCTGATATTTGGTTGGAACCGTATTTTTACAAGACGCCGCCGTTAGGCTGCATCGCGATCGGCATAGGCCGCGAAGACGCGCGCCAGCTTGGCAGCCGGAGCGGTCGAGAGCTGCGCAAGCTTGGTTGCGGGCGCCTGGAGAAGGCCCACGAGCTTGGCGCGCAATTCGTCGAGCGAGGGAAGCGTTGCGAGCGCTTTCACGGATTCGACGTTCAAGGCGGTCTGGCCCATGGCGCCACCGAGGATCACGAACTTGTCGAAATCCTTGGCGAAAGCCACAGCTACCTTCGGGGCCGCTACCGGATCGGCCGAATAGGCGATCAGGGTCGGGCCGCGCATCAGCGGTCCGATGGAAGCGACATCCGTGCCTTCGAGAGCAATCTTGGCGAGGCGGTTCTTGGCGACCTGGACGGACGCCCCGGCTGCACGCATCTGCTTGCGCAAATTCTGCATCTGGGCGACGGTCAGGCCGGAATAATGAGCTACGACCACGACTGATGCTTTGTCGAAAACATCATGGAGCGTCGTGACGAACTCCTTCTTTTCCGCTCTGTCCACAGCGTACTCTCCGCTTGGCGGAACGAAAGGTTCCGCCGGTTGCACATCATACGCGGCACGAGAGAGACCGGGATTTACCGGCAGCCACCGAGCCACGTTCATTGTGCCTGCCCCCGGAGCGATCAGAGACCGCCGCCGGACAGATGGTTCGAACCAAATAGGGACGGCCCGCATCTCGGCGAACCTTCCTGAAAATCCGGTTATCCCCGTCTATGCAAGCTTCGTCGCAACCATTCTGGCCAAAAGCCGTTGGGTTGCAGATCGAGGATCAAGCCGCCGGTCGCCCGGCATCGGCACTTGCAGTCTAGGACAGGACACGGCTGCTCCGATCAAAGATCGAGGCAGCCCATCCACTCCGCCTGATAATCGGACAAGCCGAAAACAGGACGAAGATTCATGCCGGATAAGCGTTAACGCAAATCCAACCTGCTTCATACTGCCCCTCGGATCGTTTGCCAAGGGGCAGTAGGAAGTTTTCTGCGATGTCAAGCCGTATCGTGCCGGCTCGGTTGCCCGAGCCGTCAGACACTTTTAGTTCTGGACGTTCGACGCCAGCACGGTCGACGGATCGACCTTTACGCCCGGGCCCATGGTGGACGAGATTGCGACGCGCTGCACGTAGGTGCCTTTGGCACCCTGCGGCTTGGCCCGCGACACGGCGTCCACGAACGCCTTGATGTTTTCGACAAGCTTGTCCTCGTCGAACGACGCCTTGCCGACGCTGCCCTGAACGATACCGGCCTTCTCGACCCGGAACTCGACGGCGCCGCCTTTAGAGGCCGCAACAGCCGACGCGACATCCATCGTCACCGTTCCGACCTTCGGGTTCGGCATCAGACCGCGCGGGCCCAACACCTTACCGAGACGACCGACGAGCGGCATCATGTCCGGGGTTGCGATGCAACGATCGAACTCGATCGTTCCGCCCTGAACCGCTGCGACCAGGTCTTCCGCGCCGACGATATCGGCTCCGGCCTTGGTGGCCTCGTCGGCCTTGGCGCCACGTGCGAAGACGGCGACCCGGACGGTGCGGCCTGTGCCGTTCGGCAGGTTGACCACGCCGCGAACCATCTGGTCGGCATGTTTGGGGTCGACGCCGAGGTTCATGGCGATCTCGACCGTTTCGTCGAACTTAGCGGCAGCCTTGGACTTCACCAGCGACACGGCGTCGGTGACGCCATAGAGCTTGATCCGGTCGATGCTTTCGCGAGCCTTCGCGATCTTCTTTCCGATATGTGCCATCGTGATTACCCCACCACCTCGAGGCCCATCGAACGGGCGGAGCCTTCGATCATCGACATTGCGGCCTCGACGGACGCGCAGTTCAGATCAACGATCTTCTTTTCGGCGATCTCACGAACCTGAGTCCGCGTGATGCGACCAACATTGCCCTTGCCCGGGGTCTTCGACCCGGCCGCGATGCCAGAGGCCTTCTTGAGCCAAAACGACACCGGCGGAAGCTTCATCTCGAACGTGAAGGAGCGATCCTGATAGGCCGTGATCACGACCGGGATCGGCGAACCCTTCTCCATCTGCGCGGTACGCGCATTGAAGGCCTTGCAGAACTCCATGATGTTCAGACCGCGCTGACCGAGCGCAGGCCCGATCGGCGGGGAAGGGTTAGCGGCTCCGGCCGGGACCTGGAGCTTGATGTAACCCGTGATTTTCTTTGCCATTCACATACTCCAAAAGCACCGTGGGACATGACGGTCCCGGCGGCGGCTACGGTTTCGTGGTGCGTCTTGCGGACCGGCAGGCTGGCCGGGCCGTGACTCCCACGCTGAAGAGCGGACCGAGATCCGCCCCGCGCTCCGTCAGGAACGCGTTTCGGGACGCGGCCACAACGGCCACGCCCCAAATCGTTGAACGAAGGTCACAGCTTCTCGACCTGCGCGAATTCGAGATCGACCGGCGTGGCGCGACCAAAGATCGACACCGCAACCTTGACGCGCGAGCGACCCTCGTCGACCTCTTCGACAATGCCGTTGAACGACGCGAACGGACCATCGGCCACGCGCACCTGCTCGCCGATCTCGAAGACGATCGAGGACTTCGGCCGCTCGACACCTTCCGCGACCTGACCCTTGATCCGGTCGGCCTCGGCGTCGGAGATTGGCATCGGCTTCTTGTCGGCACCGAGAAAGCCCGTGACCTTCGGCGTGTTCTTGATCAGGTGATAAACGTCATCGGTCAGGTCGGTTTTCACCAGCACATAGCCCGGGAAGAACTTGCGCTCGGAATTGACCTTACGGCCTCGCTTCACCTCGATGAAGTTTTCGGTCGGAACCAGGATCTCGTCGAACTTGTCGGCCAAGCCACGCTGGCCAGCCTGCTCGCGAATCGAATCCGCGACCTTCTTTTCGAAGTTCGAGTAAGCGTGGACGATGTACCAGCGCATGCTCATGAATTGTTCTCAAAACCCGTTTGATGACGATGGAATGAAGTCCGGCCGCAACCTCTAGCGGCCAAGCCCCAGGACGAGACCCACGAGAAAGTGAATCGCCTGGTCGACCGAGACGAAGAAGACCGACGCGAGCACAACCATGACGATGACCATTCCGGTCGTGATCAAGGTTTCGCGGCGAGTCGGCCACGTGACCTTCGTGGCTTCGGTCCGAACGTCCTGAATGAATTGAAATGGGTTCGCCATACGAAATCCAACAGCCTCCGGCTGTGTGCCAGAAGACGGCTCCGGCGAAACTCGCCTACCCTGCTCGGACGCTAGCCTGAAAGAAGAGCGGCGCGAAACCGTTCGGTCACGCGCCACATCAGAGTTGCTATAACGCGACTTGCCGATGCAGCCAAGCGAAAAAGCATTTGCGTTGGCCGCGCTTCTTTACAGAAAATTGGGAGCAGCGGCTGGCAGGAGAGGTGGGACTCGAACCCACAACCCCCGGTTTTGGAGACCGGTACTCTAGCCGATTGAGCTACACTCCTGCACGCGAACCCGCGAGCGCCGCCTTGCTGTTTAGCCGCAAGATTGGGCCGGACGCAAGAGCGTATTCGGCTTGGCGCGGCATCCACGCCTGGCAGTCGCCTTATCGAAGTGGCTCCACCGTCACGGCAGTGCCGTAGGCCAGCACCTCGGTAATCCCGTCCATGATCTCGTTGGCGTCGTATCGCATGCCGACCACGGCATTCGCGCCGGCCTGCCCGGCGTGCCTGACCATATCCTCGTAGGCTTCCTGGCGCGCGTTCTCGGCAAGGCGGACGTAAATGCTCAGGCGGCCACCGAAGAAGCTCTGCCAGCCCCCGGCCCAGTTCCCGATAACACTGCGAGACCGCACAGTGATTCCACGGCAGATGCCGAGATGCTGGATGATCCGGTAGCCCGCGATCTCATTGGTGGTCGTGACAATCATGAAACGGCTCCCTGGCAACGCATTGCGGCCGGCACGATGCGCGCGCGGTCCGTGATTTCGGATTTGACGCGTTCTCAACTCTGTTCCAAATTCGACGCGGGTGTCGTTTTTGACAGAGGCACTCATCGGGGCTCATCGCCATCAAACATCTCTCACTCACGCCCGCCCCCATCGCCGCCGTCCGGCCCGCCACCTGGCTCGACAACGGTTCACCAGGTGCTCAAGCTCCGGCGTCCGAATCCGGGTTGGCGCATGACGAGAGTGGGCCCGTGAGCACGATCCTGTTTCTCATGGTACCATCCTTTTCGATGATCGCCTTCGCGTCGGCGGTCGAAACCTTGCGTCTCGCTAATCGCGCGATGAATAATCACGCCTACCGATGGAGGGTGTTGAGCGGAGACGGCCGGCCCGTCATCGCCTCGAATGGCATCCCGGTCGCAGCAGATGCGGCCTACGCCGATCTGGCGGGCGCCACGGCCGCTATCGTCTGCTCCGGGACGGACGTGCAAACCTTCGAGCATCGCGATCTCATCGCTAAGCTCCGCACGCTCGCGACACGCGGTGTCGCCATCGGCGCGCTTTGTACCGGCTCTTATGTCCTTGCACGTGCCGGGCTTCTCGATGGCCATCGATGCACGATCCACTGGGAAAATTTCGACGCGTTCCGCGAAGAGTTTCCCGACCTGTCGGTCACGCAGGAGCTGTTTGAGATCGACAAGTTGCGGTTCACCTGTGCCGGGGGCACAGCCGCGATCGACATGATGCTGTCCTTGGTGTCGAAGCAAAAAGGACAGGAGGTGGCCGCCATGGTGACGGATCAACTGATCCATCACCGGATGCGCGACGCTCACGAGCGTCAGCGGATGGAGTTGCGCGCGCGTCTCGGGGTCGCGCATCCCAAACTGATCAGCGTCGTGAGCGAAATGGAACGCTGCATCGAACAGCCGCTGTCATGCGCCGATTTGGCGGACGGCGTCGATCTGTCGACCCGGCAACTTGAGCGCCTGTTCCGCAAATATATCGGCGATGCTCCGACGCGCTATTATCTCGGCCTTCGCCTCGATCGGGCGCGCCATCTCCTGCTGCAGACCAGCATGCCGATTCTGTCGGTCGGTCTCGCCTGCGGTTTCGTCTCGGCGTCGCATTTCTCCAAATGTTACAGCGAGCATTTCGCCCGGACACCATCGCAAGAGCGCCGCAACCCGAGACGGGACGATCGCGGTTCGAAACAGGAGTGATGTCACACGTCGCTCCCCCCAATCGTGCGGCAAAGTCGGATGGTGCGGTGGCTTTTTCCATTGACAGGAACGGCTCAGCTCACCATAAGCGCCCACACAAGGACGGGTTCGGCGGGCGCAACAGCCCCGGTTCGAAGTCGGCCTCGGGCTTACACGCTGATTGTCACCGACGATCCGGCATGTGGTCTGGAGGAGTGTCCCGAGTGGCAAAGGGGGCGGACTGTAAATCCGCTGGCTAAGCCTTCGTAGGTTCGAGTCCTACCTCCTCCACCAATTGGCCCATGCGGGTGTAGCTCAATGGTAGAGCAGCAGCCTTCCAAGCTGAATACGAGGGTTCGATTCCCTCCACCCGCTCCAATGTTTTTGAGCACTTACACCATGTAGTCGGACGCCCATTCGGACTCAATGGCTGCTGCATTCGGAATCGATTTCACAATTTGTTCTGCCGGCTTCCTCTCACCCGCGCCCGATCGGGCCTGTCTGACTTGCTCCAGATCGACCGGATTGTAGGTCTTGAACAAGAAAGCTGAGCGGTCGATCGAGTTGCCGAACTTCTGCGAAACGGCTTTGGAGTCTGCTCCGCCGCGGAACGCTTCTGTCGTAGCAGAGCGCTTCATATTGCGTAGTTGAAGCTGCTTTCGGGGTCGACCTTGGTGCGCAGATCCTGAAAATCATGCGACAGAACCATCTCCGCATAAGGCGAGCCGGCGCGGGTTCGGAAAAGGAACGCTTCGCCGTGCAACTCGACGCCGAGCCCGGCAATATAGCTCCGCACCATGACGTCACCTAATCGAGACAAAGTCCCGATGACGGCTACCCCGGTCTTCTCGCGCCCACCCTGAGAACGATCGATGATCAGCCGGTTGTTGGTCGGGTCTACGCCAAAGTGTTTGGAGCGGGCGGTACGGGCATCGCCCGGCTGAAATCCGGTGTCCCAGCAGGTGATGATGATGCAGGCGAGACCGCGGTAGCCAAGCCGCCACGCCATCTTCGCAAGCCTGAGGGCGCCGACCTGAGAATAACGCTGGTGCCGCGGCGCCGGCGCAGTGTTGGTCACCTTAGACGATGGATCGCTCAGCTGTGTATATCGCAACAACCGCATGATGTTCCAAAAGGCGCGCCACACCTTCATGGCCTTGTGGGCGACATCGCGTCCGCATTCCTGCTCGACGACCGTCAGCCATTCAGACATGCTGATCGAATTCGGGTCGACCGTACCGAACACAGGCTCGATCCGCTTTCCAACGCCGGCCACCAAACCTTCGTACGGTTCGACAAAGCTAGCTTCTCCCATTGAGGAGTTCAAATTCATTCCTGCCACGCAGCGCCGATCGAACGCCGAGGATAACGCCGACTGAGAGAGGTCTGATCTTTCGTTAGGACCTTACCGGGAACCGGCTCGACAATTTGCCCGGAGCGCTGAGCCATCCATGACTCATAGAGCCGCCAGGCCTCTCTGCGCGCTCGCTCGTCATCGACACCGAGCGGCTTTGCCGCAAAGCCGGCCTTCTTCATGCGGCCGCGCGGCTCGAAAGAACGGCTTCCGTTCCGAACGGAGGTGTATGGTACTTCCCGGTCCTATCGTTGCTTCCCCTTGCCACGGATCGCCCCTAACCTATCGCGAAAGCCTAACGCAGAACGGGTGCTTCAGTCGACAAAGCCAGTCCGGACCGGCGATCCATCCAGGCGTCGATTGCCTTGAGATCGAAATGGCCGGTGTCGGGGTCCGGGCGCGGAAATCCCCGATCTATGGGCCGCGGCAGCGTCTGGCCGAGAGCAATCTCACTAAGGTGAAGACGCCGGGCCGCCTTGGATGCCGGCACATCGCGTGGCTCTACCGGAAAACGGATCGTTGAGCTGTAGGCTTGGATTGGCAGCATTATCTCACCCTCTCCAGCCATGCTCCGCCTCCCGCGCGACGGACCAATTGGTTTGGCGCAGCTGACGTGCCCCTTCACGCGCTTCCCGACTGTGGCCCATCCGAATATCGAGATAGGCCTTCTCGTCGTCGTGACGATCGAAGTCGGTCTCGGCCGCCAGAGCGCCCTCTCTCCCTTCATCCTTTTTCTGGCGTGGCCATGACTGGTCTCAGCAGCAGCACACCATTTTTTAGACAGCCTCTCCGCGAGAAGATGGCCGCAAGGTCAGCAAGGTCTCGCCGGCCGCGCAGCGCGTTCGGCCGAACCCGATCGAGACGCCGATCGCCGCGCCCTCCGCGCGCCGGCCGAGGTTGTTCGAAGGCTCCCCCGCAGCAAACGTCTTCAAAAACGCGTCGGCCGACGGCTGCCACTACCCGATCGGGGATCTTCGCCAGGAAGGTTTCAGGTTCGGTAGCGCGCCCGTCGAAGCCGTCGGTAAGCCCTATTGCGCCGGGCACGCCCAGCGCTGCTACGTCCCCTCTTCGGTCCGCCGACCCGCCAAGATCTCACTGGCGAGGTGCTAGGTCATGGATCGCAACACCACAGAGGCCAAGCACTTGCTCAGTTTCATCGAGCGCATCGAGTGGCTCGATGATAGAGGGATAACGAATGTAATCCTGGGCAAGACGCCGCTGGCATTTGCTTCGGCCGTGCGGGAGCGGCCTAGCAGGCCGCCGGCGCCAAAAGGAGGCGGCCTGGCAGTCCGCTAGCAGCTTCTAAACCAAACAAGAGCGTGATCCTTGGATGAGGGCCACGTCGCGGTCGGTATGACATAGAGGGTGGTTGACAAGCCGGGCCGCGGCGTGCGGCGCAGGCGAGGTATCAGAAGCCCATGCGCTTCAGGTCCTGTGGCTCAAAAGTTTGGCCGCTGCGGTTCACGACGCTCGGCAGGACGGAGACCTTGGCCCGCCACGCCTTGAGGGCGGCGTAGTCCCCTTGAATCTCTAGACCGGCAGCGTCGGCGAACAGCAGCCCGGCAAAGACCGTGATATCGGCCATGGAGAACGTGCTTCCTGCGACGTAGGGGGACGACTTGAGCACTTCGTCAAAATACTTGATGCCGGCGAGGGCCTTGTCGCGCTGCTGCTCACCCCACGCGGCCCGATCCGCCCACTCGGGGTTCTTGTAGGCCTGGAGGATGGGGCCAAGCCCCGGCGTAGCGTTGTGGAAATAGTTGCCGACGGCATCGAGGAGGTCAGCTTCGGCACGGCGCTGCATCATGTGGACCATCGCCTTCTCACGCGGCGTACGTCCAGTGAGGGTCGGATTACCGTCGACGTTGTCGAGGTACTCAGTGATTGCGGTGCTTTCCGATATGAAAGTGCCGTCGTCAAGCTCCAGCACCGGCAGCACGCCGGAGGGGTTTTTGGCAAGGAAGGACTTCTGCTTGTGCTCGGCGCCGATCAGGTCGATCGAGACGAACTCGACCTTACTGTCCAGGCTCTTCTCGGCGAGGACGATGCGAATACGGGCCGGGTTGGGAAAGCCGGAGCGGTCATAAATTTTCATTGGAATCTGTCTTTCGCGTCGAGCACCGTTCTCGGTCCGACCCGCAGACAAATAGGGTTCGACATCGTCGTGCAGAACGCAGTATTCGCTCACAGCCCTTGTGAGGAAATGCACAGATGTTCGATTGGGAGGATTTGCGCCACTTCATTGCGCTTGCTGAGACCGGCACCCTGTCGGGGGCTGCGCGGGCCCTGAAGGTGGATCACGCGACAGTCGGCCGGCGGGTCTCCGCCTTGGAGCGGGTGCTGGGCGGGCCCTTAATCGAGCGCTTGCCGAAGCGCTGGGTGCTCACCGAGTCGGGCCATCGGGTTCAAGACCTCGCGCGCGGCATGCAGGTGCAGGCGCACGCCCTGGAACGGGCGGTTCGGGCAAGGGTCCAGCCCCTTTCCGGGAACGTCACCCTCAGCACGCCGCCGGTGTTCGCCAGCCAGTTCCTGGCGCCGCGCCTCGCAATCCTGCGCCGACTCTACCCCGACCTATATCTGACGCTGCTAGGCGCCAAGGCGGTCGCGTCACTCAGCCAGCAGGAGGCGGACATCGCTGTGCGGATCAGTCGGCCGCGCGAGGCGAGCAGCGTCGCGCGCAAGATTGGTACGATGGAGTTTTGGCTATACGCTGCCCCCGGCTACGACGCGAGGCCCGAGGCCGAATGGGAGTTCATCGCCTACGATCACGCGATGGACGAGACGCTGGAGCAAGCTTGGCTGCGAGAATTCGCGGGCGATCGCCCCATCGTGTTCCGCGCCAACGACCTTATCTCGCAGGTCGCCGCGGCAAGGGCCGGCGTCGGCATCGCCGCCTTGCCGTGCTATCTAGCGCTCGCCGATCCCACCCTCGCGGCAGTCACCGCCGACATGAAACGAGCGGCGCGGGACATCTATCTCGTCGTTCATGCTGATTTACGCCGCATGCCGGCAGTACGAGCCGTGCTGGACTTCATCGCCGCGCAAGTCGCGGAAGGCATGCCGGCGATCGGCGCCACAGCACCGCGCCAGTCTGATCACGACAATGTACCATCCGCGCCGAGGCACCTAGCGCAGTCGAAGTGAGGAAACTGCGGCTTCGGCCCGATCGCGCGTCCGGCCATGGTTCCGGTAAGACGCTGAACGTAACACGGCTATCTTGGCGGCGCCTTGGCCAGGATCAAGGCTCCCTGCACCCCCGCTTCTAGAATCGCATCGGACGACTTCGGCTCCGATACAGCGCGAGCGAGTTGGAGCGTTCCGACCATGAGTCCGAACATCGCCGTAGCCGTGGCGCGAGAACCGGTGGAATCCGGATTGGGAAGTTTATCGGCGATGAGATCGATCAGGACGTTTAATCTGGCTGTATAGGCCTGCCGGGTCTTCTCTGGTTGGCGGCCGATCTCTGCCAGAAGGGCTGCCGAGGGACAGCCCAGACCCGGACTGTCGCGGTGCTCGGCGTTTAGATAACCACGAACGGCCTGCTCTAAGGCGTCTTCGGTTTGCCCCAGAGACCGTAGGGACAGCTCCCGACCGTCGAGAGCCGAGACCAAGGTCTCGCGAACGAGATCTTCCTTCGACTCGAAGTGCGAGTAGAAGCCGCCGTTCGTCAGGCCGGCCTCCGACATGATCCCGGTCAGCCCGACGGCCGCGACGCCTTCGGCTCGGAACCGTCGCGATGCGACATCCAGGATGCGCTCCTTCGTGGCTGCCTTCCGACCTTTTTCGTAGCGCATTCGTCTTTCCTCGAGCCGCAACGTCGTTATTGCATTAAGGTCTACATATGATATGAAGACTATAATGCAATGAGCACCGTTGCGCCAGGCACTGGTGGCAGCGCCGCGAAGGAACACACCATGACATCGCATGCAGCAAGGGTCGCCCTGGTCACCGGGGTATCGTCGGGGATTGGCCAAGCGACGGCAGTTCGCTTGATCGGGGCGGGATATCGCGTGTTCGGGACGAGCCGTAAGGCGACCAACGAGAGCTTCGTCGACGGCATGGAACTCGTCGAGGCAGACGTGACCCAGGACACGTCTGTCGATTCTGTCGTCAGCAAGGTCATTGGACTGACGGGCCGCATCGACGTCCTCGTCAACAACGCCGGGATCGGCATCGCCGGCGGCGCCGAGGAAAGTTCGACGGTCCAGGCACAGTCATTATTCGACACGAACGTCTTCGGCGTGATGCGCATGACCCGCGCGGTCCTCCCCCACATGCGTCACCAGCGCAGCGGCCGTATCATCAACATCAGTTCGGTTCTTGGCTTCCTCCCGGCGCCCTACATGGCGCTCTACGCCTCGTCCAAGCACGCCCTGGAGGGCTATTCCGAGTCCCTCGATCACGAACTGCGGACCCTCGGCATCCGCGTGCTGCTCGTTGAACCCGGCTACACGAAGACGTCCTTCGAGCAGAACGCGGTCGAGTCGGACTCGCTGATGTCGGTCTACCAAGCCGCGCGGGAACACCTGCGGCCGCTGATGACCAAGGCACTCTCGACGGGCGACGCGCCGGATGTGGTGGCGCGCGTAGTGGTCGAGGCGGCGAATGCGCGGAAGCCCAAGTTGCGCTATCCGGCCGGGCCTGCTGCCAAACGGCTGACGCTCCTCCGTCGTTTCGCCCCCACATCGGTCATGGACAACGGCTTGCGCAAGCAACTCGGGCTCGACGTCCTGTAAAATCGGTAGGGGAACGTGCCGCGCAGCATGACGCGGTGTTCCACCGACGTCCCCTCCATTTCCGACAGCCTCGACCAGCAGCGCTGAAGCTTCACGGAGGGCGGGATCGCTAGCGACTCGTCGGCACGCGGCGGATCATCCACGAGGGCCTTGCGGGATCGTCCCGCGAGTTGTAACTACTATGATAGTAGTTACTGGAATGACGTCATGCAGCGCAAGAGTTTCGGCACCATGGAATGCGCCATCGCCCGTAGCCTGGAGCGGGTCGGCGAGTGGTGGAGCATTCTGATCCTGCGCGACGCCTTCTATGGCGTAACGCGGTTCGACGATTTCCAGCAAAGCCTGGGCGTCGCGCCGACCATGCTGACCAAGCGCCTCGGCGTGCTGGTCGAAGCTAGTCTGCTGGAGCGCCGCCGCTACCAGGAGCGGCCGCCACGCTACGAATACCTGCTGACCGAACGCGGCCGCGACTTCCGGCCCGTGCTGCTCGCGCTGCTCGAATGGGGCAATCGGCATTACGCGCCGGACGGCGCCAGCGTCGAAATCCGCGACGTGCGCTCTGGTCACCTCGTCGAAACGGCTTTCGTTGATCCGACAACGGGCACCACCGTGCCCCTCGCCGACATCCGCGTCAGCCCCGGTCCGGCCGCGAGCGAACGGGTCCAGCGGCGGCTCGAACGCCACCCCGCGCGGTTCATTGAGGGAGAACAGCCATGAGCGCCGCGACATTCGAGACCACGACGGCGGGGCCATTGCCTGCACAGGTGGCCGCTCGAAGCCGTTTTTCCGTCAAGCGCCTGCTGCTCGGCGGAGGCGTCCTGGCAGTCGTCGTCGCCGGAGGCCTCTATGGCCACCAGTGGTGGACGGTCGGCCGCTTTTTCGCAAGCACCGACGATGCCTATGTGGGCGCCGACGTGACCGCGATGGCGTCCCAGGTGGCCGGCTTCGTGACGGACGTGCCGGTGGCGGACAACCAGGCCGTGCGGGCCGGCGACGTCCTGGTGCGAATCGACGACAGACCGTACCGAGCCGCGCTCGCCCGCGCCGACGCGAGCGTCGAGGCGCAGGAAGCGGCGCTGGCCAATCTCGATGCGGAGCGACGTTTGCAGGACTCGGTGCTGGACGGTGCAAGGGCTGACCTCGAGGCGGCAAAGGCCGAGACCGCACGTACCCGCTTCGATTTCGACCGCTACAAGTCTTTGTCCACCGACCAGTACGCCTCCGCGCAGCGCTTCGAGCAAGCGGACGCGGACCACAAGAAGGCAATCGCCGCCGTGGCCAAGGCCAGCGCGGCTCTTGAAGGGGCATCGCGCCAGCTCGACGTGATCGACACGCAAAAGAAGCAGACCGGCGCGGCACTCGACGTCGCCAGCGCCGACCGCGACGTTGCGCGGCTGAACCTAGGCTATACCGAGCTACGCGCGCCGGTCGATGGCGTCGTGGGCAACCGCAGCGCCCGCGTCGGCGGTTACGCAACCGTCGGCGCCGCGCTCGTCTCACTGGTTCCGGCCCGCGGCCTTTGGGTCGATGCCAACTTCAAGGAGAATCAGCTCTCCGGCATGCATCCGGGCCAGGAGGTCACGATCGAGGCCGACGTGCTGCCTGGCGCGCGTTTCACGGGCCATGTCGCGAGCCTAGCGCCCGCCACCGGAGCGCAATTCAGCGTGCTCCCGGCCGAGAACGCCACCGGCAACTTCACCAAGATCGTGCAGCGGGTCCCCATTCGCGTCCTACTCGACGGCGACGCCAGCCTGCTCGGCCGCCTTCGGCCGGGCCTGTCGGTGACGGCGTCCGTCGACGAGCGCACGACATCGGCAGGCGGGGCGGTCGCGGCATCAGGCCCGGTGGAGACGACGGAATGACCGCCGCCGCTCTCCCCGCCAGCCGGATAGCTCCCCAACGGGCGATCGTCCCTCCCGCGGAACTGTCGGATGCGCGCAAGATCTTCGTCTTTGCGACCATGGGCGTGGGCTTCTTCATCGCGCTGCTCGACATCCAGATCGTGTCGGCCTCGCTCGCCGACATCGGCGGCGGCTTGTCGGCCAGTCCCGATGAGGTTGCCTGGGTGCAGACGAGCTACCTCATCGCCGAGATCATCGTCATCCCGCTGTCGGGCTTCCTGTCGCGCGTGATGTCGACGCGCTGGCTCTTCTGTGCCTCGGCCGTGGGGTTCACCATTGCCAGCCTGATGTGCGGCTGGGCATGGGACATCAAGAGCATGATCGTGTTCCGGGCGCTGCAGGGCTTCCTGGGCGGCTCGATGATCCCGACCGTCTACACCACGGCCTTCGCGTTTTTTCCGGGCAAGAAGATCATCGCCGCCGCCGCGACCCTCGGCGCCCTATCGTCGCTTGCCCCGACCCTCGGTCCCACGGTGGGCGGCTGGATTACCGACAACTACTCCTGGCACTGGCTGTTCTTCGTGAACCTCGTACCGGGCGTCTTCGTCGCGATTGTCGTTCCCTTGATGGTCCGCATCGACGAACCGAACCCGTCCCTGCTCAAGGGAGCCGACTATTTCGGCATGGCGCTGATGGCAATGTTCCTGGGCTGCCTTGAATACGCGCTGGAAGAAGGGCCGCGCTGGAATTGGTTCGAGGACGACACCGTCCGGACCACGGCCTTGATCTCGGCCGCGAGCGGGATCGGCTTCGTCTGGCGCAGCCTCGCGGCGGCGCAGCCGGTCGTCGATCTCACGGCCCTGAAGAGTCGCAACTTTGCGCTTGGATGCTTCTTCTCCTTCGTGACCGGCATCGGGATTTTCGCCACGATTTACCTGACGCCGCTGTTCCTCAGCCGCGTGCGCGGCTTCAGTGCCCTGGAGATCGGCGAGGCCGTGTTCACGACCGGCGTGTTCCAGGTGATGGCGATCCCAGTCTACACGCTTGCGGCACGCCACATCGACCTGCGCTGGCTGCTGATGTTCGGCCTCGCGATGATGGGTCTCAGCATGCTGAGCTTCACGCCCATCACGCATGAGTGGGGTTGGCGCGAGTTGCTGCTGCCGCAGACCTTCCGCGGCTTTGCCCAGCAGTTCGCCGTCGCGCCAACGGTAACGCTGACGCTCGGCGGCCTGCGGCCCGAGAAGCTGAAGCTTGCCTCGGGCCTCTTCAACCTGATGCGCAACCTCGGCGGTGCCATTGGCATCGCGGCCTGCGGTACGGTGCTGAACGACCGCGCCAACCTCCACTTCCTTCGCTTGGCCGAACATCTGACGGCCGGCAATGCCGCGATGCAGAACCTCGTCGCCGGCGTGGGAGCTCGCGATGCGACGCTCTTCGGTGGCGACGCCGCGCATGGGCGAACGGCAGCGCTGAAGCAGCTCTGGTCGCTGACTTGGCGCGAGGCTCAGACCATGACCTACGCCGACGCCTTCCTGCTGATCTCGATCTGCTTCGCCCTTGCCACCGCCTGCGTGCCGCTGATGCGCAAGATCGCCGCGCCCAAGGCGCCCTCCAGCGACGGACATTGAGACCGGCGCGTCAGCTGAAAGGGTTCCCCATGACCGATTTGATGACCAGGCAGATCGTCCTCGCCTCCCGGCCGGAGGGACCCGTCCAACCCGAGAACTTCCGGCTTGAAGAGATCCCCGTTCCCTCCTGCCCGCCGGGCGGCTTGCTACTCCGGACACTGTTCCTGTCGCTCGACTCTGACATGCGCGGCCGTACGGTCCTGGATGCGGTATCGATCGGCGTCGCGGGCGGCGGGATCGAGTATCGCGAGGACGTCACCGAGGGGCTTAAGAACGCGCCATCGCCCTTCGTCGGCATGCTGGCGGGCCGGAATTTCGGCAAAACGCTGGTTCGCTTGGCTGACGGGCCTCCTCGGCCGGTCGCCGCCGGCCGCGTCGGACTATAGTCAGGCCGGCAAACATGCGTCCCGGCGTGGCTAAAGCCCGGCGACACGGCCGGCCCAACGGCGATGTCGATCCTCTGCAAAAGCTGACGTGGCTTCGCCACATACCCCAACCGAGCGATGAGAACGCCGGTCCTGCATCGCCCGGATAGGCGGTCACCGGCACCGCCGGATATAGCGGTACAGGCTGACCGAGGTGGGGACATCGAGGAGGACGAACCCGGTAGCGCGCTGCAGCCTTTGAGGAAGAAGCCGCGAGTAATTGCCATCGATGACCCCGCGCGGACCCATGATGGCCGCGTCATGAAGGGCGGCAAACTCGTCCTCCGGTCGGGAAACCCAATCGGTATGCGGGAGGTGGTAAAGTTGATCGAGATGGATCGGCACGAGCCCCCGCGCCCGCATCCGCCATCGTGAACTTACCGCTGTTGGACGGTCCCATAATGCAAATGCGCGTCCCAAGCTCGTCCAGGGTCATGATCTAGCTTTTAGCTTCGCCAGCGAACGTCCCGCAACGGGTGAGACAGCGAGCTTTCCTCAGCGGTCCATAGTCAGCAGCACCGCGCCAAACTTAGGGCAGCTTCAAACCTAGTTGACGCATTTCTTGAGTCCAGCAGCTTCCGATAATCGACATTCCCGGAGCCGAATTGCTGCTGTCGACCCATCTCTACGTTTAAGTATCCGCTGCTGGCCTTTTCGATCCAGCGTTCCGAAAGAGACCGGGATCAGCCTAGCATTGCCAAGAGGCTGCGACGTACCTCGTCGCACTGGATCCCGGGCTTGTCGAAGAAGCGGCGGTGTGCGTCCTCGACGATAGGCATGGAGCGCCTCAGCGCGATCTCGCCCGCTGAACTCAGGCATAAGGCGAGAGCGCGGCGGTCCAGCGATGACGGGCGACGTTCCAGGAGGCCACCCTTCTCGAGGGCCGTGACGACTTGGCTGACCTGCATCGGATGCATCGCCAGGAAGTCGGCGAGCCGCCGCTGGGTGACGTGTCCGTTGTCTCGGCTGAGCCAAGCGAGCGCGACGAGTAACGCGAACCGCAGGTGGGTGAGATCCAGGACCGAAAGGTCCTGATCCAGGAAGCGCTGCCACGCGTGGGTCGCCCGCCACAGCACGAAGCCGAGGCTGTCGTCCGGTGTCTTTAGCGAGTGCTCGGCGAAGAAAGCATCATCGATGGTCATCACCTGCTCCTAACAGGGAGGTGGCACCGTGGGAGAAAAATAACGATAAACATATTTACTATTTTAGCGAACCTTCTATCTCTTGTCCTGCGACACGGGCGCTGCCGCGACCCCTCGCTTCATTGACGAAGCCGTGCCGGGGCCAACACGACAGGAGTGACACAATGGACATCGTCATCTTCGGCGCCAGCGGCCGCACCGGCCTGCATTTGATCGTGCAGGCCCTGGCGATGGGCCATCGAGTGACAGCCATCGTCCGCCGGCCTGACCGTTTCGGACTCTCGTTCGACCGCCTTCGTGTGATGCCGGGCGACGCGCTCCACGAGAACACCTTCGATGAAGCCCTGGTCGGGCAGGACGCCGTCATCTCGGCGCTTGGAGTCGCCGGGATCACGAATTCACTGACGCCGATGACATTTCACGTCGACACCGCCCACAACATCCTGTCGGGCATGCGGCGGCATGGCATTAACCGCTTCGTCGGGATCACTTCCGTTGGAGTTGCCCATGAGCCGACGACACCCCTGTGGTACCGCGTGACGCTACAACGCCTGCTTCGGCATAAATACGGCGACATGCTGCGGATGGAGGCGGTTCTTGCCGCCAGCACCCTGGACTGGACGGTGATCCGGCCCGTGCGGCTCACCAACGGTCCGCTAACGCAGCACTATCGCACGGACCCGACGGGGACGATCACCGACAGCAAGTCGATCTCTCGCGCGGACGTGGCCGATCTGGCGCTGCGGCAGGTCAGTGCGGCCGCCCCCATGAGCCGGACCATAGCCGTCTCATACTGACGCGATCGAGGCTAGGACTTCGGCCGCCTTGGATGCCAGCCCGAACGCGAGCCCACGGTCGGGCTCCGACCATAAACAATCGATCAACAAGGGAACACTTCATGCTCACCATTGCCCGACACGGAACGGCCTCGATCGCGATCGGGACCAGCGCCGACGCCCTCCCTTCGGAGGATGACCTGGAGAGCCCCGCGTTTCTCGGTGCCGCCGTGCATCGGGCTATCCAGCACCCGGATAAGATAGCGACGTACACTCGGTGGGCGACCGGGGCCGCAGGGTCGGCCTTCGATGGGCGACTGACACGTTCGATGGTGCGGATCACCGATGTCAGAAGCCACGCTGCGCCCTTGATGCACGACGGCGTGGTGACCATCGCCGAGGATGTCACCGTTGCGCTCATCGTGGACATGGAGGTCGATCCCGCCCGGGCCGAAGCGCTACTCAACGAACTGAACGTGAGCACGGACACGTTCCTGCCGGCCTTCCCGGCCGTCCGAAGCGTGTCGTTCCATCGCGGCACGAACGGGAGCCGCATCGTCGAGTACCTCCAGGTGGAGAGTGCCGAAGCGATGATGGCCATTCAGGCGCGTCCGGACATGCAGGAGCACGAGCGTCGGGTGGCCGAACTCGCACGTTCCCTTACAGCTGACCTGTACCGCGTCGACCGCATCGTTCTGCCGACGTCGTCCTGAAAAGGTTCGACCGCGACAATCAAACTCGGCTCACAATGCTGGTTCGACATCCGGTGTTGATCGAGGATCGGCAGTCACGTCAGCTCGCGAAGGGCGGCAGCAGTCCCCTAAGCGGCCTTTCGGCAAATTCAGGTTACCTCTGAGAATTGGCATACCCAGAAATAATCCGGCCTAGTTGGATCGCTTCTGAAGCTCATTTTTCAAAGCGAATGCTCCTCGAATGTCGGCGTCGGGAGGATGAATCTGACATTACTGGCGGTGGCACAAGAAGTAGCGCCATTCGGGATCGGATTTGTGATCGTGGAGCCGGGTCCGACCCCCACGAGTTTCGGAGCGAACATCGAAGGCCCCGAACCCACGGCGGCCTATGACAAGACACTCTCCGGCGACATCCGTCGAGCGCTCGCCAGCGGGGACTTCATCCTGACGGGGGACGCGGCTCGGAGCGTCGATGCCATGATTGCGGCCGGAGAGGCAGAGAAACCTCCCTTGCGTTTGACCCTCACGAGTACGGCTTACGAGAACATCTCGAAATCGCTGGCATCGCGGCTGGCGGCATTGCAGGCCCAAAAGGCAGTCGCATTTTCCGCGGACCGCAACTTCTCGGCGTAAGCGCGCACGGGTGGCTGCCATCGCGGTGGTCACCCGCGCCAGAACACCAAAGTCCGCCATTACGATCTGGATCCAGAAGCGGACCATCTCTCTTCCACCTATCTGCGACTACGCCGCATCGGATAGATTCCGACAAGAGACATTCCCGGAAGGAAAAGAGAGGTTGGCCGATGGCGCTTCGCACGATGCCCTCGCGCCTGAAAGCGGCTGACCTCTCCATCGCCAAGCTGCCGCCCAAGACCGCTGATCCTCGGTACCGGACGACCGACTGGGATGCGCTGCGCCAGGTCATCTTCGGCCGCGACGGACATCAATGCACGGCGCCCGGCTGCCCTGCCCGCGCCGTCGTGGTCGACCACGTCGTCAGCCCGCGCAACGGCGGGTCGGATGACCCGGCCAACCTCCGGTCGCTCTGCCGGACCCACGACAACCAGGTCAAAGAGGGGCTGGACGGCACTCGGCGCGGCGATGGCCGCTTCTCCCGATTCAATGCCTCATAGGAGCCCGCTGGCTGGTCTTCGGTTCTCCGGCCTCATCGCCTGTCCCGACCGTCCGATGCACCTGCCCGGCCCCTCAGGCTGGGCGCCGGTGCCTGACCGAGGGGTTGGGGGGGTCGATCCCCACCGGTCAAGGGGGGGGTTGGGACCGGACGTCGTCTCACGCAGAGATTTTCTGGGTTTTTAAAAAACGCCGAAAACTGTTGTTATTACTCTGCGGCCACCATCGTCTTTACCACCTTGTCGGCGACGTGGTCGGCCGCCGGCGGCAGGCCCATGCTAGGCGCATGGCCGCGGAAGTTGCGGAACCACCAAGCCCAATCCTCCGGTACGAGCGAGAATGGGTCGCTATGGCCAAGTTCGCGCGCGGCCCAGAGCGGCCAAATTGGATTGGCCAGCGCGGGGCGGCCAAGAAACACGAGGTCAATGAGGCCGTCTCGGATCACTTTATCGGCGTTAGCCGGGATACCGAGATTCCAGCTGGTGCCGACGGGAATGTCGACTTCCTTCTTAACGCGCGCCGCGCGACTGACCATAAAGCCGACGTCGTTAAATAAATTCTCCTTCATGTCATCGGTGTTGAAGCCCAATGAGAGGTCGGCGAGGTCGAGCCCATGCTCTTTCATCGCCCGGATGGCAACAATGGAATCCTCGAACTGAGTGCCAGCGGGATTGAGGTCGTCGGCGCCGAGGCGCATCGTCAGCGGATACTTTTCGGGCCAGACTTCGCGCACCGCGTCGAGCGCTTCTAGGTGGAAGCGCATTCGATTTTCGAGGCTGCCGCCGTATGCATCAGTGCGCTGGTTGGCGAGTGGAGAAAAGAAACTGGCGCCGAGATAACCGTGGGCGTAGTGCATCTCAAGCCACTTGTAGCCGGCGTCGAGCGCACGCTTAGCCGTCGCAGCATAGGCCTTATGGATGTCCTTGATCTCTTCGACAGAGAGCTCCTTGACAGGGTAGATATGGCCGCCGGTGCCGAATGGGATGGCGGATGGGGCCCGGCAGGTCCAGCCATCAGGATGGTCGGGCGAGAGCTGCTTGAATGAGCCTTCGTCGTTGACGGCTTTGTGCGGGGCGATCTCGCTTCCCTTTCGGCCGGTGTGGCCGAGTTGAATTGCGGCCACGGCGCCAAAGGTCTCGATGATCGAGCAGACACGGGCATGTCCCTCAATCTGATCGTCATCGTAGAGGCCCGCGCATTGCACCGTCGTGCGCCCATCCGGCGTGATTGCAATCTGCTCGGGAAAAACGAGCGCAAAGCCGCCGGCGGCGCGGGCTCCTAAATAGCTCACATGAAAGTCGTCCATCTTCCCATCCACCGAACGATACATCGTCATCGGCGACATGACGGCGCGATTGCGCAGCGTGATGTCCTTCAACTTGAACGGGGTAAAAAGATTCGGCATGAGACTTCCTTCGTTCACTGCGTAAATATCGACCCTTATCGCTGCATAGTTGAGCTAATGCTCAAATCATAAGCTGTTTAGGCAAATATAAATTGGTAAAGGTACTTGCATAACGAAGTATGGCTATCAAAAACACGGAAATCAAACATGATTTTATGTCTTTGAATGGTCCAGCTCGATGTATGGCTTCCAAGCCTGTCGGATGGATTGTGGCGAGACGACCAAAATCCAAGGAGATTGCAAGCAAGCTGCGTCAGGTCGACGCGCTGGTTTCGCAGACGCGTGCGGGGGACCGCTCCGCTCGATCGGGGTGACCGAGGTGACTGAGTCAAAGAAAGTTGGCCGATGGCGCTTCGGACGATGCCGTCGCGCCGGAAGCGGCTGATCTGTCCATCTCGGGTCATCTTTAATCGTGACGGCGGCATCTGCCGTGCCCGGGATTGCACGCCCGCAGCGTGGTGGCGACCACATCGTCTGCCCGCGCAACGGCGGGTCGGACGAGAAAGCGCATCTCCGGTCGTTCTGGCGGACCCAGGACCACCAAATCAAAGAGGGCCTTTACAGAACGCGTCGCGGCGGCTGCCCAGAACCTCAGCAAGCTCGCAAAGCTGCTCCCGATGCCCACGCCAACCCCGGCGTCAGACTCGGGCCCCCGACCACCACCAGGCGGCCGCTCTGTAAATCCGTTTATCGACCGACTTCTTCAACGCAATCGGTGCAATCCCCGCCTGCCGCTCGCGACGAGGCTGGCCAAACATCGAATTAAGAACTAGCGCGACGGCGCTGGCTCCCATTGCGACGAACGACGATGGCGGATTGCTAGATCGCACCATGACGCGGTGGCGCGACTCCGTTGAGCACATAATTGCCGATGATCTTATACTTCCAGCGGACCGGGTCGTGAACCGTATGGGTGCGGGCGTTGCGCCAATAGCGGTCGAGGTTGTATTCGGCCAGGGTCGCGCTTGAGCCGCCGAGTTCGATCAGCTTGGAGCTGACGAACAACGCCGCCTCGGTCGTGGCCACCTTGGCTTCGGCGACCGCCACCGAGGCGGCCGCCACCGTGGCCTCGTTCGGCGCCCTTGTGGCGGCGTCGACGACATGGCCCGCGCGGTCGAGCAACGCTCCCGATCCATCGGTTTTGATCTTCATCTCGCCCACCAAGGCGATGGTGTAGGGGTCGAGGCTCGCAGCCGCGACGCCGCTCTCCCGCACGGGTCGGCTCACCGTGCGGACGAAGCGCACCGTCTCGTCGAGCGCCGCTTCCGCGATCCCTTGCTCAACCGCGGCATGCATGATCTGCGCGAACGGTCCCATCGGGGTCGGGCGTTCGAACAGGGCCGCGAAGTCGAGGACGCAGAAGGGATGCACCGCGACGTCATCGAGCACGGTCGTGCCCGAGCCCGTGGTGCGCTGCCCGAACCCCGTCCAATCGTCGAGGGTGGTGATACCCGGCGCGTCGCGGGGCACGAAGGCCACCATGGTGCGATCGTCGTCACCATTGGCCACGACCGCGATCCAGTGGGCGAACAGCACACCCGTCGAATAGAATTTGCGCCCGTTCAACCGGAAATCGGCACCGTCTTGGGTCAGTCGTGTCGCATACTCATGGGCCGTCCGCGTGCCCTTCTCGGACAGCGCATTGAAAAACCGCTCGCCCGCCAGCACGCGAGCATAAAAAAACTGCTTCTGCTCCTCCGTTCCTTCCAGGCGCAGCGCCTCCAGCATGAAGAAGTGGTTTTGTGGAATCTGTCCGATCGAGCCGTCCGCCCCGCTGAGGAGCGCCATGACGCGCGCCACGGTACCGGCGCTGACCTCCGCGCCGCCATAGGGCTTGGGGACCGTGATGGCGAGCAGTCCCGCGTCCGACAACAGCTCCAACTCTTCGACTGGCAGAATGCGCTCGCGGTCCCGTTTGGCGGCGCCCTGCGCCAGGATGGCCGCAATCTCGGTCGCAACCCTCAGGGCCTCGGCATCGTCGCGAATGATCCGAGCGGCGCGGGCGCGCGCCGGCGGCGCCTCGAAAAGTGTGGGGTCGCGGTGACGGGACAAGACGGTGCTCATGATCGGGATATCCTGGAGGATGGGAAAAGGCGTGGAGGCCTGCCGCGTCAGGCCTGCCCGATGCGCCACTGGAACGGCGGACGCGTGCCGTTGACCACGTAATCGCCCACGATGCGGTCCTTGTAGATGCGCGGATTATGCGAACTGATGGTGCGGGCGTTGCGCCAGTAGCGGTCGAGGCTCTTGGCGCGGCTGGTCGCCGACGCGCCGAGCGCATCGAACAGGACGGCGGTCGCCTCCAGGGTCAGCGCCGACACCACGGGCTGCGCCTGCGCGACCTCGATCTCGGCCGCCACATTGGCGATCTCCGCATCCTCAGCGACATGCCGCGCCTCGAAACTTCGCTGCAGGGCCTCGGCCGTCTTGGCCACGATGGAGCCCGCCGCATAGGCGAGGCCATGCAGGTGGCCGATCACCTGCAGCACCTGAGGGTCGTCGCCCGACCGGCTGGCCGCGGCATGCGAATAGGTTCGGGTGCGCTGGGACACCGCGGACGCGGCATCCTGGGCGGCCGCGCGGGCGATGCCCACCAGCGTTGCCAGATGAACCACCTGCACGAATGCGGCGGAATAGCCGAAGCGTTCGTCGCCTGGAACGACATGCTCCGGCGCGATGGGGACATTGGTGAAGGTCGCGGTGCCGCTGCCGGTGAGCTTTTGGCCGAAGCCGTCCCAGTCGTCGAGGATGCCGACGCCGGTCGCGCCCACGGCCGCGATCACCGACACCGTTTCACCCTCCCCATCCACGGCCCCGACGTCGATCCAGTCGGCAAAGATGGATCCGGTCGTGTAGAATTTTGCGCCGTTGAGCAGCAAGCGGTCGTCCTGCCGGGTCACGATGGTGGAAAAGGCCGCCATCTTGGCCGGTCCAATCTCGGTCCAGGCGCTGCCCACGAGATCGCCACGCACGAAGCGCTTGAACCACCGCGCGCGGCGCTCGGGGTCAGCCGAATTGAGCACATCCTCCGCATAGGCGAAATGGGCGCGCAGTGCCTGCGTGACGTTGGAATCGGCCTCGGCGAGTTCGGCCAGCAGCGCGAAAACCTCTGGCAGGGTCGCCCCCGCGCCGCCCTGCTCGCGCGGAACGCGTATCGCGCCGAAGCCCGCCTCCTTCAGCCATCTGATCTGCTCGTACGGCAAGGTGCGGTCGATCTCACGTGCCACGGCCCCCTTCCGGATGCGCTGGAACACAGGACGGAAGCGCTCGGCAAGAGCATCGTAGCTGGCGCTGGGGTCAGAGCCCCAGGTCGAACGATGGTGGGTCATGAGACAAACTCGATCGGGAAAGGGGGATGGTTGGGGGTGGTGGCCGTCGAGGCACCGCCGAGATAGAAGTCGCTGACGTCATCGCGACGCGACAGATCGACCGCCGTGCCGCTGGCGGCCACGTGTCCGTTCTCCAGCACATAGCCGTGGTGGGCATAGCGCAGCACCAAATGGGCATTCTGCTCGGCGAGCAGGAAGGTGACCCCGTCCTCGGCATTGAGCCGATGGATGATCTCGAAGATCTCCTCGACGATCATCGGGGCGAGCCCCATCGAGGGTTCGTCGAGGAGCATCAGGATTGGCCGGCTCATCAGCGCGCGGCCGATCGCCACCATCTGCTGTTCGCCGCCGGACAGCAGACCGGCTTTGGCGCGCCGCCGCAGTCTGAGACGCGGGAACAGATCGTAAATGCGCTCGAGATCGGCCCGGATCTCGCGCCGGCCGGGCCGGCGGGCGAAACCGCCCGACAGCAGGTTTTCCTCGACCGTGAGATGCGGAAAGCAATGCCTCCCCTCAAGCACCTGGACGATGCCGCGACGGACGAGGTCGGCCGGGGAAAACTTGGCCGTTGACTCGCCCTGCCAAGCGATCGTGCCCTTGCTGACCCGGCCGCGCGTGGCGCCGAGCAGGTTGGAGATCGCCTTCAGCGTCGTGCTCTTCCCCGCGCCATTGGCGCCGAGAAGAGCCACGATGGACCCCTGTGGGATCGCGAACGAGACCCCGCGCAGAGCCAGGATGGCGTCACCATAGAGGGCCTCGACGCCATCGAGGCGGAGCAGCATCGGCGCGGGGTCTGTCATTCTTTGCGCCTCAGTTGATGGCGGCATCGCGGGCGGGCAGGCTTTTTTCCTTGGCGTAGGCCGCCGCTTTGGCGAAGATGGCGTCGTGGAAAAGCGCCCGGTCGCCGCTCAGCCAGTCCGTCTTGGGGTGCCAGGCGATGCCGTCCCACTGCACGATCTTGGCGGCCGGGCTGCCTTCATGGTCGCTGGCCGTCACCTTGAGCGGGCTAAGCAGGCCGGTGGCGCCGAGCTCCTCGATCCGCTGCGGCGTGATGTCGAGATGTTCGAGTGCCCATTGGCCTTCGGCGGACGTTAGCGGCCGATTGCCGAATTGCTTGTGCCCCGTACGCAGCGCCTCGACATAGATGATCGCCGTGACAACGCCTGCATTGTAATAGACCGAACCGAACTTGGATTGATCCTTAAGATCACCTTTCCCGGTATCGAGAACATTGGTCTTCAGGATCTGGCTGACCTTGAAATCGGTCCCCGAGGGGAAGACAGAGACGGCAAGATAGCCTTTCGCCGCCGCGCCCGCCGGTCGCACGTCCTCTTCCGATCCAGTCCAGATGTCGCCGATGATATGGTCGGCCGGGAAGCCGACCCGGGCCGCCGTCTTGATGCCGACCGGCGCCATCACGCCCCAGGCACGGAAGAACACCCAGTCGACCCCCTGCTGCTTGATCTGCTGCCATTGCGCCTGCTGCTGCTCGCCGGGGTGCGGCACCGGGATTTCGATGTCTTCGAAGCCGTACTTCTTCGACAGCGTGGCGAGCGGCTCGATCGTGTCGCGGCCATAGCCGGAATCGTGGTAGAGGGTCGCGATCTTCAGGCCCTTCAGCTTGTCGTAGCCGCCGACCTGTTTAGCAATATAGTCGACGACGATCGACGACTCGGTCCAGTAGTCAAAGAGTAACGGGAACTGGTAGGGGAAGACGCTGCCGTCGACCGCATCCTCGCGGCCACCCGCATTGGTGACGAGGGGCAGCTTGTCGGTGCGCACCTTGTCGGAGGCCGCGGCGTCGAAGCCGCTGGAGGTCCCCATCAGGATCGCCACGGGGGCGCCGTCATAGCCGTTCTTGTAGCGTTCGTAGCATTCGAAGGCGCGCTCGACCGTATAGGCGGTTTCGCACTCCTGGACGAAGATTTTGATGCCGTCGACGCCGCCCTGGACCTCGTTGACATAGGTCAGGTAGTCGCGAATGCCGGCCCATTGCGGAATGCCGGAGGGTGCATAGGGGCCGGTGCGGTAGGACAACAGCGGGTAGAGCTGTTCTCCGGCGTGATCGGCGGCGCGGGCCGGGGCGCCAGCGAGGCTGGTGGTGGCGAGGAGCAGGGCGCCGAGCAGCGCCGATGACTTTGTGCGGGTCACGAGTATGTCTTTCTGAACGGCAAGCCGATCCCGAGGCCCTCGACGAACCGTCGAGGCGCAGGGGCCTGCTTTGGGGAGAAAAAGGCGAAAAGTCGGACGCTAGGGGAGCGTCAACACGAAGGGCTGGCGGTCATGGCGATCCCCTTTGGGGTTGGGCGGTGAAGCGTCGGGCCAGCCTGCCGATCAGGCTCGCCAATCCGTCCGGCTCCTTGATCAGGAGCAGGATGATGATGGCTCCAAAGATGACATGGAGCAGATTGGTGACCGTGCCGTGGTCCACGAGGCCGTCGAGGCCGAGCGCCATCACGAGCAGGTCGAGGGCGATCGGGGTCAGCACGATGAAAGCGGCGCCGAGAAAGTTGCCGAACAGGCTGGCCGATCCGCCGATGATCACGATGAAGAGAACCTGGAACGACTTGTCGAGATCAAAGGCATGGGCATCGGCCGTGCCGAGATAGCAGAAGGCCCAGAGCGCCCCGGCGATGCCGCAGAAGAAGGAGCTGACGCCATAGGCCAGCAGTTTTCGGCGGCCGACCGGAATGCCCGTCACGGCCGCGGCCGTCTCCATGTCGCGGATCGCCATCCAGTCGCGCCCGATGCGGCTGTCGATGACGTTGTGGGCGAGCCACAGCAGCAGCAGGATGGTGACGACCACGAGGGCGTAGCGGCCGGCCGGCGAGCTCAGATTATAACCCAGGAAGGCAAGGCGGGGCGCCGAAATGGTCAGCGACATGCTGTCGTTGGAAAACCAATGGAAGTTGGTGAACAGCCATTCGAAGAAGAACTGCGCGCCTAGCGTCGAGGCACTGAGGTAAAATCCTTTGATGCGCAGGCTGGGCAGGCCGAACAGCACGCCCGCCGCGGCCGCGATCAACCCCGCCACGATCAGCGCCAGCGGAAGCGGAATGCCGGGCGCGCGTAGCAGCAGATTGTAGGTCGAGAAGGCGCCGATCGCCATGAAGGCGGCCGAGCCGAGCGAGACGAGACCCGCATAGCCGGTCAACAGGTTCAATCCGACCCCCGCGAGGCCCATGACGAGGGTCGGGATAATCAGCGCATTGAGCCAGTAATCGTTACCCACAAGCGGCACGACCGCGAGGAGGACGAGGCCGAGCGCGAGCAACACGGTGCGACGCTTCAACAGGGGCCGGGCGGCGGGAACCTGTGCGGTGATGGCCGTCATGGCTCAGACCCTCGCGATCGTGGCTTGCCCGAACAAGCCGGACGGTCGGATGAGGAGGAAGGCCACCGCCAAGATGTAGGCGAACCACGTCGAGACGCTGCCGTGGACGAGCGGACCGATATAGATGTCGGCGAGATTTTCCGTCGCGCCCACCAGCAGGCCGCCCACGATGGCGCCAGGGATCGACGAGAACCCGCCGATGATCAGCACCGGCATGGCTTTAAGCACCACGAGCGAGAGCGAGAATTGCACGCCCTGCCGGGCGCCCCAAAGCAGGCCCGCCACCAGGGCAACAAGACCCGAAACGCTCCATACGATTTGCCAGATGCGCGGGAGCCGGATTCCGATCGATTGCGCCGCCAGCGTGTCGTCGGCCACCGCCCGCAGCGAGATGCCCATCCGAGTCTTGCTGAACAGGATGGCGAGCACGGCCACCAGGATGACGGCAACTGCCGAAGCGACCAAGTCAAAGAGGCTGATCTGCAGCCCGAACAGATCGAGCGGCATGTCGTCGATGCCGAGATCGAGCTGATGCACGTCGGAGCCGAACAGCGTCTGGGCGAGCCCTTCGATCACGAAGCTGAGGCCGAGCGTCGCCATGAACAGGGTGTTGGGACTGCGGTTCACCAAGGGCCGCAGCACGAGCCGTTCGATCAGCACCGCGCCGACGATCATGACCAGAACGGTGATGAGGAAGGCGGCCCAGAAGGGAAGGCCATGCTCGGTCAGCGTCACGAAAGTGAGCGCTGCGAACAGCACCATGGCGCCTTGCGCGAAATTGAACACGCCGGAGGCCTTGTAGATCAGCACGAAGCCGATCGCCACCATGGCGTACATGAGGCCGGCCAGCAGGCCCGAGGTCAGGACGTTGAGGAAAAACATGCCGGCCTCAGTGTTTCGTGCCGAGATAGGCCGCCACGACATCCGGATTGCGGCGGACCTCGGCGGGCGTGCCGTCGCCGACCTTGCGCCCGTAGTCGAGCACGACGACATGATGCGACAGGCCCATCACCACCCCGATGTCGTGTTCGATCAGCACCACGGTGGTGCCGAACACCCGGTTGATCTCGGCGATCAGGCGGCTGAGATCGGTCTTCTCGTCGGCATTCATGCCCGCCATGGGTTCGTCGAGCAGGAGTAGCTTCGGCGAGGCCACCAGGGCGCGCGCCACTTCGACCCGCTTTTGCAAGCCGTAAGGCAGGCCGCCCACCACCGTGTCGCGATAGGGGCCGATCTCGAGAAAGCCAATGATCTCGTCGGCGCGCTTGCGAAAGGCGCGGCGTTCGCTGGGGTGGCGGCCGACCCGGAAGGCGATCTCCAGCAGATTGCAGCGCCCGAGCCGGGTCAGCCCGGTGAGCACGTTGTCGAGCACGCTCATCCGGTGGAAAAGGGCGTTGTTTTGGAACGTGCGGCCGATGCCGCTCTGGGCCGCCCCCATGGGGGTGGGCCGCTCAAAGGGCTCGCCATCCAGCACGATGCGGCCCGAACTCGCCCGGTAAACCCCGTTGATGATGTTGAGCAGCGAGCTCTTGCCGGCGCCATTGGGGCCGATCAGCGCGCAGATCTCGCCCCGTTCGACCGAAAAGCTGAGATTGGTCAGAGCCTTGATGCCGCGAAAGGCGAGCGAGATCTGCTGCACGTCGAGGATGGGCGGGCTCATTCGGCGGCCTCGGCGGTCTGCTCTCGCTTGATGCCCTCGATGTCCCGATAGCGCGCCGCCGGATGGCTGGCCGGCAGATAGGGCCCGGCGCCAAACAGTTTTTCGCGCAAGGTGCCGGCCGTGTAGGCGCGCGGATAGGCGCCGCGCTTCTGCAGTTCGGGCACCAGCAGATTGACGACGTCCTCGAAGGTTTCGGGCGTCACCGCATAGGCGAGGTTGAAGCCGTCGACGTCGGTGTCGGCCACCCACTCCTGCAGGATATCGGCGACAGTCGCGGCGGAGCCGACCACCACCGGACCCATGCCGCCGATGCCGCCGAACTTCGCCAGTTCCTCGACGGTCCAAGTCTTGTCGGGATCGCCGTCCGACAGGGCCTCGACGGCCGAGATGATGGCATTGGTCTCGACCTTCTTCACAAGGTCGGTCGGCGCATATTGGCCGAAGTCGATGCCGGTCCATCCCGACATGAACACCAGCGAGCCGTCGTAGCTCACGTAGCGCTGGTACTCATCGAACTTGGCCTGCGCCTTGGCGTCCGTCTCGTCCACGATCACGGTGAGCAGCGTGTAGACGAACAGCTTTTTCGGATCGCGGCCCGCCGCGGCGGCGCGCCGCCGGATGTCGGCCACATAGGCTTTCAGGATGGTCTTGGTGGGCGCCGCCACGAACACGCATTCGGCATGTTCGGCGGCAAAGGCTTTGCCGCGGCTCGACGCGCCCGCCTGATAGATCACCACGCTGCGCTGGGGCGAGGGTTCGGAGAGGTGATAGCCCGGCACGTCGAAGAAGCGGCCCTTGTGGCCGATCTCGTGGACCTTTTCGGGATGGGCGAAGATCCGCGCCGCGCGGTCGCGCACCACGGCGCCGTCCTCCCAGCTGCCTTCCCAGAGCTTGTAGAGCACTTCGAGATATTCGTCGGCGACATCGTAGCGGTCGTTATGAGCCACCTGCGTGGATTGGCCGAGATTGCGGGCGCCACTGTCGAGATAGGAGGTCACGATGTTCCAGCCGACCCGCCCCTTGGTGAGGTGGTCGATCGTCGACATGCGCCGGGCGAACGGATAGGGGTGCTCGAACGAGATCGAGGCCGTGATGCCGAAGCCGAGGTGTTTGGTCACCACCGCCATGGCGGGCACGAGCTGCAGCGGGTCGTTGACCGGGATTTGCGCGCCCTGCTGGATCGCGTGATAAGCGCTGCCCTTGTAGACGTCGTAGACGCCCAGCACGTCGGCAATGAAAATGCCGTCGAACACGCCGCGCTCCAGCGTTTGGGCCAGCTCCGTCCAGTAATCCAGATCCTTGTACTGCCACGAGCGGTCGCGCGGATGCGCCCATAGCCCGGGCGACTGGTGGCCAACGCAATTCATATCGAAGGCGTTGAAGCGGATCTGTCGTGTCATGCCTAACTCCACTGCCGCTCAGGCAGGAGGAGCCGATCGAGAGCCCCGCCGCGCCGCAGCAAAGCCAGCAGAACGCATCCCGCTCCTAATGTCTATAAGTTTTATAGACTAATAGCGAAGCCGCGCCTTTTTGAGCGTTAGTTGAGTGGCCACAAATTTTTGGGAGTGGGACGACTGACACTCAGAACGTCGAGCCGCACCGCATCACCGGGCGCGGAAACGAAGAGTGAGTCTCACGAGAGCAAAGCGTCTGAACAAGCTTTGAAGGTCGCCTTGTTGATCATCACTGCAAGTAGCAGTCGCGATCCTCCTCAGTCTTCTTCTGTTCAGCACGCCGCGCGACAAGGTGATGCGAGGCGATTGGAGCGGATCGGACTTGCTAAAAGAGCCCCGCGAGCAGATTGATGGCCAAAGCGAGCACTGCGGTGTTGAAGGCGAACGAGATCACGCTGTGCACGGTGCCAATCCGCCGGAGATGTTTGGCCGTGAAGGCGATGTCTGCTGTCTGGGACGCAACGCCGATCACGACCGCAAAATGCACAAAGTCCCCATTGTCGGGTTCCTGCCCGCCTGGAAACCGAGGCCTTCGATCACGTCGTCTTCTTCTGGCGTGGATCGATCCGGCGCATAGTAGGGGTGGGCGTAGTGCAAAGCGAAAATCAATTGGGTTGTGAACCAAGAGAGGGCAACGGTAGCGAGCGCAAGTCCAACCCGAAGCTCTTTCGCCAGCCCGTGAGCATCCTTTGCCAGCGAGAGTTCCAAGCCCACCGCCCAGAGGCTGGCAACGGCCGCGATCATCACGGTTACAATGATACCCTGGCCTTCGCATTTACCGCCACATGCGCCTTCAGATCCGCGAGCGATTGAACGCGCATGTGCCCGGGCGTCAGGCCGATGAACCAGACGCAAACGAGGTCGCAGCAGACAATCGCTCGCGTCGTCCACTCCAAGTCCGATAGGAACAAGCTCCACAGCGCGAATGCCACGAGACCGATAGCAAACCCGCTCGTCAACCTCGGACGAGAAGCGAATGGGCCGAGGATCGAGCGCAAGCGAGGAAACGATCCAGATAAAGTCGTGGAGGCATGTGTGTCTTTCTCGCAGCGTGGGCCGGAACTGCTTGCGTTGAACAAGTTAGACCCTTGTATTGGCCCGCCAGACGCTGTCACTCAGGCGGATAACTTACGGTCAGCAGGGTAGTCCGACATGAAGGCATATTGCTCCCGGCCTTGCGTGCTGACGATTGCCATCGCGGTCTTGTGCATGGCGACGGCGACAGGCCAAGCAAACGCGGGCGACGGCTCATCGGACAAGACCGTCTTCGATGTTGTTAACCCGACCCCGGACACCGCGCTCCGAGCTTTCTCGCCCGATCGCCCGGCGCGAGCCATCGGCACTGTGACCGTTGATGCTGGCCGATATCAAATTGAGAGCGACTTTCTCGCTTACTCGTTCAGCAATCAGCAAGGCGCAACGACGAAGACTTATCAAGCGCTCGATCCCGTGCTGAAGCTTGGGATCACCAGCTACGCGGACATCGAGGTTGCCTTTGCGGGCTTCAACGATCTGCGGACGACGGCCAATGGGACAGGCGCGACGATCGCCAGAGGTCAAGGGTTTGGCGACGTCACACTGACCGCCAAATTCAATGTGGTCGGAAATGAGGGAGGCAACATCGCGTTCGCCATTGCGCCCTATCTCATCGTGCCAGGCGGAACGCATAATATCACCGCAGGGCAAGTGGAAGGTGGCGTGATCGCTCCCCTGGTCCTATCGCTCCCCGACGATTTCAGCATGACATTACAAACGGAGCTCGACGCGCTCGCCAATGTCAATCTGCCTGGGACACACGTTAATTTCACGAACATCGTCAACGTTAGCCACGCAATACCGGGGATCAAAAACTTGACCGGCACCGCCGAATTCTATTCGTCGCTGAGTACCGAGGTGCACGCCCCTGACATCTACACAGCCGATCTTGCGCTTGCCTACTTGGTCGAGACGAACACGCAGTTAGATGTTGGCGTGAACATCGGCCTCAACCGCGGTGCGCCCGATTACCAGATCTATAGCGGCATCGCCCATCGGTTTTGACTTCGGCTATCCGACCTTTGCTCTCCTATCGAGCCATGTTTGAACGCTGGCTTTCTCTTGTACGGGAGATCCGAATTCCCGAACGACTGGTTTCGAGACAAGCCGCAACGTCCTTGATCGGCTTGGATGGGTGCAGATCCGAATGTCTGGATCTGGACATGCAGCCAAATTCAGCTTTCCCCCTAAGCGGCCTTTCGGCAGGTTCAATTTACCTCTGATAAACGGCATTCCCGGAACTAGACGGCTACTCCTGGCGCAGGGATGACGCGCCGGTCCGGGGCCGCCGTTTCCTCATGGTTCAAGGCGAACTGACGTGACCCCCGTTTCTCATCCAGGCAAAACTGGAGGCGGCGTGTGATCTGATCCCGTGCTCGGGGCCCTGGCAAGAGGCCGGAGCGCGGAGCCCTGCCATAGCGCAGCGCTCCGGCCTGCGTTTCCGGACAGGGCTCCGGCATATGCGCTCGGCGTCAGCCAGCCGAGCTTGGAGTGTGGCCTTTGCTCGTTGTAGTCGCGCGGCCAGCCAGCACGACCCGGCCGTGGGCCAGGGAGCGGAACAGGGTTTCATTAAGCACCTCGTCCCGCATCCGGCCGTTGACGCTCTCGATGAAGCCGTTCTGCTGCGGCTTGCCCGGAGCGATGTATGCCATCTGACGCCGCTCGGCGGCGTTCATGTCGACAGCCTTGCCGACGTAGCGAGCGGAGCCTCTCGGAATATCACGCTCAGCAGTGCGGCCCCCAAGACGTATATGCCACCCATCCAACCAAGATCTGCCGATTAACAATCAGCGAGGACGAACCCGCCCGTTGCTGCGCCGATCGTCTAGCCTGCGTGTTGGAAAGAGGCGTTAAGGGACAGGATCACGGGTTCAGATGCGGCGCCCGTGATCACTACGAGACGTGTCTGCTGGGCAGGGATGAAACCCCAAGGCGCCGCGCCGGTCGAGAGACGCTTGACCGTGGTGGACGTTCTCGGCGAATGCGAGCACAATGCGGCGATGGAGTGGTGACGTCGATCGCCATCCGAACGGGGGAAGCCATGAAGACGCTGCTTGCATCGCTGCTTTGTTGCAGCATGTCGGTCCTGCCTGCGATGCAGGTTTCGGCCGCCACCTCGACGCCTAACGCTCCGCCATCGACGGCGGAGAACGGGCTTCCGGCTGCCGATTCGCCAGGCAAGGCTCCGGAGGTCAAGACCGGCCCTCGCTATGGCAACATGGCGACCGTCACGCAGGACCTGTTGAGCCGGGCCGCGGGCGACAGCCAGAATTTTCTGCACACCAACGGCGACTATGGCCAGCAGCGCTACTACCCCAACCGCCAGATCAACACGAGCAACGTCGGCAAGCTTCGCCCGGCATGGATCTTCCAGACCGATGTGAAGGAATCGCTCGAGACGTCTCCGATCGTGGTCAACGGCGTCATGTACGTGACCACATCGTATAGCCACGTCTACGCGCTCAACGCGCGTACCGGCGAGCAGCTGTGGCACTACGCCCCGAAGATGGGCCCGATCACGACCTATTGCTGCGGCCCCAACAATCGTGGCGTCGCGGTCGCCGATAACCTCGTCTACGTGGGCACGCTCGATTCGCACATCGTCGCGCTCGATGCCAAGACCGGCAGCGTCGTGTGGCGAACCGAAATCGCAGACCCTGAACTCGGTTACAGCGAGACGATGGCCCCCACGGTCGTAAAGGGTAAGGTGCTGATTGGCACCAACGGCGGCGAATACGGCATCCGCGGTTTCATGAAAGCCTTCGACGCCAAGACCGGCAAGCTGATCTGGACGTTCGACACCATTCCGGAAAACTCAGTCGGGGTCTGGGCCGAGAAGGATGCGACGGGCCATGTCCTGCATCGCGACATCGCGGCCGAGAAGGCTGCACTGGTCAAGACCGGCGACCCCTTCAAGACTCTGGGCGGCGGCATCTGGCAGAATCCGGCCGTCGATGTCGACACCAACCGGATCTACTTCGTTGTCGGTAATCCTTCGCCGGATCTCGACGGTTCGCTGCGCCCCGGCGATAACCTCTACACTGACTCGCTGGTGTCGCTCGATCTCGATACCGGCAAGTACGTCTGCCATCTGCAATATATCTCCCATGACGTCTGGGATCTCGACGCGGTGTCGCCGCCGATCCTGACGCAGGTCGCCGATCGCGACGGCAAGAAGATCCCGGGCGTGCTGCACGCCGGCAAGACCGGCTACGTCTACGTCCACGACGCCAAGGATTGCAGCCTCATCCGCTTTTCCGAGCCGATGGTACCGCAGGATAACCTCTGGGTTCTGCCGACCAAGGAAGGCGCGCGGATGCTGCCCGGCGCAAACGGCGGCGTCGAGTGGTCGCCGATGGCCACCGACCCGCATCTCGCCTTGGCTTACGCCATCAACCTGCATCAGCCCATGACCTACAGCGTCGAAAGCTCGGCTTATCCGTCGGGCAAGCTGTGGCTCGGCGGCGCCTTCAAGGTCATCCCAAGCGAAGAGCAATGGGGCAACGTCACCGCAGTCGATTACAACACCGGCAAGATCCGTTGGCAGGTGAAGACCGAACAGCCGATGATTGGCGGCGTTTTAGCGACGGCCGGTGGCCTGCTGTTCACCGGCGAAGGCAATGGCCTGTTCAAGGCTTACGATAGCGAGAACGGCTCAGTGTTGTGGTCTTTCCAGGCCGGCGCGGGCGTCAATGCGCCGCCATCTTCCTACTCGGTCGAAGGCAAGCAGTTCATCGTGGTCGGCGCTGGCGGCAACACGCAGCTCGACTACAAGCGCGGCAACTCGATCATCGCCTTTTCGGTCGACTGATCTCGAGCGGCATGCATCGGCAATAAACAGGAGGCGGAGCCACGGGCTCCGCCTCCTTTTGATTTAATTGGTGGAGCAGAGAGCGGCGATGACTTTGCGGCGATGGTCGAACAGAATGACGTTTCTCGCATGTCTCGGCGCGATGTTTGTGCAGACGATCCCGCACGCCTTCGCCGAGACGATCGAAGAGACGGCGGCCGTGTGCAGTGGATGTCACGGCGAAAAGGGCATCCCGACCGAGAAGAACATCCCGATCATCTGGGGGCAGATGGAGGGATATCTTTATCTTCAGTTGCGCGACCTGAAGAAGGGCGCACGTAAAAATGAGATCATGTCCGCCATCGTGGCCGATATGGATCGCGACACGATGGCGGCGCTGGCATCCTACTTCGCAGCCAAGCCGTGGCCCGCACTCGGGCAGCCGTCCGCATCCGACAAGGATGCCGGAACGGCGCAGACCGCCAACTCATCGGTCGGCTGTTCGGGATGCCATCTCGACCAGTATCAAGGCACCGGGACGGCGCCCCGGCTGGCTGGCCAGAATCACGACTACTTGATCAAGACCATGACTGAGTTTCGCACCGGCGAGCGTGGCAACAATCCCGGCATGACGAGCCTGATGAAAGCCACCTCCGAGAGCGATCTCGCGGCCCTCGCCAACTACCTCGCGGGCTTCTGAGCCACCGCCGCGGTCACCGGGCGGCGGCAGCCGCCAGTGTTGCCTTAACCGGTGCCGCGGTGGCGAGATCGGCGGCGCTCTTGCCCCCGGTATCGCGCGCGCGGGGATCGGCGCCGCGCTTGAGCAGCAGGTCCACGATCTCGGCGTGACCGAGTTCGGCGGCAGCCATCAAGGCCGTGCGGCCGCGATCGTCCCGCGCTTCGAGCGCAGCGCCCTTGTCGAGCAGCATCGTCACGAGCTGCACCCCGTCGTCCACCGGCACATCGTTGGCATGCCCGGCGGCCCACATCAGCACGGTCAACTTGTTGCGATAGCGCGCGCTGACGTCGGCGCCCGCGGCCAGCAGCCGTGACACAACGGGGGTGAAGCCGCGCCCGGCCGCATAGACGATCGCAACCTTGCCGCCGATATCCGCCGCCGCCGGGTCGGCGCCATGGCTCAGCAGCAGGTCGACGAGCGCGAGATTGCCGTTGAAGGCCGCGGCCGCCAGAGGGCTGACGCCGCCCTTGCCCGGACGGTTCACGTCGGCGCCAGCTTTCACGAGCGCCTGCACGGCGGCGGTCCGATCCTGCTCGACCGCGACGAATAGAGGAGAGGTCCCTTCCACGGTGCGTATGTCGAGCTCCGCGCCGCGCGCAAGCAGCAGGTCGATCATGGCCACATGGCCCGCGCGGGCCGCGTGGGTCAGAGCAGTGCCGCCGAGCCTGTCGCGGGCCGCGACGGAGGCGCCATCGTCGAGCAGGCGTTTGGCCAGCGCGCTGCAGTTCGATTCGGCGGCCGCGAACAACGCCGCGCTGATCTGGGGCGCTTCGAGCGACGCGTGCTTTGCGTCATATTGTCCGCTGAGTTTGTCGCAACTGCTCGCGTCGGCCGCAGCGGCGGTCGTCAGCGCCACGAGACAGACAAGCGCGGCGCTAGCCTTCGATGCGTTCCGGCGTGTCATCCCCATCCTCGATACTTTTACGACCCCGTGGGGCTCGGTTGTCGGCGGACACTCTTCGATGATTGCCGGCGGCGCAAGTCCCCCGTGACAGGCTGCATCCGTGACGCGGCCCAGACCCAAGGTTTTCGCCACAGGCGCCTTGCGATCTCCCGCGGTGCGCTGCCAATGTGGGACAAAGCGCGGCCGGGTAGACAAGAATGCAACAGGGCCTCTGCATCATCAGGAAAGCCGCCCTCGCGGTCTATTTGCTCGTTTGCTGGAGGGCTGCGGCGCGGGCCGGCGATGACATGCCCCCCGGACAGCTCGTGTCTGTGGGCGATGCCATGCTGCATGTCTCTTGCGTGGGCGCAGGGACGCCCGCGGTCGTGTTCGAAGCGGGCCTCGGCGGTAACTCTTTCGATTGGACGTTCGTGCAAGCCCGGCTTGCCGCGACGCATCGGGCCTGCACCTACGACCGGCCCGGCGCGGGGTGGAGCAGTCGGACCGCGCAGCCGCGCGACGCCGCTACGATGGCCGAGGAACTGCATGGCGCGATGCAGAAAGCCGGCGTGCCCACGCCCTTCATTCTGGTCGGACACTCGTTCGGCGGGTTACTAAGCCAGAATTATCTGGCGCGTTTCCCGGCCGATGTCGCCGGCCTGGTGCTGGTCGATTCCATGCACCCGCAGCAGTTCGAACGCTTTACGGACGGCGGGGTCGACGTGCCGGTCGATCCCCATGCGGTGCTGGGACATACGCCGGCTTTTGCGGCCACCTATGGCCTGCCGCGGTCGTTGTGGCCGCTCGCCACCCGCCTTGCCGGCGCCGACAAGGCGCGCGTCTTCATCGTCCGCGAGATGACGGCGATGCTCGACATCGCCAAGGCGGTCGACGGCGAGGCGCGGCCGTCGCGTCCCACGCGCATTCTGGTGCATGGCAATCGGGATTGGGATCAGGTGTATCCCGATGGTCGGATGGAGGCGCTTTGGCGCGCCATGCAGGACGATCTGGCCACCCGCTTCGGCGCGCCACCCGTCACCGTGGTGGCGGATAGCGGGCATCAGATCGCGCTCGACGATCCGGCTGCCGTTGTGGCCGCGGTCGAAGACGTCGCGCGGGACGTCGCGCGGTCGCCTTGAGGTTCCACTTGTGCGGTCCGCCTCGGCGTGGTTGCGTCTTGGGAACAAGAGTGAGGGGGAAGCCAAGGTGAAACAACTGCTCGGGCTCTGCTGTGTGGCGTGTCTTCTGGTCAGTCCTGCGCTGGCGGCCAAAAAGAAGGGCATGCAGTTCTGGAACCTAACCGGTGAGACGCTGAGCGAGGTTGCACTGGCGCCGGTTGGTAGCACCACGTTTGGCTCGAACCAGTGCGTCAACGACAAGGATGGCACGGTCGATTTCGACGAAAATCTCGCCATCACGGGCGTGGAGCCCGGGCGCTACGACGTGCGGATGAAAGACGTCAAGGGGCGCGTCTGCTACGCTCGCTCCGTCACGGTCGAGGCCGACAAGACGTTTTCGATCAGCGAGAAGGAGATGACCGACTGTGCGAAGTGATCGCAAGGTCGTGATCGCCGCCGCTTTTGCCGTGATGGTCGCGGCGAGCGTGGGCGCCGCTCCGGCGCAGGCTGCCGGCACCGGCACCGGCAAGGTGTTCATCTCCAACGAGCGCTCGAGCGAGATCTTCATTCTCGACGCCAACGACGCGCTGGCCGGCTCGTTCAAGAGCTGCGGACGGCCGCGCGGCATGAAGTTCACGCCCGACCATGCGCGGCTTCTGGTCGCTTGCGGGAGCGACAACACAATTGCGGTCTACGATGTTGCAAGCGAAAAGCTCGTCAAGCGCTTCCGCGACGTGCCGGACCCCGAAGCCTTCGATCTGCATCCCAATGGGCACGACCTCTACATCTCGAACGAGGACGATGCCGAGGCCACCGTGCTGAACATCGAGACCGGCGAGGTGACGACACACTATCCCGTGGGGGATGAACCCGAAGGCGTGCTTGCGACGCCCGATGGTCGTTACGTGTTCGTCGCCTCCGAGGCCGCCAATCTTGTCCAAGTGATCGACGTCGCGGCCAAAAAGGTCGTCAAAGAGATCATCACCAACACGCGGCCCCGCCGTCTGGCGTTGACGCCCGACGGTAAAAGCCTTTGGGTGTCGGACGAGATCGCTGGGATCCTCGAGATCATCGACGTACCGACCCTTTCCATCGCGGGGCAAGTCACGTTCCAGATCCCGGGGCTCCGATCCGATGAGATCACGCCGGTCGACATGGCGATCACCAAGGATGGCAAGACGGCCTTCGTGGCGCTCGGCCGCGCTAACCGCGTCGCGGTGGTCGATGTCGCGACCCTGAAAGCGACCGGCTACATTCTGACCGGCCGCCGGCCCTGGGGGCTGCGGCTCAACCAGGATGGCAAGAAGCTCTACGTCGCCAACGGGCTATCGGACGATGTCGCGATCATCGACACGTCGACCAGCAAAGTGACGGCGACGATCCCGGTCGGCGTGATCCCCTATGCGATCCTGGTCGATGAATAGGGCCATAACGGCTGGGCGGCAGCCCGCACTGCTGCTCGCGATCCTGTCGGCGCTCCTCTCGGGTGCGCCGGCGCGCGCCGAGGATGCCCTGGCGCCTACCACGATCCGCATCGTATACCTGTCGCGCGAGGGCGATGTCGCCTACGCCGAGGTGCCGGCCGACGACGGAGTCTTTCGGCCGGCGCTGCCCGAGCCATCTCCGGGCGCGGAACTCGCGCTGCGCGACCTGCGCGCCACCGCCCATGCGGCCAACGTGGTGCTAAAGCTCGAGCGCGACGTGCTAGCGCCGGACGCCGATGCGGCGGCCGAAGCCAAGCGCATCGCAGAAGGAGGCGCCGCGGCCCTGATCGCCGACGTGCCGCTCAGCGATCTCACCGCCCTTGTCAAGGCGGTGCCGGTCGGGGCGCTCCCTCTCTTCGACATCCGGCAGCACGAGGATGCGCTGCGTCGCGACTTCTGCACCGCCAGCCTGTTCCATGTGCTGCCCAGCACCGCGATGCAGACCGACGCGCTGGCTCAATTCCTCGTCACTAAAAACTGGAAGCGCGTGCTGACCTTAACGGGTCCGCTACCGGACGACACGGCGTTGACGGACAGCTTCAAGGCGTCGGCCCAAAAGTTCGGGGCGCGAATCGTGGCCAGCAAGGCGTTCATCATCGGCAACGATCCGCGCCGGCGCGACCAGACCAACGTGGCGCTGATGACCGCCTCGGAGGATTACGACGTGCTGTTCCTGGCCGACACGGCCCGAGATTTTGGGCGCTTTGTGCCCTACGAGCAGGGGCCGCCGCGGCCCGTCGTCGGCACCGAGGGGTTGCAGGCCGTAGCCTGGGACGCGCTCGCCGAGCGGTTTGGCGCGCCGCAGGTCAACCACCGCTTCGAGCGCAATGCGCACCGGTCGATGACGGAGGGCGATTGGGCCGCCTGGGTGGCGGTGCGGGCCGTGGCCGAGGCGGCGATCCGGGGCAAAGCGACAACCGGCGCCGCCATCGCAAGCACGCTGACGCAGCGCGAGTGGCCGATCGACGTGTCCAAGGGGGTGCAGGTGTCCTTCCGGCTGTGGGACCACCAGTTGCGTCAGAGCGTGATGCTTCGCTCGGGTGATGCCGTGGTCGCCTATGCGCCGTTCGATGGTTTTATCCACCAGCGCACGCCGCTCGATACGCTGGGGGCCGACTTGGGTGACGCTGCCGAAGCATCCTGCAAGCCGCCACCGTGAACGGTCCCGTCGACCCCGCCATCGCGATCACGGGACTGACAAAGAGCTACGGACGGGTGAAAGCGCTGCAGGACGTGTCCTTCACGGTGGAGCCCGGCACGGTGACGGCGCTGCTCGGCCTCAACGGTGCGGGCAAGACCACGCTCTTCCAGATCCTTACTGGATTGTTCGTCGCCGATGCGGGCCATGTGCTGGTGCGCGGCTTCGATATCGCGCGAGATCCGACGGCAGCGTTGGCCCGGATGGGCATCGTATTCCAGCAGACAGTGCTCGACCTCGATCTGACCGTCGCCCAGAACCTGCGTTTCTACGCCGGGCTGCATGGCTTGCGGGGCGCGCGCGCCGAGGCTGCAGCGCGTCACGCGCTTGGCGTTTTGGGCTGCGGCGATCTTGGACCGAGCACGATCCGCCAGCTTTCCGGGGGCACGCGCCGCAAGATCGAGATCGCACGCGCGCTGCTGACCAGCCCCGACGTGCTGCTGCTCGACGAGCCGAGTGGCGGCCTCGACACCGGCAGTCGCGCCGATCTCGCCCGGACGCTGTTCGGCCTCGCGGCGGAACGGGGCACGGCCGTGTTGTGGGCCACCCATCTGGTCCAGGAAATCGAGCGTGCGGGTGCGGTCGTGGTGTTGCATCGTGGCCGCGTCGCAGCCTCCGGGTCTCCCGCCGCTTTGATGGCCGAGGCTGGCGCAGCCACCCTGGAAGCCGCATTCCTGACCCTCGCGGGCACTGGTGCGGAGCCGGCCGCGTGACGGGATGGAGTGCCGCCCTGTTGGCGATCGTCTGGCGCGAGATGCTGCGGTTCCGCTACCAGACGAGCCGGCTGCTGTCCGCCATCGTGCGCCCGACGCTATGGCTGGTGGTGTTCTCGGCAGGCTTTCAGAACGTGCTCGGCATCTCGATCACGCCGCCCTACCAGAGCTACATCACCTACGACGTCTATATGGTGCCCGGCCTGATCGGCATGGTGATCCTGTTCCAGGGCATGCAATCCTCGCTGGCGCTGGTATTCGATCGCGAAGCCGGGATGCTGCGGCTGCTACTCACCGCGCCGGTGCCGCGCTGGTTCGTGCTCTTCGCCAAACTCCTGGCAAGCACCATTCTGGCCACCGTACAGGCCTATGTGTTCGTGGGCATCGCCATGGTGTTCCAGGTCGACGTGCCGTGGTCGGCGCTGCTCACGCTCGCACCCGCGCTGTTGCTTGCGAGTTTCGCGCTGGCGGCGCTCGGCCTGCTGCTTACCGTCTACGTGCGCCGTATGGAGAATTTCGCCGGCACGATGAACTTCGTGATCTTCCCGGCTTTCTTCTTCTCGCCCGCGCTGTTCCCGCTATGGAAAGTGCAGGAAAGCGGCGCCAATTGGATGGTCTGGGTCATCCGCTGTAACCCGTTCACCTACGCTGTGGAACTGATCCGGTTCGCGGCCTACGGGCGGATCGAGCCGGTGTCTCTGGCTGTCGTGGTCGCGACCACGGTCATGGCGTTCGGGGCGGCGGTCCGTGGCTACGATCCGCAGAAGGGCTCGCTCGGTCAGAAGCGGCGTGACGATCTCTAGGGTCAGGACTCATTGATGTGAGAGGCGCGACCTGATCCAGCCTCCGCGAGGAGACTGGCGATGAGCGACCTGTATTGGCCGAGCGACGAGCAGATGGCACGGCTTGAGCCGTATTGTCCCAAGAGCCACGGCAAGCCCCGGGCTGATGACCGGCGGGTGTTGAGCGGCATCGTCTTCTTAAACCGCGACGGGTTGCGTTGGCGCGATGTACCCAGGGAGTGCGGACCGCACGAGACCCTCTACAAGCGGTGGAAGCGATGGGGCGAGAGGGGCGCGTTCCTGCGCATGATGGAAGGACTGGCCGCTGCGAGCGCCGCGCCCAAGACGATCATGATCGACGGACCTATCTCAAGGCACACCGCACGGCATCAAGCCTGCGGGTTAAAAAAGGGGATCTCGGGCGCCTCATCGGTCGCACCAAGGGCGGCATGAACACCAAGCTCCACGCCGTCACCGACGCGAACGGTGACCCGCTGAGCTTCTTCCTGACCGCTGGCCAGGTCAGGGGTTACACCGGCGCGGCCGCGCTGCTCGACGATCTGCCCAAGGCACAGTGGATGCTTGCCGACCGCGGTTACGATGCAGACTGGTGCAGGGACGCTCTTCAAGCAAAGGGAATAATGCCCTAGATTCCGGGACGAAAATCTCGGAACGTGCCCATCACGTCTTGTCGCGCCGGCGCCGAAGAACGCGGAGTAGTACCGCGCGGCTAGAAGCAAGTCTGGGAAGCCACAGCCTAGAAGTTTGCAGCTTAACCCAGTCTCAACGCACCTCCGGCACACTCGCATCGCTGGAGTCCACCATGATCACGATTACGCTTGCGGAGGCCGAGAAGCGCTTCGGGCCTTTGCTCGAGCCTCGAACGCGGACCTATCGCATGTTCGAGGTTGAAGAGGGTGAATGGCGGCCGCACTTTCAGGACGCGGGTGTGGTCGGCTACCAGCTTTACCCGCCGCGATCCGGCGACAGCCCGAAAACGCGGTGGCGGCCGAAGTCACGACCTGGACTGACGCAGAGGGATCGAAAGCCATAATGCGCGCACGATCGCGCGAGGAGCATTGTCGCGTTAATTTACACCTCGTGCAGCCTTTAGGGCGTTCAGGAGACCCTCTGGATCCTGGTAAATATCGACAGCGCCTGCGTCCCTCAATGACGCTTCGGAGAAACCGCCGCACAATAAGCCGGTTGTTGCCATACCGGCCTTAGTCGCGGCCTCGACGTCGTAAGGCGTGTCACCAACCACCATTACGCGTGCCGGATCTATCTTTAGGCGATCGAGGGCGGCGTTGAAGATGTCTGGATGTGGCTTCGACCTCTCAGCGTCCTCCGATGTGGTTTCGGTCATCTTCAGGTCTTCGATCCCCGCAGCTCGCTTATAGACTTTAAGGTCGTCTGTCTTAGCCGAGGAGCCCAGCCCGACTTTGATGCCCCGCTCGATCAGGAAATCGAACAGCTCACGAACTTTCGGGAAGCCGACGACCTGAGGAAAGTACACTCGCTCAACCAATTCCTGTCGAGCGGCGTCAATCTTTTTGCCGTGTTTGTCGATCTCGTTCGGCTTAAGGAAGACAGGCATGAGTTGATCGCCTCCCTTGCCGATCTGGGATCTGATCTTCTCGACCTCGAACTGAAATCCAAATTTTGCGAAGGCTCTCTGCCAAGCCTCCGCGTGAAAATCGACGGTGTTCACGAGCGTTCCGTCCACGTCGAAGATTACGGCGGAGGCTTCAAGGATCTGTGGGTGCTTTTGTTCCATCTCGATCAACGCGCGCCCGACGGAAAAGATTGCCTGTAGCGTGGACGCCGAGCACGTCGGGATCTGTCACTATCCAGAGCGCGGACCAGAGCAGGCTTGGCGAAGCGGATCGGCGGCGTGGCGTCGCTGGACGATGCAAAACGAGCAGGATCTCAATCTCGCCTGCATCAAGCTGCCGGAGCAGCGGACCTGCGTTTGGGCTTTGAACCCGAGTTTCGCGCAGACGCCGTATGAAGCAGCGCCATAGTATTTTTAAACATTGAAATGGTCTCACCCTGTTGGGTGAGTTGATGAGACAGCTCAATTTTCGATATGTTGCTTGGAATCAACAACCACAAATACAGATAAATTGATGGAAATTCGGAACAGCAAATTCCGGAGACAGTCGGTCACTTCAATCTTCCATTCGGCATCGGGATACAAGTCCATAGACTCTCGGGCCAGAAGGTCCGCCGCATACTGCAACAATTCTGATTGGGCGCATTCATTGCTAGAAAGCAGGCTTCCCTCAATATCTCGAATGGCAGACCCACCGTAGACGTTGAAATGATAGCAAGGCAAAGCGCACCTCCCAATCAAAATTGGATCCTTCAGCTACGATGCGATTATGTTGCAGTTTCAAAGTTCGATCTTTTCTCCACCGAAGATGGCGATCGCGGCTTTGGGTGCTTAGAGATTGCTGAATATGGGATGAAGGCTATCGGCCGCGCGTTTCCAGGTCGAGCCTCACCCAGTCATCGATCCCTTGTCGACCTCGCCGAACTCGGCCGTGATTACCGCGTCCGCGAACTCACCGCTGTCAGGATCCCCCGTGCGCGAGAAGGCGATCGCGCCGACATGGGCCGGCACCAGCGCCCGGGCTCGACGCCGCGCTATGTCGCTGTTGGGCGCCTCGAGCGGCTCTCCGGCAACCAGGTCGCCCTCTTCGCTCCGGTCGAACGGCACGACGACATGGTAGGTGATCGGCATATGCGTCGCTCCGGCGGGTTGCGCTTGTTCCCATTTTGTTCTCATTTCCGGCGATGGGCAAGCCTCCTTCTCGTCTGTCCGACTGGCCTTGGGTTCAGGTTCGGATCAGCTGCAAGCTGTGTACCCGCCGGGGCTGCTACCGGCTGGCGCGGCTCGCCCACCGATTCGGCTCGGAGATGGACCTTGAGGCCCTGCTCAACGCGCTGGCTGCCGATTGCCCGTGGGACCACTGCGGCCGAGCGCCGCGCCCGTATCAGGCTCGGTGCGGCATCCGCTTCACGGACTGGGATATTGACCGGCCCCCGGCCGATCGACCGGCAACGCCTGTCCGGACCAAGCCACAGCCGCCAACCCAGTACCGCATGCCGCGGCTGGGAGACCTGCCAGGGCCAACGGTCGCGATCATCTGCGCACCATGCGGTCGCCGTGGCGTGCTCAACGTGGCGCGCCTGCTGGCTAGGCACGGGCCCGATCTGCCGCTTGCGGCGCTGATCAACATGGTGTCGGTGGATTGCCCCGGCCGGCGGCAGCACATGCCGCGATGCAGTGCGGTGTTCGAGGATATGCCGAGATCGAAGGGCTAAGTCGTTCGGAGAAGCCGTCCAATTAGCTCACGTTTGGACGTTCATTTTTTCCGAATCAGCGTTGATCTTGCTCGCAGACAATACAGCCTTCCAAGCTGAATACGAGGGTTCGATTCCCTCCACCCGCTCCAATTGCTCTCACTTACGTCAGTCGGGTCGATTTGAGTCCAGTCGATGTGGGTTCCTGCTGCCCGCGGCAGGACGATGCCCGCTTGGACATCGGCGCGCGCGGGCATCGATCCTGCGCTCAGGTCAGAACTGCACGCCCCGTGTCAGTGCCCCGTCGACCAGGAGATTGGTGCCCGTGACGAAGCTTGCGGCTGGGCTCGCCAGGAACACGACCGCATTGGCCATTTCCTGCGGTGTGCCCATCCGGCCGGTCGGATTGAGCGCAAGCGAGGTCTTGTAGAGATCCGGGTTGCCGTCCTTGATCTAATGCCACACCCCACCCTCGAAATAGGTATTGCCCGGCGACACCGTGTTGGCACGAATGCCTTGACCCGCAAGCTGATAGGCCAGCCCCTGCGTGTAGTGGATCAGCGCAGCCTTGAAGGCGCCGTAGGGTCCCGCCGCGAAGTCGATCTCGCGACCCGACACGCTCGATATGCTGACGATCGCGGCCGCCTCACTGCTTTCCAGAAACGGCATCGCAGCCTCGACGAGGCGCACGCACCCCATCATGTCGACCTCGAACCCGCGGCGCCAGCTCTCCTCGTCGGCGCCGATCGAGAGCGCGCTGACGTTCGCCACCACGATATCGATGCCGCCCATGGCTTTGCCGGCCGCTTCGACCCAGGATTTCAGGCCGGTGGCGTCGGCGATGTCGAGCACCGTGCCAAAGGCCTCGACGCCTTTCCCACGGATCGCCGCTTCGGTGGCGGCGGTCTCGGCCTCGTTGCGGGCGCAGAAGGCCACGGAAGCTCCCTCGCTGGCGAATGTCTCGACGATGGCGCGCCCGATGCCTTTCGTGCCGCCGGTCACGATGGCCTTGAGGCCCTTCAGATGCAGATCCAATCTCGTCTCCTTCCCTGTCGTCGGACCCCGTCTCAACGCTTGGCCGAAACCGCGTTCACGACATCGCCGACATGAACCGTAACCTCGCCCAGAAGACCCATGGTCGCCGAGAAGAAGGCTTTCGATCCGTCGCCGTCATTATGCGCCGTCATCGCGGCCGCATCTGCAAATCGTTCCTGCGTGATCAGGATCGAGGGATCATCGGTCGAGCGGATGACCACATAGTCAAGCGTGCCGGCTTCATGAGCCTTGACGTAGTCACCCACGGCCAAAAGCGCGCCCAGGACCGTCTCGATGCTGCCCGGCTTGCACCGGATGATGGCCATGAGGCTGACCATATGCGCGATCCTTACTGCAGCCGAGGATGCCGCTTGTGCCAGTCGGTCACGCTTTGGAACGCATGGCCGGCTCGACACAGCAGCGCCTCGTCGAGGTGACGACCGACGAGTTGCACACCGACGGGGCGCCCGTTGGACGTGACACCGGCCGGTAATGTGATCGTAGGCTGACCAGTCATGTTAAAAGCGGACGAGAACCGAAGCAGGTCGGCGATGACGGGATCGGCTTCGGCGGCTGTCAAAATGTCGGCCATGGTCGGGCCGCTCATGCCCTGAACCGGGACGAGCAGCAGGTCGATGCCATCCATCGCGGCCTCGACCTCGCCTCGGAAGGCGAGACGGCGCAACGCGATCTTCTGCAGATCGGCCGCCGTGACATCGGCCGCGATGTCGAGAAACTGCGCCAGGATCACGCCGTAATCGGCACGGCGAGACGGAAACGTCGCCTCGTGAGCCACGGCGGCTTCGACGGCGCAGAGCGGGAACCAATCCTGCAGCACTTGCTGGCTGTCCGGAAAGTCGATCTCGACCATCGTTGCGCCAAGGTCGACCAGGGCTCGCCGCGCCTCCTCGATGGCCGCCATGGCCGGCGCGTCGGTTCCTTCCGCCATCCAGCGCGGTGCGAGGCCGATCCGCAGGCCAGCGACACCGCCATCGATGCCGGCCAGATAATCGGGGACGGCCGCGCGGAGGCTGGTCGGATCCTTCGCGTCATATCCCGCGATCACCCCAAGCATGGCGGCGGCATCGCGAGCGCTACGGGTCATCGGACCGAGATTGTCGAGCGTGCCGCCGAGCTCGAACGCACCGTATCGGCTGACCCGCCCCCACGTCGGCTTGATGCCGGTCAGGCCGTTGGCGGCCGAGGGGAAGCGGATCGATCCACCCGTGTCGGACCCGATAGAGCCATAGCAGAGACCGGCGGCCGTCGCGGCGCCAGAGCCGCTCGAAGACGTGCCGGGCCAAGCCTCGACGTCCCACGGGTTCAGCGGCACCGTCATGTGAGGGTGATAACCCGCATAGGCGCCTTCGGTCATGGCGAGCTTGCCGAGAATAATGGCTCCGGCCGCGCGCAACCGCGCCACGACGGTGCCGTCCTCCGGCGCCATGAAGGCCCGATGCAGCGCCATGCCGGCGGCCGTTGGCGCATCGGCGGTCCAGCACAGGTCCTTGACGGCCAGTGGCACGCCATGCAGCGGACCGCGAACCACGCCGCGCGCGATCTCGGCTTCAGCCAGAGCGGCTTCGGCCAGGGCGCTCTCGGGCATCAAGCGCTCGTAGCTGTGCAAGGCGCCATCCTTGGCGGCGATCCGCTCGAGCATCGCCTCGGTCAACGCGACTGGTGAGACCGCCCCCGCCTGGATCTGCGCCGACACCTCGGTCAGTTCGGCAAAAGCCATCTCGCCGGTGAGCGTCACAGGGATTTCCAATCGGTGCCGGATTCAAAGGCCGAGGCAGCGGCATAAATCGACATTTCGTCGTAGCTCTTGGCCACCAGCATCATGCTGATCGGGAGCCCGTCGCTCATGCCGCATGGAATCGCCATGGCAGGATGGCCTGTGATGTCGAACGGGGCGGTGTTGGGCAGCATTTCGAAAGCGCGCTGCACGACGAGGCCGAGAGGCGCATCCGCCGGCGGGATTGGGGTGGCCTTCATGGGCAGGGTCGGCATCAGCAGCAGATCGTAGGTGCCGAGCGCCGCGTCGTAGGAGGCTTTCAGCATGCGAGTGAGATTCTGCGCCTTGGCGTAGAAACGTCCACGATATTGCGAGATGAAATACTGGCCCACCATCATGGTGATCTTCAGCGTATCCGACAGGCAATCGGCCCGCTCGCGCCACGCCGCATGGGCATCGAGCAACGAGACCGTATAGAGACCCTTCCAATTATAGCCCATGCCGTTGCCCAGCATCATCTGCATCTGAGCGCCCTCGCTGGCGACCGGCGTCCAGATCGCGGGGCCCCAGAGATGCTCCGGTAGCGAGATTTCGGTGACCTCGGCGCCCATCTCGCGCAATTTGCCCGCCGCCGCCCGCACCTTGGCGTCGACATCCTCCTCGCTTTGGGCGAAACCGAATCCCTCCTTCAGCACGGCGATCTTCATGCCTTTGACGCCGCGACCGAGCGCTTGCGTGTAGGGCGCAACCTTGGGGGCATATTGGCGCGGGTCGAGCCCGTCCTCGCCTGCCAGCACCTCCAGCATCAGCGCGTTATCGGCGACATTCGCGGTCATCGGGCCGGTATGGTCGATCGTGGATTCGATCGGCATGACCCCGGTATAGGGTACGAGGCCATGCGTCGCCTTCATGCCGTAGATGCCGCAATAAGCGGCCGGAATGCGGATCGAGCCGCCCTGGTCGCCGCCGATCGCCAGGTCGACCTCGCCTGATGCAACCAGCGCGGCACTCCCCGAGGAGCTGCCACCGGCCGAGTAGCCCATCTTGTGCGGGTTATGGACGGGGCCGCTCGCATTGGTGTGGCTTCCGCCCGAGAAGCAGAAATATTCGCAATGGGCCTTGCCCATGATCGTGGCGCCGGCGTCGAGCAGGCGTGTCACGATGGTGGCGTCGAGGTTGGGCACATAGCCTTCGAGGCTGGAGGCACCGTTCATCATCGGCACGCCGGCGAGGCAGACATTGTCCTTGAGCGCGACGGTTTTGCCCTTCAGCTTACCCTCGGGCGCGCCCTTCACCTCGCTTTTCACGTACCACGCGTTGAGCTTGTTCTCGCTCGCGGGAGGAAACACGCCGGGCGTGCGGGGATATTTCACCGCCGGGATGTAGTCGGGCAACGATTCCACGAGGTCATAGGCCGCAAAGCTGCCGGCCATGAGATCCATGAATTCGGCGATGCGCTCGGGCGAGAGGCTCATGCCGAGGCCGTCGACGATATCGGTCATCTGTTCGGGCGTGGGGCGTGCGACTGCCATAACGTTCTCCGTTGTTGGTGTGGCCTGAGGTCAGGCCGCCATACCGATGAGGTCCGCGACGATATCGGGATCGTCGAGTTGGTCGGGCCGCAGTTCGCCGGTGATGCGGCCTTTCTGGATCACCAACACACGGCTCGACAGTGCCGCGATGAACTCGAGGTTCTGCTCGACCAGGATCATGGCGATGCCGGATGTCTCGCGTAGCCGCTGCAAGGTCGCGGCGATCTCCTCGATGATCGAGGGCTGTATGCCCTCCGTCGGCTCGTCGAGCAGGATCAGCTTGGGTCGGGTGCAAAGGCATCGCGCCAAAGCCAGAAGCTGCTGCTCGCCGCCCGAAAGCGCCCCGCCCTGCCGATCGAGGAGCCGGGTCAGCCGGGGGAACAATTGCAGCGTCTCGTCGATGATGGCGCGGTTCTCGCGGCCACCCGCCACGCAGCCCATGCGGAGATTGTCGAGCACGCTGAGCGCCGGAAAGATCTCGCGACCCTGAGGCACGTAGCCCATGCCGCGCTTCACGCGCTCGAACGGTTTGAGATGGGTGATATCCTCGTCGAGCAGCGCCACACCGCCGTAGGTGGCCGGAATGAAGCCCATCAAGGTTCGCATCAGCGTCGTCTTGCCCATGCCGTTGTGGCCGAGGATGCCGAGGAACTCGCCGGCCCGGAGGCGAAGATCGATGCCGGTCAGCACCGGAACGCGGCCGTAGGAGGCTTGGAGGGCGGAGACCTGCAGCATCATGCGGCCTTCTTGCCAAGGTAGACGTCGCGCACTCGCTGATCGCGCATCACGGCATCGGCCTTGTCTTCCATCAGCACCGCGCCTTGGCTGAAGACGGTGATGAGGTTCGAGATCATGCGGATGAAAGCCATGTCGTGCTCCACCACGATGAGCGATTTGGTGCGGTTGATGGTGCGGATGATCTCGGCGGTCCGGCCAACCTCGTCGTGGTTCATGCCGGCGGCCGGCTCGTCGAGCAGGATGAGGTCGGGTTCACCAGCCAAGACGGTGCCGATCTCGACCCACTGGCGCTGGCCGTGCGACAGCGTTCCGACGATCCGGCCGGTGTCGCCGGTCAGCGCCACCGTTTCCAGCACCTGATCGACCAGCGCCTCCGCCTTCCTGTCGGCGTTCTTGCGACGGGCCGCGAGCCACAGGTTTTCGCGGATCGAGAGGCCGTTGAAGACCGATGGGGTCTGCGTCTTGATGCCGATACCGGCCCGCGCGATGGCATGCGACGACGCACCCGCGATCGACCGACCGCGATACACGATCGTGCCGGCGCTCGGCAGGAGTTGTCCGGTCAGCATCTTGAAGAACGTGCTCTTCCCCGCCCCGTTGGGACCGATCAGGCAGCGCAATTCGCCGGGCGCTAATGTGAAGTCGACCGTATCGACCGCAACCACGCCGCCGAAGCGCATCGTCAGGCCCTTGGTTTGCAGGAGGGGCTCGCTCATGCTCATTCTCCCGCCCGCGCCGGCGCGCCGCCGGGCGGCTCCACCATCGGGACCGCGATCTCGTCACGCGCTGCGGCGACGACGGCGGCGCGGCTCAGCTTGCGTCCCCGCCAGAGCCGAGATGTCAGTCTCTCGACGACAGGGACGACGCCGGCCGGCATCAGCAGCACGAAGACCAGCAGAATGATGCCGAGCACGAGATTGGCGTCGAGCGCCTGTTGGGTCCCGATCGCGGTGATCAGTTCCTGAATCGCGATGGCGCCGAGGACCGGCCCGATCAGCGTTCCGAGGCCGCCGATCATCACCCAGATGATGATCTGCGCCGATGTGGCGAGGCCGAAGATCGTCGGGCTGATGAAGGCTCCCCATAGCGTATAGAGGCAACCTGCCAGACCCGCGATGCCACCACCGATCACGAAGGCCAACAGCTTGTAGAGGCGCGGGTCATAACCGAGCAGCGAGGCGCGCGTCTCGTTCTCGCGGATCGCGACGACGACACGGCCGAAATGGCTCGCTAATAAAAGTCTGAGGCCGAGGAATATGGCGATCAGGCAGCCGCCCGTCAGATACCAATTGTCTTCCGGCGCGAACGCGTAATCGTTGAGCGGCAGGGTGATGCCGGGTACCGACGGAATGCCGTTGAAGCCGCCAAGCGCCGCCGCCCCGATCCGATAGGCATCGCCTGCCGTCGAATTGAAGACGTTGAAGAGGATCAAGGTCACGGTCAGGGTGATGACGCCGACATAGACGTTGCTGATACGGCCGTAGAACATGAAATAGCCGAGCAGCGCCGCAAACACGGTCGGCACCAAAACGGCGCAGATCAGCGGCACCACGCTGGTGGGGAAATTGAAGGCCGCCACCGCATAGGCGTAGCCACCGAGCCCGAAGAACGCGGCCTGTCCGAACGACAGGATGCCGCCAAAGCCCCAGATAAAGCCGAGGCTGAGAGCCAGGACGCCCATGGCCAGGAACACCGTCCACTGCATCAGCGTGAACGTATCGACCAGTTGCGGCGCGACACCGACCAGGACAGCGGCCAGCAAGCCGAGGAGAACAACCGGCATCGGGAGGGGGAAGCGCCGCATCAGAGGCTTCCCTTGAAGAAGCGGCCCGTGATGCCTTCCGGCAAGATGCGGATCAGCACCGTCGCGGCGACCAGGAGGATCACCTCACCGAAAACCGGCGTGGTGAAATACGATCCGAGCTGGTTGATGAAACCGAACAGCATGGCGGCCGACGCCGTCCCGGCCAGGATCGACGCGCCCCCGCCCACTACGGTAATGAATGCCTTGGCGATGAAGGCCGAACCCATCGTGGGCGAGACGCCCGATACGGGTGCCAGCAATCCACCCGCAAGGCCCGTGACGGCCGCGCCGATGCCAAACGTCATCATATAGATGCGCGTCGGATTGACCCCGAGCGCGGAGGCCATGTTCGGGTTCTGCATGGTGGCGCGGGCGATGAGGCCGAACCGGGTGAAGCGCATCACCACGACGACGGCGACCAGCAAGGCGAGCGCCACGAACGCCAGCACCAGCGTATAAAGGTCGGAGCGGTAGGCACCAACCTGGAAGCCGCCGAGCGGCGTTGGCACGCCCTTGATCGTATTGCCGAAAATGGTCGTGATCAGCCCGACGATGAAAAGGCTCAGTCCCCAAGTCGCCAGCATCGTGTCGACCAATCGGCCATAGAGAAAGCGGATCAGGGTCCGCTCGATCAGCAGCCCGACGAGCCCGACGAAGATGGGCGACACGACCAGCATCGCGATCCAGACGTTGACGCCGAGGTTGGTCGACACGACCGTTGCATAAGCGCCGAGCATCAGGAACTCGCCGTGAGCGAGGTTGATGATCCGCATCATGCCGAAGATGATCGCAAGCCCCAGGCTGATCAGCACCAGGGATGCGATGCCGCTCAGCACATTGAGGCCGATGATGGCCACGAGATCCATGGCGACAGCCTTTTCGATCGATCCGATACCGACGATCAGATCTTGATGACGTATTGCTGGTTGTCGGTCGGGTTCTTCACGAGGTCGCAGACCGCAGCCGTGTCGAGCGGCTTCTGGTCGGGATAGCTCCCCGTGACCGACCATTTCTTGTCCTTGACGACCGCCAGATAGGCGCTGCGGACCGCATGGTGGGTCGGTTTGTCGATGGTGACCTGGCCGCTCGGCCCGGCGAAGCTGATGCCGGTTTCAAGCGCCTCGATCATCTTCATTCGGTCGATCGAGCCCGCCTTCCTCACGGCCTCGGCCCAGATGTGGACGCCCTCGTAAGTCGCGCAGGCGAGCTCGCTGATATACGGAATATCCTTCCCGTATTTCTCGTGCATCTTGTCCACATAGGCCTTGCTGGCCGGGGTGGTGAGTTCTTCGAAGAAGCCGTAGGCGCCCATGATGCCCTCGCTCTCCTTCGCGTCGAGGGTCGATGGCTCGTTGACGAGGCCGAAGGTGGTCGAGGCGATCGGGATCTGGCTCTTCATGCCGGCCGCCGTCCACTGACGGTAAAAAGCGGTGTGGTTGCCGCCAACCAAGGCCGACAGTATGAGGTCGGGCTTGGCCTGCTGGATCTTGCTGATCGTGGGACCGAAATTGGTAACGTCGAGGGGGAAAAATTCAGTCGAGAGGACCGTCCCGCCATTGTCCTGGCAGTATTTGGTCATCCATTTGGCGGTGATCTGGCCGTAATTATAATCAGCCGCGATGATGTAGGCCTTCTTGCCGCTTTTGCTCATCGCATCCGGCACGAGCTTTTGCACGGTTTGGGCCGGTGTGGTGCCGAGGCAGAATTCGTTGCGGTCGCAGACTCCACCCTCATAGAGCGTGTTGTAGAAATAGAGCACTTTGAACCGGTCGAAGATCGGCCGGATCGCCTCGCGCGAGGCCGATGTGATGCCTCCGTGCACCACCGCGACCTTGTCTTTGAGGGCGAGTTGCTGGGCATATTGCGTGTAAAGCTGAATGTTGGACTGGGGATCGTAAGACACGATCTTCAGCGGCCGACCGAGCAGACCGCCAGCGGCATTGAGCTCTTCGACGGCGAGCTGCACGCTGAGCACCATCGGCTGTCCGCTTGTGCCGAGCGGACCCGATTGATCATGCAGGCTGCCGACCAGAATCGGGTTCTCCGCACCGAGCGCGGTGTAGCGCAGGACGGCCGGCGAGAGGATGAGGCCGCCGGTCGCCGCCGCGGTCGAAGTCAATACTCTGCGACGTGTCCAATTCATAAGATGCAGCCTTGCAACGAAGGGAAATCACGTCTGCGAGGCGACATGACGAAGCGAAGGAGGCGAAATCCCGTCGCGCTTGATCGTCTGCAGACACCAGGACTTCACCACTCGATGCTTGAAATTTCAAGTATCAAAGATTCAACATCTTTGCGGTTGCATTGCACAATATGGCGGCGGGTTTGCCTCATTCTTGGGATTTACCTGCTCTGCACGACGCGAACGTCGACGCCGTCGGCGACCGCGAGATGCACCCAGCGGCTGCGCTCACGCGTCGGGTCCGAGGCGCGAGCACTGCGATGAAGCGGCGTTGCCCCGTTGACGACAGACCGCATCGCCGCAGCGGACGAGGTTCCGGCGACGCCCATCAGCGCCGCGAGATAGTGCAGCCCCTCGTAGCAGGATTGCCCAATGTCGTTTTGCACCGGCGGCGACGCGCCGAAGGCTGCGTGGTACCGCTCCCGAAAAGCGTCGTTCTCCGGCGAACGGAGGTGGGCGAAGTAGCCGCTCGAAAGGTGCATGTTCTCGGTATTCTCGGCCCCGATCCCGTAGAGAACGTTTTCATCGATCGCGGTCGCGAAGCGGAGCACGTCGCCAGCGAGCCCGGCTTCCGCAAAGGCTCGATTAAACCGCACGGCATCTTCGCCGATCAGCGACATCAGGACGGCATCGGGGCGATCGGCGCGGATTTGATCGAGGATCGGTTCGTAATCCTCGAGATCGAAAGGCAGCAGCGCACTCCCAAGCACACGGCAACCCAGCTGGCGCAGCATCTGCCGCGCATGACGATGAACGACATGGGGCCAGATGTAATCATTCCCAATCAGCCACCACCGCTCGGCGCGACGATGGGTCGTGAGCCACTCGATGCCCGGACGCAGCAGCCGGTCTGGCGTTTCGCCAATCGCGAAGACGTTGCCGACGGCGTCGCCGCCCTCATAGAGCGGCGTATAAACGTAAGGCATGTCGGGCGGAATCTGCGACGCGACGATGCCCCGGAGATCGCTGAGGTGCATCCCGACCAGTGCATCGACGGATTGGCTCACCACGATGTCGTGGAGGACGCGCTCGACATGGCTGCGTGTTTGGCCGGCGTCGATGATGACGAGATCGACGGATTGACGGAGCATTCCTGCGCCCGCGTTCAGCTCGGCGACGGCGAGACGCGCGCTCGCCTCGCAGGACGGTCCCCAGATCCCCGCTGCGCCCTGCATCGGAATGAGCAAGCCAACTTTGATGGAAATCCCCCGCGCCAGCGACAGTCGTGAGAACGGAGCTTTGCAAGCCATATGCCGTCTGTCGCGAGGTGACCCACCTTCACGATGGACAGCGCGGACCGCCACCCTTAAAGCGATCAGAGGTGGTGCGCGAAAACAAGATCTCGATGACCGACCCCGTGACCGACCAATTCTCCTATCTCGTCGCCAAGATCGCCGCTCAGCTCGATGCGCGGGTCAAATCCGTCGTCGCCTGCGCCAATCTTTCGCCCGAGCAATGGCGCATTCTCGCGCTGCTCGATGAACGGGACGGGCGATCGATGAGTGATCTCGCCCAGATGGCGTTTGTCGAAGCCGCGACCCTGACCAAGATGATCGACCGGTTAGTATCGGACGCCATGGTGTATCGCGCGCCCGATACCCGCGATCGCCGTCGCGTGCTCGTTTTTCTGTCCTGCAAGGCGCGTGACCGCATTGCGGCGATCAAGCCTCAGCTGGCCGCCGAGGATGTGGCCGTCACGAAGCGGCTCGGTCCGCTGACTGTCCGCGCGCTGCAAGCGATGTCTCAACATCTCGAAGTGCTGCGCCGCGAAGCGGACCGGTTGGTACGCGAGCCCGATGAGAAGGTGCTGGCGCAAGGCTCGAAGTAGCGTCGTCGCGCAGAGCCGATCGCTCAGGCCGGCAAGCTGCTGGACGGCAGCCTCTCGCGAGCACCGTCCTTGCACGGGCGTCATGGTGTTAGGCCAAATGCCTGCGAGCCGTTGGCCTCGACGCTTGCGTCACATCACCGGAGGAGCGGCGGGCTGGATGACGTCGCTCGCGACATTCGTGTTGGTCGACGACGTCTGCGGTTGCTCGACAGATCCGGAGAGAGCCCCCTCGGCGAGTGTGAAGACGAGCAATTCGTGCCTGATCTGCCGGGTGGACGGCAGCGGGAGGCGGCGTCCAAAACGCGTCGATTGAGCCATGGCACGAACCTGTTCTGTTGCCTTGCCGGCGCACCGATTGGCGCGCGTCGACCGTCGAAATTCAGTCTTCTTCGCCTGAATAAGGGGGGGAGGCTTCGACCAACACGGCATCAGGCTCGTTGCTGACGGGGCTTAGCTTATCCTCTGGCGCAACGCGCCTGAAATTCTCGACCGCGCTCTTGATGCGATACTGGAGAAAACTGCCAACTGGTGGCAGTTGCGCCTCGATCGTGAACGGATTCAGTTTGGCGAAAAGCTGCTCGCCTTGAAAGTCGAGCACGACGCTGTCTCCAACTGAATATCGATGAGTGCTCATGTCATGTCCTCCGTCACGTCGTCTCGGCTTGCGCGACCGCCATACTCGCCGCACCGACACGACTGCGGATCTCCATCACGACAATAGCGGGGGTCGCCCATCGGCTGCGGCTTCATCGCCCTGACCTCGACGACCCGCTCGTGCAGTATCGCAAGCGACCGTCGTCAACGGTTATACTGTGCTACACTTTATCGCAACCGTGCTTCTCTACCACGGGGCGCGCTACGGTGCACGCAAGTATTTTCCCGCCGATCGCGAGCAGCTCCCCCTAAAATACTCGTCTGATACTTTTTCGTTCAGCCGCAAAAGGGCGGTGCGGGAGCTACATTTCTACCGTAAAGACACGGCATTACCTCACTTGGATTATCGTTCCACCGCGGAACGAGATGGAACTGAATTGCGGTTTGCTCTTTTTCAGGAGGATCGATGTCATTGGGGGTGCCGGCCGGGCGCTCGCATCACTTGGCGATGGGAGCATGAGCGATGTCCGACCCTGAGGACGCAGACCTGCGGCTTGCGAGCATCAACGCTGCGATGACGACGGCCTTCGACCATGTGACGGATGCACGCGATGCTGCTGTGATCGGCATGCTTCTCCAGAGCCTCGATGCGACGGGGATTGGCCTTTGTCTCTGCGACGAACAGGATCATATCCGCTATGCCAATACCGCGTTCCGCTCGGCTTTTCTGACAAGCCTCAGCAGGTCGCCCATCAATTTCGTCGACGCGCTGGCGGATGCGATCGAAGCGGGCGTCGGGATCAAGCTCGAATCGCAGCCACTCGATCAATTTGTGACGCGCGTGAAAGAGCGGCGGCGAACCCACAAACAAGCGCTGAGTTTCCCGGTTGACCTCGCCGATGGCAGCTGGTGGTGGGTGAACGATCATCCGCTCGAAACAGGCTGGATGCTGGTGATCGCCAGCGAGATATCCTCGATGAAGACTGAGGAGTCGCGGCTGAAATTAGCGCATGCCGATGCCGTGAAAGCGGCCCAGACAGATTTTCTGACCGGATTGCCCAATCGGAGGCAAGGCTTCGAAGCGGCAGAGGTCGCCATGGCGGTCTTTCGTGCCAATCGCCTGCCGCTCACTTTGGCTTTGTTGGACATCGATTATTTCAAGCAGATCAACGATGCTCACGGACATGAGACCGGCGACCAGTTGCTGATTCACCTCGCCAATACTCTGTCGGCACGGCTCGGCCCACAGGATCAACTCAGTCGGATCGGCGGAGAGGAGTTTCTGCTTATCATGCCGAGTACCTCACTGTCGCGAGCCGAGCTTAAAATCACCCGTCTTCTCGACGCGATAGAGCCTTTGTCGCGACGAGACGGCCAGAGCTTGACCGTGACGCTCAGTGCAGGTCTCGTCGCTCCCGATCCGGGCGAGACCTTCAAAGATGCTCTCCGACGCGCCGACAAGGCGCTTTATTCAGCCAAGGCCCAGGGCCGCAATCGGATCGAACTGAGCAGGCCAGGCTGACGGATGAAAGTCTCGGCACGATCAGGACGTGGCTGGCGATCGCTCCGGCGCATGCGCGACGAAGCGATCGGGATTTCGGACATGACCATCGCCGAGGCCGATGCCGTCATCGTGGCCCCGGATATCGATCTGCACAGGGTTGCGCGACTGCGCTCAACGTCGTTTGGACGGCCCATTCTGCTCGAGATCGACGAGGTCGAAACCGCCGATACGGCGCTCATACACTGGTTACCTGCTTGGCCGGATGGCATTGTCCTGCGTCGCTGCCGATCGGCGTTCGACGTTCAACATCTCAGCGCGAAGCTTGCGGTTCGCGAAGCGGATGCTGATGTGCCGCATGGCACCACCGTCGTGATCGCAATGGCGGGCAGCAGTGCGTCAAGCCTGCTCGACATCGCAAGCTTCCGCGATGCTGGGGCGCGGCTCATCGGTCTTGGCTGGGACGATTGCGATCTCGCGGCCGACCTTGGTACCGAGCCTGCCACCTTTGCTGCCACCGATCTGTGGCTGTCGGCTCGCTCAAGGGTGGCGCTGGGTGCGGCGGCCGCGGGCGTACTCGCTCTCGATACGGCTCATTCGGAAGCGGCGTGTCAGCTTGGGCCGCGTTGCGCGCAAGCCAGGGCACTCGGCTTTGCAGCGAAGATCGCGGGGCGCGCGGGCGAGACAGCCACCATCAACGAGGCGCTGCGGCGCGGCCCTATCGGAGCGTGATCGTGCCCCCTCTCCCCAACACATTCGTCTGGATCGATCAGGCGCAACGGCTCGAACTCTCGATCGAGCGCCGAGGGCAAGGGCCAACACTGCTGATGCTGCCCGCGCTGAGTTCGATTTCGACCCTCGGCGAAATGCAACCGCTTCAGGACAGGCTCACCGATCATTTTCAGACCGTCGCGCTCGATTGGCCCGGCTTTGGCACGCGACCGCGTCCCCTGCGGATCTGGGACCGAAAAGCGATGCAGACCTATCTGGATGTCGTGCTCGACACAGTGGTCCAAGCCCCCTTGCGACACTCGCAGCAGGCCATGCGGCGGGCTATCTGCTCGATGCCGCTATGCGCCGGCCCGGCCTTGCAGGCCGACTGGTTCTGCTGGCGCCCACCTGGCGTGGCCCGTTGCCGACCATGATGGGTCGGCGCTCGAGGCTCGGCGAGCGGGTCGGCCGCGCCGCTGAGGTCCCGCTTCTCGGATCGCTGCTCTACCGCCTCAACCTCAATCCGCCGATGGTCCGCCTCATGGCGCGCCAGCATGTTTATACGGATCCGACTTGGCTGTCGGGCGACCGCATGGCCGCCAAGATGCGCGTGGTCAACCAAACCGGCGCGCGTCATGCGTCCTTACGTTTTGTCGCCGGTCTCCTCGATCCGTTCGACGATCACGAGGCTTTTCTGGCTGCGGCCACGCTGGTCCGTGACCCGATTCTCGTCGTCTATGGAGACCAAGCTCCGCCGAAGTCGAAAGCCGAAATGGCTGCGCTCTCGGCTCTTCCGCATGTCGAGACGATCGTCCTGCCGAACGGAAAGCTGGCGCTGCACGAGGAATGGCCCGACGAGGTCGCGGTCGCCATTCGGCCGTTTCTATCGCGATAAACTCGCCTCAGCGCACCCCGGAGGTCGTGACATCGCCCCCGGCGCCGCGCGGTCGCGCGATCGAGAAAAGCGTGTCGACGACGGCATAATCGGCATAGCCGCACCGCGCGATAGGCTGCATGGCCGCTGTATCGATGCGTCCATCATGGATATACGCGTCGTCGATATGGACACCGACGACTTGGCCGAGAACGAGAAAATTGTTGATCTGCTGGCCCTCGACGTCTTTCAGCGTGACGATCTCGATCAGGCGGCATTCAAGCGCGCACGGACTTTCGGCCACGCGGGGCGCTTTCACGATCGTCGAGGGGGCGGGAGTCAGCCCGGCATGGGCGAATTCACTCGTGCCGCGCGGGAGCGGCGCCGACGAGGCGTTCATGGCATCGCGCAGCGCGTAGGTCGGCATGTTCCAGACGAACTCTCGCGTTTCCTCAATGAAGGCGACGCTGTCTTTTCGCCCCTCGCTCGAGAAAGCGATGATGCAGACGGGTGTCGACGCAATCGCATTGAAAAACGAGTAGGGCGCGAGGTTGAACGCTCCATCGTGATTGATCGAGCTGATCCAGCCGATCGGACGCGGCACGATCATGGCCTTGAACGGATCATGCGGGAGGATGGTCGTGTCGCGTGCCTCGGGCCGGTAGAACAACGGCTTGATCCTTCAGGTTGCGCTTAGAAACGGGTGACGATGTCCGCCAGCACGGGACGGATGCGATCGTCCAACACGGCTGTCGGATGTCCGATATGAATGAATCCGGCCACGTTCTCCGTGTCGGCCAAGCCCAACGCGGCTTTGGCGCGCGTGTCGTAGGCGTACCATTCGGTGAGCCAGGACGTGCCGAACCCCATCGCATTGGCCGCCACCGTCAGGTTCATGGCCACGGCGCCAGCCGACAGGATCTGCTCCCATTCGGGAATTTTGACATGCGGCGCCGCGCGCGAGACGATCGCGACCACGACCGGCGCATGCATCAGGCGCGCCCGTTCGAGCTCAAGGCGCTTGGCCGGCGTGTCGGGATTATCGTCCAGCACGATCTTGGCGAGTAGATCGCCTGCACGGGCGCGCCCCTCGCCCTCGAAGACGATGAAGCGCCAAGGCGCGAGCTTGCCATGATCGGGAACACGGGCCGCGATGGTCAACAGCGCGTCGAGTTGCTCGGACGTCGGACCCGGAGCCGTCATCGATTGCGGCGGCACGGATCTGCGATGCTGCAACAGGGCGATAGTCTGATTTGCGCTTGTCTGATCGGTCATGCGGAAACTCGAAGCACAATCGGCATCGAACGACAAGCTGTGCAAGCCGTCACCGTCGCGGCACTTGGGCTGACTACCCTTGTGCCGAAGGGGCCGTTTGGGTCACAAGCGGACACGCGAGTCATCAATCGGTCCGAATTGGTCCACATGGCTCGGTATGGCAGCGCAAGACATGCGACCTCGAGACCAAGAGCGATGACAGAGCGGATGATCGCGTGACGCCGGCCTATCAAGAATTCTCGGCCTCTCTTCTCGTCGCGATCCTGGTTGGTGGCACGCCGTTTTCCGCTTTGGCGCAGACCCAAGCCGACTTGCCGAGGCTCGCGACGCCACAAGTCCGACCACCGGAACCAATCGCTGCGGCTTCGGCGCATGATGCAGCGCCTGCGGCTCCGACAAGCGAGCAGCCGGAGTCGGGCAAATCGCTGCTTCATGTCTCGGCGGGATTGACGGTCGATTCGACCTATCTGAGAGCCGGTCTGATGTGGCGTGTCTTCGACGCGACACCAACGGCTGCGGGAACCTACACGCTCGTGGCGCAATCGACCGACGCACAGGCCACGTTCAAGCTGGGTGACGGGTCGTACATGGTGCATATCGCCTATGGTTTCGCGAGTGCGATGAAGCAGGTGCAGATCACCGGCCGCACCGTGACCGAGCGCCTCAACCTCAATGCCGGCGGCATCGAGGTCAAAGGTTTGAACGGCGATGATCCCATCACGCCGGATCGGTTATCGCTGTCGATCTTCGTGCCGGAGCGGAATAATTCGGAAGCCAAGCTCGTGGTTTCGGGCGCCAAACCCGGGCAGATCATCCGCTTGCCGGAAGGTCCTTATCACGTCGTCTCAACTTATCTCGACACGGTCGGGGTTGGCTCTCTCACGCCGGTGACCGACACGAATTCGACCGTGAGCGCCGATCTTCGCGTGCAAGCCGGCAAGCTGATCGAGGCCACTGTGCGGCACAGGACAGCCGTCTTGACGCTCAAACTCGTGAATGCCGCCGGCGGCGAAGCCCTGGCCAATACGAGTTTCACGATCCTGACGCCCGGCGGCGACATCATTCGCGAGCTGATCGGGGCATTTCCCTCGCTAGTCCTGGCCGAGGGCGACTATCTCGTGATCGCACGTCATAATGGGCGCACGTTCCAGAGCGAGTTCAAGGTGCAGTCCAACCTCGATCGCGACGTGGAAGTCATCGCCCAGTCGCAACCCTGAACCCTGAGTCGAACGCCATGCAGACCTTCTTCGTCGAGATCAAATGCGCCCTCGGCCGGACTTACGCGGTCGCGAATGCCCTCGCCGAGGCGGAGATCGCGTCTGAAATCTATTCGATCGCCGGCAATTACGACATTCTCGCAAAATTCTACGTGTCGAAGGACACCGACATCGGCCATTTCGTCGGCCAAAACGTGCAGTTGATCGATGGCATCGTCGACACCCGCACCATCATCACGTTCAAGGCTTTCTAAGTCCGATCACGCCGACCCCGACGCTCGGGAAGACCGTCGAGGGAAGCCGCAAGGGCGGCGGGACTGCTGCGGCCACGGCCGGAGCGCTGCGCCCGGACAACGGTCGATCTGCCATGCGAGGTCAGCGCCACGAGCAAGGCATTCGCGCAGAAATCGCTCGCGAAACGCTGCTCCGAACGAAGGCGCTGCTCGGATCGAGCCGGGTCTGCCCCCCCGGCGAGCGCCGTAGCGCCCGGCGGGGGTACTCGTCGAGACGTCGCGGAGAGCCGCCTCTTAAGCGGGCTTCCGCAAATCGGGAGGCGTGGCCTCGGCAGAGAGCAGATCGAGCGCCTCATCGAGGCCCATCACGGATTGATCGGGCGAGCCGAGGCGACGCACCGAGACGGTCCGCTCAGCCGCTTCCTTGCGCCCGATGACGAGAAGCACGGGCACCTTGGCGAGCGAGTGTTCGCGCACCTTGTAGGTGATCTTCTCGTTACGGATATCGCCCTCGAACCTCAGGCCACGCTTGCGCGCTTCCGCCAGCACCTCGAACGCGAAATCGTCAGCGTCCTGAGTGATCGTCGCGACCACGCCCTGAACCGGCGACAGCCACAGCGGTAGATGACCGGCGTAATGCTCGATCAGAATACCGATGAACCGCTCCAGCGAGCCGCAGATCGCCCGATGCACCATGACCGGCGGGGTCTTATCGCTGTTCTTGTCGACATAGAAGGCACCGAACCGCTCCGGAAGGTTGAAATCGACCTGCGTCGTTCCGCATTGCCAGTCGCGCCCGATCGCGTCGCGCAACACATATTCGAACTTCGGGCCGTAGAATGCGCCCTCGCCCGGATTGACGCCCGTCGTCACGACGTCGCCATGATCCGTTGCAATCCGCGACATGACATCGGACATGACGGCTTCGGCGTGGTCCCACATCGCATCGCTGCCGACGCGCTGTTCCGGTCGGGTCGACAGCTTCAGCATGATCTTCTCAAAGCCGAAGTCGCCGTAGACCGACAGAATCAGGTCGTTGATCTTGATACATTCGGCGGCGAGCTGCTCCTCGGTGCAGAACACATGCGCGTCATCCTGCGTAAAGGCCCGCACGCGCATCACGCCATGCAGAGCGCCCGATGGTTCGTAGCGATGTACGATCCCGAATTCTGCAAAGCGCAGAGGCAGTTCGCGGTAGGAGCGAAGGCCATGCTTGAAGATCTGAACGTGGCCCGGGCAATTCATTGGCTTGAGAGCGAAGACACGTTCGTCCTTGGTCTCGTCACCGGCCGACTGCACCTTGAACATGTTTTCGCGAAACCAGCCCCAGTGGCCCGAGGTCTCCCACATCGCCTTGTCCATGACCTGCGGAGCGTTCACCTCCTGGTAATCGCCTGCGAGGCGGCGGCGCATATAGGCCACCAGCGTCTGGAACAGCGTCCACCCTTTCGGATGCCAGAAGATGGCGCCGGGGGCCTCCTCTTGGAAATGAAACAGGTCCATCTCGCGCCCGAGGCGCCGATGGTCGCGTTTGGCGGCCTCTTCCAGCTGCTTCAAATAGGCGTCGAGCTCATCCTGCTTGGCGAAGGCCGTGCCATAGATGCGCGACAGCATTGGCTTGGTCGAGTCGCCACGCCAATAGGCGCCAGCCACCTTCATCAGCTTGAAGGCCGAGCCGATCTTGCCGGTCGAGGTCATATGTGGACCGCGGCAGAGGTCGAGCCATTCGCCTTGATTATAGAATTTCAGATCCTGCCCGGCCGGAATGGCATCGACGAGCTCGACCTTGAAGGCCTCGCCCCGCTTTTCGAAAAAGGCGCGCGCCTCGTCGCGGCTCTTCACAGTCTTGGTGAAGGGTGCATCGCGCGCGATGATCTCCCGCATCTTGGCTTCGATGGCCGGAAAATCCTCCGGCGTGAACGGCTCGGCCTTGAAGAAATCGTAGTAGAATCCGTCGTCGATCACGGGGCCGATCGTTACCTGCGTGCCAGGAAACAAAGCCTGCACGGCCTCGGCCAGGACATGGGCGGTATCGTGCCGGATCAGTTCGAGCGCACGCGGATCGTCGCGTGTCAGAAACTCGATGCGAGCATCCTGCTCGATCGGATCGGCAAGATCGACGACGGCACCGTCGAGCGCCATGGCGGCGGTCCGTTTGGCGAGGGAGGGCGAGATGCCTTTGGCGATCTCGACGCCTGTGGTTCCGGCCGGAAACGAGCGTTGCGCCCCGTCGGGGAAAGTCACGGCAATCATAGTGTCTCCTTGTGCTCACTCGCCGATACAGGTCGGCGTAAGCGGATCGTTCGGCCACCCTTCATGGAGGACCGGGAGCGCCCTATAGCAGGTTGCGGAAGCGTGACAAAGCACTCGTCCACCGCGCTGATCTCTTCAAGCCTTGCCGTCGCGCCGAGTGGCATTAGGATGCCGGCCGGTTTGGTGTGGATCGGATCTCGATGAATTTCTTGCGGATCGTGCTGGTCGTCCTTGCGACATTCATCCTCGCGGCGATCGGATGGCGCTTGGCCCATGTCCCGCGACCGACGTCACCGGAGGTGGCATCGATGCCGGCAACGTCACCGGAGTCCACGGTCGCACCGACACCGCCCGCTCCCATCCCGACCGTGCCGGCTCGGCCCGCACCAACCCAGCAATCGGCTGCGACGCCCGACATTTCACCGCCAACATCCTCGCCCGCCCAACCCGCCGAAACCACGGCGGCGACGGCCACGGCACCAGACCCCGCGACAACCGCCGTATCGGACGCGCAGCGTGGGCGGGTCGAAAAAGCCATGCAGGATGCGGCCGAGCTCACGCCGACCTTCGATCGTATCAAGAACGCGTTCCCGGCCGTCGCGCAACGCGCGGTCGATGGCGCAGCCGCGAAGCTGAAAGCCGACACCGACAGGCCATCGCCGGACGACGTCTTTGCCAATGCGGTTCGCGATCTTCGGCAATCGTCCGGCGTTCTCGCCGCGAAGGCCGGCCCGGACTCCCTCGGCGCGATTTTCGACAAGCAATCGGCGATGTTGGCCGAATTGTCTCAAACTGATCCGCATCTCTGTGCCGATTATCTCTATGGCGGAACCAGCCCTGCCTATGCTGATTTTGCAGCCGGTCATCGTGCCTTGGTGGCCCAGGCGGCGGAGGCGACGCTCGGCGCGATCCTAGACGGTCGCAAGCAGCAGATTGATCACGGGACGCCCTCGCCGGACGACTTCAAACTGGTTGAGGATGGCTTGACCGCGAAGGGTCTTTCGGCGGACGAGATTTCAGCGCTGCTCGACGGGAAAAGCCTCGACCCGCCCCTTCCCGACGATCGCCTCTGCGGGAATGCCAGAACCTATCTGTCGGTCCTGCATGATCTGCCGCTCGATCCGCGTCTGCGGGTTTATGGTTTGGCGGCGGAACTTTTGGCCCGATCCTGATCGACGCTGTAGGCCTCGCGGGCGGGGCTCTTGCGCCATGCGCCAAAGCGCCAAGGCGTGAACCACGCTGCCGGTGGGAGTGTGGCCGGCACGGGGTCGAAGCCCGCGTCGCCCCATGGATGGCAGCGGCAGATGCGCGAAAGGCCCATCCAACCACCGGCCCAGAGGCCATGGCGCTGGATCGCCTCGTCGGTAAAATCCGAGCAGGTGGGAAGATATCGGCATTGCCGCCCGGACAGGCCCGAGAGGGTCAGTTGATAGGCGCGGATCGCGCCATGTGCCGTGCCACGCAACAGGCGGCTCGCGGCGTTCATGCCGAGATAACGACCCCGGCTTCGATCTTTTCGACCGCCTGAACGACCGCGTCAAAGGTCAGCAGGGTCGACGCATGCCGCGCTTTATAGTCGCGCACGGGTTCGAGCACGGCGATATCGGCCCACACGCCCGAGGGCGGGGCGCCATTCTCCTTCAGCATGCGGCGAACCGCGTCCCGTAAGGCGCGGAGATCGTCGCCCGTGGACCCGATGACATGGCGCGCCATGATCGACGAAGAGGCCTGACCGAGCGCGCAGGCTTTCACGTCGTGAGCGAAGTCGGACACCACCCCATCGTGCATGGCGACATCGACCGTCACGGTGGAGCCGCAGAGCTTGGAATGGACGGTCGCGGAGGCATCCGGCGACGGGAGACGGCCCAACCGGGGGATGTCGGCCGCGAGTTCCAGGATTCGGCGGTTGTAGATCTCGTTCAGCATGCCTATTCCGATACCGTCGCGGGCCTGTTTCGCGCGCCCGCTCGCTTATATAAGGCAGTGCCCTGCCCGCTCCCAAGGGTCGAGCGCGACGAAACGACCAAACCGCTCGGGCCGGGTCACCGGACTGATGCAATCCGAGCGGACATGACCCGGGATCGACCGGGCAAAAGGGCTGTTCATGAGTTCCGTTACGACGATCAGGTCCGACATTCCGGAGATCAAGCGAGCCGAGGCGACAAGCCTGGCCCATGGTGTGGCTCGCCCTACGCGCGCCGAAGCGGAAGCGGCGGTCGAGACCTTGCTGCGCTGGTCCGGCGACGACCCGACGCGCGAGGGTCTGGTCGATACGCCGCGCCGTGTGGTCCGCGCCTATGAGGAATTGTTCAGCGGCTATCGCGACAATCCCGCCGACGAACTCGCGCGCGTGTTCGAAGAGATCGCGGGCTATGACGATCTCGTCCTGATGCGCGACATCTCGTTCGCATCACACTGCGAGCACCACATTATCCCGTTCCTCGGCAAGGCGCATATCGCTTATTACCCGAACAAGGGCGCGGTCGGCTTGTCGAAGCTCGCCCGCGTGGTCGAGATTTTCGCCCGCCGCCTGCAAACCCAGGAGGCCCTCACGGCGCAGATCGCTGACGCGATCGAGGCGGCACTGAAGCCGCGCGGCCTCGCCATCATGATCGAAGCACAACATCTCTGTATGTCGATGCGCGGCATTAATCTGCACGGCAGCACCACGCTGACCAGCAAATTTACCGGCGTGTTCGCGACCGATCCCACCGAGCAGATCCGTTTTATGACGATGCTCCGCAGCGAGCACCGGGACCTGCGATGACCGTGATGATCGATGCTCCGGGCAATAAGGCATCGCTCGAAGAAGGCAGCAAATTCACGCCTCGTTTCGATGCTGCCGGGCTGATCACTTGCGTCACGACCGAACACGGCACCGGAGCCGTCCTGATGGTCGCGCATATGAACGCCGAAGCGCTTGGCAAGACCTTGGAGACGGGGATTGTTCATTACTGGTCGCGCTCGCGGAACGAACTTTGGCGCAAGGGGGACACCTCCGGCCAGACCCAGACGCTGGTGACGATGCGGACCGATTGCGATCAGGACGCCTTGCTGCTGATCGTCGAGGTCGGCGGCGACGGGCATTGCTGCCATACAGGACGGCATTCCTGCTTTTATCGCGACGTATCGTTCGGCCCATCGGCGGCTGACGTGCGTCTGGCGCCGGTCGATCGCGAGGCTTGAAGCCCTGCCACTGCGCCGTTAACCCTCTTTCAGGATCGTGGTCTCGGAAACGAAATCGGCACCGATCTGAGGCAGACTGGGTCTGAGGCAACGGGATCGAGGACGATGGTGTTTCCCTTCGGCTGGAACGTGACCGTCCGGGCGCAGGAGAATCAGGCGTCCGGCACAGAAGCGGCCCGACCCAAGGTCGGATTGGCGCTCGGCGCCGGAGCGGCACGCGGATGGTCGCAGCTCGGCATTCTGCGCGAATTGCTCGCGAACGGCTTTGCGCCCGATATCGTGGCCGGCACCTCGGTGGGGGCGGTCGTCGGAGGATGCTATTGCGCGGGGCATCTGGATGAACTCGAGAGCTTCGCGTTGTCGCTCAACAAGCGCCGCGTCTTCGGGCTGATGGATTTCACGCTGTCGGGCATGGGGCTGCTCGGTGGCGCACGGCTTCGGGCCAAGCTCGAGCGCGACCTTGGTGATGTGCAGGTTAAGGATCTGCCGATCCATTTTGCCTCCGTCGCAACGGAGGTTCATACCGGGCATGAAATTTGGCTGACCCAAGGCCGTCTCGTCGATGCGATCTGCGCGTCCTACGCCCTGCCCGGCTTGTTCGAGCCTGTTCATCTCGATGGCCGCTGGCTCATCGACGGCGCGCTCGTGAATCCGATTCCGGTCAGTGTCTGCCGCGCGCTCGGAGCCGACATTGTGATCGCCGTGAACCTCGTGGCCGAAACGCTGGTACGCCGCCCCACCCTGCAGGCGCCCGCACCGATGGCCCTTGCACCAAGCCCAGATGCTCCGGCTCTCGCGTCCGACGTCCCGTCCGGCAACAGCTGGCGCCACGGCTGGTGGAGCACAGCAGGCGCGACCGGGACAACCACGCCGCGCGCCACGGTGGGACCCTCTGCACCCGGGATGGCCAGCGTTCTCGTCGACGCCTTCAACATCACGCAGGACCGGATCGCGCGATCCCGCCTTGCCGGAGACCCGCCGGACGTCATCATCAACGTCAAGGTCGGTAAGATCGGGCTATTCGATTTTCATCGCGCCCGCGAGTTGATCGACATTGGTCGCGACGCCACGCAGCGCGCCATGCCGGACCTTCGCGACTATGTCGACCTCTATCCGGTCGCGGTGGCAACGCCGCCCGAGACCTGAGGCCACGAGCGCTTCCCAGTCTGTGGCGCTAAGGCCACGCCCCCTCAGCAAACAGGGTAGCGCCTGCGGCTCGTTCGTGTATAAGCCGCAGGGTGCATGAGCCCTAAGGGTCGTGCATTTTGCTGTTTGCGGCTGGCTGGACGACATCCCGGCCTGACCGTTTTGCCGCAAATCCGAGAGACCGAGCAGATCCTGCTGCGGTTTCGCCTCCCACTCCTGAAAGGACTCTCGATGTCGATTACGGCTGAACGCAAGACCGAACTGGTCAAGGAATATGCAATCAAGACCAATGACACGGGTTCGCCCGAGGTCCAGATCGCGATCCTGACGCAGCGCATCACCAACCTGACCGAACACTTCAAGGCTCACACCAAGGATAATCATTCCCGTCGTGGTCTGCTGAAGATGGTGTCGACGCGCCGGTCGCTGCTCGATTACGTGAGAAAGAACGACGAAGCCCGTTACCGTTCGATCATCGAACGTCTCGGCATCCGTCGCTAAGACTCGTTGGAAAGCGGCTCCGCTCGTCGGCGCCGTGATCCTGCTGACAGGCAACCGCCCGATGGGCGTCTCAAAATAGAAGACGAGCGGCATGGGTCGCTCATCTTTTCGACCAGGACACATGTTGGCCATGGCAGGATCGCCGGGCGCTGGCGGCCGATCGCATTCGGCATCAGCGCCTCGCCGTTCTGCCCGTGGCCGGTTCCACCCCGTGTCCGCCACGAAAGACGGAAGACAATGTTCGACATTTCCCGCGAAGAGATTGAATGGGCCGGGCGCAAGCTCGTCCTCGAAACCGGCAAGATTGCCCGCCAGGCCGACGGTGCCGTTCTCGCCACTTATGGCGAAACCACCCTGCTAGCGACCGTCGTTTCGGCCAAGTCGCCGAAGCCCGGCCAGGACTTCTTCCCCCTGACGGTGAATTATCAGGAAAAGGCCTTTGCGGCCGGCCGCATTCCCGGCGGTTACTTCAAGCGCGAGGGACGCCCCTCCGAGAAGGAGACCTTGGTCTCCCGCCTGATCGATCGCCCGATCCGCCCCCTGTTTCCGGACGGATATCGCAACGACACCCAGGTGGTCGTGACGGTGCTGGCGCATGATCTCGAGAACGATCCCGACATCCTCGCCATGGTGGCGACGTCGGCTGCCCTGACGCTGTCGGGCATCCCCTTCATGGGCCCGATCGGTGGCGCACGCGTCGGCTACATCAACAACGAGCTGAAGCTCAACCCGACCATCGACGAGATGAAGACCTCGAGCCTCGACCTCGTGGTCGCCGGCACGCATGACGCCGTGCTCATGGTCGAGTCGGAAGCCAAGGAACTCTCCGAGGAGCTGATGCTTCGCGCCGTTATGGTGGGCCATAAGGGCTTCCAGCCGGTGCTCGACATGATCATCCGCCTGGCCGAGAAAGCCGCTAAGGAGCCGCGCGATCTTGTGTCGGTCGACAAGTCCGATGTCGAGAAGGCCGTGCTGACGATCGCCGAGAACGATCTCCGCGCCGCCTATGGCATCACGGCCAAGGCCGAACGCTACAAGGCCATCGATGCCGCCAAGGCCAAGGTCATGGCCGAATTGGTGCCCGCGACTGGCGAAGCCGAATTCACCAAGGAAGCCGTCGCGGTCGCGTTCCACGACGTTCAGGCCAAGGTGGTGCGTTGGAACATCCTCGATAAAGGCGTTCGTATCGACGGTCGCGATCTGAAAACGGTTCGTCCGATCGTCTCGCAGGCCGGCATCCTGCCGCGTGCCCACGGCTCGGCGCTGTTCACGCGTGGCGAGACGCAGGCCCTCGTGGTCGCGACGCTCGGAACGGGTGAAGACGAGCAGTTCATCGACAGCCTGGAAGGCACCTATAAGGAGCGCTTCCTGCTCCACTACAACTTCCCTCCCTACTCGGTCGGCGAGACGGGCCGGATGGGTTCGCCCGGTCGTCGCGAAATCGGCCACGGCAAGCTCGCGTGGCGCGCGATCCGTCCGATGCTGCCGACCGCTGCCGAATTCCCCTACACGATCCGCATCGTGTCGGAGATCACGGAGTCCAATGGTTCGTCGTCGATGGCGACGGTCTGCGGATCCTCGCTGGCCTTGATGGACGCGGGTGTTCCGCTAAAGCGCCCGACCGCCGGTATCGCGATGGGCCTCATCCTCGAGGGTGAGCGCTTCGCGGTCCTGTCCGACATTCTCGGCGACGAGGATCACCTCGGCGACATGGACTTCAAGGTGGCCGGAACCTCCGAGGGCATCACCTCGCTGCAGATGGACATCAAGATCACCGGCATCAACGAAGAGATCATGCGGGTGGCGTTGGATCAGGCCAAGGACGGCCGGCTCCACATTCTCGATGAAATGTCGAAGGCTCTGACCGGCGCGCGCGCCGAACTCGGGGAATTCGCACCCCGCATCGAAACCCTCAAGATCCCGACCGACAAGATCCGGGAAGTCATCGGAACGGGCGGCAAGGTGATCCGCGAGATCGTGGAAAAGACCGGCGCGAAGATCAACATCGAGGACGATGGCACCGTGAAGGTGGCTTCCTCCGATGCCAACTCGATCAAGGCCGCCATTGCCTGGATCAAGTCGATCGCCAACGATCCGGAGATCGGCCTCATCTACGAAGGCACCGTCGTCAAGGTGGTGGACTTCGGCGCGTTCGTGAACTTCTTTGGCTCGAAGGACGGTCTCGTCCACATTTCGCAGCTCGCCAAGGGTCGCGTCGCCAAGGCCTCCGATGTCGTCAAGGAAGGCGACAAGGTCAAGGTCAAGCTGCTCGGCTTCGATGATCGCGGCAAGGTTCGTCTGTCCATGCGGATCGTCGATCAGGTCACGGGCGAAGATCTCGAAGGCAAGGAAAAGGCCGAACAGGGCGCCGCCGACTAAGCTATTCCTCCTCCGTCAAGAAAAAGGGCAGACCTCACGGTCTGCCCTTTTTCGTCAGATCACGATGTCAGATCAGTCGTTGCGGTTGTTATCGAACTGGTCACGCGGCATGGGCTTGTCATAGCTCGACCGACCATCTTCTTCGCCCGAGTAAGAATGGCGTTCGTCAGCCCGATCCATGCGACGATCGTCACGGCCCTCGCCTCGATCTGCGTCGTCCTGCTCGCGATCGGCATGGTGGCGGCGCATGTCACGAGGGCCGTCGCGGTCTTCACGATCCCAGCCACCGGCGCGCTTTTCGTCACGCGCGGGGCCACGATCGTCCCATTTGCGATCCATGCCGCGATTATCGCGTTCATCACCCATGTGGTCGTCAGCACGCCAATGTTCGTCGGCGGCGCGAGAGTCGCGCGGGCCACCCTCACGCTCCGCATCCGGCCCACCGCGCCTGTGGTCCATGTCGCCATGCATCATGCGGTCGCCGCGCATGGGTTCACCATTCTGACCGGCATCTTCACCGATCATGCCTCTGACCATCATGCCCACTGGGCTCCGTTCCATGGCGATGTCGTGCAACAACATCGGCAAACGGCGCTTCTGATCGGCCGACAGCGTGGCGTAGAGCGGTGAGGCGGCATCGGCGAGAGCCCCGAGCGCCTTGCCACGAATCAGCAGATCGTCACTGGTGATCTTCAGGCCTTCGATCGCGCCAGCGGCGTCCAACCCCTGGCGATCGGTCTCGTCCTGACGCTGATCGGTCCTATGATCCCGCAAGGTTTCGCGCATCGCGGCGACACCACGGATGGCTTGCTCAAGAGCAGGCCACAATTTCTCCTGATCCGGCGTCAAGGTCAGTCCGGCGTGGAGAGCGGCGACGCGAGCATCGAAAAAGGCAGCGCGATCAGCTTCGGCCGCGCGAGCGCGATCGGCTTGCTCGGCCTTTGCGGACGCCGCCGACATCGAAGCCGGATCCATGGCATCGGTCTCAGCATCCGGAGCGGGCATCGGCTTCGGGAGAGGGGCTGCCGCAGGTGTCGCGGGCGAAGCTGCGGGAGGAACCACCGGCGCGGCGGGCGGCGTTTGGGCCCAGGCCGTTGCGACAGCGGTGCTACCAAGGATGCCGGCGAGGAAGATCGAGGCAGTGCGTGTTGATCTCATAGAACAACCTTTCAGGTCATGGCGTGCTTAAGCCGAACCGGAAAGGCAGCATCATGGTTACATTAAAAGATCGTCATATCGCTTGAACCGCGAGCATTGTGCCTGGGCCGGCGCCAACACGTTCAATCTGACGATTGACTTAAGGGGTCGCGTCCTCACGCATGGCCTCGACCTCGCGCATGTTCTCCGGACGCGGGATCGACACGATGTTAAAACCTGCGTCGACGAAATGAACCTCGCCGGTGACCCCGTTTGCAAGGTCCGACAAGAGATACAACGCGGAACCGCCCACATCCTCGATCGTCACGGCGCGGCGCAGCGGCGCATGACTTTTCTGGTAGTTGTACATGAAACGCGCATCGGCGATGCCGGCGCCGGCCAGCGTTCGAATGGGTCCGGCCGAAATCGCGTTCACCCGAATGCCCTGTTGGCCGAAATCCGCCGCCAGATAACGGACGCTGGCTTCGAGCGCCGCCTTGGCGACACCCATGACATTATAGTTGGGAGCCACGCGGGTCGCGCCACCGAACGTCAAGGTCACCATCGAGCCACCATCGGTCATGAGCGTCGCGGCGCGTTTGGCGATCTCGGTGAACGAGAAAGCCGAAATCACCATGGTTCGCACAAAATTCTCGCGCGTCGTGTCCGCATAGCGGCCCTTGAGCTCCGAGCGGTCCGAATAGGCGATTGCATGAACCAGGAAGTCGATTGACCCAAAGGCATCGCCAACCTGCTTCAGGGCAGCATCGACTGAGCCGATATCCTCGACGTCGCACGGAACGACGAGATCGGCACCGATCGTCGCGGCGAGCGGCTTGACGCGACGGCCAAGCGCCTCGCCCTGATACGTGAAGGCGAGTTCAGCGCCCTGCGCCGCGAGCGCCTTGGCGACGCCCCAGGCAATCGAATGATCATTCGCGACTCCCATAACGAGACCGCGCTTGCCCTGCATCAACCCTGACGGGTGCCGCTGCAGCGATGTGACCATGACGGCTCTCCTCAAAGATCTGGGTGCTGGAAAACCAAGGTCGCGTTCGTGCCGCCAAACCCAAAAGCATTCGACAAAACGGTTCCGAGTTTGACCCCATCGCGACGCTGCCGAACAATGTTCATGTCGGCGAAGGCTGGATCGAGTTCCTCGATATTGGCGCTTTGGCAGATGAAGTCATGCTTCATCATCAGCATTGAATAAATGGCCTCCTGAACGCCCGTCGCACCGAGCGAGTGCCCGGTCAGCGACTTAGTGGCGGCGATCGGCGGACAGGCTTCGCCTGATCCGAAGACCGCGCGAATGGCTTCGATTTCCTTTTCGTCGCCCTTCGGGGTCGATGTCGCATGAGGGTTGATGTAATCGATCGGCGCCTTCACATCGGCCAGCGCCATCCGCATGCAGCGAATTGCGCCCTCGCCCGAGGGTGCCACCATGTCGTAGCCATCGGACGAAAGGCCATAGCCGATGATTTCGGCGTAGATCTTGGCGCCGCGCGCAATGGCCCGCTCGCGATCCTCGAGCACCACGATACCGGCACCACCCGCGATGACGAAACCATCACGATCGCGGTCATAGGCACGGGATGCAACGGCTGGCCTATCGTTGAAGGCAGACGACATGGCGCCCATCCCGTCAAACAGCACCGACAGACTCCAGTCGAGTTCTTCGCAGCCGCCGGCAAACATCAGATCCTGCTTGCCGTAGCGGATCATTTCATAGGCATTGCCGATGCAATGGTTGGAGGTCGCACAGGCCGACGCGATCGAATAGTTGACGCCCTTGATCTTGAACCAGGTCGACAACGTCGCCGACGATGTGGACGACATCGCCTTCGGCACCGCGAATGGCCCAACCTTGCGGGGCCCTTTCGTCTTCGTGATGTCAGCGGCCTCGACGATCGTCTTGGTCGACGGCCCGCCAGAGCCAGTGATGAGCCCCGTCCGCTCATTCGACACATCCTCCGGCGTTAAACCGGCATCGGCGATGGCCTGATCCATCGACACATGAGCCCAGGCGCTACCGAGCGCATGAAATCGCATGGCGCGTCGATCGACGACGGTTGCCGGATCCAGCGTCGGGGCGCCGTGCACCTGACACCGAAAACCAAGTTCGGCATAGGTTTCAGCCCGAACGATCCCGGATTTCGCGGCCAGTAGCGATGCGAGCACCTCGGAAACGTTGTTTCCGATCGATGAAACGATCCCCATTCCCGTGATCACGACTCGACGCATACTCAACTTTCCATCTTAACCGGCGTCGCAGACCGTCAGGCCGCGCTTGGCTCAGCCCGAAACAGCCCAACCCGGAGGTCTTTCGCCTCATAGATGCGCTGGCCATCCGCTTCAAGCCACCCGTCGGCGATCCCAAGCACGAGCTTGCCCTTAAAGACCCGCTTGATGTCGATCCCGTAGATGACACGCTTTACGGTGGGCAGGACCTGATTGCTGAACTTGACTTCGCCAACACCGAGCGCGCGGCCACGGCCCGGCAGGTCGAGCCAGCCGAGATAGAACCCGCAGAGTTGCCAGAGCGCGTCGAGACCGAGACAGCCCGGCATGACGGGATCGTTCTTGAAGTGGCACTGGAAGAACCAAAGATCCGGCCGGATGTCGAAGGCCGCGCGAATCAGCCCCTTGCCGTGCTGCCCGCCCTCTTCCGAAATTTCCTCGATGCGATCGAACATCAACATCGGAGGAAGAGGAAGCTGGGCATTTCCCGCACCGAACAGCTTGCCTTCCGCACAAGCGATCAAGTCTTTATAATCGAAGCTCGAACGCTTCTCGCTCATGTCATCGACCGCCTTTATTGTACCCACGAACCCGAAGCTGGCATGACCCTGGCCTCTCCCGTCGCGCGCGACGCTAGCATAGCGCAGTTCGGGCCGGAAGGTTTCATAGCGGTGCTGGCAACAGGCCGGTCCTGCCATTCACCAACCATCCGGGGCCATCATGAAACTCGTTCTCGTCGTTGCGGCTGCCCTGGTGGATCCGGACGATCGGGTGTTGATCGCCCAACGCCCCGCTGGCAAAGCGCTCGCGGGTCTATGGGAGTTTCCAGGCGGCAAGGTCGAGCCGGGCGAACGCCCCGAGGCTGCGCTGATTCGAGAGTTGGCCGAAGAACTCGGCCTCACGGTGGTGGAGCCCTGCCTCGCGCCGCTAACCTTCGCGAGCTACGCCTATCCGGACTTCCACCTGCTGATGCCGCTTTACGTCTGCCGTCGATGGGACGGGTTTGCGGCCGCGCGTGAGGGGCAGCTCCTCAAGTGGGTGCGGCCGCGCGACCTCCGCGCCTACCCGATGCCACCCGCCGACGAACCGCTGATTCCGCCCTTGATCGATCTCATCGGCTAAGGCGGCTCATGCGTTGCGGACGCCGCCGAGGCGGCACACATGCCGCCATTCCGCCTCCGTGACCGGCTGCACGGACAAACGGGAATTCTTGACAAGCATCATGTCGGCCAGAGCCGGGTCGGTCTTCACGGCTTCAAGCGTCACGGAAGTCGAAAACGCTTCAACCGCCTTCAGATCGACCATGCCGAACTTGTTGGTCGCGTCCGTATGATCGGGATAGTAGGGTTTGATGACCTCGACGATGCCGACGATCTCCTTCCCCTCGTTCGAGTGATAGAAGAACACCCGCTCGCCCACCTGCATGGCCATCAGATTCTGCTTGGCAACGTGGTTGCGAACCCCGTTCCAGAACGTCCCCTTGTCGCCAGCCGCGATCTGATCGTCGAAAGACCATTTCGCGGGTTCGCTCTTCACCAGCCAATGGGCCACGCTACTCTCCTGTTCGCATCGCTCGCGCGTCATTGGATTGAAAGCGCCACGCGACAATCATGCGCCGAGACGGTGTTCAGCCCGAAACGGGCGGCTGAGCAACCCATCGATCGCGTCGTCGACCCGTAATGTTCCGGCCAGAATGGCCGCGACGCTCGAGGAGATCGGCATGTCGATGCGACGCTCCCGCGCGAGTTCGGCCAGGGCCTGTGCGGTCCAAACGCCCTCGATGACCGAGCCCCTCCCGAAATCCGGAAGCGGGCCAAACGCGATCGCATGGCCGAAGGCGAAGTTTCGTGACTGCATCGAGCCACAGGTGAGAACCAGATCACCAAGGCCAGACAGGCCCGCCAAGGTCTCGGCCCGCCCCCCGGCCCGCTGACCGAACCGCGACATTTCCGCAAAGGCGCGCGCGATCAGCGCGGCCCCCGCGCTCGCGCCGAGGCCCCGCGCTTCAGCGATGCCACAGGCGATCGCAAGCACGTTTTTGACTGCTCCGCCAATCTCGACGCCCCGGATATCGTCCGTGTGGTAGAGACGAAACGAGGGCGAACCGATCTGTTGGCCAAGGCGGCCCGCTTCGGCCAAGCTCTCGGCCGCGATCGTGACGGCGGTCGGCAAGCCCAAGGCCACGTCGGCCGCAAAGCTCGGCCCTGAGAGGATCGCAGGAGGGTTAGCGGGCAAGCAGTCGCGGACGACCTCGCTCATGAAGCGGCCGCTCGCGCGCTCGATGCCCTTGGCACAGACCACGACGGGGACGCCGCGTTCCAACAGGTGTCGGAGAACCTCAAGCAGGCCCCGCAAAGATTGGGCCGGCACCGCCGCAAGCACGAGATCGGCGGATCGGACCGCAACCGCGAGATCGTCCGTTGCGACCAAGCTCGACGGCAGCAGCCGGCCAGGCAGATGGCGGCGGTTTTCGCGACGCGCCGCGAGGTCGATCATCTGGTCGCCATCGCGACCCCAAAGCCAAACGGGTCGGTCGCCTTGGGCCGCGACGATCGCCAGAGCCGTACCCCACGCGCCGGCCCCGAGAACGGCGACGCGACCGGGTGCCATCACGCCTTCCCGTTGAGGCTGGGCTCGGCCTGAGTATCGAGCGGCCACCGGGGCCGTGCTGCGACGAGAAGATCGTCGGTCAGCCCGAGGCCCAACCGTTCGATTCCGGCCCAGGCCACCATGGCACCATTATCGGTGCAAAGCTCGGGAGCCGGGATCACCAGCTTAACGCCCGTTTCGCCGGCGAATCGCGTCAGCGCGCGCCGGATCGGACCATTGGAGGCGACACCGCCCGCGGCCACCAGGGCGGTCGGGCGGTCGGCGACCTGTCGAAAGGCCCGCAAGCCTGCACGGGTCCGGTCGATGATGACATCCACCACCGCGGCTTGGAACGAGGCGCAGAGATCGGCGACATCGGTCGGCGTCAACGGTTTGATTCGCTCAGCTTCGAGCCGCACGGCGGTTTTCAGACCGGAGAGTGAGAAATCCGGATTGGGGCGCCCCGTCATCGGGCGCGGCAAGGCGAAGCGGGTGGCATCGCCACGCCAGGCTTCGCGCTCGACGCTCGGGCCGCCCGGATAACCGAGGCCGAGCATCTTGGCGGTCTTGTCAAACGCTTCGCCGATAGCATCGTCGACCGTGGTGCCGAGGCGAACATAGTCGCCGACACCCCGCACGGCCAGCAACTGCGTATGACCGCCCGACATCAGCAGAAGCAGATAGGGAAAGGGCACGTTGTCGGTCAGGCGCGCCGTCAACGCATGGGCCTCGAGATGATTGACGGCCATCAGCGGCTTCCGCGTCACCAGCGCCAGGGCCTTGGCGGTCGTCAACCCAACCAGAACCCCGCCGATGAGACCGGGCCCGGCCGCCGCCGCAATCCCATCGAGATCGGCCAGTTCGAGCCCGGCCTTGGCCAACGCGACGTCGATCAACCCATCGATCGCCTCGACATGGGCGCGCGCCGCAATCTCGGGTACCACGCCCCCGAAAGCCGCATGCTGCGCGATTTGGCTGAGCACCTCGTTCGACAGGATGGTCCCGCCCCCATCTGCGTTCAGCTCGACGATCGCCGCAGCGGTTTCGTCGCAAGTCGTTTCTATTCCGAGGACGCGCATGCTTCCCTTTCGCATCAAGCCTGCACAGCTTATAGTCGGCACCGTTCCGGAACAACATCGGGGGCCATGACGGACCGGGTGGAGCGATGTCGATCCACACGTCATCGCTGCATTCTCGAACGCATCAGCGGGTTCGATATCGGTCGAAGCCGACGCTGCGCTTCATTGCCAGGAAGACTTGATCGTTGAAGCTCGGCACACGAGGAAGCCCCCTGGCCTTGGCTCAAGCGCACGAAGCGCGCAGGCGATTGGCGAGCGCCAACGGTTGGGCCGACGACGCGATCGAGATTGTCGTGATCCGCACGACCGGCGACCTTATTCAGGATCGCGCCTTGTCCGAGGCGGGCGGCAAAGGCCTGTTCACCAAGGAACTCGATCGAGCGCTCATCGACGGCTCGATCGACCTCGCTGTCCACTCGGCCAAGGACTTGCCGACGACCCTGCCGGCCGCCATCGCGATCGCCGGCTATCTGCCTCGGGAGGATGTCCGCGACGTGTTGATCGCGCCTCGGGCTAAAACCATTGCGGGCCTGCCGCGCGGCGCCACGGTGGGGACGGCCTCCCTGCGACGCCAAGCGCAAGTGATGCGGCTGCGGCCCGACGTTGAGGTGAAACTGCTGCGCGGCAATGTCGGCTCGCGCTTGCGGAAGGTCGAAAGCGGCGAATTCGACGCGACCCTGCTGGCGCTCGCAGGCTTGAACCGTCTTGGATTGGCCGAGCATGCAACAGCGATCCTCGACACCGACGATTTTCTCCCCGCGGTCGGCCAGGGCGCCATCGCGGTGACGATCCGCACCCACGACGACCTCGTCAGAAGCCAAGTTTCCGGTGTGATCGATCATGCCACGACGGTCGCGCTCGCCTGCGAGCGCGCATTCCTCACGGTGCTCGACGGATCGTGCCGGACACCGATTGCGGGTTACGCATCTCTGACCGACGAGACCCTGTCGTTTCGCGGGATCGTCCTGTCAAGCGACGGCTCGGAAGCGATCGAGTCGATCGCGTCGGCCGGTCCCGACTATGCCGCCGAGTTGGGGGAGGACGCAGCGCGATCTCTGCTGGGGCGATGTCCGCCACATATTCTGGCCCCGTTCAAACCGGCGGGTTGAGCCGATGCGCGTGTTGCTATGCCGACCACACCGGGACAGCGAGGCGACGACCCGCCTTCTCGCAGCAAACGGACATACGAGCAGGATCGCTCCGGTCATCGAGATCGTGCCTCTCGCGTTCGACGAAACCTCGGTCGGCACCGTGGATGCGCTGGTGCTCACGAGCGCCCATGCGGCCCAGGTGCTCCGATCCGATGTGGTCGCACGCTGGGCCGGTCATCCCGTCTATACGGTCGGACAGGCGACGGGGACCGCGGCCACCCGGGCCGGATTCCACGATGTCAGGATCGGCGGCGGCGACGCCGCGTCGCTGATTTCGCTTCTCCAACTCACCCTGCCCGCCCCGCGCCGCCTCGTCTACCTCGCAGGGCATGTCCGAAAGCCGACGCTGGAAGCGACCTTGAAGCCGGAGCGCTACACCGTTGGCGTCGTCGAGGTGTATGATGCCCGGGAAACCGAGGGCTGGGACGCGCACGTGGTGGCCGATCTCGGTTCGGGCAGCATCAACGGAGTGATGCATTTCTCGCGTCGCAGCGCAGCCCTGGCGCTGGATTATGCGACCCGGGCCGGTGTGGGTGACGCATTTCGGCAGCTCCCTCATTTTTGCATATCGCTGGATGTTGCGGACGTCTTGAGCGAAACGGGGGTCGACACTGTCACGACCGCAGCCTCGCCCAGCGAAGACGCGCTGTTGAGACTGATTCCGGCTGCCTGATCGACCTGGACTCCGCAACACTCCGGCGGAAGCCCTCATGCGAAAACATCATGGCTGCCACAATCTGATTTGTGCATTTGGAACTTGCTGCACCGCAACATTATTGAGATGATAACGACGGGAGAGCGTCAGGGAGCACGACCGATGAGCGAGATCTGGAACACCAAATACGGCAAGCGGAAAGTCCGTCACGAACCTGCGACGCTCGAGGATGCAATCTTCGCGGCGCAAGGCATGACCGACGACCTGGAAGGCCAGATCGAGATCGCGTCGTCGCTCATCGACCTCCCGCGTGAGGCCGTCAAGGCGGCTCTCACCAAGAAGGCGCCGTTGCGCTTGAACTCGTCGCGGATCGCAGCGACCGGAGCCGGTGGCCAGACCCGCGCTGTCATTGTCGAGCGCCGGCCGGTGCGTCGCATGGTGGCTCAACCATCCGCCCTGAATGTGAGAACAGCTTAGTCGAAGCTTTTCGACCAAACTGCGGGAACCTGTCATTTCCCGCAGCGTTCCTCCACGGAGACGTTCTGAATGTTCAGCGCGTCAGAGGGTCGTCCCTCGGTCTTTAACGGCGTCAGCTTCAGCCCGAACGGTTGACGGCGCCGCTTTTCGATCGTCGCGACCATTCGTTTCACGGAGGTGTAGTTATGGACAACGATCGTATGGAAGGCGCAGCGCGCAACATCGGCGGCAAAGTCGAGTCGGCTGCGGGCGATTTGCTCGGCGACAACAAGACCAAGACCGATGGTCTGATGGACCAGGTCGCGGGTCAGGCGCAAAATGCGTTCGGCAGCGTGAAGGATACGGCCCGTCAGGTCGCGAACGACGCCCCGAAATATCTCGACGACGCCATCGATAACGGCCAGCGTTATTACCGTCAGGGAAGCCAGGCGGTTCGTGAACAATTCGGCAATGTCCCGGTCACAGAGATCATGTTGGCTGGTGCTGCTGGTTATCTGTTGGCTTGGTTGATCCACGGCCGCCAGTGACCGAGAGGGCGGATTGTCGTCAAGGCGTCCCCCGCTCCACCCGTTGAACTGACACGCGTCAGCAATCTGAAATTTCGACCGACGGCGCCGGCTGCACTCATGCACCTCCGGCGCCGTTTTTCGTTCTAGCTGGAGGACATCATGAATATCGATCTCACCGGAAAAGTCGCGCTCGTGACGGGGTCGACCGAGGGTATCGGTTTTGCGATCGCCGGGGGGCTCGCAGCCTCGGGCGCAACGGTCGTCCTGAACGGTCGGACACCCGAGAAGGTCGATGCCGCAATCGAAAAGATCAAACGCACGCTGCCGGAAGCGAATCTGCGCGGCATTGCGGCCGATCTTGGCACCGCCGAGGGCTGTCAGGCGACGGTCGCGGCGCTGCCCGACGTCGATATCCTGATCAACAATGTCGGGATTTTCGAGGCCAAGGATTTCTTCGCTACCTCGGACGACGATTGGCTGCGGTTCTACGACGTGAATGTCATGTCAGGCGTTCGCCTAAGCCGCGCCTACCTTAAGGCGATGATGGAGCGCGATTGGGGACGTGTCGTGTTCATCTCCTCCGAGTCGGGCCTGAACATTCCGCCCGACATGTTGAATTATGGCGTGACCAAAACCGCGATGTTGTCTGTCTCCCGCGGCCTCGCCAAACTTGCGAAGGGCACCGGTGTCACGGTCAACGCGGTCCTGCCCGGCCCGACTTTGACCGAAGGCGTGGAAGCCATGCTCGAAGCCCAAGCCTTGCAAGAAGGCAAGACTGTCGATGAGGTCGGCCTCAACTTCGTCAAGGAAAAGCGGCCGAGTTCGATCATTCAGCGCCTCGCCACGCCCGAAGAGGTCGCGAGCCTCGTCGTCTATGTGTGCTCGTTGCAGGCCTCGGCCACGACGGGTGCGGCGCTCCGGGTCGACGGCGGAACGGTCGACACCATAGCCTGAAGGTGGATCGCATGAGGGCCGTCGAGAGACGGCACTCATGCCCGACTGGCCTACTCGGCCGCAGCCGTCATCTCCATCGACTCGGCACGATGCTGCGCCGGGCCGACATCGCGCCACAGGTTATGGGCCGAGTTGATCAGACCCACATGGGTAAAGGCCTGCGGAAAATTACCGACCTGCCGCTTCGCCTCGACATCATATTCTTCCGACAGCAAACCGACGTCGTTACAGAGGCCGACCAGGCGTTTGAACAAGGCATGCGCCTCGTCGGAGCGGCCCATCAGCGTATAATTATCGACGAGCCAGAAACTGCAGGGCAAAAATGCGCCCTCGTGGCCGGTCAAACCATCGACGTTGCTGTCGGTATCGTATCGCAAGACGAACCCGTCTCGAAGCAGGGTCTTTTCGATGGCCTCCACGGTTCGGATCATGCGCTCGTCCGACGCGGGAAGAAACCCGACCAGGGTCAGCAGCAACAGGCTGGCATCAAGATGCTTGCTTCCATAAGACTGCGTGAAATGCCCGAGTTCGGCATTGTAGCCTTTGTCGAGGACCTGTTCACGAATGGCATCGCGCGTCCGACGCCAGCGATCCACATCCGCATGGTCGAGTTCAAACTCCTCCACCGAGCGAATAGCGCGATCGAACGCAACCCATGCCATAACCTTGGAGTGGGTGAACTGCTGCCGTTCGCCGCGAATTTCCCAGATCCCGTCATCCGGCTGCTGCCAGATCGTATCGAGATGATCGACCAGCGCCCGCTCGATCGACCAACCAAACTCGTCATAGCCCATGCCCATGCGGCGCGCCTGATACATGGCGTCGAGCACCTCGCCGAACACGTCGAGTTGCAATTGATCCGACGCCGCATTGCCGACCCGAACCGGCTTTGACCCCTCATACCCCTCGAGCCACGGCAATTCGAATTCGCTGAGGCGACGCTCGCCAGCGATGCCATACATGATCTGCATCTGATCCGGCGTCCCCGCGATAGCGCGGACGAGCCAGTCACGCCACGCGACCGCTTCGTCGACGAAGCCGCTGGACATTAAGGCGTAAAGCGTCAGCGTCGCGTCCCGCAGCCAGCAGTAGCGATAATCCCAATTGCGGCCTCCGCCCAATTGTTCGGGCAAGGAGGTCGTCGGAGCCGCCACGATGCCACCCGTCTCGAAGTGTGTAAGGGCCTTGAGCGTGATGGCAGACCGCAGGACGAGATCGGCCCATTCGGCATCGACCGCGAAGGAATGCTTGCCCGACCACTCCGCCCAGGCCGTGGAGGCCTCCTCGATCACCGACTTGACATCGACGCTGGCTGGAATTGGCAAATAGGATGGCGCCCATTCGAGCGAGAACGGAAGTTCCTCGCCGGCCCTCACCGTGAACGCCGCAACGGTGTGCATATCCTTTCCCGTGAACGGGATCGGGGACGTAAAAGTCAACCGGTCCGGCCCCGCCACCATGGTGAGGCGGTCATCGCCGAGACGACGCGCCCACGGCACGACAAGGCCGTAACCGAACCGAATAACGAGGTCGATCCGCATCTCGACCGAACCCGATTCACAGCGAACGAGGCGCACGACATCTGCATGGTCGCGACGCCGCCCCATGCAATCTGTCAGGACCACGACGCCGGTCGCGGTCTCGAAACGGGTTTCGAGCACCAGAGTCCCTTGTCGGTACTGACGGGTAGCCTTGGCCGTCTGATCCGTCGGACCAATCAGCCACCGTCCGTTCTCTTGATTGCCGAGCAACGAGGCGAAGAACGCGTCGGAATCGAAGCGTGGCAGCGACATCCAATCGATCGACCCATCTCGACCGACAAGCGCGGCGCTCGCGCAATTTCCAATCAACGCGTAATCTTCAATCAAGCTCGGCATGAATATGTCCTTTCGATCAACGATCCTAACGCGGCCGTATGTCCGTTGTTCGTCGACAAGCTCCGGCGTTTACACCGTAGGCCACCCCCCGATAATCGTCACGGCCTGTGCGCCGGCCGCGACGGCTCGATCGAGCGCGAGCGTGATGGACTGGGACGCGAGGCGCGCCGCAAGAAACGCGGCAAAGAACACATCGCCGGCGCCGGTCGTATCCAGCACGTCCACCGTTGGAGCATCGACCGTCCAGCGCGAGCCATCGCGCGACTTGGCCTGACACCCGCGCGCCCCGCGTTTGATGAGCGCGAGATCGACATGGCCGATTAGTCCGTCAAGTTGGCTGTTTGGATCGTCGAACCCGGTTAACGCGCCAGCCTCATCGGCATTGGCGACACAGATGGCGGCACCCTCGGTCCAGGCCAGGACCTGGGCGGCCCCGATTTCCCGGATCAGGCTGACCGACCCCGGATCGAACGAGAACGGAATGGCGGCCTCTCGCACCCGGTTGAGCAACCACAAAGCTGTCTCGCGCGTGGCCTCGCCGACGAAGCTGTAGCCCGAGAGATGAAAGTGACCGATGCCGTCCAACACATCATCCGGCAAGTGGTGCAGCGACAAACCGTCATTGGCCCCACGGTCGGTGAGGAACGAGCGCTCGCCGTCAGCATCGACAAGCGCCACGAGCGTCCCGGTCGGCCACGCGGGATGCGGCACGAGCGCGGGCTCTATGCCATGCAGACGCATCCGTTTGACTTCGGGCTCGAAATCGTTCGCCGCCACGCAGCCGACAAAACGAACCTCCGCGCCAAACCGGGCGAGCCATGCCGCCTGATTGGCGCCCGAACCGCCCGACACCGTCTGGATGATGGCCCTCTGATCGGTGCCGCGCAGGACAGGGCCGGCGGGACGGACGATGATGTCGCGCATGACATCGCCCATCACCAGCACCCGCGTCATCGGATCAGGCCGTCGCGCGGTGCGATGTTGTCGCCTCGAGGTCGGCCAGCGCCACCGCGATACCGGCTCCAAGCGCGGCATTGTTGCGAACAAGCGCGATATTGGCGGTCAGGCTGCGCCCCTCGGTCAATTCATACATGCGCTGCAGCAGGAAAGGCGTGAGATCTTTCCGCGACACGCCCGCCGCATCGGCGTCACGGATCGCTCGAGCGATCCGTTCCTCGATGAGGGTCGCGTCGAGCGCATCCGTCTCGGGGATTGGATTGGCGACCAGGAGACCGTTCCGCATCCCGAGGCGCTCACCGATTGCGATGATGCGCGCGATATCGGTCGCGCTCTCGACGCGATGATCGACCGGGTACCCGCTGACCCGCGCGTAAAACGCCGGAAAATCATTCGTCTGGTAGCCGATCACCGGCACGCCATGGGTTTCTAGAACTTCCAGCGTCTTCGGAATGTCGAGGATCGACTTGGCTCCGGCGCAGACCACCGCGACCGGGGTCTTGGCGAGTTCGGACAAGTCGGCTGAGATATCGAAGGTTTGTTCGGCGCCGCGGTGAACGCCCCCGACACCGCCCGTTGCGAAGATCCTGATCCCGGCGAGATGCGCGCCGATCATGGTGGTGGCCACCGTCGTTCCGGCCGTGCCGCCACGGGCCAGAACCGAGGCAATGTCCCGCCGCGACGCCTTGACGACGCCCGAGGATCGGTTGGCGAGCCGATCGAGATCGACGGCCTCGATGCCGACCCGGAACACGCCATCCATGATCGCGATCGTGGCTGGAACAGCCCCGCCCTGACGCACGACCGCTTCGACCGCCTGAGCGGTTTCGAGGTTCTCTGGATACGGCATCCCATGCGTGATGATGGTGGATTCGAGCGCCACCACGGCGCGACCGGCCGCCAGGGCCTCGCGGACCTCCGCCCCGACCTCGACGAGCCCGGCGAAATTGTCCAAAGCGACGCTCATGGCAGCACCGCCAACCGCTCGACCAGAAGATCGTAGAAGCCGTCGACATTGGCGGTCCGCATATATTGGACGTTGGCGGCCCGATCGGTCACGGACCAATAGTCCACGATCGTCATGCCCCGGGAGAGTTCGCTTGCGAGTTCGACGGTCACGTTGATGGTTCGTCCTGTGTAGAGGCTGGGGTCGATCAGATAGGCGATAACGTTCGGATCATGCAGCGGCGCCGCCGACCATCCATAGCGTGCAAGGTCGAAGCGTTCCGAGAACCGCAGCATTTCGGCGGCCGCGATGCCGCAACGGTTGCCGATAGCCGCAAGGCGGCCCAGCCGCTCTTCCGTGCTCAGCACTGTATGAGTGACATCGAGCGGCAACATGGTGATCGAGCATCCGCAGCGCAGCACGATATCGGCCGCCTCGGGGTCGACATAAACATTGAATTCAGCCGAGGGCGTTATGTTGCCGCCCTCAAAATGCGCGCCGCCCATGAGGACAATCTCGCGGATGCCCCGCGTGATGTCGGGCGCCTTCACCAGCGCCAAAGCAAGGTCGGTCATCGGGCCGAGACAGCAGAGCGTGATCTCGGCGTCGGCCGCAGCCCGCAACGTATCGATGATGAAGTCGACACCATGCTGCTGCTGCAGCGGCATGGTCGGATCGTCGAACGAGGGCCCATCCAACCCCGTCTCGCCGTGAATGTGTTCCGCCGTCACCAGCGGGCGCAGCATCGGGCGCGGACAGCCGGCAAAGACGGGGATGTCGGTTCGGCCCGCGACTTCGAGCAGCTTACGCGCATTCGATTCGGTTCGGGCCAACGGGACGTTGCCGGCCACCGCGACGAGCCCCAGCACCTCGATTTCAGCCGGCGAGCCGAGCGCCAGCAGGATCGCGACGCCGTCGTCCTGACCCGGATCCGTATCGATGATGATCTTGCGTCGCATACTGCCCTCGGATCCACACCCGCCTCGGGTTCACTGATCGAGACACGCCATCCTGTCAAACAGCATCCCTAGATTTACATTAGAGGAATTAAAAACTGTTGCGCTCGGATCTTTGTTAGCTTAGAAAGATTGTAAGGTAGGAACTGGCAAGCGATGCCGGCCTTGAGTGAAGGACAATCCCCATGATCACCAATGCTTCGTGCAATAAGTGCGCTTTCTTCGACGATCATGCCGTCAGCGGCGCGCAGGCTCCGAAAAACGATGGGCTTTGCCGTTTCAATCCCCCGATTTCGCAGCCCGGCCCGGAAGAGCATGGTCTTTGGCCGGTCGTGTCGACCAACGATTGGTGCGGCCATTTCAACTCGGCTTCGGCTCAGTCGCAGGTTGCTGCTGAATAATCATCGGATCGATATGATCGAAACGCCGGGCCCTGCCCGGCGTTTTTCGTTTGAGACTTGCTGCCCGGAAGCGCGAGCGGGGCAACCGGTTCACGGCTTCCCTGGTTTGGGCTAAGGACGATCGGCCAGGAGAGACACGTGATGCCCATGATCAACGACCAGAGCGTGCCGCCCCCCGAGCAGACTAACCGGATGCAGCGGAACGCGCGGCTCGTCCTCATTCTGGCATTGGTCGCCCTCGGCGCATGGACTCTGCACGGCTTCATCGCGGCCCTGGTCTGGGCCGCCATTATCGCGATCGCGATCGGGCCGCTCTATGCAAAGGCAACGCTGCGCTGGCCGCCAGGCAAGCACAACATTGGTTTGCCGTTGCTGTTCACGACTCTCGTAGCCGTGATCTTCCTGCTGCCCTTCATCGTTCTCGGCATCCAGGCGGCGCGCGAAGCCCAAGCATTGATGCATTTCGGTACGGAGGCCATGCGATCGGGCATTCCCGAGCCGGCGTGGGTGGGGTCGCTGCCGTTCGGGGCAGCCGAGGTCAGCGACTGGTGGAAGACGAACCTTGCCAATCCCTCCGACGTGTCGGGCCTCGTGCATCACGCGACCCATAGCGCGGGGATGCTCAACAATCGCGAGTTGTGGACGGCATTCACCCATCGCATCGTGACGTTTTTCTTCACCATCGTGACGCTGTTCTTCTTGCTCCGCGATGGCAAAAGCTTGTCGAACGACATGCTGCTGGCGAGCCATAAGCTGTTCGGCCCGCATGGTGAGCGCATCGCGCGCCAGATGGTCTCATCGGTGCACGGCACGGTCGATGGTCTGGTGCTGGTCGGGCTTGGCGAAGGCGTGTTGCTCGGCATCGCTTATGCGCTGGCAGGCGTGCCGCATCCGACGCTGCTTGGCGCCTTCTCGGCTGTCGCGGCCATGATCCCCTTTGTGGTCGTGGTTTTGCTTCTGGTGCTCGGCGCGATCCTTGTGGCCCAAGGCGCGCTGTGGACCGCCATCGCCCTCGTGGCGTTCGGGCTGGTCATGAATTCGATCGCCGACCATTTCGTGCGTCCCGGCCTGATCGGAGGCGCCACGAAACTGCCGTTCCTGTGGGTGCTGCTCGGCATTCTCGGTGGGGTCGAGACATGGGGGTTGATCGGCCTCTTTGTCGGGCCGGCCGTCATGTCGGCCCTGATCCTGCTGTGGCGCGAGTTCGTCCGCCCTGCCCCGCTGCTCGACGACAAGCCGGCCCGCAAGACGCTGTCGCCGGTCCCGATCGCGGGCCAATAACCTCAGGAGCCCTTGGCGGCCGCGATCAGTTTTTCGGCGTCGGCCGAATCCCATTCGGCCGGCCCTGCCATGGTGCCGATGCCGCAGCCATGTGGGTCGATCAGCATGGTGGTCGGCAGCCCGAGTGCCTGCCCGTCGGCCCGCAAGGTTTGGAACACCGTCGCGGTCGCATCGGTGTAGAGCGGCAAGCGCGTCACGCCCGTGTCCTGCAAGAACTGCTTCGGCCGATCGAGTTTGGCCGTATCGATGTTGATCGCGACGACCTGGAAGTCGTCGCTGCCGAGCTTCGCCTGCAATCGATCGAGGGCCGGCATTTCCTTGCGGCACGGCACGCACCAGGTCGCCCAGAGGTTCAGCAGCACCGTCTTACCTTTGAAATTGGCGAGCGTCATGGCGGTGCCGTCCGCCGTCTTGAAGGCCAGCGCCGGAACCGGCCGTGCGGTCCGCGACAGGTTGAGGGCCGCGACCTCGCCATGGACGAACGGATCGACGCGGGACACGATGGCGCTCGTGGTCCGGCACTCGGGCACCGCTTCCTTGCCGAGTTTCCCCATCCCGTATAGGACCGCGAGACCGCTACAGACGACGACAGCACCGCCCGCGAGCAGGCCGGCAAGCCTCCGATGGCGGGACGGGTGGGCCGGGCTGGACGTGTCGGTCATGTCAAAGGAGTCCGAGGCAGATGAGCAATACGATGTGGGGCGGTCGGTTCTCGAGCGGTCCGGACGCGATCATGGAAGAGATCAACGCGTCGATCGGTTTCGACTACCGTCTCGCCGCGCAGGATATTGCCGGATCGCGCGCCCATGCGGCCATGCTCGCCAAACAAGGCATCATTTCGGCCGACGACGCCGCTTCGATCGATCGCGGTCTAGGCCAGATCGCCACGGAAATCGAGAGCGGTAGCTTTTCGTTCTCGCGCGCGCTCGAAGACATTCACATGAACGTCGAGAGCCGCCTTGCCGATCTGATCGGCGATGCCGCGGGACGCCTCCACACGGCGCGTTCGCGCAACGATCAGGTGGCGCTGGATTTCCGGCTCTGGGTCCGCGACACCGTCGATGCGCTCGACATCGGGCTGGCCGACTTGCAACGGGCCTTCGTGGAACGCGCCATCGATCATGCGGCGTCCGTGATGCCCGGCTTCACGCATCTTCAATCGGCCCAGCCGGTAACGTTCGGCCATCACCTGCTGGCCTATACCGAGATGGTCGGGCGTGACCGCGGCCGCTTCCGCGATGCGCGCAACCGTCTCAACGAGTGTCCACTCGGCGCCGCGGCGCTGGCCGGCACATCCTTCCCGATCGACCGACACATGACCGCGCAGGCGCTCGGCTTCGACCGCCCCACCGCCAATTCGCTCGACAGCGTGGCCGATCGCGATTTCGTGCTTGAGGTGCTGGCGGCCGCCTCGATCTGCGCCGTGCATCTATCGCGTCTCGCCGAAGAGATCGTGCTGTGGGCGACCCCGCAATTCGGCTTTGCCAGCCTGTCGGACAAGTTCTCGACCGGCTCTTCGATCATGCCGCAGAAGCGCAATCCGGATGCGGCCGAATTGGTACGCGGCAAGAGCGGCCGCATCATCGGCGCGTTGACCGGCCTGCTGATCGTCATGAAGGGTCTTCCGCTCACCTATTCCAAGGACATGCAGGAAGACAAGGAAGGCACGTTCGACGCCATGAACGCACTGGTGCTCTGCGTCGCGGCCATGACCGGCATGGTGCGGGATCTGAAGCCCGACACCGCCCGGATGGAAGCGGCCGCCGGGTCAGGCTACGCGACCGCGACCGATCTCGCCGATTGGCTGGTGCGCCGTCTCGATATGCCGTTCCGCCGCGCCCATCACGTCACGGGCCGGATCGTCGCTCTCGCGTCCGAACGAGGTGTGCCGTTGGAGGGGCTCGATCTTCCCGCTCTACAAGCGATCGAACCGGCGATCACGAACGAGGTCTTCGGCGTGCTCGGGGTCAGGCATTCCGTGGCGAGCCGCACGAGCTACGGCGGCACCGCACCCGACAATGTGCGCCAGCAGGCGCAGGCTTGGTTGAACCGACTGAACAGCCTTCAAGCCTGATCGGGTTCGGCGCCGGCCGGCGGTTCAAAGGCCACATCCTGGGCGGCGCCGAGATCGTCTTCGGCCGAACTGCCCGCCAAGCGCTCCAGCAACCATTTCGCAGCAGGCCCAGGCGGCTGGTCGCTACGATGCACCGCCGACAGCATATATCGATGACCGGGGTGGTTCGCGATGTCGAGAAGGACGAGGCGCCCCTGCGCCAGATCCTCCCGCACCATCACCTCGGGCATGTTCCCCCAGCCGAGGCCCTCGACCAGGAGAGCATGTTTGGCCCCAAGGTCGGCCAACCGCCACGTCTGTGGGCTCAGCACCGCAAAGTCCTGACCCACCGTGAGATCGGACCGGTCGGTAAGGACGAGCTGGACATGGCGACGAGCCTCGGTTTTGCTGAGCGGTGCCGGAAGGCGAGCGAGCGGATGTCGCGGCGATGCGACCGCGATCATCCACACGCTGCCAATCGGCCGCTGTTCGAGGCCATCGACGGGCCTGAGCATCGGCCCGCTCACTCCGACGGAGCAGGTGCGATCGAGCACCAGCCGGGCGACGGAACCCAGAGCCTCGACATAGAGACGCAGCGTGACGGTCGGGAATGCGTCTCGGAACGTCGCCAGCGCCGCGACCAACCGCCGGGTCGGCAACATGACATCGACCGCGATCGCCACTTCGGCCTCGAGGCCGGCCAGCAATCCCCGTGCGCGCGCCTGCAAGCCATCGACCCCCGACGCCAGTTGGCGCGCATCGGCCAGAATCGCATGCCCGGCGAGCGTCAAGGCGGGGTGGCGCGTCTTGCGCTCGAACAACGACAGGCCCCCGAGTTGCGCCTCGAGGTTAGCGATCGTGTAGCTGATTACCGATTGCTGTCGGTTCAGCTTGCGGGCCGCAGCCGAAAAGCTGCCGGTTTCGACGATGGCCAGAAAGACGCGCAACTGATCGAAGGTGGGAGATCCGATATCCGGCATGGGTGGCGTCGCGCCCTCGTCGTGGTCGAGCAGGCTTACGCCATCCAGCGCGGAGCCGCCATGCCGACGGAGGCCTCGCCTACCGCTCGCATTTCCCCTCGCCTGTTGCAGCCCTTTGCTTGTACAGCATGCTCAGTCCAGGCGAGTGGAAGGTGCAGGTCTTGAGCGTGAGTGTCGTGAGCTTGAAAGTCTCGGCGCGTCCAAAAGGCGTCCGCCTCGCGGTCACCGTCGCCCTGGCGGCGATCGTCGCGACAGGCCTGGCTGGATGCGGTCGTCGCGGCCAATTGGAACCGGCGCCGGACCCGACCGTTCAGGCCGCAGCACCGAGCGACGGGAACTCACAAGCGATAGAGCGGCGACCGAAACGGGTGCCGATCAAGCCGCCGCACGAGTCGTTTTTCCTCGATCCACTTCTCTGACGTCAGCCTCGATCATGCATCACTTTGACTATCGCGACGGCGTGCTCCACGCCGAATCCGTCGACATCCGCGCCATCGCAAAGGCTGTGGGGACGCCGTTCTACTGCTATTCCCGCGCCACGATGGAGCGCCATTACCGCGTCTTCAGCGAGGCGTTCGGCCGTCAGCCGATTCTTGTCTGCTATGCCATGAAGGCCAATTCGAACCAGGCCGTGCTGCGGCTTTTCGCGAACCTCGGCGCCGGTATGGACGTGGTGTCGGGCGGCGAATTACGCCGCGCGCGGGCAGCGGGCGTCCCGGCTTCTCGCATCACCTTCTCGGGCGTCGGCAAGACCGCGCGTGAACTCGATGCCGCCCTGGACGAGGACATTCTCTGCTTCAACGTCGAATCGGAGCCCGAGCTCGCCCTCCTCTCCGAGCTGGCAACCCGCAAGGGACGCACCGCAAGGATCGCCTTGCGGGTCAACCCCGACGTCGACGCACGGACGCATGCGAAGATTTCCACCGGCAAGGCGGAGAACAAATTCGGCATCCCGATCGATCGGGCGCGTGCCGTCTATGCTCATGCCGCCACCCTGCCCGGCCTTCGCGTCACCGGCATCGACATGCATATCGGCTCGCAAATCACCGACCTCGAGCCCTTCGACCATGCCTTCGCGGTCCTGAGCGACTTCGTCGTGCAATTGCGGGCCGATGGCCACACGATCGACCATGTCGATCTCGGCGGGGGCCTCGGCATCCCGTATCACGAGGGCGAGGACGCGGGCGCGTTCCACCCCGACCGCTATGCCGCGCTGATCGGCAAATATGCCAATGCGCTCGGCGCCACGATCGTGCTGGAGCCGGGGCGGCTATTGGTCGGCAACGCCGGCGTGCTCGTGACCGAGGTGGTGCTGGTCAAGACCGGCGGCGACAAGACTTTCGTGGTGGTGGATGCCGCCATGAACGATCTGATCCGACCGACCCTCTATGAGGCGTTTCACGAGATCAAGCCGGTGGTGGAGCCGGCGACGGGCGCGCGTGCGACCGTGGACGTTGTCGGCCCGGTCTGCGAGACCGGCGATTATATGGCGCTCGGCCGCGATCTCCCGCCTGCGGCGGCTGGCGATCTCCTCGCCATCATGACGGCGGGCGCCTACGGAGCCGTCCAGGCCGGCACTTATAATTCGCGCTTGCTCGTGCCCGAAGTCATGGTGGATGGCGATCGTTACGCCGTGATCCGGCCTCGGACGAGCTACGACGATCTGATCGGCCTTGATCGGATTCCCGAGTGGCTTGGCGTCTAAGCATCGCAGCGCCGCCCTGATGGCGACGAATTCGTAACCGATCGTCACCGACAATGGAGCGGCCAGACTGATTCGGGATCGGTGAGACGAAGGACGTTTATGACTGACGCGCGGCGGTCCGGAGGCAGGCAGAGCGTGCCGTGCCGCTACGGTCCCGCGATCCTCCTGGCGGTGGTGGCGGCGGGCGTGGCCCTTCCGGTCGCGGCCCAGGATGCGGCGCCGAATGCGGCACAAAGCAATGCGTCCGTGGCGGCCACGTCCAACCCCTCGGTGCCGGCGTCTCTCCCAGCCACGACCGAGACGGACCGCGACCAGCAGATTGATGCGAGAAAGCAGGAGTTGCGGAGCCTGCAGGACAATCTTTCACTCTCCGATGCCGAGCGACACAAGATCGTGGCCGACATCGAGGCGATCCGCACCGACCGTGTGCGCCTGAACGCTGCTCTGCTCGAAACAACGCAGCATGTGCAAGATGCGGAGCGGAAGGTGGGGGAGGCGCAGGGGCGCCTCGATACGATGACGGGCAGCGAAGACGCGATCAAGCAATCGCTTGAAGGCCGGCGCGGCGTCATCGCTGAGGTGCTGGCGGCGCTGCAACGCATGGGCCGCAAGCCGCCGCCGGCGATCTTGGTGCGGCCCGACGACATTCTGAAGTCGATCCGGACGTCGATGCTGCTCGGGGCGGTGGTGCCTGAATTGCGATCGGAAGCCGAGGCTTTGGCATCGGACCTCAGCGATCTGCAGCGGTTGCGCGTCTCGATCGCGGGCGAACGCGACCGGCTCGCCTCCGAGATCGCCGGACTTGGCAACGAACGAGCGCGACTGGATGGGTTGATCGTCGCGAAGCAAGCCGCCCAGACGGAGGCGGAAGCCGCTCTCGGCTCGCAACAAGGCCGCGCGGCCGACCTCGCGCGCCGGGCCACCAGCCTGCAGGATCTGATCTCCCGTATGGAGAACGAGGTCGCGTCTGCCCGACACGCGGGGGACGCAGCGCGGGCAGCCGACGAAGAGCGGCGCAAAGCCGCAGCGGCGGATGCCGACAGCATTCGGGCCAAGGTGGCGGCTGGCCCCTTTAGGGATCCAGCCCGGCTGACCCCGGCGGTCGACTTCGCCGATGCCAAGGCGATGCTGTTCCTTCCCTCGACAGGGCGGGTCGTCAAACGGTTCGGAACCGCCGACGACTTTGGCGGAACCGAAAAAGGCATGTCGCTCGCGACCCCCGCGCGCGCAGTCGTCGCAGCCCCATCGGATGGCTGGGTCGCTTTTTCGGGGCCCTACCGCACCTATGGACAAATCTTAATTATAAATGCGGGAAGCGGATATTATATCGTCTTGGCTGGAATGAGCCGGGTGAATGTGGCGCCGGGACAGTTCGTATTGGCGGGCGAGCCGGTTGCGACAATGGGGGACGGCTCTGTCAAGACCGCGGCTTCGATCGCGCTTGGCGCGGCAGACCCCATTCTCTATGTTGAATTTCGAAAAGATGGAACGGCCGTCGACCCCAGCCCATGGTGGGCGAAGGCCGACCTGGAAAAGGTTCGCGGATGATGCGCAAGGTGACATTGATGGTTGCGGGTGCCGTTCTGGGCGCAGCAACCGCGACAGGCGTAATGCATACCAGTCTGATCGCGAGCAGCCCCGCCAGCGCCGCGGCATCCGATACGTATCGCAATCTCAATCTCTTCGGCGACGTGTTCGAGAAGATCCGCACCGATTATGTCGAGAAGCCGGATGAGGAAAAGCTTGTCGAAGCGGCCATCAACGGCATGCTGACCTCGCTCGACCCGCATTCCTCCTACATGGATGCAAAGAGCTATCGCGACATGCAGGTGCAGACGCGCGGCGAATTCGGCGGCCTCGGCATCGAAGTCACGCAGGAAGATGGAAACATCAAGGTCGTTACCCCCATCGACGACACCCCTGCCTCGAAGGCCGGTATTCTGTCGGGCGACATGATCGTCGCGATCGACGGTGACGCCGTCTCTGGCCTGACGCTGAACCAAGCCGTCGACAAGATGCGGGGCGCCGTCGGGACGCCGGTCACGCTCAAGATCCTTCGCGCGAAGCAGAAGGATACGCAGGACGTCAAGCTCACCCGCGCCGTCATCACGATCAAGTCGGTCAAATACGAAGAGAAGGACGATGTGGGTTACATCCGCATCAGCCAGTTCAACGAGCAGACCTACGATGGCGTGAAAGCCGCCATGCAGAAGTTTCAGACCGACATCCCGAGCGACAAGTTCAAGGGATACATCCTGGATCTCCGCAACAACCCGGGTGGATTGCTCGATCAATCGATCGAAGTGTCGAACTCGTTCATCGACCGCGGTGAGATCGTGTCGACGCGCGGCCGCAACGCCGACGAGACCCAGCGCTACAGTGCGCGTCCGGGTGGCGACCTGTCCCACGGCAAGCCGATGGTCGTATTGATCAACGGCGGTTCCGCGTCCGCCTCCGAGATCGTCGCAGGCGCTCTGCAGGATCACAAGCGCGCCACCATCATGGGCACGCGTTCGTTCGGCAAAGGGTCGGTTCAGACCATCATCCCCCTCGGCCAGAGTGGCGCCTTGCGCCTGACGACGGCCCGTTACTACACCCCGTCGGGTCGGTCGATCCAGGCCAAGGGCATCGAGCCCGAAGTGCAGATCCTCGAGGACGTGCCGGACGAACTCAAGGGCAAGGACGACACCAAAGGCGAAGCGTCCCTCAAGGGCCACTTGAAGAATGGCGACGACGAAAAGCAAGGCTCGCAGGCTTACGTGCCCCCGGATGCCAAGAACGACAAGCAAATGATCGCGGCGCTGAACCTGCTGCGAGGCAACACCAAGGCCTCGAATACGCCGGCACCGGCAGACGCCCAGAAACCCGCGACGGCGACACCCGTTCCGAACTGACCATCTGATGTGATTTCGAGCATTGGAAGGGCGGCGCGCAAGCGGCGCCCTTTTTCTTGGCAAGAGGTTTGCGGTTCAAGTCGTCGCAGGCACCAGGCAGGTGCAAGCGGAGCTCGTCCGATGTCCGACAGACGCGTCAGCCTCGCTCTGTCGCTCGGCTGCCGTGAGGGATTGTGCCACCCGCATCCACCAAACTGGCTGCCGCGACACATCCGCACGCCCGGACATGACAAAGATTTAATTTGTCCTGTTGCACCAAACTGCTCACGTTCCGGTCGCGATCAGCTGCGATGACCTGGATCGCGCCGATCCGTCCAGATCGTCTTCGCAGCGTTTCGCCCCCACCGGAAAAAGCAAGCGTCATGTCGAACCCAAGTGATCGCAAGGGCCGCGGTTTTTCACGATTGATCCTCGTCGCGATCGTCATTGCGGCAGCCATCGGGGTCTATGAGTTTCGAAACAACGACGCGTTCCGCGCGAAAGTCTATGCGACGGCTCCCTTTCTGAAACCCGCCGACAAGGCTGAAGCCAAAGCAGCGCCACCGCCGATGGCAGTGCCGGTGAGTGCCGTCGCGGCCCAGACCGGAGATTTTCCCGTGATCCTGGTCGGGCTCGGGACCGTGCAGGCCAATAATACGGTGCTGGTCCGCAGCCGGGTCGATGGTCAGATTATCAAGATCAACTTCACCGAAGGTCAGATCGTCAAGAAGGGCGATCTCCTCGTGCAGATCGACCCCCGCCCCTATAAGGCAGCGCTCGAGCAAGCGCAGGCGAAAAAGCAGCAGGATCAAGCCAATCTGGCCAATGCCAACCGTGACCTGACCCGCTACGAGTCACTCGCCAAAAATGATTATGCAACGAAGCAGCAGCTCGATACGCAAACCTCCCAAGTCGCCCAATTGACAGCGCAAATTGCAGCGGACGATGCGGCGATGGACAATGCTCAGGTGCAACTCGATTACGCGACCATCACGGCACCGATCACCGGACGGGTCGGGTTTCGATTGGCCGACCAGGGCAACATCGTGACGGCCGCCAGCGCCACCGGCATCGTCTCGATCGCGCAATTGCAGCCGATTGCCGCGATCTTCACCGAACCGGAAAACAGCCTCGGACAACTTCAAGCCGGGGTGGCGGCTGGGCCAGTGCCGGTCAACGCGCTGACGACGGATGGCAAGACCGTGCTGGCTGAGGGGACACTCGACACTCTGAATAATGAGGTCGACACGTCGAGCGGAACCATTCGGGTCAAGGCTCTGTTCAAGAATGAAGATAATAAGCTCTGGCCGGGCTTGTCGGTCACGACGCGGACCACGGTGGCGATCCGTAAAGATGTCGTGATGATTCCCGAAGCTGCGATACAGCGCGGGCAAACGGGTTTTTATGCCTTCGTCGTCGGTCCGGACAATAAGGTCCAGCAGCGAAATCTGAAGATCGGCCTCATCGGTGATGGCAAGGCGCTGATCCAGGATGGGATCAAGGCAGACGAGATGGTCGTGACGGCGGGCCAATATCGGCTTCAGCCCGGCGTCCTGGTTAAAGTCGGCGACGATCAACAGAAGACAGCAGCAAAGGAGCCGTGAGCATGTACGGAGGCATCTCAGGCCCGTTCATTCGCTATCCTGTCGCCACCACGTTGCTGATGATCGGCATTCTGTGCATCGGGCTCGTGGCCTATCCTCTGCTGCCCGTCGCGCCGCTTCCGCAGGTGGACTTTCCGACCATTCAGGTGTCCGCGAGCCTTCCTGGCGCCAGCCCGGAAACGATGGCATCGTCAGTGGCGCAGCCTCTCGAGCGACAATTCGCGCAGATTCCCGGCGTCGCACAGCTGACGTCCACGAGCGCCCTCGGCAACAGCGCCATCACGATCCAGTTCGATCTCGACCGCAATATCGACGGCGCCGCCAATGATGTGCAGGCCGCCATCAATGCGGCCGGCGGACAGCTGCCAAAGCAGCTTCCAAGTCCGCCAACCTACCGCAAGGTCAACCCGGCCGACTCGCCCATCATGCTTCTGGCCGCCACATCCGACACCTTGCCCCTGACCGAGGTGGACGACAACGCCGACACCAAAGTGGCACAGCAGATCAGCCAGATCTCCGGCGTGTCCCAGGTCACGATCGGCGGCGAGCAAAAGCCCTCGATCCGCATCCAGCTCGACCCTGCCAAGCTCGTGACCAAAGGATTGTCGCTCGAGGATGTGCGGTCCGCCATTGCGGTGACGACGGTCGATAGCCCGAAAGGCAGTATCGACGGCAAGCAGCAAAGCTACACGATCTACGCCAACGATCAGCTGACCAAGAGCAGCGACTGGAACGACGTGGTCATCGCCTACCGCAACGGTGGCCCGATCCGCATCAAGGACATCGGTCAGGCGGTCAGCGGCCCGGAAGACGCCAAGAAAGCGGCTTGGTCGCAAGGCAAGCGCGGTGTCTTCCTCGTCATCTTCAAGCAGCCCGGCGCCAACGTCATCCAGATCGTCGATCAGATCAAAGCGATGCTGCCGCGGTTGCAGGCCTCTATCCCGCCGGCAATCCATCTCGACATCATCAGTGACCGCACCACCACGATCCGCGCGTCGGTCCATGACGTGCAGTTCACCTTGCTGTTGACGATCGCGCTCGTCGTGATGGTCATCTTCATCTTCTTGCGAAGCTTCTGGGCGACCGTCATCCCATCGATCACGGTACCGCTCGCGCTGCTCGGAACCTGTGCCCTCATGTGGGGGATGGGCTATAGTCTCGATAATCTGTCGCTGATGGCTCTGACGATCGCGGTCGGTTTCGTGGTCGATGACGCGATCGTCATGCTCGAAAACATCACGCGTCACATCGAGGAGGGGGAGAAACCCCTCGAAGCCGCCTTCAAAGGCGCGAGTGAAATCGGCTTTACGATTCTGTCGATCAGCATTTCGCTGATCGCGGTGCTGATTCCGCTGCTTTTGATGAGCGGGATCATCGGACGCTTGTTCCGCGAATTCGCGGTGACCCTAGCGATGACGATCGCCGTGTCGGCTTTCGTTTCGTTGACGCTGACGCCGATGATGGCGTCCCGCTTTCTGACCGACCCGCATCAGCAGAAGCATGGTCGGCTTTACATGATGAGCGAGCGCTTTTTCGATGGGATGCTCAAGCTTTACGAGCGCGGCCTCGATCTCTGCCTGAAGTTCCGTTTCATCACTTTGATGGTGTTTTTCGGCACGGTCATCGCGACCGTTTACCTCTTCAACGTGATCCCGAAAGGATTTTTTCCGAACCAGGATACGGGTTTGATCTTCGGCACGTCGGAAGGCGCGCAAGACATTTCCTTTGCCGACATGAAGCTGAAGCAGGAGGCACTCGGCGACATCGTCTCAAAAGATCCGGATGTCGCGACGGTGGGGATGTTGCTCGGGTCAGGCGGTAATGCCCTGAACAATGGCCGCCTGTTCATCACCCTGAAACCGCGTGACGAGCGCGAGGCCTCGGCCCAGCAGATCATTGCGCGACTTCGTCCCCAACTCGACAAGGTCGAGGGCGCAAAGCTGTTTCTCCAGGCCGCTCAGGACGTCAACGTCGGCGGTCGCGCCGCTCGGACGCAGTATCAATACACCCTGCAAGACGCCAACCTCGACGAATTGAATGAATGGTCACCAAAGATCTTCGACAAGCTTAAAACGCTCCCGGAAGTCCGCGATGTGGCAACTGACCAGCAAACCAACGGCACCACGCTGACCTTGTCGATCGATCGCGACCAAGCTTCGCGTTATGGGATCACGCCCCAACTCATCGATGACACGCTCTACGACGCCTTCGGCCAGCGTCAGGTCGCGCAATATTTCACGCAGATCAACAGCTACCACGTCATTCTCGAGATTCTGCCTGAACTCCAGGGCGACCGAACAAGCCTCAGCACGATCTATATGAAGTCGCCCGCGACCGGCGGCATGGTGCCGCTTTCGGCCGTCGCCCATTGGTCGACCAAGCCGATCCGCCCCTTGTCGATCAGCCATCAGGGCCAGTTTCCGGCCGTGACGATCAGCTTCAATCTCGCGCAAGGCGTTGCGCTGGGTGAAGCCACCGCCGCGATTCAACGTTCCATGAACGAGATCCAGGCGCCGCAAACGATTCAGACCACCTTCCAAGGCAATGCGCAGGCGTTCCAGCAGTCGCTCAGCACCGTCCCCCTGCTGATCCTCGCGGCCCTGGTGGTCGTCTACATCATCCTCGGCATTCTCTACGAGAGCTTCATCCACCCCTTGACGATTCTGTCGACGCTGCCGTCCGCCGGTCTCGGAGCCTTCGCGATTTTGATGCTGTTCGGCTTCGACTTCAGTCTGATCGCCCTGATCGGCTTGATCCTGCTGATCGGCATCGTGAAGAAGAACGGCATCATGCTGGTCGACTTCGCGATCGTGGCTGAACGAGACGAGGGATTGACGGCCGAAGAGGCGATCAGAAAGGCCGCCCTCCTCCGCTTCCGCCCGATCATCATGACCACGATGGCGGCGATGCTTGGTGGTATCCCATTGATGCTCGGGACCGGGACAGGTTCGGAAATTCGGCAACCGCTCGGCTATGCGATGGTCGGCGGCCTCCTCGTGAGCCAGGTGCTGACGCTGTTCACCACCCCGGTCGTCTATGTTTACCTCGACCGCGTGTCGACGTGGCTCGGCGGCGGCCACAAGAAGCGGGAGGCCGACGACCCCATCGAGGACGTCGCGGCGCTCCCGCAGCGGCAGGCGGCAGAGTAGCGAGCGCCGCCTTAGCGTCGCTTGCTGCTATTTTCGACGTCCGGCAGAAGGAACGTCAGCACCCCCAACAAGGGCAGGAACGAGCAGACTTTGAAGACGAAGTTGATGCTCGTCTGATCCGCGAGTTCGCCGAGGAGAGCAGCCCCAAGCCCGGCGACCCCGAACGCGAAGCCGAAGAAGAGGCCGGCGACCAAGCCGACATTCCCCGGGATCAACTCCTGGGCATAAACCAGGATGGCCGAGAAGGCCGAAGCCAGGACGAGACCGATCACCACCGTCAGGGCGCAAGTCCAAAAGAGGTCGGCGTAAGGAAGCGCCAAGGTGAACGGCAGCACACCGAGGATCGAGACCCAGATCACGGATTTGCGCCCGACGCGATCCCCGACAGGGCCGCCGATGATGGTGCCGGCCGCGACCGCGCCGAGGAACACGAACAGGAACACCTGCGCGGTTTGGATCGACACATGAAACTTGTCGATCAGGTAGAACGTGTAAAACGTGCTCATCCCTGCAAGATAGAAGTGTTTGGAAAAGATCAGGCCAAGCAGGATCAGCACCGACGCGATGATGCGCCGGCGCGAGAGGGTCGACGGCGCATGGACTTCGCCGCCCCTCTTGGACTCCGTTCGCAGCGCGGTCGCATACCAGCGTCCGACCCGCGTGAGCAGCAGCATCCCAACGAAGGCCACAAGCGTGAACCAGGCGATGCTGGTCTGTCCGCGCGGCACGACGATGAAGGCTGCGAGGAGCGGGCCGGCCGCCGTGCCGAAGTTGCCGCCCACCTGGAAGAGCGATTGCGCCAATCCGTGGCGACCGCCCGACGCCATGCGGGCAACGCGCGAGGCTTCCGGATGGAAGATCGACGATCCGATCCCAACCGATGCGGCTGCGACCAACAACATGGTATAGTTGGTCGCGTAGGCCAGCAAAACCAACCCGACGAGCGTGACGCACATGGCGACCGGGAGCGAATAAGGCCGCGGTTTACGATCGGTCGACAAGCCGACAAGCGGTTGCAACAGCGAGGCCGTCACCTGAAACGTCAGGGTAATCAGGCCGATTTGCCCATAGTCCAACGAAAAGGTCTTCCGCAGCACCGGATAGATGGCGGGCAACAGCGATTGCATCAGGTCGTTGAGGCCATGGGCGATGCTGGCCGCAAACAGAATGCCAAACACCGTTCCGCTTCGCACGGCGGCCGACCCAAGCCCTTGGGTCTCTGTCGTTTGCCCCACCTCGACCCGTGCCGGGACTGACGCTTCGGCAGATTGCGAATCGTCGCCGGAGCGCGAACTCTCGCTCGGCGCGCTCTCGTTTAATCGTGCGTCCATGATGTCGCCTTGCCTCCCGATCCGCCGGACCGGCCACCGCCGCGATGTTGAGTGGGAGAACAGGGCAAGGCAGACAAATGGCCTTGGGCGGTTCGCGCCGGATCGAGCGTTTCGATTCAGAATGGCCGGCAGCCGATCACATTGGTTCGATTGCCGTCGTAGCGATACGCGCGATAGCGCCAGAAAATCAAGCTCGTCGGACCGGCGGTGCCGATTTCGTCGCAGTCGGAACGGACGTTCATCCTGTTCGTGTGCGGGCGGTCCGGCTGCGGCGACCATGTGACAGCATCTCGAGATCGCTGACCCAACCTGTCACATGCAAGTCACTCAAGCCGGCATTGCGGCGAAGGCTTGGCTTTTCGACTTGTCGGTGCGGCAGGCTTGTGAAAAACGCTATGCAATTGGGGCGGACCGATCGAGACACATCGAGAACATCTGGATTATGCCATTGAACGCTGTCGCAGTTTCGCTTCAGAGCGCGCGTCGTGAACCTGATCTCGAACTGAGTCCCGATCTCGATCAAGCCATCGCCCACGCGGCTCACGCGCTCCGTGCTCAACAAAACCAGGATGGTCATTTCGCTTTCGAATTGGAGGCAGACGCCACCATTCCGTCCGAATATGTGCTGCTGAAGCATTTCCTCGGTGAGCCTGACCTCGAAATCGAGCGCAAGATCGCTGTTTACCTGCGCCGAACCCAGGGCGCGGATGGCGGTTGGCCGATGCTCCATGGCGCACCGGCCAACATTTCGGCGACCGTAAAGGCTTATCTTGCGCTGAAACTGATCGGTGATACGCCGGACCAGCCCCACATGCGCCGGGCCCGTGAGGTCGTTCTGTCACTCGGCGGCGCCGTCAATTGCAACGTGTTCACGCGCAACACCCTGGCGCTGTTCGGCATCGTGCCCTGGCGAGCCGTTCCGGTCATGCCGGTCGAAATTATGCTTCTGCCGAGCTGGTTCCCGTTCCACTTGTCGAAGATTTCTTACTGGGCCCGTTGCACCATCGTGCCGATGACGGTCCTGGCCGCTCTCAAACCGGTCGCCCGCAATCCTCGCGGGATCGGGATCGACGAGTTGTTCGTCGTGCCGCCCGCTCAGGTTCGCGTTTGGCCGAAGGGACCGGATGTCGTCCAGCCTTGGGGAGCACTCTTCGGCGGCCTCGACGCCGTGCTGCAACGGACCGAACGATTTTTTCCGAATGGGTCGCGGCAGAAGGCCATCGCCAAAGCCGTCGCGTTCGTGCGTGAGCGACTGAACGGTGAAGATGGCCTAGGCGCCATCTACCCGGCCATGGCCAACACGGTCATGATGTTCGACACGCTCGGAATACCGGTCGATGCACCAGAAGTCGTGGTAGCCCGTGCCTCGATCGAAAAGCTGTTGATCGTCAGGGACGATGAGGCCTACTGCCAGCCCTGCCTGTCACCCGTCTGGGATACGGCGCTCACGGCTCACGCGATGCTTGAAACCGAGGGTGTCGAGTCAAAAATCGCGGCTGATTGCATCGCTTGGCTGAAGCCCAAGCAGGTGCTCGACGTCAAAGGCGACTGGGCCGACCAGCGGCCGGATGTGCGGCCGGGTGGATGGGCATTTCAATACGAAAACGCGCATTATCCGGACCTCGACGACACGGCCGTGGTTGTCATGGCGATGGATCGCGCTGCGGCAAAACGTGGCGATCGTCGCTTCGACGAGTCCATCGCACGGGCGCGCGAATGGGTTGTCGGGCTGCAGAGCCGCGATGGCGGTTGGGGCGCCTTCGACGCCGATAATGACAAACACTACCTGAATGCAATTCCGTTTGCCGATCACGGTGCCTTGCTCGATCCACCGACCGCCGATGTGACGGCGCGTTGCGTGTCGATGCTGGCGCAGTTGGGCGAGCAACCGGAGGCCGGCAGCGCCATCCGCCGTGGCCTCGACTATCTGCTCAAGAACCAAGAGCAGGACGGCAGTTGGTATGGTCGCTGGGGCCTCAACTACATCTATGGCACATGGTCCGTGCTCTGTGCCTTGAACGCGGTCGGCATTCCCTCGCACGATCCTGCGATGCGTCGGGCCGTCGCATGGCTCGAGGCGGTGCAGAACTCGGACGGTGGATGGGGCGAGGACGAACGAAGCTATGCGCTCGATTACAAGGGCTTTCGCCACGCCCCAAGTACCGCGTCGCAGACCGCATGGGCGCTGCTCGGCCTGATGGCCGCCGGCGAAGCCGATAGCGTCAGTGTTGCGCGCGGGATCGACTACTTGTTGCGGCACCAGGGAAGCGACGGGTTCTGGGCCGAGGATACCTATACTGCGACAGGCTTCCCGCGCGTGTTTTACCTGCGCTACCACGGCTATCCCAAATTCTTTCCGCTCTGGGCCATGGCGCGTTTTCGCAACCTTCAAGCCAGCAACACGAAATCTGTCCTGGTCGGGATGTGATGCGATGATGGCTGCATCACTCCCGGTCCTCGCCGTGACCGGCATGAACGCGGAAGCCCGGATCGCGGGTGGGAGCGGTGTTGCGACCCTCGCGGGTGGCGGCGACGCCGCTCGCCTGGCGCTTCTGCTGCAAGGAGCGCTGTCCCGAGGCGCCAGAGCGGTTATCAGTTTCGGCATCGCGGGTGGCCTCGCACCGGGGTTGAAGCCCGGAACGGTGATCATCGCGCGCGCGGTCGATGACGGCGAGACCGTGATGCTGACCGACCCTGTCTGGTTGAAGCGTCTGTCGTCCGCCCTGCCCCATGCGATCGTGGCCGACCTCGTCGGTGTCGATCACATGGTCGTGGGTCACGATGCCAAGACACATCTGCATGCAACCACAGGCGCGGCGGCGGTCGATATGGAATCGCATATCGCGGCACGATTGGCCGCGTTGCATCAGGTGCCTTTTGCGGCGCTTCGTATCGTCGCCGATCCGGCGGAGCGGACGCTTCCGCATGCAGCGACCGTCGGGATGCGGCCGGATGGCAGCACAGACGTCAAGGCCGTTCTCAAAGCGCTCGCCCGCCGCCCTGCCGATCTCCCAGCCCTGATCCGAACCGCATTCGATGCACGGGCTGCCTTTTCGGCTCTGAAGCATAGCCGCACCTTGTTGTGTGGCCATCTTGGTTTCGGCGAGAGCGATCTTGCCCGGGAGGATGGCGCTCAGAGGCCCCCCGTCGACATCGATGTTGGGACGCTGGGGGTGTTTGGGGTTGGCACCGACGTCCCGGTCGAAAACCGCTGAACGGAGGATCGATCGCGCCGCTCATGGATTGCGGAAGCGGCGGCATGACCCTGTTTATCGATCGCCTCGACTCACCGCTCGGCACCCTGCTGATCATATCGGGACGGGTCGGCGCTTCGCGCACTCGATTTCCACGATTATGAATCCCGGATGCGAGGCCTTCTTCAGCGTCATTATGGCAGCGTGGAGCTCAAGGCCGGGCATGGCACCGGAGCGATCGGCGACGCTCTCGGCGCCTATTTCGAGGGCGACATCACGGCTCTCGACACTCTGAAGGTCGAGACCGGAGGCACCGCGTTCCAACGCCAGGTCTGGGCCGCGCTCCGCGGGATCCCACCGGGGACGACGACGACCTATGGTCGCCTTGCCGCCGCTCTCGGTCATCCAACTGCGAGCCGCGCGGTGGGACTGGCCAATGGCGCCAATCCGATCGCTATCGTGGTGCCGTGCCATCGCGTCGTGGGCGCCGACGGGCGGCTCACCGGCTTCGGTGGCGGACTGCCGCGCAAGCAATGGCTGCTGACGCACGAGGCCCATGCGGCCGGGAATGCGCGACTTCTCTGAGCCACGTTTAAACGACAAAACCCGACGCTCGAGAGCGCCGGGTCTGTGGTTGAACGACCGCTGTGGCTTATTCGGCAGCCTGCAAGGGAAGGCGATTCTGTTCCTTCGTCGTGATCTCTTCGAGCTTCGTCTCGACGTGCCGCGAAAACATATATTCGGCTGGGCGCTGGTTCTCGAGTGAGATATCGGGCGCCATCGGACCCTTGGTGCGGATGCCTTGCAGCGCCACCTTGAGGATCTTCCAGGGTTTGGTGACCGAATCGGCAACCGCGGTCGCCTCGAACCCGCTGTGGACCATGCAGTCGGCGCATTTTTCGTAATTGCCGGTGCCGTAGTTGCTCCAGTTGGTGTCTTCCATCAACTCTTTGAAGGTGCTCGCATAGCCTTCGCCGAGCAGATAGCAGGGCTTCTGCCAGCCGAACACGGTCCGGGTTGGGTTGCCCCAAGGCGTGCAGTGATACTTCTGGTTTCCGGCCAGGAAATCGAGGAACAGCGTGGATTGGTAGAACGGCCAAGCCTTGCCGCCCTTGTTTCGCTCGAAGATGCCGCGGAACAATTCCTTGATCTTGGCGCGGTTCAGGAAGTGCTGCTGATCGGGCGCGCGCTCGTAGGCATAGCCCGGCGACACCGTGATGCCGTCGATCCCCATCGCGGTGACCTCGTCGAAGAAACGAGCCGACCGCTCGGCATCCGCATCGCTGAACAAGGTGGTGTTGATGGTGACGCGGAAACCGGCGGCCTTGGCGGCCTTGATGGCCGCGACAGCCTTGTCATAGACGCCCTTGCGGCACACCGACTTGTCGTGCATCTCGCGATCGCCATCGAGATGGATCGACCAGTTGAAGAACTTGTTCGGCTTATACTCATGCATCTTCTTTTCGAGCAGAAGCGCATTGGTGCAGACGGTGACAAATTTCTTCTTCGCCATCGCGCCTTCGACGATCTGCGGCAATTCCTTGTGGATCAACGGTTCGCCCCCGGCGATCACCAACATGGGGGCGCCGCATTCCTCGAGCGAGTCGAGCGCGTCTTTCACCGAAATGCGTTGATCGAGAATCTTGTCCGGATAGTCGATCTTCCCACAGCCCGCACAGGCCAGATTGCAGCGGAACAGTGGTTCCAGCATCATGACGAGCGGGTAACGTTTGCGGCCACGCAGATGCTGGCTGACCACGTAAGCGCCCATCCGGGCCGCCTGGTGTATTGAAATTCCCAATGTGAACTCCTTGAGCCGCCTAAACACGGCCTCGCTCACGACGCGTATCGACGTTGGTTAATGGCTAATGGCCATGGTGGGCAATCGGAAAGAAACGGTTTCTTCGATCCCGGGGAGAGTCGAGACTTCGATCGGCCCCATCCGGCGCAGAACCGAAATGACGCCATCCACCAGGATCTCTGGTGCCGATGCGCCGGCCGTCAGACCGATCACCTCGACGCCCTTCAGCCAGTTGAGATCGAGTTCCGTCCCATCGGCGATGAGATAGCTCGGCACGTTTGTCTCGGCTCCGATCTCCCGAAGGCGATTCGAGTTCGAGCTGTTGTTGGCGCCGACCACCAATATCAGGTCGGCGATCCGCGACAATTCCCGCACCGCCGTCTGTCGATTTTGGGTGGCATAGCAGATGTCGCGCGTATCGGGGCCAACGACGTCGGAAAACTTTTCTTCAAGCGCCGCGATGATGGAGCGCGTGTCGTCGACGCTCAACGTCGTTTGGGTGATGTAGGCCACGGGCGCATCGATCGGGAGATCGAGCATGGCGACATCCTCGACACTGCGGACGAGATGCACCTCACCATCGATCTGTCCCACCGTCCCAACGACTTCCGGATGGCCCGCATGACCGATCAGAACGACGGACCGACCCTGCGCCACATAGCGCCGGCCTTGGTGATGAACCTTGGCGACCAGCGGACAGGTGGCATCGAGCACCGGCAGGTTGCGCCGGGCGGCTTCCTGCTCCACGGAGCGCGCAACGCCATGGGCGCTGAAAATCGTCACGGCTCCGTCGGGAATCTCGGACACGTCTTTCACAAACCTGGCACCCTTCTGTTCCAGGCTCTCGACGACATGGCGATTATGCACGATTTCATGGCGGACGTAGACCGGAGCCCCGTGCTGGACGAGAGCGTTTTCGACGATCTCGACCGCTCGGACGACGCCCGCGCAAAACCCGCGCGGCTGCGCCAAGACAACCTTCATGCACACATCCCCGATTGCTTAGCCAAACCGGCAAAATCCGACCAAGCCGCTCTCAGCTCGTGCTGAGCCTCAATATTCCCCGCCTTCGTAAGAAAAAAAGCAATGGGCGGCAACTGCCCCGCCTCACTCCGCAGCAAGGTGTTGCAATGCGGTGACCATGCGATCGTTCCAACAACCGCGATCGAGAGAAGGATCGCGCAACATCGGACTGTCATGTCCCGACGCTTCTGCTGCAGCCGCAAGGTTAATCGTTAGGGTTAAGCTCCCCTTAAACAGTTTCTGCAACCTTTGCTCATCGTTGATGGGTCGACCCTCGGCCTAGCCGAAATTGCAACTGTTCAAGTGGGGACGTCATCTATGGGCAGCACCAAAGCCCTGCTTTTCGCGGGAGTCGTGGCACTTGGGGCTGCGACCGGCGCACGCGCCGCCGACCTCCCGTTGCCGCCTCAATATGTTCCGCCGCCCGAGGTCGTCGATTTCGGCGGGTGGTATTTGCGCGGTGACGTCGGCGTGGGCGTCGCCAGCAGTCCGAACATTCGATCCACCTTCTACGATCAGAGCTATGCTCCGATCGACACCGCAACCGCTGTCCCGAGCTTTGCGCGGGACCAGCAGCACATCGCCGATTCGAGCTTCGTCGACATCGGCGTCGGCTATCAGGTCAACAACTGGCTGCGCTTCGATGCCACCGGCGAATATCGCACCGACCAGCATTTCAGCACGATCGAGAGCTATGATGCGGGTGCGGGTTTCGGCGTCCCGGGGACCGGGCGCGGCTACGACCAATATAACGGCTCGCTGCAGAGTTCGGTGTTCCTGGTCAATGCCTATGCCGACCTCGGCACCTGGTACGGCTTGACGCCCTTCATCGGGGCCGGCGTCGGCGCAGCCTACAACCGCGTCACATCCTTGAGCGATCTCGGCGTCGGTGGCCCGACCATTGTCGACCAAGCCGGCAATGTGTTCAACGGCGTCGGCAACGGCGGCTTCGGCTTTGCCAAGGAACATGACAAGTTCAACCTGGCCTATGCCGCCATGGCGGGCGTGTCTTATTCCGTCAGCCAGAACCTCAAGCTGGAACTCGGCTATCGCTACCTCAACATGGGTGATGCGACCTCGGGCTTCATCAATTGCGTGAACAGCACCGGCTGCGTGATCGAGAAGCATCGTTACGATCTTGCCTCGCAAGATATCCGGCTCGGCATGCGCTGGATGATCAGCGATGTGGCCCCTACCCCGGTCTATTATCCGCCTGAAGCGCCGACCGTCCGGAAATACTGACGCGCGGACATCGCACCTGAACGCCGAAACGCGGGGCCTTGGCTCCGCGTTTTTTTGTGGGTGATCGCCAGTCGATGACGACGCACGGTTAAGCTGCCCTTAAGCATATTTGTTCATTCTTTTCAGTGAGGGCCGCGCAATCGCGACGGTCGAGGGGGATTGTCGATGCGGGCCGGCACGGTAGCGAGATTGGGTTTTGCGGCCCTGATCGGAATGGCGGCGTCGCCGGTCTTCGCGCGAACCCCAACCCTCTCGCCCACCTATCCGCCTGCACCGGTCTTCGCCGAACCCGACGCCGATGTCGCGGTCGGAACGGGTTGGTATCTCCGCGGCGATGTCTCGTACGGCGACGACGATCGTCCCAAGCTGTCGCCGCTCGGCTTCGATCATCGATCGGCTGGGGGCTACGCAGCTGGCGGCGGCGTCGGCTACCGCTTCAACAGCATGCTGCGGGTCGATGTCACGGGCGACTATCTTCAACCGATCGACTATGCCACGCAGATCACGGCCGGCGGGGTCACGACCCGCCAGCAGGGCTCCCTCAACCGCTACGATGGGCTGGTCAACGGCTATCTCGACATCGGCACATGGTATGGCGTGACGCCCTATGTCGGGGCGGGTCTCGGCTTCGCGGTCTTCGATCCGTCGGCTTCGGTGACCGTGTCGGACGCAACGGGCTTGAGCGCGATCCAGGGCGGTTCGCCTCGCGGCAGCACGACCTTCGCCTGGGCCGCCATGGCGGGCCTCTCCTACGCGCTGACGGACTCTGTTACGGTCGACCTCGGCTATCATCACCTCGATCTCGGGCGCTTCGGCACAAGTGTCGGGACGTCATCCTATTCCCGCAATTTCACGCGTGACGACGTGAAGTTCGGCATCCGCTACGCGATCGATTGAGCGACAGGAGCCGCTTGACGGCTCCGCGAGGTTCGTACTAGTCCTTGCGACGGGACACCTCTCCCCAACGAGAGGCTACCATCTGTGAGGATGGATTTCATGATGAATAAACCGGTTACACGGCCAGCAAACCCGTGCTTTTCCTCTGGCCCCTGCGCGAAGCGCCCAGGCTGGACCCTCGAGGCGCTCGGCAAAGCCGCCCTCGGCCGCTCCCATCGCGCCAAGCCCGGCAAGGCGAAACTCCAAGCCGCGATTGACCTGACCCGCGATATCCTGCAAGTCCCCGCCGATTACCGTATCGGTATTGTTCCGGCCTCGGACACCGGCGCCGTCGAATTGGCCATGTGGTCGCTTCTCGGGGCACGCGGCGTCGATATGGTCGCGTGGGAAAGCTTCGGCGAAGGCTGGGTGACGGACGCAGCCAAGCAGCTGAAGCTCAAGGACGCACGGATCCTCAAGGCCGGCTATGGCGAGATCGTCGATCTCAATAGCATCGATTTCAACAACGACGTCGTCTTCACGTGGAATGGTACAACCTCCGGCGTGCGCGTCCCGAATGGCGATTTCATCCCGGCGGATCGGGCCGGTCTGACCATCTGCGATGCCACCTCGGCGGCCTTCGCGCAGACGCTTCCCTGGGACAAGCTCGATGTGGTGACCTTCTCGTGGCAGAAGGTGCTGGGGGGCGAAGCGGCCCACGGGATGCTGATCCTGTCGCCCCGCGCCGTCGAGCGCCTGCAGACCTATGCGCCCGCTTGGCCGCTGCCGAAGATTTTCCGCCTCACCTCAGGCGGCAAGCTGATCGAGGGCATTTTCAAGGGCGAGACCATCAACACACCGTCGATGCTCTGCGTCGAGGATTACATCGATGCGCTGACCTGGGCCAAAGGGCTCGGCGGTCTCGATGCGCTCGTGGCACGAGCCGATGCCAACGCCAAGGCGATCGCCGATTGGGTCGCAAAGACGGACTGGATCGATCATCTGGCGATCGCGCCTGACACCCGCTCCAATACTTCCGTCTGCCTGAAGGTTGTGGCGCCCGCCGTTACGTCGCAGCCGGCCGACGCCCAGGCCGCTTTCGCCAAGTCTCTGGCCGATATGCTCGATAAGGACGGCGTGGCCTTCGATATTGGCGGTTATCGCGATGCGCCTCCCGGCCTTCGTGTCTGGTGCGGCGCCACGGTCGAGACGGCGGATGTCGTGGCCCTGACGGAATGGCTCGATTGGGCCTATGCGCAAGCCTCGGCCAATCTCGCCAAAGCGGCCTGACCCCGACCATCGACGCTTAAACCTCGCGCCTCGCGTGATCGGCACGAGAAGCGCCTTTCGATCCACACTCCCATGTCGCACGTGCGCTCGTTCCGATGGACGATGACGCCTGCCCCAAGATCTGGACAAATCCCATGGCTCCTCGCGTTCTCATTTCCGATAGTCTGTCGCCCGCCGCCGTCGCCATCTTCAAGGAGCGTGGCGTGGAGGTGGACGTAAAACCCGGCATCGACAAAGATGCTCTGGCCGAGATCATCGACCAATATGACGGCTTGGCGATCCGCTCGGCCACCAAGGTGACGGCGAAGCTGCTGGAACGCGCCACCAAGCTGAAGGTCATCGGCCGCGCCGGCATCGGGGTCGACAATGTCGATATCCCGGCCGCGACCGCCAAAGGCGTGATCGTGATGAACACACCCTTCGGGAATTCGATCACGACCGCCGAACACGCGATCGCGCTCATGTTCGCGCTGGCGCGCCAGTTGCCGGCCGCTGACACGTCCACTCAAGCCGGCAAGTGGGAAAAGAACCGCTTCATGGGCGTCGAGATCACCGGCAAGGTGTTGGGCATTATCGGATGTGGCAACATCGGCTCCATCGTGGCCGAGCGCGGCGTCGGACTTCGCATGCGGGTCATCGCCTTCGACCCCTTCTTGTCGGCCGAACGTGCTCTTGCGCTTGGGGTCGAGCGCGTCGAACTCGACGAGTTGCTGGCCCGCGCCGACTTCATCACGCTGCACACGCCGATGACGCCGCAGACCAAGAACATCCTGTCGGCCGAAAATCTCGCCAAGACCAAGAAGGGTGTGCGAATCATCAACTGCGCCCGTGGCGGCTTGATCGACGAGGAAGCGCTCCGCAAGGAGCTGGACAACGGCCATGTGGCCGGAGCCGCAATCGATGTGTTCGCGACGGAGCCTGCGAAAGAGAACGTGCTGTTTGGTCACCCGAACGTCGTTTGCACGCCGCATCTCGGTGCCGCCACCAACGAAGCTCAGGAAAACGTGGCGCTTCAAGTCGCCGAGCAGATGTCGGATTACCTGATCCGTGGCGCGATCTCGAACGCAGTCAATTTTCCCTCCATCACGGCCGAGGAAGCCCCTCGCCTTCGCCCCATGATCGAGCTGGCCGATCGGCTCGGCTCCTTCGCGGGCCAGTTGACCGATGCGCCGATCCGTCAGGTCAAGATCACCTATGAGGGTGCGGTCGCGGAGCTCAAGATCAAGGCTCTCACAGCCTCCGCCTTGGCGGGTCTGCTTCGTCCCGTTCTGTCGGCCGTCAACGTCGTGTCGGGTCCTGCCGTCGCCAAGGAGCGCGGCATCGTGGTCGAGGAGACCACGCGCGCCGCCGAGGGCGACTACGAATCGCTCATTACCCTGGCGATCACGACCGACGCGCAGGAACGCGCTATTTCGGGCACTGTGTTCACTGATGGTAAGCCGCGCATCACGGCCATCAAGGGCATCAAGGTCGATGCCGAATTCGCCTCGACGATGCTTTACGTCACCAACGAGGACAAACCGGGCTTCATCGGCCGGTTCGCGACGACACTGGGCGACGCGGGCGTCAATATCGCGACCTTCGCGCTCGGGCGCGACCAGCCAGGCGGCTCGGCCATTGCGCTGACGGAAGTCGATGGTGCGGTGCCGGATGGGACGCTCGACAAGATCAAGGGCATCCCCGGCGTGAAGGCCGTCAACCTGCTTCACTTCTAGAAACCTCGACCGACGGTCGAGACGAGCGACGGGAGCCCGGACGTGATCGTCCGGGCTTATTTACGAAGAGCAGCCCGGACACTAGTGTCGGGGCTTGGTATCCCCGGGCCGCTGATGCGGTGGCCGGGGTCGCGGCGCGAGACGAGCTAGATCAATATGGCGAATGTGGTGGTGGTCGGCGCTCAATGGGGCGACGAGGGCAAGGGCAAGATCGTCGACTGGTTGTCGACCGCGGCCGATGTCGTGGTGCGTTTTCAGGGCGGTCACAACGCTGGTCACACGCTGGTGATCGACGGCAAAGTGTTTAAACTCGCTCTTCTGCCCTCCGGCATCGTCCGCCCCGGCAAGCTTTCGGTCATCGGCAACGGCGTCGTTCTCGATCCCCACCATCTCCTGGCCGAGATCGACAAGCTGCGGCAGCAGGGCGTCGAGATCACCCCCGACAACCTGAAAATCGCCGAGAACGTCTCGCTCATTCTCGCGCTCCACCGCGAACTCGACGCGCATCGCGAATCCGCGACCGACACCGGCGTCAAGATCGGCACGACCAAGCGCGGAATCGGACCGGCCTATGAGGATAAGGTCGGACGCCGCGCGATCCGCCTGACCGATCTCGCTGAGCCCGAGTATCTCGACGAGAAGATCGAGCGGCTGCTCTCGCATCACGATCCGCTGCGACGCGGGCTCGGTCTCGAGCCACTGTCGCATGCGGCGATCCGAGATGAGTTGATGTCGGTGGCCGACAAGGTCCTGCCCTATATGGCCGTGACGTTCGATCTTTTGGACACCGCACGACGTGACGGCAAACGCATCCTGTTTGAAGGCGCCCAAGGCGCGCTCTTGGATGTCGATCACGGCACCTATCCCTTTGTCACCTCATCCAACACGGTGGCAGGCGCAGCCGCGACCGGCTCGGGCCTGGGTCCGAAAGCGATCGGCTATGTGCTTGGGATCGCCAAGGCCTACACGACTCGGGTCGGCGGCGGTCCCTTCCCGACCGAACTTCACGACGAGATCGGCCAGTTGATCGGCGACAAGGGACATGAATACGGCGTCAACACCGGCCGTCGCCGCCGGTGCGGGTGGTTCGATGCCGTGCTGGTGCGTCAAACCGTCAAGACCTCGGGGATCGACGGTATCGCCCTGACCAAGCTCGACATTCTCGATGGCTTCGACGAGATCAAGATCTGCGTCGGCTACAAACTCGACGGCAAGGACATCGCCTATCTGCCGGCCGGCCAGGCCGCTCAGGCGCGCGTCGAGCCTGTCTACGAGACCTTTCCGGGCTGGGAAGGCGCGACGGGCGGTGCGCGGTCCTGGGCCGACCTGCCGGCGCAGGCGATCAAATACGTCCGCTATATCGAGGAACTGATCGGTGCCCCCGTGGCGCTCCTCTCGACGAGCCCTGAGCGCGACGACACGATTCTGGTTCAGAACCCGTTTCAGGATTGATGCGCTTCGGCTATTCGTTGCACCGAGACCTCAACTCGCGGGCTCACATCAGCGGGATTGACGAACCAGACCAGGGATGGTGTTAACGCTGAATGGCCGAATATTATCCTCTTCTCTCTCGGGCGGTCGCCTCCCTGCACGACGCGCCGCCGGAGGCGCGCCGCGCCATCTATGATCGGGCGCGACAGGCGCTTCTCGGGCAATTGCGTTCGATGGAACCGCCCGTTCCGGCAGAGGACATCGAACGGGAGAGCGTCGCCCTCGATGACGCGATCGCGCGGGTCGAGACCGACATCGTGGGACCGCCAACGGTCGCTGCACCCGTCGCACCCCCGGCTCCTGCTTCTCCGCCACCGGTCTCGCCTCAACCCTCAGCCCCTGCGGTCCCTGCGAGCGAAACGCCCGTAGCGGCATCGAGCCTGGACCCTGCGGCGCGGCAGGCAACAGTGTTGCCGCAGCCCTCGGCAGCGCCAGCCACGGTAACCACGGTTCGTCCGGCTGCCCCGGGCCTCACGTCTCTGCGCGCAGGCTTACCCCCGGGGCCAAGCCGTCCGCCGGGGCCGCCACGGCCCGTTCAGCCGATGCGACCGGCGAGCACATCGAGGCCGGTTGCAGCGCCTGTCATACGCGCGTCGCGCGAGACGGACGACCCGGCACAAGCCACACCCAAGACCATCTCATCGAGCCTCGCCTCGCAAAGCCCTGGATTGCCAAGCGCCTCGCGCCTGCAGGTTCCTTCGCCGACGGCCGAGCCGAACGAGCCTCCTGGCACGGATGCGTCGGCGCCCGAGCAACTGCCCGACACGCCGCAATTCCCGCCGACCAAAGATCGGTCCGAGGAGCGGAGCCTCAACCGAGACGAGTCGAACCGCCCGGCCGCGCCACGGCCGGTTCGGAAAGAGCCATTCAGCCCGCGCGTTCTCATCGTCGCGCTTGTGGCGGCCGTCGTTGTGGCCGGCATTGCCTACACGGCTTGGCGCCTGCGCGACAAACCAGAAGCGATGGCGCGGGCACGCGCGGCGCTGCAGGCCGCTCAGAAATCCGAGCCGCAGAGCGGCAAGATCGTCAGCCGGGCCGACGGCACGAGCGCGCCGCCGACGATTCTGGCCGACAAGACACCCGCTGCGGAAAAAGCGACGGCCGATAACACGACGCAGCCGGATCCTTCGTCCGCTGCGCCGCAAAGCCAACCATCGGCTGCTCAATCGACAACGGCCCTGTCATCGGCCGGCGCTGCGCCGGAGCCAGCGCCGACACAACCAGCCTCGACCGACGCTGCCAATGCACCGGCGGGCGGCCCGACCGATGCCGCCAATCCACCGGCAGCCGCACCGAGCGATAGCGCGAATCCGTCCGCCGCAGCGGCGACAGCGGATCCCTCGGCTCCGCTCGCGGCGTCAGCGTCCCCCGCGGCGCCAGCACCCACCTCGGCTGCGACCCCACCCTCCACCGCGACCGCACCTGCTTCGAGCGACGAGACATTGCCGGTTTCGCAACGCGCCGCACTTCTCGTGGACGCGCCGGACGATCCTCAAAAAGTCAAAACCTATGTGGGTTCCGTGGTCTGGCATGCCGAGAATGTCAGCCCAGGCCAGGGGCAGCCGCTGGCCCAAGCTGTCCGCGCCGATATCGAAATTCCCGACGCCAATCTTAAAATGACCATGCTGTTTCAAAAGAATTTCGAACAGCAATTTCCCGCGAGCCATACGATGGATTTGCGGTTCACGCCGGGTCCGGGCAATCAACTTGGAAACGTGAAGCAAATCAACGTGCCGCAATTGCGCCGCGACGATTCACCGACAGGCGACACACTGGTCGGACTGCCGGTGACCATCACGGACAATTATTTTCTGGTGGGACTGACGCGCGGCGACGTCGAAAGCCGCAACCTTGACCTCATCAAAAGCCGGAATTGGTTCGACGTCCCCTTGCTGCTGGTGTCTGGCAAGGTCGCCAAGATAACCTTCGAGAAGGGCACATCGGGACAGCGCATTATCGAAAGCGCTATTCAAAGCTGGCAGTCAGCCACGCCATAAACAAAAAGCCGAGGCGATTGCCTCGGCTTTTTGTTGGTCGACCGTCAGATTCAATGAACGCTCGATTGCGACTCCAACAAAGGCCGGCTTGCTTCGATCCGCGCCAATCCGGTCTTCACGGCAGCCTGCACCTTTTCGAAGGCTCTCACCTCGATTTGCCGAACGCGCTCACGCGAGATGTTGAACTCTTCGGAGAGTTGCTCGAGCGTAATCGGATCCTCCGCAAGACGACGCGCCTCGAAGATGCGGCGCTCACGCGGATTCAAAACATCGAGCGCTCCCTTCAGCGCGTCGTGGCGATTAGAGCTTTCTTCGTGGTCGGCAAGCAGAACCTCTTGGTTCGTCGAATCGTCAACGAGCCAGTCCTGCCACTCGCCGTCGCCGTCCTCGCGCATCGGTGAATTCAGGGAGCTGTCGCCACCAAGGCGGCGGTTCATGTCGATCACGTCCTGCGCGGTCACCCCGAGCTTGGTCGCGATGGTCTGAACGTGGTCGGGATGAAGATCGCCTTCCTCCAACGCCGAGATCTGGCTCTTCGCCTTCCGCAGGTTGAAGAACAGCTTCTTCTGATTGGCAGTCGTCCCCATCTTCACGAGTGACCAGGAACGAAGAATATATTCCTGGATCGACGCGCGAATCCACCAGATCGCATAAGTCGCAAGGCGGAAGCCCTTGTCGGGCTCGAACCGCTTCACAGCCTGCATCAAGCCGACATTGCCTTCCGAAATGACTTCGCCGATCGGGAGTCCGTAGCCGCGATAGCCCATCGCGATCTTGGCAACGAGGCGAAGATGCGAGGTCACGAGTTCGTGGGCCGCGTCGCGATCGTCGTGCTCACGCCAACGCTTCGCCAGCATGAATTCCTGCTGGGGCTGAAGCATGGGAAAGCGACGAATCTCATTGAGATAGCGGGAAAGACCGCTTTCGCTTGAGATCATCGGGAGAGCAGGCGCCATAACATTCGTCCTTGGTCGGCCCGACTCGGGCCTTTTAACGGCCAGCATATTGCCGTCTCGCACAATCAGATTTGAGCTACATGTCGATTTGATGGCTAAATGCTGCGGTGCAAGATCAACCGCTCGCAACGGCGGCTGCACTCTTTAAGGCACAACCGCAATCGTCGACCGAACAGAGCCATCAACCGGTCTCTTCATCTCCTGAAGAAATGGATCGCAAGACCCATGAAGTAAAGGGTGAGTGGCATCCCGCATCGGTGGCATGCAGCACGCGCTTTCATAACAAAGGGGCCGGCGATCCGCACGGCCCCTTACACCAGATTTTGAAAACGATCGAAGACAGCCGTTAATGACGCAGCTTGGTCATCTCGTCTTTGAGCTGCAGTTTCTTGCGTTTCAACTCAGATAGTTTCGCGGGCTCTATGCTCGGCGCGGCACGGCAGGAGGCAATTTCTTTATCGATCGCCTGATGACGACGAGCCAACTCCGCAATGTGACTTTGCAGCGACATTCTGAACTCCCAACAGGAATCGTGTCCGAACGCGGTTCACGACGAGATGATGACACGATCTGGACGCGGCTCAAGCGGCCTTTCGCCTGCGTCGTCATCAACTCTTTGCGATGTTCGAGCGGTTTTAAAACGAATTGGCGGCGTCCGACCTCTGCCTGCTCGCGTGACGCTGGATGACCGCGAGAATACGATCGAGCCGCAGCGTGGCTCGATCGTCTTGGGTTATGCCTTATCGGATTGATCGCACCGAGTGTCGGAGGGCGAAGAAGAGCCCGATCAGCCCCGCGACGACGACCGTGTCACGATGTCGGCTGGTGAAGATTTCCCAGTTCGTGTCGCGCGCATTCAAGTCGAACCGCCCATGCGCCGCATAGACGCCGCCGATCGGCCCGTACAGGTTCGCGGTGGCGCTGCCGAGTTCACGTTGCTTGGTGATCTGCGCCGGATAACCACCGAGCGCGAGGAGACGATCGGCAAGGCCTGGCGCAAAGCGATCCAACATGATGGCCGCAAGCGTGGACAGGCCAACCCAAACGTCACGACGCGGATGCTGAGCAGTGAACACGATGGCGCGGGCTGCGACTTCCGGCTGGTAGACGGGAGCCACCGGCTGCGGCTTGCGGCCGAGGCGGTTGAGGCTCCAGTCGAATTGGGGGGTGTTGATCGATGGCAGATGCACCATCGACACACGGATGTGGGATCGATCGTGGAACAACTCAGACCGCAAGGCAGCCGTAAATCCACGGACCGCGAATTTCGCGCCCGACATGGCTGATTGGAGTGGCATGGCCCGGTAGCCCATGGCCGAACCGACATTGATGATGAGGCCACGATCGCGCAGCCTCATGTGTTTGAGCGCCGCGATGGAGCCGTAGACCGTGCCAAGATAGCCGACCTCTGTGGCGCGTTTGAATTCGTCGGGTTCGATCTTTTCAACCGGCGAGAAGATGCTGGTTGCCGCATTGTTGACCCAGACCTCGATCGGGCCGAGTTCATGTTCGATGCTGTCGGCCGCGGCCGCGATGGCGCTCGCATCCGACACGTCGGCCGTGACCACATGGGCGCGCACGCCCATGTCGCGGAGTTCCTTTGCGGTGGCGTCGAGCCTTTGCTGGTCTCGCGCGATCAAACCAACATCGAACCCTTGTCGCGCGAATTCCCGGGCTGTCGCCCGCCCTACCCCTGCGCCTGCTCCCGTTACTACCGCTACAGCCACGTCGATCTCCCCTGGTTACGGGCCGGATCGGCCCCTGTCACTTCGCTACGGCCTAACCCGTGCGGCGGGCGTTCGTTTCACACAAGACGCATCCTTCCCGCGTGCTTGCTCCGCCAAACGACTGGTCGCTGATCCCAGCGTTGACGGTCAAGTTACTGATAATTCATGCAGATTTAGCTTGACGGGAATGCCTTCTTGCACCGCACTGAGGCTTGGCTCGACTTGCGACAGAACCCGGCTGTTGCCATAATCTGCCGGATCGGCTCGGCGGACAGACCTCCGGCTTGGAGCGAACGATGCGAATTAGGGTTGAGGCGCGATGAACCAATTGGGTCCCGAGGAAAAACGTGTCGCCCTGATCGAAATGGAGCAACTTCGCCAGGAACACCGGGACCTCGACGAAGCCATTATGGCCTTGTCGCTCCGGGAGACTCGCGATCAGATTCAAGTGCAGCGACTTAAGAAACGCAAATTGCTGCTCCGCGACAAAATCGGCTTCATCGAAGACCAAATCACACCAGACATCATAGCGTGACAATCGAGCCACATCGCGGCCACAGTTTCTTCTCGCTGCTGACCAACAGCGGAACCTTTGCCGTGAACCGTCGGTTCCGCTGTTGGGCCTGTTTGGGCGGGCTGTTACACCGGGGATCGATACATGGACGGCCAATCACTCATCGTATTTCTCATCATCGGCGCGATCGCCGGCTGGCTCGCTGGACTCGTGGTTCAGGGCACCGGCTTCGGTCTGATCGGTGACATCATTGTCGGTATCATCGGCGCTTTCGTCGCTGGCTACCTGCTCCCGCAACTCGGGATCAACCTTGGCACGGGCGTCGTGGCTGCCATCATCGACGCTGCGATCGGCGCCATCGTGTTGCTCATCATCATCAAGCTGATTCGACGCGTCGTTTAACGATCTGGCGCATCGCTGCTTGAACAAACATCGGCAGATCAAGCCGGTCCGTCGGGTAGGACGGGCCGGCTTTTTGTTTTATTGTGCCATCGCCGCAAGGTGCCAAAGTGGCACGCGCAAGCTGGCGAGTCGATCATGAGCCTCTACGACAACGAAACGCCACGCTCCTCGCAGCGGTCAGCCAGCGAGGCCCTTGATGCCGACGCCGCGAGCCTCGCCAGGTTGATCGACCATACCGTCCTGAAACCCGACACGCTTGCGATCGATGTCGACCGCTTTTGTGCGGAAGCCGCACGGTTCGGCTTCGCCTCCGTCTGCGTCAACGGCGTCTATGTCTCTCGCGTCGCCGAGAGGCTCGCCGGTCTATCGATCCCAGCCTGTGCCGTCGTTGGCTTTCCGCTCGGCGCCATGTCGACACGCGCCAAGGCATTCGAAGCCTCCGACGCGGTCGCGGCGGGTGCGGGAGAAATCGACATGGTGATCCATGTCGGGGCGCTGAAGGACCGGCAGTTCGACGCCGTCGAGGCCGATATCGCGACAGTGAAGCGCGCCTGCGGCTCGACCCTGCTCAAGGTCATCATCGAGACTTGCCTGCTGACCGACGACGAGAAGCGGGCCGCCTGTTCGATCGCCGCAAGCGCCGGCGCGAATTTCGTCAAGACCTCGACCGGCTTCGGTCATGCGGGTGCGACGATCGAAGATGTGGCCCTCATGCGAGGCGTGGTCGGCGATGCACTTGGGGTCAAAGCCTCCGGCGGCATCCGGACCAGGACCGATGCCGAACAAATGGTCGCGGCGGGCGCCAGCCGAATCGGAGCGAGCGCAAGTGTCGCCATCGTCCAGGGCTGACCGGAGAGGCGGAACGGCTCCCGGCAAGACGGCATCGCGCAACCTCAGCGTCAAGCTTGTGGAGGTGCCTCTCAATCCCCTCGCTCCAAATGCGATCACTGATCTGCTGCCGATCGGGACGATCGAGATCAGGGTCGCGCGTTGGGAGGCGACCCGGGTACCGGCCGCCGGGACGGTCGTCCTCTGTACAGGACGCGGCGAATTTATCGAGAAATATGCCGAGGTCGCGTCCGAACTCCTCGCTCGCGGGTTTGCAGTCGTGGCGTTCGACTGGCGCGGCCAGGGCGGCTCGTCACGTTTGGTGCGAGATGGACGCAAAGGACACGTCTCCGACTTTGATGAATTTCAAGCGGATCTCGACGCCATCCGATCCGCCGTGCTTGAGCCGCACTGCCCCAGGCCTTGGTTCGCGCTGGCGCATTCCATGGGCGGCGCTATTGCGATCGCGCATGCCGCCGGCGACCGTTGTATGTTTGATCGTATCGTTCTCTCGACCCCGATGGTCGAGATCTATGGCCTCGCGGCGCCCCGCGCCATCAGGGCAATGGCATCGACGGCATCTCGGCTCGGGCTGGGACGCCTCTATGTGCCAGGAGGAAGCAGCCGCTCGGTCATGATGAAACCGTTTGAGCATAACGTTCTCACGTCCGATCCAAAACGCTATGCCGCCTTCTCGGCCTTGGTGAGCGCCGCGCCCGAACTCGCGATCGGCGCGCCGACGCAAGGCTGGTTGAACGCGGCGTTCCGCTACATGGCTGAGTTTCACGACGTCGACTTCCCGCGCCGGATTCTCACCCCCATGCTCGTGGTGGCCTGCGGCGCCGACAGCGTCGTCGCGACACGCGGGATCGAGCGTTTCGCCACCCGACTGAAAAACGCGAGCCTCATCGTTGTGCCTCATGCCCGGCATGAAGTTCTGATGGAACAGGATCACTTCAGGGCACAGTTTTGGGCGGCGTTCGATGGCTTCGTTCCAGGATCGTCGAGCGTCACGCCGCCAGCGATAGCGAGTTAGACAAGGCCTCTTTCGGACGAAGCCTTGGCTTGGCTGTTCGGCCGCAGGAACCAAGCACGCCCATCGCATGTTTTCGCCTTAAAAATCGGGAAGTCCACCGTGCTCGACCAACCAAACGATGCTCCTCACGACCGCGACATTCTCAAGATCGGATCGGCGGACCACAAGGCCGACGAGCCGGCGGCATTGCAGAAATCTGATGACGTCGACGACAGCGGTGAGACCGTCGAGACGTCCCCCGACGACGATGCGGCAGAGAAGCCGAAAGACACCCGGCCGTTCTGGCGCAAGCATCCGATTGCGCTGATCGTCGGCCTTCTCGTGCTGATCGCGGCGATTGTGGCTGGCGTCCTCTGGTATCTGAACGCGCGCCACTTCGAGAACACGGATGATGCTTTTATCGATGGTCGGCCGATTTCGATCAGCGCCGAAGTTGAAGGCAACATCACTGCTGTGCCGGTCACCGATAATCAGGTTGTGAAGGCCGGGGACCTCCTGGCCCGCATCGATGATCGGAACTACACGGCGGCGGTCGCCAATGCGGAGGCTCAGATCGATCAGGCGCAAGCTCAGTTCGAAAATATCGAGGCACAGATCGGAGCGCAGAAGTCGCAAGTTCGGCAAGCGGAACAGCAGGTCAACGAGGCTCAGGCTGCGCTGAACTTCTCCAACGACGAGAACAAGCGCTATCAGGATCTCGCCAAGACCGGCTTTGGAACGATCCAGCGGGCGCAGCAATCGGCCTCCGATCAGCAGCAGAAGCGCGCCGCGCTGGACGGCGCTCAATCCAACCAGGCTGCCGCTGAAAAGCAGATCAATGTGTTGAAAGCCCAAAGACGCAGCGCCGAGGCGCAAATCGAGCAAGCGAAGGCGCAGAAGCTGACGGCCGACGCCAATCTCTCGCGCACGATGATTCGCGCGACCGTCGATGGCCGCGTGACGCGGCTCACCGGGGCGGTTGGTTTCGTTGCGACTCAGGGCCAAGGCCTGATGGTTCTGGTGCCGTTGGATGTTTGGGTCACGGCCAACTTCAAGGAAACTCAACTCGCCGACATGAGGGTGGGACAGCCCGTCGATATCGAAATCGATGCTTTTGGCCGGACCTATCCCGGCAAGATCAACAGCATCCAGGCTGGGAGTGGAACGGCCTTCAGTTTGCTGCCGGCTCAGAACGCCACGGGCAATTACGTGAAGGTCGTTCAGCGCATTCCGGTGAAGATCACCTTCGATCAGCGTCCGGACGTGGAGCTCGGACCAGGCATGTCGGTGGTGCCGACTGTCCGGGTGCGGTAAGCTCTGGCGTCGCCACCGGAGTATTCATGTCCGATCACCACCACGCCGCAGCATCGCCCCCGTTGGCGAGCGGCACGGAACACGCGCATGACCATGCGGGCGCTGCGACACAGCCCCACAGCGATCACGTGCACGATCACGATCATTCGCATGCCGGGCACAGCCACGGCATCGGAGGTCACGTTCACGCACCGGCCAATTTCGGCCGCGCCTTCGCGATCGGCATTGGCCTCAATACGGCCTTCGTGCTCGTCGAAGCGGGCGCCGGCGTCTATGGCCACTCGGTCGCGCTACTGGCCGACGCTGGTCATAACGTCAGCGATATTCTGGGCCTGATGGTGGCGTGGCTCGCCCAATCTCTGGCGCAGCGTGTTCCCTCGCAGCGGTTTACCTACGGGCTTCGCGGCTCCTCGATCCTGGCAGCGCTGTTCAACGCCATCTTCCTGCTCGTGGTGGTCGGAGCGCTGAGCCTGGAGGCCATACAACGGTTGTTCGCACCAGAGCCTGTGGCGGGCGGCACCGTCATGATCGTGGCGGCGATCGGCGTCGCGATCAACGGTTTGACCGCCTATCTGTTCGCGTCCGGGCGGCACAATGACATCAACATCAAGGGCGCCTACATGCATATGGCGGCCGATGCGCTGGTGTCGGTCGGGGTCATTGCGGCCGGGGCCGTGATCCTGCTGACCGGCTGGCTCTGGGTCGATCCCGTCGTCAGTCTCGTGGTCAACGCCATCATCGTGGCCGGCACGTGGGGACTGCTTCGCGACAGCGTTTCGATGTCGATGCAGGCGGTGCCACCATCGATCGAACCAGCGAAGGTTCGTCGTTTTCTGCTCGATCGACCCGGCGTCGCGACATTGCATGATCTGCATATCTGGCCGATGAGCACGACCGAGATCGCCATAACGGCGCATCTCTGCATGCCGGCGGGCCACCCCGGCGATCACTTCTTGTCGGAGACGGCAGTGACGCTACGAGACACGTTCGGGATCGGCCATATGACGGTGCAGATCGAGGTCAGCGAAGACAATCGCTGCCTGCTCGCTCAAGACGGGGCGATCTAGCCTTGGATCACGTCTTGATCGCTTCGATCTTCTGCTATCCGATCAAAGGCTTGTCGCCCCAAGCTCTGTCGGAGGTGGAACTCACGAAAGGCGCTTATTTTCCCAACGACCGACTTTACGCCATCGAGAATGGCCCGTCGGGATTCGATGAAACCGTGCCGCGTTATCGGCCTAAAACCAAATATCTGATGCTGATGCGCGATGAACGTCTGGCGACGCTGAAGACGCGCTTCGACCCCTCGATCTCCCGCCTGACGATCGAGCTTGACGGCCGTCTTGAATGCGATGCCGATCTGTCGACTTTCGCAGGCCGTAGTGCGGTCGAGACTTTCTTCGCCGTCTTCTGCGAGGACGATCTCAAAGGGCCGCCACGCCTGCTCGGCCCGTTCGACCCGTTCCGCTTCACAGATTCGACCAAGGGCTTCGTCTCCTTGGTCAATCTCGCCAGCGTCGCGGCCATCGCCAAGGCCGCTGGACAAGCTGTCGATCCCCTCCGGTTCCGCGCAAATCTCTATCTCGACGGATTGCCAGCCTGGGCCGAACACGACCTCGTCGGGCGCCAGATCACGATCGGCGAGACGCAGCTGGCCATCACCAACACGACCGAACGCTGCGCCGCAACGAGCGTCGACCCTGCGACGGGCGAACGCGACATCAATGTGGTCAAGACGCTGGTCAAGACCGTCGGGCACAACCTTTGTGGCGTCTATGCGCGTGTCGTTCAGGGGGGCGGGATCCGGCCAGGCGATCCGGTCACGATCCTGGACTAGGCCGAACGGCTCCGCGACAGACCGACAAGACTGCAGATCAAGAGGCCGAGCGAGATCACGGCGTTCCATCCGGCAAGCGACAAGCCCGCGACCACCAAGGCGGCGGCGTCGCATCGGACGACCTTGACGCTCTTTAGTTGCTTCATGAAGTCGCTCACTCCGGCCGCTGCTTGCACCGCACCGGAACAACCGGAGGGGCCAGGCCAGAATTTCCATTCAACGCCGGCATGATACACACCGATCGCCGTCCCGGCCGCAAATAGCAGGGCCAGCACAGCGAAGCCGATCGACGCCAATCCCCAACGGCGCGTCAGAACCGACACGATCGTCAACAAGCCGACCGCAAATCCCGCGTAGAACGGCTGGCGCTCCAGCAGACAAAGCTCACATGGCGTGTAGCCGGCCCGCTCGAAGGCCCAGACGGTGAGGATCGTGGCCACGATCGCGAGCGTTACCCCGATCGCGAGCGGCAGGATCTGGCGCGGGCGCGCCTTCATCGTCAAAGCCATTTTATCGCAATCCAAAAACCAATCACCACGATCGCCACGAAGCTGATCAGGATGAGGCCGAAGTGGCGATCGAGCGCCGCTTTGATCGGCACGCCGAAGCGGCCCAGAATGGCGGCGAGCACGAAGAAGCGGATGCCGCGCGTGAGAAGGGAGAGCAGAACAAACAGGCCGAAATTATACGACAACAGGCCGCTCACGATCGTGACCAGCTTATAGGGGATCGGCGTCAACCCCTTGATCAGAATGAAAAGCGCGCCCCATTTGGCGTAGAATTCGCGCAGCGCCTCGAGCTTGTCTGCATAGCCATAGAGGTGGATCAGCCACTGGCCGAGGGTGTCGAAAAGCAATGCGCCGATCGCATAGCCCACCATGCCACCCAGCACGGAGGCGATCGTCGCGATGGCGGCATAGCGCCAGGCTCGCTCCGGTCGCGCCAGCACCATCGGGACCAGGATAATGTCGGGCGGAACCGGAAAGAACGAGCTTTCCGCAAAGGCGACGAGCCCGAGCGCCCACGGTGCGCGCGGGCTATCGGCAAGGCGCAATACCCAAGCATAGAGGCTCTTGAACATCGCCACCCATAAGCGAGAGGTCCGTCCGTGTCCATCCGCGACAGAGCCGCAAGCTGAGCTTCAGCTCCGCCTTGCGCTTGCCTTATGGTCTCGCTACCACTTGAGAGCCGACGCGAGCGACCCGCGGGTTTCGATGTGACGGCTTGCCGCCCAAATCCCTCGCGTTGCACAAAGTAAAATCAGCCATCGTGCGTCATCTTCTTTCCCTTCTGATCCTCTGTGCGACCGCCTGGGTGATCGGCGGCATAGTCGGCGTCACGCCTGCTTCCGCCATCGAATCCGTCCGTGTCCCGGTGGACAGCCGAGCCATCGATCTGACGCGGTCGGTTGAACGCTACAACGGCCAGGGCGATCGCATTCAAATCTCGACGGCGCCAGGTGCGGACGGCATCGTGCGACGCATCGAGGTCGGCGCCAAACAGGCGGGGACGCAACCAAACTGGATCGTGTTCGCGCTGACCAACGATTCCGACGAACAGCTAGAGCGCTTGGTCGTGGTGCCGCATTTCCGTCTGGCCGGCTCCGGTGTCATTTGGCCCGATCTCGGCACGGTGCGCATTTCTGCCATTACGGCGAGCCAAGGCTTCGCGCCCGAGAGCGAGGAGAGCGCCGACGCCGACGTGTTCCGCCTCACGCTCGACCCGGGCGCGACCGTCACCTATGTGGCCGAACTTCGGTCCGCCATCCTGCCCCAGATCACCTTGTGGGAGCCGGACGCCTACAAGGACAAGCTCACCAGCCTGACGCTGTTCAAAGGCATCGTGATCGGGATCGCCGGTTTGCTGGCGCTGTTCCTGTCGATCGTCTTCGTGGTGCGCGGCGCCATCATCTTCCCGGCAGCGGCGGCTCTCGCCTGGGCCGTCTTGGCCTATGTGTGCATCGATTTCGGCTTCTGGCACAAATTATTCGCGGCGGGCGGCGAGGCGGATCGCGTGTCGCGCGCGGTCGCTGAGGCTAGCCTTGCGGCGACCCTTCTGGTGTTTCTCTTCGCTTATCTCAACCTGAACCGTTGGCATGTGCGTTACTCGCATATCGCGGCCGGCTGGCTGATCTTTCTGGCGGCCCTCGTCGGCTTCGCGCTTTACGACGCACCGGTCGCGGCCGGCATCGCGCGCATCATGCTGGCGACCGTGGCGGCCGTCGGTTTCATTCTCGTCATCTATCTGTCGACGCATGGCTACGATCGCGCCGTCATGTTGATCCCCACCTGGTTCCTGTTGCTGGTGTGGGTGGCGGCGGCCGGGTTCACCGTCATGGGATCGCTGACCAACGATCTCGTCTCGCCGGCGCTGATGGGCGGTCTGGTTCTGATCGTCATGCTGATCGGCTTTACGATCATGCAAAATGCCTTTGCGATCGGGGGAATGTCTCACGGAGTCGTTTCAGATGCCGAACGCAAGGCGCTTGCGCTGACCGGCTCGGGTGACATCATCTTCGACTGGGACGTCAACGCCGATCGGATTTTCGTCAGCCCCGATGTCGAAACGCAGCTGGGTCTTCGGCGTGGCGACCTCGAAGGTCCGGCCGCCGGCTGGTTTGATCGCCTTCACGCGCTCGACCGTGACCGCTATCGCGCCTGCCTCGATACGGTGCTGGAGCAACGCTGCGGCCGCATCGCACAAGACTTCCGCTTGCGATCGGCCGATGGCGAATATTTCTCCTATGCCATGAAGGCGCGGCCCGTCGTCGGGCAGGATGGCGAGGTGGTGCGGGTCGTCGGCACCTTGGCCGACGTGACCGACATCAAGGCGGCGGAAGATCGGCTCCTGCACGATGCGGTGCATGACAGCCTCACCGGCCTGCCCAATCGGGAATTGTTCTACGACAGGCTTGATGCCGCGATGACGATGACGCGGAGTAGCGACCGCGCCGCCCCGACGGTATTTTCACTCGATGTCGACCGCTTCAAGCAGATCAACGAGCAGGTGGGCCTCTCGGTCGGCGACTCAATCCTGCTGACGATCGCGCGTCGCCTCGGGCGCCTGATGCGGCCGCAGGACACGATGGCCCGGATCGGCGGCGACCAGTTCGCCTTCATCATCGTGTCGGAGACCGATGCCGACCAGATCATGCAATTGGCTGACACGATCCGGCGCGCCATCAATACACCGATCACGTTCAGCACCTACGAGATCTCCCTCACGTCGTCGATCGGTGTGGCGTTTTACGACACGGCCCTGCACGCGAAACGGGACGACATCCTGAAGGATGCCGAAATCGCCATGACGCATGCGAAGCGCGCGGGCGGCGACCGCATCGAACTCTATCGCCCCGGCATGCGAGCGCAGCGGTCGGATCGGCTCGCGCTAGAAGCGGATTTGCGGCGCGCCATCGAGCGAAACGAGATCAAGGTGGTCTTCCAGCCGATCGTGCGGCTGGAAGACCGGACCATCGCGGGTTTCGAGGCGCTGCTGCGTTGGGAGCATCCGCGCCTCGGCACGCTGAGCCCGGCGGATTTCATCCCCCTGGCGGAGCAGACCGGGCTTATCGTCGACCTCGGGCTGTTCGCCATGGACCGAACGGCGCGTGAACTCGCCTCCTGGCAGCAAGCGCTCGATGTGTCACCCCCCATTTATGCCAGCGTCAACGTCTCGTCGCGGCAGTTGCTGCGCCACGATCTCCTCGGCGATGTGAAATCGGTGCTCAAGCGCTCGGGTGTCCTGCGGAACTCGCTGAAGCTGGAACTCACCGAAAGCCTGATGATGGAAAATCCGGAATATGCGGCGCAGATGCTGCACCGGATCAAGGATCTCGGGGCTGGCCTGTCGCTCGACGATTTCGGCACGGGCTATTCGTCCCTCTCCTATCTTCAGCGGTTCCCGTTCGACACGATCAAGATCGATCAGTCGTTCGTGCGTCATAATGGCAAAGGCAGCCGTCCTGTCATTCTGCGGTCCATCGTCGCCTTGGCGCATGATCTCGGCATGGAGGTCGTGGCCGAAGGCGCCGAATCCGAGAGCGACGTGATCGAGCTCTCGCAACTCGGCTGCGAATATGCACAAGGCTTTGCGTTCGGTCAGCCGATTTCGGCCGCCGAGGCCCGTAAGCTAGTCGGTGCGACGGCCGAAGCCGCCTGAGCGTTATGAGCCGCTGGTCGGAGCCGACTACGCCTTGAAGACGTGGTCCGCCACGATGCCGGCTCGCGCGCAGGCGTTGCGGGTGTCGATCACGAGCCGGGCCTGCGCCACCAGCGCTGCGTAATCCACATCGTCATGGTCGGTCGAGATCAGCACGGCATCATAGGCCGCGACGGCCTTTGCGGTCAGATCGACCGACATCCGCCCCGTGAAGCGCGGGTGCTCGCGGATCACCGGGATTACCGGGACGTGAGAGTCGTGGAAGTCGGCGACGGCGCCCCGCTCTTCGATCAGTTCCATGAGGCGTAACGAGGGGCTTTCGCGCGTATCCTCGATATTCTTCTTATAGGCGACACCCATGACTAGGACGCGGGCACCCTTCAGCCCCCGGCTCGCATGATTGTCCAGCGCGCGGGCGAGCCGCTCGATAACGTAATGCGGCATCGCCGTGTTGATCTCGCCCGCAAGTTCGATGAATCGCGTCGGCGTCTCGAATTCACGCGCCTTCCAAGCGAGATAGAAGGGGTCGATCGGAACGCAATGGCCGCCGAGGCCCGGGCCGGGGTAGAACGGCATGAAGCCGAAAGGCTTGGTCTTGGCGGCGTCGATCACGTCCCAGATGTCGATGCCCATCGGCTCGTAGATGACCTTTAATTCGTTGACGAGCGCGATATTGACCGATCGAAAAATGTTCTCGGTCAGCTTGACGGCCTCCGCGGTCGCGCTGGAGGCGACCGGAACGGTACGGACCACGAGGCGGCTATAGAGCGCATCGGCGAGCGCTAGCGCATCGGGCCCCTCGCCTCCGACAACCTTCGGGATCGTCGAGGTCTGATAATCGGCGTTGCCGGGATCTTCTCGCTCGGGCGAAAACGCCAGAAAGAAATCTATGCCGCAGCGAAGCCCGCCCGCTTCGAGAATCGGCTTCACACGCTCGCGCGTCGTGCCCGGCCAAGTGGTCGATTCGAGGACGATCAATTGCCCCGGTCGCAGGCGAGCCGCGATGGCCTCGGCGGTTTTGTCGATGAACGACATATCGGGCTCGCGTTGACGCGTCAGCGGCGTCGGCACGCAGATCAGAATAGCGTCGGGTTCGTCCAGCCGGGCGAAATCATCCGTGGCCACGAAACGTCCATCACGCGCCGCCGTGTTGATCGCCTCGATCGGGATATGTTTGACGAAGCTCTCACCGCGGTTGAGTTGCGCCACCCGCGGGCCGTTGATGTCAAAACCGAGGACGCGAAATTCGGCCTTCGCGGCGGCGAGCGCCAAGGGGAGGCCGACATAGCCGAGCCCGATGATGCCGATCAGGCAGGACCGATCCTCGATCTTCTGCAGCAGGGGCGCGACGGCAGCAGGTGCCGTATGACCAGATGCGACCGTCAATCCCAACCTCGTTTGCAAGAACGCGCCGCGCGTCGCGGCGTCCTGCAGTCCTTAGCCGCAATGAGGGTGGGCACCAAACCGAAGGCTTCCCGGCATCGCGGTCACGCCCTGGTCACACAAACCGACTACCGCCGCGCAACGCAGCATCTTATTTTTAGGTGAACCCATGTCGGAATCAGTTCGCGCAATGCGCCGCGAGACGACTGCAAATCTCGAATCGGCGGTTCACAGCAATCGTGCCTTGTCGCGGGCGGGCCTGCTCGAACGCTTGTTCACCTTGGCGTTCAGCGGCCTCGTCTATCCGCAGATTTGGGAAGACCCGATCGTCGATATGGCTGCCCTCGAGATCGGCCCCAACGATCATATCGTCGCCATCGCGTCCGGGAGCTGCAACGTCCTTTCATATCTGACCGCGAACCCGGCCTCGATCAGCGCGGTCGATCTCAACGCGGCGCATGTGGCACTCGGCCGCTTGAAGCTCTGCGCGGCGCAGCACCTGCCCGACCATGCCGCCTTCTTCGCTTTTTTTGGACGGGCGACGTCGCGCGCCAATGTGGCGGCCTATGACCGGGACGTTCAACCGCATCTCGATTCGTTGTCGCGGGCCTATTGGAATGCACGCGGTGTCAGCGGTCGACGGCGCATCGACGGCTTTTCGGGCAACTTCTATCGTCGCGGTCTGTTGGGCCGCTTTATCGGAGCAGGCCATCTGCTGGCTCGCCTCTACGGCTGCGATCCGCGTGCCATGTTGCAGGCCGACAGCCTAACGGCGCAGCGCTCGCTCTATGATCGGCATCTCGCGCCGGTTCTCGACAAGAGTTTCGTGCGCTGGTTGATCCGACAACCCGCCTCGCTCTACGGCCTGGGCATTCCGCCGGCGCAATATAGCGCCTTGTCGAACGATCTCCCGGGCGGCATCGCGGCCGTCCTGCGCCAGCGGCTGGAGCGGCTGGCCTGCGGGTTCGACATTAAAACCAACTATTTTGCCTGGCAGGCCTTCGGTCGTCGCTATGATCAAGCGCCCGATGCGTCACTCCCGCCCTATCTGCAACGCGAGAATTTCGCCGCCATCCGCGATCGAAGCGATCGGGTCACCTTCCGTCAGCAATCGATGACGGCGTTCCTCGAAACGAAGCCGGCGCGAAGCGTCGATTGCTACGTGCTTCTCGACGCACAGGACTGGATGACAGACGCCCAATTGACAGCCCTCTGGACCGAGATCACGCGAACCGCAAAGCCTGGGGCTCGCGTGATCTTTCGCACCGCGGCGGACGAGCGTTGCCTGCCGGGCCGGGTGCCGGCATCCATCCTCGACGCCTGGACCTATGATGAGGAGCGAAGCCGAAGCCTCGGGGCGCGCGATCGCTCGTCGATCTATGGCGCCTTCCATCTCTATACGCTTGCGACCGTCGGGTGAGCGACGCCGCAAGTTTGATGGATCGGATGTATCGCTGGCAGCGCCACATCTACGATGCCAGCCGGAAATTCTATTTGCTGGGACGCGACGGACTGATCGCCGACCTCGCCCCTCCGCCCGGCGCCCATATCCTGGAAGTCGGCTGTGGCACCGGACGCAACCTGATCGCGATCGCGCGCGCTTATCCCACCGCCCGATGTTATGGTCTCGACGTCTCGGCCGAGATGCTGGCGACGGCCGAAAACGCTGTCGCCCGGGCCGGCTTGAGTGAGCGCATCGCGCTGCGACAGGCCGACGCGACCGCCTTCGACCCCCATGATTTGTTCGGACGGGACGGCTTCGATCGCATCGTCATTTCCTATGCGCTGTCGATGATTCCACCCTGGAGGGCGGTGCTCGATCAAGCGACGCACCACCTCGCGGCCCGTGGATCGCTTCACATCGTCGATTTCGGCGACGGCAGCGATCTCCCGGCCTGGTTCCGCGCGGCGCTGACGGGCTGGCTCGGCTGGTTCCATGTCGAGCCGCGTGTTCAGTTGCCGGCTCGTCTCGCCGAGGTCGCGCCGGCGCGCAATCTCGTGCTCAGTCATGCCACCCCGTTTCGAGGTTACGCGGTTTACGCGGTGCTCCGGCGGCCCTAAACGAAGCTGGGCAGCACTGCGGCCCAGGGCGTTTTATGTTTTGCCGCGACCGTGTAGAGACGGGGTCCGATAGCTCGGCGCTTCGCGTCTCCAACGACGGCTCGATATCCAATCCATGACCGCAACCTTGCTCTTCGATCTCGACGGGACGATCGTCGAAACCGACCACGTCCATTTCAAAGCGTTTCAAAACACCTTTGCGCCGCATGGCGTGAGCGTCGATTGGGAGACCTATCGCAAAACGATCATCGGCAAGGCCAATCCGGCCATAGCGGCCGCTTTTCTGCCGCATGTCCCGGTTGATCGTCACCACGCCATCATGGAGAACAAAGAGGCGGCCTATCGCGCTTTGCTCGGTGAGATCGAACCGGCGCCAGGGCTGCTCGACCTGCTGGCCTGGGCCGAGCGACACGCCATCCCCTGCGCGGTCGTGACCAACGCGCCGCGCGCCAATGCCGAACTGGTGCTGAAGTCGCTCGGGCTCGACACCCGCTTCGACGTCTTGGTGATCGGACCTGAACTCGCCGACGCGAAACCGCATCCGCTGCCTTATCTGACGGCCCTCGCGTTGCTCGGCGGAGCAGCGGCCTCGTCGGTCGCGTTCGAGGATTCGCCCTCCGGCGCCACCTCGGCGGTTGCGGCTGGCCTGGGCGTCGTGGGCCTTCTGACCTCGGTCGACGCCAGCGATCTAACCGCCGTCGGGGTCGAGATCATGGCGAAGGATTTCACAGATGCGGCCGTGCTGGCCTATGTGAGCGAGCGGACCGGAACGGCGCGCTAGCTCGGTCTCGTCCAGACACACGCTTGGCTTGTGCGATCACGACCGCTAAAGAAGAGCCGCTTCACGAAAGGCAAACCCGTTTCCATGCGCATGTCCCAGGTGCTGAGCAGTCTCGCCGACGAGCCTGGGGAGCGGATCACGATCAGGACGATCTTCGGTGCCTTGAGCGACCGATCGTTCGCGATCCTGATCGTGCTGCTCGGTCTGCCGAACTGCCTGCCGATGCCGCCCCCGATCCCATCCATATCGGCGCTGCTGCTGATCCTCATCGCGGTGCAGATCGCGATCCGGCGGCCGGCGCCCTGGCTCCCGAACTCGCTGATGGGGCGCTCGATCAAGCAGGCCGATCTCGGTAAGGCGATCCGCCGCGCGTTGCCGGTCGTCAACACGCTCGAGCGTTGGTCGAAACCGCGGCTTCACATTTTCGGCGCGCGAACAGGGGCGATTCTCACCGGCGCGATGTTGATCGTCATGGCGCTCGGCATGCTCACGGCGGCCCCGCTGATCGGGCAGGTGCCCTTCGGCCTTGGAGTTTGCCTGATGGGGCTGGGTCAGTCCGAGCGTGACGGCGTTCTGGTCGCATCCGGCCTGCTGGCCGGAGTCATCGGCGCCGCGCTGAGCGCCAGCTTCCTCTACGCCGTCATCCTCGCGGTCCGAGAATTGCTCTGACGACGGCCGGAGCTTTCTGGCGTCATTCAGCCGGGCGTTGCGCCATCATCTGCTTGGCGCCGCTCTGGGCCATGAGCGTCAAAGCGAGCGCCACGACCGCGACCCCTGCCCCAAGCCACGGCAATTGCGCGTAATGGACCCCGGCGTTGATCGCGAAGCCGCCCACCGCCGCACCGATCGCATTACCGAAGTTGAACGCCCCCTGGTTCAGGATCGAAGCGAGGTTCGGCGCATCCGAGGCCGCTTCGACGACCCAGATTTGAAGCGGTGCCCCGAGCGCGAACGCGAGGGCGCCCCACACCATAATGGTCAGCACAGCCGGAATGGCGGCGTGGCACGTGAAGGCGAAAATCGCCAGAACCGCGATGATGCAGCAGAGAATTGTCTTCACGGTTCCGGTCAAATTGCGGTCGGCGAACGGACCGCCGATGATGTTTCCGGCCGTCAAGCCGAAGCCGAACAGCAGCAGCGCGAACGTCACCTGACCCAGGGTTAGGCCGCTGACGGTCTCCAGCAGCGGCGTAATATAGGTGAAGACCGCGAAGAGGCTTACGGACGAGGTGGCGCTGATCAACATCGGCATCAGCACGCGCCATTGCGCGAGCGCTCGAAATTCGGACGCAAGGCCGTTTCGTGCGCCGGCCAGGCCCGAGGGTACGAAAATCGCGATCGCACCGGCCGCAATCACACCGATGCCGGTCACGGCCCAGAAGGCGGCGCGCCATCCGGCGACCTGGCCAAGCGCCGTGCCGAGTGGAACGCCGAGCATGTTGGCCAGCGTCAAGCCGCCGATCAGCAAGGCCACCGCCTGAGTCCGCTTGTTGCGCGGCGCGAGGTCCCGCGCCACGACGGCACCGATCCCGAAAAAAGACCCATGGGCGAAGGCCGTGAGCACTCGCGCGACCATCAAGCTCGTGTAGGTCGGCGCCAGAGCGCAGGCGATATTGCCGATGATGAAGATGGCCATCAGGGCCAGAAGAGCCGATTTACGAGGGAAGCGCGCGGTCGCGACCGCGACGATCGGCGCCCCCACCGCAACCCCCATCGCATAGCCGGACACGAGCAACCCCGCCTGCGGAACGGAGACACCGAGGCTATGAGCTACATCGGGCAAGAGGCCCATGATGACGAATTCGGTGGTGCCGATTCCGAAGGACGCAATGGCGAGGGCAAGAAGCGGCAGAGACAGCACGGGCAGCGGTTCCGGTTCGCCGCACCCTTAGCCTGCCGCATCGCACAAATCCATACGGCACTGCGGCATAGGAGCTCGGCGCTTAGGCCGTGATCTCGATGCGGCGCTTCTCCTGTGCGGATTGCGTCGCGGCGTCGCTCAGCATCTGTGCCCGCAGTCCGTCCTGTCCGGAGGGTGTCGGCGCTGTTCCCGACGTGACGGCTTTGACGAAAGCGTCGAGTTCAAGCCGATAGGCGCTCGCATAGCGTTCGAGGAAAAAGTTCTGCACCGGATCGGCGTTGAAGCCCGCTGCGCTCGCGAAATCCACGGTCGTTTCATGAATATTGCCGGCGCGGAGCATGCCTTTCGAACCATGCACCTCGACCCGCTGATCATAGCCATAGGTGGCGCGACGTGAATTCGAGATCTGTGCGATCTTGCCGGACCGTGTCTCGAGCAGAACGGCCGCTGTATCGACGTCGCCGGCCTCCCCGATCGCGGGATCGACGAGCGCGCTTCCGACAGCCGTGACGGCGATCGGCTCTTCGCCGAGCAGGAAGCGCGCCATGTCGAAATCATGGATCATCATGTCGCGAAACAGGCCGCCGGACCGGGCGATGTAGCTGACCGGCGGCGGTGATGGGTCGCGCGAGATGATGGAGACGATCTCGATATCGCCGGCAAGTCCGTGATCGAGCCGCGCCTTGAGGGTCGCGAAGTTCGGGTCGAAGCGGCGATTGAAACCGATCATCAGCGGCACCGCGGCCTGTGCGACGACGTCGAGGCAGCCGCGAATGCGATCTGAGCTGAGATCGACCGGCTTCTCGCAGAAGATCGCCTTGCCGGCACGCGCGGCTTTCTCGATCAAGTCGGCGTGGAGATCGGTCGGGGCGCAGATCAGTACCGCGTCGATGTCGGAGGCGGTCAGGATGGCGTCGGCAGCACGAACCTCCGCGCCGGTCTGCTGGGCGAGCGCTGTGGCGCTGGCCGCATCCGCATCCGCGATCGCCACGAGCCGCGCGTCAGATCGTGCCGCGACATTGCCACCGTGGATGCGCCCGATGCGCCCTGCCCCGATCAGTCCAAATCTTACCATCTCGTGATGCTCCCGATCGCTTGCTGTGGTCGACGCCAAGGACAAGCAAAACCTCGCGGCTCAAGCCGTCAAATTACACAATTGAAAGAAGAACGCATATTCTGAATTGACGTCAGAACGGAATTATTGTTTCATATTTCGAGATGAACGCCCTGCAAGAGGGGTCATTGGGAGGCCGTGATGAGCCACGACGCCAATCCAGCTTTCGCAAAAACCGCCACGCCGAGCAACGAGCCACTGGCCGGCAAGGTCGCGCTGATAACCGGCGCAACGCAGGGTCTCGGCAAAGCTGTCGCCGAGCGTTTCGCCGCCACCGGAGCGTCGGGCCTCATCCTCTGCGGACGCAACACCACCAATGGGGCCGCGATTGCTGCGGCTCTGAACCGTGACGGTTGTCGGACCATCTTCGTTCGGACCGACTTGTCGTCGGTCGCAGACTGCCGCGCGGCCGTGGCGCGCGCCGATGCCGAATTTGGACGGCTCGATATCCTCGTCAATGCGGGCGGCATCACCGACCGGGGCAATATCTTTGACACCACCGAAGAGGGCTTCGACCGCATGTTCGCCACCAACGTGCGCGGCCCCTTTTTCTTGATGCAGGACGCCGTTCTGCTCATGCGACGCGAGCGGATCGAGGGATCGATCGTCAATATCCAATCGATGGCGGCGCATGGCGGCCAAGCCTTCATCGCGGCCTATTCGGCCTCCAAGGCCGCGCTCGCGGCGCTGACCCGCAACACTGCTCATGCCCTTCTCAACTACCGCATCCGCGTCAACGGCCTCAACATCGGCTGGATGGCAACGCCAGGCGAGGATGCGACCATGAAGACCTATCACGGCGCGGCCGACGGCTGGCTGGACGCGGCCATGAAGACGCGACCGTTCGGCCGGCTGATCGATCCCGACGAGGTGGCACGTGCCTGCGTCTATCTCGCCTCGAGCCAGTCGGGCCTGATGACCGGATCGAACATCGACTTCGATCAGACCGTTACGGGCGCGGCCGATGCGCCACTCGCCCGCGAAGACTGACCAGCGCGTCCGCCGATGTCCGAGGATCGAACCATGTCGTCCGCTCTGCCGACCCTCGATCTGATCGCGATCGGCCGGTCCTCCGTTGATCTCTACGGCGCACAAATCGGTGGGCGCTTAGAGGATATGGCGAGCTTCTCGAAGGCGGTCGGCGGCTGCCCGACCAATATCGCGATCGGGACCGCGCGGCTCGGGCTCAAAAGCGGTCTCGTGACGCGCGTCGGTGACGAGCATATGGGCCGGTTCATCCGCGAGCAGTTGGCCCGCGAGGGGGTCGATGTCGATGGCGTCCATACCGATGCGGAGCGGCTGACGGCTCTTGTGATCCTGGGCGTCCGCGATCAGAAGACGTTTCCGCTGATCTTCTATCGCGACAATTGCGCCGATGCCGCGCTCGACGACACCGATATCGACGACGCCTACATCGCCAGTGCGGCCGCGATCGTGGTCACGGGAACGCATTTCGCTCATCGCAAGGCCGCCGAGGCGCAAACCAAAGCGATGCGGATCGCCCGCCGCCATGGTCGCAAGGTGATCTTCGATGTCGATTACCGCCCGAACCTCTGGGGTCTTGCGGGCCATGGGGCGGGCGAGGAACGCTACATCAAATCGCGTTCGGTCACGGAGCTGCTGGCGCCGGTGCTGCCCGACTGCGACGTGATCGTCGGAACCGAAGAAGAACTGATGATCGCCGGCGGGGCGGACGACCCGCTCGACGCGATCCGGGCGATCCGGGCCGTGAGCGCGGCGCTCATCGTCTGCAAGCGGGGCCCCATGGGTTGCGTCGTCTTCGATGCGGCCATCCCGGCTTCGATCGAGGACGGCATCAAAGGGCCCGGCTTTCCAGTCGAGGTGCTGAACGTGCTCGGCGCCGGCGACGCGTTCATGTCCGGTTTCCTGCGAGGCTATCTGCGGGGCGAGCCCCTCGAGACGACATGCGCCTATGCCAATGCCTGCGGGGCTTTCGCGGTCTCGCGGCTGCTCTGTTCGGTCGAATATCCGACCTTCACCGAGCTGACCCAATTTTTGCGTCGGGGCGTCACGTCTCCGCAGTTGCGGCGCGATGCGGGACTGAACCACATTCATTGGGCGACGACGCGCGATGCGCTCACGCCGCGCCACGCCCACCCCAAGCGGATCATGGCTTTTGCGATCGATCATCGCATGCAGCTCGAAGCCATGGCCGACGAGGCCGGCGCCTCGCGCCAGCGGATCGCGGCCCTCAAGGTGTTGGCCGTTGACGCGACCGTAGCGGTGGCAGACGGCCGCGACGGCTTCGGCATGTTGCTCGATGGCCAACACGGGCAAGACGCCTTGTTTCGAGCCGCAGGCCACCCGCTTTGGATCGGGCGGCCGGTGGAGCGGCCGGGATCGCGGCCGCTCGATTTCGAGGGCGATGGCTCGCTCGGCGCAATGCTGAACGAATGGCCGCTTGCCCACACCATCAAATGCCTCTGCTTCACCCATCCCGAGGATCCCGCCGCGTTGACGGCGCGCCAGGATCGCGAATTGCTGCGGCTGTCCGATGCGGCCCGCAAAGGCAACCATGAGCTGCTGATCGAGATCATCGCGGGCAAGCACGGCACGCTGACCGACACGACCGTTTCGAGCGTCATCGCGCGACTCTACGGGCTCGGCATCAAGCCCGATTGGTGGAAGCTCGAAAGCCAGCCGAGCGCGGCGGCTTGGGAGGCGATCGCCACCACGATCAAGGCCAACGATCCTTATGCGCGCGGCGTCATGCTGCTCGGCTTGGATGCGCCGGAAGACGAGCTGTTGACTGCCTTCCGGCTTGCCGGGGCATGCGACATGGTCAAGGGATTTGCGGTCGGCCGCACGATCTTCGGCGAGCCCGCCCGCGCTTGGTTTGCCGGGCAGATCGACGATGCCGAGGTCACGGCCAGAATGGCGGGTCGATTCAAGCGGCTCGTCGACGCGTGGCTGGCCATTCGGCCGAATTGATCCGATACAAGCCGAGGGGAGGGAGAGCGCCATGTCGACCGTCAGATTGACCGCCGCACAGGCACTCGTGCGTTATCTCGGCCAGCAACAAACCGAGGTCGATGGGGCGCGCGTGCCGCTCTTCGCCGGAATCTGGGCGATCTTCGGCCATGGCAATGTCGCCGGCATGGGCGAAGCATTGCAGGCCGCAAGCGAGACGCTGCCGACCTACCGGGCCCATAACGAGCAGGCGATGGCCCATAGCGCGATTGCCTTCGCCAAAGCGACGCGGCGGCGGCGCATGATGGCCTGCACGACGTCGATCGGTCCGGGCGCCACCAATATGGTGACGGCCGCCGCCCTGGCGCATGTCAATCGGCTGCCAATCCTGCTTCTGCCGGGCGACGTCTTCGCGAATCGTCGGCCCGATCCGGTGCTGCAGCAGATCGAGGATTTCGGAGACGGCACGGTCTCGGCGAATGATTGCTTCCGCCCCGTCTCCCGGTATTTCGACCGCATCACCCGCCCCGAGCAGATCATGCCGGCCCTCGAACGTGCGCTCGCGGTGCTGACCGACCCGGCCGAATGCGGCCCCGTGACCCTGGCGTTCTGTCAGGACGTCCAAGCGGAAGCCTATGATTACCCCGTGAGCTTCTTCGACGAGCGCTTGCGCCGCATCCGCCGTCCCGAACCCGACCGCGACGAGCTGCGGCAGGCGGTCGACCTGCTGAAAGCGGCTCGGAAGCCGCTGATCGTGGCGGGCGGCGGCGTTCTTTATTCAGGAGCCGAAGCGACACTTGCCTCGTTTGCCGAGACGCTCGGCATTCCGGTGGTCGAAACGCAAGCCGGAAAGTCCGCATTGCCGCATGACCATGCCGCAAGCCTCGGGGCCGTCGGGGTCACCGGCACCGCTGCCGCCAATGCCATGGCGGTGGAGGCCGATCTGGTGCTGGCGATCGGCACACGTCTCGCCGATTTCACGACAGGCTCGTCGGCTCTCTTCGCCAATCCGGATTGCCGCCTCGTGACGCTGAACGTCCAGGCGTTCGACGCCGGGAAATATGGCGCGACGCCGCTGGTCGCCGATGCATTGGTGGGTCTCGAGGCGCTCCGGGTCGCGATCGGCGCCTATCGCGCGCCGCAGGATTGGACCAGCAAGGCCGCGTCAGAGAAGCGACATTGGGTCGAGACGGCCGGTCGCTACACCGACCCGACCAACGTCGAGATGCCGTCCGACGCGCAAGTGATCGGCGCGGTTCAGCGATGCGCCGTCGCGTCCGACATCGTGGTCTGTGCCGCCGGGGGATTGCCGGGCGAGCTGCACAAATTGTGGAAAGCGAGTCAGCCGCTCGGCTACCATGTCGATTATGGGTTTTCCTGCATGGGCTACGAGATCGCGGGCGGGCTCGGCGTCAAGCTTGCGCAGCCCGATCGGGAGGTGTTCGTCCTGCTCGGCGACGGCTCATACCTGATGATGAATTCCGAAATCGCCACCTCGGTCATGCTCGGACTGAAGCTGACGCTGGTGCTGCTCGACAATGGCGGTTTTGGCTGCATCAACCGGCTGCAGAAGGCGACCGGCGGCGCGGCGTTCAACAACCTTCTGGCGGATTCGAAACACATCACACTCCCGCTCCTCGATTTTGCGGCGCATGCCCGCAGTCTGGGGGCCGAGGCCGTGAAAGTCTCGGGCATCGCCGATCTCGAGACGGCTCTGCACAGAGCCCGCAGCGGATCGCGGACGCAGGTGATCGTGATCGACACCGACGCCGCCCCAAGCACGGATGCGGGCGGCGCATGGTGGGATGTGGCGGTGCCGCAAGTCTCTCAACGGCGCGAGGTCGAAGAGGCTTACGACACTTACGCGCGCCACCGCACCAACCAGCGTCTCGCGATCTGACGGTCAACCGAGAAGGACCTTCGTCTCATGTCACTTCGTATTGGCGCCAACCCGATCGGCTGGTCGAACGACGATCTCCTGGAGATCGGCGGAGACATTCCGCTCGAGACGTGTCTCGCCGAAGCCCGGGAGGCCGGCTTCGTCGGTATGGAGCTCGGCAACAAGTTTCCGCGAACCCCCGATGCCCTGAAGGCCGCTCTCGCGCCATTCGACATGGCCTGCATCGGGGGCTGGCACTCGGTGGAGTTGCTCGAGCGTTCGGCCGAGGAGGAGTTCGCACGCGCCAAACCGCATCGCGATCTGCTGAAGGCGATGGGGACAGACGTCTTCATTGTGGCCGAAACCTCGAACGCGATCCACGGCCGGCGTGACATGCCGCTGTCGAAGCGGCCCATCATGCAGCCGGATGACTGGGCGGCTTACGGGGCTCGCATGACGGACTTCGCCGAGCGCCTCGCGGCCGAGGGTTTCCGGCTCTGCTATCACCATCACATGGGAACGATCGTCCAGTCCGAGGCCGACATCAATGCCTTCATGGCCGCCACGACGCTTCCGGTGAATCTGCTGCTCGATACCGGTCATGCGACCTGGGGCGGCGCCGATCCGGCTGCCTTGGCCAAGCGATACAGATCACGCATCTCTCACGTTCATTGCAAGGACGTGCGGCCCACCGTGCGGACCCGTGTCGAGGCGCAGGACTGGAGCTTCCTCGACGCGATCCTCGGCAAGGGCGACGACCTTGGGATCTATACGGTGCCGGGCGACGGCTGCGTCGACTATGTCGCCGTCTTCGAGGCGCTTTCGGGCTATTCGGGCTGGGTCGTGGTCGAAGCCGAACAGGACCCGAACAAAGCCAATCCGCTCGCCTATGCGAAAAAGGGCGTGGCCCATCTCAAGGCCGCGCTCCATGAGGCCGGCTTGGCCTAAGCCGCCTGGACATTCCGCAAACGAGAAATGAGCCATGCCGCAATCGCCCCTTTTGATTCACCCCTCGGCCCCCGACCGAGATGGCCGCATCCATGCCGTGACGCCAAAGAGTGCTGGCTGGACCTATGTCGGCTTCGAGGTCTACGATCTGGCCGCGGGAGCGGCGCTCCGTCGCGAGACCGGAAGCACCGAAGTCTGCCTTGTCGTCCTGTCCGGTCGCGCCACCATCATGGCCGGCGACAAAGATATCGGCACGATCGGCGAGCGCCACTCCGTCTTCGAGGGGTTACCTTGGTCGGTCTATGTCCCGGCCGGGTCGCAGTGGCAGGTCGTGGCGGAAGGCCCGTGCGAACTGGCGGTCTGCGCTGCCCCCTCCTCCGGCGGCCGCCTGCCCGTCCTGATCGGCCCCGACAAGGTCGGAGAGGAAACGCGCGGCAAGGGCAGCAACAGCCGACATGTCCGCAACATCCTTCCCGACAGCAGTCCGATTGCCGAAAGCCTGCTGGTAGTGGAGGTCATGACGCCAAGCGGCAATTGGTCGAGCTATCCGCCCCATAAGCACGACCGCGACGCCTTGCCGGCCGAGAGCCTCTTGGAGGAGACCTACTATCATCGCCTCAACCCCAAACAGGGTTATGGCGTGCAGCGGGTCTATACGGACGACCGCTCGCTCGACGAGACCATGGCGTTCGGCGACGGAGACGTCGTGCTGGTGCCGCGCGGCTACCATCCGGTTGGGGCAGCCCACGGCTACGACCTGTTTTACCTGAACGTGATGGCCGGCCCGCAGCGGATCTGGCGTTTTTACAACGACCCGGACCATGAATGGATGGTTGGCTAAGCGTCGGCGTCTCCATATCCTCGCTTCAATTTGGCACCAGACTAGAGGTTCACACATCCGAGGGTCCGACGTGAGCTTTCAACTGGTGCGTGCAACCGACGACGAAATCGTCGTCTGGCACACGGAACACGGTCATATCTACCTCTACGAAATCCCGCCCAAAGCCCGTGACCTGACGATGCGCTGGTTCAAGAATATTCCCGACGCGACCCAAGATGCCGAAAGTCTGAAATCGGAAGCGCAGATTTATGCGACCGAACAGGCCCGCATTCGGCGTCTGATCGGCTGAACCTGCATGATCGGCACGCTTTCGACCCGATGGGTCGGCGTTGGCGCTTGCGTAATTCCCAAACTTTGGCAAAAGTCGCGGCCCCCGCGACGGCTTTGGCCGAAGCTGTGGCGATGTGTCTAAAGCGATCGGTGAGCCGCCATGAAAGTCACTCTTGAACGCGCGGCCTTGTTGAAATCTCTCGGCCACGTCCATCGCGTCGTGGAACGACGGACCACGATCCCGATCCTGTCGAACGTGCTGATCCGCGCCGAGGCGGGTGCGCTGAAATTGAAAGCCACCGACCTCGATCTCGAAGTCACCGAGACGCTTCCGGCCGATGTCGGACAGCCGGGCGCCACCACCCTGCCGGCCCATACGCTGCACGATATCGTGCGGAAGCTGCCCGATGGCTCGCAGGTCACGCTGGAGATGACCGGCGACACAAGCCAGTTGGTGCTTCGCTCCGGCCGCTCGCGCTTCCAGTTGCAATGTCTGCCCGAGAGCGATTTCCCGGATCTGTCGGCCGGCGAACTCACGCACAGCTTCAAGCTCGTGGGTGCCCAGCTCAAGCAGTTGATCGACAAGACTCAATTCGCGATCTCGACGGAGGAGACGCGCTATTACCTGAACGGCATCTACATGCACACGATGGAGGTCGAAGGCCGCGCCGTGATGCGGGTGGTGTCGACCGACGGACATCGACTGGCGCGGGTCGAGATCCCCGCCCCGGAGGGCTCGGTCGAGATGCCGGGCATCATCATCCCCCGTAAGGCCGTCTCCGAAATCCAGAAGCTGATCGAGGATGCGACCGCCGACGTCATGCTGGAACTCTCGTCGACCAAGATCCGCCTGACGTTCGGTGGCGTGATCCTGACCACAAAGCTGATCGACGGGACCTTCCCCGATTATGCCCGTGTGATCCCGACCGGCAACGACAAGTTTCTGACGGTCGAGAAGGGCCCGTTCGCGGCGGCCGTCGACCGCGTCTCGACCATTTCGTCGGAGCGTGGACGCGCCGTGAAGCTGGCGATCGCCGACGGCAAGCTCATCCTGAGCGTCACCAACCCGGATTCGGGCTCGGCCACCGAGGAACTCGACGTCGATTACGACGCCGCACCGATCGATATCGGCTTCAACGCGCGCTATCTGCTCGACATCACCGAGCAACTCGACAACGACACGGCGTTGCTGAAGCTGGCGGATTCGGGCTCGCCGACGCTGGTCCAGGATCGAGAGGGCGCTTCCGCCATCTACGTGCTGATGCCGATGCGGGTTTGAGGGCGGCCACCCGCTTCCCAACGATCCGACGGCTGATCCTCGCCGATTTTCGCTCCTATGCGGCCCTCGATATTCGGGTCGCCGGCCAGATGGTTCTGCTGACCGGCGACAATGGCGCCGGAAAGACCAATCTGCTCGAAGCTTTGTCGATGCTGACGCCGGGCCGCGGTTTGCGGCGGGCCGACGCCGCCGATCTCGCGCGCGCCGACGGTTCCGGTAATTGGGCCGTCTCGATCGAGCTTGACGACAGCGATCATATTGGCGCGTCGGTGCGGCAAATCGGAACCGGGATCGAAACCAGCGATGGGTCGACGGCCCGGCGCTGCCGGATCGATCGCGCCGTCGTTCCATCCGCGAAAGCCTTCGCGGATCATCTGCGCGTCGTCTGGCTTACGCCCGCGATGGATGGTTTGTTCGCCGGCCCGGCCACGGAGCGTCGCCGCTTTCTCGATCGGATCGTGCTCACGGTCGACGCCGACCATGCGACACGCGTCAATGCCCTCGATCGCGCGCTCCGCAACCGCAATCGCATTCTCGAAGACGGACGCGCCGGATCCTTGAACCGGGCCTGGGCGGAAGCGGCCGAACACGAAGTCGCTGGGCTCGGGGTCGCGGTCGCGGCCGCACGGGCCGAAACCGTCGCTCGACTGGTCGCGCTGATCGCAGAGACACGGGACGACGCCTCCCCTTTTCCCTGGGCGGACGTGACGCTGCGGGGCGACGTCGAGACCTTGCTGGAGCGCCATCCGGCCGTCGAGGTCGAAGACCTCTATCGTGACATGCTGCGGAGCAGCCGACCGCGCGACATGGCCGCGGGGCGAACCAGTATCGGCCCGCATGTCTCGGATCTTCTCGTTCGCCACGGCCCGAAGGCGATCGAGGCCGCGCGCGCCTCGACGGGCGAGCAGAAGGCACTCGTGGTCGGGCTGGTGCTGGCGCAGGCGCGGCTTGTCGCCTCGTTGAGCGGCATCGCGCCCATGATCCTGCTCGACGAGATCGCGGCGCATTTCGATCCATCCCGGCGGCGCGCGCTATTCGCCGCGCTTCGGTCTCTCGGCGGCCAGGTCTTCATGACGGGAGCCGACCCAGTTGCCTTCGGAGACGCGGGCGCGATCACGCGGTTGACGGTCGACGCTGGATCGATTCGAGCAACACCCGATGATGCGCCCATGTGACACGCGGGTCGGACGATGGTTCGATCGCGTCCACCGTCGGCGAATCCCACAACTCGGGGACTTGCCAGATCGTCTTAGTTTCCGTTACGTCAGCTAAGCCCTTTTTGTCTTACGACTGATATGAACGCGTTCTAGAGCAGCGTCGATCTTGGTCAATGGTGTGGGTGTCGACGATGCCTCTCTCGTGGGGTGCGTCGAGATATGAGGGGCGGGGCCGAACGACCCGTCGGCGATCGGGGCTGGATCGCGATGGGTCCGACGGGTCTGGCTGGGTAGGCGCGGCATGCAGCGATCGCTGGGTGTTGCATGCGCGGATGGTGGACATACGGGTCGCCGCGGGTGAGATCATTGCCGCGACGACGACAAGCATGCGTTGCGACAGACTGCAAAGCCGCATCGAGACGGAACCGGCTCACGGTTTCGATGATCTCGATGAGGCCGCAACCGAAGCCTGAGGGGGCGCCGGCTTCGGGTTCATGCCCCATGTGGAAAGGATCCTGATGCGTATCGCGATGATCGGGACAGGCTACGTCGGTTTGGTGTCGGGGGCGTGTTTCTCGGAATTCGGCACTGATGTCGTTTGCGTCGACAAAGATGCGACGAAGATCGAGAATCTGAAGCGTGGCCAGATGCCGATCTTCGAGCCGGGCTTGTCGGACCTCGTCGCTAACAACGTTCGGGCGGGGCGCCTGTCGTTTTCCGGCGATCTGAAACCGGCCGTGGCTGGTGCGGGCGCGGTCTTCATCGCTGTCGGCACGCCCTCGCGACGCGGCGACGGACACGCCGACCTGTCCTATGTGTTCGCGGCCGCGGAGGAGATTGCCCACGCGCTGTCGGGCTATACGGTCATTGTGACAAAATCGACCGTGCCGGTCGGCACCGGGCGGCAGGTCGCCGACGTCATCGCCAAGGCGCGCCCCGATCTCATGCTCGGGCGCGACTTCGACGTGGTCTCGAACCCCGAATTCCTGCGCGAGGGTTCGGCGATCAGCGACTTTATGCGCCCCGACCGCGTCGTGATCGGCACCATGTCGAATGCCGATCGTGCCCGCGCGGTGATGCGCGAACTCTACCGCCCGCTTTATCTGTCCGAAACGCCGGTGCTGTTCACCAAGATCGAGACCTCCGAGCTCATCAAATATGCCGCGAACTGTTTCCTCGCGACGAAAATCACGTTCATCAACGAGATCGCGGACCTCTGCGAAGCCGTTGGAGCGGACGTGCAGGAGGTGTCGAACGGCATCGGCCTCGACGGCCGCATCGGCAAGAAATTCCTGCATGCGGGTCCCGGCTATGGCGGATCCTGCTTCCCGAAAGATTGCATGGCGTTGATCCGCACCGCGCGCGAAACGGGAACCCCGATCACCATCGTCGAGACCGTGTCGGCCATTAACGACGCCCGCAAACTCAAGATGGCCGATCGCGTCGAGAGCGCGATGGGCGGATCCCTGACGGGCAAGCGCTTGGCGGTGCTCGGCCTCACCTTCAAGCCCAATACGGATGATATGCGCGACAGCCCGAGCCTTGCGATCGTTCCGGCGCTAGTCAGCAAAGGCGCGGTCGTCCGGGTCTACGACCCCGAAGGCATGGACGAAGCCCGCAAGGTCATCGGCGACGTCGAATGGGCCACCGACACCTACGATGCACTCGACGGCGCCGATGGCGTCGTCTTCATCACGGAATGGAATGAATTCCGTTCGCTCGATTGGGCGCGTGTCGCCAAGCTGATGCGCGGCCGCGTCGTGGTCGATCTTCGCAACATCTACGCCCCGGACCGCGTCGCGGATGCCGGCTTCACCTATCACTCGCTGGGCCGAGCATCCGTGTCGCCCCAATGATCGCTCCGCTGCGCCTTACGTAGCGTTGGCATAACTATTGCTTGCGATAATTAAAGACAGATAGGCCAAAGAGGAAGTAGAGAAGCTTTTAAATCGATATGAAAAGACAATCCATGCGAGCCATTTACATAGGATTGCCATCAGTGATAAATAGATCCAAGCTTAAATCGAAATAGATGTGATCTAGAATCGTCGGCGCATTTGGATCGGTAGCGATGTTATTATACGTTGCTGCGTGACTATGCGTCAGACGATCCTAGACCATCAGTGCGATCGACGTGATCGCCGGATCAGACCGGGCTGCGACTGGCCTAGCCAATAAGGGGTTGAACGTAGCGTGGCGACAGACGACATCGACCCGACCGATCCTCTCTCGACGATCCGAAGCAGCGGCCTGTTCGACGGCAAATTCTATTCCGACACCTATTGGGATATTGCCCAGGCTGGCATCGATCTCGCCGAGCATTTCTATCTCTGGGGTTTTCGAGAAAATCGGCGGCCCAATGTCATTTTCGACACGGCGTGGTACCGCGACCACCATCTGGCCGATCAGCCCGATCTCAATCCGCTTCAGCATTATATCGAGGTCGGGGCCAAGCAAGGCCTTCTGCCCGGTCCGCTGTTCGATGCCCAATGGTATCGCGAAACCCACAAGCTCGGGGACGCGGTCGACGCATTATCCCACTATATCCAGCACCGGATCGGCCCCTTCAGCCCGGTTGCCGAGTTCGACGCGGTCTATTACCTCAAAACCTATCCCGACATTGCGGCGGCGGGCATCGACCCGTTTCAGCACTATGTCAACTATGGCTACCGCGAGAGCCGGAATCCGTCGGCGAGTTTCGACACGGATTTTTACATCAAGCGCTATCTCGACGGAAAATTCGAGCAAAACCCGCTTGTCCATTATCGGCAGAACCGCGGCGCGGGCTTCCTGCCTCATGCGTCCGAGGACGACGCGACGATCCCGGCCAATGTCAAGCGCTTCACCAAGGCCGGCCCGGCTTTCGAGGAGGCGAGACCCATCGCCGGGAGCGTGCCGCGCCGGGGCAAAGTGCTGGCCTATTATCTGACCCAGTTTCATGCCTTCCCCGAAAACAACAAATGGTGGGGAACGGGCTTCACCGAATGGACCAACATCGCGCGCGGACTACCGCGTTACCACGGCCATTTCCAGCCCCGCGTCCCGCGCGACAACGGGTTCTACTCGCTTGCCGACAAGGAGACGATGCGGAAGCATGTGGCTCAGGCCAAGGCCGGCGGCATCTATGGTTTCGTCTTCTACTATTATTGGTTCAACACGAAGCGTCTGATGGAAAAGCCGCTCGAGGATTTCCTCGCGACGCCCGACATCGACATGCCGTTCTGCCTGATGTGGGCCAACGAAGATTGGACCCGCCGCTGGGATGGGCTCGAGGGCGAGGTTCTTATCTCGCAGGGTTATAGCGAGGACGACGACGTCAAACTCGTCGCCGACTACACCCGACACTTCAAGGACCCGCGCTACATCCGCCTGCAGGGCCGCCCGTTGCTGATGATCTACCGTCCGAGCATCATCCCGGACACGAAAGCTGCGATCGAGCGGTGGCGGACCCTGTTCCGCCAGAATGGTGGTGAAGATCCGATCATCGTCATGAGCCAGAGCTTCGACGATTTCGATCCCCGCAAATTCGGCCTCGACGGCGCGATCGAGTTTCCGCCGCATAAGCTGACCAAGCTGACGGCGCCGATCAACAAGAGCCTCAACTATCTCGACGATACGTTCTCGGGCCGGGTCTATGCCTATGAGGACGTCATGAGCGTCTCGATGAATGAGGCGCCGTCGGACTTCCCACTGATCAAGACGGTTGTTCCCAGTTGGGATAACGACGCGCGTCGCCAAGGCTCCGGGCTCGTCATCCACGGGTCGACGCCGACCCTTTACGAGTTCTGGCTCTCGCAGTTGATCGACGCCGCTCAACGCAAACCCTTCTTCGGTGAACCACTGGTTTGCGTGAATGCCTGGAACGAGTGGTGCGAAGGCGCCTATCTCGAACCGGACCTGCATTTCGGCTCCGCTTATCTGAATGCGACCGCGCGGGCAGCAGCCGGCGTGACGCAATTCTCCAAGCGTCCTCGACTACTGCTGATCGGGCACGACGCCTTCCCGAGCGGCGCGCAATTGCTGCTGCTGAATATCGGGCGAACACTCCGCCAGGCGTTCGGGGTCGAGGTCGAATTCATCCTGCTGCAAGGCGGCAAGCTGGAAGCCGAATACCGCCTGATTGCACCCACGACGCTCTGCCCCGATAAGGACAAGCTCGTTCAGAAACTCACCGAGTTGAAGGAGCGTGGCTTCAGTGCCGCCATCGCCAACACCAGCGTCGCGGGACATGCCGCAACCTCGGCCGTGGAGGTGGGGTTCCGCACGATCCTGCTGGTCCACGAATTACCCCGGATCCTGCGCGAAAAGGGGCTGATGCCGGCAGCGCGCTCGGGGCTGATGTCGGCCGACAAGGTCGTGTTTGCGGGCGCCTACATCCAAGATAAGCTGCTCGAGGCGCTGAACGTCCCCATCTCGAACCGTTTCGCGATCAGGCCGCAAGGCACATACAAGACCCTGAAACGGAATGATGGATTCGGCAAAGCTCTGCGCGACGGGCTCGGCATGGCACCCGGCAGCCGGCTAATTCTCGGCATGGGTTATGGCGATCTTCGCAAGGGGTTCGACCTGTTCCTCCAGGTCTGGCGCCTGTTGCAGATCTCGGATTGCGACATCCACTTCTGCTGGGTCGGGAGCATCGATCCGGGCTTGCGGGACTGGCTGTCGGTCGAGATCTCCGATGCGGAGAAGACCGGCACGTTCCACATGGCCGGCTATCGCGCCGACGTTGAAGGTTTCTTCTCGGCCGCGGATGGCCTTGTGCTGACGTCACGCGAAGATCCCTTCCCAACCGTCGTACTCGAAGCCATGAGCGTCGATATTCCGGTCTTCGCCTTTGAAGGCACCGGCGGCATTCCGGACTTCCTTCGGCAATATGGCATTGGTTACGTCGCGCCCTATGCCGACGTCACCGCCATGGCGACGAACCTTGCCGACGTCTTGAACGAGGCGCCGGATCGCGGCTTGTTGGACAGGGCGCGTGAGATTGTCGCGAGCCAGTTCGACTTTGCGGATTACGTCGAGGATCTGATGCATATGGCGCTGCCGCGCCTCATGAAAGTGTCGGTCATCGTCCCGAACTTCAACTATGCCCATTGCCTGCCCGAGCGTCTGGCGACGATCTTCATGCAGACCTATCCGGTCCACGAGGTCATCGTGCTCGACGACGCGTCTCGCGACGAGAGCGTCGCGGTCATCGAGGCCACGGCCAAAGAGCACGAACGCGACTTCACGCTGATCCTCAACGAGCAGAATTCAGGCTCCGTCTTCAAACAGTGGCGCAAGGGCGCCGAACATGCCACCGGCGACTATCTCTGGATCGCCGAGGCCGACGATCTCTCGGATATGACCTTCCTGGCCCAGATGATCGGAGCGATGGAGAGCGACCCCTCCATCGTGATGGGCTTCAGCGACTCCAAATCCATCGATATGACCGGGGCGCCCGTCTACCCGGACTACAAGGGGTATTATGCGACGGTCGAGCCAAAGGCGCTCACGGTCGATGAGGTGTTCGAAGGTCGCGAGTTCGTCGATCGCTTTCTCGCGATCAAAAACCTCATCATGAACGTCAGTTGCGTTGTGTGGCGACGATCGGCGCTTCTGGCCGCCATGGATCGCTGCGAAAGCGACCTGAAGAACTTCCGGATGGCTGGCGATTGGCGCATCTATATTGAATGCCTCACGGCCCCCGGTGCTCGCATCGCTTATGTGGCAGAGCCCCTGAACGTCCATCGTCGCCATGCAAACAGCGTCACCCATGCCCTCGACTCCCGCAAGCATGTGAGTGAAATCGCGACGATGCATGAGAAGATCCGGGCGAAGCTGCACATCAACAGGGCAACGCCGGGACAGACAAGCTACCTCGACGAAATCGAGCAGCAATTCTCCCGACGTCCGATTGAGGCCTGACGAAGCCGAACAAGTCGGCCATGTGGCCGAGAGCTACGTCGAGGATTCGCCGCTCCAGCCTGGAAGATGCGACGCGGCCGTCGTATGCGCCATTGCGAGGGCCTCGGCCTGTACCTTCTTCTTGTTGTCGTGGAGCGCCTCGGCCGAGATGCGCCGACGAAAGAAATCGGCCCAGAGAAATTCGGCGAAGGGCTCGGTTGCCTTGGCATAGCCACCAGCATCTTTGACCGCGGACGCAAGACTGCGAAACGGATCGTCGACCAAGGCTGTCAGCTTCTTCGGCATGTCATCGAACGAGCATCGATGGCCATGCTGATCGTAGGGGTGCGCCAGCTTCAGGTGATCCATGATGGTCCAAAACTCGGAGCGGGCCAGCTTTGAGAAGTCATTCGAGATTGTAACGAACGCCTTTGTCTCACCAGCTTCGATCAGCGCCATTCCAAGATGGTGGTGATCGGTGATGTAGAACCGATCTTTCGGCCCTCTGACGGCTGGAAAGCAATGACTCGGCAGAAAATTCGCCTTCTTGTCTTCGCCATCCTTCCACGCGCGCCGTTTTTGCGCCACCTCGGCAAAACCTGCCGTCATTTGAGTGGGGCGAAGGTCGATGAGAGCGACCTCGTTCAGTTCTGGGTTGTGGAGCGCCATAAGCCACCTTCCGACCGTTGCGACGATGCGACCCGCGAGCGGGGCTCGCGGGTCTTTCGAAGCGAACGTCGAGGCTCGACGAAAGGATCGTCGCAATCGACATCATGCATATAAGCATAGTAATTCTCGGACGAGCGGGCGCCTATTTGACCGACGAAAAATGTGTCGGCTGCAGAAATGAATTCGCGATGTTGGCGACGAGTTGCCCGTTTGCTTCTGTCTCGGCCTTCGCGCTCAGCCACTCGGGATCGGTCCCAAATGCAGCCCATTTGGTTTCGCGCTCAGCCAGCGACTCCCAGGCGAGAAGATAGGTCAGATCGTTGATCGACGGACCCGCGACGGTTGTCCAGAAACCGGCTTGGCGTATGCCGTGTTTCTCCCAGAGTTTCAGGGTAATTGTGTCGAAGCGCTTCATGATATCCGGCAGACGCCCGGGGACGGCCGTATAGACGCGGAGTTCGTAGATCATGGCTGACCTTTGCGGTGGGAGGGACGGCATCGAAACCGATCACGGTCAGAGATGTATCCCCTCCCGCCACAACGCTCAATTCAAACGCACGGCTTTTCAGCGACCCTGCGCCGCCACAGCCTCAATATCCGGTGCCAGAGCCCGCGCGATCCAAAGCCGGGTTATAGGGTTCTGGCTTCGGCAGGGTCTCGGGCGCCGCACTCTCTTGCGGAACATCGGAGACCGGCGCATTGGCCGGATGATTTCTGGCAACGTGATGATGATGAACCGCATGACGGGTCGACGTGATACCCTCATAGGACGGCGTCGCATAGGCGATCGTCGCGGTCGAACCAACCATGACCAGAGCCGCAAGCGCGATGGTGTTGACTCTCATTGGTGTCTCCTTGCGTTGGACTGGCGGCCTGTGATGCCTGCCACCTTCAGCCAACACGAGAAAACATTGGGCCGACAATAGACGCGTCAACTCTCCAGAACCACGCCCGGAATCACAACTTCGCGATCGGGCCTCGCCCGACGGGACATCGGGAGCCGATCAACACCGTGGCTTGCCGGTCGCAGGATCCGGCGTCTGGGCCCGCAGTTCACGACCGAAAACGGTGAAGAACACGCATTTTTCGACCGGCGTCGGCACCCCGTCGATCATCTGGACGACCGTGCTCTGACGCAACAGGAAGCCGTGCCCGATGATCGCGAAGCACACGGCCAGAAAGGCTAACAAACCGAGGACCATCCACAAGGCCAGCTTGTGGAGCGGGTCGATCATCATCGGTCGCGCCATCTCACCCTCCGTCACAAACCGTAAAAGCGTCGAAACCACGCGACGAAGATCGGTATCCCCTCCTCGATCGACGTCTTCGGCTCGAAACCGAGGTCGCGGCGCGACGTCGCGATATCCGCGTAGGTCCGTTGGACATCGCCCGGTTGCATCGGGGCCAACACGATGTCGGCCTTGCGTCCGCACGAGCGTTCGATGACGTCGACGAAATGGCGTAACTGCTCGGTGCGGTGGTTGCCGAGATTGAAGACGCGATGAGGCGGCGTTCCCTCCGGTGGACGATCCAGCGCCGCGATCACGCCCGCTACGACATCGTCGATATAGGTGAAATCGCGCTCCATGTCGCCGTTGTTGAACAGGCGGATCGGCTTGCCTTTGAGCACGGCGCGAGCGAAGAGCATCGGTGCCATATCCGGGCGGCCCCACGGTCCATAGACCGTGAAGAACCGGAGGCCCGTGGCGGGGATGCTGTAGAGATGGCTGTAGGTGAAGCTCATCAGCTCATCGGCTCGTTTCGTCGCAGCATAGAGCGATTGCGGCTCGTCACATCGATCGTCAAGCCCGAACGGCAGCGTCCGGCTGCCGCCATAGACCGACGATGAACTGGCGTAAACGAGGTGTCTCAGTCCCGGCATGTTGCGGGCGAGTTCGAGGATCTCGAGATGCCCGACGATGTTGGCCTTGATATAGGCCCGCGGCTCTTCCAGCGAGTAGCGCACGCCTGCCTGCGCCGCCAGATGGACGATGCGGTCGAGATCGGGATGTGCCGCGATCAGGGCATCGAGAACCGCCTTGTCGCCGATATCGCCCTCCACGAACCGAAACTGCGCGTGCGGCAGCAGCAGCGCGAGCCGCGCACGCTTCAACGACACGTCGTAATAATCATTGACGCTATCGAGGCCGACGACAGTCTCGCCCCGCGCCAGCAAGGCGGCCGCCACGTGAAAACCGATGAAGCCAGCCGCGCCGGTCACCAAGATGGTCATGTCGGTCTCCCCTCCGCCAGACAAAGCCGCGTCCACCCGCGTCGATCATGAAGCACGGCCACCCCTCGGAGCCGCGTCCCCTGCGTCGCATCGCGATGTCGCTCGCGTTTCGCTGCCATATCGATTGACCAAAGGGAAGAGGCCGCACGCAAAGCAACGCTCAAGTTGACGCGCGCCGCTGACGACCCTGCCGTCACGGGTTGGCCATCAACCATTTTTCGGCCTCGGCCGCTCCGAACCGCTCGATGCTGAGGTCGTCGGCCGGAACCTGTCGGACGAAGCGCTCGGGCATTTCCACGAACACGTAATCCGGTCGTGTGCGGGTGATGTATGATTTATCGAGGCTGGTCGACCAGATGAAATGCACCTCTTCGAAATAAAGCGCGAAGAGATAGGATAGTAACGTGCATTCCAATCGCGATTCCGAAAACGAGCTGCCGAACAGAATGACGTTTTTCTTTACTTCGGCAGAAGGATTGCGCCAGATCAGGTGCGAACCGACATGCAATCCAACGCGACCACCCCGCGCGTCCTTGAGCCCGACGATCGGGTTTTTGTAAACGGTGCGGATGGCGGGGTCGATTTTGCGGCGCAAGAAGACATCCGGCGCCACGTCACCGTAATCCGCCGACCAGAGATCGCCGTGATAGGTCAGGCGTCCGTCGGGCATCGCCGCGTAGCGGCCCCAGTCGAGGCTCAGCCCGACGGCTCGCATCATCTCCTGAAAGACCAGGAAGGCGCCAACTGGCGACCAGTGGCTATCGGTCTTCACATAGACGTTCTGGGCGATCTCGGCCCGCAACAGATCGCGCGGGTAGACAATAGCGTCGTCCTGGATGAAGCTCTTGAAGGCCTGCCCAGGTGGCGTCACCGGCTCATCCAACTGACGGGCGAGTTCGTCATCGCCATAGATCGAAAGTTTCTCGGTCGACAGCACGAAACGCCAAGGGATGTTTTGCTCCGCAAAGAAGGCCGACCGTGCCGCGACCAGAGCGATCCAGCCATCGCGATCGACGTCGGCTTGAAAGAGGCGGTCGGAATAGAGCTTCAACGTTCCGTTCGTTCCACCGGTCAGATAGATCAAACCATCCTGGCCGAGCGACACCCTTGAGACGACCCCAGCATCGATCTTATAGGCGAAATTCGTCATCGACATCAGTAACTTCCATGAGCAAACGAGCGCCGAACCGTAAACCTAAGTGCCGTTTTAGTCACCCCCCGCATAGACCGAAACGAGGCACCCTCCCCCTTCGTCACACTCGTTCCAGGAGTAGACCAACACCAATCCCGAGGGACAAATCGTCGGATTCGCACGGACATATTGGGCCGCATCGCCGATCGCGGCCTTGATCTCGCCCTGGCTGCCATGCGGCACATAGTGTATCGGCTGGCCACGCTTGGGCGCGTGTTCCCAGAAGGGCGTGTTGAGCTTCCGCGGGCGCGTATCCCACCCGGTCATCACGATCGGCACGATATGCGGGGCATGGCGCGCCATATCGGCCCAATAGCGTTGCGCCGACGCCCGCAGATCATCGAAGCTGGGCGTATCGCTCTTCGGGGTCTGGGCGATGTAGTTGCTGATCGCATCTCCGCCGAGCTTCTGCATCACGTCGCCGGCCTGCTCGGCCGAGCCGTTCATCACGACGAGATAGGGTTTGGCAACGCCGGCGGCCGCGCAGGCTGCCCGGAGCATATCCAAGGCCGCAGCCACCGTGCCCCAATCATTCTGCCACTTCGCGAGGGTCTGCGGCTGATCGACATTGAAATAGATGAGCGGGCGCTTCCCCGGAACGACCTGATAGTTGGTTTGAGCGAGCCACTTGACCACTTGCGGCACGTTCTCCTCGAAGGCGGCACGCCCGCCAAGGTTCGAGAATTGCCAAAGCAGGCACCAGTTCATCTTGTCCTTGATGCTGCTGGATTGGTGCAGCCGCCAGGCATTCTGCATCGGGCTGTTCTGCGGGTACCAGCAATAGGCCCAATAGGAGAGGCCCGCCGCCTTCGCCATCTGGATCTCCCGATCCATGACGTCTTGGTGATTGCCGTCGATCCGCACGTGATCGGCGTCAGTCGCTTTGCCAAAGAACGGCATGCGGCTGTGGAATTGGCTCGGCCCGAGACTGGCTTCGACCGCTTTGCCGATTTGTCCATCGGGGTCGTACCACGCATCCCAGCGAATGGCGCCGACGATCGGCGCCCCGCCTGTCGCAGCACGCGCCATCGGCACCAGAGCTGCACCGACACTTCCGGCCAGAGCAGCACCGAGAACCTGTCGCCGTGTAACTTTGCTCATGACCATCTCCGGAGGCGTCGAGGTGAGTATAGCCCGTTGAGTGACGTAACGTAATATTCGAGTGGGGTACTTTTTCGTTAACTCCGTTCGCCCGACCAAGAGAATGGCGCGACGCAAGCTGCCTTGACAAAGCCGCGCCGGGGGCCGAAGGCGCGCATCCCTCTCGCGCGTGCTGTTCGTCATGATGCCTCTCCTGCAGAATTTCCGCCGTGTCGTCATCAAAGTCGGCTCGTCTTTGCTGGTCGATCGCCGCGCTAGCGAGCCGAAGCGAGCGTGGCTTGACGCCTTGGCGGACGACATCGCGATCCTGCATGGGCGTGGCGTGGATGTTCTCGTGGTCTCGTCAGGCGCCATTGCGCTTGGCCGGACGGTGCTGGGCTATCCGTCCGGCGCGTTGAAGCTGGAAGACAGCCAAGCCGCCGCCGCAGTCGGCCAGATCGCGCTCAGCCGCGTCTGGGCGGAGGTTCTCGGCGCGCGTGGCATCACGGCAGGACAGATCCTGGTGACCTTGGGTGATACGGAGGAGCGTCGCCGCTACCTCAATGCCCGGGAGACCATCGGGCGGCTGCTCGAGCGGCGCGCCGTGCCGATCATCAACGAGAACGATACGGTCGCGACGAGCGAGATCCGCTACGGCGACAATGACCGCTTGGCCGCACGCGTCGCGACCATGGCCAGCGCGGACCTGCTGGTGCTGCTGTCCGACATCGATGGCCTCTATACGGCGCCGCCCGCCGACGATCCGTCCGCGACACTGATCCCGCTGGTGCCGCGGATCGATGCGGCCATCGAGGCAGTGGCCGGCGGCCCGGCCTCCGAACTGTCACGCGGCGGCATGCGGACCAAGATCGAAGCCGGCAAGATCGCCACGGCCGGGGGCACCCATATGGTGATCGCCGATGGACGGATCGCGCATCCGGTCCGCCGGATCGAGCAAGGCGGGCCGTGCACGTGGTTTTTGACGACTGAAACTCCCGTCTCGGCCCGCAAGGTCTGGATTTCTGGGTCACTCGAGCCGCGCGGTCTCCTCACGGTCGATGCCGGCGCGGCACGGGCGCTCAAGGGGGGTGCGAGCCTGCTGCCTGCCGGCGTCACCCATGTCGAGGGGTCGTTCGCTCGCGGAGACTGCGTGCGGATCCAGGATGCCGCCGGTGTGGAGCTTGGGCGTGGGTTGGTGGCCTATGATGCGAGCCATGCGGTCCGTCTCGCCGGCCGTCGCTCGCAGGATATTGTAAAGGTGCTGGGTGTCACCGGCCGCGCCGAGATGATTCACCGGGACGACATGATCCTCCGCGGCGAATGACGGCCTGACGCCTTCAGAGCTCTTTTATTGCAAACCTGCAAGAGGACAGCAGGGCTGTTTTCGTTGACGAAATCGACCTTCACTTAGCCTCTGAATCGTCCTCGAATTTTGAGCCCAGATTGTCAAGAATTGTTCATGCGAATCAAAGGCATGCGTGATCCCGTCGCGGGTCGCGCTTTTTTCAAAAAAACGCTTGTGCCCAACACCCGTTGTCCCTATCTACCGCCTTGCCCAATTTCGCACGTGCCTGTGGTCGTGTGTCGGTTGGCGGGGTTCGGACAAGAGGCCGATTAACCGTCAGAAACAACCGGCAGCCGGAGGTGAACCGGCGAACCCCGCCAAACGGGGGACGCGACTTGAAGCAACGACGGACCGGGCTTTTTCGTCTCTGCCGACCCCTCCAAAGGTCGGCTACGAAGAGGCTTGTCTTTCTTGCCGGGTGTGCGGTTAGGGATTTCCCCTTTCCAATCGATGGCTATTCTGTTCATCGCTCGGCTCATGCCGAGCGGGACGCATAGCCAACGGCGCAGCATTTGATCGTCCGGTTGTCCGGTGCATGGGTCTATTCATGCACCTTAAGACTGTCCGATCGCGGTTGGCAGAGTAACGTTCCTGGTCGCGTCTCCATCGCGCGCCATCGATGACGCATTGCCGCCGATCCCCTCTTTTTCGTTCCGGTCGCGAGCAATCGCGCCAGATGGGATGCCGCCATGACCGACCGTATTCATCAGTTTCTCCGCAATCGTCGTGAAGACGGCCCTTGCCTCGTGGTCGACCTCGACGTCGTGCGGGACAATTACGCCTGCTTTGCCAAGGCCCTGCCCGACACGCGCGTGTTCTATGCCGTGAAGGCCAACCCGGCTCCCGAAGTGCTCGACCTGCTGGCCCGCATGGGCTCCTGCTTCGACACCGCCTCGGTTGTCGAGATCGAGCAGGCGCTCGCGACCGGCGCATCGCCGGACCGGATCTCGTTTGGCAACACGATCAAGAAGGAGCGCGACATCGCGCGGGCCTACGCGCTTGGCATTCGCCTCTTTGCGGTCGATTGCGAGGTGGAAGTCGAGAAGATCGCTCGCGTCGCGCCCGGCTCGAAGGTGTTTTGCCGCATTCTCTGTGACGGCGAGGGCGCCGAATGGCCGTTGTCGCGCAAGTTCGGTTGCGTTCCGGCGATGGCGGCGCGCGTGCTCGAAACGGCGCATCGCTTGGGCCTCGTCGCGTATGGCCTGTCGTTCCACGTGGGGTCGCAGCAGCGCAATCCGGGGATGTGGGACGGCGCGCTGGCCTCGGCCTCGGGCATTTTCCGGGATCTGGCCGAGCGCGGCATCACGCTCCAGATGGTCAATCTCGGCGGCGGGTTTCCGACCAAGTATCTGAAGGACGTTCCGGCCGTGAAGGCCTACGGAGAGGCGATCTTCGCGTCGCTTCGGAAGCATTTCGGCAACCGTATTCCCGAAACCATCATCGAGCCGGGCCGTGGCATGGTCGGCAATGCGGGTGTGATCGAGGCGGAGGTCGTGCTGATCTCGAAGAAGGCCGATGGCGACACGATGCGGTGGGTCTACCTCGATATCGGCAAGTTCAACGGCTTGGCCGAAACGATGGACGAGATGATCCGCTACCCGATCCGGACGGCATTCGACGGTGACGAAGCGGAGCCCTGCATCATCGCCGGCCCGTCCTGCGACAGCGTCGACGTGCTGTACGAAAAGGATCCCTACTGGCTCCCGCTCAGTCTGGAGATCGGCTCGAAGGTTCTGATCGAGGGGACCGGCGCCTACACGACCACCTATTCGGCGGTCGGCTTCAATGGGTTTCCGCCTTTGAAGTCCTACGTGATCTGAGGTCGATGGGCCGTCTTCGGCCCTGATCTCCGACCCGTTCCCAGCATCGGCGATGGCCGCACCACGCAAGGGTGCCGGCCTTCAGTAGCGGCGTGTGCATACGCACGCCCGTCCCGTTCGTACCACCACTCCCCTGGAGGGGCTCATGACCGCCCTCGTCTCTGCACGGATGTTCTCCGGCGTCTCGTCGGCCTGGCGCACGCTGCGTCCGGTCTCGACTGTGTTGCGTCTGCGCGACGAACAGCAGGACGATGTCGCGGCTCGTGAGGCCCTCCTCGATGCGAGCTTCGGCTTGTCGCGTTTCGAAAAGACCTGTGAGCGCTTGCGCGAAGGTCGGATCGCAGCGGATGGCCTGAGCTTCGTTGCAACCAGTGGCGGCGCCGTGATCGGCACGCTGCGGTTCTGGCATGTGGAAGCGGGATGCTGCGAGTCGCTGATGCTGGGACCCTTGGCGGTATCGGCCGAGCATCGCTCGCTCGGCATCGGCAAGGCCCTGGTCGAGCATGGAGTGAGCCGCGCCAGAAAGCTCGGCCACCGGGCGATCATCCTCGTCGGCGATGCGCCCTATTATGCCCAATTCGGCTTCAGCCGCGACACAACGCTGGGCCTGACCCTGCCGGGCCCTGTCGAGGAGGCGCGGTTTTTGGGCCTCGAACTCGTGCCGGGCGCGCTCGCGTTGGCACGCGGGCGCGTCGTCGGCACGGGGCTTTTGTTGGACGGCCGTCGCCGGGACGGGCTTCGCCTCGCAGCCTAAATCGATCGAGCCGGCAGAGCGGCCCAACGATCAATAGGGGTGGCGATCCTGTTTGTCCTGCCAGGCCGTGTAAGCCTTGAGACCCGTGTCCCGCTCAAAGCCGGGCGTCACGGCGATGCGTCGCTTCTCCCAGGGCTTCGTGAAATCCTCATATTGGAACGCATCGTCGAAGCCGATATGGCTCGTATCGGCCAACGAGGCTGCGAAATAAACGTGGTCGATGCGCGACCAGTAGATCGCGCTCATGCACATCGGGCATGGTGCGCCGTTGATGTAGATGTCGCAGCCCTTCAGCATCTTGGCGCGCTCCGGCACCGGATCCGGCGAACCCGCCTCGCGCGGGATCATCTCCAGGATCGTGCCGGCCCCATAGTCGCTGCCCAGAAGCGCTTTGGGGTTGAGCCGTTGCGACGCGTCCATAATGGCCGTGATCTCGGCATGGAAGACGGGACAACCGGTCAGCAGTACCCGGTTCTGTCCGCGCCCGATGATCTCGCCGTCCTTGACGATCACGGCCCCAAACGGCCCGCCCCAGCCCTTTTCGACCGACTCGATCGCAAGCCGAGTAGCCTCCTGCATGAAGATGCGCTTGTCCGGCTCAGGCTTGGCCTCGGCCGCCGACGCCGGCTGAAAACCCAGCGTAACGGCAGCGCCCGCTGTCGCGGCCGCAGCCGTGAAAAAAGCCCGCCGCCCGGCGTCATGGGTCGAACCGCAACCGCATTCTGTCATCATTTTCAAGCCCCCGCTTCAAGGCGAGAGGATGGTCACGAATGACTGTCTCGAACAAGCTTCAACAAAGGCCGTAGCGAATCCTGGTTAGTCATCGCCACGGCCTCTCTCGCGAAATGTCAGCATCATCGTGGCGATCCTCGGCGTCTGTCCTGACGTCGAGGAATGACGCCGCTGCTTACGCCCCTTTGAGACGATCGAAGTCGAACGGCAGCGAACGCAGACGCTTGCCCGTCGCCGCGAAAATCGCATTGGAGACAGCCGGAGCGACAGGAGGCACCCCCGGCTCGCCAACACCCGTCGGCGCTTCCGTCGACGGCATGATGTGGACCTCGATAACCGGCATATCGGAGATTCGCAGCGGCTCGTAAGTGTCGAAATTCGCCTGATCGACAATCCCCTTATCGAACGTGATCTGATTGCGGAGCGCCGCGCCGAGGCCATATCCCGCGCCGCCTTCCATCTGAGCCTTGATCACGTCCGGGTTGATGGCGATGCCACAATCGACCGCGATGACGATGCGATTCACCTTCACGTCGGCACCATTGACGGTGACGTCCGCCACCATCGCCACATAGGTGTTGAAGCTCTCGTGCACGGCGACGCCCTGGCCCTGTCCGGCCGGCATGGCCTGACCAAACCCAGCCTTCTCGGCCGCGAGTTTCAGCACCGCGACATGGCGCGGATGGTCCTTCAGCAACGCCACGCGGAAGTCGACCGGGTTCTTGCCGGCCGCATGGGCGAGGTCGTCCATCATGACCTCGACAGCCTGAGCGGTATGGCTATGGCCGACCGACCGCCACCAGAGCGTCGAGATCGCTGAGGGCGCGTCGTGCCAGTCGACCATGCGGTTCGGGATCGAATAGGGCATGTCGGCGACGCCTTCGACCGCGGTCGCATCGACGCCTTCCTTGAACATCACCGGTTCGAAAGCCGTGCCGCGCATGAAGGACTGCCCGACCAGCCGATGCTTCCATGCTGCAATGCCGCCGTTCGCATCAAGCGAGGCCTCGACAGCATGGTAGAACATTGGACGATAGCGGCCGCCCTTGATGTCGTCCTCACGCGTCCAGACGAGATGCACCGGTCGCTTGCCGCCGGCTTTCTTCATGATGGCAGCGGCTTCGGCGAAATAATCGCCATTCGGCGTCGCACGGCGCCCGAACGAGCCTCCGCCCCAGACTGTATGGATGCGGACCTTGTCGGCCGTGACGCCCAAGGTCGCGGCCGCGACCGCCTGCTCGATGGTGGGAAATTGCGACCCAGCATAGACATCATAGGAGCCGTCCGCCGCCTGCTCGATGGTGCAGTTCAAAGGCTCCATCGGCGCGTGCGCCAGGTAGGGAAACACGAATTCGGCTTGGATGACCTTGCCGGATGTCTTCAACGCCTGATCCGCATCGCCGGCCTTCACGGCGACGGAACCGGGCGTCGCCGCCAATGTCTTGTAGTCGGCCACCATGTCAGCGGTCGAGCGCATCTCCGCCTTGCTGTCGTCCCACTCGATCTTCAGGGCATCGCGCCCTTGCCGGGCCGCCCACGTGTTCTCGGCCAGCACCGCCACGCCTTGCGGCACGATGACGACGTCGACGACACCCTTTATGGAGCGAGCCGCTTTGTCGTCGACGCTTTTCAGCGTGCCCCCAAACCGGGTCGGGCGCTGAAGAACGGCGGTCAGCATATTGGGTCGGCGGATGTCGAGCGCGAATTTGGCCGATCCATCCGTCTTCACGACATGATCGATGCGGTGCACGGCCGTGCCGATCAGGGTGAAGTCCTTCGTGTCCTTGAGGCGGACCTCGATCGGAACCGGCTGCTGCGCGGCCTTCGCGGCGAGGTCGCCGAAGGTCGCGGACTTGCCGGACTTGTGGGTCAACACGCCTTTGGTGACCACGACCTCGGTCGCCGGAACCTTCCACTCGTCGACCGCCGCGGCGATCAGCATCGCGCGGGCCGCAGCGCCCGCCTTGCGGAGCTGCGTCCAGCTGTTGTGAACGGAGGTCGATCCGCCGGTTCCCTGGATCGGTCCGAAATCCGTATTGTTGTAAAGCTGCGCGTCGGCGGGCGCGAATTCGGCGCGCATCTGCGACCAGTCGGCATCGAGTTCCTCAGCCACGATGGTCGGCAAGCCGGTCGTGACCCCCTGCCCCATGTCGAGATGTTTGACGATGACCGTGACGGTGTTGTCAGGCGCAATTCGGACGAAGGCGTTGGGGCGCGGGGCATCCCCGAGCGTCGGGACGAGAGCCTTGCCGCCACCGGCGGCTTCTTCGGCATAGCCGCGTCCGCTCATCATGACGAAGCCGATCACGAGCGCGCCTGCGCCGGCGGCCTTGAAGACATCGCGGCGCGAGGGGGCGATGGCCGGCGCTGCCGGCCGATTCATGGTCTTGCTGTACATGGCTGGACCCTCAGGCGAGTTTGCTGGAAGCGTCGTGGATCGCGGCGCGAATACGGCTGTAGGTGGCGCAACGACACACGTTGCCCGACATCGCCGAGTCGATATCGCCATCGTTCGGCTTGGGCGTCTGCGACAGCAAGCCGATCGCCGACATGATTTGCCCCGACTGGCAATAGCCGCACTGCACCACGTCGAGCGTCTGCCAGGATGCTTTGACGGCATCGGCGACCTTGCCCTGCACGCCTTCGATGGTGGTGATGTCGTGACCGACAGCATCGCTGATCTGGGTCTGGCAGGAGCGGGTCGGCTGGCCGTCGATATGCACCGTGCAGGCGCCACATTGCGCGATGCCGCAGCCAAACTTCGTGCCGGTCATGTTCAGGATGTCGCGAATAGCCCAGAGCAGCGGCATCTCGCCGTCCGCATCGAGACTATGGGTCTGGCCATTGATTTTGAGGTCGATCATGGGGGTCTCCGCGATGGAGCGCCGCCCATGTGGCCCGCTCCGATCGTGTTGCTGGAAACGACGGGATGCGGCTGCCACGGTCCATCGATCGGGGTCGCCACAGATTAGGGTAGGGTCACGGCCCGCCTCTCTCATCACGACAAGAGACCGGGGGGGGAAACACGCAAAAGACTGAGCTTCTCGTCGACCTATATTCCGTACCGATCGTTTTCGAAAGTCTCATTATAGCGTTTCCAAACTGATTGACGGCGTCGAACCGCCGCATCAGCCTCCCCTTGAAAAACTCTCAGCGTCTGTTCGCGTTTGCTGAAATCCCGCTTCTGGCTTGACCGTGACGGCTAGCTTGGGTCTAAGGCGATGTCGCTGGCGATCGATCGCCTGCCTTGCCTATGACGGACGCCCATGACCGACTGGACCCAACACGCCCAATTCGATGGCCCTATCGTCCTGATCGGCTTCGGTTCGATCGGCAAAGGCGTGCTGCCTTTGCTCGAGCGACATATCGGTTTCGACAAGACGCAAATGACCGTGATCGCGCCGGATGATGCCGATCGCGCTTTGCTGGACGAACGCGGCATCGCGTTTCACAAGCTCGGGCTGACGATCGACAATTACATCACGGTGCTCAAGCCGCTGCTGACGGTCGGCGGCAAGCAGGCCCTCGTCATCAATCTGTCGGTCGACGTATCGTCGGTCGCTATGGTGCGGCTTTGCAAAGAGCTCGGCGCTCTCTACATCGATACCGTCGTCGAGCCGTGGCCGGGCTTCTACACCGACAAGCGTCTGACGGTATCGCAGCGGTCAAACTATGCTCTGCGCGAATCCATGATGGACCTTCGTCGTGCCCATCCCGGCGGCCCCACGGCCGTCACGACCTGCGGCGCAAACCCCGGCATGGTGTCCTGGTTCGTCAAACAGGCGCTGCTCAACATCGCCGAAGCCACGGGCTTCGACGCGATTGAACCGCAGACGCAGGAAGGCTGGGGCCAATTAGCCCAGCAACTTGGCATCAAGGGCATTCATATCGCCGAATGCGACACCCAGCGCGCCAAGACCCCGAAGCCGCGCGGCGTCTTCGTCAACACCTGGTCGGTCGAGGGCTTCGTGTCGGAAGGATTGCAGCCGGCCGAGCTCGGCTGGGGCACACACGAGAAGGCTCTGCCGCTCGAAGGTCAGCGCCACGATTTCGGACCGGATTGTGCCATCTACATGCTGCGCCCCGGCGCTGGCACGCGCGTGCGATCCTGGACGCCGACGGCTGGTCCCCAGCACGGTTTTCTGGTCACGCATAACGAAGCCATCTCGATCGCCGACTATCTGACGGTTCATCAAGATGGCAAGGCGGTCTACCGGCCGACCTGCCATTACGCCTATCATCCGGCCGATGATGCCGTGTTGTCGCTGGACGAGATGGCCGGGCAGCAGTGGGAGCGTCAAGCAACCTGGACGATCCTCGGCGAGGCCGACATCGTCGATGGGATCGACGAACTCGGCGTGCTGCTCTACGGCCACGCCAAAAACGCCTATTGGTACGGGTCGCAGCTGTCGATCGAACAGACGCGGGAGCTTGCGCCCTACCAAAACGCGACTGGATTGCAGGTCACATCGGCCGTGCTGGCCGGCATCGTCTGGGCGATCGAAAATCCGACAGCAGGTATCGTCGAAGCCGACGAAATGGATTTCAAACGCTGTCTCGAGATTCAAACGCCTTATCTTGGGCCGGTGGTCGGCGCCTATACGGATTGGACGCCACTCACCCATCGCGGCGATGGACTGTTTCCCGAAGACCTCGACCGCGAGGATCCCTGGCAGTTCAGCAACGTTTTGGTCCGCTGACCGTTACAGCCGTCGATGGGGATGGGGTTCCCCCGAAACCGCTCGTGACCGAGCTGATGACTCCTACCGCATGACGACAGCGGTAGGAGTGCGCCCAAACGGCCGCCTCCTCCCAACAAGGAGGCACCACGATGACGATCCAAACTTATCTGCTTCTCGCGCTCGGCGGCGCGCTGGGCACGCTGGCGCGCTTTACCGTGGCGACCCTCACGGCACCCTGGAGCCAGTCGCTGCCCTGGGGCACGATCGCGATCAATATCGCAGGCTCATTTTTGATCGGCCTCTTCGGCACGCTGACGCTCGCGCATGGCCGCTTCCCGGTGTCGGAAAACATGCGCCTGTTCGTCATGGTCGGCGTCTGTGGCGGGTTCACGACCTTCTCGTCGTTCAGCCTGCAGACGCTCGATCTGCTTCGCAGTGGCGCGACGCTGCGGGCCTGCATCAATATCGCCGTCTCGGTGTTGCTCTGCCTCGCGGCTGTCGCGATCGGTCATACGATCGCCTCGGGACTGAATGGAGGCAGCTCGGCCATCGCCCAGAATCAAGCCGAAGAAGACGCGTGAGCCGTCAGACGCGCGTGACGCCGGTCGTCGGAGGGAAACGTCGCCGCCGGATCGGCAGAGCGACGAGATGGGTGGCGAGCCAGCCGACCACGAGGCCGATACCAGCACTGACGAAGCCCGCCGTCGTGACGGGCAGCGCAGGTTGATAATCCGCATAGGCCTGGCGGGCGATACCGGGATCGAAATCCTTGGCCAGCACCGCATATTGCGACAATGGCCCAGCGGTATCGAACGACGCACGCTGCCGTTCGAGCCGTTGTTCGCGTGCGGTCGTCTCGGCGATGCTGGCGCCCCGCTCCTGCGCCAACACGTCGGAATTGCCGCGAAGCCGCGCGATCCCCTGGTCGCGATTCAGCGATTGACTGGCGGCCTCGGCGTCGAACTGCGTCACGATCGAGCGCAACTCGTCGATCGCGCCGCCGAGCCGTTGTTTATACTGCTGCGTGAACTCCGGCAGTTGCGACGCCAGCCCAGCGAACAGCAGGCCGATCGCCAGCGCGAAACGTCGAAAGATCATTCTGGTCCCTCTGCGCGGCACGCGGCAGCGCTTCGCCTGCCGTCTTCCTTCACCCGGTCGGCGCGGCGCCGTCAAGCAGACCCTCGCGCTTCAACTCGCTCCAGAGTGCGGGTGGGATCGCAATTTGAGCATCGGCCACATTGGCTTCCATTTCGCCCGGCTTGACGGCGCCCAGCACCAGGGTCACCACGGCCGGATGATGCAAGGCGAAGCCAAGCGCCGCCTGACGCAGCGTGACGCCGTGCCTCTGGCAAACCGCTTCGATCCGCCCGACCCGTGCCATGATGTCGGCGGGTGCCGCCGTGTAATTATAGGTGGCGCCCGGCACCGCCCCGGTGGCCAGGATACCCGAGTTGAACACGCCGGCCAGGAGAATGCCGATCGACTTCTGTTCGGCCAGCGGCAGGAACGAGGCGAGCGCGGGTTGCTCGAGCAAAGAGTAGCGCCCGGCCAGCATCATGACGTCGAAGTCGCCGGCGCGGGCAAAGCGCTCGCAGATGTCGGCCTCGTTGACACCGACCCCGATCGCCGTGACCGTCCCCTCGCTTCTGAGGCGATCCAGCGCCTTGTAGGCGCCGTCCATCGCCTCCTTGAAGCGCTGGTCGATCATATCGGCGCCTTGGGTCCACACGTCGCAATCGTGGATCATCAGAATATCGAACCGGGACAATCCGGTCCGCAAAAGCGACTGCTCGATCGAGCGCATCGTGCCGTCATAGGAATAGTCGAACATGGCGCGATGCGGGAACCCCCCCGCAAACCCCGGGGACGTCACATCGGCTCTGGCGGGCGCGGGTTGCGTGAACGGATCCATGCGCCGGCCGACCTTGGTCGAGAGCAGGAACGCGTCGCGAGGCAAGTCGCGCAGCGCCGCGCCAAAGCGCGCTTCCGACAGCCCGTTGCCATAATGGGGCGACGTATCGAAGACGCGGATACCGCTCCGGTAAGCCGTCAGGATCGTGTCATGCGCCGTCTGCTGGTCGAGCCGCTCGAAGAGGTCGCCCAGCGGGGCCCCGCCAAGACCGAGGGATGTGAACGCGAGGGACTTGCCCGCTCGCGTCAAGAAGGCTTTGCTATCCAAAATTTTCACTTAAAATCCTCCCCGGGTTGGCTTTCTAACGAAGCCAAGTTTAAGCTTGCCGCAGGCTGAACCGAACGGGCAGCGTCGCGTTAACGTTTCGCACTCGCCAACATCGCGCCTGTGCACGGGACTGTCATATGTCCCCCTTAAGGTTCGCAACCACGGTCCGTATCGGTCGCCGATGCGACCATTGCAAGAACGAGACGCATTATGGACGATATCGATCTTCTCAGCATCAACACGATCCGCACGCTTTCGATCGATGCCGTTCAGAAAGCGAATTCTGGACATCCGGGTGCGCCGATGGGAATGGCCCCCGTCGCCTATACGGTGTGGCAGGACTATCTTCGCTACGACCCGACGCAACCGCTCTGGCCCAACCGTGACCGGTTTCTCCTGTCGGCGGGTCACGCATCGATGCTGCTCTACTCGATGCTCCACCTGACCAAAGTTCAGGCCGTCAACGAGGATTACGAGGTCGTCAATCGTCCGGCCGTCAGCATGGACGATATCAAGACATTCCGGCAGCCCGGCAGCGCCTGCCCGGGCCATCCCGAATACCACTTCACGTCGGGCGTCGAAGCGACGACCGGACCGCTCGGCCAGGGCGTGTCGATGAGCGTCGGCATGGCGATCGCCGAAAAGTGGCTCGCGACGCGCTACAACAAGCCGGACCACACGCTGATCGACTATAACATCTACGCCCTCTGCAGCGACGGCGAGATGATGGAAGGCGTCGCCAGTGAGGCGGCGTCGCTGGCCGGCCATCTGAAGCTCGACAACCTGTGCTGGCTCTACGATAGCAACGAGGTCACGCTCGACGGCCCGGCCTCCTGGACGTTCAGCGAAGATGTTGCGACCCGGTTTCTTGCCTATGGTTGGAACGTCGTGAATGTGCGCGACGCCAATTCGATCAAGGAAATTCGCGCCGGCATCGACGCGTTTCTCGAAGAGAAATCGCGCCCGACGCTCATCATCGTCGACAGTCACATCGGCTATGGCTCGCCCAACAAGCAGGACAGCAACAAGTCGCATGGCGAACCGCTTGGCGCGGAAGAAGTCCGCCTGACCAAGAAGAACTATGGCTGGCCGGAAGACGCGCAGTTCCTGGTGCCCGATGGCGTCTATGAGAATTTCGCCAACGGCATGGGCAAGCGCGGCGCCGAGCTTCGCTCCGCTTGGGACAAGACATTCGCGTCCTACAAGGATGTCGCAAGCGATCTCGCTGGACAATTCGAGGCAATGGAACACCGCCTCAGCCCCGAGGACGCCGCCAAGGCGATCCCTGTGTTTCCGGCCGACGCCAAGGGTTTGGCGACCCGCGACTCGTCCGGCAAGGTCGAGAATGCTCTGGCGCAGCATTATCACTGGATGCTCGGCGGCTCGGCCGATCTCGACGGCTCGACCAAGACCCGGCAGATCTTCGAAGGCTCGGCGGCCTTCACGCCGACCGACCGCAGCGGACGCAACCTGCATTTCGGCGTTCGCGAACATGCGATGGGCGCGATTTGCAACGGCTTGGCATTGTCCAAGATCCGTCCCTATGCGTCGACGTTTTTGATCTTTTCGGATTATCTCCGTCCGACGCTGCGGCTCGCGGCGCTGATGGAACTGCCGACCATCTTCATCTTCACGCATGACTCGATCAGCGTCGGCGAAGATGGTCCGACCCATCAACCGGTCGAGCAGGTCGCCAGCCTTCGTTGTATTCCGGGCATGATCACCCTGCGTCCCGGTGATGCGAACGAAGTCGCGGAAGCATGGCGTGTCGTTCTCGGTCTGAAGCATCAGCCTGCGACCTTCGTTCTCAGCCGCCAGCCTCTCCCGACCATCGATCGCGAGAAATTCGCGGCCGCATCGGGCGTCGCCAAGGGCGCCTATGTGCTGGCCGATCCGGAAGACGGGAAGCCCGAGGTGATCCTGATCGGCACCGGCAGCGAGTTGTCGCTGGCCGTGCAGGGCTACGAGACGTTGAAGGCGGAAGGCATCAAGGCTCGCGTCGTGTCGATGCCGTCCTGGGAGTTGTTCGAGATGCAGGACAAAGCCTATCAGGACAGCGTATTCCCGGCCGAAGTGCCGGCCCGCGTCGCGATCGAGCAAGGCTCGACGATGGGGTGGGAGCGCTACACGGGTCGGCTCGGCGCTGTCATCGGTATGCACAGCTTCGGAGCGTCCGCACCGATGAAGGATCTGCTGACAAAGTTCGGCTTCACGCCCGAGAAGGTCGTCGAAATCGCTAAACAGCAGATCGCGAACCACAAACACCCGAAAGCCGTGAACGACTCGGCCCAATAGACCCACGTCGATTTCGGAACAGAGGAGCAGCCCCATGAACCCCCTCGTCCAACTCGAAAGCTGCGGCCAGTCTCCTTGGCTCGACGATCTCCACCGCGACCTCGTTCGCAAGGGTGATCTGGCGACAGCAATTGGTGAGGACGGGCTCAAGGGGCTGACCTCCAACCCCTCGATCTTCGAAAAGGGGATCGGCGAGACGGACGAATACAAGGACGATCTCGCGGCCCTTTTGGATGAAGGTGTTCTCGATGACATGCGTGTCTACGAGGCTCTCGCGGCTGAGGACATCAAAGGCGCGGCGGATCTATTCCGCCCCGTCTACGACAAGCATGATCGCAACGACGGCTTCGTGAGTTGGGAGGTTTCTCCCTATCTCGCCAACGAGACCGACAAGACGATCGAGGAAGCCAAACGGCTATGGGGGATCATCGGGCGCGACAATCTGATGATCAAAATTCCCGGCACCCATGCGGGGCTTCCGGCTATTCGCGACGTGATCGGCGCGGGCATCAACGTCAACGTGACGCTGCTGTTCGGGATCGAGGCTTATGCGGCCGTTGCTGATGCTTATATGGGCGGCCTCGAAGAATTGGTCCGCGATGGGGGTGATCCATCGACCATCGCGAGCGTCGCAAGTTTCTTCCTGAGCCGCATCGATGTCGCGGTCGACGAGAGGCTCAAGGATCTCGGCGACACGGCGCCTGGCTTGGTCGACAAAGTGACCGACAAGGTTGGGATCGCCAGCGCCAAACTGGCCTATGCCCGTTACAAAGAGATTTACGCCACGCCGCGCTGGCAAGCGCTCGCGGCCAAGGGAGCGCGGCCGCAACGACTGCTCTGGGCCTCGACCGGGACCAAGAAGACGTCGCTGCCCGACACCTATTACATCGATAGCATCATTGGTCGCGAGACGGTCAACACCATGCCGCCGGCGACCCTGAAGGCCTTCCGCGACCATGGAACTGCGACGCCCGACACGATCGAACAGGGCATGTCCGAGGTCGCCGATACGATGGGGGCGTTGCAAACGCTCGGATTGTCGATCGATGAGATCACGGCCGATCTCGTGAAGGAAGGCGTGGTTAAATTCCACAACGCCTTCGACAAATTGCTTGGCGGTGTCGCCAAGAAACGTCGCGAACTCGCGACCCACAACGATCAAAGCGCGCCGTCCGGAGCCACCAAGAGCATCGTGGCCTAACCGATCGACCTGCCAACTTGCCGCTTCAACAGAGGGTACTTCGCATGCAATTGGGAATGATCGGACTTGGCCGCATGGGCGGCAACATCGTTCGGCGGCTGCAGCGCGAGGGCCACCAGTGCGTCGTCTATGATCGCGCTGCTCCGGCAGTCGATGCTCTCGTGGCCGATGGCTCGATTGGAGCTACCTCGGTCGAGGATCTGGTCTCGAAGCTGACCGATAGCCCGAAAGCCGTTTGGGTCATGTTGCCGGCCGGGGCGATCACCCAGGCCACCGTCGACCAACTCGCCGGGCTGCTCAAGAGCGGCGACACCATCATCGATGGCGGAAACTCCTTCTACAAGGACGACATCAAGAATTCTGAAATGCTGGCCCCGAAAGGGATCACGTTTGTCGATGTCGGCACCTCGGGCGGTGTCTGGGGTCTCGAACGCGGCTATTGCATGATGATCGGCGGCAGCAAGGATGCGGTCGATCGCCTTGACCCGATCTTCAAGACGCTCGCGCCCGGTCGTGGCGACGTCGGTCGCACGCCGGGGCGCGAGAAGCTGTCCGATAATCGCGCCGAGGAGGGCTATATTCACGCCGGCCCGACGGGGGCCGGCCACTTCGTCAAAATGGTCCACAACGGCATCGAATATGGGTTGATGCAGGCCTATGGCGAGGGTTTCGACATCCTCAAGAACAAGAACTCGCCGGATCTCCCCGAAAATCAGCGCTTCGACCTGAACCTCACCGATGTCGCCGAAGTTTGGCGGCGCGGCAGCGTCGTCTCGTCATGGTTGCTCGATCTGACCGCCTTGGCGCTGACGAGCAGCCCGGATCTCGCGCATTTCTCGGGTCATGTAGCCGATAGCGGCGAAGGTCGCTGGACCATCGACGCAGCCGTCGAGGAGGCCGTTCCGGTCAACGTTTTGGCCGCCGCCCTCTTCGCCCGGTTCAGGTCGCGCGAAGAGCATACGTTTGGCGAAAAGATCCTGTCGGCCATGCGTTTCGGCTTCGGCGGTCACGTCGAGACGGGTCTGCCCAGCAGCGCCGCAGCAAGCTCCAAACCGGGAGCCAATTGATGGCGAACACCACCGACGACACGCCGCCGGCCGCGATTAGCCCGGCGACAGTGAAGAAACCAGGTCCCTGCACGCTGGTGATCTTCGGCGCCAACGGCGATTTGACCAAGCGGCTCGTGACCCCAGCGCTCTACAATCTGGCGCTCACCGGCCTGCTGCCCGACAATTTCGCGATCCTCGGTATCGACCATAACGGCAAGGACGATGTCGAATGGCGCGGGCATCTGACGGAAGCCATGCAGAGCTTCGTCGGCGGCACCGGTGAGTTCGAGCCGGCCAAAATCGACGCGAAGGCGTGGTCCTGGCTCACCGACAGGATGTTCTACCTCGTGGGTGATTTCGAAGATTCGAACACCTACACGAGCATCAAGGACAAACTCGCCGAGATTGAAACGTCGAACGGCACGGCCGGCAACGTCATCTTCTATCTGGCGATCGCCGATCGTTTCTTTGGAATTGTCGTGGATCAACTCGGCAAAGCGAAGCTCGTCGACACCGAGGAGGGCGAGCAGAACGCGTGGCGTCGTGTCGTCATCGAAAAGCCGTTCGGTCATGACCTGCAGACCTCGCGCGATCTCAACAAACGCATCCTGCAATCGCTGAACGAAGACCAAGTTTATCGGATCGATCATTTCCTCGGCAAGGAGACGGTCCAAAACATCATGACGTTCCGCTTCGCAAACGGAATGTTCGAGCCGTTGTGGAATCGGGACCATATCGATCACGTTCAGATCACCGTGGCCGAGACGGTCGGGGTCGAGGGACGCGGATATTTCTACGAGGCGACCGGCGCCTTGCGCGACATGGTGCCGAACCATGTGTTCCAGTTGCTTTGCATGACCGCCATGGAGCCGCCGACCTCCTTCGCGGCCGATGCGATCCGGTCCAAAAAGGTCGATGTGTTCGCGTCGATCAAATCGGTGCAGCCGGGCGACGCGGTTCGCGGCCAATATGACTCCGGCAGTGTGCTCGGCAAAGCCGTGCGGGCGTACCGGACCGAGCCGAACGTCAACCCCTATTCCGATGTCGAGACCTATGCGGCGCTTCGGCTCGAAATCGACAATTGGCGTTGGGCGGGCGTACCGTTCTATATCCGGACCGGCAAATACATGACCCGCCGGACCACCGAGATCGCCATCCGCTTCAAATCCGCACCGACGAGCTTGTTCGAGGATACGGATGCGAAGTCGATGCATCCCAATTGGCTGGTGATCCAGATCCAGCCGGATGAAGGCATCTCGATGCAGTTCGACGTGAAACAGCCGGGCCCGGTCGTCGATCTGAAATCGGTGAAGATGAACTTCTCCTACAGCGACTGGTTTCCGCCTCAACAGAATGTCGGCTACGAAACGCTTATCTATGACGTCATGCTCGGCGATCAGACCCTGTTTCAACGGGCCGATCAGGTCGAGGAAGGCTGGCGGATCGTGCAGCCGGTGATCGACGCCTGGGCCAAGCAGAAGCCCGACGACTTCCCGAACTACATCGCCGGAACGGCAGGCCCTGCCGCGGCGGATGCTCTGCTGGCCAAAGACGGCGGTCGCAGCTGGCGCCCGGTCGCCATCGACCCCGGTCCGAAGAGCCTTGTCCCGGGGAAGGCTTCGTGAGCCGCGATCAACATCCCCGGCAGCCGATCGCCCTCGTGGTGTCGGATATCGACGGCACTTTGGTGACGAAAGCCAAGGTGGTGACACCCCGCGCCCGGGCCGCGATCGCGCAATTGAAGCAGCGTGGCATCGGGTTCAGCGTCGCCAGCGCCCGACCGCCCGTCGGCTTGCGGAGCATCGTTCAGTCCATCGGGATCGAGGTTCCGGTTGGCGCCGTGAACGGCGGTGCGATCATCCGCCCGGACCTGACGATCATCGAACGACTGATCCTGCCGATCGACGCGGTCAAGACGAGTGTGTCGATGTTGCGTCGGCAGGGTATCGATGCATGGCTGTTCACCGACGACGAATGGTTCTGCCGCGACCCGAATGGCGCGCATGTCGACCACGAGGCAACGACCCTCGGGCTGCGGCCGACGATCGTCGAGGAGTTCGACGATGCTCACATGTCACGCACGTTGAAGATCGTGGCGGCGAGCCACGACCATCCGCTGCTCGCCGAATGCGAGGCGATCCTGCAAGCTGAGCTTGGCGGGTCGGCCCTCGCGACACGCTCGCAGAGCTATTATCTCGACATCACCAATGCGGCCGCCAACAAGGGCGCGGCAGTGCGCGGAGTGGCGCGCAATCTCGGTGTGCCGCTCGATCAAGTGTTCACGATCGGCGACGGCTACAATGATACGCCGATGTTCGACGTCTCCGGCTTCAGCGTCGCCATGGGCAATGCGACCGATGCGGTCAAGCACATGGCCAATGTCGTGACGGATACTTGCGAGAACGAGGGCTTTGCCAAAGCCATCGAGCGCTACGTCCTCAACATGCCGGTCGATGCGGTAGCAGCATCCTACGAGGGGAGCGTCCAATCATGACAGCCGACACCATGCCGAAGGGCAAGATTGCGGTCCTGTTGGCCGATGTGGACGGGACACTCGTGACCGAGCAGAAGGTGTTGACCGCGCGCACCATCGCGGCCGTCAAGGCGCTGAAGCAGCACGGCATCGCCTTCGCGGTCACGAGCGGCCGGCCCCCGCGCGGCATGGCGATGCTGATCGAGCCGCTTGCGCTCGAGACGCCCATCGCGGGTTTCAACGGCGGTGTGTTGATCAACCCCGACATGTCCGTCGTCGAAGCCAAGACGATCGCGCCGGACGTGGCCCGCGCCACGTTGAAACTCATTCTCGACCACGGGATGGACGCTTGGGTCTATACGGCGGACGATTGGTTCATCCGCGACGCCAAGGCGCCGCATGTCGAGCGCGAGACCTGGACCGTCAAATTTGAGGCCAAGGTGGTGGCGACATTCTCGGACGACGCGCTCGACCATGCGGTCAAGATCGTCGGCATCAGCGACGATCGCGATCTCGTGGCCAAAGCCGAGAAGGATGCCCAGCAGGCCTTCGGCGACAAGGTCTCGGCGGCGCGGTCGCAGCCCTACTATCTCGACGTCACCAATCCAGACGCCAATAAGGGCACGGTCGTCGGAACCTTGTCCAAGCACCTCGGCATTCCGCCCGAGCAATTCGCCACCATCGGAGATATGCCGAACGACGAGCTGATGTTCCGCAAAAGCGGCTTCAGCATCGCCATGGGCAACGCCAGCGACGACGTGAAGAGCCGCGCCAGCGCCACGACCGATTCCTACAACGACGAGGGCTTCGCCAAAGCCATCGAAAAATTCCTGCTCGGCGCAACCGACCAGGGCGGACATTGAGAGACATGAAGCAACTGCTGATCGCGCCCTCCATTCTTTCGGCAGATTTCGGCCGCCTCGGCGAGGAGGTCGCCTCGATCGATCGAGCCGGCGCGGACTGGATTCACGTCGATGTCATGGACGGGCGCTTCGTTCCCAATATCACGATGGGTCCGGTCGTGATCGAAGCGGTTCGTCGCGCGACCACAAAGCCGCTGAACGTCCATCTGATGATGGTCGAGCCCGAATTGATGCTGGAGGATTTCATCAAGGCGGGCGCCGATCACGTCATCGTTCAGGCGGAGCCAACCTCGACCATCCATCTACACCGTCTGTTGTCGCGCATTCGGGAGAGCGGCAAGAAGGCGGGCGTCGCGCTCAACCCGGCTACATCGCCGTCAGCGATCGACTATGTGCTGCACCTCTGCGACATCGTCCTGGTCATGACCGTCAACCCCGGCTTCGGGGGTCAGCAGTTCCTCCCCGAGATCCTGCCAAAGATCAAAGCCGTCCGCGCCATGGCGGCCAGTCGCGGGCTCGATCCGCATATCGAGATCGATGGCGGCATTAACACGCAGACGATCAAGGCTGCGGTCGAGGCTGGTGCCGATGTGCTCGTTGCGGGGTCGGCCATCTTTGGACATCCCGATTATGCCAGGGCGATCGCTGTGCTTCGCGACGCGGCCTGAGCGTTCAGGCAAGGAGAGACAATATGGCTGACACGAGCCTGAGTGCGGGCGTTCTGACGACGTTCGAAAACCCGACCGTTCTGGCCGACGAGGTCGCCGGGTGGCTGCTTCGTCTCGCACTCGAGGCCGGCGACCGGTTTGCGATCTGCCTGTCGGGCGGATCGACGCCGAAGACGCTTTATGAGCGGCTGGCACAAGCCCCGTTCCGTGAGGAGTTCCCGTGGGCCAAGACGCATTGGTTCTTCGGCGACGAGCGCTTCGTGCCGGACGGCGACAAGGACAATAATTTCACCATGGCGTCGCATGCGCTGCTGTCGCATGTGCCTGTACCGAACGAGAACGTCCACCGTATCGTGACGGAGGTCTCCTCGCCTGAGCAGGCCGCCTCCGCCTACGACGCGGAACTCCGCCGTTACTATGGCGCCGAGACGATCGACGCGGATCGTCCGTTATTCGACGTCAATTTCCTTGGCCTCGGACCCGACGGACACACCGCCTCGCTGATTCCAGGCCAGCCGGTTCTCGAGGAACGATCCAAATGGGTCGCGGCGGTTTCGCAAGGACGCCCGGAGGTTCGGATCACGCTTACCTACCCGCCGCTCGAAAGCAGCCGTCACATCGCCTTTCTGGTGACCGGGAAAGCCAAGAAAGACATGTTGGCCCATGTCCGGTCTGGCGCCACCGATGTTCCGGCCGGCGGCTTGACGACCAAAGGCCAGGTGCATTGGTTCGCCGATCGCGACGCGATCGACGGCTGACCGGGCCGATAACGCTTGTCGCCCGTCTCAGGTTGGAGAGGGCGACAAGCCGTCGGCGTCGTCGAAGCCGGCCCCGTCTCGCCACAGGGCGATGCCACCCGTGATCCCCGCTGCATTGTCGACGATTGTGACGTTGTCGGGCAACGAACCGTCGATCTTCGATGCGTTTCCCCCGCCAATGTAGAGGCGGTCGTAATGCACGAGATCGTTGACGATCTGGATCACTTTGTGGACGCGTCGGTTCCAACGCTTCTTGCCGACATCGGCGAGCGCATCGCGGCCGACGTAGCTATTGTACGTATATTTCTTATGCACGGCGTGATGCGCGAATTCCATATGCGGCGCCAGAACCCCGTTTTGGAAAAACGCCGTCCCGGCCCCCGTCCCAAGCGTCAAGACGGCCTCGATGCCCTTTCCCGACACCACGCCGAGCCCCTGGATGTCGGCGTCGTTCGCGAGCCGCGTGGGTTTGTGCAGCGTCTGTGCGATGCCTTGCGCCAGATTGTAATTCGCCCAGTCCGGACCCTCGAAATGCGGCGCCGTCAACACATGCCCGCGCCGGACGGCGCCGGGGAAGCCGACCGAGACGCGATCAAAATCCGGTAGGCTTGCGATCAGGGCCGAAATCTCGCTCAGCAGCGACGCCGGTGTGAGATCGGTCGGCGTCTTGCGCCAAGCTTTATCGTGGATCATCGCGCCGTTCTGATCGAGAACCGAGGCCTTCAGGCCCGTTCCTCCGATATCGATCGCCAGCGTCCGAAGGTCACTCATGTCTCAGCCTCGTTCAAAGCCGGCCCAAAGGCCTGCGTCGTTAGACGCTATCGTTAGAGCACAATGGGTGACGAGGGAATGTCACGTCGCACCATCGATATGGAAAGACTTGTGTTTTGCCCAAGCGCCGCTGCTCTCAACCCAAGCGTGAGGCGGTCGATCTTCGATCGGAGGGTCGCGGCCGGCGCGCCATTGTTTTCATTTCACCACAATCATCCTATGTCAGTCGTCCATGCTGACGGGTGATCTCAGAGCCATCAGAGAGGATCGCCTCGACCTCTCGATCTTTTCGGCCGCGCCGGCGCTGACCGATGCGCCGGAGCATCTGTTTGTGGCGCCGGTTCCCGAGGCGCGCACCTCGAGGCTGACGCGCCTTGTGTCGAGTACGACGATCTCGGCCATCGTTCATCTCGCCTTAGTGGTGGCCTTCGTGATTTTGTGGAGGGCCATGCTGGTCGATCTGACCTCCTCCGAACCGATATCGGTCGAGGTGGTGAAATCGATCCCGGGCGAGTCAAGCAAAGCTCCCAGCTTTCCGGAAGCCAAGCCGGAGCCAAAGCCGGCAGCGGTTCAGCCGGAGCCGCCTAAGCCAGCGGCCGCTCAGCCGGAAGCGCTCAAGCCGGAGGCTCTTCCTCCCGTTCCTGGGACGACCCCGTCTCAAACCGCCGAACCGAGTAACACCGACGGCAAGGATGCCGTCACCTCGAAGCAAGACGTCAAGGCACCCGTGCTCGTCGCGCCGCCTCCAGAACCGACGCGCGCCGAGACCCAGACCGACAAGAACGAGCCGGCCAATCTGTCCGAGGACAAACCCAAGGACCCCGCTCCGCCGCAGCCCGTTCAGGCGCCGGATGCGCCGGCGGTGTTGACATCGCCTCAGGCCGACACGTCTGTGCCGGCACCCTCCAGAAATCCAGAACCGGCGGAACGCAAGCCCCCGGTGGCGCCAAGCCATCAGAGTTCCACCGATCAGACCGCTCGGCTAGCAGCCGCGCTGCCGATGAGCGCGATCGGCTTGCCTTCGACATTCCGCGCCATGCTGTCGTCGGCCGGCCAAGCCGAGAGTCAGGAATACAAAGGTGTTGTCTATGGCATGCTGGGGCGCGAGCAGCAGCTCATCGAGCAAGCGCGCGCCAAAGGTCTCCGAGGTCAGGTGATCCTCGCGTTGACGGTCGGGGATACCGGCGCCGTCGACCGCCTCGCCATCATCCAGTCGAGCGGTCAGCCCGAAGTCGACGCGATGGCGTTGGATCTGGTCCGCAAGGCGGCCCCCTTCCCGGCCCCGCCGCCCGGCACGACCCGATCGTTCAATCCGGCGCTGACGTTCGGCGAGCAGTAGTCAGCGAGGGCAGCTCGGTCACGGCAGATCGGTCTTTCGGTTTGCGCCATCATCGTCGAGAACGAAAGGCGCGGATGCGATCAGGATATCGATTTCCGTGGCAGACCGGGGCGAACTGAACAGATAACCCTGGCCCTCATCGAAGCGGAGCGTCTGCAGGTGATCGCGCTGCTCCTCCGTCTCGATGCCCTCCGCCACGATCTTCATGCCGAGGCTGTGGGCGAGGCCGAGGATCGCCCGAATGATGACATGGCTTTCCGCGTTGAGGCCGATGTCCCGGACAAAGCTGCCGTCCATCTTCAACCGGTCGAACGAGAAGGAGCGAAGATAGCTCAACGATGAATAGCCGGTTCCGAAATCATCGAGCGCGATGCCGATGCCGGCTTCGCGCAGGCGGTAGAGCATTGCGACATTGCCGGCATTCTCGACGAGCAGCACGCTTTCGGTGATCTCGAGTTCGAGCCGCTCCGGCGGCAGTCCCGAGTCCCGAAGCGCACTCACGATGGTGTCGACGAACATCGGGGCGCGGAACTGACGTGGCGAGATGTTGACCGATAGACGAATATGCGCGGGCCACGCGGCCGCGGTGGCGCAGGCCTTCCGCAAGACCCACAAACCGAGCGGCACGATCAAGCCGGTTTCCTCAGCCAGCGGAACGAACTCGGCCGGGCTCACATAGCCGCGCTCGGGGTGCCGCCAACGCAGCAAGGCTTCACAGCCCGCGATCTCGCCGCTCGCGAGATTGACGAGAGGTTGATACGAGATCTCGAATTCACCGTCGACGAGGGCGCGTCGAAGATCGCGCTCGAACGCCCGACGCGCCTGAATACGCGAGTTCATGCTGGCTTCGAAAAACCGAAACAGGCCGCGACCATCTTCCTTCGCGCGATAAAGGGCGGTGTCGGCGTTCTTCAGTAAGGTACTCGGATCCGACCCGTCACGCGGTCCGAGCGCAATTCCGATGCTGACCCCGATCGTCAGTCGATGCCCGTCGATGTCGAACGGCATTCCCATCAGGTCGACGACCCGCTCCGCCAGGACCACGACTTCGTCGGCGCCCGTCACCCCGGTCTGGATGATCGCGAACTCGTCGCCCGCAAGCCGTGCCACGAGATCGACCTGTCGAACGGTCGACAACAGCCGCTGGCAGACCCGCTTCAGCAAGGCATCACCGACCGCATGGCCGAGCGTGTCGTTGACGGCTTTGAATTGATCGAGATCAAGGTAATGGATCGCAACGGCTGCTTGCGTCCGAGCGCTCAACGCTAGCGCCTCCTCCAGCCTTTGCTGGAACAGGATACGGTTCGGCAGATCCGTCAAAGGGTCGTGATGCGCCATCCTGACCAGTTTGGCCTCGAGATCCCGGCGCGCCGTAATATCGTCCGCGAGCCCGAGAACGAAGCGAACGGCCCCGCCTTCCCGATCAGCGATCGGAACCTTCTTGGTCCGGATCAAGCGTTTTTCGCCGCTGCTTCGGGTGATGGTCTCCTCGAAGATCTGCATCACGCCGGCCCGCAGGGCCTGTTGGTCCTGCGCGACGAAACGCGTGGCTTGATTGGGGTGGAATAACTCCCAATCGCTTTTGCCGATCGCCTGGTCGCCATCCTGACCGCTCAGTTCCATACAGGCTCGGTTGAACAAGACGTAGCGCCCGCCATTCTGCATGTCCTTGGCGTAGACACTGGTCGGAATCGCGTCGACGACACTGTTGAGGAAAGCGCGCGTGTGGCGAAGAGCGGCATCGGCAGCACGCTGCTGTGTGATGTCGCGGAGAACAATCAATTCGGCTGGCTTGTCGTCGAACGTGAAGGCGCGGCTCGTCATTTCGACCTGGCGCAGACATCCGTCGGCCCGCTTCAGCGACCACACCGGCGTGTTTCCACCCAGCGCATCCGGATCGAGCGCGATGGCTCGAAGCACATGTCGCGCGCCAGCTGCGTCGATGTCGGCCATGGTGAGGCGCATGAACTCGTGACGCGCATAGCCGTAAAGATCCAAAGCCTGTTCGTTGACGGCCAAAATCCGATCGTCGGATCGGTCAGCCACGATCATCGGCATGGGATTGATGTCGAATAATTGGCGCAACGATCCTTCACGGGCACGGCTGTCGGAAATATCGGTCCACAGACCAATCATGCCGCCCGTCGAGAGACGGCGCTCCTTGATCCTCATCCATCGTCCATCGGCAATCTGGCAATCGATCGCGGAGGAGGCCATGCGATGCAGGGCCATGCGGGCCTCGATCCAGTCCTCGTCATAAAGGGTCGGATGCTTCACCCATTCGCGCGCCGCCACCCGCATCATCTCGGCGAACGGGAGCCCAACCTTCAGGACCGGAACGATCGGCCCACACAATTCCTCGTAGAGCAGGTTCCACATGACGAAACGATCGTCCGCGTCGATCACGGCAACGGCGGCCGGGATCGCCTCGATCAAGGCTCGCGCCGCGTCATCTGGCGCGAAAGCCGGATTTGGCTGGCGCGCGCGGCCGACAGACGAAGGCACGGCTTCGCCAAGTTGCAGGGCGATAAGCTCTGCGAAGCCGGACAGGAGGTCGTTGTCGGCGGTGCCCGAACGGTCGTTCCCGTGATGATCGGCGACGCCAAGCCACCAATCGCCGCCATCCGCCACGATCGGCCTCCAGGCGACGATCGCGAGCCGCTGCCCTGCGACCAGACATGACAGGGAGAACGGATCCGCCTCGTCGAGGTCGAACGACACGATCGACGCGGCGGCTTCCGCGTCCCATGAGGCCGCAAGGGTCGACGTGGCCCCAAAGCGTCGGATCAAAAAGCTGTAGCGCCGCATCATCGCGGTACAAACGAGACGCAAGACCATCGCAATGTCGGCGCGACCCGCGATTGTCTCGAGATCGGCGGGCCACGCGGTCTGCGTGTCTTTCAGCTGTCTTGGGGCGTGCAGATCGGGTTGCATGGGTGATGCCTCTACGCGCCAGCGTAGCAAATCCGCGTTACGGGTTCATTGATCCGGTGCGCCTTAAAGGACGGTAATTTTCGGAAAGAGCGACATGATCTCGGCTCAGTCCTGCCGTCCGGCGACGGCGAAACCGAGCGTTGCCTCAAGAACGCGCCGCAAGACGGAACGGATGGGTGCCGCGAAACTCTCGTCGTAGGGCGGCGGCCAAGCGCCCTCGCTCACCGGCCCAGATTCCTCGCGCAGATAGCCTCGGCAAGCCAATTCCATCTGGATCGCGTGGACACCCGCCCCCGGCTGACCGTAGCGACGCGTGATGTAGCCGCCCTTGAACCGGCCATTTGTCACGCGGTCAAAGCTTGAGGCATCACAGGCCGATTCCACGGCCTGCGTGAGGGCTGCGTCGCAACTCGCCCCCGAATTGGTGCCGATGTTGAAATGCGGCAGCATGCCCTCGAACAGCCGTGGCACCAGCGACCGGATCGAGTGGCAATCATAGACGACGATGCGATCATGCGACCGTTTCAGCCGCGCGATCTCGTCGGCGAGCGCGGCGTGATAGGGGTCGAAGTAAAGGCGCTGCCGTTCTGCGGTCTCGTCCGAGCGTAACTCCGCGCCGGTTCGATAGAGAGCTTCGCCGTCGAAGGTCGTCACCGGGCACAAGTCCGTCGTGGCTTGCCCGGGGTACAGGGAGACGCCGGATGGATCGCGGTTGACGTCGATGACGGTGCGCGACATCGACGTGTGGACGATCGTCGCGTCGAGGTCGGCCGCGAAATCATAAAGCTTGTCGATCCACCAGTCGGCATCTTTGCGGGCCAACCAGGGCGAAACGAGCCGGGGCACGAGATTGTCAGGCAGATCCGTTCCGGTGTGCGGAAGGCTGACCAGCAACGGCGCGGTCCCGTGCGTCACCCTGAGCCAAGCGGAATTCGAGTCCATCATCGCTCCTCGGCCCGTAACAACGGTCGTTCCTCTCCCGATCTGATAGCCGAGATCGACCGCACGGGAAACATGGCAAAGATCAGCCCCGCGCATCAACCCTGTCGACGGGCGCGCGCCGAACCGGTAGACGATCTGAGACCCATTGGAGGCTTGCTCGGAGACGCTGTGACGCAAGCGGCCCGTGCCTGGCGGGAGACATAGTGATGGCCGATACGGCGGCAGCGCCGTCGCACCTCCGTCCCGAGCGCATCCGTGATGCCGTCGTGGCGGCGGCCCCAGCACTCCTGTTCGGGCTGCGGCTCGCCCTCGGGGTCTCGCTGGCGCTCTATCTGGCGTTTTTCCTGCAGCTCGACAATCCAAGCTGGGCCGGCACGTCGGCCGCCATCGTGGCTCAGCCGGTGTTGGGCGCATCGATGCGGAAGGGCGTGTTTCGGCTGGTCGGAACGATCATCGGCGCGATCGCGACGGTCGCTTTGACGGCCGTCTTTCCGCAAGACAGGGTCGGGTTTCTGCTCGGCCTTGCGCTCTGGTGCGCCGCCTGCAGCTTCGTGTCGACGGTCCTCCGCAACTTTTCGGCTTATGCGGCGATGCTCGCCGGCTACACGATGGCGATCATCGCCTCGAGTTCGATCGCCGCGCCGGATCAGGTTTTCACCCTAGCGGTCGCGCGCGCCGCCGAAATCAGCCTCGGGATCGCCTGCGGCATGGTGGTCATGTCGGTGACGGATTTCGGCCATTCGCCTCGTCGGCTTGCCGCCTCCGTCAGCGCGCTCGTGGCCGATATCGGCGCCGGCGTCGGCGATCAACTGCGCGGTCTCAGCCATCTCGACCGGCGGGATCTTCAGACCCGACGACGAGCGCTGCTGAAGCGGGTGGCGGCACTCGATCCCTTGATCGACCAGACGATCGGTGAATCGCCCGGTATCAGCGATCGCCGCAGCACATTACGGGCTGGGATCACCGGTCTTTTTCTTGCGCTGTCGGCGTGGCGAACGATTTCGGTTCATATCGACAGCCTCGAACCGGTGGAAGGCCAACGGCAAGCTCATGCCCTCCTCAAGCATTTGCCGCCCGACCTCGGCACGCTTTTGCCGCAACGGGCGGAGGGCGCGACGGACGCCGAGGATCTGGTCCAACGCTTCAAGACCTGGGAAAGCGCCGCCGCGACGTTTCGGGATGCGGATGGGGCGGTGTCGACGTCGCGGCTCGGTCTTGACCGGATCGCTTCCGTGCTCGAGGGCCTGAACCGAGCCGTCAATGTCGAGATCCTGCTGACCGACAGCCGCCGTGCCCGCCCGATCAATGCGGTGCCGCAACGCTTGATCTCGGATGTCCTGCCACCGCTCGTCAACGCTCTCCGGGTCTTCGCTGCCTTGAGTGCGGCGTCGATGGTTTATGTCCTCACATCGTGGTCGGCCGGACCGACCTTCATCACCTTCGTGGCCGTTACGGTCATCCTTCTGTCGCCGCAGAACGAGCAAGCCTCGAGCGCCATCATCGGATTTGCAGCCGGCAGCGTGCTCACGGCGGCGCTCGCGGCCGTCATCAAATTTGCGGTGTTGCCCAACCACGAGGGCTACGGCAGCTTCGCGGCCATCATCTTTCTCGTGCTGGTGCCGCTGGCGGCTCTCTCGACGAGACCAGCACTTGCGCCGGTCCTGATCCCGGCCACCGTCAATTTCATCCCCCTGCTCGGGCCCACGAACCTGATCAGCTACGATATGCAGAGCTTCGCCAATTCGGCACTGGCCATCATGGCCGGATGTATCGGCGGCGCGGTCGTGCTGCAGGTGATGCCACCCGTGCCACCCGCGACGCGGACACGGCGCCTCGTGGGCTTGACCCTGGCCGACCTTCGCGCCATCGCCCGCCATCCCGGCCACCTGTCGCCGGATCGCTGGCGAAGCCGCGTCTTCGCCCGCATCGTCGCGCTGCCCGCCGACGCCGATCCGGCCGATGGATCGAGCATGCTGGGAGCGCTGACGGTCGGGCTGCAGCTCATGGACGTGCGGGAAACCTTCGCTCGATTTGGGCTCGATCTTGCCGCAGTCGGCGAAGTCGAAGCGGCGGTATCGAAGGGTGATCTTGCCGATATCCAGAGCCGCCTCGACACCCTGCGTCGAGTGGTTGCCGATCGGTTCGGCGATGCCAATGACAGCGTGGCGATCTCGAGGCTCCTGGCTGCTTTTCGCGAAATCGGCGAGACCATCACCAATTACCGCGATTATTTTGGAGCCGTGATCAGATGAGTGTCCCCCCATGAGGATCATCGCCCCATGAGCTTCGTGGAGATCGATCTCTTCGGCGTCTACGTGGCCCCGATCGCGCCGATGATCGTGCTGGCCTATGTGATCCTCTTCGTCTTGCGCCGAATTGCCGGACATTTCGGCTGGTTCGATGCCATCTGGCATCCGGGCCTCTTCGAATTCGCGCTCTACCTCATCATCCTGTCATCCATCGTCCTCGTCGCCGCGAGCCTGCATGCCCATGTCTGATCGATCAACCACGGCGAGCGCTCCCGCCACCAGCGCCAACGTCCCAACGTACCGCCTTCGCAGCGTCCCGATCATCGTGACGCTCGCTTTGGTGCTCGTCGCCTGTGGGCACACCTACGCGATGTGGCAGGCCTATATGGGGGCTCCCTGGACCCGGGATGGCAGTGTCAGGGTCTATGTGGTGTCGCTTGCGCCTCAGGTTTCGGGGCAGGTCGTGGCTCTTCCGGTGGCCGACAACCAGTTCGTCCATAAGGGCGATCCCCTGATGCAGATCGACTCGCGCGACTATGAGATCGCCGTGAAGCTCGCCGAGGCCACAGTGGCACAGGCGGCGGCCGATGCTCAGAACAAGGTGGCTGAGGCCAAACGTCGAGCCAGTCTCTCGGACCTTGCGGCGACCCTGGAGGAACGCGAGACCTATGCGTCCAGCGCGCAAGCGGCCGAAGCGGTGCATCAACAGGCGTTGGCCAATCTCGATAAGGCGAAACTCAATCTGCAGCGCACCGACATCCGCTCGCCGGTCAATGGATGGGTCACCAACCTGCAGGTCCGACAGGGCGACTATGCGACGATCGGGACCAGAGCCGTGTCGATCGTCGACGCCGATTCCTTCTGGGTCGACGGTTATTTCGAGGAGACGAAGATCGCCGCGATCAGGGACGGCGATCCGGCGAAGGTCTGGTTGCTGGGCTATAAAACCGTGATCAACGGCCATGTCGACAGTCTGGCGCGCGGCATCGTCGTGGCCAATGCGTCGCCAGGAGGAAATGGCCTCGCCGACGTCAGCCCGATCTTCACCTGGGTGCGCCTCGCACAGCGTGTGCCGGTGCGCGTGCACCTCGACGATGTCCCCTCCGATATCCGGCTCGTGGGCGGCATGACCGCGACCGTCGAGGTCCTCCCAAAGGCGAGGGAGCCCTGAGGCGCCGATCGCCGTTGACAGACTTAGCGGACGATCCTATGTGACGGACAATGCGTTCGTCAAAGAGAACGCGCGAGGATCGCGCCGTGGGATTGCACACCGCCAGCCTGAACGGACATCGAAGCGAGGCGGATGCGCCGACCAGCCTTGTCGTGACCTTCCCGGCGGACCGCCCTCTCATCACCGATGCGGGAGGCACGGTGTCGCCTCTGACGGTCGCCTATCAGACCTACGGAGCCCTCAACGCAGACCGGTCGAACGCCATTCTGGTCTGTCATGCGCTGACGGGCGATCAGCATGTCGCCAACGTGCATCCGGTCACCGGCAAGCCCGGATGGTGGCGCGCCATGGTGGGGCCGGGTAAACCGATCGATACGGACCGGTTCTTCGTCATCTGTTCCAATGTCGTGGGGGGCTGTCTCGGCTCGACGGGCCCCGCCTCGGTCAATCCGACAACCAGCAAAGTCTTTGGGCTGGACCTGCCCGTCATTACGATCCGCGACATGGTGCGTGCCCAATCGATGCTGATCGATCATCTCGGCATCGACACGCTCTTTTGCGTGGCGGGTGGCTCGATGGGCGGCATGCAGGTCCTTCAATGGGCGGCGCTCTACCCCGATCGTGTCTTCTCGGCCATGCCGATCGCCACGGGGGCGCGGCACTCCTCGCAGAATATCGCTTTCCACGAGGTCGGACGCCAAGCCATCATGGCCGACCCGGATTGGCGCGCGGGGCGCTATCTCGACGAGGGCACGCGACCCGAAAAGGGATTGTCGGTCGCCCGCATGGCGGCCCACATCACCTATCTGTCCGATCAAGCGCTGCATGCGAAATTCGGCCGCAAGCTGCAGGATCGCGCCGCCCCCACCTTTTCGTTCGACGCCGATTTTCAGATTGAAAGCTACCTTCGCTACCAAGGACGCAGCTTCGTCGAGCGATTCGATGCCAATTCCTATCTTTATATGACCCGTGCCATGGATTACTTCGATCTTGCAGCGGATTACGGCGGGAGCCTCGCGCAAGCCTTCAAGGGAACCCGCACCAGGTTCTGCGTCGCCTCCTTCACATCCGACTGGCTGTTTCCGACCTCTGCATCGCGCGCGATCGTCCATGCTCTGAATGCGGGCAGCGCCTCCGTGTCCTTCGTCGAGATCGAGACCGACAAAGGCCACGATGCCTTTTTGCTCGACATTCCGGATCTGCTTGCGACCTCGCATGGCTTCATCACCGCGATGGCGCGAGCACGCGGGCTGGCATGATGGATCAGCGGCCGAATAGCGTCGCCCAGGCAAAAGCCGCGGGCCGCAGCGATCTTCTGCTCGTGGCCGATATGGTGGACCATGATAGCCGCGTCCTCGACCTCGGCTGTGGCGATGGCGCTCTGCTGAGACTTCTCGCCGATACGCGCAACGTCGACGCGCGCGGGTTGGAAATTTCACAACGCGGGGTCAACGATTGCGTCGCCAAGGGGCTTTCGGTCATCCAGGGCGATGCCGACACCGACCTCGCCGACTACCCGGACGACGCCTTCGATTATGTGATCCTGTCGCAGACCATCCAGGCCACACGGCACCCCCGGCTCGTTCTCGAACAGATGCTCCGCATCGGCCGGCGCGCCATCGTGTCGTTTCCGAATTTCGGCCACTGGAAGGTTCGGCTGGCAATCGGAGTGCATGGGCGGATGCCGGTCTCCGGCAACCTGCCCTTTTCGTGGTACGAAACCCCCAATATCCACTTTTGCACGATCCGCGATTTTCTGACGCTCGTGACCGAGATGGATGCCAAGGTCGAGCGCGCTATTGTGCTCGACCGGTCGGGAACGCCGATGCGGACAGGCGCGTCGTCGTGGATGTGGAACCTGCTCGGCGAGCAGGCCGTCATCATGCTCCGGCGATGATGGCCCAGCCTTTTCGGCCGGACCATTCGGGTTAGCCGATCTGTTTGCCGATGTCGCTGAGCAGAACGAGGTGCTCGGTGATCTGTCCTTTGGCGAGCTTTGCCACGTTGGTGGCGTCGAGATTGTCGGCGACCTTCAGATAAGTCTCTTGTATCTCAAGCAACTCCCGGTGCCCTTCGACCTGCGCCTTGACGTAGGCGCGCTCGAATTCGACGCCCGCCTTCATGTCCCGCAGTTTTTCGATCGCGGCCTTACCCTTTGCGTCGATCGCCCCCATCAGTTCGGCATCGGTCGGCGTCGCGACGTCTCCCGACGGCGGTGCGCCCGGCATCATCGTGGCCTTGAGAATGCTGGCGATCGTTTCCTGCTCGGCGGTTTCGAAAGCGACGAACTGCTTCAACATGGCCTGACGAACCTTCGGGGCCGCGATACGGCACGCCAGCAGTGACAGGGAGCCGACCGCCATCGTGCGCTTCAGGTGGGTCGTCGCAGCATCCGACAAGCTCATCGGAGGCGCCATCTTCATGGCTGGAGCCGGGGCGAGCGGAGCAGTCGGCGCTGCGGCTGGCGCATCGGTCGCGGGGGCCGGGTTAGACTGCGCGAGAGCGGGGCCGGCGGCCAATGCCGCGATCCCCACGAGAACGAGACGGCGTTCCATGGTCATCTCCCAAAGATCAAGCCCATCTGCTGACGAGATGGCGCACGAAAAACCCGGTTTGCCGTGATTTTGTTGCCGTTGCCGCCCGACGTCCGCAACGTCACATCCGCGCAGTGCCCGGTCGTCGGCCTAAAAACCCACGGCTTGTTTTGGCATGTGTCGTCCGACCCGGCGCGTCGGGTCTTTCTTCCCAAACAGGCGGCCGGACCATAGTCTCACAAATGCCACAGGGGGTGCCTATCGCCTCTCCCGGGCCCGCTACGAAAGTTGTTCGCGCATGATGATTCGCATTGCCTCGGTGACAGTCGTTTGTTGTTTCGTCGCCGCTGCGCCCCTGCATGCGGAAAGCGGACCATTGCAGCTCCAGCCGAGCAAAAAGACGCAGTCGAATACGGCACCGGCGCGTCAGGCCTCGACTCTGACACCCGCAGAGGTCGTCGCAAAGGCCAACGACTATCTCAACGGCGCACAGACGATGGTCACCGATTTCGTGCAGATCGGTGCCGATGGCCGTCGCACCGATGGCAAGCTCTACGTGGCCAAACCCGGTCACATGCGGTTTGCCTATGCGCCGCCGGCGACACTCGAAATCGTCGCGGACGGCACGTCGGTCGCTGTCATCGACCGGAAGCTGCATACGCAGGATCTCTACTTCATCAGCCAGACGCCGCTGAAATTCCTGCTCAACGATCATATCGATCTCGCGCAGGACACGAAGATTTTGGACGTCACCAGTGACGCGACCGGCGCCTCCGTCGTCGTTGAGGATCGGGCAACCTTCGGCGGCACGTCGCAAATTCGCCTTAGCTTCGACCGCGATCCGTTCCGTCTCAAGCAATGGACCGTGACCGATCCGCAAGGCTACGAAACAGTGGTCTCGCTCAGTGATGTCGACCTTGCGACGCGGCCGGATCCGGCGACCTTCCGGATCAGCACCGAGCGCATGTTGAATTCCAAGAACTAAGCCCGCCGACCAGAGGTGGGACCGCGTGTGGCCTTGAGCAAAACCCGAGGTCCGCCTAAATGATTTTGGAGGCCAGCGACCGCTGCACGGGGCAAGAGGTGGCCGAGGAAAGATCCTGATCATGCTGGCCGCCGCCGAACTCGTCGAGCAACTGGCCGCCATCGTCGGCGCGGCACATGTCGTGACCGATAGTGACATCATGGCCCCTCATCTCGTTGAGCCACGCGGTTTGTATCGCGGCTCGGCTGTTGCCGTGGTTCGACCGGGCACGACGGCCGAGGTCGCCGCAATCCTGGCGCTTTGCCACCGAACCCGGACGCCCGTTGTGCCGCAGGGCGGCAACACAGGTCTCGTCGGCGCGCAGGTCCCTTTCGAACATGGCGGCGAAGTTGTGCTGTCGCTGCGGCGGCTCGACCGAGTGCGGGAGGTCGATGCGATCTCAGGCGTCATGACGGTCGAGGCGGGTGTGACACTGGCGCGCGTGCAGAGCGTTGCCGAAGATGTTGATCGCTTGTTCCCGCTGTCGCTCGCCTCGGAAGGCTCCTGCACGATCGGAGGTAATCTTGCGACGAATGCGGGCGGCACGGCCGTGTTGCATTATGGCAATGCCCGCGATCTGGTGCTCGGCCTCGAGGTGGTGCTCGCCGACGGCCGCGTGCTGTCCGGGCTGAACAAGCTCCGCAAGGATAATACCGGCTATGATCTCAAGCACCTGTTTATGGGACAGGAAGGCACGCTGGGCATCATCACGGCCGCGAGCCTCCGGCTGTTTCCTCGCCCCCGCTCGCGGGAGACGGCCTTCATCGGCATCGCCGGTCCGGATCAGGCGCTCGCTTTGCTGGCCCTCGCGCAATCGGCCGCAACCGTCACGACCTTCGAGCTTGTTCCCCGCATCGGCATCGATCTCGTGCTGACCCATACGACAAGCCGCGATCCGCTCGCGGCTCCCCATGCCTGGTACGTGTTGCTCGAGATCAGTTCGCCCGAGCGTCGCGACCTGATCGGCACCCTCGAAGCTCTCCTCGCCGACGCGCTGGATCGCGACTTGATCGAGGATGCGGCGATCGCGGCCTCGCTCGATCAGCGGGACGATTTCTGGCGCATCCGTGAGGACCTGTCATCCGTGCAGGGCAAGGAAGGCGGCTCGATCAAACACGACGTGTCGGTCGCGGTCGCCGATATCCCGTCCTTCATGGCCGAAGCCGAAGCCGCCGTTTTGGCCCGCATGCCAGATGTGAGAATCGTCGCCTTCGGTCATGTAGGGGACGGCAACCTTCATTATAACTTGTCGCAACCGAAGGGTGCCGACAAAGCCGCCTTTCTGGGCCGCTGGCATGAGATGAACGCGATCGTGCATGGCGTCGTCGCTCGCTACAACGGTTCGGTGGCGGCCGAGCATGGTGTCGGCCGCCTGAAGCGAGAGTTGCTGGAGACCGTGAAGGATCCAGTCGCCCATGCGGTGATGCGCGCGCTGAAAGCCACGCTCGACCCCCGCGGCATCCTCAATCCGGGGAAGGTTCTCGGCTGACCCCGGTTGGGCGCGAACCGACACTGCGCCGCGTCGAGCCCTGGGTTCCCCAAAAACAACAGAGCCGATCGAGCGCTTCCCGTAACCGCTCGATGACGAGCGCCTCGGCGGTTCGGTCGTGGCTTGTGTCGGTCACAAGCCGGCGGAGGTCGGCGGCACATTTTCCCTCGATGACGAAGCCGATCAACACGGGAAGCAGCCGCGCCCCGACGATCTCGCAGGCGGCACGGTAGGCATCGCGGTGCTTGAGAGCCGCTTCGGTCGGTGTCGAGGCGCCCGCTCCGCCTGTGCCGTCGACGGTCTCACGTGAAAAGTCGAAGGCTGTCAGCGCGTCGAGACGGCCGAGGTGCCAATGCCGACGGAACCGATCGCCGGCCAGCCAGAGAACCCCCTCCCAGCGACACGGACGCGCGTTTTGCTTTGCTCACGATCTGGCTCCCTACAGGGTTTGGTCGACTTGCCCCAAAGCGCGTCTCGCCTCAGCCACGCTGCGGACGACCACATAGGGAATATCACGATGGCGGCAGAGATGGCCGAAGGCGACATGGTCATGCGACAGCCGTTCGGCTTGCGTCCGGATCTTCAGACAGAGGCTTTGGCCACCCGGGAAGAGCAGAAGTAAATCCGGCGTTCCACCTACGAAAGCGGGAACGGCGCGATGCCCGGCCGGCCTTGCACGGTCTGGTTGTGTTGAGGGGCGGATCGTCAAGACATGCGGTGCTTCAGCGGCCAGGATCCGAAGCACCTCCGCCTCGATCGTCGCGGCATTGGCGGGCTGCATCGTATCGAGACCGAAGCTGCGTCGCCGTCCGGGTGAGCCTGCGCCGACACGCGTCGAGAGGATGCGAGGCGCGGTCATCGGGGCGCTCGGGTGCGGCTCGCTGACCAGTGGGTGGCACAATAGACGCCGCGGACCCGGGTTTGGCTGCAGAACCGGAAGGTGGGATCAGCGACATCGCCGATCGGCCATCGGCAGTCCCGTGGCAAGAGGACATCGACCGCCAGAGCGGCAGAGTCCATGTAAGTGGCCCAAGACAGGGAGGAACTCGGTGGGAGGGAAGCAGAGGCGGAAGATCCTGGCTGAACTGCTGACATGTCGTGTTCCCATATTAGGCAAGAAACACGACATATGTATGCAACTTAAGGTTGTAAATAGCCCATATAGGGTCTGGTGCTTTTTTTGTTTGTTCCCTATACGTACACACCTCACGAAGATGAGGCGACACAATCATGGCTAACAACTTGCGCGTGCTGCGTGGTGCCCGAGGCTGGTCGCAGGAAGATGCCGCGTCGGCTCTCGGCACGACGCGCAACCAATATGTCAAGCTCGAGAATGGCACCCGGCGCCTGAGCGATAAGTGGATCGAGCGCGCAGCCGAAGCTTATGGGATCGATGCGGGAGAGATCGTCCGTGGCAAACCGATCGTGGTACCGATCGCCGGTTATGTCGGAGCGGGTGCCGAGATGATCCTTTTCGCGGAAGGTCAGGGAAACCTCGGCGAAGTTGCGGGTCCAGACGGCACCTCCGACCGCACGATCGCGGTTGAAATCAAAGGCGAAAGCCTCGGTCCGTTTTTCAACGGGTGGCTGGTTCTCTTCGATGATGTCCGATCACCCGTGACGGACGATCTGATCGGCCGGCTCTGTGTCGTCGGCCTTATGGATGGCCGTGTGCTCGTCAAACGACTGATGAAAAGCCGTGGCCCGTCGTCCCTGTTTCATCTCTACGGGCAATTCGGCGATCCGATCCTCGACATTGCGGTCAAATGGGCCGCCCCCGTCAAAACCGTCATGCCGCGATGATGGCTTACAAACCAAGGGCGGTCCTGAGTTCCATTCGCGCCGCTTCGTAATCGACCTGGAATTGAGGTTGCTTCATCGCAAAGGCCGCAATGACCGATCCTGCGATCCGACCCATTTCGATGTCGGACGGAAAATGCATCCCGGCCACCAGCCGGTTCTCGGCATAGGTCCAGGCGCGATCCATGATGACCGTGCGCTTTTCGGGGAGCATATCGCCAAGGACGACTCCCATCAGCGTGCCGAGCGCGGCATGGGAAGACGGCCACGAGCCGGATGTCGAGAGCTTGACGACCGGCTTGATAAGATCACTGACCATATGCGGCCGGAGCCGAGCGAAGGCCGTCTTGGCCGGATCGACGACAGCATTATCGGTCGCGACGAGCCGCGCGAAAAGCGTCGCCGTCTTCGGCAGGTTTTCGGCTGTGAATTTCGGCCCGATCACATCGGCGAAGCGCCAGACCTCCTCGACGGCATCGGCCTGCGCCCGTGACACCATATCGGCGTTACGGCTGACCTGGATGACTAATAATTCCCCAAGCTCACCCTTGGTGTCGGCTGAATCGGCTGCCGGCGGAGATGGCAGGATCATCAAAAGATCGACGGTATGGTTGTCAAAATAGGGTGCTGCGCTGAACGGCGCGTTGGTCTCGGCACGCGCCGGCACGCTTACCTGCAGCATCAAGGCCAAAATCAGGGACATCAAGGCGCGCATCGCAGCTCCGTTCGCTTTCGTTTGCCGATCATCGGCAGGACGGCACTAACCATCCGCAGAAATCGACGGCATCAAGGCCTTCCGCCACGCTTCGTTTCGAGGCAAGGAGGGGTCGCACCATTCTGCGACCTTATCAGCTTACTTCGGATGTCTACGAATGGCCCTGCCGGCATCGTCGCGCGAGTCCCAGGCTAAGTTCAACACCGGAACCGACGCAATCGCCGGCATCGCGATCCGCCAGCTCGGCGGCCTCCCGATTGCGGTCATGGATCGCGCCGAATCGGCCTTGTTGCTTGACCGGGCCGGCGCACCCGACCGACCACTCGGCCGCCGGCCCCTCTATGTCACCTCGGCCAATGGTGAGGTCATGTCGCGTGCGGCCTCCGAACCGGCGATTCGCCGCCTCTTCGAAGCCGCCGACCTCATCCACGCCGATGGTCAGGCCATGGTGGTTGCGTCCCGTTATGTCGGCGCGCCGCCCCTGCCCGAGCGTGTCGCCACGACCGACCTGTTCCACGACGTCGCCCGTCTGGCGGAACGCAGCGGCACGAGTTTCTATCTTCTTGGCGGCACCGCTGAAACCATGGCTCTCGCCGAGTCCGCCATCCGAGCGGCTTATCCGGCGCTCGTCATCGCAGGCGCGCGGAACGGCTACATCGAGGCGGCAGACGAGGATGCGGTCGTGGCCGAGATCAATCGCCTCCGGCCCGGCATCTTGTGGATCGGCATGGGGGTGCCGCGCGAGCAGTCTTTTGCGATCCGTCATCTCGACCGGCTAACCGATGTCGGTGCCATCAAGACATCTGGCGGACTTTTCGACTTTCTCTCCGGCCGACGAACGCGCGCGCCGCAATGGATGCAGACCGCCGGACTTGAATGGCTGTATCGGACGATGCTCGAGCCGCGTCGTCTCGCCGTGCGCTATCTCACCACGAACCCGCATGCGGTCTATCTGATGCTGCGCCGGTCGGGGCATTGAGCCTGCTTTAGTCCGGCAGACCGGCGAGCTTCATGCTCGCAGTAAAGAGCGCGGCGGCGGCAGCATCATCCCGTGCCGACGGACGGGCTTCGATCACGGCACAGCGATCGAAATATTCGCCGGTGATGCCTGCGACTTTGCGCGACGCCGCGAGGTAGATCAACGTTTGAGCCCCCTGCTCCGGCGTGATCGCGAACGTCTTCACCGCGCGGGCCAGAAGCGCGAGCCAGCCGCCGCTGTCATCGCCGAAGCGCGTTGCGACGACGCCGGGGTGAAAGCAATTCACGGTGACGCCCGTGCCGGCCCACCGCCGTGCAAGCTCTCGCGTGAACAGGATGTTGTAGAGTTTCGAGCGACCGTAAGCGAAGGGGCCGCTATAATTTTTCAACGACTGCATGTCGGCCGGGTTGAACCGCTGACCGCGATGCGCCGCCGAGGCGGTGTTGACCACGCGCGCGCCTCCGGCCGCCTCGAGCGAGGCCTTCAGCCCGAGTGTCAAAACCAGATAGGCCATGTGGTTGGTCGCAAAGGTGCGCTCGAGACCGTCCTCCGTGATCTGACGCGCTTTGAACATGGCGCCCGCGTTGTTGGCCAGGACATGCACGATCGGCTCGGCCTCTGCGATCTCGGCGCCGACGCGCTTCATGTCGGTCAACCGCGAAAGGTCGCCGAGGTGAAGTCGGTGCGTCACGTTCGGGTTGGCGGCCGTCAGTCGCGCCATCGTGCGCGCGCCGCGGGCGGCGTCTCGTGCCACGACCACCACCTTGGCGCCGCGCCGTGCCAGCGTTTCGGCCGCGACAGCACCCAGACCGGAGGTGGCACCGGTCATCACCACCGTCTTGCCGACCATCGATCCCTGGCGATCCTTCCCCATCGTTGGCGATGCGTTCATTGGGCGTGCTCCCTCGGCGCGATCGGACCGCGCTGCTCAGGTCACGCACCGCTTGGAGCAAACCCTTGCGCATCGCTCTCCGATGCCTGTAATTCATCGCAGTTGCAACGGCTTCGGCTCTGCGTCACGACGTCCAACCCATCAGGAGACATGCTTCATGTCGGCGCGCATCATCGACGGCACAGCTTTCGCGGCCACGCTACGCGGCAGGGTGCGGAACGGTGTAGAGGCGCTGGTGCGAAGCCATGGCGTGGTGCCCGGTCTCGCGGTCGTTCTTGTCGGCGCCGATCCGGCCAGCCAGGTCTATGTGAAGAACAAGGCGGCTCGGACGGTTGAAGCCGGCATGCGCTCCTTCGAGCACCGTTTGCCGGACACGACCACAGAAGCCGAGTTGATGACCCTGATCGCCAGCCTGAACGCCGATCCGGCGGTCCATGGTATTTTGGTGCAACTGCCCCTGCCGAAACAAATCCGCGAGAATGCGGTCTTGACCGCGGTCGATCCCGCAAAGGACGTCGACGGCTTCCACCCGATCAATGCCGGCCTGCTCGCGACTGGCAAGCCCGGCCTCGTCCCCTGTACGCCGCTAGCCTGCGTCATGCTGGCGAAAGACGTGCTCGGGTCGCTCGAAGGGCTCGACGCCATCGTGATCGGCCGCTCGAACATCGTGGGGAAACCCGTCGCTCAATTGCTGCTGGCCGAAAGCTGCACCGTCACGATCGCACATTCGAAGACACGGGATCTCGCCGCCGTCTGCGCCCGCGCCGATCTCGTGATCGCTGCGGTCGGCCGCCCAGAGATCGTGAAGGCCGACTGGCTCAAGCCGGGCGCGACCGTAATCGACGTCGGCATCAACCGCGTTGCCGGCGCAGAACTTGGCAAGATGAAGCTCGTCGGTGACGTCGACTTCAAGGCTTGCGCCGATAGGGCCGGCGCCATCACCCCGGTTCCGGGCGGTGTCGGACCGATGACGATCGCCTGTCTGCTGGTCAATACACTCCGGGCCGCTTGCGCGATTGCCGGAGCAACCGCGACCGTCTGACGGTCGAGGCGAGATGTTTTTGGTCGCATGGCGCGATTTCGTGGCACAAAAACGGTACAAACTGGCCTTTAGCTGCGTGCTGAGCTATGAAAAGAGCCGCATGAGACGCATAGATAAGATTGGGTTCGTGCATCCAGCCCCGACGTTCGGAGCCGATGCACGGCCGCGTCGAGGAGATACCGATGGCTTCCGCACGAAACAGTTCACCCGACGCCATGGCAAAAGCCGAGGTTAAATTTCAACAGGTTGCACGCCGCAAGCTCGAAGCCGATCAGGCCATGAAGGACCAGATGATCGCGCGCGAATCCGAGACCAACAAGACCGCGCGTCTTCGTGCATTGCGTCTGGCCAAGGAAGAGGCGGATCGCGAAGCTGCTGCCGAACTCGCGGCTAACGCGCCGCCGCCTAAAGTTCGCAAGAAGGCAGTTAAAAAGAAGGCTGTCGTGACCGAAACCGCCGAATAAGCGGTCTTGATCCGGGCGGGCTCAGCGCCCGCCGGACACGTCGAGAATGGCGCCGCTCGTATAAGAGGCGGCATCGCTGAGCAGCCAGACGATTGCTTCGGCGACTTCGGACGGGTGTCCGGCACGTCCGAACGGGGTCGTCGCACCCAATCGCTGCGCCCGATCTGGATCTCCGCCGCTGGCATGGATGTCGGTCTCGATCAGGCCGGGCCGGATGGCATTGACCCTGACGCCCTCGCGGCCGAGCTCCTTCGATAAGCCGATCGTGAGTGTGTCGATCGCGGCCTTGGCGCCGGCGTAATCCACAAACTCGTTGGGCGATCCGAGTCGCGCCGCGACCGAGGAGACGAGCACGATCGATCCGCCTCGTCCGCCGCGTCCCGTCGAAAGCCGCCGCGCCGCTTCACGAGCGCAGAGATAAGCCCCATACGTATTGACCTCGAAAGTTCGCCGCAGCCGCTCCCCGCTCATATCCACCAAAGGCAAAGACGGAGCCGTGATGCCGGCATTGACGACCACGCCATCGAGCGGCCCGAACGCACGCTCGACCTGGTCGAACAACCGGATCACCTCGTCTTCGATCGACACGTCGGCCTGCAACGCAATGGCTTTGCCGCCGCGATCGACAATATCGGCTACGACGCCATCGGCCGCCTCCACCTGACTTTTATAATTGACGCCGACCGACCAGCCGCGCGCGCCACACAGGGTCGAGGTCGCGCGGCCGATGCCGCGACTGGCGCCCGTCACGAGAATCGTCTTCGTCATCATGTCATCTCCGGACCATCAATGCGCCGATACGGGACGATCAATCCGGAAACACGACCGTCTTATGGCCGTTGACCAAGACACGATCGGCAAGATGATACCGCACCGCACGCGCCAACACGCGCCGCTCAATATCGCGACCCTTGCGAACCAGATCCTCCGGCGTATCCGCGTGGGTGATCCGCTCGACATCCTGCTCGATGATCGGGCCTTCATCCAGTTCGGCGGTAACAAAGTGAGCCGTGGCGCCAATGAGTTTCACGCCACGCTCAAAGGCCTGATGGTAGGGCTTGGCACCTTTGAAGCCGGGCAGGAACGAATGATGGATATTGATGCAGCGACCGGCCAGCTTCCGGGTTAGATCGTCGGATAAAACCTGCATGTAGCGCGCCAGCACCACGAGATCCGTGTTGGTCGTCTCCACGATCCGCATCAACTCGGCTTCCTGCGCGGGCTTGTTGTCCCGGTTGACGGGCAGATGATGGAACGGCACGTCCGCGATATCGAGATGAGCGTAGGTTTCACTCGGATAGTTCGACACGATGCCCGAGAGATCCATCGGCAATTCGCCGATGCGCCAGCGATAGATCAGATCGGCGAGGCAATGATCGAAGCGCGACACCATAATGAGCACGCGCTTGCGGTGAAGCACCGGCCGGAGGGTCCATTCCATGTCGAATTTTTCGGCGATCGGCGAGAACCAGCGCGCGAGACTATCGGCAGGTGGCGACGAAGCGAGGCGCCTAAAGACGACCCGAATGAAAAAACGATCCTGATCGTCGAACTGATGCGAGTTTCGGATGTCGCAGCCATGATCGTAGAGGAATTGCGAGACGGCCGCGACGATGCCGGGCCGATTGGCGCAAGCCAGGGTGACGACATATTCTTCAGGCATAAAATATTCCTAGCATTCAAAGCCTTTTGGGCCTGAGTCACGTTGCCACGCAAGCCTCTTTTTTGGATAGGTGACCCTGACGTTCACCGTCCTGCTCAAAGCGACGCTTCGTGGTCCGAGGACGCATCGCGCCGCTCAAGCCGAGCGTGCGGTCGCCTCGCCAGACGTCAGCGGACCCTGGCGCAAACGCGCCAAATCGAACCGCTGTACATCGCGCAGCAATTCGACAAAGGCCACAGCCCCATAAGCAGCGCTGGCTTCGCCCTTTTCCGGCGATCCTGCCGCAGCATTGCCCATAGCGCCTGCCGGAGACACGTCCTGCGCCATCCAGCCGAATCCGATCGGCTGCGTAACGCGCAAACGGGCGAACTCGGCCTCGATCGCGATACTGTCCGGCACGAAATCGCGCAGCTTGTCATGCCGCACGAGGTCCGGCCGAAACGCCATCATGAGCGAAGTTTCGACCTCGCCGGCGTGAATGCCATGAGCACGTTCACCGGCCGAATAGAGGTCGTCCGGATAACCGAACCGGTGCATCGAGGCCCCGACCACAAGCATCCCGAGCCGCACCCGCAGGTCGCGCGCGATGATGTCGATCGACGAGACGTTGCCGCCATGCGAATTGGCGATCACGAGCTTTCGCACACCCGCTCGATGGATGCTTTCGCCGATCTCCGTCCAGGCCCTGATGGCCGTCTCGGGCGAGAGCGTCAAGGTTCCCGGAAATTCGATATGTTCGTCGGATTTGCCCACGGTCTGCATCGGGAGGAACAAGGCCGGCAGATCATCCGGAACGCGTGCGACGATCCGCTCGAGATAGCCCGCCATGATGAAACTATCGACGCCGACGGGCAGATGCGGCCCATGCTGCTCGACAGCAGCGACCGGTAGAACCGCAATGACCTCGCTCATGTCGGCGGCGTGAAAATCCGCCCAGGTCAGCTCTGTCCAGATCTTGGTTTGGAAGACGCTCATCGATCAGTTTGCCTAATTTTTGCTCGGTCCGAGACCATGATGGGGCCGCCCTTACTGCGCCGCAACGGCCTCGACTTCGACCAAAAACTCCGGTCGAGCGAAGCCCGACACGATCATCAAGGTGGAGGCCGGCGGCGGACCGGACAGCAGGCTGTCGCGCGCCGCCATATAGGCCGGGAGATGCTCACGCCCGGTCACGTAGGCATTGAGCCGAACCAGGTGATCGAGCGTCATACCGGCTTCCCCTAAGATCGCCTCGATCGCGCGAAAGCAGAGAATCGCCTGCTCGAAAGCGCTGGGCGGGATCGTGGCCACGGCGTCGATGCCAAGCTGGCCCGAGCAGAACACCAGCCGCGCGCCGGGCGGGACCTCGATGCCATGGGCGTAGCGGGCGAAGGGCGGGTGGATGGTGGTCGGCGCGAGGGGGCGAAGCATACCCGGTAGGCTAGCGAGTTCGGGGCGCGAAGGAAACTCTTCTGCGCCAGACCGGCGTCGTCAAAGCAGGCGTCATTGGCCTTACTCAAGATTGTGCAACAACAAGGCATAGAGCTTGCTGACCGTGGTTGCGACAGGCATCGTAGAAGCGGCGGTCGCTGCGTTTTGACGAAGCGAGCCGAAGGAGGTTGAGCATGGCGTGGGTAACCAGAGTGGCCACATTGACCCTTGTGATCGGTGGCCTCGCGCCAACCGGTGCTTTCGCGCTCGATAAGGTGACATTCGGCACCAATTGGTTGGCCGAGGCCGAACACGGCGGCTTCTATCAAGCCATCGTCGATGGCACCTACGCCAAATACGGTCTTGATGTGACCTTGCTGCCGGGCGGCCCGCAGGTCGACCGTGAAATCCTTCTGCCCAGCGGCAAGCTCGACTTCTATGTCGGTGGCAACATGCTGCAAGCCTATTCAGCGGTCGAGCAGCACGTGCCGATCGTGGTGGTGGCCGGCTTCTTCCAGAAAGAGCCGCAGTGCATCCTGTCGCATCCAGGCGTCGGGCTCGACACGTTCGAGTCGCTCAAGACCGCGCCGATCTTCATCGGCAAGGAAGGGCTGACGTCCTTCTACCGCTGGATGGTGTCGCAATACGGCTTCTCGGAAGACATGGTGAAGCCCTATACCTACAATACGGCACCGTTCATCGCCGACAAAAAGTCGGCCCAGCAGGGCTATGCGACGTCGGAACCCTATGCGGTCGAGACCCAAGGCGGCTTCAAGCCGAATGTTTTCCTGCTGGCCGACAACGGGTTCAGCACCTATTCGACCACGATCGAGACGCGAAGCGACCTCGTCGAGAAAAACCCCGATCTCGTGCAGCGTTTCGTCGATGCCTCGGCGATCGGCTGGTATAATTATCTTTACGGAGATCCGGCCAAAGCCAACGAGGCGATCAAAAAAGACAATCCCGACATCACCGACAAGGAGTTGGGATTCGCCCGCGATACGCTGAAGCGCGACGGCATCGTCGACTCGGGAGGGTCGCTGCAAGATGGCATCGGCGCCATGTCGGATGCGCGCCAAAAGGACTTCTTCGATAAGATGGTGAAGGCTGGCGTGACCAGCCCCGACATCGATTACAAAAAGTCCTACACGCTGCAATTCGTGAACAAGAAAGTCGGGCTCGATCTTCGCCCGAAGAACTAAGGTCTTGTTTTTTCCTTGAGCATCATGGCGCTCTCAACATCCTCACCCGCCGGCGGCACGGCCCCTCTCGTGTCGCTTCGCAATGTTTCGAAGACATTCGCCAACGGAACGGTCGCGCTGAGCAAGCTCGACCTCGACATCCGTGAGGGAGAGTTCGTCTCCCTCATCGGCCCGTCCGGCTGTGGAAAATCGACGGCTCTGCGGATCGTCGCCGGATTGACGGCTCCGTCATCTGGGACGATGCAGCAGACGGGTGATCAGTCGGAGATCGGCTTCGTGTTTCAGGAGCCGACGCTGATGCCTTGGGCCAGCGTCTTCGACAATGTGTGGCTGCCGCTGCGGCTGCGCGGCGTCTCGCGCAGCGCGGCCTCGCCCGCCATCACCGAGGCGCTCTCGCTCGTCGGGCTATCGGGCTTCATAAACAGCTATCCGCGTGAACTCTCGGGCGGCATGAAGATGCGGGTCTCGATTGCGCGAGCATTGGTCATCAAGCCTCGTCTGCTGCTGATGGACGAGCCCTTCGCGGCGCTGGACGAGATCACCCGGTTCCGGCTCAACAACGATCTGATCCGCCTCAAGAACGACCTCGGCACCACGGTCGTGTTCGTGACCCATTCGGTCTACGAAAGCGTCTATCTGTCGAGCCGCATCGTCGTGATGGCGTCGCGCCCCGGCCGTGCCATCGACGATATCGTGGTCGAGGCGCCTGCCGAACGTACGGAGGATTTCCGCTCGACGCCGATCTATGTCGAGACGTGTCGGGCGGCCTCGCTGTCGTTGCACAGTGCCATGGCGGCGGAGGATCATCTGTGAGCACGATCGATCCTGTGTCGGACCAGATGGACCTCGCGGAGCCGAATGCGGCACGCGCGCGCTACCGCCTCGCGCCCCATCATTTCATCGACTACGTCCTGCCTTGCATCATCTTCCTGCTGGCCCTCGCCGGATGGGAAGCGGTCGTGCGGGTGCAGAACATCCCGGCCTACATCCTGCCGGCCCCGAGCCTCATCGCCACGACGCTGGTCAAGGATTGGGGCGTGCTCTCAGTGTCTCTACTGGTCACGCTGCGGACGACGTTTCTGGCGCTGGGGCTTGCGGTGGTCGGCAGCGTCGGCCTCGCCATGATCTTCGCTCAATCGAAATGGATCGAGCGATCGTTCTTTCCGTTCGCGGTCATCCTGCAAGTCACGCCAGTGGTGGCGATCGCGCCGCTTTTATTGATCTATCTGACGCCGCAGATTGCCGTGCTGGTCTGCGCGTTCCTCGTGGCGTTCTTTCCCATCCTGTCCAATACGGCGCTCGGGCTTGCCTCCGCCGACCACAATCTGCTCGAATTGATGGAGCTCTACCGCGCCTCGCGCTGGCAGCAGCTGCTGCGGCTGCGATTGCCCTCGGCCCTACCCTATTTTCTCGGCGGATTGCGGATCGGCGGCGGATTGGCGTTGATCGGTGCCATCGTGGCCGAGATCGCGGCCGGTTCGGCTGGACAAGGGTCCGGGCTCGCCTTTCGCATCGTCGAGGCTGGGTTTCGCCTCAACATTCCGCGCATGTTCGCGGCTCTGGTGCTGATCTCGCTGACCGGCATCCTGATCTACGTGATGTTTACGCTGCTCAGCTATCTCTTGCTGCGCCGTTGGCACGATAGCGCGCGCCAAAAGGGGCATTGAGCATGAGCGCCACATTCCGGCTGCCTGCCTCGGCCCGAACCTGGACCATCGCGGATGCTCGGGTCCCGACCCCCTTGCTCGATAAAACGATCGGCGGCGACGGAAGCCGCACGCCCGAGGTTGTCATCGCCGACCATGATGGCCTCGTCGCCGTCGACATCGCGATCGTAGACGGCCGCATCGACAGGATCTCGTCAGCCGGCGTCTTGCCGGTCACGGGACCGGTCCTGCAGCGTCCCGGGCTCGTGCTGCCCTGCTTCGTCGACGCGCATACTCATATCGACAAGGGTCATATCTGGCCGCGCGCGCCGAATCCGGATGGCTCGTTCGAGGGCGCGCTCGCCACCGTCCCGGTCGATCGCGCCGCGCATTGGACCGCCAACGACGTCGCGACCCGCATGGAATTTTCGCTGCGGGCTGCCTACGCGCATGGCACGCGAGCTATCCGCACCCATCTCGATAGCGCCCTGGGACAGACCCGGATCTCCTGGCCGGTCTTCGCCGAAACGCGGGAGCGATGGCGCGGGCGCATCGAGTTGCAGGCTTCGCCGCTGTTCGGCATCGACCTCGCACTCGACGACGCGCATATGCATGACATCGCCGACATGGTGGGGGAGTTCGGCCATTGCTTCGGTGCGGTCACCTACCCCGGCCCGGCGCTCCGTCCGGGGCTTGATCGTCTGTTCCGTCTCGCGGCCGACCGCGGGTTCGAACTCGATTTCCATGCCGACGAGACCAATGATCCAGCCGTCAACACATTGGCGGTGATCGCCGAAACCGCGCTGGCGTTTGGTTTTCCGCAGCGCATCCTCGTTGGCCATTGCTGCTCGCTGGCGTTGATGGATCCCGACACCATGCGGCGAACCATCGATCTCGTGGCCCGCGCCGGATTGTCCGTGGTGTCGCTCCCCCTCTGCAACATGTATTTGCAGGATCGGGACAAACTGCAGCGCACGCCGCGTTGGCGCGGGGTGACGGCCATCAAGGAATTGCGGGCGGCCGGTGTGCCCGTGATGATCGCGAGCGACAACACACGCGACCCGTTCTACGCCTATGGCGACCTCGACATGCTGGAAGTTTGGCGCGAAGGAACGCGCATCGCCCATCTCGATCATCCGGTCGGACCCTGGGCCGACATCGTCGCGGCGACACCCGCCACGGCTCTTGGGCTCGATCGTCCCGGACGGATCAGGGTCGGCGATCCGGCCGACCTCGTGATTCTCCCGGCCCGCAGCCTGTCCGAACTCCTGGCGCGCCCCCGCCAGGACCGGATCGTCATTCGGAGCGGTCGACCGATCGACACCGCCCTGCCCGCTTACGCGCAACTCGACCATCTCGAAGGTTTGGCGCCTTGACCGCACGCTATGACATTGCCGCCCTAAAGCAGCGCCTCGGTGCGATCCGCGTCGAAGAAAACCCGGCGCTCGTGAAGCAGAAGAGCCGCGACTTTTTCTGGTACTCGCCCGTTCTGAAACGCCAACTCGACGGCATCGTCGGCGACATCGTGGTCAGCCCACGTTCGACCGACGAGGTGGTCCAAACGCTGCGGGCCGCCTATGCGCTCGGTATCCCGGTCACGCCACGCGGGTCGGGGACCGGAAATTACGGACAGGCCATGCCGCTCTCGGGCGGCATCGTGCTCAATCTTGCGGAGATGAACCGGATCGTCTCCATCGCGCCGGGGCGCGTCGTGTGCGAGCCGGGTGCCGTGATGGTCGACATCGACGCCGCCACCAAGGCTCATTCGCGGCAGGAGCTGCGGATGCATCCCTCGACCTACAACACGGCCTCGATCGGCGGCTTCATCGCGGGCGGATCGAGCGGCGTTGGCTCGATCAACTGGGGCGGCCTGCGCGATCTCGGCAATATCCTGCGCCTTCAGGTCGTGACCATGGAGGCGGAGCCTCGCATTCTCGATTTGCGGGGCGAGGATCTCAACAAGGTCGCGCATGCCTATGGCACCAATGGCATCATCACCGAAGTCGAAATGCCGCTGACCCAGGCGCATGAATGGGTCGATATCATTGTCGGCTTCGACGACTTCAACGATGCGGCTCGGTTCGGCAATCTCCTTGGCGAGGAAGACGGCATCCTGACCAAGCTGATCGCGCCGATCGCGGCGCCCGTGCCGCAAAGCTATTTCCTGCGCCACAAGCGATTTCTGCCGGACCGAAAAAGCGTCGTGCTGTTGATGGTGGCCGAACAGGCGCTCGACGCCTTCGCGACCTTCGTGAAGCGCTTCGCAGGCGCGGAGGTGCTATTCGACGCAAGCCGCATCGCGGCGGCTGATCGCGAGGGGCTGCCGGCCAACTACGAACTCTCCTGGAACCACACCACCTTGCGGGCGCTGCGGGTCGATCCCGCCATCACCTATCTGCAGGTGCTGTTCCCGTTCCCCAATCAACTCGAGACGATCGCCAAGGTGCATGGCCATTTCGGCGACGAAGTCATGGGCCATCTCGAATATGTGCGTTTCAACGGTAAAGTGACCTGCTTCGGCCTGTCGCTGGTCCGCTTCACGACAGAGGAGCGGCTCGACCAGATCATCCGCATTCATGAAGAGATTGGAGCGCCGGTCTTCAACCCGCATCGTTACACGCTGGAAGAAGGCGGCATGAAGCAGACCGACCGGGTGCAACTGGCGTTCAAACAGGAAGCCGACCCGCAGGGCTTGCTCAATCCCGGCAAGATGATCGCCTGGGAGGATCCCGATTTCGACTTCGACAGCGGCAAGACCTACCTGTTTCCCAGCCTGTCGGCCGTCGGGGCTGGGTGGGACGGCGACGCATGAACGTCCTCGTCGTCTACGCCCATCCGGTCGAAACAAGCTTCGTCGGCGCCCTTCACCGCATAGTCGTGACGCGTCTCGAGCGGGCTGGTCATACCGTCGATGATTGCGATCTCTATGCGGAGGGGTTCGACCCCGTCATGTCGCGGCAGGACCGGATCGATTATCACGACACCGGCCTCAACCAGTCGCGGATCGGGCCGCATGTCGAACGGCTACGGCGGGCGGACGCTTTGGTGCTGATCTACCCGGTGTGGAACTTCGGCTTTCCGGCCATCCTCAAAGGCTATCTCGATCGGGTCTGGGTACCGGGTGTGGCCTTCGAACTGGCCGAAAATGGCGACTTGAGCTTCACGCTGCGGCACATCAAGAAGCTCGCGGCCGTCTGCACGTATGGCGGCCAATGGTGGCGCGCCCGGTTGATGAGCGACCCGCCCCGCCGTTGTGTGACCCGCATGATGCGCGCCCATGTGGCGCTGACCGCGTCCACCGATTATCTTGCCTGCTACGACATGAACCATACGACGGAGACGAAGCGGGCCGCCTTCATGAGCCGTGTCGACGCCACGTTTTCGCGCTGGCGTTAGACCGAGGCGCGGCTGTCCGACCGACGCGTCTCGAGAGGGTCGGGAACCGCTCGGATGCTACCGCGAACCCCAACCTCCAGGTACACTCGTCTGATGATCCCGAATCTTCTCTCGATCGCCGGCTCGGACCCGAGTGGCGGCGCCGGTATTCAGGCCGACCTCAAAACCTTTTCGGCACTCGGCTGCTACGGCATGGCGGCGCTCACCGCTTTGACGGCACAGAATACGCGGGGCGTGAGCGGCGTCCATGTCGTGCCGCCGGAGTTCGTGGCGGCCGAGATCGACGCGATCTTCGCCGACATTACGGTCGATGCGGTGAAACTGGGGATGCTGGCCGATGGCGCGGTCGTGGCGGCCGTGACCGATCGACTGGTGCGCCACGCGGCCCGCAACATCGTGCTCGATCCTGTGCTTGTCGCGACAAGTGGTGACAGCCTCGGCAGCCCCGATGTCGTCGGTGCGATGACCCGCCTTCTGCTGCCGCTCGCCACGCTGGTGACGCCCAATCTACCCGAGGCGGCCCGCCTTGCCGACGGGGCTTTACCGACTGACGTCGCCGGAATGCGGCTGTTGGCCGAGAAGCTCGTTGCGTCGGGCGCACGTGCGGTTCTGGTCAAGGGTGGCCATCTCGACGGCGATGTTGCGGTCGACATTCTGTTTGATGGAACCACCATGCGGGAGTTTTCGGCGCCTCGCATCGACACGCCCAACACGCATGGAACCGGTTGCACCCTGTCGTCCGCTATCGCGGCCTATCTCGCGTTGGGCGACGATCTTGCCGGATCGGTCACGAAAGCGAAGGCGTTCCTGACCGACGCCCTCCGGACCAGCGGCGAGCTGCGTGTCGGTGGCGGCCACGGGCCGGTGCACCATTTTCACAGTCTTTGGAATAGATTGGCAGAGCCTTGAGGCGGCTTGCGGTTCTGGCCGATATTCACGGGAACCTGCTGGCATTGGACGCTGTGCTGGCCGATCTCGCCCACCAATCGTTCGATCGTGTCATCAATCTTGGAGACTGCGCGTCGGGGCCGCTCTGGCCGCGAGAAACCTTGGATCGGCTGCGCGAACTCGATTGGGCGACCGTACGGGGCAATCACGATCGATGGGTCGGAACCTTGCCACGTGCCGAGCTGACCGACAGCGACCTCTTTGCCAGCGACATGCTCGATGACGAGGCGCGTCGATGGTTAGCGACTCTGCCGACACGCCTCGATGGGCCGGGTGGTCTCGTGGCATTCCATGCCTCGCCGAACGACGATAATGCCTATCTGACCGAAGAGGTCGTCAACGGCCGGCTACGGCCCGCGCCGCACCAGCGCATATCGGATCGGCTCGGCGACCTCCCCGACGTTGGTCTCGTGCTGGCGGCTCATAGTCACATCGCCACCGTGGTTCGCCTTCCGAATGGCCCGTGGATCGTCAATCCCGGCAGCGTCGGCTGCCCGGCTTACATCGATCCGGACCACCCCGCGCACGTCTCCGAGAGCGGCAGCCCGCTGGCCCATTATGCGATCGTCACCGTCGCGGACCATCGTGCCACGGGCCTAGCGGGTGTTGAATTTCGTGCGATCCCCTATGATCATGAAGGCGCCGCGCGCCGCGCCGAAAGCTTGGGCGAGCTGGATTGGGCCTATGCCTTGCGGCACGGCTTCATCCGCGCCACGGAGGCGGCGATATAGTCGAAGGGTCTGCGATGAACATGTCTCCCACATTCACGACGGCCGAGCGTATGGCCGCCACGGGTCCACTGCCGCCCGGCCATCCGGCCGTGAAGACTCGCAAGGTCGGCGTGCTGCTCAGCAATCTCGGAACGCCCGATGCGACCGATTATTGGTCGATGCGCCGTTATCTCTCCGAGTTCCTATCCGACCGACGTGTCATCGAGACTCCCCGGATCATCTGGTTGCTCATTCTCAACCTCATCATCCTGACGATCCGCCCCGGTCGCAAGGGCAAGGATTACGACACGATATGGAACCGCGAACTGAATGAAAGCCCGCTGAAGACAATCACGCGAGGGCAAGCCACGCAGCTTCAAGCCTCGATCGACGCCGGCCTCTTCGGCGCGAGCGGCGATAAGGTCGTGGTCGAATGGGGGATGCGTTACGGCAACCCGTCGATGAAATCCGCGATCGACAAGCTTTCGGCTGCGGGATGCGACCGCATTCTTCTGGTGCCGCTCTACCCGCAATATGCGGCAGCCACGAGCGCCACGGCCTGCGACAAGGTCTTCGAAGCTTTGATGGCGATGCGTTGGCAGCCGTCCCTGCGGGTCGCGCCGCCCTACCATGACGATCCTGTTTACATTGAGGAACTGGCGAAATCGGTGACGGAGCATCTCGCGACGCTCGATTTCGTCCCGGAGGTCATCCTCGCTTCGTTCCACGGGGTCCCGAAGCAATATCTAATGAAGGGCGATCCCTATCATTGCCAATGCGTGAAGACCGGCCGCTTGTTGCGTGAGCGGCTCGGCCTGACGCCGGAGAACTTTAAGATCACCTTTCAGTCGCGCTTCGGGCCCGCTGAGTGGTTGCAGCCCTATACCGATGAGACAATTAAGGCCTTGGCGGCGCAGGGCGTGAAGCGCATGGCGGTCCTCACGCCAGGCTTTTCTGCGGATTGCCTCGAGACGATCGAGGAAATCGGGGCTGAGAATGCCGAATATTTCCTGCATGGCGGCGGCGAGAATTTCGCTCGCATCGCGTGTCTCAACGATAGCGCTGGCGGCATGAAGGTGATCGAGGCCATTGTGCGGCGGGAGCTGATGGGTTGGGTCGAGGGCGCGACACCGGCAACCGTCGATGCTCCGGTCGTCGCCAGCGTCTAAACAGGTCGACTAGCGGAGGCAGGTGGTCCACTCGGCCGCGTCCCGCGTCCGCGCCGTGTTGATCTCAGCCAGATAACGATGGTTGCGGGTTGGTTTGGCGGGGTTGCGGAGAAACGGGTTCGGCAGCGCGGTCGCAAGAAGAGCGGCTTCGCGCGTCGTGAGTTGCGCGGAAGTTTTATTGAAATCGTGCCGCGCCGCCGCCTCCGCCCCAAAGATCCCGTCGCCCCATTCGGCAATGTTGAGATAAACCTCCAGAATATGCTTTTTGCTCCAGAGCGCATCGACCAGGAGCGCCAACGGGATCTCCAAGCCCTTCCGAATGAACGAGCGTCCGTTCCAGAGGAACAGGTTGCGGGCAACCTGCATCGTGATGGTCGACGCACCCCGCGCGGGACCGTCGGGATCGTCCATCACGTCCTGCAATTGGTGCCAATCGACGCCGTTATGACTGCAGAATTGCCCGTCCTCGGACATGACGACCGAGTCGATCAGCCGGGGCGAGACGTCGACGAGCGGGATCCATTGTCGATCGACCGGCTTTCCCCTGATCCAATGATTGATCATCAGAACCGAGATCGCCGGGCGCGTGCTGTCGTAGACGAAAACCGCGACGAACAGCAGCATCACGAGAACGAGACCCGCGATGATCCAGTTCAGAATGCGGTTCAGCCTCCGAAAGACGCCGGGCCTCCCCACGCTCAGGACGCTATCGTCGAAGAGGTCGCGCCCATGGGCCCGACCAGAGCGTCTGATGGCCCTGTCAGGGGTGTTGATCGGGTCAAATCACGCCGAGGTCCCGACCGGCCTCGATAAAGGCTGTGATGGCATAGTCGACGTCGGCCTCGGTCAAGGCGGCCGACATCTGCGTTCTGATCCGCGCCTTGCCTTTCGGCACGACCGGAAAGAAGAATCCGGCCACGAACACACCGCGCTCATCGAGCGCCTTGGCCATGGCCTGGGCGCGTGTGGCCTCATTCAGCATGACCGGGATGATCGGAGTTTCGCCCGGGAGCAAAGCGAAGCCGGCGGCCGCAAGACCAGCCCGGAACCGGCGTGTATGCGACATGAGGCGGTCGCGCAGATCATCGGCCTCGAGACAGATTTCGATGGCCTTCAGCGATCCGGCCGCCACGGGCGGCGCAAGGCTGTTGGAAAAGAGATAGGGGCGCGAGCGTTGCCGCAACAGGTCGATCACAGGCTGATCGGCCGCAACGAAGCCGCCCATGCCGCCGCCAAGCGTCTTCCCGAACGTGCCGGTGACGATGCCGACCCGATCCACCACGCCGGCCAGCGCGGCTGCGCCCCGCCCTTGCGGGCCGAGATGTCCGGTCGCGTGGCAGTCATCCACCAGCACGATGGCGCCATAGCGCTCCGCGAGATCACAGATCGGCTTCAACGGTGCGAGGTGCCCGTCCATTGAAAACACGCCATCGGTGACGATCAACTTGAAACGAGCCCCGTCGCGGTCGGCCTCCTTCAATCGATCTTCGAGTTCGGTCATGTCGCTGTTGGCAAACCGATAGCGTTTGGACTTTGTGAGCCGGATGCCATCAATGATCGAGGCGTGGTTGAGCCCATCTGAAATGATTGCGTCTTGCTGGTCTAAGAGTGGTTCGAAGACGCCGCCATTGGCGTCAAAACAGGCCGCGAAGAGAATTGCGTCAGCCTTGCCGAGGTAGCTCGCGATCGCGCGCTCGAGTTCGCGATGCAGGGTCTGCGCCCCGCAGATGAAACGGACCGACGCCATGCCGAACCCATAGTCGTCGAGGCCGCGATGCGCCGCTTCGATCACGCGCGGGTCGGAAGCGAGACCGAGATAATTGTTGGCGCAGAGATTGATGAAGGGCCGTGTACCGCCCGGCGTCTCGACCGCGATAGAGCCGCCTTGCGGCCCTGCGATAAGACGCTCGCGCTTATAGAGACCATCCCGCTCGACGTCCGTCAGCGTCGCGGATAGATGATCGAGGAACGCCTGTGTCATCATGGCACCTTCCGGCTCACTCGCCTGAGCGGTCGCTTGGCACCGCAGTGAGCGCGACCAAGCCCCTATAGAAACCGGTCGATCACATCTAGGCCAGGACCGCGTATGCGAGAATAAACTGTGGCACGGGAGCCCGCCACTCGCATTTTCGGCGCGGCGCAGTTGTAATTCAGGGAACCACAGCGCATCTTGTTGGGGTGACGCAATGGTGGGCCGAACGCGGCACCGAGGGTGTCGTGTGGTTCACGGATGTGAGGGACACGCACTGGCCACGAGCACCATTCTTGAAGCGGTTTCGCCGAAACCCGCACCGTCGGGCGCTCTGCCTGACTCCGATCAGATCATTCGGGCGGTCCTGGACAGTCTTGACGACGCCAAGGCCGACGAAGTTCTCCCCCTCGATCTTCGTGGCAAGACCTCGCTTTGCGACATGATGGTGATTGCGACCGGTCGCTCAACGACGCATGTGAGTTCGATTGCGGATCGCGTGACGCGGGCCTGTAAGGATCTCGGAGTCGTGGCGCGCGTCGAGGGCTTGTCGAATTGTGACTGGGTTCTGGTCGATGCACATGACGTGATCGTGCACATCTTCCGCGCCGAAGTCCGCCAGTTTTATAATCTCGAGAAGCTTTGGGGCGTCGATCGGCCCGACGAAAAGCAGGCCGACCGGGATGCACGGCGCGCGGGAGCCTGAGTTTCCCCGGCTGCCCTAAACCGACCCGGACCGAGCCATGAAAATCGTTTTGCTCGCGGTCGGTCGGATGAAGACAGGACCTGAACGCGAACTGATGTCCCGTTATATGGAGCGGGCTCAGGCCATGGCGCGGAGCGTCGGCCTGACTACTATTGCGGTCCGTGAACTCGACGAGAGCCGAGCCCGTTCCTCGACTGAACGAAAGCGCGAGGAGGGTCGCGCGATCCTCGCGGAATGCCCATCCGAGGTCCATATCGTCGCCCTTGATGAACGTGGCGCGTCGCTCGGCAGCGAAGCTTTCGCGGGTAAGCTTGGGGTCATGCGCGATGAGGGGATTGATGCGGTTGCGATCGTGATCGGCGGAGCCGATGGATTGAGCGACGAGGTCCGCGCCCGCGCGGCGCTGTGCCTCTGTTATGGTGCCGCCACCTTCCCGCATCAGATCGTTCGCGTCCTCGCGGCCGAGCAGATCTATCGAGCGTGCACGATTTTGGCGGGTCATCCCTATCATCGTGGGTGACCAGCGCGGCTGCTTCTCGGCGGTCTCGGTCGATCGCACAACGGTGCCGCGGCGTTCCTCGATGTCTTTCGCGCCATCAGAGGGTTAGGGTTGCGTCGGCAGCCCTAAGGTCCTGTATAAGCCACCGTCCTGATAGATGAGCGGCTCAGTGTCTCCGCAAAGCCGGACTTGCTCCACTTCGCCGATGAAGATCGAGTGGCTGCCGTATGAAACTCGTTTGGTCAGAACACAGAAGAGGTTCGCCTGAGCGTCGATCAGATACGGAAGTCCACCGGAATGCGCGTCCCACGTGCCATAGGCAAATCGATCCTCGCCAGCCGCCTGGCCGCTAAAGGGACCGACCATCTCGTCGTGATCCAAACCGAGAAGATTGATACAGAAGCGGCCGCTCGCGATCGCCGGCGCATGGATGCTGGCGCTTTGGTTGATACAAACCAAGAGAGCTGGAGGATGCGCCGTGACTGACGTCACCGAGGTTGCGGCCATCCCGTAACGTCGTCCGTCGAGCGCTGTTGTGATCACAGTGATGGTCGATGCTAATCGACGCATCGCCATTTTAAAGCCGTTCAAGATGTCCTGGCCTTCGGCTATTCGCGCGTCGCTGTGCATGGAGCATCCCTCTCAGGGATTCAGAATCGGCATTCCATCACGTCTGACAAGATCGCGCGGCCGATGAGACAGCACGACAACTCACGCGATGCGAAAGTGATACCGGCCTAATGAACAGCGCTGGTTTCGGTTGCGAACAGCCCTGGAATATCGGTTCGGCTTGACCCCTTCCACTCGGTATTGCTCACCATGTTCTCGAACGTCGCGGAGCAAATCTCGATCACCGCGCCGACCGCTCGGGTCAGCGGACGATCGTTGTGGTGAACCAGATAGATTGTGCGATGGAGAGGCTTCTCCCCGATTGTCCAAGTCCTCAGACCGTCCGTCCCATCCCGCGCGACGACATTCGCCGGGAGGATCGCATAACCAAGTCCGTGCTGCAGCAGCGGTCGGAAACAGGCATAAGCATCGAGATCTAACACCACATTGAGGTCATGCCCCATTGCGAGCGCTTTGGCCTGTACAATATCGCGTAAGCCATGCCCAGTACTCGGCATAATCAATGGAAGCTTAGACAAGTCCGCATAGGAGATGTAATCCATTTCCATAGCATGGACACCCTCGAGCGGCGTCTTCGGACCGACAAGAAGAAGATCTTCCGACAAAACTGGAATAGACTTTAAGCCACCATCCTTGATCGGCTGATACAAAAATCCGATGTCGATCCGTCCTTGCTTCAGCCATTCGAGGACGAACCCACTCATCGCTTCTGCGATCTTGACTTTAACCTTGGGAAATTTGGTCTTGGTGTCGAGGAGAAGCGACACGCCCAAGAACGGACTGATCGACGCTGACATGCCGATTTTGACATCGCCCTGGGGCTCGGCATCGAATTCCTGAATTTCTTGTCTAGTGGCTTGGAATTGCCGGATGATCGAGCGTGCATCACGCAGCAGGATCTCGCCAGCCTCGGTCGGGACAACCCCTTGCGCCTTGCGGAACAGGAGGCTCTTGCCAAAATCGGCTTCCATATTCCGAACGTGAAGACTGAGCGCTGGCTGTGCAACGTTTAAAAGCTGCGCCGCTTTTGAGAACGACCCTTGCTCGACGATCGCAACAAAATATCGGAGCTGCCGCAAATCCACCAAAACTCTCCAACCGTTTGACGCTCACCCCTCTTCCGAGCAAAACGCATACCGCTCACTTGAGCAACACTCGATAAGCTGGCGAGGCTCGCACGATCGCGGTAGGCTAGCCTCTTCGCGTAGATGACCACGGGTTACATTGTATAAGGCCGACTTTATCCAGCAGAGTCGCCATCGATACTGCTCATCGACCGACGCCTACTGCGACTCATTCCTGCGACATTTTGACTTATACGCTGTCTCAGCCCGACACAAGGCTAATAATTATAGAACGCATTCGTTCCAAGACGGGAGAGGTGCGGTGGGCTAGGCTGCGGACTGCCCGCTTCCCTGAAGTTTCGATTGGATGAAATTTTCGCTCGCAACATCCGTGCACAGCGCTGCCCACTCGCAGCCCGCACAAGCGCCGCGAATCGATGATGCTTGGAAACGAGAACGGAGCCGCATCAGCAGAGCGGGAGAAACAGAAAAACGAGATCCTGCCATGGCATCGATGCCTAATTCGGCGTCCAGCGCCTCGCTTGCGGCGATGTCCCGTGACCGAACCCGCGTCAACCAACAGTGGGCATCGGGGTCGGTCAGAAGGGGCGCGCAGATGTCATCCGGACCATCGACGATCTTGATTGACTCGCCCTCGTCGATCCGAGCAACGATGCCGGCGAGGTTTTGCACGAATGACGCGGAATATCCGCGTCCCACGAAGGTCAGCATACACAGCAGGTGATGAGCCCGCAGCGCAATCATCAGGCCCGCTTACCGACCGCTTCATAGATGCCGGTCGCCAAGGCGGCCTTGACGATCCCACCGACGATAAAGGGCGTCGCGCCCGCCGTGATCGAGGCTTCCCAGCCGACGAATCGCGCCAGCCAGACACAACCGATCGCGATGATCAGTGCGTTGGCCGCCAGCATGACGCCCAGCGACATCGCAAGCGAACGGCGCAACAAGCCTTGCTCCGCCGCAAGGCCGACAACGCCGGCCGCGATTGCAAAACCGAGAAGATAGCCGCCGGTGGGGCCGACGAAATGAGCGATGCCGGCCGCGCCTCCCGCCAGAACCGGCAAGCCGAACACCGCTTCGGCAAACCAGGCCAAGACCGTCGCAAGAGCCAAACGCCATCCGTAGAAGGCGCCGATCATCGTGATCGCCAGGGTCTGCATCGTGATCGGCACGGGGATCATCGGGACCTGGATCCAGGACGAAGCGGCCAGCACCCCAGTCCCGACAACGACAGCCACGATCTGCGCGGCGCCGCTGCCATAAAGGGGAAGGACGGGAAGCGACGAAGTGGGCGATCGGCTCATGCAGCGGGTCCTCAAGCAACGGATTGGCCGAAGCGCCTTCGTGACGAGAAGGTGTCTCCGGCTTGATTTGACAGACGATGGTGATCCGAACCAGCCGCAGAGCCGACGGGAATGCACCACAGCGTCCTTCACGTTGACGAGATGGTCCTTCGTTCGTCAAGCGTGCTGGCTCGGATTTTGCGCGAGGCTGTGCTTTTCTTCAGGCCGCCATTGGCGTCGTCGGCAAGAACATCGCGTCACCGTTTCGACCCCACAAGCCTCTCGCGGCGGGGTCTACGCCACAGGCAGAGGGGTCGATCGGCATAAAAAACCCGGCTCTCTGGCGAGAGCCGGGCTTCGTGCCGAGACCGAAAGATTTAGCGGTAATAGCGGCGACCATGCCGATAGTAGGCGCGGCCGTGGTGACGACGATATTCGGTGCTTTGCGGCACCCCGAGGACACCCTTCACGCCGCCGACGACACCGCCCACAGCGCCGCCAACGACACCGCCCACAGCGCCACCGACCGGACCAGCCGCGCGATTCCCGGTTGCGGCGCCTTCTTGCGCGCCACGTCCGATCCCCTGAGCTTGCGCCGACATCGGAGCCATACAGAGGCAGAGCAGACCGGCTGCGATCATCAATTGACGTTTCAAACGACTAATCTCCATTTGGATGCAAAACGACAGCACACAACACGATAACGCGAATGGTCAAGCTTGGTTGCTACGGCTTGCCTGTCAGAGCCGGGGCGACCGGCGCCGATTGCCGAACGCCATCAGGATCACGCCGACGATTGCGGTCGCGATGCCGATCGTCAGCCATTGCGGCTGTCCGCTCATGAAGCTGCCGCCAATATAATTCATCCCCTGCAACGCCCAGACGACCCCAACCAGCAGCAAGACGGCTCCGACAAGCATCAGCATGATCTTCATGTTCGTTTCCTTACGCTGTGGACAATCGGGCGCGGAGCAGCCCGACTGTCCTGCCACCATTCGACTCTGTGGGAAAGCAACCGGAATGCCGCATGACACTGTCCTTTATAACGAATATCCCGGTTGATAGAGAGAACGAATTAGTCTATCGATCTGATAGTCTATAAGAAGGATCGTGACGATGGTGCTCGCCTCTACCCGCCGTGCCGTGCTGGCCGCCAGCTTTGCCCTCATGGCTGGTCTTCCGCTCGCAGCGCAAGCCGAACAGACCGTGCGGGTCGGCATCATGAGCGCTGAGGACGAAGATGTCTGGGCCGTGGTCGCCAAAGAGGCCGCCAAGCAGGGTCTCACGCTGAAACTCGTCGTGTTCAACGATTACACGCAGCCGAACGAGGCGCTGGAAAGCGGCGAACTCGACGCGAATGCCTTCCAGCACAAGCCGTATCTCGACAACCAGATCAAGACGCGCGGCTATCACATCGTGCCGGTCGGCTATACGGCTGTCTGGCCCATCGGCCTCTATTCGCGCAAGGTCAAAGCCGTGGCCGATCTTCCGAAGGACGCCGTGGTCGGCGTGCCAAATGACCCCAGCAACGAGGGCCGAGCGCTTCGCCTGCTCGAGGCGCAAGGGCTTATTTCGTTGAAGCCCGATGCCGGCATTCTGGCCACCACGGCCGACATCGTGAACAACCCGAAAGGCCTTGCGATCAAGGAATTGGACGCCGGAATGTTGGGGCGCTCCATCGACGATCTCGATGCGGCCGTGGTCAATACAGATTGGGCGTTGAAGTCGGGATTGTCCCCCGACAAGGAACGCATCAGCATCGAACCGACCGAGAACAATCCTTATCGCAATTTCATCGCCGTCAAGGCCGGGCACGAGAATGACGCTTGGGTCAAAACGCTCGTGGCGTCCTACCAGAACGACACGATCCGCGAGACGTTGAAAACCGTCTATAAAGGGACGGCTTTGGCCGCCTGGTGAGCCAGATCTCCGACAAGGCCATGAACCGCATCGTGGTGCAGGACCGGTCTGGACCACAAACTGACCGTGTTGCCCCCGCGCGTCAGGCCGAGGCGGACCCGATCGTCAGCATGGTCGACGTGCGGAAGCGGTTCGGCGCGCTCGCGGCAGTCGACGGGATCACCTTGTCGGTGATGCCGGCCGAAATCCTCGGCATCATCGGTCGCAGCGGGGCCGGCAAGTCGACGCTGATTCGTTGCCTCAACGGGCTCGAGCGACCCGAGAGTGGGCGCGTCGAGATCCTCGGGCAAAGCCTCGATGATCTGTCCGAGCCGGACCTTCGTCGGGTCCGTGGCCGGATCGGGATGATCTTCCAGCATTTCAACCTTCTCTCGTCGAAGACGGTCGCCGAGAATGTCGCCTTGCCGCTGAAAATTGCGGGCGTCCCGGCAACCCAGCGGCGAGCCAGAATCGCCGACATGCTGCATCTCGTCGGCCTGGACGCAAAGACGAATGCCTATCCGGCACAACTCTCCGGTGGCCAGAAGCAGCGCGTCGGCATCGCGCGCGCACTGGCCGCCAGCCCGGCGCTTCTCCTCTCCGACGAGGCGACATCAGCGCTCGATCCTGAAACCACGGCCTCTATTCTCGACCTGTTGCGCGACATCAACCGGCAACTCGGGCTGACCATCGTCCTGATCACCCATGAGATGAGCGTCATCCGCGCACTGGCCCAACGCGTGATCGTGCTCGACAAAGGGCAAATCGCCGAACAGGGGCCGACGCAACGGATCTTCACAGCGCCGTCGACGGAGCTCACGCGCCGCCTGATCGGCTCCGAGCATCGACACGCCGCGCTCTCGCCGGACCGGCTTTCTCCGACATACCAGCCGGGTCATTTTGCGATGCTTCGCATGGTGCTCCAACCGTCCGAGAGCGCCGCCCGCGTTCTATCCGCTCTCGCGACCGAATTCGGCCGAGAACCGCTGCTGCTCGACGCGACACTCGATCCTATCGACGGACGAAACGTTCAGACCCTGACGCTCGCGGTCTTTGACGCGGACGCGCAGCGCATCACAACCCTGCGCGAGACTCTTGCCTTGCCTGCAACATCCATCGAGTTGGTCGGATATGCCCAGCATCCCTTATGATCGACTGCTGACTGCCCTTTGGGAAACCGGCATGATGACCGCCGCCTCGGGCCTGATCAGCTTTGTAATCGGCTTGCCGCTTGGCCTGGTCTTGGTCGGCACGGCCCCCGGTGGCCTTTGGACGAATATGCCGCTCAACCGGGTACTCGGCGCCATCGTCAACGCGTTCCGGTCCCTGCCCTTCATCATTCTCCTGGTCGCGCTCATTCCGCTGACCCGCGCGCTTGTCGGCACCTCGATCGGCACCGCCGCCGCCATTGTGCCGCTCTCGATCGCGGCAATTCCCTATTATGCGCGGGTTGCGGAAGTTTCGTTGCGCGAGGTGGATCGCGGCTTGATCGAGGCCGTCAGGGCCATGGGCGGCAGCACGCTCACGGTCGTTCGCGAGGTGCTGATTCCCGAGGCGCTGCCCGGGCTGATCTCGGGCTTTACGGTCACGTTGGTGCTGTTGATCGGAGCATCGGCGATGGCGGGTGCGGTGGGCGCTGGGGGCCTCGGTGATTTGGCGATTCGCTATGGCTATCAGCGGTTCGACACGCCTGTGATGATCGCGGTCATCGTCGTGCTGATCGGCTTGGTGGCGCTGATCCAAGCGCTGGGTGACCGGCTTGCTCGGGCGCTCGACCATCGCTGAAACGCTTGCTATGAATTGCGCTGCAGCATAGATATTGCAGCGCAATAAAACCAATTCAGATCACTTATGAGGAACGCCGGCGAGGTCATGGCCGAGACGACGCATGAGGATCGCCATGAATCCGAACAGCAGCTTCACCACCCTGTCGCAGCGCCGACGTGCCGCTCGGATGCCGCGTCGACAATGCGTGGTCGATATCGAAGCTATCGCCCATAACGACCGCATCGAGCTCACCGGCTCTTATCTGCAGTCTCGGCAGACCCGGCCGGATTGACCCCGTCAAGGAGCCAGGCGCAACTCGCAACGCCGTCGGCACTGTCGCGGACGCAATCAGCAGGATCAGCAGCGTCGATGTCGGATGTGAAGGATAGTAATGGAGCTGCGCTCGCCGATGGCGATTCGGTGACCCTCATCAAGGATCTGAAGGTCAAAGGCACCTCCGTGACGCTGAAGCGCGGCACGCTGGTCAAGAACATCCGGCTGACCAGCGATGTCGACGAAGTCGAATGCAACGTCGAGAAGGTGAAGGGCCTGGTCCTGAAGACACAGTTCCTGAAGAAAGCTTAATCGAACCAAAGCAGCGCCAAGGCGGCGCTGCTCATCGTCTCACGTCGACCCATCCGATGCGCCTCTGAAAACCACGAGGCGGCCGCGGTCAGGTGTCCGGGGTCGCTTTGTGCTTACGCGTCCGCTTGTGATGAGCAGGCACCGGCGGTTCCATGGGGGCCGCTTGAGCGACCGGAGGCGGCGGGGGCGCAGCCACATCGATCGGCGGGGTTTGCGGGCAGAATGCAAAGTTGATCAAGCCACAGACGACATTGGGGCTGGACCCGAGGGTCGAGTCTTGTGCCAGCGCCGGCACGGATGCGACTGCGAACAGCCCCGCGACACCAAGACTGCCCAGGAGGCGGACCATGTTCATCGACATTCCTTTCGAGCGACCGGCGTGACCGCAGCCTACCAATAAGCCGCTGACTCGGCTGGTCAACGCGAAGTTTGGATGGCTCCCTTGCAGAACCTGCGGTGGATAACGGACAACTTCGCGTGTCGCGTTTCATAAGAATCGCTTACGCGGCCGAGGCCCGCTTGGCGGCATCGTCCCTCAACCGATCCCGGCCGGACATGAACGGGCCGACCGGATTTCGGGGCGGCGCAAAGGCCGCTAAGCCCGTTGCTTTCGGCATGCCGATGTAGATCGCCTCGATGCCGCCTTTCGCGCTATAGGCCTCGTGCCAGAAGCCCGCGCCGTGCGAATCGCTCAGAAACTCGCGCCACCACACCGAATGGGGAGCGGATCGCGTGAACCGTTCGAGACAGTCGAGATCGCGCCAATATTGCCTGAAACCCACATGGTTCCAGCCATACAAACACCTTTCCTCGCCAAGCAAGCCCTCAGGCGGATCACGCTCGATCTCAGCGAAGCCCTTGCCCAAACGCAGAAACGCCGGGATCGAGCGCAGCCGGTTCACTCTGAACCCCAGGAGCACCATGACAAGATCAGGATAAGCGCTGAGGTCGACGGTCTTGCGGTTTGTGCCTTGCATCGTGATGGCTCCTCTGCTTACAGTGTAAGCATAGAGTGATGCGCTTACAGTGTAAACAGGGTGAACGAGAAAAACGATCTCCGCACGCGGCTTATCCGGCAAGCCATGCTGCTCTTAGATGACCAGCCGGACGAGTTGACGCTGCGCGGCGTTGCCCGGGCTGCCGGTGTCTCGGCCATGGCGCCCTATCGCCATTTTGCCGACAAGGCCGCCCTGATGAACACCGTGAAGCAGAGCGGCTTCGCGTCGCTGCGGGAGGTGCTGATCGAGGCCGACCGCGCCGAGAACGACCAGGCGGCCCTCGTCGCACAAGGGCTCGCCTATATCGCTTTCGCGGTCGCGCATCCCGCCTTGTTCCGACTGATGTTTACCGACCCGAAACTCGGCGCGCCCGCCGAGCCTCCCAGCGGCGACACGGCCTATGGTGTGTTGGCCGGCCGCATTGCGAAGCTTCTGCCCGATCGTGCCGCGACGGCCGTGACGGCGGCTTGGGCGATGGTGCATGGTCTTGCGACCCTCACGCTCGATGGCCGGCTGCCGCGCGATTCTGGTCACGCCCGAGCCGTCCTCGATCTTTTCGTGGATGGTCTCGGCCGCGCTCGGCAACATTGAAACGACAGGCAGCTCGAGTGAGAACGGGCGGACGATCGCGGCTTTGCACGTCGGCTCATGCGCGCCTAATCTGACGGTAGGCTGGGCAGCCGCGCAGCTTGCGGGTGAGGAGTTGCAGCATGGCCTTCCGGATTGCGCTCGCGGCCCTTGGGATCGCGCTGTTTGGAGCGCCCGCCCAAGCGACGGACACCAAGGCCGAAATCGACTTCGTGACACGGGCATCCAACGCCAATCTCTTCGCGATCGCGGAATCACGGCTCGCTCTCGACCATGCCACCGATCCTCGGCTGACGGCTTTCGCGCGCCGCATGATCGATGAGCATGAAACGACGGAGGCGGCGCTCGGGCCGGCGGCGTCCGGTTCCGGCGTGACGATTCCGATGACGCTCGATCCCGATCATCAGGCGCGCGTGGCGAAGCTGCGTGCAACGGTCGGCGCAACCTTCGACAAAGCCTATGTGGCCGATCAGGCGGAGAACCACTCCAACGCTCTGACGCTCTATGCCGACTACATGCTGCTCGGCGAGGATGCGGGCCTGAAAGCCTTCGCGACCACGATGATCCCGGTCGCAGAGGCGCAGTTCAAAGCCGCCCAGGCGCTCTCGGCGGAGTGAACCAGCGGCGAAGCGCCTCCTCCAAGCCGTCGAGGCTGTCACCCTGCCCGACCCAGGCGACACAAGCGTCGGGGCGGATCAGCATCGACCGGCCTCGATCGACCGTGACGCAACTAACTCTTTGGGTGGTGCAGGCTACGAACGCCGAGGCTCCACGTTTGGCGGACCCATCGAGCAGAACGCCCCGACCATCCTGCAGGATCTCATAAAGCGATGCGACGACCTCGCCATGGCTGATCGCGGTGTCGCCCAGGAGACGCCCGACCTCGTCCTGCTCCGATCCGAGATCGTAACGGACCGAAAGACCACTCGTGATTTCGCCGATGAAGCGGTTGACGTCGTCGAACTGCATGAGATTGGCCATGATGTCGCGCATCGCTCCGGATTGCGGATCGGGCCGCATGATGGCCACCTGCGCGCGCGTGTTGGCGAGGACGGCTTCGGCAACGGGCCGGCGCTCGGTCGTATAGCTGTCGAGCAGGTTTTCGGGCATCTCGCCGCGCACCACCGCCGCGAGCTTCCAGCCAAGATTGGCTGCATCCACGAGGCCGAGGCTCAAGCCCTGCCCGCCGAACGGCGCATGGACATGCGCCGCATCCCCGGCCAGCAGCACCCGGCCGTGTCGATACGTGTCGACAAGGCGCGTGTTGTCGGTCCAACGATTGGCGGGTCCGAGCGACGTGACGCGCACGTCCTGAAGGCTGGTGCGGCGCAGGACGGTTTCGATCTCGTCATGCGTCACCGGAGCTTGCCGGTTCTCGGGCGGGCCGCTGAAATCCAGCATGAACAATCGACCGGGGAAGGCCCCGTAAGAAAACACCCCACCCGCCGTGCGATGCCAACCAGCGGGCAACAAATGCTCTGGATGGTCGAGCTCGACGATCGCTTGATACATCGTCAGCGTCGGCGGCGTCCCAGGAAAATTGAAACCGGCCATCTTGCGGATCGCGCTGCGCCCCCCGTCACATCCCACGAGATACGCGCAGCGGACCTGATCCTCGCCCGCCGCGGACGTCCAGCGCAGGTCGATGCCGTGCTCTTGCTGCACAAAATCGGTGACGTCGCAACCGCGACGCACCTCGATCCCAAGCACATGCGCCCGATCCGCCAAGACAGCCTCGAGCCCCTGCTGATCGACGAAGCGCATTCGCCGTTCAGCGTCAGTCTGCGCATCCTTCCGGATGAGAAAGAGGCCCGCGAAATGGCCACTGACCTTCGACGATCGGCCGGCGATGCTCGATCCCGCCTGCTTTAGGTTGATCAGATTTCGCGCCTCTTCGCTGCTGAGCACAGTCGCCATCCCGCGACGCTGCAGAGCCTCGACACCCAGCGGCCCGACCGACATGGCTTTGATGCCCATGCTCGGAGCGGCCAGACGTTCCAGCACGAGGACGCGCGCGCCGCCCAAGGTCAGCTCGATCGCGGTCAACAGGCCGACAGGTCCAGCGCCCACGACGACGACATCGATGACAGACATAGACTAAATCCTATTATATACTGAGTATATTTTTATAATGTGTTAGAGAGAGCGGCATGTCAACGTCAGTCGATCGGCGATCACGTAAGCGCCTGGCCACGCGGCAAGCCATCTCCGATGCCGCGACCCTCCTGTTCTTCGAGCGGGGCTTCGATCATGTGACTGTGGATGAGATCGCAGAAGCCGCCGACGTCGGGCGAATGACGGTGTTCAATCACTTCCCGCGCAAGGAGGACATGTTCTTCGATCGTGACCAAGAGGGGCGCGACGTGATCCGCGACGCCCTGAGCCGGCGGGATCCACACGTCTCCCCGGTCGAGACGTTGCGCCTGCTCGCCCATCGCCTTGTCGGGGAACAACGCCCTTACGTGCAGTTTTCGACCGGTAGCCAAACCTTCGTTGATACGGTCGAGGGTAGCGAAACACTCAAGGCCCGCGCACGGGCGATCCGCGGCGAGCTCGCGCATCTGGTTATGGCGGCTCTTGCCGAAACGATCGGGCAAGAGCCGACCGATCATTTCGCCCACCTGGCTGCGGACCTGCTGCTGGCGACCTGGAGTGTGGCATTTCTCCAAGCGCACCGCATATTTCGGGAAACCAAACGGGCCGAGGATGCGAAATCGGCATTTCTGACCATCGTCGATCGGGGAAGCGCCGGCCTGAAAGCCGCCCTGGCAGGAACGCCATATGTCTGAGCTCTCAAGATCTCGCTGCGGTCGGTCGCATAAGAGCGCCGAGCATACCCACTGGACTTCGGTATCTCACAACAAATGGTGTGCCGTGGACGACCCACGGCCCGCTCCAGGCAGAACAAATCTATTGCTGACACTTCTTAATCGCACGTCACTCGATAGTGCTTGGTCTCTAAGCATTCTTGAGCATCCGGCCACGGCCTTCGACGGTTCACCCACAAAGTGTGTTTGAAACTGACAGGCCGATGTCCAAGTACTCAAGTAGCCTCTAAGGTGAATTAGCTTTCATTCGGGAATGCGGACTATGCTCTGGGAATCACGCTCGCAATCAGTGTCCGCTCATCGCTCGATCGGCAGATATCTCGCCAGCCCATGAGCCAGCGCGGCTGTTTGATGGCGATCAGTAACGCGGCAAGGGCAAGCACATCCTTGGGTCCCTCGGCGATGACGGCGAGATCAGTCAACGTCAGCGGCGTTTCGCGTTGCAACTCCGTGCCGACAGCAAGGTCTTGGGATCATAAGAAAACGCTCCAGCGAAACCCTCAGCGCCCCGCGCCGGATCACCCGAAGCGGATGATCCGACCGAACCCGCGCTTCCAGATCCACATACGAGAAAAGCGCACCCGTCCGCTCGTCCGATCCGCGCATGTCATCGCTCCCGCTCAGGACAAGTGAATCAGGATCAAACCGCAGCCGGTAGGCCTTCATCAACAGCCTGCTAGATCTCCCCGGGGTTCGACGATGGCTCAGGCAGGGGGATAGTTCGAGGGAAAGAGCGCCCGGCGCGTCCCTCGTCGTTGACCGTCTTGACGGTGTGCTGCTTGCCTAGCCGCCATGCCGAAAGGCCACCGGCGTCACGGTGTGACTGTGCGGGTAGCTTGCCCGATCACATCGACCACGACGTCCGGGAACGTTACCGGGATCGCGTGTGAAGATCTCAATTCGATAACCTGGGAGCGGGCCCGATCGGCCTCGAATGCAAACTCTGCTTGGGGAATGACAGGATCCAGAAGGGGCCTGATTTGCCAGCTGGGCTTGCTCGTCCAGGCAGCCGAAGTCAGTTTCTCGTTGAGGGCTGCGAGCGAGATGGGTCGCTGGGTGGCGATCATCAGCGCGAGTTTGTCCTCGGGCACGTCGGCGGCGAGAAGATAACGGTACCGGTCCGCTTTGACGACGAGATTGATGCCGGTGGTTCTGTCAGGCAAAGTGTATGGGGTCAGATCGACCGACGTGGCGAAGTCGCCGCCGGGAAACCGATCGAGGCAGTCGTTTGTCGATTCCCCCGCCGCAGGCATGGGGGAGCCCGCGTAGATGAGGCCCTTGACCTTGGGGTCGTCCCCCGCCTGGCTGATGACGGCCCCGCCATACGCATGCGAAACGAGGAGCACTGGTCCCTCGATCATGTCCAAAAGGCTGCGCAGGTAGGCAGCGTCGTGCGCCACGCCCCGCAAGGGATTGGAGAAGACCTTGAACGGGTAGCCTTCGCGCGTGAGTCCCTGGATCACGCCATGCGTCCAAAGCGATGAATCTTCGACGGCACCGTGCACGAGCACGATCGTTGGTTTAGCGGAGCCGGTAGTCACGGGCTGTCCTTTCGGGAAGTTTTTGCTTAGAAACGGGCGGCTGGCATCTTCTTTGCGCCGAGCCGCCCACCTTCACATCAGTATTGGCACTCAAGCGCCAAGTTGCGGTCTTACTTGAATGCGACCACCTGAAGACGAAGGACCTTCGTCTCGGCGAACAGATCGGGTGCCCGCTCAACGAACTCTTGTCCTGGAGGGCCGGCCATATGGGCTTCGCCCGCAGCTTCGTCGGGGAACGAGTCGAACACCCGATAGACACCCGGCTCGCCTTCGACCTTGGAGCCGTGCCATGTCAGCGTTCCAGGCTCGTCTTTCACCAGCGACGCTTCTTTCGCGAGAAACGCCTCGACTTCTGCTTCCTTGCCAGGCTTGGCCTTCATCTCGATCAGGAATGCGAACTTAGACATGTCAGTGTTCCTTGTGTTGACATGCGCGCGCGGCTGCGCGCGCAGTACGAAGCTGGCTTCGCGACGCCAGCTCAGTTCCGTAACGTAACTATTGATTTACGCGGTTCAGAGAGTTTGCTCGCCACTTGCGTCCGTATCCCGATGCCGCGCCGTATCGGCACGGCATCGGGCAGCGGTGGTTCGCAGACGGGACGTCAAATCGCCCATCCCTTTTTCGAATGCGTCAAACGCCGAGGTAGGAGATGAGTGACATTGAAGAGGCGTTACGCGGCGTGCTGGCGCGCCAGCTGTTCCAGAACCGGGAACATCAGCGACGGCTCGGGGCGGCGGGTGTAATCGCCATTCACTTCGGCGTAGGCGATTGTTCCGTCCTGCGCGATGACGTAGCGGGCGCTCATCGGCAGGGTCCAGCTGTCCTCGCCGTTGAATTGGGGCAGATCGGCGCCGAGCGTCCTGTGGGCAACGCGCAGATACTCCGGCAGCGTCCAACGCAGGTTGAACTGGGCGGCGACTTCGCCGCCATGATCGCCTAGGATCGGGAAGCCGAGCCCGTTCTGGCGCTGCGACTTCCGGCTGTTCGGCGCCAATTGCTGGGAGATCGCCACCAAACTCGCGCCACGTGCCTCGATCTCCGAACGGGCCGCTTCGAGTGCGGTCAGCTCGTAATTGCAGTACGGACACCAAACGCCGCGATAGAAGCTGACGACCAGAGGCCCCTTCGCAAGGAGCGCTTCGGACGAGACCGGATTGCCGTCGGGGTCGGGGAGCGTGAACGCCGGCGCGATGGATCCGACCTTCAGTGCGCGATCCGGTGCACCCGACGCGATCAACTCGTCGACGGAACGATGAAGAGCTTCGACTGCTGCCGGGGGAGCGAGTCGGGTATCGAATTCGACCTTGAACGCATCGAGCTTGCCTTGCAGCGGCAAATCGGACTGCATGATATGGGCGAAAGTTTCCTGGAACGTCATCGAGCTTCTCCCTGGCGGCGCAGCACCATCGCTGGCGTGAAGCCTAAATGAGCTATTCTTGATCGTTGCAGTAGGCAGGTCGTGACAATATCATATATTCTTTCTTAGAATATATGGATTTGAGTTTATGGACCGGCTTCATGCGATGGACATTTTTGTGCGGGTTATAGAAACGGGCTCGTTTTCGGCAGCTGCGCGAGATTTGCGGATTGGGCAGCCAGCGGTTTCGAAGATGATCGCGGCATTGGAGGATCGACTTCAAGTGCGACTCCTAGTCCGCTCGACCCGACATCTGCATCCCTCAGAGGCGGGTCAGAAGTTTTATGAAAGGGCGAAGCGAACTCTGGCCGAAGCCGATGAAGCTGAAATCGCAGCGCGTGGCGAGGGGGCGGGTCTTGAAGGACGCTTGCGGGTTTGTGCGTCAGTCACCTTCGCCAGGCTGCACATTGTGCCTCGGATTGGCGAATTCCTCAGCATGCATCCTGGTCTCAGCTTGGATCTCGTGATGGACGATGGCTATGTTGATATCCTCCACGAAAATATCGACATCGCCTTGCGCGCCGGTGAGTTGGCCGATTCAAGCCTTACCGCTCGCAAGCTCGCGAGCACCGAGCGCCATGTGGTCGCAAGTCCAGCCTATCTTGCGGCAGCGGGCACGCCAAAAACGCCTAAGGACCTGCTCGATCACACCGCAATCGTTTACTCACGAAGCTTGATTGCCGAAGAGTGGCGGTTTCGCCGGGGAACTTCCGACACCTCGGTGCGGGTCCCGACCCGGCTCGCCGTCAGTGCTGCGGAGGGTGTGCGTGAGGCGGTCTTCGCTGGACTTGGATTGGCAATCGGTTCCCGCTGGATGATACCCGAGATCGCGGATGGCAGAGTTTTGGCAGTCCTCACGGACTGGGACCTTCCTCGCGTTGACCTCTGGGCACTCTACCCGACCGGGCGGTTACCAACGGCCAAGGCTCTCGCATTCGTCAACTGGTTTGCCGACATCATAACGTCAAGATAAATTCTGCCTCGGCTGTACTGAAGGTTTACAACGCTGAGACGCGGCGCTTCGTGCGCGATCCCGACGGCCAGCTCCTCGAAATGGGCGGGGCCCAAAAAAAGCGAGGCCGCCCTAACCATCGGTTCGCGTGAGTTTGATGGTGAGATGGCGCACCCGACACGATTCGAACGTGTGACCTCTGCCTTCGGAGGGCAAGGGTGACAAGATTTCTCGTGCTTACCCCAAATTTCTGATCGTTCCTAAGCCGCTGTTCATGGTAGCGTTTCGACGTGCCCCGACGATGGCGAAGGTTGCTGTTGTGTTCTCGACATTGCTGCCGCCTGCTTACCCGGTGCTTACCCTGCCTGCTAACCCGGTTCCCTCTGATGCCGAAGCTCACGAAACGGATGATCGACGCGCTGTCCGTCCAACCTGGACAGGATGCGCTCCTCTGGGACGACGAGCTGCGTGGCTTCGGGCTGCGAATAAAGGCGAGCGGCGCCAAGTCGTTCCTGGTGCAATACAGGAACGCGAACGGTCGCAGTCGGCGCATTACGGTCGGCCGCTACGGCGTGCTGACGCCAGAGGAGGGTCGAAGCCAGGCTCGCAAGGTGCTTGCCGAAGTCGCCCGAGGCAACGATCCGGCCGAGAGCCGGCGAACAGAACGGCAGGCGACCACGGTAGCCGAGCTCTGCCACGCGTACATCGAGAAGGCCGACCAAGGCTTGATCATTACGCGGCGGCGGCAGGCCAAGAAGGCCTCGACCATCGTGACGGATCGCGGCCGGATCGAGCGCCACATCATTCCGCTCCTGGGGCATCGGCCCATCAAAGATGTGTCGTCGGCGGATATTCGTGCGTTCCTGCGCGACGTGTCATCCGGCAAGACGGCCGCTGACGTGAAGACAAAGGCCCGAGGTCGCGCCATCGTCACTGGTGGTCGAGGAACGGCCACACGCACGCTCGGCCTTTTGGGCGGCATCTTCACGCATGCGGTGGAAGAGGGGCATCGTGCCGACAACCCGGTTACGGGCGTTGTCCGGCCGGCTGACAAGAAACGGTCCATGCGGCTGGACGAAGAGGGTTATCGGCGTCTTGGTCGGCGGTTGGCCGCAGCCGAGCGGATGGGGAAAAGATGGCAGGTGGTCGAGGCCATCCGCCTCCTGGCGCTAACGGGATGCCGGCGGGGTGAGGTCGAGGGATTGCGCAGGGTCGAGGTTGATCTCGCTGGCCGGGCGCTCCGCCTCGGTGACAGCAAGACGGGCCGCAGCATTCGCCCCCTAGGCCAGGCAGCCGCTGAGTTGCTTGAGCGCACGATGGCGCGGACCAAGGGCGAGTTCGTGTTTCCGTCCATACGAGGGCAAGGCAGTTTTCAGGGACTGCCGAAGGCGTGGGGCACGATCGTCGGTCGCCGTATGCCGGGGGTGACTCCGCATGTGCTCCGACATTCGTTCGCGTCGACGGCAGAAGATCTGGGCTTCACGGTGCCAACCATCGCCGCGTTGCTGGGGCATTCAGGAGGAGGGGTGACGGCCGGCTACATTCACAAGCTTGATGGCGCACTGGTGGCAGCCGCAGACAGAGTATCCCTAGTCATCGCCAGCCAGACCGCAGCAAGGCGTCAGAAGATTGTGCAACTAAAACAACCAGCGAAGCCCAAGAGCCGATAGACTCCTCATTGTGTATGGGAAAGCTGCGCGTGGCCCTTGACGGAATGTCGTAGCCACCCGATACTCAATAAGTTCCTAATCAGACGGGGATAGCTGCGCCGACCCTCAATCGTCGGTAAAGCATGTGCGCTACTTGAAGCGATAGTCAACATCGCTGGAATAGCGCTTCGGCCGGGCACCGTTATCCGCCCTGTTGATGCTGGTCCTCAATCACCAGCAGAGCGCGATGTTCGCGGCGAAACGCGAGCCTTCACCCGTCTGACAAGGATTACCCATGACCGATCTTTCGATCGTTCGGGGTGCGGGCATCGCCATCGAGCACCCTGCACACCCTTACCTGCGCCGCGCCGAAGCTGCGGCCTATGTGACTGACAAGTACTTCCCTTGTTCCCCGCGGACCCTCGCCAAGAAGGCGGTTGTTGGCGGCGGCCCGGCTTATCGCCTCGCCGGTCGCATTCCCCTCTATTCTGAAACCGGCCTTGACGAATGGGCGAAGAGCAAGATCGGCCCAGTCGTACGCTCGTCTTCCGACGCCCGCGCGCCCAAACGCTTCTCTCTTCCTGAAGCTTGCGAGGGAGGCGTTTAAGTCATGACCAGATATGAAATGAGGCCGAACACCTCTCGCAAAGGTGCCGGCCTCGGGAAACTGCAGAGCTCGACGGCTTGCACTCCCGAAATAGTCCACCCCCTCGCCGAAATCCAGAAGGATTACCTTGTCGCGCGCTTCGGCCTTGATGCCAATCGCGCACGTCTGACGGCCGCTCTCGCGTTCGGGGAGTGCCGCTGATGCTGCTCCCCATCGAACCCGGCCACATCGTCAACACTGACCATATCCGGTCCATCAAGGAGGTCCCAGCGACAACCAACCGGAGCGAACATGCGGAGATCGTCTTCACGGACGGCACCCGCACCATTGCCAACTGCCGCATGGACGACATCGAGTGGTGCGCCGGCCCGATTATCCCGGCGCCCCCTGGTTATTCCGTCATCCGGGCATTCGAGCCCGAGAAGGATGTCGATCGCGGCGCCGACCTTGTCTCGACGATGGAGCGGTACGCGGCGCTCGACCCTGCTTTTCTCCAGGCGCTCGGCGGCGATCGGTTCGCCAAGCCCATGTTCGTCATGATCGACGGAGAGGCGGCATGAGCCTCGGTCTCAACAACACCGTCAACAACCCGGAGACCTACGCCAGGCGCGCCATGGAAGCTGAGTGCAGTATCGTGGCGTCGACGGCCCACGGCCGCAACATTCAGCTCAACCGCTCGGCGTTCGCAATCGGGCAGTTCGTCGGCAACGGGGTTCTGGATCGAAGCGAGGCGGAGCGGAAGCTCTTCTCCGCAGCTATGGCTTGCGGGTACGTCGACAAGGACGGTCCCGCCGAGGCAAGGGCCACGATCGCCAGCGGCCTCGACAATGGCATCCGGGAACCCCGGAGCAACATCGGCAACGGTGCTGCTCGGCAGTCTGGTGCATCTATTCATCCCCTAAAACCCGCGCCCAAGCTCGCGGACGTGCCCGTGCCCGACTGGACGCAGCCACGGGAGGACGGCAAGCCCCAGTTCTTTGCGATCGGCAAAGGCGAGCCGCCTCAGTTCGACGACGATCTGCGCCGGCATGTTTACTGGCGCGACAGTGCGGCCGTCCGCGTCAAGGTCAAGAAGGAAGCCGGCACACCGCCGTGGATCGACTATTACAGGGTCCGGCGCCCTGATGATGGTGCGATCGGCTGGCAGGCCAAGAAGCCGGACGGGTTTGTGCCCGTGCCCTATATCGGTCCGGCCGGCACGAACAGCCCCTTCGCCCCGGAACATCACGGGAAGCCGTTGTTCTGGACCGAGGGCGAAAAGGATGCGGACACAATCGTCCGAGCGGGCGGGCTCGCCTTCACGTTCGGCGGCAGTTCCGACGTGCTGGATTGCAGCGATCTGCTTCGCGGGTTCGTCATCGTCATTGTGGCCGACAACGACTTGGCCGGCGAGAAGTGTGCCGAGCGCAAGGTTGCCATGGCGCAGCGCGCGGGACTCGTCCCGAAGGTGGTCCGGTTCGCAGACATGATGGCCGGCGCCGACGCCAGCGACTTTCTTGCAACGGGCAGCACGCTCGACGACCTCCTGAACCGTGCCGAGTGCCCCGGCCAAGACAATCCCGAGCCTGCGCAGGAAAACACCGCGCCAGCCGAAGAGGACGAGCTTGCGGAGCTGAACTGTAAGTTTTGCGTGGTTCTGGATGGCGGCAAGGCACAGGTTCTGCACTTTGAACAGGCGCGGCAGAAGGATCATGCCCGCGAGGTCGCCTCGTTCCTGTCGTTCGAGAATTTTCGCAACTTCTACCTGAACCGCACCATACGGGTCGGGGACAAGAACGTGTCGCTCGGCCACTGGTGGCTGCGCCACCCCGAACGCCGTCAGTATCGTGGGCTGACGTTTCAGCCGGCCGGGTCGACCGAGATCGATGGTCGCCTCAATCTCTGGCGCGGATGGGGTGTGCCCTCTGCGCCGGGCCGCTGGTCACGGATGCGTCATCACATCGAAGATGTGCTGGCGTCGGGCCACCCGGACCATGCGGCCTACATCCTGAAATGGTGCGCCTGGGCGGTGCAACACCCGGCCGACCGGGCACAGGCCGCTATCGTCTTCCGGGGCCGCAAAGGCACCGGCAAGGGCACGCTCGGCAATGCGCTCTGTCACATGTTCGGCCAGCACGGGACGCACATATCGAGTGCCGAACACCTGGCCGGACGCTTCAATGGCCACCTTCGGGACGTGTGCTTCCTCTTCGCCGACGAAGCCTTCTGGCCTGGCGATCGTAGCGCCGAAGGATCGCTGAAGCGGCTCATCACGGAGCCGGACCTCTTCATCGAGGACAAGGGCGTGCGGGGCGTGACGGTGCCCAACATGCTGCACGTTATGATGGCTTCGAACGAGGACTGGATCGTGCCGGCCGGCGAGGACGAACGGCGTTACGTCGTTTTCGATGTGGCCGACACACACAAGCAGAGCGAAGCCTGGTTTCAGCCGATCTACGACGAGATGGACGCCGGAGGCTTCGGCGCCATGCTGCACGACCTTCTGAACATGGACCTCGGGAATTGGCATCCGCGCCGCATCGTGCGGACCGAGGCCCTTGTTCAGCAGCAGAGCCAAGGCCTCCGGCCCGAGGAAGCGTGGTGGTGCGAGCTGCTTCAGTCCGGCGTCCTTTGGGGCAGCGAGGGGGGTGGCTGCGCCGTGTCGAACGGCTGGGAAGAGAAGCAGGAGACATTCGGCGGCACGAGCACGGTCAGGCGCAAGGGCCTCTACGATCAGGCTCGCGAAATATCTCCTCGCCTCCGGCTACACTCGGATCACCTGCTCGGTCGCTTCCTGGCTTCCCAGGGCTGCGACAATGCTCAGAAAATTCAGCGACGCAGAGGTTGGACGTTCCCGCCTCTCGCGGAGTGCCGGGCCGCGTGGGAGGCCCGCTTCCCAGGCTGGCAGTGGGACCGGCTCGACCTCTTGGAGTGGGAAGACCCCGTCGAATGAGCCGCTTTGAGGCTATGTGGAACCCAACTGGAACACCTCAACATGCTGCATTTGTTCAACAAAGACGCAAGTTCCACTTGTGACGCCTTTTTGGCCAACTCCGAACGGAAATTGCGCGCACCCCAGAGGCTGACCGCTCTGTGGTTCCTTTCTCTCTTCTCTTTAGAAGAGGAACAAGAGGAACAAGTGGAATACCTCAACAAGCACAGAAACTTAGGCTGTTCCGTTTCATGGGCCGCTTGTTTCGATCTGTCCCGAGATGTCGCTGCGCTGGCTGTGGGTGGCCGGCATGGGTGAGAAACTGAAAGCCGTCTTGGTACCGGCTCCTCTGCCGCAGCCCGGACCTCGCACGAAAGCTGCGATCGCCAATGCTGAGGCCCGCAGTGGCGCTCGGCAGCAGCGGGTCGGGGTTAAGATCGAGAAGCGGGACGGAGTGTCCGCGATTGGGTCGGATCACGCCGACTTGGACGGGCACACGTCGCAGCTCCTCGACGCCTTCGGGTCGTCGTCCGTCTGCTTCGCAACCGCAGCCGTTGACGTCTTGTCACGGCTGTCGGTCGAGGGAAACCAGATCGACTCGATGTCGCTGAACGCGTCGCTCGCGCTGGTGGATGGCATCCGGCCGCAAGACGAGCTTGAAGGCGCGTTGGCCACCCAGATTGCAGCATCGCATGCCCTTTCGCTGAAGATGCTGCGCAAGGCGTCGAGCGCGATACAAATCGATTTCAGGGACAGCTACATTAACGCCGCGACGAAGCTGTCCCGGACGATGGTTGCCCAGGTTGAGGCCCTGGCCAAGCTCCGGCGTGGCGGTGAACAGAGTGTGTTCGTGAAGCATGTGCACGTCCACGACGGCGGCCAAGCAATCGTTGGAAACGTGACCGGGGGTGCCGGGGGCAGGATCGAAAAGCAGGGACAAAGCGATGCACGCACGGTTCAACACGCCGAAATGCGGTGCGAGGACGCGCTTGGGGAACTTCTGCCGCTCGCCGGCCGTGGCCGGTAGAGTACGATGCAGGATGCACGGAGGGGCAGACAGGATCGGCGCTCCGTTTGGCCCGGCGAACGGCCAGTATCGGCATGGTCGGTACACCTACGAGGCCGTCGCGGAGCGTCGCGCGGTGCGGGAGATGTTGCGGAAGGCGCGCCGGGTGCTCGCCCTGTTAGACCCATGAGCCGCAGCGAAATCATGGCTCTGTTGCGTCCCTCGGCACGGATGGCGAGGGGGATATGTACCGGCTTGGCGCCGGCAACACACTGCGCGACCTTGTTGCCGCCAAGGGTGATGATGCAGACCTGGCCCGCTCAGTGCGCGGCAATCTGACCGTCCGCCGCAAGCTGGCGACCCTGGCGCCGTCGCCCGAGGCCCTCGAACGGTTCAATGGTACCTTGGACGACCAGAGCCACGTCTTCGATGAGGCTTTGCGGCCCGACGTGCGCAGCTGGGCGCGGGCCCGCGACCATCTGAAAGCTCAGCAGGCCAGTGCCACGGGCGAGCAGGCCAAGGCGATCGGCGACACGCTAGCGACCCTGGAAAGCCACCTGCATGAAATCCCGCCATGATGCGGGCCGATCTCGCCCGGTCGACGGCAGAGCGCGGTCAGGCTTCGTTCGATGCCGGGCGCAAGGTATTGCGTGGTGGCGACGATCAGCCATGGCCGGCCGATCTGGCCGCTTCGTTCGACACGATGCCGCTGGAGCAACAGGCGCTCCTGCGCTCGGGCGCACGGTCGGACATCGAGCAGCGTTTCGGGCAGAACCGCAACGACCTCTCGGCGCTGGCTCGGCTGCTGCGCGATGAGAACGACATCAACCGCGGTCACATGGGGACGCTGTTCGGTGATGATGCCGGCAAAGCCATGGCGGACGCGCTGATGCGTGAGAAGACCTTCGCCAACACGAACAACCGAGTCGCTCAGAACAGCGCAATGACTGGTCGGCAAGGCGGGTCAGCTACCGTACTGCTTCATCACTTGAGCGGCTTCGAACGCGCCTTGCGCACCAGGTTCGCCAGCGTGGAACATGACCACTGTTGCGGCGGAGTGGGCGGTGGCGCGCATGATAGGCGTCGACATGCTCGATCCGGCAACCGTGCCGTTCAGGTAGGGGCCACTGCCGAACGCGTTGAACGAGGCTTGCGAAGAATTGTAGACGCCGGCCATCTCAGCGCCTTGCTGAACCCCGGCGTTCTGCAGGCGGAAATGCGTGTAGCCCCGCGATATCGTGGCCAGCGCGGCCGTCCTCATAGTCTGAGGAACAGCTTGCCCGGTGAAGAACGATCCACGCGCATCGGTATCGATGCGAACGGCGTTCGGGGCCAACGGCATCTCTTGCGTGCTGATGCACCCGCCCAGGGACAGGGATAGCAGAGGCAAGAACCGAGACAGTTTAATCCAAGCGAAACGTAACAAGGCTCGATCCTAAGGAGAGATGTTCGACGCTTCTATGCCTCGTCGCATAGCTTGTGTCGATCCTGCTGGATGGCACGCGAGTCGTAACGCGCTGCATGCTCAGGGCTCGGCGCGACCGCGATCGCGAAGGAGCTCGGCCGGTCCCGCATGCACGCACGGGCCGCGTCCGCGACGCGCAAAAGAACCAGAAGGGTTGCTCGACTGGCAGCCAATTCCCGCCCGCCGCTTACCCCCTGCTTACCCGCGTACGGAAGCAGAACACTCGAATTGAGTTAAGCGACTGAAAAGTTTGGCGCACCCGACACGATTCGAACGTGTGACCTCTGCCTTCGGAGGGCAGCGCTCTATCCAGCTGAGCTACGGGTGCAGGCAAATCAAGCCGACGCCAGTTCCTAACGCATTGCGTCTGCGGCCGCAATCCCAACCCAACACCAGGCAGCGGGCCCCTGCCCGACCTCCGAGGCTCGATCGCCAAAATTCTTGACGGACGCGCCGCTCCGTTCCATGCCTGCGGCCCGTCGCACAAAGCGCGCTCAAAGCATTTCAAGGGCCAGAATGGATCCGAATACCGCCGAAGCAAAACACCTCCTGTCGTTCATCGAACGCATCGAGCGGCTCGAGGAGGACAAGAAGCAGGTCGCGGAAGATATCAAGGATGTCTATGCCGAAGCCAAAGGCACCGGATATGACGTGAAGATCATCCGCAAGGTCGTCGCGATCCGCAAGCAGGACAAGGATAAGCGGCGCGAAGAAGAAGAGATTCTCGAGCTTTATCTCGCGGCACTCGGCATGGCCGGATAATCGACCGTTCTGTTTTATACAAACCGATCGCCGACCCGCAGCCGGGCGATCGGTCGCTGCGCAGCCGCTCTCAACGAGCGTCGTCAATCGACGTTCGAATTGCCGCTCCGGCTGAGTCCGCCCTGCTTGCCGACTGACCCGGAGAACCGGTCGGTCGGCAGTTCGGATGCGCGCGGCTGAAATGCACTCGGACGCGCCGTCGGCACCGCCACCAAGGTTTCGCTGTCGCTTCGTGCCGCTGCGCGGAGGGCCGGGACAACCGAGCCGAGCGAAGACCGCGTCGCCGTTCGGACGGTCGTGTCCGGCCGGGTCAAACTCCTGAAATTCGATCGGTCCAGATGGGTCGATACCATCGTCGGCGGCCGAGGCACGGGGATCGGCACAGACGGAGTGGCCACGCGGCCAGACGGACCGACGCGCCAACCCTCTGATGACGGTTGCGCCGCATAACCAAGCACCGGCGATGTCTGGCGCTGAGATCCGCTCGGACCCTGCGTGATGACATCCGGCAGGCGCGCCACGCGAACATTGCCGATCAGCGACCCGATTGAGTCCTGCCGACCCGGAAGGCCAGACCGGATCGCGTCATGCGGCACGAGACTGGCCCGATCGGTCGGGCGGGTCGGCGGGAGCGGTGCGCCCGGCCCAAGCGAGGCGAGTTCGACAGGGCGACGCGGCGGAAGCGGCGCGGTCGGAGCCTGGGTCGGGTCGGACGCGCCGACCGGCTGCCCCGGCGAGGGAAGATCGGCCACTGCGGCCGGCTGCGGAGCGTCAAGCCCCTGGTGCTTGGCCCGCTCGTCCGCCATCATCGCATTCGCCAAGGTCTGCTGAGCGGCCGCCGGCGGCGGTGACATCGGTGCGGCAGGCGCAGGCGGAGCTTGCGCGACGGATGGCGCGGGCGCTGCCGGCTGGGGAGCGGGTTGCGACGGGAAGGCGACGCGGGGCGGCTGCGAGGCAAAGAAACTATGCGTGCCGCCATCGCGTGACGAATTGCCGTAATTCCCGACCTCGACAGACCCGGTCTGCGTTCGGTCGATGGAGGCGACCCGCTGATTCTGCCGCGATGCGCGGATCCCGGCTTGCGCGTTGTCGTCGTCTTCGTCGCTCCCGCCACCGCCGAACAGCCAGGCAAAAAAGCCTTTCGATTTCAGTTGGGTCGCGGTCGGATAATCCGCCCCGTCGCCACGCGCCTCGAGTTCGGCACGGGCTTCCTCGTAATGAGCGAGTGGCTGACCATTCGACGGAATATGGACCGTCTTTCCATCCGGGAAGAGCCGGGCAAGCTGGTCATAACTCATGCGCGGCCAATGACGCACGCCGCCGACATCGAGATGCACGAAAGGCGTGCCGGCCGTCGGATAGAAGCCGACACCACCGCGCTGGAGGCGCATACCGAGTTCTCGAATGCGCGACATCGGCACATCCATATAGTGCTGATCCATGGCACGGCCGAGAATATGCTGCGAATGTTCGGCCACGCTGCGCGAGCGGCGGCGGAGCATGGCATTGGTCTGCGGAGACCGATACGCCGACATCACCTCGATCGGCTGCTGCGATCCCGACTCGCGATACACCTCCCAGATCGTATCGAACAATCGGGGATCCATCTTGATGGTTTCGTCGTTGCGCCAATCGCGCAGAAACCAGTTCAGCTTGTCGAGCGTCGCCTGATCATACTGGCCGTTCACCATGAAGGTCGCAGTGATCGATTCATGCGAATGGGCATGGTAGAGCGAGATCGTCCGTGTATCGCCGTTGGCGATCGCGGTCTGCGTCTTGCCGGGCGATAAGGCAACCAGCGCAGCCACCGCAAAGCCGACGACCCACCGACAATGCGCCAGCGGCATGATCATCGCGCTCACATGCGTTTGTTTCAATGCAAAGACCCGCTGGTGGAACTGAACCGCCACGCCGAACTCAGAAAACCAGACCTGTCGGACCGGATCACGCTCGTCGCCATCGATAGGTTTCAAACACATCGGCCACAAAGTACCCAATGTGCAACGTGCAAGATGGAACGCGAACTCTTACGAAAAAGCGTTAATGGATCCTAACCGCGATCCGCCGTCGCTTGCTCGAACACGCGCCACGCTTCCCCTTTAGCCCCAGTTCGCGGCGAAAAAAAGCGCAATTCTTCCCGACTCGCGCGAGCCGAAAGGCGGGTCCAGGCCAGCGACCGTCTTCATCATCGCGCGCGACGTTGGGGCGTTAGCCCTGCAGACCGAGGGCTGCTTTGACCCGCCCGGTGTAGCCATACACGTCGTCACGAAGCTGGAAGCCGCTCTGCGGATCGACGAAGGCCGTGAAATACATCGTATAGATCGGCAGCGGTTTCGGCAGCATGATGGTGCGCTCCTTGCCGCCAATCAGCTTCTTGACGCGGGCCTCGCTCCAGCCGTTCTCTGGCCCGAGGACAGCTTCGGCGAAGCTGAACGGCTGCTCCACCCGCACGCATCCATGGCTCAACGCCCGCATGTCGCGGCCAAAGAAACTGCGCGCATTGGTGTCGTGCAGATAGACCGCGTGATCGTTGGGGAACATGAACTTGATCCGACCCAGCGCATTTCCATCGCCGGGCGGCTGGCGCACGAAGGTCGTGCCATTGCGCTCGATCACCTCATAGCCGTGATTCTGGAAATACATCGGATCGGCCGCCAGCTTCGGCAGCATTTCCTTCTTGATGATCGACAGCGGCACGTTCCAGTAAGGGTTCACGATGATGAACCGCATCTGCTGAGCGAAGACCGGAGTCGGCTTCGTGGGTTGGCCGACGACCACACGCGTCTTGTGCGCCACGACGCCGTCGTGCATCACCGCGGCCGTGAAATCAGGGATATTGACCTCGATGTGGTCGGTGCCGAGGTCTCGCGGCAGCCAGCGCCACTGCTCCATATTGGCCAGGATGGTGCTTTCCAGGCGGGACGGATCGCCGCCCGACAGAGCCGCGACGGTCTGCGGCGTCAGAATTCCGGAGGCCCGCAAGCCGTTGGTTCGCTGAAAATCGGCGACGGCCGCTGCGACTTTGGTGTCGTAAACAAGCGCCGGAAGCCCAGCATCGTCGGACGCCACATCGAGCCCGAATCGAGCGCGGATCAGCGGGACGCGAGCGTCTCGCATACCGGCCTTCAAGGAGGGCCCAGCCGGAATTCGGGATTGTGCGTCGGGTTGGTAGCGGCGTCGGAGTTCGGCAAGTTTCAACCGGAGCGCCGCGTAGCCGGGGTGAGCCGGGTTGAAGTCGTGGAGCGTGTCACCCGCCGCGATCGCCCCCGGAACCGTCCCGAGCACGCGCGGCACGTCGGCGATGTCGGGGCGAAGATCGATGATGCCACCAAGCTTGGCGACATCGACCCTCGACCCGCTGGCCTGACGCGCATAGGCGATAGTCGCCTCCGACAGCGCGAGTTCCGCGCGAGCCAAGGCATCAGCGTCGGCGTGACGTGGAACCGGAACCGCGTAACGACGCAAATCGAGCCCGTCCTCGGAGGCGTGATCGAGCCGATCCAAAACCGATCGCGCCGCATCGGTCAGATGACCATCGACGACCCAAAGCGGGGCATTGTCGCGGGCCGAGTAGAAGGCCACGATCGCGTCGCGAATTTTATGTCGTTCGGCCATTTGCGCCGGTTTTTCGCCCGACGGCAGATCGGTCGAGAAGGCGGTCAAAGCGTGAGCGAGCGATGCTGCATCGAGACCGATCGGCGTCGGTGCATCGACCGAAACCGGAGCCGCCGTGATCGTGGTGGGCTGGTCGAGGGGTGGAGCAACCTCGGGTGTCGCTTGCGCTGCGGCAGCAGCAGATGCGGCGGATGGCTCGATCGCAACTGCCGAAAGCGCGGCAGGCGCCGCGGTATTCGGCAAAGCCGCCAAGGTCGCAGCCGGCTTGTCGTCGGGTCCATCGAGAGGGAGCGCCGGCGGCACAGCCCTGAGATCGGAGGTGCCGGGCGAGGTGCTGCGACCGGTCTGATCCACGATCGACCCGGTCACGTCCGCCTTCAAGTCCCCTTGCTTGAGCACGACCTCGGCCGCCGGAACCACCGGCATGGCGATGACCGGATCGGGTGTCGCCAGCGCCGCATGCGTCGGCAAACCCGAAGCATCCGCGCTCGCTGCCGAGGCCCGCATGGGCGCGGCGGTGCCGAGCAGGACGACCAGAAGCTGGATCGACGTCGCCCGCAACAAATGCGTCCGCATGCTCACTCCATCAGGACAGGGCAGCCTCACGCCAAAGCTGGTCGCGACGCCGCAGTCGGGCGCCGACGCATCGGTGGCCCTCAGATTGTTGAAGAGAGTTAGCGCCGTTAAATCAATGCCCGGTTAACCCATGGGCACCTGTGTATGGCGCATTCTCGGACAGGCGTTGCGGAACCGTCACAAGGCTTTTAGGCCGCGACGTCGTCACCCTCATTCAGCCCGAAATCTTTCATCTTGCGATAGAGCGTGGAGCGTCCGATGCCGAGTTTTCGCGCCATTTCGGACATCTGTCCGCGGTAATGCGCGAGGGCAAAACGAATCAGATCCGCTTCCATATCCTCCATTCGCCGGACGTCGCCATTCTCGTCGAGCAGGCGCAGGACATTCGGATCCCGCATCTCGACCCGCACGATCTCACGCTCGACCGCGCCCGTGGAAGAAAGCGGTGCTGGCGCGGCCGGGACCCGGACGTCGAAACCGTCCACCTGGGCGGCGATCTGTGGAAATTCAAGCACCGTCAGTTCGTGGCTGTCGGCCAGGACGATCGCCCGGAAAAACGCATTCTCGAGCTGGCGCACGTTGCCGGGCCAATCATATTTGCTCAGCAGCGCAAGCGCCTCGTGGCTGATGCTGCGGACAGGTTTGCCTTCCTCGGCTGCGAAACGAGCCATGAAACGACGCGCCAGATCCGGAATGTCGACCCGCCTCGCCCGCAGCGGCGGGATCGTGATCGGAAACACGTTGAGCCGATAGAACAGATCCTCCCGGAAGCTGCCCTGCTTGACGAGTTCGATCAGGTTTTTATTGGTAGCCGAGATCAGGCGGATATCGACCTTGACCGAGCGGCGGCCGCCGACCGGATCGACCTCCCCCTCTTGCAAGGCGCGCAGCAGCTTGACCTGGGTGTCAAGCGGCAACTCGCCGATTTCATCGAGGAACAAGGTTCCGCCATTGGCTTCGACGAATTTGCCGGCATGCTTTTCAGTGGCACCCGTGAAGGCCCCCTTTTCATGCCCGAACAGGATCGACTCGACGAGATGCTCCGGTAAGGCACCGCAATTCACCGTGACGAAGGGTTTGCCTTTGCGGTCCGACGACCCCTGGATGGCGCGCGCCATCAATTCCTTGCCGACGCCCGACTCACCTTCGATCAAGACAGGGATGCTTGATTTGGCCGCGCGCTCGCCAAGCCGGATCATCCGAGCCATGTCGTCGCTGCGGGTGGTGATTTCCTTAAAGGTGAGCGAGCCGCTGGCCCGGCGCGTCATGCGACGGACCTCGTCCTCAAGCGCATCGAAGCGAAGCGCATTCTTGATCGACACCGAGAGGCGCTCCGCCCCGACCGGCTTCACGACGAAATCGAGCGCCCCTGCCCGCATCGCCGAAATCACCGTCTCGATCGAGCCATGCGCCGTCTGGGCGATGGCCGGGACCGTGATCTTCGCGTCCTTCATGCGGGCCAAGACCGTGAGGCCATCGACATCCGGCATGACCAGATCCAGGATGACGAGATCGATCGGTTTGCCATCGACCGCTGCCAATCGGGCCAAAGCGGCCTCGCCGCCATCGGTGACCTCGGCCTCGTAGCCGAACCGGCGCACCATGGCTTCGAGCAGACGCCGCTGCACGGGATCGTCGTCGACAATCAGGATGTTGGAGATCATGCGCCCTCGGTCGCCGCCATACGGCAAGTTGTTACCGAATGGTGGACCGACAGGGTAAATGCGACCTTAACGGCGGCCGTTCCGCGGCTCTAAGCGTGCTATTTTGAGGCAGTTTTTTGCTTGCAGTCGCGCTTAGTGCAACAGCCGTGGAGGGGAAGAGGCGCCGGGGGCATCGGCATGATCGAGGCCGAGCCGGAGATCGAGCGCCGAGAGGGCTCGGCCCAGCGATCGGCTCGATGCCACCAACGCCCGACAATCGTCGTGCCCGAGCAGATCACGCGCGGTCGTTGTCTCGTTGTCGAACTGTCCCCGTTGCGAGGCTTGAACCAAAGCCAGGACGAGGGCTTCGTCACGGCAAGGGCATCGGCACCCCGTCGGTCGCCACCCGATGTCGCGACGCGCCGTTTCGAGAATGGTCCGGACGAAGCAGTGAAATTCGCCGTAGAGCGGGCGCGCGGCATCGACACCGAGGGTTCCGGCGAGCGCGTTCCAGGCGATCTCCCAGCAACTGATATCGCGCGTTGAATAACCCGCCATCCAGCATCGGTAATTGGTGAACAGCAGGCGTTCCGCATTCGCGGCCGCGGCCTGAGGATCGGCATCGAAAGCGGAGGTGATCACACGGCAGTCTCCATCGAGATCCAGCGGGCGGGGACCGTCCGCACAAGCATAGGACTGCAGTATTGTTGCGATGATGCTGGGTCAATGCTCCAGAGGCAAAACAGGATTTAGTATAATTCGAAGCTGAGGCGTGTCGCACGCCCGGAACAACTTCGTCAAACGCAAACAGCCGGATACAGGGATCCGGCTGTCGATGTCGTCAGGCCCGCTCGAAAGGCGGGGGTAAGCAGCGATCAGAAGCTGACGCGAAGTCCGCCCTGGCCCGCGTAGGTGTTGGAGATGCCCGAGAACTCGCCGTCGAAGTTGGCGAACAAGGCGACGCCGGGACAAAGGCCGTATTCGAAGCCGGCCTTGACCTGGGCCGCATCCTCGGCCGGACGGGCGCCAGCCACCAGGAAGGTTGCGTTGGGCAAGGACAAGAAGGAGTTGACGAGGTTCCGGGTGGGCGAGAACTCGTGAACATAGGCCAGGGTCAGGTAGGGACGGAGAACCGTTCCGTTGCCCATCGCATAGATGCTGTCGAAGCGAGCACCCACGAAGACCGGCAGGCTTTCGGTCGTGTGGTCACGCACGTTCAAGCCCAGCGTGCCGACGCCGGCGTTGCTGGTCTCCGAAAAGCCATCCGACTGGAGGTTGGCATATTCGACAGCCACGAACGGCGTGATCCCGGTCGTGCCATAGTCGAATCGCTTGCCGACTTCGCCGCGCAGCCGCACTTCGAAGCTGTCATAGGAGCCGTTGAGGCGTTGCGCGCCGAGGCCGCCGAAGCCGCCGGCGGTGCGGTGCGTGTCGTTCGAGAAGCCGCTGAGCACGGCACTCGATTGCAGGTAGAAGGAATTGGCAAAGCCGTAGGTCGAATAAAGACCGCCGTGCACGCCCGTTACGGTGCCGTTGGTGGCGCGGTTGGGAACGTTGAAGTCCGCCTCGCTGCCGCCGACCGCCGCACCAATCAGCCAGTTCGGCTGAACCTGATAGTCGACGCCGACCTCTCCGCCGTAGAACGTATCATTCTGCCGAGCGGTGCCGAGCCGAGCCGATGCGTCGATGTTGCTTGAGCCGCCGAAGCCGCCGCCCCAGACGTGCCAGGGATTCACGGGCGGAAGGACTTGAGCCTTGATGGCGGGGAACGGCGACTTGGTGATCGGGGCATAGCCCTGAGCGCCGGTCGGCAACACGCCGTAGGGCGAAGCGCCAGCAACCGCGTAGTTTTCGGTCCGGCGCGCGTTCTGCTCGTCCGAGATCGACGATGCGAAAGCCGCGCTGGACTGGAAGGCAGCACCCTGGGCCGCCGCGATGCCTTCGCCGCTGACGTTGTCGAGAGCTGCCTGACCCTGTGCCGGCGAGACCTGGTAGTTCTGGTAGATGGCGTTGACCAGCGCGCCGGCCGTCGCGTTCGTGGTGGTCTGCGCCGCGTTGCTGATGGCCGACCCGACGCGCGCCTGATTTTGGGTTGCGGCCTGGTTGCCGAAATTGACGTCCGTGCGGTTGAGCGTGATCGTCACCGCATTGGCGTTGTAGCTCGCGATGGTGTTCACGTTGGTGTTGGCCGAGCCGACCGTCGCAAATTGACCGGTCACGCCGCCCGTCGCCGTCACGGCGCTGAACTGGGTGAAGGGGTTTGCGTTGCCGACCACTGCGAGACGCAGGTTGCCGTTGAGGGCCGCGTTCCCGTTGACCGCGACCGTGCTGGAGCCGGTCGGGGTCACGGTCGAAACGAGGTTCGAATTGGCCGCAAGCACGAGGTTGCCGTTCACCGTCGTGGTACCGGCCGCCGTGGCCGAGCCAGCCCCGAACGTGCCGCCGCCATTGGCCGTGACGTTGCCCGTGATGGTCGCGCCATTGCCGTAAAGCGTACCGCCGTTGCCGATCGTCACCGGCGTGGTCAGCCGGTCGGCGGCCGCCATCGTCAAGGTGCCGTTGACGTTGCTGAAATAACCGGCCGCTGTGTAGAGGTCGATACGGGTCCAGTAGCTGAGCGACGTTCCGTAGAAGGCGGCGAGAGCGTTGGTTTCGGTGTTGACCAGAATTTGATTGATCGTGCTGGTCTGCAACTGACCGTTGATGCCGCCGTTCGGCGCGATCGTGGCTGCGGCGGTCGTGCTGCCGCCGTAGATCGGCGCCAGCAGGATGGAGGCGTCGGGTCCGCCGGCCGGTGCAGCTTCCCGCGGGGCCTGAGCCAGGGTCAGGGTCGGCAGGCCGTAGGTCAGGCGCTGCTGATAGGTCGCCTGGGCCGTAGCCGAGGGAACGTAGGGATCATTGGCCGTATTGGCCGCGCTGGTGGCGCAGGTCGCGACCGCCGCGCCGCATTGCGTGCTGAGGTAGGTTGAAAGCTCCGCCTGTGCGCCGGTGAACAGCGCCGGCAGGTTGATGGCCGTGCCGCTCGTCGTCGTGGCGTTATTGATGTAGAGCGGGTTGGTGAAGGCTTGCGACAGGTCGTAGCTCGCAAGCGCCCGGCTCGCGATGATGTCGAGCGGGTAATGCACGTCGAGCACGATGCGATCGTTGGCGTAGTCAGCGGCGCGGGCCAGCGAGCTCTGGTAGAGCGAGGGCGTCAGCATCGCCAGCAGGATACCGTCGGTATAGGCGTAGGTCGTGTGACCGCTCGGGAAGGACGGGTTGGTGGCGATTCCGTTCAAAGCCGTTGGGTCGAAGTTGACCAGACGCGTCGGCGCAACCTGAACCGGACGCGAGCTGCCGTAGACGTCTTGGCCGGGCTGCTTGTTGGTGACGCCATAGGCGAGATCGAGAACGCTGTTGGTGGTGTTGGGCAGGCCGTTGAACGTCGGCAGCGTGTAGCCGGCGGGCGCGACGGCCGCAACCGGGACGTAACCGGCCGGCGTCGTGCTGGGGTTGGTGGCGGCTCCGTTGGCGAAGTAGTTCTTGGCGACGCCGAGGTCGGCGCTAGTGAACGTATAGCCGGAGTTCAAAAGGTTGAAGGTCTTGGCCAGCGGGCCGGTCGTGGGCGTGCTGGCCCGGATGCCGGTCTGGAAGTTCGCGCCGAGAACGTTGCCGTAAGCGCCGACCGGCTGGATCGGATTGATCGTGCCGGGCTGGCCCGGATTGCTCTGAATGGCTTGCAGCGGAAGGCCGCCGGCGATGTTGTCACCGACGCCGAGCGTCACAGGCGTACCGTTGGCGAGCGTGATGGTGCCTGCCGTCGGGAAGGCCGCCGAGATGCTGCCGGGAAGCGCCTTGTCGCTGATCGCCTGAGCGCGCTGCGCCGCCGACGAATTGTTGTTGATCGCGACAGACGTGTCGAGGCTTTGCTGCAGGGTCGCCTGACCGGTCGCGTTCGAGTTGAGCGACAGGAAGGGCGACAAGAGATTGAGAATGTTGACGTTGGACGGCGAGGTATTGACAGCCTGAGCAAATGCTCCGCCACCACTCAACCCGACCGTCGCCACGGCCAAGGCCGCAGTCGATACGGTAAACATCAGACGCATTTTGGGAATCCTTCGACCCGCTTGAAGTGAGGCGACTTACAGCCCATTAGTCTGTGACGTTGCTGTCATATACCGATCGTTGACCAACTCCGATCTGCGATGTGGCGAGGATGCCACATTTTTGCCTTATGTGTGAAAATATCCCACGGTTTGCCGAAACCGATGGGGTCTCAGGCTGGGACAAAAACGGTTTGCCATGGAAGCAGCAGAAATCGTCGCTACATGGACCAAACGATCGTCTGCATTCGTGCAGTCTGAATCCGACCATCAGACCATTGGACAGAAAGATTCCATGACCTTCGCGCCAGCTTCAGGACCGTTGCGCCCCTTCCGTTCCCTCCCGGCACACCGGTCCGATCCCGTCGATCAGCGCGATCTCGGCCGCCTGCCGGAATGGAACTTGTCCGACCTTTATGCGTCGATGGATGCCTCGGCCTACAAGGCCGATCTCGACCGGGCCGCGACCGAGGCTGCGGATTTTCAGCAGACCTACAAAGGCAAACTGCAGGAATTGATTGAGGGAGCTGAGGCTTCGGCGCTCCTCGAGAAGGCTGTGAAACGCTTCGAGGCGCTGGATGACGTCCTCGGCCGCATCATGTCATTCGCGAGCCTCGTCTACGTTGGCGATACCGCCGACCCCGTGCGCACCAAATTCTACGGCGACGCGCAAGAACGGGTCACGACGATCTCATCCGATCTCTTGTTCTTCACGCTCGAGTTAAATCGACTCGACGATGCGCTGATCGAGACCGCTGCGACCACGGCGCCGCTGAGCCACTACAGGCCTTGGCTCGACGACATCCGCAAGGATCGGCCGTTCCAACTCGATGACAAGATCGAGCAACTGTTTCACGAGAAGTCGGTGACGGGTCGCGGCGCGTGGAACCGCCTCTTCGACGAGACGATCACCAGCCTGCGGTTTGATGTGGATGGCGAGAAAGTGACGCTCGAACCGGTTCTCAATCTTCTGCAGGACGAACGTGCCGAAAAACGTGAGTCAGCCGCCAAGGCCCTGTCCAAAACGCTCGGCGAGAATTCGCGCACCTTTGCGCTCATCACCAACACGCTCGCCAAGGATCTCGAGATCTCGAATCGCTGGCGTGGTTTTGCGGATGTGGCCGACTCGCGCCACCTGGCCAACCGCGTCGAACGCGAGGTCGTCGATGCGCTCTCATCGGCGGTCGAAGATGCATACCCGCGCCTGTCGCATCGATATTACAGAATGAAGGCGCGCTGGTTCGGTAAGGACAAGCTCGACTCGTGGGACCGCAATGCGCCCCTTCCCCACATGCCGGCGATCACGCATCCCTGGACCGAGGCCCGCGCCATCGTGCTCGATGCCTATCGGCAATTCTCGCCGGAGCTGTCATCGATCGCCCAGCGCTTCTTCGACGACCGCTGGATCGACGCCGCCGTGCGGCCCGGCAAGGCTCCGGGTGCCTTCGCGCATCCGACCGTTCCATCCGCCCACCCCTATGTGTTGATGAACTATCAGGGCCGGCCGCGCGACGTGATGACCCTGGCGCATGAGCTCGGCCACGGCGTACACCAAGTCCTGGCGGCCCCGAATGGCGCCTTGATGGCACCGACGCCCCTCACCTTGGCCGAAACCGCCTCCGTGTTCGGCGAGATGCTGACGTTCAAATCGCTGCTCGCCAAGGCTCCGACCCAGGAGGCGCGGTTCGCCCTGTTGTCCATGAAGGTGGAGGACATGCTGAACACGGTGGTGCGGCAGATCGCGTTCTACCAATTCGAGCGTGCGCTGCATGAGGAGCGCCGCAACGGCGAATTGACCGCCGTCCGCATCGGCGAGTTGTGGATGAAGGTCCAGGCCGCGAGCCTCGGCGAGGCGATCCGGCTTGGCCCAGGCTATGAGACGTTCTGGGCCTATGTTCCCCATTTCGTCCACTCGCCTTTTTACGTCTACGCCTATGCGTTCGGGGATTGCCTCGTGAACTCGCTTTACGGCGTCTATCAAAAGGCTCCCGACGGCTTTGCCGAGCGGTACCTTGCAATGTTGTCGGCCGGCGGCACCAAACATCACAGCGAGTTATTGGCGCCGTTCGGCCTCGATGCGCGCGATCCGGCGTTCTGGCAAATCGGACTTGGGGTCATCGAGGAGATGATTGCCGAACTCGAGGCCGGCTCGCCGCCTCGCGCGTGAGAGCGACCCCGCGACAAATGGCCGGACGCTTCAGCCCGGCCCTGCCCTCGACTTCCGGGCACACGCCCCGCATGTCATCAGCAATGCGATCCTCCGACCGGCAAGGCTCATGAACGACACGGAACAAAACCGGCTTTCGGCCCGTGCGGCGCGCTACGCGCGGGTCGGCACCAACGTGGGCGGCGTCGCGGCACGGATCGCGGGGGCGCGGCTATTCGGGAAGAGCGGCGGCGATCTTGCGAATGCGACCGCCCTGACGGCAGCCCTGGGGAGCCTTAAAGGACCGATCATGAAGGTCGCCCAACTGTTGGCGACCATCCCCGACGCGCTGCCGCCGGAATATGCGGATGCTCTGCAGCAATTGCAGAGCGACGCGCCGCCAATGGGCGCAGCTTTCGTCAAACGCCGGATGCAAGCCGAACTCGGCCTCGGCTGGGCGGAGCGTTTTGCTGCCTTCGATCTCCGCCCCGCCGCCGCCGCTTCGCTCGGCCAGGTGCACCGCGCCACGGGTCTCGATGGCAAGGCGCTGGCCTGCAAGCTGCAATATCCTGATATGCCCTCCGCCGTCGAAGCGGATCTCTCGCAATTGCAGGTTCTGTTCTCGATCCACCGCCGCATGAGCCCTGCGGTCGACCTTCGCGAGGCCCTGAAGGAGATCGCGGCGCGGCTACGCGAGGAGCTGGATTATCGGCAAGAGGCGAAACACGCCGCTCTTTATCGCCTGATGCTGGACGGCACGCCCGAAGTCAGTGTGCCCGACGTGGTCGATAGCCTGTCGACCGATCGCCTGCTCACCATGGGCTGGCTCAACGGCGAAAAGCTGCTCGATTATAAAGACGCCGATCTCGACACCCGTAACCGGATCGGCGGCGCGATGTTCAAGGCGTGGTGGTTCCCGTTCAGCCACTACGGCGTCATCCATGGCGACCCCCATTTCGGCAATTATACGGTGCGCTCGCAGCCGAGCCCAGACGGCCCCGTGCCGGACGGCATCAACCTGCTGGACTATGGTTGCATTCGCGTGTTTCCGCCCCGCTTCGTGGGCGGCGTGGTGGATCTCTACCAAGGGCTGCTGCATGGTGAGCGCGCTCGTGTCGTCAATGCTTACGAGACCTGGGGCTTCAAGGGTCTCAGCAACCCGCTGATCGACGTGTTGAACATTTGGGCCAAATTCATCTACGGGCCCATTCTGGACGATCGCGTCCGCACCATCGCGGATGGGGTGCAGCCGGGTCATTACGGCCGCAAGGAAGCCTTTGCGGTCCACAAGGCCCTGAAGGAACTGGGTCCCATCACTGTGCCGCGAGAATTTGTGTTCATGGATCGAGCTGCGGTCGGGCTCGGCGGCGTGTTCCTGCATCTGCGGGCTGAAATGAATTTCTACCGTTTGTTCAACGAGCAGATCGACGGTTTTACGTTGGACGCCATGGCGAAGCGGCAGTCGGACGCTTTGGCGGCCGTCGGCATGGTAAGAGAAAAATAAGGCTAACGCGCCACGGTCGCATTAAGCTTGCGACAGGGCCGCACCCTATGAGGTGGCTCTGTTGGCGACCGAGGTGCTGCGATTGCCGAGCCTGTTTCGACTGCTCTTCGTTCTCGCCCTTCTGGGGGCGCTCGTCTACGGAGGGATGATTGCGCTTGTGACGTTCGTTCAGGTCACGCCCCGACCGATCGAACAGGTCATCCCACCCGCGAAGTTGAAATGATGGCGGCTCCGACGCCGATCGGCGCTGCGCGGTCGATCTCAGCATCAAGCCTCGTCGACCTCTTCCTCGACATGATGGCAGCCGAGCGGGGAGCCGCCCTCAACACGATCGAGGCATACCGGCGCGACCTGACGGACTATTGCGCGTTTCTCGCGACAGAGGGCATCGCCCCGATCGAGGCCGAAACACAAGCCGCGCGTGACTATCTGGCCGAGCTCGCCGGGCGAGGCTTGAAGGCGTCGTCTGCCGCGCGTCGGCTATCCGCTGTCAAGCAATTCCATCGCTTTCTCTTCACCGAGGGACACCGACCTGGCGATCCGACCGTGGTGGTCAGCGCCCCGAAGCGCGGCCGCGCCTTGCCGACCATATTGAGTGTCGCCGACGTCGACCGGCTGCTGGCCGTGGCGCGCGAGGGGCTGGACGACGAGCAGCAGCCCTGGGGGGAACGATGGCGCGCAGCCCGGATGAACTGCCTTCTGGAACTGCTGTATGGCACGGGCCTTCGCGTCTCCGAACTCGTCGCCCTACCCCGCTCGGCCGCGCGGTTGGCCGAACAAAAGATCGATTGTTTTCTCGTCGTGCGCGGCAAAGGGGGGCGCGAGCGCCTGGTTCCTCTCTCCGGCCCAGCGAAAGCTGGCATCCTCCTCTACGCGAGGATCGGCGCCTCCAAGCCAAAAGGAGCGGCCTTGAACGCATCGCCCTGGCTCTTCCCGGCCGACAGCGACAGCGGCCACCTGACCCGACAGGCCTTCGCGCGTGACCTTAAGGCGGTGGCGGCCGCTGCGGGCCTGAGATCGGCCGAAATCAGCCCGCATGTGCTGCGCCACGCTTTCGCGAGCCACCTGCTGCACCATGGGGCCGACCTCCGGGTCGTGCAGGAATTGCTTGGCCATGCGGATATCTCGACGACGCAGATCTACACGCATGTGCTCGACGAACGGACGTCCGCGATGGTCCGCGACTTGCACCCTCTTGGGTCAGATGACCAATGATCCTCATGCGGTCGTGCCGCCGCCGGGCTTCGTCGACCTGACCGAAACCGACGGGATCGTCGTCGATCTCCGCTATGCCTCAACGAATAATTTCGTCGGCCGCGTCATCTACGACGGCTTCGACCGGCTGATGCTGCATGAAATCGCGGCCGCCAAGCTAATCTCGGCAATCGTCGCATTGCGTCAGATCCGCCCCGATCTTCGCCTGCTGGTTTTTGATGGCTTTCGCCCGAACCGAGTCCAACGTCTGTTCTGGGCCGTGGTGCGGGGGACGGCGGAGCAGCAGTTCGTGGCCGACCCGGCGATCGGTTCGGTGCACAGCTTCGGCCTCGCGGTCGATCTTTCGCTGATCGATGCAGCCGGGCGCGCGCTCGACATGGGGACGGATTTCGACGATTTCACAGAGCGGGCTGAGCCGCGGCGTGAAGCCGACCTGCTGGCCCAAGGCGCGTTGTCGGAGCTTCAGGTGCGTAACCGCATGCTGCTCAGGACCGTGATGGAAGCCGCAGGCTTTCTTCATCTGCCGATCGAATGGTGGCATTTCGATGCGCTCCCGGCCGACCAGGTGCGGCGGCTCTTCAGCCTCATCGAGTAGCCAGCTTTGTATCCAATGTGCCTTGAGAAGACGCAGAAGACGAGCCGGCTTAAACACGTCTTGCCCGTTGCCCCTTCAAAGGCGCAGCATGCGATCCAATATTGCTCAAGACAAGGAGCAGAGCATGGCCGTGAGTTGGGACGAATGGGAAGTGCCGACGCAGGGGCAACCCCGCGCTGAGGATTATGCGTTCGACCTCGATCGGACCCTGTCGGCGGTGGTGGCCGTGACGGCGCGGGTGCCGACCGACGCCTTCACGGCCGAAACCCTCGGCACCGAACGATCCGGCAATGGCGTTCTGATCCGCGAGGATGGGATCGTTCTGACGATCGGCTACCTCATCACGGAAGCCGAGGAAGTCTGGCTCACCACCGTCGATGGGCGCGTGGTACCGGGCCATGTCATCGGCATCGATCAGAATACCGGCTTCGGCCTGGTTCAAGCACTGGATGCCTTGAACGTCACGGCCCTGAAGCTCGGCGACTCGACCCGTGTGATGCCGGGTGAGCGCGTTTTGGTCGGCGGCGCCGGTGGGCGCACGAAATCGGTGACCGCCAAGGTCTTGGCTCGTCAGGAATTCGCCGGCTACTGGGAATATCTTCTCGAAGACGCATTCTTCACGGCGCCCGCCCATCCGCATTGGGGCGGAACGGCGCTGATCGGGCCCAAAGGAGATTTGCTCGGCATTGGCTCGTTGCAACTGCAGCACCAGACGCCGAACGGCAAAATCGCCCCGATGAACATGATGGTGCCGATCGAATTTCTGGAGCCGATTTTGGAGCAGATCCTCGATCAGAGCGATCGCTCGCCCTCACGGCCATGGCTGGGCGTCTTCGTGTCGGAAGATGACGACAAGGTGCTGGTCGTCGGCCTCGCCGGCAACGGCCCGGCCAAGCGGGCCGGTCTGCGTGAGGGTGACGGCATTCTCGCTGTCGATGGCAATGCGATCGACAGCCTATCCGGCTTTTATCGCCGCCTTTGGGCGTTGGGCGATGCCGGCGTGGAGGTCCCGCTCACGCTCGAGCGGGAGGGCGATGTGTTCGACGTGCGAATCTCGTCTGGGGATCGCCGACGTTTTCTCAAGATGCCTCGTCTGCACTGACAATTGCGTTCGAATGCCGCCGATTGCCGCAAATGAGGCGATCGGCGCTCATTTTACTCGACTGGCGCGCCATAGGGGCTAATAAGCAGTCCAATCAAGCCAGGGTGGAGAATGCGACGTGGCGACTGAGGCACGGTTCCGTGGGGTTTTTCCGGTCGTCCCGACCACGTTCGACGAGCAGGGCGGCCTCGATCTAGCCAGCCAGCTCCGATGCATCGACTTTATGATCGATGCCGGCTCAGACGGGCTCTGTCTTTTGGCGAATTTCTCCGAACAATTCGTGCTCAGCGACGCCGAGCGCGAGCATCTGACGACCGCGATTTTGAACCATGTGGCTGGACGTGTGCCGGTCATCGTCACGACATCGCATTTTAGCTCGGCCATTTGCGCCGATCGCAGCAAGCGCGCTGAGGATCAGGGCGCCGCAATGGTCATGATTATGCCGCCCTATCACGGCGCAACGTTCCGGGTGCCGGAACCCGGCATTTTCGAGTTCTACAAGCGCGTCTCCGATGCGATCTCGATTCCGATCATGGTGCAGGATGCGCCCGCGAGCGGGACCGTCCTCTCGGCGGCGTTCCTGGCCCGGATGGCCAAGGAGATCACCAACCTTGCCTATTTCAAGATCGAGACGCCGTTCGCGGCCGCGAAACTTCGCGACATCATCTCGCTTGGCGGCGATGCGATCGAAGGCCCTTGGGACGGCGAGGAAGCCATCACGCTGATGGCCGATCTCGACGCCGGCGCGACCGGCAGCATGACCGGTGGCGCATTCCCGGACGGGATCGGCCCGATCGTCCACGCACATCTCGCCGGTAAGCGCGAAGAGGCGATGCAGGGCTATGAGCGCTGGCTGCCGCTGATCAATTATGAAAACCGCCAATGTGGCCTTCTTGCCGCCAAGGCGTTGATGAAGGAAGGCGGCGTCATCGCATGTGATGCGCCGCGTCATCCGCTCGCGCCGATGCACGCGCAGACACGCGCCGGATTGATCGAGGTCGCACGACGCCTCGACCCGATGGTTCTGCGCTGGGGTAAATAACGGCAAGCTGCCGCACCGACATCATCGAGCCTTTGTCGAAACCGTCGTCAGGGCTTGCCAGGCACCGACAACAGAAGGATGTCGTCATGAACGACGCGAGCTCAACATTGGACGCCATGATCACGGGCGATCTGCTTATCGGCGGCGAGGCCGTTGCGGGGCGCGACAACGCCTTCAACGCCGTCGACCCCAAGACCGCCAAGCCGATCGACCCTCCCTTCAAGGGCGGTACCACCGATGATGTCGCCAAGGCATGCAGCCTCGCGGCCGACGCGTTCGACGCCTATCGTGAAACCACGCTCGAACAGCGCGCGGCGTTTCTGGAAGCCATCGCGACCCGCATCCTCGGCCTCGGCGATGCGCTCATCGACCGCGCCTGCACCGAAAGCGGCTTGCCCCGACCGCGCATCGAGGGCGAACGCGGCCGCACCGTCGGCCAGTTGCGTCTCTTCGCAAGCGTCATCCGGGAGGGAAGCTGGCTCGGTGCCCGCATCGACCGCGCCCAGCCCGAACGCAAGCCCATGCCGCGCGCCGATATCCGCCTTCGCATGATCCCGCTCGGCCCCGTCGCCGTGTTCGGCGCCAGCAACTTCCCGCTCGCCTTTTCGGTCGCTGGCGGCGACACCGCTTCGGCTCTTGCGGCTGGTTGCCCAGTCGTCGTCAAGGCGCATCCGGCCCATCCCGGCACCTCGGAGCTCGTCGGTCGGGCGATCCAGCAGGCCGTGAAGGATTGCGGATTGCCAGCCGGTGTCTTCGCCCTCGTCGGCGGCTCAGGCAATGCCATCGGCGGTGCGCTGGTGGCCAATCCGCACATCAAGGCGGTTGGCTTCACCGGATCGCGGCGCGGCGGTCTCGCTTTGGTCGCGATCGCGGCGGCCCGCCCCGAGCCGATCCCGGTTTATGCGGAAATGAGCAGCATCAACCCGCTGTTCCTTCTCCCGGCGGCCCTCAAGGCGCGCGGCGCGACGATCGGCCGGGACTTTATCGGTTCGCTCACGATGGGCGCTGGCCAGTTCTGCACGAACCCCGGCCTGGTGCTCGCGGTCGACGGCCCGGATCTCGAAGCCTTCATGACGTCGGCCTCGGACACGATCCAGAATGCGGCGGCTCTCACGATGCTGACCGGAGGCATCCAGAGCGCCTATAAGAGCGGCGTCGAGCAACTCGAGGGTCACAACAACGTCAAGACCGTGGCACGCGGCCAAGCCGAAGTCGGTCCGGTCGAAGCCCGCGCTGGCTTGTTCGTCACCGATCTGGCGAGCTTCCTGTCCGATGAACGGCTGCGGGACGAGGTTTTTGGATCGTCGTCGCTGGTGGTTCGCTGCCCGGATGTTGCCTCCTTGCGGGTTGCGGCCGAGGCTTTGGAAGGTCAATTGACCGCGACATTGCAAATGGACGACGGCGATCACGATGTCGCTCGCTCGCTCCTGCCCGTATTGGAACGCAAGGCGGGGCGTATTCTCGTGAATGGCTTCCCGACCGGTGTCGAAGTCTGTCATGCGATGGTGCACGGTGGCCCCTACCCGGCCACCTCCGATCCGCGGAGCACGTCGGTCGGCAGTCTCGCGATCGAGCGCTTCCTGCGCCCGGTCTGCTATCAGGATCTTGCCGAAGCCTTGCTGCCGGTCTCGCTGCAGAACACGAATGCGCTGGCGATTCCGCGGCGGATCGAAGGCGTCATCGGCAAAGATTGACCAATGCGCCTGTCTGCTGGCTCAAGAGGAGCCGGCAGACAGGTGCCCGCTCTATCGTTCGGAGGTTGCGGCAACGGCTCGACGACGTGTCGTCCGAATATCCTCCAGCGTCACGGGGCGAAAATCCCAGACGTCGACGCCGACGTCATATTGTTTCGGGGCCTTGCGAAGCGCGCCGTGCGAATGGCCGTGGAGATTGAGCGACCCGCGCCCCATGCCGTTCCATGTTCGAAACGCGTAGTGACATAGCACCAACATCGTGCCGTCGACCGTCACCTCGGCGTAGTGTTGTTGAGAAGCCCAGCCAGGGAGCGCCAGCGTCGCAGGCCCATCGTTATTCCCGACGATCAGATGCTTCTCGCCGTTCAGCGCTCCGAAGATCTCGGCTACGCGGTCCGGTGTCGGCCCGAGAGCGAAATCGCCGAGGTGCCACACGAGATCGTCTGCCGAAACGGCGGCATTCCAACGATCGATCAATCCGGCATCATGCAGGTCGAGGTCGAGAAACGGGCGATGATCGAAGCGCAAAGCGCGCGGATCGCCAAAATGCGTATCGCTCGTAAAAAAAACCGTCATAAAGCGCTCATCGCGAGTTGAGGATCCGAGTTCGTCCCGCCATCCAGCACAAAATGGGCCGGGATGACGGCGGCTCAAGACGATGTGGCTTGGCGGCATCGAGACGTCCAGCGGCATAAGTCGACGGCGTCGGTCGATGACAAACGCGTCGACGTCGAAGCTCGCATCGAACATGAGCCAGAAGGGCCCGTGCAATGAAGATCACGTTCTATGCCCATGCAAGCTTCCGGCTCGAAACACCAACAATCGTGATCATCACGGACCCCTACACGCCGGGACGAGGCGGCTCGGGCTTCAAGCCGATCGACGAGCCGGCCGACCTCGTGTTGATGAGCTCGGCTACCGACCGCTTCCATTCCGACCCGAGCCACATTCTTGGTGATCCGACGGTCGTGAACGCGATGGACCTGCCGCGCGGCGGCGACACGGTACGAGGCGTCCACATCAAACCATTTCCGACGAGCGAAAGCTTGACCTTCGACTTCGGACGCGATCCCGACGCCAATGCGATGTCGCTGTTCAGTCTCGGCGGTCTTCGCGTGCTGCATATGGGAGATGTCGGCCACGCGATCGATGCGGCGCATCTGCGCGACCTTGCCGGGACGGTGGATATCATGCTGGCCCTCGTGGGTGCCCATGCGACGATCGCGCTCGACGACCTCGACGCAGCGATCGCGGCCATCGCCCCGAAGATCGTCATTCCGATGCATTACTGGAGCCCCGACGGCGTCCTCGCTATCGAGCCGGTCAAGACCTTTTTGAGCCGCTACCCCGCTTCGACCGTCCAGCGGATCGAAGGCTCGTCGATCACGATCGAACCCGGGAGCCTGCCTGCGACCACGCAGATCGTGGTGCTCCGCGAGTCGCGGTAACCGATAACGCCACAGGCTCTTTCAGCCGTGTCGACGGTTTCCCATATCGTCGATCATGATGACAAACATGCTTTCCGTGCTCGACACGGATCCACAGGGCGGCCACCAACCCGCCGCTCCCCCGTCGCTCAGCGAGACCGCTCTGTTCGACGCCTATTCGCAAGCGGTCGTCGATGTGGTGGATCGTGTCGGCCCGAGCGTCGTCCGCATCGACGTCAAGCGTGGCGATGGCAGCGCCGGAGGCTCCGGCTCCGGCGTGATCGTGTCGCCCGATGGCTTGATCCTCACCAACAGCCATGTCGTCCAAGGATCGCGCCGCGCGGACGTCACGACACTCGACGGCCGCGTTCTGACGGCACGCGTTCTCGGCGACGATCCGGATACGGATCTGGCTCTTCTTCGGGTCGAGGCCGACATCACGCTTCCGGCGGCCCGCCTCGGCGACTCCAAGGTCCTGCGACGCGGCCAGATGGCGATTGCGATCGGCAATCCGCTCGGCTTCGACGCGACGGTGACGGCCGGCGTCGTCTCGGCGCTCGGTCGATCGCTGCGCGCGAAATCAGGCCGGCTGATCGAAGACGTGATCCAGACCGACGCGGCGCTGAACCCTGGCAATTCCGGTGGCCCGCTGGTGTCTTCGGCGGGCGAGGTGATCGGCATCAACACCGCGATCATCGCAGGGGCGCAAGGCATCTGCTTCGCGGTGGCGGCTAATACGGCATCCTTCGTGCTCGGCGAGATCGTCCGGCACGGGCGCGTGCGGCGGGGCCACATCGGGATTGCGGCCGGCACCAGCGCCCTGCCCCGGCGAACGGCGTTGCGGCTGGGTCTCGATCAGACACATGGGGCCGTGATCACCGCCGTCGAGCCAAAGTCTTCGGCCGATCATGCCGGTTTACTGACCGGCGATATGGTGGTGGCTCTGGACGGTCGAACCGTGACGGGCGCCGACGATCTTGTGCGGATGCTCGACGCGGGAACGATCGACCGAACGGTGCCGCTCGATGTGTTGCGTCGCGCGGAGCCGCGTCGGTTCTGGGTCAGTCCGCGCGAGCGGGCATGACACTGCTGACGATCAGCTGCTCAATTTGGGACCGAGAGTGATCAGCGCGACGGCCACGATGGCGAGGATGATGCCGACGCTCTCGATCGTGCCAACCCGCTCCCCGAAAAACGCGATGGCGACGATGTTGACGGCCACCAGCTGGATGACGGCGGACAGGCTGAACGCCGTCGCCATCCCCAATTCTTTGATCAGGCGCAGCATCAGCAGATTGCCGACTGTGTAGAGCGCCATGGTGAGCACCACTTTGCCCGGCGTCGACTCGAGAGCCCAGGATTTGGCCGCACTCGCGGCGGCGATAAAGATGGCGGTCGCCGAGCCGAGTTGAAGCAGCGTGAACGCGTTCATACCAATGTCCGATCGCGTTTAATGCGGGTCCTCGAGACTGAACGACTGAGCCGATTCGTCATAGGCGAAGAGCTCGCCGTAGCGGCCCCAGTTGATCGCGGTGCGGAGAGTGCGCTCCGCATATTCCTCGGACATGTAATCTTCCAGTTCTTCGCGGAAGCGAGAGGCCGGCGCATTGTGAGAGGGGCGCTCGTCGAGCACGCGCTTGATCCGGGCCGAAAGCGGCACATAGGCCAGAAGGTGGTCGCCAAATAATTTCTTGCGGACATCGACCTCGGCATCGGCAAAGCGTCGTCCCGCGGCCGTGAGCTTGATGTCGCCCTCTTCGAGTTCGGCGTAGCGCATCAATTGCAGCGTTTCGGCCACCGGAAAGAGATCGTCGATCTCCATCTGCAGCGAGTCGGCCAGATGCGGCAGGTCGGCCTTGCCATTATAGGGGGCGGCCGCGACCTCTTCGAGCAGACCCGCGAGCGAGTTGGTCGAGACTTCGGGCAGGACGAGGCCGATGCCGGACCCCGGAAACAAGCCATCACGCCCAGGCTGCTTCGAGGTCGAGCGTCGCGTCATCAGCGCGTAGATGTTGTCGACCAATTGCCGGAATTCGGGATCGAGACGGTCGCGTGGATGCGGCAGCGTGACCCGGATCTCCGACGCGATCCGCCCCGGATGCGACGACAGCACCAAGATGCGATCGCACATCAAAACCGCTTCCTCGATGTTATGTGTCACCATCAGGATGGTCTTGATCGGCATACGGCCTTCGGTCCAGAGCTCGACGAGGTCGCTGCGGAGCGTTTCGGCCGTCAGCACGTCGAGCGCCGAAAAGGGCTCGTCCATCAAGAGGATGTTGGGATGCGTGACGAGCGCGCGAGCGAACCCGACGCGCTGACGCATGCCGCCCGACAATTCCTTCGGGTAAGCCGATTCGAAACCGTCAAGCCCGATCAGATCGATGGCCGCGAGCGCCCGCTGACGGGCTTCCTCTGCCGGAACGCGAAGCGCCTTGAGGCCGAGTTCCACATTGGCCAAGACGGACAGCCAGGGGAACAAGGCGAAGCTCTGGAACACCATGGCGATGCCGTCGGCCGGTCCCTTCAGCACCGCGCCCTGATAGACGACTTCGCCTTGGGACGGGGTGATGAGACCGGAGACGATCCGCAGCAAGGTCGATTTCCCGCAGCCGGAGCGGCCGAGCAGGCCGACAATCTCGCCGGAGGCCAGCGATGTCGAGACACCTTCGAGAACGGGCGGCCCGTCGTCGTTCTGGCTCGACCCCTTATAACGTTGGGTGACGTTGCGAACCTCGAGCAGCGGCGCGGCGGCGTTATCCAGCATGAGGCATCCTCCAAAACACGGGTGTGGCGAACAGCACCGACAAGACCATCGGCGCGGGTCTCATGACAGACGAAGCCGGCGTTCCGCAAAGCCGAACAGCGGCCGCCAGAACAAACGATTGAACAAGATGACACAGATCGACATGACCGCGACCCCGAGCACGATCTTGGGGAAGTCTCCGGCTTCGGTCGCCTGCGCGATATACGAGCCGATCCCATGCGCCGCCACTTTGTCATTCCCCCACTTCACATATTCGGCCACGATCGCGGCGTTCCACGATCCGCCAGACGCCGTGAGCGCCCCCGTGACGTAATAGGGGAAGATGCCCGGCAGGATGACGCTGCGCCACCAGGTCCAGCCGCCGATCTTGAAGTTGCGGGCAACCTCGCGAAGATCGTTCGGATAGGCCGATGCTCCGGCGATGACGTTGAAGACGATGTACCATTGCGTTCCGAAGATGATCAGGAAGCTCAGCCAGATATCGGGGTTGAGATGGAACGCCAGGATTCCGATAACGGCGATCGGGAACACCACATTGGCCGGAAAGGCTGCGAGGAATTGCGCAAGCGGCTGCACCATTTCGGCGATTCGGGGGCGTAGCCCGATCCAGACGCCGACCGGCACCCAGAACAGGGTCGCGAGCAGCAACAGCAACACCACCCGAAGCATTGTGAAGAGCGTCAGGACAATCGTCTGGCCGAGGTCACCCCACGAAAGCGTGGCGGAAACGAAATGGACCGTCTCCCAAATCGCATAGATCGCGAGCGCGCCGACAAGGCAGAACCAGACCACGTCGATGGCGCGGGACGTCCCCTTTGCCTCGACCCGCTTGGAGCGGAACACCGGCAACGTCAGCCGTAAGCTGGTGAACCAATCGAAAGCCTTTCCGGCCGGAACCATCGCGGAGCGCAACCAGGAGGTGCGAAGCAACAGGTTGAGGACCCAGGAAGAGGACGTTTCCTCCGATGCCGAGAGCTCGACCCGGAACTTCTGCGCCCAGGTCACGATCGGACGAAAGATGACCTGATCGTAAAGCAGGATCACGACCAGCACGGCGACGACGGCGGCCAGAACGGCATCGATCCGCTTCTGATCGATCGCGACCGCGAGATAGGATCCGATGCCCGGAAGCTTGATGGTGGTGTCGCCGACCGTGATGGCCTCGGCCGCAACGACGAAGAACCAGCCGCCCGACATCGACATCATCATGTTCCAGATGAGGGCCGGGATCGCAAAAGGCGTCTCCAACTGCCAGAATTTCTGCCACCCCGACAGCCGAAACCCGGTCGCGACCTCGTCGAGGTCGGGCGGGACCGTCCGAAGCGATTGATAGAACGAGAAGGCCATATTCCAGGCCTGGCTGGTGAAGATTGCGAAGATCGCGGCACATTCGGCGCCGAGGACGCTGCCCGGGAACAGGTTGAGGAAGAACGTGACCGTGAAGGATAGAAATCCGAGGATCGGGACCGATTGCAGCACGTCGAGCAGCGGGACAAGCACCATCTCGGCGCGACGGCTCTTCGCCGCAATGGTCGCGTAGGTGATCGTGAACAGCAGCGAGGCCGCCAGGGCCGCAAACATCCGCAAGGTCGTCCGCAGCGCGTAATAGGGCAGATAGGCATAGTCGAGGGTGATGGGCGTCGTGTTCGGAGCCGGAAGCGGCACCACCATGCCGCGACCGGCATGCACGATCAGCACGAATGCGCCGAGGATCAGCGACAGAGCGACGACGTCCCACTGGTTCGGCATGGCCCGACGGCCGAGCGACGTAAAAGGCACGAATCTAGTTGCCATCGGGGCTCTGTTTCGTGGGAGTGTTGAAGAGGCGGCGAGCTGTGCCCTATCGCATCCGCGACACGAAGAACACTGCGATGACGAGCACATCAGCCATTGCACAACGCCTGTTGCAAAAACTCATGCCTGCGCGTGTGGCGGACGGCTTACAGTCGCTTGAGCACCAGCGGCCGACCCTTCGCCGGCGCATTGGCCCAGGTGCCGTCCTCCTGCAGGCTAAGCTCCGCCGTGTGCCCCTTTTTGGCTGTCAGCACCAACTGACCCTTGACGATCTGCCAGCCGACCGGATCGAAAATCACGATGCCTTGGTCCCGGCACGCGGGAGCAAGCTTGGCGCGGAGCCCCGTCTTGGCGCCTTTCATCTTGTCGTCGAGCGTGACCATGCAACCGGTGTCCTTGCCCTGGCGCACAACCGCATAGCCGCCCGCCACCTCGCCGATCGACACGGCCCGGACAGGAGCCGCGAGATGTTTGGACGGAACCGGCGCAATCGACGCAGGATCGACGGCGCGCGATGACGACGTCGGGGGCGCCGCAACCACCATCGACGGGTCGGGCGGCAGATCGGCCGGTGCGGTGCTGTCCGGTGTCACGATGCTGAGCGCCGCTTGCCGCGCCTGGTCGGTCGGCGTCAGCTTGTAGACGTCCTGCTCCGATGCGACGGCAGACAGGGACGGACCGCCAGCCGGACCGAAATCAAGTACTGGCTGACCGGCGTCGCTCAGCAGCACCACACGATCACCCGGCTGCGGAACCCAGGCCCGCACGGTCGCCAGGGTCGGGAAAGCCCGGTGGCATCCCGCCGGCATCGTAATGGCGTAACCGGTCGTGACCGCGGTCGCGGTCAGACTGACCCGGCAGCGTCGGTTGCCTTTTTCGAAGGAAATGTCCCACGTTCCAGCATCCTGCAGCGCCATCCCGTCTTCCGGAGCGGCAGCCTGAACCGGCGTACCGGCGCAGAGCACCGCCACGGCGATGCTGAAGGCCTCGATGACCGCAAGCAGCGTCATCGGCCGAAAAGCTGGATTGATCATGCGGAAGATCCTTGCGGTGCCGAGGGCCGACGATCTTGAAAAAACGATACCTAGAGGCTCGTTGATCACGAGGGCAAGACCACATCGGGCAAGAAACGCGAGATCTCAGCCTTTGTTCGGTGACCATGGGGTTTCGGGCACAGGCGTCAGCGGGCCGTTGCCCGAGTCCCACGATAAGATGTTGTCGACGACGAGCTGCTCCATCGCCTTGCGCGTATGCTGAGACGCCGAGCCGACATGCGGCAGCAGCACCACATTGTCGAGATCCAGCAAAGCTTGCGAGACGCGGGGCTCGTCGGCGAAGACATCGAGGCCGGCAGCCAGGATCGTGTGGTTTTGCAGAGCTTCGATCAAGGCAGCCTCGTCGACCAGCGAGCCGCGCGCCACATTGATGAGGATGCCGCTCGGGCCGAGGGCCTTCAGCACAGCCGCATCGACGATGTTGCGGGTCGCGGCGCCGCCCGGTGCGATGACGACGAGGATGTCGCAGGCTTCCGCCATGCCGACGAGGGTAGGATAATAGAGGTAGGGTACGCCAGCCTGCGCCGAGCGTCCCGTGTAGACGACCGGAAGTCCGAAAGCCTCGCAGCGCGTCGCGATCGCCTTCCCGATGCGTCCAAGGCCGAGAATGCCAACCGTCCGCTCCCGCAGGCTAGAAGTCAGACGGAACGGCTTGTCGAGCCATTGGCCCGCGCGCACGTGGCGCTCTGCGGCCGGCAATTCACGAACGGTGTTGAGGATCAGTCCCAAGGTGGTGTCGGCCACTTCTTCGTTCAGGACGTTCGGCGTGTGGGTCACGATCACGCCGTGCTGGGCCGCCCAAGCTGTATCGACCGCATCATAACCGACGCCGAAGTTCGCTACGAGTTGGAGATTGGGCAACCGGCCCATCAGCGCGCCGTCGATGGCGCCGTGACCGACGACCGCGATCGAGCGAATGTCCTGCGCGACGGCGTTGAGGGTGGCCTCGGGATCGGCCGCTTCCCATAATTTGACGACCGGCAGTCTTGCCTCGAGCTGGCTAATTCCGGACGCCGTCAGCGGCCGAGGCATCAGAACGGAATTGGGCATCGCAAACCTCCGTGTCGTTTTTCTTATGTGTCGCGTCGTGTCAGACGCTCTCGGGATAGACCCGCGTCACGTGACCCATTTTCCGGCCGGGCCGGGCTTCCGCCTTACCATAAAGGTGCAGGCTGGCGCCGTCATCGGACAAGACTTCGAGCCAGGCATCCGCCTCGTCGCCGATGAGGTTTGACATCAGGATCCGGCCATACCGTTGCGTCGAGCCCAACGGCCAGCCGCTGATCGCGCGAATATGCTGTTCGAATTGCGACGTCACCGCGCCGCCCAGTGTCCAATGCCCGGAATTATGAACGCGGGGCGCGATCTCATTGACGACCAGCGTTTCGACGCCGGATTGCCCAGGAACCGGCACGACGAACAATTCCACCGCCAGCACCCCGACATAGTCGAGCGCATCAACCAGAGCGCGGGCCATGCGAATGGCTTCGGCCTCGGTTTCGGCCCCGATCGCGGCCGGCACGCGCGTCGTGCTCAAAATGCCGTGCTGATGCGCGTTCTCGCACACGTCGAAGGCTCGGAACTGGCCGCTGAGCCCGCGTGCCGCCACCACCGACACCTCCCGAACGAAGGGAACCACGCCTTCGAGAATCGCCTTTTGTCCGAGGCTGCGGAACACAACGGCGAGATCGGATCCCTCCCGCACCGTCGCCTGCCCCTTCCCGTCATAACCAAAGCGGCGGGTCTTCAAGATGGAGGGACGGCCGAGTTGCGCCACGGCGCGTGCCAACCCGCCGGCATCTTCGACCGAGGCGAAAGGCGCGGTCGCAAGCCCGATTTCGCGGATGAAGAGCTTTTCGACAAGCCGATCCTGCGTCGTCTCGAGCGCCTTGCGATTGGGGCGGACCGGCACGAGCGGATCGAGAATCGCGATCGTCTCGGCCGGCACGTTCTCGAATTCGTAGGTCACGACCTCGACCGCAGCCGCGAAGGCCGTCAAGGCAGCCTTGTCGGTATAATCGCCGATCGTGTGGGCGGCCGCGACCTCGAATGCCGGGCTATCGGCTTCTGGGGCGAAGATATGCGCCTTGAGGCCAAGCTGCGCCGCCGCCATGGCCAGCATTCGCGCCAATTGCCCGCCGCCGAGGATGCCGATCGTTTCGCCGGGCGCGAGAACCGTCACGGCGCAGGCTCATCGCTCGGGGATTCGGCCACGGCCGCCGTCTGAGCCGCACGCCATGCGTCAAGGCGCGTCGCCAGTGCGGGATCGTTGAGCGCCAGGATCGACGCTGCCAGGACCGCTGCGTTGATGGCTCCGGCTCTACCAATCGCCAGAGTTCCCACGGGAACGCCGGCCGGCATCTGCACGATCGACAGCAAACTATCCTGACCGGACAGGGCTTTGCTCTCGATCGGGACGCCAAGCACCGGGAGCGGCGTGAAAGCCGCTGTCATGCCGGGAAGATGCGCCGCCCCGCCCGCTCCCGCGATGATGATCTTGACGCCGTTGTCGCGCGCGCCCTTGGCAAAGGCCACCAACCTGTCGGGCGTCCGATGCGCCGACACGATCGAGGCGACAAAGCCGATCCCGAGCGCATCGAGCGTCGAGGCTGTCGCGCGGAGGGTCGCCCAATCCGATTGGCTTCCCATGATCAGCGCCACCGGCGCACGCATGCGGTCCACTTGGCGCACTCCGGCTGAGTAATTCAGTCTTTCCGCTTAACCGAAGCGACAGAGGGGAGCAAGACACGGCTCGGCCTCCCCGCCCGGGCAGAAACAAGCCGCCGTCTACCGGGGCGTCGGCGCCATCAACCGCAAGGCCATGCGGATCGACGCCGTGAGTTGCTGGCGCGTGGCACCCGCCTTGGCCTGAACCGCCATGCCCTGAGTCACCGTGGTGATAAAATGAGCAAGGTCCGACGGGACCACGCCGGGCGGAAGATCTCCCTCGCGCACCGCGCGGTCCAGACGCTCCTGCAACGCGAGTTCCGTAAAGCGACGCCGCGCAACCAGGTCGCGTTGGATGTCGGCCCCTTCCTCCGAACAGGCCAAGGCGCCGTTGATCCCGAAACATCCGCTGGGGTTACGCGGCGCCGTGACGAGATCGGCGTGGCCTTCGAGGAGCCGTTCAACGACACGATAAGCCGTCGGCTCGTCGAGAGCTTCAGCCGCGAAGCTCAGGTAGCTCCGCTCATAGAGGAGCATGGCTTTGCGAAACAGATCCGCCTTGTTGCCGAAAGCTGCGTAAAGGCTCGGCCGCGTGATGCACATCGCGCCGGTCAGATCGGTGATCGACGTGCCCTCGTAGCCATTGCGCCAAAACAGCGTCAAAGCCTTCATCAGCGCGTCATTTGTGTCGAATTCCCGTGGTCTCGCCATACTCTATCCAATCGCCAATTCAGGAATAAGTTGAATGGGAAATCGCGTCGAGTGGCGAGATTGCGTCGTCGGGCCGCAAACCTCGCAAGTTGATTGATTTTGAGGCGCTCCGCGGCCATATCTCAAACCGCGCCTGCTCCTCGAGCAGTCGACATTTCTCAAGCTGAAGGCCGGCTTTGAACCGGCTGGAGGACCTCATGTTCATCGAAACCGAAACCACGCCCAACCCCGCGACCTTGAAGTTTCTGCCCGGCCGCACCGTGATGCCGGCCGGCACGCTCGACATCCGCGACGCGAAGGCAGCCGAGCAGTCGGGACTGGCGCGCGCCTTGTTTTCGATCGACGGCGTTTCGGGTGTGTTCTATGGGGCCGATTTCGTATCGGTCACCAAGGCGAGCGGCGAGTGGCCCCACCTGAAGCCAGCGATCCTCGGCGCCATCATGGAGCATTTCACCTCCGGCGCGCCACTGACCGAGGAGGGCGTTCACACCACTGCGATTTCGAACGAGAGCGACGAGGAATTTTTCGATCCGAACGATGTCGAAACCGTGGATACGATCAAGGAACTGATCGAGTCGCGCGTTCGCCCGGCCGTTGCCGGCGACGGCGGCGACATCACCTTCAAGGGATATCGGGACGGCATCGTCTACCTGACCATGAAAGGCGCATGCTCGGGTTGCCCGTCCTCGACCGCGACGCTGAAGCATGGCATCCAGAATTTATTGAAGCATTTCGTGCCGGCCGTTCAAGCCGTCGAGCAGATCTGATCGCAAGGCAGGACCAAGAATGACCGAAACGGCGGCTGTGGACGAAACGTCGCCGGATTTGGTTCTCGCAATCGACACGTCGTTGTCGGCCGTCTCGGCCTGTGTCTCGCGTGTCGGCGAACCCGCGCCCATCGCTTTCGAATCGATGGCGATGGCGCGAGGCCATGCGGAAGCGCTGGTTCCGTTGATCGATCGCGTCGTGTCCCAGATCGACGGCGGCTTTGCGGCGCTGACACGGGTCGCGGTCACGATCGGGCCCGGCTCGTTCACAGGCATCCGCGTCGGTGTCGCGGCCGCCCGGGCCATCGGTCTCGCCTGCAAAATTCCGGTCGTGGGCGTCTCGACGCTATCGGCTCTCGCGGCTCCGGCGATCGCATCGGGGTTTCGGCCCACCATCGTGGCCGCCATCGACGCACATCACGGCAATGTCTACGTGCAGAGTTTCTCGGTCGATGGGGGTACCCAACTCGGCGCCACCATCTTGTCGGTCAAGGAGGCCATTCGCGCCGTGGGCCAAGGGCCGATCCGGCTGGTCGGGTCGGGCGCCACCATGCTGGCCATCGAAGCCTGGTCGCTCGGCATCAACGCCGAAATCGACGAGAAAAGCATGACGCCAGACATTGGCTTCGTGGCGCGGCTCGGCCTGCTGGCCGATCCGGTCCGCGCCCTCCCCCGCCCCTTCTACATCCGCCCGCCCGACGCCAAGCCGCAAACCAACGGCGTCATCGCCCGCGTCGAGTAGATCCGTGGCGCTCTTCGGACGTGCGACACGCCCCATCGTCACACCACTGAGTGTCGGTCATGCCGCCGACTGTGCGGACCTGCACGGCGCGAGCTTCTCGCATGGGTGGTCGAGCTTCGACTTCGAACGTCTGATCGCCGCATCGTCGTCGTTCGGGGACGTGGCTTACGATGGTCAATCGGGAAAGTTGCTCGGTTTCGTCTTGTCGCGCGGTGCGGCGGGCGAAGCCGAAATCCTCACCATCGCGGTCGCGACGACGGCCCGCCGACGTGGCATCGGGCGGGCCCTGCTCGAGCGACATCTCGGCCACCTCGGGAGCACCGGCATCGCCGTCTTGTTTCTCGAAGTCGCAGAAAACAACCGGGCGGCGCGCGCGCTCTATACAGCCTTTGGATTCACCGAAGTCGGGCGGCGGCCGTCTTATTACACGGCGAAGCCGGGCGAGGTCGCGGGAGCGGCTCTCGTTCTGCGCCGATCGATCGGCTGATTCCGGCCGGGCCTGTCACAATGCCTTAGAGGTCGATCCCTAAGCTGACGCCTGTTGCGGGGCGAGGCGTCGCGCAGGCTTATCGGTGGGTGGCAACCATGGAGCGAATCGTCGCGGGTATCTTCAGGCTGGCACTGCTGGTCGTCGTCCTCGTGAGCGCGCTCGCAATTCTGGCTCCGCTGCAGCTGCTGGCTCAACGGTTCGGTTGGCGGATCGCCCGGCGGATCCCGGTTCTTTTCTGCCGCTCGTTGTGCTGGATCGTGAACCTGCGACCGCATTTCGTCGGATCCCCCGCGAGTGGGCCTCGCCTGCTGGTGCCGAACCACGTCTCCTGGCTCGATATTCCGGCGATGGGTTGCTACGAGCCGGTCTGCTTCATTGCCAAGCGCGAGGTCGGCACCTGGCCGATCCTCGGGCGGCTGGCCAAGTCGCAAGGCGCGATCTTTATCGACCGGACAAGGCGGCGAGGCATCCCGGCCTCCAACCGTAGCATCGCGCTCGCGCTCCTTGAACGGCGCAGCGTCATCTTGTTCGCCGAAGGCACCACCGGCGACGGCAACCGAATCATGCGGTTTTTGACCTCGCATTTCGAGGCCGCCAAAGTGGCGTTGCAACTCGACGCCTCGCTCGATGATATCGCGGTCCAGCCCGTCTCGATCGCTTATACGCGCAGCAGCGGCATGCCGCTCGGCCGCCACGGTCGGCATCGGATCGCATGGTATGGTGACATGACCCTTCTGCCCCATCTCTGGGGCATGGTGACGGGCGGCCCGATCGATTGCGACATCCAGTTCGATCGAGCCATTGCGGTCAGCCGGAGCAGCGATCGCAAGCGCGTCGGCGCTCAAGCCGAGCGCGCGGTTCGAACAATCACCGGATTTGCATTGTTGGGCCGCCCCACCCGTCGCGCCGAAACCGCAGCGGCCAGCGCAGGCACGGCCGATGCAACGGGCTTGCCACAAGCTGTTCTCATCGGCGTGGAAACAGCGTAGGATGAACGCCACGATGGTGGTGCATCGGAGCGCCTCTCGACATGCGGGGCGACCGGCAACCACACCCCGCGAGGCCCCTCAGAGGTAATGACCGAACCGATTCCCGTTTCCGCCAGATCCCGGTCTGGCCCCCCGCTTCGTGCCATCGCCCCGAATGCCGCAGACGCAGGCGTCCGCAAGGTGTTCATCAAGAGCTTTGGTTGCCAGATGAACGTCTATGACGCGGGGCGCATGGCGGATGTGCTCGCGCCCGAGGGCTTTCTCGAAACGGCGACCATCGAGGAAGCAGACCTCATCATCCTCAACACCTGCCATATCCGCGAACGCGCGGCCGAGAAGGTGTTCTCCGAGCTTGGCAAGATCCGCGATCTCAAGTCCGATCGGGCCTCGCTTGGGCTTTCGACCACGCTGGCGGTCGCAGGCTGCGTCGCTCAGGCCGAAGGCGCCGAGATCCTGCGACGGCAGCCGGCTGTCGATCTCGTGGTCGGACCACAGAGCTATCATCGCCTGCCCGATCTCGTGTCGCGTGCCCGCGGGGGCATCAAGGTGCTCGACACCGACTTCCCGGCGGACGACAAATTCGCAGCCCTGCCGCAACCGGCGGAAGCGAAGACCCGATCGCGTGGCTTGTCGTCATTCGTAACGGTGCAGGAGGGTTGCGACAAGTTCTGCACCTTCTGCGTGGTGCCCTATACGCGTGGCGCGGAATATTCCCGCAGCCCTGAGCAGGTCATGGCCGAGATCGCGGGCCTGACGGCCGCGGGCGTGCGGGAGGTCAGTCTGCTCGGCCAGAACGTCAACGCCTATCACGGTGTCGCGCAAGATGGCTCGGTTTGGTCGCTCGCGCGGCTCGTCCGCGCCATTGCGGCGATGCCGGGCATTCTCCGCATCCGCTACACCACCAGCCACCCCAACGACATGGCAGCCGACCTCGTCGACGCGCATCGCGACATCCCGGCTTTGATGCCGTTCCTCCACCTGCCCGTGCAATCAGGGTCGGACCGTATCCTCGCGGCTATGAACCGGAAACATACGGTCGCCGATTACCGCGCCGAGATCGCGCGGGTGCGCGCCGCACGGCCCGATATCGCGCTCTCATCCGACTTCATCGTCGGATTTCCGGGCGAGACGGACGCGGATTTCGAGGCCACGCTCGATCTCATTCGCGAGATCGGTTTCGCCTCGACCTTCTCTTTCAAATATTCGCCGCGTCCGGGAACGCCGGGCGCCGGCCTCGAGGGGCATGTCGACGAAGCGATCAAGCGGGATCGGTTGGCCCGCCTGCAGGCCGTGGTCGACCCGCAGCGCCAAGCCTTCAATGCCGCCTGCGTCGGGCGCGTGATGCAGGTGCTGTTCGAAAAGATCGGCCGCCACGCAGGCCAGATCGTCGGCAAGTCACCCTATCTGCAGCCCGTTCAGGTCGACGCAGACCCGGCGCTGATCGGTTCTGTCCGTGATGTTGAGATCACGGCGCTCGGACCTAACTCTCTGTTCGGCACCCTCACCGAGGCCGAGCCGCCTAGCCGTGCCGCACAAGGATCCTGAATGAGAGCCCCAGAGCGACCCATTACGCCTCGCCGCCATACGCGCGATGGCCTTCCGGCTGTTGCGGCATTCGCCTCTCCACCAGCGGTTGTGCCGACGCCGGATGCGGCAGCCGCCGAGGTGGCGATCACCTTCGAGGACAATCGTCTGACCTCGCTTGTCTTTGGGCAATATGACCAAAACATCGCAAAGCTCGAGCGCCGACTGGGCGTGGTCGCAACCGCGAACGGCAATCATGTGACGCTGCGCGGCTCGCCCGACGCTTGCGATCATGCCCGACGCGTGCTCGAGACGCTCTACGAGCAGGTGAAGCAAGGCCGTAAGGTCAGCCTTGGCGATGTGGACGGTGCAGTTGAAGAGACAGCGTTTCAGGGCGTTCTGTTTCCGAAGGACCTCGATCCGGAACGGCCTGTCTTCGACGAGATCCGCACGCGGAAGCGCGGATCGGTCAAAGCGCGGACGGCCGCCCAGGATGTCTATCTGCGTGCACTGAAGAGCAACGAACTCGTCTTCGCCGAAGGCCCCGCCGGCACCGGCAAGACATGGCTGGCGGTCGGCCATGCCATCTCGCTTCTCGAGCGTGGTGTCGTCGAGCGGCTGATCCTCTCGCGGCCTGCGATCGAAGCGGGCGAGCGGCTCGGCTTCCTGCCGGGCGACATGCGCGAGAAGATCGATCCCTATCTACGCCCCGTCTATGATGCGCTGCACGACTTCATGGACCCGCGAATGGTCGAGCGTGGCATGCAGACCGGCATGATCGAAGTCGCACCATTGGCCTTCATGCGCGGCCGAACCTTGACCAATGCGGTTGTGCTGCTCGATGAAGCGCAGAACACGACCAGCATGCAGATGAAGATGTTCCTGACCCGTCTCGGCGAGGGATCACGCATGATCATCAACGGCGATCCGAGCCAAACCGATCTGCCGTCCGGCCAAAAGTCTGGCCTGAGCGAAGCAATCAGCCTGCTGTCCGGCGTTGAGGGCATCGCGCATGTTCGCTTCCGGGAAGGGGATGTCGTGCGGCATGATCTCGTTCGCCGCATCGTCGCGGCCTACGAAGCGGCCGGTCGCAAGGTTTCCGAGCAGAGTGGCGCCAATTGATGACGATCGAGATCGATATCGATATCGCGATCGATAGTCCCGGATGGTCGGTCCTGCCCGATCTCGAGGCGATTGTCCGGCGAAGCATCGACGGCGCGGCTGCGGCTGTCGATCTCGATGCTCCGGAGGGCGCCGAAGTCTCCATTCTGTTCTGCGACGACGCCGCGATCAAAGTTCTCAATCGAGAGTGGCGCCAAAAGGACAAACCCACCAACGTGCTCTCGTTTCCAGCGGCCCAGCCTGAGGGGATTGACGGTCCGGAGTTGCTCGGCGACATCGCTGTCGCGTTTGAGACGACGCGCCGCGAGGCCGAGCAGGATGGCAAGACCTTGTCCGACCATGTGAGCCACCTGCTGGTGCACGGATTCTTGCATCTGATCGACTATGATCATGAAACAGCCGATGAAGCCGAGGCGATGGAGCAACTCGAAACACGGATTTTAGCCAATCTCGGCATCGGCGATCCCTATGCGGGAACCGAAGTCGACGAGGTGGCGCGACCATGAGCGCTCATGAACGAGAACCTGGCGAGCGCGGCGACAAACGTTCGCCCGCTCCGTCCATGATCGAGCGCCTACGGTCGTTGTTCGGTCTGTCGCATGCGTCGATCCGAGACGATATCGAGGAAGCGCTGGACGATACCGATGAGGCTGGCGTCTTCTCGCAGCAGGAGCGTTCGATGCTCCGCAACGTGCTTGGCCTGCATGAATTACGGGTCGCCGACGTCATGGTGCCCCGCGCCGACATCATCTCGGTCAGCTTGACCATGACGCTCGGCGAAGTCCTGACCGTGTTCCGAACGGCCGGCCACTCGAGGCTTCCGGTTCATGGCGATACGTTGGACGACGCGCGCGGCATGGTCCACATCCGCGACTTTGTTCAATATGTGGCGGTTCCGGCCGGGCTCGACGTTCCGTCCTTCGTCGATCTGGGCGAAGCAAGCATGGGTCGGACCCTTGAAGAAGCCGATATCCTGCGGCCGGTGCTGTTCGTGCCCCCCTCGATGCAGGCGCTCGACCTTCTGGTCCGCATGCAGGCTTTCCGCACCCATATGGCGCTGGTGATCGACGAATATGGCGGCACAGACGGGTTGGTCTCGATCGAGGATATCGTCGAGATGATCGTCGGCGACATCGAAGACGAGCATGACGAAAGCGAAAGTCCCAAGATCGTGCTGGCGCTCGACGGCTCCCATGTGGCGGATGCCCGTGCTGGTCTCGACGAGGTGTCCGAAGCAATCGGCGTCGATTTCTCCGAAGATGCCGACGCCGAAGAGGTGGATACGCTCGGAGGTCTGATCAGCGCGCTGGCTGGCCATGTCCCCGGACGCGGCGAGATCGTTCAAGCTCGGGACGGTGTGGAGTTCGAGATCCTCGATGCCGACCCTCGCCGCGTCAAACGGGTCAGAATCGTCCGGACGATGGCGGTCGTTGGTTCAACCCCTCCCGCGGCTGGGGCGCCACATGATACCGGGTCCGACGAGGCCAAATAGACCGGTGGTCCGCCACTGACGTCGGCCTTGGCGACCGCCGACCGATCACAAACGATCGATCTTGTGGCTCGATGCGACGGATCATGCGGCTGCACTGTTTACATTTGAGTGTCATGCGCTACCACCCGCCTTCATGATCACGAAGCTTGACGATCGTTGGGGCGCATTCAGCCGCTCGGTGGCGCAACGGTCGATCGACACGATGTCGAACCGGGTGTGCGACGGTTTCTCGTTCCGCCGCAATCGGGACTTCCGAACACGATGATTCAGCGGATCGCGCAACGCGTGGCACGATCGACGGGCTGGTCGCGTCGCTTTCTTGCTCTGTTGGCCGGTGGCGCTGGCGCCTTGGCCATGGCACCCGTCGATCTCGTCCCGGCGCTGATCATCCCGATGGTCGTGGCCGTCTGGCTGCTCGACGGCTCCGTCCCCCCCGGCGTCGCAGCGACATCGAGAGTCGGTCTGAGCCGATCGGTCCTGAAGACGGCCGAAACGGGCTGGTGGTGGGGCTTCGGTTATTTCGTGGCTGGTCTCTGGTGGCTCGGTTCCGCCTTCCTGGTCGAACCCGACAAATTCGCCTGGCTTTTGCCTCTCGGCGTTTTGGGGCTTCCGGCTTATTTGGCGCTCTATACCGCCGTCGGCTTCGCCCTGGCTCGATTGTTCTGGTCGACGGGACCAGGCCGCCTCTTCACGCTCGCCTGCTGCCTGCTTGTCGCGGAATGGCTGCGCGGCACGTTGTTGACCGGATTTCCTTGGAACGAGTTCGGCATGGCACTGGGCGACAATCTCGTCCTGGCGCAAGTCGCGAGCCTGATCGGCGTGCACGGATTGACACTGCTGGCCGTCGTCACGGCGGCGGCCCCTGCCACCCTCGGAGACGCTGGACCCTCGACACGCCGCATCGGCCCGTCGGCGCTGGCCCTCCTCTTCGTGGCGGCGATCGCCTTCTATGGCGCCCTTCGCCTCTCGGGACCGGGCGACGGCAGCGTCGCTGGCGTCCACCTTCGGATCGTTCAACCCAATGCTGCGATCGATTCCGACTTCAGCTACGCGCATAAGGACGCGATCCTCCAGCATTATCTGACGCTGTCGCAGCGCATCACCTCGGGTCAGCCCGATGGATTAGCCGGGGTCACGCATGTGATCTGGCCCGAATCGCCATTCCCGTTTCTGTTGTCTCGCGATCCGGCAGCACTCGTCACGATCGGCGATGTTCTCTCGGACAAGACGGTGCTGATCACGGGCGCGGCACGGGCCGAGCCGGGACCGCCGGACGTCGCCGGCGGCAAGACCGCCCTTTATTTCAACGCCGTTCAGGTTGTTGATGGCACCGGCACCATCCTTGATAGCTACGATAAAGTACATCTCGTGCCGTTCGGGGAGTTCCTGCCTCTTCAGAGCATCCTGAACGCGATCGGGATCCAGCATTTCGTCTCGATTCCGGGCGGCTTCCAGGCCGGAACGGACCGGCGGCTGCTCACTGTGCCGGGCCTTCCCCCTGTTGCGCCCATCATCTGTTACGAGGCCATCTTCTCGGGCGACGTCGTTCCTCCGGCTGCCGCCGGAGTGTCCCGGCCGGGCCTTCTGCTCAATGTCACGAACGATAGCTGGTTCGGTTTCACGGCTGGTCCGTACCAGCATTTCGCGCAGGCGCGGCTGCGTGCCATCGAAGAAGGTCTGCCGCTCATCCGATCGGCGAGCACGGGCATCTCGGCCATCGTCGACGCGCACGGCCGGATTTTGGCATCGCTCCCCCTCGGCGCCGAGGATGTGATCGATGGCGCGCTTCCGACTGCCTTATCGTCGACACTTTTCGCTCGGGTCGGAAATGCAGCTTCTCTGATTTTATTGTTTGGGTTTGCTGTATCGGCAGCATTATTACGGTTGTTGACGCAACGGAAGATAGCCCGTCCTTGACCGCTATAGGCGTTGATTTCCCTTTATTTTCTATCTAGAGAGTGGATCGCGAAAGTCCCTAATAAAGCCTCTATCCAGAGTCGTTATAGACTGTTACGGATCCGACGCGCTGACTTGGAGCGGCGATTTTTGACGAAGAGCCCAAACAACATCGATAGACACGTCGGCAGCCGCTTGAGAATGCGGCGGATGCTTGTTGGGATGAGCCAGGAGAAGCTTGGCGACGCCCTTGGTCTTACGTTTCAACAGGTTCAAAAATACGAAAAGGGCACGAATCGCATTGGCGCGAGTCGGCTTCAGCACATCTCCGATATCCTGAACGTAAAGCCGGCCTTCTTCTTCGATGACATGCCGGGCGCGGCGTCGGGAACGGCTGGATTTGCCGAGGACGGGTCCTCTGGAGTCGTGGATTTCCTGTCGAGTTCGGATGGTCTGCTTCTCAACAAAGCCTTTGCGAAGATCAAAAGCGCAAAGGTCCGACGCAAGATCGTCGATCTCGTCGTGGCTCTGGCGGATCAAGAGGGAGAGGCCAAGACGGCCACAGCAACCTCCCTCTCGGATGCGTTGCCGGTCCAGGAGTGATGCGGCAAAGCACGCATCGTTCTCTTTAACGAACAAATTCTTCGTTATCGCTTGACCAAAAGAACGGTGCCTGCCAGCTTCTCGTGATGTGAGGCGGGAGGATTGCGTGAACCCATGCGCGTTCGCCTGCGTGATTTCAGGAGATGCAATACGTGGCACGCGCAAGCTATCTTTTTACCAGTGAGTCGGTGTCCGAAGGCCATCCCGACAAAGTCTGTGACCGCATTTCGGACGAAGTGGTCGACCTGTTTTTCCGCGAAGGCGAGAAGGCCGGCCTCGATCCCTACCAGATCCGCGTGGCGTGCGAGACCCTGGCGACAACCAACCGCGTGGTGATCGCGGGAGAGGTTCGTGGTCCGGCAATCGACCCGAGCGTCATTGAACAGACCGCGCGTCACGCCATCAAGGACATTGGCTACGAACAGGACGGTTTCCACTGGGAGAACGCCAAGGTCGAAATTCTGCTGCACGCGCAGTCGGCCGATATCGCGCAAGGCGTCGATGCTCTTGCCAATAAGGACGAAGGGGCCGGCGATCAGGGCATCATGTTCGGATATGCCTGTCGCGAGACGCCGGAGCTGATGCCGGCTCCCATCTATTATGCCCATAAGATCCTGCAGAACCTGTCCGAAGCCCGGCGCTCCGGCGCTGAAAAGCGGCTCGGCCCGGATGCGAAGAGCCAGGTGACGGTCAGGTACGAGAACGGCATTCCGGTCGGCGCGACCCAGATCGTCGTGTCGCATCAGCATGTCGACGAGAGCCTGACGTCCGAGGACATGCGGGAGTTGATCGAGCCCTTCGTCACCGAGGCGTTTCCGGCCGGATGGCTGACCAAAGACACGGTCTGGCACATTAACCCGACCGGCAAGTTCTTCATCGGCGGCCCGGATGGCGATTGCGGTCTGACCGGCCGTAAGATCATCGTCGACACTTACGGCGGAGCGGCTCCGCATGGCGGCGGCGCCTTTTCGGGTAAGGATCCGACCAAGGTTGATCGCTCGGCGGCCTATGCGGCCCGCTATCTGGCCAAGAACGTCGTCAAGGCCGGCCTTGCGGACCGTTGCACGTTGCAGCTCTCCTACGCGATCGGCGTCGCCGAACCGCTATCGATCTATGCCGACCTTCATGGAACAGGCCAAGTCGATGCCGGCAAGCTCGAAGACGTGCTGATGAGCGTCATGAAGCTGTCGCCCCGCGGCATCCGCGAACATCTGAAGCTCAACAAGCCGATCTATGCCCGCACCTCGGCCTATGGTCACTTCGGCCGCGCGCCCGATCCGCAGGGTGGCTTTTCGTGGGAAAATGTCGACATCGCCGACACGATTGCGGCTCACTTTCGCTGACCGTGTGAGCGAAGCACCGTTGACGCCGATGACAACCGAAAACGAGACGGAGCCGCAAGCTCTGTCTGGTTTTCGGTCCGGCATCCTGCATGGCCGTCGCCAGGGGCGACGGCTGCGCGAGACTCAATCCAGCCTGATGGAGCACCTGCTCCCGCGCTATTTGATCGACCGCGCCGGCCCACTCGATCAAGGCAAATTATTCGGGCATCCGGTCGACGCCGTTCGGCTCGAAATCGGTTTCGGCGGCGGCGAGCATCTGGCGGCGCAAGCGTCGCAAAATCCGACCATCGGCTATATCGGCTGCGAACCGTTCCGCAACGGCATCGCTCGTCTACTCCAGCAACTCGACGGCGAACCATGGCCGAACCTGCGGCTCTACGATGGCGATGCGGGCGAGATCATCGATCGCCTCGACACCGCAAGCCTCGCGGGCGTCGACCTGCTCTATCCGGACCCCTGGCCAAAACGCCGACAGCGTAAGCGCCGGTTCATTTCCGCCGCCATGCTGACGCGTCTCGCCCGGGTGATGACGTCCGGGTCGGAGCTGCATTTCGCCACCGATATCGACGACTATGCCGGATGGGCGATCGAGCGGATCGACGCCTCGCCCGATTTCGCGTGGCGTCCCGTTTCGGCGGATGATTGGCTGAAACCCTGGCACTCCTGGGTCGAAACCCGCTACGAGGCCAAAGCCAAGCGCGAAGGCCGCAAACCGGCCTACCTGACGTTCGTTCGTCTTTGAGACGCCGACACTAGCCGTAAAGGTGTAGCGAAGCCCCGTTTTGCTTCAGCCACGCCTCGGCGCTCGCGAGCGCCGGGGCAAGCCGTGCGGCTACCGCCCAATAAGCCGGCGAATGGTCCATATGGGCCAGATGGGCGACCTCGTGAGCCGCGAGATAATCCAGCACATGCGGCGGCGCCATGATCAGGCGCCAGGAAAAGTTCAACGAGCCTTGCGACGTGCAGGATCCCCAACGGCTTCGCGTGTCACGCAGCGTGATGCTGCGCGCTGTTTTGCCCAGCGTCGCGGTGTGACGAATCACGGCCGCTTCGAGATCACGCCGTGCTTCGCGGCGAAGCAGATCCAGCACACGCTTGTGCTGCTGTTCGGGGTCACCGGACACGCAGATGCGGGTTTCGGTTCTGCCAGAGGCCGAAGTTTCTTCAATCCAAGCCGCAGCCCGAAGCGACTGTCGCGCCACGATCGACACGGGGACGCCACGGAACGGGATCACCGACCCAGCCGCTAACGGAATTTTGCGCGGCAGGACATCGAGACGTGTGCCGACCCACTCGGCATGCCGCTCGGCAAAGCTTTTGGCGGCGCGAAGCGAACTGCCCTTCGGCATCGTCAGGACGGCATCGAGCGTGGCGGCCCTGACGCGAAGGGTGAAGCGGCGAGCACCATTCACACGCTTGATCGGAATTCGATACCGGCGAGCGCCATGTTGGATCTCGACGAAAGCGGGTTCCGGGGTCGGCGTTGCGGTCCGGTTTCGGAACAACTGAAGCATGTGACGCAGTTGCTCCGTCGATCGGATGGCCCATTGCCCGTCGATCAGCCCTGCTTTCATAATTTCCGCGATCGATGCTGCTGACAACCGAAAATCGACACAGGTCTTAAGAAAGGGTTAACGCGCCGTGTCCGGCGTCGATTGCGCGCGTGAAGGCGACGATCCGCGGCGCGATCTGGCTCCGAAAGCGCGACCCGTTGAACACGCCATAATGCCCGACGCCCATCTGCACGTAATGCTGCTTCATCTCGGCCGGGAGTCCGACGCAAAGATCATGCGCCGCCTGCGTTTGATCGAGGCCGGAAATGTCGTCGTTCTCACCCTCGACGGTCATCAGCGCCGTGCTGCGGATCTGCGACAGGTCGACCCGGCGGTTGCGCGACACCATCTCGCCCTTGGGCAAGGCCTGGCGGACGAAAACCGTCTCGATCGTCTGCATGTAGAACTCCGCCGTCAAATCCATGACGGACAGATATTCGTCATAGAAGTCGCGATGCTTCTCGGCGGCATCGCCATCGCCACGCACGAGATTGTAGAACATATCCTGGTGGGCATTGACGTGCCGGTCCATGTTCATGGCCATGAAGCCGGAGAGTTGCAGGAAACCCGGATAGACGCGCCGTCCGGCACCTGGATAGGGAAACGGAACCGTCTCGAGGCAATTGGCACGAAACCATTCCGTCCCGCGATCCTCGGCCATTTTATTGACGGCGGTCGGGCTGCGCCGCGTGTCGATCGGTCCGCCCATCAGAACCATTGAGGCCGGGGCGAGTGGATCGTTGCCGGCGCCCATCAAAGCGGCGGCGGCAATCAAGGGAACGGCAGGCTGACAGACGCCGAGCGTATGGAGCGTCGCGCTCGATGGACCCGACAGAAAGCGGCTGATCTCGATGAGCGTGTCGATGTAATCGTCGAGGTCGAAGCTGCCCAGCGCCAGCGGGACCATCCGGGCATCCGACCAATCGGTGATATACACGTCATAGTCTGGCAAGAATGCCTCGACCGTGCCGCGCAGCAGCGTCGCGTAGTGACCCGACATCGGGGCGACGATCAGCAGCTTGGAGCGCCGTTCAACCGCAATCTCGCCCTCACGGACGAAATTGACCACCCGGCAAAACGGTCGGTCCCAAACGACGCGCTCGGTGACGGCAACCTCGCGGCCATCGATGCTGGTGCGGTCAAGGCCGAAGAGCGGCTTGCCATAGCGCCGCGTCATCCGCTCGAAAAGCTCGGCTCCAGCGGCGATATTCTTACCGTAGGCCGTATAGGAGAACGGGTTGATCGGGTTCTTGGCCCACAGAAAAGCCGCATCGGACAAAGCCCGGGCCGGCGCCATCGCGAGATGGGCGGCTTCGTACATCTGATAGGAAAGCTTCATCGAAACCTTCGGTTCGGGAGTGTGGCAACGTCATGCTTCGATCGCATGACCGCTGCTGCTCCAAGGGAGCGCGAGACAGGATCGCTTCAACGCGGGATCACAGCAGATGTGCGGGACCGAAGCAACTTGGCGGGATGGCGACATTCCGCTGTCACTCCCCCATCTGAAGCAGTGTTCCGGCTTTGCGCGACTGCTGCAGAAGAGCCAAAAACGCCCAGAGGCCGAGCCCGAACAACACCGCGTTGATCGCGAAGGCTTCGAGCATCAGATCGCCCCGAAATACATGGTCGTTCAGCAAAGCGCGAAGCCCTTCGAACACATAGGTCGGCGGCAGAGCCCAGGCGAGCGGTTGCAACCAACTCGGCAGAATCGTAACCGGATAATAGACGCAAGCCAGCGGCAGCATCAAAAACATCACGGTCCAGGCCAGGTTCTCGGCCCCGAGGCCATTCCGCAGCAGGATGCCGGAAACCAGCAGACCCACGGCCCAACTTGTCAGCATCAGATTGATGAAAAAGACGCCGAGCGCGAGCCCGAGGCCCCACAGATTGAAACCGAAAAACAGAATGGCCATGAACGTGACCGGGATGACGCCGAGCGCCAGGCGAATGATGCTCATCACCGTCAAGGCTGCCACGAATTCCAACGGCCGAAGCGGGCTCATGAACAGGTTGCCGACATTCCGCGACCACATCTCTTCGAGGAAGGACGCGGAAAAACCGAGTTGCCCGCGAAACAGCATATCCCACAGCAACATGGCGCCGATCAGCGTACCTGCGCCGATCGCGATCGGCCCGGCCGCCACCCCTCCCGCCGCGCTCGCATGCGACACATAGGTCTGAATGAAGCCCCACGTGACCATCTGGACGGTCGGCCAATACAGCAGATCGAGCACGCGCGGCCAGGACGATCGCAGCAGATAAAGGTAGCGGGTCACCATGGCGCTGGCGCGCGCCGGCGAGAATACCAGATCGTCGGCGCTCATCATGCCTTCGCATCCTCCCGAGCAGCGCGCTCCGTCTGAAGGCTGGCACCCTGCCCTCTGCCCCGTGCCACATCCAGAAACACGTCTTCGAGGCTGTCACGGCCGAACCGTGCAAGCAGGTCCGGCAGGCTATGGTTGGCCACGATCTCGCCCTTCCGCATGATGATCACGGTATCGCACAGGCGTTCGACCTCGGCCATGTTGTGAGACGCGAGCAAAATCGTAGCGCGATGCCGCTGCTGATAGGCTTCGAGCTTCGTGCGGATCCAATCCGCCGTGTCAGGATCAAGCGAGGCGGTCGGCTCGTCGAGCAGCAGCACGTCGGGCGTATTGATGAGCGCCTTGGCCAGCGCCACGCGCGTTTTTTGCCCGGCCGAGAGCTCTCCGGCCGCCCGATCGAGAAACTCGACCAGAGCGAGATCCTCTGCGAGTTCAGTGATCCGGGCTTTGCGATCCGGAACTGAATAGAGGCGGGCGAAGATATTCAGGTTCTCACGCACGGTCAGCCGGTGCGGCATATCCACATAGGGACTTTCGAAGTTCATCCGGTGCAAAACGCTGTAGCGGTCGCGGGTCATGTCGGCGCCGAGAACCCGGATGGTTCCGGTCGTCGGCAGGATCAGTCCCATCACCATGCCGATCGTGGTGGTTTTGCCAGCGCCATTGCCGCCCAACAAAGCGGTGACGCTGCCCGGCATCACCGAGAATGAGATCTGTCGGACAGCGACCGACGACTTGTAGGTCTTGCCGACCCCTTCCAGCACGATAGCTGGGGTCATGGCGGGCCCGGAGAGAACGGTGCGAGTTTGCTGCTGATTCACGATAAGGTCCAAAAGCCGGATTTATGAACGACCTTCAACCCGGAATGAGACCGACCATGCCCGACGTGAGTACCATCGATCTCGGACGCCCCGCTCGTCGCTTGCGCGTCGATACACTCGTGCGGCTTCGCTGGTTGGCGGTCGTCGGGCAGATGATTGCTTTGCTGGTTGTCCATTACGGCCTGGGCTTCCCCCTGCCGCTCGGCTGGTGCTTTCTCGTGATCGCGAGTTCGTGCGTCCTGAATGTCTGCCTGCGGGTGAAGTTCGGTGTCAGTCACAGGTTCGAGGACGAGCCGGCGATGGTTTTGCTGGCCTATGACGTCGTGCAACTCTCGCTCCTGTTGTTCCTGACGGGCGGCCTCGAAAACCCGTTCTCGATGCTGTTTCTCGCCCCGGTGATGATTTCGGCAGCCTCGCTGTCCCCCTACTGGACACTGCTGCTCGGCCTCTTCACGGGCGCTGCGGCCACCATCTTGGTGTTCAAGCATCTTCCGCTGCCGTGGTTCCCGGATCAGCAACTGGAGTTGCCGTTTCTCTATTCAGCCGGCGTTTGGGTCGCGATCATATCCGGGACCGCCTTCACGGGAGTTTATGCGTCCCGTGTCGCCGAAGAGGCGCGATTGTTGTCGGATGCTCTGGCCGCGACCGAACTCGTTTTGGCGCGGGAGCAACATTTGACGCAGCTCGACGGCATCGCGGCGGCGGTGGGCCACGAACTCGGCACGCCGCTGGCTACCATCACGCTCGTCGTGAAGGAATTGATCCAGTTGGCAAAGAAGCCGGGCTTTACCTTCGATATGCAGCTGGTGGAAGACGATCTGGCTTTGTTGGATCAGCAGGTGCGGCGTTGCCGCACGATTTTGGGCAAGCTGGCCTCGCTCGACGATGAAAAATCCGGACCGCTCGAGGAAATGACGCTGCCCCACGTCATCGAGGAAGTGGCCGACCCACAGCGCAACTTCGGCGTCGATCTCAGTGTCGCGGCGCGCGGCGACCTGCCGGAGCCCGTCTGTTTACGCAATCCTGGTATTCTGTACGGTCTTGGAAATTTGGTCGAAAATGCCATCGATTTTGCGCGAACGTCGGTCCAAATCCGCATGGTCTGGACGCGCGATCGTGTTGCCGTTTCAATCGAGGACGATGGCCCGGGCTTTTCCCCCGATGTGCTTGCGCGCCTTGGAGAACCCTATGTCACGACGCGCGGACCCAGTCGTCGCGCCAAATCTGAAGAGGGCTCGGGGCTCGGTCTCGGTCTCTTTATCGCCAAGACCTTGCTCGAGCGATCCGGCGCAAGCTTGAGTATGGGAAACGCTCATGTTCCCGCGACGGGAGCGATCGTCACGATCACGTGGCCAAGAATTGCGTTCGAACGGGGCAGCGGGCCTCGAAATAAGGATAAGGTCGGCCTATCTGCTGCAATGGCACGGTTGCCGTAGAACGCTTCCAAGACCCATTCCAAACAAAGGGCTTGGGGCGTGCAACAGAACGCGAGATCTTATCGCTTCGGGCTCGTATCGGCCCACGCGGTCATGGCTCGCATCAGAAAGTCGTTTTGATGAGCATGGCCCAAGAGACGCCATTGTCGGCTTTGCCGCCACTGAGCGATGAAGACAAAACCCTCCTGATCGTCGATGACGATAAGCCTTTCCTCACGCGCCTGTCCCGCGCGATGGAGACACGCGGCTTTAAAGTCGAAGCCGCTGATTCAGTTGCCGAAGGTTTGACCGCGATCGCAACGAAACCGCCCGCATTTGCGGTCATCGACATGCGTTTGGGGGACGGCAACGGTCTCGATGTCATTTCGGAATTGAAAGCACGCCGACCGGATGCACGCGGGATCATCCTGACGGGCTACGGCAACATCGTGACGGCCGTCACGGCAGTGAAACTCGGCGCTTTCGATTACATCGCCAAACCGGCCGATGCTGACGAAATCTATAGCGCCCTGATGGCGACCCGGCACGACAAGGCGGAACTTCCTGAAAACCCGATGTCGGCCGATCGTGTCCGTTGGGAGCATATCCAGCGCATTTACGAACTCTGTGGTCGCAACGTGTCGGAAACGGCCCGCCGCCTCAATATGCATCGGCGGACGTTGCAGCGGATTTTGGCCAAACGCGCGCCGCGCTGAGCGCGCGACCCTAGGCGTCCAGGCGCGTGAGCCCGGCGGCAAAGCGCTTCCAAGCCGCAACGTAGTGGCGTGCCGAGGCTCGCAAGCCTTCGACCGCCTTGTCGTCAAGCCGACGCAACAGTTTGGCCGGCGACCCGACGATGAGCGAATTCTCCGGAAAGGCTTTGCCTTCCGTGATCAGCGCGCCCGCGCCGATTAATGAATTGGCGCCGATCACCGCCCCATTCATGATGGTTGCTCCCATTCCAACCAGCACGTTATCGCCGATCGTGCAGCCATGCACGATGGCGTGGTGTCCGATCGTACAGCCGCGCCCGATCTTCAAGGGTGATCCCAGGTCGGTGTGCAAAATGGCGCCGTCCTGGATGTTGGTTTCCGGCCCGATCTCGATCGGATCGTTGTCGCCGCGCAGGACCGCCCCGAACCAGATCCCGACACCCTCGCCGAGCACGACCCGGCCGATCACATGCGCGTCGGGCGCGATCCAAAATCGGCCGACGGGCGGCAAAACGGGCTTGTGATCGTCGAGGCTGTAGATCGGCACGCGATCCTCATGGGTCACGATCGGAATTCCCGATCAGTCGCATCGACCATCTCACCGTCTCGCTGCGTCGATCAAGTCTGTATCGTCTCGCATGAGCGCGGCGCAACATGCCCCGCAGGAGACGAAACATGTTGATCGATGGTCGGTGGTCGAGCGATTGGACGCCGAAGGATGCCAACGATCGGGGGGCCTTCGATCGGAAAGCATCGACCTTCCGCAACTGGATCACACCGAACGGCGAAGCCGGGCCGACCGGCGACGACGGCTTCGCAGCCGAACCCGGCCGGTATCATCTTTATGTGGGCCTAATCTGCCCCTGGGCTTGCCGGACTCTGATGGTCCGTAAACTGAAGAAACTGGACAGCCTCATCGACCTGTCGATCGTCAATCCGAGCCTAAGCCACCAAGGCTGGCGGTTTGGCGGTTTTCCGGGCGCTACGGCGGACGCGCTCGGCAATGCCAGCTACATGCACGAGATTTACACACGCGCCGATCCACATTTTACCGGGCGTGCGACCGTTCCGGTGCTCTGGGACAAGCAGCGCGGCACCATCGTGAACAACGAATCCGCGGATATCGTGCGGATGCTCAACACCGCCTTCGCGGCTCTCGCACCGGCCAGTCTCGATCTTTATCCCGACGACCTGCGCGCGGAGATCGACGCTCTCAACGCGGCGATCTATCCTCGGCTCAACAATGGCGTGTACCGGGCCGGCTTCGCGACGTCGCAAGCGGCCTACGAGACGGCCTTTGCCGACGTGTTCGGGATGCTGGACGATCTCGAAAGCCGCCTGGGGACCGGCGGCTTTCTCTTCGGCGAGCAATTGACCGAAGCCGACATTCGTCTCTTCGTGACGTTGATCCGGTTCGACGCCGCCTATCACGGCGCCTTCAAGTGCAATCTGCGCCGCATCGCTGATTATCCAAAGCTGCAGGCCTACACGGCCCGAATGCTCGGTATCGAGGGTCTCTCCGAAACGGTGAGCATCGCCCACATCAAAGCTGGCTATTTTTCGATCAAGGCCATCAACCCGACCGGCATTGTGCCTGTTGGGCCGGTCTTGGATCTGCCAAACCTGTGACACTCCGCCGGAAACGGCCTGCCTCTTGTGTTTCGCGGCCAACCCGCGTGAGATGAGGACGTCAACGGAGCCCTGCAATGAAAAACGTTCTCGTGCTCGTGGAAGACCATTCCTGCATCGACTCGGTGCTGGCGACAGCCGTCCTGGTCGGCCAGACCTTCGACAGCTACCTCGAAGGCGTGCCAATCGCGCCCGACATCTCGGATATCGTCGTGGCCGACATCTCGATCGGCGCGACCGTATTCGATGCCCGCACTCGTCAAGTGTTGACCGACCGCGCCGCCCGTCACTTCACAGCCGCGATGGATCATGCCGGTTACCCGCGCGACACCCGCAACAATGGTCCCGTCGCGGTTTGGACCAATAAGATGACGAACGACGGCATCGTTGGATGCACGTCGAGGGTCTATGATCTTGTGGTTCTGGGCAAACCCGGGTCGGCCGGCCACGACCCGCGACAAGCCACCTTCGAATCCGTTCTGTTCGAGAGCGGACGGCCCGTGCTGATTGCCCCGCCCACCGTACCAAAACGGCTCGGCGATACGGTATTGATCGCCTGGAACCGGAGTTCCGAAACCGCCCGCACGGTAGCGTCCGCCATGCCGTTCCTGCGTCGCGCCAAACGCGTCGTGATTCTGACGCTCGAGGTCAGCAACGTGCCCGGCCCGTCAGGGACCTTGCTGGCGGCGGCGTTGGAGCGGGACGGGATCGAAACCGAGACCCTGAAGGCCGACAGCAAGTCAGGCAACGAGGGGCCAGGGATTTTGAGCAAAGCGGTCGAGATCGGCGCCGACCTCATCATCAAAGGCGGCTACACGCAAAGCCGGCTTCGTCAGATGATCTTTGGGGGAGCCACAAGCCACATCTTGGCTCATTCCGACATCCCGGTCTTCATGGCGCATTAGATCGCAGAATGAAAAAAAGCCCGCTCGATCTCTCGAGCGGGCTTCGGTCTCATGAAGAGGGACAGGCCGTTCAGCCGACCGGAATGCCCGGCTGCTGGCCGGCATTCTCGCCCGCCTTTTGGCGATAGAGGCCAGCAAAGTCGATCGGATCGATATAAAGCGGCGGAAAGCCGCCGTTGCGAACCGCATCCGCCACGATCTGGCGCGCGAACGGGAACAGCAAACGGGGGCATTCGATCATGACGACCGGATGCACCTGGTCGGCCGGAATGTTCCGCACGCGAAACACGCCCGCATAAGCCAACTCGAACTTGAACAGCGTGTCGGCGCCCTCGCCCGCGGAACCTTCGAGGTTCAGATCGACCTCGAAATCGGTCTCGCTCAGCTGCTTGGCGTTGACGTTGACCTGGATCGAGATATTCGGACCCTTCTCCTGAGGGCCAAGCGAACGCGGCGCATTCGGGTTCTCGAACGAAAGATCCTTGATATATTGGACCAGCGCGTTCAATTGCGGCTGCGTATCGGCACCTGCGCCGTTCCCGTTGCCATTGGCCTCGGCCATCAAACTTCTCCCGTGCTTAAGCGTCAGTTGACCGTTCAACCAAGCCGATCAGCGCCCGGCCGCTTAGCATGGATGATTTTGCCCAACAAGGCGGCCGCTCATTGCTGCGGACCGACAGTCTTCCAATCGTCAGGCCCAAGATCGATGACGTTGGGCGCAGCTCTGCTCGGGCGGCGTTGCGGCCTGGCCCCGATCGCGCCGCCGAACCGTTGGGCCACTGACAACCGAACGGAAGGGGCCGCCAGGGCAAAACCGACGAGGTTCGACACAAAACCAGGGAGGATCAGCAGCACGGCTCCAAAGGCACTGAGCATGCCGTCGAGCAAGGCGCCGCTCGGCGCTTCACCCCCCATCATCGATCGTCGCAGGCTGCGCGACGCATCGGCCCCGATCCGGCGCAGCATCACGATCCCGACCACCGTCGTCGCGAGTCCCAGCAGAAGGGCGCCGCCTAGCCCGATCAGGTGGACCACAAAGGCAAAAGCCACGACCTCGGCGACAGCCCAGCCGAGCAGGAACCATTTGAGACCGCCCGGGAGCGACGGGAACGACAGACGTTGCGCGTAGATCACGACCCTGTACCTCGAAGCGCCACATTCACAGGCGACACATAACCGATCGCCCGAAAGCCTCGTGGCTTTGTTCCGGTAGCATTGGATGTTAGGCGAAGCTCACCACATATGCATCGGAACGCTTTTGGACGCCTACGGGTCGAAGATGAGTGTTGACCGGCGATTTTGCAACTCCGCAGGGTTGCGTGTCTTTTTACAATGGGCGGACGATGAACGGGTCCTTTGACGTTTCGACGGTGGTTTTCGCGCTTTTGGCCATCTTCGTGGTCTGGAAGCTTCGCTCGGTGCTGGGCACGCGCACCGGCAACGAACGGCCGCCGACCAACCCCTTTGCTCGTCGTAACCCGGCCGATGCGGCCAATGCCGCGCCCGATCGCGGAAATGTCGTAAGCCTGCCGGGCGCAGCCGATCACGGCGTGATGTCGTCGCCCCGCGTCGACGACCCGGATCGCTGGAAGGGGTTCGCGACGGCGGGGTCACCGGTTGCGATCGGGCTCGACCAGATCGTCAAGGCCGATCCCGATTTCGCGGTCGCGCCCTTTATCGACGGTGCGCGGGCCGCCTATGAGGCGATCATCCTCGCCTTTGCCAAGGGCGACCGGCAGACCTTGCAGCCACTGCTGGCCAAGGATGTTTATGACGGGTTCAACACAGCCATCACGGCACGCGAGCAACGCGGCGAAATCGTCGAGACGACATTCGTGTCTCTGGCGACACCGAAGATCGACGATGTTCAGCTGCGCGGAAAGACGGCGCAGATTTCGGTGCAGTTCGCCGCGCAATCGATTTCGATCACCAAGGGTTCTGACGGCAAAGAGATCGAAGGAAGCTCGGATACCGTGGCCGACATGCTCGACCTCTGGACCTTCGCGCGCGAGATCGGGTCGCGCGACCCGAACTGGAAGCTCGTCGCGACCGAAACGGGGCGTTGATGCGCGTCCCGGCCCGTAGGCCCGCCCGGATCTAGTCGTGACGATGGCCCCGACTGGCGGAGACCTGCCTTTTCCGGGGGCCGTTCGATTGCGGTTCGATGAGCTCGATGGCTTTTCCGCGGACGATCATCGAGCCGCCTTCGCCTGCCTACTCCGATCGGCGACAGCGGCTCTGGACGCATCGCCCGCGCTTCGTCCCGCGCTCGCCGTGCCGGACGATCTTCGCGCCATCCTCCAAGCCGCCGTGGCGCTCGACCAGCACCCATCTGCCGACATCTGCAAGCGCTTTTTCGAGACGCATTTCGTCCCGTTCCGAGTGGCTTCCACGACGGGCAAAGATGCTTTTTTTACAGGATATTACGAGCCGCTGCTTGAAGCATCGCTCGAGCCAAGCCCAGCATTTACGGCTCCGCTTCTCGACCGCCCCGACGACCTCAAGACATTCGCGGCCGACGAGCCCCGCCCCGCTGCCCTCGCGGGCTATTCGGCCGCCCAAGTTGGACGCGACGGCGCACTGAGCCGATACCCTGACCGTGCCGCCATCGAGGCTGGCATCGCAAACGGCACCTATCGGCCGGTGGTTTGGCTGCGCGACTGGGTCGAGGTGTTCCTGGTGCAGGTGCAAGGCTCGGCGCGCGTCTCCTTGCCGGATGGCCGTGTCCTTCGGATCACCTATGCGGGCCGCAACGGGCATCCCTATACGTCGATCGGCAAGATCATCGTCGAGGAGACTGGTCTTTCGCCGGACGCCTTGGTGCTGGACGGCCTGAAAGCCTGGCTTCGGCAGCATGGCCAGGCGGTGGGTCAGCTCGGGCGCAGCGTTATGCAGCGAAACGCATCCTATATTTTCTTCGAGACTGTGCTGGATGCCTCGGGAGACGGGCCGATCGGCGGCGCTGGTTTCGCGCTGACGCCCTTGCGATCGATCGCGATCGATCGGACGCTCTGGTCCTATGGGCTGCCGTTCTGGGTCGATGCGACCTTGCCGTGGATGCCGAGCGGGCCTGCCGCCCGCTTCGCGCGGCTCATGATCGCGCAGGATACCGGGTCCGCCATCACGGGGCCAGCACGCGCCGACCTGTTTTTCGGCACCGGCGAGGCGGCGGGACGGCTCGCGGGCGGCATCCGGCATCATGGCACCTTCGTGGTGCTTTGGCCGAAGGGTCGTGGCGGAGCGCCGAGGTGAGCCCGCCCCGAGGCCGACGATTGCTGTCGGATGCTGAGATCGAGATCTGGCTGCGGGTTGTGCAGAGCGTCGCGCCGCGCAGCGGTGCGGTTCTGCCTCAGCGTGTCTCGGCTCCGGCGAAACCGGAGATCTCCGTCCGACCCGACGCCGCCCCAAAAACGGCCGAGAAACCCCGGCGCGCGACGGCCGGAATGCCAAGCTACTCGCCGCCAACCCAGGCCGCGAAACCGGCGGCTCCGCCTCTTGCACCCTTCGAAAAGCGCTTTCGGCAGAAGGTCACCCATGGGCGCATCGATATCGATGGCGTCATCGATCTGCACGGCATGACGCAAGCCCAGGCCCATGCCGCCTTGATTGGATTTTTGCGGAGCTCGCATGGCCGCGGCGCGCGCCTCGTTCTGGTCGTGACCGGAAAGGGGCGCTCGCGCCTGCCGCTGTCGTCGCTCTTCGAGACGGAACCCGGTGTGTTGCGGCGAGCCGTCCCACACTGGCTCCGGGAGCCGGACCTTCGCTCCATCGTCCTCGGCTTCGAGGAAGCTGGTGTACCGCATGGCGGCATGGGTGCGCTCTACGTGCGGCTTCGCAAGCGGTAGAGTTACCACATCAAGAGGACGCGGCTTTCCCGCCGCGATCGAGCCCAAGGCCGCCGACCGCGACCAGCACGGCGGCCACGACCAGAAGACCCAGCGCGAGCCGCAATCCCCCCACGCTGGCCACGAAGCCGATGATCGGAGGCCCTCCCAAAAACCCGGCATAGCCGACTGTCGCCACCATGGCGACGCCGGCGGAGGGCGACGAGCCGTAACGCCCGGCCGCACTGAACACCACCGGCACGATGTTGGCGGCGCCGGCGCCAACGAGCGCGAAGCCGATGGCGGCGACCAGCGGATCCGGAAAAGCGACCGCCAGCCCCATGCCGGTCGCGGCCAGCAATCCGCCGAACAGCACCACCCTTTTCGGACCAAGCGCCGTCACGATCCCGTCGCCGACCACGCGTCCCGCCGCCATCGCGATCGAGAAAGCGGCATAGCCGGTCGCCGCGATGGCGGGCGAGGATTGTGTCACGGTCGCGAGATAGACCGCGCTCCAATCCGCCATCGCGCCTTCGATTAAAAAGCAGAACAGCACCACGGCACACAAACCCAACATGCTGCGCTCCGGCATCGCAAAGGTGATCTCGGGCTTGTCCGCGTGACGCGCGCCGGAGCCAAGCCACGGCATCGCCGCAACCGCCACGAGCGCCGCGAGCAGCAGCGGCCCGAAGATCTGCCCTGCCACCTGCCAACCGGCGCCGGCCAGCAAGCCGCCGAAAGCCGCGCCAATCAGCCCGCCAAGGCTGAATGCCGCATGGAACGAGGACATGATCGGCGACGTCCAGCGCCGCTCGACATCGCTGGCATGCCCATTGACCGAAATATCCAGAGCTCCGGTCGTGATGCCCATCAGCAGCGCCGACATGAGCAACTGCACGTAGCTGGATGCGAAAGCCGGCAACGCGAACGCCACCACCATGGCGAGTGCGGACACGCCGGTCGAGCGGCCCGTGCCGAAGCGCGGCGCGATGATACCAGTCGCGATCGTCGATCCGACCGATCCGATCGCCAGCGCCAGCAAGGCAAAGCTGAGATCGCGGTCCGACAATCCGAGCTCGGACTTGAGACCCGGCAGGGCTGCTGCCCAGGTGCCGACTGCAAGGCCGAGCGTGAGGAACATCGCGAGCGTCGACGCGCGCTCGTTCCAAGTGGCCTCACGAACCGTGGGCATGAGGGTCGTCATGGTGTCTCCTTGGCGGTTTGCGCGACATGGATCTGCGGCCCTGCGTCGTGCGGGCGTCGCATGCGTGTCAGCGATGTTTCATGTTCGACGATCAGATGGTCGAGGTCGGTCCAGGGCAGCACCGCGAAGGGCGCGCCCGTCCCAACCTTGTCGTCCGTCACGGCAGTCGCGACCGAGCCGCTCGCCTCGATGAGCGCGCGTTTCAGCTCCGCCTCCTCGGCGCCGAAGACCGACACACCCGTCTCGACTTCGACCGCACAGGCGCCGATGAAATAAAGGTCCGGTCGCAAAACGAGTGCGTCGCGAAGCGCGCGCGCACCGAGCGTGCCACCGGTGCGCTTGTCGACGCTGCCGCCGATCATGATGAGATCGATGCCGCTCGCATGCTCGAGAGCGGCCGCGATCGAGGGAGCGTTGGTGGCGATCGTGAGGCTCGCCTGGGTCGCCAACGCCCGGGCAATGCAAAGATTGGTCGAGCCTGCGTCGAGGACGATCAACTGTCCAGGCACCGCAAGCGCGGCGGCGGCGCGGCCGAGTGCCATTTTGACATCAGCATTGACGAGCCTGCGTTCGGCAAGCGTGCCTGAGGCGGGAGAGATCGGCAGCGCCCCGCCATAGACCCGGCGGCAAAAACCGGCCGCCGCAAGATCGCGCAGGTCGCGACGGATCGTATCCTCGGATGTCTCGTAGTCCCGTGCCAGCTCGGCCGCGATGACGCGTCCGTCACGGTCGAGCCGCATCCTGATATCGGCAACGCGTTCATGGGGCAGAATCATATGCGACCTCACGTGTCGTTGCGTGGTATCGCACGTTTTTGCACGATTGTGCATGTTTTGAATCGTCGGCTATGTCGATTCGTTGCGCGGCTGCGCTTTATGCGGCCTTTCCTTACCGCGGCTCACCTCGGGTCGATCGGGTCTCGATCGCCGATCCGTTTCGTTCAGCTTGAGTCGGACATCCCGTTCTGGTCAGAATCCGGCGGAGCCTCCATCGGAGCGCGGGTCATGCGCGGCGTCGATCCGCCCGCGTGGCGTTCTGATAAGCGCGCCTGCGTGGCCGAGGCGATCCGAATAAGCGCCGTCGATGACGAGGTCGTGCCCGGCGCGTTCGAGCGCCAGCAACACATCGGGATCGAAGCGGCTTTCGAGGCGGAGCGATTGGTGCGCGTCGCCCCAGGTGCGACCAAACAGAAAGCGCGGCGCATCGATCGCATCCGCAAGCCCCTGCCCGAAACCGACGCGGGTGAAAACCTGTGCCTGAAACTGCGGCTGGCCGTCGCCGCCCATCGCGCCGTAGGACATGACGCGACCGTCGTCGTAGAGCGCAAGCGGCGGGTTCAGCGTATGAAACGGCCGTCGCCCCGGACGGAGCGCATTCAGCGCCTTCGGATCGAGCGAGAACGACAGACCCCGATTCTGCATGAGCACGCCGGTGCGCGGCAACACGCATCCCGAACCGTAATCCCAATAAACCGACTGGATGTAGGAAACCGCCAGGCCATCGGCGCCGATGGCGCCCATCCAGACCGTTCCACCATCGCTGGGCGGCAGCACAGGCGAGGACGCGCGGCGCATGTCGATCCGTGCCGCGAGTTGGTCGAGATAGCCGGCCGTCAGGTAATCGTCCGGATCCTCACGCAGGTGGTCGAAATCCGTGCAGACCCGATCGCGGATCAGCAGCGCCAGCTTCGAGGCTTCGATCAGCCCGTGCATATGCTCGAAACTCTCGCCGCGCTTCACGCCAAGGCGGGCGAACAGGCCGAGGATCACCAGCGCGGCCAAGCCTTGCGTGGGCGGCGGCGTATTGAAGAGGCGGGCGGCCGGCATGGCCGGGCTATGGGGAAGACGCAGGCTGAGCGGCTTGCGCCACTTCGCTTCGTAGAGGCGCAAGTCCTCCCGTGTTACGGGCGCGCCGATCCGATCGAGGTCGAACGCCATTTCGCGCGCGATGTCACCGCGATAGAAATCGCTGAGCCCCACATGGGCCAGCCGCTCCAAGGTGGCCGCAAGCGCCGGGACGCGGCGAATGTCGCCCGCCGCCGGCACTTTGCCGTCGAGGCAGAACGTGTCGAGAAAACCCGGCGCATCGCGTAGGCTGGCGAGTTCCATCGGCTCGTAAAAGGCTTCCGAGCGCGAGACCGGGTAACCGTCCCGCGCGAGGCGGATCGAAGGTTCGAGCAGCCGCGACAAGGGCATCTTGCCACCCCGCGAGGCCGAGAGTTCGAGAGCGGCACGCCAGCCGTCCACCGCGCCCGGCACCGTCAAGGCCGCATCCGGCCCGCGTGACGGGAGCCGGTCGTAGCCCCGGTCGTCGTAGCTCTTCAGCGTGGCTTTGGCGCCGGCATAACCGCAGGCTTCGATTGCGCGCACCATCGGCTCGGCCGTGGCGCGGCCCGGCTCGCCGATGGTCCAAAATCCATCGCCGCCAAGCCCGTTCATATGCGGATAGACCACGGCGATAACGCTGGCCATCGCGACCATCGCCTCGATCGCATTGCCACCCTCGATCAAGACATCGCGGCCCGCATCGGCTGCAAGCTGGTGGGGAGCAGCGGTCGCCGCATGGGAAAAGACGGGAGTTTCGATCACGAGCGTGCCACGGCAAGAGGAAGCGCAGACGCTAACCCAAGTTCGAGCTGGATGACATCATCGGATCACGCGTCGCGCGCGCTCGGCTGTAGTCGGCTGCCTTTCCGATGCGGCGCGGACGCTTGTTTGGCGGCCTCCGCTGCAGCGTCGTCGATGTCCCGCTTCAGGCGCGACTCGAGCAAGGCCAACACGGCCGCTTCTTCCGGCCTCAATTTGGGAAGATCGCTCCGTAGCTCGGCTTCGATATCATCCTTGATCTCCAGCATGAGCTCACCGCTCATATAGCAGCTCAGAATCTCTGGATGAATGTAGCATTTGCGGCAGATCGTCGGCGTGTTTCCCAGCCGGGACGAGACACGTTCGATCGCGGCGCGGATGTTTTTCTTGGCTTTGGCCTCGCTGTCGATAATGCCGATTTCGTGCAGCGCCATGGCGGCCAGCACGGTTCCGGCCCAGGTGCGAAAATCCTTCGCGGTTACGTCGCGGCCGGTGATCTCGCGCAAGTAGGAATTGACGTCGGATGAGCCGACGCTGTGGCGTTGTTTGTCGTCGTCGAGGAACTGAAACAGGTGGTGGCCCGGCAGATCGTGACAGGCTTTGACGATGGCGGCGACGCGCTTGTTGCGGACGTCGAGCCGCCACATCTTCCCGCTCTTGCCCTTGAACTCGAAATGGAGCCCAGCCCCGTCGACCTCGACATGTTCATCGAGAAGCGTCGTCAAACCATAGGACTGATTTTTCCGCGCGTAATCCTCGTTGCCAACCCGGATCAGCGTCGTTTCGAGAAGATAGACGATGGTGGCCAGGATCTTGCGCCGGCTCAGCCCCTTCTCAGCCATGTGTCGACGAACCGTGTCCCGAATATGCGGCAAGGCATCGGCGAATGCCGTCACATGCTCGTATTTTGCGCTATCCCGGATTTCGCGGAACAGCGGATGGTAGCGATATTGCTTGCGTCCCTTGGCGTCGCGACCCGTCGCCTGAATATGGCCGTCGGCTCGTTCGCTGATCCAGACATGGGTGTAGGCCGGCGGGATCGCGAGCGCCTTGATGCGATCGAGCGTTTCGGTATTCGTGATCTTGCGACCGTCCGGTCCGCGATAAGAAAAGCCCTTGCCGGCCTTCTGACGACGAATGCCCTGATCCTCGTCGGTCACGTACCAAAGCCCGGCACTTTCGGCCGCATCGCGCGGATCAACCACCTGCGGGTCGTCGGGATCTCGATCCTCTGCGATGGACATGCCGCGCTTCCTCAGTTCCTCAGCGGAGTGCCAATGCGAGTCGCGAGGCAAGGTTCCTGCGGCGTCCGAATGGCACAGGGCGCGATCCGCGAACCTTGCTTCAAGGGTCGCGATGCTTTAGGGCCGGTGACCTGACGTGCCGTGCCGATCATCGGAGTTTCATTTGCCTGCCGCGAAGCCGATCAACTGGGCGAACCTGACCACCATCTCCTGCGTGGCGATCCTCGTCGGCACCGAACTCGTCGGTATGTCCTGGGCCGCGGGCTGGGCGCTAGGTGGATTGTTTCAGTTGCCGCCCCTCGTGGCTCGCAGCGTCGAGATCGCCTTTGGCCTGCTCGGCTTCGTGGCGCTTTTCTACTTCATGCGGGCGGCCATCAAGGTCGAACCGATCCGGGGCTGACCATGACTGACCTATTCGATCGCCGGCAGGTGCTGACCGCCCTGTCGGTCGCAGGCGCGGCGGGTCTTCTCCCAACAGGTTTCACACCGGCTCACGCCGCGGGAAGCCTTACGCTCGGAGCACCGGAAGTCTTTTCGTTCGAGGCCCTCAAGGCCATGGCGGTCGACCTCGCCGGGAAGCCCTATGCGGCACCGCGTCAGCCCGATCCAGAGATCGTGTCGAAGATCGATTACGAGCGCTGGGGGCAGATCACGTTCAATACGGAGTCGGCCCTCTTCGCCAATGGTCCGGGCCAGTTTCCGGTGACCTTCTTCCACATCGGCAAGTTCTTCCCGAAGTCCGTCGAAATGTATGTGGTCGACGCCGATCAGGCTCGGCCCATCGTCTACAATCAAGCCATGTTCGACATGCCGGCCAATTCTCCGGCCAAACAATTGCCGCAGGGTGTTGGATTTGCCGGCTTCCGGATTCAGGAGCCTCGCTCCGGCAAGCCTGATTGGCATAAGAATGATTGGGCGGCGTTCCTCGGCGCGGCCTATTTCCGTGCGATCGGCGAACTCTACCAATATGGCCTGTCGGCCCGCGGCGTCGCGGTCAACACCGCCGTCGCCGATCGCGACGAGGAATTTCCCGATTTCACGCGCTTCTACATCGAGACGCCGACGAGCGACGACACCATCGTGGTCAACGCCCTGCTCGACGGCCCGTCCCTGACCGGGGCCTATCGGTTCCAGATGACACGGGGCAAAGGCGTCACGATGGAGATCGAGCACACGCTCAATCTTCGCAAGGACATCGCCCGCCTTGGCATCGCTCCGTTGACGACGATGTATTGGTTCTCCGAAACCAAGAAGGACACCGCTATCGACTGGCGCCCCGAGGTGCATGACTCGGATGGCCTCGCCTTGTGGACAGGCTCGGGCGAACGGATCTGGCGGCCGCTCAACAATCCCGAGCGCACGACCGCCTCGTCCTTCTCGGATCACTCGCCGCGCGGCTATGGCGCGCTGCAGCGCGACCGGGTTTTCGATCATTATCTGGATGGCGTCTTTTACGATCGCCGGCCGAGCCTTTGGGTCGAACCCGGCAGCGACTGGGGTGCGGGCGCGGTTCAGTTGATCGAGATCCCGACGGACGACGAGATCCACGATAATGTCGTCGCCACCTGGGTGCCTGCCGAACCCGCGACGGCCGGCAAGACCTATGCTTTCAAGTATAAGCTGTTCTGGGTCGCGAACGAGCCGCATCCGTCGCCGCTTGCCAAATGTGTCGCCACTCGGCTCGGACGCGGCGGACAACCCGGCCTGCCCCGTCCCGCCGGCGTTCGAAAGTTCATGGTGGAATTCCTGGGTGGCCCGCTCGAAAATCTACCGTTCGGCGTCAAGCCGGAGGCCGTGCTCAACACCTCGCGCGGCACGTTCACGCCTTATGTGTACACAGAGGCGGTGCCGGATGGGGTGAACGGCCACTGGCGGGCCCAATTTGATCTCGTGGTCGATGGAACGGACCCGGTGGAGATGCGCTGCTATCTTAAGATGGGCAACGACATTCTGACCGAGACTTGGGCGTTCCAATATCATCCCTTCTGATCGCACCCGGGCGAGCGTGGCGCGCCCGGTCTCTCGATCGAAGACGCGGCTCGCCGTTTGGCCGTGCGCGACCCTGCCGACTGCAGTCACATCGCTGACCCGAGGCGCGTTGGTGAGAAGGCCACATCCAGGCTTGTGGCGGTGACCGCAGATCCGGCGCCGCAGGCGGTATCGGCAGATAGACACTAACCTTGTACAGCCTCGATTAGTTCTGCCCGACACTTACACAAAGAGCGTCGTTTCCGTAGCCAAATCGCGGCATTAGCTGGAACTTGAGCGGGACAGCCGACGTTGACGGTCGTTCATTTCAAGGAAACGACGTCATGCGTTCAATTCTTCTTTGGTTTATTGGTATTCCGATCCCAATCATCATTCTCATCGCGCTGTTCGTTCGCTGACGAGACCGCCAGGGTGTTCGCGCCCTTCCTGATCAATACATCGTCACGAGGCTCACATGGCTTTGACACCAAATACTGCAGCCCTTGCTGCCAATAACGAATCCGGCTACTCGGCGGTCTCCTGGGCTGCCATTATCGGCGGTGCCGTCGTTGCGTCCGCGCTTTCGCTCATTCTGCTGTCGCTCGGCACCGGAGTCGGCTTGGCATCCATCTCTCCTTACGCCAACTCGGGTGCGTCGGGCACGACGCTGGGCACGTCTGCCATCATCTGGCTCATCATCGTGCAGATCGTGTCGGCCGGCATGGGCGGCTATTTGGCCGGTCGCCTTCGCACGCGTTGGACGAGCGTCCACTCCGACGAAATCTATTTCCGTGACACCGCGCACGGGTTCATGACCTGGGCTGTGGGCGCAATCGTCAGCGCGACCTTGTTAGCATCTGCGGCGTCGTCCGTTATCGGCACCGGCGCTCAGGCGACCGGCAGTGTTGTCTCCGGGCTCGCGAGCGCTGTCGGGTCAGTCGGCGGTGCTGCCAGCACACAGGCCGCCAATAACTCCGGCGTCCAGTCCTATTTCACCGATATGCTGTTCCGCAGCGACAAGGCTGCGACCGATCCGAACAATCAGGCAACCGTTGCCGAAGTCGGCCGCATCATGTCGCGGAGCCTTGCCAGCGGTGAGATTGCACCGGCGGACAAGACCTACGTCGGTCAGTTGATTGCCGCCAAGACGGGCCTGAGCCAGGCCGATGCAGAAAAGCGCGTCGACGACACGATTGCTCAGGCCAAGGCTGCTGCCGCCAAGGCCGAACAGACTGCACGTGATGCCGCCGATGCGGCCCGCAAGGCCGCCGCTTATCTGTCCTTGTGGCTATTTATTTCGATGCTGATCGGCGCCTTCTCGTCGACCATCGCTGCTACCTTCGGTGGCCGTGCTCGCGACGCTGCGGCACTGACCCGCTAAGGCTCCTGCGGTCCACGCCGGACCGCATCACGAGTGACCCGCTCCTCCCAATGGCATCAGTGGCCTTGGGTGGAGCGGATTTGTATCCGATTACCTTGCGTTGGTGAGCGAGACGCCAAAGTTTAATGTGACCGCGAGGGTGTCGCGCAGGTCGATCGGGAGAGGTCAACTCTGGGAGGGCCTCTCCGTCGGACGCTGCTCCGGGAGGCGGATAAGACGATGGCTCAGGTAACCGCGACCCTCCCCTCGAGCGAGCGCAATAGCACGCGAACTCTCGCGACCTGCGCGGCCGTGATCGCTGCGCTTTACTTCGGCAGTGAAATCCTCGTGCCGATCGCTCTTGCGATTCTGCTTGGCTTCGTCCTCGCACCGAGCGTGCGGAAGCTGCAGAAATTGGGTCTGGGCCGGATCCCGCCCGTGGTCATCACGGTCATGATCGCCGTCGTGTTTCTAGGCGCTTTGGGCGCGCTGATCACGACGCAATTGCGCGACCTCTCCAACGATGTCCCCCGTTACGAGAGGACGATTGTCCGCAAAATTCAGTATTTACAAGGCATGTCGACCGGCGGCTCGATGCAGCGGATCGAGGACGCGATCGCGACGATCAGCAAAGCCGTGAATCGGCAGCCCGAGGCGCAGGTCGTCAGCGGAAGCGGCAGCCCCGCCGCCGCCACACAACAGACTACAGGCGAAAAGCCTGCCGCTGCGCCCATGCCCGTGGAAATCATTGCGCCAACGCCGAGCGCCATCGACACAATCCTGCGTGTCAGCGCGCCTTTGGTTCACCCGGTCGCGACAGCCGGCATCGTGCTGATTTTCGTCGTCTTCATCCTCTTGCAGCGAGAGGATCTCCGTAACCGCGCCATTCGCCTCTTTGGTGCGACCGACCTTCAGCGCACGACAGCCGCCATCGACGACGGAGCGAAGCGGCTGAGCCGATATTTGCTCACGCAATGCGCCGTGAACACGGCATCGGGCATCATCGTTGGGATCAGTCTGTGGCTGATCGGCGTCCCGAGCCCTATCCTGCTTGGCATCATTTTCGCCTGCATGCGGTTCATTCCCTATGTGGGTCCGGTCATCGGCTCGATTGTGCCCCTGGTGCTCGCGTCGGCGGTCGACCCGGGATGGGGCATGGTAATCTGGACTGCGGCGATGCTGCTCGCGGTCGAAAGCGTCATCGGTCAGGTGGTCGAGCCGTTCGCCTATGGGCACAATACTGGCTTATCACCCATCGCGATCATCATCGCCGCCACCTTCTGGACGGTTCTTTGGGGTCCGGTCGGCCTCTTCTTGTCGACGCCTCTCACGGTGTGCCTCGTCGTGCTCGGGCGCCACGTCGAACAGCTCGAGTTTCTCGATGTGCTGCTCGGTGACAGGCCCCCGCTCGCTCCGTCAGAGACCTTCTATCAACGTCTGCTGGCCAACGATCCGGTCGAAGCGTCCGACCAGGCGCAAAAATGCCTCAGCGCGATGTCGGTCTCCGAATATTACGACGCCGTGGCTCTGCCTGGCCTGCTTCTGGCACAAGGCGATGTGGCGCAAAACAGGCTGGATCACGATCGGCAGGAGCAGATCAAGGCCGCGGCCCTGGACGTCGTCGAAGATCTCGAGCGCGACGCGCCAGGGGACGATCAGCCGGACGATCGACAAAAATTCTGGTCGACCGGCAAGCCGACGGAAGTGACGGATGCCGACGTCGCGACCAAGCCGGATGATCTCGTGCCGGAGACACCGCCGCAATTTACGAAAGCCGGCAGTGTGCTGTGTGTCGGCGCGCGTGGCCCGCTCGACGACGCCGCCGCCGCCATGCTGGTGCAGGTGTTTCTCGGCCACCAGATCGGCGCCCGCTGTGAGAGCTACACCGCGCTGTCTAAAACGGAAATCGATCACCTCGACGTTGCCGGCGTCGCGCTGATCTGCCTTTCGGCCTTGGACGGCAGCAGCCCGGCCTTTTTGCGGTTCGTGCTTCGGCGTTTACGACGTCGAGCGCCGAGAGCTCACATCCTCGTTGGTGCATGGTGGCGCATCGGCGGTCTCCGCGACACGGATGAGGAGATCGATCAGGTCGTCAAAGACCCGAAAGTGACGACATTCGTGGATGCGATCCGCTATTGCATGTCGCAGCCGCCTGAGGGAGTTGTCGACGCGGTCGACCCGATCGAGACGGCCGCGACGCTTCCGGCCGTGGTCCCGGCTCTCTCATGAGCGCGGGAGATCCTGAAACCGCCGCTGTGCCCGAACGCCTGATGTTCGAGGATTTCCACGAGGGTCGTAAGTTCGTATTCGGCGATTACCTCGTCACCGAGGCGGAGATCCGGGCGTTCGCGGCGGAGTTTGATCCGCAGCCGTTTCATCTCGACGAGGCCGCGGCTCTCTCGTCGCCGCTCAAGGGGCTCGCGGCGTCTGGCTGGCATACGGCGTCCCTCGGCATGCGGATGATCTTCGATGGTTTTTTGCATCGCTCATCCTCGCAGGGAAGCCCAGGGATCGACGAACTGAACTGGCGCGCGCCGGTGCGTGCCGGTGATCGCCTGCGAATGTCGGCGCGCGTGACGTCGGCCCGGCGATCCCGGTCGCGTCCCCAGATGGGCCTCGTCGGCTTTGCTTTCGAGATGATGAACCAGACCGGCACCTGTGTCATGACGCAGGCCAACACGATCATGTTCGGCTGTCGTGACAAGGGAGCGTGACCATGTTCTTCGAGGACGTGGTGGTGGGCGAGACGGTCCAATTCGGGTCCCATCTGTTCACGGCAGAGGAGATCGTCGCCTTCGCAAGCCGTTACGATCCCCAAAGCTTTCACATGGATGAGGAGGCCGCGCGCACGGGTCCCTTCGGCCGTTTGGCCGCCTCGGGGTGGCACACGGCCGCGATCTGGATGAAGCTCAATGTCGCGGCCCGGCAAGCCGAGGAGGGCAGCGGGCCGATGCAGGTGGGACCGTCGCCGGGCTTCAAGAGCCTCAAGTGGATCGTCCCTGTCTTTGCCGGCGACACCCTGTCCTTCGCATCCTGCGTGACCGGCAAGCGCGTGACCTCGAAGCCCGATTGGGGGTTGGTGTTCAGTCATTGCACCGGCCACAAAGCCGATGGCACGGTGGCGTTCAGCTTCGAGGGTTGCGTCTTATGGCGGCGACGACCCGCCGCCGACCTTACGGTCAGTGACCTGAGAATTCCATCAGGGTCCTGACCGGAACCCCGAGGTTTCTGATCTTCTCGGCGCCGCCGAGATCGGGAAGGTCGATGACGAAGCAGGCCGCAACGACGTCTGCGCCGATCTGCTTCAGCAGCTTGACCGCACCCTCGGCCGTTCCACCTGTCGCGATCAAGTCGTCGACCAGGATGACGCGCTCGCCTGGCAAGACTGCATCTTGGTGAACCTCCATCTCGTCGATGCCATATTCCAGCGAATAGGCCACACTGACGACCGTAAAGGGAAGCTTGCCCTTTTTGCGGATCGGAACGAAGCCGGCCGATAACTGATGAGCGACCGCTCCGCCAAGAATGAATCCACGCGCTTCCATCCCGGCGACCTTGTCGATCTTGGTGCCGGCCCAGGGCTGCACCAACTCGTCGATCGCGCGTCGAAAGGCGCGTGCATTCCCGAGCAGGGTCGTGATGTCGCGGAACAGGATACCTGGTTTCGGATAATCCGGGATCGTCCGGATCGAAGCCTTGAGGTCGTCGGTGATCATGAGGTGACTCGCGCGTGCGCCTGGCCAGATGTGGCCAAACGCGTTGTTAGGATCGGGGGCCGAGGACACGTCCCGCGACGGCATCGAGCTTCGCAAGGACGGCAGGGTCGCGTGCCTCGGGTGCCGTGATGAAGGCGTTGTCGAGCGCCTTGTCCGAGCCGATCGGGCACTCTTCGTGCTCTTCTGGAAAATCGCGGATGAGGCGCGTGATAAGGGTGCGGGCCGACTCGGCATTCTCGCGCACAGCCCGAAGCACCGATGCGACGTCGACATGGCCGTGGTCGGAATGCCAACAGTCGAAATCCGTCACCATGGCGACCGTCGCGTAGGAGATCTCGGCTTCGCGCGCCAACTTGGCTTCGGGCATCGCGGTCATGCCGACAACATCGTAGCCGAACGACTTATAGGTGAGCGACTCGGCCAGCATCGAGAATTGCGGACCTTCCATGCAGAGATACGTCCCGCCCTTCTTAAACGGGATCGACTCGGCGGTTGCGGCATCGGCGAGACGCGCCTGTAGCAGAGGCGCGACGGGATGCGCCATCGAGACATGGACGACGCAGCCGTTGCCGAAAAACGAGCTTTCGCGACCGTGGGTGCGGTCGACGAATTGATCGACCATGACGAAAAGGCCCGGATAAAGCTCCGCCCGATAAGACCCGCAGGCCGACACGGAGATGAGATCGGTCACTCCTGCCCGCTTCAAGGCGTCGATATTGGCGCGATAGTTGATGCCGGAGGGTGACAGCCGATGGCCTTTGCCGTGCCGCGGCAGAAACACGGCATCGCGTCCAGCCAAGCGGCCGAACCGAAGCACGTCCGATGGTTCGCCCCAAGGCGTCGAGACACGCTCCTCGCGATAATCCTCAAGCCCGGGGAGATCGTAGACACCGGAGCCGCCGATGATACCGATTATCGCTTTGCCCATGGTGCCTCGACCGATTGCCCGATTCCGCACCGCACCATCGCGGCAGCGCGGGGAAGACGCAAGTGCCAAAGCGCAGCGTCACTCGCCTAAAACCGTCGTTTTCGCCCCGCTTGCGCGGCAAAAAAGCCTTCCTATCTGTCGATCCGCGCTTGCGCTCCGAGAGGGCGTTCCCATCTTCAACTCACCATCGGGGACCGGTCGTCCGAGGCCCGTGACACGGAGCCCTCGTCCGCCCATAGCCGGATCGCTTCGGGATCCGGCGGTTCTGCGAAAAAGAAAGGATACTACGACATGGCAAAAGTAATCGGCATCGACCTCGGGACAACCAACTCCTGCGTCGCCGTCATGGAAGGCTCGACGCCCAAGGTCATTGAAAATGCCGAGGGCGCGCGTACCACACCATCCATCGTGGCCTTCACGGATGAGGGAGAGCGTCTCGTTGGCCAGCCGGCCAAGCGACAGGGCGTCACCAATCCGGAGCGCACCTTCTTCGCGATCAAGCGTCTGATCGGCCGGACCTTCGAAGATCCGATGACCAAGAAGGACATGGGTCTCGTCCCCTATAAGATCACCAAGGCGTCCAACGGCGATGCGTGGGTTCAGGCGGACAGCAAGCAATATTCGCCTTCTCAGATTTCAGCCTTCATCTTGCAGAAGATGAAAGAGACGGCCGAGGCCTACCTGGGCCAGACCGTGACTCAGGCGGTCATCACTGTTCCGGCTTATTTCAACGACGCTCAGCGTCAGGCCACCAAGGACGCTGGCAAGATCGCCGGCCTTGAAGTGCTTCGCATCATCAACGAGCCGACCGCCGCCGCGCTTGCTTACGGCCTCGATAAGAAGAGCACCGGCGTGATTGCGGTCTACGACCTCGGCGGCGGCACCTTCGACGTGTCGATCCTCGAGATCGGCGACGGTGTCTTCGAGGTGAAGTCCACCAACGGCGATACGTTCCTGGGCGGCGAAGACTTCGACATGCGCCTCGTGGAATATTTCGCGGATGAGTTCCGCAAGGAAAACACGGTCGATCTCCGCAAGGATAAGCTGGCCCTCCAGCGCCTCAAGGAAGCTGCCGAAAAGGCCAAGATCGAGCTGTCGTCCGCAAGCCAGACAGACATCAACCTCCCCTACATCACGGCTGACGCGAGCGGCCCGAAGCATCTGACCTTGAAGCTGACCCGCTCCAAGTTCGAGAGCTTGGTCGAGGATCTGATCCAGCGCACCGTCGAGCCGTGCCGCAAGGCTCTCAAAGATGCAGGCCTTACGGCCGGTGAGATCGACGAGGTCGTTCTGGTCGGCGGCATGACCCGCATGCCGAAGGTTCAGGAGATCGTGAAGCAGTTCTTCGGGAAGGAGCCCCATAAGGGCGTCAATCCGGACGAGGTCGTGGCCATCGGCGCGGCGGTTCAGGCCGGCGTGCTCCAGGGCGACGTCAAGGACGTGCTGCTCCTCGATGTGACCCCGCTGTCGCTCGGCATCGAGACATTGGGTGGCGTGTTTACCCGCTTGATCGATCGCAACACGACGATCCCGACCAAGAAAAGCCAGGTGTTCTCGACCGCCGAAGACAGCCAGACCGCGGTGACGATCCGCGTGTTCCAAGGCGAGCGCGAGATGGCGGCCGACAACAAGGTGCTGGGCCAGTTCGATCTCGTCGGCATTCCGGCCGCGCCGCGTGGTGTGCCGCAGATCGAGGTCACGTTCGACATCGATGCCAACGGCATCGTGAATGTGACCGCGAAGGACAAGGCCACCAACAAGGAACAGCAGATCCGCATCCAGGCGTCGGGTGGTCTGTCGGACAGCGATATCGATAAGATGGTCAAGGACGCCGAATTGCATGCGGCGGACGATAAGCTGCGTCGCGAATTGATCGATGCCAAGAATCAGGCCGAGGCCATGATTCACTCGACCGAGAAGTCGGTCGCGGAATATGGGGACAAGGTGTCGGCCGCCGACAAGAGCGCGGTCGAAGCGGCAATCGCGGCTCTCCGTCCTGCTCTCGACGGTGAAGACGTCGAGGCGATCAAGAGCAAGACCAACGACCTGATGCAGGCGTCGATGAAGCTTGGCGAGGCGATGTACAAGGCTCAGTCCGGCGAGGGCGCGGCTCCTGGGGCGGCTGACACGTCGGCTAACGCCAACGAGGACGTCATCGACGCCGACTTCAAGGAAGTTGGCGACGACGACAAGAAGCGCCACGCCTGATCCTCGCTGATCGGTCAGGCCTTTCACCAATCAGTCCGGGGCGCGTCGCGCTCCGGATTTTTGGTTTGAGGATTGTGGGCGACGCCGTCCGTTCGAGGTTTCAGCTTGCGGCGAAATTGTGCTCATGGCACCTACGACTGTCATCGTCAGCCTGCCAGAAGCGACGCGAGGTCGGAGCATTTCCGTTCCGCACATTGCAACGGCGGATCGGTTCGTCTGCTGCAGGCCCGGCATTTAAGATGGGACATGGCTTGAATGGCCAAAGCTGATTATTACGAAATCCTCGGCGTAAGCCGGACCGTGACTGAGGTCGAGCTCAAGGGAGCCTTCCGCAAGGCCGCGATGCAATGCCATCCCGATCGCAATCCTGGCGACAAGGCGGCGGAAGCGAAATTCAAGGAACTCAACGAAGCCTATCAGTGCCTTTCCAGCGCGGACAAACGCGCCGCCTATGACCGCTATGGCCACGCCGCTTTCGAGCAAGGCGGACAGGGCGGCGGCATGGGCGAGGGCTTCGGCTCGTCGATGTCGGATATTTTCGACGATCTCTTCGGCGACATGATGGGCCGGTCGCGCGGTGGTCGCTCCGGCGGTCGTGAGCGTGGCTCGGATCTCCGCTTCAATCTCGATATCACGTTGGAAGATGCCTTCAAGGGCAAGACCGCGACGGTCAATATTCCGACCTCGATCTCGTGTGAGGCCTGTTCGGGAAGCGGAGCGAAGCCTGGCTCGAAGCCCCGCCCCTGCGGCACCTGCGGAGGCCAGGGACGGGTTCGCGCCCAGCAGGGCTTCTTCGCGATCGAGCGGACATGCCCGACCTGCCAAGGTCGCGGCGAGATCATCGACAATCCGTGCGCGAGCTGCGCCGGCTCAGGTCGGGTGACGCGGGAACGGGCACTGTCGGTCAACATCCCGGCCGGCGTTGAGGATGGTACGCGCATCAGGCTTTCTGGCGAGGGTGAAGCCGGCTTGCGCGGCGGACCCGCGGGTGACCTCTACATTTTCCTCGCGGTCAAGCCGCATCAGTTCTTCCAGCGGGACGGCGCGGATCTTTACTGTCGCGTGCCGATTTCCATGGTTCAGGCCGCGCTCGGCGGAGAGTTTTCGGTGCCGACAGTCGATGGTCAGCAGGCCAAGGTCAAGGTGCTAGAAGGAACGCAGTCCGGAAAGCAGTTTCGCATCAAAGGTAAGGGTATGCCGATCCTGCGGTCCCGCGACCTCGGCGATCTCTACATCCAGGCCATGGTCGAGACGCCGCAGAACCTCAGCAAGCGCCAACGGGAACTGCTGAACGAGTTTGAGTCGATTTCATCGACCACGACACATCCTGAATCCAATGGGTTCTTCGAGAAGATTAAAGATTTTTTCGATCAGCTCAGTCACTAATCCTCTCATGACCGGGATCACCCGGTCATGGTCAAAGACGACGCCGAATGGCGCTTTTCACTGAAGGATCACGCGTTGCGTTCACCCTTGTTCGACGTTGATCGTCCGTCAAAGGTCAAGGCCAACGCCTATCGCGGGTTTCGTTGGAAAGACGAAGCCCGCTTCATCAAGACGTGGCTGGAGAGCCCACTCACGACGGGCGCTGTCTCGCCCTCGAGCCGCTCGCTGTCTCGGATGATGGCCCGCTACGTCGATCCCTCCATACCGGGACCCATCATCGAACTCGGACCGGGAACAGGGCCCGTGACGGACGCTTTGATCCGCCGAGGCGTTGCGCCGGAACGTTTGGTCCTGGTCGAGTTCGAGCCTGCATTTTGCAAGTTGCTGTCACGGCGTTACCCGGGATGTCAGGTCGTGCAAGGCGATGCCTATGCGCTCGGCGCCACCCTGTCGGGCTTGTTGTTCGATCCGGCCGCCGCCATCGTCTCAAGTCTCCCGCTGCTTACACGACCGGAGCGCCAACGGTACGAGCTCCTCGGCGACGCTTTCGCCCTGATGCGTCCCGATGCGCCCTTCATTCAGTTCACCTATGGCTTGACGTCACCCATCCCCCGCCAACATCGGGAGAATGATCTCGGCTTCGACGCAAAGGTGTCGGCTCCTGTCTGGCTCAACCTTCCGCCGGCGCGCGTTTGGATCTATCGTCGCGCAACGGCCGGCGGAGACGCGCAGGACCGTGTCGGCGTCGACCTCTTGGACAAGATCAAGGCCGGGCGCGACAAGCTCGGCGAGGAATGGCGCGAGCAACGCCAAAAACTGCGAACCGAGATTTTGGTCCGCTCCTCTGAAGCGAGGGCCGAGTTCAGGATGCGCGCCCTCAAGGTGAAAATCGGCCTCGAATTGCACAAGGCCCGGGTCATCGCGGAGCGAACCGCAAAGCCGGCGCGCCAACGCGTGAAGAGCGACCGGCTGGGCGATCGACGATCGCGATGGTAGAGACCGGATGAACCGCGGCCGCTCTCAAGGGACCGGCCCATGACCACGAGGCCGACCGTGACATTGACCCGCTTGATCGTCGGCGCGACCGCCGCACTTCTGCTCGCGTTCCCAAGTCTTTCGGGGCCGGCCCTGGCCCAGACCGCCAACCCCAACGCGCCGGGTTACGTGGTGGTGGTGGACTACACAGCCGCTCCGAGCGACATGCCCGCTCTGACGACGCTCGTGCTCGGCGTGGCGCGAGCCTCTGTGCTGAACGAGCCGGGTTGCCGCCGCTTCGACGTGGAGCGACCGGCGACCGCCCCGGATCACCTGATCTTATTCGAGGTGTTCGACGACGAAGCCGCCTTCGCGGCTCACGCGGCAACCCCGCATTTCAAGCAATTCGGGGCCGAAACGGCCAAGATCAAGGCCACACGTGTCGCCTCTCCCGGTTCGATGCTGCTGTCCTTGCAACATCCGTGACGTCGAGCGGGTCGCTTGGGCCGAAAGCGATGAAAAGAACGAGAGAGAGCATCATGACGACCTCCCCACGAGACCGCCTGATCGTGGCGCTGGATCTTCCGACCGTCGATCAGGCGCTCGATCTCGTCACGATCCTTGGCGATAGCGTCGGCTTCTACAAAATTGGTCTCGAACTCGCCTATGCGGGTGGTTTGGACCTCGCCGAGCGGCTGATTGGAACCGGCCATCAGGTGTTTTTGGATCTCAAGTTGCACGATATTCCCAACACAGTGGCGGGCGCAACCGCCCAGATCGCGCGCCTCGGGGCCACGTTCCTGACGATCCATGCCTTTCCACAAACCATGCGGGCCGCCCAGGATGCCAAGGGCGACGACGGCTTGCGGCTGCTGGCCGTGACGGTTCTGACCTCGTCGGATGACGCGGATCTCGCGGAAGCCGGCTATCGCTTCGGTGCGGCCGACCTGGTCGCTCAGCGGGCTGCTCAAGCCAAGGCGATCGGCATCGACGGTCTTGTGATGTCGCCGCTGGAAGTCGCTGTGGTTCGCGCAAGCGTCGGCCCCGACATGACAATCGTGACACCGGGCATCCGGCCGAGCGGCGCCACGAGCGGTGACCAGAAGCGGATCATGACGCCTTCGGAAGCCATCCTGGCGGGCGCTGACCATCTCGTCGTCGGTCGACCGATCACGGCCTCGCCCGATCCGCGTCAGGCGGCATTGTCGATCGTCGCCGAGATCGCGCAATCGCTGAGTGACCGGATGTCGTGAAAAAAGGGGCATCGACCTCGTCCGATACTGCTCGAGAAGCACAGAATGGATCACGGCAATCGTTTCTTTGGCGGAGAGCGCCGCGCCTACCATCATGGGCGTCTGAAGGAAGCCTTGGTGGAGGCGGCTCGTCTGCTCGTGTCCGAGCGGGGACCGGGCGGCTTCACGCTGGCCGATGCGGCAAAACTCGCCGGTGTGACGGCCGCCGCGCCTTATCGCCATTTTTCCGACCGCAATGCGCTGATGGAAGAGCTGACCCGGCGCGGCTTCGAGATGTTCGGCCTGAAGTTGAGCGAAGCCTGGGCCGACGGCAAGCCCGATGCCCGCTCCGCCATGAACAGCATGGGGAATGCCTATCTGGCCTTTGCGCGGACCGAACCCGGGCTTTATGCGGCGATGTTTTCCAATGTCACGACCCTGAACGCGCCCGAAGCTGGCGCGGCCGCCACCGAAGCGCTGGACCTGCTCCGCCGTGCCGCGACCGCCCTGTTGAAGCATGGCGGGGCACCGTCGACCGACTCGCGCCCCCTGGCGTTCGAGATCTGGTCTCTCTCGCATGGCGTCGCCATGCTGACGTTGGCCGGTCACCTGAATCCCGCCTTCGAGGGCGCTGACCCGTCCGCAATTTTGCATCGATCGACCGAAGCCCTCATCGAGGCCGCGCTCTGGCGGTCGAGGGGTCAGGCCGCCCAGGTCAAATAGGCCGAGATGGTGAAGAGCGAGACGACAGTCGAGATGAGGATCGCCTTCGATGTGATGCCGGCCTCCCGGCCGTAGAATTCCGCCAGCATGAACGGCCCGGTTCCGGTCGGCATGGCCGCGAGAACGACCGCCATTTTGGTCAGTGCGGGTGACAGCCCGAACACCAGGGTCGCCAGAACCCAGGCGACGGCGGGCTGCAGGATCAGCTTCAGGCCCACCAGGAACAGCGTCGCCGGCGTGTCGTTCTGAGCTGTTTCGGTATTTTGCGCCAGGAAGAGGCCGAGCGCCACGAGGGCGCAAGGCGATGCGGCGCCGCCGAGCAACTTCAAGAACACCTCCACGCTGTCGGGCAGACTGAGGCCTGTCGCCGCCACGAGCCCGCCCAGCACGGGCGACAGGAGCAACGGATTCTTGACGAGAGAGCGTCCGACTTTGCTGGCGAGGTGCAGCACACGGCGTTCGGCCTGAAGGCCGATCTCGATCAGCACGATCGCGACCCCGAAGAGAATACAAACCGTGATGATGGCCGCAGCTGTGGTCGGCGCGAGGCTTGCTTTGCCGAACACGATCAAGGTCAGCGGAAAGCCGATGAAGCCAGTGTTACCGTAAGCGGCATTGAGGCCGTCGATACTCGCGTCGGCGAGATGCCGAGGCTTCCGCAAGCGGATCGCGATCGTGATAGCGAAGACGATGGCGCAGGACAGTCCGAAAACCTCGATGAAGCCCGGCTGGTAGAAAGCCGCGACGCTCGTGTGGGCCATGATGTCGAATAACAGAGCCGGGAGCGCGAGATAGACAACGAAGCGGTTCAGCTCCGTGGTCGAATGCGGCCCGAGGATGCCACTTCGCCGACAGAGATAGCCAACCAGGATCAACGCAAAGATGGGCACCAGCACGAGCACGGTCGTCAACATCGGGCATGCGCTCTTTTCATGAGAGATGGCGTCGCGTGTTGGCGCGGCAGACGCCGACCGCCCGACGACCTCACGCCTGCGCATCGAACGCCCGGTCCTACGCCAAATCGGCGCGCGATCAAGGCGACGGTGGGGATGAGCTGGACGCTTGTTATTCGGCGGATGACGAAGTCTGGAGGGAACGAGCAAGCCGCCCCTGCCGTTTTACTGAAGGACAGGGAGTTCATCATGACCAATTTCGATAGCGAAACGACCACAGGCGCCCGGACGGTTACGGCGTTTTTCGATACTGGCGAGCACGCCCAGATCGCGAAAAACGACCTGGTGGCAGTCGGACTATCGGCGGATGCCATCACGATCGTCGGCAGCAACGCCGATTCGTTTAACGTCGCCGAAGACCATCAGCGCGGTTTTTGGGACTCGCTCACCAACTTCTTCATGCCGGACGATGAACGCCGGACCTATTCGGAAGGCCTCCGTCGGGGGGGATTCGCACTCTCGGTGCGGACCAGCGATGCGCTCTACAAGCAGGCGATCGACGTGCTCGACCGCGACGGAGCAGTCGATCTCGACGAGCGATCGATGGCATGGGAGAGCGAAGGCTGGACCCGCTCCGAAGGCGGCGTCGACAATGTCGATGCAGCCTATAAGCCTGCGGATGCCAGCACGGCCGGCTTCGGCGGTAGCTACGCGGGCGAAGATGGACTTGCCGACATCGACGAGGCCACCAATCCCGATGTGCGGGAGCGGATCGGGGCCGGCACGGCGAGCCAAACCGCGCCAGCGGCGCATGGCGGCCCGCACACCTACGTCGATCCGGCCAGCCCGGCGAGCGACGCCGCCGCCGATGCGGCTGAAAGCCGGAGCGGAGGCACGCCCTCGGTTCGACGCGATTTGGAGAACGGGCGCACCCGCGTCCGAAGCTACATCGTCGAGGGCGACGTCAACCGCTGACCCTTCACCTCAGTGAGCGACAAGGCGGTGGCGCGAGCCGCCGCCTTTTTTATTGGGCCTGACCTCAGATGGGCTTGAAGACCACAACGAGCACGCCGATGTTAATGTGCGTAACATTAACATCGGCCCGCAAGACGGCCGTGACACGGAGAGTGAAAATGAGTTCGTTTTCGAGCGCCGCCGATGCGGCGGGTGCAGCGGGTCTCGGCGGCCAACAGACTGGATCACAGCGCGGTTGGGGCGGGTGCGGCAGCGCCCGCATGGGCTGGAAGCCGGTCGAGATCGGAGCCGTCGTGCTCGGTTTCCTATTTTACTGGCCGGTCGGCGTCGCCCTCATTGGTCTCAAGATCGCGCAGCGTCGCGGCTATACGGTCGATCAGGCCGTCTCCGCCTTTCGCGGCAAAATGAGCGGCTTCGGCATGTCGGGCTTCAGCGCCGCCGGTGCTCAAGCCCAGTGGCGGCCGTTCAGCAGCAGCGGCAACGCGGCTTTCGATGATTGGCGGAATGCCGAATTGCAGCGGCTCGAGGAAGAGCGTCGCAAGCTCGATACGGCACAGCGCGAGTTTGCCGAGCACCTCAACAATCTCCGCCGCGCCAAGGATCGGGAGGAGTTCGACCGGTTCATGAACGCCCGCAACCAGCAGGGGTCGACCTCGGTCTAACGGATCGTTAACCCCGTCGCGCGGTGGCCTTCAGAGGGCCGCCGCGCTTTTTATTTTGCCTTAACGGATCGCGCGCACTTCTAACGATATGGCGCGTTGCGTATGGCCTTTTGCGGCGGCGGCCCTGCTCGCGATGGCGATGGCAGGCTGCTCCCGGTTCGATCACCCCGAGCGGCCCGCGTGGCGCAATCAGGCCGAAGAGGCTTGCCTTGCCCAACATCTCGTCGAGGCGACGCCTTATCTTCAGCCCAGTCACGCGATCGATGGTCCCAGCATTTGCGGGCTCAACCATCCCTTCCGGGTCTATGCCCTGGCTGGCGGCACCGTGAAACTCAATACGGCCTCGTTGCTCGATTGCTCGATGATTCCGGCGCTCGATGCGTGGATCAAGGACGTGGTCGAGCCCGACGCCCAGGCCCGGTTCGGCGATCCAGTCGTGCAGATCAACACGATGGGCACCTATTCGTGCCGCGGCATCAACAATATGAGCGGCGCAAAACTATCCGAACATGCGTTTGCCAATGCCATGGATGTCGGCGGCTTCGTTCTCGCCAGCGGGCGAGAGATCAATGTGATGCGCGGTTGGAAAAGCGCCGACACGCAGGAGAGCGCGTTTCTCCACGATAGCCACGCCGGCGCCTGCACGTATTTCACCACCGTGCTGGGTCCCGGCGCCAATATCTTCCACTACAACCACGTGCATCTCGATCTCGCGATGCACGGGAGCACGTCGCGCGGTCCGCGTCGCTACTGCAAGCCGGTTCCCGATGCCGAGCAGGTCGAGGCGCCCCGTCGCGATAACCTCCCCGATCCGCCGCCGATCGAAGAAGAACAGGATATCGCCCGAACGCCGATGCCTGCGCCGACGTATTCAGGAGCGTCGACTGTCGCACTCGCGGCCGAACCGCGCGGCGCCCCGCTGGCCTTCGCTCCCTCGCCGCGTCTCGTCTCCCGCGATCAGTTGGATGTCGATCAGGCCAGCGGAGGCGTCGGCCAGCCGCCGCGCCCGCCTGCTGCCATGCAGCCCGACGGAGACATCACGTCGCTGATCAAGAGCCAGGTCGCCCGCTAAAGCGCTCGCCTTCTGACAGCCGACCTCTTGCCTGCCGTTGCGTGCGGCGACATTCGGGCTTGGACTGAGCGTGAGTTGACAAGGCTCGGCGACAACGCCAACGGGCCAATGGTGGCTCGTGCGGCTCGTTAGAACGTGATCGCGATCCTCGATGCGAGGCAAACGAGTTCCGCTCAAGGCCCGAACAGATCGAGTTGCCGCGCCTGCGGATGTGACGGCGTGAACAGATCCGCGCGTAGTTTCGAGCGGACCTTGGGGAAACCGAGGCGATCGCTCGCAATTTCGAAGCGGCGCGCGATCATGGCCGCATAAGGCCCCGTGCCGGTCATCCGCTGACCCCATTTGGCATCGTAATCCCGCCCGCCACGCATCGATTGGACCAGCGACATGACGTGCCGGAAACGGTCCGGAAAGTGGGCCAGCAGCCATTCCTTGAAGATGTCGCGCACCTCGAGCGGCAGTCGCAGCATCACATAGCCCGCCTCGCGCGCGCCGGCCGCATGGGCAAGCTCCAAGATCGTCTCGATCTCGGTATCGGTCACGGCCGGAATGATGGGCGCGACCATTACGGTTACCGGAATGCCAGCCGCCGCAAGCAAGCGGATCGCCTCGACGCGTTTGCCCGGCGTCGTGGCGCGCGGCTCCATGGTCCTGGCCAAGGTTGCGTCGAGGGTCGTCACGGATAGCGCGACCTTGACCAGACCTTTGGCCGCCATCGGAGCCAGGATGTCTATGTCGCGCGTCACCAGAGCCGATTTCGTGACAATGCCGACCGGGTGATCGCATTTTGCCAACACCTCGAGAATTGAGCGCATGACCTTGTGGTCGCGTTCGATCGGCTGATACGGATCGGTGTTGGTGCCGATCGCGATCGTCCGCGGTTTATATCCGTTCGCGCCGAGTTCCCGCTCCAACCGCTCCGCCGCACCCTGTTTCACGAACAGGCGCGACTCGAAATCAAGGCCGGGCGACAGGCCCATGAACGCATGTGTCGGGCGCGCGAAACAATAGACGCAGCCATGCTCGCATCCCCGATACGGATTGATCGACCGATCGAAGGAAATGTCGGGCGATTCGTTGCGTGTAATGACGGTCTTGGGCGTCTCCATCGTGATGGTGGTCTTGAACGGCGCCAGCGTCTCAAGCGCATTCCATCCATCATCGACATCGACACGCTGTGATCCCTCGAAGCGCCCAGATCGATTGCTCAAGGCGCCGCGACCCTTGCGCCGTTTGTCGTCGGTCACCATCGACATGTTGGCAGGCTCGGAGACTGCTACGTCTTTGATCCCAAGCCGAGGCAGGCGCTTCGATTGGCGTGGAGACGGCGGTGTCGTATCGCGGATCGTCAACACGCCGTCAGCCTCGCTCGGTCCCCGCCCAAGCCGTTTAAAACAACCCGAGCAGCAGAACAAATAAAGAACATCGGGAGTCAGGTCAATCGCGCAATCGTCGAGCCGAACAGGCGAGGAAGGCGCGACATCCGCGCCTCGATCGTGATAGGACGCCGCGATGCTCTCAGCTCTCGTCCTTATGCCGCCCCATATCGGTGGCACGTCAGCGGCCCTCGGCGCGCTCGTCCGCAGCCTTGCGGCGCTCGTGCCTGCCACGGTTGAGGGCATCGTTCGTGATGTGTCGATCGTGACCGATCGGGCGGACGATGGTCTCCGCCGCGTGGCCGATCACGCCGGCTGCCGGATCGTCGACGAGCCCACCTTCGAGGCGGGGTTCGCAACGGCGCTGGCCGGCGCACGATCCGACCTCCTCTTCGTGCTCCGGGCCGGTATCGGCTTTGATCGTGGCCTTATCAACGAGATCGGAATGCGGCTCGGGCCCGACCCAACGATCGCGGGTGGGTTGTTGCTGCGCGAGGATCACGGCGGGCTGATGTCGCGCCTGCTCCCGAATCTTTCACCCATTGCCGGGGTGATCGCCGCGCGCGCCGATCTCTCAGGCCGCCCCGCGAGCTTCAAGGCATTGGTCGGCGGACTGAAGGCCACGCAGACGCTCGCGTCACGGGCGCAGTTCTGGATCGACAATCCGACCTAAGCGACGGGCTCAGACGTCGGCGCGCGCCGATGGCCGTTTGAGATGCTCGTCGAGCCGGGGCATCAACTCGACGAAGTTGCAGGGTCGATAACGGTAGTCGAGTTGGTGGGCCAGAATACCGTCCCAGGCATCTTTGCAGGCGCCCGGTGAACCGGGCAAGACGAACACGAAGGTGGTGCCGATCAGCCCGGCGGTCGCCCGCGATTGCACCGTGGACGTTCCGATCTTCGCAAACGAGATGTGATGGAACACGGTCGAGAACCCGTCCATCCGTTTGCTGAACAGCGGCTCCAGGCTGTCGGGCGTCACATCTCGCCCCGTGAAGCCCGTGCCTCCGGTCGTGATCACCACGTCGATCCCCGGATCGTCGGCGAAGGCCTGCACGACACCCACGATGGCGTCACGATCGTCCGGCACGATCGTGCGACCGCCAAGCCGATGCCCGACCCCGGTCAGGCGCTCCACCAAGACATCGCCCGATCGATCATCATCGCTGCGGCGCGTGTCCGACACCGTCACGACCGCGATCGACAGCGGAAGGAAGGATCTTGTTTCATCGATGCCGGGCATGACTCAGATCCTCCCAGCAACCATTACTGCTTAAACGTATTACAGGCATCCACGCTGCCGGTCTTTAGCCCCGTGGTCAGCCACTGTTGCCGCTGTGCCGAGCTTCCGTGCGTAAAGCTATCCGGCACGGCATAGCCGCGGGATTGCTTCTGCAAACGATCGTCGCCGATGGCCGCAGCGGTGGCGATCGCCTTGTCGACATCCCCCTGCTCCAGGATATGCCACTTCTGGTCGGCATGATTGGCCCAAACGCCGGCAAAACAATCCGCCATCAATTCGATCCGGACCGAAAGGCTGTTGGCTTCCTGCTGGCTCGCCTGCTCCTGCCGGTCGCGCACCTTGCCGAGAATACCAAGCAGATTCTGCACATGGTGGCCGATCTCATGCGAGATCACATAGGCATAGGCGAAGTCGCCACCGCCGCCGAGCTTCTGCTTCATGTCGTTGAAGAAGGACATGTCCAGATAGACCTTCTGGTCGACAGGGCAGTAAAACGGACCCATCGCCGATTGCGCCTGCCCGCAACCCGAGCGTGTCACGCCGCTGTAGAGAACGAGCTTCGGCTTGACGTATTGAACGCCCTTTTGGGCTGGCAGAACCTCGGACCAGACGTCCTCCGTCTCGCCGAGGATCGCGGCCACGAAGTCGCCCATCTGATCGGTCGGCGCCGTGCTGCGGCGCGCCTGCCCCTGAGCGGGTGCCTGGCTTTGGCTTTGGCTGAATTGCGAGCTGTCGGGACGCTGGTAAGGTTGGCTTTGGGTGCTCTGACCTTGGTTCGTGGCATTCTCGACGCCGCTGATCAACACGCGCGGGTCGATGCCGGTCACGTAACCGATGATCGCCAGGATGATGATCGCGCCGATGCCGAGCCCGCCGCCGCCCATCGGGATGCCGAAGCCACCGCCTCCGCCGCCGCTATCGCCGCCGCCGCGCACGTCTTCAATATTGTCCGATCGCCGGGAATCTTCCCACCGCATGTCAAACTCCCCGTCTGCCGGTTACAACAGACCGATAGACCAGCGGTGCCGCCCCGCCAAGCTTGACTGTGCGACAAAGATGCCCAGCCGCGCACCCATGCGGCGGTGAATCAGAACCACCCTTTTCGGCGCAGCCAAATCGCCGGGACGATCATGCTGATCGCAACCAACAGCAGACCCCATTGGTACCCCCAGGCCCAGTCGTATTCCGGCATATTCTTGAAGTTCATGCCGTAGAGACCGACCACGAAGGTCGGGGGGATGCCGACCACGGACGCGATCGTGAGCAGGCGAAACAGCCGGTTCTGATCGATATTGATAAAGCCAAGCGTCGAATCGAGCAGGAACTGCACCTTGTCGGTCAGCCGCGTCTCGTAGTCATTCAGCGATGCGATATCCTGTCGTAACGTCTTGATACGGTTCTTGACCCCGTTCGGCAGCTTGTCTTGTGCGTTGGCGGTCACGAAAGCCAGCAAGCGACCGATACCAAGCAGACTGTCCCGGATATTGGACGTGAGGTCACCCGATCGACCCACGGTGTGCAGGATCGATTCGAGTTCGGCTTCGTATTTGATAGGCTTGATCCGCTTGGGGCTGTCGGCCGGGTTGGTGAAGATCTGGCGGGACACGCGGTCGAGCTCGGCTCCGAGCGCCTCGACCGCGTCGGCCATCCGATCCACGATCGCTTCGAGCAGACCGACGAAGACATCCGTCGCCACATGAACGGTCACATCGCCGGGTTTGACCTTCCGATTGATGTAATTGGTGAAAGACAAGAGTTCTTCGGTCCGGACCGTGACCAGAAGCTTGGGCGTCAGGAAAAATCCGACGGTCGTGGTTCGAACCTCACCGGCCGGATCGCGAAACAGCACCGGCGTGAAGACCTGCAGGATATCGCCCTCAAAGCGAAGCCGGCTGACGGTCTGTAGATCTTCGAGGCTCTCGTCGTCGGGAAGAATGACTTTGGCAAAGCGTTCGACGAACGAGAGTTCCTCGGCCGTCGGGTCGAGGAGATCCATCCAGACGACGTTGGACGGCAGATCGGGGAGGCTGAGGTCACACGTGACCTCGTCGCGCGCGCCGACATTGTCGTAGAATTTCAGCATCGCACACCCTTTGCTCAGCGCCCGGCCGACGTGTTCCCGCGTTGTAGATCATGACGTCGTGGGATCAAGACACACGCGCGCAGGATCAACGCGTGGTCGCCTCTAACGCGGAACCGGTCGGCGGATCGACTGTCGCACGCGAGCGGTGCTCGGCTCGGTGTTCAGCAGCCGGCGAAACTCGTCGCGTTTCTCATGGACGGAGGCGATCACCAGCCCCATCGGCACACCGACATCGACCAACACGGCTTCGGAGAGTTGCAGGCTCGCCTCGATGGTTTCGGGCACGGCGTCGGTCACGCCGAGGTCATAGAGAACGCGCGCATGGTCGGCGTCGCGGGCGCGCGCCACGACGACGAGATCCTGGCTCTCGGCCCGTCCAATCGCCGCCACCTGCTCGACGACACGTGACGAACTCACGGTCAGCACCAGAGCGCGTGCGGTTTCAAGCCCACAGCGACGCAGGAACTCCGGCCGGGTCGCATCGCCGAAATAGATGGGTGTTCCGGCGGCACGCTCGCGCGCGACGAGGCTCGGGCTCTCGTCGATCGCCAGAAAAGGCACGTTGTGGACGGTCAGCATCTCGCTGACGAGCCGCCCAACCCGCCCAAATCCCACGATGATGACACGCGATTGGCCATCATCCGGCGGCGGCTCGACCGGTACAGCAATGTCGGCCCTGCGGCCAAGCTGTTTGCCAAGCCGCTCCGCCACGACGGCGATGAGCGGGATCGCGATCATGGTCAGCGTCACGGCCACGAGAAGATCCTGCCCGATCTTCGGATCGAGGACATGGGCGGCCAACAGCGCGTTGACGATCACGAATGCAAATTCGCCGCCCGGCCCGAGCAGCAGCGCGACCTCGACCGCGACCCGGCGCGGCAGCTTGATGGCCACGCCGACGCCGAGCAGCAGGATCGTCTTGACGACCAGCAGCCCGGCCGCGATCTCGACGATCCTCAAGGGATCCGCAAAAAGCCGCGACAGATCGAGATCGGCCCCGACCGACACGAAGAACAAGCCGAGCAGGAGCCCTTTGAACGGCTCGATCGTGACTTCGATTTCGCGTCGGTATTCCGTTTCGGCCAGCAGCAAGCCAGCCAGGAAAGCCCCGATCGCCATCGACAAGCCAGCGGCCGCCGTGATGGCGCTTGTCCCGATCACGACGAAGAGCGAGGCCGCCATGAACAATTCGGTCGAGCGCGCCGAGGCGACATGGTGAAACAAGGGTCGCAGGATCAGCCGCCCGAGCGTCACGATGACGCCGATGCCGACAATGGCCGGCGCCAGCCGAAGCAGGAGCCCAAGCCCAATGCCGCCGACCTCATGGCTCGACAGCAACGACACACCGAACAGCAGCGGCGCGACCGCGAGATCCTGAAAGAGCAACACCGCGAAGGCGGTTCGCCCCGCGCCGGAATTGAGCCGCTTTCGCTCTGCCAAGACCGGCACCACGATCGCGGTCGACGACAAGGCCAGCGCGGTGCCGAGAACCAGCGCGACGGGGGCCGACACGCCGAGCCCAAGGACTGCGCCGAGCGCCAAAGCGGCTCCGCAGACACAGACCTGAAGCGGCCCCAGGCCGAACACAAGCCGCCGCATGGTCGACAGCCGCTCGAACGAAAGCTCGAGACCGATCATGAACAACAGAAAGACGACGCCGAATTCGGCCACCCCGGCCACGCGCTCGAGATTATTGAGGGCCACATGCGACAAGATCGGAAAAACCGGCACCAATGCGCCGAGGCCAAATGGGCCAAGCGCGATGCCGCCGAGCACGAAGCCCAGCACTGGGCTGATGCGGAGGCGGTGGAAGATCGGCACAACAATGCCGGCCGTGGCAAGGAACAGCAGCACCTCACGGGTCCCGGCCGGGAAAAGCTCTGCGGTCAACACCGATCCTTCGGGCTAAGAGCGTCCGGAGGCGTCGATCCATCCCGATCGCCGCCTCTGTGGTGTTCTACGAAGATTCGGTTGCTGCATGCCACCCGCCAAAGCCGAAAAGGCGGCGTCGATCGTGCGGTTAGATTGTTGGCGGCAGCCCGAGGCGATCGGCGAGCGCCCGCAAATCCCGCCACGCAAATTTTTTATTGAAAGGCGTGCGGAGCAGGTAGGCCGGATGCAGCATCGGCATGGCCGGAATCATCCGGCTGCCGGATGGGTAATCGACCCATTTGCCGCGCGCGCGGGTGATCGATTCCTTACCTGCCAGCAGGGCCTGCATGGCGGAGCCGCCGAGCAGCACCAAAAATTCGGGCTCCGCGAGTTCGATCTGCCGAGTGATGAATGGCAGGCAGGTCGCCACTTCGAGATCGGTCGGCGCACGGTTGGCGGGCGGACGCCAGGGCACCACGTTGGCGATATAGACGGCGGTTCGATCAAGCCCGATGGTGGCCAGCATCCGATCGAGCAACTGCCCGGCCTTGCCGACGAACGGCACGCCGCTCCGGTCCTCGTCGGCGCCGGGCGCTTCGCCGATCATCATGACGCGCGCTGCCGGATTGCCATCTGCGAAGACGAGGCGGCTCGCGGTTCGCTTCAGCCCGCAGCCGTCGAACCGATCCATGATGTCGCGTAAAACGTCGAGGCTCGTGGCGTCCCGCGCGGCCTCTCGGGCGGACTGGATCGCCGCGTCAGCCGACAGGGATGCCGCATCGATGGGGCGTGCCGCAACAGTCGCGGGTGCTTTGGTGAGCGGTGGGCGGATGCGTTGGGGCAGAGTTGGCGTGAAGCCGTCGTCGCCCAACGGGAGCGCTGGATCCTGCTCCGGCTGGGCCGGAGCAGCCTTAGAGACCGGCACTTGAACCTGCACCGCGGCCGAAGCGGCGAAGCGGTCATGTGGCACGTCGTCGATGACCGCATCGACGCCCATCTCGCCGTACCAGCGCAGGAGGTCGGCCAGTTGCTCGGCAGTCGCATCGAAATCCGGCGTGGTCATGCGCGCTTTTAGCATCGGCTCGCGGTTTGCGCGAACCCAAGGACTCGCTATCTAGATGGATGGCGCGAGATGAGAGGAACTCTAGAATGGCCGTGGCCGATGGCGTGCAGACCGAAACCGAACTGCCCGAACGCGAGGCCATGGATTTCGACGTCGTTGTGGTGGGCGCCGGCGTTGCGGGTCTGTCGGCCGCGATCCGTCTTAAGCAACTGTCGCCCGATCTCGCCATCGTAGTGGTCGAGAAAGGGTCGGAGGTCGGGGCGCATGTTCTGTCGGGCGCCGTCATCGATCCCTGCGGCCTCGACAAATTGCTTCCCGAGTGGAGGCAGGATGACGATCGGCCATTGACGACCGCTGTAACGGCGGATCAGTTCTACTATCTCGGCCCAGCCGGCGGGATGCGACTTCCCAATGCGCTGATGCCGCCGCTGATGAGCAATCACGGCAATTATATCGGCTCGCTCGGCAACGTCGCCCGGTACCTCGGCCGCAAGGCTGAAGCGCTCGGCATCGACATCTATCCCGGCTTTGCGGCCGTCGAGGTGCTATATGGCGGGGCGGGCGAGGTCGTCGGCGTCGCCACCGGCGATATGGGGATCGGGCGCGAGGGCGAGATTACCGCGAGCTATACGCGCGGTATGGAGTTGCGGGCCAAATACGTGATGGTGGCCGAAGGCGCACGCGGCTCTCTCGCCAAGGGGCTGATCCGTCGCTTCAAGCTCGACGAGGGGCGCGACCCCCAAAAATACGGTCTCGGCCTCAAGGAGCTCTGGCAGGTCGATCCGGCCCAGCACAAACCGGGGCTCGTGCAACACAGCTTCGGCTGGCCGCTCGCCAATGACACCGGCGGCGGCTCATTCCTCTATCACATGGAGGACAATCTCGTCGCAGTCGGCTTTGTGGTCCACCTCAATTACAAGAACCCGACGCTGTCGCCCTTCGACGAGTTCCAGCGCTTCAAGACCCATCCGATGATCGCGCCCACCTTCGCGGGCGGCAAGCGCCTATCCTACGGCGCGCGCGCCATTACCGAGGGCGGCTGGCAATCGGTGCCCAAGCTCGCTTTCCCGGGCGGGGTGCTGATCGGCTGCGCGGCCGGCTTCGTCAATGTGCCCCGCATCAAGGGCTCGCATAATGCCGTCCTATCGGGGATGCTGGCAGCCGAACACGTCGCAGCCGCTCTCGCGGAAGGCCGCAGCAACGACTCGCTGGACGGCTACGAGAATGCGTGGCGCGGGAGCGCGATCGGGCATGATTTAAGGCGCGTCCGCAACGTCAAACCGCTTTGGTCGCGGTTCGGGACGATGGTGGGCGTGGCGCTCGGCGGCCTCGACATGTGGATGAACTCCATTTTTGGCGGCTCGCTCTTCGGCACGTTGAGCCACGGCAAACCCGATTACGCGACCCTGAAGCCGCTCGCGGAGGTGACGCCGATCGTCTATCCGAAGCCGGATGGCGTCGTCTCGTTCGATAAGCTGTCGAGCGTGTTCCTATCGTCGACCAACCACGAGGAGGGGCAGCCGGCCCATCTGGTGCTGACCGACCCGAGCGTCCCGATCCTCGACAACCTGCCGAAATATGGCGAGCCCGCACGGCTTTATTGCCCGGCCGGGGTTTATGAGGTCGTCTATGCGGACGAGAAGGCCCACACTGATCCGCGCTTCGTCATCAACGCGCAGAATTGCGTCCATTGCAAAACCTGCGACATCAAAGATCCGGCGCAGAACATCACATGGGTCCCACCCGAGGGCGGTGGTGGTCCGGTTTATGGCTCGATGTGACCGGCACTCCGACAGCGTGCGAGCAGCAGCGATATCAGCAGGGTCTCGAAACTTGACGGAACTTTAACACAAGCCTGTCGTTGACGGCGCGAAGATGCAGGAAAAACGCTGTCAAGCGGTTTCTTGGCGTCAAGACCCGGACCACAGGAGCATGTCATGACCACCACTTACATCACCGTCGGCATTGCGGCCGTGACCTGGATCGGTATTGCGGTCGCGGCATTCAGCTGAATGTTGCGCGAAGGCTCGACGTCAGTTGTGTGATGTCTCTCTCATGCTCGCAACCGCAAGCAGGCTGATCAAAGCGGCAGTCGTGACGTAATATCCAACCCACGGCAGCCCACCGTAGTTTAAAAGCACTTGCGCCAGAAACGGCGCCAACGATGCGCCGAGGATGCCGCCTAAATTATAGGCCATGGACGCGCCGGTGTAGCGGACGCGCACCGGGAACAGCTCCGGTAGCAGCGCGCCCATCGGCGCAAAAGTCATTCCCATGAGGCCGAGTTCCAAGCCGAGGAATAGCAGGATCTCGGGATTGCTGCCTTGGCCAAGCAAGCCGGGAAGAGCAAAGCCGGATAGCGCCGCAAGGCCGCCGGCGACGATCAGCACGGGACGGCGGCCGAAGCGATCCGCCAAGGCGGCCGAGATCGGCGTCGCTGCGGCCATAAACAGCACTGCGATGCAGAGCAGCCCGAGAAAATCCGATCGCGGGATGTGCCTGACGCTCGTGCCGTATTGGAGCGCGAACACGGTCGAGATGTAAAACAGCGCGTAGCATACCACCATGGCGAGCGAGCCTTGGATCAGCGGCATCCAATGGTGTTGCACCACCTCCACAAGCGGCACGCGAACAGGTTCCTGCTGCTTCAAGGCCGCCATGAAGGCCGGTGTCTCTGTCATCGAGACCCGCACATAAAGCCCGATCGCGACCAGGACGGCGCTGACCAGAAACGGGATGCGCCAGCCCCAACTCAAAAACTGCTGCTCCCCGAGACCGACGAGCAGCCCTAGAAAAAGACCATTGGCCAGCAGAAAGCCGAGCGGCGGCCCAAGCTGGGGGAACATGCCAAACCAGGCGCGCCTGCCGACCGGCGCATTTTCGATCGCGAGCAACGCTGCCCCTCCCCATTCGCCGCCGAGACCGATACCCTGGCCGAGCCGCATCAGGCAGAGCAGCCATGCGGCAGCCGGCCCGATCTGAGCGTAACCCGGCAGAAAGCCGATCAGCGTGGTCGACGCGCCCATCACCAAGAGCGAGGCCACAAGGGTGGATTTGCGGCCGATCCGGTCGCCGAAATGGCCGAACAGGATCGCACCGACCGGTCGGGCCAGGAACGCGATTCCAAACGTCAGGAACGCATTGAGGGCCTGAGATCCCGGTGCGGCTGACGGAAAGAACACCTGCCCGATTACCAAGGCGGCGGCCGTGCCGTAGATATAGAAATCGTAGAATTCGATCGTCGTGCCGACGAGGCTCGCCAGAACGATGCGGCCGAGGCTCGCTCCCTGAAGCGGGGCGTCGCGGTTCGCTGCATCCATGGCGCCTGTGTCTCCTGCCTTGCGGTCGGCCTTGACGGTCGATCCGGTCACCGAGGCGCTACAGGACGCTTGCGCGCAACGTCAAGCCGATCGACGGCCTTTCGGCAAAACGTCACGAGTGTGGTCGGAACGTCACCCCAAGCCAGAGTTGGTTTGTTAGACGTTCGAGACGTCCGTGAGTGCGAGGATTGGTGATGACGGCGGACGATCGGTCATCAATCAGAACGGCACAGGCGAGGCTCCCGCTAGTGGGCGTTCTTGCGGGCTGTATGGCTCTTTCTCTGGCTGCGGCGGCGCCAGCCTTCGCAGAAGATCAAGCACAACCGGGCGTCCCCGCCACAACGGGCGGGCCATCGCCCGGACCAGAGCAGAAGAGCGCGGGTGCCAGCCAGCCCGCATGGGCCGGCGATCTCTCGACGCGAGCGAACCTGCTCGGCGATATCGGCGGCTTGCGGCCGGCGCTCGACCGCTATGGCGTCTCGTTCGGCCTGACCGAGACGACCGAGGTGCTCGGCAACCCGACCGGGGGCACCCGGCGCGGCGCCATTATCGAGGGGATGACCCAGATGAGCCTCGGCGCCGACCTGTCGAAATCGATCGGGCTCGACGGCGCGATCTTCAACATCAGTGCGTTTCAGATCCACGGCCGCGGCCTGTCGAGCCGCAATCTCGGCAATCTCAACATCGTCAGCTCGATCGAGGCGGATCCCGCGACGCGGCTGAACGAACTCTGGCTGCAGCAAAGCTTCTGGGGTGGCAAGCTCGACATCAAGATCGGTCAGCAAAGCGCCGATCTCGAATTCATCACCTCCGAATACGAGGATCTGTTCATCAATTCCGGCTTCGGCTGGCCGACGCTGCCGGCCTCCGATCTGCCCTCGGGCGGGCCCGCTTACCCGCTCGCCACGCCGGGCATAAGGGTCAGGGCCCAGCCGACGGACGAGATCACGGCCCTGGTCGGGCTTTTTAGCGGCAGCCCCGCCGGGCTTCGGCCGGGCGATCCACAAAAGAACGACCCGTCGGGCACCAACTTCGACGTTTCGAGCGGCGCCTTTGTGATCGGCGAAGTGCAATATGGCCTCAACAAGCAGAAGGATGCCACGGGTCTGCCCGGCACCTACAAGCTCGGCGCCTGGTACAATTCCAACCGCTTCGCCGATGCGTTCTATCAGAACGGAACCACCGCCCAGGCGCCGGGCGTGCTCACCGGATTGCCCGGCTCCAAGCGCGGCGATTGGAGCATCTACGGAACGCTCGATCAATTGGTCTATCGCCCCGCGAAGGACAGCGACGGCGGCCTCAGCTTGACGGCGCGCGCCATGGGAGCACCGGACGACCGCAACGTCGTCGATCTCTTCGTGCAGGGCGGCGTCACCTACAAGGGCGCGTTCGGGCGGGCCAATGACACGATGGGGATCGGCGTCGAATGGGCCAGAATCGGCACGCGGGCGCAGGCAGGCGATGGGGCGGCCGCGCTGGCCAGCGGAACCGCGTCCCCCATCCGGAGCAGCGAAACCGTCATCGAGGCGACCTATCAGGCGCAGATCGAACCCTGGTGGATCGTGCAGCCCGATATCCAATATGTGTTCAATCCCGGCGGTGGCTTGCCAGACCCCGATCACCCCAACCGCCGCGTCGGCGATGCGGCCGTGCTCGGCATCCGGAGCGTCGTGACCTTCTAGCCGACGCTTTCTCGCTCAATTTTTCAGCACCACGCTCATTGACCGGAGCCTTGCCGCCCTCTTAGCTAAGGTGCGGTCTCGACCTCGCGAAGCGTCACTGCGATCGAGGAAGGCCCGGAACTTGCAGGTCTTTGCCCATGACGATCCGCGCTGCCATCCATCATGTGTCCGACTATCTTTATGATCGCGCGATCAATCTTGGGCCGCAAACGATACGACTTCGCCCCGCCCCTCATTGCCGCACCAAGATCCTGAACTATGCGCTGACGGTGTCGCCAGCCAATCACTTCATCAATTGGCAGCAGGATCCGAGCGGCAATTGGCTGGCGCGGGTGGTGTTCCCAGACCGCACGACGCGCCTGACCGTCACGGTCGATCTCACGGCGGAACTGTCGGTCATCAACCCGTTCGATTTTTTCGTCGAGCCGAGCGCCACGCGCTACCCCTTCGTCTATTCGACCGATGTGCTGGCTGATCTTTCGGCTTATCTCAAGCCCGATCCGGTCGGGCCGGCCGTCCGTGCGTTCATGGCGAAGCTGCCGACCGAAGCCGATCTCACGGTCAATTTCCTGGTCGATCTGAACATTCGCGTGCAACAGGCGGTCAGCTACCTGATCCGCCTCGAGCATGGCGTGCAGACGCCGGACGAGACACTGACCAGAGGGTCCGGCTCATGCCGCGACTCGGCGTGGCTGCTGGTGCAGGTGCTGCGCCATCTCGGGTTCGGGGCACGGTTCGTCTCCGGATATCTGATCCAGTTGAAGGCTGACATCGATCCGGCCGAGGGTCCGCTCGGCACGCGGGTGGACTTCACCGACCTCCACGCCTGGGCCGAGGTTTTTCTGCCGGGCGCGGGCTGGATCGGGCTCGACGCCACCTCCGGCCTGCTCTGTGGCGAGGGCCATATTCCGCTGGCCGCGACACCGCATTTCTCGACCGCCTCGCCGATCGAGGGTCTGCTCGACCCCTGCCAGACCGAGTTCCGACACACGATGGAGGTGTCTCGCGTCGCCGAGGCACCACGCATCACGCTGCCGTTTTCGGACGCGGCGTGGGACGCCCTCGACGCCCTGGGCGAAAAAGTCGACGCCGATCTTGCGAGCCAAGATGTTCGCCTGACCATGGGCGGTGAGCCGACCTTCGTGTCGACCGAGGATTACGAGGCCGCCGAATGGAACGGCGATGCGATCGGTCCGACCAAACGCGGGCTGGCCGACACGTTAATCCGCAAGCTACGGACGCGATTTGGGCCGGGTGGGCTGCTGCACCATGGCCAGGGCAAGTGGTACCCCGGCGAGAGTTTGCCGCGCTGGGCCTTCGGCCTTTACTGGCGGCGAGACGGCAAGCCGATCTGGCGTAATCCGGACCTGCTGGCTCGCGAGAGTGTCGCGGGCAAAACCAGCGAAACGACCGGCGGTACGGCCACGATCGCCGCGGCCGAGACAGTTCTGCGCGCCCTGACGACGCGGCTCGGCCTGCCGCAGGATTGCGTGCAGCCGGCCTTCGAGGATCCGGCCGTGTGGATCATGAAGGAAAGCGCCCTCCCCGAGAATGTCGACGCGCTCGACTCGAAGCTCGACAGCGCCGAAGCCCGCGCCCGGATCGCCCGCGTCTTCTCGCGCGGCTTGCGCGAACCGGCCGGCTATGTTCTGCCTCTCGCCCATCACGGAGACGACGACGGCACCTGGATGACCGAGCGTTGGATCACGCGACGCGAGCATCTATTCCTGGTGCCGGGCGACTCGCCCGTGGGGTTTCGCCTCCCGCTCGATACGCTGCGGCACCTCCCCGAGAACCTGTTCCCCCATCCCGCGCCGAAGGATCCGCTCGAACCGCGCTCCCCCCTGCCGGACACCTTGTCGGTCACGGCCGAGAAGAAGGACCGGGACGATCATGCGCCGGTGCGGACCGCGCTGGCGATCGAGCCACGCAATGGCGTGCTGTGTATCTTCATGCCGCCGCTCGACCGGATCGAGGATTATCTCGCGCTGACGGCCGCGATCGAGGATGCCGTCGCGGCGTCCGGCGTCACGGTGCAGCTCGAGGGCTATACGCCGCCCTTCGATCCGCGCATCGAGGTCATCAAGGTCACGCCTGATCCCGGGGTCATCGAGGTCAACGTGCATCCGGCCGCCACGTGGCGCGACACGGTCGAGACCACACGCTCGCTCTATGAGGATGCGCGGACGATGCGGCTCGGCGCCGACAAGTTCCTGCTCGACGGGCGGCATACCGGCACCGGAGGCGGCAACCATGTCGTGGTCGGTGGCAGCACGCCGGCGGACTCGCCTTTTCTGCGGCGGCCGGATCTCCTCAAAAGCATGCTGATCTTCTGGCAGCGGCACCCGGCGCTGTCCTATCTATTTTCCGGTCAATATATCGGCCCGACGAGCCAAGCCCCCCGCATCGACGAAGCTCGGCACGATGCTCTCTATGAGATGGAAATCGCGCTCGCGCAGGTTCCGGCTCCGGGCGAGCCACCGATCCCGCTGTGGACGGTCGATCGGCTGTTCCGCAACCTGCTGGTGGACGTGACCGGCAATACCCATCGGGCCGAGATCTGCATCGACAAGCTCTATTCGCCGGACAGCACCACGGGCCGCCTCGGCCTGTTGGAGTTCCGTGCCTTCGAGATGCCGCCGGATGCGCGGATGAGCCTCGCGCAACAACTGCTACTCCGCGCCGTGATCGCGTGGCTATGGCGCGACCCGAAAAGTGGCGCCCTGGTGCGGTGGGGCACCAACCTGCACGATCGGTTCATGCTGCCGCATTTCATTTGGGCGGACCTCATCGACGTTTTAGGCGAACTCAAGACGGCCGGCTACGCTTTCGACCTGGTCTGGTTCGAGGCGCAACACGAGTTCCGCTTCCCCCATTACGGCACGATCCAGCGCGAAGGGGTGACGCTCGAGCTCAGACAGGCGCTCGAGCCATGGCACGTTTTGGGCGAAGAAGGCATGGCGGGCGGGATGGCGCGCCATGTCGATACGTCGGTCGAGCGGCTTCAAGTCCGGCTTACCGGGATGACGCCAGGACGCCACGTCGTCGCCTGCAACGGGCGCCGCGTGCCGCTGACGCCGACCGGAACGGCCGGTGAGGCGATCGCCGGCGTCAGGTTCAAGGCTTGGCAGCCGTGGCGCAGCATGCAGCCGGTGGTCCCCGTCCATGCGCCACTCACGTTCGACATCATCGATACGTGGACGAGCCGGTCGATGGGCGGCTGCATCTACCATGCGACCCATCCGGGTGGTCGCAATTACGCAACGTTCCCGGTCAATGCCTTCGAGGCGGAAGCCCGCCGTCTGGCCCGCTTCCAAGACTTCGGCCATACGGGCGGACTGATTGACATTCCGCCCGAGGAACGAACAGCAGAGTTTCCGCTGACACTCGACATGCGGCGCCCCGCCAGCCTATAAAGCGGGCATGATTGCCTCCGCCCGCACAGGATCAAAAAGCGTACGGAGGCTCGACGATCTGATCGAGGCTTACGAGCCTTTACCCGGAATACCGGACGAGTTCATCGACGCGGCCGGCGAGCCGCGTCCTCATTGGCTGCCGTTTCTTCGGCATTTCAGCGGACTCGATGCGGGCGAGCGAGATCACCGTTTCGATCTCGCCAATCGGCACATGCGCGACACAGGCGTTTCCTATCGCAGCTATGGCGATATCGACGCGCGCCCCTGGCCGCTGAGCCACATTCCGCTGCTGATCGACGAGGCGGAGTGGCAGCAGATCGCCGAGGGCATCACGCAGCGGGCCGGGCTGATCGAGACCGTGCTGGCCGATGTCTATGGCAAGAACGAGTTGGTGAGCGCGGGGCGCTTGCCGGCCGCAGCCGTGACCGGCAGCGCAGATCTGCTCCGTCCCTTGCTCGGTGTGACACCCGTCGGCGGCCAACATCTCAACCTCTACGCGGCCGATATTGGACGCGGGCCGGATGGACGCTGGTGGGTGCTGGGCGACCGAACACAGGCACCCTCCGGCGCCGGCTATGCGCTTGAGAACCGCCTGGCCATGTCGCGGGCATTTCCGGACATTTATGGCGAACTCAATGCGGAGCGGCTCGCCTCCTTCTTCCAGACATTCCGATCCGGCTTGGCCGGACAAGCCAAGCGGGCCGATCCCCGCATCTGCCTGCTGACGCCGGGGCCGCTGAACGAGACGTATTTCGAACATGCCTATCTGGCGCGTTACCTTGGCTTTCTGCTGGTCGAAGGTGGCGATCTCACGATGCGCGGCAGCCAGATCCACGTCCGCACGATCGCAGGGCTGAAACGAGCCGACGTCATCTGGCGCCGGATCGACGCCGATTTCGCCGACCCGCTCGAGCTCAACGGGGCATCTCGGCTGGGCGTGCCGGGTTTGGTCGATGCGGTGCGGGCGGGCCAGGTGGTGGTTGGCAATGCGCTCGGCTCCGGCCTCATGGAAGCGCGAGCCCTCATGAGCTTCTTGCCGATGTTGTGCAAACATCTCACCGGCGAAGCGCTGAAGATGCCGAATATTGCGACGTGGTGGTGCGGCCAGCCGCGTCAGCGCGATGAAGCGATCGAACGGCTCGATCGCCTGGCCATCATGAGCGCCTTTGGTGACGGCGTACCGGGCTTCGGCAACGAGCCGATCGTCGGGGCGACGCTCGGCCCGGCCGATAAAGCCACGCTCACGGCCGCCATCGCGGCCCGCGGTGTCGATTTCGTCGGTCAGGAAGTCGCGCGCTTGTCGACCACGCCGGTGTGGGAGAATGGCAGACTGGTCCCGCGCCCTTTTATTCTGCGGGTTTTCGCAACCCCAACCCCGACGGGCTGGAAGGTCATGCCGGGCGGCTTCTGCCGCATTTCGAACCAACCCGACGCGCGGGCTATTTCGATGGGGACCGGCGTTCAATCAGCGGATGTCTGCATTCTGTCCGAAAAGCCGGTCGGTGCCATGAGCCTGCTGCCGACCCGCGATAAGGTCAGCATTCGGCGGCTCCTCGGCAATCTTCCGAGCCGAGCCGCCGATAATCTCTTTTGGCTCGGTCGTTATCTCGAACGGACCGAGGCGACGCTGCGAATCGCGCGTTGCCTCAGCGGCCGTGTGATCGGCGCCAGCGTCGCGGATGGAAGCGGGCCGGGCGGCCAAACCGTCAGCCGTCTGATGGCACTCCTCGTGCTCTGGGGAGCCGTCGATAAGGAGGATTCAGCCACCCCGACGGTGGCGTTGAGTGCGGCCCTGCATAGCGCGACGCATTTCGGCTCGGCCTCGTCGCTGGCGCGAGAAGCCCAGCGGACCGCGTCGTTCATTCAGGAACGGCTTTCGGGAGATTCGACGCGGCTGATCGCATCCTTGGTGAAGCAACTCGGCCGCAGCGATCGATCGAGCTTGAGCGAAGCGGAAGCCTTTGGGCGAGCAGACGAAGCGCTCAGCATCGTCGCGGCCGTCTCCGGTCTCGCTCAAGAAAACGTCAACCGCGTCGCCGGGTGGCGTTTTTTGGACATCGGCCGACGGATTGAGCGCGGCAACAACACCTGCCGGTTCGCCCGAACCTTTGCCGGATCCAACGGCCCCGCCGAGGATCTCGACGCTCTCCTCGACCTGATTGATTCGCAAATCACCTATCGGTCGCGTTATCTCGTCGGCGTGGCACTCGCCCCGGTGCGCGACATGGTGCTGCTCGATCCCTATAACCCGCGATCGGTGGCGTTTCAGGTCGAGCGGATGAGCGAGCATCTCGCCGCCCTGCCCTCTTTGCGGAACGACGGCATCGCAGAGGAGCCCCTGCGGCTCGTCCGCGTTCTTGAAGCCGAGATCGCGGCCGTCGATGCAGCCGATCTCGACCTTGCGAAAATCGATGATGTCGACGGCAAGCTTTATGGCCTAAGCCAAGCGATTGCGAAGCGCTATTTCCTGCAAGGCGCCCTGTCGTCCGGGCTCGACAAATATACGGGGCTGGCGTGATCTATGACGTCCGCCACGTAACGACCTACACCTACGGCTCGCCTGTGACGTTCGCGCAATGCACGTTACGGGTCCAGCCGGCGACGAGCCACGGTCAGATCGTCGAATGGAGCAGATTGTCGATCGACCCCCAGCCTGCCGCGATGACCGAACATGTCTCGTTCTTCGGCAATCGCGTTGCTTTGGTCCAGATCGACGTGCCGCACGAGGTCCTTCGGATCGAGGCGCGATCGCGCGTCGCGGTCGACCGGAACGCCGCACTCGACCTCTGGGCCGACCGAAGCTGGGAGGATATTCGGGAACTCGGGTTCGCCCGCGCCTCGATGCAGCCGACCTCCCCGGCGCATTTTCTCTATCCGAGCCCGCTCGCTGGTTTCGCGCCGTCCGTCACGGAGTATGTGGGACAATCCTTCGCGCGGGGACGATGCATTACGCAAGCCGCGAGCGAGGTGATGGGGCGCATCCGGCGCGAGTTCAAATATGATCCCGATGCCACCAAGGTCTCGACGCCACTGGTTGAAGCCTTCCAGAACCGGCATGGGGTCTGCCAGGATTTTGCCCATATCATGATCGCGGGGTTGCGCGGGCTCGGCCTTTCGGCCGCCTATGTCAGCGGCTATATCCGCACCATACCGCCGGCCGGAAAGCCGCGCCTTGAGGGTGGCGACGCAAGCCATGCCTGGGTCGCGCTCTGGTGCGGCCCCGATCGGGGCTGGCTCGGGTTCGACCCCACCAACGACATTATGGCGGGCGACGATCATGTGGTGCTGGGGATTGGCCGCGATTATGCCGATGTCGCGCCAGTCGGAGGCATCCTCCAAGGCACGCGCGAACAGGATGTCGCCGTCGGTGTGGATGTCATTCCCCTGCTGCCATAAAAAAACGCGCCACGAGGGCGCGCTTTTCACGAACCGCAATGGGGCTCAGTAAGGGCCGTAATAGCCGTGGCCAGGATGGTAATCGTAGCCATAGCCGCGCCCGTAATAGTTCTCGCCGTAGGAGTAGGCCGGGTAGCCATTATAATAATTGTCGGCAGCAATGCCCGCGGTCGCGGCCCCGATGATGCCGAGAGCGGCACCAGCGACGGCTGCTCCCCCGACATTGCCCCGGTGATAGCCATAGCCATGAGGCACGCCAACGCGCTGATGGCTGTAACGATCACGCTGGTAGGCCGACGCTTCACCCACGGTGGCCAGGAGTGTGGTGCCGGCCAAAAGCGCGGCTGCAATTTTCATCGAACGCGATGTGGACATCGTGATCTCCATGCCTTTGCGCTTCACTGTCGAGCGCCTTGTCGTGACACGAAAACGTGGTGGCGGTCGATTGAGTTCCTGATCGATCGAACAACCCACCAGGACGGTCAACAAGGGATTGATGCTCTCATTTGACAAAGCCGAAGCTTCAATCGCCTAGTGAAGCGGGAGGATTACGGATAGCCACGACGACGATCGTGGCGGCGTGGTCGCCGGGGGTAACGTGGATCCAAGACGAAAAGCAGACACCAAACGGTCAGGTCCTGTGGTCCGGCTTCCGCGTCACACGTTGACGGCCGAAGCGATCGGGCGACGCATTGTCGGTGGATCGCTCAAGCCGGGTGCCGTTCTCCCGAATGCCGATCTCCTCGCGCGCGAGTTCAAAGTGTCGCGACCGGCTTTGCGGGAAGCCATCAAATTGCTGGCCGGCAAGGGACTGTTGGAGATGGCGCCGCGCCGCGGCACCGTCGTGCGTCCAAGAGCACAATGGAACCGCCTCGACGACGACGTCCTGAATTGGGAACGGGGCGAAGCCCCGACCGAGAGCTTCATCCGCAATCTCTTCGAGTTGCGGCGCATGATCGAACCCGAGGCGGCCGCGCTTGCGGCGACACGAGCGACCCCCGAGGGGATCGAGGCGATCGGCAAGGCGTTATCGGGCATGGGCGAGGCCAATTTCACATCCGTCGACTCGATCCGCGCGGATCTCGACTTTCACAGCGCCATTCTGACTCATTCGGGCAATGATTTCCTGGCCACTTTCGCACCAGCGATCGAAACCTCGATGCGGGTGACGTTCAGCATCCAGCGCCGCCTCGCCGACGATTCGAAGCGCTTTCTCCATGAACACGCGCTGGTGTTCTATGCCATTCGAGATCGTGATCCCAACGCGTCGCGGGCCGCCTCCCTGGCGCTGCTCAGCCCAGCCGAGGGCGATGCGCTTGCAGGACTTTTCGGAACCCCGGACCGCCCCTGACCGGGAGATTGCCCAAGGCGAGGCTTCACCTCTCTCATGGTGTCGAAATCGCGCCGACCCTGCGCTATGATTGTTTCGTGCGCTGATGAATGAGCTTTGTATGACGACGGATGCGGCCATCGACGATCTCTCGAGCATGACCCGCCGCGTCGAGGCGCTTGCCACCGAGAACGCCCGGCTGAGGGCGCTACTCCAGCAGGCCGGTCTGGATTTACGTCCCGAGTCGACGAAAGAATCAGACCCACCCAACCTTGATCCCCACGCGCGGCAAGCCTTTACGCGATTGTTGATCGACAGCATTTCGGGAGGCTTCTACGCCGTCGATGTCGAGGGCCGGACCACGTTGTGCAATCGGGCAGCGGTGCATCTGCTCGGTTTCGACAGTCAGGATGAGGTCATCGGCCATCACCTGCACGACTTGGCGCACCATTCACACGCCGATGGGTCGCCCTATCCTGCGGCGACCTGCCCGATCTACCGGGCCGCCCGAGAGGGCACTGCCGCCCAAGTGACCGGCGAGGTGTTTTTTCGCCGGGACGGAACGAGCTTCCCGGTCGAGTATCGAGCCGAACCGATCAAACTCGATGGCGTGCTTCAAGGCGCGATCTGCACGTTCACGGATATTACGGCGCGGACGCAAAGCGATGCGGATCTTCGTGAAAGCCGCGAGCGACTTGCCCTGGCTTTGGATGCAGCCGGTATTGGCATTTGGGATTTTTCGCCGGCGTCGGGTCGGCTCGAGTGGGACGACAGGGTGCGGGCGCTGTTCGGATTGTCGGCCGGCCGCGCCATCACGATCGAGATGAACCTGAACGCGATCCACCCCGCCGACAAAGCGTCGGTCGATGCCGCGCTGGCGGAAGCCTTCGATCCGTCCGGCCCAGGCGATTATGACATTCAATTCCGGGCGATCGGTATCGAGGATGGCGTCGAACGCTGGATGGCCGCGAAAGGACGGGTGACCTTCGTCGATCGAACCGTGCATCGGTTTCTTGGCGCCGTTCGCGACATCAGCGATGAAAAACGGGCCGAGATGCACATGCGCCTGATGGTCAACGAATTGAACCATCGAGTAAAAAATTCGCTCGCCATGGTGCAGGGCGTCGCCGCCCAGACGTTCCGCGGCACGACCGATATGGACACGGCACGAACGGCCTTTACCGAGCGCCTGGTGGCCCTGGCGAAAGCCCATGATGTCCTGACGGCGGGCAAGTGGGAAAGCGCGACACTGATGTCGGTCGTGGCCCTGACGGTCAAGAGCCATGGGGGGGATGATCAGAACCGCTTCGACGTGTCTGGTCCGGATATCGCGTTATCGCCCAAAACCGTGCTGGCCATGTCGCTCGCGCTTCACGAACTGGCCACCAATGCGGTGAAGTACGGGTCGCTGTCGAACGACACCGGGCGGGTGACGATCCGGTGGAGCGCAACCGCGAGTGGCGGGGACAAACGCTTGTTGTTTCGATGGGAGGAGCGGGGTGGACCGCCCGTCGTTCAGCCACAGCGACGAGGATTTGGGTCCAAATTGATCGAACGCGGGTTAGCTGCGGAACTACAAGGAGATGTGAGAATTGAATTTCGCCAGGGCGGCATCGTCTGCACCATATCGGCGCCTTTCCCTTCAGCTTAAATGGACCAGCATTGTGACGCATTCGACCCGGTATCGTGTCTTCCTTGTCGAGGACGAGATGACGATCGCTTTGATGATCGAAGGAATGCTGGAAGATTTGGGGTTTGAGGTCGCCGGCATGGTGATGCAGTTGGAGCCTGCCTTGCTGCTCGCCCAAACCATCACGGCAGATGTTGCCATTTTGGATATCAACCTCGACGGAAAGCAATCCTTCCCGATCGCCGATATCTTGCGAGAGCGTGGCATTCCGTTCTTCTTTGCAACGGGCTATGGCTCGAAGGGCCTGAACGACAATTACCAAGGGACGTTCACGTTGAAAAAGCCCTTTCTCACGGCCGAACTCGAGAAGGCGGTGGAAAGAGCGGTCGGCTAAGCTTAGACACGTCGACCAGCACTACGATTCTTGAAGAACGCTCGGGAGGAACGACATGAAGGCTCTGGTACTCGAGCGAATTCACGAACTCTCGTTGCGCGAGATTGACCTTCCCAGCGTGGTCGGCGCCAAAGACGTCAAGATCAAAGTCGATACGGTCGGGGTCTGCGGCAGCGACGTTCACTATTACACGCATGGACGCATCGGCCCGTTCGTGGTCAACGAACCGATGGTGCTCGGGCACGAAGCTGCAGGAACCATCGTCGAGGTTGGCACTGAGGTGACGAGCTTGAAGGTCGGCGACCGCGTCTGCATGGAGCCGGGCATCCCCGATCTCAATTCACGCGCGTCGAAGCTCGGGCTCTATAACGTCGACCCGAGCGTCGTGTTTTGGGCGACCCCGCCTGTCCATGGTTGCCTGACCCCGTTCGTGGTTCACCCCGCCGCCTTCACGTTCAAACTTCCCGATAATGTGAGCTTCGGTGAAGGTGCGATGGTCGAGCCTTTCGCGGTGGGTCTGCAGGCGGCCGTCAAAGCCAAGATCCTTCCCGGCGACTTAGCTGTCGTGATCGGCGCAGGGCCGATTGGCATCATGGTAGCGCTTGCGGCTCTTGCTGGAGGATGCAGCCGCGTCATTATCGCTGATCTACAGCCCGCAAAACTCGCCATCGCCGGACGCTATGCGGGGGTGACACCCGTCAACATCAAGGAACGGGCATTGGCGGATGTCGTCGCCGAGGCGACCGAAGGCTGGGGTGCCGATATCGTCTTTGAGGCGAGTGGCAGTGTCCACGCCTATGCGGGTATTTTCGGCCTGGCACGGCCGGGCGGCTGTCTCGTTCTGGTCGGCATGCCGGTCGCGCCGGTCGCCATCGACGTGACGACGGCGGCCGCGAAGGAATTGCGGATCGAGACCGTGTTTCGCTACGCCAATGTCTTCGATCGCGCCCTAGCGATGATCGCCTCGGGCAAAGTCGACCTCAAGCCCTTGATCACCCAAACCTACAGCTTCGAGGATAGTGTCGCGGCCTTCGACCGTGCTGCCGAGGGTCGTCCCGACGACGTCAAGCTGCAAATCAAGTTGTAAGCGCAAAGCCGGGTTGGACAGCCTCAAAGGTCTGTCCGATCGCGGAGGATGCGAACCTCAGGTGCCTTTGAAGACGCTGGCGACCGTGTTGTTCTCGAACAGGCTGGAAACGCTTGCCTCTTGAGCGACCCGGCCGATGGCCTCCCCAATCAGAGGCGCGATCGACATGACCCGTATATTGCGGGCATTGCGGACCGCCTCGGTCGGGCGGATCGTATCCGTGATGACGAGTTCCTTGAGGCGGGATGCTCCGACACGGGCCACCGCGCCGCCGGACAAGACGCCATGCGTGCAATAGGCATAGACTTCGCTGGCACCCTGATCGAGCAAGGCATCGGCGGCATTGCAAAGCGTGCCGCCCGAATCGATGATGTCGTCGAGCAGGATGCAGCACTTCCCCGTGACGTCGCCGATGATGTTCATCACCTCGGATTCGCCGGCACGCTCGCGGCGCTTGTCGACGATGGCGAGCGGCGCGTCGATCCGCTTGGCCAAGGCGCGCGCACGGACCACGCCACCCACATCCGGCGACACCACCATCAGATTATCCGACTTCAACCGCTCGTTGATGTCACGCACCATCACGGGCGCCGCAAACAAATTATCGGTCGGGATATCGAAGAAGCCCTGAATCTGCCCCGCGTGGAGATCGACCGTCAGAACACGGTCGCAGCCCGCATGGGTGATCAGGTTGGCGACCAGCTTGGCCGAAATCGGCGTACGCGGACCGGCTTTCCGGTCCTGCCGCGCATAGCCGAAATAGGGCAGCACGGCGGTGATTCGACGAGCGGAGGCGCGGCGGAGCGCATCCGTCATGATCAACACTTCCATCAGATGATCGTTCGCCGGAAAGGCCGTAGATTGGATAATGAACGTATCCTCGCCGCGGACATTTTCGAGGATCTCGACGAAGATTTCCATGTCGGCGAAGCGGCGAACATGGCACCGCGTCAGCGGCACATCGAGATAGGCCGCGATGGCCTCCGTGAGCGGCGGGTTCGAATTCCCCGCTAGGATCTTGATCGTGCCCGCCATCATCCGTCTCCGGCCAAGATCCCAACCGGCGCGTCGTGCGCCTTGCGGGCTGAATAGCAATCTTGCCGGTACGGAACAACCGTCGCACGGTTGTCATCCATAAGATTCGGTCGAAATCGGGTCGCTGTGCTCGGCTTGCGTCGGTCTCCCGTCGCAGGCGGAAAAGCGGAGATAAACGAAAACGGCCGCCAACAAGGGTGGCGGCCGGGACGACGGGAACGGGCGACAGGATTGACCGAACGACCGATCCGCTCAGTTCGGCGCGGCTTGCTTCACCGGAAGACCAGCCTGCTCGAAATGCGTCTGCAACTCGCCCGCCTGAAACATTTCGCGAACGATATCGCAGCCGCCGAGAAACTCGCCCTTGACGTAGAGCTGAGGCACAGTCGGCCAGTTCGAATAATCCTTGATGCCCTGGCGCATCTCAGCCGTCTCGAGAACGTTCACGCTGGTATAGGGCGTGCCGAGATAGTCGAGGATCTGCACGACCTGGGCCGAAAACCCGCATTGCGGGAACTGCGGCGTCCCCTTCATGAACAGGACCACGTCGCTGGATTTGACCTTGGCTTCGATTTGCTCGTGTGCGGTGGACATCGCTTTTTCCCTCGAAAAGATGTGGAGCCTCGACCCCTCAGATGGGAGCAATATAGGTCAGCGCAAGCCGCTACGCCACCGACCCGCTTTGACCGATCGTGTCGCTTATTCGGCCGACGTCTGCAGCGCCAGGGCGTGAAGCACGCCGCCCATCTGGCCTTGCAGCGCGTCATAAACGATCTTGTGCTGCTGCACCCGGGTTTTACCCTTGAACGAGGGGGATACCACCGTGGCGGCATAATGATCACCGTCACCGGCGAGATCGCGAATCTCGACGCTCGCATCCGGCAAGGCGGCTTTGATAAGCCGTTCGATTTCGTTTGCTTCCATGGCCATGACGCGTCTCGCTTGGGTTCGATCGAAGGACGGCCTGATTTGCGGCGCCGCCTACAAGGTGCCGTCCATCAAGGCCGGAAAGAAACGCTCGTGCGCCGTGACGAGCGCGGTGAGCAGAATGGGGGTCTGGCCCGGCAAGGTCAACGCGTCGCCGCCTGTGATACCGATACGGCGAAGCGGAACGCCGGCCTGATTGGCCGCCGCCAGGAGACGGTCGACCTCTGCCCCGGGCACCGCGAGAAGATAGCGGCCCTGATCTTCTCCGAACAGCGCACCATGGGTTGGGCCCGCCCCGAGGCTTCCGGTTTCGAGGGTCGCACCGATCCCGCCGCGCATCGCCATTTCGGCGACCGCGACCGCAAGACCACCGTCCGACAGATCGTGGACACTCCTGACCCCGCCTGCGATGCAGTCGCGCACGAAATCCCCGTTGCGACGCTCGACCGACAAATCGACCGGCGGCGGCGCGCCCTCCGCCCGACCACAAAGGTCACGCAGATAGATCGATTGCCCAAGCCAATCCTGCCCATCGCCGACCAGCAGCAGAACGTCGCCGGCCCGCTCGATCCGGGCTTGCGCCACTTGCGCCACGTCGCTGACGAGTCCCACTCCGCCGATCGTCGGTGTCGGCAGAATGCCCTGCCCCATCGTCTCGTTGTAAAGTGAGACGTTGCCCGACACGATCGGGAAATCGAGCGCGCGCGCGGCTTCGCCGATCCCGAGGATGCAATCGACGAGTTCGCCCATCGCATCGGCTTTTTCGGGATTGCCAAAATTGAGGTTGTCGGTCAGCGCCAGAGGACGCGCGCCGACCGCCGTCAGATTGCGCCAGGCTTCGGCCACCGCCTGTTTGCCGCCCTCCAGAGGATCCGCCTTGCAGTAGCGCGGCGTCACATCCGCCGTCAGGGCCAGGCCCTTCGGCCCGTCCTCGACCCGGACGACAGCCGCATCGCCCCCCACAATTGGACCCGCGACCGTATTGCCGCCGATCAGCCGATCATATTGCTCGTAGACCCAGCGCTTCGAGCAGAGATCCGGCGAACCGACCAGCCGCAGCAGCGCATCGGCGTCCGACATCGGCGGCGACACGCTGGCGGCATCGAGCCGAGGCAGCTTCGGGGCGTGGGTGTGAGGCCGATCGTAGAGCGGGGCTTCGTCGCCGAGTTCCTTGATGGGCAGATCCGCCTTGATCTCGCCGCCGTGCTTGATGACGAAGCGGAGCGTGTCGGTGGTCTTCCCGATCACCGCAAAGTCGAGGCCCCATTTGATGAAGACGGCTTCGGCTTCCTTTGCCTTCTCGGGATGCAGCACCATCAGCATCCGCTCCTGGCTTTCGGACAGCAGCATCTCATAAGCCGTCATGCCACTCTCGCGGCACGGAACCTGGTCGAGGTCGAGTTCGATGCCAAGATCACCCTTGGCGCCCATTTCGACGGCCGACGAGGTGAGGCCAGCGGCGCCCATGTCCTGAATGGCGTTGACGGCCCCGGTCCGCATCAGTTCGAGGCACGCTTCCAGCAGCAGCTTTTCGGCAAAGGGATCGCCGACCTGCACGGTCGGGCGCTTCTCATGCGCGTCGGCCTCGAAGGCGGCGGATGCCATCGAGGCTCCGCCAATGCCGTCGCGACCCGTCTTCGAGCCGAGATAGACGATGGGATTTCCGACGCCCCTGGCCTTGGCGTAGAAAATCTCGTCGGCCCGGGCGATGCCGACCGCCATGGCATTGACCAGAATATTGCCGTTGTAGCTCGGGTCGAACGCCACCGAGCCACCGACGTTCGGCACGCCGAAGGAATTGCCATACCCGCCCACACCCGCGACGACGCCGGCCACGAGATGCCGGGTTTTCGGGTGATCGGGTGCGCCGAAGCGCAGCACGTCGAGACAGGCGACCGGCCGGGCCCCCATCGTGAACACATCACGGAGGATGCCGCCGACCCCGGTCGCAGCACCTTGGTAGGGCTCGATGAACGAGGGATGGTTGTGGCTCTCCATCTTGAACACGCAGGCGAGCCCATCCCCGATGTCGATGACGCCGGCATTCTCGCCCGGCCCTTGGATGACATGCGGCCCCTTGGTGGGCAGCCCACGCAAATGGCGGCGCGATGACTTGTACGAGCAATGCTCGTTCCACATCGCCGATACGATGCCGAGCTCGGTGAATGTGGGGGTGCGGCCGATCAGGGCGACGAAGCGCTCATATTCATCGGGCTTCAGGCCATGCGCGGCCACGAGTTCGGGCGTGATCGAAGGTTCGGAACGGAGCAATGCGACACCCTTGCGGAACAGGCAATTCCAAGCTTGGTTCGATAAGCCGCGTCGCCCGTGAAGGCAAGAAAAGCCGGCTGCCCTTTCAACCGACGTCGCCGCGCGCCATAACGTTCGGGATGGCACAGACCCCCTTCTCGGCTCCGACGATCTTCGATCGAACGCTTCTGCGACATCGCCTCGCCCGGTCGCGTTCCGGCGGCGGGGACTTCCTGCTCGACCGCGCAGCCGAGGATGCTGTCGACCGGCTGGCTCCGGTGCAGCGGCAATTTCGCGATATCCTCGACCTTGGCACAGGCTCCCCGGCACTGGCCGACCGACTTGCTGGCGCCCTGCCCGAGGCCCGTCTCGTGCGTTCAGCGCGGATCGCCGAAGCCGCCGATCCACGCTGGCTCACGGTCGTTAGCGACGAAGAACTGCTGCCGTTCGGGCCGGAGCGGTTCGATCTCATCATGTCGGTGCTGGCCTTGCATGTCGTCAACGACCTGCCCGGCGCTCTGGTGCAGATCCGCCGTGCGCTAAAGCCCGACGGTCTCGTCATCGCCTGCCTGATGGGGGGCCAAAGCTTGACCGAACTCCGAGCCGCGCTGACGCAAGCCGAAATCGAACTCACCGGCGGGGCCAGTCCACGCGTCGCGCCTTTTTCCGATCTTCGTGATCTGGGCAGCCTGATGCAGCGCGCCGCGCTGGCGTTGCCGGTCACCGATAGCGAACCGCTGACGGTGCGCTACAGTTCGATGTTCGGCTTGCTGGACGATCTTCGGGCCATGGGGGCCACCAACGCCATGGTCGAGCGAAGCCGGAAGCCGATGTCACGGTCTCTCCTGCTGCGGGCTGCCGCCATTTATGCCGAGCGGTTCAGCGACCCCGATGGCCGCGTTCGGGCGACGTTCGAGCTCGTCTGGTTATCAGGATGGGCGCCGCACGAAAGCCAGCAAAAACCGCTGAAACCCGGTTCGGCCAAAATGCGGCTTGCCGATGCGCTGAACGCCAAACCGATGGAATGAGGCACGCGGGCTCAGCGCCGACCGCGTTGCTCCGGCTTCACATAAAATTCGGCCAGCGCCTCTTGCCGGAGCGGCTCGCCGGTTGTCTCGCGGACGAAATCCGCAATGCCGGCATCGTCCCAGCCGGCGGTACGCAAATGCTCGATCTCGTCCGAGATCATCGCAACGAAATGTGCCACATCGACGTGTTTCGGCGGCAACCCGAGCGCCACCCGCATCGCGGTGCTCACGGTCGCGATCTGATCGACCGTGAACAGAAGGTCGTCGGGCTCGCTCATGATTGGCTCCGATCTAATCGATGGGGTCAGTTGACCTTCGGGCCGCCGCGCGACACGCCGACCTTAGCGGCCCGCAACACGCGGTCACCGATCGTATATCCCGTCTCGACGACCTGCTTCACGGTTCCGGACGGCACGCTCTCGTCCGGCACCTCGAACAGAACCTCGTGTAGATTCGGGTCGAACTTCTTGCCTTCCGGCTCGATCGGCCGAACGTTGAAGCGGGCAAGCCGGGACAGCAGATCACGCTCGGTCAATTCAACGCCTTCGACCAAGGTCTTGACCGCTTCCGACCCCGCGCGAGCCTCCGCCGGCAGGCTGGCGATGGCGCGGTGGAGATTGTCGGCGACCGCCAGCATCTCGCGGGCGAAATTCGAGACGCCGTAAAGCTTGCTGTCCGCCACCTCCTTGTCGGTGCGGCGACGCACATTTTCCATCTCGGCCATGGTCCGCAAAACCTTGTCCTTCAGGGTCGCGTTCTCGGCCGTCAGGTTTTCGAGGACGACGAACGGATCGGGCTCCCCTGCGGCACCCTGGGTCTGCGCGCGCTCATCATGTTGAGCAGCGGCGTCATCGACGGGGTCGATCGGATCGGCATTCGGATCAATCATCATTCACTCTATTTCACGTTCACTCGTCCGCGCATATCAGATGCGGCCCTGTAAAAATCAAGATTCTATGTGGATGGGCCGACCACCTCGGGCACAGGACGGGGCTGAACGGCGCGCTCCGGCGCACCGAAGATGCCCGATAACGTTCGGCGGATCAGCGTCTGCCGATTGGCGTCGAGAATCTTGGCGCCGGTGAGGTCGGTCACGTAGAAGGTGTCGACCGCCTTTTCGCCAAAGGTCGCCACATGCGCCGAGGCGATGTTCAAATTCAGCCGCGCGATCGAGATGGTGAGATCGTAGAGCAGCGCCGGGCGGTCGATGCCGCTCACCTGAAGCACGGTGTGCCGATTCGAGGCCTGATTGTCGACGATGACCTCGGGTTCGATCGGAAAGGTCGTATCGCGGCCCTTGGGCGGGCCCGCTTTGGCGGCGATCGCGTCGGACAGGCGTATCTCGCCACGGAGAGTGCGCGAAATCGCATTTGCGATCCGGCCAGCGCGCCGCTCCTCGTCGGCATCCTGTTCGAACGCGCGCGATACCGAAAACGTGTCGAGCGCCAAGCCGTCTGTCGTCGTGAAGATCTGGGCGTCGACGATATTGGCGCCGGCGGTTGCACAGGCCCCGGCGATGATCGAGAGAAGGCGCGGATGATCTGTCGTCACCAACGTCAATTCGGTGATGGCACGGAACGCGTCGGTCTCGATCTTGATCACCAAAGGCGCGGATTGGCCCGCGACCGAGCGCAGCAATTCGGCATGGCGGACCTTGCTGGACAGATCCACCCGCAGCCAGTAGGGCGGATAATGCCGACCCACATAGGCGTTCAACTCCTCTTCCGACCACGTCGGCAACGCCGCCCGCAACTCGCTATGGGACGTTGCCAGGCGCTCGCCCCAGGCGATCGGCTGCGACTGGCCGACGATCAACCGCTCGGTCTCGTAATAGAGGGTTCGGAGCAATTGACCCTTCCAGCCGTTCCAAACCCCCGGCCCAACCGCCCGAATGTCGCAGATCGTCAGGATCAAAAGGCATTTCAACTGTTCAATCGTCTGCACGATCTCGGCGAATGTCTCGATCGTGCGTCGGTCCGCGAGGTCGCGGCTCTGGGCCGTATTGGACATCACGAGGTGGTGCGCGATCAGCCATGCAACGAGGTCGGTCTCGGTTTCGCTGAGGCCGAACCGCGGCCCGATCGTGCGAGCAAGCTCGGCGCCTGCCGTCGAATGATCCTGCTCGCGGCCCTTGGCGACATCGTGCAGGAACACCGCGACATAGAGGGCGCGCCGAGCCGCGACGGTCGGCATCAGTTCATTGGCGAGCGGGTGGTCCTCCTTGGTGCGGCCGCCGTCGATCTCCGACAGGTTGCCGACAGCCCGCAACAGGTGCTCGTCCACCGTATAATGATGATACATGTTGAACTGCATCATCGCGACGACACGGCCGAATTCCGGGATGAAGCGGCGAAGGACGCCCGCCTCGTTCATCCGGCGCAGCACGATCTCGGGTGAATTGCGCGACGTCAAAATATCCATGAAGAGCCGGTTGGCTTCCGGGTCGTGCCGGACTTTGGCGTCGATCCGGCGAAGCGACAGCGTCACGAGGCGCGTGGCGTCAGGATGGATCGGCAATGCATAATGGTCGGACGCCCAGAACAGCCGGATCAAATTGACAGGATCCCGCTCGAACGCATCTTTATGCGCGACCGTGATGCGATCGACCTCAATCGCGAAGGTATCGCTCCCAGGGATCGTACGGATTTTTCGAAGCAGCGTCCCCATCAGGCGATTGAGTGTGGCGGGAGGCTTGGCTTCCTTTTCCTCCATCGCCGCGCAGACGATGGCGGTGAGATCGCCGACGTCCTTGGCGATCAGAAAGTAGTGTTTCATGAAGCGTTCGACGGCTGACAAGCCATTGTGTGAGCCGTAGCCGAGCCGCTCGGCGATGACGCGCTGGTAGTCGAAGCTGAGGCGCTCCTCGGCTCGCCCGGCCAGCAGATGCAGATGGCAGCGCACCCGCCACAGAAACTCCTCGCAACGCCGAAAGAGCTTGAACTCATGCCGGGTGAAGAGGCCGGCCGCGACCAGATCCTCGCTGTCAGAGACGCGGTAGACGTAATGGGCGATCCAGAACAAGGTGTTGAGGTCGCGCAGGCCGCCTTTGCCTTCCTTCACGTTGGGCTCGACGACATAACGCGACACACCGGCGCGGTTGATCCGCACCTCGCGTTCGGCAAGTTTGGCGGCGACGAATTCGCGCGCGGTCTTTTGAACGACCTCTTTGTCGAACCGAGTTTGCAGGTCGGCGAACAATGCTTTGTCGCCCTCGATCCAGCGCGCCTCGATCATCGAGGTGCGAATCGTCATGTCGGCCTTCGCCTGCCGGATGCACTCGTCCACCGACCGGGTTGCGTGCCCCACCTTCTGGCGCAAGTCCCACAAGACGTAGAGGATGGCCTCGACGACGCTCTCGCCCCAGGCAGTCTGCTTATAGGGAAGCAGAAACAGCAGATCGATGTCCGAGCCCGGTGCCAGCGTCCCCCGGCCGTAGCCGCCGACCGCGACGACACACAGACGCTCCGCATCTGTCGGCTTGTCGAGCGGGTAGACGTGGCGCAGCACATAGGCGTGGATCGCCTGGATGATCTCGTCCTGCAGAGCCGCGAGCCGGCGCGCGCAGTGAAGACCGCCGCCCTCTTCGAGGAACCTCTCCGTGATCGCGGCCCGCCCACTCGTCAGAGCGGTCCGGAAGAGTTCCACGACCGATTTGCGGATGCCCTCGCGCGGCGCCTCGGCGTCGGCATAAAGCGCCGCGATCGCACCCTCGAGCGCGACGCGATCGAGTGCCAGCGAATCACGGGCGGCGGATGACGGACGGAGCGAGACCATTGACATGGCGACATCCTAACGCGGGATCATGCGGGTGGGTATGGTGCCGCTAACGCTTGCGATGCGCGCAAGGTCGCAAAATCGATGATTGTGACGTGGCCCGCGTCAATTCGAAAGCACCCTCACATCGCCGAAAGTGCCTCGTGCGCCGGGAGATTTTTCCAGAAGAAGACGGCATCGGACGGAATGCCGTTCGGGTGCAGCGCATAGCAAGGGATGACACCAACCCGCTGATACCCGAGGCCGGCATAAAGCCGCTCGGCTCAACTTCCCGACGTCGTATCGAGGCACATCAGCGTCTTGCCGCGCGCCGCCGCCTCGCGCTCCGCCCGCAACACGAGAGCCCGACCAAGGCCGCGCCATCGTGCCGATCGGTGCACCAGCAAACGCGACAATTCGGCCCGATGAGGCTGGTTCTGCGGCGTTGCGAGAATGACCTGGACGGTCCCGCGTAACGCCTCCCCGATATAGCCGCCGAGAACGAGGCGGTGGCCAGCGAGGACGTCATCGGCTGTTTCACGATAGACCGCTTCGGCCTCATGCGAGGTCAAGCCCTCCATGAAGGAGACAGACGCTCCGCCCTCCACGCAATCGAGCAGAATGGTCCCGAGATCGCCCGCGCCCCTCTCGATCGCCACGGCATCGAGCACCTCGATCCGAATCAAGACAACGCTCGTTCGACATGACCAGCGCCAAGGTATCCGCTCCGCATGAATCCTCCCGCCACGCCGCCTTAGCGCAGGATGTCCCGACCACCGCCTGAAACCGCGTCAGACCGTAGGACGTCTTAGCGCAAGCAGCGTCACGGGAAAAGAACAAAGAAGCAACATGCGGCCTTGAGCCGGGGGCATGATGCTCAGAGATCATCCAACCCGAGAACGTCCGCCATCGAGTAGAGACCCGGCTTCCGGCCCCGCCCCCAAAGGGCCGCCCGAAGGGCGCCGCGGGCGAAGATGCCACGGTCCTGGGCGAGATGGGCCAGTTCGATGCGCTCGCCATTCCCCGCGAAGATCACGTTATGGTCACCCACGACCGAGCCGCCGCGCAGCGCTGCGAAACCGATGTCGCCAACCTTGCGGGCGCCGGTCTGCCCATCGCGAACTCGGACCGATCGCTCCGCAAGATCGATGGAGCGACCCGCTGCCGCGGCTTCTCCGAGCAGCAGAGCCGTGCCGGATGGCGCGTCGACCTTCATCCGATGATGCATTTCCACGATTTCGATATCGAAGTCTTCGCCGAGTGTCTTTGCCACGCGCTTGACCACGGCCGCCAGGAGATTGACCCCGAGGCTCATGTTGCCCGAGCGGATGATCGGTGCGTGCCAAGCCGCGGCCGAAATTCGCTTCAGGTCGGCATCGTCCAAACCAGTCGTTCCGATGACATGGACGATTCGGGCCTGTGCGGCCAGCGCCGCAAATGCGACCGTCGCGGCCGGCCGGCTGAAATCGACCACACCATCGGCTTCCACGAAGGCAGCAAGCGGATCGTCTGTGACCGGGATGCCGACCGCGCCGATGCCGGCCAGCAGCCCGGCATCCTGCCCCAAGGCGGACGAGCCAGCGGGCGCTAGCGCGGCCACAAGCCTCACACCAGGGGTCGTGTGGATCGCCTGGACCAGCATGCGGCCCATCCGTCCGGCAACGCCGGTCACGACCAAGCGCATGTCGCTCACGGCTCGGTTCCTCGAATGTCGAGCGCGAGCGCATGAACCGGGCCGCGCAACTCGGCTTCAAGCAGTGCGTTCACCATGCGGTGCCGCTCGACGCGGCTTTTGCCGTTGAAGGCTTCGGCTGCCACGACGACCCTGAAGTGCGTCTCGCCCCCTTCACGCGAGCCCGAGTGACCCGCGTGAAGATGGGATTCATCCACCACATCCAGGATGGTGGGGCGCAGTGCGGCTTGAAGCCTCGTTTTGATGGTGGCTTTGACCGTCATGGCATCTCCTTTACGCACAGGTGGAGGGGCGGATCGGCTGTCAAGCATCTTTTCGGACGACTTTTCTGGCCACGCCGCTTTGTTATGCGGCTCAACTCACCCATAATGACTTCGATATGAACCTTAACTCGCGTCTCTTCGATAGCATCAGGGTCAAACGATCGTCCAAGGAGGAGGTCGCGCCAGCCCAGGTTCGCTGTTCTCATCCGGGCTGCACCAAGCTCGGGGAATTTCGTGCGCCTATGGGTCGGGATCGCGAAGGCCAGTTCTTCACCTTCTGCCTCGAACATGTGCGCGAGTACAACGCCACCTATAATTACTTCAATGGCATGAGCGACGATGCCGTGGCGAAATACCAGAAGGACGCGCTGGTCGGCCATCGTCCGACCTGGAACATGGGCGTCAATCGAAACGGCAAGGGCCATCGCGAGGATCGCGACCAGACCGAGGACGATCCGCTCGGCATGTTTCACGGCCGCCCTGGCGTCGGGGCCGCTCCGGTTCCGCGCCGACCGCGTTACAGCGAGGCCACTCTGAAGGCGCTGGCCATGATGGATCTCGACGACACAGCCGATAGCGAGGCTGTAAAATCCCGCTACAAGGATCTGGTCAAAAGATTGCATCCGGATGCCAACGGTGGCGATCGGTCCAGCGAAGACAAATTGCGCGAAATCATTCGAGCTTATAAATTCCTGAAAACAGTCAAACTGGCTGCGACAGCGGCTAAATCCCCCCTGTAGCGATAGACGCGGAGTGTCCCCGTCAACCGATGGGTTGGCGGGCACGGAGGCATGATGGACAGAGTTGAGCAGCAGACCGGCGGTGTGCCGGATACGACGGTTTCGGTCAGAGAGGTCTTCGGCTTCGACTCCGGTATGCAGGTTCCGGCCTATTCCGTGATTGACGAACATGTGCCGGAGACAGACCCGGACTACATCTTCGACAAGGATACGACGCTGGCGATTCTCGCGGGCTTCGCGCGCAATCGCCGCGTGATGATCACAGGCTATCACGGCACCGGCAAATCGACCCATATCGAGCAGGTCGCGGCCCGGCTCAAATGGCCTTGTGTCCGCATCAATCTCGACAGCCACGTCTCGCGCGTCGACCTCGTCGGCAAAGACGCAATCGTTTTGCAGGACGGCAAGCAGGTCACCGAGTTCCGCGACGGCATGCTGCCCTGGGCGTTGCAGCATAATGTCGCGCTGTGCTTCGACGAATATGACGCCGGCCGACCGGACGTCATGTTCGTCATCCAGCGCGTGCTCGAATTGTCCGGCCGCCTGACGCTTCTCGATCAGAAGCGCGTCATCAAGCCTCACCCGGCGTTCCGCCTCTTCGCCACGGCCAACACGGTCGGGCTCGGCGATACGTCCGGCCTGTATCACGGCACGCAGCAGATCAATCAGGGCCAGATGGATCGTTGGTCCATCGTCGCGACGCTGAACTACCTGCCGCATGACCGAGAGGTCGACATCGTGCAGGCCAAGTCGCCGCACTATAAAACCAAGGAGGGTCGCGACATCATCAATCGCATGGTCCGCGTCGCCGATCTGACCCGGAACGCCTTCACGGCCGGCGATCTATCGACCGTCATGAGCCCGCGGACGGTCATCACATGGGCCGAGAATGCCGACATCTTCAACGATATCGGGTTTGCGTTCCGGCTCACGTTCCTCAACAAGTGCGACGAACTCGAACGCTCGCTGGTGGCCGAGTTCTATCAGCGCAGCTTCGGTAAGGAACTGCCCGAGAGCACCGTCAATGTGGCGCTGACCTGAGGGTCGCGCCCGGCGCGGTCGCCTGACCGCGCTCGACCCAGCAAGGAGTGGTGTCTCGATGAGCACCCCGACCAATCGAAAGACCATCGGCCCCGCCGAGGCCCCGCAAGAACCGTTCAAGCGAGCGGTTGCGGCCTGTATGCGCGCCATGGCCCGCACGCCCGCGCTTGAAGTCACCTACGCGGCCGACAAGCCCGGCGTCATCGGGCATGGCGAGAGCGCCAAGGCGCGCTTGCCCGAGCCCCCGCGCAAGCTGTCGCCCCGTGATGCCGCGATCGTGCGGGGCCATTCCGACTCGATGGCTTTGAAGCTTGCGTGTCACGATGTCGGGGTGCATCGAAAGCTTGCGCCCGAGGCGCAAGCCGCGCGTGCTGTGTTCGATGCCGTCGAACAGGTCCGCGTCGAGGCGATCGGGTCGCGCCGCATGGAAGGTGTCGCCAACAACCTGACCGCCATGCTGGAAGACCGTTATCACCGGGGCAATTATGCCGAAGTGAGCGACCGCGCGGATGCGCCGCTGGAGGACGCCGTCGCGCTCATCGCGCGTGAGCGTCTCACCGGCTTGAAGCCGCCCGCCGCGGGTCAAAAAATCGTCGATCTCTGGCGGCCCTGGATCGAGAACCGCGCCGGCGCCGAACTCGATCAGTTGGGCACCTCGATCGAGGACCAACGCGCTTTCGGGCGCGCCGTGCATAAGCTGCTCGCCTCGCTCGATATGGCTGATCCTTCGGCCTCGGACCGCGACGAGGACAACCAAGACGAGTCCGACGACACCCAAGCCGATAATCCGGAAAACCAGGACGGCGAGGGTGAGGAGAGCGACAGCGGCGAGACCATGGAGATGGATGCCGCCGATGCGGCGGCCGACGATATGGAAGATGGCGCCATGGATAGCGCCGACGCGCCGCTTGGCGAGACCCCCGAAGATTCCGACGACGGCGATTCGGACGAGGCCGCCGAAAGCCGGCAGCCACCGACCGGGCCATTCGAGACCCGAGGTCCCGATTACAAGGCCTATACGCAGAAATACGACGAGACCGTGCAGGCGGAGGACCTCTGCGAGCCCGAAGAACTCGCCCGCTTGCGGAGCTATCTCGACAAGCAGTTGAGCAACATGTCGAGTGTCGTGTCACGCCTCGCCAATCGGCTGCAACGCCGCTTGATGGCGCAACAGAACCGCTCGTGGGAGTTCGATCTCGAGGAAGGGATGCTCGACCCCGCTCGGCTCGTGCGCGTCGTCATCGATCCGCAGCAGCCCTTGTCGTTCAAGCGCGAGAAGGACACCGATTTCCGCGACACCGTCGTGACGCTGCTGATGGATAATTCCGGTTCGATGCGCGGGCGTCCCATCACGGTGGCGGCGAGCTGCGCCGACATCCTGGCCCGGACGCTGGAGCGCTGCGGCGTCAAGGTCGAAATCCTCGGCTTCACGACCCGCGCCTGGAAGGGCGGACAGGCACGTGAGACATGGTTGCAGGCCGGCAAGCCAGCGAGTCCGGGCCGCCTCAACGATTTGCGTCACATCATCTACAAGTCGGCCGACGCACCTTGGCGCCGCGCTCGCAAGAACCTTGGACTGATGATGCGCGAGGGGCTCCTCAAGGAGAATATCGACGGCGAGGCGCTCGATTGGGCCCATAAGCGCCTGCTCGGCCGTCCCGAGCAACGCCGCATCCTGATGATGATCTCGGATGGCGCCCCGGTCGATGACTCCACCCTGTCGGTCAATCCAGGCAATTATCTGGAACGTCACCTGCGCGCCGTGATCGAGGAGATCGAAATGCGCTCGCCAGTGGAATTAATTGCAATCGGCATCGGCCATGACGTGACGCGCTATTACCGGCGCGCCGTCACGATCGTGGATGCCGAGGAGCTTGGCGGCGCCATGACCGAGAAGCTGGCCGAGTTGTTCAACGACAAGCCTGGCACCAGTTCGTCCGGGCGAACGGGATCGCGCCGCGCCGCCTGATCGAGCCACCCGTCACGGGTCGGTCATCCCGCCCGCCTATCGTCTCGACCGAATCGTCGGACCAGGAGGCAGGTTTGGATCACGATCAAGAGAGCGGGTTATCCCGTCGCGATCTTCTGAAATCGGCAGCGCTCGGCGGGGTCGGTCTTGCGCTCGCCAGCGGCGACGCGCGAGCGGCAGCGACGGCGCAGGCCGATGGATCGAGCGCGACCGTTCGGGGCATCGTATTCGAGGACACCGGGATCACGGGCATTCGCCAAGCCGATAGCCGAGGCGTGGCCGGCGTGCTCGTGTCGAACGGACGCGAGGTCGTCAAAACGGATGCGGACGGGGGTTACACACTGCCGCTTCGCGACGAGACCATCATCTTCGTGATCAAACCTGCCGGGTTCACGACGCCGGTCGAAGCCGACACGATGCTGCATCGATTCTACCGCATCAATCAGCCGTCCGGCAGCCCAGTTGCGCTCAATCTGACGTTCGAGGGGATCGAACCGACGGCACCCTTGCCCGCGTCGCTGGATTTTCCGCTCACGCGGCAGGACGAACCCGCTCAGTTCGAGGTCGTGTTGTTCACCGACCCGCAGCCGCAAACGCCGGCGGAAGTCGACTTTATTCGCGAAGACGTGGTCAATGCACTGAACGGCACGCCAGCCAAGTTCGGCATGACGCTCGGCGATATGATGTTCGACGATCTGTCGCTCTACGGGCGCTACAACGGCATTATCGCGACGCTCGGCCTGCCCTGGTACAACATCGGCGGCAACCACGACCTTAATTTCGAGGCGCCCAACCGCCATTATTCGCGCGAGACGTTCAAACGGACGTTCGGGCCGCCCTATTACGCCTTCGCCTATGCGGATGCGGTCTTCATCATACTGGATAACGTCGATTATCTCGGCACCGACCCGAAGCGCCCCGGCGGCGCAGGCAAATACGAGGGGCGCATCGATCCGGCCCAGATGGATTTCATACGCAACCTGCTGGCCGAAGTGCCGACCGACAAACTGCTGGTCGTGACGTTGCACATCCCGCTCCGCACCTACATCGACCCCGAAGATCCGGCCCAGAACCTGACCAATCGGGCGGAGTTCCTCAAATTGTTCGAGGGACGACCGCATAGCGTGAGCTTCTCGGGCCACACCCACACGACCGAGCATCACTATCTCGATGCCGCCGACGGATGGACCGGCCCGCAGCCTCACCATCATCATGTGCTCACGGCGGTTTCGGGCTCCTGGTGGAGCGGGCCCTACGACCATCGCGGCGTCGCGGTGGCGGATAGCCGCGACGGAACGCCGAATGGCTTCCACATCCTCTCGATCGACGGCACCTCCTACACGACCCGCTACGTGCCCCTCAAGGAGCCGAACGGCCGCCAGATCCGCTTGTCGGTGCTTAGCCACCTGCATAGCGAGATGCGTCGCGACTATCGGCCGGGCGCCTTGATCGAACCGCCAATCGCGCTGGCGGCCGTCCCGTCCACGACCCTCGTGGCCAACGTGTTCGATGGTGGACCGAAGACCACCGTGACGATGCGGATCGGGACCGCCGAGCCGATATCGATGGTTCGGAAAGCAATCCCGGATCCCTTCGTGGAAGACGTTTTCGCTCGCAACGAGGCCGTCAAGAAAGCCTGGGTGAAAGCCGAAGTGTCGTCCCATATGTGGACCGTCCGCCTGCCGCCGACACTTGGCCCCGGGGTCCATCCGGTTCGCGTCGCGGCCACCGATCAATATGGCAGGGTGCACCACGCCACGCTGGCGCTCGAGATCGCCACCTGACACAACGCCGTCACGGTGAGCGGAGAGTCGCACTCAGGGGCGATCCGGTCCTATAGTGACCGGGACGCGACACGAACGGGGAACGCGAATCATGGATTTCGATCTGGCTGCCGAGTTGAGACGCCCGATCTCCATCGTGCTGGTGCTCGTCGCGCTCCTCGGCTGGATTGTCGCGATCTGGAGCTTCGTCAATGCAGGTTCGGACGCGTCCCAGGCGGCGGATCAGATCACCTCGCTTCGGCGCCAAAACGAGCAGGTCTCGAACGATCTGAAGGCGGAGCGCGCCGCCTCCGGCTCGCTGGCCGATATCGAAGGCAAGCGGCTCGCGGCGCAAAGCAGCGTCGCGGTCGCCCAAAACGCGACGGCAGCCGCCTCGAAATCACGTGACGAAGCGCAGGCCCAGCTGAAAAGCACGCAGGACAACTTGCTGCAATTGAGCGCGCAACAGAGCGGGCTCGAGCAGACGCTGGCGCAAAGCAATGCCGACCTCGAAAAAGCCCACGCGGACCTCGAAGCCACGATGCGGAGTGATGCTCAAGTCAAGCTGGAGGCCGCGCAGGCCGAGACTGATTTGACGGCGTCCAAGAGCACGATGGCGACGCTCGATGAAAACCGGGTAGCGGCCCAAAAGGCGGTCGCCGATGCGGCGGCGGAGCGGGATCGGCTCAATCGCGAGATCGAGCCAGCGCGCCGCCAATTGGCTGATCTGACCCGTCAGGTCGCAGAAGCACAAAGCGCGCTCGATACGGCGAAGTCCGGGATTCCGCCGCTTGACGCTCAGCGCACCAGCATCGAAAAGTCCATCACCGATGCTGCCGCTGCGCGCGACAAGGTGCAGGCCGAGACGGCATCGACGCAAGCTCTGCTGGCTCAAGCACAGGCGGATCTCTCGGCAATCCGCAAAGCCATTCCGGCTGCCCAGGCGGATCGACAGGCCATCGACAAGGCCGTGTCCGATGCGACGAGCCAACGCGATACCCTGAAGGGCGTGATCGACGGACTGCAGCAGAAATTGACTGACGCGACAGCCCGTTTGTCACAGACTGAGGCGCAGATGACCGCGCGGCAAGCCGCACTGGCGGCTGTCGAGGCCGACCAGACGCGGGTCGCCAAGACTGTTGCGGATGCAGGTGCTCAACGCGACAAGCTGGCCAGCGACGTGGCCGGTGCGCAGACAAGTCTCACGGATCTCCAAGGCCGGATCGCCACGCTGGATGCCGACGTCAAACGGCGCAACGATGAGCTTGCCGGACTCAAAACGTCGATCGAGCAGGCCCGTGCGACGCTGAAGACGGTTCAGGACGAGATCGACCAAGCCAGAGCGGCAGCCGCAACAGCGCCGGCCCCATCCTCCGGTTCGGCGCCGGATACCGCAAAGGTTCCGTGACGGCGACCCGGCGTGGAGCCGACGCAGGCGCTGCGGGTGTTGATGCCTTCGGACCGGAGCTCTGGAGCATGATGGTATTTCCGGCATGAGCAATCCGCAGAGTCCGCCTCTCGGACGACGCTGACGGTCGGACCATCGAGGCGCCATCAACTCGGTCCTGCGCGCGGCTTTTTGAGACGGTGCGGCAGGATAGGTCGGTAAGCCCCTCACCTCGCGACGTGATCGTCGCCGGCGCTCCGCCGCCCGCCGAAGCAACCCCGTCGCGTGGTGCACGGCCCAGCCGAACGAATTCCATCAATCATGGTCCAGCTTTTAAGCGCGAGTTAACCAAACTCGGCCCCAATGTGCGTGCAGGGACATTGGGATGGATCTTCCGTCCGACTTCCACTGCGACGCGCGCGGCTCCGGCACTACCCCCATGGGCGGTGACGAGACGCGCCGTGGAACCAGTCCAAGAGCGAGACGGATGACACACGCGGCCGTACACTCCGACGACCTCTCGCCTTTCGTGAGCGGTCGCTTGCGTCGCCGGCACTCGCTTCTGCCGATCCTGTGTGGTGCTCTCGCGCTCGTATCGGGCGTGGCGGCGACCGGTGTCTTGATCGTGGCCATCCCGGCTCTGCCACCCATCCATATTGCTGCGTCGACGCTCTCGATCGCGGTGCCCCGACCCATTACGACCGCGTCGCGCCCCGCAGCCGTCGAAACCGCCGCGATGCCTCCTTCTCCAGTCGCGCCCAGCCCGGTCGCGCATGATTATGCCGCGCTGCTCGACCCCTCCGCTTTGGCGGGTGCCTCGCCCAGCTCCTTCGGGCAAAATCTGCCGCTCGGCTCCACATTCGCGGCGCTCGTGCCGACCGCGGCGCTCGGGCCGACCGGGTCGCCCGATCAGACATCGGCATCGGCATCGACCGCGTCCCTCCCGCCCTCAGCCGACGGCGTCGGAGAACCCGAGCAGACTGCCGTCTTAACGCTTCCCCCCTCGCCCACGCCGCCGCTGGTCGAAAGCCAAGCGCCGCCGATGGTGGCGGCGGCCGAACCCGTCCCGCTGCCGGTTCCGCGTCCGTCGGAGTTGAGCGGCCATGACCGGCAAGCTCCCTATCGGACCCAACCGCGTCAGATGGCGTCTCTCCAGCCGCATGCGAGCACCGCACCCACCTCGACGCCCGATAATCGCTCCTTCCTCGAAAAGCTCTTCGATGCACCGGCGCCATCGTCAGGGCCGGCCCTCGGATATGCAGCGGCGGAAGACGGTCTTTTCGGCAACCCACGGCGGCTCGCGGCCAACCCCACGATGGCGACCGATCGGGGAGTCGCGATCTATGATATTTCGGCCCACACGGTCTACATGCCCGACGGAAGCCAGCTCGAGGCTCACTCGGGGCTCGGCGACCGGCTCGACAATCCGCGCCATGTCAGTGAACGGATGCGCGGCCCGACGCCGCCGCAATCCTACGAGCTTCGCGAACGCGAAAGCCTGTTCCACGGTGTCCGCGCCTTGCGGCTGAACCCTGTCGGCGGCGGCGGAACCTACGGCCGGACGGGGCTCCTGGCCCATACCTATATGCTCGGGCCGAATGGCGACTCGAACGGCTGCGTGTCGTTCAAAAACTACAACGCCTTCCTGCAAGCTTATTTGAGCGGCCAGGTCAGGCGGCTGGTCGTCGTCGCCCGGTCGAGCTGAGGCTTGCCAGACTGTGGCCCCGGACCGCGTCGACGGCCGTCCGGGGTTGGTTCGGTCCTATCGGTCGCTTGAGATCAGCCGACCTTGGGATGGCTGAGAAGATCGCGACGATGCGTCACAAGCCCCACGGTCGATGGATCGAGCCCTTCGGTCGAGGCCGTGGCATCGGCCACGATCGGGCCGAGCTTGGACGCGAGTTCCTTGCCGAGCTCGACACCCCATTGATCGAAGGGGTTGGTGTCCCAAATCGCCGCCATCGTGAACACCCGATGCTCGTAGAGCGCGATCAACCGGCCCAGCATGGCCGGGTCGAGCTTGCGATAAAGGAAGGTTGAGGACGGCCGATTGCCCGAGAACACCTTGTGGGGTGCGAGCTTTTCGACCGCAGCGGGGTCCATGCCGCCCTTGGCAAGTTGCGCCTTCACCTCGTCGATCGATCGGCCCTGCATCAAAGCCTGGCTTTGGGCGAAGCAGTTGCTGAGCAGGATATCGTGGTGATGCCGGTCCGCATGGGTTGGCTCGGCAGCCGCCAGGAAGTCGATCGGCACGATCTCTGTGCCCTGATGGAGCAATTGGAAGAAGGCATGCTGGCCATTGGTGCCGGGCTCGCCCCATACGACCGGGCCTGTCTGGTCCTGCACCGGCGTGCCGTCGAGATGCACCGACTTGCCGTTGCTCTCCATGTCGAGTTGCTGGAGATAGGCCGGAAACCGCCCGAGCCGCTGATCGTAGGGAATGACGGCCTGGGTCGAGAAGCCGAGCACGTTGCGATACCAGACGCCGATCAGACCCATGAGGGCCGGGATGTTCTGCTCCAGCGGTGCCTCGCGGAAATGCGTATCGACCTCGAAGCCGCCGCGCAGGAAGTCCTCGAATTGAGTCGGGCCGATCAGGATCACCAGCGCGAGACCGATGCTCGACCACATGGAGTAGCGTCCACCGACCCAATCCCAGAAGCCGAACACGCGCTCGGGCTTGATGCCGAATTTTTCCACAAGGTCGAGCTTGGTCGATACCGCAGCGAAATGATGCTCGACGGCCGCTTCGCCGAGCCCGTCCGCGATCCACTTTCGGGCCGTCTGGGCGTTGGTCATGGTCTCGAGGGTCGTGAACGTCTTCGATGACACGATGAACAGGGTCGTGGCCGGATCGAGATGCTGGATCGTATCGCCGATATCGGCGCCGTCGACGTTGGACACGAAGTGACAGGCGATCCGCGGCGTGCCGTAGGGCGCCAGCGCGCGCGCCGCCATGGCTGGCCCGAGGTCCGATCCGCCGATCCCGATATTGACCACGTCGGTGATCGGGCGCCCGGTCGCGCCCGGCATCGAGCCATCACGGATCCCAGCCGCGAAAGCCGCGACCTTCTCGCGCTCGGCGATGACGTCCGGCATCACATCCTTGCCATCGACCATGACGGGCTTGCCCGAGAAGTTACGAAGGGCCGTATGCAAAGCCGGGCGGTGTTCGGTCGTGTTGTAGATCTCGCCCTTGAACATGCGCTCGCGCTTGCCCTCGAGATCTGCGCCGCGCGCCAGGGTGAACAGGGCCTGCAGAATGGCGTCATCGACGCGATGCTTCGAATAGTCGAACAGGAGATCGCCAAGGATGACGTGAAAACGATCGAAGCGCTTCGGATCGGCCGCAAACATCTCGCCGAGCGTCGCGGTCGGGTGGGTCGAGTGGACCTGTTTGAGGGCCGCGAGTCCGGCTCCGTTTTGATCTGTGGTCAAGGCAATCTCCTTCGAGGTTTCACGCAGCTAGCCAGCGGTCCATGACACCCATACGTCCGACCCATCGGGAAATCACGGGCGGAGGTCAATCGGGCGCAACTTTCGATGAACGGACGTTCCGCGCCTTGCGTCTTTGTGCGCCGCAGCAAAAACGTGGCGAGGCGATTGCGCGGCACCATATTAGCAGTTGGCGCGCGGCTCAGGCTGTGCCACCCGTTGCGCGCAGCTTTTGCACGTTTGTTGGAATTCCGCGACCCTTATGGCTCCTCCGCTTCTTACGCTTCAAAATATTCGATTGACCCTCGGCGGCAAGCCGCTTCTCGATGGGGCCGAATTTTCGGTCTCGCGCGGCGAACGCTTGTGTCTCGTCGGGCGCAATGGCTCCGGTAAGTCGACCTTCCTCAAGATCGCGGCGGGCTCGGGCGAGGCCGACAGCGGCACGCGGTTCATGCAGCCGGACGCCAGTCTGCGCTACCTGCCGCAAGAGCCGGACCTGTCGGGCTTTGATACCGTGTTGGCCTATGTCGAAGCCGATCTGGGCCCGCTCGACGACCCGTATCGCGCCATCACGCTGCTGAACGACCTTGGCCTGACTGGCAACGAGGACCCGCGTCATCTCTCGGGCGGCGAGGGCCGTCGCGCGGCATTGGCGCGTGTGCTGGCGCCCGAGCCCGACATCTTGCTGCTCGACGAGCCGACCAACCATCTCGACCTGCCGGCGATCGAGTGGCTCGAATCCGAACTGGCGAGCTTGCGCTCGGCACTGGTTCTGGTGAGCCATGATCGTCGCTTTCTCACGCGCCTGTCGCGCGCCACGTTGTGGCTCGATCGGGGCAAGACGCGGCGGATCGACCGGGGCTTCGGCGATTTCGAGGCTTGGCGCGATCAGGTACTGGAAGAAGAAGAGCGCGACCGGCACAAGCTCGATCGCAAGATCGCAATGGAAGAGGATTGGGTCCGCTACGGCGTCACGGGCCGGCGTAAGCGCAACGTGCGTCGCATGGGTGCGCTGGCGGATCTTCGCAGCGAGAGACGCGACGAGCGCCGCACCGTCGGCGAGGTCAAGATCTCGGTGTCCGAAGCCAAGACCTCCGGCAAGCTGGTGATCGAAGCCGAGGAGGTATCGAAAGCCTTCGACGAGCGTGTGATCGTGCAGGATTTCTCGACCCGTGTGTTGCGGAACGACCGGCTTGGCGTCGTCGGCGCGAACGGCGCCGGCAAGTCGACGTTGCTGAAACTGATGACGGGGCTGCTCGAGCCCGATAGCGGCTGGGTGAAGATCGGAGCCAACGTGGCGCTCGCGACCCTCGACCAGGGTCGCACCAGCTTGTTGCCGACCACGACCTTGGCTGATGCGCTGACCGGCGGCGGGAGCGACAACGTCATCATCAATGGGCAGCCGAAACATGTGATCGGCTACATGAAAGACTTTCTGTTCGGTCCTGAACAGGCGCGGACCCCGGTCGGTCGCCTGTCGGGCGGTGAGCGCGGGCGGCTGACCCTGGCGCGCGCTTTGGCTCTGCCCTCTAACCTTCTGGTGCTCGACGAACCGACCAACGATCTCGATCTCGAAACGCTCGATCTCCTGCAGGAAATGCTGGCCGATTACCCCGGCACCGTCATCGTCGTGAGCCATGACCGTGACTTTCTCGATCGCGTCGCGACCTCGGTCATGGTGTCGGAGGGCGAAGGTCGCTGGACCGAATATGCCGGCGGCTACTCCGACATGGTCGCCCAGCGTGGCGCGTCGCTGAGCGGCAAGCCGGTGGCGTCCAGCAAAGTCGATGGCAATGGCAAAGCCAAGACTGGAACCATCGCTGGTCCGAAGCGCAAGATGAGCTTCAAGGACAAACATGCGCTGGAGACCCTGCCAGGCCGCATGGAGGAGATGCGGCGCGCGGCCACGAAGATGAAGAACGTTCTTGCCGACCCGAAGCTTTACAGCCGCGATCCAGCGGGTTTCGCCAAAGCATCTGCGGCGCTGGCCAAGGCCGACAGCGATCTTGAAAAGGCCGAGACCCAGTGGATCGAACTCGAAATGCTCCGCGAGGCGAGTGAGGCGTGATGGAGCCACCCGCCCTTCGCTGCGGCATGTTTTCCGGCTAGGATTTGGCCGGTAGGATCACGGAACGTTTTCGGCCGGCGTGCCATTTTCAGCTCGAAGCGAAGAGGTCGAGACAATGTCGGATGTGGTGAAGACGAAGAAGTCGGGCCAGATCTCGGGATTGATCCTCGCGATCGCGGCCGGCATCGCCCTCGGTAAGATGGCGGGGCCGGTCGGTCGGCCCAAGCCGGTGGCCGTTCCCGAGCCGGAGAACGATCCGGCGGCCGGGCCACAAGCGGGGTCCGATACCCCACTGGTTCCGACGGTCGTCTCGCATGCGGCAGTCGTCAACCCAAATCCGGTCGCGATCTCGCATCGTCCGGGTCTCGTCGGTGTCATTTGGTCGGTCGTGGACCGGATTGGCCGCGACAACGTCTCGATGGTCGCGGCAGGGGTCGCTTTCTATACGCTTCTCGCCATTTTCCCGGCTTTGGCCGCCATCGTGTCGCTCTATGGCTTGTTCGGGGATCCGGCCGAGGTGTCCCGTCAAATCGCGCCGTTTTCGGAAATTCTCCCCCGCGAGGCGCTGACGCTGATCAACGACGGCCTCACATCCTTCGTGGCCAAGAAGTCCTCGCAGTTCAATATTGCGCTCGTGACGGGCGTGCTGCTGGCCCTGTGGAGCGCGCGCGCCGGTATGGCGTCCGTCATGACCGGGCTTAACATCGCCTATGAAGAGACGGAGCGGCGCTCGCTCGTCGTGCAGAACCTCGTCGCACTCGGCATGACGTTCGCCGCCATCCTGATCGCGATCGCGATTGTCTTCGCGATCGGGATCATCCCGGCAGCCCTCGCGCTGCTGCATGTGCCGACGCAATTGGCGACCACGATCGCGCTCGCCCGCTGGCCGCTGCTGGCCGTTATCATCTTGCTCGGCTTCGCGGTGCTCTACCGTTTCGCGCCATGCCGGCAGAAAGCGAGATGGGAATGGATCACCTGGGGCTCTGCCACCGCCACGGCCTTGTGGCTCGGCGGCTCCTGGCTTTTCTCCTTCTATGTCGGGCATTTCGGCAGCTATGACGCGACCTATGGATCGCTCGGCGCCGTCGTCGTGCTGCTGCTTTGGTTCTGGGTCGCGGCGCTGGTGTTTCTCCTTGGTGCGGAGGTCGATGCCGAACTTCACGCGCGGGCGCGAGCAACGGGTTCACCGACCAAGGGCCTTCCGACAAGCCGATAGGGTTCTCATCGATGGCGGTTCATTTTAGTCTAGACGAAATGGCCGACCGGATGCGGCGCCTGCAGACCGTCATGGCCGAACGGCAGATCGATGGCATGCTGCTGTTCGCGCAGGAGAGCATGTTCTGGCTGACCGGTTACGATACGTTCGGGTTCTGCTTTTTTCAGTGCCTTCATGTCGGGCAGGATGGCCGGACCGCGTTGCTGACCCGCTCGGCCGACCTCCGGCAGGCGCAGCATACGTCGCTCATCGATACCATCCGTGTCTGGGTCGATGCGGCCGAGGCCAATCCGGCGCATGATCTCAGGGCCATGTTGGCCGACCTCGGCGTCGCGGGTCACCGTCTCGGCGTCGAATACGATTCCTACGGCTTGACCTATGCGAATGGACAGCGGGTCGCCTCCGCTCTCGAGGGATTCGTGACCCTCGTCGACGCCTCGTCGATCGTTCCGCGTCTGCGGGTCACCAAATCGGACGCCGAACTCGCCTTTGTGCGGGAAGCGGCCCGCTTGTCGGATGCAGCCGATCGCGCTGCCATCGACGCAACCCGCGCCGGCGCGGACGAGGGCGACATCCTGGCGGCACAGCAGAGTGCCATCTTCGCGGGCGGCGGTGATTACCCGGGCAACGAATTCATCATCGGATCGGGTCGCGATGCGCTTCTGTGCCGCTACAAGTCCGGGCGGCGACGGCTCGACGCGAACGATCAGATCACGCTGGAATTCGCCGGTGTGTTCCGCCACTACCATGCTGCCATCATGCGGACCCACGTGATCGGACGCGCTCGGGCGCAGCATGTCGCCTATCACGCGGCCGCTCGGGAAGCTCTGGCGGCCTGCGAGACGGAGCTTCGGCCGGGTCGCACGGCGGGTGACGTCTATGCGGCGCATGCCCGTGTGTTCGACCAGCATGGCTTGTCACATCATCGGTTGAACGCCTGCGGTTATTCGCTCGGCGCCAAATTCACCCCGTCGTGGATGGACCCGCCGATGTTCTTCGCCAACAACTATTGGGTGCTGGCCCCGAACCAGGTGGTGTTCCTCCACATGATCCTGATGGATTCCGAGACCGACACCGCCATGTGCCTCGGCCGAACCTCGATCGTGACGTTAACCGGCCCACAGGTCATCAACGCCGCCAATCTGGACCTCGTGACCAAATAGCTTTAACTCGAGCTTAGGAAAGCTGTGCTGGTGCCGACGAGGCGACCGGCGCGGAGGCTTGGGAGCGGGCATGTATCGACGATCTCACCTGCGGCACGGTCAGGTCCTTGGCCTTGGATTGGCCGGCCTGACGATCGCGATGGCCCTGGGTGGTTGCGAGGCGGTACCGGATGCACGCGTTGGGCGCGGAGACGTTCGCAACGCCATCGCGCGCGGCCAGTTGACGAGCCCGCGCGCCGCGACGGTGGCGCTGGTGAGCCTCGATGGCGCACCTGATCAGGTTGCGGCTCGTTTCCGTCAGAGCCTGTTCGGCGAGGCCGCCTCGCGCGAAATCACAGTCACGGACGAAGCCTCGGCGCATTATCTGGTTCGAGGCTATCTCTCGGCCTATCCGGGCGAGACCGGCGGCACCACGCTCTCCTATGTCTACGACGTTTTCGAAGCCGGCCGGAAGCAACGGGAACAGCGGATCGAAGATACGATCGACCTGCCGGTCGCCGCCGCCGATCCCTGGAGCGTGGTGAGCGACAGCGTCGTCACGACTCTCGCGGGCCGCAGCGCCGACGACCTTGCGGTGGCCCTGTCTGGCACCCCGGAGGCCCAGGCGCAGGGTGGAAAGGTCGCTAGTGTCGCACCGTCGGGACAGCCGCCCCTCAACTAAGAAGAGACATCCGACTTTTCAGGCGTAAACCAAGACGCTTCGCCTTGGTTTTCCCCGGCGCGACTGCTATTGCGGCCGGATGACGTCGCATACCTTTGCCAACATCCGCAATTTTTCCATCGTGGCCCATATCGACCACGGCAAGTCCACGCTCGCCGACCGTTTGATCCAAACGACCGGCACCGTCGCGTTGCGTGACATGAGCGAGCAGATGCTCGACAGCATGGATATCGAGCGTGAACGCGGCATCACGATCAAGGCCCAGACGGTCCGCCTCGAATATAAGGCGGAGGACGGCCTCACCTACATCCTCAACCTGATGGATACGCCCGGCCACGTCGATTTCGCCTACGAGGTCTCGCGTTCCCTCGCGGCCTGCGAAGGGTCGCTGCTGGTGGTCGACGCGAGCCAGGGCGTCGAGGCGCAGACGCTCGCCAACGTCTATCAGGCGCTCGACGCCGGACACGAGATCGTGCCGATCCTCAACAAGATCGATCTGCCGGCCGCCGAGCCCGAGCGCATCAAGGAGCAGATCGAGGACGTCATCGGGCTCGATGCGTCCGACGCCGTGATGATCTCGGCCAAGACGGGGCTGAACATCGAGGGCGTGCTGGAGGCGATCGTCAAGCGCCTGCCGCCACCCAAAGGAGACGAGACCGCGCCCCTGAAAGCGCTGCTGGTCGACAGCTGGTACGACGCCTATCTTGGCGTCGTGGTGCTGGTCCGCGTCATCGACGGCACGATGAAAAAGGGCTCCAAGATCCGCACGATGGCGACCAATGCTCACTACGAGGTCGATCGCATCGGTGTCTTCACGCCCAAGATGAAGGATGTTTCGGTCCTCGGTCCGGGCGAGATCGGCTTCATCACCGCGCAGATCAAGGAAGTGGCCGACACCCGCGTCGGCGATACGATTACCGATGAGCGCAAGCCGACCGCCGAGGCCCTGCCCGGCTTCAAGCCGGCGCAGCCAGTCGTGTTTTGCGGCCTGTTTCCGGTCGATGCCGCCGATTTCGAGGATTTGCGCGCCGCAATGGGGCGCCTGCGCCTCAACGACGCAAGCTTCTCCTACGATATGGAAAGCTCTGCGGCGCTCGGCTTCGGGTTCCGTTGCGGCTTTCTCGGACTGCTGCATCTCGAAATCATCCAGGAGCGGCTCGAGCGCGAGTTCAATCTCGATCTCATCGCCACAGCGCCCTCGGTCATCTACGAGATCGCGATGCGCGACGGTACGCAGATCGACCTGCATAATCCGGCCGATATGCCAGACGTGATGCAGATCTTGGAATTCCGCGAACCGTGGATCAGGGCGACGCTGCTCACGCCGGACGATTACCTCGGCAGCATCTTAAAGCTTTGTCAGGATCGGCGCGGCATACAGGTCGACCTCAACTATGTCGGCAAACGCGCGATGGTGACCTACGATCTGCCGCTGAACGAAGTCGTGTTCGACTTCTACGATCGGCTGAAGTCGATCTCGAAGGGCTATGCCAGCTTCGACTACAATATCACCGACTATAAGCCGGGCGACCTCGTCAAAATGTCGATCCTGGTCAATGCCGAGCCGGTCGACGCGCTGTCGATGCTGGTGCATCGCGACCGTGCCGAAATGCGGGGCCGCGCCATGGTGGACAAGCTGAAGGATCTCATCCCGCAGCATATGTTCCAGATCCCCGTGCAGGCCGCGATCGGCGGCAAGATCATCGCGCGCGAGACCATCCGGGCGCTCCGGAAGGACGTGACCGCCAAGTGCTACGGCGGCGACGTGACCCGCAAGCGCAAGCTGCTCGAGAAGCAGAAAGCCGGTAAGAAGAAGATGCGACAGTTCGGCAAGGTCGAAATTCCGCAGGAGGCTTTCATCGCCGCCCTGAAGATGGACAGCTGATTTCAAGACACGTGACGGTCGGACGCCCCTGGAGTTTACGCATGAAGGCCCTCTGTGTTCTCGCTTTGGTGTGCGCCGCGGCCCTCCCGCTTCCGGCTTTTGCCAAGGTCAAGGTGCCGCCGTTCGGCTGTGCCTCCTTCATGGAGGATTTCACCAAAGCGGCGCAGCCCAACAAAGTGACGTTCGAACGCCCGCTGAACATCACGCGCGGCTTTTTCGGTGACGATGAGGGCGTCGAAGTCCGGGTTCTCGCGACGGGCGAGAATGTCGAAGGCACGCTGAAATGCCACGGCGACGAGTTTCGGCGCTTCGAAGTTCGCGTGGCGGCCCCGGTCGATGAGAAGCTTGAGACCACGCTGAAGGCTTATGAGCAAGCCGCTCTGATCGCGGCTTTTCGGTGGGACCGCGCCAAAGCCGAGATGATCGTGAATGCGATGAGCAGCGACGCGGCCGAATATCTCAAAGCCTCGGTTCAGCGGGGCGACACTTTCCTTTCCGGCAAGGTCGAGTATCACCAGGGTGATACGCTCGATCTTGGCCTGATCTGGACCGACACGGACCACACCTTCATCATCGCGAGCCAAACATCCGACTAGAGCGCGTTCGCCTTGGCAAATTCGCTCCGCTAACCGCGCTCACCGGCCGTCGATCACGGCCTCGGTGCGTTGACGTCGGCTTCGATCAAAGCACGTAGCGCTTCGGTGACGACCGGGGTTTGCCCGAACCAATGCGCGAAGCCTGGCACGGCTTGATGCAGCAACATGCCGAGCCCATCGACGGTGCGATGGCCCCTGGCCTTGGCGGCCGTGAGGAGATCGGTTTCGAGCGGCACATAGACGATGTCGCAGACGAGCGCGTCGCGGTTCAACGCCGCGAGGTCGAGGTGGAGCTGTGGCTTCCCAACCATCCCGAGGGTCGTCGTATTGACCAGCAGATCGGCCGAGCCGAGTTGCTGGCTCACCCGATCCCACCCATGGGCGGAGACGCGCGGGCCGAAGTGACGCGCGAGATCCTCGGCGGTGCCGATCGTGCGATTCAACACGCTCACGGAAAGACCTCGTTGCAGCAGGCCGTAGACCACGGCCCGCGCCGCGCCGCCTGCACCGAGCACGACCGCGTGGCCGCCGCCGTTGCCGTCCCAACCCGGCGCGCCGACATCGAGATTGGCCAAAAACCCGAACGCATCCGTATTGCCGCCCTGTAAGCGGCCATTCTCGAACCACAGCGTATTGACGGCGCCGATCGCCCGCGCGGCGGCGTCGATGTCGTCGACCAGCGCCATCACGGCACTCTTATGCGGCACCGTGACGTTGCCGCCGAGAAATCCCGCCGCTGCCAGGCCATCGATGAAGGCTGGCAGATCGGACGGCTCGACGTCGATCTTCTCATAACGTCCGGGCAGCTTGAGCGCATCGAGCCAGAACCCGTGAACCAGCGGCGAGCGCGAGTGAGCGATCGGGTGGCCGATGACGAAAGCGCGGGGGGACAGCGGCATGATGCTCGATCGCAACGAGGGTGACCGCGGCCCGGCCCGGCATAGCGGTTCGCCTAGCACGACGTCTCTATGCTATTCGAGAACAAATCACCGCCAAAGCGCCCGCGACAGCCCGGACCCCCTCAGTGTCAGACCAGCCCCGACGCCTGCTCACCCCGGACCTTCGCGATGACGACCACGAGGCGTCGCTGCGGCCGCAGGTGCTGGAGGACTTCACCGGCCAGGAGGCGCTTCGTAAGAACCTCAAGGTGTTCGTCGAAGCCGCCAAAACCCGGGGCGAAGCGCTCGATCACGTGCTGTTCGTCGGGCCGCCCGGCCTTGGCAAGACGACGCTGGCTCAAATCGTGGCGCGCGAACTCGGCGTCAACTTTCGCTCGACCTCTGGTCCCGTCATCGCCAAGGCGGGCGACCTTGCGGCGCAATTGACCGCGCTCGAAGATCGCGATGTTTTGTTTATCGACGAAATTCATCGGCTCAATCCGGCCGTGGAGGAGATCCTCTATCCGGCCATGGAAGATTTCCAGCTCGATCTCATCATCGGCCAAGGTCCTGCGGCCCGGTCGGTGAAGATCGATCTCGCCAAATTCACGCTCGTGGGCGCGACCACGCGGGCGGGCTTGCTGACGACGCCTCTGCGCGATCGCTTCGGCATCCCGCTGCGGCTGAATTTCTATAATGTAACCGAACTCGAAAGCATCGTGCGGCGCGGGGCGCGGGTGCTGGGGATCGGCATGGCGCCCGATGGCGCCAATGAGATTGCGCGGCGGGCGCGGGGCACGCCCCGGATCGCGGGACGCTTGCTCCGCCGGGTGCGCGATTTTGCCGTTGTCGATGACGAACCGATCATCACCCGCAAGGTCGCCGACCGCGCCCTGAAACTGCTGGACGTCGACGATGTCGGCCTCGACCAGATGGATCGACGTTACCTCGACGCCGTTTCAATCTCGTTTGGTGGCGGCCCGGTCGGCATCGAGACGATTGCGGCCGCCTTGTCGGAGCCTCGCGACGCGATCGAAGATATCATCGAGCCGTTCCTGATCCAGCTCGGCTTTCTGCATCGGACGCCGCGCGGCCGCATGCTGACCCCGCATGCGTTCCGTCACCTGGGGCTTGCGGTCCCCTCGCAAGCGCCTGTCGCCAATCAGATCGGGCTGTTCGATCTCGGAGACGATGTCGGATGAGCGGTGCCGCTTTCGAGGCGCATCGATGGAGCGTGCGTGTCTATTACGAGGACACGGATTTCTCCGGCGTCGTCTATCACGCCAATTATCTGCGGTTTCTCGAGCGGGGCCGCACCGAGTTCCTGCGCCATCTCGGCATCAACCAGGCCGAGCTCCGCGCCTCGCCTGAGAGCGATCCGATGGCCTTTGCGGTCCGGCATATGACGCTCGATTTTCGCGCCGCCGCCCGGATGGACGATATCTTGATGGTCGACACCATCATCGAGGCGCTCGGCGGCGCGTCGGTCACGATGGGTCAGTCGATCCGGCGCGGCGAGGACATCCTGGTTATCGCCGACGTCCGCATCGGCTTGGTTCAAGACGGCCGAGCGCGGCGCTTTCCCCCCGCTTTGATGGCGAGATTGCGACCCGATGGGAAACATTTGTCGCCTTCGATCGCATAAACCTTTCAGTAACGGCTCCTTAACGATAATCAGGGATTAACTCGTCGCGTGGATTCGCCGAGGAGCCGTCCTGTTCAAGCCCCAGAATTGACCGATTTTGGCGACAGGACACACGACCATCCTTCTAGAGACGCGTCGACCGCAAGGACTTAGAGCCGATGAACCCTGCCGATGTCGCAGCCCCGGTCGCCGATATTTCGATCTTCGGAATGTTTTGGAACGCCCATCTGGTCGTGAAAGTGGTGATGCTCGGCCTGTTGTTCGCCTCCGTTTGGTGTTGGGCGATCATCATCAACAAGACGATCCTGTTCTCCAAGACCCGGAAGGCTATCGACCGATTCGAGACGGTGTTCTGGTCCGGGCAGTCTTTGGAAGAACTTTATACGACCCTGTCGCAACGCGAGACGATCGGCATGGCGTCGCTGTTCGTGGCTGCCATGCGCGAGTGGAAGCGCTCGTTCCAGAACGTCGGTTCGTCCTTCATGGGGCTGCATGCACGGCTCGAGAAGGTGCTCGACGTGTCGATTGCCCGAGAAGTCGAGAAGCTCGAACATAACCTCATCGTGCTGGCGACCGTGGCGTCGACGGCCCCGTTCGTCGGGCTGTTCGGCACGGTCTGGGGAATCATGACCTCGTTCCGATCGATCGCGGCCTCGAAGAACACCTCGCTCGCGGTCATCGCACCGGGTCTTGCCGAAGCGCTGTTGGCGACAGCCATCGGCCTCTTCGCGGCCATTCCGGCGCTGATCTTCTTCAACAACCTGCAAGGCATCGTGGCGAAGTTCCAGGCCCGGATGGAAAGCTTCGCCGACGAGTTCTCGTCGATCCTGTCGCGGCAGATCGATCAGCATGTCGGTGGCGAACGCGATCGCGCAGCCTGATCCCCTCTAGTCGGAGAGCATCCCATGGGCATGTCCGTATCGGCGGGTGGCAAAGGCGGACGGCGTCGGCGGGGCGTGCCGCGCTATGGCGCGATGGCCGAGATCAACATGACGCCGTTCATCGACGTCATCCTGGTGCTGCTCATCATCTTCATGGTGTCGGCTCCCCTGCTGGCGAGCGGTGTGCCGATCGACCTGCCGCAGACCAAGGCGGCGCAGCTCAACGTCGACCAGAAGCCGCTCAGCGTGGCGGTAGATCCCAAGGGCGACATTTATATTCTCGATCAGCCGGTCACGGTCGACGAGCTTCCGGCCAAGCTGCAGGCGCTCGCCAAGGCGGGCTATGATGAGCGCATCTACGTGCGTGGTGCCAAGACCGTGAACTACGGTCGCATCGCCGAAGTCATGTCGATCATCACGGCCTCTGGTTACAAAAAGGTCGCGCTCGTCACGGACCAAGACACGAAGTGAGATCGTCGTGTCGGTGAAGCGTCGCTTTTCAGAGCCCGGATTCGTCGTCTCCGTGGTCGTCCACGTGGCGGCCTTGGGCGCTGCGCTCGTGTCGTTTTCCTCGGCGCCGGTCTTCGATGACGTTCAGGAGACCGTTCCGGTCGAGATGGTGACCGACGCGCAATTCAACCAGATCATGAAGGGCGAGAAGACCGCCAAGGAGGTTCGTCCCGAGGCTGTCGCGAAAGCCGAAGCGGTCGCTCCGGTCGAGGACACCAAGCCAAACCCGCCGACGCCCGACCAGTCGAAAGACGTTCCTTCACCGCCGCCTCCCCCGCCGCCACCGCCCCCTCCCCCGGCGCCTCTGCCGCCGGTGCGCGAGGCTGCCCTGCCGCCCGATACGTCGCCTCCGATGCCGCCCGTGCCGGATACGCCGCCGCCGCCGACCCCCGACACACCGCAGGCCGATACCTCGCCGCCGCTCCCACCCGTGCGCGATGTGGAGGCCGAGCCCGTCGCGCCGAAGCCGGAGCCAAAACCGAAGCCTCCCGTTCCCAAGCCGATTCCGAAGCCGGATCCGGTTCCGCTGCCGCCGCATCCGGTTGTGGCCAAGCTGCACGACAAGACGCCGCCGCCGAAACCCCGGCCGGTCGACCGGCCGAAGGTCGATCAAGTCGCCAAGCTGATGGAGGATCAGCCGACCGACCTGACCCCGCCGGCGAAGAACACGGCGCGGACCAGCAAGCCGGTGCATGAGACGAGCGACACGAGCAAGTTCGACCCGACCGACATTTCCCGGCTGCTGAGCCGGGAGGCGCCGGCGCAACGCGCGTCGCGCGGGCCCGATACGAGCCGCGTCGCCTCGCTCGGATCGCCCACCGCCAATGCGCCGAAGATGTCGCCATCGATGTGGGCCGGTCTGGATGGATTGCTCGAAGATCAATATCGCCAATGCTGGAGCTATCTCGGCCTCAGCACCGGCCAGAAATACATTCCGCAGGTTCGCGTGGTCTATGGCCCATCGGGATCGCTCGAGGCCGAGCCTGTTCTGATCAATCCGCCCTCCGACCCTTCTCTGCAGAGCCTCGCCGACAGTGCCCTGCGGGCGGTGCGGCGCTGCAATCCGCTTAAAATTCCGGAGCAATACGCCCCCTATTACGATCTTTGGAAGGGCCGTGTGTTGCGGTTCGACCCCGAAGAGATGGCCGGCTGAGCCGGATCAGATCACGTGCCGAATTTTGACACCATCCAGAAGGATCGCCCTATGATGAGGCTCCGCCTCGACCATGTCCGAGCCATCCTGGCGATCGTCGCCGGATTATTGGCTTTCTCACTGGCCCCGGCGTCGGCTGAGGAACGTTTCCTCGACATCCGCCCCGGCGGACAGTTCAAGCCTGTTACAATCGCGATCACAAAATTTGCGAGCGATGATGCCGATGGCAGCAAGATCACCGGCATCATCACCAACAACTTCAAACGGTCGGTCTTTCTCTCACCGACCGACCCGAGCGCCTTTCCCGAGCAGGCTCCGAACCCCGAGGCGCCCCAGATGGCGGCTTGGCAGCATAGCGGCGCCCAGTTCGTCGTCACCGGACGCACGCATCGCGAGGGGGATGGGCGCATCAAGACCGAGTTCCGCCTGTGGGACTCGTCCAATGGGCAGCAGGTCGCGGGCCAACAATATGTGACCGATGCCACCAACTCGCGCCGTGTGGCCCATATCGTGTCGGATGCGATCTTCACCCGCATCACCGGCGAGAAGGGCTTCTTCGATTCGCGCGTCGTCTTTGTGGACGAGACGGGCTCGGCGGAACATCGCCGCAAGCGCCTTGCCATCATGGACCAGGACGGCGGCAACGTGAAATATCTGACCAAGGGAGACGATCTCGTGGTGACGCCCCGCTTCTCACCGAATTCGCAGGAGGTGACCTACATGTCCTTCGGCGACTCAGATCCGAAGGTCTATCTGCTCAACATCGAGACCGGCCAGCGTGAGGTCGTGGGTAACTTCCCCGGCATGACGTTCAGCCCCCGCTTCTCGCCCGATGGCGGCAAGGTCATCATGTCGCTATCGGAAGGGTCCTCCTCCAATCTCTACACGATGGATATCGCCTCGCACACGACTACCCGCCTGACCAATACGGCGGCGATCGATACGTCGCCGTCCTACTCGCCCGATGGGTCGCAGATCGTGTTCGAGTCCGATCGTGGTGGCAGCCAGCAGATCTATATCATGGCAGCGTCGGGTGGCACCGCGAAGCGACTGTCGTTCGGCGATGGCCATTATTCGACGCCGGTCTGGTCTCCCAAGGGCGATTACATCGCCTTTACGCGCCAAAAAGGCGGCAGCTTCGGGATCGGCGTGATGAAGCCGGATGGGTCGGGCGAGCGCATCTTGACTGAAGGCTTCCACAACGAAGGCCCGACATGGGCGCCGAACGGCCTCTATCTGATGTTCTTTCGCGATCCGGGCGGCCAGTCTGGATCCAAGATCTTCATGACGGATATTTTCGGTCGGGGCGAGTTCCCGGTGGCGACCGGCTCGTTCGCGTCCGATCCGTCCTGGGGTCCCCTGCTGAACTAATCGAAGCGAAGCGACATCGCCTCGTTCAGAGTGCCGGTCGATCCCTCGACCGGCACTTTTTTTATGTCACTCACGCTGCGAGACGGCACAGTCGCGGTCACGTCAGGCGACATAACGTTTCAGCCCGAGAGAACCTCCGCGGAGCAGAAACGTTTCAAAAAATTGCCACAAAGGCGAAAATGCTTTGGACATTTTGTCCGTTTGGGTTTGAAATCTCGTCATGACCTTTGTGTACGTGCCGGGTCGACGTCGTCCACCCGAGCAGCACGGAGATGACAGGACCGAAAGAGCGGCAATCCCAACATGCTCAAATCAAAGCTGAATTCGATCTTCCGCCAGGGCCGGTTGACGGTCATTCTCGACGGTGGAAAGCAATATACCTTCGGCGACGGCCAAACGGGCCACGAGCCCGTCGTGGTTCGCCTCAAGGGACATCTCACTCCCCTCAAGATCGCCGCCGATCCGGATCGCTTCCTCGGCCAGGCCTATATGGACGGCGATCTCATCATGGAGCAGGGCAGTATTTACGATCTGCTCGATCTCGCCGGCACCAATCTCGCCGGCCTGCCACAGCATTATCCAGGTATAATCCGACGCGCGGGCTACAAAGCTTTGGCGGCCGTTCAGCAATACAACAATCAGCGTCGTTCGCGTCGCAATGTCGCCCACCATTACGATCTCTCGACCGATCTCTATCGGTTGTTCCTGGATCAGGATCTCCAATATTCCTGTGCTTACTTCGCCGATCCAACCGTCTCGTTGGACGACGCGCAGACGGCCAAAAAGCGGCATATCATCGCCAAACTGCTGCTGAAGCCGGGACAGCGCGTGCTCGATATCGGCTGCGGCTGGGGCGGGATGGCGATCAGCATCGCGCAACAGGAGAATGTTCACGTCCTGGGCGTGACACTCTCGACGGAGCAATTGAAGGTCGCCCGGCAAAGAGTGGAGGACCTCGGATTGCAGGACCGGGTCACCTTCGAATTACGGGACTATCGCACGCTCGAGGGTACGTTCGATCGGATCGTGTCGGTCGGCATGTTCGAGCATGTCGGCACGCCCCAATATAAGACATACTTCAACACCGTCTCCCGATTGCTTGCGCCGAATGGCGTTGCGCTCATTCATTCGATCGGCCGCAACCACGGCATCGCCAAGCCGAATGCCTGGATCAATAAATACATCTTTCCAGGCGGCTACATCCCATCCCTCTCGGAAGTGATTCCGCCGATCGAGACGAGCGGATTGTGGCTCACTGACCTTGAAGTGCTGCGCCTGCACTATGCGGAGACGCTGAAACATTGGCGCGAGCGGTTTCTGCAGCGCAAGGGAGAGCTCGGCAGCCTTTATGACGAGCGATTCTGCCGGATGTGGGAGTTTTATCTGGCGGCCAGCGAGATGTCATTTCGGCACGGCGGCTTCATGGTGTTTCAGGCGCAATTGTCGAACAGCGTCGACGCCGTGCCATTGACGCGCGACTACATGGTCGACACCGCGGATCGTGCGCCCTTGCCCCTGGTACAAGCGGCAGAGTGATCGCGCGCGCAGGTTGTTGCTTTTAGACCACAGGAGCGCAACTCCTGTGGTGTGTCTCTCCTGCTGAGGGTTGATGCCGCATTGCGGCCATCAAGGGCTTCTTAACCAAGGCTGGTCGTAAGGACACGCACCCCGGTCTCTTACCTTCCATCAAGGTTGATAAAAACCTTCGCTTAACCAAGGCGTGGCTACTTGATTGCAACGTCGGGCGACCGCAACAGGAGTCTCCATGCCCCAGATCTTTTCGAGCCGTAACTTCAAACTGGCGATTGTGCTGATGGCCGGCCTTGCCGTCACGGCCTGCGCCAAGAACAATGCCGATGAGGCCGCGCTCGGCGGTTTTGGTGGAGCTGGCGGCGCCGGTGGTGCGGCCGTGCCGGGCAGCGCACAGGATTTCGCCGTCAACGTCGGCGATCGCATCTTCTTTGAAACCGATCAGACGGATCTCACCCCGACCGCGACCGCGACGCTCGACAAGCAGGCGCGCTGGCTCGCCCAATATCCGCGCTATGCCTTCACGGTCGAGGGTCATGCCGACGAACGTGGCACACGCGAATATAATTTCGCACTCGGCGCACGCCGTGCCGAAGCCGCGAAGGACTATCTTGCGTCGCGCGGCATTGCCGCAGCCCGGATCAAGACGATCAGCTACGGCAAAGAGCGTCCTGTGGCGGTCTGTAACGACATTTCATGCTGGTCGCAGAACCGCCGCGCCGTGACGGTGCTGAAGACAGGCGGTCAATCCTAATAGCCAAACGCTCGCGGTCGGATACATGCCGACCGCGGGGCTTCTCGTGAGGCCCATGTTGGTTCGGCTTGTCCGACGCACGTTCATTGCGGCTTGATCCTCCGCCACAATTCATCGAAAAGCCGAAGTGCCGTGTTGTGTGGCGTCGTCATGTCGATGGGTCCGCCGTTATGAAAACTTTCAAGTTCCGCCCGATGCTGGCGATGGTCACCGGCCTCACGGTCCTGGTCGCAGGTGGCGCGCGCTGGCCGGTCCATGCGGCCGAGACGATCCTCCTGGCTCAAGCGCAGGACGACGTTGCGGCTCCGGATGAGAATGGCGACCAGGGGGCCCTGGTGGTTCGACTGGGACGGCTGGAAAACCAGATTCGCGCCCTGACCGGCCAAATCGAACAGCTTCAATATCAAAATAAGAAGCTCGCCGATGACATGCGGAAGATGCAGGGCGACGTCGATTTCCGTTTCCAGGATCTGCAGCGGACCGGGGGCGCGCCCGCCGGTGCAGCCGTTCGGCCGCTGCCGCAGAAACGGGGCGACGCGACAGAGCCGGATGCGACCACGCCCGTGGTCGCTGCCCTCGACGCGCCTGCGGCCTCGTCCAACGGGGCGACGCCCGCCCCGCGTGCGGCGCGCGCGACCGGCGACGTCTTCGACCCGGACGCCAACCCAACCGCGCCGGGTGCCCCGAAGCCCCTCGGCACCACGCAGCCGAGCGCACCGATTTCTGCGCGTGCATCCGCTGATCCCCGCCCGCCGCTCGACCTGATGCAGCGCCCCGGCAGTGGGACGGAGCAGACCGCGAGCGACACGCCTCGCAACGACACGCCCTCGATCATCGCGGCGCCCCCCGCCGCACGCGCTTTGCCCGACCCGAATGCTGTTGCCAGCCTGACGCCAGGCGGGACACGCGAAGAGTTCGACAACGATCTCGGGCTCTATAAGCAAGGTCAATTTGACGGTGCCGCCACGGGATTTCAGGGGTTCGTCACCAAATATCCGAAGGACAGGCTCGTGCCCGATGCGGTCTATCTCGCGGGCGAAAGCTACTCGCGACTGGGTCGTCATCGGGAAGCCGCAGAGCAATTTTTGAAGCTTTCCACCGATTACGGCAAGTCGGCGCGTGCACCTGACGCTCTGCTGCGCCTCGGCATGTCGCTGAACGCTCTCGGCGCCAAGGATCAGGCCTGCGCGACATATCTAGAAGTCACCCGCAAATATCCGACGGCTTCTGCAGAGGTCCGGGCGGGAGTCGATCGCGAATTGAAGCGGTCGCGCTGCCGCACCGATGGCTGAGACGAGCGTCGCGGCAACCCTGCCCTACACGGCGGACGATCTTGCCGCTTCGCTCCCTTCGCTTCTGGGTCCCTCGACCGCGCCTCTGGTCGTGGCAGTGTCCGGCGGGCCTGATTCGATCGCGCTCATGCACCTCATGGCGACACTGGATCGTCACGTCACGATTGCGACAGTCGACCACGGCCTGCGCGCCGCCTCGCGTGACGATGCCGATTTCGTGGTCGCGCAGGCGCAGCGCATCGGCCTTGCGGCGCAGATTCTGACCTGGGTCGGACCGAAGCCGACACAGGCCGTCCAGGGAAAGGCAAGAGAAGCCCGCTATCGCTTGCTCACAAGCTTCTGTCGCGAGACGGGCGCATCGCTCCTGACCGCTCATACGCTCGACGATCAGGCCGAAACCTTGTTGTTTCGCATGACGCGCGGCACCGGCGTCTCGGGCCTCGCGGGCATGAGCAGCCATTCGTTTCGAGACGGGGTCTCGCATCTGCGCCCGCTGCTCCGTGTGCCGAAGGCCCGCCTGCTTGCCGCCTGCGCGATCAACGGATGGGATTATCGTCGCGATCCCTCAAATGAGGATCCGCGCTTCGCCCGCACGCGCATGCGACAGATGCTCCCAGCGCTCGCCGCCGAGGGTCTCGACGCCAGTCGGTTCGGCCTCTTGGCGGAACGCGCTGCGCGGGCCGAGACGGCCTTGCGTCAGGCCGCCGAGCGGCTTCGCGTGCTGGCCGAATTGCCGGCGGCGCCCGGACTGCTGCGCTTTGACATGGGCCTGCTCGATCGCGAACCCGAAGAGTTCACGATCCGGGTTCTTGGGGAAGCCGCGACCACGGTCGGCGGCTCATCTATGCTACGGCTCGACCGGCTCGAACATCTCGCGGCAGAGATCCGATTGGCGTTCCGCGCCGGATCAACGCTCCGTCGGAGCCTCGGCGGAGCGACGTTCACGCTTGCGAGGAGCGGACGAGTGACCATCGAGGTGGAGGCGCCGCGACAACGCGGACGCGGCGTGCGGCAAAGGCCCGTCGATCCCGATTCAACGCAAACGGAACCATTCGCCGCAGAAGCCAGGCCGTTCCCTTGGCAATGAGCGCGTCGACGCCTACATTGCACAAGACACGATGCCGACTGCGGTCTCGAGGCGCCGATTGTGCCTCGATCATCCAAAACCGCGCGAAACACCAAATCGAAGCATGATCTCGCCGGAATGGTCCATCAGACTATCCGGTTCTAGGGTCAGGCCTACGCGACACGACTATCTCCCCTTGAAGGGGTCAACGCTTTTCACGGGTCCGAGATGAATCCGAACTTCCGGAACTTCGCCCTTTGGGTGATCATATTCCTGCTCGTGGTCGCTTTGGTGCTGTTGTTCCAAAATCCAGGCCAGCGCTCGCAGACGCAAGACATTACCTTCAGCCAGTTGCTGAGCGAGGTCGATAGCGGTCGCGTGCGTGAGGTGACGATCGCGGGCGCCGAGATCACGGGTCATTTCAATGACAATCGTGCCTTCTCGACCTATGCACCGAACGATCCGAGTCTGGTGCAAAATCTCTACAAGAAAAATGTGCAGATTACCGCGAAGCCGCCGTCGGACGGTAATTCTTGGCTGGTAACGCTTCTGGTCAATGGGCTGCCTCTGCTCGCCTTCATCGGGATTTGGATCTTCATGTCCCGGCAAATGCAGGGGGCGGGCGGCAAAGCCATGGGATTTGGTAAGTCGAAGGCCAAACTGCTGACCGAGGCTCATGGTCGTGTCACATTCGAGGATGTGGCCGGCGTTGATGAGGCCAAGGATGACCTCCAGGAGATCGTCGAGTTCCTGCGCGACCCGCAGAAGTTCCAGCGACTTGGCGGCCGTATCCCGCGTGGCGTCCTTCTAGTCGGACCGCCCGGTACCGGTAAGACTCTGCTAGCTCGTGCCATCGCGGGCGAAGCTAGCGTTCCATTCTTCACCATCTCGGGTTCAGACTTCGTCGAAATGTTCGTCGGTGTCGGCGCGAGCCGCGTGCGCGATATGTTCGAGCAGGCGAAGAAGAATGCGCCTTGCATTATTTTCATCGACGAAATCGATGCGGTCGGTCGCCATCGCGGCGCCGGTCTCGGCGGTGGCAATGACGAGCGGGAGCAGACCCTCAACCAGCTGCTGGTCGAGATGGACGGCTTCGAGGCCAATGAAGGCATCATCTTGATCGCGGCGACGAACCGCCCGGATGTTCTCGACCCTGCCTTGCTGCGCCCCGGCCGCTTCGATCGACAGATCGTCGTCCCCAATCCGGACGTTGTCGGTCGCGAGCGCATCTTGAAGGTGCATGTTCGGAAGGTGCCGTTATCGCCGGACGTGGATCTCAAGACCGTCGCGCGTGGAACACCCGGCTTCTCAGGTGCCGACTTGATGAACCTCGTCAACGAAGCAGCCTTGATGGCGGCTCGCCGCAGCAAGCGCATCGTCACCATGTCGGAGTTCGAGGACGCGAAGGACAAGATCATGATGGGCGCCGAGCGCCGCACCTTGGTCATGACCGAGCAGGAAAAGATGCTGACGGCCTACCATGAAGGTGGTCACGCGATCGTAGCGCTCAGCGTGTCGGCGACCGATCCCGTTCACAAGGCGACGATCATTCCGCGTGGTCGTGCACTCGGCATGGTCATGCAATTGCCGGAGCGCGACAAGCTGTCGATGAGCTTCGAGCAGATGACCTCGCGCCTCGCCGTACTGATGGGCGGACGCGTGGCTGAGGAATTGATTTTCGGCAAGGATAAGGTCACGTCCGGCGCTCAGTCGGATATTGAACAGGCCACCAAACTGGCGCGCGCGATGGTGACACGCTGGGGCTTCTCCGACGAACTCGGCACGGTCATGTATGGCGAAAACCAGGAAGAGGTGTTCCTCGGTTATTCCATGGGCAAGCAGAACAACATTTCCGAATCGACGTCGCAGAAGATCGACTCGGAAGTGCGGCGACTCGTCGAGAATGGCTTGGCCGAAGCGACCGAGATTTTGACCCGTCGCAAGGGGGATCTCGAATCGCTCGCCAGAGGTCTGCTCGAATATGAGACCTTGTCGGGTGACGAGATCATCGGCCTGCTGAAGGGTCGCTTGCCGGTGCGCGAAACCGGTGACGACCCGACCCCGCCGCGTGCCTCCCCAGTGCCGAATATCGGCAAGGGACGTCCGAAGTCGGGGCCCGAAACCGGCCTCGAGCCGCAACCTCAGGCTTGATTTGTTCAGCGACGAAAAACCCGGCTCACGCCGGGTTTTTTTTCTTTGATGGACCCGAGCCGGCGACGAGGTACCTCCGGCTCGAATGCTAGAGGCGACTGATCCGTGGGGCGAGATTGCCGCTCCCGCTGCTCGCGCCCGGCTGCGTCGAACCCGATGCGTTCGGAGCCGGAGCATGTGCTGCGGGCACATTCGAGGTCGTCGGCACCAGTCCTTGCGGCGGGACCGCATCCCAACCGGCAGCCGGTGGGGGCACCTCGTTGGCGGCGGAGATCGGCGGCGTCGGTCGAAAACTCTCCGCAGCCGCCTTAGCGGCCGCGAGCGTCTTGGCATCGAGCTTGGCCGCGACATCGTCCCGCTTGCGGGCCGCGTCGTCGTCACCCTGTGCGGCCGCGATCGCGAACCACGTATAGGATTGCGCCAAACTCTGTTCGATGCCGAGCCCTCGCGCGTAGAGAATCGCAAGGTTGAACTGACTGTCGCGCACGCCCATCTGACTGGCCTTGCCGAACCACGTCGCCGCCTTCGGATAATCCGGCTTGCCGCCGGCGCCTTCGGCCGACATGACCGCCAGATTATGCATCGCACGGATGTTCCCCTGCTCGGCCGCCTGCTGATACCAGCGTGACGAAATGGCCGGGTCGCGCGGCACGCCGAGCCCCTTTTCGTAGAGCGAGCCGAGCCGATAAGCCGCCGGGGCGAGCCCCTGAGTCGCCGCCTTTTCGAGCCACTCGGCCGCTTGTTTCGGATCGCGCGGCAGACCTCGTCCATCGGCCAAACGTAAGCCGAGTTCGAATTGCGCCGCCGCATTGCCGCTGCTCGCAAGATCGCGCAAGCCCGAAGCTGTCGGGCTGGGCTGGGGGCCGGAGAGGGGCGGACGTCCCATGGCCAGAGTTGGAAGCGACTTGACCGGTGCGTCGACGGCGGTTTTGGATTGGTCCGTTACGGCAGGCGCAGGCGGCACCGGCGCCACGGTTGCGGCGGGCCCTCGGACTGCGGCATCACCGGCCGCGCCGGCAAGCGCCTCGCGCTTCACCGCGGGTTGAACGGCGGGTATCGCGCCCGTCGACGACGGTTGCTGGTCAGCCACGTTCGCTGCCGTTGCAGACCCGACCGTCGATACACCATCGGCCGGCACGGCGCTCAGGCGCGCGACTTGGATCGCGCCAAGCAAGAGCACTAAGCCGGCGAGGCTGAGCAGCATGGGCCGCCGATGCTTTGCCGAGAAGTCCTTCACCCGATCCATCAGGGACGTCGACGAGCCAAGACGCTGAGCTTGATGATCACCCCGACGGGTCGCGGCCGTCGCGGCACGTGCTGCCGTATCCTGCGCGGCCGCGAGAGCGGCGCGGCGAGCAGCGGCGATGAATTGTGAGGGATCGGCCTTGACGTCGGGGGCTCGCGCCGCGTCGGTCGAGACCTCCGCCGGACGCGATGGCATCCGGGGACTGCCAACGGATCCGGGTTCGATCGGAACATCGGCATCGAGCGCAGCCAAAGCGGCGCTTGGACGCTCTGCTCCTTGACGCACGCCCGGAGGCGGCACGCGTGAGGCATCATCCGTCGTGGCGCCCTGCCCGGCTTTACCGACCTGAGATGCGGCCGAGACGGAAGTCTCCGCTACTACTGGAAGAGCCAGGCGGTCGACAACTTTTTCGAGCGTTTCATTCAGCGTCGCCAGCATCGCATGCAGGCGCTGATCCGAGGTCTCGCGTGTTGCGCGGAAGTCGGAGAGTTCCTGCGACACCTGCTCGACGGCCGCTTCGGCACTCGCATGGCCTTTGCCAAACGGCAGGGCGGAATCCAGCATGGCGGCGCGGAGCGTGTCGCGGGCGGCTGTGCGGGCCGCGCCCTCGGCAGCGTTGATGGCCGCCTCGCGCGTTTCTTCGAGTTGCGAAAACAACTCGCCGAGCGAGCGTTCGACCGACACGATCGCGGTCAATCCCGCGTCGCTCTTATCGATCCGCTCGGCTAATTTCCCGACCTGCGCCTGGAGGTCGCCGAACACCTGGGCATCGGCCTGCGGCTCGCGAGCATCATCGAGCTTCTGCGCGAGTTGCTGCAGCATGCCCTCCAGCGCCGCGACATCCGGCAAAGGCTGACGCAAGGTCTCGATCCGGCCGATCAACCCTTCGATCATCTGCTCCATCGCCGGTTGATCGAGCGGCGGCATGGCGGTGCGGGACAGCAGCCGATCGTCCAGCGATCCCTGAACATGATCAAGCCGCATCGAGAGGGTTTCGATGACGCTTGGCTTCACCTGACCGGCAATCGCCATGTCGATCTTGGCCGCGAGTGCCTCGAGCCGGCGTTCGATGAGGTCGAGCGTCGACCCTTCGGTGGATGAGCTAAGAGATTGAGCCCCGGAGCCTGAAGGCTCAGCCCGGAGGCGATGCGCCGCCAATTTCTGGGTCGGCATGAGCTTGGCGGGTCGGTCGCTGGACTGGTCCTGTCTGGTCGATGGCGTGACGAGAGATTGCGCGTCGATCTTGCGATCCGCTTGATCCTCAGCGCGCTGCGGGCTGACCGTGGGGGCCGTCGGCTCGTCTGCGGTCACGGCGGCCTGCCGGTCCAGCATGATTTGCCGCTCGGAGATTTCGGCGATCGCCTGCGCCAAGGTTCGAAACGGCGGCGCATCCGAGTGGATCGGCGCTGGCGTCGAATCGGACATCTTTGCCGTCTCGACGGCGGCGGCCGCTCGCGACGCCACCGGGCGGCTTGGCGGCATCACGACATCGATGTCCGACGGGTCCTGTTTGCGATCGAGAGCCCGGAAAAGTGCGGTGAGTTTTGCCTCGACCCGCCGCAACTCCTCGGCGCCGGACTGATCCGGAGCAGCCGAAGACCCGTCGTCCGAAGCCGCCTTTGTCGCGGCCGCCTGAGCGTCGATCGGTCGAGGGGCCACGACGGGCGCGCGTGTCGGCGCGGAGGCGTCGAGGGTCGATCCGAGGCGTCCGTTCAACGGGCCGAAGGGTCGAGCGGTCTCAGGCATCGATCGAGCGCGCGTGAGTGCTGCGGTCTTCGTCGGGCTGGGCTTGGCTGGAGCCGTCGCGCCGCCATTCGCTCCGAACCAGTCTCGCATACGCGTGCCCGACGTCATTTTCTGTCTTTCGGAAGCTCGAGGTGAAGACGGCTGCAAGGACGATCGGCTTGGTTCGGATGAGTCGCGGGTCTCGGAGGCGCCACGTCTCTCCCCGCTCAGGCGGGCTAATCGTTCGGTGACGGCATAGACCCGCTCTTCGGCATCGAGCTTTGCAACATCGACACCCAACATCTCGGCGCGCTCTGCGATGATGGCGTCGAGCCATTCACCGACCGACAGTCCCTCGCGCTTGGCCGCACGGCGAGCCGCCTCGCGAATATCGAGGTTGCTGTCACCGCTGCTCCAAGGAACCGCCTTGTTCATCGTCGCGCCAATCAGGCCATCGGCCCAGTTCTGGTCAGTCGCATCGCAATCGTCCACAACGCAAATCGTTGGTGGTTTGTGAACGCTGCCCCGTCGTCCCCGAGTTTCGTTCAGCAGGGTAAACAGGAGGTTAAGACAACCTTCGATGCTGAACAGACCACAACCCATTCCGATCGATATCAACTATGGGTTGTAATTGGTCTGACCTAACGTTAGATTTCGGGAAATCGAGGCGTCGCGAGCGTCGCCCCATCTCACGGAACCCAGTGATGAGCCTTGCGAAATCGCCACAGCGACCCAGGTCAGCACGACCCCGTTCAGAGGACGTCAAGATCGAGCGGATCAGTATCGGAGAGATGGCGCGTGCCTTCGACGTCAGCCTGCGGACGCTCCGTTTCTATGAGGATCGTGGCCTGCTTGTGCCACGCCGAGATGGCACGACGCGGCTTTATGCCAGCAGCGATAAGGCTCGTCTCGACATGATCCTACAAGCCAAGCAGCTTGGTTTCACCCTCACCGAAATCGGTGACATGTTGGCCGGCGCGGAGCCACGTCCCCAGACCAATCGGCTGCATCTCAAAAGCGAGCAGATCGTAGCGCAGATCGCTCACCTTGAACGCCAACGCAACGAGATCGACGGCGCCATATCGGTTCTGCGCGACGCGCAGGCCGACATCGACGGCCGTCCCTGAACCCGAAATCGCGACGGCCTCAGCACTCAGTCAAATGAGCGAGTGCGTTGCCTAGCGCCCGCTTGATCCCCGATTGGGAGCGAGCGGCGCCGTTTGACTGCGGTCTCGCGCTCTGGCCCCACCGCCACCATGTCGCGACCACAAACCACACGCATCTTGACTGGCCGACACGAGAGCACGCTCCACATTGGAGAGAGCTGACTGAGCCGCATGGTTTGGCAAGCTTTGACCGTGATACTCTCGACCGCAGTGGCCTGCCGAACGGATGAGTGATGCCGACCTATAAAGCCCCGATCGACGAAGTCATGTTTTTGCTGAACGACGTGTTTCGGATTGAACGCCACAACAATCTGCCGGGCTTTTCGGATGCTACGCCCGACGTCGTCGAGGCGATCCTGACCGAAGGCGCGAAGCTCAGCGAGGGCGTGTTGCTTCCGCTGAACCAGAGTGGCGACAGGGATGGCTGTGTCCGCAACGCCGACGCGTCCGTCACCACCCCAAACGGGTTTCGGGATGCCTATCGGCTTTACGCCGAAGGCGGCTGGGTCGGGATTTCAGGTGACCCGGCTTATGGCGGCCAAGGCTTGCCCCAGGCGATTGGCGCCATCATCAACGAGTTCTGCACCTCCGCCAATATGGCGTTTACGATGTATCCAGGCCTGACCAAAAGCGCGTTTTCGGCGCTCCTGGCTCATGGAAGCGACGAGCAGAAGCAGACCTATGTCCCGAAACTCATCGCTGGCGAATGGCTCGGCACCATGAACCTGACCGAACCGCAATGCGGGACCGATCTCGGGCTCCTCCGCACCAAAGCGGTTCCGCAGCCGGATGGGTCCTATGCCATCACGGGTCAGAAGATTTTTATATCGGCGGGCGAGCACGATCTGACGCCCAACATCATCCATCTCGTCTTGGCGCGAATCGAGGGCGCGCCGGCGGGCACGAAAGGCATCTCGCTCTTCATTGTTCCTAAGATGATGGTGAACCCGGATGGGTCACTCGGCGCGCGCAATAGCGTTTCCTGCGGCTCCATCGAACATAAGATGGGCATTCATGGAAACGCCACCTGCGTGATGAACTACGATGGAGCGACGGGCTGGCTGGTCGGGGAACCCAACAAGGGCCTCAATGCCATGTTCGTGATGATGAACGAGGCCCGTCTCGGCGTCGCCAATCAAGGGCTCGCTCAATCCGAGGTCGCCTACCAAAACGCCGCCGCCTATGCGAAGGAGCGGTTGCAGGGGCGCTCGATCTCGGGCCGCAAGGCCGAGGACAAAGTGGCGGACCCGATCATCGTGCATCCCGACGTCCGCCGGATGCTGTTGACGATCCGCGCCTTTAATGAGGCGGCCCGCGCGCTTCTCATGTCGACCGCGATCGAGGTCGATCTCGCCCACCAGGCGGGCGACAAGGCCCTGGCGCAACGGGCCGAGGATCGGCTCGGTCTAATGACGCCGATCCTCAAGGGCGTGTTCACCGACCTTGGCTTCGACAATTGCGTGCTGGCCCAACAGGTGCTCGGCGGCCACGGCTATGTGGCCGAATGGGGCATGGAGCAATTCGTGCGCGATGCGCGTATCGCGATGATCTACGAGGGCGCAAACGGGATCCAGGCCCTCGATCTTGTCGGTCGCAAGCTGCCGAAGGATGGAGGCCGTGCTTTCATGTCGTTCATGAGCGAGGTCGCGCAGACGCTTGAAAGCGTTAAGGATGATGCGGAGTTAACGTTTGACGTGAAGGCCATGAAGCAGGGTCTCGATCGGCTGCAACAGGCCACCCTGTGGTTCATGCAGAATGCCATGGCCAAGCCCGACAATGCGGGGGCTGGATCGACCGACTACATGCATTTGTTCGGCCTCGTGGCACTCGGGCATATGTGGCTGCTCATGTGTAAAGCCGCTTTGGTTGCAAAAGCCGAGGGGCGTGGCGACCCGGCCCGCTGGGCGAGCAAACTTGCGGTCGGCCGGTTTTTCATGGAACGGATGCTTCCCGAGACCGGCACTCGTTTGGCGCGGATCACAGCCGGAGCCGATGCCGTGATGGCAATGCCGGCCGAGGCGTTCTAAACTGCGCCATTCGGGAAGCGCGGGAATGACGGCGGATGTCGACCACAGGGAGACGGGACACGCGTCAGGGGGATGCCAGTGCGGTTCCGTCCGCTATCGGGCTTCGATGCCGGTCGAATCCGCCAAAGTCTGCCACTGCCGCATGTGCCAAAAGGCCGGCGGAGCGCCGTTCATGGCCTTCGTCTCCGTTCCGACAACCCAGGTGGTGTGGACCCGCGGCGAGCCAACCTGGTTTGCAAGTTCGAATATCGCCTCACGCGGCTTTTGCCGAGCCTGCGGGACGCCGCTTGCCTATCGTCAGTCGGCTGCAGCGATCGAACTGACGATTGGATCGTTCGACGATCCGACCCTGATCGCACCCACCTCACGTCTCGGGCTCGAGGCGGTCCTGCCCTGGAGTGAGACGATCGAAACCTTACCGATCGAAGCAACGTCAGCGTGGCTGGCCGGAGCCGTCCATGAGCCCGTCATCAACCACCAGCACCCCGATCACGACACCTGATCGTCCAAGGATTTCTCATGCCTGACGCCTTTATCTACGATCATGTGCGAACGCCGCGCGGGCGCGGCAAACCGGATGGTGCGCTGCACGAGGTCTCGACGCTCGGCCTCGCAACTGCCGTGCTCGATGCGCTAAAAACGCGCAACGCGCTGAACACGGCCCTGGTCGACGACGTGATCCTCGGTTGCGTCGATCCCGTCGGCGAGGCAGGCGGCGACATCGCCCGCGCGGCGGCGTTGACGGCCGATTATGGCGCGCATGTTCCCGGCGTGCAGATCAACCGCTTCTGCGCCTCAGGGCTCGATGCCGTGAATTTCGGTGCGGCCCAGATTATGGCCGGGCAGCACGACATGGTCGTGGGCGGAGGCGTCGAGTCGATGAGCCGCGTCGGCATCGGGGCATCGGGCGGCGCATGGCCGGTCGATCCGCAGATTGCGATCAAAAGCTATTTCATGCCGCAGGGCGTCTCGGCTGATTTGATCGCGACCAAATACGGGCTGTCGCGCGACGATGTCGATGCCTTCGCGGTCGAAAGCCAGAAGCGCGCTGCGCGGTCCTGGACCGAAGGGCGCTTTGCCGGGGCCGTCGTGCCGGTGCGCGACATCAACGGATTGACGCTGCTGGCGATCGACGAACACATGCGGCCGCAGACCGACATGCAGTCCCTGGCGGCGCTGAAACCCTCCTTCGCCATGATGGGGGACCAGGGCGGGTTCGATGCCGTCGCGATCCAGGCTCATCCGGAGATCGAGGCTGTCAACCACGTCCACCACGCGGGCAACTCATCGGGCATCGTGGACGGCGCGGCGGTCGTGCTGATCGGATCGGCCGACGCGGGCGAGAAAGCTGGCCTGCGGCCGCGCGCCCGCATCCGCGCTTTCGCCAATATCGGCTCGGACCCGGCGTTGATGCTGACCGGGCCGATCGATGTGACCAAAAAGGTGCTGGCCCGCGCCGGCATGACGGTGGACGACATCGATCTCTTCGAGGTCAACGAGGCTTTTGCGGCGGTGGTGCTGCGCTATCAGCAGGCGTTCGACCTGTCGCTCGACAAGATCAACGTCAACGGCGGCGCCATCGCGCTCGGTCATCCGCTCGGCGCGACCGGCGCCATGCTGCTCGGTACCGTGCTCGACGAACTCGAACGCACCGGGAAGAGCACCGCGCTCATCACGCTGTGCATCGGGGCCGGCATGGGGACCGCAACGATCATCGAACGGGTTTAAGATCATGACGCTGCACGATTTTCGATTTGACGTCGATGACGCCGGCATCGCGCTGCTGACCTGGGACATGCCCGGCCGATCCATGAACGTCATCACCGAACGCGTGATGGACGAACTCGATAGCGTCATCGATCAGGTGGCCTCGAGCGAACACATCAAAGGATGCGTCGTCACCTCCGGCAAGGAAAGCTTCTCGGGCGGTGCCGATCTCACCATGTTGCAGGCGCTCGGGCGGCAGTATGACGAGAACGCCAAGGCCGGCAACCCGGAGGCCGCGATGCAGGCCTTCTTCGATGGCTCACGGCGCTTGTCCGTGCTGTTCCGTAAGCTCGAAACCTGCGGGAAACCCTGGGTGGCCGCCATCAACGGACTCTGCCTGGGTGGCGCGTTCGAGCTAGCTTTGGCCTGTCACTATCGCGTCTTGGCCGAGACCGACAAGGCGCGGGTCGGCTTGCCGGAGATCAAGGTCGGCCTCTTCCCTGGGGCCGGCGGCACTCAGCGTGTGCCGCGCCTGATGCAGACGGGCGACGCGCTGCAAATGCTGTTTCGCGGCGAGCAGATCCGCCCGCAGGCGGCAAAAAGCATGGGCCTCGTTCATGTCCTCTCACCCCTCGCCGCTCTCGTCGACACCGCCAAAACCTGGATCGCGGCCGGTGGCAAAGGCGTCGCACCCTGGGACGAGAAGGGCTTCAAGCCGCCGTCCGGCAAGGTCTATTCGCCCGTTGGCATGATGACGTGGCCGCCCGCCAACGCGATCTACCGTCGCGAGACGCAGGACAATTACCCGGCCGCCAAGGCCATCCTGCAAAGCGTCTACGAGGGCCTGCAGATGCCGATCGACATCGGCCTGCGGATCGAAAGCCGGCAGTTTGCCAAAATCCTCCGCTCTCGCGAGGCGGCCGTGATGATCCGCTCGCTGTTTCTGTCCATGGGCGAACTCAACAAAGGGGCGCGCCGCCCGAAGGACGTGCCACTCACATCCATCAAGAAGATCGGGGTCATCGGCGCCGGTTTCATGGGGGCCGGTATCGCCTATGTGTCGGCCAATGCGGGGCTCGAGGTCGTGCTCATCGACCAGAGCCAGGAGGCCGCCGACAAGGGCAAGGCGCATTCCCACAAACTGGTGACCGATCAGATCGGCAAAGGGCGGGCCAAAACAGCGGATCGAGACGCTTTGCTGGCCCGTATCACGACCAGCGCCGATTATGAGTCTCTCGTGGGTTGCGATCTCGTGATCGAGGCCGTGTTCGAGGACAGGGCCGTCAAAGCCGAGGCGACCCGCAAAGCGCAGGCGGTCCTTGGGCCCGACGTGATCTTCGCGTCCAATACATCGACGCTGCCGATCACATCTTTGGCCGAGGTCGTGCTCCGGCCCGAAAATGTCATCGGGGTCCACTTCTTCTCGCCGGTCGAGAAGATGCTGCTGGTCGAGGTCATCAAAGGGGCGAAGACGGGCGACCGGGCCATTGCGGCAGCCTTCGACTTCGTGCGCCTCCTGAAGAAGACGCCGATCCTGGTCAACGATGCGCGCGGCTTCTACGCCAACCGCTGCGTCTTCGCTTACCTGCTGGAAGGCCACAAGATGCTGCTCGAGGGCGTGCCACCCGCCATGATCGAGAATGCGGCCAAGCAGGCCGGCATGCCGGTCGGGCCACTGTCCCTGACCGACGAGGTTGCGATCGACCTCTGCCGCAAGGTGCTGGTGGCGGCGCGGCAGGACCTTGGGGACTCCGCAGTCGACCAGGCCCAGATGGATCTTCTCGACACGTTGGTGGTGACCGAGGGACGGCTCGGCCGCAAGAACCGCAAGGGGTTCTACGATTATCCCGAGAAAGGCCCGAAGACGCTTTGGCCTGGCCTCCAAGCCTTGCGCCCGACCCGTCTCGATCCCGATGCCATCGACGTGACCGAGTTGAAGCAGCGGTTCCTTGTGGCGCAGGCCATCGAGGCGGCACGGGCCATGGAGGAGGGCATCGTGACCGATCCGCGCGAAGCGGATGTCGGCTCGATCGTCGGCTTCGGATTCGCGCCGTTTACCGGCGGAACGCTGTCCTACATCGATGGCATGGGCGTGTCGCAATTCGTGCTGCTCTGCGACAAGCTCGCCAAAGCGCATGGCCCCCGCTTCGATCCGCCGGGCCTGCTGCTCGACATGGCGAAGGACCACGAAACCTTCTACGGCCGGTTCAACGCCAAGGCGGCCTGATACGGCAATCCGTCATGCTGAGGATGCCTCGATCCTCAGCATGACGCGGTCGAACACCCAATTATAGGCCATGGCGTAAACGATGAAGAATCCGATGCTGCCGAAATCGAGGATGAAGGCTTGAAGCAGCGTCGCGCCCGCAAAAAAATAAAACAGCGGGACCGCAAACAGCGTGATGATGAATTCGAGCCCGATCGCCTGCGCGGCGCGGATCAGGAAGGTCCGGTGGCGGGTCGGAAACAACCGGTCGAAGAGGATCGTCCAACAATAGTTGCAGATGGTGGCGACGACCGACAAGGCGAGACTGACGGCACTCGCCTCGGCCATGGATCTTCCGGTCATCCAGGCGATCGCCGGCGAGACGCTCGCGATGGCGCCGATCTCGAACAGCAGGGTATGGACGATACGTTCCTTGATGGATCTCATGCGTGGTCTATGACCGCGTCCAGGCACCATTTGCAACGCGCAATCGAGAACCAGCCATGTCGAAACAGCGAACGATCGAGTATTTTTTTAAGCTGCATAGCCCATGGGCGTTTCTCGGCCACGCGCGACTGCTCGATCTGGCGCGTCGGCACGATGCGGCTCTCGTCTATCGCCCCATGTCGCTCGGCGAAGTCTTTCCAGCATCGGGTGGTCTCCCGTTGGCTCAGCGACATCCAAACCGGCAAGCCTATCGCTCCGTCGAGTTGCAGCGCTGGAAGGTTCGGCTTGGGCTGTCGTTCAACATCAAGCCGGCGTTCTGGCCGATCGATATCACCCATGCGGACCGTGCCGTCGTGGCGCTCGTGGCGCTTGGACACGAACCCGAGCCCTTCGTGTCGCGCGCCTTCGCGGCCTTGTGGCAAGAGGATCGAGACCTTGCCGACCATAAGGTCATCGCGGGTCTTTTGGTTGACTGCGGCCACGATGCGGCGGTGGTTTTGGCGCAAGCCGGATCGGGCGCCAGTGGCGAGCAGTATCGCGCCAATGGCAACGAGGCTCTCGCGGCCGGGGTTTTCGGCTCGCCGACCTATATGCTCGACGGCGAACCCTTTTGGGGTCAGGACCGGCTCGATAGTTTAGACGAGGCCCTGACGAGCGGACGGGCACCGATCCGCCCCTGACGGGGGTCTCGATCGGGACGCGTCGTGCCGATCAGCAGATCAGGGCGGCAGCGGGGTTTGCAACGGCTGGATAGGCCGACCAGCCGGGGCGCGTCTCATCGATGCGTCCGGTCGGCAGTCCCTGACGCATTTCGAAAGCTTCGACGCAGCGGATCGCGCAAAAAGCCTTTCCCGAGCAGCCACGGCGTTTGAAGCTTCGCCCGGCCAGACGCGTGCCGCACAGGTCGCAATGCTCGATCATGCGGTTCGCCTCGCCCTCGCTGAGATCACTCTGCGCGAAGTGTCGGTGAGGACTGCCTGCGGAATTGTTACAGCGATCCGCGACTCACAGACCTCTGCATCGCCATGGTAAATGTTAAACACGGTCGCGCTTGGCGAAGTCCCGGTTTGTGGACAAGCAGATTTGACCCTGAGGCCGCACCTCCTTATCTCAACGAAACTCTTCATCAAGGTTCGTCATGGCCGTTCTGCCCGTCGTCACTCTGCCCGATTCGAAACTGCGCCAGCCGTCCGCTCTGGTCACCACCGTCGACGCGTCGGTGCGGGCTCTGCTCGATGACATGATCGAGACGATGTACGACGCTCCGGGCATCGGCCTCGCCGCGGTGCAGATCGGCGTGATGCAACGTCTCGTGGTGATCGATACGGCCAAGGAGGATGAACCGCGTCAGCCGCTGTTCCTGGTCAACCCCGAGATTACATGGCGTTCGGAGGAGACCTCTTCCTATGAAGAGGGTTGCCTGTCGATCCCGGACGATTATTACGAAGTGACCCGCCCCGAGCGGGTCCGCGTGACCTCTCTCGATCGCAACGGCGAGCCGCAGCACATCGAGGCGGACGGCATTCTAGCGACCGTCCTTCAGCATGAAATCGATCATCTCGATGGCGTGCTGTTCATCGATCATATTTCCAAATTGAAACGCGATCGCGTCATCAAGAAATTCGAGAAAGCGGCCCGGATCGCGCGGGAAAATGGACGGCCGTTCAACCCGCGCGAGGGAGATCGCCCGGAGGCGCCCGAGCGCACCCCACCCCGCCGCAGCATGAACGCGACCTGAGCCGATGCGCCTGATCTTCATGGGAACACCCGAGTTCGCGGTTCCCACCTTGAGCGAAATCGTTGGTCAGGGGCATGAGGTCGTCGCGGTCTACACGCGCGCGCCTGCGCAGGGCGGCCGCGGCATGGATCTGCGCCCCTCGCCCGTGCATGTCATGGCCCAGCGGTTTGGCCTGCCGGTACTGACGCCGACCTCGTTGAAGGGCGATGCCGAGGCTGACGTTTTCGCGAGTTTCGGGGCCGATGCCGCCGTCGTGGTCGCGTACGGATTGTTGTTGCCGCAGCGCATTCTCGACGCCCCTGCCCTCGGCTGCCTGAACCTGCACGGATCGCTGCTGCCGCGCTGGCGGGGCGCGGCCCCCATCCAGCGCGCCGTGATGGCGGGCGACAGCATAACGGGCGTCATGGTCATGCGGATGGAAGCCGGGCTGGACACAGGCCCGGTCGGCATGGCCGAAACGCTCCCGATCGGCCCCGACATGACGGCGGGCGACCTGCACGACCATATGGCGCCCATCGGAGCAGACCTGATGGGGCGCGCCGTCGCCGCGCTGGGCCGGGGCAGCCTGCAGTTCAAAGCGCAGTCACCCGAAGGCGTGACCTATGCGCGCAAGATCGACAAAGCCGAATGCCGCATCGACTGGGACCATTCGGCTCAGGTGGTCCACGACACGATCCGGGGCCTGTCCCCCTTCCCCAGTGCGTTTTTCGAGGCCGATCTCGGCAGCGGCACCGAGCGCGTAAAGGTTTTGCGCGCGCGTGTCTCCGACGGGAGCGGCCCGGCCGGCACGCTGATAGCGGGCGGTCTCACGGTCGCCTGCGCCGCAGGAGCAGTGACACTGCTTCAGGTGCAGCGCGCCGGGAAAGCGCCGCTTGATGCCGACACGTTCCTGCGTGGCACCCGCCTCGCCCCCGGCCTGCGACTCGCACCCTCCAGCCCAAGCTAACGATGCCGCGGTTCAAGCTGACGGTGGAATATGACGGCACCGCCTTCGTCGGTTGGCAGCGGCAAGCCAACGGACCGTCGATCCAGGGTGAGATCGAGCGCGCCGCCGAGGCTTTGTCGGGCGCACCCGTGATGGTCAAGGGCGCCGGGCGCACCGATGCGGGCGTGCATGCAACCGGCCAGGTCGCTCATCTCGACTTCATCAAACCCTACCGGAGCGACAGTGTTCGCGACGCGCTCAACGCGCATCTGCGGCCCCACCCGATTTCGGTGTTGAAAGCCGAGGAAGTCGGGCCCGACTTCGATGCGCGCTCCTCCGCGACGCGGCGGCACTATCTTTATCGCATCGTCAATCGGCGGCCGCCGCTTGCCCTGAGCCACGATCGCGCTTGGCTGGTGAAGCGAAGGCTCGATGCGGGCGCCATGCACGAAGCCGGGCAAGCGCTCATCGGCCGACACGATTTCACCACCTTCCGCGATGCCGATTGCCAGGCCATCAGCCCGATCCGCACGCTCGATCGCATCGAGGTCAGCCAGGAGGGCGACCGGATCGATATCCGGGTTACGGCTCGCTCGTTCCTGCATCGTCAGGTCCGATCGATGGTGGGATCGCTCGAATTCGTCGGCGCAGGCAAATGGAGCACCGACGAATTACGGGCCGCCCTCGAAGCCCGGGACCGGTCCCGCTGCGGCACCGTGGCGCCTGCCGCTGGCCTTTATCTGGCTCGGGTCGATTACGCAGGGTGAAGCGGCGGTCGCGGTTTATGCCGGCATGGATGCGACGCCAGCCGGCGTGATGGCCCGCATCTCGTCGCGTGTCGGCGGATTGGCGCCCTTGCGCGTGCAAGTGATCGCCGCCGCCGCGATCGCAAAGCTCACCCATCCCTCGACGGCGTTCGACCGATAAGCCTGGGTGTCGGCGATAGCGCGTCGCCCGATGGCTCCATCGTCGAACATCGCGGCCAAGAGCGCCGCCATGAAGCTATCACCGGCCCCGACCGTATCGACGACCGTGATGGTCGGCGCGAGGCGTTCGACGGAATCACCATCGAAGAACGCGATGGCGCCGGCTCCCCCGCGCGTCAGCACCACCAGTCGTGGCCCGAATGTGGCCCACGTCGCTGCCACCTCATGCGGCTCGCGGTTGGAATACAGCCAGAGCAGGTCCTCATCGCTGACCTTGACGACGGTCGACAGACGCACCCGCGCCTCGACCGCCACAACCGTCTGCTCCGGCGGCGCGATCACCAGCGGGCGGATATTCGGATCGTAGCTCGTGGTCGCGACGCCGGCCGCCTGGGCAAAGGCCTGCAGCGATGCCTTGCCGAGCGAGCCTTCGGTGGCCGAGAACGAGCCGATATGCAGATGGCCGACATGGCCGGGCCACTTGTCCGGGAACGGCGAGGGGCCGTCGTAAGCCGTCGACCCCAGATAGAAAGCATAACGCGCGCCGGTGGTTTCCGTACCGCGTGTCACGAAGGCCAGCGGCGAGGGTTGGGGCGCCCGCACCACGAAACCGAGATCGACCGAACTGGCATCGAGACGCTCGACGATCGCCTCGCCCATCGAGTCGGTCGACACCCGCCCGGCATAGCCGGTCGACACGCCGAGCCGGCCGAGGCCGATCGCAGTATTGAAGGGGGATCCGCCGAGCACCGCCTCGTAGCTCGATCCGGTCAGCGGGATGAGATCGACGAGCGCTTCGCCCGCCACGAGGATCAGATCGTCGCCCATTGGTGGTTCCTCTTGCTTGACGCGCATCGGCGGCGGTCGACCCGACCCCAATGAGCCTCGCTTAAATCGAGTTGCGTCATGTCGCGCAAGAGCGGCGTCTAGATCAGCCCGCGCTTGGCGAGATGACGCATCAAATGGCTCGCGCCATAGGTCCAGGGCGCGCATTCGTGGCTATAGCGGATCCGGTTGGTCAAACGTCCGAGCGCCGGGGTCGCCACCGTGACGACATCACCCACCTTATGCGTGAAGCCCTTGCCCGGCTCCTCCCGGTCTTCGATCGGGGCGAAGAGCGTGCCGAGAAACAGCACGGCCCCGTCCGGATATTGGTGATGCGGCCCGATCATCTGCTCGGCGAGATCGGCCGGATCGCGGCTGATCTTGTCCATCGAACTCGATCCTTCGAGCGTGTAGCCGTCGACGCCTTCGACCCGCAGCGTCACATACATCGACCGCACCGTATCGAGCGAAAAGCCACCGTCGAAGAAGCGGAGGAACGGGCCAAGCGCGCAGCTCGCATTATTATCCTTCGCCTTCCCGAGCAGCAGCGCCGACCGGCCTTCGACATCGCGAAGATTGACGTCGTTGCCGAGCGTCGCGCCGACGATCCGTCCATCCGACGCGACCACGAGCACGACCTCCGGCTCGGGGTTGTTCCAGTGTGATTTCACATGGATGCCGGCATCGGCGCCGGTGCCAACGGCCGCCATAGCGGGCGCCTTGGTGAAGATCTCCGCATCCGGGCCGATGCCGACCTCGAGATATTGCGACCATGCGTTCTGCGCGAGCAGCACTTCTTTCAGGTGCATGGCTTCGGCCGAGCCCGGCTTGAGCTTCGAGAAATCCTCGCCCACCAGGCGGGTGATCTCGGTTCGGATCTCGGCAGCGGCGCTCATGTCACCCCTGGCCCGCTCCTCGATCACGCGTTCCAGCATCGACACCGCGAAGGTCACGCCAGCGGCTTTGATGGCGTGAAGGTCGATCGGCGCCAGAAGCCAAGGCCGTGTCGGGTCGCGATTATCCTCCCCCGTATTGGCCAGCACCTCCTCAAGCGTCGCGATCCTATCGCCCGAGGCGCCGCGCAACGCCTTCGCGGGCGACGCGTCCTCGCAGAGATCCCGCATGGTCGGGAATGTCGTGCTGATATCGATCAGCCCGCCCTCGCGGACCGCGACAACAGCCGGGCCACCAAGATCGGGACGCCAGACGCGCGCCGCGAGCGCGCCAGCAAAACCATCCTCGGGGAGTGTCGTCGCAGGGGTCAGCGGATGCATCATTCCGTCTCGCGTTGGGGCCGATGCAGGCAAATTGCACAATTGCTTGACCTTCGCCAAGCGCGATCTTACCATCTGACATGCTAGCGAGCGACAAAGACGCGCATCTGTGTGACGCGGCCGCTGCAATCCTGCATAGGATGGGTCCCCGCCTCATGGACGCCTCGGCGCATCATCGATCGACCGCAGCCATGCAGGCGCCCGAGACTGCGACAGCCAAGCGTTCGTCCAAGGCTGGTCATGTCTACCACGAGATCAAGGAAGCGATCCTGTCGGGGCTGCTCGAACCCGGATCACCGATCGATAAGGCCGAACTCTGCGAACGGCTCGGGATGTCCCGTTTTCCCGTGACGACGGCGATCAATCGGCTTGCCTATGACAGGCTCGTGGTGATCGAACCGCAACATGGCTCGTTCGTTGCCAAGATCGCCTTGAGCGACGTGCGGGAATGTATGCTGATCCGGACCGCGATCGAAGCCGAAATCGCCGCTGTGGCGGCCGAACGCGCGCCGCGGGCGCTCATCGACGATCTCAACCGCAACCTGCGCTACGAAGCGGCGGCGGCCGACGCGGATGACCGACCCGGACTCTATGCGCTGGATGTCGCTTTTCACCGCAGCATTTGCGACAGCCTCGGGCTCGCCCAAGCCGGCATCATTCTCGATACGCTCCGGTCGCACCTCGAGCGCATCCGCCGCATCCTCATGACGCCGCCGGGCCGCATGGCCAGCACGGTCGAGGAACACCGGGCCATCGTGGACGGAATGTCGACCGGCGATCCGGACGCCGCCCGCCTCGCGATGCGCCGCCACCTCGCCCAAACCACCGCGCTGTTCGACAGTTTCGCGCAGCAGAACCCCACGCTTTTCTCGGATTTGCCATGACGCTCCTCTCGACATCCCCCGCCCGCACGCTGCGCCTGCAGCCGCAGGACAACGTCGTCGTCGCGGTCGACACGCTCGATCCCGGTGCCATGAATGGATCGGGCGTCGAGGCGCGCGTCCGCGTGCCGAAGGGTCACAAGATGGCGACCGGACCGATCCGCACGGGCGAACCGATCCTGAAGTTCGGGCAGATCATCGGCTTTGCAACGCAGGACATCATGCCGGGCGATTGGGTCCACGAGCATAATGTCGAGATGCACGACTTCGCGCGCGACTATCATTTTGCCGAAGGGGCCAAGACCGAACTGGTGCTGCCGATCGAGCAACAAGCGACGTTTCAGGGCTTTCGGCGCGCCAACGGCAAGGCCGGCACGCGCAATTATCTCGCGATTCTGACGAGCGTGAACTGCTCGGCTTCGGTGGCCCGGTTCATGGCCAAGGAGGTGGAGCGATCCGGCATCCTCGACGATCATCCGGAGATCGACGGCATCATCGCGCTGGTGCATGGCACCGGCTGCGGCATCGCCTCGAAGGGTGAGGGGTTCGACGCGCTGAAGCGGACCCAATGGGGTTACGCCAGCAACCCGAATATCGCCGGCGTTCTGCTGGTCGGCCTCGGTTGCGAAGTGTTCCAGATCGGCCGGATGAAGAGCGAATACGGCCTGCGCGAAAGCGATGCCTTCCGCACCATGACGATCCAGGAAACCGGCGGCACACGCAAGACCGTGGAGGCCGGCGTCGCGGCACTGCGGGACATGATCCCGGCAGCCGCCAAGGCGCGGCGCGAGACGCTGCCGGCGTCCGAGCTGGTCCTCGCGCTGCAATGCGGTGGGTCGGACGGCTATTCGGGGATCACGGCCAACCCGGCCCTTGGGTCGGCCGCCGATCTGCTGGTTCGGCACGGCGGCACCGCCATCCTGTCGGAGACGCCGGAGATCTATGGCGCGGAACATCTGCTGACACGCCGCGCCGCGACGCGCGAAGTGGGCGAGAAGCTCGTCTCGATGATCAAGTGGTGGGAGGATTATACCTCGCGCGCCGGTGGCGAGATGAACAACAATCCCTCGCCCGGTAACAAGCTCGGCGGGCTCACGACCATTCTCGAAAAGTCGCTCGGCGCGACCGCCAAGGGTGGCACCTCGACCCTGACGGGCGTCTATCATTACGCCGAGCCCGTCACGACCAAAGGGTTCGTCTTCATGGACACACCCGGCTACGATCCCGTCTCGGCGACCGGCCAGGTTGCCGGCGGCGCCAACATCCTCTGTTTCACCACGGGCCGCGGCTCCGCCTACGGCTGCAAGCCGACCCCCTCGATCAAGCTCGCGACCAATAGCGACATCTATGCCCGCATGACCGAGGACATGGATATCAATTGCGGCGACATCCTCGACGGCGTCAGCATCGAGGCCAAAGGCCAGGAGATCTTCGACAAAATTCTGGCGATCGCGTCCGGTGAGCCGTCGAAATCCGAAGCGCTCGGCTATGGCGACGCTGAATTCGTGCCCTGGCAGATTGGCGCCACCATGTAGCTGCGGGTATCGACCATAGCGCCGAAGGCGGTCAGCTGCTTGGGCCTCGTCCGACCAGAACAACCGTCGGGCCGGGCTCGTCGTCGAACAAACGCTCGTAGAGTCGCTCGACCCCGATATCCAATAATTCGTTCAGGCGTGGTCCGAGATTGCGGAGATGCGGGTAGCCCGCAACCAGTCGATCCATGATGGCGATGGCGCGATCGAGGTCGCCTGCAGCCTCGTAATATTCGCTGAGGCGATAAAGCGTGATCTGACGATCCGGTTCGAGAACCAGCGCATGGTCGAGAATGCGCTTGCCTTCCTCGAGGTCGCCGACCTGAACCAGCAATGCGCCGAGATGATCCAGAAAGGGCAAATATTGCGGCCTGAGATCGGCCGCGATGCGGGCGAAGCGGACGCGATCGCGCGGCCTCCGGATGTTGTTCGAGATATTGTAGTAGAGATGCGGCGACCGTCGTCGCTCGGCTTTTAAGCGCTGCGCGAAGATCGCGGGATCAAAGGCTCCGGCTGCGATCTCGGGAAGCGCCGTCTGAAGCAAGCCGATTTCGGCCAGCATCGTGGTGCAGGGATGGCCGCCATTGACGACCGGCACGGCAATGACGCGCGTCTTGCCCTTGAACATCTCGACATGATGCCGATCGGGATCACGCGGATCGTAGAAGATGGTCGCGGCTTCGACGAAACAATCGTCCCACCGGTTCTCATGGCGGAAGTCGATCGCCTCGGCGTCGAAACGCCAGCGGGTCTCGAAGGGTGGCGTGTCAGGGTTGATCGAATATTGCGGCGACATGGCGATCGCATGCCCGGCCCCCACCTGGCGACCGAACCGAATGGCCGCATATCCGCCCATGCTCGAGCCGTAGGTGACGACCCGCTCGTAGCCGGTGACGGCGTTCCGGGCCGCATCAAACGCCCTGGCCGAAGTTTCGTGCAGGTACCAATTGTTGCGGCACGACAGAATATGGACGGCGTCGAAGCCGCGATCGCGCAGGAATGACTCGCCGAAGGCCGGCCGGTCCAGCGAACCGACATCGGAATACGAATCGAACGTGACGAAACACACCGCCGACCCGAACGGGCATGCGGCGCGGACCAGCAAATCGTCATCCCGGTAGAGCTCAACCATGTCGGTCTGTCAGCATGCGCCGCCGCGTCAGCCGGTTGCCATCGACCGATGGGGCGGAAACGCTTTGCCACCACGGCCGTCCAGACCTCGCCGGTCGAGAAATGTGAGCAAGGTGTCGCCCGGAACCCGACCGCTGGTGAAAAGCGCCGGGATGGCTTTGCTAGACTGGGGCTGCGGATCGGGCGAGGGATGCGGGCTCTCGCTTCGGGTCAGCACCTGGACGACGCGGCGCGCAATGGCGGGGGCTGGATCGATCCAAGTGACGGGCCAGGGCGCAAGCCGCTTCATCGTGTCGAGCAGCAGCGGGAAATGCGTGCAGGCCAGCACGACAACGTCGGTGCGACGTCCACCTTGATCGACGAAAACCGGCAAAATCTCGGCCGACACAGCCGCGTCGGACAGCGTTTCGCCCCGCATCGAAGCCTCGACCAAGCTCGCAAGGTGGACCGAGCCGACAAGATCAACGGCGCAGTCGGCCGCGAAGCTGCGGACGAGATCGCGTGTATAGTCGCGCGCCACCGTGCCCGGCGTCGCCAGAACGCTGATCCGCCGCGACCGAGACTGGGCGGCAGCCGGCTTGATGGCCGGAACGGTGCCGACGACATGGACAGCCGGCCAGCGCGCCCGCAACGGCTCCAACACGACCGTCGAGGCCGTGTTGCAAGCGATTACCACGACATCCGGCGCATGACTGTCGATCAGATAGCCCACAACATCGACGACGCGGGCTACGAGGGCAGCCTCTGGCATCTGGCCGTAAGGAAACACCGCATCATCGGCCGCGAAAACGACGTCTGCACCGGGCAGCGCTTTGACGATTTCGGCCAGAACCGTGAGGCCGCCGAGGCCCGAATCGAAGACGAGAACCCGTGGCGCTCCGCGTGAAACACCGCTCGCATCGGCTGCGGCGCTCAAGACGTCGCTGTCGGTCATCGGAACCGCGGGCTGAGTGGCGAATGAGGCATCATCCTCACCGATGTGCCATGCCGGATGCGGCGCATCAACCCGGCGCTGTCCGGGCCGCTCAGCCAAGCGCTTCGGTCATCCCGGCAGCGGTGCGCTTGATCGTCTGGATCACCTCGAAGCCTTCGAATTCGGGATGGCCGATATACATCGGCTTATTCTGGCCCGCACCGCGATGCGAGGCGCGGAACGCCTCGGAGTTGGTCCAGGCCACGAACTGCTCCCGGTCGGCCCAAATCGTGTGTGAGGAATACAGAATATGATCCTCGCGGTCCGGCCCCTTGAGCATGTGGAACTCGACGAAGCCTGGAACGGTATCGAGGTTCGATTCGCGCGACAGCCATAGATCCTCGAACACCTGCTCCTGTCCTTTGAGGACCTTGAACCGGTTCATGGCGATAAACATGCGACCTCTCCGTGCTGATGGGTTGCTGGCGCTCGACCCTGACACTCTATAGGGCATGTCGACGCTATCGCCGATGCGGCATCGGTGGTGATCCTGATCCGCATTTGCGGCTGATCGGCCATCGCTTCGTTGACTTCAGCGTCAAAACGCCCTAACGACGCTTCTCCGCCGACAGAGTCCACGCGACCTGACGGCCGGTAGCTACGAGGTTTCCGGGATTATCCCGCCTCCGGCGACGCACCCGCGGTTTTCCACTCGACGCAGTGTAAGGCCTGTCGGCTTCCGCATCTCGTTTTCGGACGAGCCACGGCAGCACAGGAGGGCGCGTTCCTCAATCCACTCACGCGAGGAATTGCGATGACGAAGCGCGCAGAATCGAAGTATAAAATTGACCGCCGCCTTGGCCAGAACATCTGGGGCCGTCCGAAGAGCCCGGTCAACCGCCGCGAATACGGCCCCGGCCAGCATGGCCAGCGCCGCAAGGGCAAGCCGACCGATTTCGGCACCCAGCTCAAGGCCAAGCAGAAGATGAAAGGCTATTACGGCAATATTTCCGAGAAGCAGTTCCGGAAATATTACGCCGAAGCCATTCGTCAAAAAGGCGATTCGAGCCAGAACCTCGTCGGCCTTCTCGAGCGTCGCCTCGATGCGGTTGTGTACCGCTGCAAGTTCGTCCCGACCGTCTTCGCGGCACGGCAATTCGTCAACCACGGTCACGTCCGCATTAACGGTCGTCGGGTGAACATTTCGTCCTATCAGGTCAAGGTCGGCGATCTGATCGAGGTCAAGGATGCGTCCAAGCAGCTCGCCGTCGTTCTCGAAGCCGTGCAGCTCGCAGAACGCGACGTGCCGGATTATTACGAAATCGACCACACCAAGATGACCGCCAAGATGACCCGCGTGCCCGGCCTGACCGAGGTTCCCTACCCGGTTCAGATGGAACCGAACCTCGTGATCGAGTTCTATTCGCGCTAAAATTCGGTAGGGTTCGTCCGTACCAGATCAAGCCGGTCCGCCTCGAGCGGATCGGCTTTTTTGTTTCTGAAACGTTATTCCAAGCCTGACGTTCGGGTTGCTCTAAGAACAAAACAAGAACTTGTAAAAGAGAACAAACCACGTACATTGATCCTGTTGCGGCGTCCCGGCGCGCATGTCAAAAGGATTGCACTCATGAGCCAAGCGAATCTTCGCCTCGTGGAAGGAACCTCCGTGGACAAGACTAAGGCGCTCGAAGCAGCGCTCTCGCAGATCGAACGAGCTTTCGGCAAAGGTTCGATCATGCGGCTTGGCAAGAACCAGAAAGCCGTGGAAATCGAGACCATCCCGACCGGCTCACTCGGTTTGGACATCGCGCTTGGGGTCGGCGGTCTGCCGCGCGGACGCGTGATCGAGATCTACGGTCCGGAATCGTCCGGAAAGACGACGCTGACGCTCCACGTGATTGCCGAGGCGCAGAAGCGCGGGGGCGTCTGTGCCTTCGTCGATGCGGAACATGCGCTCGACCCGGTCTATGCCCGCAAGCTTGGCGTCAATCTCGAAGATTTGCTGATCTCGCAACCCGACACGGGCGAGCAGGCTCTCGAGATCACCGACACGCTGGTGCGGTCGGGGGCGGTCGATGTTCTCGTGGTCGATTCGGTGGCGGCGCTGACGCCCCGCGCCGAAATCGAGGGCGAGATGGGCGACGTGCAGCCCGGCCTGCAGGCTCGTCTGATGAGCCAGGCTCTTCGCAAGCTGACGGCTTCGATCTCGCGGTCGAACACGATGGTGATCTTCATCAATCAGATCCGCATGAAGATCGGCGTGATGTATGGCTCGCCGGAGACGACGACGGGCGGCAACGCCCTGAAGTTCTACGCATCCGTACGTCTCGACATTCGCCGGATCGGTGCCATCAAGGATCGCGACGAGGTGATCGGCAACCAGACCCGCGTCAAAGTGGTCAAGAATAAGGTGGCTCCGCCGTTCAAAGAGGTCGAATTCGACATCATGTACGGCGAAGGCATCTCCAAGGTCGGCGAATTGGTCGATCTCGGTGTGAAGGCCGGCGTCGTCGAGAAATCCGGGGCCTGGTTCTCGTGGGACAGCCAGCGTCTCGGCCAAGGTCGCGAAAACGCAAAAGCGTTCCTCAAAGCGAACCCCGATGCGGCGCGGACGATCGAGCAGGCGATCCGCGAGAATTCCGGGCTGATCGCCGAGAAGATCCTCGGCGCTCCGGAAGCCGACAACGACGATGACGATCCGTCGGCCGCCGAAGCCTGATCCTGTCTGACGTCCTGCATTCACTGTAGCGTCGATCAACCGGTCACGACATGTCGCGACCGGTTTTCTTTTGCCTCGGAAACGTCTTAGAACGTCTCCTGGGCCGGCAGTTTGCCGGATCGCGGGCGCCGCCGCCTCGTCGGGATCGAAAATCCAGCGAGACGGGCCGACATGCCCCACCTTCCGAGTGGATCGAGGCGGCAGTTGCCACCTCCGTCAGCAGTTTTAGTCCTGAACAGATCGGCGCCCCGCCGAGGCTGTTCTCGTGAGAGCGTCGAGTCATACGGCATGAGCAGCGTCAACGACATCCGGTCGACCTTCCTCGATTTCTATCATGCGAACGGTCACGAGGTCGTCCCCTCCAGCCCCCTCGTGCCACGTAACGATCCGACGCTGATGTTCACCAATGCGGGCATGGTGCAATTCAAGAATGTCTTCACCGGCATTGAAAAGCGTCCCTATCGTCGCGCCACGACGGCCCAGAAATGCGTCCGCGCCGGAGGCAAGCACAACGATCTCGACAATGTCGGCTATACGGCCCGGCATCACACATTTTTCGAAATGCTCGGTAATTTCTCATTCGGCGATTATTTCAAACCGCAGGCGATCGAGCTCGCCTGGACCTTGATCACCAAACATTTCGCTCTCGATCGCGACAAGCTGCTGGTCACGGTCTACCACGATGACGACGAAGCCTTCGATCTATGGAAGAAGATCGCGGGTTTCCACGACGACCGCATCATCCGGATCGCCTCGTCGGATAATTTCTGGGCGATGGGCGACACCGGCCCATGCGGACCATGTTCCGAGATTTTCTACGACCAGGGCGAAAGCCTGTTTGGCGGCCCTCCTGGGAGCGCCGATCAGGACGGTGACCGCTTCCTTGAATTCTGGAACCTCGTGTTCATGCAATTCGAGCAGGTCGGCCCGGGCGAGCGTCTCGCGCTGCCGCGTCCATCGATCGACACCGGCATGGGTCTCGAGCGGATCGCCGCCATTCTTCAAGGCGTCAAATCGAACTACGACACCGATCTGATGCGAAGCCTCATCATGGCCGTCGCTTCTGCGACCGGTGTCGACCCGGACGGCCCGCAGCAGGCGAGCCATCGGATCATCGCCGACCATCTTCGCGCCACCTCGTTCCTGATCGCCGATGGCGTCGACCCCTCGAACGAGGGCCGCGGCTACGTGCTTCGGCGCATCATGCGTCGCGCCATGCGGCATGCTCAGCTGCTTGGCGCACGCGACCCGCTGATGTGGCGGCTCGTCCCGGCTCTGGTTCGCGAGATGGGTCAGGCCTATCCTGAGCTCGTGCAAGGCGAAGCGCGGATCGCCGAAATCCTGCAACTGGAAGAGACCCGGTTCAGGACAACATTGGCGCGTGGTTTGACGATCCTTGACGAGGAAACCAAGTCGCTCGCGCCAGGCGCGGTCCTGTCGGGAGATGTCGCGTTCAAGCTTTACGACACGTTCGGTTTTCCGTTGGACCTGACGCAAGACGCTCTGCGTGGCCGCGACATGACGGTGGACGAGGCGGCTTTCGCGACCGCGATGGAGCGTCAACGGGCCGATGCCCGCAAGGCGTGGACCGGCTCGGGCGAAGCCGCCACCGAAACGGTTTGGTTCGGTCTGCGTGAGCGAACCGGGGCGACGGAATTCCTCGGCTATTCGACCGAACGCGCCGAAGGCATCGTGACTGGCCTCGTGGGAGGCGGCACCGAGGTGCGGTCCCTGTCGACCGGCGAGAGTGGCTTACTTCTTCTCAACCAGACCCCCTTCTATGCCGAATCCGGCGGTCAGGTCGGCGATACGGGAACGATGCTCGGAGCCGGGCTCCGCCTGCGGGTGACCGACACGACCAAGAAGCTTGGTGACCTCTTCGTTCATGCGGTCACGGTCGAGGAGGGCGAGGTGACGATCGGCGTGCCGCTCGATCTCGTGGTCGACCATACCCGCCGCAGAGCGATCCGCGCCAACCACTCGGCCACCCATCTTCTGCATGAAGCGCTTCGGCTCGTGCTGGGTCCGCATGTCGCTCAAAAGGGATCGCTCGTCGATCCCGACCGGCTGCGGTTCGACTTTTCACACCAGAAGCCGATCACGGATGCCGAACTGGTCGCCGTCGAGGATATCGCCAATCGGATCGTGCTGCAGAACGAACCGGTCGTGACACGCCTGATGGGGATCGAGGATGCGCGATCGAGCGGCGCGCGTGCCTTGTTCGGCGAGAAATATGGTGACGAGGTCCGGGTCGTGTCGATGGGCCGAAGCGAGGCCGCCGATGGCGACGCCACACTGGCCTATTCGATCGAACTCTGCGGCGGCACGCATGCGGCGCGCACAGGCGACATCGGCCTCATCAGCGTTGTGGGTGAGAGCTCGGTCGCCTCCGGCGTTCGCCGGCTCGAGGCGCGCACCGGCACGGCCGCACGTCATCATCTGAATCGCGAAGCGGCTCGCACCCGCGCTTTGGCCGATCTCTTAAAGGCCAGCCCCGAGCAGGCCGCCGAGCGTCTCCAGGCCCTGATCGAGGATCGCCGCAAGCTCGACCGCGAGTTGGCGGAGGCTCGGAAGCGGCTTGCGATGGGTGGTCCAGCCTCGGGCGACGCCAAAAGTGGGATGCGGTCGGTTGCCGGTGTGACCCTGATGGCGCGCGCCATCACGGGCGTCGACATGAAGGATCTGAAGGGCTTGGCCGACGAAGCCAAGACCACGATCGGATCGGGAGTTGTGGCGATCGTCGGCGTGTCGGACGACGGGAAGGCCAGTATCGTGGTCGCCGTGACACCCGACCTGACGGACCGGCTGAGTGCGGTCGACCTCGTTCGCGCCGCCTCCGAAAAGCTTGGCGGTAAGGGCGGTGGGGGTCGACCCGACATGGCACAGGCCGGCGGTCCGGACGGCCATGCCGCAGAGGCCGCCTTGCAGGCGGTGTCGGACGCGATGGCGCATCGTATCGCCGAGTGAGCGTTGCCGCGCCCCGCACGGCTTGGTTTCGGGCGCGGCTCGATCTGCATGCGTTGTTCGATGAAGCGGACACGCGGAATTGGCCCGCGACGATCGTACGCCGGGGGCTGATCGGCCTCGTCCTGATCAGCGTTGCCAGCATCGTGCTGGAAACCGTGCCGGATCTCGCTGCGGCTTATGGCGCCTGGTTTCTCGGGATCGAAGATGTCGCGGTCGCGGTCTTTTCGATCGAATATATCCTGCGCCTTTGGTGCGCACCCGAAGAGCCGAACTATTCCGGATCTGCTGAATGGGCGGCCCGCTGGGCCTTCGCCCGCTCGCTTCCAGCACTCATCGACCTGATCTCGATCCTGCCGACCATTGCCGGTCTCATCGTGTCGGCCCACCTGAAGATCTTCCTGCTGCTCCGACTTCTGAGGTTCTTCAAGCTTGCGCGCTATTCGCCGGGCATGCGCTCGCTCGCCAAGGTGCTCGAGGCCGAACGCAAGGCGCTTCTGGCGTCGGCGATCATTCTTCTCGGCTTCGTCATCCTCGCGGCCGCCGCCATGTATAGCGCCGAACACGACGCCCAGCCCGACAAACTCGGCTCGATCCCGGCCGCGATGTGGTGGGCGATCGTCACCCTGACGACCGTGGGTTACGGAGACGTCTACCCGATCACGGTGGTGGGCCGGCTGGTCGCCAGTGTCACCATGGTGTTCGGGCTGATGATGTTGGCTCTGCCGGTCGGCATCGTGGCGACCGCCTTTGCCGAGGAGATCCATCGTCGCGAGTTCGTCGTCACCTGGGGCATGATCGCGCGCATTCCGCTTTTCGCGACCTTGTCGGCCAGCGAAATCGGTGAGATCACCCGTTTCCTGAATGCCAGGATGGTGTCGAAAGGAACAGCCGTCGTTCGTCAAGGTGAGGACGCGCGGTCCATGTTTCTCATCGCCAGCGGTGAGGTCGAAGTGGAGTTGCCGAATGGCCCGGTGAGGCTCGGCGAGGGACACTTCTTCGGCGAACGAGCCTTGCTTGAAAACTCCAAGCGCTCAGCGACCGTCCGCGCCACCGAGACGACGCGGCTGCTGGTGCTGGAAGCGTCCGATCTCCGCGTCATGATGGACCGCAACCCGGCGATCGCGCAGCGGATTCGCGGGGTCGCGGAACAGCGGCAGGCCGACAATGCCAAGAACGACGACGCTGACTGAATCCCGCACCCCGGTCGCAGGCGACGAATGTGCGACGATGTCGGAACTGAAGCGAAAGCTTGGCATTCCTTTCCAGCAGCCGGCGGTGTCCGAGAGGCACGACCGGTGGATGCAGCACCTCAACCAAGCCGCGGCGGGCGCGAACGGTTTGGGCGAGTCGAGGGAGACCGTAAAATGAATTTTGGAAATCTATTGCACTGGGCGATCATCTTTCTGGTCGTCGCACTTGTGGCTGGCATCTTCGGCTTTGGCGGCTTGGCCGGCACCGCCATGGAAGGTGCGCGTTTGTTGTTCTGGGTCGCGATTGTTCTGCTGGTGATCTCGCTGATCTTCGGCTTCATGCGACGAGGCGTATGACCGCACGCGTATCGGTTTAAAAACAAAGCCCGGCTCTCGCGAGCCGGGCTTTTTATCGGATTGACCAGCCCGACAGGTTAAGCCGCCATAGCGGCTTTCAGGTTGCTGTCGATCTTGTCCAGGAAGCCGCTTGTCGAAAGCCATTTTTGGTCGGGACCGACCAGCAATGCCAGATCCTTGGTCATGAAGCCGGCCTCGACTGTGTCGATGCAGACCTTTTCGAGCGTCGTCGCGAAACGAGAGAGCTCGGCATTGCCATCGAGCTTGGCCCGATGCTCCAAACCGCGGGTCCAGGCGAAGATCGAGGCGATCGAATTGGTCGAGGTCTCCCGGCCTTTTTGATGCTCGCGATAGTGGCGGGTCACGGTCCCGTGGGCGGCTTCCGCCTCCACGGTCTTGCCATCGGGCGTCATCAGAACCGAGGTCATCAACCCGAGCGATCCAAAGCCTTGCGCCACCGTGTCGGACTGCACATCGCCATCGTAGTTCTTGCAGGCCCAAACATAGCCACCCGACCATTTCATCGCCGAGGCGACCATGTCGTCGATCAGGCGGTGCTCGTAGGTGATCCCGAGTGTCGCGAATTTCGACTTGAACTCAGCATCATAGACCTCCTGGAAGATGTCTTTGAAGCGCCCGTCGTAGACCTTGAGAATCGTATTCTTGGTCGACAGATAGACCGGATATTTCCGCATGAGCCCGTAATTGAGCGAGGCGCGGGCGAAGTCGCGGATCGAGTCGTCCAGGTTATACATCGACAGCGAGACGCCGGCGCCGGGGAACTTGAAAACTTCCTTCTCGATGACCTGGCCATCGTCGCCCTCGAAACGGATCGTCAGGCGCCCCTTGCCTGGCACGATGAAGTCCGTGGCGCGATATTGGTCGCCGTAGGCATGGCGCCCGATCACGATCGGCTGGGTCCAGCCCGGCACCAGTCGCGGCACGTTCCTGGCGATGATCGGCTCGCGGAAGATTACACCGCCGAGGATGTTGCGGATGGTGCCGTTCGGCGATCGCCACATCTCTTTCAGCTTGAATTCCGCGACGCGCGCCTCGTCCGGCGTGATGGTGGCGCATTTCACGCCGGCGCCGTGCCGCTTGATGGCCTCGGCCGCATCGACCGTCACCTTGTCGGAGGTTTCGTCGCGGTGCTGGACCGAAAGATCGTAATAATCGAGGTCGATATCGAGATAGGGATGGATCAGCTTGTCGCGAATGGTGTGCCAGATGATACGGGTCATCTCGTCGCCGTCGAGTTCGACGAGCGGGTTTGCAACCTTGATCTTATTCATGCGACGCGCCTTATATGACGGTTGGCCTTGATGCCGTTGCGGCCGGGTCGGGCGGACTTTCCATCCCGATGCAGCAGCCGTATCCGGCGTGGATGATCCTCGTGCAGATCTCGCGTCAGCGGACGTGCCCTCGAAACAGCGTTTCGCTATAACATCGGCCGCGGACGCGACCAAGCATGCAGCCGCGACGTCGTCGTGGATTGCTGAAAGGCAGAAGAATGGTCGGGGCCGGAACGGATCGAACCAAACCCATGGTGGAGGGCGGCCCCGCCATCATTCTGGTGCGCCCGCAATTGGCCGTGAATATCGGCACGGCCGCGCGCGCCATGGCCAATTTCGGCCTGTCGGATCTGCGGCTGGTGGCGCCGCGCGCCGGGTGGCCCCCGGCCGAGGAATACCGCGCCGTGGCCGAAGCTGCGGCGGCCGGAGCGACGCCGTTGCTCGATCAAGCCAAACTCTACGACACGGTCCAGGACGCAGTCGCGGATCTCAATTGTCTGTGGGCCACGACGGCGCGGGAGCGCGGCCAAGGCAAGCGTCTTGTCGAGCCCGACGTCGCGATGGCGGAAGTTGCCGACGGGCACCTGCATCGGCAAGAGCGTCACGGCATTCTGTTCGGCCCGGAGCGCACGGGCCTGAACAACGACGAGGTCGCCCTGGCCGACGTCATCGTGACCTTCCCGGTCAGCCCCACCTATGGCTCGTTGAATCTCGCTCAGGCAGTTTTGCTGATGGGTTACGAGTGGCGGAAAGCGCAAGATCGACCGGCACCCGCACCCGGTATCGAGCGTTCTCCGCGTGCGCCGCGCGATCAGGTCATCGCTTTCTTCAACTATCTCGAAACCGAGTTAACCGAGGCAGGTTACTTCCGCCCCGATGACAAGCAACCGGTCATGCGCCGCAACCTGCGGAATATCCTGCATCGGCTGGCCATGACGGAGCAGGACGTGCGGACACTCCGTGGCGCCGTCGTCCGTCTGGTGAGCGGACGTCGGGTCGATACGCCGCGAACGAGCAAGCGGACTCTGGAGGCTGACCGGGAATGAACGACGATCGACCGACGGCTCAACACCCTTTGCAGATGGTCATCTTCTTATCGTTCTTTTTTTCTTCCCGCATATCGGATTGGGTCGTCCCACCGACGGATGGCTTTCCGGCGCCCATCCGCTTCTTCTGTGGCGACACGGTTCCGCCGGACGGGGCAGACTGAACGGTGTTCCCGCCACTTGACGATTGCGACGGCGTCGACGGACTGGTGGTCTGGGCTTCAGCTACCATCTGATAAGGGCAAAGTGACATCAGCGACGCTACGACCAATAAAGGCACCATCCGCATGACCCGTCTCCTTTTTGAGGCATCAACGGGCCGTCACCGAAATAGGTTGCTTCTTCCACCTACGCTCCACCATGCCTCGCCCGCTGGCTTTGGCATGTCTGCTTTTCGAGGGCCAAGATCAATGCGAAGCCGTGATGCCAGTATTCTGATGGTCCCGGGATTGGGCAACTCCGGTCCGGATCATTGGCAGACGCGCTGGCAAACCAAACTGCCGACCGCGCGTCGGGTCGATCAGGCATCGTGGGACGCGCCGGAGCGATTTCTTTGGGCCGAGGCGGTCCATGCCGCGATTGTGGCCAGCGACCGACCGGTCATCATCATCGCCCACAGCCTCGGGGTGATCGCCACAGTCGATGCGCTGACCAGCCGCGACGTGCAGAATGTCGCAGGCGCCTTTCTGGTGGCGCCTCCCGAGGAGGAGCGGCTGCTCGCCCTCCCCCAGGTCGATCCAGCTTTCGCTCTGTTTCCAAGCGCGCCGCTGCCCTGCCCCTCGGTTCTGGTCGCGAGCCGCAACGATCCTTATGCGTCCTTGGCGTCGAGCGAGAATCTCGCGCTCGACTGGGGCTCGAAGATGATCGATGCTGGCGAGGCCGGGCATATCAACTCCGAATCCGGGCACGGTCCCTGGCCAGAGGGGCTCATGGCTTTTGCGGGCTTCCTCAACAAGTTGTGAGGATCGAGGCCGTCAGGTCGACATGGTGGTCTTGACGGCCTCGACAAGTTGCTTGAGCGAGAACGGCTTCGGCAGGAAGCCGAACGCCTCGCCTTCGGGAAGGTTCTTGGCGAACGCCTCTTCCGCATAGCCGGACACGAAGATGACCTTGGCGGTGACGCCGCGCTTGCGGAGTTCGCCGAACATGGTCGGTCCATCCATTTCCGGCATCACCACGTCGGAGACGATAAGATCGATGGGCGTGCTGGTTTCCTCGACGACCTGCAAGGCTTCCGCGCCCGAACCGGCCTCGATCACCGTATAGCCCCGCGACGTAAGCGCCCGTGCTCCGAAGGCGCGGACGGCTTCTTCGTCCTCCACCAGCAGAATGGTGCCGCGGCCGGTCATATCGGTTGCGGTCGCTTTCACGACCTCCTTCTTCACCGTGTCGTCGACAGGGTCGGCTTTGTGTTGGGGCAGCAGGATCCGGAAGGTGGTGCCCTCGCCGACGATGCTGTCGCAGAACACGTAGCCGCCGGTCTGCTTGATGATTCCATAGACCATCGACAGCCCGAGGCCGGTTCCCTTACCGACCTCCTTGGTGGTGAAGAACGGCTCGAAAATCTTGGGCAGCACCTCGGGCGGAATGCCGGTGCCGTTGTCGCTGATCTCAACCAGCACGTAAGGCGCCGGCGAGAGAGACTTCTCATTGAAGGCGGCGCATTCCTCGATCGGCACGTTGCGGGTGCGGACCAGGATCTTGCCGCCACCCGGCATCGCGTCGCGCGCGTTCACCACGAGATTGATCACGACCTGCTCGAATTGGTTGAGATCGGCCTTCACCAGCCACAGGTCGCGGCCGTGTTTGACGTCGATCTCGATCTTTTCGCCGACGAGGCGGCGCATCAGGTTTTGCAATTCGGCCAGCACGTCGCCGAGTTGCAGAACCTCGGGCCGCAGGGTCTGGCGACGCGAAAAGGCCAGCAATTGCCGCACGAGTCCGGCAGCGCGATTGGCGTTCTGCTTGATCTGCATGATGTCCTGGAAGGACGGATCAGTCGGACGATGGTTCGCCAGGAGAAGATCGGAATAGCCGAGGATCGCGGTCAACACATTGTTGAAATCATGCGCGACGCCGCCGGCAAGTTGGCCGATCGCCTGCATCTTCTGGGCTTGGACGAAGCTTTCCTGCAGGGTTCGCTGCTCGGTCGTCTCGAGCGCGAAAACGTTGGCGGTTCCCCCGGCCAACCCGCCATCCTGCGCTGGATCATGGCCTTGGCTCTCGCCGGCCGACAGGAACAACCGCACGGAGCGCTCGCCCGGGCCGGTCAGACTGGCATCGACCGGTGCAATTTCACCCGTCCCGACAGCCGCGAGAGCGACGGCGGATTGTAGCGACGGCCGATCGGTTTCGCCGATGGCGGCGTAGAGCGATGCCGTGTAATCGCCCTTGCCGGAGCGCAGCGCGTCGCCGAAGAGGCGGGCAAAGGCAGCGTTGGATCGCGTGATGGTGCCCCGCGCGTCGAGCGAGGCGATCGCCATCGGGGTCGAGTTGAAGAAACGCGCAAACCGCACCTCGGCGGCCCGCAAATCCTCGGCCGGTTCCTCGCCCGGCGCGCGATTGATCACCAGCGTTCGAGACGGGCCGGCCGCGCCATCCTCGGCGAAGGCGATCCGGTGCAGGATGCGAACCGGCAAGCTGCGTCCGCTTCGGCTTTTCAGATCGAAATCGAATTGCTCGGTTTTGACGTCGCCGGGTCCGCCGGCCACCATGGTCAACATGGCCGCCCCATCGCCCGCGACGATGTCGGATACGCAGAGACCGCCCGATCCAACCTGGGCGAGATCATAGTCGAGCCAGGTCGCCAGCGTCGCGTTCATGTAGGAGATGCGACCATCTGGATCCGCCGAGAAGAAACCGGCCGGCGCGTGATCGAGATAGTCGATCGCGTGTTGCAGTTCCTGGAAGACGTTTTCGTGCCGTTCGCGCTCTCGCGTCACGTCGGCCACGGTCCACAGCACGCCCGGCTTGTTGCCCGGCCGCGTGATCGGGCGCACCCGCACCCGATACCAGCCGACCGCGCCCTCGCCGGTCAGGGCCGGAGAGAGCCGCATTTCCTCGGTGAGGCGCTTGCCGTCACGCGCCGCTTGCGCCAAACGATAGACGGCCTCGGAGACTTCCGGCGGGCCGGAGAACAAGCGCGCAACGGTGCGGAGGTCGGCGGCGTCGCTCGCACCCGACAGAAGCATGTAGGTCTCGTTGGCGTAGACGATCCGGTTTTCGCCCTCGGTCACCAGCAAACCTTCGGCATTGGTATCCGCGATCAGCTTGGTAATGTCATTGGGAGCCGCATGTCCGGCGACTTGCAGGAAGCCGACCGCGTAGAAAAACAGCGCCATGAGGCCGATGAGAGCCAACAAGGCCAGGAGGCCCAGCGTGAGACGACCGGCCTGATCCTGGGGGAGAATCGAATAGGACGCTGCGGCGGCCACAAGGAACAGAGCCAAGATGACGACGAGGACCGGGCTTCCGGTACGCTCGGTGCGGTCCACGGCGGCGGGAACGTCACTCATGGAACCAACCCGACCGAAGGGAGCCCCCGAACCATGCACCGGGAGCGCGAGGCGACCGCGTTAACCATTGATTAACCTTGTTGGAGCGCCGAAGCCGGTTTGTGTTACAATTCAACACTAGCGGCGTTTGGTGTCGAGAGGCAGACGATCTTATGCAGTCTTTTGGCGCGTTTTTCACGGATAACAAAGGAGCCGCCATTGCGGTCGTCCTCGTCGCGATCGTTGTTATCATCCTGATCCTGATATTTCTTTACCGGCTTCTGTTCGGCCGTCGGTTGCACATGGCGGGGGGCGGTCGCACCCGCCAGCCTCGCCTCGGCGTGGTCGACGCCTTCGATCTCGATCGACAAAGGCAACTCGTTCTGGTCCGACGGGATAATGTCGAGCATCTGCTGATGATCGGCGGCCCGAACGATATCGTGATCGAAACCTCGATCGTCCGAGGTCAGCCCGGCGTCGCGCTTCCGGGTGGTCGCGAGAAGGAGTCGGGTTCGACGTTGCCGCTCGCTCCGATGGGAACCGGGCTGCAACAGCCGCCTTTGTTCAATGCAACCGCGCCGGGCGCACCGGGCATTCCAACTCCAAGCCAAGCGCCCAGCTTTGAGGCGCAGATGTCCAACGCGTCCGATGTCGATCAAGCCGGCCGCTCCGAACCAAGCCTTTCGTCCCGCGACCTGCGGCCCGAGCAGGCCCCACCGCAACCGCCAATGCCTGCACCGTCCCGCGCACCGAGCATCGACGCTGGCCAAGTCGAGCGCCAGCAGAGCCGACCTGACAGTGCGACCGGCCCGAAGTCGGTTCCTCCCAGCCCGAGCGAGATCCTGCAGCAGGCCGTCAGCCGATCGGCCGCACAGCCGGTCCGAACGCCCGCTTTCCCGCCCCGCCCCGCCTCATCGGCGCCGATCGCTGCCCCGCCCAGCGCGTCGGCTCCGATCGACTCGGCTCCCACGCCGACGTCCGGCGAGCCGTCCGGCACGGCCACGCCGCCAGCCGCTCCGGCGACTCGCCCCGCTTTCGCGGCGTTTCGTCCAACGCCCGGTGCCGCGCCGCGGCCGCTCTCAACCGGCCCTCGTCCTGCCTCGACGACACCGCTGTCGCGCGGGACGTCGGCTGCTTCGTTGCGGCGCGACCCGCCGCCGCCGGCCACCCCCGTCGGGCCGGTCGATGCCGCCGACATGCCGAACGCCCCCGCGACTCAGCCGAACCCACCGCCAGTGCCGCGCGCGCCGCAAGCACCCGAACCCGTGCAGGTGGCCCCACCGACACCGCAGCCGGCTCCCGCTCCGGCCGTTCTTCCCCCCGCACCGTCGGGTCCGGTCGCCGTCCCGCCTGTCGCGATGGAGCAACCCCGGCAGGCTCCCCTACCGACCACGCTGGACACCCTCGAGTCGCTTGAGGAAGAAATGGCGAAGCTGCTTGGCCGTCCGAGCAATCAGTCCGACAAGGGCTGAGCCGGTTTCGCGGCGGCATCATCGCGGCGGCGGCATCCAATCTTGCCAATGCTGGCCGATGGCGCGGATCACGAACCACACGATCACGCAAAGCGCGATCAGACCGAGATAGTCGATCACGACCCCAACCAGCCAGGATAACAATCGCCGGCGCGGCCGCCTCTGTCGCGGCGGGGGGCCGGACGGTTCGGCAGGCAATGGGGGCGTGACGTCCATTTGGGGCGAAATGCCCTCGTTATGGGGCATCGGGCCTTCGTTCGACCGGACCGGCATCGCGGCCGACGCGAGTGCTTTTTCTCGATCGACGAGCCGCCTCGCCATATAATCCATAATGGCCTCGACAGTGGCGTCGACACCCTCACTGGTCGCCAGAATGATGCGCCCGTGCCGGGTATCCTGCACGAAGCGGTAGTGTCGCTTGTCGTGCCCCATGTCGACGAAAGCGATCATATCGATGAAAAGCCGAGGCCGCAGTCCGTGCGTCAGGCCCACATCGAAGAGATCGACGTCCGCCGGAAGTTGCGCCAGGACGGGTTCGAGCGCGTCGAGCAGGAGTTCCAGCCGAGCCAATTCGGCCCCACGCAGGTCGGAGACGACGTCGGCCCGCTCCGCCTCTTCGACGCGCGCACGTCGCACCGCTGCCCGAAAGTCGGGACTGGGGTGGCTCGTCCCATCGTCATCGTCATTCGGGGTTCGCAGTGCCATGAAGGCATCCTGGTGAAACGGTTCTGTTGAACCACGACGGTGCTGGCGACTCGAACAAGCGTCAATGCGTCATTCATCATGACCATGCTGACCAATTCGGGCGAAATTCCTCGGCGGCGGTGAGCCTCTCCTGATCGCAGCGAATTTTGAGGCTACCGCATCTTCAAATCGTTGTTGGGGCCGCCTCGGCGGTCGGCCATCCTGCGGCTCGACATTCCCCGGCGTGACCGCCTTATCGGTGCGCCCCAAATCCCGCAATCGAGCCGATCATGAGCGTCCACCAGCTTGCCCAAGTGCCTGCGATGACGATCGGCGCGGGAGCGCGAAAGCAGATCGGCGATCTGGCCGCGAGCTTGGTGGCACCAGGATCGCCCGTGCTGCTCGTCGCCGATCCGGGTCTCGCCGCGACCGGCATGACGGCCGAACTCGAAAGTCTCCTGGTGGCGGCTGGTTTTCCGGTCATCGTCTTTTCCGACATCAAAAGCGATCCGACGATCGCGCAGGCTGACGCGGCCGCCAAGGTCGCGCGGTCGAGCGGCGCCAAATTGATGGTGGCGCTCGGCGGCGGCTCGGCGCTGGATCTTGGCAAAGCCGTCGCGGTCATCGCGGGCGCCGATGCGCCGGCCGAAACCTACGCGCTCTGCGCGGCGCCGCTTCCGGCAGGCCGCCTCAAGATCATCTGCATGCCGACGACCTCGGGCACCGGGTCGGAGACGACACGGACCGCAATCCTTTCGGCGCCCGAAGGCGCCAAACTCTGGTTCTGGGGTGACGAACTCAAGGCCGACCACGCGATCCTCGACCCTGAACTCACCGTCAGCCTGCCGGCCCAACTGACGGCAGCGACCGGCATCGATGCCCTCGTTCATGCCGTCGAGGCGGCGACTAACCGCAACGCGCATGCGGGGAACGATCTTTATGCTCACGAAGCGATCCGCCTCGTTGCGCTTCATCTCGAAACCGCCGTCAAGGACCCGACCAATCTCGTGGCCCGCGAGGGCGTTCAGCGTGCTGCGGCCCTGGCCGGCACCGCCATCGACAATTGCGGCACCGCCATCGCGCATGCGATCGGCCATGCGATGGCGTCGCTGCGTCCCATGCATCACGGTCGCGCGGTCGGTGTTGCCATGCTGGCCTCCCTGCCCTGGGTCGTCTCGAACGATCCCGACGGTCGCTTCGCCGCCTGCGCCGTCGCGATGGGGGCGGAGCCCACCGCGCAAGGCTTCATCGATGCTTACGGGGATCTGGTGCGGCGCACGGGATTGCGGATCGCGGTCAGCGACGACTTCACCGGGATCACGCCTGAAGCGCTGGCGGCCCAGATGGTGCGGCCCGAGAATGCTCCGATGATCCGGTCGACGGTTCGCGAGAGTTCCCCGGCGGATCTGCTCGCGATCGCCCAAGCCGTGCTGGCTCTCCGCTAAGCCCATCATTCGCGTCGCATTGGAGCGTGAGCCAGCACGGGCGCGTTCGAGGACATAAAGGACACCATCATGCTCGATCGCCCCACCTCGAAATCCGGCTGGGAGGCCCGCGCCCACGCACTTCGCATCGAGGGTCGCGCGTTCATCGACGGCGCCTATGTGGCGTCCTTGTCGGGCAAGACGTTCGAGCGCCGCTCGCCCATCGATGGCCGGGTGATCGCCTCCGTGGCGGATTGCGACCAAGCAGACGTCGATCGCGCCGTCACAGCGGCACGCCGGTCGTTCGAGGCGGGAGTTTGGCGCGATCAGCCCCCTGCCGCAAAGAAAAAGGTGATGCTGCGCTTTGCCGAACTGATCCGCGAGAACCTGGATCTGCTGGCGCTGCTGGAGACGCTCGACGTCGGCAAGGTGATCGGCAATTCGCTCGCGGTCGACGTGCCGTTCTGCGCCGATTGCGTGCAATATTATGCCGAACTCGCCGACAAGATGATGGATGAGGTCGCCCCCGTCGGGCCGAAGGATCTCGCGATCCTACGCCGCGAACCGCTCGGTGTCGTCGCAGCGATCGTGCCGTGGAACTACCCGCTCATCATCTCGGCCTGGAAGCTGGCGCCGGCTCTCGTGGCTGGTAACTCGGTTGTGCTGAAGCCGGCCGAGCAGTCGCCGCTCAGTGCGATCATGCTGGCTGGTTTGGCCAAGCAGGCCGGCCTTCCCGACGGCGTGTTCAACGTGGTTCCTGGCTTCGGCGAAAGCGCCGGCAAGCCGCTTGGGCTCCACCCCGATGTCGACATGGTGACGTTCACCGGATCGACCGAGGTCGGCAAGCTGATGCTGCGCTACGCCGCAGACAGCAACATGAAACGGGTGTCGCTCGAATGCGGCGGCAAGAGCCCGCATGTGGTGTTGGCCGACGCCGATCTCGATGCGGCAGCTTCCGGCATTGCCTGGGGCATCTTCTATAATCAGGGCGAAACCTGCCATGCGGGGTCGCGCGTGCTGGTGCATCGCTCGGTCCACAAGGCCCTGGTCGAGAAGATCCAAACCGTGCAGCGTGAGCAGATCGGGCTTGGCGATCCGCTCGACCCAGCGGCCCAGATGGGCGCGTTGATCGAGGAAAAGCACATGGAACGTGTGCTCGGCTACGTCGATCTGGCCCGCAGCGAAGGCGCGACCGTCACCTGCGGCGGAACCCGGGTCAGGCGCGAGACCGGCGGCTATTACGTCGATGCGACGATCCTCGACGACGCCCGCAGCGACATGCGGATCGCGCAGGAGGAAATTTTTGGTCCCGTGCTGGTCGTCATCCCCTTCGACACCGAGGCCGAAGCGCTGCATGGCGCCAACGACTCGATTTATGGTCTGGCGGCCGCCGTCTGGACGCAGAACATGAACGCGGCGCATCGTTTCTCGTCCGCCATCAAGGCCGGAACGGTGTGGATCAACGCCTTCGACAAATCCTCGCTGGCGACGCCCTTCGGCGGGTTCAAACAGTCCGGCTTCGGCCGCGATCGCTCCGTCCATGCGGTCGAAAAATACATGGACTTCAAGACGGTTTGGACCGCCTATAGCTAAGCGTTATTCATGCGATCCGTCCCGACCGTCCCATTTGTTGCGTGAGGCTCATGTCCCCTGACGACTCTCTTGCCGATGCGGTCAAGATCACGGCCATCGAGATCAGTCACCATCGGTTGCCGCTCGATCCGCCGTTCAATGCGAGCTGGGACACGCAACCTCGGACGGCCTTCGACGCCACCATCGTCAGGGTCCACACCGACGCGGGATTGACCGGCATCGCCTCGGGCGACGCGATGCTGGGCTTCGCGGGACACGAGCATCTGTTTGTCGGCCAGGACGCGCTCGCGATCGAGCGCCATTGGCGGGTTCTGAACAACATCCAGTTTCACTGGGGGCGCCCCTGGCCGCTCGATCTCGCTTTGTGGGATCTGGCCGGCAAGATCACAGGCCAACCCGTATGGCGCTTGCTCGGCGGCCTATCCGGCAGCGTCCGGCTCTATGCGTCCTCCGGCACCCTTCGATCGCCCGAGGCGCTCGCCGATGCGGCTGAAAGCTATCTCGGCCAGGGCTTCCCGGCCTTGAAAATCAGGTTTCACCGCGGTGACTGGCGCAAGGACGTCAAGGCTCTCGAGGCCGTTCGGGCCCGCGTCGGTGACAAGCTCGACCTGATGGTGGATTGCAACCAGGGTTGGCGCATGTCCTGGGACGCTTATCCGTCCTGGACCCTCAAAGATGCGGTTCCGGTGGCGCGCGAACTCGAACGGCTCGGCGTTTACTGGATGGAGGAGCCGCTGCATCGCGGCGATCGCGAGGGGATGCGCCGCCTGCGCGATACGGTCGATATCCGCATCGCCGGCGGCGAGATGACGCGCGAACTCTACGAATTCCGCGATCTCATCACCGATGGCGCGCTCGATGTCTTGCAACCCGACGCGGCGCTGGTCGGCGGCATCACCGGGCTGCGCCGCATCGCCTATATGGCGCAAGAGCATAATCTGACGTTCACGCCGCATACGTGGACGAATGGCATGGGCGTGGTCGCCAACGCGCATCTGACGGCTGGTGTTACCGACGCGCCCTGGCTCGAATTTCCCTATGATCCGCCCGAATGGAGCCTCGAGCGTCGCGACTTCATGATGGCTGAGCCGCTACGCGCTAACAGCGATGGCACCGTGCAGCTCTCGGAGCGGCCCGGTATGGGGTATGAGCCGGCAGAGGATCTTCTCGCTAAGACTCGGATCGGTTGACGGCGTGAAGGCGCGTCCTGGCAGCAAGCGCAACATGGATCGGCAATGGCTGCCGTTGAACGCGCTACGCGCGTTTGAGGCGGCAGGCCAGCATCTCAGCTTCACCTCGGCGGCCAATAGTCTGACCGTGGCGCAGAGCGCGGTCAGCCGGCACGTGATTGTGCTCGAGAAGTTTCTCGGGACGGCGCTTTTCGAGCGGCGGCCGCAGCAACTCGCTCTGACCGACGCCGGGCGTCATCTGCTCCCGGTCGTCACCAAAAGCTTCGACCGCATCGATCAGGCGCTCGGCGAGATTGTGGCCGAACGCGGCACGCCGAAGCGTGGGTTGCGTGTCTCGTTGCCACCGACCTTCGCGCATCAATTGGCTATCCCGATCTTGCGGGATTTCCGCGCCGAGCGACCCGAACTCGCGCTCGAGATCGTGTCGAAGCCGGCCGGCGAAGCGGAGGGCGAAGTCGATCTCGCGATCGTCTATTCGGAACCGCGCGTCACCGACAACATCCTCGATTTATTGTGGATGGAGCGCCTGACGATCCTTTGCAGCCCCGCCATGCTGCCATCCGGAACGCCTGACATCGCCAACTTCGTGGCCGGTGGCGATCTGCTCCACGTGAAGCTCGACGACCGACCGCGTCATCACATGTGGGAGTTGTTCACCCGCTCGATCGGTCGGCCGGATCTGCCGGTCGGACGCGGCCTCGTGTTCGATACGGCGCAACTCGCGGCCCAATATGCTCTCTCGGGCGACGGTCTCGCGCTCGTCGATCCCTTGTTGTTCCGTGACGAGATCGCGGCGGGCCGGCTCGTGCAGCCCTTCGATCTCCGGCTCGCGAATGGCTATGGATATTACCTCACCACATCGCCCGAGGACCTCGACAACGAAGCTGTGGCGCTGTTTAGATCCTGGCTGATCCGCCGCTTCTCGGCTCTCGAAAACGCAGCCTCTCCGCCGGCCTGACCAACTCGTCTCACAGGACCGGCGCGCCGATCGCATGGATGGCGTTCGCTTGTGCCCAGAGCCGAGCGTGACAGGTCTCACCATCCAGGGGCCGATCGAAGTAGTAGCCCTGCCCCTCGACATAGCCCATGGCGCGGATCAGCACCGCATGGGCTTCAGTTTCGATCCCCTCCGCCGTGGTGGTCAGACCGAGCTTGTTGGCCAATGCGCCGATCGACTCGACGATCAGGCAGGCTTCCGGGTTGGTCGTGAGATCACGCACGAAGGACTGATCGATCTTGATCTTGTCGATCGGGAAGCGCTGAAGGTAGCCGAGCGAGGAATATCCCGTGCCGAAATCGTCAAGAGCGATCCGAAGCCCAAGATTCTTGAGTTCCGCCAGAATCCGCAACACATGCTCGTTGTCGCGTAACAAAATCGACTCGGTGATCTCCAGTTCGACCCGGCTTGCGGGCAGTTCCGATGCCGCGAGCGCGCTCCCGACATGGGCGACGAGATCGATGCCGTCGAACTGCCTTGGGGACAGATTGATCGACACTTTGACGGTCGCGGGCCACGTCCGCGCTGCGAGGCAAGCCCGCGCGAGGACCCAGCGACCGAGATCCGTGATGAGTCCGATCTCCTCGGCGATGGGAATGAATTGCGAGGGGGGAACGGCGCCGAGCACCGGGTGGGACCAGCGCAGCAACGCTTCGCAATTCACGATTTGCTGCGTGGCGAGATCGATGATCGGCTGGAAGTGAAGATCGAATTGGTTGAGCTTCAACGCAAGCCGAAGATCGACCTCGAGAGCTTTACGGGTCAGCAGGTCGCGTTCGAAGCAAGGATCGAACAAGCGGTATGTGGCGCGACCGGACGCCTTGGCGGCGTAAAGCGCAAGGTCGGCATATTTCATCAGCATCTCGGGGTCATGCTGGTCGATGGTGGCGGCTACGATCCCGATGCTGAGGCTGATCGGGATCAGTTTGCCGTCATAGGCGAAAGGCTGCGTGCAGACTTCGCGGACGCGTTCCGCGATCGGCGCAGAGTCGACGCTCGGATTGTCGATCCGCAGCAAAATCGCAAATTCGTCACCACCGAGACGCGCCACCAAGACGGCTTCGGGCAGGATTGCGGTCAGCCGCCGTGCCAAGACCTGCAGGAGGGCATCGCCGCCCGCGTGTCCAAGCGCGTCGTTGATGTCCTTGAAGAGATCGATATCGAGCAACATCAGAACGGAACGTGCCACGCCCTCGGATTGCGACGTCATCTCGGAGAGGATCTCGCCGAACATCAGTCGGTTCGGTAATCCGGTCAGATGATCGGTATGGGCCAGATGATGGACATTGCGATTACGCCGCACCAGCAGCACGATCAGCATGATGCCGCAACAGATCAGGATGATGATCAGCACCAAACCGGCCCAGTAGACCCGGGCTAGATCCAGGCGACGACGATCGACGCTTTCGACCGAAATTTGGTTGGCGGTCCCGATCAGGCCAACGATTGGTTGGTTCAGCGGCGACAGGAGGTCCAGCACACGGGTCGCATTTTGCTCGTCCAACGCATCGACCAGCGGGACCGTCAAAGCAATCGCAGACGCCAGGCTCTCGATCGGCGATCGAAGGTCGGCGCGTCGCGCGGCGAGAAGAGGGACGCCCCCTTGCTTGAGGATCGACAAGCGATTCTGAACGATGGCCAGCCTCAACTGAACGGCGTCCTTCGCGGCATCGCTGGGCGTCAACGCGAATCGGCCGACCGCCGCTTCGAACTGCAGAAACTCGGACGCTGTCTGGGTGACGTCGAAAACCGTGTTGTACCGCGCCGAATCGATCAGCGATTGCTGCCGCTCCGAGGTGAGCACGCTGGTGTAGATAGCCACCAGCGCCATCAGAGCCGTGGTGACGGCAAAACTCCACTCCCACCCGGTCAAGCGTTTCAGCATCGAATGCCCCGGCGTGACTGGTTCGCTCAAACGAGACCAGGAGTGCGACCGATCTTCGGATTGAAACACACGTCTGACGTTGACGGGGATCGTTCGACGAAAGACGACTTAAGAGAGCGCCCGTTGCCGTAAAATTTATCTAAAGACCCGAACACAACCGGCAGCCTTTCTTTCTTGATGGTGCGATCCAAAAATCAGTGGCGTTTCGCCGTGGTTTTCACGCTAGATTTAAAGGCTCGAGACCTCGGACCATCGAGCGACCGCCACCGGCCCGCAAAGCTTTTCACAGCCAGGAAATGTTCGCATGAAAACCCACGCCAAAGTCGTCGTGATCGGGGGCGGGGTCGTCGGTGCCAGCGTGCTCTACCACCTCACCAAAGCGGGCTGGCGCGACGTCGTCCTGCTCGAGCGGGCGGAGCTCACGTCGGGCTCCACATGGCACGCGGCCGGCGGGATGCACACGGTCAACGGCGATCCGAACGTCGCCAAGCTGCAGCAATATACGATCGAACTCTACAAGGAGATCGAAGCCATCTCGGGCCAGTCCTGCGGGGTGCATCTCACCGGCGGCATCATGTTGGCCGGCACGCAGTCGCGGCTCGATTGGCTGAAGCTCGCCCAAGCGCGCGGCCGCTACCTCGGCATGGATCTCGAAATGCTGTCGGTCGACGAGGCCGAAAAGCTGTTTCCGCTGATGGACAAAAGCCACTTCGTCGGCGGAATGTACGACCCCATGGAAGGGCATTGCGACCCGACCGGCGTGACCACGGCTTACGCAAAATCAGCACAGATTGGTGGCGCCACCATCGAGCGGCAGACCCGCGTGACGGATCTGCAGCCGCGACCGGACGGGACCTGGGACGTCATCACCGAGCAAGGCAACATCCACGCCGAACATGTCGTCAATGCGGGCGGCCTCTGGGCGCGCGAGGTCGGCCGCATGGTGGGGCTGGAATTGCCCCTGCTGGCGATGGAGCATCATTATCTGATCACCGACGACATGCCCGAACTCGTCGGCCAGAAAGAGCAATTGCACTGCATCGACTTCGAGGGCGAAATCTACGTCCGTCAGGAGCGGGGCGGCATGCTGCTCGGCACCTATGAAAAGGCCGGTGTGCCCTGGTCCGAACGTGAAACGCCGTGGGACTTCGGCCAGAACCTCCTGCCGAATGACCTTGACCGTATCGCTCCCGAACTTGAGGTCGGGTTCGAACATTTTCCGGCCATCGGCCGTGTCGGCATCCGCCGCATCATCAACGGGCCGTTCACCTTCGCGCCCGACGGCAATCCGCTCGTCGGCCCGGTCAAAGGCCTGAAGAACTTCTGGGTGGCCTGCGCCTGCATGGCCGGCTTCAGCCAGGGCGGTGGCGTGGGCTTGGCTTTGGCCAACTGGATGGTCGACGGCGACCCCGGCTACGACATCTGGGGCATGGATGTGTCGCGCTACGGCGACTGGGCCACGATGGCTTATACCAACGCGAAGGTGCGCGAGAATTATTCGCGGCGCTTCCGCATCCGTTTCCCGAACGAGGAGCTTCCGGCCGCCCGTCCGCTTCGCACGACACCGATTTACGATCGGCTCCACGACGCAAACGCGGTCTTCGGCGAATATTGCGGGCTGGAACATCCGCTCTGGTTCGCGCCGACCCAAGCCGAAGCGGTCGAGACGTTCACGTTCCATCGCTCCGAGTCGCATGCTCATGTGGCGGCCGAGTGCAAGGCCGTGCGTGAGGGCGTCGGCCTGCTGGAAACCTCGAACTACGGCAAGTTCGAGGTCAGCGGACCCAATGCCGGCGCATTTCTCAGCCGCGTCATGGCCAACACGCTCCCGGCGATCGGTCGCATGGTGCTGACCCCCATGCTGAACGAGCGCGGCAAGCTGATCGGCGATTTCACCGTCGGACGCTATGCCGCCGACAAGTTCTTCGTGGTCGGCACCTACGCGGCCGAAAGCTACTACATGCGCTGGTTCGAGCAGCACTTGCCGGAGACTGGCATCACGCTGCGACCTTGCGCCATGGAATATACCGGCCTTTCGATCGCCGGACCGCAATCTCGCGCCTTGTTGCAGACCCTCGTGCACGATGATCTCTCGACCGCCGCTTTCCCGTTCATGACCTTCCGCAAAATGGATGTCGGCATGATTCCGGCTCTGGTCGGCCGCGTCAGCTTCACGGGGGATCTCGGCTACGAGATCTGGGTGACGTCCGATTACCAGCGCGCGCTCTACGACCTGTTGGTCGAAGCCGGCGAGCCCTTCGGCCTCAAGCCCTTCGGCGGACGCGCGCTGCACTCAATGCGGCTCGAAAAGGGCTTCGGCACCTGGGCGCGGGAGTTCCGCCCGATCTATGGGCCGGACGAAGCCGGGATGGGACGGTTCGTGTCGATGAAGAAGAACGACTTCATCGGGCGGGACGCCGTCGCCACGTCCCGCGCGAGCGGCGACGCGCCATTGCGCCTTGTCGGCTTCACGGTCGATGCCGCCACGGCCGATGCGATTGGCGACGAGCCGATCTGGCACGACGGCAAGGTGGTCGGTTGGGTCACGTCCGGCGGCTTCGGCCATAGCGTCGGGACGTCGCTGGCGCTCGGCTATGTTCCGGCTCGCCTCGCAAGCGCGACGGAGGGTTTCGAGATCGAGATCATCGGCGATCGCCGTCCCGCCACCCGGCTCGACGGCGCGGCTTTCGATCCGACAGGCGCGCGGATGCGTGCCTAACGAGATCAACGCGCGGCCGCGTTCGTAACGGGATGCCCGCGCTTGTTTCCTGATCGATGACAGTCTCGGCGCATGCGTCGTCAGGCCCACCAACTCTGGTCGACAGCGACGGTAGACTTTTCCATGATGGGCGAAAGGAGCCCATCATGGTAGCCGCGACCACCAACTTCATTTCACGCTCGGCCGTTTCCGGGCTCGCCGCAGTCGCCGTCGCGCTCCTCGGAGCTGTTGCGACGCAAGGCTTCGGGGTGACCGTCGCCTCGGCGCAAGCCGCGCCCCCTTCTCTGCCATCTGTCATCGCCGGACCACAGCGCTCGCCCGCGAATGTCGCCCGCGACCCCTATCGCCATCCGCTGGACGACTTGACCTTCTTTGGCGTGCAGCCGACCAGCACCGTTATCGAAATTCTCCCGGGTGGGGTCGGCTATTGGACCGAGATCCTCGCGCCTTACCTCAAGGATCATGGGCGTTACATCGCCGCCAACCCGGCCAAGGATGCAACATCCGACGAGGCGAAGCGCGAAAACGCCGCCTTTACGGCGAAGGTCGCGGCCGACCCGACCGACTATGCCAAGATCGAGGCGGCCGAGTTCGTGCCGGGATCGCGCCCTCTCGGGCCGGACGGTTCGGCCGACATGGTCCTCACGTTCCGCAACATCCATAATTGGATGGCCAATGGCACGGTCGATGCGGCTTTCGACAGTTTTTATCGCGTTTTGAAGCCGGGTGGTGTTCTCGGCGTCGAAGAGCATCGCGCCAATCCCGATCAGCCGCAGGATCCGCAGGCCAAATCCGGCTATGTGCGGCAGGATTATGCGATCGCGCTGGCCGAAAAAGCGGGCTTTCGGCTGGCAGCGTCGTCGGAAGCCAACGCTAACCCGAAAGACACGAAAGATTACCCGGCGGGTGTCTGGACGCTGCCCCCCACCTACAGGCTCAAGGATCAGGATCATGCCAAATATGCCGCGATCGGGGAAAGCGACCGCTTTCTGTTGAAATTCGTCAAACCACTGAGCGCCCCGTGAACTCTTGGGCGCACCACGTGGGGGTCGCGACGATCACCTGCTCGTTTTCTGATCCGCATATTGGCCTGCAAGGCTGGATTAACTTGAACCAAGATCGACGTTACTCTCGCTTTGCAGTTTGAAGTCATTCAAAACTGTAGTTTACAACGAATCTAAGAAGTAAAAAGAATTTGCCAGCGGGGACGGACCGTCCTATTTCACCCGAACTGGCTCGGCAGTCTCGGCCCCTCACGCAGGGTTATGCGTGACGTGCGGATCGTAGGCTTCAGGGCTCCGTTCAGGGAAACACCATGACCGTCCGACATTCTCTCCGGCTCGCCCTGCTGGCCTGCGCCGCATCCTTGGTTTTTGCTCCCGCGGCTCGCGCGGCCGACAGCCAGACGCTGACGATCTATAACGGGCAAGACGAGGGTCCGGTCGAAGCTGCGGCCGCCGCGTTCGAGAAGAAAACCGGAATCAAGGTCGAGATGCGGAAGGGCGGTAGCCCGGCCTTCGCCAATCAGATCATTCAGGAGGGCGCGCGCTCTCCGGCCGACGTCTTCTATTCGGAATATACGTCCCCGCTCGCGATCTTGAAGGACAAGAACCTGCTGGCCGAAGTGCCGGCCGAGACGCTTGCCGAAATCCCGGCCCGCTTCAACGACGCTGGCAAGATGTGGCTGGGCGTGACGGCTCGCAATCAAGCCATGCTGTATAACAAGACCATGATCTCGGAGGATAAGCTCCCCGAGAGCGTGCTCGACTTCGCCAAGCCGGAGTGGAGCGGCAAGGTGGCGTTCAACCCGAAGAGCGCCGCGTTTCTCGAAGAAGTCACGGCTGTGATCCAGGCGAAGGGTGAGGCGACCGCGAAGGCGTGGCTCACCGCTCTCAAGACCGGCGCGAAGGCTTACCCGAGCAACACCGCAATCGTCGTGGCGGTCGATCGCGGCGAGGTCGAAACCGCGATCGTGGGCGACAATTACTGGTTCGCGGTCGCCGAGGAGCGCGGGGCCGACAAGATGAACGCGCGTGTCCATTATGTCGGCCACAAGGACCCCGGCTCGCTGGTCACCGTTTCGGCGGCCGCCATCCTGAAATCGGCCCCACACCCCGATGTGGCCCAAAAGTTTCTGGCGTTTTTGGCCAGCGCCGACGGCCAGACCGCCGTGGCGGCCGCAGCGGCCGATTACCCGCTCCGTCCGGGCATCGTCTCACCCTATAAGCTGACACCGCTCGCAGACCTCGACGTGTCGCCGATCACGCCGTCCGATATCGGCACCGCGCATGTCGCTCTGGAGCTTGAACGGTCGGTCGGGTTGAACTGACGCGCGATGTCGATCGCGATCCGACGCAAGGCTGACACGACCCGCTCCTGGCCCTCGTGGCGGCGATCGTTCTCGACGCCGCCGCTGTGGCTGGTGCTGCCGGTTGGCCTTGTGGGTCTCGCGACACTGCTGCCGCTTGCGTTCGTCTTGGCGCAGGCCGGCCAGGCGGGGTGGTCGCAGAGCGTCGATCTGCTGTTTCGCCCCTACACGGGTGGGCTCCTGCTCGCCACGCTGCAATTATTGGGCGGCGTCACGGCTGGCAGCCTCCTTCTTGGGGTCGGGCTCGCCTGGCTCGTGGAGCGCAGCGACGTGCCGGGCGCGCGCGTCTGGGGGATTGCGCTACCGCTGTCGCTGGCGGTGCCGTCCTTCGTGACGAGCTTCACCTGGGTGTCGCTGAGCGCGCGCTTCGAGGGTATGAATAGCGCCATCGCGATCCTGTCGCTCGCCGAATTTCCGCTCATCTACCTGCCGGTGGCGGCAGCCCTTCGCGGCATGGACCAGAGCCTCGACGATGTCGCCTGCTCGCTTGGCCACTCACCCTGGCGGCGCTTCACCGGCGTAACGCTCCCACAATTGCGGCCTGCCATCTCGGGTGCGGCACTGCTCGTCATGCTGCATATGCTGGTCGAGTTCGGGCCCCTCGCACTGCTGCGCGTCGATACGTTCACGACCGCGATCTATGCGGCCTTCGAGCTCGAATTCAACAGCGCCTCCGCCGCCGTGCTGTCGGCCGTGCTGCTGGTTCTCTGCGGATTGATCGTTCTGGCCGAGATGCGGCTGCGCGGAACGTTGCGGTTCGCCCGCATCGGCTCCGGCGCGTCACGACGGCCGACGCCGATCCGTCTCGGGCTTTGGCGTTTCCCCGCGATGGCGTTTCTGGCGACCGTGGTGGCGCTGGCGCTGGGCGTTCCGCTCGTGTCGCTCGGATATTGGATGCTGGTTGGGTCATCCACCGCTTTTCCGGTCGGACGCATCGCTCATGCGCTTTTCGGCACGCTGCAACTTGCCGGGGTCGGGAGCCTTGTCACGACGGCAGCGGGGCTCGCTCTGGTGTTCACGGCCATCCGGTTTCGCGGCGCCATCTCGCGTTTGGCGGAGCGCCTGCCCTTCGTGATCCATGCTTTGCCGGGCGTGGTCGTGGCCCTGGCGCTGGTGTTCTTCACCTTGAGCGTCGTCCCGGCCCTCTATCAGACCATGGCTGTGCTGGTCCTCGCCTATGCGCTGCTGTCGCTACCGCTGGCTCAAAGCGCCATCCGCGCGGTGCTGGAGCAGTTCCCCGCCTCGATCGAGGATGCGGCTCGCTCGTGCGGACGTGGACCCTGGGCTGTCTTCGTCCGCGTGACGCTGCCCAATATCGCGACCGGGCTCGGGGCCGCGCTGATCCTCGTCTTCCTCAGTCTGTTGCGGGAATTGACCGCGACCCTGATCCTCTCTCCGACCGGCACCGACACGCTGTCGATGGAGGTTTGGTCTCATACGTCCAAGATGGAATATGGCGCGGCGGCTCCTTACGCGCTGCTGCTCGTCCTGCTGTCCGGCATTCCGGCCTACCTCTTCGGACGGCGCCTGCGCCGGGGCGGCGCGAGCCGATGAGCCGGGCCGGTCTCGCGGTTCGAGGCGTCCACAAAGCCTTCGGCGACGCGCCGGTCCTGCGTGGGATCGACCTGTCGGTCGACCCTGGCACGCTCGTGGCCATCCTCGGCCCGTCGGGTTGTGGGAAAACCACCCTGCTACGCCTACTTGCCGGCTTCGATCGCGCTGATGCGGGCTCGATCGCGCTCAACGATCAGATCCTTGCCGATGACCGGGCCTTCATACCCTCGCATCTGCGCGGCATCGGCTACGTTCCGCAGGACGGCTCGTTATTTCCGAATCTGTCGGTCGCCGACAACATCGGTTTCGGCTTGCCGCGATCGGGCGCTCGCGCGGAACGGCTCGCCGCGATGACAAGCCTGATCGGCATGGCGGGTTTCGAGGGCCGCATGCCGCACGAACTTTCGGGCGGCCAGCAGCAACGTGTGGCGCTGGCCCGTGCGCTCGCGCTGCAACCGACGCTGGTGCTGCTCGACGAACCCTTCAATGCGCTCGACGCCAACCTACGCCGCACTCTCTGTGCCGACGTCCGCCGCATCCTCAAGGAGAGCAATGCGACGGGCATTCTCGTGACCCATGACCGCGACGAAGCCTTCGCGATGGCCGACATCGTCGTGGTGATGCGGAACGGGGTGATCGCTCAAACCGGAACGCCGCGAGAGCTTTACGATCATCCCGTCGATCTCGATCTCGCCCGATTGGTCGGCACGGCGGTTTGTCTCCCGGCGACACTCAAGGGCGGCGTGGCGCAAACCTGTCTCGGCGCCCTGCCGGTGATCAATTCCAGCGCCTGCCCCGAAGGTCGCGTGCTCGCCATGCTGCGTCCGGAGCAGATCAGGCCGGCCGCTGCGGGACATGACGGCGTCGACGTCGCGGTGCGTGGTTCGAGTTTCCTCGGGCCGCTGATCTGGCTTGATCTGTTGTGTCGCAACGAGGGGCTATCGGTTCCGCTGATGGCCTGCTGGCCGGCCGCCGAAGCTGACGCGATCGGATCGTCGGTCCGCGTGGTGGTCAACGGCGCCGCGATGGTATTTCCGGTCAAATACCCGCTCTAGGCTCAGGCGGATCGTTGACAAGACTGCCGGATCGCGGCTCTTTCCGCGCCATGGCGAAACATGACGCTCCCCCAACGGATCATGGCTGAGGGCCTTCTGATTCGCGACCTGATCGGCGCCGTCCGGGGCCCGTTCACGCTTGCGGTGCCGCATGGGTTCTGCGTCGCCGTGACCGGACCGTCCGGCATTGGAAAGAGCCTCTTGCTCAGGATGATCGCGGATCTCGACCCCAACACCGGCGTCGTGACGCTGGATGGGGCAAACCGGGCCACGATGTCCGCACCCGCGTGGCGGCGCAAGGTCACCTATGTGGCAGCGGAATCCGGGTGGTGGGAGGATCGCGTCGGCGACCATATGGCCGACCTGTCGGCCGCCAAGCAGGCCTTTCCGGCGTTTGGTCTCGACGCTGCGCTGGTCGATGCGCCCGTCGCGCGTCTCTCGACCGGCGAGCGTCAGCGCGCCGCTCTCGTCAGGGCCGTGATCCAGGATCCCGCGATGCTGCTGCTCGACGAACCGACCTCCGCGTTAGACCCGGCCTCGACGCTGCTGGTCGAGGGCGAGTTGCTCCGGTTGAAACAGGCCGGAACCGGGTTGCTGCTCGTGTCGCACAATGCCGAACAGGCGCACCGCCTCGCCGATCGGCATCTCGTCATGAGCCGCGACGGCCTCGCCGCGCTCGCGCCATGACGCCGATCTTGCTCACCCCGCTCGATCTCGCGATCGCCTCGCTCTTGGTGCTGGCCAGCGCCGGTTTATCGATGCTCCTCACCCTCGGCGTGCATCGCCCCTTGCTGATCGCCTCTACCCGCATGGTCGTGCAATTGGTCCTGGTCGGTTTCGTGCTGCGGCAGATCTTTGCGATCTCGTCGGGGTGGCTGACGGCGCTGGCGGTCGGGGTCATGTTGGCGGCCGCGAGCCGCGAAGTCGGCGCCCGGTCGCCCCGGCGCCTGAGCGGGCTCTGGCACTATGCGGTCGGCACAGCGTCGATCGTCATCGCCACCGTGACGGTCGCGGTCATCGCGCTCACGACAGCGCTTCGGCCGACGCCCTGGAACGACGCCCACCACGTGATCCCGCTCGTCGGCATCATCGTCGGCAATGTCATGAATGCTGCAAGCCTCGCGCTCAATTCGGTTTTCTCGACCGTGACGCGCGAGAGAGCCGCGATCGATGCCCGATTGGCGCTCGGGGCAACGCGAGCGCAAGCCTTCGAGACCATCGTTCGGCAAGCCGTGATGGCCGGCATCATCCCGACCATCAACCAGATGGCAGCCGCCGGCATCATCACGCTACCGGGGATCATGACCGGCCAGGTCCTGGCCGGCATGGACCCGCTCGAGGCCGCCAAATACCAGATCCTGCTGATGTTCGTCTTGGCAGGTGGCGGCTTTCTTGGAAGCCTGATCGCGGTCGAAATTGCGGTGCGTCGCCTGAGCGACAAGCGACAACGGCTGCGGCTCGACCGACTTGACTCTAAGATCGAGGCTCGCGTTGCAAGCCGCGACGCCCGCATCAAGAAAAAAGGCTCAGAATAGGCCATTTTGTCGCGGATGACGTTGCGGCAGACTGACCCTCAAGCTATCAGCTTGCATGGCGGAACGGTCAAGTTCACGCTTGCTTGCTGTCGAGGTCGTTTGGTCGCCATCGCGTTCATCTCGTACGAGATTTACCCCACGACCCCCGGCGGCGTCGGCGCGTTCGTGACCGCGACCACCCGCATGTTGTTGCGGAACGGGCATGACGTCGCGCTGATCCTGGATCTCTCGACCGCCGAGTTTCGGGCCTGGACGCAGTCGCACAGTAAGCGCGTGATCGACGGCGCTGGCACGTTGCAGAATTATCGAGCCGACGATCTCTGCGCCGACATCGAGCTTGCCCGCGAGAATTTCCCCTCCGAGGCGCATTGGAAGAGCTATCGCTTCGCTTGGTGCCTGAAGAAGGTGCACCTGAAGCAGCATCTCGATTTCGCTGAGTTCGTCGACTACTGCGGCGCCGCCTATTACAGTCTGATCGAGCGCGCCCATCATCCGCACGCTTTTCCGAGCCGGATCGCGATCCGGCTTCACAACACGATCGAAGTGATCGCCCGCCGAACCGAATCCTCCTTCGAGGATTTCCGGCTCGCCGATTTTGCGCTCGAACGCGCGGCGCTTGCCATGGTCGATGTGGTTCTGTCATCCGGACAGGCCTATTTCGACGAGGAAATCGCGACCCTCTACACCATCGATCGGCGCCGTTTGCACCTCTCGCCGCTCGTCTGCGAGGTTCGCGAGCCCGTCGTCCGACGCGAGCAGGCACGCGACGTCCTCTTCGTCGGGCGCCTCTCGACCTTCAAGGGGCTCGATCGCTTCCTGCATGCAGCGGTCGCGATTTTGTCGGACGCTGCGGTGCGCGACACGGTCGGTGACTTCATCGTCATCGGCCCATCGGAAACGGTCTCGTCAGGGCAAAGCGAGGCGGCCCTGCTGGCCATTGCGGCGGGTCATCTCGGCACGCGGATCAAGATTCTCGGACGACTCGGTCACGACCAGATCCGGCGCTCTTATGAAACAGCATCCTGTGCGGTCTTCGCCAACCGGATGGAAAGCTTCTGCTACGCGGCGCACGAAGCGCATCTCGCCGGCGTCCCCCTCGTTCTCACAGAGATTCCGACCTTCCGGGATTTTTTCGTCGACGCTGAAACTGCGCTGCTTGTGGAGGGGTCCGTCTCCTCGCTGGTCCACGCGATCCTGCGCCTCGCGACCGATCATGAACTCAACCACAGGCTCGCGATAAGCCGCGCCGCGACGGTGACGCGCTATACCCAGAATCACTACCCCCGCCACACGGCCATCGCGCCGTTCGAGCCGGCATTGCCTCAGCGCGGCGAATCCGGCAGCGATCTGTCGATCGTGGTGGTGCACGAAACCTTCAAGGACAGCGCCGCGACTGCCGCCGATCTCGCGGCGCTGTGGGCGGCGCTGCCCGGCGTCCATGCGGTTCAACTCAGGCCTGGCGAAACCGGATCGCGGGTGCCGATCTTCGGCGACTTCTACGCGCTGTCGGACCGAGACGGCGCCGACCTCGTCGTGCAGGCCGTGGCGCTGCGGAGCCATGTGGTCTTCGTCGATCCAAACCGCCTGCCGGACGCGGCATTCCTGCGCGCCGCCCTCGGCATCCTCACGGCGATGCCGATCGTCGGTGCGGTTTGCCCGGCCCGCACCGACAGCGACGGAACACTTAAAGCCGCCCGTCTCCCCATCGCGCTCGAGGCGGCCGAAGGCGAGAGTGTCGCGCTGATGGGCGCGGTCTTCCGTACGGGCAGACCAGCCTGCCTCGTCGATCTCGTGACCGATCCCAGCCCCACCAGCGAACTCGCGATCCTGTGGTCGATCCAGGCCAAGGGCTCGCTCGTGGTCGATTGGCCGGCAACGCGGGTCTCGAGAGCCCTGCACCCCGAGCGACGGTTTCGACAGGCGGATTGGCAGAGCTTTCTACGCCGTCACGCCTGGACCTCCGACACGGTCGCGGCTGCGGCCCAGATGAGCACCACCAAGGCTCTGGCCGCCATCGTCCGATCATTGACCCCGGCCGAGGTCGCATCGATGCGGATCAGCGCCGCTTTGGAGCAGTCGCTCGACCATGCGGACTGGCTTTACGTGCTCCCCAACCTCGCGAGCCCGTCGACCGGAGCGGCGCGTTCAGCCGATGAGGCGAAGCGGGGTTACACGACCTTGGTCCAAGTCTTTCCTGGCTCATCCGCCGCCACACTGGCTTGGCGCGACTGCACCTTCGAGGGACCCTGGGAGGATGTGATATCGCTCGATCACCCGGCGGGCTTGCGTCGCTCCAAAGCCGGGACCTGCCTCATTCACGGCTTCGCGCGCGGACGGCTGATGGTCCTGGTCGGGCCGGATCAGGACCAAGCGGTGTTGGTCCAACATGGCCGTGCCGTCTTGGTGGATTTCCGCCGCTCGCATTATCACGACGTGCTTCTCGACATCGAGGCGCTGCTGTCACTCGATACCCATCGGCTGGTTCACGCTGTCGAGGTCCTGAACCCGCTTCGGTCGATATCTGATCCGACGCGAGACAGCAGCGAGGGCGCTTTGGCGGTCGTGGTTCTGGCAGGCGACGCGCGGTTGCCCCTCGCCCGAGCGCTGGCGCGCGCCCTCGGCGTTGCCCGACCGCTCGTGACCATGGAGCCCGACGTCGATCCCGATCGTGCCGCCCGCGCGCTCGTTGAACAGGCTTCCGTCGCCGGAATTCGAACCTATGTGCTGGTCGACGGCCCCGATACGCGGCACCTCGTTGGCAAGATTTTGAACGCCGCGCCGCGCCTCTCCTGCATCCTGCTCGCGACCAGTGGCATCGGATGGCAACACGATGGGTACAGCGGCTTCAAGGCTCTTGCCCAATTGAAGCAGAGCTTCGGCACGCGGCTGACGATCCGGATCGCCAGCGATGGTTTGAGCGGTCTCTTCCAGGCGAGGGGGATCGCGGTCGACGAGATCGCACTCCCGCCATTGACGCCGCAGCCCGCGTGGCCGATGTCGCTTGGCCCGATCGATCTTGTGGTCGGGGCCGGCAGTGGCGAAGTCCCGTCGCTCGGCCATGTCGCGGCCGCGCTGATGATGCTGCACCCCGACACACTCGCCCGGATCGGCGACATTTTGGTTCCCGGCCAGGACGCTCAACTCGGCATCGTCCTGCGGCGCTTCGGGCTGGGGCACCGCCTGCAGCGTTACGACGGCCTCGGGGCCGCGATCCGGTCGCGGCAAGATCGGCGTTTCATCTATCTGGCACCCTTCCCCGACAGCATCCTCGACGGCTTCGCCTATCTGGCGCTGGAGACCGGCGGCCTTGTCCTGGTGGGAGCCGACGCGATCGACCTCGATGGCTTTCCGCAGCGTGAGGCTCTCCAAATTGTCTACTGGGAACAGGCGGACGAGTTGGCCGGTCGGCTCACCACGCTGATCCACGGCTATACCGATGTCAGGACCGCCATGGCGGAGTGGGTGTGGCCAGGACAGGTCTCGACGCCGACGCGCGAGGCATCCGTCTCGTGATCCTCCTCCACCATCGTCCGGTTGCATCATGAAGACATGGTTTGCAAGGCTGCTGCGCGGACCGCCTCCCTCGCGGCCGACAGCCAATCGGGAGGCCGATCCGGTCGCGGCGCCACTCGCCATGCCCGCAACGAGGCCAGACCTGCTGATCATCCAGGCTCTCGGGCAGCGGCATCCCAGCGGCCGCGGCGGCGAGGTCATTCTGGTCAATCTGCTGCCCCGCAACGCCGAATGGCCGATCGCACTCGACACCATTCCGCTGACCGATGGCGGCGAACGAATGACCGACGTGCTGGTGGGCACCCATGAGCAAGTGGGGGCCGGCATTAAATTGGGGCCAAACGAGAGCCTCGCTTTGACGCTTCGGGAGGGCGGCAGCATTCGTCTGCTGACGCATCCCTGGTCTGGAGCGGTGCGGCTCATGTGGCAGGGGCGCGAGCAAGAGATCGATCTTTACGCAGCCAAGACCGCCACGATCGACATCGACCTGCCCGGCCCAGCCGAGGCAGCCACGACCACGATCCTACGACCCGACCCCAAGGTCGCCCAAGCGGCACTCGAGGCGACGCTAGAAGGCCTCGGCTCTGCATTACGCCTGACCCTGGAGCGTCTATCGGCTTCAGGGTCGACACACAGCCGGGTCGTCGCCGTATCGACGCCGCGCTGGCGGGGCGTGACGGCCGCCACGACTGCGCTTTTTCAAGCGACATTCCCCATGCCGTATGGGATCGAGGGACATCCCGATGACCTCACGGACCAGGATATCGAATCTTACGCCCGTGTTCTGGCAGTCTTGCCGATCGATCAGATCGTCATCTCGGGCGGCGACCGATTTTTTCTGAAATTGATCGATGCGGTCGAAGCCATCAATCCGCGGATCACCTTCACGCTGCTATGGCATTCGAGTTACCTGCAGATCGGCGAGCCCCATGATCTGGCGCTGCTCACGCTCTGGCTCGATGCGGCGCGGGACCGACGTATCCGCCGCATCGGCGTCGTCAAACGCGGCATGGAGGCCTTTTTCCAGCGGTTCGGGATCGATGCCGTCTTCGTCCAGAATGCCGTGCCGTTCACGGCATCCGACGTCGTTCCGACCCGCAACACGCAACGCGTCGGCCTATGGCTGTCGGGCTCGTCGGAATACCGGAAGGTCCCCTACAACACGCTTTGCGCGTTGAGCCTGATCGACGGGATCGAGCTGACGGGCTCGGGTTTCGATCCGCGCGCCATGATGCTGGCACGCGAGTTGCGCCTGAGGGCGCCCGAGATCAGCCCGACGCCGCTGCCCCATGCCATGATGCTGAGACACATGCGGCGAACCGCTTTGACGCTTTACGTGACGGTGTCGGAATGCATGCCGATGGTGCCGCTCGAAAGCATCGCGGCGGGGGTTCCGTGCCTGATCGGGCCGAGTTGCCACCTTTTCGCCGACGATCCGGTCCTGCGGGAGCTCTATGTGGTCGAGCGGCCCGGCTCACCGGATCATATTGCGGGGCGCATCCGCGAGGCGCTCAAAGCGTGGCCGGCGAGCTTCGATCCTCTCATGCGCTACATGGCCGATTATAATCGGACATCGGTCGAGACGGTCGATCGTCTGATTGCGTGAATCTGCCGGCAAAACAAACGCTTGATGAGGATGACCTTAGCGCCGCGATCGTGGCTTCAATCTAGCCACGATCTTGCCAAGCTCAGGCTTATGACGTAAGGAAAGTGAAGTAGATATCGGATTAGAAATGTATCTTTTTTATCTGACGTAGCGTAATTTTTTGATCGGCCTAGTACGCTGATCAATCTCGATCTTGGGACTTTTGGCTTCGAGATATGAAAGTCCGTCAAACCCATCACATCGGCGTCCATCTGACCTGCCGACCGAGATCGACGTTCACGATGGTGGACCGGGGATGAGTTTGCTCTTCGCCCTTCACAGCAAGATCGGTTGGGTGCCTGATACACGTGCGCTGCGGATCAAGGCTGATGCGGCGCAGGCCTCCGGCAATCTGCGACATGCCGTTCGTCGCTATCGTAAACTGGTCCAGCATGGCGACCGGTCGTCGCGCTTCCCCCTGGGCATCTGCCTGCAGCAGTTGCGCGCCTATCGACAGGCGATGATCGAATTCGAAACCGTGCTGATCGACCATCCCTCACATGTGGATTGCATCGAACGGATCGCCTTCTGTGCGGAAAAGCTCGGCGATCGCGACAAAGCCACCGCGTTGTATCGCGAGGCTAGCGCTCGCTCCGCCGACCACCGGCGTCGGCTCTCGTCGGCACTGACCCGCGTCGACCACGATTATCGGAAGCTTGTGGCCGATGCGGATCGCTTGCGAGACGACGGCCATTTCGAGGCCGCCGCAGAACGCTATTCGTTCGCGCTGCGCCGCAACCCCTACGACATCGACATCCTCATTCAATATGGCCATACCGCGAAAGAGTCGCATTGGCTGTTCGAGGCCCTGAACGCCTATCGGACGGCCGCAGAGCTCGACGTGGACCGAACCACCGACGTCGCGCTACATCTTGCCGATCTCGAACGCCGCCTGGTCGGGCGGCGCACCCCGAAAACTGAAGCCATGCCGCCCGAATTGGCGGCCCCTTTGTCGCGCGAGCGCATCGCGGCGATCATGACGTTGACGCTCGGGGCCAAGCCGCAGACCGACTTTGCCTTGCGGCAACATTTTTCCGGAAGTCTGAATGCCGGCGAACTCCTGCTGAATGTGGTCCGTTCCCCAGAGTTTCGCGACCGAAACGCGGGTTTGATTTCGCATTATAAAAAGCGTTTCGCACCGGCCGAAGACTGACGATGCGTTTTTCGATCGTCGTCTCTACGCTCAATCGCGTGCGATCACTCGCCCAAACGCTGCTGAGCCTGAGGGATCTCGACTATCCGGATTTCGAGGTCATCGTGGTGAACGGCCCGTCGACCGATGGAACGGACGATCTTCTCGCCGCGATGCGAGATCGGGTCACGATCGGTCGCTGTACGGTGCAGAACCTCAGTGTCTCGCGCAATATCGGCCTATCGCTCTGTCGCGGTGACGCCGTTGCATTTCTCGACGACGATGCGGTGCCCCGGCCCGATTGGCTGACCCGATTGGCCCCCCATTATGCCGACGCGCGTCTTGGCGGGGTCGGCGGTTTTACGCTCGATAATTCCGGTCGCGTCTTTCAGGCGCGCGGGATCGTCTGCGACCGCTATGGCGACGCTCATCGCCTGCCCGACGGGATGACCGTGCCGGGGCTCGGACCCGACACGTGGTTCTTTCCGAGCCTGCTTGGCACCAATTCGAGCTTCCGGCTCGCGGCGCTGCGCGATATCGACGGCTTCGACGAGAATTACGCCTATTTCCTCGACGAGACGGATGTCTGCGCCCGGCTGCACGATCGCGGCTATCGCATCGTCTACGAGCCCGACGCGATCGTTTTTCATCAATTCGCCTCGAGTGCCGTGCGAACCGCCGCCCGTCTCCCGAAATCGCTGGCCGCGACAACCCGCAGCAAGGCGTATTTCTGCATGCGTCATGCCGGAAGCCGAGGCGGAGCCGACCCGTCGCGCTACCTTACCGATTATGCGGCGCAACTCGACGCCGACCATCGCGGCCTGGTGACCGATGGGCGCATTTCCGCCGCCCATGCCGAGACGCTGCATCAGGAGATCACCGCCAGCATCGCAGATGGCCGCCGTGCCGCCATGCAGCGCCCGCTGACCCGCCCGATCGCGTCACCGGCCTCCGAATTCATGCCCTTTCCCGTTAAGTTTAGGACCGGCGGCGGTCTCGTGGTGCTGGTCAGCCAGAACCTACCCCCGGCCGATACGGCGGGGATCGCCCGCTACACCCACGAGCTTGCGGCCGGGCTGGCGTCACGCGGGCGTCGGGTCAAGATCATCACGCGGGGGCAGAACGGACATACGATCCGTTTCGACGATGGCGTTTGGGTTCACGAGATCGATGGTTTCGACGACACGCTCGATAGCGCCTTTCTGTCCAGCGACGGAGCCTTGCCGTCCAACATTACGCGGCACGCGGCCCGGGTAGCTCGCGAAGTCGCGCTGATCCAAGCGACGGAAGCGATCGCGTTCGTCTCATGGCCGATCTGGGATCTCGAAGGCGTCGCGGCTGACGAACGGCTGACGGTGCGGACGGTGCTGACGCTGCACACGACCTATCGCCTGGCGCGACAGCACAAACCCGAATGGGCGGCACGTCACCTCTTCTCGATGAGCGTGGTGGATCCCGTCGTGGCGGCCGAACGTCGACTGCTCGCGTCCCATCCGCTCATCATCGCCAATAGCGCGGCGATCATCCGCGATATCGAGACCGACTATGACATGGTCATTCAGGATCGATCCGCCATCGTTCCGCATGGGCTTGATCCGGCTTTTGTCCAGCAGAGGCGACGGGCGGGCCCGCCAAACGTGACCCGCGTGCTGTTCGTCGGTCGCCGCGAGCCGCGGAAAGGGTTCGACTTCGGTCTCCGGGTTGCCGAACAGGTGACCCGAGACGAGCAAGCCATCCAGTTTCACTTTGTCGGCGCCTCGACCGATGATGACGCGCTCGATTGCCGTGCCCGACCCTACCGGTTCGAGGGATCGGCCGCCTCGCGCTGGTCGCGCCCCATCGAAGTTGCCGACTACATCGCCGACGATGCTTTATGGCAGGCCTACCGCGACGCCGATCTCGTCATCGTGCCGAGCCGCTATGAATCGTTCGGGCTGGTCGCGGTCGAGGCCCTCAGCGTCGGCACACCCGTCTTGGCGGCGGCCAGCGGCGGTTTGGTCGAGATCGTCATCGACGGGGTTTGCGGTTTCTTACGGCCGGCGGATGCGATCGAGGACTGGACCGACACGATCCTGGCGTTCCACGCGCTCGAGGCCGCCGATCGTAACGCGATGCGAGAGAGCGCTCTCGCGCGGCATCAAGCCCGTTTCACGCGCGCCCACATGGTCGACGCCTTTCTCCGGACAGCCGAGGTAATAGAATGACGCTCGATGGCGCCTTGCTGGCCGAGGTCTATGAGCTGTTCGGCATTCTCGATCAGTTCGAGGGCGAGGATCTCGACGCCCGCGCGAAGCTTTACGGCGCCTCGGACGAACTGCTGATGGACGTCATGCTGCGCGCCAATCTCAAAATGCGGTTCCCTGAGCTGCACGAGGCGTTGCTCAAGGATGCGTCGTTCTACGAGGCGGATCAGGTGGGAATCGGCCGATACCGGGTCGCCAATGCGATCGAGGCGATCGATCGACAGATCGAAGCCTTGCAGATCGATTTCGTCCGCGTGGCGGCGCAGTTGCACGATCTCGAAACCGGCGTTTCGTCTTTGAATGAACGACGGCGGTTGCTTGGCCTCATCAAGAAAGACTAGAGCGACAGCGACATCCGAGGTTGCTACGGGTCGTAAAAGACGAGGCCCGACATCACCTTACGTCATCTTGACGAGGGAGCCGGCATGGCGGAAACACGCTCCGTGATCCGCCGCGATGCCGTCGCGGCGCATTGCTTCGATCTGAGAGCCGGCCTCGTCCATGACCATCGGGCTCATCGGATTCATCACGCTCGTGCTCGGCCTCTTGGCCTTGGCGCGGGGACCGGCCCTGGCCATGATGATCTTCGCGCCGCTGACCCTGCTCGGATCGGCCGCCGCGATGCTGCTCGGGGGGGCTGGCTCCATCCAGCCCGCGCATCTCTTCCTCGGCTTCGTGACGTTGATCCTCGCATCCCGCCGTTCATTCTGGACCGCAACGCTCCGCTCGCTGACCTTCCCGAACGACGGATTCTGGCTGCTCGTCACCGTTTCATATGGCGTATTCGGTGCCATCTTCTTTCCGCGCGTGCTGGCGGGCGTCACCTCGGTCAATGCGATCGGAGTGACGGATTACGGCCCGTCGCTGCTGCGAGTGCCGCTCGGGCCGTCCTCCGGCAACATCACGCAATCGATCTATCTGGTGGCGGATCTGATGTGCTTTCTCCTGGCGCGATCGTTCGCCGGCACGCCGCTCGGCTTTTCGACCCTGACCAAGGCGATGCTGCTTTATTGCACCATGAACATCGCTTTCGCTCTGATCGACATCGCAACCTTCTGGACCAACACGGGCTTCTTGCTCGATTTTATTCGGAACGCCGACTACCAGCTCCATATCGAAACGGTCGTGACGGGCCTCAAGCGCATCGTCGGGTCGTTCACCGAAACCTCGTCCTTCGCTTATGCGTCGCTCGGTTGTCTTGGCTTTGCGGCGGAGCTCTGGCTAGCGGGAATCTGGCCGCGACGCAGCTTGGCCTTGAGTGCGATCTCGCTCGTCCTGCTGATCTTCTCGACATCGAGCACGGCCTATGCGGCGACACCGCTCGTTCTGGCATGGCTTTATGGCTCGTCGCTGCTTCGCGCCGCACGCGATCGGGTGACGCCGGCCACCTATGGCTTTCTGGCCTTCACGCCCCTGGCTGTCCTTGTCGTCGTCGCCGTCATCGTCCTCAATCCTGTCGCCGACCAGACGGTGCGCGACTTTCTGACCGTCATGCTGTTCGACAAGGGCTCGAGCCAATCGGGGATCGAGCGCGGGCAATGGAACGAGACGGCGCTCCAGAACGCCATTGACACGTTCGGCTTGGGCGGCGGCCTGGGAAGCATCCGCGCCTCGAGTTTCCCCATCGCACTTCTGTCCAATCTTGGTATCCCGGGAACCCTGGCGTTCACATTGTTTCTCGCCAGCATTTTTCTCAGGCGCGCGAGTAGGCCGATCGATGACGATGCCGGACCAGTGCAACGCGCTGCCCGCACGGCCTGCGTCGGGCTGTTGATCGGCGCTACCGTTTCGGGTGCCCTGGTCGACCTTGGAATGCCGTTCTTTCTCTTCGCCGCACTGGCAAGCGCGGAGCCTCGTCACCGAGGACGTGTGACAGTCAGAGGCAATGAGGGCGTGCCATTGCGGCAAAGCTCGGTCGCGCTGGTCCAATCCTAGCCTACCGATATTGCATCGCACCATTCTGAATGGAACGGTGTGATAGGTGGGTTGCCCGGGTCCCAACGTCTCAAAACCAAACCCAAATTTGCGTTTTGTTCGGAAAATTGAGCTATGCACCGAGCTATGCGATTTCAGGGGATTCGCTTAGAATTAGGGCAGGTGCCGAGCATTTCATCACCAGATCTGGGCGTAAGGATCGTGATGCCATGCGCCTTACGCACGTTTCAACTCTTAACCGATCTTCACGATGGCATGATCGACACGCTGATCTGTGATGCAGCAATGGATGTTGCGATGCACAAAGGCGACCATTAGTTTGATGGTCAAGGCCGGTGGCGTTCACTCGATTGAGCGTCACCTAACAAGACCGAAGGACCAAACTCATGCTCAAGACCATCGTGGCTACCGTTCAGAAGCAGATCTCGGATCGTCGTCGCTATCTCCGCGCCATCGCCGAAATCGATCAGATGTCCCAGCGCGATCTCTCCGACATCCGCGCCGATCCGGCCGAGATGCGTCAGCAAGTCTGGCACGACATCTACGGCTGAGCCGAACAACCCCTGCTTTTTTCGGGCACGGGACTTTTAAAGTCCTGTGCCGAAAAAACCGAACCGACAAGCGCTCGGTTAGAAATTCGACCCGTCTTTTCGCAACTCTCAGAGGGTCGCTACGGGAGATAGGGCGGCGCCCATCGCTTGAAGAGACGCTGCAACCCGTAACACGTGATCTTCGCGCCATGGCGCACCGATGATCTGGACGCCGATCGGAAGCGTCTCGCCCTCGGTCCAAATCGGGACGGTCACGACCGGCAAGCCGATGAACGAGATGGGCTGCGTGTAAAGGCCGAGATTGGCTCTCACGCCCATCACCTGACCGCCTACCGTCATCATTGTTTGTCCCAAGCTCGGCGCGCGGCACGGTGTTGCTGGTGCCAAGAGGATGTCGGTTGTCTCGAAGACGCACGCGAGTTGGTCGGCGAACCATCGTCGAAATCTCTGCGCTTCCATGATCCAAGCGGCCGGTAGCATCGCGCCCGCCAAAAGACGGTCGCGCGTCGCGGGGTCGAAATCGCCGGCGCGGGTTCTCAGCCGCTCAAGGTGCAAGGCTCCCCCCTCGCTGGCGCTGATCAGGTAAGCGGCAGCTCGCGCACGATGCGCCTCGGGCAATTCAACTGTTCCCGTCACGTTCAAAGCGGCCGCACAGCGCGCGACGGCCGCGAAGGCTTCGGGTTCACCACCTTGCGCGAAAAACCCGCCCGCGACGGCGATCCGGAGGCCGTCGGCTCCCTTTGACAAGGCTCCACGCACCGGCTCGCTCGGTCGTTCGGCGCAAACCGGGTCGTCGGGATCGGCGCCCTGCATGGCGTCATAGGCCAGCGCGAGATCCGCCACCGAGCGGGCCATCGGGCCAACGTGATCGAAGCTCGTCACGAAGGGGAACGTGCCAGCGCGTGAAAGACGCCCGTAGGTCGGCTTCAGTCCGAACAAGCCACAGAGCGACGCCGGAACGCGGATGGACCCGTTCGTGTCAGACCCGAGTGCCAACGGCACCAAGCCGGCCGCAACCGCGCTGGCCGACCCGCCCGACGAGCCGCCGGACATGCGCGACAGATCATGGGGGTTTCTGGAGGGTCCGTCGTGGATGTTCTCGCCGGTAAAGTCATAGGCATATTCACCCATGTTGAGCGCCCCGACGCAGATCGCGCCCGCCTGTTCCAGTCGCCTGACCAGGGTGGCGTCCCGCGTCGCGGGCGCGTCGTCCCGGTTGATGAGCGAGCCGGCCCGCGTCACGATACCCTCGAGATCGAACAGGTTTTTGACCGCGAACGGCACACCGGCCAGTGGTCCGAGTTCGCTTCCGTTGCGCCGCGCGTCATCGACGGCGCTAGCCCTCGCCAGGGCGCGATCAGCCGTGACGGTCGTGAATGCGCCGATGTTCGGGTCGATTAACGCGATGCGGGCCAGAGAGGCTTCGACGATCTCGCGCGCCGACACCTCGCCACTCGCAACCGCGCGGGCCAATGTGGCGGCATCCTGCTCGAAGAAATGTCTCACGGTCGGAAGACCGGTGCGGGCTCGTCCCGATCGTCGAGCGGAGCATCCCGAAGCAGGGCCGCGAAGCGGATCGCGATCCCGAGATTGGTGACGATGCCGGGCCGATATTCGGGCTCGATCTCGATGTCGAGAAGCGCCGCCATGGCGTCGATCAACGTATCCGGCTCAGGGGTTTGCTGCGGCATCCAGACCTCTTCATTCGTCGGCGCTCGACGCCGCGATCTTCAAGCCAAGCCAAGCGAGACGCAACCCGCGCGGCGATGTCTTTCGCGCGATCGGCGCGCTATAGCGACGCCATGATGATCAATGACCCCGACACCATCGCCGAAGTCGAAGTCGCCTTTGCGGAATATGAGCGCGCCTTGACCGGCAACGATGTCGCGGTTCTCGACCGGCTGTTCTGGCAAGACGCGCGGACGATCCGCTATGGCGCGGCCGAGAACCTCTATGGCTTCCGCGAGATCGAGGCCTTTCGAGCGTCGCGCCCAGCTACCGGGCTCGACCGCACACTGGCGCGAACCACGATCACCAGCTTCGGCCGTGACACCGCGACAGCCTGCACGCTTTTCACCCGGGCCAACGCACCGGGCCGGGTCGGCCGCCAGACCCAAACCTGGGTCCGCATGCCGGATGGTTGGCGGATCGTGGCGGCGCATGTCAGCGTGATCCCGACGCCTTAGACCGCGATCACGCCAAACCCCAACCTTCGACGACTCAGCGTTCGACAAAGGCCTTTTCGACCACGAACTGGCCGGGTTCGCCGTGATTTCCCTCGATGAAGCCCTTGTCGAGCAGATGGGCCTTGATGTCCTGCAGCATATGCGGGCCACCGCAGATCATCACACGGTCATGCTCGGCTTCGAGCGGCGGCAATCCAAGATCGGAATAAAGCTGACCCGATTCCATCAAGGCCGTGATGCGGCCGTTGTGGCGGAACGGCTCCCGCGTCACGGTCGGGTAATAGACCAGCTTTTCGCGGATGAGCTCGCCGATGAGTTCATCATGGGGAAGGATCTCGGCAATATCATCGCGATAGGCCAATTCGGACACCTGTCGCGTGCCATGCACGAGGATGATCTTCTCGAAACGATCGTAGGTCTCCGGATCCTTGATGACGCTCAGGAACGGCGCGAGGCCTGTCCCGGTCGACAAAAGATAAAGATTGCGACCCGACATCAGATTGTCGATCACGAGCGTGCCGGTCGCCTTACGGCCGACGATCACCTGATCCCCGACCTTCAGATGCTGGAGCCGCGAGGTCAGCGGCCCTTCAGGCACCTTGATCGACAGGAATTCGAGCTCGCTTTCGTAATTGGCACTGGCGACGCTATAGGCGCGCAGCAAAGGCTTCCCATCCACCTTGATGCCGATCATCGTGAACTCGCCGTTCCGAAATCGAAACGAGGGATCCCGGGTGATTTTGAAGCTGAACAACCGGTCGGTCCAGTGGCGGACGTCGACGACGGTTTCTTCGAAGAGGTTGCTCACATCATCTCCGTTCGAGGAGCGCCCGGTCGGTCTCGACCAAGGACGCCAGTGGGTCACTTGACTTGCGCGACGCCGTCAATGCCCCTTGTTGTGCATTGCACTCAAAGCATCGTTACGGGTGGAACTCAAGTCACGGCTCCATTTACGCGCGCGATATTCATTGGTACACAAACAAATAAGCGCGGAGTGCCATGTCGCAAGCGTGGCGGGGGCCGGAGCTTCCGAAGCCGCTGCCCTGACCAAGCCCTGCCTTCAGAAGGATCAGATTCATGGCGCATGACGCAACCGCTCCTGGCCCCTCGGGGAAACTCGTGGTCCGCAACATCGGCCTTCTGCTCAGCGGCGATCTCACGCATCCCATTCTCGATGCCGATACGATCGTGGCGGTCGATGGCCGTATTACCGCGGTTGGCCGCGCCAAGGATCTCGACTGCGACCAGGCCACCACCATCATCGACGCGCATGGCTGCGCCGTCTCGCCGGGGCTGATCGACAGCCACGTTCACCCGGTCGCCGGAGACTGGACCCCCCGCCAAAGCCAGCTGAACTGGATCGACTCGACCCTGCATGGCGGCGTGACGACGATGATCTCGGCCGGTGAGGTCCATACGCCGGGCCGCCCGAAGGACATCGTCGGCCTTAAAGCCATGGCGATCTTCGCGCAGCGCGCCTTCACCAACTTCCGGCCGGGCGGTATGAAGATCCATGCCGGAGCGCCGGTGATCGAGCCTGGCATGGTCGAGCAGGATTTTAAGGATTTGGCCGACGCGGGCGTGCGGCTGCTCGGTGAAGTTGGGCTCGGCGGCGTGAAAGATGGCGCGACGGCGCGCCAGATGGTTGGCTGGGCGCGCAAATACGGGATTCAATCGACCATCCATACCGGTGGGCCATCCATTCCGGGATCGGGTCTGATCGACTCGGCCGTGGTGCTGGAGGCCGATACGGACGTGGTCGGTCACATCAATGGCGGCCATACCGCCCTGCCGGACCGCGAGATCCGCTGCATTTGCGAGGGCTGCAAGCGCGGCCTCGAGATCGTGCATAACGGCAATGAGCGTGCGGCTCTCTACGCGATGCGGACCGCGCGGGAGATCGGTCAGATCGAGCGCGTCATTTTGGGGACGGACGGCCCGGCTGGATCAGGCGTGCAGCCGCTCGGTATTCTCCGGCTGGTGTCGATGTTGTCGTCGCTGGGCGACGTTCCGGCCGAGGTAGCGTTCTGCTTCGCGACCGGCAACACAGCGCGGATGCGCTCGCTCGATTGCGGCATCATCGAAGTCGGCCGGGCCGCGGATTTCACCTTCATGGACCGGCCACAGCATGGCGCCGGATCGACGCTGCTGGACGCCGTGCAACTCGGCGACCTGCCGGGAGTCGGTATGGTGGTAATCGATGGTCTGGTCCGCACCGGCCGCAGCCGCAACACGCCGCCTGCCGTCAACATACCCGAGGTCGTTGCCCGGTAAAGCGCTCCGGGCAGCGCTCGACGCCTCGTCTCGTCGGAGACTACCGCAGACGCGACAGCAGCGCCTTCAGCATGTCGCGCTCACGCTGGTCGAGAGGCGCCAACGTCTCTTCGGTAATACAATTAGCCTGCGGCATGAGCCGCTCGACCAGCGCGCAGCCGTCCTGAGTGAGCGTGACCAGCCGTCGCCGGCCATCGTCCGGGGCGGCCCGCGTATCGGTGAGACCACGCTTCGACAGGCGATCGACCACGCCCTTGATGGTCGCCGCATCCATGACGGTCAAACGCCCAAGCAGGTTTTGCGACAAGGGCCCGACTTCATACAGCTTGGAGAGAGCGGCCCATTGGGTCGACGTCACCTCGGCCTGAACGCCGGCCGCGAAGATGGCTGCGTGTCGCTGCGCGACCTGCCGGAGGATGAAACCGATCTGATCATCGAGCAGGTAGGCCGCTGGCTTTTGCGTCACGAGGGTGGGACCGACACCATCGCTCATCGCTTCACCATCCGCCGCGCGCCTCGTTTGTCCCAAACCGATTAACCGGCTCAGGCTACCACATCGAGAGATCGGCGTTGGAGGTTTTCGGATGGCTTCGAACTCGTCGATCGTGCCGTCCGGCATGACCCCGCAAGGCCTGTCTGACGGTATCGCTCTGCGGGTCCGCAGCGCTTCGGACGTGGCGGCCGCCATTAGCGGTCCGACATCGACCGCGCATCATCGCGCGTCCCGGACCAAGCGGCTGGTCCCCACAAGGCCGCGTGAGTGTCGACCCAGCGCCCGCGGATATGGCTATCCAAGATGGCGAGCACGATCGCCATCATCGAGATCGCGAGAAGAATGCAAAGCCAATCCGGTGAGCCGGCGAGATCAGCACCCAAGATGATCGTGATCTGTGCAAGAACGAGCAGGCCCCATCCTATGGTTTTGTGCCAAGTCTCGAACACCCGTCGGCGCAACGACATGTCGTAGTGGTCGCCGCGCCATGTCGCTGCGATAGCCGCTTCTGCGCCGCTGTCGGTCGGGCCACCCTTTGTCCCGCGCAACAAGGGAGACAAAACCTGAAGCCAGGCAAAAACCATGACCACGAGGCCGCAAACGCCGTGGACCGTTCCGACGTGGCCCCCAACGTCTCTGAGGATCACGAGAACCGCGACGGTTGCCAGCGTGGCGCCGACATATTGCAAAGCGCGGTGGCAGTTCCACCAGAAGGGGTGATCGACCACGTCCGGGAAGGGTTGAGCCGGCATGACCTTGAAATAGCGAGCCACAAGACCGCCGAGCGGCAGGAGGCACCCCCACGACACGATCATCAACGCAGCATGGACAGCCATGATCGGAGGCAAAACATCTGCACGCCACATGATGACGGCGGCCGACAAGGTCGCGACGATGTTAATGGCGACCAGCACGAGGCACGGCGATACAGTTTTTTGACTTGAACTCAGCTGTGACCGCGTCGGCTGCTTCATTGAAGGCTCCCCTCCCCCGCCCTTCGTTGGCTCGATCGCTGGGGACCCGTTGAACCGCGCCACGCTGGACAACCGGATCGACCGCTGACGACGTCGACAAGAGCATTCTGCCCCGAGGTTATTGCCTCAAAGGATAGCTCGATCTCGCTTCGGAGCAACGATGAGCGGCAGGGTCAGGCGCGTGATTTCCGCGCGGCATGATCTCTCGGCGCCGACCTCTCGAGGATGGCCGACAGGCTTGGCCGTCGTGCCTGAGGATCTCCGGATGGTCTCCGATCTCACCGTCGAAGAGGAAGCGGCGGTCAGGCCGCGACAGTCACGCACCGGGTGCCGGATTGTCAGCGGTCAAGCGAATGTCCGACGTCGGTCGTCGGCACGGTCCATGCGTGGCAACGGCACGTCGCGATACAGTGTCTTCAGCTGCAGGAGAAACGGCGCTTCGGTCTTCCAGCGCGTTCCCTCTATCGGGTCGGCGCCCGCCAGCATCGTGTCCGTGGCGGCGCGCGAGAGATCAACGACGAAGCGGATGCGCTCGGCCCGCCGCTCTTCGACCCGCGCCGGCACATCGGCCAAGCCACCCTTCCGCGCGAGCGCCAGCCTGATCTCATCCACCGCCACGCAAGCATCTTCGCAGGCCTGGGTCGCGCCCTGGCCGAGGGTCGGCACCATGGGGTGCGCGGCGTCGCCCGTCAGCAGGATGCCGGCTTTCCTGCCGTAGCTCACGCTGCCTTCCTGAAGGCGAGCCCAATGAAGACGATCCGCGTGGCGGGTTATCGCCTCGATCAGATATCCAGCCTCCCGCGACGGCGGCCCATCGGGCGGCATGTAAGCGGCGCGTAAGAAGTCGGGCTGCTTCATCGCCTCGGGGATCGCCCCTTCGGCCGGTATCGGGAAGGACCCGGCGCAATAGATCAAATCGCCCGGGACGCGGAAAGCCAGCAGACGATTCGGGCCGTTGAACCACTGGCCATAGTCGTCGATCGGACAATCGGGGCCAGCCGGAAACAACACGCGGTAGAGGCACACATTGAGAAACGCCGGCGTGTCGGGGCCACCCAGCACAAACTGCCGGATCGCCGAATAACGACCGTCGCCCGCGATCAGCAAGTCGATATCGTCGATGCGTCCCTCGGCTCCCGTTTCGCGGCTGCGCCAGGTCACGAACGTCGTCAGGCCGGGGCCGTCTTGACCGCATCCGATCAACTCGGTGTTGTAGGCGATATGGCCGTCGAGCGGGCCGCGGAGCAGCGCGTAAAGCTCGGCCCAACGGATGCGGACGCCGGCATTATCGGCCACGTCCATGAGCCGCAAATCCATCAACGGCCGGCCCGATGTGAGCGCGATCGTCCACTTGGACCATGGCAAACTGTTGCCCACGATCGCCTCGGCTTCGCGCGGCAGGTGGAGGCGCAGACATTTGATCGCATTTGGGCCGATGTTAAGGCCGGTGCCTGCTTCGCCCTGCTCATGCTCGCCGACCCGCTCGAGACAGATGACCTCGCAATCCGTTCGGTCGCGAAGACCGGATGCGATCAGGCTTCCGGCGATGCCGGCCCCCGCGATGACGATGCGCGGCTTCTTCATGACGATCGACACATGCGGTTCCGGATGGGTGAGGCTCAAACCTCGGGTTCGGATTGCACACGATCATGGGACGCCGCGCTGGACAAGGGCCAGCAACCGACCAAACCGGCCGGCCTCAAGTCGTTGCATAAGTTTTCATCGCCGCGATCCGCGCCTGACGAGTATTCGTCACGTCTTTACAGAAGAGACTTGCGCGTTTGATCGACGAGGCCGATCCATCAATGCTTAACACAGGCGCAACTGAACAAAAGACGCACTGAGGTGAGTAAATTTCAGGCTTGATGACGATAACCCGATCGCGCAACCTGCCATGAGATCGTTATGTTTCCCAATGTCGGAGCCCTTTGTGCAGAACAAAAGGGCCCTCCCCGATCTCGTGCCCGATCCCCGTGCCGCCATTGTCCTTCCGAACGTCGACGAATGCTTTCACAAAACGGAGTTATGTCATGAGCATCGGATCTATCTACCTGCTCGTCGTGCTAATCGGCGTCGCCTTGGCGGCCATCGCCTATTTCAGCAATCGCGGCACGGGCAAATTCTTCGTCAGTTTCACGCTGATCGAAATCGTGATCATGGCGGTGATCGGTGTCATCAACGGCGTACTTGGCACGCCAAATGCGATGTTGGGCCGACTCTTCATGACCTTTTCCGGATCTTACGGGTTCCTCGCTTTTGCGGCGATTTGCGGTGGCTTCTACATCTCGGGACCGCTCTGCGGGTACATCATCAGAAAGCCAGGGGCCGCGACGCTCGCCGAAACCATGAACGGCGTCGCACAGGTGCTGTCGGGCAACCCCAACGGCATCATGGTGTTGGCCGCAGGCTTCCTCCAGGGCTTCATGTCGGACCTCGGCTTCGCTTTCTACGGCTATCGCCGCTGGACGCTTTCTGTGCTGGCCCTGTCCGGCGCGCTTGCACCCCTTCTGCAGCAAATCCCGGAGGTCTATTTCTTCGGCGTCGGCGATATGGGCATCAGCTACAACCTCCTGGCGCTGATCATCCGTATGGGGAGTGGCGCGCTCTACGCGATCATTTTGGTGAAGCCCATCGCCATCGCGCTCCTGAAAGCCGGCGTCTTGCGCGGCACCCAACTCGCAGCCGACGAGCGGCCGCTCGCGACGACCCAGCAGAAGCTCGCCTGAGCCTCGCCGATGACCCTCGCAGCCGTCGCTGATCCGGACAGCACCTTGCAATCGAAGGCGGCTGTCGCGGTCGACCTTCGCTCCATCTCGTATACTTATGAAGGTGAGACCGAGGCCGTTCTGAACGACGTGACGCTGGAGGTTCGGGACGGCGAGTTCCTGCTGATCCTGGGTCCCAGCGGCTGCGGCAAAAGTACGTTGCTGCAACTGCTCAACGGCACGATCCCCCATACCCTGAAGGGAACGTTGACCGGGGAGGCCACGGTTTGCGGCAAACCACTCGCGTCGACGAAGGTCGCATCCTTCGCGACCGATGTTGGCATGGTGTTCCAAGACCCCGACTCGCAGATCATCTGCACACGGGTGCGCGACGAAGTCTGCTTCGGCCTCGAAAACCTGTGCCGGCCGGCGGCCGAGATCATGCAGTGCCAAGCCGACGCTCTGCATGTCGTCGGCCTCGACGGCTTCGGCGATCGCTCGGTCTTCGACCTGTCCGGCGGTCAGAAGCAGCGCGTCAGCATCGCGGCGGTGCTTGCGGTGCGGCCCCGACTTCTCGTTCTCGACGAGCCGACCGCGAACCTCGACCCTGCCGGAATGGCCGACGTCTTCGGTTTGCTCCACGACCTTTCCAAAGCCGGCACCACCATCGTGATGGTGGAGCACCGCGTCGACGAATTGGCCGATCGCGTCTCACGCGTCGTCATGATGGATCGTGGCCGCGTGACCTTCGACGGCTCTCCGCGAGCAGCGTTTTCGCGTCCACGCGCAGCCCTGTCCGAAGAGGGACAGGCCGTTCCGGTGAGCGCCTGGTTTCCACAAGCCTCGGAATTCGCCCTCGCGTTGAGCGCCGCCTGCGCGGCTCCTCTCTTGCCGGACGACATGCCGCTCGACGTCGCCGAGGCCGTCGCGCTGGGCAGCCGATTTGTCGGCAGCGCGGCGGCGAGACCGTCTGAACCCTCAGCCGGGAGCGGGCAGCCGGGCGACAAGCCGCTGCTCAGCGTCCGGCATCTGTCGTTCGGCTACGACCGGGCCGCGCCCATCCTCGACGACGTGTCGCTCGATCTCGGACGCGGCCATCTCGTGGCGCTGTGCGGCCGCAACGGCTCAGGCAAGACCACGCTGGCGCGGCTCATCATGGGCATCAACGACGCGCCGAAACAGTCGATCCTGCTCAACGGTAAAGACATCAGCGCGCTTGGCCCGAAAGAGATCTCGGCCGAGGTCGGCTATGTTTTTCAGAACCCCGACCACCAATTCGTGACCGACCGCGTCTGGGACGAGGTCGCCTACGGCCTCACGGTGCGCGGCATGTCGGATGTGGCGATTCGTGAGCGTGTCGACGAGGTGCTCGGCATCGTCGACCTCGCCCGCTACGCCGAGCGCTCGCCCTTCAGTCTCAGTCTCGGCGAACGTCGGCGGCTCAGTGTCGCCACCATGCTGGTGCTCGAGCCTCACCTGCTGATTCTCGACGAACCCACCATCGGCCAGGATCACGAACGCGCGCAACTGCTCATGGGGCTGATGGTTCGGCTCCGCGAGCGCTACAACACGACCGTTCTCATGATCACGCATGACGTCCGGCTCGTCGCCGAATGGGCCGATCGTGCGCTCGTCCTCAGCGGGGGGCGCTTGCTCTTCGACGGCAGCCCCGATGCCATGTTCGCCGATGACGCGCTGCTCCGTGCGGGTGGTTTGCTGACACCGCCCATCTTCGACATCAGCCGCGGGATCGCGGCCGCGCATCCGGACGGACCGGTGCGCCCCACGCTGTCGGTCCCAGCGCTGGTCTCAGCCATTACATTGTCGAGACGGGTGATGGCATGATGCGCTCGGGCGTTTTCCAATTCAGGTCTGGAACATCGTTTTTTCACCGGCTCGATCCGCTGACGAAACTGGCCTGGCTCGTCGGCATCTCGCTGCTGGCCTTCGGTGCCTATATCGCCTGGCTCCAGATCGTCATCACGGCGGTGGTGCTCTTCACGGCGCTGGTGCTGGCGCGGTTGTCACCGGTCGAGATCTGGCGCGGCACATGGCTCTTCGTGTTTGCCTGTTCGAGCTTTCTCGTCATCCAGACGCTCACGCTGCCGGGAACCCACGTCGCCTTCAGGATCGCCGGGCATCCCATCTATGCCGAAAGCTTCGATTACGCGCTCGCATCCGCGCTGCGGATCTACACCATCATCCTGTCGTCGCTCGTCTTCGTGCGAACCACCGACCCGCGCGAACTCGCCATCGCGCTCGTGACGCAGATGAAGGTGCCCTATCGGATCGCCTACGCGTTTTTCATCGCGCTCCGGATCATCCCTACGCTCGAGGACGAGATCAAAACCATCCGGGCCGCACAATCGGTGCGCGGCGTCGCACGACAGGGTGGGATCGCGGGCCGCATCCGCGAGATGAAGCGCTACGCGATGCCGCTGCTAGTCGGCAGCCTGCGAAAAGCCTCGATGATGGTCATGTCGATGGAGGCGCGCGCCTTCGGCGCCTTTCCGCAGCGGACCTTCGTGGACGCGCCCCAGATGACCTGGGCCGGCATGACGGTCTGCGCCATCATGCTGATCGCCGTGCTGGGCTGGTATCTGGCCTTGGGCCTTGGTTACGTTCACACGATGTATGTGCTCGCACCGGCCTAGGATGTCGTGTCATCCAGCTGTGAGGGGCGGGAACGCCCAGGCGGGTGCGTGAGCGGCCTCGAATGAAGCGCCGAAGGAGAGCAGGCCTGCGTCACTGCCGAATCGGCTCACGACCTGCCCGCCGATCGGCAAGCCGGATCTCGAAAAGCCCAGCGGCATCGCGAGCCCGGGGTTGCCCGCGAGATTGACCCAGCCGGTGTAGATGGCATGACCGCGCGGGCCGACCGTTTGTCCGTCGATCATCGGCGGGAAGGCGTCGGCCGCCGGCCAGGGCAGCGCCGCGGCACTCGGCGTCAGCACGAGATCGTAGCGCGTGAACAGGTCGGCGATCCGGCGGCGGAGAGCCGTGACGACCTCCATCGCGTCGACATAATCGGCAGCCGACAGCCTTTCGCCCTCCTGCGCCATCGCCTGGATCGTCGGTCCGCCCTGTAGGCGCAGCCGCTGGCCTGCTGCCCGAAAAGCACGCGCGACGCCCGCTCGACCGATCACGCGCCAAGCCTCGTCGACGGCGAGGCGGTCGAAGAACACACCGCCTTGCTCGACGACATGCCCCATGCCGGTCAACGCTGCCGCGGCCCTATCGGTGGCGGCTTCGATCTCGGGGTCGAGCGGCGCGTCGTCGAAGCGTGGCACGTAGAGGATCCGAAGCCGCGTCGGATCAGCCGCAAGCGGAACAGACACGAGCGCCGAGCGCGGATCGCGCACATCGGGCCCAGCCAGGACCGCATCGAGCAGCATTGCATCGGCGACCGAGCGGGTCAGCGTTCCGACGACCTCGCAGTCGGCGACCGTCTCCAGGAAACCGTCCCCGCGCGCCACATGGCCGATCGACGGCTTAAATCCGACGAGCCCCGTATGCGAGGCGGGCCGGCGGATCGATCCACCGGCATCGGTTCCGATGGCGGCGGACACCAAGCCGGCAGCGACGCTGGCGGCGGCGCCGCCGCTCGATCCGCCCGGCGTCAGAGCGGGATCCCAGGGATTGCCCGTGGTGCCGAACAGCGTGTTGGACGTGTAACCCTCGAGCGTCAATTCCGGCACGTTGGTCTTGCCGACGATCACGACGCCGGCGCGGCGCAGCCGCTCGACCGGAATCTCGTCATGGTCGGGCACATGATCGGCATAGGCGTGGCTGCCCCAGGTGGCGCGGAGGCCGTCGACCAAGAGATTGTCCTTGATGGTCATCGGAATGCCGTCGAGGCTGGAGAGAGCTGTGCCAGCCTTCCACCGCGCAGCGCTGTCCTGCGCTGCGGCTCGCGCCCCGGCCGCGTCGAGCGTCACGATGCTGTTCAGAAGCGGATCAATCCGGGCGATCCGGTCGAGGGAGACGTCGAGCACCGCGACGGGATCGAGGCGACCTGTGCGAAACGCTGTCGCAAGATCGGCCACGCCCAACTGCCACATGTCCGTCATCGTCGATTCTCCGTCAGACCCGCACGATGGCGGCGATCGGCGCTGCACCCGGCGCGCATTGATGTTCGGTACCGCCGGACACGAAAATAGCGGGGTCGCCCGTGATGCTGGCGATCACGGCGCCAAGCGCCGCGCGGGCATGGCGCTCGTAGTTGATGTCGGCATCCGACAGCATGGTGTTGCGTCGGCCCCGGATCGAGCCGGTCGGGCTCGCCTCCGCCTTGGCAAAGACGGCGGCGATTCGGGTCGCATCCTCTCGCGAGGGATTGCAGGAAAAGTCGAGCCCTGCATCCAGGAGGGCCGCCCTGACCCCATCGGCGTCGATCGCGTCGGCCAGCACGGCATGCCCGATGCGGAAGCCCCCCGAGGCTTTCGGCGAATTGCCGAACAGCAGCACCTCGCAAGCCTTCAGCTCGCCGCCCGCCGAGGTCGACGCGACCGACGAGAAGAGATCGAAACGCGTCGCGATCATGGCATCCGTCAGCTCTGCCGCCGCGATCTCGCCAAGCCCGAGCGCTACGCCGAGCGCGGTCGCGCCTCGCGCATAAGCCTTCGAGCCATTCGGATCGCGCGTCACGAGCCCTTTCCCGCGCTTGTCGGCGTCGGCAATGCTGCCCGGGGTCAGCAACGGTCCTTTGACCTGGACGTAATGGACGTCGGCTGGGTTTTCGATACCGGCCGCAACGAGGCAGCGCCGTACGGCGGCCGCGACCTCCTCGACCTGCACCATGGTGCCGACTTCCTCGGGCAGGATGTCGCGCGTGACCTCGATGCCGAGTGCCAGTCGCCCCTCAGCCTCGCCGACACCATTCCCGGGTTGATGTGTGAACACGGTGGCGTGCGGCGACAGCACCCCTTCGCATCCGCCCGACCATACAAACGCGATGCGTGTTCCGACCTCCTCGGGCGAGCAGCCGAGATAGCGGGCGAGCAGCAGTTGGTACGACAGCGTCGCAAACCCGCGCGTAAAATCGTTGGCGCCGCCATTCCCCTCCGTCTTGCCGATGAGGGCCACGATCGAACGAGGGTCGATTGTCCCTGCCGCGATGAGCCGCTCGAGCTCCGACACGTCGCTCGGTGCGTTCATGGCGACTTTGTAAACGCCAATATCCATTCTGTTTCTCGCTCAGTGAAATGTCATCGATTTTTGCGCCGAGCATGTCTCGTTAGGGTCGCCCAAAGCCGACCATCGACGAGCAAGCCCTATGCCGCACTGTTGTGCCGAGGCACGTCGGTGCGGCGGCTGAAGCCGAGCGGCAACAGGCCCGTCGCATGAAACTTGCAGACCCTGCAGGTCCGAGATGACCTCCTGGCCGTCATCCGCTCCTCCGGAGGCAGCCCTATGGATATTCTTCTGCTCAACCCCAACACCAGCGATGGCATGACGGCCCGGATGCTGTCCGTGGCTCAGAGCCATGCGGCACCCGGCACGACGATCCTCAGTCGCACGGCGCCACGCGGCGTACCGTATATCTCGACCCGGGCCGAGGCGCTCGTCGGTGGCGCGATTGCGTTGGAGATGCTGGCCGCCGAAACGGCATCCTACGATGCGGTCATCATGGCGGCCGTTGGCGACCCCGGGGTCGGCGCCTTGCGCGAGATGCTGCATGTTCCCGTGGTCGGCATGGCGGAAGCCGCGATGCTGACGGCCTGCATGCTGGGCCGGCGTTTCGCCATCGTGACCTTCGCGACCGCCCTGACGCCGTGGTTCCGGGAATGCGTGGAGCATAACGGCCTCACCGGCCGCCTTTCGGCAATCCGGTGCCTCGCCGAAAGCTTCATCTCCATCAACGACGTGCAAAGCGAGAAGGAGGAGGCGCTTGTGGCCTTGGCCAACCAAGTCGTCGCCGACACCGAAACCGACGTCGTGATCCTGGCGGGCGCACCGCTGTCGGGCCTCGCCGAACGCGTCAAGCACCGCATTCCCGTGCCGGTCGTCGATGGGATCGCGGCCGCGGTGAAGCAGGCCGAGGCCGTGGCGTCGCTTCATCTGTGCAAAGCCAGCGCAGGCAGTTTCAGGCGACCCGGCGGGAAACCCTCGCAGGGGCTCGAGCCAGGCGTGGCCCGCTGGTTGGGTGGCGCCATCGTGCCACCCCTTATCAAACATCACCCAGAAACCGATTGAGACCGACATCGAGAGCCGCAACCCGACGGTTGGCTTCGAGCAGCGCCGGAGCCGCCAGGGCGGCGGTGCGTCGAATGACGTCGAAATCGCGCCGAAAGGCCGGCATGGCGTCGTTCAGCTCGGCCCGGAAGGCTGCTTCGTCCACGGTGGTGAGCCGACCACATCGCATCACGATCCGGCCGCCGACCATCACGGTGTCGACCCCCTGCCCGCTTTCGCTGAACACGAGTTGGCGCGCGACGCTGTTGAGCGGCAGATAGGCGATGGTCGACAGGTCGATGAGGCTGAGATCCGCCTTCAGGCCCGGCGCGATCGCGCCGACCACATTGCCGAGTCCCACCGCCTGAGCGCCGCCTCGCGTGGCCGCCTCGATGGCATGCACCGCATGGACGCCGGTCGGGTTGGGATCGGCGACGCCGGCCAGAAGACAAAACATCTTCATGCCCTGAAACATGTTCTGGCAATCGCCGCAGCTGCAATTGTCGCAGCCGATCGAGAGGGGAATACCGGCTGCCTTCAGGGCCGCGATCGGTGCGACGCCGCTTTTCAGCTTCATGTTGCTGAGCGGATTGTGGACGATCCGCGCGCCACTGCGGGCGATGAGGTCGATCTCGTCCGGCGCGATCCAGACGCCATGCGCCATCGTGGTTCGTGGACCGAGAAAGCCCACCGCCGCCATATGGCGGATCATCGAGCCACCTTGCGATGCATAGACCCGGCGCGCCTTCGCGGTCTGCGCTTTGGTTTCGTAGACATGCGTGAACACCGGCAAGTCGTAGCGGTCCGACAGGCTGGCGACACCCTCGAGTAGACGATCCGATGACCGCTGCGGTCCCGATGCCGCGACACCCCAGTGCCACAAGCCGCCTGACGGCAGGCGCCGGATCTGGCTCTCCACGAAGGCCAGATCCTCCAACGGATCGCGCGGCGTGCCGGTCACGGACCGGCGTACCGGTTCGCTGAGATCATCCGGCAGAAACGGCGCGATATCGAGTTCGGCGAGATCCCGCAAGGCGAGCGCGAAGACCACACGGATGCCCACCTCGCGGTAGGCCGCGGCGATGATGTCGAGCGTCTCCTCGTCCTGCGGCACCAGCGTGCACATGTCCTGCACGGTGGTGATGCCCTGTTTCAGACATTCGATGGCGCCCAGCAAGGTGCGGAGGCGGAGCTCCGCCTTGCTGCGCGGGCCGAAGAAGGCGGGCTGGCTGTGCATCGCCCAGAGGTCGAAGGGCGCATCCTCGACCAACCCTTTCACCAGAGTGTCGTAGGAATGGTAATGAGCGTTGACGAAGCCTGGGACGATGAGACGATCCCGCGCGTCGATCACCTCGGCAAGGCCCCGTTCGGCCAGTTGCTCGACGTGCCGCTTGCGATCCCGATCGTCCTCCGGCGCCGTCACCGACAGGATGGTGTCGCCGTCGACCAGGACGTCTCGAAGCCCCGGGAGGTCGGTATCGCCGAGCGGGTCATACACCCGGCCTCCCTTGATCAGGATCATGACGCGGACCTTCGATGGGCTGTCGGAGTGGCGAGCACGGCTTCGGCGACATGGGCGAGCGCGAGGATCTGCCGGTCGGAGAACCGAGGCCCCGCGATCTGCAGCCCGATCGGCAGCCGGCTCCGCTCGGACGGCACCGGCATCGAAATGGCGGCGCATAGGCCATGGTTGAAGAATGGCGTGAAGGCGGCATGCGCCCGGTCATCCACCGCCACTCCGGCGATGGTGTCCGGTCCGAGTTGCCTGTGCGGCCACGCCAGACAGGGGCTCGTCGGGCCGATCACCATGTCGATTCCACTGTGAAAGAACCGCGCGGCCGACTGCATGATGTCGGACGCCATGCCCTGCGCCGCGAGGACGTCTCGCGCCGTGAGGCCGAGGCCCCGCTCGATCTGCGCGCCGATATCGGGATCGAAGCGGTCGGGATCCGTTCGCCAAGCCGCGCCATGACGCTGAGCCAGCCCGGCCCATTGCATCGGCATCAGTGCGGCTTCGCAGGCTCCCGCAGGCCAGAGCGGATCGACTTCGACGATCTGCAGCCCGGCCGCCCTCAGGCGCGTGACCGCCGCCTCGATCGCCTCGGCCACATCGGGATCCACCGGGCCGCCAAGCCCGAACGTCCGCGCATAGGCGATCGTCAGCTGCTCCGACGGCTTGAGGATGGGGGCCGGCAAAGCACAGGTGAGCGCTTCGGATGGGTCGGGGCCGAGAATCGCCTCGAACATGGCCGCGACATCGGCGACGCAGCGCCCCATCGGGGCGATAACGGAGGTCAGCGACGCCGATCCGGGAAAGCCGGGGCCGTGGGCGACGACGCCGCCCGATGGCTTGAAACCGACGACGCCCGTATGCGCCGCAGGTCGCCGGGCGGAGCCGCCGCCGTCGGTGCCGAGCGCCAGGGGCACCAGCCCCGCCGCCAGCGCACTGGCGCAGCCCCCGCTCGAGCCGCCGGGGGTCAGCCGGAGGTCGATCGGATGTCGCGTGACGCCGTACAACGGATTGGAGGTGACGCCTTTGCAGCCGAATTCCGACATGTTGGCGACGCCGACCACGATCGCACCGGCCCGGCGCAGTCGGTCGATCGAGAGGCTGCTGGCGGGAGCCACGAAATCCGCATAAAGGCGCGAGCCCTGCGTCGCGCGCCAGCCTTCCGCCCAGATCGCGTCCTTGATCACGATGGGAACACCGGCCAAGGCGGGGCGCTCGCCCGCTTTCAGGCGGCGGGTCAGCGCAGCGGCCTCGGCAAGACTTCGGTCGGGATCGACCGTCACGATGGCATTCAGGGCTGGATTATCGATCGCGATGCGGGCCAGGGCCGCCGCCACGACGTCGCTTGCATCGACATGACCCGAGCGGACGGCCTGCGCGATGGCGAGCGCGGAAGCGGGCTGTTGCATCGTCACGCCATGAGATCCGATCGGCGGTGCTCGAAATACCGGAGTTTCCGGCGTATCGTCGCGATCCCGGCGACATCGAGATCGGCGAGGACGAGGCCAGGACCGTCCGTGGTGGGACGCACGGCCAGCACGCTGCCGTCCGCGTCGATCACGGCCGAATAGCCGAAATTATCCACCTGGGCGCCGGCGACCATCTCGTCACCGACCTTATTGGCGCAGAGCACCGCGAGTCCGTTCTCCCGTGCGTGGGTCCGCATTTCGCCGATGAAGAAGTCCATGTCGTCACCGCCGCTGCCGGCGACCGGCACGACAACGAGATCGGCGCCCTTGCGGCGGAGAGCCCGCCACGCCTCGGGGAAGCGCCGGTCGTAGCAGACAAGAATCCCAAGGGTGATGCCTTCCGCCTGAACCACATAAAGACGGTCGCCGGGCGTGAAATGGGCCGGCTCGTCGAAACCAGGCGGCGGGTCGTCGCCGACCGGAAGATGCAGCTTGCGAGCCACCGGACCGTCCCGCAGGGAACGCCCGTCCGGCCCGAAACCGAGCACCGCATTGTGATAGGCTTCCGTTGTCGGATCTCGTTCGTAAATCGGCAGCAGGAGGGTGATGCCGAGCTCTCTTGCAAGCGCAGAGAAGACGGTTGCTTGAGCGCCATCCGCAGGTTCCGCCCACGCCCGATAGGGCTCGGGCTTGTGGCTACAGAAATAGGGCAGTGTCGCCAATTCGGGGAGCGCGACGATGCGGGCACCCGCGGCAGCGGCCTCACGAACCGCCGCGATGGCCACACGCTGGTTCGCGGCAAGATCGTCGGTGCAGCCCGGCAATTGAACGGCCGCCAGCCGGAGCGTCACGAAACTCGCTCCTGCTCCGCAAAGGCGCGATCCACCTCATCCCGCAGCAGATCGGTCAGGTGATCCGTCAGTGCCCGGAAGTCCGGGCTCCGTGGATCCCTGGGGCGCGGCATATCGATCGGCACGATGCTTTTGATGCGGCCGGGCCGGGCCGTGAACACCACCACACGGTCGGCGAGCGCTACCGCCTCATCGATGTGGTGGGTGACGAACAGCATGGATGCGCCGCTGTCGCGCCAGACCTCGATCAGAAAATCCTGCATCTTGGATCGGGTTTGCACGTCGAGCGCCGCGAATGGCTCGTCGAGCAGCAGCACCTCCGGGCGCAACGCAAGGGCGCGAGCCATGGCGGCGCGCTGGCGCATACCACCCGACAATTGATCGGGTCGCTTGTCGCCCGCGTCGCTCAGTCCGACCTTGCGGAGCAGCTCGGACGCGACTTCCTGCCGGCGTGCCAAAGACACACCCTGCAGTTTCAGGCCAAAGGTCACGTTCTCGCCGACCGTCATCCACGGAAACAACGACGATTCCTGAAAGATCAAGCCGCGATCGGTGCCCGGCCCCGTGACGGCAACGCCGCCGCTTTCGATGCTGCCGCTCGTGATGTTCTCGAGCCCGGCGATGAGATAGAGCAACGTCGACTTGCCGCACCCGCTCGGCCCGAGAAACACGACGAACTCGCGCCGATCGATGTCGAGGTCGATGCCGTCCAGGGCGAGAAACGGCACGGTTTCGGTCGGGAAGGTCTTGCCGACATTGCGGCAGCGCAGCAGCGGGGGCTTGCTCGTGTCCCGCATCACAGCCGACTCACCGCGCTCGACGGTACCCAGAAGAGCACCCGGTTTTGAATTTGCCGCAGAGCGACGTCGAATAGAAAACCGGTCAGGCCGATCAAAGTCATCGTGAAGAACGACAGGCTGGAATTGAAGGTGTTGCGAGCCAGCATGACAATCTGCCCGAGGCCACTCCCGACACCCGTAGCCTCGGCCACCAGCACCACCATCCAGGCCCCGAAGAGGTTCATCCGCAGCACCATGAAGAGCGATGGAAGAATCGCCGGTATGATGACGTGGAGGAACATTTGGCGACGGCTCGCTCCCATGATGGCCCCGACGTTGAGATAGGTTTTACTGACGGAATCGATCTGGCTGATCGTCGACAAGGTCATGACGAAGAACAGCGAGATGAACACCATGAAGATCGCCGGTGGATTACCGATGCCGAAAATGAAGATCGCGACCGGCAGCCAGGCGATCGGTGAGATCGGCGCCAGTAAGGTGATGGTCGGCAAGGCGAGATTACCGAACACCTTGAAGTAACGGATCAGCAACCCGCATCCGACGCTGAAGGTGAAGCCGAGCAGCAGGCCGATGATCACCCGCAGGCTGCTGGCCATGATGGTCGCCAACAGCGACTGGAACGCCCCCGACGTCGAGACTTCACCGACCACATCGCTCGAGACGAAGAACTGCGCCTGATCGGCGAAGCTCCGCAGGAAGATGTGAGGAGGCGGCAGCAACAACGGGTCCGCCCACCCGATCGCCCATGCGGCTTCCCATACGCCGGCGAAGCAGCAGATGGACAACAGCCACCAGCCTACGACGGTCGCGCCCTTGGCCACGCGCAAGCGCCGCGTAACCTTCAGAGGGGCCGCGAGCGGGGCGCTCGCGGTGAGGGGAAGTGACTTCATGCGGATTTGAGCTTGAGGCTGGCGTAGAGATCGGCATTCTCGGCGATCACCTCGTTCAGCATGGTCCAATCGAAAATGTCGGCGGTCGGCAAGGCTTTGATGTAGCGCAGATCCTTGAGGTTCTGGGCGCGTCCGAGGATGAACTCCTGATTCCGGCGCTGGTCGATCATGCCCGGCTGCTTGGTGGAGGCGTCCAGCGCTGCATCGAAGGTCGTCTTGAAGTATTTCGGCGTCGTCAGCTTGATGGCGGCCTCGCGATCGCTTTCCTCGAAGTGCTGACCCTTCATCATGGCTTTGATGAGCGCCTTCACGGCCGGGCGATTTTCCGTGATCAGCTTGGAGCGGACCGCGAGGACGCAGTCGGTATAGAGCGGGCCGTAGACGTCGGTGCCGTCCGAGAGTTTCACGGCGCCCTTGCGGGAGTTCATCGCCTGTGTCGCGTAGGGCTCGATGTGGCACATGGCGTCGATCGACCCGCCGATAAAAGCCGTCGCGAGTTCCGGCGATGTGCCGAAGTAACGGACCTTGACGTCCTTGAAGCTCATTCCGGCCTTCTTCAGATAGTCGAGCGGCAGCATCTCGAGCGTATCGGCCTGGAAGGTCCCGATGGTCTTTCCGCGCAGGTCTTCAGCCTTGTTGATGCCCTCCTGCGCCACGATCACGCAGCCCTGAACACCCGAGCCCGCGACGATCTTCACGGGTGCGCCCGCGTCATAGAGGGTCATGAAATTGGTGTAAGGCACGACCGATACGTCGACCACGCCGGCTCCGAACAAGGCTGCGATGTCGGCATTGGTGGGCGTCGTCACGAAATCGAGCTTGACGCCGTCCTCGGCCGCCAGATCCTTCTCCTTGACCATGAAGAAGGGACAGTTGCAAAGGCCGGTTCCGTGGGTGGCCTTGAGGGTCAACATCGACGCGGCTTCGGCGGGATCGGAGCAGAAGAAGCGGCTGGTCGCCAGCGCCCCGCCAACGCAGGCCGCCCGGGTCAGCAGCGTGCGGCGGTCGAGGGCGGTCCTGCCGAGAAGATCGAGATTGAGGGGCGTGCAATCGGTTGACATGCTGAGGTCCTTTTCAGAGGGAGCTAGGCGTAGGCTTCCGCCTCGACGGCCCTCGCCAAGCAGCGAAAGTCGACCAGGGTGGAGGGGACGGGATCGGGCGGGAGGCCGGCCAACCGCCGCACGGTGGGCCAGCGATCGAGGAGGGCCGCCTGCTTGCCGCGCAGGTCGACGCAGGGCGGTTGACCGACGAGGCCCGCGCTCAGCTGATCCAACGAAAAGCCGGGAAAGCGATGCGCGACGGCCCGCAACGCGCTGCGCGGATGGTCGCCGATCATCCGCTCGGCCCGCAGCATGGCCCGAATGACGGTGACGATCTGATCCGGAGCCGTGTCGACCACGCTGCGGCGGGCGACCAGGATGGTATCGGGATAGTCGGGGCCCCAGACGTCGGTGCCGTCGCTGAGCAGTGTCGCGCCTCGTCCACGGAGGAGACTGATCCAAGGCTCGATCGTGGTGACGGCCTGGAACTCACCCTGCTCCAGCCCGTCGGCGGCCGCTTGGAGGGAGCGCATCATCCGCACGTGAACCCTACCATCGAGGCCATGATGCGCCAGGACGTCGGCGAGCAGCACCTGCATGGGATCGTCCGCGAAGGTGCCGACCGTTGCGCCGACGAGACCCTTGAGGGTCGCGCCCCGCCGCCCGAGAACCGCCATGCCACGCAGACCGCTGCCGGCGACAGCAACGAGGGGATCATGCGATGTGGCATCTGCCAGAACTTGCGTGAAGCCGGTCGTGCCGATCGCGGCGGTGCCGTCTCGCAATCGACCCGCTGTCGACCCGAAGCCGTCGAGCGGAGCAGCAAAGACGTCAAGGCCAAGAGGGGCGAACAGCTCCGCGTCGAGCGCCAGGAACAATGGCAAATTCGACAAAGCCCCACCGTGGGTGAGGGTCAGCGGTTGCGTCATGGTGGCGGCGGTTGAATGCACGATCGGTCGATGCTTTCGAAGGTTCGCCGTTCATTTCGCAAGTCACGTGCCACCTCCGGCGAAACCTGGCCGACATCCTTGTTTGTGGCTGGACAAGGAGCATTCGGCTCTGGCAGCAAGACACCCCAGACATTGTTCGCCAGGCAGCTGTGAAATCGTGCACAAAATTAAAGTCATATTGTTAGCAATTTCGGCAATTCGATTACGGAGGGGGCATGATGTCGGCGGCAAGTAGCCTCGGCGACCGGCCTGCGGCGGCAGCCAAACGCGATATTTTCGCATCCATTCGAGAAGCCATCGTGTCTCGGAAACTGGCGCCCGGCACGAAGCTCACAGAAGACGTGATCGCAGACACGTTCGGCTGCGGACGCGGCCCCGTGCGCTGGGCGCTGGATCGACTGCAGGACGAGGGATTGGTGACGCTCGTTCCGAACCGGGGCGCCTTTGTGGCGGAACCGCCGCTGGATGAAGCCAAGCACCTGTTCGGCGCCCGCCGCCTTCTCGAAGGCGGGATCGTGCGATGTCTTTGCGGGGTGACAAGTGCCAACGATCTCAGGCCATTAATCGAATGCGTCGATGCGGAAGATCAAGCCCATGCGATTGGCGACGAGAGAGAGGCCCTGCGTCTCTCCGGCGACTTCCACCTTCGCATGGCCGCGATGACCGGCAATCCGATCGTCGAGACCATGCTGCGGGAACTCGTCTCCCGCACGATTCTGGCGATCAGCACCCACCAGCGGGCCGATACCTCGGGGTGTAGGAACGACGAGCACCGGCGCCTGCTTGCGTTGATGGCCGCCGGCGATATCGAGGGTGCGGTGCAAGAGATGGAACAGCATCTCGTCGCTCTCGAACAGGGCTTGGATATGACCAAGCCCAACACCAGCGCCCCGAAACTTCGGGACGTTCTGCGGGGCAGTCTGGCGAGGATCAAAGCCGCGCCCCTTGGCTGAGCCACCATCGGGTGCGGTATGGCGCTTGCTATGACCTGCTGATCGTCGGGCCGGAAAGGCCGGAAGCCAGAAGGAAGCATGATGTCGGAAGGTTTGTTGATCGGCGGCTGGATCGTAACCGGCGTCGAGAGCCGTGAGCGAGCGACCATCTGGCGGGATGCCGCCCTGGCCTATCGGGACGGAAAGGTTGTGGACGTCGGCCCGATCGCAGAGATGCGCGCCAAATATCCGGATGCGCCGACTTATGGCTCCCCCGACCACGCCATTCTGCCCGGCTTCGTCAACAGTCATCATCATGTCGGGCTGACGCCGCTGCAACTTGGTTCGCCCGATTATGCACTGGAACTCTGGTTCGCCAGTCGCATCTCCGGCCGGGCCGTGGACCTTTACCTCGACACGCTCTACTCGGCATTCGAGATGATCGCCTCCGGCATCACGACCGTGCAGCATATCCACGGCTGGATTCCGGGCCCGCTCTCGCACATCCACGGCTGTTCGACCAAGGTCCTCGACGCCTATCGCACCATCGGCATGAGGGCCTCCTATTGCTTCGCGGTCCGCGAGCAGAACCGGCTCGTCTACGAGGCGGACGAGGATTTTCTGCAGCGGCTTCCGACCGAAACGGCCGCCTTGCTGGCTCCGCATCTCGCCAAGCAACGGCTTCCCTTCAATGATTATCTCAAGCTGTTCGACATGCTGAACGGCGAGAATGCGGGGCAGAACCTCACCCGCATCCAGCTCGCTCCCGCAAACCTTCATTGGTGCACGGACGAGGGGCTGCAAGCGCTCAAGCAAAAAGCCGATACGGCCCATGTGCCGATGCACATGCATTTGCTGGAGACGGTCTACCAGAAGGAATATGCCCGCCGCCGCACCGGCACCACCGCGGTGAAGCACCTCGACAAGCTTGGTCTTCTGGGACCAGGCCTGACGCTCGGCCATGGCGTGTGGCTGACCGAAGACGATATCGAGATCGCGGCCGCGACTGGTACCTGCATCTGCCACAATTGCAGCTCCAACCTGCGTCTTCGCAGCGGGGTCGCACCGGTCAACGTTTTCGAGGCGAAGGGCGTCACGGTCGGGATGGGTCTCGATGAGGCCGGCATCAACGAAGATCGCGACATGCTGCAGGAGATGCGGTTGGCGCTGCGGGTTCACCGCGTTCCCGGCATGCGGGAGGACGACGTGCCCTCTTGCCCGCAGATCCTCAAAATGGCGACCGAGCATGGCGCGATGACCACGGCGTTCGGCGCGAGCATCGGAAAACTTGAGCCAGGCCGCTTCGCCGATGCGGTGCTGATCAACGTCAAGAAGGCGTTTTATCCCTATCAGGATGACGATATCCCGATGCTTGACGCGCTGATCCAGCGGGCCAAGACCGATGCTGTGGATGCCGTCTTCGTGAACGGCGAGATGATCTACGAGCACGGCCGCTTCACGCATATCGACCGCGACAAGGTTCTGGCCGAGATCGCCGAAGCCATGTCACGGCCGCGCACCGAAGCTGAAATGACCAGCCGTGAACTACGGCGGCAAGTGTTCCCGCATGTCGAGGCGTTCTACCGCGACTATCTCACCGACATGCCGGAGCGGCAGCCCTTCTACGCGCCGTCGTCGCGGACTTAACTCGGGGCGCCACATCGCGTCCGATGCTGCCTCAGCTTACTCGTCGTCGCGGCCATCCCGCGGCGACGAAGGGCTATGCGGATCGCTTCACTTATCGTCACTCGTCGGAATGTTGCATGCCGCGCCTCGGGATTCTGGTTCCCTCCTCCAATACCGCGCTCGAGCCGCTCGTGGCGCGCATGCTGAGTGACGTGCCCGACGTCACGGCGCATTTCAGCCGGTTTCCCGTCACCCGGATCGACCTGTCCGAGGGCGGTCTCGCGCAATTCGATCCCACGCCCATCATCCTGGCCGCTCGCTTATTGGCGGATGCCGATGTCGACGTAATCTGCTGGAATGGCACCTCGGCCGGTTGGTGTGGCTTCGACACCGACCATTCGCTCTGCGCGGAGATCGAGGCTGCGACCTCCATCCCCTGCGTCACATCGGTCCTCGCCCTCAACGACGCCCTGCACACGATCGGGGCCAGGCGCTTCGGACTGGTGTCGCCCTACACCACCGACGTCCAAAGCAGGATCGTGGCCAATTACGCGTCCGCCGGTCTTCATTGCGTTGCCGAACGGCATCTCGGCATCTCGCGCAACGCCGATTTCGCCGACGTGCCGCCTGCGACCCTGGACGCGATGTGCCGTGAGGCAGCGGCGACGCGCCCGGACGCCCTGATGATCTTCTGCACCAATCTCAAAGCCGCCGATCGCGTCGCGACGCTCGAAGCCGAACTCGGCCTTCCGATCTACGACACCATCGCGACCGGGATTTGGAAAGCGCTCGCCTCGATCGGCGCGACACCCGAGCGGATCACCGGCTGGGGGTCTCTGTTCGGCCTTCCCACAGGGGCGAGAGCGGCGCAGGCTGACTCGCAGCCGAGCGGCCATGGCGCTCGCTGAGCGGCAGCGTCAGCGCCGATCGCACCATCCGAACCGACTTACGCCGACCATGTCGTCGCCCTATCACATCGCGAGATAAGCCTCGGAGGTCTTCGGATTGCTGTCGATCTCGGCGATGGTGCCTTCGAGCATGACCTGCCCCCGCTCGATGATGATGGCGCGATCCGAGATGAGCCGGGCGAAGTGCAGGTTCTGTTCCGACAGAAGAATGCTCAATCCCTCGCGTTTCAGCTGCAGGATGGCGCGCGCCATATCCTCGACGATCTTCGGCGCGAGTCCTTCGGAAGGTTCGTCCAAAAGAACGAGGCTCGGGTTGCCCATCAGGGAGCGGGCGATCGTCAACATCTGCTGCTCGCCCCCGCTCATCGCGCCACCCGGGCGGTTTTTCATCGCGCCGAGGTTGGGAAACAGCGTGTAAAGCCGATCCGGCGTCCAGACCGGCACCCCGGCGCGCGGCTTCTGCCGCCCGACCGCCAGATTTTCCTCGACGGTCAGATCGGAGAAGATCCGGCGATCCTCCGGCACGAAGGCCAAGCCATGCCGAACCACCTCGTAGGTCGGCCGCGCCGACAGATCATGCCCCTCGAAGATCACGCGCCCGGCGCGACGCTCGAGCAGACCCGCGATGGCCCGGAACGTCGTGGATTTCCCGGCGCCGTTGCGGCCCAGCAGGGCCACGACTTCGCCTTGCCCGACCTGCAAGGCGATGTCGAAGAGAATTTGGGCCTGGCCATACCAACCGCGCAGGCCAGAGACGTCGAGTTTGGGAGCCGGGTTCATGTCGTGGCCTCTTGCCCGCCTTGCGGCGCATAGACGAGGCCATCGCCGAGATAGGTGGCGCGCACCCGCTCGTCGCGGCGCACCACGTCCGGCGTGCCGACCGCGATGAGTTCGCCCCGGTTCAGCACCATCACCCGGTCGGCATGTTCGAAGACGATGTCCATGTCGTGCTCGGTGAACAGCACACCGATAGACCGTCGGCGCGCGAGATCGGCCGTGAAGCGCATGAGGGCGATCCGCTCGCTCGGCGCCATGCCGGCGGTCGGCTCATCCATCAACAGCAGCTTGGGATCGTTGGTGAGTGCGACCGCGAGTTCCAGGCGCTTCAGATCGCCATAGGCAAGCGCACGACAGACCCGCTCTCCCTGTTGCCGCAAGCCGACGAGGTCGAGCAGTGAATCCGCCTCCTCGCGTTGCGCGTTGCCGGCCGTGCCGATCATCCGACGGATCCGACCCGCATGGGCCAGGAGAGCCGTCTGCACGTTCTCGCGCACCGTCATCGATCCGAATGTCGCCGTGATCTGGAACGTGCGGCCGACGCCCCGCCGCCACATGCCAGCGGGTGACAAGCCCGTCACGGCTTGCCCGTCGAGAAGGATGGTGCCGCCATCCGGTTTGATCTGCCCGTTCAGCATGTTGAAACAGGTCGATTTGCCGGCGCCGTTTGGGCCGATCAGCGCCAAGATCTCGCCGCGCATCAACCGGAACGATACGCCTCGAACGGCTTGCACGCCGCCATAGCGTTTGGCCAGCGCCGTGACCTCGAGAAGCACAGCCTCGCTCATTCGGCGGTCTCCACGCGCGGTTGCGGCTGCGGGGCGGTGGACCGACCGAAGGGCGAGCGCAGCTTACTCACAAAGCCGACGAGTCCGCTCGGGAACGCCAGCACGAGACCGACGATCACGGCGCCGAGGATCAGCTTCGAATAATCCGTCTGGCTGACCAGCCAGATCGAGAGGGCCTTGTAGACGCCCGCGCCGACGACGCTGCCCGACACCGTGCCGACGCCGCCGAGCAGCACCATGACAAGACCATCGACCGAGGTCGGGATACCGAGCGCGTCAGGGAAGACGCTGCCTTTCAGGAACGCGAATTCCGCGCCCGCCAGCCCCGCGACACCGCCGGCCACCACGAAAGCAATCCATTGCGTCCAATAGCGGCCGATCCCGATTGCCTCGGAGCGCAGCACGCTGTCGCGCACCGCCCGCAGCCCGTATCCGAAGGGCGCGAACACAAGCGTCCGAAGCGCCGCGACGCCGAGAACGGCGCAGCCGAGCGCGAACCAGAAGAAGCCGCGCGGCGATGACGCCCAAGCGGCGGGCCAGACGCCGAGCAGCCCATTGTCGCCGCCGGTGACGGCGCTCCATTGGAACGCGATTGACCAGGCGATCTGCGCGAACGCCAACGTCAGCATCGCGAAATAGACACCGGACAGCCGCACGCAGAACAGACCGAACAACGCCGCCCCCGCGATCCCGAACGCGACACCACAGCCAAGCGCCGGGATCATCGACAAGCCGAGCGCCTTGGTGGCAAGCGCCGCGCCATAGGCCCCGAGCCCAAAATAGGCCGCATGACCGAAGGACGCGAGGCCAGCGGTCGACATCAGCAATTGCAGGCTGGCCGCGAACAGAGCCATGATAAGGATCTCGGCCCCGACCGTGAGCCAATAATCCCCAGCCACCAGCGGCAGCGCCGCCAGCACCACCACGACACCGGCAACCGCGATCCGGCCGCGCGACGACATCGGCGCCCACGGACGCGCCGCCAGCACGGCGGCACTTCGCGACAGCGCCTCGCGACGACCGAACAGCCCATAGGGCCGGATCACCAGAACGGCGGCCATCACCAGAAACGCGAGAACGATCGACACGGTCGGGAAGGCCAGGATCCCAAAGGCATTGAGTTCGGCCACGATGACCGAGGCGACGAACGCCCCGCCGACACTGCCGAGACCGCCGATCACCACGACCACGAAGGCTTCGACGATGACCTGCAGATCCATGGCATGGTTGACGGCGTCGCGCGGGATCTGCAGCGCGCCGCCGAGTCCGGCCAGGAAAACGCCCAGAGCAAAGACGGCCGTGAACAGCCACTTCTGATTGACGCCGAGCGCCGCCACCATCTCCCGATCCTGCGTGGCGGCCCGAAGCAAGATGCCGAACCGCGTTCGATGCAACACCAACCAGAGGGCGCCAAGCACCAGCGGCCCCATCGCGATCAAAAACAGATCGTAGGCCGGGATCTGCTGGCCGAGCATCGAGACCGCGCCGCGCAGACCGGGCGCGCGCGGGCCGACGAGATCTTCCGGCCCCCAGATCAGCACGACGGCATCCTCAGCCATCAGGGTCAGGCCGAAGGTCGCGAGCAACTGGAAAAGATCCGGTGCATGATAAATGCGGCGCAGAATCAGCATCTCGATCGCGGCCCCGACCGCCGCCACGACCAGCGCGGCCAGCACCAGTGAGCCCCAGAAGCCGAACGGACCCGAAAAGCTTTCGGTCAGCGTGTAGGCCACATAGGCCCCGAGCATCGCGAAAGCCCCATGGGCGAAATTCACGATCCGGGTGACCCCGAAGATGATCGAGAGCCCCGACGCGACCAGAAACAGCGACGAGGCCGCCGCGAGGCCGGTGAGGAATTGGGCAAGATAGAAGTCCAAGACGCTCACCTTTTTTCGAGATCGACGCGCGTGTCGCGTCTCACATCTGCGGACGGAGCGTCTTCACCATGTCGTCGCTCGGCAGCACGGAGGCGCCGTCGTGATAGACGAAATCCTTCATGACGCCGGCGCCGTCCTTCACGGTGGTAGTGCCGACGAACGCGCCGAGCGTCGATTGATGATCGATCGCGCGCAGACTGGCTTTGCCGAAGGGGGAGTCGAACGTCAGCCCCTCGGCCGCTTTCACCAAAGCCTCGGTGTCGGTCGAGGGCGCCTTTCGCAAAATGTCGGCAGCCGCCTGGATCAGCGTGTAGCCCACCACCGATCCGAGACGCGGATGATCATGATATTTGTCGTCATAGGCTTTCAGGAAGGCGTCATGCTCGGGGGTGTGGATGCCGTACCAGGGATATCCGGTAACGATCCACCCCTCGGGCGCTTCATCCTTCAAGGCATCGAGATATTCCGGCTCGCCGGTCAGGAAACTGACGACCGAGCGATCCTTGAACAAGCCGCGCGTATTGCCTTCGCGGACCAGCTTGACGAGATCGGGGCCGAATTCGACGTTGAGGATCGCGTCGGGCTTGGTGGCCGCGATGGCCTGAACCACAGGACCGGCGTCGATCTTGCCTTGCGGCGGCCATTGCTCGCCGACCCACTCGATATCGGGCCGTTTGGCCGATAGCAGTTGCTTGAACACCTTGACGGCCGACTGGCCATATTCATAGTTCGGCGCAATCGTGGCCCAGCGCTTCGCCGGAAGTTTAGCGGCTTCGTCCGCCAGCATCGCGGCCTGCATGTAGTTGGAAGGCCGCAACCGAAACGTGTAACGGTTGCCCGCCGACCAGACCATCGCGTCCGTCAGCGGCTCGCCGGCCAAGTAAAGCACCTTCTTCTGCTTGGCGAAATCGGCGAGCGCGAGGCCGACATTCGAGAAGAACCCGCCGGTCAGCATCACGACATCCTCGCGCGACACCAGTTCATTGGCGGCCGTCACGGCATCGGCCGGTTTACCGGCGTCGTCCTTCGACACGACCACGAGCGTCTTGCCGTTGATGCCTCCATGGGCGTTGATCTCCTCGACCGCGAGTTGCCAGCCCTTGCGATAAGGTTCGGTGAAGGCGGGCAGCGCCGAATAGGAGTTGATCTCCCCGATCTTGACCTCGCCATCGGCCGCGAGCACAGGCGCGGCCCCCGCCACAAGGGAGAGAACGGCGGGCAGGAACGCTGAAACGAGAAGGCGTCGTGTCATGAAACGTCTCTTTCTCTGCAAGGGCGGCCGGCGGCCGTCCGATCCGTCATGCGCGCCATCGAGCGAGCGGCGCGACCTGCGTTCTATCGTAGTCCGTCCTGGCCCTTGATGTCCGCAATCGCGAGCCCGCCGACCCGCGGCAAAGGACGCCCGCTGTCGGTGATCGCGATCGCGACGAGGATTTCGTTGGCGCGGGGCGCATCGTTGACCCGCACCTCCATGCCGTCGAAGTGGCTGCGGACGAAGGCCGCATCCTTGTGGCCGAGCGGGATATCGAGAACCGCGCCGGGGCCGCCGCGCTTCTTGGAGGATGGAATCAGCGCCGCGCCACCGCCCAGCGCCGCGCGAACCGGCGTTCCCATCTTGGGATGCAGGATCGCGGCTGCATGTTCGAGTTCGCCGTTCTCGCCGACCAGTGCCGCCTTGCCATAGCTCTGCACGCGATCGCCCGTGATGCCGAGAGCCGCCACGGCTCGCTCGGTCAGGAGGCCGCCGAGTTCTTCACCAATGGCGACGAGGTCGGCCAGATCCTCGACATAGAGGCCGGCGAAGGGGTTCTCGATCACGGCCACGGCCGCGGCCCGGCGCGTCGGCGGATCGACCGGACGACCCATCTCGCTCCGGACTTCCTCGACAAAGGTCACGATCTTGCGGATGCTCGCACTCATCGCAGTCCATCCTCGCCCTTGATGGCGCCAGCCGCCAGACCACCGACGCGGGCATGAACGCGCGCCCCGGTCGTCATCACCAGCACCAGAACGATCTCGTCGGCGCGGGGGCCGTCCGGAATGCCGACCTCCATCGCGTCGAAGTGACTGCGAACGTAGGACGCATTGATGTGGGTGATCGGCACGTCGAGCCGGGTGCCAGGGCCGCCCACCTTCTTGCTCGAGGGCACGATGGCTTTCGCGTCGCCGAGGACCGCGCGCATGGCATACCCCCCAGGCACATGCCAGAGCGCGCCATGCTCGAGTTCGCCCGCCTGGCCGACGATCGCGCCTTTGCCATAGCCCGCGATCAGCGCCGGATCGCCGCCGAGCGCGGCGAGAAGATCGCTCGCCATGGCGACGCCGAGCGGTTGCAGATCCTCCATGAAGCCCGCGATCTCTTCGACATAGCGGCCCGCGAAGGGGTTGCGGATCGCGGTCAGGATGGCGCCGCGCCGCAGGGGCGTGGCCGCGACCGGGCCGCCTTCGTGGTAGATCTCCTCGACGCAGACGAGGCGCTTGCGAATCGTGACCTCAGGCATAGGCATGTTCTCTGAAAAGCGATGGGGTGGTCTGCGTCGGCTTGGCGCCGAGACTCGGAACAGCGCCGATGACGCGCGTCACACCCTGGAGATGTAACGACGCGCCATGGACCAGCCCGCGTCTCTCGAGATCGCGCGCGCAAGCGGCGCCGCCCGCGAGGGCTCGATCGATCTCGGCCCGGGTGAGCGGCCCGACCTCCCGCGTCACCAGACGGGAACCAAGGTCGTTGTCGGGCTGGATCGAGGCAGCCGGTGCGCGCCGAACGGCCGGATGGGCAGGGAGGTCGATCGCATTGGCGATCATGGTGGCGGCCGCATCGGCCTCGGCAGCGGTCGCGGCCAGCACCGTCACGGCATCGGCGATCCCGCGCGAAAAGCTACGACCGCGCCATCCGCTCGTCGCGAGCCCGCGCATTGGATCGGCCGCCGTGATCCTGACGTCGCCGAAGAGGCTCGGCCGATCGGGCCGGTCGACCATGCCGATCGTGAACGCCGCTTCGGGGCCGAGCAGCAGCGCGATATCGCCGCCATTGTTGACATAGGCCCGCTCGAGCGTCGCCGCCGCACCCATGCTGGAGAGGACCGCATCCGCGACCGCGCCCGCCACAGCCGCCATCGGCGTGATGAAATCGGACGGCGCGAAGGGCGCGACGGCCGCCTGCATGGCGCGCGCCACTTGGCCTTGCATCGGCTTGTCGCCAGCACGGCTCCTTGCCCGAAGGGCCGGAAGCTCCACGCAAAGCTCGTCGAGGATGGTGACAAAACGGTCCGCGGCGGCGCGATAGGCTGCACGCACCGCCTCGTGCGCGCCGAATGCCCCGATCACGAGATCGATCGGCCCATCCTGCAGATGCAGGCGATGCCCATCCGGCAAAAAGCGAATCTGCGGCGGCGCCCTCACCGATGCGGCCCGCGCGCTGCGTCCGGCATCAGCGGCCAGGGGTTCTCGGCCCGATGCGGCACGCGTGTCCGATGGGCCGCCGGCCCCCGAAACTCGGACAGCGGGCGCACGTGATCCATGTGGCCGCCGAGTTTTTCGTAATCAGACAGCCGCAGCGTGAATTCGACCGGAGCCACCAGCGCCGGGGTCGGCACGTAGCCGAAGCCGTTGGCCGGCACCTTCGACACATCCACCATGAAGGTGATGCCGCCGCCCGGCCAGACATAGGTCGGCGCGCCGCCACAGGTCACGACCGTCAGCGCGTCCTTGACCGACCGGGTGAGCCGCACGGGATTTTCGGTGACGCCCGCCCGCAGCGAGCCGCCTGCCCCGCCCATGAACAGCACGGTCGACAGAGCCGGTTCGCAATTCTCCTGGATCAAGGCGACCGAGCGCGCGAGATCGTCGGGCATCGCCTGCTCCACAGGGCGCAACGCCTCGTCGAGCACGTAATAGGAAGCGTGTTCGCCCGTGGTCGACACCATCAGCATGGTGAGGCCCGGTCGCGCCTTGCGCGGATCGAAAGAGCCGAGGATCTGCAGCGGATCAGCGATGTTGGTGCCGCCCCAGCCGGTGCCGGGGTCCGCAACCTGGAAATAGCGACCCGGGGTCGAACGGCGACCCTTCATCTTGATGCCGCTATCGGCGATACCCAGCAGCTTACCGGCCTGATGCTCCGACAGGACACCGGTGATGTGGTCGTCCACCACCACCACCTCGTCGACCTTGCCGAACCATTGTTTGGCGAACATGCCGATCGTGGCGGAGCCGCAGCCGACCCGCATCCGCTCTTCCACCTGACCGTTGACGAGCGGCGGCTTGCCGGCCTGCACCAGCACGGTCGCGCCCTCGTCCACCGTGAGTTCGACCGCAGCGCCGTTGCACAAAGCCAGCAGCGCGTCGCAGGTGGCCCGGCCCTCTCGTTTGGTGCCGCCGGTGAGATGGTGGACGCCGCCGAGCGACAGCATCTGCGACCCATATTCCCCCGTCGTCACATGGCCGACAGGCTCGCCGTCGGCGCGCACCAGGGCCCGCTCCGGCCCGAGATGCCGGTCAGTGTCGATCTTAACCTTAACGCCGCAATAGGAAAAAATACCCTCGGTCACGACCGTGACCATGTCGACGCCCTCGACCTCTGAGGCGACGATGAAGGGCGCGGGCTTGTAATCCGGATAGGTCGTTCCGGCCCCGATCGCGGTTATGAAGGTTGCCGGTTCGCGCAGGATGCTGCCGTCCCAATCCAACGCACCGGCGTTGAACGGCACGACGGCGCCGCCGTCACTCAGCCAATGGTCGAGGACGACATGCGGATCGACGCGAACCAGCACGCCGGCCTCGTTGCCATACCGGTCGCAAGCCCCAAGCGCGCCGGGCTTGATGAAGCACATCACCGGACAGGCATCGCAGCGGATCTTGTCGTCGGCAACGGCGGGTGCGGCGTCTTGCATCGTCATGGCGCATAGCCTCTGGAGGCGAAACTCCCGGCGCTACAGCCTGAAACGGAGGATCGACATCGCGGCAAATTCATTGGTGTACGAACAAGTGTGGTCGCCAGTTTAGACTTATGTCAAGAGGCGCCATAACGGCATCTTGTATGTGCAATTCGACTGAGCAGCACCTGCTGCGGCATTGGGCAAACCATTGAAGTTGAGCCATGATCGAAGACCACGAGGCGCTCGGCCTCGCTCTTGCATGTTCGTACACAAACGATAGCATCGGTTTCTTACACCGGCCGAGGCCGCTCCTTCGATCAGGGCCAGCATGGTTCGCCTCACCGTCAACGGCACCGCTCACGAACTCGACATCGCAGCTCATGTTCCGCTGCTCTACGTGCTTCGCAACGATCTCGAGCTGAACGGCCCGAAATTCGGCTGCGGCCTCGGCGAATGCGGCGCCTGTACGGTGCTGCTCGACGGCGTCGCGGCGCGCGCCTGCATCGTGCCGCTCGGTGTCGCGGCGGGCCGTCGCGTCGTCACGCTCGAGGGGTTAGGGTCGATCGACCACCCCGATCCGGTCCAGCAGGCGTTCATCGACGAACAGGCGGCGCAATGCGGCTATTGCCTGAACGGCATGATCATGACCGCCAAGGCCCTGCTGGATCGCAACCCCGAGCCGGACGAGGCGCAAATCCGCGCCGAACTCCGCTACAACCTTTGTCGTTGCGGCACCCATGTCGAGATCCTGCGCGCCGTGCGCCGCGCCGCCGATCACCTCCGCGCCGCTCGGCAGGGTGGCTGACCATGCAGACCACCGTGGTGCTGACGAAGGCCGACGAACTCGCCCGCCAAGGCGTGCTGTTGGTTCTTCGCGGCCCGCATGTGGCCGGCCCGATCGTCGAAGAGCCGGCCAGCGCCTCACCGCAACCGAAGGGGCATGACCTCGAACTCTTCGTCGTGGTCGACGACGCCGGCAACGTGACGGCCTATAACGGCCACGTCGATCTCGGCACCGGCATCGGCACCGCGCTGGCCCAGATCGTGGCGGATGAATTGGACGTGGCGCTCGATCGCGTCACCATGGTGCTGGGCCACAGCGCGCTCGTGCCAAACCAGGGTGCCACGATCGCGAGCGAGACCATCCAGGTCACCGCGATCCCGTTACGTCAGGCGGCTGCGCAGGCGCGCCATCACCTCGTCGGCCTGGCGGCGGAGCGGCTGGGTGTCCGGCCCGATGACCTCGCGGTCGAGAACGGCATCGTGCGACGCCGGGACGGCGGCAATGCTGCCATCGGCTTCGGCGAACTGCTTCAGGGCCGCCAGATCCGATTGCTGCTGTCGACCGACACGGTCGTGAAGGACGTGGCCGACTATCGCCTCGTCGGACGCAGCACGCCCCGCATCGATATCCCGGCCAAGGCGACCGGCAGCTTTACCTATGTGCATGACGTGCGCGTCCCCGGCATGCTGCATGGACGCGTCGTGCGGCCCCCTTATGCTGGCGTCGACGCGGGACCGTTCGTCGGCACCAGCCTGATCGGGGTGGACGAGAACTCCATCGCCGACATTCCCGGCATCGTCGCCGTGGTGGTGATCGGCGATTTCATCGGCATCGTGGCCGAGCGGGAGGAGAATGCCGTCACGGCGGCGGAGCGGCTGAAAACGCACTGGAAACCCTGGCCCGGACTGCCGGACCTCGAAGCGCCCGAGGCGGCGTTACGCGCCAATCCGTCCAAGCCGCGCGTGTTGCTCGACCGCGGCAACGTCGAAAAAGCGCTTGCCGAGGCTACGACGCGGATGCCGCGAACCTACGTCTGGCCCTATCAGATGCATGCCGCCATTGGGCCATCCTGCTCGGTCGCCGATGTTCGGCCGGACGGCATGACGCTGTGGTCCGGAACGCAAAACCCCCTCATGCTGCGAACCGACCTGTCGCGGCTGCTCGGCCTGCCCGAGACCGCCATCGCGATCATCCGGCACGAGGCGGCGGGCTGCTATGGCCGCAATTGCGCCGACGATGTCGGAGCCGATGCGGCGCTGCTGTCCCGCGCGGTCGGGCGGCCGGTGCGGGTGCAATTGTCGCGCGAGCAAGAGCATGCGTGGGAACCGAAGGGCACCGCGCAGGTCATGGATGTCGATGGCGGCCTGACAGCAGCGGGCGAACCCGCCGCCTATGATTTCGCCACCCGCTATCCTTCCAACGGGTCGCCCACCTTGGCGCTGTTGCTGACCGGCACGATCCCGCCCGTCGCGGCCGTCTTCGAGATGGGCGACCGCACCGCGATCCCGCCCTACCGCTATGATCACGCCCGCGTCACCGTCCACGACATGGCGCCGATCGCCCGCGCCTCCTGGCTCCGGGGCGTCTCGTCGATGCCGAACAGCTTCGCGCATGAGTCCTACATCGACGAACTCGCGACCGAAGCGGGCGTCGACCCGATCGACTATCGGCTTCGCTACCTCGACGATCCGCGCGCCATCGACCTCGTCCGCGCCGTCGCGGCGCGCGGCGACTGGCAGCCCCATAGCGTGCCGCAGACGCTTGCGCCCGAGGGTGACATCTTGCGCGGGCGCGGCTTTGCCTATGCGTGCTACGTGCACGGCAAATTCCCCGGAACGGCCGCCGCCTCCTCGGCCTGGATCGCCGATGTCGCGGTCAACCGCGTGACCGGCGAGGTCGACGTGACCCGCGTCGTGGTCGGGCAGGATTCCGGCCTGATGATCAACCCGGCCGGGGTCGAACACCAGATCCACGGCAACGTTATCCAATCCACGAGCCGCGTGCTGAAGGAGCAGGTGACGTTCGACCATCAGGGCGGCGGCGCGGTGACGAGCCGGGAATGGGGCGCCTACCCGATCATCACCTTTCCCAAACTCCCCGCTATCGACGTGCTGATGGTGCCACGCCCCAACGATCCGCCGCTCGGCGTCGGTGAATCGGCCTCGGTGCCGAGCGCGGCCGCCATCGCAAACGCGATCTTCGATGCGACCGGCGTGCGGTTCCGCGAGCCGCCGTTCACGCCCGAGCGGGTGCGCGCCGTGCTCAATCAGCTGCCGCCGCCGGTCGAAGCGCTGACGGCGGAAACGCCGCGCCGCAACTGGTTTGGCTCGCTGGTGACGGGATGCGTCGCGGCGGCGGGCGTGATCGCCGCGATCTCTGTCGTTCCGTCACCGTGGCGCGGCGCCATCCCGCCCATTCCGCAGCCCGATCCAGCCGTCTATTCGAGCGTCACGATCGAGCATGGCCGCATCGTCGCGGCGCTGGGGGATTGCGCGGTCTGTCACGCTGGTCCCGGCGGCGGCCTCTCGGGTGGCAAGCCCATCGCAACGCCGTTCGGCACGGTCACGGCGACCAACATCACGCCGGATCTGACGACCGGCATTGGTTCATGGTCCTATCCGGCCTTCGAGCGGGCCATGCGGGACGGTGTCAGCCGCGACGGACATTACCTTTACCCGGCGCATCCCTATACGAGCTTCACCAAGGCGAGCGAGGCCGACCTCCAGGCGCTCTACGCCTATGTCATGGCGCAGCCGGCAGTCGCGCATGAACCGCCCACTACGACGCTGCGGTTCCCATTCAACCTGCGCCCCCTGATGGCGGGTTGGAACGCGCTGTTCCTCAAGCCCGGCCCGCTGCAGGCCGAACCAACTCGCTCGGACCAATGGAACCGGGGAAGGTCGCTGGTCGAGGGCCTCGGCCATTGCGGCGCCTGTCACTCGCCCCGCAACGCGCTCGGGGCCGAGCAAGGCGGCGCGCAACATTTGGCGGGCGCGTTCGTCGAGGGATGGGAGGCTCCGTCTCTCACGGCGCTGTCACGCGCGCCGATCCCTTGGACCGAGGATGAGCTGTTCGCCTACCTGTCGACTGGACAATCCCGTCACCACGGCGTCGCGGCTGGCCCGATGGCGGCGGTCGTGTCCGAACTCGGCACTGTCCCGGCCGCCGATCTCCGCGCCATGGCGCATTATCTCGCCTCGTTCCAAACCGCGACACCGACCACCGTCGAAACCGAGGCCCTCGCCGAAACGCTCGCCCAGCGCACCGCCACCGCGCCCCTCACGGCCTCGGCGCTGGGCGGGCGGCTTTACGACGGCGCCTGCGCCATGTGCCACGAGGCGGGTGGGCCGGTGCTGTTCGGCGCCCGGCCAGCCCTCGCGCTCAACACGAACGTGCACAGCGCCTCGCCCGACAATCTCGCCCGCGTGGTGCTGCACGGCATTGCCGAGCCCGCCCATGCCGACCTTGGCGCCATGCCGGGCTTCGCCGGCAGTTTCTCGGACCAGCAGGCCGCCGAGCTGCTGCGCTACATCCGCGCGCGGTTCGCCCCCGACCAGCCGGCCTGGACCGATCTCGAGACCACCATCGCCCGTGTCAGGACCGCCGATGCGCCACATTGAGCCGGTCACCGGCTCTCGCGTCATAGGGGCGGCTACGCTAGCCTCACGGTTCAGATATCCCAACGCAGAAAGACACCGGCCATGATCCCCATCGCCCCGACGGACCATGACGTGCTGATCGTCGTGGACGTGCAGACGGACTTTTTGCCGGGCGGCGCGCTTGCGGTGCCCGACGGCGACGCGGTGATCGCGCCCATCAACGCACTGATCCAGCGTTTCGCGCATGTGGTGCTGACGCAGGATTGGCACACGCCCGGCCATATCTCCTTCGCGTCGAGCCACGCGGGCAAGACACCGTTTGAGATGATCGAGCTCGCCTATGGCGATCAGGTTCTCTGGCCTGACCATTGCGTGCAGGGCACGCGCGGCGCGGCCCTGTCGGACGTGCTGGAGGCGTCCAAGGCCGAGTTGGTGATCCGCAAGGGAATTCATCCCGAGGTCGACAGCTATTCGGCCTTCATGGAAGCCGATCGCAACACCGCGACCGGCCTCGCCGGCTATTTGAAAAGCCGGGGCTTCACCCGCGTCTTCGTCTGCGGCCTCGCGACCGATTATTGCGTCGGCTGGACCGCCATCGACGCCCGCGCGGCGGGCTTCGACAGCCTGGTGATCGAGGATGCCTGCCGCGCCATCGACAGCAACGGGAGCCTCGCCAAAGCCTGGGTTGCCATGGCCGGGGCCGGTGTGCAGCGGATCGTGTCGGAAGGGGTGGTCTGATCGACGCCTATAGATGAAGACGGCGCATTCCTTGATCGTCACGCCATATGCAGATCATACGGCGATGCCGTATAGACCGATATGGATACGCGGTCCGAGTTCGGGTGGGATGATATCAAGGCTGAGGGTAACCTCACCAAACACGGCATCCCGTTCAACGTTGCCATCGGTGTGTTCGCTGATCCTGACCACGTCGTCGTGACCACGGTGCGAGTGCAAGACGGCGAGAGCCGCGAGAAGGCCATCGGCACGATCGCCGGGCGGTTGGTCACGGTGGTGTTCGTCATGCGGAGCGACGTTTGCCGGTTGATATCAGCCCGTCGCGCCAATGCCGGCGAGGAGCGTAGTTTTGGTCAAGGTTAAGCTCGATCACGCGAATAGGCCGACCTTCAGCAGGGAGACGCTGGTTCGGCTCGACGCCATGACGGCAGAGGAGGTCGAGCGGAATGCCGATGATGACATCGACAACCCTCCAATGACCGAGGAGGAGCTTGATGTCGTGCGCTTGGCCCGCCGCGTGCAAAGCATCCGCAAGGCGCGCGGGATGAGCCAATCCGTGTTCGCCCGGAGATATCACTTCTCGGCCGCCCGGTTGAAGGATTGGGAACAGGGGCGTCGACGTCCTGATCCTGCCGCGCTCGCCTATCTCGAAACGATCCGCGTTGAACCGGAGGCCGTCGAACGCGCGCTGTCGCACATGGGGTCATCCGCCGCTTAGGGTCCAAACTCCATCGGCCTGACACATCAACGTTTGGCATGCGTCGATAGCAGCCCGTGCCATCGGCAGGCCGGTTAATCCACGCAAGACGTCCATGTTCGTCGTTTGCCTTAGCTCCACCCTGGTCCAGTGAAGCTCACCCCCACCCAACCCAACCGTTGACAACGCTGCTTTAACGCCGACAAGCGATTCACAGCGGCGGCGCGCTGTGCCATCCAGAGCGCATGCCGGTTTTGGATTCGTCGCAACACGCCGCCGCCACCGCCGATCACGCGGTGCAACTCATTCTCGCCGGACCAGGGTCGGGCAAGACCAGCGCGCTGGTCGGGCGGTTCAAGCACCTCGTCGACACGGGTGTCGACCCCCGGCGCATTCTCGCCGTCACCTTCACCAAGAAGGCGACGGACGAGATGCGGATGCGGATCACCCAGGCGATCGGTCCCGACACCGCGCAGGACCTCCGAGTTTTCACGTTCCATGCGCTGGCGCTGCGCTGCCTGCAGCGCAACCCGCATTACGCTGATCTGCCGGAGCGGTTCGACGTGTGGAGCATGGCGCAGCAACGGGCCGTCTTCGCTATGCGCCGCATGTTCTGGAACGAGGATCAGGACATTCTCGACGTGATCGGCGCCGCGAAAGAGCAATTGCTCGATGCGGCCGCTTTCGAGGCGTCGCTCAAACCGGACGACACGATCGGTAAGGCGGCGGTGCCGTTCTTCAGGATCTACGAAGAGGCGTTGCGGGAAGCGGGCGCGATCGACTTCGCCGATATGGTGCCGCTGCTGCTGAAGGCCGTCGACGCGCATCCAGCCTATGGCCGCTCGATCGCCGGAACGGTCGATCACCTGCTGGTCGACGAATATCAGGACATCAATCCGGGCCAGGACCGACTGATCGGACATTTCGTGCGCGGCGGCGTGCATCTCTGGGCGGTCGGCGACGACGACCAGACGTTGTTCACCTTCCGGGCCGCCGACGTCCGCTATATACTCGGCTTCAAGGGCCGGCACCGGGGCGCCAAGGTCCATGTGCTCGACCGCAACTACCGCTCGATGCCGCCGATCGTCCATGCGGCCAAACGGCTGATCGGCCATAACAAGAATCGGCTCGACAAAGATTATAGCCCGGCCCTGACGGAGCCCGGCGACATCGTGGTGCGGGGCTACTCGACGCCTGATGTCGAGGTCGAGCAGGTCACCAAGGCGATCGCCATGCTGATCGCGGGCGGCATGGCTCCGCAGCAGATCGCGGTTCTGTATCGCGTCGGCAGCGTCGGGCTCGGCTTCCAGACCTCGCTCGAAGCCTTGAAGATCCCGTTCGAGGTGCGTGGGGCGGGCGACCTCTGGCAGGGCGCGACCGCCAAGCTGTTCCTCGGCGCGCTATTCTACCTGCTCGATGCGGACGACCGGCGGGCGCTGGACAAGATGGGGACGGGCAAGCGCAGCGAACTGACCCGACGCAAGCTCGACGGCGTCTCGGCGCGGGCGCGGCGCGACTTCCGGCTCGCCTGCCGCGAGGTTCACGACATTGTCTCGGATGCGATTCCGAAGAAAGCGGCGGAGCGCGAGCGGCGGGAATGGACCGGCGTCAGCGACGCCATCGGGCGGCTTGCGGCGTCATGCTCTTCGCTCGAGGATTTCATCCAGAAGGTCGCAGATCAATCGCGCGCCCTCAAAGCCCCGTCCGAGCGGGCCGTGATCCTCTCGACCGTCCATTCGGCCAAGGGGCTCGAATGGGAGGCGGTGTTCGTCGTCGCGCTGGAAGAGGGCATGATGCCCTCGCTCGGCTCGGAGATCGAGGAAGAGCGGCGCATCGCCTATGTGGCCGTGACGCGGGCCAAACGGCTGCTCGGGTTGACCTATGTGGCGGAACGCGGCGGCACGCCCTCGCGCCGGTCGCGCTTCATTACCGAATTCACTGCCAATACCGCGGTCGAAACCTTGCCCGAGGACAGGACCGCGGATCAGCAGGTGCCGCTCCTGTCCGATCAGGAGCGTGCCGCCGCTGCTGCGGGCAGCGTGACGACAAAAAAGCGGGCCGTGGTGCGGAAGACGCCGGCCGAGCGCAGTGCAGTTCCGACCGATGGGGGCTGGAGCCCGCGCGACGATCTCAAGCTGCAATCGAGCTTCGCCACCGCAGTCAGCCTCGACGATATCTGTTCGGCAGTGCAGAAACCGAGCGAGGCGGTGTTGGGCCGCCTCGTCGCATTGAAGCTCGTTCGATCGAAAACCGCCGCCCTCGCGCGGTGGGCGGCGGCCTAGCGCTTTTGCTTAGCCGACGCTGAGGGTCAGCCGACGCTGAGGCTCAGCCGACGCTGAGGAGTTCCACGTCGAAGATCAGCGTGGCGTTGGGCGGAATGACGCCGCCAGCGCCGCGTGCGCCATAGCCGCGCTCGGGGGCCAAGATCAGGGTGCGCTTGCCGCCGATCTTCATGCCGGCGACGCCGAGGTCCCACCCGGAGATGACCTGCTGGGCGCCGAGCTTAAAGCCGAAGGGGTCGCCGCGATCGCGGGACGAGTCGAATTTCTTGCCGCGCTGGCCTTTGTCGTCGAGCCAGCCGGTATAGTGAACCTTGACGGGCTTGCCGCTGACGGCTTCCTCGCCGGTCCCCACGACCTCGTCGTGATAACGGATCCCGACCGTAAGGGTGCGGTAATCGTCGGGGTTGATATCGGTCATCGGATCATCCTTCCTAAGAGGTCGTGGCAGGCTTTAAAGCGAATTCCACGCGGGCGAAAGCGTTCCGCGTCTCGGACACGATCCTGCTATCGGCTGAGGATCACCGAGGCGGCGGCACGCCGCCGCTCCCACCCCTCGCGCTCCAGCAGAGGCGTGTCGGTTCGCTCCTGGGGATAGCCCATGCAGAAGTAGCCGATGAAGGTCCAGCCCTGCGGAACATCGAGCGCCTGGACCACGGTGGCGGGATCGAGGATCGACACCCATCCTAGCCCGACACCTTCGGCCCGTGCCGCAAGCCATAAGGTGTGGACCGCCATCACGGCCGAATAATCGATCGTGGCCGGCATGGTCATGCGGCCGAGGCCGTGGCCCTGCTCGGTCGTAGGGTCGGCGAAAACCGCGAATTGGCAAGGCGCGTCGTCGAACCCCGCCAGTTTCAACCGCGCATAGAGGCCGCTGCGCTCGCCCGACTGACACGTCAGCGCCTCGGCATTGCAGGTCTCGAAACTCGTCCGCACGGCCTGTCGCCGCAGCGGGCTTTCGACCAGGACGAAGCGCCAGGGCTGACTCAAGCCGACCGAAGGCGCCAGACAGGCGAGGCCGACCAGCCGCTCGAACAAGCCGTCCGGCAAGGGATCGCGTTTGAACAGGCGGACGTCACGGCGCCAGACCAGGAGATCGAGCAGACCGGACCGGACCTCTTCGCCAAAGCCGGCGTCATCATGCATCGTTCATCGCGCTCCGGCCTCGATCGGAGGCGCACCTTCGACCAGCGCCGCGTTCCTTGCAAGCCGGGCTGTGTCAGCCGTGCCAGACGATATCGATCCGCTGGCCCGCCGCAGCAGGCGCGATCGTGTCGAACCGGACGGTCTCGCCGGACGCCACCATGGCATCGGCACCGACCCGCGCCAGGATAAGAGTATCGGTGCGAACCTGCGGAAGCCGCAGGAACGCGTCCGTCTCGATCGTGTCGGGCAGCACGAACGACACGCGCCCGGGCTCGATCCGCAGATGGGTGAGGCGACCCCGCAGATTGGTTTCGAGCACCAACGTCTCGCCGAGCCGCAGCGACAACGTGGCATCCGCAACCGCAAGCGAGATCGCGCCGACCGGGCTTTCGAGCGGGCCGAGCGTCATCGGCTCACCCGTATTGGTGATCTCCCAGCCGCGCCAGGGCGAGACGTCCATGATCTCGCCGACCGCCATGAGCGGGATCAGCGCGCCCCAGCCATAGAAGCCTTCCGTATCGGGCTGATCGAGCGGTTCGCCCGTCACAGCATTGTAGTTCTCCGGGCACAGCCGCCGTGCCCAGGCCGTCTCGAATAGCGCGAAACTCTTCTGCGCGAGGCGGGACGCCTCGTCATATCGGCCGTTGCGGCGCAGCCCCTGCCAGACCCAGTAGTTGAGCGGGGGCCAGACACGCCCACGCCAATAGGTGTTGTCGCCGAAAGCGGGGTCGTCGCGCGACACGCTGGGGATCACGATATCGCCCCCGAAGGTCGCAGGATTGGCAAGGTGATTCAGCAGGGCCTCGGTTTGCTCAAGCGTCGGCGCACCCGAAACCAGCGGATAGAAACTCGTCGGCCCGACGCTTTTGACGAAGGCGCCGGTCCACAGCCGATTGGCGAAGATCCGGCGCGACGCGTCCCAGAGTTCGCTGCGGATCTTTTCTCGTGTCGCCTCGGCGCGGGCCGCATGGCCGGTGGCCCCCTCGCTGTCGCCGAGTTCGGCGGCGATGAGCGCCAGGATTTCGGCATCGAGCGCCAACAGACTGTTGAGGCCGACATCCATGCTGGCCAGGGTACGGGTTTCGGGGTCGTAGGGGGCCTCGTCGTGGATCGGCGAATTATCCATGCTGGATTCGTTGCGCGAGCCGAACGACGTTCCCTTGTAGAGCCCCTCGCCGACATCCGACGTTCCAAAGGAACAGAGCCCCCTGCTCCCCGGATCGCGATTGGCCCACCACCAGGCGTGATTGCGCGACAGGCTATCGACCATCAATCGAAGCAGCGGCTTCGACCCGCTGCGCCGATACATCAGCCAAACCAGGAACGAGGCGACCGGCAATTGCGTGCGGTCGACCCAGGCATCGTTGGCGGTCAGCAGGCAGGCAAAATTACCTTGCGGGGTCGCACTCGCCAAGGTGGCATCGAGGTTCTCGCGACCGACCTCGGGGTCGAGCATCGCGGTCATGAGGGCCGCATAATGCTGATCGTTGAGCCACACGCCGAAGCCGCCGAACTTGGCCTGGTTCCAGTTGCGGCTGATCGATGTGTAAGGCCGGGTGTTGATCGTATCCCAGACGGTGTTCCAGGCCATCACGTCACGCATCGCATCGAGCGCCCCGGCGAAGCGCCCGGTCTGCGCCGCCGTCGGCATCGATTGAGCTGACGCAAGCGCGGCGCGCGCCTGTTCGATCGCAAGGTCCTCCCGGTCCGCCACAGCGGCCGCGAAAGCGCCGTCACGCATCATCTCGAGGTTGAAACGGAGCGCGATGACCGTGGCGTCCGTGGCGCGCGAGGCGAGATGGAAATAGCCGTTCGCCTCGTAATCCGCCGCCACCGCCTCGACGCTGTCATGCCCAGTCACCTGCACGGGTGCGTCGCGCGTCACCAACGCCACGAACCGATGCCCGACCTTGACGACCGCAGCCCCCTGCGTCTCGCGATAATGCACGCGGCTGCCGTCCTCGGCCGACAGGCAGAGATTGATCCAGAATCGCAGCCCCCACTCGCCGAGCGTCCGGCCGTGCCATGCGCCCGCCACCGCGAAGGGCTGGTGCTTCCGATAGCTCCAATCGAGGACCGTTCCGGCGTGGCGGAGTTCGAGGCCGACGTGGCTTCCCTGAAGATCGTGCCGGCCGAACAGCACATTCTCACCTGGCGGAAACAGACTGGCCCGGCCGACGCTGCCCGCAAAGCCCACCGGGGTGACGCGAACGCCGAGCGGCAGAAACACCATTTCGGCCGGGCGGCTCGACCAAGTGTACCAGGCGCGGGACGGCGCGAGCGTGGCGTGACGAAGCATGATCGGACCTCGATCTGAGAGGGCGGGACCGTAATACGGTCAGTCGGTCAGCAGCACCGTATGGGCCGGCGACCAGGACAGACGAAGCCGCGTCCCAGGCAGCGGCAGGGTCACGTCGCGGTTCTGGCTGAACACCTTCAGTTCGGTGCCATCCTCGCCTTGGAGCAGAAAGGTCGAGGTCGCACCGGCATAGATGACCTCGCGCAGCACCGCCATCACGTGATTGTCGGTGGCGTCAGCAGGCGTGTCTTCTGAACTCAGCGTGATCTTCTCGGGGCGGACCGCCAGCGTCACCGTCTGTCCGGCCGCCGGGAGAGCTGTGGCGGTGCGGAGCCTCGTGCCCGCCGCATCGACCGCGCCGTCTTTGACCACACCCTTGAACAGGTTGGCGTCGCCGAGAAACGTTGCGGCGAAGAGCGTCGTCGGCCGCTCATAGATATCGACCGGCACGCCTTCCTGCACGATCCGTCCTTTGTCGAGAATCGCCACCCGATCCGACAGGGTGAGCGCCTCCTCCTGGTCATGGGTCACGAAGATCGTGGTCAGCCCGCTTTCCCGTTGGATGCGGCGAAGCTCGATCTGCATCTCCTGGCGGAGACGGCGGTCGAGCGCCGACAGGGGTTCGTCGAGCAGCAGCACGCGCGGCTTCGTCACGATGGCGCGGGCGAGGGCCACGCGCTGCTGCTGGCCGCCCGACAATTGCTTCGGCCGACGCGCGTCGAAACCCGTGAGATGCACGAGATCGAGAACGCGCGCCACCTCGCGCGCCGCAGCCGCACCCCGAATGCCCTTGCGATTGAGCCCGTAGGCGACATTTTCGGCCACGGTCATATGGGGAAACAAGGCATAGGATTGAAACACCATGCCGATGTTGCGACGCCACAGCGCTTCTCCGGTCACGTCGACCCCACCGATCCGCACGCGACCGCTGTCAGGCGCGACGAAGCCGCCGATGATGCGGAGGAGCGTGGTCTTGCCGGACCCGGATGGGCCGAGCAGGCTGGTGAACCGACCCTGCTCGAAATGGGCGTTGACATCGTCGAGCACGCGCAGCCCGCTATACCCCTTGCCGATCGCCGACACTTCAACGCCGCTCACCCTCGCCTCCCATTTTGGTCAGAACCGCGAAGACAAGGAACAAGGTGGCCGAGGCCACCAACAGGATCGTCGAAATGGCGTTGATCTCCGGTGTAAAGCCTTTGCGGATCGACGAATAGATCTCGACCGGCAATGTCGAGACACCCGGCGTCGCGAGAAAATACGACACCACGAACTGATCGAGCGAGACCGCGAAGGCGAACAACGCCGCCGCGATCAGGCTGGGCGCCAGCAGCGGCAGCGTAATAGCGAAAAAGGCATGGATCGGCGTCGACCCGAGGCTCATGGCCGCTTCCTCGAGGTCGGCCCTGAGGGTCTTCAGACCCGTGCCGACCACGAGCACCACATAGGGAATCGCCAGCGCCACATGGCCGATGATCATGGCGTGCAAGCCGCGCCCGATGCCGGTCCAGAAGAAGAACACCAGCATGGCGGTTCCGGTGATCAGCCAGGGAATGGCGATCGGCGGCAAGAGCAACAATTGCAGCAGGCTGCGGCCCCGGAAGCTGCGGCGCGAGAGAGCGAGCGAGGCGAGCCCTCCGATGGCCGTCGCCAGCACGGCGGTCACCAGCGCGATCAGCACACTGTTGCGGCTTGCGTTCAGCAACTTGTCGTTGACCGCAAGCGCCTCGAACCAATGCAGCGTCGGCACGATCGGGAGTGTGTAAAGTTCCGAGGTGTTGAACGCCATGGCGATCATCACGACGATCGGCGCATAAAGAAACACCAGCACCAGCAGCAGAAAGCCGCGCCCGAGCGTCGTCATGCGTCGAGCATCCGGCCGCGCAGGGCACGCGAGAAGATCGCGAAGATCACCAGCACGACGGCCAGCATCGAGAACGACAGGGCCGAGCCCAGCGGCCAATTATAGGCCTGCGTGAATTGATCCTCGATCACGGTTCCCATGGTGACGCCGATGCGGCCGCCGAGGATGCGCGGCTCCATGAAGCTGCCGATGACCGGCACGAAGATCAGGATCGAGCCCGAAATGAGCCCCGGCAGCGCCAGCGGCAGGATCACGGTCGCAAAGACCGTGGGGGCACGCGCCCCGAGGCTGCGGGCCGCATCGATCAGGCCATCATCGATACTATCGACCGCGAGATAGCAGGTTAGGATCATGTAAGGCAGATAGGCGTGAACCAGCCCGATCACGATGGCCGGGAAACTGTAGAGCAGCGAGATCGAACCCGCTCCCGGCACGACAAGATGCAGCAGCGCATCGATGATGCCACCTTCGCGCAGCAGCATGGTCCAGGAGAAGATGCGGACCAGCCCGTTGGTCCAGAACGGCAGGATGGTCAGTAGAAAGACGACCTGCCGGAACCGCCCCTTGGTGGCGCGCGACAAGGCAAGTGCGGCTGGCAGACCAATCAGCGCGCAGAGTCCGGTGGTCCAAAAGCCCAGTTGCAGCGACGTCCACGCCACATCGACGAGATAGGGCCGGTTCACAAAAGCCAGATAGTTCTGGATCGTGAACACGAGCGGTTTGGAACTGCCGAACGGCGTCGTCTTCAGGAAGCTGAAGATGAACATCGCCCCGAGCGGCAGAAACACAGCGAACAGAAGCCAGCCATAGGCCGGCAGCAACAGGCCGGCCGTGGACAGACCTTGTCTCGCCCGTTGCGATCGCGGCGGCGAGGCGGCGCCTGCGCTAGTCATCCCGAACCGGCTTTCTCCTGGCGAGATCGTCAGTGCGCGTAGCCGGCCTTCACCTCTTCCCACAGATCGTTGAACGCCTGGCGGCGATCCTCGGGCAAGGCCCCCATGAACTGCAGCTTCGGCAGATATTCGGGCTTGTGGATCTGCTTGTTGAGGTCGTCCGCCGGCAACATGTCCATGGCGGCACTATTGGCCGAGGCGGGCGCGCCGGATGTCGCCCATTGGACGTAGAATTTCGGGTCGATCATGTAATTGATGAAGGCCAGCCCGGCTTCCTTCTTGGTGCTGGTGGCCGGAACGCAGAGGTTATCGAGCCAACCGACCGCACCCTCTTTCGGAATGACGAATTCGACCGGCTGATTGTGGAGATGCACGGCCCGCGTAATCGCACCCGACCAAAAGATCGAGACATCAAACGCGCCGCCCGCGAAGGCCTTGTTCCACTCGTCCTCGCTCGACCAGATGAGCTTAATATTCTTCTTGAAGGATTTCAGTGTCTCGCCGATCAATTTCATGTCGGACGGGTTGTTGATGTTCTGCCCGGTCATCAACGCCGCGACGGCGATCTCGGTGACGGCATCGTCGAACAAAGCGCCGCGCCCGGCAAAAGCCGGATCCTGGAAGACCTTGTAGCTGTCGATCCCCGCCGCCTTGTCTTTGCGGACCGCCAGGGCATTCATGCCCCAGACCCACGGCACGCCATAGGTCTTGCCGTCGATCGTAATGTTGGGGTTTGTCTTGAAGGCATCCGCCAGACCGGCCGCGTTGGGGACCTTGGATAGATCGACCGCATCGATGAGGCCGTCGGCCTGGGCCTGGGCGTCGCGGGCCGAATTGACAAGCACGACGTCATAAGCGCCGGGGTTGGTGCGGAGCTTGGTCAGCATCTCGGGTTCGGCGTTGTAATAATCGTGTTTGACCTCGATGCCGGTCGCGGCCGCGAAGGCCTTGAGACCGAAAGCTTCGTCGGTCCCGTAACCCTGCCAATTCAGCACCGTAATCGTTTTGACAGAGTCGGCCGCCTGCGCCGCCCGAGACATCAATCCCGTCGCGGCGCTCGCCAAACCGGCCGATGCCATCAGAGTGAATTGCCGACGATCCAGACGTGACATGTTCATTCGCTCCCACCGAACGGCGTCGAAACTTGTTCGTACACCAACAAATCCTGCTTGCACTTCTCTGTCAAGCTTAGGTCTATTATAAATCCTAAAGACGCGACACATGTGTTCTTCGCAGGTGCAGCATAAAGCGGTTTTGCCGCGATAACAGGCGTTCAATGCTTCAAAAACGGCGAGCTGCCTCGTTTTGGTCCAGACATCATGTCTAACGTTCTTGGCTTCTATGGATCGAGCGTGCACGTCTGTATCGACATGCAGCGCCTGTTCGCGGAGGTGACGGCCTGGCACACGCCAGCGCTCGAAGGCATCATCCCCAACGTCGCGGCGTTAGCGCGTGCCGCGCCGAACCAAACCTTATGGGCCCGCTTTAACGTCCCGCCGCATGCCGATGCCGCGACAGGCCGGTGGCGCCACTATTATCGGCGCTGGGCTGAGGTGACGGGTGATCGTCTCGACCCCATTCTGCTGGATCTCGTCGAGCCGCTGGCCGGCCTCGCTCATCCGGGCACCATCTTCGACAAAACCGGCTATTCGATCTTCGACACACCCGCCTTCGTGGCTCGTTTGCAGGCCGAGGCGGTCGACACGATCGTGTTCTCGGGTGTCGAAACGGACGTCTGCGTGCTGGCGAGCGTGTTCGACGCCATTGATCGCGGTTATCGCGTCGTCATCCCGGTCGATGCGGTGGCGAGTTCCTCACCCGACAGCCACCGCGCCGTTGTCGATACGCTGCTGCCGCGTCTCGCCGAACAGGTCGATCTTGTTCGGACCAGCGACGTCGTCGCCGCGTGGGGCGGCGCGTCCGGAAAACATGACTGACATTGCCACGTCATCCATCCCCGCTTAAACCTCCCGGCATGAAGACCATGACCTATGCGATCGGCGACATTCACGGCCGCGCCGATCTCCTTGACCAGCTTCTCGCATCGATCGAGGCGCATGCAAGCCGCATCGGAGCCGCCGCCAAGATCGTCTTCACGGGTGACTATGTCGATCGCGGTCCGGATTCCTACGGCGTGATCGAGCGCCTGATCGCCGGGCCAAAACGTCCGGTGGATCGCTTCGTGTGTCTGCGCGGCAATCACGACGACCTTTTCATCAAGGCCGTGACGACCGGCGTCGGCGTGCCGGACTGGGCCTGGGACTTGTTCTGGTTCACGATCCGCAGTTATGGGCTGAATCGCGACACGCTGAACCGCAACGACGCCAAACTTCGCCGGCACGTGGCTTTTCTCGAGACACTCCCGCTGACCCATGACGATGGCACGAACCTCTTCGTGCATGCCGGCATTCGGCCCGGCGTCTCGATTGAGGACCAGATCGAGGAAGACCTGATCTGGATTCGTGAGGACTTCCTGAACCACCCCCATCCCCTGCCCCGCCGCGTCGTTCATGGGCATACGATCATGGGCGATCTCGCGGTCGTGACGATCAATCGCGTCTCGATCGATACAGGCGCCTACCGGTCGGGTGTTCTGACGGCGGCCGTGCTGGACGGACCGGACGTCAGCTTCCTGCAGGCGATCGGTGCACCGGATCGGGGCGCGATCGTGCGCGAAGCAAAGCTCTCCGCGTCGATCCGAGGGCAAGCGATCTCGCCCGACGTTCAGACCACCTTCGATGCTTACCTCGCCGGGTCGATCGAGGTCGACGAGATGGACAGGCGCCTCCGGCAGGTTCTCGTCTGACGCTTTCGGTGCTGCGGTTCAGGATGTCGGGGTCGTCTTCAGCCCCGGCGTGATCGTGAAGGTCTGTCCGGCATTGCCGCCCGCCTCGAAGGCATCCGGCGCGATGGTTCGGCCAGCGCTGCGCGTCGTGCGAAACGTCAGCCCGAGCTTCGACAGATCCTGCTCGATGATCGACGTCTTCACGACCACGAGGTCGCGACCGGACTTGGCATTGGCCTGATCACGATCGGTCTTCATGGCATCGAGCTTGTTCGCGATGGAGGTCACCATGCCGAGCGTGAACGACGCATTGGCGAGGTGCCGATCTTGATGCCGCACCTTGAGATAGGCCCGGCTCGTCTTGTAGCGCCCGAGTTCGGTGCGAACCGCAGCGTCGATCACGCCCGTCAGGTAAAGCGCGACCTCGGCATCGGCCGGCAACCCGAAGAAGACGAAGCGGTTGTCGCCGTCCGGGTTCTTCTCGCGCCAGACCTTACAATCGCAGAAATGCGCCACCGCGCCGATGCAATCGGCGATGGGGATGCGCTTCTTGCGATGCGTCTCGTAAATCATGCGAACGCAGGCGATCTCGCGCAGATCGACATCGCTGAGCGACAGATCATGCCGATCAAGCAGCTCCGCCGCCTTAGCGGCCGCCGCCAGCGCCTCGTCTTCCGTGCAGCCATTCTGGACGGTCTTCGACAGAAGCGCCCGAATACGGCCGGTCAGCTTATCGTGCGCGGCGGGATCGAGGGTGGGCGGCATGACGACGGGTCTCGTGGGGGGTCGGTTTTGGCGCGACCCTTCGGCTTGTCCGATCTCGCGCCGACGCCCCGACCGGGATCGTCAGACCAACAATCGACCAGCACCGAAGCGTTGCATCAGATCGACCAAAACCGCGTCGTTGGCCCTCGCTCATCGCAACACGAGCGACAGAAACGATCGGATTGTCATTCGGCCGTTTCGTCATCGAGAGAAGCCGAGCGCCACGATCCAGTCGCTCGCGCCCTCAGACGTCGAGATTGGCGACGTTATGCGCGTTGGCCTGGATGAACTCACGGCGGGGTTCGACGACATCTCCCATCAATTTGACGAACATGTCGTCGGCCTCGTCGCCTTCCTTGATCTTGACCTGCAACAGCGATCGGACGTTGCGGTCGAGCGTCGTTTCCCACAATTGCTCGGGGTTCATCTCGCCGAGGCCCTTATAGCGCTGCATCTGGCTGATACCCTTGCTGCCGGCCGCCATCACAGCATCGACGAGCGCGCTCGGGCCGGCGATCTGGGTCGACTCGCTCTTGCGCGCGAGCGTTGCCGGAACGTCGTAGATCTCGTGCAGCGCCGCGCTCTGCTCGTCGAGCCGACGGGCTTCGGCGGAGGACAGAAGACCCGCATCGAGGATCGACGCCTCACGCACACCACGAACCTCGCGCGTGAACACGAAGCCGTCATCCTTGATCTCGCCTTGCCAGCTCCGTTCGGTCTCTTCGGACAGAGCGTTCAGCCGCTCGGCAATGCGCTCGGCCAAGGCCTGCGCCTCGGCTTCGCCCAGTGCGTGAGCCGGCTTCAGGCCACCCGCGATGGCGGTTTGTTCCACCGCGACGCGATCGTAGCGCGAGTGCAATTGAGCCAGAATGGCGCGAACGATGCGGCCCTGCTCGACAGCGGCGCGAAGGTCGCCCCCGGCCCGCTCCTCGCCGCTCGCGAGCCGCAGCACCGTGCCGTCGAGCCCGTGGCCAATGAGATAATCCTCCCGCGCCCGCTCGTCCTTCAGATACTGCTCGGACGAGCCGCGCTTGACCTTATAGAGCGGCGGTTGGGCGATATAGACGTAGCCGCGCTCGATCAATTCCTTCATCTGGCGAAAGAAGAAAGTGAGCAGCAAGGTCCGGATGTGGGAGCCGTCGACGTCGGCGTCCGTCATGATGATGATCTTGTGGTAGCGCAGCTTATCGGGGTTAAAGTCGTCCCGTCCGATGCCCGTGCCGAGCGCCGTGATCAGCGTGCCGATCTCCTGGCTCGACAGCATTTTGTCGAAACGCGCCCGCTCCACGTTGAGGATCTTGCCCTTCAGCGGCAGGATGGCCTGATATTCGCGGTTGCGCCCCTGCTTGGCCGACCCGCCTGCCGAATCGCCCTCGACGAGGAACAGTTCCGACCGCGCCGGATCGCGTTCCTGACAATCGGCGAGCTTGCCCGGCAGGTTAGCGACGTCGAGCGCGCCCTTGCGGCGGGTCAACTCACGCGCCTTGCGGGCCGCCTCACGCGCTGCGGCGGCCTCCACCACCTTGCCGGCCACGATTTTGGCATCGGCCGGATGTTCCTCGAGCCACGTGCCCAGCGTTTCGTTGACGATCCCCTCGACCACAGGACGCACTTCGGACGAGACGAGCTTGTCTTTGGTCTGCGACGAGAATTTCGGGTCAGGCACCTTGACCGACAGCACGCAGGTCAGGCCCTCACGGCAATCGTCGCCGGTGACGTCCACCTTCTCGCGCTTGCTGAGGCCCGAGCGATCCGCATACCCGGTCATCTGCCGCGTCAGCGCCGCCCGGAACCCGGCCAAATGGGTACCGCCATCCCGTTGCGGGATGTTGTTGGTGAAGACCAGCACATTCTCGTGATAGCTGTCGTTCCACCATAGCGCGACCTCGACCGTCATGCCGTCGCGCTCGCCGCGCATCAACAGAGGTGTGCCGATCAGCGGCGACTTGGTGCGATCCAGATAGCGCACGAAAGCTTCGAGACCGCCCTCGTAATAGAGGTCCTCCATCTTCGGCTCGGCATGCCGCGCATCGGTCAGGATGATATGAACGCCCGAGTTCAAAAAGGCGAGTTCACGCAGCCGATGCTCGATCGTCGCATAATCGAACTCCACCATCGTGAAGGTCTCGCCCGATGGCATGAACGTGACTTCGGTGCCGCGCTTAAGGCGATCGCCGTCCTTGGGCGCAGGACCGATGACGATCAGAGGCGACACCGCATCGCCATGGGCGAATTCGATCAGATGTTCCTTGTCGTCGCGCCAGATGCGGAGCTTCAGCCATGTCGATAGCGCATTGACGACCGAAACGCCGACGCCATGCAGGCCGCCCGACACCTTGTAACTGTTCTGGTCGAACTTTCCGCCGGCATGCAGCTGGGTCATGATGACCTCGGCGGCCGATACGCCTTCCTCGGTGTGGATCCCGGTTGGAATGCCCCGGCCGTTGTCGGTCACGGTCACCGAGCCATCGACGTTCAGCGTCACGGTCACCAGCGTCGCATGGCCGCCCAGGGCCTCGTCGATCGCATTGTCGACGACCTCATACACCATGTGATGCAGGCCGGACCCATCATCCGTATCCCCGATATACATGCCGGGGCGTTTGCGAACCGCATCGAGACCACGAAGAACCTTGATGGAATCCGCACCGTAAGCGTCCGGTTGAGTGCCGTTCGAGGCATCCGACGGAAGGGGCGATTGAGCCATTTAAACCAGTAACTTTCTGCGGCCGTTGCCGACCGTGCCAAACTGAAGCGCGACTACGCCCTATATAGCCATTCTTGGCGCCAAGCGCAGTAGGGATTGCGTCGAGGTCGGCGATGGGCTGTGGGGAGTTCCAGCTACCACCCGAGCACACGGGCGAGGCAGGCGTGTCAGAAAGCGTCGGCGTGAACCGCCGATGGCCTGCGGGCTCGGCGGATTGTCGAGCGCGGCGGAGTTTGGCGGCGCTCCGGCGCCGCCACGATCGGCTGTTTCTCCACCGTCCGACGCCGTTCAGGCTGGCGGTGGTCGGTTTCGGCACCGCTTCGGCATGCGACGCCCGAGCAGGGTGAGCTCCGGCCGGCTGCCGATGGGCAGCCGGTGGCGATGAGGCTGACCTCAGGCCTTCGGGCCTCGAGTTTTTTTGGACGAGCGACGCGCCGGTACCTTTTCGGATTTGGTGCTGCCGGCTGTCGCGACCGTCTTTGGCATGGCTTTCTTCGGGGCTGCTGCGAGATCGGTGGCGGCCTTCGTCGGAGCCGTGATGGCCGGCTCGCGATCGATCGACGTCAGATCGTGATCGCCGGTGTCGGTCAGGTTCGGCGCTTCGCCTTCGTTGTCGATCGCGATCGACTTTTCTTCGACGGGCTCTTCCGCGCCGGTGTCGCGCGGCAGCAACGTATCCTGCTCGCTGTCCTGGATCGCGATGATCTCCTTGGCTTCGTCCCAATGAAGTTGATCGCGACCGTGCGGGTGGCCCTCAGCCTCCCACAATTCATGCGCTTTCTTGGCAATTCGTTCGTTATCGTCTTGTCCAGCCATCATAATCTCCCAGGAGTATCGGTCGGGAGGTCTTCCGCCTGGTGGCGAATTTCCTCGTCCATGTCGTCCAGCCCGTCCGCCGTTTCGTCCGGCAAGGTCGGGCGGCTGTTATTGGCCTCGATCCAATCGTCAAGCGTGGCGTCTTCGGGATCCGTGGACGGATCGTCGCTGGTGTTCGATTGCTGGTCGGCGATGCTCGGACGACCGTTGTCGAGCGGCTTGTCCTCGTCCTGATTCGGGGTTTTGGAGGTCATGCCCAAGCCCTTCATTAGTTTGAGATCGTTAACGCACCGTTAACCTTGATGGTCGCTGAAGCAGCCATGCTGCTGATGACGCGAGGAGTGAACGCCGTGCGGGCGAGCCGGGTTGCCGAGACGTTTCTGGCGGGAGCCGGACCCGCTTAGGACAGCCGGCTCTCGGGGTCGTAGGCGAGATGCAGGCGATCCGCGGCCGCCTGCGCGAAGCGGATCAGCAGGGCGCGGCGGGTCGCCCCCGCAAGACGATGTTCCGGCGCCTCGCGCAGGATCTCGGCCCCATAGGCGTCGGCGACGATCAGGCCAGCGTCCGGCGGCATGAGGCCGATCGGCATGTCCGGCGAGACCGCAAAGTAGAGCCGGTCGCAATGCGCCCGATAGATCGGCCATTTCGTATCGGCGCGAAAGTCAGCCACGGAGGATTTGACTTCGATGATGGCCAGCGTCCCGTTGGCGCCGAGCGCCATGACGTCGGCGCGACGCCCATCGGGCAACACAAGTTCGGTCACGCTGGCAAGGTTGCGGCTCCGCAACATGCGGCGCAAACCCTTGCAGATCACCCGCGCCATCTCCGACTGGCGCCCATCGTCGGGCAGCCCGTCGATCGCCTCGTTTCTAAACGCCATCGGCTCCTGATCAACCCTGCTACGGCCGCGATTCGCCAGTAAACCATAGAGGAGGCGCAAGCGGAACAAAACCGGAATAGATCAACGAGGGACGAAGCTCAGTGACGGTCGGCGACAACGGACGGACGCGCCTACGCCTCGACTGCCCAGCAGGCGACATCCCGACCCTGTTTGGCAACAAGCGGGGGTTCGTCGACCCGGCATTTGTCGAACGCAATGGGGCAGCGGGTGTGGAAGACACAGCCTTTCGGCGGATTATAGGGCGAGGGCAACTCACCCTTCAGCACGATCCTGTCGCGTTTGGCACCGGGATCCGCCACCGGCGTCGCCGACAGAAGCGCCTTCGTATAAGGGTGCTGCGGATTGGCGAACAAGGTCTGGCTGGACCCGATCTCAACCGTGTGGCCGAGATAGATCACCATGATCCGGTTGGCGATATGACGCACCACGGACAGGTCGTGCGAGATGAACACATAGGCGAGCCGAAACTCATCCTGCAGATCGGCCAGGAGGTTAAGGACCTGCGCCCGGATCGAAACGTCGAGGGCCGACACCGGTTCGTCCAACACCAGGATCTTGGGTCGCAGCATCAAGGCGCGCGCGATCGCAATGCGTTGGCGTTGCCCACCCGAGAACATATGCGGGTAGCGGTCATAATATTCCGCCCGGAGTCCGACCTTCACCATCATGTCGCGCGCTGCCGCTTCGCGCGCCTTGGCCGGCGTATCGGTGTTGACCAGCAAAGGCTCTTCGAGCGCCTTGCCGATCTTCTGGCGCGGGTTCAGCGATCCATAGGGGTTCTGAAACACCATCTGGACCTCGCGCCGTAGCCGCTTGCGCGTCGCCGCATCGGCCTGAGCCACATCGGCGCCCTCGATGTCGAGCACGCCCGAGGTCGGCGGCTCGATCAGGGTCAGCAGGCGGCCCAGTGTCGACTTACCGGAGCCTGACTCACCAACAACCGCCAGCGTCTCGCCGCGATCGAGCGTGAAGCTCGCCCCCGCCAGCGCCTTCACGGTCACGGGCTTGCCGAAGAGCCCGCGCCGACCCTCATAGTGCCGATGCAGATCCTTGGCTTCGAGCACACGGGCCGTCGTGTCGAGCACGGGACGTTCAATCGCGAGGCTCATGCGGGTTCCCGCGCAGGTTCAAGCGTTCGGGCCGACGGCACGCCGCCGATCAGCGGTGTGTGGCACAGGGCCTGGCCGAGGGCGGGACTGGCTTTACGCGGCACGATCGTGTGGCAGTCGTCGAACACGAAAGCGCAGCGGGGCGAGAAGGTGCATCCGGCCGGCCGATCGAACTGCCCCGGCACCACGCCGGGAATGGCCGGCAGGCGCCGCTGGGTTGCCCGCTCGGGCAATGCCGCCATCAGCGCATCGGTATAGGGATGGTGTCGGCCGGCGAAGAGTTCGGCGGTTGTGTTGGTCTCGACCTGACGCCCGGCATATTGCACCACGACGCGGCTCGCGGTTTCGGCCACCACGCCCATGTCATGCGTGATCAGCACGATGCCCATCCCGGTCTCCTTGCGGAGATCGAGCAACAGATCGAGGATCTGCGCCTGGATCGTGACATCGAGCGCCGTCGTCGGTTCATCCGCAATCAGCAGTTTCGGATTGCAGGAGATCGCCATGGCGATCATGACGCGCTGGCTCATGCCGCCCGACAATTGATGCGGGAACATCCCGAGCCGACGCGCCGGATCGGGAATACCGACCTTCTCGAGCAGATCGATGCAGCGCGCCTTGCGGGCCGATCGCGAGAGCCCGAGATGCGCCTTGAGCGACTCGCCGATCTGGAACCCCACCGTGAAGCACGGGTTCAGCGACGACATCGGCTCTTGAAAAATCATCGCCATGTCGCGGCCGATCACCGATCGACGCGCCTTGGGGCTCAGCTTGCGGAGATCCTGGCCGCAGAAGTCCATCCTGTCCGCCGTGATGGTCGCGGTCCAGGGGAGCAGGCCCATGATGGCCAGCATGGCGACGGATTTGCCCGAGCCGGACTCACCGACGATCGCCAGGACCTCGTCGCCATCGACCGTCAGATCAACGCCATCCACGGCCGTGAAGGCCCCGTTGCGGGTTGCGAACCGCACCGTCAGATTACGAATATCGAGAAGGCGCATCAGCCTCTCCGCATCTTGGGGTCGAACGCGTCCCGCAGGCCATCGCCCAGCAGGTTGATCGACACGACCGTGATGAGAATCGCGAGCCCGGGCAGCGTCACGATCCAGGGTTGCGAGCGAATGAACTCGCGCGAATCAGCCAGCATGGAGCCCCATTCGGGGGTTGGCGGTTGCGCGCCGAGACCCAGAAACCCCAGCGCCGCGGCTTCGAGAATAGCATCGGACAAACCGAGCGCCGCCTGCACGATGAGCGGCGCAAGACAGTTCGGCAGCACGGTGGAGACCATCAGGCGGAACGGTCCGACGCCCGCGACCTTGGCGGCCGTAACATAATCCTTGTCGAGTTCCGTCAGGGCGGAGGCGCGCACGAGGCGCACGTAGCGCGGAACGTAGACGATCGTGACCGCCACGATCGTGTTGACGAGGCTCGGCCCCAGCACCGCCACGGCGAGAATCGCCAGTACCAGATCCGGCACCGACATGATGAGATCCATGACGCGGGTGATGACGACGTCGACGAAGGATCCGTAATAAGCCGCCAGCAGGCCGAGCACGATGCCGACCACGAAGGACACGCACATGACCGAGACGCCGATGAACAGCGAGACGCGGGCGCCATAGATGATGCGGGACAACATGTCCCGGCCGACGCCATCCGTGCCGAACACGAAGCGCCACGTGCCGCCGCCGACCCAGACGGGGGGTGCCTTCACGGCATCGCGGAATTGCTCGACGGGCGAATAGGGTGCGATCAGCGGCGCGAAGATCGCCATCAGCACGACCAGCGTGACGATTACGAGGCCGAGCACCGCCCCCTTGTTTTCGCGGAACGACAGCCAGAAGCTGTAGATCGAGGAGGCGGGTTTCGGCGCCGTCGTCAGGCTGCTCGGGGCGGCCGAAAGGGTCGCAAGATCAGCGGCCATGCCGGATCCTCGGGTTGATGAGGCCATAAGTCGTATCGACCAACAGATTGACCAGAATGACGACCGCCGACACCAGCATGATGCCGCCCTGCAAGGCCGGATAATCGCGGCGCGAGATGGCCTCGATGAGGTAATGGCCGACGCCCGGCCAGGAGAAGATCGACTCGGTGAGCACCGCCCCGGCCAGCAAGCTGCCGGTCATCAGGCCGATCACGGTTGTGACCGGGATGAGCGCGTTGCGAAGGGCGTGGACGCCGATGACGCGGAACGGCGAAAGGCCTTTGGCGCGCGCGGTGCGAACATAATCCTCGCTCAGCACCTCCAGCATCGACGATCGCGTCATTCGGGCGATCACGGCCAGCGGAATCGTGCCGAGCACGATGGACGGGAGAATGAGGTGGCGCACCGCATCGACGAACGCGCCCGGCTCGTCCGACAGCAGGCTGTCGATCAGCATGAAGCCGGTCGGGGTGTCGTAGTCGAATCGAATGAGATCGATGCGACCAGACACGGGGGTGAGGTGCCACTGCTCGGCCACCAGCATGATGAGCAACAGACCCCACCAGAAAATCGGCATGGAATAGCCGGTGACCGAAAGACCCATCAGCACCTGATCGTACCACGTGCCGCGTTTGACGGCGGCCACGACGCCCATCGGGATCCCGATCGCGATCGCCAGCATCATGGCCACGGCCGAGAGTTCGACGGTGGCAGGGAAGAGCGTAAGAAATTCCGTCAAGACGGGATTGCTGGTCGACAGCGACGTGCCGAAGTCGCCGTGCAGCAGATGCCATCCATAATCGAGAAATTGCTTCCAGACGGGCTGGTCCAGCCCGAGTTGGTGTCGGAACATCTCGAGCCGCTCGGGCGAGATGCCATGCTCGCCAACCCGCACTTCGACAGGATCCCCCGGCACCAGCCGGATCGCCATAAAGGTCAGAAACGTCAGCGCGATGAAGGTCGGAATGGTCAGCGCGAGGCGCTTGAGGAAGAAGCGGATCACGATCGCGGATCCGCTGCCTGGCCAGCCGGACCACGATGGTCCGGCTGATTGATGATGAAAAGAATGACGATCACCTCGATTACTTCAGGTCGACGCCATCGAACTGATTACGACCCAACGGGCTCATTTTGTAATCGACGACGTTCTTGCGCATCGGTTGATACACGACCGAGTGGGCAATGTTGAGCACGGGCTCGTCGTCATGCTCGATAACCTGCATCTCGCCATAGAGCTTCGTGCGCTCGGCCTGATCGGTGATCTGCTTGGCCTTGTCCAAGCGCGCATCGAACTCCGTGTTGCACCATTTGCCGACGTTGCTGGCCGCCGGCTTGCCGCCCGGGCAACCGAGGAAGAAGAAGAAATTGTCCGGATCGCCATTGTCGCCCGTCCAACCGAACAACGCCGCCGTCGCTTCGCCATTCTGCAACCGCTTGCGATATTCGCCCCACTCGTAGGTCACGAGCTTCGCATTGACGCCGATCTTGGCGAGATCCGACTGCATCATCTCGGCGATGCGCTTGGCGTCCGGGTTATAGGGCCGCTGCACGGGCATATACCAGAGGTCGATGTCGAGCGGCGTGGTGACACCGGCGGTCTTCAGCAGTGCCTTGGCCTTCTCGGGGTCGAACGGATAATCGACGACCTTGTCGTTATAGGCCCACATGGTCGGCGGAATGAGGTTCTTGGCGGCCTGGCCGGCCCCGAGATAAACGTCCTTAATGATCGACGGCTTGTCGATCGCCATGCTGAGAGCCTGACGGACTTCCTTCTTGTCGAAGGGCGGCTTCTGCGCGTTAAAGGCCAGATAGCCGATGTTGAGGCCCGGCTGCGACATGACCGTGAGATCGGGATCCTTTTGCATTTCGGGCAGATCGGCCGGACGCGGGAAAGTCGAGACCTGACATTCGCCGGTCTTCAGCTTCGAGAGGCGTGCGGTTGGGTCAGGCGTGATCGCGAAAACGAGGTCATCGATCGGCGGCTTTCCGCCCCAATAATCCTTGTTGGCCTTGAAGCGGATCACGGCATCCTTCTGGTAGGACGAGAAGGTGAACGGCCCGGTGCCGACCGGAACCTGATCGAATTGCTCGGTCTTGCCCTTTTTCATCAAGCTGTCGGCATATTCGGCCGACTGGATCGTCGCGAAGTCCATGGCGAGATTCGCCAAAATCGCGACATTCGGCTCGCTGAGCGTCATGACGATCGTATAATCGTCCTTCTTCTCGATCGACTTGACGAGCTTCGGCATATCCATGTCGGAGTAATAGTCGTACTTGCCGCCCGACACCTTAAAGTAGGGGTTCTTCTCGTCATATTGGCGACCGAACGAGAACAACACGTCGTCGGCATTGAAATCGCGGGTCGGCTTGAAATCGCGGATCGCGCCGAATTTCACACCCTTCCGCAGCTTGAACGTAATCGTCATGCCATCGGGGCTGACGATCCAGCTTTCCGCGAGGCCAGGCTTCAGGGTGGTGGCGCCACGGTCGAATTCAACCAGTTGGTCGAACACCGGGCGGGCGGCGTCGAAGCTCGTGCCGGTCGTGTTCAGCGCAGGGGTGAAATTTTCAGGCGAACCTTCGGAGCAATAAACCAAGGTTTTGGCCGAGGCTGCGCTCGATCCGAGCAACAAAGCCGCAACCCCAAAACCGATCATCTTCAACTGGTTCATTCGTCACCTTCAGTTACGAGCCAAAGCCTGCTGCAACCCGCTTCCGGTCGCTGCCTCGATCAACACCATGTCAGGATGCTCAAATACGCGCCATATCGAAGCGTGATTTTGAGCCGAGTTACAATCGGATTCGAGAACAGCGCGATCATCCGCGCTGCCGGCAGAGCGGAAGCAATCGTCATACCATTCCGGCATCAACGATTTTCATCCATATAAAGACTTCGACATATGTTTATTGCCTCGGGGTCGTGCGGCTGATAGGAGGATGGCGAACGCACTCTCGGGGATACGACCACATGAGCTCAGCCCAAACCACATCCGCTCACGATTATGCCATTGCCGATATCGGTCTCGCCGACTGGGGCCGTAAGGAAATCGCGATCGCCGAGACGGAAATGCCCGGTCTCATGTCGACGCGGGCCGAGTTTGGCGCGTCGCAGCCGCTGAAAGGCGCCCGCATCGCCGGATCGCTGCATATGACGATCCAGACTGCTGTGCTGATCGAAACCTTGAAGCACCTCGGCGCAGACGTGCGTTGGGCCTCGTGCAATATCTATTCGACGCAGGACCATGCCGCCGCCGCCATCGCGGCCACGGGCACCCCGGTTTTCGCCATCAAGGGCGAGAACCTCAAGGATTACTGGGACTACACGCATAAGATTTTCGAGTGGGCCGATGGCGGCACCCCGAACATGATCCTCGACGACGGCGGCGACGCGACGCTGCTGATCCATCTCGGCATCCGTGCCGAAGCCGGCGACGTTGCCTTCCTCGAGGGCGCCACCAACGAAGAAGAAGAAGTCCTCTTCGCGGCCATCAAAGCGCGGATCGCTTCCAACCATGGTTGGTATGGCCGGGTCGGCAAAGCCATCAAGGGTGTGACCGAGGAAACCACGACGGGCGTCCACCGCCTCTACATCATGGAGAAGGAAGGCAAGCTTCTCTTCCCGGCCATCAACGTCAACGACAGCGTCACCAAGTCCAAATTCGACAATCTCTATGGCTGCCGCGAAAGCCTCGTGGACGGCATTCGCCGTGGCACCGACGTCATGATGTCCGGCAAGGTCGCCATGGTGGCGGGCTTCGGCGACGTGGGCAAAGGCTCGGCCGCCTCGCTCCGCAACGCCGGCTGCCGCGTCATGGTCTCGGAGGTCGACCCGATCTGCGCCCTTCAGGCCGCCATGGAAGGCTATGAAGTCACCACGATGGAAGATGCGGCACCCCGCGCCGATATCTTCTGCACCGCGACCGGCAACGTCGACGTCATCACGATCGATCACATGCGCGCCATGAAGGACCGGGCGATCGTCTGCAACATCGGCCATTTCGACTCGGAAATTCAGGTCGCGTCGCTCAAGAATTTCAAGTGGCACAACGTCAAGCCGCAGGTCGACGAGGTCGAATTCGCCGACGGCAAGCGGATCATTCTGCTCAGCGAAGGGCGTCTTGTGAACCTCGGCAACGCCACGGGTCATCCCTCCTTCGTGATGTCGGCCTCCTTCACCAACCAGACGCTCGCGCAAATCGAGCTTTGGACCAAGCAAGGCGACTACGAGAAGAAGGTTTACGTGCTGCCGAAGACTCTCGACGAGAAGGTCGCCTCGCTCCACCTCGCCAAGATCGGCGTGAAGCTGACCAAATTGTCGGATCAGCAGGCCACCTATCTCGGCCTGTCGCAGACCGGCCCGTTCAAGCCGGATACCTATCGCTACTGAGACCAACCTGCTTCGTTTGAGACGGCCTGCTCGGTCGTTTACAGGGACGAGCGTTGCATGAACAACACCCTCGTGGCGGGAACGCCTCGAGGGTGTTTTGTTATGCGTTAACCACTTTCTCAGTCGCTTCGTGAAAGGCTAAGTTGAAGCGAATCAGGTCGCAGCGTCGTTGTCGCTGGGGTTGGTCCTCACGGCGTCAGGCGTGGGCTCCACGGCCGCGACGCAAAGGGACTTTGGAATGGGATTCGGGAAGCGCCTTGGCGTGGCGATTTCTGTGCAGGCGCGTCGCAGCGGCTGCTCGGCCGACCCGCGCCGACCGGCTTCGCGCTCTCGTCTGCGCTATGGTGCCGCCCCTGCAACGCCCGTTGGTTCCACCGCGCCGATCGTGAGCCGCATCGGCCAAGCCGCGCTGATCCTTATGCTGTTCAGCGGCCCGGGATCGGCAGCCGACATTCGCCTCATGTCGCTCGGCTCCATGCTCGACCATGGGGAATCCGCCGGCCTCGCCATCATCGTGGCCCTGGTTCTCATCGCAACCGTCGTGGCGCTCCTGCACCTGACCGCCCGTCGCCGCTGGGCGGAGCGCGAACAGCAGATGACGGCCGAACTCGCCGAAGCGCGCGCCAAGGTCGATCGGGCGCAGGTGTTCATGACGGCCGAACCGCAGATCGTCGTCGCCTGGCGTTCCGCCACCAGCGAGCCGGAGATCGAGGGAGATCTCTCGCTCGTGGCCGATGCCCTCGTGGCGCGCCGCATCCTCGGCTTCGGAACATGGTTGCCGCCCGCGACGGCCCAATCGCTCGAACATGCGGTGGATCACCTGCGCGCGCGGGGCGAAGGTTTTCGCATGGCCGTGCTCACGGTGGCGGGTCGTCATCTTGAAATCGAAGGCCGCGCGGTCGGTGGTCGGGCGATCCTACGGATCCGCGATGTCTCGGGTGACCGCCTCGAGTTGACGCGCTTGCGCGACCGGCACGGCCAGGTGCTCGACGAGATCGAGGCCTTGCGGCAGATGCTCGACATCATTCCCGATCCGGCGTGGATGCGGAACGAGGCCGGCCGCCTGAGTTGGGTCAACAAAGCCTATGGCAAGGCGGTCGAGGCGAAAGATCCCACCGACGCGGTGGTCCGCAGCCTCGAATTGCTCGATCAATCGGCGCGCGCCACCGCCAACGCGACCCGCGCGACCGGAACCGCGTGGATCGCCCGCTCGCATGCGGTGGTGGCGGGCGAGCGCCATCTCCTGCATGTCATCGACGTGCCGTCGGCGAAATGTTCCGCCGGCATCGCGATCGACCTCTCCGAACTCGAATCGGCCCGCTCCGAACTCGAGCGGCAGATGACATCCCACTCCCGCACGCTCGATCAACTCTCGACCGCGGTCGCGATCTTCGACCGATCGAAGAAGCTGGTGTTTCATAATTCGGCCTACCGAGACCTTTGGTCGCTCGACGCCGCGTTCCTGGACAGCCAGCCGCTCGACGGCGAAATCCTCGACCGCCTCCGCGCCGAGGGACGCCTACCCGAACAGGCCGATTACCGCGCCTGGAAAGCCAGCGTTCTTGCGGCCTATCAAGCGGTCGAGCCGAGCGAAACCGCCTGGTACCTGCCCGGCGGCCGCACGCTGCGGGCCGTCACCAACCCCAACCCGAACGGCGGCATCACCTACCTGTTCGACGACGTGACCGAGCGCTACCACCTCGAATCAAAATATAACGCGCTCATCCGCGTCCAGGGCGAGACTCTCGACACGTTGAAGGAAGCCGTGGCGGTGTTCGGCACGGACGGCCGCCTCAAGCTGTTCAATCCGGCTTTTGCCGAGATCTGGCGGCTCGATAGCGCAACGTTGCTGGAGCGCCCGCATATCGATGAGATCGCAGGCCTATGTGGTCCACTCTGCGGCGATGGCACCGCCTGGACCGCGATGCGGACCATCGTGGCGGGCCTCGAAGACGAACGGCGCGGCTTCGAACAGCGACTGCAACGGCGGGATGGAACCATCCTCGACTATGCGGCGGCGCCGTTGCCCGACGGCGCGACGCTGCTGACCTTCACCAACGTCACGGCCGGCGTGAACGTCGAGCGTGCCTTGAAGGAGCGTAACCAGGCGCTGATCGATGCGGAGAAGATCCGCAACGACTTCGTGCACCACGTCTCTTACGAATTGCGATCGCCCCTGACCAACATCATCGGTTTTGTGCAGCTCCTCGGCGACCGGTCGGTCGGCTCGCTGAATGCCAAACAGCTCGAATATGCGGGCTACGTCACCAAATCCTCATCGGCCCTGTTGGCGATCATCAACGACATTCTCGATCTCGCCACCATCGACATCGACGCGATGGAGCTGAGCGTCGGCGATGTCGACATCCGTCAGATCATGGATGAAGCGTCCGAAGGTGTGCAGGACCGGCTATCGGATGCAGGCATCACACTGCAGATCGTTGCCCGCGAGGGGATCGGCGTCTTCGAGGCCGACGGCCAACGCGTGCGGCAGATCCTGTTCAACCTTCTGTCCAATGCGATCGGCTTCTCCTCGGCGGGCCAGACCGTCACGCTGGCGGCCATGCGGCGGCAGGATCAGGTCGTCTTTAAGGTGACTGACGAGGGACGCGGCATGTCGAGCGATATGCTGGATCGCGTTTTCGATCGCTTCGAGAGCGACACGATCGGATCCCGGCATCGCGGCGTCGGCCTCGGACTGTCGATCGTGCGGGCTTTCGTCGAATTACACGGCGGCCAGGTGCTGATCGATTCGGCCCTCGGCGAGGGCACGACCGTGACATGTATCTTCCAGGCGCAGGCCATCGAAAGCGACGCCATGCTGTCGACCAGCCTTCGCTCCCACTAAGCAGCGAGGACATGATCGGCCGCCGCCGCTCCTTTGCGACTCGCGATGGCATTGTTCTGTTGCCGCTGATCCTTTATCGACGGGTCAGCATGCTGCGGCGCTCTGGCTAGAGGTGGGGACCATGACTGAAACGGGAGCGGCGACGCGGTGGCAGTTCGTGCTGCGCGACGAAACCGTGACCGTCATGCTGGCCAGCAAAGTCGCGGGCTGGGTGAAGGCCGGCGACCTCCTGACCCTGTCGGGCGATCTCGGTGCCGGCAAGAGCACATTTGCGCGAGCCTTGATCCGGGAGCTCACGAACGATCCGACGCTCGACGTGCCGAGCCCAACCTTCACGCTCGTTCAAGTCTACGACGGTCGCGCCTTTCCGATCGTCCATGCCGATCTCTACCGCATCGAGACGGTGGACGAACTCGCCGAACTCGGCTGGGACGAAGCGGCCGATGGCGCGCTGGTGATTGTCGAATGGGCCGATCGCATCGGCAATGGGATCGCGCCGGATCGGCTCGATCTCCAATTTTCAATCCCGGCCGATGCCGATCCGCGCCGCCGCGACATGGTGATGACGGGCTATGGTCGGTTCGCCACCCGTCTCGGCGAGATCAAGGCGATCGAGGACCTCCTGCCCGAAGCGGGCTTCGATGGAGCAGCTCGGCGATACATGACCGGCGATGCTTCGACGCGCGCCTATGAGCGGTTGACCCGGTCGGATGGGCGAACGGCCGTCCTGATGATCTCGCCGCCGCGCGCCGATGCGCCGGTGGTGCGTTATGGCAAGCCCTATCACCTGATCGCGCAACTCGCGGCTGACATCCGGCCCTTCATCGCGATCGACAAAGCGCTCCGCCAGCAGGGCATCTCCGCGCCGGAGATCTATGCGGCCAACATCGACGCGGGTCTCGCGGTGCTGGAGGATCTGGGGTCGGAGCCGTGTGTCACGGCCGACGGCCCGATCGCGGAACGCTACCTCGAAGCGGTCGGGCTCCTCGGCAAACTGCATGGCACGACGCTGCCGACCACGGTTCCGATCGACGACGCGACGCCGTATCAGATCCCCCCCTACGACCTCGATGCTCTACTGATCGAAGCCGAACTGATGATCGACTGGTATGCGCCGCAGATCGCCAAGGTCGCGGTGTCGGCCAGTGCCCGCGCGACCTTCCTGGCCATCTACACGCGTCTGTTGCAGCCGCTGATCGACGCCCCGGCGACCTGGTGCCTGCGCGACGTCCATTCTCCCAATCTGATCTGGCTGCCCGACCGGCGCGGCACGGCGCGCATCGGCATCGTCGATTTCCAGGATTGTGTGATGGGCCATCCGGCCTATGACGTTGCCGCCTTGCTGCAGGATGCGCGCGTGACCGTGCCGGACGCTCTCGAACTCCGCCTGCTTGGAGCCTATGCTCAAATGCGAAAAGCCGCCGATCCCCGCTTCGACATGGCCGGCTTCGTCCAAGCCTATGCGGTGATGGGCGTGCAGCGCGCCACCAAGATCCTCGGTATTTTTGCGAGGCTCGATAAGCGCGACCGCAAACCGCAATATCTCGAGAACCTGCCGCGGATCGAAGCCTATCTGGCCAAGGGCCTCGCTCATCCCGCCCTTGCGGAGCTCAAGGCTTGGTTCGAGGCCTATGTGCCCCGCGCGCTCGGGGCCGAGCGATCCTGATGCCGACCCCCGACGTCGCCATGGTGTTTGCGGCAGGGCTCGGCACACGGATGCGTCCGCTCACCGACACCATGCCCAAGCCCCTCGTTTCCGTGGCGAACCGGTCGATGTTGGACCATACGCTCGACCGTCTGGCCGACGCCGGGGTTCGGCGCGCCATCGTCAACGTGCACTATCTGGCCGACCAGATCGAGGCGCGTCTGGCGGGCCGCACGGCGCCCTCGATCATCATCTCGGACGAGCGCGACCGGCTGCTCGATCAGGGTGGCGGCATTAAGAAGGCGCTGCCTTTGCTCGGCCCGGCTCCATTTCTGATCTGCAACACCGACGCACTCTGGCTCGAGGGCCCGACCTCGAACCTTCGCCGGCTTGCCGCACATTGGAATCCGCACCGGATGGATATCCTGCTGCTCGTCGCCTCCACGACAACCAGCATCGGGGTCGACTGGCCCGGCGATTTCGCCATGGACGAGGACGGCCGCCTGTCGCGTCGGCAGGAACATGCGGTGACGCCGTTCGTCTATTCGGGGATCGGCATCGTCAAGCCGGATCTGTTCGCCGAAACACAGGCGGACGTGTTCAGGCTAGCGCCGTTTTTCTTCGCTGCGGCCGAGGCGGGGCGGCTCTTCGGCACACGGCTCGAGGGCCTGTGGCTGCATGTCGGCACGCCCGAGGCTTTGGCCGAAGCCGAAGACGTCATCGAACATTCGAACCGCTGAACCGAGACAAGCATGCGACACCCCCGGCTGTTCACGATCCCGCCGGGCGCACCGTTTCTCGATACGCTCGCCACGACCCTGCTGGACGGAACGCTGGTGCCCGGTTTTTCAGCGGCGGCCGGCCCGCTCGGGCTTGCCTCCGCCACCATCTTCGTGCCGACCCGTCGCGCCGCCCGAGCCTTGGCCGCAACCCTCGCCAGCCACATCGCGGCGCCCTCGGTCCTGCTGCCCCGCATCCTGCCGCTCGGCGGGCTCGATGCGGTCGAGACGGACGTGCTGTTCGACGATCCCGGTTTCGATGATCCGCTCACGCCCGACCTCCCGATCGCGATCGGTGATCTCACCCGCCGCATGATCATGACCCGCATGATCCTTGGCTGGGCGCAGGCCGTGCGACGCGCCATCATCTCGGTCGATGGCGAGGGTCGGCGCACGCTCCACGCCAACGAAGATCTTCTGGTCGCCACCTCGGCGGCCGATGCCTGGGCGTTATCGGGCGATCTCGCCGCGCTCAGCGACGAGTTGCTGACCGAAGGCATCGGTTGGGCCAGCATCGAGCCGCTCGGCACCGATGCGTTCGATCGTTACTGGCGGATCACGCTCGACTTTTTGAACATCGCCATCGCAGGCTGGCCCGCCATCTTGGCGGAACGCGGTGAAGTCGACCGCGCGGCGCGGCAGATCGCGCTGATCGACTCGGAGATCAGGCGGCTCGAACATACCGCGACCGGACCGGTGATCGTGGCCGGATCGACGGGATCCAACAAGGCGACGGCGCGCTTGATCGCGGCTATTTCGCGCCTGCCGCAAGGGGCCGTCGTGCTGCCCGGGCTCGATCACAGCCTCGACGAGCCGAGTTGGCGCGCCATCGCGGGGCAGAACGGTGCCGATCCGGCCGCCAGCCATCCGCAAGCCACGCTGAAGCGCCTGCTCGGCACAATCGGGGTCGAGCGCGACGCGGTCGTGCCGCTCGGCATGGTGCCGCCCACGCTTGCGATGCGGCGGCGCTTCGTCAGCGAAGCGATGCGTCCCGCCGAAACGACCGACCTGTGGCGGGCCTTTGCGGACCAAGCGGAACCGCTCGATCTCGAGGCGGCCCTCGCAGACGTGCTCGTGATCGAGGCCGCCGATGAACGCGAAGAAGCGCTGGCGCTGGCGATCGCGATGCGCGAGGCGCTCGAGCAGGACGGCACCGCCGTGCTCGTGACGCCGGACCGCGCGCTCGGCCGACGCGTCCGCGAGGAACTTGCCCGGTGGTCGATCGAGATCGACGAATCGGGCGGCGAGCAACTCGGAACGACGCCAGCGGGCGCTTTCGCGCGCCTCGTGGTCGACTGCGCCCTGAGCGATCTCGCGCCCGTCGAGGTGCTGGCTCTCCTGGCGCATCCGCTCGCCCGGTTCGGTCGAGCGCGCCACGCTGTAGCGGACCTCGCCCGGACCTTGGAGATCGCCATCCTGCGCGGAGTGCTGCCGCCGCGCGCTCTGCATGATCCCGCCGGGCTGGTCGAGCGCGCGCGGGCAAAGCGCCAGCAACCTTATGCGCCAGACCCGCTGAAACGTCTGGACGAGGCCGCTTTCGACCGGCTAGCCGCCTTTCTTGCGGATGTGACGGCGGCGCTCGCGCCCGTGCATCGCCTCGGCGCCGGCACGCCCCTACCCGATTGGCTCGATGCCCATGCCGAAGCGATCTGGACCATGACGCTCACCCCGGATGGCGAAACGGCGATGACCGGCATCGACGGCCACGCGGTCGCGGCCTTGTTCGATGCGCTGCGCGAGGCCGCCGATGCGGCGATCACGCTGGACGGAGCGGGTTACGCGGCTCTGTTCGACCGCTTCGCCGCCGAAACGCCCGTGCGTGGCCCAAACCGCAGCCATCCACGCCTCAAAATCCTGGGGCTGCTCGAAGCCCGGTTGCTGTCCGCCGACCTGGTGTTGCTGGCGGGACTCGACGAGACGATCTGGCCGCCCCTGGTGCAGACCGACGCGTTTTTGAACCGGCCGATGCGCGCCGCCCTCGGCCTACCGCCGCCGGAGCGGCGCATCGGTCAGACGGCGCATGATCTCGACATGGCGCTCGGCCAGCCGCGCGTCATCCTCAGTCGCGCCCGCAAACGCGGCGGCGCCCCGACCGTGCCGTCGCGTTTCCTGCAACGCATGGCGGCCGTGGCCGGCCCGCACTGGGCCACCTGTCGCCAACGCGGCTCCCGCTATGTGGCGCTCGCGGCGGCGCTCGATCGACCCGCCGAGAGCCAGACACTCAAGCGCCCGGCGCCGAGACCCGATGTGGCGCTGCGACCGACGCGCCTCAGCGTGACCCGCATCGAAACACTGCGGCGCGACCCTTACGCGATCTATGCCGAGAGCATCCTAAAACTCCGCCCGGTCGACCCGATCGGCGCCATCATGGGACCGCGCGAATACGGCACCGATTTCCACGCCGTTCTGCGCGACTTCACGCGACACTATGCCGAAGGGCCGCTGCCCCCCGGTGCCGCCGACGACCTGCTCGGTCGCGCCGAGACGATCTTCGAAGGCTCGCTGGACGAGCCCCTATTTCGCTCGTTTCTGTGGCCGCGCATTGCCGGCTGGACGCGCGCCTTCGTGGCCTGGGAAGCCGGGCGCCGCGCCCGTGCCGCACAGCTGGCGGTCGAGGAGCGGGGCGAATTGCTGATTCCACTCTCCGACGGATCGGTCTTCAAGCTGACCGCCAATGCAGACCGGATCGAGACCGGCCCCGATGGCCTCGTCACCATCATCGACTATAAAACAGGGGCATCGCCGTCGCTAAGCGCGGTGAAGGTCGGCTTCGCGCCGCAGCTTACGCTCGAAGCCGCCATGGTGGAGCGCGGCGCCTTTCCGGCAATCGGCCACGGCCGTCGAGTCGAGGGTGCGACCTACGTGAAATTCGGCACATCCGACAGCGTGGAGCTGCGCGCTCTCACCTGGAAGGACCGCAGCTTCGAAGATGTGGTCGCCGACCATTTCGAGGGTCTCGTGCAATTGCTCGACAGCTTCCGCGATCCGGCAACGGGCTATCCGGCGCGGCCCTACCCGCAATTTGCGGCGCGCTTCAATGCCTATGATCACCTCTCGCGCGTGAAGGAATGGTCGGCCGCCGGGGGCGACGACGACGGCGAGGATGCCGCATGAGCCAGAACATTCCGGTCGATACGATCGTCAACCAGCAGCGCGCGTCGGATCCGACCGGGTCGGCCTGGGTGTCGGCCAATGCCGGGTCGGGCAAAACCTTCGTACTGACCCGTCGCGTGATCCGACTGTTGCTCGGCGGGGTCGCACCGAGCCGCATCCTCTGCCTCACCTTCACCAAGGCGGCAGCCGCCAATATGTCGATTCGGGTCTTCGACACCCTGGCCCGCTGGGTCACGATGGACGATGCGGCGCTGTCGGCCGCCATGATCGAAACGGGCGCGCCGCGTCCCACCCCGGCGGATCTTGCGGCGGCGCGACGTCTATTCGCCCGAACGGTCGAGACACCGGGCGGCTTGAAGATCCTGACGATCCACGCCTTCTGCGAGAAGATGCTGCACGCCTTCCCGTTCGAGGCCAATGTGGCGGCCCGCTTCACCGTCATCGAGGCAACACAGCAAGCCGAATTGCTGTCCCGCGCGCGCGAAGCCGCTTTGGCCGAGGCCGTCGACGACCCCGACTCCCCCCTCGGGCAGGCTGTCGAGCGGCTCGGGCGAACTCTGTCGACCGCCGTTTTCGACGGGCTCGTGGCGGAGGTGTCGACGCATTATGGTTCGTTGCGAGCCAGTCTACAGGCGGCCGGCGGCATCGATCGCCTGGGTGACGCGCTGGGACAGGCGCTCGGCACGGGCGGGCTCGGGATCGCCGACGTCGAACGCGCCATGCTGGACGATGGCCTACAGCGCTCCGAATGGGAGAGCATCGGCCAGCATCTCGCCAGCCTCGGCAGCGCGACTGGCGAGCGGCTGATCGAGGCGGCGCGGGCCACCGGCCCCGGCGTTATCGCGGCCTATCTCGACGTCTTCCTCACGCAGAAGCTCGGCAAACGGGCTGATAGCTATCTGGCCAAGAAAGTGCGGGCGGCCGAGGCGTCTCTCTGCGCGACTTTGGATGCCGAGCGCGATCGGCTCGTGGACCTGTTGGCGAAACGGCGGGCCGCCGAGGCGTTCGAGGGCACGATGGCACTGCTGACGGTGGCGGGCGCCATCCTTGACACCTACGAGGGCCTGAAGCGCCGTCGCGGCTTGTTGGATTTTTCCGATCTGATCGAACGCAGCCGCATGTTGCTGCAGCGCTCCGACAGCGCCTGGGTGCTCTACAAGCTCGATTCGGGCATCGACCATGTCTTGGTCGACGAGGCGCAGGATACATCCCCCGACCAATGGGACATCCTGCGCGCCATCAGCCGGGACTTCTTCTCCGGCGAGGGGCAAAGCCGAAGCAACCGCACCTTCTTTGCGGTCGGTGACGCGAAGCAATCGATCTATTCGTTCCAGGGCGCCCGCCCCGCCATGTTCGATGCCGCTCACCAGGATTATAAAAAGCGCGCGATCGCGGCGGGCCTTCGGTTCGAAAGCGTGCGGCTTCAGCTGTCGTTCCGCTCGGCCCGCACGGTATTGGATGTCGTCGACCGCATCTTTGCCCATGAGGGGCACGCGCGCGGGCTCTCGGCTGGAGCCGATGGCGTGATGCCGCATGAAGCTTTGAAGCGCGCCATTCCGGGCCTCGTGGAACTGTGGAGGCCGATCGGGCCGACACCGGCGCCCGAACCCGCCGATTGGCGGTTGCCGGTCGATCTGCCCGACGCGTCCGATCCTGCCGTCGTGATGGCACGTCGCGTCGCCGACACGATCGCGCGGCTGACGGCACCCGGCTCGACAGAAACCGTTCACGACGGCCCCTCCGACCGTCGCCGGTCCGTGCACCCCGGTGACATCCTAATTCTCGTGCGCTCGCGCGGCCCGTTCTTCAATGCGGTGATCCGGGCCCTGAAGGACAAACGCGTGCCCGTCGCGGGGGCGGATCGCGTCAATCTGACGGATCATATCGCCGTCATGGATCTCACGGCGGCGGGGCGCGCGGCCTTGCTGCCCGACGACGACCTGACGCTCGCTTGCGCGCTGAAATCGCCACTGATGGGGTTCGACGACGACGACCTGCTGAGGCTCGCCCCACAGCGAGGCGGTAGCCTTGCCGAGGCGATCGCAGCATCCACGAACGACCGGGACCGGACGGCTGCCAACTGGCTTTCGATTTGGCGCGACAGGGCCGCGACACTGACGCCCTTCGCGTTCTACACGCGGCTGCTCGGTCAGGACGGCGGCCGTCGCAAGCTCCTGTCGCGCCTCGGCCCCGAAGCCGGCGACGTGATCGACGAGTTTATGGCCCTGACGCTGGCGCATGAGCGCGATGGCGCGCCCTCGCTATTGACCTTCTTGGCCCGGCTGGAAGGCACCGAGCTTTCGGTCAAACGCGACATGGACGCGGCCGGCGACGCAGTTCGGGTCATGACGGTCCATGCGGCCAAAGGTCTCGAAGCCAAGATCGTGTTCCTGCCCGACACGTGTGGCGTACCGAGGAAACAGCACGATCCGAAGTTGTTCTGGCTCGACGGCGAGCGGCTCGACGGCGAGCAATCGAGCGAATCTCGTCCGGGTCTACTGGTCTGGTCACCCAAAAGCGATGCCGACACGCCAGCGGTGGCCGACCGGCGCTTGGCCGGCTGGGAGGCGACGCTCGATGAACATCGGCGTCTCCTTTATGTGGCGCTGACGCGAGCCGAGGAGCGCCTCTATATCGGCGGGTTCCATGGCAAAAACGACCCCGCCGCCGATAGCTGGTACAAGATGATCGAGGCGGTCGATCTCGGCCTCGAGCCGGTACCGGCTCCATGGGATGCCAATGACACGATCCTCAGGCGCAGCGATCCGATGGGCGAGGCCACGATGGCGGTCGCGGCACCAGCGGGTTTACCTGTGGAAGCCCCGGCGTGGCTGAATTGCCCCGCTCCGCGCGAGGTTGCGGTCGCGCCGCCGATCCGCCCGTCCAACGCGCTTGGGGCAGCCGACCAACCTCCCCGCGACGCGAGTGATCTCGCGATCGGGCCTCGCCCGACCGCTCAGCGCGAGGCGGCCCTCGTCGGGCGCCTCATGCACCGGCTGCTGCAGCATCTCCCCGCCGTCGCCACCCCTCGCCGCCGCGATGCCGGCTTGCGCTATCTCGCGGCGCAGGGCCGCGCGCTCACGGCGGAGAAGCGCGACCAGCTCGTCACGACGGCGTTGCGCGTGCTCGACGAACCGGCACTGTTGCCGCTGTTCGGGCCGGGCTCGCAGGCCGAGGTGGCGATCGCGGCCCGGGTCGACGTCGCCGGACATGAGGTCGATGTCACCGGGCAGATCGATCGGATCGCGTTGACCGACGACGCGATTTGGATTGGTGATTATAAGACCGGGGCTGCTCCGCGTGGCGGCACCGTCCCGTCGTCTTACATGGTCCAACTGGCGCTCTACCGTTCCGCCGTGTCGCCGCTCTACCCTGGCCGGGTCGTGCGGGCTTTCCTGATCTGGACCGAAGGGCCGCTCGTCATGGAACTTGCGTCCGGCGATCTCGATGCGGCGCTTTCGACGCTCGGGCCGCGTTGACGTCATCGAAGGGGGACGACTCGACGGCCTGAACGGCCGAGCAGCGGCCCCCGTTGCACAAGCATAATCGGAGTTTGACATGGATATCGGTTTTATCGGGCTTGGGCATATGGGACGCGCCATGGCCACCAACTTGTTGCGCGCGGGCCATCAGGTGCGGGTTTGGAACCGCTCACCCGGACCGGCTCAGGATCTCACGACGGCGGGGGCCGTGGCGGTCGCGACTGCGGCCGACGCTTTTGCGGGCGATGCGGTCATCACCATGCTGGCCGATGACGCGGCCCTCGAACAGACGCTTGCCGGGTTGCTCGACAAAGCGCCCAAGGGATTGCTCCACATCAACATGGCGACCATCTCGGTGGCGCTCGCGAAAGCTTTGACCGACACGCATGCCGCATCGGGACTCGGCTATATCGCCGCCCCCGTGTTCGGCCGAACCGAGGTCGCCGTCGCGGCGCAGCTCAACATCCTGGCGGCCGGCGATCCGGCCCTGATCGAGAAGGCGATGCCGCTCTTTGAAGCCATGGGGCAGAAGGTCTGGCGGCTTGGCCCCGAGCCCTATCGCGCCAACGTGGTCAAACTCGCGGGCAATTACATGATCGCGGCCTCGGTGCAGACGATAGCGGAAGCGATGGCGCTCGGGCAAGGCAATGGGGTCGATCCGCATGACCTGATGGAGGTGCTGACCGGGACGCTCTTCGGCGGTCGAATCCACACGGGCTATGGCAAGCTGATCGCGGATCAAACCTTCGAGCCGGCCGCCTTCAAGCTGACGCTCGGCGCGAAGGATGTGCGCTTGACCATGCAGGCGGCCGAAGCCGTGAATGTGCCGATGCCGATCGCCAGCCTTCTCCGCGATGGGTTCATCGATGCGATCGCGCATGGCGACGGCGGCCTCGATTGGACCGCTCTGTCGAAAGTCACATTCCGCCGCGCGGGTCAGGATCACTAGGCCGGGCGCTCAGCCGCTCGCCCCACGAGAGCGAGCGATAAAGAGCGATCCACCTCGCCTCGTCGCTCGCAAGCCTTGTCTCTTGCAGGCCTAGTGTCTGCCAGACCTAGTCTCTGGCAGACACTAGGCAGGTCGAGCTTAATTCACGGTCGACGTGGTCGCCATCGCCGACTTGGGCAAGGGGGCATGGTCCGTCGTTGCCTTTGGCAACGTGCTGGTCAAGTCGTTAGTCTTGGTTGGCGCGGCCGCCTCGCGATTATGCGCCTTGCTAGCCGCCGCACCCAGTTTCCGGGCCGTCAACGGGCCATGATTGATGCTCTCCGGTCCGGTTGTGATCAGTTGCACCGGGGGAGCCGAGGCCTGCACGACAGGCGCGGCCTCAGGCTTCGGCCCATTGAGGTTGATCCACTTGTTCAAGAAGCCAAGCGGCTCATCTTTCGTCTCTGTTTTGGCATAGGCCGACGGCGCAGCATTGAAGGTGGCCGGCATTTCGGCCTGCGCGGTCTTCATCGGCAACACGGCACCGACGGGCGCCGAGGCAGCGACCGTCGTCGTATTGCTGGCGACTGCAATCGGAGCGACGGGCACCGCGACCGGCTTGATCGAGCCGGTTTCGTTGATCGCGACGGTCGGCGGAACGTAGCCGATATTGCCTTTCGCCAGTAGCGCCTTCGAAGCGGCTTTGGCGGCAGCGACCTGAACCGCAACGGATTTGGACTTCGGCCCTGCATCGAGAGCAATCTCGGTGGCGCCGGCCGCAAGCGCATCGGCGCGGCTCACATCAGCAATCTGATGCGCGAAGGACTCGTGCTGTCCACCATCCGCATAGATGATCCGCACAGGCATGACGCCTTTGGTGACCAGCGCCGCGACTTCGGCATTGTCCCGCTGTTCCTTGGCCGCGACCTCGGCCTTGACGGCCGGATCTTCGTTCAAGGGCGGGCAGCTCGACAAAGCATCGAAGCGCGCCTCTCCCTTCGGGCTCGCCCCGAAGACATAGTGACGATTGCAAACGCCGACCGGCGTTTCTGTCTTGGTCACGTCGAAGAGATCGGACCCCTTCTTCAATTCGCGCCAGAACGGCATGTTGGGGTCGAGACGCAATTTGGCGATGTTCTCGGCCGTCATGCGGAACGGATAGGATTGCATCTGGATCGCGCGCTGACCGCCAGCGAACGACTCGCGGGCCAGAGCGTAGATCTCTTCGATTTCCTTATCGGTCATCGAGAAACAACCGGCCGACGAGCAGATGCCATGCACCATGATCGAGCCGCCGGTATGCCCGTTGGCCCGATCGTAGGCGTTGGGATAGCCGACGTTGAACGACAGGTAGTAATGCGAATTCGGGTTCATCTGGCCCGGCGTGATCGTGTAAAATCCCTCCGGCACCTGCCGGTCGCCCTCGGTCACCTTGGGACCGAGCTGACCCGACCAGCGGCACATCGGAAAGGTCTTCAGGTAAACGTATTTCCCGTCCGGCTTGCGCTTCCAGACCTCGAGTTCCGCTTCCTTCTTAAAGGCGCGGATCAGCATCGGGGCGTCTTTCATCGTCCCTTTGGTGGCCATCAGTTGTTCGGTCGCAGGCGGGATCGGAGCGAAAGCGCGATAGCTCGTCGACGATCCGGTCTCTTCACAACCCGCCAAGAGAGCCGCGCCGGCGAGCGCGAGCGCCAGGACAACGAGTCTGCGGATCGTATGGCTTACCGACATGCTGATGAGTTCCGCTGCATTTGAGCACCGCAAAAGCGCTAAATCGAACCTGCCGCTTGTACCCTTACCGCCACGTTACCACAACGAAATCGCAGGCCAGATTCAGGGAATTTGAAAAAGTTCCTGTGTGACTTAAATATTCAAGGCTCTACGGCTTGCGGCCTATTGCGAGGAATTTCTCGGCTCGCGCCTCGATGATGGCATCACGCGATTGGCCTTCGAAGGCCTTGAGCGACTTGGCGACGGCATCGGCCGTCGAGGCAAAGATCGCATCGGGATCCCGATGCGCGCCACCCGGCGGCTCGGCCACGATCCCGTCGATGATGCCGAACCGCAGCAAATCCTGCGCTGTGATTTTCATATTGGTGGCCGCATCTTCGGCCCGGGACGAATCGCGCCAGAGAATCGACGCCGAAGCTTCCGGCGACGCGACCGTATAGATCGCATGTTCGAGCATCAGCACACGGTTGGCCGTCGCGATCGCGACCGCGCCGCCCGAGCCACCCTCGCCGATCACGACCGCGACATTGGGCGAGCCCAGCGCCAGACAGGCTTCGGTGGACCGCGCAATCGCCTCGGCCTGCCCGCGCTCCTCGGCGTCGATGCCCGGGAAGGCGCCGGCCGTATCGATCAGCGAGATGACCGGAATGCCAAATCGATCGGCCATATCCATCAACCGCGCGGCCTTGCGGTATCCCTCCGGCCGAGCCATCCCGAAATTATGCTTGAGCCGCGTTTCGGTGTCGGAGCCCTTCTCCTGCCCGATAACGCAAACAGACCGCCCCTGGAATCGGCCGAACCCACCGATGATCGCCTGATCCTCCGCGAAGTTGCGGTCGCCCGCCAAGGCGGTGAAGTCGGTGATCAGCGCTTTCACGTAATCGATGAAATGCGGCCGCTGGGGATGCCGCGCCACCTGGGTTTTCTGCCACGGCGTGAGACCGACATAGAGGTCTGCGAGCGCTTTGGCGGCCTTGACCTCGAGGCGGGTCAATTCCTCGCCGATCGGCACCGCATTGTCGGCCGCCGCGACGGTTCGCAACTCCTCGATCTTGGCCTCGATCTCGGCCACGGGCTTTTCAAAATCGAGATATGTACGCATGAAGCTCGAACCGGATCGCCTGATTTTGAGGGAAGGAGAAGGACGATCTGACGCTGGCGGCGCCAGGCCGCAGGAAGCGCCGGGAACCTGACGGCTCGCCCCGGTGAAGTCAAGCCGGAGCAGGAGTTCGCGCTGGTGCGTCAGCCGGCCGACATGGCGCAACGGCATTGACGCGAGGCGTCCGCCATCCAACATTGCGCCGACCCGACATCCCGCGAGATCCACGTCGATGAAAGTCTCACTCCTGCAGATGAACTCGGTCAGCGACAAGATCGCCAATCTCGCGACCGCCCGCACTTTGATCGAGCGCGCCGTCGCTGAGAATGGCCCTAATTGGGTGCTGCTGCCGGAAGTGTTCGACTATATGGGCGGGGACCGGCAATCGAAGCGCGCGGCGGCAGAAGTGCTGCCGAACGGCCCGGCCTATACGATGCTTCAGGAGCTTGCGGCCAAGCATCGGATCGTGATCCACGCCGGATCGATTCTCGAGGCGCTCCCGCACGACGATCGATTGCATAACACCACGCTGGTGTTCGGCCGCGACGGCCGCGAATTGGCGCGGTACCGCAAAATTCATCTCTTCGACGTCACGACACCGGACGGCGTCGACTACAAAGAGAGTACCGCCATCAAGCCGGGCGATGCCGTCGTGACCTACGATTGCGAGGGCGTCACGGTTGGTTGCGCGATCTGTTACGATCTGCGGTTTCCGGCTCTGTTCCAGGCCCTGGCCGACAAAGGCGCCACCATGATCGCACTGCCGGCCGCCTTCACAATGCAGACCGGCAAGGACCATTGGGACGTGTTGTGCCGCGCCCGTGCGATCGAAACCGAAACTTATTTTTGCGCGGCCGCGCAGACGGGGGCCTTCCAGCAGGGCAATGAAATCCGTCACACCTATGGCAACTCCCTGGTGGTCGACCCGTGGGGGCTGGTCGTGGCCCGCGCGAGCGATGGTCCCGGCCTCGTTTCGGCCCGTATCGATCCGGCCCGCGTCCACAAGGTGCGGGCCATGATCCCGGTGGCGCAGCACCGCGTTCCCCTCCCGATCTGACTTTGACGAGAAAGACCGTTTTTGTGACCAACACGTCGATTGCCCCGTCCTCCGTCGATCTCGACATGCTGCTCGGGCCAGACGCCAAGCGCTCGCCCGACATGCAAGCCGTGTGGGATTGGCTCATCGAGCAGGATGGCACGATGCCGAACTGGCTCGACATGTCGCCCGCCGAGGCGCGCCAGCAGCAGGACCGCGCTTACGCGCGCTGGAATAGCGAACTGCCGGTCATGGCCTCGGTGGAGATGGTGACGCTGGCCGGGAGCCCGGCCGTTCAGGCGGAGTTGCTGGTGCCGAAAGGCGCGATCCCGGGCTGTATCCTGTTCTTTCATGGTGGCGGCTGGGCCTTCGGCGGCTTGCGATCGCATGCTCGTTTCATGCGGCTGCTGGCGGAGGCCACGCAGACCCGCGTGCTCGGGGTCGATTATCGGTTGGCGCCGGAACATCCGTACCCGGCACCGCTGGAGGATTGCGTTTCGGCATGGCGCGCGATCGTGGCGAACCGGAACGACCCCGGCTTCGATGGACCGTTGGCGGTCGCGGGCGACAGCGCGGGCGCGAATCTCGCGCTGGCCGTCATCCTCAGCGAGATCGACGCGGACCGACGCAAGCCCGACCTCGGCCTGCTGTTCTACGGCGCCTACGACAAAAACTTCGAGAGCCCGTCCTACACGCGCTTTGCCGAGGGTTTCGGCCTGACGCGAAGCGGCATGCAGCGATTTTGGGATTGGTATGTTCCACCCGGCAGCACGGCGCAGGACAACCCGCTGGTTTGGCCGGCCGAGGCCTCCGAGCCGGATCTGGCCCGGCTACCGCCCGTCTTCCTCAACGCCGCAGGCCTCGACCCTCTGCTCTGCGATACGGTGGCGCTCGCCAAACGCATCGAGGCCGCCGGCGTGCCGCATCGGTTGGCGATCCACGATGGCGTGCATCACGGCTTCATGCAGATGAGCCTACGGCTGCCCGAAGCTCGGAACGCCATCCGGCAGGCTGCTGTGTTCTTCACTGAAACGGTGCGCTAGGTCGCGCGACCACCGCTATCTCACCGACAGGTTGACCTTGATCAACTCCGCATTGCCGGTGGAGAGCACGCGCTCGACGACATAGCGGTCAAAACCCACATACCCCGCGGCCGAGCGGCAATAAACCTGCACACCCGATATTTTGCGAGCGTTACAAGCCGAATAGGCGCTCTGCCCACCGAAGGTCATTTCGCCGACCTTCTCCTTGATTACGACCTTTCCGTGAAGCGGCGCGACCGCCAGGTTGATCGCAATGGGTCCGAGCGAGCGGCACTCATGCGAGACTTGATAGTGAAACCCCATCGGAGCCACATCGCCGGAGCGCACCACCTTATAGCCGACGCCGATGACCTCGGCGGAGGCACCGGCCGGAACCGACGCAAGCGACACGACCAACCCCAAGAAACAAGCGGTGTTCAAATTCGGCATGTGCTTGTCTCCGCCAGTCGTCCGCGAAAGCCGACAAGACGTCGTCTTCACACTGTCTCCCTCTAGTGGATAAGACAAGAAGACGTGCTGATAACAAAGATCCATTAAGCCGGTCGGAGGGACCCACGCCCCGCAGACATCCTGAAGCATCGCCCAATTGAAGCCGCCGACCATCGACGACAGCACCGTCGATCAACGGTCGCATCGAGTGTGGACGTCCGGGGGTCGATCCGGCGCGAGCCTTGCCCCTCGGCTTGTCGCTCAAGGTTTCGCGGCGTGTCCGGACCGCTTGCGTTTCCGTTCGGCCTTCACTTCGAGACTATCGCCCAGCTTGGCGCGTAGCACGGAGGCGCGCGCTTCGGTCATCGTCGTGGCGCAGAAGCCGTGCCGTCCCTCACCGACATAATCGCGGCAGGTTTCCTCACGCGTCGACGAGAATTGAGCCTGTTCGCGGGCGAAACCCATGATGGCGGTCCGATCCTTCGTGGACTTTGCCAGAGCCTTAAAGTTTTCACGGACCGCGGCTTCTGCCCGAGCACGGAGATGCTCGATCTCCTTGACCCGATCCGGACCGAGATCGCCCGCTTGTGGGCCCCACAGGCCCACAGGGTTGACCTGACAATTAGCGTCTTTGAACACGCAGACCGCTTGGCTCTTGTTCACGAGCGCCGCGCCATCGAGAACATCGAACGTGATGGGGCAAGCCGGAAAGGTGATCTGAACGCGTTCGATGCCATCCTGTCGACCCGGCATCGTCACGGGTATCGCGGTCGAGGGTGTTTCGATCTGACAGGTTTCGCGCGGGTTGGAGATGAGTTCGCCCGTCAATGTCAGATGTGGCACACTCAATATCTTGTCGCGTGCCTCGAAAGTGATTTGCGATTTGCCGCCGTTCAGCGACAAGGTCTTGCCCGCCAGAGCGGTCGCCGGGATGACCTGCAGCGGCGCCGCATGGCGCTCGTCTGGCGGCGCTTTTGACTTGGCGCGGGTCGGTTTGGGCGTTTCGCGCGTGCCCTCGGGTGCGGGCGCAACGGCTCCGGGAAGCACCATCTGGGCGCGGGCGACCCCAAACCCGCCCATCGCCAGCAGGATCGCGACAAGCGACGTCGCGGCGCGGGCGACCCATCTTCGGTTTGACTTGGAATGCTCGATCGGCAAACGGCTACTCATGTGGATGGGTTGACCATCAGCAACGTCAATGCCGGCGCGGCAACGTCGTTCCGCGCACAGCCGTCGCAGTTCGACCTCAATCGGCACCGTGCGGACGGTTCGTCACAATGTCAAAGCCGCATTGCCGCGCAGGCGAACGGATTTGCGCCGGTGTGGCGCGGCTACATCCCACGAGTTTGGGAGAAGGCTGCTTCGGGTTCGGCGGCATCACGCAAGCGTCATCCAACCGCATCCGAAAGGGCTCGTCTGAAGCCAAAGCACCCGCCTATGACATGGCTGGAGCTTATTTTTGCGACCCTTTGTGGCTTCACGACGGGTTGAGCCCGACGGGCAACCGAGCGTAGACTGTCGCTCAGGGCTGACCGGTCTCCCTTGCGCCAGCCGAGAACCCGGACCGGAACGACCGTGCATTATTCGATTTTCTCAGTTCTTTCGCAGGCCTGGAAGGGACAGACGGGGTGGACGCCGATGTGGCGCGAGCCGCAGCCGAAACGCGCCTACGACGCCATCATCGTGGGCGGCGGCGGGCACGGCCTTGCGACCGCCTATTACCTCGCCAAGAACCACGGCGTCACTAATGTGGCGGTGCTCGAAAAAGGCTGGATCGGCGGCGGCAACGTCGGTCGCAACACGACGATCATCCGCTCCAATTATCGCGAGCCGGGCAACCTTCCCTTCTACGAGAAATCGTTGCAGCTCTGGGAGGGTCTGGAGCAAGACATCAACTACAACGCGATGGTCAGCCAGCGTGGCGTCCTTAATCTGTTTCATTCCGACGCGCAGCGCGACGCGTTTGCGTATCGCGGCAATGCGATGAGGCTGCATGGCGCGGACGCGACCCTGCTTGATCGCGAAGCCGTTCGCGCGATGGTGCCGACACTCGACCTCGACAACGCGCGCTTTCCGATCCACGGCGGCTTGCTTCAAAAACGCGGCGGAACCGTGCGGCACGATGCAGTCGCCTGGGGCTATGCCCGCGCGGGCGATCGGCTTGGTGTCGACATCATCCAGAATTGCGAAGTCACTGGCATTCGCATCGTGGCCGGCGCCGTGACCGGGGTCGAGACCACGCTCGGCTTCATCGGCGCCAAAAAACTCGGCCTCGCGGCAGCCGGCAATTCATCGCGCGTCGCCGCCATGGCAGGGCTCCGTCTGCCGATCGAGAGCCATGTTCTGCAGGCCTTCGTGTCCGAAGGCATCAAGCCGCTGGTCGATACGGTCGTGACGTTCGGCGCGGGCCATTTCTACGTCAGCCAGTCCGACAAGGGCGGCCTTGTGTTCGGTGGCTCGCTCGACGGTTACAATTCCTACGCGCAGCGCGGCAACTTACCGATGGTCGAGGATGTGCTGGAGGAAGCCGTGGCGATCATGCCGTCGCTTAGCCGGCTGCGGATGCTCCGGTCCTGGGGCGGCATCATGGATATGTCGATGGATGGATCACCCATCATCGACAAGACCGACATCACCGGGCTCTATCTGAATTGCGGTTGGTGCTACGGCGGCTTCAAGGCGACGCCGGCCTCGGGCTTCTGCTTCGCGCATACGATCGCCAACGACGCGCCGCACGATCTCAACGCCGCCTATCGACTCGACCGCTTCGCCACGGGCCACCTCATCAACGAAGGCGGCGCCGGCGCGCAGCCGAACCTGCACTGAAGGCGAATAACCGATGCGCATCCGGTGCCCCTTCTGTGGCGAACGCAGTCACGCGGAATTCTCCTACCTCGGTGACGCCGCTCCCACGCGCCCGAACATCGGCACCCGCGCGACCGTGCCCGATACGACGCTGTTCGTCGACTATGTCTACATGCGCGACAACAGCCCGGGCGTGATGCGCGAATATTGGCAACATGTCGGCGGCTGCCGAAGCTGGTTGATCGTCGAGCGAAACGTGACGACCCACGCGATCTCCAACGTCGCCAGCGCGCGCGAGCAGGTCCTCGCGGCGACCGAAGGTGAGCATCCATGAGCGACCTGACGCATCCGGCTCATACGGCCGTCCCCGCGACGGCAGAGCGCTCCAGCATCGAACCGGCCGCGCCGGTCGGCGTGGCGACGCAACCGTTCCGCATCAAGACGGCGGAGCGGGACGACCGCAAGCCACTGTCTTTCACGTTCGACGGGCAAGCACTATCCGGCCTCAGCGGCGACACGCTCGCCTCCGCGCTTCTGGCCAACGGCGTTCGATTGGTCGGCCGGTCGTTCAAATATCACCGCCCGCGCGGCATCCTTTCGGCCGGACCGGAGGAGCCGAACGCGCTGGTGGAATTGCGCGGCGGTGCGCGGCGGGAGCCCAATACGCGCGCCACGACGGCGGAACTCTTCGACGGCCTCGACGCCGTGAGCCAGAACCGCTGGCCCTCGCTGCGCTACGATCTGATGGCCATCAACTCCCGGATCTCGCCGATCCTCTCGGCCGGCTTCTACTATAAGACGTTCATGTGGCCGGCTGCCTTTTGGGAGAAGGTCTACGAGCCGATCATCCGCAGGGCGGCTGGCCTCGGGCGCGCCGCGACTGCGCCGGACCCCGATACCTACGACAAGGTCTCGACCTTCTGCGATGTCCTGGTGATCGGCGGTGGCCCCGCCGGTCTGATGGCGGCCCTGACGGCCGGGCGTTCGGGCGCCCGTGTCGTTCTGGTGGACGAGGATTTCAACCTCGGCGGGCGCCTCCTTACCGAAGATCGCTCGGTCGGCGGCCAGCCCGCATCGCGCCTTGCCGACACCGTCGCCCGGGAATTGGCCAGCATGCCGGAGGTGCGGGTGCTGACCCGGACCACGCTGTTCGGCGTTTATGACGGGGGCGATTACGCGGCCGTGGAACGGGTCGCCGATCATGTCGCGGTTCCGCCCGCGCATCAGCCTCGCCAGCGCCTGTGGCGGATCACGGCCGGTCGCTCGATCCTGGCGACGGGCTCGATCGAACGTCCGCTGGTGTTCGGCGACAACGATCGCCCCGGCGTCATGTTGGCCGGCGCGGTGCGATCTTATGTCAACCGCTTCGGCGTCCGCCCCGGCTCCAGCGTCGTGCTGTTCGGCAACAACGACGATGCCCATCGCACGATCCGCGATTGCGCGGCGGCCGGCCTGCGGGTGATGGCGGTGGTCGATCCGCGTCCCGACGCGTTGACGGGTCTCGACCATATCCCTGGGCTTTCGGATCTTCGCCGGATCGAGGGCGTGGTGACCCGCGCGCTCGGCACGCTCGGCGTCGAGGGCGTCGAAATCCAGCCGGCGTCGGGGCCGGCCTTCACGCTCGCCTGCGATCTTTTGGCTGTGTCGGGCGGGTGGCAACCCACGATCCATCTGTCGACCCATCTCGGCGGCAAGCCCACATGGGATGCGGCGCTCGCGGCATTCGTCCCAGGCACCCTCCCGCCTGGCATGGAAGTGGCCGGCGCCGCCAAAGGTGATTTCGCACTCGCGGCCTGTCTCGCCGACGGCGTTCGGAGCGGCTCCGACGCCGCCGCCGCCTGCGGCTTCCACCCACGCTCCGTCATCGTGCCATCGGCCGATGGCGAGAGCACAGCGGTGACCCCCTTGTGGCGAGTGAAATCCCCGCGCCACAAGGCTTTCGTGGATTTCCAGAACGACGTCACGGTGTCGGACGTCGCCCTGGCCGAGCGGGAAGGTTTCCGGTCGGTCGAGCATCTCAAGCGCTACACGACGCTCGGCATGGCGACCGATCAAGGCAAGACCGCCAACGTCAATGGTCTGGCCCTGATGGCTGAAATTACCGGAACATCGATTCCGAATGTCGGGACGACGCGTTTTCGTCCCCCCTATACGCCCGTCTCGTTCGGCGCCCTCGCCGGCCACCATCGCGAAAAGCAGTTCCGGCCGACCCGGCTCACGGCCGCCCACGGGTGGGCGACCGACCAGAAGGCTGTCTTCGTCGAATCCGGGTTATGGCTCCGCGCGCAATATTTTCCGCATGAGGGAGACAAGGGTTGGCGCGACGCATGCGACCGCGAGGTGACGGCGGTGCGCGAGCGCGTCGGACTGTGCGATGTCTCGACCCTTGGCAAGATCGAGGTCGTCGGTCCCGACGCCGGCGCCTTTCTCGACAAGCTCTACTGCAATGTCATGTCGTCGCTTCCGGTCGGTCGGGCGCGTTACGGGGTCATGTTGCGGGAAGATGGTTTTATCCTGGACGACGGCACCGCGGCGCGGCTGTCCGAGGAGCGCTACGTGATCTCGACCACGACCGCTCAGGCGGTTGGCGTCATGGCTCATCTGGAGTTCTGCGCCCAGGTTTTGTGGCCGACGCTCGATGTCGCCTGCGTGTCGGTGACCGAGCAATGGGCGCAATATGCGGTGGCGGGGCCGCGCTCGCGCGAGGTTCTGTCCAGCGTGTTGCCGGCGTCGTTCGATCTGTCCAACGACGCTTTTGCGTTCATGGCCGTGGCGCAACTCACCTTGGCGGGTGGAATTCCGGCTCGACTGTTCCGCATCTCGTTCTCGGGCGAACTCGCCTATGAGATTGCGGTGCCGGCGCGGTTCGGCGACGCCCTCGCTCGCGCCATCCAGGCGGCGGGAGAGCCGCACGGACTGCTGCCCTATGGGCTCGAAGCCCTCAATGTGCTGCGGATAGAGAAGGGACATGCGGCGGGCGGGGAACTCGACGGCCGCACGACGGCGCGCGATCTCGGCCTCGGCAAGATGATGTCGACCAAGAAGGACTATATCGGCGCGGCCTTGGCACAACGCCCTGCCCTCACGGCGCATGAGCGGCCGATCCTTATGGGCTTCAAGCCGATGAATCCGACCGAACCGATCGCGGCGGGCGCGCATTTTCTGCGCCCAGGCTCGGAGAACAAACTCCGGAGCCAGGAGGGCCACATGACGTCGACCGCTTGGTCGGCGACGCTGCAGAGCCATATCGGCCTCGGCCTTATCGTGCGCGGCACCCAGCGGATCGGCGAACAGGTGCGAGCCTACGACCCGGTGCGTGGACGCGACACGTTGGTCGAGATTTGCTCGCCCGTCTTCTACGATCCGCAGGGAGCGAAATTGCGTGGCTGATCTCGATCTGCAACCACGCTCGGCCCTGGCGGCATCGCGGCATCCGGGTCTGTCGGGTCACCCGCTCGGCGAGCCGGGCGTCGTCCTGGCCGAAAGGCTCGACCTCGACGCGTTCATGCTGCTGGCCCGCAAGGGTCAAGGCGACGCGCTGCGCGACAGGCTCGTCTCGGTCGGTCTCGATCTCCCTCAGGGGCCACGCTGGTCCGAGGCGCTCGGCATCGCCCTCGTGGGCGTCGGCCCTGACGTCTGGCTCGGGATCACGACTCGGGACGAGATGACAGAGGCTCGTCAACGCTTCGAGCCGCTCGCACTGCTGTGCACGCTGGTCGAAGCCGGAGACGCGAGGACGATCCTCACCGTTTCGGGTCCACGCGCCCGGGACGCACTCGCCAAACTGCTGACGATCGATCTCCATCCGCGCGCCTTCGCGGTCGGCAGCGTGGCCGCAACGGTCGCGGGCGGAATACCGGTGCTGATCTGGCAGGTCGATCCGGCGCCGAGCTATACGATCGCGGTGCCGCGCAGCTTCGCCAAGGATCTGTGGCATTGGCTCGCCGATGCGGCAGCCGAATACGGATGCCTCACTGCGGAGTGAAGCGGGCCAGCACGCGATCGAGCCCGACCAGAAGAAAGCCGGCGCCGAGAAAGCCGAGCCCCATCGATAGCGCGTTGACGGCCGTGGCGGCCCAGCCGATCCGGCTTACATCCAGAAAGGGATAGGCATAGAGGCCGTCGGCCGCGCCGCGCACCAGCGCATAGGCCAGATAGGCGAGCGGCACCATCGCCCAGAACCACGGGTCGGACCATTGAAGCCGCCCTTTCTGCGCGAGGGTCAGCCAAAACAGCGGAACCAGGACGGGCGTGACGCTGTGCAGAATGAAATCGGCCAGGATCGCGCCGCCACTCAACTTGAATATCCCGCGAAGCAAGGCCGCATAAACGATGCCGACCAACAGCATCGCAAGCGTGACGCCGCCGAGCATCCGAGGGTGAAAGACGCGCTGCTGACCGAGCGCGACACCGGTGAAGACGATCGCGGTCGTCAGATTGGCCAAAACCGTGAAGTAACGCAGCATCACCCAAACGGTCACGCCGACACGCCCGCCCTGTTGAAAGCTGGCGGCGAACTGCACCGCAAGTCCGCTCCATGCCGTGACCGCAACGACGACGGCGACAAGACGCGGCAGCCAAGCGATGCGGCTCGGCCGGCCCACCTGACCGGTGTCCGGCGCGGGGTTGCCCGGTCTTTCAGACATCGCTAAACGAAAGCCTGACAGGTAGCGGGCCGATGACGCGCTCGTGCCGGTTGCCGGAGCCTTCATGCGCGCTTTGCTCGATGTCGTTCTTCTCGTTCTGCATCTTTACAGCTACGTCATCATCGGGGTTGCGATCCTGTCTTGGCTGCTGGCGTTCGACGTCATCAATTTCCGCAACGATCTCGTCCGGTCGATCTGGAATTTTCTCAATGCCTTGACGGAGCCTTTGCTCCGGCCGATCCGCAACATCCTGCCCAATCTCGGGGGCATCGACGTATCGCCCATCATCCTGCTGCTGCTGTTGTTCCTCGTCGAGGACATCATCCAGCGCTACGTCTACCCCTACGTCTATTGAACGGCGGGGCCAGCTTAACCCTGGCTTTGGCTTTGCCCGCCGGACCCCTGGCTCTGACTTTGTCCACCCTGACTCTGGCTCTGTCCGCCTTGGGTTTGGCTTTGCCGCTGGCCACCGTCGAACCCGAATAAAGTTGTGATATCGAGGCGGTCGGTCAGCTCGGCCGCATAGGTGCCGCGCACGGGCGCAGCCGCGAGACCATCGAGGCCGCTCGCGACGCGGATATGCCGCTCCTGCGGACAAATCGCATGCGCCGCATCAAATCCGATCCAACCGAGGCTCCCGACGAACGCCTCGCTCCAGGCATGCGAGGTGCCATTTTCGTCCTCGCCGAGGTAATAGCCGCTCGCAAACCGCGCCGGAAATCCGAGATGGCGGGCGCAGGCGATGAAAACATGAGCAACGGCACCGCTCGTGCCTGTTTTTGCCGCAAATGTATCGCTCGCGCTTTTCAGATCGCCGCTCTCACCCGCGATCGGCAGCGCCACATGAACCGCATCGAGCAGGGCATGCAATTTGCCGAGATCGGTCGTCTCCTCGGCCACAGCGGTTTCCGCGAAGCGGCGCAGCGGCTCGTCGGCGGTCGTCAGATCGCTGCCGCGCAGGAACAGATCGACAGGAAGCCGTTCCGCCGAGCCGCGGATAAGTCCAGCAGTATCGAAATTCTCGATCTCACCAAAGAGCGAGATGGCCAATTCTTCCGAAAGGCCCTTGGCCGTGAAGGTGTGGGTGATGTTGCCGAACCCGTCCACGCCGGCCTTCAACATGCAATCCACATCGACGTCGATGCGCCAGTTCATGATGTGCTGGCCTTCATGCGAACGCGGGGTCATCCGTAGAATTTGGGTCACGTTGCGAACCGGCTCGGCAAACCGGTAGTGCAAGTGGTGACGGATACGCAGCCTCATGCTCGACCTCAGACCAGAAATTGTTCCGCGATTGCGGCGCCGAGTTTGTTGTTATCGTCCAGAAAGGCCGTGATGAACTCATGCAGGCCCTGCTGGAAGATTTCCTCGATCGAGGCATTCTCCAATTGCGCCATCACACGCCTCGCCTGACGCTGCGCCGCACCTTGCCGGCCGTATGCTTTGCCGAGCGAGTCGAGGCAGCGATTGATATTCTCGTAGCAGGACAGCAGCGAGCGCGGCATCTCCAGCCGCAGAATGAGGAGATCCGCGATAAGCCAAGGCTTGATGCTCTCGCGATAGACCCAGTGATAAGCCGTTAGGGCCGAGACGGCGCGAAGGATCGCGGTCCACTGGAAATAGTCGAGCGAGCCGCCCACAGCTTCGGTCTCGGGCAGCAGCACATGATATTTCACGTCCAGAATACGGGCGGTGTTGTCGGCGCGTTCCACAAAGACGCCGAGACGCGAGAACCAGTAGGACGGGTCCCGCAACATCGTGCGATAAACGGAGCCGTCGAATACCAGCGACGTCTGCTTCACGAAATCCAGAAAATGCGTGATCTCTTCCCGCCGCGCGGCATCGTCCCGGGTTCGTGATCCCTCGAAGCGCTTGAGTTCGAGCCAAGCGCCATTGATGGCATCCCACATTTCGGCCGTGAGCGCCGTCCGCACGGCTCGCCCATTGGTACGGGCGAGTTCGATGCAGTTGCGGATCGACGAGGGGTTTGCGGCGTCGAAGATGATGAAATCCATCACCTTGTCGGGTTCGACCACCTCATATTTTGCCCGGTAAGGATCACCGGCGCCGGAGGACTCAAGCGCACTTTCCCACTCGGTTCCGGCTTGATTGTAGACGGCCGGAAGCGCGGCGAGCCGCTGCGTCGCCTCGACCGTACGGGCGAGGAAATCGGCCCGCTCCATATAGCGGGCTAGCCAGAAGAGATTGTCGGCCGTCCGCGACAGCATGGTGAATTTGCGAACGGGACGCCGCATCGAAAAAGCGGCGCGTTCGCCGTCGCTGTCGGTCCGGCTCATGAACGGGTCCCCGCGTCTTCGATGATCCAGGTATCCTTCGTGCCGCCGCCTTGGCTGGAATTAACCACGAGCGAGCCGTCCTGCATGGCGACGCGCGTCAACCCGCCCGGAACCACCCGGACACCTTTCGAGCCGGTCAGCACAAACGGTCGAAAATCGACATGCCGGGGCGAAATCCCGCCCGGCATCGCGGTGGGACAGGTCGATAGCGCGAGCGTTGGCTGAGCGATGAAATTGGCGGGGTCGAGCGTGAGTTTCTTGGCGAAAAGCTCGATCTCGGCGCGCGTCGCATGGGGGCCCACCAGCATGCCATAGCCGCCCGAGCCATTGACCTCTTTGACCACGAGTTCAGGAAGATGCTCGAGCACGTAGCGTAACGTCTCTGGCTCCCTGCACCGATAGGTTGGCACATTCTTCAGAAGCGGCGCCTCGCCCAAATAAAATTGTATGATCTCCGGCATATAGGTGTAGAGCGCCTTGTCGTCCGCCACCCCGGTTCCGACCGCATTAGCAAGCGTGACGGTTCCGGCCCGGTAGGCGCTCATCAGCCCCGGCACGCCGAGCGTACTATCGGGCCTGAACGCAAGCGGATCGAGGAAGTCGTCGTCGAGCCGTCGATAAATGACGTCAACCTGCTTCGGTCCCTCCGTGGTCCGCATGTAAACGACATCGTCGTCGACGAAGAGATCGCGGCCCTCGACGAGCTCGATGCCGAGCTTGTCGGCCAGGAACGAGTGTTCGTAATAAGCGGAGTTAAATTGGCCGGGCGTTAGCAACACGACGACCGGATCGGCGTCCGCGGTCCGCGGCGCGACGCTGCGGAGGGATTGCAGCAGCAGATCGGCATAATTCTCGACCGGGGCCACCCGATGGGCGGCAAACAGCTCCGGGAAGAGCCGCATCATGACTTCGCGATTTTCCAGCATGTAAGACACGCCGGACGGCGTGCGGGCATTGTCTTCGAGCACGTAGAAATCGTCCGCGTCGATGCGAACGATATCGATCCCGGCAATATGCACATAGGTGTCGAACGGCACGCGCACGTTGACCATCTCGGGCCGGAAGTACGGATTCTGATAGACCAGCGCCGACGGCACGATGCCGGCCCGAAGGATATCGCGCGGACCGTAGATGTCGGCCAGGAACATGTTCATGGCCTTCACGCGCTGCACCAGACCGACTTCAAGTCGCCGCCACTCGCTCTGGCTGATCAGACGCGGCACGATGTCGAACGGAATCAACCGCTCGGCCGCATCTTTCTCGCCATAGACCGCGAACGTAATGCCGATGCGGCGGAAGAGCAGATCGGCTTGGGCCCGGCGCGAGGCCAGCAACTCGGGCGGGGCTTCTGCAAGCCACCGCGACAACCGCGCATAAACCTCGCGCGGCTCTCCATCGGGTCCCGTCATTTCGTCGAAAAACTGACCTTTGGGCGACACGTGATGTTGGTCTCCAGGAGGCGATTGGACACGCCGATCGAGCAAAGCTTATGCCAGGGACAGGACGAATGGCTATGCCAAAGAGTTCCGTCATAATAGGCTGGCGTGGCGCGCCGACGCCGATCATCCGCGCAAGGAGCGGATCGAATCGATGACACAGCCCGAGAGCCTCGATCGCGACGGGCATGGACGCAGACCGGCTTTGGGAACTGCCGCGTTCTATCGTAGTCTCGCACCCCTCTCTGGTTTTCACGGCATCGCTGATTCGGCGTCCTTCGCGCCGTTGCCCGACGACTGGGTCGTCGGGATCGCCGATGTGGTGTCATCGAGCCAAGCCATCGCTGAAGGTCGCTACAAGACCGTCAACACGGCCGGCGCGGCGGTCATCTCAGCGGTATCGAATGCGCTCGGGACACTCGAATTTCCCTTCATCTTCGGTGGTGACGGCGCAAGTTTCGCGGTCGGACCGGAGGATGCCGAACAGGCCAGCGTAGCGCTGGCCGCGACGGTCGCCTGGGTCGGACGCGAGTTGAATCTCGTCCTCCGCGGGGGCATCGTCTCGGTCAGCGACATCCGCGCCCAGTCTCTCGATGTCCGCGTCGCGCGGTTCGCGGTCTCAAACAACGTCACCTACGCGATGTTTGCGGGCGGCGGCCTCGCCTGGGCCGAGCGGCGTCTCAAGGCGGGCGACGTCGCGGTCGCGCCCGCGCCGAAGGATGCCCACCCCGATCTGACCGGCCTCACCTGCCGGTTCCACGATCTCGTCGCCAAGCATGGCGTGATCCTCTCGGTGCTGGTGCGCCCCACCTCCGGTCCCGACGATCCGCGCTTCCAAGCCCTCGTGCGCGAGGTGCTGGAGATCGCCGAGCAAGGCCCGGACGAGGCCCGGCCGATGCCCGTGTTTCGGCCGGGGTTGCGGCAGCAATTGGCTGCAATCGGGATCGACGCGAGAATGCAGCCTGCAAACTCCTCGATGCTCCACCGCTGGTTGGCAGAGGCCGCCTATTCGGTTTTGGCGACCGTTCTGTTGACGACCGGCTGGAGCGTTGGCGGTTTTTCGCCAAAACGCTATCTCCGCGAGGTGGTCGAGAATTCCGATTTCCGGAAATATGATGATGGGCTGATGATGACGCTCGATTGTACGCCAGCGCACGCCGATCGGATCGAGACACGGCTGCAAGACGCGGCTCGCGACGTCATCGCGGTCTATGGCCTGCATCGTCAGGATGCCGCGACGATCACCTGCGTGATCCCCTCGGTGGTGCAATCCAACCACGTGCATTTCATCGACGGCGCGTCCGGCGGCTATGCAGAGGCGGCCCGCGATCTCAAATCGAGACTGCCGGCGTGACGGTCCGGCCCGCAACGGAATGAATAGGTCTGCTTAAATTCCGTCGTGCGCTAGCTTCCGCCCGCGCCGTGTGACATCGTTAAGGCACAGAGGTTTCGATCGAGCGGCATCATTTGACCGAGAACATCTTGAAGAGTGCGAAGCCAGACATCCTACGGGTCGACAACCTGAAGGTTGCGTTCCGATTGCAGGATCGGCCGATCGAGGTCGTGAAGGGGGTATCCTTCCGGGTGCCGGCTGGCAAGACCGTGGCGCTGGTCGGCGAATCGGGTTCGGGCAAAACCGTCATCTCCCAAGCCATCATGGGGTTATTGCCCAAGGCAGGCTCGGTCACGGGCGGCCAGATCCTGTTCAGCGACCCGAAGAAAGCCTCCGAACCGCCGGTCGACATCGCCTTGATGCCGCGCGACGGCAGCGCGATCCGCCATCTCCGCGGCGGCCGCATCGGTATGATCTTCCAGGAGCCGATGTCGTCCCTGTCGCCAGTCCATACGATCGGCAATCAGATTGAGGAAGCGCTCCGGTTGCACCGACCGGTTCCGCACGGCGAGGCCCGCAACATGACCGAGCACATGCTCGGCCTTGTCGGCTTCAAGAACCCGGCGCGCGCTTACGGGATGTATTCCTTCGAACTCTCCGGCGGTCTGCGTCAACGTGCCATGCTGGCCATGGCCTTGATCTGCCGCCCCGCCCTTTTGATCGCCGACGAACCGACCACCGCGCTCGATGTCACCATCCAGGCGCAGGTGCTCAATTTGATGCGCGAGTTGCAGACCGAGTTCGGCATGGCAATTCTGATGATCACCCATGATCTCGGAGTGGTCGCCAACATGGCCGACGAGGTCGTGGTCGTCTACCATGGCGAAGTCATGGAGGCCGGCGCCGCCGACGATATCTTCCGCCGTCCGGGCCACCCCTATCTCCGCGCGCTCCTGAAGGCGGTTCCGCATTTCGACATGAAGCCGAATGAGCGGCTCGTCGCCTTGCGCGATGCCCAGGAGGACATCAGTCCGCTCGTCAGCACACGTCCGCCCCGGCCGGAAAGCGGCAACGAGCCCCTGCTGAGCGTCCGCAATCTCAGGAAGGTCTACGGCTCGCGCAGCAGTGGCTTGTTCGGCAAGCCGGCGGAGCCCGTCGTTGCTGTCGATGACGTGAGCTTCGACATCATGCGCGGCGAATGCCTCGGTCTCGTGGGAGAGAGCGGATGCGGCAAGACGAGCGTGTCGAAGCTGATCATGCGGGCCATGAAGGCGGACGGCGGTTCGGTGACGTTCAATGATGGCACCAAGGCGATCGACGTCCTGAAGTTGCGCGGTCGGGCCGAACGAGACTTTCGCCAGCACGTCCAGATGATCTTTCAGGATCCCGTCAGTTCGCTGTCGCCGCGCATGACGGTGCTGAACATCTTGTGCGAACCGCTCGAAATCCACGGCATGGGCAATCACGACGAGCAGGTTCGCCGGGTGGGCGATTTGATGAGCGCCGTCGGGCTCGACCGCCGTTTTCTCAACCGCTACCCGCATAGTTTCTCGGGCGGGCAGCGCCAGCGCATCGGCATCGCAAGGGCTCTCGCGCTCAACCCCGATCTGATCATCTGCGATGAGCCCGTTTCGGCGCTCGACGTCTCGGTCCAGGCTCAAGTTCTCAACCTGCTGAAAGACCTGCAGCGCGAACTTGGCCTGACCTACCTGTTCATCTCGCATAATCTCGCGGTCGTAGATTATGTGGCGGACCGGATCGCAGTGCTGGCGCACGGCCGCATCGTCGAGATCGCACCACGCGATGTTCTGTTCCGGCAACCGGCGCATTCCTACACCAAGGCGCTGCTCGCCGCCGTCCCGTTCCCGGATCTCGACCGACCGCTCGACTTTGGAAGCCTCAAAGGCAAAAGCGCATCCGACCCGGCGCGATGGGCCCCGGCGTTCAGGGACAATGGCCGGCCCGAGACCCTCAAACCGATCGACCTCGGCAATGGCCACATCGTTCTGGCGCAACCCAACGTGGATTTCCGGGAGTTGGCGCAATGCGTCGCATGAGCCTGCTGTTCGGGCTGTTGGCCCTGCTGCTGGCCGCCTGCTCCGCGCAAGCCGAGATCGCGACACAGCGGGAGACGCCGTATTTCGAGTATGACGTCGGCGACGGCAAGCTTCCGCCGGTTGCCCAGCGTCTGCCGCTGCATCCCCGCATTATCGACCTTCCCTCGATGAATCGCGAGACCGGACACCCCGGCGGCACGTGGAAGATGCTGATGGGCGACCAGCGCGATCTTCGCATGATGACGATCTATTCCTACGCGCGGCTCGTGGTCTTCGACGACAAGCTGAACTTCGTTCCCGATATTCTCGAGAGTATCCAGATCGAGGACGACAAAGTTTTCACGTTGCATCTTCGCGAAGGTCACAAGTGGTCGGACGGACAGCCGTTCACGACGGAGGACTTTCGTTATTATTGGGAGGACGTTGCCAATAACGCGACGCTGTCGCCCTCCGGTCCGAGCCCAAGTCTCCTCGTGCGGGGGAAGCCGCCGCGCGTCGAGATCATCGACGCAACGACCGTGCGCTACAGCTGGGACGAACCGAATCCCGCCTTCCTGCCTGCCCTAGCGGGATCGCAGCCGCTCTTCATCTTCATGCCGGCGCATTATCTCAAACAGTTCAATGCGAAATACGCCGACACAGCCGCGCTCGATAAATTGGTCAAAAAAGCCCGCGTCATGAACTGGGGCTCGCTCCACGAGCGCATGTCGCGCCAATATCGCTGCGACAACCCCGATTTGCCGACCCTCGATCCGTGGCGCAACCGCACCTCGCCCCCCGCCGAGTTATTCACCTTCGAGCGCAATCCGTATTTCCACCGCGTCGATCAGGATGGTCAGCAACTGCCCTACATCGATCGCGTGACCCTCTCGCTCGGCACCACAAGCTTGATCCCGGCCAAGACCGCAAGCGGCGACAGCACGTTACAGGCCCGCTATCTCGGTTTTGAGGATTACACGTTCCTCAAGCAGAATGAGGATTTGAACCACTATAAGGTCAATCTTTGGGAGAACGGCCAGGGCTCGTTCGCGGCACTGATGCCGAACTTGAACGCCAAAGACCCGGTTTGGCAAAAGCTGCTGCGCGACGTCCGCTTCCGGCGCGCTTTGTCGCTCGGGATCAATCGCCACGACATCAACCAGGCGCTGTTCTTCGGCCTTGCGCGCGAGAGTGCCGATACAGTGCTGCCGCAAAGCCCTCTCTTCAAGGAGACCTACGCGAAAGCGTGGAGCACATATGATCCAGCCACCGCCAACAGGCTGCTCGACGAGGCGGGGCTCGACAAGCGGGGCAGCGATGGGTTCCGTCTGCTCCCCGACGGCCGCAGAGCGGACCTCATCGTCGAGACGGCGGGCGATGTCGCCGAATATGTCGATATCCTCGAACTCGTCGGGGATGACTGGGCCAAGATCGGCCTGCGGGCCTTTACGCATCCCGCGCATCGCGACGTGTTCCGCAAGCGCATCCTCGATGGAGAGACGATCATGTCGATCGGATCGGGGATCGACAATGGTAACCCGACCTCGGCGATCGAGCCGGACGATCTCGCCCCCATGCATGAATCGCAATTTCAGTGGCCGCGGTGGGGCCTGTATCAAGAATCAGACGGCCACGAGGGCGATGCGGTCGACGTTCCGGAAGCCGCGCAACTGGTCGATCTCTACCGGGCGTGGCGCCGCTCCACCAACAAGGCGCAGCGGCAAGAGATCTGGGGCAACATGCTGTCGATCAACTCGGATCAGGTCTTTACGATCGGGATCATCAACGGCACGAAGCAGCCGGTGGTGATTTCCGATCAGATGCGGAACGTGCCCGGCGACGCCTTGTATGCCTTCGACCCGGGTGGCTTCTTCGGCATCTACATGCCCGATACATTCTGGTTGGCCAATGCGCCCGGAGGCTGACGCGCGATGCTGACCTATCTGGTGCGACGCGTGCTGATCATGATTCCGACGCTTTTCGTCACGAGCGCGATCATCTTCGGCGTGATGGCGCTGTCGCCGAGCGACTATTTTTCGAATTATGCCGCCGAGATGCAGGCTCAGGGCGAGAAGGTCGATAATAGCCGAATCGACTTCATGAAGAAGGAATACGGCTTGGATAAGCCGCCGGTGGAGCGATACTTTCGCTGGGTCGGTGGGTTTTTCGTCGGCGATTTCGGCTACTCCTTCGAGTATCAGATGCCGGTTCGCAACGTCGTGGGCGACCGGCTTTATCTCACGATGCTTCTCTCATTCACGACGATTATCTTTACTTGGCTGGTCGCCTTCCCGATCGGCATCTACTCGGCCACCCACCAATATAGCTGGGGCGATTATGGCCTGACCACACTGGGACTGCTCGGACTGGCGATCCCGCATTTTCTGCTGGCCTTGCTGTTTCTCTACTTTGCCAATGTGTGGTTCGGCATTTCCATTGGCGGTTTAATGGATCCGAAATATTTTGATCAGTCGATGAGCTGGGCGAAACTCCAATCGATCTTGGCGCATCTCTGGATCCCGGTCATCATCATTGGCACGGCCGGCACAGGCAGCATGATCCGCACGATCCGCGCCAATCTACTCGAAGAATTGCAGAAGCAATATGTGACGACGGCACGGGCCAAGGGCCTGCACCCGATGCGCGCCTTAATGAAATATCCGTTCCGCATGGCCATGAACTTCTTCATTTCAGATATCGGCAGCATTCTGCCGTCGATCGTCTCGGGGGCGGAACTCGTCGCGATCGTTCTGTCGCTGCAGACCACCGGCCCGCTCCTGGTTCATGCCTTGCAAAGTCAGGACATCTACCTGGCCGGATCATTCCTGATGTTTTTGGCGACCCTGACAATCGTCGGCGTGTTGATCTCCGACATCGCGCTGGCCTTCCTCGACCCGCGCATCCGCCTGATCGGAGGAACAACGAAATGACAGGCGTGGCTCCTTTGCAGGGCGCGCCTCTGGCGCATTTCGTCTCGAAGGCTCCATTCGATCCGCTGTCGGTCACGCGACTGTCCCCGGCGCAGGAGCGTATCTATCTGGCGTCGCAATGGCGGCTGATGTGGTGGAAGTTCAAACGCCACCGCATGGCCGTGGTCTCGGGCATCTTCCTGCTCGTGCTCTACGCGACGGTTCCGTTTTCGGAGTTTTTCGCGCCCTATGCCGGGGGCACGCGAGACACGGATTTCATTCGCTCACCGCCGCAGAGGATTCACTTCTTCGACAAAGGATCGTTTGTCGGCCCGTTCGTCTATGGCTCGACCTTTCATCTCGACATGAAGAACCTGCGCCGACAATATCCTCTCGAAACCTCCAAGGTCGATAAGATCCGCTTCTTCTGCCACGGCGATCCTTACCTCTTTTGGGGCTTGATCCCGGGTGACACGCACCTGTTCTGCCCGGCCGAAGGTGGTAACGTCTTCTTGTTCGGGACCGACCGGCTTGGGCGCGATGTGCTGTCGCGCATTCTCTACGGCGCGCGCGTGTCGTTGACCGTGGGCCTCATCGGCATTTCGATCAGCTTCTGCCTCGGGCTTATCATCGGCGGCCTCGCGGGTTATTATGGTGGCTGGTTCGATCTCATCAGCCAACGCCTGATCGAGATCGTACATTCGATTCCGCACATCCCGATCTGGCTCGCACTGGCCGCCATCATGCCCGTGACGTGGAGCCCGCTCCTGGTCTATTTCGGCATCACGGTGATCCTCGGGATGATGGATTGGACCGGGCTGGCCCGAGCAGTGCGGGCCAAACTCCTGGCCTTGCGCGAGGAAGATTACGTGATGGCGGCGCAGCTGATGGGCGCGCGTACCCCGCGCGTCATCGCGCGGCATCTGTTGCCGGGCTTCATCAGCCATCTCATTGCCTCGGCCACCATTACGATCCCGTCGATGATCCTCGGCGAAACCGCATTGAGCTTTCTCGGCCTCGGCCTACGGCCACCCATCATCTCGTGGGGCGTCATGCTGAATGAAGCGCAGAATATGAACGTGGTCGTGCTCTATCCCTGGCTGATGCTGCCGGTCGTGCCCGTCATCTTGGTGATCCTCGCGTTCAACTTCCTCGGCGATGGCCTGCGCGACGCGGCGGATCCTTATAATGCGTGATCGACGCACGCATCGCGCGGTTCCGCGCCGAGGGCGCTGAGCCCGCAATGCAGATTGGTTTTTATGCGCCCCTCAAGGCGCCGAATCATCCTGTGCCGTCGGGCGACCGACAGATGGCGCGCCTCTTGATCGAGGCGCTTCGCCTCGGGGGCCATGCCGTTTCGCTGATCTCGACGTTCCGCTGTTTCAGCGCGACGCCGGACGACGCTGAACGAGCCCGAATCGCCGAGGGCGCGCGAGACGAGGTGGCGTCCATCGCGGCGCAATGGAGCGACAGACCGGCCCTGACGCCGGATCTGATCTTTGCCTACCACCTGTATTATAAAGCACCGGACTTGATCGGTGCGGCCTTGGCGCGGCGCTTCGCCCTACCTTATGTGACGGCCGAAGCGTCCCATGCGGCCAAGCGCGAGGGCGGCCCATGGCAGGCCGGACATGCGCTGGTCGAGGCGGCGATCCGCGAGGCTGCCGTCAACTTCTGCTTCACGGCCAACGATCGCCTCGGCCTCGCCGAGATCGTGCATGAGTCGGACCGCCTGATCGATCTCCCGCCTTTCATCGAGACGAGCCGCTACACGCGATCGCCTCGTCCGGAGACGCGTCACGGCACGCAGCTCGTGACGGTCGCGATGATGCGGCCGGGAGACAAGCTTCACAGCTACAGATTTTTGGCCGCGGCCTTGATGCGCCTTCAGCATCTCGACTGGCGCTTGACGATCATCGGCGACGGTCCGGCGCGGTCGAAGGTCGAAACGGCTTTCGCGCCTCTTCCGCCCGACCGTCTGGTTTGGCGTGGCGCATTGGCGGGAGACGCCGTGGCCGACGCGCTCATGACAGCCGATCTGTTCGTCTGGCCGGGCTTCAACGAAGCCTTTGGCTTGAGTTACCTCGAGGCTCAGGCCTGTGGACGTCCCGTCATCGCGGTGCGCGGCGAGGGGACACCGAGCGTGGTGCGCGACGGAACGACAGGGCTGCTCACCGCGAACGATCTGTCGGACTATGCGGCGGCGATCGCGCGCCTGCTGACCGACCCCGCGCTTCGCGCGGCGTTCGGCGAAGCCGCCTCTGCGTTCGTGCACGGCGAGCGGACCCTCGCGGGCGCAGCCGCCAGGCTGCAGAGCGGCCTCGACCGCGCGCGTCAGCCGATGAACGGAGCCGCACTATGATGATCTCGGCACAGTCGGACGATCCCTGGGTCGCGGTACGCGAGGCCTTGGATCGAACGGCCGATGACGGAGGCACGACACGGTTTTGGCTGCGCGACGACGACGCGATCGCTGTGACGCCCGCTCTCAATCGCCTCGGTGAGCTCAGCGGCAGCCATTCCATGCCGGTCCTGCTCGCCGTCATTCCGGCCGGCGCGACGGCGCCGCTCGCGGCTTGGGTCGCCGAGCGAACGTGGGTGACGCCTTGCCAGCACGGCTGGGCGCACACGAATCATGCCCGTCCGGGCGAGCGCGCCTGCGAACTCGGGGGCGATCGGCCGGATGAGGTGGTGCTGGCTGAATTGGCGGAGGGGCGGCGCGCTCTGCATGATCTGTTCGGGTCGGGATCGGCCGATACGCTGGTGCCGCCCTGGAATCGCATCAGGCCGAGCGTATTGCCGGCGCTTCCGCAGGCAGGCTATCGCACGCTCTCGACGTTCGATCGGCCGACGCCCGGCGGGGTCGATGGCCTCAAGCTTCTGAATTGCGATCTCGATCTCATCGATTGGCGCAACGGACGCCGCGGACGCAGCATCCGCGACCTCTGCGGGCGGCTCGTTCGCGCCATCGATGCAGCGCGCCTGCATCGCGGACCGATCGGGCTTTTAGCCCATCACCTCGCTCATGACGAAGCGGCGTGGGACTTTCTCGAGCAATTTTTCGACGAGGTTCGGCCAAGCCCAGCCGTTTCTTTTATGGCCGTCGCGGCCGCCGACTCAACGATCCGTGCCGATTGAGCCCACGTCAATGCAGGTTTTCGCGCTCGTGTTGAACCTGGGCAAGTGCCCGGTTTGTTCGTTCGAGCCGCGTCGCTAAGACTCGCATCATCGCGATCCCCATATCGGGGAAACTCCTCAATAACCCCATCAACTGAGACTTGCCGATCACCAGCGTCTCGCAGCGGCATGCGGCCGTCACGGTCGCGGTTCGCGGCATATCGCAGAGAATCGCCATATCGCCGATGAAGTCGTTTCGGCCAACGGTCGCGACCGTCACCTCGCTATCGCCGGCACGGACCGAGACATCCGCCTGGCCCTTGATGATCACGTAAGCGGTTTCTCCGCTCTCACCCTCGCGGCATAGGGTTTGGCCCGTATCGAAGGCCATGCGTTGGGACGCGAATGCCAAAAGTTTAAGTTTCGACAATTCGACCGACGCAAAGATAGGGACTTCGCGGAGGACTTCGATGTCTTCCTTCAACAAACTCACGACACGTCCTTTCTCCGAACGCTGGAAGATGGCACGTCTTCAGGCAGACGCCCGAACTCGGGGATAATCAGCAACATTCACGACGGTGGCCGGCGTTTTCTTTTGATCTGTCGCAACTCTACCGTGCTCCATCCGGATCAAGCGAGGGAATTGTTCACCAAGAGCGGGGTTTTCAAGGTTCCACAAGATACCGAACCCAGGACCATCCTCGCCACGCGCCAGGGCAAGCACCCGCTTGAGGATCGCGGCCTGCGCCCGGCCATCGAGTTGTCCCAACGGCCGATGCGCCAAGAGCAGGTCTGGTCGCCGCAAAATTGCGCGGGCCAGGGCCAGCTTCTGACGCTGCACGGCCGTGAGGCGCTTGCCGCCACTCCCGATGTTAAACGCGAGCCCTGCCTCGAACACCACGGGGCGCAGATCGAGATCATCGACGATCTGCTGCACGATCCCGGAAATCCGCGCTTCGGCTTCGGCGACCCCGAAGGCGACGCGGCCCATGAGCAGATTATCCTTCACGGTGGCGGCGAGGTTGTAATGCGCCGGATCGTAGAAGGCGATGTCCTGCTGGTCATCACCAAGCATGTCGTGAAAGATATGTCGCGTCTCGAGCAAACGGTCGATCCGATCGCGATCGAGCAAGCCAAGCCGATCGCGTTCTTCGATGTAGCCGAACGCGAGATCGAGAAAGATCGCCTGGTCGGCGGCCGAGGCTTGCTGGAACTTCTTGTTGCCGATCCGCTTGATGGCAGCCTGATAATCCGGAAATTGCTCGGGCGCCATCAAGCTCAGTTGCTCAAACAGCGGGTTGTCGGGCTGCAGGCCCTCGAATACCTCCATGATCGTATTGGCAATCTCGCGACCCATCTCGAAGAGATCGACATCGAGCCTTTGGGATGCCAGAACGCGGCGCAGGACCGGATTGCTGCCAAGCCTCCGCGCGCTGAAGTCCTCGTTGATCGGCGTTCCGAAAATCAAATTCTCGCCGATCGACGATTGCATGTTGTAGCGCCAGGGATCGAAGGCCTCCACCAATTGGGTGAGGCCCGCCGCCTCGAGCCGCTCGCGGAAGATGGCACGCGCATCGACGAACCGCGTGCGGATCTCCTCGGAATCGGTCGCGAGTTGACGATTCAACCCGAAGCTGACGATGTCGTTTTCGAGATCGACGACCTGAACGACCCGCCGAAGACGCTCGACGATATCGGCCGGCCCGGTCGCGCCAGCCGCTTCGTAGTCGGTCCAGTCGGCCAGAAAGTCGAGGCTGTTGCCCCGCCCCTTGATGATCTTGTGGCGCGAGGTGTCGCTGTCGGGCAGCGCATTGGTGTGTCGCAACCCATAAAGGAGCGCATCGGCGATATCCGATTGCGGAAAGAAGGTTTCGGTGCCGACGAACGAGATGCGTCGCCCGGTGATGGCCAAGGGCCATTCCTTAAGATCGCGCCCCGCCAACATGACGCGACCACTCATCAAGGAGACGAGACGTGAGGCGACCGCCACCATGGTTTCGCCGCCGCCGGTCGAACTCCCCTCGATCGCGACCTGCTCGTTCAGGTCCATGGAAAAGCTGCACGCATCGAGAAGGCGCGTTCCGGTGCTATCCAGCACCGCTACGTTGCTGAACGCCAATTCGCCCTCGAGATGGGAGATCGGTCCCTCGAAATCCGGCGGCGCCAACAGCTCGATCGAGTCGTCGACCGAGAATTGCTCCATCACCTGCGTATATTTGACCTCGACGTCGAGACGCTGCTGGTCCCAATCGATCAGGTCCTTCACGGGGGACGGGAGATCCTTGTAGGCCGAGATGACCGCGACGAGCTGGCCGATGTTGAGATGGCCCGAAATCGCGAGGAACCCACCCACCATATAGAACAGGAACGGCGTCACCTGAGCCAAGAGGTTGTTCAGGAATTTGACGAAGAATTTCCATTGGTAGAGCGCGAAGCGGATCGCGAAGATTGCGGTGAGCCGGTTGGCAAGCTCGGCGCGCTGATAGTTCGATGTGTCGTTGGTATGGATGCTTTCGATATCGTCGATGATCTCGCCGATGCGGCCGGCCAGGGCGCGCGACGTCAATTGCCGCTGCCGGCCAAGAATCAACTGCTTGCGCCTCAGGCGCGGGATGACGACGCCCTGCACCAGCAGAAGCGAAACCGCGATCAGCCCCAGCGAAAAATTCTGCAGGAGAATAAACACGATCGACGTGATGATCTGGCCGCCGAGGAACACCGGCTGTACGTAGCTGTCGCCGATGAAGCCGCCGAGTGGTTCGACCTCGTCCTTGATCATGGTGGCGATCTCGGCCGGCTTCACGCGGCGGAATTCGCTGGGCGGAAAACGCAAGACCCGGTCGATCAACTCGTAGCGCAACTGCTGAAGCATGCGCTCGCCGAGGCGACCCTTGTAGGTGTTGATGTAGAATTTGAACAAGCCGTTGATGATGACAAGCAGCAAGAACAAGCCGCTGAGCACGATGAGCGACCACAGACGATTGAGGTCGAATCCGTGCATCACCTCATAGGAGCCGCCCTCGACGAGCCCGAATGGCACCGGTACCTTGACTTGAAAGAAGTGCTGCGTGGCGTTCGCGGTCTCAAAACCTTTCGCCTGGATCGGCCCATTCACGATATATTTCGGCAGGTCCAACATGAGAAAGTTGAACGGCATCGACGCAAGGATGATGAACAGAATCCAGATCTGTTCCTTGCGGGTCTGAGTCCAAATATATCTGAAGAGGCTTGCGTTCATGCGCGACAACTTGATTTCGTGCGCGTCATGGAAGCGGCGCGTAACCTGTTAACGGCGTCTAGCCGGTGATGAAGATACGTCATCATGGGCCAGTCGGGCCGATCGATCCTACAACAAAGCGCGTCAGGGTGCGACCGGATCGGTTTGGCGCCATCTCTGCTCGAGCAGACGCGCCGTTTCGGCAGCCCCATTGAAGTCGAAAGTGGTTTCGCGCGGAGGCAGATCAAGGGCCCGATCGATTCCGGCCGCGAGCCGAGCCGGATCGAGGGTCGCCTCATCGACGACCACAGCCCACCCACGTCGCTCGAGCAAAGTGGCGCGGCGCTCTTGCTCGGTTTCACCCGTCATCGCGTGCGGGACCAAAACGGCCCGGCAGGTCGGGGCGGACAGGAGATCCGCCACCGTATTGTAGCCGGCCTGCGAGATCGACAGGGTCGCGGCGCGGAGACGAGCCGGTAAATCAGCCTCGAAGGTTCGGAGCGTCACACCGGACGGATCGACGAGACGATCGGAGGCCGGAAGGTTGGGGCCGGTCAGCACCAACCAAGAGAGGCTGGCGGCGCGCGACAAAGGTTTGGCCGCGAGGGCCGCATGCAGCAAGGACGCGCCGACAGCGCCACCGCCGACCGACACGATGACGTCGAAGGGCTCGGTCATCGGCATCTCGGCAGGCGCGGGACCCACGAGGCCGCTATACACGATGGTGTCGGCGATCTCGCCCGCGAGCGGGAAACTATCGCCGAGTGTTCCCAGCGTCGGGTCACCATGCACGATGACGAGATCGACATAGCGCTGCACCAGCGCGACGGTTTCGGCATCCCGGCTCGGCTTGCGATTCTCTTGCAGGATGTCGCGCAGCGACACCGCGATCAGCGGCGGGTGGGCGCAAGCCTGCAGGGCCTCAAGCAACGGCAGCAACTCGAAACGCATCTGACGTCGCCCGAACGGAAAGGCCTCAATCAGCACGATATCGGGCTTGATCGTCTCGGCATGGCGCAGGAGTTGGTCACGGCGCGCGTCCCGCGCCTCTGGCCCGAACACCTTGCCATCGGGGGTCACAAGATCGGCGAACCCGCCTGGCCCGGCCTTGACGGGCGGCAGACAGACGATGGCGGCATCGCCGAAATCAAGACGCGGTGGAAGGGTGCCGCCAACCACGACAGTCACGTCGAACGGACCGGCCGCCATGGCTTTGGCGAGGCGCGAGCCGCGCACCAAATGCCCGATTCCCAACAGATGTTGGACGTAGAAGAGGAGGCGCGGACGGTTCAGGGACGTGATGCCGTGCGCGACACGGTGGAGGCGGTTTCGATCATCGGTGGAACCCTTGTCTCGTCGATCATAGCGTCTGACCATGGCCGCATGCCGGCCTCCGGAGCAAGCCCCGTCGCATCCGTGTCGGCCGCCGATCCATCGAACAGCGCGGCCAGCGCCGACAGGCTGGTCCGGGCATCGAAATCAGCGGCAACGCGCCGGCCGCCGGCGTCGCCGAGACGTCGGCGGATCGAAGGATCACGGATGAGGCGATGGATCGCGTCCGCAAGAGCCTCGGGCTGGTCGGGTGGAACCAGCAGGCCATTGCGATCATGCTCGATCAATTCGGCGACGCCGCCGACATCGGTGGAGATGCAGACGAGCGACTGGCTCTGCGCTTCGACCAGCACGTTCGGCAGCCCGTCGCGATCGCCATCCTGCGCAACTCGGCACGGCAGGATGAAGAGATCCGAGGCGCGATAGCGCTCGAGCACGACCGTCTGGTCCTGCGCGCCCAGGAAGGTAAGGCGCGCGCTCAACCCAAGCCGCTCGGCCTGTTGCTTGAGGGCGGGAAGAAGCGGCCCGCCGCCGATATGCGTCCACGCCCAAGCGCAATCGGGAGGCAGCAGCGCCAACGCATCGAGGAGCGTGTCAAAGCCCTTCTTCTCGACCGCGCGCCCGACACTGAGAAGCCGCACCGGCTGCGCTTGATCTAGGCCATCCCGTTGACCTCGGAACGGCGCAAGAGGTCTGAAGCGATCGAGCTTCAGCCCGTGATAGACGAGATGAACCGCCTTGCCGACCGGGCTGAGGGATTGCAGCCGGTGCAGCCCGGCGCGCGTGCAGGTCACGGTCCAGATCGCGCGGCGCAACTTGCCCGCGATCTCCCAATCCGGCGAGGTCCAGATGTCCTTGGCATGCGCCGAGCACGTCCAGGGACGACCGAGGATGAGGCTGGCATAATCGACCACGCTGGCTGGCGTATGGATGAAATGCGCGTGGAGGCGTGTGACATCCGGCGGCAGGTCGGCGGCCAGCACCATCGCCTGCCCCATGCGGCGAAAGCGGTTGCGGCTGATGTCGCGCGGAAGATCGGCGCGGAACTGCCGCCAGGCCTTCGCCAAGCCCGGCCGTTGTCTCAGGCTCCACCACGCTTTCAGAACCCGCAGCGGCTCCTGGTGGAGATATTCGGGCAGATAGCTGACCGGCGCCTTGATGGCGCGGTGAACGGGATGCAGCTTGGTATCGGTGGGGTGGCGCAGCGCCACGATCCTCAGATCGAAGCCGGCTTGCTCCAGCCCGAGGATCTCCTCGGCAATGAATGTCTCAGAGAGGCGCGGATACCCCTTGAGCACGAAGGCGATCGGTTCCCTCAAGCCTCGCCCGCCCGCCGATCTCGTTCGACGAGATTGGGCTCGAGCAGGCTTGCCGCAAGATCCTCGCGCGCGGAGATATAATCGTGAACGAGATCGCCGATGCGCAGCAGCCCGTCGAGCGGGCGCCCATAAGCGGTTTCGGACGGTTTTGCCCGCACCGCAAGCTGGCGAAGCGCCTCGGCCATGACGGCCGGGTCGTCCGCCTCATCGGGCATGAGCATGTCGACGAGCCCCAGCCCCTGAGCACGGCGGGCGCGAATCAATTGCTCCTCCCGCGGCGTGACGCGAGGGATGATAAGGGCGCGTTTGTCGAGCGAAAGGATCTCGCAAAACGTGTTGTATCCCCCCATCGAGACCACCCCAGCGGCGGCCTGAATCAAAGCCTCCATCCGATTGTCGAAATCGATGAGGTGGAGGTTTGGGAAAGCCGCCGCCCGCCGATAGACCTCGTCGCGTTCCTCCGCCTTCATGAAGGGGCCGAGAACCATCACGACCGGCCCGCTCAGGCCGGGCGTGTGTTCATGCGCGGCGATCACCTGATGCATGATGCGGGCGCCGTCGCCCCCACCTCCCGCCGTCACCAGCAAAAAATCGTCAGGCAGGCTCGGCCCGTGAAACGCCGTTACGGCCGGCACCTCGCGCCGCAGATACCCGGTCCAGCAGAGCCGGTCATGCAACGAAGCCGGCGGATCGAGGCCGGTCAGCGGATCGTAAAAGTCCTTCGGGCCGTAGACCCAGACGGCGTCGTAAAACGCGTCGAGCTTGCGGAGCACGTCATTGCGGGCCCATTCGGCCTTGAGATGCGCGGGCGAATCCATGACCTCGCGCAAACCGAGCACCAGCATGGTGCCGCGCGCCTTCAGATAGGCGAGCGTGCCTTCGAGTTCTCCGCGCAGGCCGAGCGGTTCCTTATCGACGATGAAAAGATCCGGCTGGAACGATTCGGCCGTGCTCTGGATGATTGAGCGGCGCAACGCCAGCGTCTCATGCACATCCGTATGCTGGCCCAACGGCGTATATTCGCCGTTGATGAGCTTGATGATGCTCGGAATTTTGAGAAAGTCGACGCGGGTGCGAAACTCGAACGCGCCGACGATCGGCGAGCCGGAGACGATCAGGACATTAAGGCCCTTGAAACGCTCGACCAGCGCATGCGCGATGGCGCGACAGCGGCGCAAATGGCCGAGCCCGAAGGTGTCGTGGCTGTACATCAGCACGCGCGCGTGGCGAAACCGTCCGGTCGCGGGGCCGTCCTCATCCGCCTCGTCGCGGATCGTTCCAGAATGAAACGGCAGAACGCCCGACCGATCAGAGTCCGACAAGATCATCGACCGCGACAAGGATGAACCCAGGATTTGACGGTTGGTCGCTCTCGTGGCGCGGCCCATCCGTCGAACCATGCATCGCTCTGCTGTCCGCCATCCCCGCGCCAACCCCCGCCGACCGGAACCTGGCGTCCCGAATGCGACAGCTTAGAGCGGCGGTCCAGCCGTTACAATAAGCCGATCACAACCCCTCATCGCCTGTGGCCGCGATGCCGCTGTGGGGACGCGAAACGATCTCCGCTGTCGCGAGCGAGCCCGACGCCGTATAGGCGGGAGCGTCGCCGTCGCGGCTCGCCCCAGATCGCCTGCCACCGATCCCGATCAGGACCTCCGATGACCTTCATACCGCTCGCTCTCGTGCCGCTTTCGCTCCTTTTACACTACGTCGTCGGCGTGCCCTCGTTCGTGGATTTCGCGCTGGGCGCAGTCGCCATCGCGGTCCTGGCGGATTGGACGCGCCGCGCCACAGAGCAACTCGCCGAACGTGCAGGACCGACGATCGGCGGCCTGCTCAACGTCAGCTTCGGCAGTATCGCCGAGGTGATCCTCGCTTTGTTCGTGCTGATCGACGGCCAGGCCGAGGTGGTGCGGGCGCAATTGACCGGGTCGATCATGGGCACCAGCCTGCTCGGCCTCGGTATCGCGATTCTGGTCGGAGGCGTCGGGCGCGAGAAACAGGTGTTCAACCGCGAACGGGCGGGCCAACTCTCCACGATGCTCATGCTGGTCGTGATCGCATTGCTGATGCCGGCGATCTTTGATCTCACCGGGCGCACCGTCACGCATACGGGCAATCTCGGCCTTTCGGACGAATTGCTGAGCCTTGCGGTCTCGGTCGTTCTGCTGACGCTCTACGGTGGCAATCTCGTCTACACGTTGGTGACCCATCGCGATATCTTCGCCAGCGCGGACGAGCGCGGCACGGCAGACTGGTCGTTGCCGCTGTCGCTCGGCGTGCTGGTCGGCGCCACAATCTTCGTGGCGATCGAGGCCGAAATCGTGTCAGGGGCGCTCGAGACGACCGCATCGGGGCTGCATCTGTCGCCGATGTTTCTCGGCGTCGTCGTCTTGGCCCTTGTCGGCACCGGGGGCGATCTCATCGCGGCGGTGTTTTTCGCCCGGCAAGACAAGATGGGCCTCGTGCTCAACATCTCGATCGGCTCCGCCATCCAGATCGCGCTTGTGGTGGCGCCGCTGCTCGTGTTGATCTCGTGGGCGCTCGGCCACCCGATGACGCTGGTCTTCTCCAATCCGCTGCAACTCTTCGCCATCGCCAGCACGGCCTTCATCGTGCGGGCCATTGCGGCCGATGGGGAAACGACCTGGTTCGAAGGCCTGCTGCTGGTGGGTGTCTATTCCTTGTTCGCCCTCGGGTTTTTCTTCGTCGACCGCGGCTAACCGAAGACGATGATCAACCGGCTGATCCACGACCTGCTATAACGGAGCCCGATGGAACTCTTCGAACTGGTGATCGGGCTGCTGATCGGGGCAGCTTTGCTGACGACCCTCTCGACGCGGGTGGGCGCGCCGTACCCCGTGGTGCTTGCGGTCGCCGGGGCCGCTCTCGCTTTGCTGCCGACCGAGAAGATCTCGGCGCGGCTCGATCCGGACCTCGCTTTGGCGTTGTTCGTCGCGCCGGTTCTGCTGAACGCAGCCTTCGACACGTCGCCCCGCGATCTCAAGGCCAATTGGGCGCCTGTGTTCAGCCTTGTGATGTTCTGCGTCGTCGTCACGGTCGCGGCCGTTGCGGTGGTGGCCCGCTGGTTGGTGCCCGACATGCCGTGGGCGGTCGCCATCGCGCTTGGGGCGATCGTGGCGCCGCCGGACGCCACCGCCGCCACCTCGATCCTGCGCCTCATCGCGCCGCCCCATCGCATGATGGTGATCCTCGAGGGCGAAAGCCTGCTCAACGACGCAAGTGCGCTGCTGATTTACCGTTTTGCGGTGGGGGCGGCGTTGGGCGCGTCGGTAACGCCGTTCCAGGCCATTCCGGCGCTTCTGTTTTCAGCGGGCGGCGGCGTCCTGCTCGGCATCGCCCTTGGCTGGTTGTTTCCGTTCCTGACGCGACGCGTCGAGGACATCCCGGTTCATGTTTCGCTGCAATTTGCCGGCACCTTCGCGGTGTGGATCGTGGCCGAGACGATCGGGGTCTCGCCCATCCTCACCGTCGTGGCTTACGCGATCATGCTCTCCCAGGTCACGGCCCGCGACCAGACGGCGGGAAATCGACGCGCCTCCTTCGCCGTCTGGGATGTCGCGATCTATGTGTTGAACGCGCTCGCGTTCATTCTCGTGGGCTTACAGCTTCACCCCATTCTTCGCGACGTGAGCGGCAAGGTCGGGCTCTATGCCGGCTTTTCGGCCGCCGTCCTCGCGACCGTGATTCTGGCGCGAATCGGCTGGGTCATGATCTACAATCGCGGCCTGACGCTCCGTCGCCACCTTGCGGCTCGCGGCGAAGGCGACGTCGTTGAAGCGCCGTCGCTGAAAGCCAGCATCGCGGTTTCCTGGTGCGGGATGCGCGGCGTCGTCACGCTGGCGACGGCGCTCGCGCTTCCTTACGGCGATGGTGCTCAGGGTGGCTTTCCCTATCGCGATCTTCTCATCACGGCGGCTTTCGCGGTGGTGCTCGGCACCCTGGTGATCCAGGGCCTGACGCTCGGGCCGATGCTGCGCTGGTTCGATTTGGCGGATGATGGCGAAAGCGATCGCGAGGAGAAAATCGCGCGGCGCGAGACGGCCCGGTCCGCTTTCGCATTGCTCAAGACCAAGAGCGAAAGCGAGGCTGACTTGCTCCGGCGCGAATATGCGGTGCGGATGCAGGAGCAGACCACCGATCACAGGGTCGATGCGGAGGTGATCGGCGGGCTGCGGATGGAGGCGATCGCGGCCGAACGCGGCGCGCTCGATCGTCTGCGCCGCAATCGCACCATCGGGGATGATACCTATCGCACCATCGAGGAAGAACTCGATTGGGCGGAGGGGCATGCGGTTGCGCGCAAGGACGCGCTTGCCGAGTTGGGTCCGCTGGACAAAGGTGCCCCCGACGACAAAGTCTGAGGAGACATCAGTGCCCATCCTGGTTCGCGACGCCACCGACCATGACCTCCCCGCGATCCTGGCGATCCATAACGACGCGATTCTGAACGGCACCGCGATCTGGTCGACGCAACCGGTCGATCTCGATAATAGACGCGCTGTGATCGAGGACCGCCGGGCCAAATCCTACCCGTTCCTGATCGCCGACCGGGACGGCGAGGTCGCGGGCTATGCCTCCTTCAGTGACTTTCGCCCGCATGACGGCTTTTTCAAAACCGTCGAACATTCGATCTATATCCATCAGGATCACCAGCGCGTTGGCGTCGGCTCGCGGCTCATGCCGCCGTTGATCGCGGCGGCACGCGCCGGCGGCAAACACGTCATGGTGGGCGGCATCGATGCCACCAACGCGGCCTCACTGGCCTTCCACGCCCGCTACGGCTTCGTCGAGACCGGGCGTATGCCGGCGGTGGGATTCAAATTCGGCCGCTATCTCGATCTTGTCTGGATGCAAAAGATATTGGATGACGCCTGAGGCAGTCGCCGCTTTGTCCGCCGAAATCGACGCGTCAGGGCACGCATGAGCGCGCCTATGAGGGCCGCTTTGTCGTGAAAGGTCAGCATATCGATTATTGAGACGACTCGGGATTTACCGCCGACGGCACCTTCATCGACGGCGTTCTGCACCATGCCGGCATGGTGCTGAGGCGGGTCGATCCGCAAGGGCGTTAGCGGGCTCGGGACTATTCCTTCAGCAGTCGCTCGAGGTTCGCCAGCGTGTCGGCCTCGGCGGTCGGCTTATCCCAGCGAATGCGATTGACGCGCGGAAATCGCATCGCCACGCCGGATTTGTGACGGGACGATCGGTTGAGGCCCTCGAAAGCGATCTCCAGCACCAAACCGCCGGCCATCCCATGCGCCACCTCGCGTACGGGGCCGAACCGGCCGGTCGTGTTGGTCCGCACATAGCGGTCGAGCTTGGTGAGTTCCTGGTCGGTGAAGCCCGAATAAGCCTTCCCGACCGGCACCAGTTCAGGCCCGGCTGCGCCGTCGCGCCACACCCCAAACGTGTAATCCGAATAGAAGGACGAGCGCTTGCCATGCCCGCGCTGGGCATACATCAGCACCGCATCGACGTTGAACGGTTCGCGCTTCCACTTGTACCAGAGCCCCTTCGGCCGACCCGGCACATAGGGACTGTCGAGACGCTTCAGCATCAGCCCCTCGATCGCATCGGCGGCCTCGCCCGCGCCGGCGCTTGCCGGATCGAGACGGATCGCGGCGAGATGGGCCCAATCGCTGAACCTCACGAGCGGCGATAGATCGATCACGGTCAGCCCGGCCCGCTGCACGAACGCGTCGAGCCGTTCGCGTCTCTCCGCAAAGGCGAGTGGCCGCAAATCCTCGCCATTGTCGAACAGCAGATCGTAAACCCGCAGATGGATCGGATAATCGGCCATCAGCTTCGGCGTCACGGCTTTGCGGTTCAGCCGCTGCTGCAAGGTGCCGAAGGATTCCACATGGCCCTCGCGAACGACCAGCAATTCGCCATCGAGCGCTACGCTGCCGAGACCGCCCGCCAGCAGGGCATCCGCCAAATCTGGGAATGCGCCTGAAATATCCTCGCCCGTGCGGGAGAACAGCCGCACGACGGATCGCCCACCCGTCTCGACGCCGGTCACGGCCTGGACGCGGATCCCGTCCCATTTCCATTCGGCCGAAAAGGCGGCGGGATCGAGCTGCGCGACGTCGCGTTCTTCCAACGCATGGGCGAGCATCGGTGTGCGGAACGGAGCGGGGTCGGTCGCATCGGGTCGCGGACCCTGCCCACTCACCCAGGCGAAGAGTGCCTCATAGGGAGGCGCCATGCCGTGCCAGACTTCCTCGATCTCGTCCGGCTCGAACCCACCCAGCATCGCGACGGCGGTCTTGGCGAGGCGCGCCGACACGCCGATCCGCAGCGACCCTGTGATCAGCTTCAGCAATGCCCAGCGGCCGATCTCGTCGAGACTATCGAGCCAGGCCGCGAGTTGTTTCGGAAGAGCGACGCGGCCCGTCGTGGCCAGCACCCGCACGACGTCGGAGAGCAATGGCGCTGACGCGGTTGGCCCCGTCTGCGGCCACATCAGCGCGACCGTCTCGGAGAGATCACCGACGTAATCATAGGAGAGGCCGAACAGGGTCGGGTCGGTCCGCTCGGCCGCCAGCGTGCGGATCAGCGCCGGTTTAGCGTTGGTGAAACTGAGGCTGCTGGTCAGCGCCGCCAGCGCGAAGCCACGCTCGGGATCGGGCGTCACGCGAAAATAGGCTTCCATCAGGCGCAGCTTGCCGTTGCGGGACGGCTCGAACGACAGTCGGTCCAGAAGGCGGGAAAAGTCCTTCATGCGGCGGCGGGCGGGTCAATCGGCTCGTCGTCAGCCTCGTCGCCATAGCCGATCATATGCAGCGGCTGGGCGTCGAGACCTCTCGCGGTCGCCCAATAGACGAGCGCATCGGCCTCCCCATGCGTAACCCAGAGCTCGCTGCATCCCGTCTCGATCACGGTGGCGCAGAGCTCGTCCCAATCGGCATGGTCCGAGATGATCAGCGGCAGTTCCACGCCGCTCTGGCGCGCCCGAGCGCGAACCCGCATCCATCCGGAGGCCGCGACCGTCATCGGATCGGGAAATTTCTGCGCCCAAACATCTTTGATGGCACCGGGCGGGCACAGCACGATCTGCCCTGCCAAAGTCTTTCGCTCGGCCGGCACGACGCGCCTCACGTCGCCGAGGTCGATGCCTAAGGATCGATACAGATCGGTCAAACGCTCCAAGGCACCGTGAATGTGGATCGGTCGATCGTCCCCGGCTTGGCGCAACAGCGCCATCACACGCTGCGCCTTGCCGAGCGCATAGGCGCCGACAATATGGGTCCGCTCCGGAAAAAGGGATTGCGAGGCCAGCAACCGGACGACCTCGCCGGCCGCATTCGGATGACGGAAGACCGGCAGCCCGAAGGTCGCTTCGGTGATGAAAGCATGGCAGCGGAGCGGCTCGAACGGCAGGCAGGTCGGATCGGATGCCCGTTTATAGTCGCCCGAGACAACCACTCGAAAGCCGGCCTGAGTGATCGAAATTTGTGCCGAGCCCAACACATGGCCAGCCGGATGAAACGACACCTCGACGCCGCCGACCGTCTGGATCACCCCGAGTTCCGCGCTCTGTCGCGTTCCCGTGAAATCCTCGCCATAGCGGGTTGCCATGATGGCGAGCGTTTCGGGGGTCGCCATCACGGCGCCATGGCCGGCACGGGCGTGATCGCTATGACCGTGGGTGATCAGGGCGCGTTCGACTGGGCGCACCGGATCGACAAAAAAATCGCCGGCCGGACAGTAAAGTCCAGCCGGCGTTAGCGTGAGAACGTCACTCGCGCTCATTTGAAAGAGTAAATCTCAGTCGTTGCAGACAAGCGTCTTTTTCGGATGCGTGACCCCGTCCGGACGCGACACACGCCGCGTCACGAACACGCAATCCTCATCGTCCGGTCCATAAGCTTTCACGACCTTGATCGAATGACCGATCGTCAGAGGCCGAAAGGAAATCTGACCGAGCACGGGAGCGGCCGCCAAGGGAGCGCCGACGAAACATACCATGAGCAAAAGCCCAAGGCGCTTCATCGATTGTGATGTGCCAGGTCGTTCCATCGGTCCAACTCCCCTCGCTCGATGCTAAATCTGACCTTTTAGTCGCAGACGCGCACGCGACGACGACCAATGACTTCGCCATACTCGTCATAGACGGGCTGACGGGTGAAGTAGCAGCCGCCGCCATAAACCGGCTGGGGCGGCGGGGGAGCGTAGCCGTAAGCCGGCGCGCCATAACCATAACCGTTGTTGGCTGCGGCCGAACCTGCGATCGCGCCAACCGCCAAGCCGCCGATCACACCAGCCGCAATGGCGCCACCGTCACGAGCGGATGCCGGTGCGGTGCTCACGCCAACTGCGCCGACCATGGTCAAAGCAGCGAGGCTGCCCGCGAAAATCTTCTTTTGGAACGAAGTCATAGCTCTCTCCTCTGCCTGTCCCTGCGTCTAACAACGACTGCACGACGCTTTTGTTGCAAAGCTCTCGCCTGGTCGGACTTGCGGGACTGCAAGACGCACAACCTGCGACGCTTCGCGGAACGGTCAGCGACGCTTCTAACCGATTGAAGATGAACGTAGGATATCGGCACAAATAAATTCCGTTCTGCCGCTTCATCGCGGACTGTCCCTTCGATTGGGGTTAACACCAGCTTACGACGCAAGCGGATGCGTCCTCTCCGAGACGGTCGATCAAGCGTGAAACCTTCCTCCCAATCCTCTGGCGATCTTCTGGCCGATCGCCGCTTCGCTTATGCCGAAACTCTTCTGGCCGAAGGCGACGCGGAAGCCGCCGCCGATCTGCTCGAGCAAACGCTCGAACGCGTCCCGGCTTGGGTTCCGGCCTGGATGATGCTGGCCCATGCCGAGGAGCGGCGAGGCCGCCGCGAGGCCGCCACGGAGGCATTTCGCCAAGCCGCAACTCTCGATCCGTCCGGCATCTTCGGCGCGACGCTCCATCTCGCGCGACTGCATGGAGGAACGATCGAGGCCGATCTCTCGGATGCCTATGTGACGGCTCTCTTCGACGATTATGCGCCCCGGTTCGAGCGCCACCTGATCGACACGCTGGGCTACGACGGGCCAGCCCTGATCCTCGCGGCTCTCGACGAAACAGCCGCGACCCGCCGGTTTTCCGCCGCACTCGATCTTGGCTGTGGGAGCGGGCTGATGGGCAAGACGATCCGGACTCGCGTCGATTTCGTTGACGGCCTCGATCTCTCGCCCGCCATGGTGGCGCTTGCGACCGCGACCGGAGCTTACCGGCAGGTGGTGGCTGAAAGCGTGGAGGCCGGCCTGCGGCGGCGGGCTGCGGCAAGCTACGATCTCGTTTTGGCCGCGGATGTCTTTGTCTATGTCGGCGCGCTCGACCGCGTCGTCGCGGACGTCGCCCGCGTTTTGACCAGTGGCGGCCTGCTGGCCTTCAGCATCGAGGAAAGCCAAGGCGACGCAATCCGGTTGAACGACAGCCTGCGCTACGCCCATTCCCGTGTCTATGTGGCCGAGGTGATGGCCGGCGCCGGCCTAGCGCTCGACACGATGCATGCGGCGGCGATCCGCCGAGAGCATGGTGTCGGATCGCCGGGGCTCGTCGTCGTGGCGCATAAAGACTAATTAGAGAGGGTGCTCGATCGACCTGCCCCCGTTACGCGCCTTCCACAACGCTTCCTTGCTTGGTTCGAGGCGCGCCAATGGTCGCCGCGCCCCCATCAGTTGCGGTTGCTCGCGGAAGCGGAAGCCGGGCGCAGCGCACTGCTGATCGCCCCGACCGGCGCCGGCAAGACGCTGGCGGGATTTCTCCCAAGCCTCGTCGATCTCGCGTCAGCGCCGCAGGATCGGCCCGCGAGCTTGCATACGCTCTACATCTCGCCGTTGAAGGCGCTATCGGTCGATGTCGCGCGCAATGTTGAAATTCCGGTCGCCGAAATGGGCCTTGGGATTCGCGTCGAAACGCGGACGGGGGACACGTCCGCCAGCAAGCGCCAGCGGCAGCGTCGCGACCCACCCGACATCCTGCTGACGACCCCCGAACAGATTGCGCTGCTGCTCGCCACTGCAGACGCAGGCCCCTTGTTCAAGCCACTCCGCCGCATCGTGCTGGACGAAGTGCATGCGTTGGTGACCTCGAAACGCGGCGATCTGCTCTCGTTGGGGCTGGCGCGGCTGCGGGCGCTCGCCCCAACCGTTCAGGTCATCGGCCTGTCGGCGACGGTGCGCGAGCCTGACGAGCTGCGACGGTATATTTCAGGCCGAGACGCGGAGGCTACCGCCCTCGTGATCGCCCCCGAAGGCGCCAAGGCCGAGATCGACATGCTCGATACGCGGGAGCGGCTGCCTTGGGCTGGGCATGGGGCACGCCATGCCATTCCCGAAATCTATACGGCGATCCGCGCCGCCAAGATGGCCCTGCTGTTCGTCAACACACGCTTTCAGGCCGAGCAATTGTTCTTCGACCTGTGGCAGGTCAACACCGATAATCTGCCGATCGCGCTCCACCACGGTTCGCTGGATGTTGGCCAGCGCCGACGTGTCGAAGAGGCGATGTCGGCCGGCCGCATCAAGGCCGTGGTCTGCACCTCGACGCTCGATCTCGGCATCGACTGGGGAGATGTCGACCTCGTGGTCAATATCGGCGCGCCCAAGGGATCGAGCCGCCTGACGCAGCGGATCGGCCGGGCCAACCATCGGCTCGACGAGCCCTCCCGCGCGCTGCTGATCCCGGCCAACCGGTTCGAAGTTCTGGAATGCCGGGCCGCGATCGAGGCCGCGGCGGCTGGCGTGCAGGATACGCCAGTGCCGCGCATCGGCGCACTCGATGTCCTCTCCCAGCATCTTCTCGGCATGGCTTGCAGCGAGCCGTTCGAGGCCGACGCGCTCTATGCCGAAGTGCGCGCGGCAGCGCCCTATGCTAGACTATCGCGTCAGGATTTCGACGACTGTCTGTCCTTCGTGGCAACCGGCGGCTACGCGCTCAAGGCCTACGAACGTTTCGCCAAAATCCGCCAGACAACGGACGGCCGATGGCGCGTCAGCAACGGGCGCATCGCGCAGACCTATCGCATGAACGTCGGCACGATCGTCGAAGCCACCATGTTGAAGGTGCGGCTGGTGCGCGGCAACCGAAAGCCGTCGATCGACGCCGGGGCTTCGACGACCGGCCCGGTCGGACGAGGCGGACGTGTGCTCGGCGAGATCGAGGATGGGTTTCTCGAGACCCTGGTGGCAGGCGACACATTTCTGTTTGCCGGCGAAATCCTCGCGCTGCACTCGATTGTCGAGAACGAGGCGCTGGTGACGCGCTCTGCCAGCGATACACCGAAGATCCCCTCCTATGCCGGCGGCAAATTCCCGCTCTCGACCTATTTGGCCAAGGGCGTGCGGGAGTTGCTGTCGAACCCCGACCATTGGGCCGCCCTGCCCCCACAGGTGGCCGATTGGCTGCGGTTGCAGCAGGTGAAATCGACCCTTCCGCCTGCGAGCTCGCTGCTGGTCGAGACGTTTCGGCGCGGCGGCCGCTATTATCTGATCGCCTATCCGTTCGAGGGGCGGCTTGCGCATCAGACGCTTGGCATGCTGCTGACCCGCCGCATGGAGCGCGCGCGACTGCAACCACTCGGCTTCGTGGCCAATGATTATGCCATCGCGGTCTGGTGCAACGTCGATCTCGGGGCACGAATCGGACATGGCCTGGTATCGCTGGACGACCTCTTCGCGCAGGACATGCTGGGCGACGATCTCGAGGGCTGGCTCCAGGAATCGGCGCTGATGAAGCGGACATTCCGGCAATGCGCCATCATCGCCGGGCTGATCGAGCGGCGTTTTCCTGGCCGCGAAAAGACCGGGCGCCAGATGACGGTCTCGACCGATCTCGTCTACGATGTGCTGCGGCGCTATGAGCCAGATCACGTGCTGCTGCGCGCTGCGCGCGACGATGCGGCAACCGGACTCCTCGACCTCGCCCGGCTCGGTCAATTATTGTCGCGCATCGAGGGGCGAATCATCCATAAGAACCTCGCGCGGATCTCGCCTTTGGCGGTACCGATCATGCTCGAGATCGGGCGGGAGCCAGTCTACGGCGAAGCGCAGGATGCCATTCTGGCCGAGGCGGCCGAGTTTTTGGTGGAGGAAGCCTCTGGTGCGGACGACGGCGATGCCCTTCCGGGCCACAGACCCGGACCCGATCGTCCGATCCCCGGCGCCTCTGCCCGCCCTCGCGGGTGGCGTGGCTACTAACAGGAGCCGCTCGATCCACACGCATATCGACGTTGCCGGCATGCATCTGCTGGCGGATGCGGCGGGAGCCCTCCTGGCCGAAGACGATCGCGTGTTGCTGGTCGCGGATCTGCATTTCGAGAAGAGTTCATCCCTCGCGCGGCGCGGCATGCTGCTGCCGCCCTATGATACGGCGGCCACCTTGCACCGGCTCGGCATGTTGATCGAGCGCTATGCGCCCCGTCGCGTGGTGGCGCTCGGCGACAGCTTCCATGATCGCCGCGCGACGGAGCGGCTATCGATCGCCGACCGAGAGACGCTTGCGGCGCTCCAGGCGGGGCGGGATTGGCTCTGGATCGCCGGCAACCACGACCCCGATCCGCCAGCCGGTCTCTGGGGAGAGATCGCCACGGAATGGCAGTTCGGCCCACTGCTGCTGCGCCATGAGCCGCAAGCCGGGCAGGCAACCGGCGAGATCGCGGGCCATCTTCACCCCGCCGCCATCGTGGCCGGACGCGGCGGAACGGTCCGGCGGCGGTGCTTCGTGTCGGACGGGAGCCGTTGCGTCATGCCGGCCTTCGGCGCCTATGCGGGCGGCCTGAACCTCCACGACGAAGCCTTCACGGCCCTCTTCGCGCGCGGCCCGCGCATTGCACACGCGCTCGGCCGCGACCGCGTCTATCCGGTGCCGGAGCATCGCTGCCTGCCGGAAGGCTGACGCGCGGGAGGCTCACGCTGCCGGGATGCGGCGGTTGATGATCGTCATGGCATTGGTGAGAATATCGAGGGTGGACTCGGCCGCCGACGACACCTGCATCAGACGATCGCTCAAGCCACTGAAGTGATGGCTCCCGGTCAGCGCCGCCAATTCATAGGTGGTGTCGCGCACGGACTCCAACACATCGCGCCGACCCGGCCCGGGCAGAAACTCGTCGTCGGCCAATTGCATCATCTCGCAAAGGACGAGATCGCCAGACGGGTCCGTGCTCCGCAACATGCTGCACTGCGCCGCGATCAGCACGCTGCTTCCGTCGCTCTTCAACAAGCGCGTGTGGATCGAATAGGCTTTTTGCGTGAGGAGAAAGCCATCGAACAAGGCTGAGGCCCGCAACAGGTCCTCCCGAGTCAGCCAGTCTTCCCAGCTTTGGCCGATTGTGTTGCCTCGCGTGCGGCCCAGCATCTCGAGGTGGACGTCATTGGCGTATAAAATCTTTTTGCCCAGCGTCGAAATGGTGAAAGCCGAGCGCTCACGAAAACCTGCAAGGTCGAGCATAAATTGTGATCCGATTTCATTACAACTTACAATAGTTCATTCTGGTGACGGTGCAATCGGCGCGAAAGATTTCACGCGGCAAAGAGGCACGATGCTCGGTCAGAAAGCCGTGCGGGATCGCATGGCCGCCGCCAGGGTTCCTTCATCGAGGTAGTCGAGTTCCCCACCGACCGGGACACCATGCGCCAGTCGGGTCACCTTGAGATCGAGGTGAGCCAAGAGATCGGTCACGTAATGGGCCGTGGTTTGACCATCCACGGTTGCGTTCACGGCCAGGATGATTTCGGATAGTCCCGCACCCGACACGCGATCGACGAGGCCAGCGAGGTTGAGATCGTCCGGCCCGACACCATCGAGCGGCGACAGCACCCCCCCGAGCACATGGTAACGGCCGCGCACGACGGCGGCGCGTTCGAGCGCCCAGAGGTCGGCCACCGTCTCGACCACCACCAGCGTGGTCGTATCGCGCCGCACATCACAGCAGATCGTACACGGATCGATCGTGTCGATGTTGCCACAAGCCGAACAGGTCACGATGCGCTCGCGCGCGAGCGCCATCGCATCCGCCAGCGGGCCGAGGAGGTCCTCGCGCTTCCGCATCAAATGTAAGGCGGCTCGACGGGCCGAGCGCGGCCCGAGCCCCGGCAGACGAGCCAGGAGCTGGATCAGGCGCTCGATCTCGGGCCCGGCGACACGATCGGCCATTCTGGAAAGCCGGTTAGAACGGCAGCTTCATGCCGGGCGGCAGGGGAATGCCCGCCGTCACAGCCTTCATCCGCTCTTCGGCGACCCGCTCGGCCTTGCGGCGCGCATCGTCGCTGGCCGTCACGATCAGATCCTCGAGGATCTCACGCTCGTCTTCCTTCATCAGCGAGGGATCGATCGTGATGCTCTTCATCTGGCCCTTGGCGGTTAGCACGAGCCTGACGAGGCCGCCTCCCGACACGCCTTCGACCTGCAACTGCTCAAGTTCGGCCTGGACTTCACCAAGACGCGCCTGCATGGCCTGCGCCTGTTTCATCAAACCCATCACGTCCTTCATGACCCGCTCCTGCTGCGACACCCCAGAATCATCGTCGATCCTAGAGGTCGTCCTCGCTATATCCATCATCCGGGTCGCCCGCGTTCGGGTCCCCCGCATCTGCGTAACCCACTTCGTCGTCGCCCATCACCGGCACCGTCGGTTCGGGTGGCGGCAGATCCGGCTTCATGTCGGTCACATCGACGATGCGGCTCCCTGGAAACAGTTCCATGATCCGGCTGACCACGGGATGCGCTTCCAGAGATTTGCGCCGCGACGCGGTCTCGGCATCCGCCAATTCGCGTAAGGTCGCACCGCCGCCTTCGCGTGCGACCGCCACCATCCAACGAATGCCGGTCCACTCGTTGAGCCGACGCATCACATGGGCCGCAAGCTGTGGAGACGCGCCCGGAACCGTCTCGAACTCGATACTGCCCGGCTCGAAACGAACGATGCGAACGTCCTTCTCGAGCGCCATCTTCAGCTGAATGTCACGGTTGGCAATCGCCAGAGCCACGACATCCTGCAGTGTCTGCGGGAGAACAGGCGGCGGCGCAGGGGCGGCCTGCGGAGCGAGGCTCGCCTGAGGCGGGCTGGCCACCAGTGCGGCCTGCGGCACGGATTGCGGCAGGGCCCCGCCCGAACCGAGCCGCCGCAATCCGCCACCCGACGGCTCCACGGGTGCAACCCCGGACGGCGCGGGCACGCTTGCAACCACGGTTTGTGACGCGACACCGCCAGCCTGAGCGGCGGAGAGGCGCCGGATGACGTCATCCGGCGTCGGCAGATCGGCCGCATAGGCGAGGCGCACCAGCACCATATCGGCGGCCGCCAGCGGTCTTGGCGCATCCTTCACGTCGGCCAAACCCTTGGCCAGCATCTGCCAGGCGCGCGTCAGCACCGGCAAGCTGAGCTTGCAAGCGAAATCGAGCCCGCGAGCGCGCTCCTCGCCCGTCAACGATGAGTCCTTGGCTGCATCGGGCACGAGCTTCAGGCGCGTCACGAGATGGACGAAGTCAGCCAGCGCCGCCAGCATCCCGCCGGGGTCGGCGCCTTCGTCATAGAGCGCCTTCATGCCATCGAGCGCGGTCGCGATGTCCCCCTTCATCACAGCCTCGAACAGATCGATGATGCGGGCCCGGTCGGCGAGGCCGAGCATCACCCGGATCGCGGCCGGGTCGATCGCTCCGTTCGCTCCCCCGCCGCCATGGGCAATGGCCTGGTCGAGCAATGACAGCGCGTCGCGGACGGAGCCCTCGGCCGCACGAGCGATCAGGGCCAGCGCCTCCGGATCGATGCGGACGTCCTCCTTCGCGCAGATGCCGGCCAGATGGCCGATCATGTCGGGCGCCTCGACGCGGCGGAGGTCGAACCGCTGACAGCGCGACCTCACCGTGATCGGCACCTTGTCGATCTCGGTCGTGGCGAACAGAAATTTCACATGTTCGGGCGGCTCCTCAAGCGTCTTCAGCAGCCCGTTGAAGGCCGCCTTGGACAGCATATGAACCTCGTCGATGATGTAGACTTTGGTCCGCGCCATGACGGGGCGATAGCGCGCGCCGTCGATCAATTCGCGGATATCGTCGATGCCGGTATGCGAGGCCGCATCCATCTCGATCACGTCGACATGTCGCGATTCGATGATGGCCTGACAATGTGTGCCGAGCGCCGGCATGACGATGCTGGGCGCGTCGAGAGCGGGCCGATCGGCGGACGCCGGCAAATGGTAGTTCAAAGCTCGCGCCATGATGCGGGCCGTCGTGGTCTTGCCGACGCCGCGCACGCCACAGAGCAGATAGGCCTGGTGGATGCGGTTGAGATCGAAGGCGTTGGACAGGGTTCTGACCATCGCGCTCTGCCCGATCAGATCGTCAAAGCTGGACGGGCGATATTTGCGGGCGAGCACGCGATAGGGCGTCGTCTGGACCGGCGCAGGACGGTCGGAGACGATGCCGGACAGCATTGCGGATGCGGGAGGCGCGTCGCTCATGATCGTCTCGAAAAAGGGGCCGGCACACGATGGCCAGCGGCCCGGGGCGGCAGACGACCTGTCGCGCCAACGCGACGAAAAGCCGAAGTAGGAGGCTGGACGGAAACCCGCTCGGTCTCGTTAGGGCTGCTTCCTTCCGGACCTGACCCGGTTGGCGAGTGAAACGTCAACCGCCAACCTCCCAAGCGCTATTTGGACCATCGAGCCGCGTTCCGCAAGATGGGTCCGGTGCTTCTGCACCACAAGGGATTGCCGGTCCGGCCAATCCAGACGAATGATTTCGCTTCGCGGAAAATCGCCGTAGGAAGGGTGCAACACCCGCCTCCGACGGAATCCGACATGACCGACAGCATCAGAACCACGGCCGCCTTCGGCGCGTCGCTGGGCTTTATTGACAATCCTCTCGACCGGATGTCCGGCCGGCGCGACAACCCCGAGGAGGTCGCGTCTTTCCGCGCCGCTGCGCAGACCGTCAGCCTTGTCCTGGCCGGCGACAGCGTCGTGCTCGGGCACCAGGACTCGCCGTGGTTCGGCCTCGCGGTCGCCGAAGCCTTGGGCTCGGTCCAACACAGCACGTTCTTGGGCGAGCGGAACGGCCAAGCCTATTTCGCCACCGCGCTCATGCCCGACGCGGCCGAACATCTGGCCGAGCGGAGCGACGTCCAGATCATCGATCTCCGGTCGATCGCGACGCGAGGCTTGGTGTCGAACGACGATCTCGGCGCGCTGGCGCAAGCCAAGGCCGTGACGCATTGGCATCGCCAGCATCGGTTCTGCTCGAATTGCGGAACGCCGACGGAGGTGGCCGGGGCCGGATGGCGGCGCGAATGCCCCGCCTGCGGCACGCATCACTTTCCGCGCACCGACCCGGTCGTCATCATGCTGGCGGTCGATGGCGAACGTTGCCTGCTCGGGCGGCAGGCGCGCTTTCCGGAGCGGATGTATTCCTGCCTCGCTGGTTTTCTCGAACCCGGTGAAACCTTCGAGGACGCGGTGCGGCGGGAACTTCACGAGGAGGCCGGGATAACCACCGGCTACGTCGCCTATCTCGGCTCGCAGCCCTGGCCGTTTCCCGCCTCGATCATGCTGGGCTGCGTCGCACAGGCGATCGAAACCGACATCACGATCGACACCACCGAGCTCGAGGATGCGCGCTGGTTCACGCGCGAGGAAACGCGCGCCATGCTGGAGGGACGCCACGAGGGTGGCCTCACCTGCCCGCCTCCCATGGCGATCGCGCATCACATCATGCGGGCTTGGGCGGTCGAAGGCATAACCCCGCGCGCGCCGTCCATCTGACGCCCACTCGCTACGCTTCCGCGCGCCCCTGGCTCACAAGCCGAAACGGATGCGCCGGATAGGTCCCGAGGATGCGGACCTCGCGCGAGAAGAACGACAGCTCCTCGAGCGCCCGCCGCAACGCCGGATCATCCGGATGGCCGTCGACGTCGGACAGAAATTGCGTGGCCGTGAACTCGCCCTCGACCATGTAGCTTTCGAGCTTCGTCATATTGACTGCATTTGTCGCGAAGCCGCCGAGCGCCTTGTAGAGCGCGGCCGGCACGTTGCGGACGCGGAACACGAAAGTGGTGACGACCGGACCATTGCCGGCCGGGGCGACGACCGCCGTCTTCGACAGGATCACGAAGCGCGTCGTATTGTGAGCCTCGTCCTCGACGTCGCTCGCAAGGGTATCGAGTCCGTAGATCTCGGCGGCGAGGCGAGGCGCGAGGGACGCGCGCGTCGAGTCTTTCGCTTCGGCAACCTCGCGCGCCGAACCGGCCGTGTCGCCCGCCACATGAGCCGAGAGCCCGAGCTTGCGGATGATCTTGCGGCATTGGCCGAGCGCATGGATGTGGCTGTGCACGCTCCTTAGCCCCTCCAAGGTCGCACCCTTGAGGCCCAACAATTGGAAGTGGATCGGCAGAAAATACTCGCCAACGATATGCAGGTTGGAGCCCGGCATCAGCGCGTGAATGTCGGCGACCCGGCCCGCGATCGAATTCTCGATCGGGATCATGGCTAGATCGGCACGCCCCTCCGTCACAGCCGTAAAGGCATCCTCGAAGGTGGCGCAAGGAAGCGGCGTCCAGCCTGGATAGACATCCGCGCAAGCGATGTGGGAATTGGCGCCGGGTTCCCCCTGGTAGGCGATGGTCCGGGACGTCACGTCGATTCGTTCCTCATTCCTAGGGGTGCGCCGCCATGATGATGCGGGCGCGTTCGAGATCGGCCGGCGTGTCGATGCCGAGCGGCACGGTGTCGATCACGGCGACATCGATCCGCATCCCGGCCTCGAGCGCCCGCAATTGCTCGAGCTTTTCGCGCAATTCGAGGCTCGATGGCCGCAAGGCGACAAAGCGGCGTAGCGCTTTTCGCCGGTAGGCGTAAAGGCCGATATGGTGCAGCAGCGGCCCAGGCCCGAACGGCGCCGTGACGCGCGTGAAATACAAAGCCCGCAGCAATCCGGGCCCGATCGGGCTTCCGACCACCTTCACGACATTCGGATCGTCGCGCTCTTCTTCCCGCACGATGACGGCCGCCAGGGTCGCGATATCGACCGCAGGGTCGTCGAGCGGCCGCAGTGCGGCCCGAATCGCATCGGCCTCAATGCTGGGTAGATCGCCCTGCACATTGACCACGATATCGTAATGGCGCTCCGCGTCGAACCGCTCGACCGCCTCGTGGATGCGATCCGATCCGGCCGGATGATCCGAGCGTGTGAGCACGACCTCGCCGCCCACGGATCGAACCGCCTCGGCGACGCGGTCATCATCTGTCGCAACCACGACGGGGCCGATATCGGCTTCACGGCCGCGTCGCCAGACATGCACGATCATAGGCTCGCCACCGATATCGGCGAGCGGTTTCCCGGGAAGGCGAGACGAGCCCATCCGGGCCGGGATCAACACGATGGGGTTCGACATGGTGCGGCTCGCATGGGCGTCGGGGCCTTGGAACATGATCGCATCCCGAATGTCGACCATCTTCTGCCCGTCCCCTTGCTTGCCACAGACCCACGACGGCCACGCGTCGAGCGGCAAAAAGTAGCGTGACGACCGCATCAAACGGGTTGCCAAGCTCACGGCAAAAAACGTAATCACAATTTGTCGCAGTCGGCCAACGCCTGCCACAGGTCTACCTGCAACCGGGTCCGCGTCGCGGCCTGGATCGGGTCCGCCACACCGAGGAGCGCATCGACTATGGATTCATTCGAATTCAACAAGATTGCCGGAGCGATCTTGGGAACGTTGATGCTCACCATGGCGCTGGGATTATTCTCCGGTTTCGTCTTCGCGCCGAATGTGCCGGCCAAGCCGGGTTACGACTTGCCGATGGCCGTCGCCGAGGAAGCCGCTCCGGCCGCCGCGGATGCGCCGGCCGTGCCGCTCCCGGTGTTGCTCGCCAAGGCTGACGTTCACAAAGGCGAGACCTTCGCCAAAGTGTGCGGCGCATGCCATAACTTCCCCAAAGGCGCGGGTGCCAAGATCGGGCCGCCGCTCTGGGACGTCGTCGGACGCCCCGTCGCCTCGGTGGTGAATTTCGACTATTCCGATGCGCTGAAGAAGAAGGGTGGCAACTGGACCCTCGCAGACATCAACCAGTTCATCACCAACCCGAAAGCCTATGCGCCCGGCACCAAGATGGGCTTCGCCGGCGAAGCCAATCCCGAAAAGCGGGCCGACATCGTCGACTATCTGCATACGTTGAGCGACAGCCCGCAGCCGCTTCCGGCGCCCTGACACTCAACATCCTCGCCGAATGCGATACCATGGCAGGGTCGGCGACCCTGCTGTTTCGATTCGGGATGGCTTGATCGGCAGACGTGAGCCGTGCATGAGGCCGGAAAAGCGACACAATCCGGATCGCACATCCGCCTGTGACCGCGCCTGCTACCACGCCGCTTCAAGGAGAACCGATGTCGCAAGACGGGCCGATGATGCCAGGATTGACGCGCCGCGCCGCTTTAGCGTTGGGCGGAACGTTGGCGGCCGCGACAGGTTTGCGGAGCCTGCCTTGGGCCGGTTCATCAGTGGCCCAGGCGGCCGACGGTGAAACGGAACAGCATGGCATCTCGATCTTCGGCGAACTTGGCTTGCCGTCGGACTTCAAGTCCTTTGACTATGTCGACCCGAACGCCCCCAAGGGCGGCAGCATTTCGCTGCAGGTCAACGCGACCGGCGGCAACCAGAATTTCGACACGTTCGACACGCTGAACATCTACATCCTGCGCGGCAATGGCGCGGCTGGCATGGGCGCGATTTTCGACACGTTGATGACCGGCAGTCTCGACGAACCGGATGCGCTCTACGGGCTCGTGGCCCGCACGGTGCGATGGTCGGCCGACCGCCTGACCTATCGATTTGTGCTGCGACCCGAAGCGAGGTTCCACGACGGCTCGAAGCTGACAGCGGCCGATGTGGCGTTTTCGCTCAACCTGTTGAAGACCAAGGGCCACCCGGTCATTCGGTCGACGCTGCGTAATCTCGAGGCTGCCGAGGCTGAGGGCGACGACGTCGTCATGGTGCGTCTCAATGCAGCGCATAGCCGCGAATTGCCGCTGATCGTCGCCGGCCAACCGATCTTCTCCAAGGCTTTCTACACAGCCAACTCATTCGAGGAGCCGACGCTCGCTCCTCCGCTCGGTTCGGGTGCCTACACGGTCGGAGCCCTCGAGCAAGGCCGGCACATCAACTTCGATCGGGTCAAGGACTACTGGGCCAAGGACCTGCCCGTGAACGTCGGCCAGAATAACTTCGATACGATCCGCTACGAATATTTTCGCGAGCGGCAGATCGCGTTTGAGGCGTTTAAATCCGGCGTCTTCACGTTCCGCGAGGATGCGACCTCGATCATCTGGGCACAGGGTTACGATTTCCCGGCCGCCAAAGATGGCCGCGTCAAGCGGGAGACGATCCCGGACCAGGGACCACGCGGCGCCCAAGGCTGGTTCCTGAACACCCGTCGCGACAAATTTAAGAATCCGAAAATCCGCGAGGCACTCGGTCTCTGCTTCGATTTCAACTGGACCAACCAGAACATCATGTTCGGCCTGTATCAGCGGACCTGGTCCTATTTTCAGAACACGCCGATGGCCGCGACCGGCAAGCCCGGCCCAGACGAGCTGGCGCTGCTCGACCCGCTGCGCGACAAGCTGTCGCCCGACGTGTTCGAGGATGCCTATATGCCGCCGACCTCGGATGGCTCGGGACAGGACCGCGCGCTGCTCGCGCGGGCCTTCAAAATGCTGCAGGAGGCCGGCTGCAAGCGAGACGGCTCCATCCTCAAGCTCCCCGATGGACAACCCTTCACGATCGAGTTTCTCGACTATAGCCAGGCGCTGGAGCGGCACACGGCCCCGTTCATCAAGAACCTGCGGCTGCTGGGCATCGAGGCCACGTTCCGTCTCGTCGATACGGCCCAATTCCAGAGCCGCACCCAGACATTCGATTTCGACGTGGTGACGCGCAACAATGGCGCCAGTTTCACCCCGGGCGAAGGGCTGCGGGTCGTCTATGGATCGGACGCCGCCAAGACGCCGGGATCGCTCAATCTGACCGGCATCTCCGATCCGATCGTCGATCTCCTGATCGACAAGGCGCTGGTGGCTGCAACCCGCCCAGAGCTCGAGACCATCTGCCGATCGCTGGATCGCGTCCTGCGCGCCGGGCACTATTGGGTGCCGATGTGGAACCTGCCGGCGCATTGGCTCGCCTATTGGGACATCTACGACCGGCCGAAACAGCCGCCGAAATTCGATCCCGGCGTGCTCTCGACCTGGTGGGTCGATCCGGCCAAGGCCGCTCGCGTCAAGCTGCCGGGCTGAGCGCCGACGATGCTGGCCTATATCGCACGGCGGCTCCTGCTGATGATCCCGACCATCTTCGGGATCATGCTGATTTCATTTATCGTGGTGCAGTTCGCGCCCGGCGGCCCCGTCGAGCGCATCATCGCGCAACTGCAAGGGTTCGACTCCGGCGGCAGTGCGCGGCTCGGGGGCGGCCAGGATGTGGGCGCCGCGAGTTCATCGCAGACCGTTGGGGGTGGCGAGAGCGGCGGAAAATATCGCGGCTCCCAGGGCCTCGATCCCAAGTTCATCAAGGACCTCGAAGTCCAGTTCGGCTTCGACAAGCCGGTCTATGAGCGTTTCTGGATTATGATCCGGAATTACGCGACCTTCGATTTCGGCCAGAGCTATTTCGGCCATGCCTCGGTCATGCAACTGATCCGCGAGAAGCTGCCTGTTTCGATCTCGCTCGGGCTGTGGATGACACTGCTGTCCTATGCGATCTCGATTCCGCTGGGCATTTCGAAGGCCGTGCGGGACGGATCGCGCTTGGATGTCTGGACCTCGGCCGTCATCACGGTCGGCTATGCGCTGCCGAGCTTCCTGTTCGCCGTACTGCTCATCATCCTGTTCGCGGGCGGCTCGTTTTACGACCTGTTTCCGTTGCGCGGCCTCACGTCGGACAATTGGGCCGACCTCTCCTGGCCACACAAGATCATGGATTATCTCTGGCACATCACGCTGCCGGTCACCGCCATGACGATCGGCTCTTTCGCGACCGCGACTTTCCTGACCAAGAACTCCTTTCTCGAGGAAATCCGCAAGCAATACGTCCAGACCGCGCGGATGAAGGGCCTCAGCGAGCGCCGCGTGCTCTACGGACACGTGTTCCGCAACGCCATGATGATCGTGGTGGCGGGGTTCCCGGGCGCGTTCGTCAGCGCCTTTTTTACCGGCTCGTTGTTGATCGAGAGCATCTTCTCGCTCGATGGGCTTGGGCTTCTGTCCTACGACTCCATCCTCAACCGAGACTATCCGGTGGTGTTCGCCACGCTGTATATTTTCGCGTTGCTCGGGCTCTTCGTGAACCTGATTTCCGACCTCACCTATGCGTGGATTGATCCCCGCATCGATTTTGAAACTCGTGAGGTCTGACGTGAGCGCCTCCTTCGACGCGACCCTCGACCCCGCCGCCTCGACGCGGGCGCATGCGCCGACGCTCCCCAGCAAGGGTTGGCTGAAGCTCTCGCCCATCAACCGGCGTCGGCTCGACAACTTCCGTGGCAATCGGCGCGGCTATTGGTCCCTCGTCGTCTTCATGGTCATCTTCATCCTGTCGCTGTTTGCGGAATTTATCGCCAACGACCGACCGATCCTTGCGGTCTACAAGGGCGAGGTGCTGATGCCGATCTTCCAGACCTATCCAGAGGAGAAGTTTGGCGGCTTCCTGGCGCAGACGGATTATCGCGACCCAACCATCGCGGACGAAATCCAGGCCCATGGCTGGATGGTGTGGCCGCCGATCCGTTACGCCGACAACACCCACAACCTGTCCCCGCCGACAGCCGTCCCCTCTCCGCCGACCTGGCTCCTGAGCGACGCGCAATGCCGCGCCGCGATTGAGCGTCAGCACGGCACACCGCCGGCGACCTCGCCATGCCGGGCGCTGGAGACGAATTGGCTCGGCACGGACGACCAGAGCCGCGACGTGCTGGCCCGGCTGATCTATGGGTTTCGGATCTCCATCCTGTTCGGCCTGCTTCTGGCCGGCATCTCCTCGGTCATCGGCATCGCGGCCGGGGCGATCCAGGGCTATTTCGGTGGTTGGGTCGATCTCATCTTCCAGCGCTTCATCGAGATCTGGTCCTCGTTGCCTCATCTCTATCTGCTCATCATCATCTCGGCCGTGCTGACGCCGGGCTTTTTCGTGCTGCTCGGCATCCTGCTGTTGTTCTCCTGGGTGAACCTCGTTCACGTCGTGCGGGCCGAGTTTCTGCGCGCCCGCAACTTCGAATATGTGACGGCGGCGCGGGCGCTCGGCCTCTCCGACCGCAAGATCATGCTCAAACACCTGCTGCCGAACGCCATGGTGGCGACGCTAACGTTCCTGCCCTTTGTGCTAAATGGCTCGATCACGACGTTGACGTCGCTCGACTTTCTCGGCTTTGGCCTGCCGCCCGGTTCGCCGTCGCTGGGCGAATTGCTGCTGCAAGGCAAGTCCTACACGCAGGCGCCATGGCTCGGCCTGACGGGCTTCTTCACCATCGCGATCATGCTGTCGCTGCTGATCTTCATCGGCGAGGCCGTGCGCGACGCTTTCGATCCGCGAAAGACCTTCCGGTGATTGACGGTTATGCCGCGTGATTGAACCCCTCCTCGACGTCCGCAATCTATCGATCGGCTTTCGGCAGGGCGGGCGCACGACGCAAGCCGTCGACGGGATCTCGTTTTCGCTCCAGGCCGGGCGCACGCTTGCGCTCGTCGGCGAGTCCGGCTCTGGCAAATCGGTCACGGCTTTGTCGATCGCGCGACTACACGGCGCCTCGGCCGCCGAGATCTCCGGCGAGATCCTGTTCGAGGGCAAAGACCTCCGCACAGCCTCCGAAAGCGAGATGCGCGCGGTGCGCGGGCAAGACATCACCATGGTGTTCCAGGAACCCATGACGTCGCTGAACCCGCTCCATACGATCGAGCGTCAGGTCGGCGAAATTTTGGAGCTGCACGGCGCGCGTGGCTCGGCCAAAATCCGCGAGCGGGTCGTGGCGTTGCTGCAGGATGTCGGCATTCCCGATCCGGCAAGCCGCCTGACCGCTTTCCCGCATCAATTATCGGGCGGTCAGCGGCAGCGCGTCATGATCGCCATGGCGCTCGCCAATCGCCCGAAATTGTTCATCGCGGATGAGCCGACCACCGCGCTCGATGTCACGGTGCAGGCGCAGATCCTCGCCTTGTTGAAGGATCTTCAAGGCCGCCTCGGCATGGCGATGCTGTTCATCACGCATGATCTCGGCATTGTGCGCCGCATCGCCGACGATGTCGCGGTGATGCAGCAAGGCCGCATCGTGGAGGCTGGGCCGGTCGAGCAGGTGTTCCGCGACCCGCAGCACGCCTACACACGCATGTTGCTCGCGGCCGAGCCGAAAGGCGCTCCGCCGCCGGTCGATCTCGCGGCCAAGACGGTCGTGTCGGCGGACGACATCAAGGTCTGGTTTCCGATCAAGCGCGGCTTCCTTCGCAACACCGTCGGCTACGTGAAGGCGGTCGACGGCATCTCGCTGACGATCCGAGAAGGCGAAACCGTCGGCGTCGTCGGCGAATCCGGCTCGGGCAAGACGACGCTCGGCCTCGCGATTTTGCGATTAATCCGATCCGAGGGTCGGATCGCCTATCTCGGCTCTCGGATCGATGGGCTGGATCGCCAAGCCATGCGGCCGCTGCGACGGGATATTCAGGTGGTGTTCCAGGATCCTTACGGATCGCTGTCGCCGCGATTATCGGTCGCCGAAATCGTCGAGGAGGGTCTGCTGATCCAGAACAGCGCCCTCAGCTATGCGGCGCGCCGCGATATCGTGGCGCAGGCACTGGCCGACACAGGTCTCGACCCCGCCTCCATGGATCGCTACCCGCATGAATTTTCCGGTGGCCAGCGCCAGCGCATCGCGATCGCGCGCGCCATGGTGCTGAATCCCAAATTCGTGGTGCTGGACGAGCCGACCTCGGCGCTCGATATGTCGGTCCAGGCGCAGATCGTCGATCTGCTGCGGGATTTACAGCGGAAACGCGGGCTCGCCTATCTGTTCATCAGCCACGATCTCAAAGTCGTCAGAGCTTTGGCGGCCGAGATTATTGTGATGCGTCAGGGCCGGATCGTCGAAGCTGGTCCCGCCGTGAATATCTTCCGCGACCCGCAAACAGACTATACCAAAGCGCTGTTCGCGGCCGCATTTCGCGTCGATGCCGCGCCGGTCGGCGTCGTGTCACAGGACAGCGGCGGGTGAAACGCGCCATCATCATCGTTCTGGATTCGGTGGGCTGCGGCAGCGCTCCCGACGCGGCCGACTATGGCGACGCGGGCGCGGACACGCTTGGCCACCTGGCGGAGGCCTGCGCGGTCGGGCGTGGCGACCGCGCTGGTCTGCGGTCTGGACCACTCACGCTACCGAATCTCTGCGCCCTCGGAATAGGATCGGCCGCCGAAGCGGCGTCAGGCCGCCTGCCGCCCGGCCTGACCCGTGCCGGGCCAGAGGCCTCCTGGGGCTATGGCATCGAACGCTCCGCCGGCAAGGACACGCCATCCGGCCATTGGGAAATCGCCGGGACGCCGGTCCCGGTCGCCTGGGGTTATTTCCCCAGGACGGAGCCATGCTTTCCCACTACGCTGATCACGAGCCTCATCGAGCAAGCCGGATTGCCCGGCATCCTCGGCAATCGTCATGCGTCGGGGACGACCATTATCGAGGCTCTTGGGGCGGAGCACATCCGCACCGGCCGCCCCATTTGCTATACTTCGATCGATAGCGTGTTTCAGATCGCGGCACATGAAGACGCGTTCGGGCTGGAGCGGCTTTACGAGCTTTGCGTCATCGCGCGGCGCTTATGCGATCCGCTGACGATCGGCCGCGTCATCGCGAGGCCATTCCTGGGGACCGCGCCGAGCGACTTCCGCCGCACCTCGAACCGTCGCGATTTCGCGGTGCCGCCGCCGCCCGGAACAATCTTCGCTCGCGCCGATGCGGCGGGTCTTCCGATCGTCAGCATCGGTAAAACGGCCGACATCTTTGCGCATTCGCACACGGGCGAGGCCCGCAAAGGCAAGACGAACGACGGCAATGTCAATCTGGTGATCGACGCGCTTCGCTCGCAGGATGGTGGCCTGATCTTCGCCAATCTCGTCGATTTCGACAGCGACTATGGCCATCGTCGCGACAGTCCCGGCTATGCGGCCTGTCTCGAATCATTCGATGCGCGACTGCCCGACATCCTCGCGGCACTTCGCTCCGACGATCTCTTGATCGTGACAGCGGACCACGGCAACGATCCGACGTGGGCGGGGACGGATCACACGCGAGAGGTCGTGCCGATCCTATCTCGATCCGGCGCCTCTGGTGCTCTGATGATTGGCCGACGCGACACGCTGGCCGATATCGGAGCCAGCGTGATGGCACATCTTGGCCTCGAGCCGACACCCTCGGGGCTGTCTTGGCTTTAAAGCTCTTAATTGACCGCTCTCAAGAGAACATCCCGTATTTGACCCGGGATATTCTCAACCCTCATTCGTCGTCGGGTTGATAGTAGCGCCGCGGGCGGCGAGGTGCATAATCGTCGTCGTTCGGGCCCGGCTGACCGTAGCCGTAACCCTGCGGTTGCCCGTAACCACCACGACCCGGCTGCACATAGTCCGAATCTTGGTTACGACGGCGCCCGCCGCCATCATAGCCGCCGTCGTTGCCGTTGTCGCCGTTGTTTCTCGACCGACCACCCGGGGCAGCGGAGCCCTGAACATTGCCGCAGGCTAGACGTCCGTAGGAGTTGGCGACGCCTTGGCCACGGCAGCGACCAAGATCCAGTGTCGAACGCACCGTGCCGCCACCTGGCACCTTGCAATCCGCCGTGAGTGAATTGCCGTCTTGCTGCACGTTACGGCAGGACTGCTGATAGCTGCCCGACACCTGAGCCGATGCGCCGCCGAGCGGCAGAAGGCACAAGACCGGTAAGGCCAACCAAAGTTTCGTCATGCGTCCACCTGCGTTTGACTAAGAAGTCTAGCTTGAACGCCGCAATACACGAATTCGTTCGATCAGGCTGATCTCTGCAGTTCGTTCACCGAAACAGACGAGGCATTCGCCGCCTCTTTGGCGCTCGCCTTCGCGGCATAGAAGGAGGCGTTATGCTCGCCGCGCAGCGCTTCTCGCGTGAAGCGGATCAGGTGATGGCAGACGAAACCCATGTTGAAGATCGCTTCGATCTGCCCCTTCTTGGCCGCATGCCAAGCCGAGCGCCAGAACTCGCCCCGATAGTCGGATTTAACGCCGATCTGCCAAATGATGTTCTTGCCCATGATGAAAGCACGACGCAGGTTCGAGCGGGTGAGCTTGCCGCGCGCCGGCGTCTTCATCCGGTTCCCGTAAGTGTGATCCATCTGATAGCGGAACCGCGCGAAGATGTTTTCAGGCGCATAGGCATGCGCGATGGCCCGACGCCAGCTCGCCACTACTTCATCATGAGGCCGAAGGAAGCGGACATTCGACTCGAGCGACGGATCGTTGACGAGCCGATTTTCTTTCGTGAGCCGATCCCATAACGGCGTCTTGGGCAGTGCCTGAAGAAGATTGATGGTCAGCACCGGAACGGCTGACCGGTCGACGAATTCCTTGAGGAGGTTCTCGGACGCGTCGGTCTCCGTATCGAGCCCGAGAATGATGCCGGAGGTCACCTCCAGCCCATAATCGTTCAAGGTCTTGATCGCGCCCATCATGGGAACGGCGTTGTTGTGATCTTTGGCGATCGACTTGAGCGCATCGAGTTCGGGCGTCTCGATCCCGACGAAAACGGTGAAGAACCCCGCCTCACGCATCAACTCGAGAATATCGGTCTGCTTGGCGATGTTCAGCGTCGCTTCGCAGGCAAATTGCAACGGATAGGCATGTTTCTTCTGCCATGCGACGAGATGCGGTAGCATATCCTTCGTGGCCTTACGATTGCCGATAAAATTGTCGTCGACAAAATAGATCACGGCCGGATGCGACGGCTGCGCAATGAAGGCGTCGAGTTCCGCCAATAACTGCTCGACCGACTTCAGCCGAGGCTGCCGTCCGTAGAGAGCCGGGATGTCGCAAAACTCGCATCGATACGGGCAACCGCTCGAAAATTGCAGCGATCCGAGCAAGTATTTCTTAAGCGGCAGCGCCGAATAGGACGGCAGCGGAAAGTCACTGAGCGGTGTCCGATCCTTGGTCTCGAGCACGATCTGAGAGGCCGGCGGCGTCACATCCGCGTCGAGGATCTCGACCAAGCGGTCGGTGGCGTCGCCGAGTTCGCCGATGTGCAGATAGTCGAAATAAGCGTATTTTTCGGGTGCGGCCGAGGCCGATGAGCCACCGAGCGCCGTGACCTTGCCGTGTTGCTTGGCGCGCTCATGGATGTCGCGGATCTGCGGCTCCTGCACATGCATGCCGCTGACGAACACCGCGTCGGCCCATGCGAAATCCTCATCAGCGGCGGCGCGAAGATTTTCGTCGATGAACCGCATCGACCAGCGTTCCGGCAGGTAGGCCGCGATGACCAGGAGCCCTTGGGGCGGCATGAACGCCTGGACGTTCATCAAAGAATAGGCACCCGAGAACGTGCCGAAGGAAGGAGTATAAGCCGGGAAAACGCACAAAATGCGCCTCTCGCGGGTCACAGGGACGGTGCAGCGCAAACGGTCACTCCTTCGACGCGGCGTGGCGTATGTTGATTTTGCACAGAATACCACGAAACGGGTGAATTGTTGCGCCGCCGCGCCCACAATCGAACTTGTCGCGGTGGGCCTGAGGGTCGATACACCCTCTCAACAGGGGAACGCGCGAGCCGCCCGTCGCAGCAATCCAGGTCGAGTTTCGAGGAGTTGAAAATGCCAGGCGTTCCCGAAGGCGTGCACGTCGTCGACCATCCGCTCGTTCAGCATAAGCTGACGCTGATGCGGACGGTCTCGCGCTCGACCAAAGGCTTTCGGCAATTGCTGAACGAGATCGGCATGCTGCTCTGCTACGAAGTGACGCGCGATCTGCCGGTCGAGTATGTCGACGTCGAAACGCCGATCACGACCATGAAAGCCCCGATGATCGCGGGCAAGAAACTGGTCTTCGCGCCGATTCTGCGGGCGGGCGTCGGCTTTCTCGACGGGATGCTCGACCTCGTCCCCTCGGCCCGCGTGGCCCATATCGGCCTCTATCGTGACCCCGAAACCCTGCAGGCCGTCGAATATTACTTCAAGGCGCCGACCGATCTTGCCGAGCGTCTGACCATCATCATGGACCCGATGCTGGCGACCGCCAATTCGGCCACGGCCGCGATCGAACGTCTGAAGGCGCGCGGCGCGAAGGACATCCGCTTCGTGTGCCTGCTGGCGGCGCCCGAGGGGATCGCAAAGCTCCGCGCCGAACATCCGGACGTGTTGATCTGGACGGCCGCGATCGACAGTCACCTCAACGACCACGGCTATATCGTGCCGGGACTTGGCGATGCCGGCGACCGCATGTTCGGCACGCGCTAGACATCACCAGCGGCGCCGATCGCGAGCAATTCCTCAACCCAAGGTCGAAATCGACATGGCTGGTATGCGCCGAGGCTAGCCAAGCGTCTCGGACGTGCTAATAGTAAGATGATCGGCGAAAGATCGATCATCAACTTGGTGGGAGGAACTATGCGAAACCTCGTCCTCGCGGGTGTTGCGGCCGCGTTGCTTTGCTCGACGGCGCAGGCCGCGGACAAAAAAGCTCTTGTGTTCGTCGTGAACGGCGCTTCCGATTTTTGGAAGTCGGCCGAGGCGGGCGTCAAGAAGGCGCAAGCGGAACTGCCGAACTATACGCTCTCGCTCAAATATCCGGAGCAATCCTCCGCCGCCATCCAGAACCGTCTGCTCGACGATCTCCTGGCCAATGGCACCGCCGGCATCATGGTCAGCGCGGTCGACCCCAAGACCCAGACCGAGGAACTCAACAAGGTCGCAAGCCAGTCCGTGCTGTTCACGACCGATAGCGACGCGCCCTCCACCAAGCGCATTGCTTATATCGGGTCGAGCAACGTCGAGGCCGGCAAGCAGGCTGGCGAGTTGATGAAGAAGGCGTTGCCGAACGGCGGCAAGTGCATGGGCTTCGTGGGTCTGCCCGGCGCCGATAATGCGCGTGAGCGCGTTGAAGGCATCAAGGCCGGCATCGCGGGCACCAAGATCACGATGGTGGACGTACGCGCCGACGATATCGATCAGGCGCGCGCCAAGCGCAATGTCGAGGATACGTTGACCGCCAACCCAGACATCAACTGCATGGTGGGCATCTATTCCTACAACACGCCGCAGATCTACCAGGCGTTGAAAGAGGGCGGCAAGCTCGGTCAGATCACCGTCATCGGCTTCGACGAAGATCCGATCACGCTCGGCGGCGTCAAGGAAGGCACGATCGCCGGCACCGTCGTGCAGCAGCCCTACGAGTGGGGCTATCAGGGCATGAAGGATATGGCCAAGGTCATCGAGGGAGACTCCTCCGTCGTGCCAGCCGGAAAGCTGATGATCATCCCGACCAAGCTCATCGAGAAAGACAATGTCGATGCGTTCTGGGCGGAACTGAAGCAGCGCCAAGGCCGCAAGTAAGCGCGTCACCCGTGGGTTGACACGGGGATCGTTCCTCTGGGCTGCCGACGTTGCGACGTGGGTGGTCCGGAGGGGCGCTTCAAGGACCGTAGGACACCGATGCCCGAGCCTCTGCTGCAACTCCTGAACGTCAGCAAGACCTATCCCGGCGTTCGCGCCCTCAAGGATGTCAGCTTCCACATCGATCCCGGCGAAGTAGTCGGTTTGATCGGCGAGAACGGGGCGGGCAAGAGCACGCTGATGAAGATCCTCGGCGGCGTCGTCGAGCCGAGCGCCGGTACCATCAGGGTCGAGGGCCGCGATCACGCCGCCATGACGGTCAGCCAGTCGCTCGCCTCCGGCATTGCCTTTGTGCATCAGGAACTCAACCTGTTCGACAACCTCGATGCAGCCGCCAACGTCTTCATCGGGCGAGAGCCGCGTTACGGCGGCCCGCTGCGCCTGATCGATCGTCGAGCCTTGCACAAAGCCGTGACGCCGCTTTTGAAGCGGCTCGGTTGCGATTTCGCGGCCGACACGCCTGTCGCGGACCTGTCACTGGCGCAATGCCAGATGCTCGAAATCGTGAAAGCGCTGTCGCTCGAGGCGCGCGTCATCATCATGGACGAGCCGACGTCGAGCCTGACCATGACCGAGACCAACAAGCTGCTGGAGGTCGTGACCGACCTCAAGGCCAGCGGGGTCGCCGTCATCTTCATTTCGCATCGCCTCAATGAGATCGAGCGCTGCGCCGACCGTGTGGTCGTGCTGCGCGACGGCGAGGTGGTGGGCACGTTGCAGCGGGGCGCCATTCGTCACGACACCATGATTCGCATGATGATCGGGCGGGACCTCAAGACGCTCTACACGCCGCCCGCCGGTGCGCCTGGCAATGCGGTCGTCCAACTTGTCGGGCTGACGACCCCCGCCTATCCGGGCCGTCCCGTCACGCTCGATTTCAGAGCTGGCGAAATCCTCGGTCTCGGCGGCCTTGTCGGAGCCGGCCGCACCGAACTCGCTCGGGTCGTCTTCGGCATCGATCCGCCCGGCGCGGGCGCCATCCGCATGGCCGGACAAGCGATCAAAATCCGGTCTCCGCGCGACGCGATCGACCGTGGCATCTATCTGGTGCCGGAGGACCGTAAGAAGTCCGGCCTGATCCTCGAGGATTCGATCACCGAGAACATCTCGCTCGCGAGCCTCTTGCGGTTCTCCCGCGCCACGCTCGTGAGCGGCGCGGCGGAACAGCGCAACGCGGAGGCGCAATCGCGCTCGCTCCGCATCAAGACCCCCACGGTCGCGACGCGGGCCGGCTCGCTGTCGGGCGGCAACCAGCAAAAAGTGGTGCTCGGCAAGTGGCTGTCGATGCAGCCGAAACTGATGATCTTCGACGAGCCGACGCGTGGCATCGACGTCGGATCGAAGAGCGAGATCTATGCGCTCATGCGAAAGCTTGCCGATAGTGGCGTCGCGATCTTGATGATCTCCAGCGACATGGAGGAGGTCATCGGGGTCAGCGATCGGGTCGCCGTCATGCACGAAGGCGCGATCGCCGGCGTCCTCGGCCGCGATCAGCTCAGCGAACAAAACCTCATGCAACTCGCGGTCGGCAACGCGCTCAACTGAGACCCAATCATGCTCAAGAAAGATCTCGGTCTCCTCATCCTCATCCTCGTGGTGGGTGCCGTCGTGGCCTTCATCAACCCACGCTTCATCTCGCCCATCAACCTGTCCAACACCGCAAATCTGATCGGCCTCTACGGCTTATTCTCGATCGGCGAAGGTTTCGTGATCATCACGGGCGGCATCGATCTCTCGATCGGTTCCGTCTTCGCCCTATTCGGGGTGGTGTTCATCACGCTGCTGACGAGCTACGGCATGAACTGGGTCTTGGCCGTGGTGCTGATGATCGCGGCGGGCGCGCTGCTCGGTCTGTTCCACGGCTTTCTCATCACGCGGATGCGGCTACAACCCTTCGTCGTCACGCTTTGCGGCCTGCTGATCTACCGGGGCGTCGCGCGCTATTATACCGACGACGGAACAGCGGGTTTCGACTTCGGCCAGAGCTTCCCGACCCTGGAATGGCTGACCACGGGCCGCGTCTATGGTGTGCCCAACAGCTTCACGGTCTTCGTCATTCTGGCGCTCGTCATGGCCGTCGTGCTGCATCGCTCCGTCTTCGGCCGTTATCTCTTCGCGGTCGGCAAGAACGAGGAAGCCGCGCGCTATTCGGGCATCAACACACGCGCCGTGATTGTCGCCGCCTATGTGATCTGCAGCGCCTTGGCGGGACTCTCGTCGATCTATTTCGCCATGTATACGCGGTCGATTTCGCCCGCCAGCCACGGCAATTTCTACGAACTCTATGGCATTGCGGCGGCGGTGCTGGGCGGCTGCTCGCTGCGTGGCGGCGAAGGCTCGATCCTCGGCATCGCGCTCGGTGCGGTTCTGCTCCAGATCCTTCAGAATCTCGTCAATCTGCTCGGTATTCCATCATCGCTGAATTTTGCCGTCATGGGGACCGTGATCCTGATCGGCGTATTGGCGGATGGGCAGTTGGAGCGGTTTCGCCGGTTCCGGGCCAGCAAGCCCGCCGCGCCGGTCGCGGCCGCGCCGCAGCCGCAATTGGGTCACGAGGGGTAGTGACCTCCTGCCGATCCATCAGGCGGGAAGGGGCATAAATCCTGCTTGGCCGGGAGCGGTGGGTCATGCCATGTTGCCCCCGTACGGGAGCCGACTATCGCATCGGCGGCCTGGGATGAGTTTATCTGAGGAGCGTTGATCGATGATGGTTCGGACTGCCCTGCAATCGCTTCTCCTTGGTGCCGGTCTCACCGCGCTCGTGGCAGCCTCCGCGCTGGCGGCCGACGTCAAGCCGGCGATCGTCTATGATCTCGGCGGCAAGTTCGACAAATCCTTCAACGAAGGCGTGTTGCACGGAGCCGAGCGTTTCAAGCAAGAAACCGGCATCGACTTCCGCGATTTCGAAATCACCAACGATGCGCAGCGCGAGCAGGCTCTCCGCCGCTTTGCGCGTGACGGCTTCAACCCGATCGTCGCGGTCGGCTTCAGCCAGGAAAGCGCCGTCGAGAAGGTCGCGGCCGAGTTCCCGAAATCGAAGTTTGCGATCATCGACTCGGTGGTCAAATTGCCGAATGTCCAATCGATCGTGTTCAAGGAGCAGGAAGGCTCGTTCATCGTCGGGCTTCTGGCCGCCAAGGCCTCGAAGACCGGCAAAGTCGGCTTCGTGGGCGGCATGGATATTCCGCTGATCCGTCGCTTCGCCTGCGGCTACGTGCAGGGCGTGAAATATGCCAACCCGCAAGCCGAAGTGTTCCAGAATATGACCGGTACGACCGGCGATGCCTGGAAAGATCCGGTCAAGGGTGGCGAACTCGCCAAGTCGCAGATCGATCGTGGCGCTGACGTCGTCTATCACGCGGCCGGCGGCACCGGCGTCGGCGTGCTCCGGGCGGCGGCGGACGCCGGCAAACTCGGCATCGGCGTCGATTCTGACCAGGATGGCTTGTTCCCCGGCAAAGTACTGACCTCGATGCTGAAGCGCGTCGACAATGCCACCTACAAGACCTTCATGGACGCCAAAGCGGGCACGTGGGCTCCCGGCATTCAGGCTCTGGGCCTCAAGGAGAATGGCGTCGGCTATTCGGAGGACGAATATAACAAGGCGTTGATCTCGGCCGACATGAAGACCGCCGCATCGGCAGCGTCCGCCGACATCATCTCGGGCAAGATCGAGGTGCACGACTATATGGCCGATTCGAAGTGCCCCTGAACCGGGGTCTCGGTCGTCCAATCGCGAAGCCGGTCGGCGATGGAGCCGGCCAGCCGGAGCGCTAGCTTGACGACGCCAGCGATCGAATTGCGCGCCATCAACAAAAGCTTCGGCACGGTTCAGGCCAACCGCGACGTCAATCTGCTGGTCCAAGCCGGTTCGATCCACGGCATTGTGGGGGAAAACGGGGCCGGCAAGTCGACCCTCATGTCGATCCTCTACGGCTTCTACGAGGCCGATAGCGGCACCATCCTGATCGGCGACAAGCCGGTCAGGATCGCCTCATCGCGCGACGCGATCGCGCAAGGGATCGGCATGGTTCACCAGCATTTCATGCTGGTCGATAGCTTGAGCGTCCTCGACAATGTGATGCTGGGGGCCGAAGGCGGCGCCCTGGTCGCCAAGGGCGCCGCGCGAATTCGCGGAAAACTGGCGGAACTAGCACGCGACTACGGCCTGGTGGTCGACCCCGACGCTCTCGTGGGTGATCTTGGCGTCGGCTTGCAACAGCGCGTCGAAATCCTGAAGGCCCTGGTGCGCGGCGCTCAAGTGCTGATCCTCGACGAACCGACCGCCGTGCTGACCCCGCCCGAGGCCGACCAACTCTTCGCCATGCTCGACACGTTGCGGCGCGAGGGCAAGACGGTGGTGTTCATCACCCATAAGCTGCGCGAGATCATGCACATCACCGATCGGGTGTCGGTGATGCGGCGCGGCGAAATCGTGCTGACGACCGAAACATCCGCGACCTCGCCGCCAGCGCTGGCCGACGCCATGGTGGGCCGACGCGTGCTGCTCACGGTCGATAAGACGCCGTCTCGTCCAGGGCCGGCTCGGCTCGAGGTGCGCGACATCGTTGTGCTGGGCGACAATGGTGTGCCGCTGGTCGACCACGTGTCGTTCACGTTGCGCGGCGGCGAGATCACCGGGCTGGCCGGCGTGGCCGGCAATGGCCAATCGGAACTTCTCGAAGCCCTGGCCGGCATCCGACCGATCGCCTCGGGCGAGGTTTTGATTGACGGCAAGCGGGTCGATCCTGCCGCCCTCAACCCCAAGGCCATGCGGGCTCTCGGGGTCAGCCACATTCCGGAGGACCGGCACCGGATGGGGCTCGTCATGTCGTTCGAGGCCAGCGAAAGCGCCATCCTCGGTTTCCATCGCGACCCGATCTATGGTGCCGGCCCGTGGCTGTCGCGGGCCAGGGTCGTGGCCGATCTCGCCCGAAAGATGCTGGCCTATGACGTCCGCCCGCCATTGCCACGGCTCAAGACTGCGAATTTTTCCGGCGGCAACCAGCAGAAGATCGTGCTGGCGCGGGAGATGGAGCGGGACCCCGGCATCGTGCTGGCCGGCCAACCGACCCGCGGCGTCGATATCGGCGCCATCGAATTCATCCATAAGCGCCTCGTCGCGCTCCGCGACGCCGGCAAGGCTGTCCTGGTTGTGTCTGTGGAACTCGACGAGATCATGGCGCTATCGGACAAGATCATCGTGCTTTGCGGCGGCAAGCTGACCGGCGAGCGGACCCCCTCGCCGGATCGGCATGAGGGTGAAACCCTGGTCGGCGAACTCGGCCTGTTGATGGCCGGCGTGACGGACCGCGCCGCATGAGCCAGCCGATCGCCCTGCCCCGCTGGGCCGATCTCGTTCTCGTGCCGCTTCTCAGCGTCGTCACGGCCTTCATCGTCGCGGCCCTGGTGGTGCTCGCGATCGGGGTCGACCCTTGGGCTGCGACCGTCAGCATGGTGCAGGGCAGCCTCGGCACGCCCGAAGGCATCGGCTTCACGCTCTACTACACGACGGACTTCATCTTCACGGGGCTGGCGGTCGCGCTCGCGTTCCAGGCGGGGCTTTTCAACATCGGGGCCGAGGGTCAAGCCTATATGGGCGGGCTCGGGGCCGCGCTCGTCTGCCTGAACGGCGGGTCGCTCCCATCCTGGCTGCTGATCCCGCTCGGCATCATCGGCGCGGGCGTATTCGGGGGCTTGTGGGCCTATATTCCAGGCTTGCTCCAAGCCAAGCGCGGCAGCCACATCGTCATCACGACCATCATGTTCAACTGGCTGGCCACGACCCTGATGGCCTACCTGCTGGTCAACACGCTGCGGGAGCCGACCTCCATGCAGCCGGGCACGGCACGGTTTCCGGCGGCCTCGATCATCCCCTCGGTGCAGTCCGTCCTCGCCGGTTTCGGCATCACCACGGTCGAGACGCCCCTCAACCTCTCGTTTGTGCTGGCGCTGGCCTGTGCGGTCGCACTGTGGATCTTCGTCTGGCGCACCCGCACCGGCTATGAGATCCGCACCGTCGGCCAGAACGCGACGGCGGCGGTCTATGGCGGAATCGCACCCTCACGCATCATCGTCTTGACCATGGCGCTATCGGGCGTGCTGGCCTCCGGCGTCGCCGTCAACGAGATCATGGGCGTCCAGAATCGGCTGCTGTTGGAGTTCACGGCCGGCTACGGCTTCGTCGGCATCGCGGTGGCGCTCATGGGCCGCGCTCATCCGGTCGGCGTCGTGTTGGCGAGCTTGCTGTTCGGCATCCTCTACCAGGGAGGAGCGGAACTCGCCTTCGATCAGCCGAAGATCACGCGCGACATGATCGTGGTGATCCAGGGCCTCGTCGTCCTGTTCGCCGGCGCGCTCGAAGGCTTATTCCGCCGCCCGCTTGCCTCCATGTTCGCGGGTCTGCTGCCGGCGCGTCAACCGCCCACCGGTCCGTCGACGCCTCCGGCGTTTCTCGAACCCGCCTCCGAGGAGGCAGAACCCGCTGTGGCACAACCTGGCGCGGGCGTGATCTGATGCAGGATCTCGCCACCACCATCGCGCTTGTTCTGTCCTCCAGCGTCCGGCTCGCGGTGCCGCTGATCTTCGCCAGCCTCGCGGGTCTCTGGTCCGAGCGGGCGGGCGTCGTCGACATCGGCCTCGAAGGCAAAATGCTGGTGGCGGCCTTTGCGGCCGCCACGACCGCGAGCGAGACCGGCAATGCGTGGCTCGGTCTGCTGGCCGGCATCGTGGCGTCGGTGGCGTTCGGTCTCGTGCATGGGTTTGCGGCAATCGATCAACGCGGCAATCAGATCGTCTCGGGCGCGGCCATCAACCTCGTGGCGGCCGGGTTGACGGCGCTGCTCGGCAATGCCTGGTTCGGCGAAGGCGGCAGAACCCCACAGCTCGACCTCCCGGCGTCGCGCTTCACCCCGATCGTTTGGCCCGGCGCCGACACCATCGCGACTGTGCCGATCCTCGGTCCGGTCTACCATGATCTCATCTCCGGCCACGATATCCTGACCTATCTGGCATTTCTGACCGTGCCGCTGACCGCCTTCGTGCTCTACCGGACACGGTTTGGCTTGCGGCTGCGGGCGACCGGCGAAAACCCGGCCGCCGTCGATACGGCCGGTATCTCGGTGCGGCAGTTGCGCTACGGCGGGGTGATCATCTGCGGCATCCTCTGCGGCTTCGCCGGCACGTATCTGTCGGTGTCGCAGGCCGCGGGCTTCCTGCCGCAGATGACAGCCGGCAAAGGCTATATCGCCCTAGCCGCCATGGTGTTTGCCAAATGGCGGCCGGTTCCCGCGCTCCTGACCTGCTTGCTGTTCGGTTTTCTCGACGCGATCTCGATCCGGCTGCAGGGCGTCGTGATCCCGAATGTCGGTGAGATCCCGGTCCAGGCCATCCAATCCCTGCCCTATCTGCTGACCGTCATTCTGCTGGCCGGTTTCGTCGGTCGGGCAATTCCGCCCAAGGCCTCGGGCATCCCCTATGTGAAGGAGCGGTGATGACCGTCATCGACGACCTCTTCGCGGCCGCCCTCGCGGCTCAAAACTGCGCCCATGCGCCCTATTCGCGGTTTCGCGTGGGTGCGGCCATCCGGTCCTCATCCGGCACGATCTACAGCGGCTGCAACGTCGAAAATGCCGCCTACCCGGTCGGCTCCTGTGCCGAAGCCGGAGCGATCTCGGCCATGGTGGCGGGCGGCGATACGGCGATCGGCGAAATCCTCATCGTCGGCGATGGCGACCACTTGGTGACACCCTGCGGCGCATGCCGGCAACGGATCCGCGAATTCGCGACGCCTGCGACGCCGATCCATATCGCCGGGCCAGAGGGCCTGCGCCAGAGTTTCACGCTCGAGGCGTTGCTGCCGCATTCGTTCGGCCCCGATAATCTGACCAAGGTCAAGCCATGACGACCGACAGTCTTCGCGCACGGGCGGTGTTGCGCGAGCGCGGCGTGACGCAACCGCTCGATCTCGGCATCGTGCTCGGGACGGGCCTCGGCTCGATCGCCGACGAGCTCACGGACGCGATCATCGTACCATATGCCGATCTCCCGGGGTTCCCGTCGGGCCACGTGTCCGGCCATGTCGGACAACTCGCGGTCGGTCGCCTCGGCGGATTGCCGGTCGCGATCATGCAGGGCCGCGCGCATTACTACGAGGCCGGCAATCCGGCCGCTATGGCGAGCCCGTTGCGGACCTTGGCGGCGCTCGGGGTCGGAACCATGATGCTCACCAATTCGGCCGGGTCGGTTCAGCCGGGTTGGACACCCGGCACCCTGGCGCTCATCGCCGACCACATCAACGTCTCGGGCCTCAATCCGCTGATCGGCGCGACGGCGGACGATCGGTTCGTGCCGCTCGCCAATGCCTATGATGCAGACCTGCGATCAATGCTGCGGGCCATCGCGATCGAGGCGCGGATCGAGCCGCTCCACGAAGGCACCTACATGTGGTTCGCGGGGCCATCGTTCGAGACACCGGCGGAGGTGCGGGTCGCCAAACTGCTCGGGGCCGATCTCGTCGGCATGTCGACGGTGCCGGAGACGATCCTAGCGCGACAAATGGGTTTGCGGGTCGCGGCCGTCTCGGTCATCACCAATTTTGCGACCGGTATCTCGGGAGGCGACCCGAATCATGCCGAAACCAAAGCGGTCGCGCGGCTCGGGTCGGATGCGCTGCGGCGGCTCACGCGGGGGCTGGCCGAGCGGTTGAGCCAAATCAAGGCCGCATAGGAATGTTGCCGCAGGAGATCATCCGCAAGAAACGCGACGGCCGTCGGCTCGATGCCGCCGAGATCACGGCCTTCATGGTCGGCTTGTCGTCGGGTGCCGTGACCGGCGAGCAGGCCGCCGCTTTCGCGATGGCGGTGTTTCTGCGCGGCATGGACCCGCCCGAAATCGTGGCGCTCACGGCCGCCATGACGGCCTCGGGTCGCACCCTGACGTGGAGCGACCTCGACTTGCCTGGTCCGGTGGTCGACAAACACTCGACCGGCGGCGTCGGCGACAATGTCAGCCTGATGCTCGCGCCACTGGTGGCGGCCTGCGGCGGCTTCGTGCCGATGATCTCGGGCCGGGGCCTCGGCCATAGCGGCGGCACGCTCGACAAGCTCGACAGTATTCCGGGCTACGATTGCACGCCGGACCTCGTCCGGTTTCGCAGCACGGTGCGGACCATCGGATGCGCGATCATCGGGCAGACGGCGGATCTCGCGCCGGCCGACCGCCACCTCTATGCGATCCGTGACGTGACCGCGACCGTCGAGTCTATTCCGCTCATCACGGCATCGATCCTGTCGAAGAAGATCGCGGCCGGCCTTGGTGCGCTCGTCATGGACGTCAAAACTGGGTCGGGCGCCTTCATGAGCGATCTCGCCTCGGCCCGGGCTCTCGCAACCAGCATCGTGGCGGTTGCGAACGGCGCCGGCTTGCCCACGACCGCGCTGATCACCGATATGAACGAGCCACTCGCGAGTGCAGCCGGCAATGCGCTCGAGATTCACCACGCCATTCGATACCTGACCGGGGCGACACGCGAGACGCGGCTGCACGAGGTCGTCCTGGCGCTCGGAAGCGAAATGCTGGTGACCAGCAAGATTTCCGGAAATCTGCACGACGCGCGAGCGCGGCTCGAAACGGCGTTGGCGAGCGGCCAGGCCGCCGAGCGCTTTTCGCGCATGGTCGCGGCTCTCGGTGGCCCGCATGATCTCGTCGAGCGGCCAGGAGGACACCTGATCGATGCGCCGATACGCCTCGAGGTCATGGCGGCGCGATCCGGATATGTGCAGCACATCGAGACACGCGCGCTGGGGCTTGCGGTCGTGGCTCTGGGCGGCGGCCGCACCCGCCCCGGCGATGCCATCGATCATCGCGTCGGCTTCGACAGCCTTGCGCCGATCGGCGCGATCATGCCGGACATGCCGCTTGGCATCGTCCATGCAGCAGACGATGATCAGGCTGCCCATGCCGCGGCGGCGTTGCGGCGGGCCTATAGGATCGGCGACCAACGACCGGCCCTCGCGGCTCCCGTGATCGAGCGCATCAGTTAAGGATTTGACGATGGATCAAGACGAACGCCACATCGTCGCCGTGGCAATGCCGGCGGGCGATGACCCGGGCACCTGGATCGAGGCCTTGCGGCCGCGTCTGCCGAACTTCGACGTGCTGTCCCTCGATGCGGCGACCGACACGGCCCGGGTCGCCTATGTGGTGGCGTGGAAACATCCGCGCGGCGCCCTCGCGCGGTTCCCAAACCTGAAGGCCGTGTTCTCGCTCGGCGCGGGCGTCGATCATCTGCTCAGCGACCCGGATCTCCCCGTCGCCTTGCCGATCGTCCGCGTCGTCGATCCGGATCTCACCAGCCGTATGAGCGAATGGGTGATGCTGCATGTGTTGATGCACCATCGTCAGCAACGCCTCTACGAGTGGCAGCAATTCGAAAAAATCTGGGCCGACGATGCCACGCAGCCAGCCGCCAGGGACGTGCGGGTCGGCATCATGGGGCTCGGCGTCATGGGGCAGGATTCCGCCAACAAGCTCGCGATGATGGGCTTCGACGTCGCTGGCTGGAGCCGTACGCCGAAGACGCTGCCCGGCATCGAGACATTCTCGGGCGATGCCGGCCTCGGCCCCTTCCTGGCCCGAACGCAGATCCTGGTCTCGTTGCTTCCGCTCACCTCGGCGACACGCGGTATTCTCGATCTCGGCCTGTTCCGACAACTCGCCCGCGATTCGCATGTCGGCGGTCCGGTGTTGATCAACGCCGGACGGGGCGGCCTTCAAAACGAAGTCGACATCCTGACGGCCCTCGACGAGGGGCTGCTGCGAGCCGCCACGCTCGACGTGTTCGAGACCGAACCGCTGCCGCAGACGTCGGAGTTCTGGCACCATCCCGCCGTCATGGTGACGCCGCATAATGCGGCGATCTCCAGCCCGCAGACGATTGCGGCCTTCATCGCGGATCAGATCGAAGCCGCCGAGGACGGCGAGCCCCTCGAGCACGTCGTCGATCGACACGCCGAATATTGAGCGGCGCCGATGCGGCCGAACGTTCTATAGTCGCCGAACGCTAGTGATGTCGCCACTTCCGGCGGCCATGATCCGCGCGCGCGCATCGGCGAGCGGCTCGGACGCCACCGTCATGGTGTGGCCGTTGGCATGCAGAAGCGTCATCGGGTTCCGCATAAGGCCGACATGACCCTTCCAGAAGACGAGATCGCCGCGCTTGAACGGGCCATTCAGATCGACGGGTGCGCCGAGGCTCCGTTCCTGCATGTCGCTGTCGCGAGGCGTTGGCCGGCCGGTTGAGGCCAGCGCAGTTTGGACAAGGCCGGAGCAATCGAGGCCCAGGCTGGTCTTGCCGCCCCAGAGATAGGGCACACCGAGAAAGCGTTTCGCGACGTCCACGGCATCGCTCTCGAACTGATCGATCGGCCGCAGATGACCGGCCCAGATGTATCCACTCTCCACGGCCGCAAAGGCGCCGGCCCGCGCCTGCACCGCAACCTGAGACCCGAAGGCCAACACGCCATCGGCCGGCAACTTCATGTCCGGCCCCGGATAGATGAAGCTCCGAAGCGCCGCGATTCTATGCGTGGCGACCGCCGGTGCCGTGATGCCAAGCGCCACGGTCGGCAGCCACCCGACGTAACCATCCTGTTCGGCCTGCCCCCAGGACCAGCCCTCGGCGTCGGTTTCATAGACCGTGAAAATTTCTCCGAAGAGCAATTCGGTGTCGAGAGAGAGATCGGGCCGGGGCTCGCGCCGGAGCGGCGTCGACGTGATCGCAACGGCGCGGCGCTCCCCCTCGACGAACCGGTCCGCCTCCACGGTCCCACGCAGATGCGCGGCCGCCAGATCCGGGCGGGCCGGGGTGATCCGTCGATCGACGCCCGCGGTGGCGCTCATGCCGGGTAGCGTGCGCTGAGGAGATCGAACAGCAGCCGTGCCGTCTGCGTCTCGCCGCCCTCCGGTCGCCCAGGCTTGGTGGTGGGGTTCCAACCAAAGATATCGAAATGCACCCAAGCCGTATCAGGCTCGACGAAGCGGCGCAGGAACAGCGCTGCCGTGACTGACCCCGCGAAAGGACCTCCGGAAATATTGTTGATCTCGCCGGTCTTCCCCTCGAGCAGCGCGTCATAAGGCGCCCAGAGCGGCATTCGCCAAACAGGATCGTGGGCCGCCTTGCCGCAGCGGGCGATCTCATCCGCTAGCGCATCGTCGTCGGTATAAAATGGAGGCAGATCGGGCCCGAGCGCGACGCGCGCCGCCCCGGTCAGGGTCGCGAAATCGAACAACAGAACAGGGCTTTCCTCGCAGGCCAGCGCCAGCGCATCGGCCAGGATCAACCGGCCTTCAGCATCGGTATTGCCGATCTCGACCGTCGGCCCCTTGCGGCTGCGATAGACGTCCCCCGGGCGGAACGCGCTGGACGAGATGGCATTTTCGACGATCGGGACGATGACCCGCAGCCGGATTTTCAACCCGGCATCCATCACCATATGGGCCAGTGCCAAGGCGGTCGCCGCGCCACCCATATCCTTCTTCATCAGAGCCATACCGCTCTCGGGCTTGATATCGAGACCGCCGGTGTCGAACGTCACGCCTTTGCCGACCAGCGTGACCTTCGGGGCATCCATGGGCCCCCAGGCAAAATCGACCAGCCTCGGGTGTTCGGCGGCGGCCTGTCCGACCGCGTGGACGAGCGGGAAGCCGGTCCGCAGCATATCGCCACTGAACACCCGCACCTCCGCGCCATGACGGGTCGCAAGCGCGACGGCCGCGGCTTCGAGCGCCTCGGGTCCGAGATCGTTGGCCGGTGTGTTGACGAGATCCCGCGCTAACGCGACAGCCTCGACGATTCGCTGCAGCCGCGCCCCGTCTGTGCCGGTTGGCACGCAGAGCAGCGGACCATCGTCGGTGCGCGACTTATAGCGTGTGAACCGATAGGCCGACAGCGCCCATCCGAGGGCGGTCAAGCCCGGATCGGGCCAGCCACCGACGAGTTGGTAGCGGCCGGCGGGCAACAGGGTCGATAAACGCCCGGCCGCAAAAGCGTCAAAGCCCCGCGCCGTCGCGTCTACTCTGCCGTAGAGCACACGCCCGATCGCCCCATCGGCTCCCGGCACAATAAGATGAGATCCGGGCTTCGCCGTGAAGCCAAGCGCCTCAGCAAAGCTTCGCTCGATCGGCTCCAGCGCATCGGCGAACGCCGGCCACTTATCGGCCATGACCGCATGGATCGGGATCGCGTCGGGGTCGGGCGCGACGAAACTGGCGGGCATCGAACATCCTTTCGGCTCACGCGGCGCGGTGGCGCGACCCTGCAGCTCCGCTCTTCAGCGCCGCGGCTCGTTTGACAGGCCGCTTACGGAAGCGCCTCGAATCCTTCCTTGAAGCCGGCGAGCGTGAGCGGAATGCCGACACCCTCCTCCGGAGTCTGGAAGATGATGAATGTCGCGGTTGTGCCGGTCCGCAGTTGGTCGATCAGTTTATCTTCCATGGTGACCTCCGCGATGCAACCGGTCGGCAGGCAACGCACGAAGCCGGCACGCCCGATATCGACTTGGTCGACCTTGAGGCCCAGACCGGATGGCAGAAGGACGCCGAGCGGCGCCACCACGCGAAGCAGGCGGCTTTTCCCGTCGGCCGTCTTCAACACGATGACGACGATGCTGATATTCGGGCGATCCTCCGCCGCAACGCTCTGAATCAGCGCGCATTGCTCCTTGGCGGCGCCAGGGGGCGTCTCGCAGCGGGTTTCCCAGTCACCATGTTTGGCTTTCACGACGCCTTGGGCTGAGGCCGGGGTCAGGGCTCCAAAAGTGCCGAACACCAGCGCGACGGCCGCCAACCACACCACCCGGCGCCGTGAGGCCGGAACCGAGCCTTGAGTACCATCGACCATTGCGCTTCCCGTCATCCGAATCGCGGATCGCGACGATCCGCACCGGCGATCCGTTGCGCCACGATCCACGACGATGCCGATTGGCGTAGCAAATGACCGGGGGCTGTCAAGCGCAACTGGCTTCAAGCCGTGGCCCTACGGAGCCACAAAGGGAAAAGCCGACCTTTTCTTGACCGGCGAGCGCCGTAATGACGCACGAATGTCTTCCAACTAACATTGCGCTTGGTTCAGCTTTATGTTTTTGACAACATTCACGACCGACGCGGCGAACCGGCGATCATCATCGGCGGATTTCGACGAACGACGCGGCGGCATGGGAGCGGCGATCTTTATGCGACGAACGTCAATCGGTTCGGTTCTATCCGCTGCCGCGTCATTGCTGGCGAGTTCGAGCGTGGGAGCCTCCGCCTGGGCTGCTGGCATCGGCTACGCAGAGCCGGGACAAATCGGCTTTCAGGTCGGCGTCACGCCCATCGCAGATGAAATCCACTGGTTCCACGACGGTATCCTGATGCCGATCATCACGTTGATCTGCGTCTTCGTCGCGGTCCTGATCGGCATCTGCATGGTCCGTTTCAACGAAAAGGCTCATCCGGTCCCCTCGCGCACGACCCATAACACGCTGCTCGAGGTCGCCTGGACCGTGATCCCGGTTCTGTTGCTCGTCGTCATCGCGGTTCCTTCGTTCCGCCTGCTGACCCACCAGCTCGTCATCCCAAAGGCGGACGTGACCATCAAGGCGACCGGGAAACAGTGGTATTGGTCGTATAGCTATCCGAAGGATCAGGCAGGCGGCTTCGATTTCGATTCGGCGCTGCTTCCGGACGATCAGTTGAAGGCGGGCGACATCCACCTCCTTTCGGTCGACAACGAAGCCGTCGTGCCGGTCAACAAGGTCGTTGCGGTTCAGGTGACCGGGGCGGACGTGATCCATTCCTTCGTCGTGCAGTCGCTGGGTATCCGGATCGATGCCGTACCGGGCCGCCTCAACGAAACGTGGTTCAAGGCCGATCGCGAAGGCATCTATTACGGCCAGTGCTCCAAGCTTTGCGGCAAGGACCATGCCTATATGCCGATCGCGGTGCGCGTCGTCAGCCAGCCGCAATATGATGCCTGGTTGCAGGATGCGAAGAAGAAATACGCCAGCAATGGAGGCCAGACCCTGACCTTCGCGGCGAATTCGCCCGCCACCGCCCAGTAAGCCGACCGCCTGCCCCGCTCAAGATAATCGACGATCGAGCCTCGAGGACATTATGGCCACCTCTGCAATCGCCACGCATGACGCGCCAGATCATCCGCATGGGTGGCGTCGTTACCTCTATTCGACAAACCACAAGGATATTGGGACCCTCTACCTGATCTTCGCCATTTTCGCAGGTTGCGTGGGTGGCGCGATCTCGATCCTGATGCGGATTCAGTTGATGAACCCGCATTGGCAGTTCATGGCGCATCTGGCGCAATGGATCGGCGAGGCGACACCCGACAACGCGGTCGATGTCGGCAAGAACCTCTACAATGTCCAGATCACGACCCATGGCCTGATCATGATCTTCTTCATGGTGATGCCGGCCCTGATCGGCGGCTTCGGCAATTGGTTCGTTCCGTTGATGATCGGGGCGCCCGATATGGCCTTCCCGCGCCTGAACAACATTTCGTTTTGGCTGCTGCCTTTCTCGTTCATCCTGCTGATCATCTCGCTCCACGTCGAAGGCGCCCCCGGCATGAAGGGCTTCGGTGGCGGCTGGGTCATGTATCCGCCGCTGTCGTCCAATACCGGCCATCCGGGTCCCGCGATGGATTTCGTCATCCTGGCGCTTCACATGGCCGGCATCTCGTCGATCCTCGGCGCCATCAACTTCATCACGACCATCTTCAACATGCGCGCGCCGGGCATGACGCTGCATAAGATGCCGCTTTTCGCCTGGGGCATGCTGGTCACGGCATTCCTGCTCGTTCTCTCGCTGCCGGTGCTGGCTGGCGCCATCACGATGCTGCTGACCGACCGGAATTTCGGCACCACCTTCTTCGATCCGGCCGGTGGCGGCGATCCGCTCCTGTTCCAGCATCTGTTCTGGTTCTTCGGCCATCCCGAAGTTTACATCATGATTCTGCCCGGCTTCGGGATTGTGAGCCACATCATCTCGACCTTCTCGCGCAAGCCGATCTTCGGTTATCTCGGCATGGCCTATGCCATGGTGGCGATCGGCGTGGTCGGCTTCGTCGTATGGGCTCACCACATGTTCACGGTCGGCCTGTCGCTCAACACGCAGCGCTACTTCGTCTTCGCCACGATGGTGATCGCGGTGCCGACGGGGGTGAAGATCTTCTCCTGGATCGCGACCATGTGGGGCGGTTCGATCTCGTTCCGCACGCCGATGCTCTGGGCTGTCGGCTTCATCATGCTGTTCACGATTGGCGGCGTGACGGGCGTGGTCTTGGCCAATGCCGGTGTCGATCGCGCGCTGCACGAAACCTATTATGTCGTGGCCCACTTCCACTATGTGCTGTCGCTTGGCGCGGTCTTCGCGCTCTTCGCCGGCTTCTATTACTGGTTCCCGAAAATGTCGGGCTACATGTATAACGAGACGCTCGGCAAGACGCATTTCTGGCTGATGTTTATCGGCGTCAACTTGACCTTCTTCCCGCAGCATTTTCTGGGTCTAGCCGGTATGCCGCGTCGTTATGTCGACTATCCGGATGCTTATGCGCTTTGGAACGAGGTGTCGTCGGTCGGCGCCTTCCTTTCGGGCGCGACCGTTATTCTGTTCCTCTATATCGTCTATGATGCCTTCGCGAAGAAGCGTGTCGCCGGCGACAATCCATGGGGTGCGGGCGCAACGACGCTGGAATGGACGCTGTCGTCACCGCCGCCGTTCCATCAGTTCAACACCCTGCCGCGTATCTCCGGTAGCGATCATTGAGCAGGAGGCGTTAGAACCTTCGCGCGCGGCTGGGCGGATCCGTCGGATCCGCCCAGCACTTCTTCTTGGAACTTGGGTTATTCATGAGCTTGGTCAGTGAAGTCACCCCTCTCGACAGGGACGCCTATGCGGGCGCGTCGACGGCCACGCCATCGGATTATCTCGAACTGCTGAAGCCCCGCGTCATGTCGCTGGTGGTCTTCACGGCGCTCTGCGGCATGGCCGTCGCGCCAGGAAGCATCAACCCGATCACGGGGCTCGCGTCGTTGCTGGCCATCGCGGTCGGCGCAGGTGCGTCTGGCGCGCTCAATATGGCCTATGATTCAGACATCGATGCCATCATGACGCGCACCAAGACGCGTCCGATTCCGCAGGGCCGGGTTTCGAAGCAGGAGGCCAATGCCTTCGGCCTGACGCTGTCGCTCTTCTCTGTCATGCTGCTTGCCATCTCGGCCAACTACCTGTCTGCGGCCTTGTTGGCCGGGACGATCGTGTTCTACGCCGTGATCTATACGATGTGGCTGAAGCGCTGGACGCCGCAGAATATCGTGATCGGCGGCGCGGCCGGTGCCTTCCCGCCGATGATCGGTTATGCGGTCGTGACCGGCAACGTGACGATCGCGAGCGTGTTGCTGTTCGCCATCATCTTCATCTGGACGCCGCCGCATTTTTGGGCTCTCGCCCTGCTGCGGTCGGACGATTACGCCCGAGCCGGCATTCCGATGATGCCGAACGTGAAGGGTCCCGATCGCACGCGGCTCGAAATCCTGCTTTACACGCTCGTTTTGGCGCCGGTGGCGGTTCTGCCCTGGGCGATCGGCATCGGCGGAACCGTATACGGCGTCGCCGCCATCGTGACGGGCGCCCTGATGGTCCATTTCGCCGTGCAAGTGTATCGCAAACGCGAGGGCGACGCCGCCGACAAAGCCGCCAAACACCTGTTTGGCTTCTCGATCCTCTATCTCTTCGTGCTGTTCGCCATTCTTCTGGCCGAACACTCGCTCGGCCTTTTGAGCCACCTCGGATGGTAGTCGACACCAACAAGCCACAGGCGCCTCAACAGCCGGCGCCGTCCCCGTTGACCGGGATCGTGCTGACGCCGGCGCAACTGAAAAGCCGTCGGCAGCGCAATCTGGCGATTGGGCTGTTGGTCGGTTTCATCGTGCTGCTCTTCTACGTGATCACCATCGCGAAACTCGGCCCCGGCGTTCTCGACAGGCCGCTTTGAGGTAATTCGTTGTCAGACGACCAAGCCGAACGCTCTTACCGCCGTCGCCGGACACTGATCGCCTCGAGCGTCGTTGCCGGTGTGGCGCTCGCGCTTGGCATGTCGTTTGCGGCCGTGCCGCTGTATCGCATGTTCTGCCAGGCCACCGGTTACGCGGGGACGACGCAAGTCGCCACCGGCGCGTCGGCCGACACAGGCAAGCGGACGCTGACGGTTCGGTTCGACGCCAATGTCGCGCCCGGGCTGAACTGGAGCTTTGAGCCCGAAACACCGTCCATCAGCCTGAAGACCGGCACCACCGCAACGGTCTATTTTCACGTCAAGAACAAGACCGACAAGCCGACCGTCGCGAATGCGCGTTACAACGTGTCGCCCGACGTGGTCGGTCCCTACTTCGATAAGATCGCATGTTTCTGCTTCACCGAGCAGACACTCGCGCCGCATGAAGAGCTCGACATGCCGGTCGTGTTCTTCCTCAATCCCGAACTCGAGGGTGACGAGACCATGGCGGGGGTCGATACCGTCACGTTGTCCTATACGTTCTTTGCGCCGAAAGTGTCGCTCGGTGCCGCGACGCCGACGGACGGAACACCGCGACCGAAACTATGACCAGCACGACCTTGACCGTGCAGCTGAACCGATACAATGACGTGAGGTCCGACGATGCGTTGCCCAACCGGGCCACGCCAGACGGAGCAAAGCAACGGATCGCGTCGCCGGCCGCCTCTTGAGGCCGATAAGACGAGACGAATGATGTGGTGTCGGGCATCATGGGCGTGAACGTCTTCGATGCTTGATGATCGTGACGTACGCGAAGGGGAAACGAGACATGGCCGACGCCCATGCCAAACCAAATCACGACTATCATCTCGTCAACCCGAGCCCGTGGCCGCTGGTCGGCTCCGCTAGCGTGTTCGTCACCGCGATCGGGGCGATCGTCTGGATGAAGCACATCCCGTTCGGGTCGGCGCAGATGGGTCCCTACATCTTTGCGGCCGGAATGCTCGGCGTCCTCTACACCATGATGTCGTGGTGGATGGACGTGATCCACGAGGCGAATGTCGATCATGCTCATACGCGCGTGGTGCAGATCAGCCATCGCTACGGCATGCTGCTGTTCATCGCTTCCGAGGTCATGTTCTTCGTCGCGTGGTTCTGGGCTTATTTCGACGTCAGCCTCTATCCGAGCGAAGCCATCGAATATACCCGCACGGCTTTTACGGGCGGCCATTGGCCTCCGAAGGGCATCGAGCCCTTCGACCCGTGGCACCTGCCTTTGTTCAACACGCTGATCCTGCTGACGTCAGGAACAACCGTGACGTGGGCGCATCACGCCCTGCTGCACAATGATCGTCGCTCGCTCAAGATCGGCCTCATCATCACGGTGCTGCTCGGTGCGCTCTTCACCTGCGTCCAGGCCTATGAATATTCGCACGCGGACTTCGGGTTCTCGGGCAATATCTTCGGTGCGACGTTCTTCATGGCGACCGGGTTCCATGGCGTGCATGTCGTCATCGGCACCATCTTCCTCCTGGTCTGCCTGATCCGCGCCTATGCGGGGCAGTTCACCCCGCGCCAGCATCTCGGCTTCGAGTTCGCGGCCTGGTATTGGCACTTCGTGGACGTGGTTTGGCTCTTCCTCTTCGCCAGCATCTATGTCTTCGGATCGTGGGGCGCGGCGGTCGAAGCGGCCCACTGACGCAGCAGGCGCTCGAAGCAAGTCTCGGGCGCCATCACTTTCCTTGATCCAGCCTTCGGGTCACGCCTCGAGGCATCATGTCCACGGACCGCGACAACACCGCCTCCACCTCCGCTGTCTCGGTCGGGCTCCGCGGCCGTTGCCCGCGCTGTGGCAAGGGTCCATTGTTCAAAGGATTCCTTGATCTTGCGCCATCCTGCACGGTCTGCGGGCTCGATTATGGCTTCGCCGATGCAGGCGACGGCCCAGCGGTTTTCGTCACCATGATCGCGGGCACGATCGTGGTTGGTCTAGCGCTGTGGACCGAGGTCACTTACGAGCCGCCCTTCTGGGTCCATCTCGCCATCTTCCTGCCGCTGACGCTGGTGCTCTGCCTTGGGACCTTGCGCCCGATCAAGGGGCTGCTGATTGCCCTGCAGTATCGTAACAAAGCCGAACAGGGGCGGTTCGACCCGTGACCGTGACGATGGGAGACAGCCGGGTCCGCCGGAGGCCAAGCCTGCTCTGGCCGACCCTGTCGACCCTGATCGCGCTGGCGATCCTGGTCGCGCTCGGAGTCTGGCAATTGGAGCGGCTGGCATGGAAGAATGGCCTCGTCGCCATGATCGCGGCGCGGACGACCGCTCCTCCCGCTCCCCTCCCGCCCGAAGCGGACTGGATGCGACTGTCGCCCGATGCCTATGCCTATCGCCATGTGACGGTCGAGGGCAGGTTCGAGCACGACAAGGAAGCCCATGTGTTTCGGCCCCTGTCGGACCCGCGCGGGCGCTACAGTGGGCTCGGTGATCTTGTGTTGACGCCGCTTCGCCTTGCATCCGGCGCGGTCGTGATCGTCAATCGTGGTTTCGTGCCGGACAACAAGGTCGATCCGTCGACCCGTGTGCTGGGCCAGATCGAAGGCGCCGTGACGGTGACCGGCCTGATGCGCGAGCCCGAATCCCGCAACGCCTTCACGCCAGTCGACGACCCGGCCCATGGCCTCTGGTTCACACGCGACCCGGCTTCGATCGCGCAGGCGTTCGGCCTCGATCGCGTCGCCCCGTTCACAATCGATCAGGATGCTTCGGCCATTCCTGGCGGTCTTCCCCAGGGTGGCGAAACGGTGTTGTCGCTGCCCAACGACCATCTGTCCTATGCTCTGACCTGGTTTGGCTTGGCGTTCGGGCTGCTCCTGGTCTATGCGGTCTTTGTCTGGCGTGCGCTGTTCAGCGCACCGGTCGAGCCGGGTGTTTGAGTCCGGTGAATGGAATGGCATGCCGGGGCGATCCATGAAACGATGGACAGTTCCGTTGAACCCTCATCACACGGCGCGGCAATCGCGCGGGAGTGACCTATAGTGAACTATGTGTCGACCCGAGGCGAAACAACGAGCGTCTCGTTTACCGAGGCCCTGCTGGCGGGCTTGGCGCGCGACGGCGGGCTTTACGTTCCGGAGACGGTCCCGGTCCTCACGCCGTCCGCCATCGCGAGCTTTGCGGGCCGACCCTTTGTCGAGGTGGTCGAGACGGTGATTTCGCCCTTCGCCACGGATGCGTTCGATCCCGCCGATCTGCGCCGCATGATCGAGACTGCCTACGCGACCTTCCGGCACCCGGCCGTCACGCCCCTCGTACAACTCGACACCAACCTCTTCGTGCTCGAACTCTTTCACGGCCGCACGCTGGCATTCAAAGACGTGGCCATGCAATTGCTGGGTCGCATGATGGACGCGACCCTGAAACGAAGCGGACGCCGCGCCACCATCGTGGGCGCGACCTCGGGCGATACGGGCGCGGCTGCGATCGACGCCTTTCGCGGGCTCGATCAGGTCGATGTCTTCATTCTTTATCCGCATGGCCGCGTATCGGACGTGCAACGGCGGCAGATGACCACGATCGATGATGGCAATGTCCACACGATCGCGATCGAGGGGACGTTCGACGATTGCCAGGCCATCGTGAAAGGCCTTTTCAATCATCATACGTTCCGAGACAGGGTCGGCTTATCCGGCGTTAATTCGATCAATTGGGCCCGGATCGTCGCGCAGATCGGCTATTATTTCGTGGCCGGTGCCGTCCTCGGGTCGCCGCATCGTGCCCTGTCCTATGTGGTGCCGACCGGAAACTTCGGCGACATCCTGGCCGGCCATTATGCCAAAGCAATGGGCCTGCCGATCGACCGGTTGGTGATCGCCACCAATGAGAACGACATTCTAGACCGCTGCCTCAAGACCGGAACCTATGGGATCCAGGGTGTGCGGCCGACCCAATCCCCCTCGATGGATATCCAGATCTCATCGAATTTCGAACGGCTTCTCTTCGGTGCCTATGGGCGCGACAGCACGGCCTTGCGCGGGCTGATGGCCAATCTGGCCCAGGCCGGGCAATTCACCATCGCGCCCGAACCGCTGGCGCGGATCAGGGCGGATTTCGATTCAGAGCGGGTCGATGAGGCTGGAACGCAGGCCGAAATGGTCCGCACGTTCAAGGAGACGGGTCACATCTTGGATCCCCATACCGCGATCGGCGTCGCAGCCGCCCGCACCACGTTGGCGCGCGATCCCAAAACGCCTGTCGTGGCGCTCGGGACGGCCCATCCGGCGAAATTCCCCGATGCGGTGGCGCGTGCAACCGGCAAGCATCCGACTCTGCCGGAGCATCTCGCCGACCTCATGAGCCAGCGGGAGCGGATCAATCGACTGCCGAACGACATCGCGGCCGTCGAGTCCTTCGTGACCGACCGGGCCCGCATCCTCGCGGATGCCTCCGCATGAGCGTCGATCTCACGACCCTGCCAAATGGGCTCCGCATTCTGACCGACTCGATGCCAAACCTCGAGACCACCTCGCTCGGCATTTGGGTTGGGGTCGGATCGCGCCACGAGACGCGAGCCGAACATGGGCTGTCGCATTTCCTCGAGCATATGGCCTTCAAGGGCACGCGGCGGCGGTCGGCCCGACGCATCGCCGAGGAGATCGAATCCGCCGGCGGCGACCTGAACGCCGCAACCTCGACCGAGCAGACCACCTACTATGCCCGCGTGCTCGCGGCCGACACGGGGCTGGCGCTCGATATTTTGGCGGACATTCTGACCGAGAGCGTGTTCGACCCAATCGAGCTCGAGCGCGAAAAAGACGTCGTGCTGCAGGAGATCGGCGCCGTCGACGACACGCCGGATGACCTCGTCTTCGAGGTCTTCACCGCCACGGCCTTCCCGGACCAGCCGATCGGCCGCGCCATTCTCGGCACACCCGACGGCGTCAGCGGCTTCGACCGTGACGCGATCGCGCGCTATCTCGCGGCCCATTACAACCCGTCCGCCATGATCGTCGGTGCCGCCGGGGCGCTGGAGCATGACCGGATCGTCGAGGACGCCGAAAAGCGGTTCGGCGGCATGGCGGCGCAGGCGGCTTCACCCGCCGTTCCGGCCGTCTACAAGGGTGGTGAGCAGCGTATTCGGCGCAAGATCGAGCAAGCCCATCTGGTGATCGGGTGGGAGGGGCCGTCTTTCAACGACCCCACCCATTACGCCGCTCATGTCTTCTCGCATGCGGCGGGGGGCGGCATGTCCTCGAGGCTGTTTCAGGACGTGCGGGAAAATCGCGGGCTCGCCTATTCGATCTACACGTTCGATTGGGCCTATGCGGATACTGGATTGTTCGGTTTCTATGCCGCGACGGCACCGAAACACATGGGCGAATTGCTTCCCGTGTCTTTGGATTGTCTCGCCGGCGCGACCGCGACCCTGACCGAGGAAGAGGTCGAGCGCGCGAAAGCTCAGCTCAAGGTATCGGTTCTTGTGGCGCTCGAATCCTCCGGCGCGCGCGCCGAGCAGATCGCTCGCCAACATCTCGCCTTCGGCCGCATTATCGATCGGCACGAGGTCATCGCCAAGATCGACGCGATCGGCGTCGAGGATGCACGCCGGGCTGGATTGAAGATGCTGCAAAGCGCGCCGACCGTGGTATCGGTGGGCCCAACCAAGGGGTTGCTGACCCCCGACCAAGTGATGGCACGGCTCGGATCGACGCGAGGCTAGAATGGCGCTGTTCCGTATCGGCTCTCCCAACGAGGCCTCGACCTTTCTCAGAGGTGACCGGGTTTTTCTGCGCCCGGCCGAGATGCGCGATTACGAACAATGGTCGACGCTGCGGGATCGCAGCCGGACGTTTCTGACGCCATGGGAGCCGATCTGGCCGGCCGACGACCTGACCCGCGCGTCGTTCCGTCGCCGCATTCGCGCCCATGCGGAAGAGATCGAGGCCGACGATGCCTATCCGTTCCTGATCTTCCGCGAAGACGAGACGCTGATCGGCGGCCTCACGATCGGCCAGGTGACGCGCGGCGTGTCGCAAACCGCGACACTTGGCTATTGGATGGGCCAGCCTTACGCGGGTCACGGCTATATGAGCCGGGCTGTGCGCGCGGCCGCGCATTTCACCTTTGGGACGCTACGGCTGCATCGGTTCGAAGCCGCCTGCCTCGCCCATAACAATGCGTCCATCCGCGTACTGGAGCGGGTCGGGTTTCAGCGCGAGGGGTTTGCACGATCCTACCTCCGGATCAACGGGCGCTGGCAGGATCACATTCTCTTCGCCTTACTGGAAAGCGACCCGATCGCCGGGCCGAACCACCGGCCGGAATGACCGCGACCCCATGAGGAGCCTTCCATGCGGCTGAAGATCCTGGTCGGTGCCGCACTATCGCTCATCGTGTCGACGCCGCTGCGAGCCGCCTCGCCTGAGCCGGTCGGCGCGGATCACGCCATGGTCGTTTCAGCGCAGGCGCTGGCCTCAGATGTCGGGTTGGATATCCTCAAGCGGGGCGGCAATGTCGTCGATGCGGCTGTCGCTGTGGGCTATGCTCTCGCGGTCGTCTATCCGGCAGCCGGTAATCTCGGCGGCGGCGGCTTCATGACGATCCGGTTCGCCGACGGCCGGACGACATTCCTCGACTTCCGCGAAAAGGCGCCGCTTGCCGCAACCGCATCGCTGTTCCTCGATCCGAGCGGCAACGTTGTTCATGGCCGGTCCACCGATTCATGGCTTGCGGTCGGCGTTCCCGGGTCGGTTGCGGGGCTCGAGGCGGCGCGAGAGCGTTATGGTTCACTGAGCCGCGAGGTGCTGATCGCGCCGGCGCTCGCGTTGGCGCGCGATGGCTTCGTGCTGACCGATGCCGATGCGCGGCTGTTTCGTCTGGCTGCGGATGACCTCGCCAAGAACCACGCCGCTGCCGCGATCTTCGTCAAAGACGGGCATGCATTATCGGCGGGCGATCGCTTGCAACAGCCCGATCTCGCCCGGACGCTCGAGACGATCAGCCACGATGGAGCAGCCGCCGTCTACGGTGGCCCGATCGGAACCGCGATCGTCGCGGCCAGCCAAGCTGGCGGCGGCATTCTCGAGGATCGTGATTTCGCGACCTACAAGGTCCGCGAGTTGGCGCCCGTGCGATGTTCCTATCGCGGGTTCGACATTCACGCGGCACCGCCACCGAGCTCCGGCGGCGTCACGCTTTGCGAAATCCTGAACATCGTCGAGGGCTTCGATCTTCGCGGCATGGGGTTCCATTCGGCCGCCGAGGTCCATGTGCTGACCGAAGCGATGCGGATCGCTTATCGCGACCGCAACAGCGCCCTCGGGGATCCGGATTTCGTCACCAATCCCGTGGCGCATTTTATCGATAAAAGCTACGCCGCCAGGGTGCGGGCGGGCTTGCCGCTCGAACAGGCCAGTACAATGGCAGATCTCGCGGCGCATGCGGCCGAGGGGCGGCAGACGACGCATTACTCGATCGCGGATGCAGCCGGAAACGCGGTGTCGGTCACGACGACGCTCAATGCTTGGTTCGGAGCGCGACGCGTCGCCGGACCAACCGGCATTCTGGTCAATAATGAGATGGACGATTTCACCGCCAAGATGGGCTCCGCCAACATGTTCGGCCTCATCCAAGGCGAGAATAACGCGATCGCGCCCGGCAAAACGCCGCTGAGTTCGATGACCCCGACCATCATCACGCGCGGTGACAAGCTGGTGGCGGTCATTGGCAGTCCCGGCGGATCGCGCATCATCACGACCGTGGTCGAGGTTATCATCAACCTGGTCGACCATGGCATGACCATTGCCGAGGCCATCGATGCCCCGCGCATCCATGTGCAGGATGCACCGGCCACGATCGCGCTCGAACCCTTCGCGCTCTCCCCCGACACCCAACATCTTCTCGAACGGTCTGGCCATGTCTTTGAAGACAGCGCCGTGTGGAGCATGGCGCAGGGCATTCTGACCGGCGCACCGGCGCTGTCGCCTCCGCCCGTCGACACGCATGCGCTGTCGATCCCGGATAATTTTGCGCAGCACTATCAACTCTATGGCGCACGGGATGAGCGGGCCGCCACCGGCGCCGCCAGGGGGTTCTGATGTCGCTCCCGACCACGCCCCAGGAGCCGGACGCGCTCCAGCCGATCCGCATGGAACGGCTTGCCACGCTGCCGATCTTTCTCAAGCTCGGAAAAAAACGCGCCGTCATGGCGGGCGGATCTCTTCCGGCCGTCTGGAAAGCCGAACTGCTGTCGGCCTGCGGTGCCGATGTCACGATCTTCACGGCCGAGCCCTGCCCCGAACTCCTCGACCTCGTCGTCTCTCCGCCCGGTGGACCGATCGACATCGTGGCGCGGGACTGGCGTCCGGATGACCTCGTCGGAGCCGCTGTCGCGATCGGCGCGATCGAGGAGGAGGAGGATGCGACCGCCTTTCGGGATGCGGCGCGGCAGGCCGGCGTCCCGGTCAACGTCATCGACAAGCCGGCCTTCTGTGACTTTCAATTCGGGACCATCGTCGGCCGCTCGCCGCTGGTCATCGGCATCTCGACCGACGGTGCCGCGCCGGTCTTCGGTCAGGTCGTCCGCGCTCGGATCGAGGCTCTCCTGCCTCAGGGTCTGCGGCGCTGGGCGGAAGCTGCGCGCGACTGGCGTCCGGCTGTTCAGGCCTATGGTTTCGATTTTCGGTCGCGTCGACGGTTCTGGGAAGCCTTCACGGACCGGGCCTTCGCGGCGGTCGATAAAGAGCCTCTCGACACGGATTTCGACGCCTGCCGTGACGCGGCTTTATCGCAACGCGTAGCCTCGACGGCCGCGAGTGTCGTGCTGGTCGGGGCTGGATCGGGCCACCCCGACGATATGACTTTACGCGGCATTCGCGCCTTGCAAACCGCCGACGTCGTGATTCACGGATCGGACGTTGCCGAGCCGATCGTTGCCTTCGCGCGCCGCGAGGCCGTCAAGGTCGTGGTGAATGCGCCACTGGGCTCAACACTGCCGGCGATGGTTCAAGAGCAGCTTCAGCCCGGCCGCCGCGTGGCTTGGCTCGACCGGGGGAACCCCGACCTTTGCGAACGCTGGGTCGCCCGCGCTGTCCAACTCGCGGCCGGTACAGTCACGGTCGAGGCGACCTCGGGACTTGGCTTATGTCCGGATTGTACGCCGGACTGCCCAGCATGGATCAAACAATCCCGATGATACCCTCGGGTCGAATTGGCCCGAGGTCACTTTGAGTTTTGACAAGATCAGCCATGCGGCCGATCTTGTCCGTCCGACTATTCTGCCGAAACTTTCGCCGGCTGAAGCGCCGTATGCGACGCATGTCCGCCCTTTCGGCCCGCTTGAGCCGCCAGTTGGTGATCTTGCGAGAAGCTGCGCTTTTCAGGGTTGACGCTCCGTCCCCCCTTCCGACCGGCTTCCGATGCCAAACCAGGATTTTGAGAAAAGCTTCGCTTTTCATTCGGCACGCTCTCGCCGCCTTTGCGGGCGATTGCACGCCGTTTTTCGACATCCATCGAGGCGAAACCTCGGGTGGATGTGGGTAGGCTTTGGGTTGGCTCGGTCATATCCTCGCACCTGCTCGTGACGCCCCTCGAAGAGATGAACGCTGCGACCCCAGGGCAGTTCCGCGTTCGGGGCCACACGCTCTCCTGCAAAGAGCGACCCAGGGTCGCGGGGGGGGGGGTCGACCGAGCCACCTCACGCCTCCATCGCGCGTCACGCCACGATGAGATCGAAGACGACCTTAGGAGTCTCGGCCGTTTGCGGGTAAAACGCGGCTCGTCGCGGGTGGCCGTCGCGGCCGGCCCGCTGTCCTCCAGACAGGACCATCGCATGCCGCCCGATTCCGCCACGCTGGACAGCGTCATCGCCTTGCTCGATCGGTTGGTGTCGTTCGACACCGAGAGCGCGAAAACGAACCTGCCCCTGATCCATGCGGTTGCCGATCACTGCCGCATGCAGGACGTGCCGTTTCGCCTCGCGCCGAATGCCGCGGGCGACAAGGCGGCGCTGATCGCCACGATCGGACCCATGGTTGACGGCGGCATCGTGCTGTCGGGCCATACCGACGTTGTACCGGTCAAAGGTCAGGCTTGGACGAGCGATCCCTTTACGATGCGGCGCGACGGAACCCGCCTTTTCGGGCGGGGCACCTGCGACATGAAGGGCTTCGACGCGCTCGCTCTCGCCATGATCCCCGCCTTCAAGGCCGCTCGTCTGTCGGTGCCGATCCACATCGTCTTGAGTTACGACGAGGAGGTCACCTGCCTCGGGTCGGAGGACATCATACGCCAGTTCGGCAACGGTCTGCCGATGCCCCGCGCCGTCATCGTCGGTGAACCCACCATGATGCAGGTCGCGGACTCACATAAGTCCGTCTGCACCTATGCGACCCATGTCGAGGGGCATGAAGCGCATTCGGCCAAGCCGGCGCTCGGCGCCGACGCCATCGCGGCGGCGGTGGACATTGCCTGCGAATTGATGCGGCTCGGCGATCGTTTCGAGCAGGAGGGCGACCGCACCGGCCGCTTCGATCCTGCTTTTTCGACGGTCCATGTCGGCCTGATCAACGGCGGAACCGCCCGCAATATTCTCGCGAAACAATGCGATCTTCTTTGGGAGTTCCGCGGATTGCCGTCTGTTCCGCTCGATACGGCCTATCGACATCTTGAGCGCTACGTCGCCGAGAAAGCTCTGCCGATCCTCAATCGCTATTCGGACAAGGGAACGATCTCGACGACCGTCGAGGTCGAGGTGCCGGGACTTGAGCCGGATGCAGGCTCGGCAGCCGAAGTGCTGGCGCTTCGCGCCGCACAGGCCAACCATACCATTAGCGTATCCTACGCCACCGAAGGTGGGCGCTTCCAAGGCGCAGGCCTGCCGACTGTCATTTGCGGGCCGGGAAGCATCGATCAAGCCCATCAGCCCGATGAGTTTATCGAGATTTCTCAACTGTCGGAGGGCGTTGCGTTCATGCACCGACTGATCGATGGGCTTCGCTGACGACGGGGCGAGCGCAGAGACGAGCCTCCGCGCTCACTCCCAGCGGGATCAGGCGGGGAAGACGTCGATGATTTCGAGCGTTTCCGGATCGACGACGACGATGTCGCCCCGCACCAGAACGAATTCGTAACCCTCGTAGTCCGGGTAGGCGTCGATGATGCTCGGGGGCAACGGATTGAGCTCAAGGGCGCGCGGGACGCGGACGCCGACATTCAAGGCGAAATCGACCGCCTGCAATTCACGAATGCCAAGGCCGTTGATGGCGTGACGGAAGCGCTCCTGATGGCCGCGATCAATCCGGGCAGGATGCTGTCGGTCTCCACCGCCTTGGCGCGGCTCGCGTTGCATCGCATGACCCTGCATACCTTGACCCTGCATGCCTTGACCCTGCATGCCTTTGCCTTGCATGCCCTGGCCCGCCTGCGGCTCGAGGCCAGGCTTCTGGCCAGCAGACCCGCCTTTCGCATGCGGCTCGCCGGCGTCCCCGCCTTCCGCACCGCGGCCACTTCCGTTTGGCAGCGCGTTTTGACCGGTACCCATCGCACCCTGGCCCGCATTCGGCGCTCCGCCGCCGGCGCCGCCTGCATTTTGGGCGAAGCCGGTGCCCTGCAGCGCCAGTGTTGTGGTCACGACCGTCGCCAGAAAACTACGTCTTATACGCATCGAACAACCTTTTCAGAGATTTATCGTCCTTCAAGGAACGACCCTCGGTCAGCGATGTTCCGCGAGGCATATCGCCTATGCGTTGGGCATTTCGACCCTAAAAACGCCAATTTTCATGCTCGTGTCGGCCCGAGGATGTGAAATAAAGTTGCGGCTTTCGGCAGCGCACGCCATCTAGCTGCGGTTATGTTCGACTTTTTCCGATAGTCATTCGGACGGAGCCGGGGTTATGTCTCGATCGTCGGTCTACCTTGCCGACGCCGACACATGGCTGGCCGATCAGGTCTTTTAATTCGCGTAGTGCCAGGAATGAACGGGACAATGTCGAACGAAATACAACGGATTGTCGTCACCGGTCTGGGCATCGTGTCACCCCTGGGATCGGGCGTGGCGCCTGTCTGGAAGCGGCTGATCGAAGGACAATCGGGCTTGCGCCTCCTGCCGGACGAGATGGTTCCCGATATCGACGCCAAAGTCGGCGCTCGTGTTCCGAGCCGTGAGGAGGACGAACACGGCTTCGATTTCGCTGCGGTTCCAGTCAAGGACCGTAAGAAGATGGATCGGTTCATCGTCTTCGGCATGGAAGCGGCGCGGCAGGCGATCGAACAATCCGGGTGGCTGCCCGAAACATCCGACGAGCGTGACATGACCGCGACCGTGATCGCCTCCGGGATCGGGGGCTTTCCCGGGATCGTCGAGGCGGCCCGGACTGTCGAAACACGCGGCGCCAAGCGCCTCTCGCCGTTCACGGTGCCGTCGTTCCTGGTCAATCTCGCGGCGGGTCAAGTCTCGATCCGCTATGGTTACAAGGGCCCGATCGGCGCGCCGGTGACAGCCTGTGCGGCGAGTGTACAGGCCATCGGCGACGCCATGCGCCTGATCCGCAGCGGTGAAGCCACGGTGGCGATCTGCGGCGGCACGGAGGCCTGCATTGATCGCGTCAGCCTCGGTGGGTTCCATGCCGCGCGGGCTTTGTCGACAGGCTTCACCGATGCTCCGACGGCGGCGTCGCGGCCCTTCGATGCCAAACGCGACGGCTTCATCATGGGCGAAGGCGCCGGCATGCTGGTCATCGAGACGCTTGAGAATGCCAAGCGACGCGGCGCAACGCCGCTGGCCGAACTCGTCGGCTACGGCACCAGCGCCGACGCCTATCACATGGCGGCCTCGCCCGAGGACGGGAACGGCGCACAGCGCGCCATGCGACGCGCCATCACGATGGCCGGCATCGCGCCGAGCGATATCGGCTATTTGAACGCCCATGCCACGTCGACGCCGGTGGGCGACGCGGGCGAGCTGGCGGCCATCAAGGCGGTGTTCGGGATCGACGGCAAATTGCCCATCTCGTCGACCAAATCGGCGACCGGCCATCTTCTCGGAGCAGCCGGCGGCTTGGAAGCCGTATTCTCGATCATGGCGCTTCTCACCGGAACGCTCCCGCCCACGCTCAATCTCGAAACGCCCGATCCGCTGGCCGAGGGGCTGGACATCATCGGTCCGCAGGCCCGCACCAAGTCGATCGACTACGTGCTGTCGAACGGGTTCGGCTTTGGCGGCGTCAACGCCTCGGTGATCTTCCGGCGCTGGGACGAGGCGCGCGGTTAAACGCGGTCGGTCGATCGACGGATGGCCTGGCAGGCGCTCGTTTAACGAAAAGGCTGGTGACAGAAAGCCACCAGCCTTTGACTCATCCAGCGGTTCGAGTAGCCCCGGCCGCCAGGGTGACCTCGTCGCGATGCTTGGCCAGATAGGCCAACACCACGAAGGTCATGACGCCACCAACGAACACGCAGGCCGCGACGAACAGCATCGGGGCTTCGACGCTGCCGGTCCAATCCTTGATGAGCGGGACCGCATTTTGGGCGATGAAGCCGCCAAGATTGCCAACCGAGTTGATGACCGCGAGGCCGGCTGCCGCCGATGCGCCGGTCAGGAAGCTCGACGGCAACGTCCAGAACACCGGCTGTGCCGCGAAAATGCCGGCCGCCGCGAGCGAAATGCAGCCGAACTTCACCCAGTCGCCCGGGAGATAGACGCTCAACACGAGGCAGAGCGCGCCGAACAGCGCCGGTCCGGCGATGAAGGCCGTGGTCTGCCCCGTGCGGGCCGCGAGTTTCGGCGTGCCCCACAAGGCGAGCGCCACGATGGCCCAGGGAATGATGTTCAACAGCCCGTTGACCGTGTTGGATACGCCGAAGCTCTTTACGATGGTGGGCAACCAATAGCTGATCCCATAGGCGCCGAGCGGCAGCGACACATACCAAATAGCGAGGATCAGCACCCGCCGGTCCAGCAGCGCCTTGAACGGGTTCGTGTGGAGCGTCTTTCCCGATGCGCGATCCTCGTGGTCGAGCGTGTCGCGTAGCCACTGCTTCTCCGAGGCGTCGAGGAATTTGGCATTCTCGGGCCGATCATCGAGATAAAAGAGGGTCACGATCCCGGCGATCACGGCCGGGAGGCCGGTGACGAGAAACACCCACTGCCAGCCCTTCAGGCCGAACGTTCCGTTGAGATCGAGCATCGCGCCCCCGATAGGCGCACCGACCGCATTGGCGATCGCACTGTAGAACATGAAAGAACCGACCATGCGGCCCCGATATTTGAACGGGAAACAGATGGTCAGCAAATAGAGCACGCCGGGAAAGAAGCCCGCTTCGCATGCCCCGAGCAGAAACCGCAGGATGTAAAACATCGTCGCGTTCTGCGTATAGGCCAACGCGATCGTCACCATACCCCAGGTGATCATGATGCGGGCGAACCAACGCCGCGCGCCGACGCGCTCGTGAATGATGTTGCTCGGCACTTCGAAGATGAAATAGCCGATGAAAAACAGCGATGCGCCAAGCCCGTAAGCGAATTCGGTCAGGCCGAGGTCGCCCACCATCTGCAGCTTGGCATAGCTGACGTTCTGCCGGTCGATATAGGCGATCAGATAGATGATGCCGACGAACGGCAGCAGCCGTCGCGTGATCTTCGCGATGATCTCGGGCCGCTCCTCGATCGCTTGCGTCACATGGCTCATCGGACCCCCCGGGTTGGACTCATGGCGTGTCGCGAGTCGCTGGCCTGTTGACCCTGCGTATCATGGAGGTGGCACGAGGCTCTAGGCGAAAGCGATGCTCGCATCCGCGAGCGCACGACGATCGCCTTGTTGCTGGCACTCTTGCGACTCCCATCAAAAAAGCCCGGATCGATGATCCGGGCTTTTGTTTTACCGTTGATCGACCGCAGAAGCTTCAGCTCGCGAGAGCCGTCAGGCTGCTGGTCGGCGCGCGGATCTCGAGGTCGACCTCAAGGGTCGACAGCGTGTCGTGCTTGCCCATCCGGACCCGCACCTTGTCCCGATCGATCGACACATGTTTGGCGATCACCTTGAGGATTTCTTCGCGCAGGATCACGACGAGATCCGACCGGCCGTCGAGCGCGCGCTCGTGGGACAGCAGGAGTTGCAGGCGTTCACGCGCCTGCGGGGCGGAATTCGCGCGTGCCCCGAAGAAACGGAACGGGTTCATGCAGCCCTCCGTCCGAACAGCATGCCGAACAGGTTCTTCTTCTCGCGCGGCACCGTCACAGCCATCGTGTCGCCGAGCAGGCGGCGGGCCGCTTCGGCATAGGCCTTGGCCGGAGCGCTCGAGGGGTTGTTGATCGTGACGGGCGAGCCGACGTTGGAGGCCCGCAACACGTCCTGGCTTTCCGGGATGATGCCGAGCAGCGGGATCGACAGGATGTCGAGCACGTCCTCGGTCTTCAGCATGTCGCCGCGTTGCGCGCGGGCATGGTCGTAGCGGGTCAGCAGCAGGAACTTGTCCATCCACTCGCCGCGCTCGGCCTTCTCGGTCTTCGAGTCGAGCATGCCGATGATGCGGTCGCTATCGCGTACCGAGGAGACTTCCGGGTTGGTGACGATCACGGCGATATCGGCATGGCGCATCGCCAGCGTCGCGCCGCGCTCGATGCCGGCCGGGCTGTCGCAGATCACCCAATCGAAGCGCTCGCGCAATTCGGCGATGATGCGGGCGACGCCGTCGTCGGTCAGCGCATCCTTGTCGCGCGTCTGCGAGGCGGGCAGCAGATAAAGCGTCTCGACGCGCTTGTCGCGGATCAAAGCCTGGTTGAGGTTCGCCTGGCCCTGGATGACGTTGATCATGTCATAGACGACCCGACGTTCCGCGCCCAGCACCAGATCGAGGTTCCGCAACCCGACGTCGAAATCCACCACGACGACGGTCTGCCCCTCTTGGGCCAGCGCCGCGCCGAGCGCCGCCGTCGAGGTCGTCTTGCCGACCCCGCCCTTACCCGATGTGACCACCAGAACCTGAGCCATCCCGACTACCCCCCACCAATCCGTTTGGTCACGCCAATGCTTCGACGACGAGAACGTCGCCATTCGACCAGGCCTGGACCGGCCGGCCACGCAGGCCGATGTCGATCTCGTCCGCTGTCTTGTAGAGGCCGTCCACCGCCAGCAGCTCGGCATCGAGGCTTTGGCAGAAGATGCGGCCGTTCTTGTTGCCCCAACCGGCCATCGCGCGGCCCCGCAGGGCGCCGTAGATGTGGATGGAGCCGCCCGCCACAATCTCGGCGCCCGAAGCGACCGAGCCGAGAATGGTCACGTCGCCATCCGGGCAATAGATCGATTGACCCGATCGGACCGGCCGATCGATGACCATCGAGGTCGAGGGGCGCGGGTCGGGCGGCGTCGCGGGCGCTGCTTCGTTGGTCTGCGGCGGCACGTCGATCGGCGTCGAGGGGCGACCGTCCGACAGGATCGGCGGCAAACCGCGCGCATCCGCCCCGAGGGTCGCGGTTTCGGTGCCTTCAAGCGCCATCACACGTATTTTGCGCGCCTGCAGTTCGTTCACGATGCCCATCAGGTCCGGCCGCTTCTGCGGCAAGCCCGACACGTCGACCACGACGGGCCGATTGATGAAATAGGCCGGCGACCGCGCCAGCAACGCATCGAATTGCTCCAGCCAGTCCGCCACCGGCATCTCTGGTGTCAGCACCAGCGCCATGAGCGAGCGGCCACGAAAGCGAACCGGAGAAGAGGCGAGGGAATCAGACACGTTTAACGATCCTTTAATGCTCCGATCTGGAGCCAAGATCGTTAAGAAATGGTTAACGCGCCCTTGGTGATTCAGCCTTTGTTAAGCACAATGACAGGAATTCCACAGATGATTCAGGCCTGTGTCGACGCATAGCGCCGCAAGGGTTTCAAGCCGGGGCCGACGCATAGCGCCGACAATGGTCAAGATATCCTGCCTCGTGATGCGCGACGAGATCGACCACGCTGGTCCATAGCCACGATGGGGCATCGAGTGTCCCGCTATGATGACGGCCGAGCTCGTCATGCCAGGCGTGCTTCGTCACCTCGTCCATCTGCCGCCCATGCGCGTAGCCGAGGACGGCGGCGAGAAAACGGGCCGCCTTTGCCGCATCGTCTTGCGACAAATGCTCGATCTGGAGCTTCATGTCTTGCGGCATGAGTTCGCGAAGCACGACGGGCTTCCCGAAGAGGCGTGTCGCCAGCATCCGATCACCGAGATAGGGGGACAGGTGTCGCGCGCCTTCGACGACCCTGAAGGCATCGTCGAGCGGCATCGCGGCGCCCGGTGCACGCGGCGCGGCGGCCTCCACGGCCTCCTTGATGTCGAGCAGGCAATAGCTCTTGCCGGTGGTTCCGGACCGCTCGAGGCCGAGCAAAACCGCATATCGAAGGCGGCCGAGGGAACTGCAACCTTTCATCCAATAGGCAGCGTCGAGAACCTCGATTGCAACGTTGGAGGCTCGACCATGCAGCGCGGTCACGAGCAGCCGGACATCCTCGGTCTGAACCAAGGCCGCAATATCGTCCCGCTCCTGATCCGACAAAGGCCAGAACCGTCGTCCGAGCGGGATCGTCGGCTTCACATGGTCGAGGCGCTCTTCGGCCAGATGCTCCCAACGACGGCTGGTGGCGCGACCCAGAATCTGGCGAATGGCGCGGCCGGCATGCCCAGCCCGCAAGACATCCGCATCGCTTGCCAGCGTTCTCTGATAGCCGATGATCATCTCCTCCATCATTCTTGCGGTCGTGACACCCGGGAGGTCGGAGCCGCGCGCCGCCGTGGCCAGCGACAGGCCGAGGCGGATCAGATCATGGGCCGGATTGCCGATCACGGTTTGGTCGAGGTCGCGGATCTGGATCCTGATCTTGCCCTTGGCATTGGCGACCGGCCCGAGATTACCAAGGTGACAATCGCCCCCGATCCACACCGCCGGCGCTTGCGGCAGGGCCCGCCCGGCCGATGTGGACAACCAATCATAGAACCGCACCGTCGCGCCGCGCACATAGGCGTGGGCCGATTGAGCCATCTTGAGGTTGCGTTGTTTCAGCAGCAACTGCTGCCGATCGTCGATGCCGGGCAGAATCTTCGCGAGGCGTTTGGGGGCGGATAGGACAGCCGACATGATGCTCCGATCAGCGAGCCAAACCAAATGGTACGTTTTACACACCAGCGAGTTAGGACCCGGCAGGAGCGTCATACAGATGTCATAAACGCGCAGATCGCTTGGTTCCAGCGGCAACTTCGAGGGTGAACGGGTCAGGTTTTTGGTCGGACGGGTGGTTTCAGCGCGGTAATCACTGTAAAGCCTCCGCGTGAACGTGCCCTGCGCGGGTGGAGATCAAGAGAGCGATCAGGCTGGATCGCATTGTGGGATGTGGAGGCTCAATGAGATGTGGCGGACCGTGGACGTGTCGAACAGGCGCTCTGGTTCTGTCGGGTCTCGTGATCCTCGCCGGTCTTTGCGTGCAAGCCGCCCCCGCCTCCGCCTTCAGTTTCTTCGGCTTATTCGGCAGCGACGATCCACCAAAACCGTCGCCGACCACGCTTCCCTATCGGGTCGCGTTCACCGTGGTCGGCAACGCCGATGTCACGTCGGCGCTGCAGGACAGTTCCGAGTTTTACAAGCTCCGGCAGGACGCACCAACCGATGCCGACGCGCTGGTGCAGCGGCTTAAAGCCGACTTTGCCCCGATGCTCGATGCGCTCTGGGGTGCGGGCTACTATAACGCAAAGTTGAGCGCGACCGTCGCGAGCGTCACCCTCGACCTCAGCCAAAACCAGGATGAGGCCGCGGTGAAAGTCGCCGCAACGTTCCGGAACCGCGAGGCCGTGCCGGTCACGATCACGGCCGATCCCGGGCCACTTTTCACGATCCGAACCGTCGCGGTAATCGACGCATCGACACGACAGCCTTTCAGTTCGGAGGTCTTGCCGCCGCGCATCGTCAAGCTGCGGGTCGGAGATCCGGCTCGCGCTGCGGACATTCGCGCCGCCGATGCGCGGCTGATCGACCATTTCCGCGACCACGCGCATCCCCTCGTCAAGTCGCCCCTCCCCAGTCCCACGGTCGATCATGCGGCCACCACGATGGACGTGACCTTCGTGGTCGATCCAGGCCCGGTCGCCGGCATCGGCGAGGTGTCGGTCAAAGGTCCCGACACGTTCGATCCCTCGATCGTGCGGTCGTTCATCTATCTCGATCCGGGTCAGCCCTACAGCCCCAAGGCGCTGGCCGACACGCGCAAGTCGATCGGCTCGATACCGGCCGTGGGCTCCGTCCGGATCCGTGAGGGAGACCGGCTCGACCGGAACGGCAACCTCCCGCTCTTCGTCGATGTCACCCATCGGGCCTCGAACCTGATCGGCTTCACGGCCGGGTTTTCGACGGTCGACGGGCCGACCGCCAGCACCTACTACGAGAACCGCAACCTGTTTGGCGGGGCCGAGCGGCTTCGCGTGCAGGCCGACGCTTTTCTGGCGCCCCGGATCGACGGCAGCACCATCAAGGGCTTCAAGGATTTTAAGCTGGCCGACATTGGCGAGCGGTTCACGATCGGCTTCGTCAAGCCGGCTTTGAACGGCTCGCGGGTCGACCTGCTGCTCGACGGCATCGCCGAGCGCAACCGCGTCGGCGGGGGCCGGTTCGGCGGCTACGAGGACAGGCTCGCAGGCGGCACGGCGGCGCTGCGCTATCGTTTCGACGACACGCTGTCGGCTCAGGCCGGCATTAAATATGAGCGCGGCGAGGCGACCGACATTCTCGGCCGCACGGATTATCAATTGGTCGGCGTTCCCGTGTCGGTGAAATTCGACAACACCGACAAGCCGCTTGACCCGAGCCGAGGCATCCGCGCGTCAGCCACCGTCACGCCTTACCCGACACCATTCGGTTCGAGCACCGGCTTCACGAAGGCGACGGCGGCGGGGTCGGTTTATTACGCCCTCGACGATGACGCGAACTACATTCTGGCAGGGCGTGTCGGCTTCGGCTCGATCTTCGGGGCCACGGGCGGAGTCGCGGATATTCCGGCCAATTACCGCTTCTATGTGGGCGGCGTGTCGACCGTGCGGGGCTATCGCTATCAGACCGTCAGCCCGCTCGCCGCGAATGGCTTCACGACCGGCGGGCTGAGCGAATTCGACGGGTCGGTCGAGGCACGGATCAAGATCACCGATACGATCGGCATCGCGCCCTTTTTCGACATCGGCGGCGCCTATCGCGGGTCGGTGCCGTTCACGGGCGGCGGCACGCGCTCGGCGGCGGGGCTCGGCCTCATGTATTACACGCCGATCGGCCCGATCCGCGTCGACGTGGCGACGCCGCTCACGCCGCGGCCGGGCGACCGGCCTGTCGTGCTCTACGTCAGCATCGGGCAGTCCTTCTGATGGCGAACCGTCTCATCTCCCGCCCCACCCTGGCGATTGTCATATTGCTGCTGAGCGTGCTCAGCCTCGGCCTGTTCGGCGTCGCAAGCCGAGCCGCCGAAGAGGAACGCGGCGTGCTTGCGGACCTGATTTCCCGCGCCCTGTCGACGCCGGCCAGCCGGGTCACGATCGGCACGATCGAGGGCGCGCTCTCGTCCGACGCGACGATCCATGACATTGCGATCCAAGACCGGGACGGCGTCTGGCTTAAACTGGATCGGGCGCGCATCAACTGGCGGCGTCTGGCGCTGATTCAGCGGCGGCTTGAGATCGACACGCTCGATCTCGGCACCCTCACGATCTACCGAAGGCCAATCCCGGCCGAGGCACCCGTCGCGGGTGAGCAGCAACCGCTATTGCCTGAACTTCCGGTCCGGGTGGAAATCAAGCAATTTGCGCTGTCCGAGATGATCCTCGGCGAGCCTATCCTTGGAACGCCGGCGCGCTTTTCGGTCGGCGGCTTCGGCACGCTCGGCGCACCCGCCGAGGGCCTGGAACTCCATGTCGATGGTCAGCGGCTCGACCGGCCGGCCTCGGCCACCGTGCGGCTCAAGCTCGTGCCCGAAGGGCAGCGCCTGAACCTCGCCGTGACGCTGGACGAGCCGCAGGGCGGCATCCTGTCCCGCTTGGCCAACATCCCCGGCCAACCGGCCATCAAGCTGAACGCCGGCGGGGACGGCACGCTCGACGCCTTCAAGGCGACGCTGGCCTTCGATGCCGGGCCGGAGATCAACGCCAAGGGGACCGCGACGCTGAACCGGGACGGCACAACCCGCAAGCTTGCGCTCGACCTCGCGGCGCGGGTTGCGGGATTGCTTCCGGCCGCCGCCGCACCAGTGTTTGCCGACGTCACCAAACTGACCGGCACAGTGGTGTTCGGCGACGACAGCGCGGTCTCGATCCCCTCGATCCAGCTCGCCGCCGCCGCCGCATCGCTCGATATCGGCGGCACGCTGAGCAAGGACCAGATCGCCGATCTCAGGATCAAGGCCGTCAATCTCTCCAATCGTGATGGACGGACCGCTCTGGCCGACGCACAGATCGATAAGCTCGCCTTCGACGCCCATGTGACCGGCGCTCTGGCGTCGCCCACGATTGAGGCCAGCCTCATGGCGCGCGACGCACGCACGCCGAGCGGATCCGTCGCGGTCCTCGATGCTCATTTCCGGGCGGAACCGAACGGCTCGATGGCCGAAACATCGACGCAGCTGCGCCTGAGCGCCGATGCAGAGGCCAGCGGTCTGGCGCTCACCAATCCAGCGCTCGCGCAAGCCCTCGGCTCGCGCGCTCACATCGCCTTGCGCGGGACCAGCACGCTGAAAGGCGTGCTCGATGTCGAGACCCTGGCGCTCACATCCGACACGCTGGCGGCGAGTTACAAGGGCCGCGCCAGCGGCGCCGAATTGCAAGGCCGCATGGACCTCCACGCCCCCGATCTGTCGCGCTTCGGCGCCGTCGCGGGCTTCGACCTGAAAGGCGCTGCCGACCTCTCGGCCACGCTCGAAGGCACGCCACGCTCGAACCGCTACTCTGCCGTGATCGATGGCCGCGCCATTAGCTTCGGAACCGGGGTCGTGCCGTTTGACGAGGTGTTCGGTGACAGGCTGACGCTGGCAGGCGGCGTAAGACTCGACCCCGACGGCGGCGTCGGATTTTCCGATGTTCACTTGACCGGCCCGCATGCAGCCGTTCGGATCGACGGTGCCGCGACGCCTGCGCTGGCCGATCTCACGGCAGCCCTCACGTTGCCGGATCTGTCGAAGGTCGACGCGCGCCTGAGCGGGCGTGGCGACGTTCAAGCGCATGTGACCGGTACGCTGGATGCGCCGGACGCCACAGCCACTATGACGCTGCTGGATGCAACGATGATGAGCCGTCCGGTGCCGCGCCTCGTGCTGCAAGCCACCGCGACGAAGCTCCGGAGCGATCCGGAAGCGCGCGTCACGCTCGACGGCGAGATCGACCGCAAACCCGCGACCGGCGCGCTGCACGTCGCCCGCGGCGCTGCGGGAGCGACCGTCATCGATGGGATCGACGTGACGGTCGGCTCGGTGGCGCTCGCCGGGAGCGTGACCCTGTCGCCGGAGGCACGGGCCGATGGGCAGATCAGCCTCCGGGCCGGCAATCTCGACGATCTGTCGCCGCTCTTGCTGCAGAAACTCGGCGGTCGCCTGTCGGCCGATGTCGCGTTGGCCGAGAGGAACGGCGGACAGGACGCCACCGTCAAAGCGACCGGGCAGATGCTCAGCGGCTACGGCGCCAGCCTCGATGCACTGAAGGCCGATGTCTCGGTCAGCGACGTCGCTCGGCACCCCGTCATTGGCGGCGCGGTCGCGGTCGATCGCGCCACCTTTGACGGCCAAGCGATCACGCGACTCCGCCTTGACGCGACGGGCCGCCCACAGGGCAGCGACGTGACCGTGAGCGCGACGGCGGCGGGGTTCGACCTGACGGCCGCGGCCCGCATCGTTCCGGCCGACCGCATCCGGCTCGAGCTGTCCCGGTTCGCAGCGAACCGAGGTCGCGACAGGATCGCCCTGGCTGGCCCAGCCACCATCACGTTTGCGGATGGCGGCGCCGACATCCGCAATCTGGCCCTCGCGCTTGGCAGCGGACGCCTCGGCGTCGACGGGCACGCCGGGCAGCGGCTCGATCTCAAAGCCGTGGCGCGCGCCATTCCGCTCTCGGTCGCCGACCTCGTGTCGCCCGGCCTCGGTCTCACCGGCACGCTCGATGGCGATGCGCGGGTCACCGGGTCGGCCACGGCCCCGACCGGCGATTACCGCCTCCATGTGGCGGCGCTGGCTGCGCCACAGACACGCTCCCTTGGCCTGCCGCCCATCGACATCAAGGCGAGCGGCGCGCTGCAAAGCACGCGGGCCAGCCTCGACGCCACGTTGTCGGCCGCGCAGGCCGGAATCATCCGGGTCACGGGAACAGCGCCCCTCGGAGCCAGCGGCACGATCGATCTTGGCGTGCGCGGCACGCTCGACGCCGCCTTGGCGAACCGCACCATCTCGGTGTCGGGACGTCGCGTGACCGGCGCGCTCGCGATCGACGGGCGGCTCGGCGGCACGCTCGCCAAGCCGCAGGCGACCGGCTCAGCGACCCTGTCGAACGGCTCGTTTCAGGATGCGGTGGTGGGCCTCCGCCTCGACGCGATCCGGGCGCGTGTCGTGGCGCGCGGCGACGCGGTCACGATCGAGGGCGCCTCGGCCACGACCCGCAACGGCGGCATCATCACGGCCGGTGGTCGGGTTCGGCTCGATCCAGCCGCAGGTTTTCCCGGCGACATCAAGATCACCGGGCAACATGCACAACTGGTGCAAAGTTCGCTCGCCACCGCGATCGTCGATCTCAACCTCGGCGTATCGGGGCCCCTCGCCCGCAGCCCGCGCATCGCCGGTCGCGTCGATATCCAGTCGCTTGATGTGCCGGTTCCCGAACGCCTGCCCGGGGGCCTGCAGCCGCTGCCTGGCACGCGGCATCTCAACCCGACCGTCACGGCGGCCCGCCGTCTCGCGATCGACGCGAAGAAGAAGCTGGGACACGGAGCCCCTCCCCCGTTCGATGCCACGCTCGATCTCACGATCGCGGTGCCGGGCGAGATCGTGGTGCATGGGCGCGGCCTGAACGCCCGGCTCGGCGGCGCACTGAAACTCACCGGCACGCTCGACAAACCGAAGCCGGTCGGCGCCTTCACGCTGGTGCGCGGACGCCTCCAGATCCTCACCGCCAGCCTCGATTTCTCGCGCGCAAACCTGACCTTTGCGGGCGATCTGTCGCCCGAGCTCGACTTTCTGGCCACGACCCAGGCGGGGGGCGCCACAATCGGCATCGCGATCACCGGCAATGCCGGCGATCCGCAATTCGCCTTCACGTCCAGTCCCGATCTGCCGCAGGACGAGATCTTGTCGCGCCTGCTCTTCGGCGCGCCGTCGGGCCAACTCACGGCCACACAGGCTTTGTCGCTGGCGCAGGCCGCTGCGATCTATTCGGGTGGCAGCGATGCGCTCGAAGGTCTGCGGCGCTCCCTCGGGCTCGGCGACGCCAGCCGGTCCGACAATCCGCTCAGCAACGCGCTCGGCGATCGGGTCAGCATCGGGGTCCGCACCGGCGCGACACCGCGCGAGACGGGGGTCGGTGTGGACATTTCAGTCTTTGGCCCGCTGAAGGTCAAAGGCGCGGTTGACGCGACGGGCGGCCAGTCCGTCGGGGTCGGTGCCGAACATGAATGGTGATGACCTGAAGGAACGGCCGACGCGCGGTCATCCCGGTTACGGGGCTTGTCGCCCCTCTCATTCACGCGGTATGGGCTCGAGCGCCCGCCGAGGGTTGCGCGCTCGCTCGGGCCCGACCCTCAGTCTTCGAGAGAGCCAGACATGACTTCAGAGCGCTCCGATCGTCCCATCGATGCCATCGCCGACTTGAGTGCGCGGCTCGATCGTCTGCCGGCCACGCGTGCCGTCTGGCAGCTGGCGGTCCTGCTCGGCCTTGGGTTCTTCTTCGAACTCTACGACCTTTTGTTCACGGGTTATGTGGCGCCCGGCCTTGTGAAAGCGGGGCTGCTCACAGCGACGACGCCGGGCTTGTTCGGCGCAAGCGGCGTCGCGAGTTTCGTGGCCGCTCTCTTCACCGGGCTATTTCTCGGCACGCTAGTGTGCGGGTGGCTGGCGGACCGGTTCGGGCGGCGAGCGATGTTCACCTGGTCGTTGCTGGCCTACACGACCGCCAACGTCATCATGGCCTGTCAGACGACCGCTTTCGGCCTGAACAGCTGGCGCCTCATCGCCGGACTTGGGCTTGGGCTCGAGATGGTGACGATCGGCAGCTACTTGTCGGAGTTGATGCCGAAAGCAATTCGCAGCCGCGCCTTCGCGCTGTGCCAGGGCATCGGGTTCGTGGCCGTGCCGGTCGTGGCTTTCTTGTCCTATCTGCTGATTCCGACAGCACCGTTCGGCGTGGATGGATGGCGTTGGGTTGTCCTGATCGGCGCGTCGGCGGCCCTTCCGGTCTGGTGGCTGCGGATCGGCCTTCCGGAAAGTCCACGCTGGCTCGCCGAGCGTGGGCGGTTAGCTGAAGCGGAAGCGGTCGTGACCCGGCTCGAAACGATTGTCGAGGCCGAATATGGACGCCCGCTGCCGCCGCCGCAGAGGATCGAGCCGGTCCAGACGCGTCGACGCCTGCGCGACCTTTGGCATGCACCTTACGGTCGTCGGATCGTGATGATGGCCGGCTTCAACGTGTTTCAGACCGTCGGGTTCTACGGCTTCGCCAATTGGGTGCCGACGCTGCTGGTCGCGCAAGGCATCACGGTCACGTCGAGCCTCGCCTATACGGCCCTGATCGCCCTCGCGGCGCCGGTCGGGCCGCTCATTGGCCTGACAATCGCCGATCGTTTCGAGAACAAACACGTCATCGTTGCGGCCGCGATCGTCTATATCGCCTGCGGGCTGCTGTTCGCCGAAACACGCAACATCGTGACGATCGTGCCGCTCGGCATCGGGCTGACGCTCGCCAGCAACGTGATGTCCTACAGCTACCACGCCTATCAAGCCGAGCTGTTCCCGACGACGATGCGGGCGCGGGCGGTCGGCTTCGTCTATTCGTGGAGCCGCTTTTCGGCGATCTTCACAGGGTTCATCATAGCCTTCGTGCTTCGCACGGCCGGGGTCCCCGGCGTGTTCTTGTTCATCTCGGGCGCCATGCTGGCTGCGGGGTCGCTGGTCGGCCTTCTGGGTCCGAGGACCCGCAACACGGCTCTCGAACAGATCGCTGCGTGACAGTGGGCGTGCCGGGCCGGCAGACGTGGGTGCCGACCGGCCGGGGTCGCCTTCAAGCACCCCGCTTGTCCCTCAGGCCGCTGCGTCGGTCTCGGCACGTTCCGTCATCTGCTTGGCGAGGCCGACGTAATCGACCTTGCCCGAGCCGAGCACCGGCAGCCTCTCCACGACGACGACCTCGGACGGCACCATGAGATCGGCAGCGCCCTTTCGCTTGGCGTAGGCCGAAAAATCCTGCCGGGTCGCCCCGCTCTGCTGCGTGACGAGAACCAGCCTCTCCCCCTTGCGAGGATCGGGCTCGGCCACGACGGCCGTCGGCACGTCGGGCCAAAGGTCATGCGCCAAGGCCTCGATGGCGGCCAGAGACACCATCTCGCCGCCGATCTTGGCGAAGCGCTTGGCGCGGCCCTTGATCGTGGTGAATCCCTCCGGGTCGATCGCCACGATATCGCCGGTGTCGTACCAGCCGTCCTCGGGCGGTTGCAGCACACCGGGCTGATCGTGTTTCAAATAGCCCAGCATGATGTTCGGGCCACGAAGATGGAGCCGACCGCCGTCATCGATGCCCGGCACCGCTTCCAGCCGGACGTCGATGCCCGGTAGAATGCGGCCCACCGTCCCGAATTTATTGAACATCGGCGTATTGAGCGCCACGGCGGGCGCGGCCTCGGTGATGCCGTAGCCTTCGAGAATCCGCAGGCCGAACTTCTCCATCCAGACCTTCCGGGTCGCATCTTTCACGGGCTCGGCCCCCGCGAGAACATAGCGGAGCGAGCGGAAGTCATAGGGGTTGGCAACCCGCGCATAGCCGGCCAGGAACGTATCGGTGCCGAACAGGAGGGTGGCGTTGGATCCGTAGACGAGTTCCGGGACCATCCGGTAATGCAGCGGCGACGGGTAGAGATAGACCGGTACGCCCGAGACGAGCGGCAGCACCAGCCCAACCGTCAGGCCGAAGGAGTGGAACACCGGCAGGACGTTGAAGAATTTATCGGACCGGCCGAAATCGATCCGCGCCTCGGCCTGGGCCGTGTTGACCAGCATGTTTCGATGCGACAGGACCACGCCTTTCGGCGTGCCCTCCGATCCCGACGTGAACAGGATCACGGCCGGGTCGTCCGGTAAGCGCGCGACCAGCGGCCGGCGCGGCGCCGCGAGGGCCCTGAGCTTATCGACCAGAGACAGGTCCTTCCGGAGATCCTCGAGATAGACGATGCGGACGCTGGCCTGCAGCGATGCGATCAGCTTGTCGAGCCGCCCCTTTTCGATGAAGGCGCGCGAGGTCACGATGCTGGTGACGCCCGCCATCGTGCAGGCGGCGGTGACCGCCGTGGCCCCCGCCGTGAAGTTGATCATGGCGGGAACGCGCCCAGCCGAACTGACGGCCAGCAGCGTCACGGCCGCCGCGTTGGAACTCGGCAGCAGAACGCCGATGGCCTCCCCGGGCTTCGCCAAGGCCGTCATCTTGCGGGCGAAAAGATGCACACCGGTCATCAGCTTGCGATAGGTCAGGATGCCGGTGACCGGGTCTTCGAGCGCAACGCGGCTCCACCCCTGCTTGTCGCCCGCCTCGGCCACGGCCTCGACCAGGGTGCGATCGGTGCGGGTCGTATGGAAGATCAGGTCCGACATCACGCCATAGAGCGCCGCACCCGCCGCATGGCGTCGCGCCCGGCCCTTCAAATTGTCATCGACGGTGAGACGCACGGCCGGCAGCATCGTGACCACGACCTTTGGGAACCAGCGCCGACGAACCTGGGCGCGGCTCAAGCGCGAGAACATCGTCTGTTCGAGGCCATGGATCCGGACCGGCACCACCATGGCGCCCGACTTTTCGGCGATCATGCCAGCGCCGTCATAAACCTTCATCAGGCTGCCGGTGACGGTCAGGCGGCCTTCTGGGAAGATCACCAACGTGTCGCCACCCCGCACCGCATTGATGAGGCTGCGGGTCGCGAGCGGGCGAGCGGGATCGAGCGGCAAGGCCCGGGTGAAGCGCAGGAACGGCTTGACCCACCACCGTTGCGCGATCCCGTGATCGATCGCGAAAATCGGGTTGGTCGGCAGGATCGACAAGGCCAACGCGGCATCGAGGAAGCTGACGTGGTTGAGTGCAATGATGGGGTTCGAGCCAGCTGCGTCGAGATGTTCGAGCCCATGCGTCTCCAGCCGGTAGACCACGCGGAACAGGATCGAGATGGCATCGTGCATCGGGTTGGTCGGCAGAATGCGGATGATCCAAGCCGCCGCAAGCAACGCGAGCGCGCCGATGCCGGCAAACAACATCGGCAGGGTGACGCCGGCGCCTTGCAGCGCAGCCACCACGACGGCCGATACGACCATGAAGGCCGCGTTCAACACGTTGACGGCCGCAACGGCCCGCGCGCGCCAGGCCGGATCGGCCCAGACCTGCAAGGCGGCGAAGGACGGCACGATCATCAGGCCGCCGCCGATCGCCACGATCGCGAGGTCGATGGCGGTGTGCCAGGCGATCGCCTGATCGAAGAAGGCGGCGGGTGCAAGGAGGTCGCCTGGCGTAACGGGTGGCAGATGCGCGATGGCCCAGGCGAGATCGAGCGAGGCCACCCCGATCAGGACGGTGCCGACGACGACCGGCAGGAAGACGACGCGTCCCCCCGACAGCCAGGAGGCGAGGCCCGAGCCGACCGCGATCGCAACCGCGAAGACCGCGAGATAGATCGTGACCACGATCTCGGACCCGTGCAGGACGTGGCTGACGAGCGGTGCAAGAAGCGACAGCATCACGGCGCCGACCGCCCAGAAGATGCTGGTGATGATGCCGCAGCGCCACAGGCGCGGCTCCGACCAGAGTTCGCGCAGCAGGCGTGCGGTCGATCGGACGACATTGTAATCGAGCGCGAGGCCGGGCGAGGCCGCCGCGGTTTTCGGGATCAGCAGGCTGCTGACCCAGCAGAGCACTCCGACGATCAGCATGCCGACGGTCAGAATGGCCGGATGCACGCCGTCTTTCATGGCGAGGCCGCCCGCGATCGTGCCGGCCAGGATCGCCAGAAACGTTGCGCCTTCGACAAGGGCATTGCCGGCCGGCAGGTCCTCGCGGTCGAGATGGTCGGGCAGGATGCCGTATTTCAGCGGTCCGAACAGCGCCCCGAAGGTGCCGAAGGCCAGCAGCGCGGCAAATAAGACGGGAACCGATTGCAGCCAGAAGCCGACGACGGCCAGGATCGCGGCCCCGATTTCGGCCAGTTTGAGCCGGCGCGCCACGAGCGATTTATCGAACCGATCCGCCAGTTGGCCACCGAAGGCCGAAAAGAGAAAGAACGGCGCCATCAGGGCGGCACCGGCCAGCGTCACCAACGATTCGGCACCGCCAACGCGGAACAGGATCAGGAACACCACGGCATTCTTGAGGACGTTGTCGTTGAAGGCCGACAGAAACTGGCACCAGAACAAGGGTGCGAAGCGCCGCGACGTCATAAGCGATTGCGACATGGGCTGCTCTCGGAAAAGGCCTGGACCGAGCGCCGCGATCGATGCATCGACCTGGCGCTCGGGCAGAGCGTGCCCGAAAAGGCTTAAGCGGATGCGCCGCAACCGTCCAGAGCGCGGCGGCGGGCCGCTCTGGATGGAAAGCAGCGTCGGGAGACGATTTGGCTCAGGCCGCCGACATGGCCGCGATGGTCTGCTCGGCCGAAGCGATCGCCTTGGCTTTGGTCTCGTCACCCATGGCGAGACCTTCGGCACGAACGATCTCGATATCGGGCAGACCGATGAAGCCGAACACGCCCCGAAGATAGGCTTCCTGATGGTCCATGGCGGTCATCGGGCCGTCCGAATAGGCGCCGCCACGCGACGAAGCGACGATAACGCGCCGGCCTCCCGCCAGACCTTCGACGCCGGTCGCGGTATAGCGGAACGTCTTGCCGGCGACGAGCAAGCGATCGATCCAGGCTTTTAGCTGGCTCGGGATGGCAAAATTATACATCGGCGCGCCGATCACGACGACGTCGGCGGTCATGAATTCTTCCAGAGCGGCTTGGCTCGAGGCAAGATCCTCCTGCAGCGCCGGGCTGTGCTGGCCAGCGGCCGCCTGGGCCGCGCCGAGATACGCGCCGGACAAATGCGCGATCGGGGTCGCGGCCAGGTCGCGGGTCGTGACCGTGACGTCGGGATGCGCCTCGCGCAGCTTGGCCAAGATGCCGGCCGACAGGCGGCGGCTGACCGAGTTATCGCCGAGAATGCTGGAATCGATATGCAGGAGTTTCATGGGGACACGCCGATGCAAGAGAACGCTGGATGATATAAAAGCGTAACTAGGTTATCTTCCGTGCCTATGGGGCGCGCCGCAAGGAGGCACATCTTTGGAACCCAGTCACAGCCATGTGCCCACGCACTGCAGCGGCGTTGCTCCCGTTCTGGCCCGGATCGGCGATAAGTGGAGCATCTTGGTTGTCATGATGCTGGGCAACGGCCCGCTTCGCTTCAACGAACTGCGGCGACAGGTCGGCGGCATCTCGCAGCGCATGCTGACCCTGACGGTGCGGGGTTTGGAGCGGGACGGGTTCGTCAGCCGCACTGTCACGCCGACGATCCCACCACGCGTCGATTACGAGCTCACGCCTCTTGGTCGGTCGCTGCAAGAGCCGGTGCAGCACCTCGGGCGATGGGCGATCGCCAATCTCGAGGCGATCGCGACCGCACAACGGAAGTTCGACGACGCGACCAAGAACGAGCCGATCCTGTTCAAAATTCTTGGCACGGCTGCGCCCCGGCCCGCCACCGCGCCGCAAGCCTTAGAAAATTAGCCAACAGGGCGTGACCGCCCTCGGTGAGAACAGATTCAGGGTGGAATTGGACCCCCATGGTTACAGTGTCCCGATGCGCCAGCCCCATGATCTCTCCGGATGACGAGCGTGCCGTCACACGGAGTGGGCTCGTCTCGGCCTGATCGATCTCGACGATCAGCGCATGATATCGACCCGCCATTACGGGGTTCGGGAGTCCCTCGAACAGACCGTCCCCATCATGCGTGATGGGCGAGGCGCGCCCGTGCATCGGCTCGCCGGCCCGCACCACGCGCGCGCCGAACGCCTGTCCGATACATTGATGCCCAAGGCAGATGCCGAGGATCGGCAGATGGCCGTTGAAACGCGCGATCAAATCCAGCGACGCGCCCGCCTGCTCGGGGCCGCATGGGCCCGGAGAGATCACCAGCGCGTCACAGCCTGACGCTTCGACCCCGGCGGCGTCGATCGCGTCGTTCCGCACCACGCGCGTCGCCTGCCCGAGTTCCTCGAAGGTGCGCGACACGTTGAAGACGAACGAGTCGTAGTTGTCGACGATGAGGATCATGCGGTCGCGCCGTCCTGGTCCGCAAAGGCCTCGAAGATCCGAGCCGCCTTGTCGAGCGTCTCGCCATATTCCTCTGCCGGGCGGGACAGCGCCGTGATGCCACCGCCAGCCTGAAAGGCCGCGATGCCGTTTTGCACCGTCACGGTCCGGATTGCGATGTTGCTATCCAGGCGGCCATTGAAACCGAACCAGGCGATCGAGCCGCAATAGAGGCCGCGACGTTGCGCCTCGATCTCGGCAATGAGCCGCATCGCCTCGATTTTGGGCGCTCCGGTGATGGATCCGCCCGGAAAGGTCGCTGCAATGACGTCCGTCGCGCCCTGGCCGGTGCGCAGCGTGCCGGTCACCACCGAGACGAGATGATGGACGCCCGCATAGGTTTCGAGACCGCAGAGGACCGGGGTCTTGACCGAATGCGGCACGCAAAGGCGCGAGAGATCATTACGCATCAAATCGACGATCATCAGGTTCTCGGCCCGGTCCTTGATTGAGGCCAGCAACGTCTCCCGACGCCGCCGATCCTCGTCCGCATCCGAAGCACGGCGAGCCGTCCCCTTGATGGGCCGAGTTTCGACCTGGCCGGCATCGAGACTGATGAAGCGCTCCGGCGAACTCGACGCGATGGCGCGCGACCCATCCTCGAGATAGGCCGCGAAAGGCGCAGGATTGCGGGTTCGGAGCGCGCGATAAAAAGCCCAGGGATCGAAGCCCGGCGGCATATCGGCCGAAAAACATTGAGCGATATTGGCCTGGAAGAGATCGCCGTTCAGAATCGCGGCGATGACGCGTTCGACGGCCGCGCCATAGCTCTCGCGGGTGAAGCTGGACCGCCAAGCCGAGCGATCGATGCGCGGTTGACGCGACGGAGCCGTCTCGACGTGGGCGGCGAGCCGAACCTGCATGGCGCTCGCTCGCTGCCGCGCCCGATCGGCCCTTCGGTCCGGATCGCGCTCGGGATGTCCCGTCGAGACGATCCAGGCCCGTCGATCGACATGATCAAAACTGCAGACGACATCGTAGAAGCCAAAGGCGGCATCCGGCACCGGGCCTTGGGACGGCATGGCGGCGAGGGGCTGCGCGTCGAGCAGGCGTCCGAACTCATAGGCGAAATAGCCGATCGCACCGCCTTGTAACGGCGGCAGGCCGGGTCGATCCTCGACGGCGAAGTCACGCAACAGGCGCGCCAGGGAGGCAAGCGGCGTCTCGTCGAGAGCCTCGCCGTTCCAAGACACGCCACCATCCTCGACCAGCCAGCGCCCGAACGGGTCCGCCGCCACATAGGAGGTTCGGCCGAGAACCGGATGCGGCATCGCGCTATCGAGAAAAACGAGATGGCCGAGGCCGCGCAGACGCGCCGCAGCCTCGACCGGCTCCATCCAGGCGATCTCGATCGCGACAATCGGGTCCTGCGGCATATGTCCTCGTTAGGCTCGAGGGAGGATCGTCCTCTATAGCGTCTTCGGCCTCCCCTCACAGCACCGAAGAGAGATCCATGTTCTGGTACCGCGACGCGTGTCACGCCAATGGCGAAGTCCCGTTCGACCTCGCCGACCGGGGGCTGCTGCTGGGCGATGGATTGTTCGAGACCATGCTGGTCCGCGACGGAATACCCCATCAGGCGGGCCGCCACCTCGACCGGCTGATGGCGGGGGCGGCAACACTCGCGATCGCGGTCGAGCGACGGGTTTTGCAGCGTGCCGTGACGCAGCTTTGCGCGGCCGACGCCGGCGCGTGCCGGGCACTTCGGCTGACGGTGACACGCGGGACCGGGCCACGCGGATTGCTGCCCCACCCCGATTGCGCACCGACGGTCTTCGCCTCGACAGCGGCATGGACGCCCGCCATGGCGTTCACGCCGATCCGGCTGGTCACCAGTCCGATCCGGCGCAACGCGTCCTCGCCGGCGTCGCAGCTGAAGACGCTCGGCTATCTCGACAATATTCTGGCGCTGCAGGACGCGAAAGCGCGCGGCGCCGATGACGCCATGTTGCTCTCGATCACGGGCGCGGTCGCCTGCACCAGCGCCGCCAACCTGTTCGCCGTGCGCCACGACCGGCTTGTGACGCCGCCCGCCTCCGATGGCATCCTGCCCGGCACGATGCGGGCGCTGGTGCTCGATCTCGCCGCGACACTTGGGATTCTGGCCGAGGAACGCTCCGTCGGTCCAGACGACCTGCTGCTCGCCGACGCCGTTTTCGCAACCAACAGCCTCCGGCTCCTGATGCCGGTCACGGCGATCGACGGCACCCCTATCCCGACCGCGACCTCACCAGTCTATCCGGCTCTCGCATCGGCGTTGCGCCACAGCCTCGATCAGCATTGAAAAGCGTCGACCCACCGCAGGCGGACGTCGAGCCGATGCGGTGTCGCGTAAGCAACCGCAAGGCGGTGATGCGGCGTGGGAGCCTCGGCGTGAAAGCGCCACCGCTCCGTGTCGTCCGGACACGGGGCGTCGAACGCAATCCGGGGCGTATCGCCCGCGAGATCGAAACGAAAGCCATCGAGCGGGATCGTGACGCCAAGTCCGCGCGCCTTGATATAGGCCTCCTTCAAGGTCCAGATCGTGGTGAAACGCTCGATCAGCGACGTCTTCGGGCCTTGGGCGAGATCAGCGATCTCGGTGGGCATGAAGAAGGCCTTGGCGACCGTGAGCGCGTCGATATCGGGCCGCATCACCTCGACATCCACGCCGACCTCCGGGCCTGATGCGACCGCGAGGGCCAGAAGTCCCTCGGTTCGTGACAGCGTGAAGCCGAGCGGCGGGCCAAAGGCCGGCTGCACCACGAAGGGTCGACCGTGCTGACCAATGCCGAACCGCCAAGCCTCGGGAGGCACGGCGGCATAGAGCGACAAGGTGGTGCGTAAGAGGATACGGCCGAGCAGAAAATCGCGACGCTGCACGGCCAAGCTCAGCGCCTGCCAGCGGGAGCGCTCCACTGCGTCGAGCAACGGCTCCCCGCGCAAGAGATCGGCCTCGCCGACCGACGCGGGATCGACAAGCCAGACATCGACCTGTCCGGACGAGAGACGCAACGACTCGATCACAGCGGCGGCCTCACGCGGTCATGTCGGGTGGGTTCCACTCGTGGACCGCCCGGTATAAAATCATTTGGCCATGACGAACCCGGCGACCCGACGTTCGATCATGCGACCGGTGCTCCTCGTTGACAGCGACGAGACATTCACCAGAAACGCGAAGGATTATGCAATGGATTATCGACGCCTCGGCGGATCCGGCTTCAGTGTTCCGGTTCTGAGTTTCGGCACCGGCACATTCGGCGGCAAAGGCGAGTTCTTCCAGGCCTGGGGCAGCACGGATGTGGCCGAAGCGAGCCGCCTGATCGACATCTGCCTCGACGCGGGCCTGACCCTGTTCGACAGCGCCGATATCTATTCGTCCGGTGCCGCCGAGGAGGTCTTGGGCGAAGCCCTCAAGGGCCGCCGCAATAAGGCGCTGATCTCCACCAAGGCGACTTTTCGGTCGGGCGATGGACCGAATGATGTGGGCTCCTCGCGCTTCCACCTGATCGAGGCCTGCGAGTCGGCGCTTCGTCGGTTACAGACCGACCATATCGACTTGTTCCAACTGCACGGCTTCGACGCCATGACGCCGGTCGAAGAGACGCTGTCGACGCTCGACGACCTCGTGCGGGCCGGGAAGATCCGCTATGTCGGCTGCTCCAACTTCTCCGGCTGGCACCTGATGAAGTCGTTGTCCGTGGCGGATCGCTACAACCTGCCCCGCTATGTGGCGAACCAGACCTATTACTCGCTGATCGGCCGCGATTACGAAACCGAACTGATGCCGCTCGGCCTCGATCAGAAGATCGGCGCCGTCGTGTGGAGCCCACTCGGTTGGGGTCGCCTCACCGGCAAGATCCGGCGCGGCCAGCCCATCCCGGCCGGAAGCCGCCTGCACAAGACGGCCGAGCAGGGTCCGCAAATGGAGGACGAGTATCTCTATCGCGTCGTCGACGCGCTCGACTCCGTCGCGGAGGAAACCGGAAAGTCGGTCCCGCAGGTCGCGCTCGCGTGGCTGCTGACCCGGCCAACGGTCTCGACCCTCGTGATCGGCGCCCGTAACGAGGAGCAACTGCGACAGAATCTCGGTGCGATTGGCTGGAGTCTCAAGGCCGAGCAGATCAAGACGCTGGATGAGGCGAGCGCTCGGCCGCTGCCCTACCCTTATTGGCACCAGAGCGGTTTTGCCGAGCGCAATCCCTTTCCCGTGGACTGAACCGAGCGGCGGGGCGCGGATCAGTCCGCGCCTCCTGCGCCTTTACATTACGGGCAATTGCCCGTAGTTCTCTGAGGCAGGATCAAACCATCGGACCAGATGACCGACGCGCCCGCCGAACTTTGCAATTGCACCGCGCTGCGCCAGACGGCGCGGCACGTCACGCGGCTGTATGACGACGCCTTGGAGCCGGTCGGCATCGGCGTGAACCAATATGCGGTTCTGTCGCGGCTCGACAAGTTTGGACCGACGGCAATCCAACCGCTGGCGCAAGCGCTGGTGATGGATCGTTCGACACTCGGCCATCTGGTGAGGCCACTCGAACAGCGCCGATTGGTGTCCCTGACCGTGTCGGAGCAGGACCGCCGCAGCCGCCTGCTCGTGCTGACGGCGGAAGGGCGTGCCCTGTTGGCCCGAGCGAGACCGCTCTGGGCCGAGGCGCAGTCGCGTTTCGAAACAACGTTCGGAGCCGCTGTGGCATCCGATCTGCGATCCGTGTTGAAGCGGGTCGCCAGTGTCGATTTCAAGACAAAGGCGGCGCGACACGCCCGCGAAGGAGCCGGCTCATGACCCGTCGTCTGCATTATGCCTGGGTCGTCGCCGGGGTCACGTTTCTGGTGTTGCTGATCGGCGCCGGCGTCCGCGCGACGCCTAGCATCCTGATCGTGCCGCTGCAGCAGGAATTCGGCTGGTCGACCGCCACCATCAGCGGCGCCATCGCGATCAACATTTTCCTCTATGGGATGATCGGGCCGTTCGCGGTCGCGATCATCGAGCGGTTCGGGCTGCGACGCGCGGTCTGCGGAGCGCTTCTGCTGCTCGCCTGCGGGGTCGCGGCGACGTCGCTCATGACCAAGCCGTGGCAACTGATGCTGCTCTGGGGCGTCGTCGTCGGGAGCGGCACCGGCATGATTTCCAACGTGCTCGGCGCCACCATTGCGGGGCGCTGGTTCACGCGTCATCGCGGCTTGGTGCTCGGCCTTCTCACGGCCAGCAGCGCGACGGGTCAATTGATCTTCCTGCCGATGCTGGCGGGTCTCGCCACGAGCTTCGGCTGGCGCTCCGTCTCGATCACGGTCGCGGTCATCGCGCTCATGCTGGTGCCGATCGTGGCACTCCTGCTGCGGGATCGGCCGTCCGACGTGGGGATCCCGCGCTATGGCGACACCACACTGCACCATGCGGTCAACACGGTCGGCAATCCGGCCTGGCGGGCTATATCGGCGCTCGGCCGGGGCCTCAAGTCCCGCGATTTCTGGCTGCTGGCCGGCACGTTCTTCATTTGTGGGGCTTCGACCAACGGCCTCGTCGGCACGCATTTAATCCCGCTCTGCTTCGACCATGGCATCCCGGAAGTGACGGCCGCCAGCCTGCTGGCCATGATGGGCATCTTCGACCTGTTCGGCACCACGGCCTCGGGCTGGCTGACGGACCGCTACGACAGCCGCAAGCTGCTGGCCTGGTATTATGGGTTGCGCGGCATCTCGTTGATGTTCCTGCCCTATGCCTTCGATTACAGTTTCTACGGCCTGTCGCTCTTCGCCATATTCTACGGGCTGGACTGGATCGCCACGGTGCCGCCCACCGTCAAACTGGCCGGACGGGCTTTCGGCGAGGACAATGCCGCGCTGATGTTCGGCTGGATCGCGGCATCGCATCAGGTCGGCGCGGCGTCGGCCGCGTGGCTCAGCGGCGTGCTCCGCACGCAAGTCGGAAATTATAACGCCGCGTTTTTCTCGGCGGGCCTGCTCTGCATCGTGGCCGCGATGATGTCGCTGTTGATCGGCTCGGCTTCTCGCAGCGGCTTGCGCGAGGTTCCCTTGCCGAAGGGCGCGACCGCATGAGGATGCCTTACTCGTCGTCGCGCGGGTAGGAGATGATCGACAAAAATCGGATGGGGAGCACGATCATCTCCTCCGGCCCATGCGGTGCATCGGAATCGAAGAACAAGCTATCGCCTGGCGACATTGGATAGAGCTTGTCGGCGTGGCGATACACCACCTCGCCCTCGAGCATGTAGAGAAACTCCAGTCCCGCATGCTGGAATAAGGGGAACACGTCCGACTCCTTGGTCAACGTGATCAGATAGGGTTCCACCACGACGCGAGACGAGCGGTCCCCCGAGTGGCCGAGCAGGTGGTAATGGTGGCCGTTGCGGGTGCCCCGCCGCTCGATCGACAAGCCCTGCCCGGCTTTGACGAAGACGGCGTCGCGCCTCTCCTCGTAACGCCGGAAGAAGGCCGTGACCGGCACACCGAGGGCGCGCGATAACGATTGTAGCGTCGTCAGCGAGGGCGACGTCAGGCCGTTCTCGATCTTCGACAACATGCCGAGCGACAGGCCGGTCGCGGTCGCAAGATCGGAGCCGGTAATCCCGAGCTTGTTGCGGAAGGCGCGAACCTCGCGGCCGATCGCGACCTCGAGCAGATTTTGGCGGGCGCCCTGCATCGCGTGCGGATCCTGCCCGGGCGCTAACGCGGAGCTTGAGCCAGGGGATGCGTTGGCCAAGCCTGTGTCAGCCATCGATCGAGGCGCCACGGCGCTGGGCTGAGACGTGCTCGAAGCCACACGTTTTGGATCGATCGCCAAACCGCTTTTGGGACTGACACCCAGACGCTTACCCATTCGGATGTTTTCCCCTCATCCCGAGATCCTGCTGTCGACACGCCTCGGAGATGTCGATCAACACTCCAACATAAGGCAAGCGGCCGCAATATCGACCGGTTCGCACCCATGGCCCAGGATCGCAAGCTCCAGCTGAGCCGAGCCGACCAACCAAGCTGAGGCTCGATTTTATTCTTCTGAGGAAAATTTCCTTCTTGTCATTTGAACCCCGGCGGTCGATCTGCTAGGACCGGGGTCACGGACGAAGGACGGGTGAGCAAGATGTGCGGTATCGTCGGACTCTTCATCAAAGACAAAGGCTTGGAGCCCCAACTCGGGCATTTGCTGTCCGGCATGTTGACCACCATGTGCGACCGTGGACCGGATAGCGCAGGTTTTGCGGTTTATGGCCAGCCGAAGGACGGCATCGCCAAGATCACGCTGCAGGCCGAAACACCGGAGGTCGCGTTCGCCGGCCTCGCGGCCGCGATCGAGACACTCGTCGGCGCGCCGGTCGGCTTCTCGGTCAAGACCTCGCATGCGGTCCTGAGTGTGCCGAGCGACAAGGCCGACGCGGTTCGCACCGCCCTCCGCCGCGATCATCCGGCGATCCGCATCATGGGTGCGGGCGACTCGATCGAAATCTACAAGGAGATCGGCTACCCGACCGATGTGGCCAAGCGCTTCGACCTTGACCAGATGGTCGGCACGCACGGCATCGGCCATACGCGCATGGCGACCGAATCGGCGGTGACGACGCTCGGCGCGCATCCGTTCTCGACCGGCTCCGACCAGTGCCTCGTCCACAACGGCTCGCTCTCGAACCACAACAACCTGCGGCGTAACTTGAAGCATGACGGCATGACGTTCGAGACCGAAAACGATTCCGAGGTCGCGGCCGCCTATCTGACATGGCGCATGGATCAGGGCCTCAGTCTTGGGCAGGCCCTCGAGAAGAGCCTCGACGACCTCGACGGCTTCTACACGTTCGTGGTCGGCACCAAGAACGGCTTCGGCGTGCTGCGCGATCCGGTGGCGTGCAAGCCGGCGGTGCTGGCCGAGACCGATCAATATGTGGCGTTCGGCTCCGAATATCGGGCGCTTGTCGGGCTCCCAGGCATCGAGACGGCCCGCGTCTGGGAGCCAGAGCCCGCCACCGTCTATTTCTGGGAGCGCTGATCGATGCCGACCGTCGACCTTTCGGTCTCGCCGCTCCGCGAGCTCAACCAGGCGCTGCATGGCCAAAAAGCCGGCACCAACGATACGCTGTGGGAAATTGTCAATCCGCGCGGATCGCATGCCGTGGCGGTGGGCGTCGCGGCCCCGATCTCGATCGAGATCCGAGGCAGCGTCGGCTATTACTGCGCCGGCATGAACCGCGAGGCCAGCATCACGGTGCATGGGTCGGCCGGACCGGGCGTCGCCGAAAATATGATGTCGGGTCACGTCGTGGTGAAAGGCGATGCCAGCCAATATGCAGGCGCGACCGGCAAGGGCGGCCTTCTCGTGATCGAGGGGAATGCCTCGTCGCGGTGTGGGATCTCGATGAAGGGCATCGACATCGTGGTGCGCGGCAGCATCGGCCATATGTCGGCCTTCATGGGCCAGGCCGGCAATCTGATCGTCTGCGGCGATGCGGGCGACGCTCTGGGCGACTCCATTTACGAAGCGCGCCTTTTCGTGCGCGGCACCGTGAAGAGCCTTGGCGCGGACTGCATCGAGAAAGCCATGCGGCCGGAACATCTCGATATCGTGCAAGCCCTGCTCGATCGGGCCGGCATCGCCGATGTCACGGCCGCCGAGTTCAAACGCTATGGCTCTGCCCGCAAGCTCTACAATTTCAACATCGACCACGCCGACGCCTATGGCTAGCGCATCGTCAGGGTTCGCCCCGCCAGTCCGTCCGTCTCAACTCCTGTTCCGGGGTCTTTCGCATGAGCTACACCAACCCGCCGACGACCCCGCGCAAGTCGGCGACGTTCGACGATTACACGCTGTCGGAAATCCGGCGCGCAGCAACCACCGGCATCTATGACATTCGTGGCGGCGGGGCGAAGCGGAAGCTGCCCCATTTCGACGATCTGCTCTTTCTCGGCGCGTCCATTTCGCGCTACCCGCTCGAAGGCTATCGGGAACGCTGCGGCACCGATGTCGTACTCGGAGCCCGCTTTGCCAAAAAGCCAATCGAACTCAAGATCCCGATCACCATCGCGGGCATGAGCTTCGGCTCGCTTTCGGCCAATGCCAAGGAAGCATTGGGACGCGGCGCGACGGCAGCCGGCACCTCGACAACGACCGGCGACGGCGGCATGTCGACCGAAGAGCGCGGCCAGTCGAAGACGTTGGTCTATCAATATCTGCCCTCGCGTTACGGCATGAACCCCGAGGATCTGCTCAAAGCCGATGCGATCGAGATCGTGATTGGGCAAGGCGCCAAACCCGGCGGTGGCGGCATGTTGCTGGGCCAGAAGATCACCGATCGGGTTGCAGCCATGCGGACGCTGCCGAAGGGTATCGATCAACGCTCGGCGTCGCGCCACCCGGATTGGACGGGGCCGGACGATCTCGAGATCAAGATCCTCGAATTGCGCGAGATCACCGATTGGCAGACACCGATCTACGTCAAGGTGGGCGGTGCTCGCCCCTATTACGACGTGGCGCTGGCGGTGAAATCCGGGGCCGACGTGGTCGTGGTCGACGGTATGCAGGGCGGCACCGCCGCCACGCAAGAGGTGTTCATCGAGAATGTCGGCATGCCGACCTTGGCCTGCATCCGTCCGGCGGTCCAAGCTTTGCAAGAGCTCGGCATGCATCGCAAAGTTCAACTCATCGTCTCGGGTGGTATTCGCAATGGCGCCGATGTCGCCAAAGCCCTCGCGCTCGGGGCTGATGCTGTCTCGATCGGCTCGGCGGCGCTCGTCGCGCTCGGCGACAACGACCCTATCTACGAGGATGAATACCGCGCGCTCGGGACGACGGCAGGCGCTTACGACGATTGGCACGAGGGCCGTGACCCGGCCGGGATCACGACGCAAGATCCGGACCTGATGAGCCGGCTCGATCCCGTGCTGGCCGGGCGGCGGCTCGCCAATTACCTGAAAGTGATGGCGCTGGAAGCGCAGACGATCGCGCGCGCTTGCGGCAAGAACCACGTCCATAATCTCGAGCCGGAGGATCTCTGCGCGCTCACGATCGAGGCCGCCGCCATGGCCCGCGTGCCGCTCGCCGGCACCAACTGGATCCCCGGACAGGGTGGCTTCTAGCCGCCCTTCTTTTTGATCGTCCGCCCCTCCTCACCTCTCCAGCCGAACGGAACCACACCTTTGTCCCAGGACTTAGCCAGCCTCGCCAAAGAGCGCGGTATCCGTTACTTCATGATCTCATACACGGACCTGTTCGGGGCCCAGCGGGCCAAGCTGGTGCCGGCCGCCGCCATCGCCGACATGCAGCGCGACGGCGCGGGGTTTGCGGGATTCGCGACCTATCTCGACCTCACGCCCGCCCATCCCGATCTCTTCGCGGTGCCGGATGCCGCAGCCGTCGTTCAATTGCCGTGGAAACCCGAAGTCGCCTGGGTTCCGGCCGATTGCGTCATGGACGGCAAGCCCGTCGGGCAAGCGCCGCGCGTGGTCTTGAAGACGGTGGCGGCCAACGCGGCCCAGCAGGGGCTGCACGTCAAGACCGGGGTCGAGGCCGAATTCTTTCTGATCGATGCCGACGGGGCCGGCATCTCGGACCTGAAGGACAGTGCCGCCAAGCCCTGCTACGACCAGCAGGCCCTGATGCGCCGCTACGACGTCATCGCCGAAATCTGCGACTACATGCTCGCGCTCGGCTGGGCGCCCTACCAGAACGACCACGAGGACGCCAACGGACAATTCGAGATGAACTGGGCCTTTGACGACGCGCTCGTCACGGCGGACCGGCACTCCTTCTTTAAATTCATGGTGCGCTCCGTCGCCGAGAAGCATGGCCTGCGCGCCACTTTCATGCCGAAGCCGTTTCCGACCCTCACCGGCTCGGGCTGCCACGCCCATATCTCGGTGTGGGACAAGACCGGAACCGTCAACGCCTTCCATGACGATGCCGACGAGATGGGCCTCTCGCCGCAGGGCTACAGCTTCCTCGGCGGCATCATGAAACATGCCGAGGCGCTCGCCGCCATCACGAACCCCACCGTCAACAGCTACAAGCGGATCAACGCGCCCCGGACCGTGTCGGGCGCGACCTGGTCGCCCAACAGCGTGACCTGGACCGGCAACAACCGGACCCACATGGTCCGCGTGCCGGGCAAGGGCCGGTTCGAGCTGCGCCTGCCCGACGGGGCCGCCAATCCCTATCTGCTCCAGGCCGTCATCATCGCGGCGGGCCTCGATGGCGTTCTGACCAAGGCCGACCCTGGCAAGCGCTACGATATCGACATGTATCAGTTCGGCCATACGGTCACGGATGCGCCGAAACTTCCGTTGAACCTGCTCGACGCGTTGCGGGCGTTCGACAAGGACGAGGGCTTGAAGACCGCGCTCGGAGCCGAGTTCTCGGCCGCCTATATCAAAATGAAACAGGCCGAGTGGGCCAGCTTCATGGGTCACTTTACGCAATGGGAGCGCGACACCACCCTCGACGTGTGAGTCGAACGATCGGACTCTCTACCCAAAGCGGCCGGGCATCAGCCCGGCCGTTTTATTATATCGGCCGGTGAATCAGATCACGAAGACCCAATTGGCGACGAGCAGCACCACAACGCCGGCCGCCAATGTGAGATAGGGCAGCATACCGGCCTTGCGGGTCGCAAGGGCGCCCTGGCTCATGCCGAGGTCGTCGAGCATGTGGTCGGGAAATCGTCCCTTATCCTGCACATAATGGCGGAAGCAGAACACCGGGACGATCAGCGCGGCCGTGATCAGGCCGGCCCAAAGCGCCAGCGGGTTCCAGGTTTTGGCGCCCGCCCCCATGAAGACGACATTGACGAAGGCGAAGATCGTGCCGATCCCGAGCAGCCACGTCGGAGCGCGCCAGGGGCGCTTGATATGGCCGTTATCGATGCGGTGGATCCAGCCTGCGTTGAGGTTGAGGAAGTTGAAGATGATGTAGCCGCAATTCGACACCGCCAGAATGAAGAAGAAGCTGGTGGCGTCGGAGGCCGCGATCGCGAGCACGACAAGGTTGAAGACGAGGTCGGTCCACATGGCCCGCGTCGGCGCGCCATGCTGGTTGACGTGGCTGAGGTAGCGTGGAAGCCACCCATCGACGGAGCCCTGGTAGAGCGTGCGGGATGAGCCGGCCATTGCGGTCATGATGCAGAGCATGAGCGCGAGGATCATCAGCATGACCAGCAGGCCGTGCACCATCTGTCCGCCGCCCACCATGCTGGCCATGGCGTCGGCAACGCCGGAGCCATCGACGATGGGGGTCGCGAGCATGCCATTGAGGCCGAGAACGCCTTGAAACGTGAACGGCACCAAGATGTAGAGAACGAGGCACAGCAGCCCCGAGTAGAAGATCGCCTTGAACGTATCGGTACCGGGGTTCTTGAACTCGCTCGTGTAGCAGACCGCCGTCTCGAACCCGTAGGTCGACCAGGCCGCGATGAACATGCCGCCGAGCACCAGCGTCCATCCGCCGATCGACCAGGTGCCGGGCTCGGGCGCATAGGCGACCGCAAGGGGGGTCAGAGGGGAGAAATTAGCCCAATTGATCTGGCCCGTGAGGATCGGCACAAGGCCGACGATCAGCATCGGAATGATGACAAGCAGGCCGATATACTTCTGGACGTTCGCGGTACCGAGAATGCCGCGATGCTGGATCGCGAAGGTTAGCAGCATCAGCACGGCGCCGATGAAGAACACCGCATTGAGCGAGAAGCTGACCGGGCCCAGCGTGTGGCTGAACAAGGTCCAGCTACGCAAGGCCGGCGTCGCGGCAGCCGTAACGGCTGCGACCGCGTCGGTCGGGCTGGTGCCCGCATGGGCGCCGATCCAGCCAACGACCTCGGGCGAGGTCGGGGTGAAGAGTGGAATGGGCGCGACCGCATTCAGAATATAGGCGGCCGCAATGGAGCAGCCGAGCGAGAGCACTTGCGACCAAGCGAACCAGTTGCACCAGACCGAAAGCGGCGCGATGAGCTTGGAGTAAGGGAGCCACGCCGTCGCGCCATAGATCGAGGCGCCACCGGATTTATTGGGAAAGAGACCGGCGATCTCGGCATAGGTGAAGGATTGCAGAAAACCCATCAGCATCGACACGATCCAGATATACACCGCCAAGGTGCCGGTCGTGCCCGCGATGCCGCCGATCGAGAACAGCACCAGCGCGGGAACGCCGCTGGCGACCCAAAAGGCGCCTCGCCAATCGATCGTTCGCTGAAGCTGCCCCTCCAGCGGGAGGATGTCGTCGGTGACGGCGCTCATATGCAATCTCCCCTGGCGATGATGAGGACCCCTTGGACCGGATCTCGGACACAGGAAGGGCGAAACAAACTTTCCTGATAGTGAAACGTGACATATTGCCAGAGGCGGTCAAATGGATAATTTCGGCGCGGGGCATTCTTTTTCGGCGCTGACGATGAAAGCGTGAGCAGAGGCTGGCGTGACGAATTCAAGCCGAACGTGCCTTGCAAGATTTCACACTGGACAAAATAGTTTCTTGACTGGAAACTTGGCGCGTCCGGTGAGAGCACCGCACCGACGTCGCCTCGGCCACGCGTCGCGGTTAAAGGGAGCGTGTGAATGAGCGTGATGTCATGGCGGCGATCGCCTCTGGCGGACCGGCACAGGGCGCTCGGGTCCAGTCTCGAAGACTGGAACGGCATGGAGACGGCCTGGACCTATACGGCCTCGACGCTTGCTGACGAACATGAGGCGATCCGCACCAAAGCCGCCATCATGGATGTCTCGGGCTTGCGGAAGGTGCATCTCACCGGGCCGCATTCACACCACGTGCTGCAACGGGCGACGACCCGCGACGTGCGAAAGATCTATCCCGGACGATCCGTCTATGCCGCCATGCTGAACGATGGCGGCAAGTTCACCGACGATTGCATTCTGTACCGCACGGGGCCGAATTCATGGATGGTCGTGCTCGGATCGGGCACAGGCTACGAGGAATTGACGCGCGACATCGTCGGCAAGAACGCGGCACTGCTGTTCGACGACGATCTGCAGGATCTATCGCTGCAAGGCCCGCTCGCGATCGAATATCTGGCGCGCCACGTCCCTGGCCTGCGCGAGTTGAAATATTTCCATCATCTGCAGACCGTTCTATTCGGCAAGCATGTGATGATCTCGCGCACCGGCTACACGGGCGAGCGCGGCTATGAAATTTTCTGCCGAGCCGAGGATGCGCCTGCGATCTGGGATCAGATCGTGTCCGAGGGTCGCGAGATAGGGATCATCCCGGCCTCGTTCACGGCGCTCGACTGGTTGCGGGTTGAGAGCTACCTGCTGTTCTACCCCTACGACAACTCGCAGATGTATCCCTTCGCGGACGAGCCCCCCGGCGACACGCTGTGGGAACTCGGCCTCGATTTCACGGTCTCGCCCGACAAGGTGGGGTTTCGTGGCGCGGAGGAGCATTATCGACTGAAGGGCCGCGAGCGCTTCAAGATCTATGGCGTTGTGGCCGAGACCGACACGGTTCTCGAAGGCGGCGACGTGTTGCTGCATGAGGGCAAGCCCATTGGCGTCGTCACCTGCGGCATGGTGTCGAGGCTGACGGGACGATCGCTCGCGATCGCGCGCATGAGCGTCGAGGCGGCGCGCGAAGGCACACCGCTCGAGGTAAACGGCAAGGCCGTGCAGTGCAAAGCCATCGCCCATCCGATCAATTTCGACGATCCTCAGAAGAAGAAGCGCACGGCGGCATAGCGGTTGCAAAGCAGGGCCGACACAGCCGATCACCAACCAGCCAGGGACCCATGCTTCAGCCCAGCATCAAGAGCCGCCCCGTCTACGGCACCTTGACGCCCCGCGCCGGCTCCGAGCATCTGATCGTGGCCGATGCAGCCGGGGCAGACGCCATCCTCGACATGACCGCCATCGCACCGCTCGGCTTTTTCGATAAGGCACATATCCTCTACGTGCCGATCGAACACTCCAATCGTGAACGCAGCGACCGCTTGCGGGCGCTCGAGGCGGCGATGTTCTACGAGGGACCGAGTCTCGCGGCCGCCCTGCCCCGCCTAGCACAAGCCTTGGCGAATGCACGCATGGGCACGCGGCTCTACCTCGCCGGAACCGAAGGGTTGATCGGGCAAGCCATGAAGATGGCGCTCGATGCCGGCATCGACCACAGCTCGATCGAGACCGAGCATCGCGGGTCAACGGCCCGCCGCGTGCAATGCGTCCATTGCAAAGGCATAACGGAGAATGTCACCACACAGCCTGCCGTTTGCTCCCACTGCGGCCTGACGCTCTTCGTGCGCGATCACTATTCGCGGCGCATCGCGGCCTTCCAGGGCGTCTGCATCGACGCGGAGGAACCCGGCATCGTTCCACCAACCGAGGAGGCCTTTCCGTGAGCGACAAGGCCCCCCGCATCGCCGTGACGGTCGCCGACGTCGTCGCGGTCACGCCATTTATCAAGCGATTCCGTTTGGAGCCGCTCGATCCCGGCCCGCTCCCGCCCTTCTCCGGCGGCGCCCATGTGGTCGTCGAGATGCAGGACGGCGATCTCGTCCGACGCAATGCCTATTCACTCATGAGCCCGCCGTCCGACACGTCGCATTACACCATCAGCGTGCGGCGGGACGAAAGCGGGCGTGGCGGCTCGCGCTTCCTCCACGATCACGTTCGGCCGGGCATGACGCTTCACATCACGCATCCGGTCAATCTGTTTCCGATCGACCATCGCGCCACGAAGCATGTGTTGATCGCGGGCGGTATCGGCATCACGCCGTTCCTGGCGATGGCCGAGCAATTGGCGCAAGACCACACGCCTTTCGACCTGCATTACGCCTTCCGCTCGCGCGATCATGCAGCCTATGCGGACAATCTCGAAACCCGCTTCGGCACGCGCGTGCATCTCTATCACGGTGACCGGGGCGAGGCTCCGCCGCTCGACCGCTTGCTCCGCCAACAGCCACTCGGCACCCACCTCTATGTGTGCGGTCCGGCCGCCATGATCGACTGGGTGCTCGGAAGCGCCCGCGCGGCGGGCTGGCCGGACCACAACCTCCACCATGAACGCTTCATCGCGCCCGCGATCGGCACACCCTACGAGGTCACGCTCGCCCGCGCCGCCGTAACGGTGCGGGTCGGGTCGCACCAATCCATGCTGGAGGCGATCGAAGCCGCCGGGGTGGACGCGCCCTCGATGTGCCGCGGCGGCGCCTGCGGGCAGTGCGAAACGACCGTTCTGTCGTGCGAGGGGACCCTGCTGCACGCCGACCACTTCCTGACCGACGCCGAGAAAGCCTCGAACACCCGGGTCATGCCATGCGTGTCCCGGTTCGAAGGGCAGCGGCTCGTTCTGGATCTTTAAGGAGCAACCGATGGGCATCGTCTTCCGCAAGGAAACGTTTCGCGACGACTTCTCCTTCCGTAACAGCCCGGCCAACATCCGGCGCTTTCCGTTCCCGTTCGATCGGGACGCTTACATGTACGCGGTCAACATCGAGGCCCATACCAAGGGCCGACCCGGCACGGTGTTCGAGAACGGCATCGACGTCGACGAGCATTATGTCTCCGAGATGCAAGACCGTGCGCTCGTGCTGGCCGAGGATCCGCTGCGCTGCCAGTCCCTCCCCCATATGGAACTCGCTGGCTGGGACCTTCTCGAACTTCTGATGGAGCAGCAGGCGGGAGGCTATCCGGAGCATTTCGAGCTGCACCGCGAGGGCCTGAACTGGCGCTGGATCAACCGGCCGCTCGGCATCGACGATCGATTCGTCTTTGGCGACGTTTCGACGCTTCCCTACGGGCCAATGGAATATATCACGCGGCAGTCGCAGGGCGACTTCTGCCTGCTCGACCAACGCGACGACAATCTCTGGATGGATGCCGGCATCGTCACGACCCAGGCCGACTGGTCGCTCGATTTCGATATCGGCATGAACTTCATGGAATGGCATGCGCCGGTGCCGCGCGCCCATGAGATGGGGGTGTTCGACCGAGCGCTGAAATTCATGTTGAACCTGCGGCACGGCCACCCGATGCGTCGGTTCAACTGGACCATGACGATCAATCCGCGTCTCGACACCAGTCCTGAAAATTATCACAAATGGGGGCCGGAGCGGACCACGGTGACGACCGAAAACGTCGGCGACAAGGTTCATCTGCGAGTCGAATTGCAGAGCTTCTGGCGGTTGCCCCGCTCCAACGCGGTGGTGTTCCCGATCCGCTGCTATCTTCTCAAACTCGATGAACTCGTCACCGTGCCGAAATGGGCGCGGCGGATGCATCGGGTGCTGCGCGACCTGCCGCAGGACCTTGTCGACTACAAGGGCATGACGCGGTGGCGCCCCCTGGCGATCGACTATCTTGCGGCCTTCGACGACGGCGCGCCGACTTCACCCGGCTTCTGGCCGGACTGAACCCCGACTACTCGAGATCAGGCTTGAGCACCTCCTTGCTCTATTCCATATGGCATAGCTTGAGCGGCCTTAGCGGCGGTGTCCGTAGTGATAATGGGTATGATAGCTGTAGTGGTTGTGCCAGCCGCCACCGCCGCGTCCGCGCCATCGTCCGGCTTGCTCGCCCGGTAGCGGACGCTGCTCCGATCGACCCCAATCACCCGGCACGCCTGCCGCTTGCTCATCGAAAAGGCCGCCTGCACATACGCTGCGGCCTCCCGTCGCGCGGCAGGCGTCACCACTTTTTTCCCAGCAGATCCTTCACCGCCACGTTGTCCAGCATGGCCTCCGCCAGGAGCCGTTTCAGCTTGGCGTTCTCGGCCTCGAGGCCACGCAACCGCTTGGTCTCCGACACGTCCAGCCCGCCATACCTAGCCTTCCAGGTGTAGAAGCTTGCGTCGCTCATCCCGTGCTTGCGGCACAGCTCGGCCACCGGCACGCCGGCTTCCTGCTCCTTTAGGATGCCGATGATCTGCTCTTCCGAAAACCTCGACTTCTCCATCCGTCGGTCCCTTCAGTAGGCCGGACTCTAGATCCGCGTGGAGGAAATTTCGGGGGTCACGTCAACGCTCGCGATGGATCTCCTTCGCCGCAGGGGCGGCAGCATCGCTGAAGTGGCCGGACGTATCGGCTACAGTTCGGCTAACACGTTCAGCACAGCGTTCAAGCGCCATTCCGGTCAGACGCCTGCACAATATGCTCGCGGCGGGAGCTGAGAGGAGGACAGCAGTGTTCCAGCGCTTTCCCCGCATACGATCGATTCTGAGAACGCCGATACCTTCGTGCCCGGCGTTCTCAATCGATAAAACCGTCCTCGAGTTGGCCGACAATCAGGGAATGATTGTGCCTTCGTGGCCGCCATCCCAGTAGCGAATGCTCTCGGCTTGAACCTGGATCATCACGACGCCAGGCGTATCGATTCCTTCAGGAAAATAACGGTCGAGGTCTTTGGTCCAATGATCGGCAAACGTCGCCTTATCCTCGATCAGCGAAGCAAACCCTTCGACCTCAACGAACAGCGGGGGGCCACCCAGCATGCCGTGGACCGTCAGCCAGAGGGCGAAGGCCCGGGCTTCCGGGAAGTGCAGCACTGGCAGGTTGCCCTGCACCGCGCCGGCCGCAAGCGCATGAGCATCGCCTTCAGCTGACGACATGGGGGACGATGCAGATCAGCACGCACGTCGCAAGGAACGAGCTGGTGTAGAGAAAGCCGTAGCCAGGCGTATAACCTGAAGACAACGGTCCCCGTGCCGCGTGATAACTCGGCCGAAACGCGATTTCATGACAGGGCCACGAGTATCGCGCACGAAAGCAAACTTCCGAGGATAAAGAATGGCGCGTTCAGCGCCGTGTAAAAAAAGGGACGGGGAAACAGAGGATTGATAGCAATGTTAAGCGTCATCGGAACGAGGTAGCCGACACCGATCAGGAGCCCCAGCTCCAGAGCGGGACCGTATCTGGTGACGTCCAGCGCAGCCAGCAGGATCGCCGATGTGGCGATCGTGAACGCGCTGCACACGAACGGACCAATGAGAGACAATGCTCCTGGTTTCTCTGGAGGCCGATCGGAAATGCCGAGTGCGATCGGGTAGAATTTTCCGACCAGTGCGACGAACCATATGGCGCCGAGAAGGAAATTGGCTACACTCGCCGCCAAGACAGCGAGCCAGTTTACATGGGACAACGCAGCGATCATTTTCTATCCTGTTATTTTAGGGTTCTTTAGGCGCGAGAGTGTCGTCGCCACATTGCCGATCGACAGCGCTGGCAGAAGAACGTGGTCGATCATCTCGACCAAAAAGGCGCGATCAAACGGCTTGCGCTCGATCAGCGACCGATAGGCGGCTAGCGACGGTATGATCGTTGCCATCGTCTCGACAGGGGCGTCCGCTGCGATTTCGCCGCGGGCGATGGCAGCACGAAGTACGGCACGGTTTGCCTCGACCCATGGCTCGACGATGGCATTGCTGGCAGCACCGGAGAGCGAGGCATCCTGCGCCAACAGAGCGGAGAGCCCAGCGAGTGCACGCAACTTGCGCTCGCTTTCCTCGACCGTCGATGGCTTGAACAACGCGAGCATATCGCCGCGTAGGGAGCCGGTGTCGGGTAAGTTGCTCAAATCGACCTGCTCGCGCTTCATCTGTGCCACGGCGTCGAGAACCATGTCGCCCTTCGACGACCAGCGCCGATAGACCGTCGCCTTGCCTGCCTTCGCGCGCACCGCGACCATATCCATCGTCATGCGGTCATAGCCGACCTCGCCGAGAATGGTGATCGCCGCTTCCAGGATGGCACCGTCACGCGACGCGTCGCGCTTGCGGCCGAGCCGGGGTGCGTCAGCCGCTATCGTGTCCGATTGATCCGTCATTACACTTTTCCGATAATACGGGGTTCCGGAACTATCAAGTTCCGATTATGTTGGGTTCTCCATAATTATCATCAAGGATCAACCCCATGCGCTACAATCGTCTCGGCCAGACCGGCCTCTTCGTGTCGGAGCTGTGCCTCGGCACGATGACGTTCGGACAGGCAAGCGGTCAGTATGCTGCGGCCAGCGGGGTCGGGCAGGATGCCGTCGACACGATCCTGCGCGACGCGGTCGACGCCGGCATCAATTTCATCGACACAGCCAATGTCTATGCTGATGGCCAAGCCGAGGAGATCGTCGGTCAATCACTGAAGACGCTCGGGATCGCCCGTAAGGACGTGGTGCTCGCAACGAAGTTCGAGCATGCGACGGGGCCGGGGCCAAACGATGGTGGCGGATCGCGCGTGCATATCGTCGAGGCCGTGAAGGCCAGCCTCAAGCGGCTCGGCACCGATCACATCGACCTGTACCAGATGCACGGCTGGGACCCGGCGACGCCGGTCGAGGAGACGCTGCGTGCTCTGGACGATCTCGTCCGTGAGGGACTGGTCCGTTATGTCGGCGTATCTAATTGGGCGGCGTGGCAGGTCGCCACGGCGCTTGGCGTCAGCGACGCGCGCGGACTTGCGCGCTTTCAGTCCTATCAGGGCTATTACTCGCTCGTTGGGCGTGAAATCGAACGTGAGGTCACGCCGATGCTGGGTGCACACGGCCTTGGCCTGATCGTCTTCAGTCCGCTGGCTGGCGGGTATCTGACCGGCAAGTACCGGGATGGTGCAGCCGGTGGGCGACGTTCGACCATCGCCTTTCCCCCGGTGGACGACGATCGCGGCGCCCACGTGCTGACGGCCATGGATGGCATTGCCGCCCGCCACGGTTGCACGCACGAGGCAATCGCCATCGCATGGCTGCGTCAGCAGCCCGCGGTGACCAGCATCATCACCGGGGTGAAGAGCGCAGAGCAGCTCACCGCCAACCTCAAGGCGTCCGACGTCACACTGTCGGACGAGGAGATGAAGGCACTCGGCGACGCAGCGCCGCTGGCAGTGGAATATCCCGGCTGGATGCTGGCGCACGGAAGCGCCGGACGTGCGGCGCTGCTGGCAACGGGCGCGATGCCGACGGGCCATTGATGCCAAGGCGGCGTCCGCAGCCGCGGGCGCCGTCCTCCGCGAGGAACGGACCGATCGAGACCATCGGCATATCGCCTTTCCACGCCCGGCGATGCAGATGACGCGCGCATGGACGAAATCCACGCCGTAGCCGCTTCGTCCCCGAAATAATTTCGAACGCCGCCGACCGTTGCAGTCCGGAGAGAACCGATCTTCCATCTTATCTTCAGCTTGCCCAGCCTGTTCGTGATCGGGCGTTTCCTGTGGCCCCTCGACATCCCGATCGTGATGAAGAGCGGGATTGCCGTCCTGCTGTTGTTCGCCTCGCAATATCACCTCTGGTCCCGCCTCTCGTCCGGTTCGGTCTTCTCGCCCGAGTTCCCCCGGGCGATCGTGATCGGCTTCAACTGGGCTTTCGGCGCGATCCTGTTGCTTGCGGTGTTGCAGCTCCTGCTCGACGCCGGCACGCTGGTAACCGTGATCGTGGGAAAGGGAGGCGCGCCCGTCCCCGATGCTGCGCGCTACGCCATTGCCGCTGCCGCTACGGTGCTGGCGGCGATCGGGATCCAGCAGGCGATCCGCGTTCCGCCGATGAAAGATGTCGAAATCCGTATCGCCGGGCTGGACCCGGCGTTCGACGGCTACACCATGCTGCACCTCACCGACCTGCATATCAGCAGGCTGTTTCCGCAAAGCTGGGCCCGGGCGGTCGTGGATCGATCCAACGCCCTGGCACCCGACCTGATCGTCGTGACGGGCGACTTCATCGATGGCACCGTCGACGCGTGTCGGGCCGACGTCGAGCCGCTGCGGGACCTGCGCGCGCGGGACGGCACCCTCTTCATTCCTGGTAATCACGAGTATTTCTTCGGTTATCGGGACTGGATGCGGCATCTATCGGGAATGGAATGCACCTTCTCGAGAACGAGCATACGGTCCTTCAGCGGAATGGTGGCAGGCTCGTCATCGCAGGTGTGACCGATCTTTCCGCACCTGAGACTGGCAACGCGGCCCCCGATCTGCCTTCGGCTTTTGAGGAATGCGCCTACTGACGTCCCCGTTAACCTACTCGATCATCAGCCAAAGAACGCCCGCAACGCTGCCGGTCGCGGCATCTCCTTGCAACTATCCGGGCATACGCACGGGGGCATGATCCTGGGCCTCGACCGTCTGGCTGCACTTGCGAATGCCGGATTCGTGTCCGGCCGCTATGACGTGGACGGCATGCGCTATGCGTGAGCAACGGTACAGCGCTTTGGGCGGGGTTCGCTCTCCGGCTCGGCCGCCCGTCCGAACTGACGCGCATTACGTTGCGAAGAAAAGCCGCCTAAACGTCGCTGTGAATTAGGGTCGACCGATACCTCTGGGTCATCTGGCGTTTCCCAATTCGTACTCGCGACGGGTTTCGGGAAGGTCTGCGCTTTCCCTTTCTCGATCCTTGGAAGAATGCCGATCCTGTGTCTCCCGCCCCGCTGACACGCACTTTGACAATCCGCTGACACTGACTGCGGAAACTAACAGCCATATCTACCCACTGGGGATGTGTACGGAAACGGATCGTTTGATGCACACACATTAGATGAATTTATTTTGCGTTTGCTCATATGGCTCTTGCGTCGAATCGCTTTTTGACCCTATATAGTTTTACGCAAATAAGCAGCATGGATTCATATATGACCCGCTTTGTAAAAACTGAGATGCTCGACGAGCTCCGTACAATCTTCCTGTTCGAGGCCGACCACCTTCTGATGGGTGCAGGGCCGGAAATGGCCGAGCGCTTCGTCGGATTCGAGCCAGGTGATGCAGGCGAGTATTGCCATCGGTCGCCGGCTGATGTCGACCTCAGCCGCTTCCAGATCACAACAGCGTTCAATGCTGGCTACGACTACGCCTTTCGTCCCAGTGTCATGAACACGCTTGGTGAAGGCGAGGTGCAGGACCTGCACGTCTTCATGCTTGGAACGCCAAGGGCGGGCGGCATTGGTTCAGGCGGCGAGACTCATGCCTTTATGACCCAAAGCGGCCTTTGCCAGACTGTCGCCGATACGGTCCTCGCGAGGTGGAAGCTCGAATGGGACGGAAGTGGAACCGCAGTTCACGATTTTACAACGCGGGAATTGGCGCTCCTCGCCGACATGACAGAGGGCGCCGTCCGCAATGCCCTGGCCGACAAAAGCGATAGCGGCCTCCGGGCAATCCCCGGAACCAAGAATCCCGTCATGGTCGAGCACGCTGAGGCCATGCGTTGGCTCAAGGGCCGCCGTGGCTTCATCCCGACACCTGGTCGAGCCAGCGAGGATCGATTTTTGACGGAACACCTTCAAAGCGTCCAGTCGGCGGAAGCACTCGGGCACCTCATCGGCCGGCGACTGTGGGATACGTTTGGCTCTCCTGATAAGGCACCCGCAGCTCTGGCCTGGACCGTCGCCGATATGGACGGTTGGCAAATAGGCACCCAGACCTTTCGAGAAGACCAGGCCCGTCAGCTGGCACAAGCGCTCGATATGGATGTGCCTCTCTTTGTCGGCAAAGCCCTGGAGGTGACACTCCGCCGCGACCTCTCCAGCGCGAAAGGAGGACGGTCATGATCGATGCCAGCTTCACCGCACACGCAGGCCGCCGCTGCCAGCAGCGCGCCATCCCGCCTATGGTTGTTGAACTGCTGGAGCGCTGCGGCAGTGAGCGGCGGTGCGGTCAAGCGGACCGGCTCTTTTTTGATAAGGCGGCTAAGAAGCGGCTCAGGCAGCACCTGGGTGGCAAGCGAGGCCTCCAGCTGATCGAGCGCTGGATGAGCGTCTATGCGGTCATCGGTGACAACGGCCGCGTCATTACGGTTGCGCATAGCCGCTGATTACTCATCGGTCGCTCCTTCCACATACGGGTCATCACACCCTTAGAAAGCTTTTCATTCCCATGGACAACAACCAGAAGACCCGTGCGAGCCTTCCCGTTCACGGTCGCATCGCATGCTCGATATGTCACGGCACAAAGCCCTTTGCTTTCGACGAAACTCGCACGGAGCGCGAGCAGAAAGACTGGCGGATCACCGCCAATCCCCTAGCCTGGGGCAATCAGCGACCCGAAGTTCTTGTGCTAGGCTTCTCGAAGGGACCCAGCCAAGCGGACTCCCTGCGGCGGCTTCCGCACAACGAGATCCCTTATCGCAAGGGCAGGACGCAGGTCGGCAAGATCCTGGCCCATATCGGTCTCCTGCCGCCGGCATCGAAGGAAGCACTCAGGAAAATGGTTGAGGCTGCCATCGCCGACCAACATGGTCGCTTTGGTTGGGGGTCGCTGATCCGCTGCACCGTCGAGCGGTTCGATTCCAACAAGGGCGAGTGGGTCGGCAGCGGCGGCATGATAGATCAATTCATGGCAACCACTTTCGGCCAGACGATCGCCATCGGATGCGCAACCAAGTTTCTCGGAGCCCTACCGCCCGAGACAAAGCTGGTGATCATGTTCGGCCTTGGCGCAGGCGGCAGCTATGTCGCAACGGCGCGGAACGCATTCGAGAAGGCCCGTCCCGGCGCATGGCATACCGTGAACGAAGTCGCATATTCGGACGGCAAAATCACCGTCGTTCACGTTGAGCACTTCGCGTCGCAGGGAGCAAACATTCCAAATTGGCTGGGAGAAACCGAGCACCAGCGGGCGCGGCTCGGGCTTCTGGCTCGCTCGGCCGTTGCGACCGTCCATCAGACCTGCTGAGATGTGCGACATACCCTCGTTTCATACCCATCTAAGGTGACGGGTTTAGATATGAGGACAACGATCGTTTTAGTTACATCCAATCAAATCTCTAAATCTCGGAGATGAATGATCTGTGTCGGCTAGGTTAGCTTAATTTATTGTCACGATTCAGACAACGATATCGTTGTCGATCCAAGAACGCAGCCGACGTTTGACCACGTTCGGCCACGCTGAAATCGAAGAGGCTTACGCCCGAACGCGGGTCTTCTGCGGATCGAAATGTGGAAACGGCACGACGGTGGCGGACAGGCGTTTCTGGTGACCGTCGAGCTTGCCGATCTCGACCGCCGTACCAAGGGTCGCATGGGCGACATCGAGACGGCACAGCGCGATCGTGCGCTTGAGCAGCGGCGAGCGGGTTGCGCTCGTCACCACGCCCACCTGGGCGCGCCCGACGAAGACAGGGTCGCCATGGCCGATCGTCTCGTTGCCGGTCAGATCGAGTCCGACCATGCGACGCGCCGGATTGGCCTTGCGTCGCGCCAGCGCCTCACGCCCGACGAAATCGACGTCCTTGTCGGCCACCGCAAATCCGATACCGGACTCATACGGATCGGTCTGGTCGCTAAAGTCGTAACCCGCGAAAACGAGCCCGGCCTCGATCCGCAGCATATCGAGCGCCTCGAAGCCCAGCGGCGACATTCCATGGGGCTGACCCGCCGCCCAGATCGCATCCCACACCGCCAAAGCATCCTTGGGGTGGCACCAAACCTCGTAGCCAAGTTCGCCCGTATAGCCGGTGCGCGACACGACGACCGGCGGCCCGGACGCCGTGCCGATGCGGCCGATCGTGAAGCGAAACCACTTCAGTTCGGGCAATGATGCCTGGGTCGGCGCCGTCCAGATCACGTCCTTGAGGATATCGCGGCTCTTCGGCCCCTGGATCGCGAGATTGTGGAGTTGATCGGTCGAGGATTTCACCCAGACCTTGAGGCCCCAGTCCTCGGCCTTCTGGCGCAACCAGACGCCGGTGAAATCCTCCCCGGCGATCACCCGGAAATTCGCGGCGCCGAGCCGCATCACCGTCGCGTCGTCGATCATGCCACCATGGTCGTAGCACAGCGCCGTATAGACGACCTGTCCCACCGCCAGTTTGGCGATGTTGCGCGTCATGGTGCGCTGGAGAAGCTGTTCGGCATCGGGGCCGATCACCTCGAACTTTCGCAGAGCCGACAGATCCATGATGGCGGCCCGTTCGCGGCAGGCCCAATATTCCTCGATGGCGCCGCGTCCCGTGTAACTCGTCGGAAGCCAAAAGCCGCGATAATCCACGAAGCTGCGGGCCAAGGCCTGCAGGCGCGGCTGAAAGGCGCTGTCGCGCGTGAGACGAGGTTCGGCATCGGGCGTCATGCGGAGGGCTGATCCCTTGGAGAAAGTCGCGTTGCCGTCATAGACCCGGATGTGAATATCGGTCGGGTTCCAGCCATTGGCCGGATCAATGTCGTCGGTGCAGGACGACGACGCACAAACAAGGTCGGTCAAGGCGCGGAGCAGCACATAATCGCCGGGCCTGGACCACGGCTCATCCGATGTCAGCGCGTTGCTGGTTTCGATGCAGGTGTTGTAGAAAAAGTTGATCGCTGGCCAGCCTTTGCGGGCGCGCACGTGGAACGGCTTCAAGACCTCGTTGAAATTATCCGAGCAGTTCGGATGGCCGGGATAGCCGACGTCGTCGTAATATTTAGCGCTGCAGGCCAGCGCGAATGTGTCGTGGCGGCCGACCGTGTCGCGCACCACCTCGACCAGAGCCTGCATATCCTCGTCGTAATATTTGGAATGGAGTCCCGGCCCAGGAAAGGCCGAGCCCATCAGGGTCCGGGTTACGGTCGGGTCCAACCCCTTCTCGATCCCGTCGGTGAGTTGCGCCGCATCGAAGGCGAGAAAGTCCGAGCATTGCCGGCCTTCCACGTCGATGATCTGGATGTAGTCGCCGGCTCGGACCCGATAAGCCTTGGCGGTCGCGGCCGGTATCCGCAGATCGAGCGTCACAGCCGCGAGTGGCGGCGGGAGATCGGGCGAGGACCCGTCAGCGCGATCGATCTCGAGATGCAGTTCGGTCGCGGGTGTCTGCTCGTCCGGCGCCATCGGGGAGCCCGGCGCCGAGACGACCAGCACCAGCGGAGCCGGCGCCACGAAATCGAACACCGCACCCGGCTCGCCGCCACTCTCCATGACCCGGTAGGGTCGAGCATCCGCCTCAGTCAAACCAAGAGCCGCGAGCGCCCGCGCGGCGGCGGCCGGCTCCTCGCCCTCCCCCGCCAGCACGTCGGCCAGTCGTCCCGTCGATGCGGGGCGGCCGAGAATGTCGCCCGCATCGCGGCCGTGCTGATCGAACACGAAGAGATCGAGCGGCTGCAATCCTTCCGGGTCCCGCAGCCGAATCCGGTCCCCGGGCCGGAGCGAGGCCGTCGCGCAGGAGCCACCGCGAACGACCTTGCGCTCGGACATCCGGGCTGTCTTGACGGCGGGAGCGAGATCGGACGTGTTGCTCATCGTGCTGGCTCCCGCATGAAAGGTTCAGGCCATCGTTTTGGCGGCGGCTGGCTCTGGCGTGGATTGGACGGCCAAGAACGTCTGCATCGAATCGTCCAAGGCCTCAAGCCATACCGTATGGTGCACCGGCGCCATATTGCCTGTGATGGTCGACGGATAGGAGCGATCTCGATAGGTCAGGACGCCCTCGACCTTGTGGTGCTCCCATTCCTTGAAGAGTTCGGCCACGCGGTCGACGTCGAGCACCGGGTAATCTGTGGCGGCCAGCAGATCACGCACATAGTCGGTCTGGAAATCGATCGCCTGAAACGGATTCTCCAGCAGTTCCTCGCGGGCGCGCCATGCGGCGATGTCGGCCGCCATGAGGTCCGGCGCAGGCAGCGCGATGCGGCCGAGCATGACGTCCCGCGCGTACCACGCTTGAGCGTCGAACATGTTGAATGTGTAATATTGATCCTGCATGCCGATGTAGATCAGCTTGGGGTTCGGCTCCCAGACAAGGCCCTTATAGAGGCTGAGCGGATAGAGGCGGTTGTTGGTCTTCAGCCGCATGTCGTCCGGCAAGAACGGGAAATGGTGCTTATAACCGGTGCAGAGGATGACGGCATCGACATCCTGGCTGGTGCCGTCCTTGAAGTAAGCGGTCTTGCCGGTCACATGCGTCAGCAGCGGCACTTCCTTGAAGCCCTCCGGCCAATCGAAGCCCATCGGCTTGGTGCGATAGCTGAAGGTGACCGAGGCGGCGCCATATTTGTGGCACTGGATGCCAATGTCCTCGGCCGAATAGCTGCTGCCGACCAGCAACAGACGCTTGCCCGCAAATTCGTCGGCGCTGCGGAAATCATGCGCGTGGAGCACCCGGCCTGGGAATCGCTCCAGCCCCTCGAAATAGGGCACGTTCGGGGTCGAGAAATGCCCGGTCGCCACCACCACGTAATCGAACGTTTCGGTCAGGGTTTCGTCCTGGACGAGATCCTTGACCGTCACGGTGAAGAGGCCGGTCGCCTTGTCGAACGCCACATGCCGCACCGCGTGACAGAACTTCATATATTTGCGGACGTCGCTCCGCTCGACCCGGCCCGCGATGTAATCATGCAGGACGGCGCGCGGCGGGTAGGACGGGATCGGCCGGCCGAAATGCTCCTCGAACGAATAATCCGCGAATTCGAGGCATTCCTTCGGGCCGTTGGACCACAGGTACCGATACATGCTGCCATGCACAGCCTCGCCGTGCTCATCGAGGCCGGTGCGCCAGGTGTAATTCCACAAGCCGCCCCAATTGCTCTGCTTCTCGTAGCAGACGATCTCTGGGATCTCGGCCCCGCCCCGGCGCGCGGCTTCGAAAGATCGGAGTTGCGCCAGCCCGCTCGGCCCTGCCCCGATGATGGCGATCCGCATTCCGTCGATCCTTCAGCACTGACTCGGCCAGCCGATCTTACCGATCTGGCAGCGCAGATTTTCACCCGTAGGAAAGATAGTCAACCAGACAAAGGGTAGTGTCTCAGTTTGAAATGCGATCGTCGCGGATAGCTCTCCGCCGAGTGATCGAAAGCTTTATGCCCCCATAGGTCACGGTGAAAACGAACGACAGCACGAGAAAAAGCGCCAGTTTCCAATACCAAGCATCAAACGAGACCCATGCGACGAAGGCGAGCACGGCAGTCGCCGCACCGCGAAAAGCTCCGTCTGCAATGTTTCTTGCTGTACTCACTGCATTTTGGCTTTCTTGTACGGCCCGCGCTTCGTCGCAGGCTTAACATGGAATACCTCCGACACCTCGGCAACGTCCTCCATGCTCCAAAGCCGATCCGACACGTTCGCGGCCATGGCGGGCGATACCCGAAGCGTCTTGTGGACACGAACAAAGTTGTACCAGACCGCATAGAGCGCGACCATGTGAGCGTGGTTCTCGAACTTCTTGGAGAAGGCGTTCGTGAGCCGGGTGAACCGGCGCATATGCATCCGCATCGTGAGGTTCTGGCGCTCGATATAAGACGTGCTGACATGCTTCGGGTCGGGTGAGCCCATGACAGGCACCTTCTTGATGCCAGTGCAGTCAGCGGGGCTGTAACGGCCCTTGGCGTTGCCCGGAGCATCCCCGTACATTTTCACGAGCTGCGCACAGTCCACGTCCATGCCGAACGCGCCCTCGACGGCCACGAGGTAGGCCTTGTGCCCGTCCGTGGTGAGCTGGACGCGGCTGGCGAGGCGCTTGGCAACGTCGTCCATGAACCACCGACCGCACTCCGCATCGCGATCTCCGACGAAGTGCGAGACGATCAGCTTCGTGTCGGCGTCGAGCGCCGTCCAGGTCCAAGTGTCGCCAGCCTGTTCCGGGGCGGACTTGGCGGTGCCGACGTTCTTCGCCTTGGCGTAGGTGAAGGACCAGATTTCATCGCACTGAATGCGCTTGGACCGGACGCCCCGCACCCGCTCGTCGTGGAAGGCAGCACACGCCTGGCCCGCGTCGATCAAGAGCTTCGACACAGTGTTGATCGACACGTCCGCCAGCCGCGAGGCGGACCGCATGGAGCCGCCCTCGCACAGGATCGAGAGGATCTGGACGCGCTTGGCGAGAGGCAGTTTGTTCATAGACTGAACTTTATGCTTGCTAACTGACTTTAGCAAGGAAAATGTTCAGATTGAATCTCCCAGCTGATCGAGGATCGCCTGTTTGTCTTCAGGGGACAAAACCGGTGAATTCTCGACGAATTTGATGAGGTCAAAAAGGTACCGCTTTTCAATAGACCCTAGATATTCTGCTTTCACATGCCTCAACTCGGCATCATTCATTCTCACGATCGTAGAACAGGAAATTATCGACTTCCCGCTTTCGGTAGGTTTAATGCAAGAAATTGCCGTACACGGCACCGTAAAATCCCCCTTAAACGCCTTCGTTTTCGGAGAATTAATAAACAAAAAATAGCCATTCAGACTTAAGCAAAGATGGTACTTTTTTTTGCTGGCTACTTCGCTATAGAAATGAATGACATCGCCAGCCTTGAACATTAGCTGTAATGGGACGCATGGACTACGTCTGAGACGAAGTCGTCATCCTTCTCTTCAACTAAAAGACTGAAATCCATGAGATAGGATTTCTTGTCTCCTTTTTCCTGCCATGCCTCAATATATGCGGGATACTCGTGCGTCATATCGCGTGTCTCGGTAAAGCTTTGAGCCTTTATCAAAGACATGGCTTCTCTGAGAGCCGAAATATCGGTCTCCGACAGCAACCTAGTGTTCGCCGACCGCTTTGGCCTTACGAACTTTACTACTCCGTTCCCATCGGAAGGGGAGGCTTCTTTTTGCCAAAGCGGCCATTCCCCATGCACATGACCATACTTTTCAGGCCTCTCGTCGCCAAGAAGCTCATAAGCTGCAGATGGAACCGGGCCATCTTTCATCGCATAATAGTTATCGAACGATACAGGACGGCCATAATTATTTATATGTGATACATCAGCTACAAAAATAGTCTTCAAGATATCATACGTGGTAACATACACGCCTTTTCTTTCCGCTTCTTCAATAAGAAACAGAATCACTTCTACAGTCTTGCGGTAGTTTGCCCGTAAAACAGGGCGGACATATTTATTCATTTTTACCCCCAGCGACCGGCCGCCGCCTTTTTGGCGTTCGTAGACCGAGCCTCTGCTGTCATATTTTCTACGCGAGCTTTGGACCCAGCCATGCCGCTACGTACCTTGCCCGATGGCTCTTTAAGGTTTTCAGATACCTCTCCAGTGGCAATGCGCATCACATGGACCGCATTGCCGATCGCGTCGGGGGGGCGCTTTTGCCCCTGTGGTCCTGTCGGCATTCGCCTCTCCTCTTTGTCTAACAAGCTATACAAGTTGGCCTACCGAATTCGGTGTCAATATGACGCTTCGCGCCTTGACAAACCGCTCTGCATATGCTAAAAAAGCCTCGCTTTCTTAGGCGCAAAGCTCTTCTTTTCGAGGCGCTAAAGAACTATCCAAAATATTTTGGCAGTGGTAACTAGGCGGTGTTTGAAGGCATCGAGCCTCGTTCACGCGACCCGCATCGTCAACCCCGCCGGATTTTAAACTGAGACACTACCAGACAAAGTCACGATCACCGATGTGGTTAGGCCGGCTCGATCAGGATCGCGCGAAAGTCGTTGACGTTGGTGCGGGTCGGGCCGGTGATGACCTGATCGCCGAGCACGTCGAAGAACCGATGGGCATCGTTGTCGGCGAGGCTCGCTTTGGGGTCGAGCCCGAGCGCGGCCGCGCGCCGCAACGTGTCGGGCGTGATGATCGCGCCGGCCACCTCTTCGGCTCCGTCGACCCCATCCGTATCGCCCGCGATAGCCGACACAAACGCCAAGCCGTCGAGCGCGAGGCCGAGGGCCAGCAGGAATTCGACGTTGCGGCCACCCCGCCCGCCACCCCGCACCGTGACCGTGGTTTCGCCGCCCGAGATCAGCACGCAAGGCGCGGGCGCGGGTTGCCCATGCAACGCGACCTGCTGAGCGATGCCCGCCATGACGCGGCCGACCTCGCGGGCCTCGCCCTCGATCGCGTCGCCGAGGATCAGCGGCGTGACGCCGGCCCGGCGCGCCACATCGGCGGCGGCCTCGAGCGACATCTGCGGCGTGGCGATCAGGATCGTTTCGCTGCGAGCAAGGCGCGGATCGCCGGGCTTGGGCGTCTCGTCTTTGCCGCGCTGCAGATGCTCGATCGCCCGCGCCGGCCCGGTGATGCCGTAGCGCTGCACAATGTCGAGCGCCTGGGCGAATGTCGTCGGGTCCGGAACAGTCGGACCGGAGGCGATGACCGAGAGGTCGTCGCGCGGCACATCCGAGATCACCAGCGTCACCAGCCTTGCCGGAAAGCTCGCGGCAGCAAGCCGCCCCCCTTTGATGGCCGACAGATGCTTCCGCACGATATTCATCTCGCCGATCGGCACCCCGGCTCTGAGCAGCGCCGTGTTGATGGCGCGCTTGTCCGCAAGGTCGAGCCCGTCGGCCGGCAGGTTCAGCAAAGCCGAGCCGCCACCGGAGATGAGCGCGAGCACGAGATCGTCCTCGGTCAAGCCGCCAACGAGAGCGAGAATACGCCGGGCCGCCGCTTCGCCGCGCGCATCCGGCACCGGATGGGAGGCTTCCACGATCTCGATCCGCTCGCAGGGTGCGGCATGTCCATCTCGCGTCACCACGAGGCCCTCGAGCGGCCCGTCCCAGGCGACTTCGACCGCGCGCGCCATTTCGGCCGAGGCCTTGCCGGCCCCAATCACAATGGTGCGGCCCTTGGGCCGAGGCGGGAGAAATAGCGGCACGCGGCGCATCGGCGAGGCCGCCGCGACGGCAGCGTCGAACATGGCACGCAGCAGGTCGCGGGGGGCTTGGATCAAAGCACAGGACCTTTCGAGCGACGTCGGACGCGGGAGGAGAGCGTGTTCCGCCTCGATCATTGATGCGGAACCGGCCGCCTCGTCAACGACGAGCCGCCGCTGCATGGCATCCGCCAAGCCGAGACCCTACATAAGCATGGACGCGGGAGCGTCTGCCCCCGCCCTTACGAGATCGGAGTATTGCCGATGAGCACCACCACCCAAGCCTTCACCCGGACGGATGCCGAATGGCGCAAGATGCTGACGCCGGAGCAATATCGCGTGATGCGCGGTCACGGCACCGAAGCGCCGGGAAGCTGCGCGCTGGATCATGAAAAGCGAGCCGGAACCTTCGTCTGCGTCGGTTGCGATCAGCCTTTGTTCCGCTCGGGCTTCAAGTTCAACAGCGGCACCGGCTGGCCGAGCTTCAACGATCCGATCGAAGGTTCGGTCGCCAGCACGGTCGATCGCAGCCATGGGATGATCCGCACCGAGGTTCATTGCAGCCGCTGCGAAAGCCACCTCGGCCATGTGTTCGAGGACGGCCCGCCGCCGACCCATTTGCGCTACTGCATCAATGGCGTCGCGATGAGCTTCATGCCAGACTAAACCGGGTGTGAGGGCGCGGCGTGAGGATGGCTTTGAGCCTCGTCCCGCTGCCCCACGAAGCGTTTGAAGATGCGGGCCAGCAGGTTGTGCAGGTCGTCCATCAGCAGGAAGACGGCCGGCACGAACACCAGCGACAGAAGTGTCGAGACCAACAGCCCGGCGATCACCGCAATCGCCATCGGGGCTCGGAATTCGCCACCGATGCCGAAGGCCATGGCGCTCGGCACCATGCCGGCCGCCATGGCGATCGTCGTCATGACGATCGGCCGGGCGCGCTTCATCCCGGCTTCTTTTATTGCCGTGATCCGGTCGACGCCGTTGGCCATTTCCTTGACCGCGAAATCGACCAGCATGATGGCGTTCTTGGTCACCAGACCCATCAGCATCAGGATACCGATCACCACCGGCATCGAGATCGGCTTGTTGAAGATCAAGAGGCCCAGGATCGCCCCGCCGATGGAGAGCGGGAGTGAGAACAAGATCGTGATGGGCTGCAGGAACGATCCGAACAGTAGGATCAGCACCCCGAACACCATCATGATGCCGGCTCCCATAGCCATGAGAAAGCCGGAGAATACTTCGCCCATGATCTCCGCGTCGCCGGTCTGACGGATCGTGACACCCGGTGGCAGATGCGTCGCGGTCGGCGTCTGCATGGCTTGTGCGATCAGATTGCCGAGGGCGTCGGAGCCTTCCATATTGGCCTCTACAGCGACCCGCACCGAGCGATCGTAGCGATCGATGGAGCCCGGCCCCTGATCCAGCGTGACGTCGGCGACCGCGGCGAGCGGCACGGCGGTTCCGTTCTTGGCCGGTACCTTCAAGGTTTCGAGATCGGCGAGATTGCCTCGTATCGCCTCCGGTAGCAGCACGCGGATTGGCACCTGCCGGCCGACCGCGTTGAACTTTGCCAGATTGAGGCCGATGTCGCCGATGGTGCCGACCCGAACAGTCTCGGCGATGGTGTCGGTCGACACACCGAGGTCGGCGGCGGCGCTCGGCTTCGGCCGAATGCGGATTTCGGTCCGGTCGAGCGGCGCGGTCGACATAACGCTGACGAGGTGCGGAATGGCTGCGACGTCACGCTGGAAGCGTGCTGCCACATCGGCCACGATCCCCTGATCAGGACCGGCCACGATCAGGCTCATGTCGCGCTGGCCGCCATCGCGCAGCGACCAAGAGCGGATATCGGGCTCCTGCCGCAGCAGGCCCGCGATCAGAGTTTCGAGCTCGGCTTGCGTTCGCACGCGGGTATTCTTTGGCGAAAGATTGATCACCAGCGTGGCGAGCCGCGTCTCCAGTTTGCCGGGCAATTGGCGGCCGCCATCGACGAACACCGAGGTGACCTCCGGCAAAGCTCTGATCTCGTCGCTCAATCGGTCTGTCACCGCGATCGTGTCGTCGAGCCGCGCCCCAGGCGCGAGTTCGACCACGAACATGGTGCGGGACGAATCCTCCTTCGGCAGAAAGCCGGAGGGCAGCAGGGTGGTCGAGGCGAGCGAACCCGCGAACAGGACCAGCCCTGCGAGGAGCGTGATGACCTTATGCCGAACCGACCAGCCAACCAGACGCGAGTAGACCCGCATGACGAGGCCGGAACGCTCTTCAGCGGCCCCATGGTGACGCATGAAATAGGCGGCCAGCATCGGCGTGATGAGGCGGGCCACCAAGAGCGACATGATAACGGCCGCCGCGATCGTTAGCCCGAACTGCACGAAATATTGGCCCGCGATGCCGCCCATGAAGCTCACTGGGGCAAAGATCGCGACGAGCGTCGCCGTAATGGCGATGACCGCGAGCCCGATCTCGTCGGCACCCTCGATCGCGGCCCGATAGGCGGATTTACCCAGCCGCATGTGGCGCACGATGTTTTCGACCTCGACGATCGCGTCGTCGACCAGGATGCCGGTCACGAGCGTGATGGCGAGAAGGCTCACGGCATTCAGCGAGAAGCCGAGCGCGCTCATGACCCAAAAGGTCGGGAGCACGGAGAGCGGCAGCGCGATAGCGGCGATGAGCGTGGCGCGCCAGTCGCGCAGGAACAGGAACACGACCAGCACCGCCAGGACGGCCCCTTCGATCAGCGTATCCATCGCCGATTGGTAGCTGCCGAACGTCTTGGTGACCGAGGTATCGATCCGCTGAAGATGGACGTCCGGGTAGTCTTTGGAAAATTCGTCGATCTTCTTCTGCACCGCCTCGGCCACCGAGGCGTCGCTGGCGCCCGTGGCGCGCGAGATGGCCAGCGACACGACGGGCTGCCCGTCGAAGCGCGCGAAGGTCCGTGGCTCCTCGAACGCGTCCGTCACCGTGGCGAGATCGTCGAGGCGCACCTCGCGCCCGCCCGGCAGGACGATGCTTGTCGCTCTTAGCGTGCCGAGCGTTTGCGAGGCCGCAAGTGTGCGGATTGACTGCTCGCGACCGCCGATCTCGCCGCGCCCCCCGGCCAGATCGGTCGAGGTCAGCCGCAGCTGTTTGTTGACGTCCGCGGCCGTGATCCCAAGCGCCAGCAGCCGGTCGGGCTTCAATGTGACCCGGATCTCGCGCGTGACGCCGCCAACGCGTTCGACGCCGCCAACGCCGCGAATGCTCTGCAGGCCACGGATCAAGGTATCGTCGACAAACCAGGACAGTTGCTCCGGCGTCATGGCCGGAGCAGTCGCGCCATAGTTGAGGATGGGCAGCCCGGCGATCTCGACTCGATTGATGATCGGCTCGTCGATCGTACGCGGGAGATCGGCGCGGATTTTCGACACCGCATCCTTCACGTCGTTGACGGCACGATCGCTATTCACCTCAAGACGAAATTCGATCGTGGTGGTCGAGGTGCCCTCGGTGATGGCCGAGATGATGTGTTTGACGCCGTTGACGCCCGCCACGGAATCCTCGACCCATTTGGTGACCTGGGTCTGCAATTCGGTTGGGGCGGCGCCCGCTTGCGTGATCGTGACTGAAACGATCGGAATATCGACATTCGGCATCTGGGTGACGGCGAGCGAATGGAAGCTTGCGAGCCCGAGCACCATGAGAACGACGAACAGCACGATCGGTGGAATTGGGTTGCGAATGGCCCAGGCCGAAATGTTGAGGCGCATGATGGATCCTCAGGGTGTCGGGGCGGCGCTGGCGGAATTCAGCGCCGGCTCGGGCGCCGCGACGGGCTTGATGCGGTCACCGTCACGCAGGAAGCTGCCGGCGCGGGCGACGACACGGTCCCCCTCCTTCAGCCCATTGAGGACCGCCACATAGGTGTCGTCGACAAGACCCGTACGGATCGGCCGCGCCTCGACATGATCGTCGGCCCGCACGACGAGAACGCTGCTACCCCCACCGGCTCCGTAGAGCACGGCCGATAGCGGCACCGCGACCGATCGCTTGCGGGCCAATTCCACGGTTCCGCGCGCGAAAGCACCGATATGCAGGCGCGGGTCCGGATCGAGACTGATGCGGATCGTGCCGAGACGGGTGGCTTTGTCGACTTCGGGATAGATGGCCCGGACCACGCCATGCACGGGGTCGCCGCCGTCGATGTCGAGCAAAGCCGGCGCGTTGAGGCGCAAGGACGGCAGCCGTGTTTCGATGACTTCGCCCTCGAGTTCGATTTCGCCGCGCGCGATGATGCGGAACAAGGCATCGCCGGAACTCGATGCTGTGGCACCGAGGCGCGCCACCTTGCGGCTGATGATCCCATCGACCGGGGCGCGGATATCGGTTCGCGCAAGCTTCAGGTCGAGTTCGTCCTGTGCCGCCTTGCTTTGCGCGAGATCGGCCTTCGCAATGTTGAGCCCGTTGCGGGCGAACGCGAGACGGCCTTCGGCCGAGCGCGCCGCGGCCGTTCGGCTTTCCATGACGGCGGCGGTCGAGTTGCCGGTTTGCATCAGCAGCCGGGCGCGATCGAGCGCGAGCTTGGCTTCGGTGTTCTCGGCTTCCGCCTGAATGATGTTGCTGTCGGCCTGCGTCACGGTCGCGGTTGCTTTTTCGATAGCGGCGACCTGCTGGGCGATTTGCCGATCCAACATCTCGCGGGAGAGACGCGCCAGCACCTGACCGCGTGTCACGGTCATCCCTTCCTCGACCAGCACGTCGGTGATCCGGTAGCCGTCGACCTCCGGCAAGACCAGAACCTCGTCGCGCGGCACCAATGTGCCGGTCACGATCGTTTGCTCGACCACATCCCGCGTTGTCGCCGTCGCGACCGTCACGGCCGGCGCAAGATCGGTGGTGGGCGCCGATGGCGGATTGATCGCCGCCTCGGCCGCGAGAGCGGGAATCGGCAGCGCCAAGGCGGGAAGCACCGCTGCCGCGACAACGATCGCGATCGGCCAACGGGAGATCATGAGCGGGCGCCTTTCAGGCTTTTCGTTGCATCAGATGACGCGAGCGCGTGGGGCGGAAAGAACGCCTCGATCGATGCGATCAAATGGGCGAAGGCCGGCTCCGCATCGTAGGACGCCGATAGGGCACGATCGACCATGATGCCTTTCAGTTGGGTCAGCAGCATCATCATCATGGCCTCGACTTCGTCGTTGGACGACCCCGCGATGCGGCGGAAAAAATCCGTAAACCAGACCTTATTTTCCGCTTCGATTCGCTGATGCATCTCGTCGAGGCGCGGATTGCGGGTCACTTCGGCCCAGATCTCGAGGCAGAGGATCGATTTCTCGCGCGGGCTCTCGATCACATGCTCCCGAAGCAGGCGCTTGAGAGCCGGCCAAAGATCGTCGTCGGACAGGCCAACAATCAGGTCGTGCGCCTCGCTTCGGTCGCGCTCGGACAACCCAAGGACGATCGCATCTTTAGACGGAAAATAGCGATAGAGGTTGCCGACGCTCATCTCGGCTGCCGCAGCCACATCCTGCATCGTCGTGCGATGAAAGCCGTTCCGCACGAAGCACCGCTCGGCGGCGTCGAAAATACGTTGACGCCGCGCAGCCTGAGAGACTTCGGCCGGCGAGATGGTGATGTCGTCGATCGGCATACTGAACCATGCATGAGAATGAGCGTTCATTCTCTAAGTAGCGATTATGTCGGAAGCAAGCCGGATGATGCAGCGCACCATGTCGCGCATGCGTTCGGGTGGCGTCGGGACGCGATCGACGCGCGGCTCGCAGCGGTTGAGAGCCGCAATCTGTCGCTACGGCCCCAAAGGTTTCACGCTGTCGATGATCGAGACGGCGATCGACATGTCGGACGGAGCGGTGCCGGCCTCGGTTGTGGCGGAGAGTTTGGCGGCCGGTCGTGCCATGCTCAATCACCCGGTCGAACCGCTTCCAGGTGGTGGCGAAGCCGCACTCAAAGCCCTCGCGGCGCGGGGACGCCTCGTGCTCGTCACCAAGGGCGACCTGTTCCACCAGGAATCGAAGCTCGCGGCCTCGGGCCTCGGCCCGTTGTTTTCCGGCGTCGAAATCGTCAGCGACAAAACCGCCGAGACCTACGCCCGGGTGTTCGCCCGTTACGGGACCGATCCGGCCGCGAGCGTCATGGCGGGCAATTCCGTTCGGTCTGACGTGCTTCCGGCCATCGAGGCGGGTGGATGCGCGGCGCTGATTCCCTACGGGCTCGTCTGAGCCCACGAGGCTACCGAGCCGCCTCGCGACCATCCCCGTTTTCGTGAATTGGCAACGCTGAGCGAGCTCGCCGCCTGGATCGATAGCCTGGACTAAGCCGACGGGCGTCCGCGCGCCGCCACCACCGTGACGAGGCTGCCGACCCCTTCGATCGAGCCTTCCATACGGTCGCCGATCTCGACGGCTCCAACCCCGGCGGGCGTCCCGGTGAAGATGAGATCGCCAGGAGCGAGACGCACCAGCCGTGACAGAAACGCGATCGTTTCCGGCAGGCTCCAGATCATGGCCGACACGTCGGCGCTCTGCCGCACAGCGCCGTTGACCTTGAGTTCGAGCCGACCATGCGCCGGGTGGCCGATCCGGGCGGAGGGCACGAGATCGCCGATCGGAGCCGACGCATCGAAGCCCTTCGCCATATCCCAGGGGCGGCCGCTCTTTTTCGCATCGGCCTGAAGGTCGCGCCGGGTCATGTCGAGCCCGACCGCATAGCCGAACACGAGATCGAGCGCGCGCGCGGCCTCGATATCCTCTCCCCCGCCCGACAAGGCCGCGACCAGTTCGACCTCGTAATGCAGCGAGGTGGTCTGCGCCGGGTAAGGCATGTCGGCCCCGGCGATCACCAGAGCATCGGCTGGCTTGGTGAAGAAAAACGGCGCCTCACGCTCGGGGTCGGCCCCCATTTCGCGCGCATGCTCGGCATAATTCCGGCCGACGCAGAAGATGCGCCGCACCGGAAAGCGCCCACCGCCAAGCACCGGAACGAACGGCGGGGGCGCGGGAGAGAAAACGAAGTCGGACAAGAGGCACACTCGCTGGACAAGTCGAAGATGGCCGTACCCTCGACCAGATTGTCAGCCTCCGCAACCGCCGCTAGAGCTTCGCCGCATCGCCTGTGGCTCAAGGGAAACCAACATGATCACGATCGAAACGAACGGCGCTCGAGTCCTGTTCAATCCCGAGGGCGGCCACCTCGATCTCGTGGAATTCGTGGTCGATGGCGTGACGCTGCGCCCGATGCATCGGGCGCATTGGCGAACCGGCGAACACAACGACGGCATGCCCGAGGCGGTCGACGCCGAGGCTGGCATCACGCTGAAATCGCTCGCCGGCGACTTCTTTTGCGCGCCCTTCGCCGAGAACGACACCGGCGATGGCCCCTATCATGGCTGGCCCGCGAACGGGATGTGGGACCTGGTCGGTCAGCACGAGCCGGAAGGCGGCGGCGTCACGGCCCGGTTTCTGCTGCGGAACCGCGTGCTCGGCGCGCAGCTCTTCAAGGAGATCACGCTCCGGCCCGGTCATCCCGTGGTGTATCAAACGCATCGCTTCGTTGGTGGCGAGGGCGCCATCTCGGCCGGCCACCACCCGATGGTGCGCGTTGATGGCGGGGCGCGGCTGAGTTTCTCGGCCAAAGCCTTTGGCGCGACGCCGGCGACCCCGCTCGAAAGCGATCCGGCGCGCGGGCGCTCGGCGCTTGTCTATCCTCAAGAATTTGCCGATCTCAGCGCCGTCAAGCTGGCGTCCGGCGGCACCGTCGATCTCAGGTCCCTACCCGGCCCGGAAGCGTCCGAGGATTTTCTCCTCCTGGCGGAGGCTCCCGGACATCGGCTCGGCTGGTCTGCCGTCTTGGCACCGGCCGGAGGTTTCATCTATCTCGGCCTGCGTGATCCCCGCGTGCTGCCCTTCACGCTCCTGTGGTTGAGCAACGGCGGCCGCGACTACGCCCCCTTCTCGGGCCGACACAAGAGCGTTCTCGGCGTCGAGGAGGCCTGCTCGTTCTTCATCGACGGTTATCGCGCGTCTATCGCGCCCAACACGCTGACGGCACGCGGCTATCCGACCGCCCTCACGCTCGTGCCCGACGGCGAGCGCGTCGTTCACTTCGCCTTCGGAGCCATTCCTGTTCCGGCAGGCTGGGGGGAGGTGACGAACGTGAGCGCCGGGCCCGACGCCTTGACCGTAACGGAGCGCGGCGGCGAGACCCGGCAGATGCCGTTTCGTGGCGATTTCCTCGGCGCGATGGAGTAAACGCATATCCATTCCGATGACGCATGGCTGCCCGCACAGATGAGCAGTGGCTAATGCCGCGCCGCAGCATAGATTGGGGTTGCGCGCTTCGGCGCTGCAATGCCCTCCTTGGGCGTTTCCTCCCTAGACTACAGGGCCGCTTTTAGCGGTCCTTTTTTTTGCGCTTAGCGTCGGATCTTTGTCAGGATCCGCAGAGCCGCGCATGCGCCCCCGTAGCCATTGTCGATGTTCATGACCGGGACGCCGGGCGCGCAACTCGCGAGGGAGGCGTTGAGCGCGGTCTGTCCGCCAGCCGCAACCCCATAGCCGACCGAGGTTGGCACTGCGATCAACGGGCCGTCGAGCAGGCCCCCGAGAACGCTGACCAGTGCCGCATCCATGCCGGCCACCACGATGACCACAGGGCACTGACGGATCTCGTCCAGCCGCTCCATCAACCGCCAAAGCCCTGCCACGCCGATATCGGTAAATTCCGCGCGAGGCTGGCCGTCGAACGACAGAGTTCGCGCCGCCTCCCGACCGACAGGGACGTCGGATGTCCCCGCCATCACGATGCCGACCGGCTCACCCGCCAGGATCGGCACCGGCGCACCGAGGATCGCGGTTCGCGACACCGGATCGTAATCCAGCCGGTTCCGCAGATCCGAGGGGAGCGCCATCGCTTTTTCGGGATCGAGCCGGGTCAACAACAGACGTCCCGCACGATCCATGACCCCATCGAGGATCGCGGCGATCTGCTCCACCGACTTGCCGGCACAAAACACCGCTTCGCTGAGGCCGGTCCGCTTGCGGCGATCGAAGTCGAACTTGAACTCCACCATCAAGGCATCCCCTGCAGGAAAGCGCTGCCATTTCGATACGGCGCGAGCGTCAGCGTCGGGACCGCAACCAACCCGGCAAAAATAGTCTCGACCTCGGCCTCGATCGTCTCGACTCGACCCGGATCCAGCGCCGCACGGGTCCCGGCGTCGAGTTCGAGAACGATCCCCGAGGCACGCACCCGGCACCGGATTGTCCCGAGCGGAAAGTCCCGCGCCAGCCTGCGTTCGACGCTGTGGATCGCGCGTAGCACCTGCGCGTTGATGGCGATCCCGGTCTCGACCCGGCTCGACAGGCACGGGGCGGCCGGCAGGTCCGACAGATCACCGAGGCCGAGCCGCCGCGCCATGGCGCGCACCATGGCCTTGGAGATTTTGGCTTCGAGGTAGGGATGGCGAACGCCATGGTGACCAGCCGCATCGAGGCCGGGACGATACTCGCCGAGATCGTCGAGATTGGCGCCCGACAGCATCTGAGCGCCGGTATGGCGCGCGATGCTGCCATAGAGGTTCGTCTTGCAGAAGAAGCAGCGATTGACAGGGTTGGCCATGTAGTCGGCATCGTCGAACTCACCCGCGTCGACGACCCGGAGGATCCAGCCGTGTTGCTCGGCCAACCGCTCGACCCGCGCGGTGGCGTCGCCGGGAACGGCAGGCGACACCGCATGAAACATCGTGACACCCGACCGCTGGCGATGCGCGAAGGTTGCCAGCGTCACGCTATCGATGCCGCCGCTCAGCGCGATGGCAATCTCGCCCATGCCGGCCAGCACGGCGGCGAGCCTTGCGTTGTCATCCGTCGATCCGGCAAGACCGATATTCATGCGCCTGGCTCCTTGAGGACGGTCAGCCTAGCCAGCGCCAGAGTCTCGCCCTCGCGTCTCAAGGCACGTCGAGCCGCATGTCCGCGCTGCGCCGCGACATCATCGGCCTCGGTCTTGCCGGTCGCTGTTCCATCCGGACGCTGAACCGTCTTGACCCGCAACAGGACCCCGCCAGCCTCGACCTCGTCGAAGCCGCGCGCCAGCACGGCGCCCCGCACAATGTGAAACCGCAAGCCGATCGTCGTGGTCTCCTCGAAGCATCGTTCGATCGCGGCATCGAGTTCGGTGGGCGCGACCAGCACTTGCACCTGGGTCGCGACGCGCCCTTTCTTGCCGAAGGCGACGCTCTGGATGACGTCATGAACGCCGGTCAGGGCGCGGAGATGATCGAGCCCAGCCGAGAGATCCTCAGGCGTTTGATCGTCCACCTCGAACGTGATGACGCCAAGCTCGCGATGGCTGATGATCGGCTGAGACGAAGCGACCTCGACTAGCGCGGTCGGCGAAAATGTGAGAACGCGCAGACAATTGCTGATGCCCGGCAGCAGCCTCGACCCGAAGCCGGTTCCGGCAGCAACGAGAATGCGACCGCGGGCGGGCAGATGGTCCCACGGCACCAGCAGATAGCGCGCGATCGCGGCACCGGTCGGGGTCACGCGCTCGCCCGCGATGCCATCGTCGATGGTCGGCAATCCGCGGAGCAGCAGCGCTGTCGCGGGGGCAGGAACCGGCAGAAGACCATGTGCGGTCCTGATCCGGCCGGATCCGAGCGGGAGCGGAGCGGAGGTCCAGCGATCCGCCCCGATCAGCGCGATCAACTGCGCCGCGACGACGATATCGACGATAGAATCGACCGCGCCGACCTCGTGAAACGCGACCTCGTCCTCGGCCACGCCATGCACCTCGGCTTCGGCTTGTGCCAGCAGCGAGAAGATCGCGATCGCATGATCCTTGGTGGCGCGATCGAGCCGCGAGTCAGCGAGCTGTTGCCGAATATCGGCCCAGGCCCGATGCCGATGCGAATGCTCGCGGTTGTAATCGTGCTGGGAGGCGTGCTCGTCATCATCATGCTGATGCACATGAGCCGGCGTTGGGGGCGAGGCCGACGCATGATCCGCCGCAACGATGAAGCGCCGGCCCGTCAGGGCGTGGTCGCGATGCCGAACGAGGCGACACGCCGCTTCGGTTCCGAGCCCAAGCGCCGCGACCGCATCTTGCACGGCCGGCCAATGGTTCGGAAAGGCATCGAGCAGCGCGGCCGCGAACATGTCGCCGGACCAGCCACCGAGTGGATCGAAATGGATGTCCAAAGCTGCTCCATCACCAGACGACACCGAAACCTTCGGCGACGGTCCTCCGCGCCCCCGAATGTGATGTCAGCTAACGCAAATAGGCCATGACTTTTTTTGCCTTAGACGCACCAACGCCGAACCAACACCGATCGACGCGTCTCGCGCACGATCTTTTTGGCACCGCGGTGGTTGTGCAATTTGAAGCCAGAAATGTTCGGGAGATCGATCATGGACTATCGTCGCGTCTTGCTCGGCACCGCCGAGGCGTCCGGACCACGTGCGACGGAGGCGGCATCGGCCGCAGTCTCGCCACCGGGCCCCGCCCTTCCACGCTCCGCCAATCTGATTGCAGACCCGGCTGACCTGCCGTTCGTCACCTCACCCGGCACGCTGCGGGGCGAGATGCTGTATCGCATGCTCGGCCGCACCGGCCAGGAGGTCTCGGCGATCGGACTGGGCGGCTTTCACATCGGCAAGAAAGTTCTGACCGACGAAGGAGCCGTGAAGCTCATCCACGAAGCGGTCGATCGCGGCATCACATTCATGGATAATTGTTGGGACTATAACGAAGGCAACAGCGAGCTCCGGATGGGCTTGGCGCTGGAGAAGGGCGGCTATCGACAGAAGGTGTTTCTGATGTCGAAGATGGACGGGCGCACCAAGACGGAAGCGGCCGCCCAGATCGACACCTCGCTGAAGCGCCTCCGGACCGACCACATCGACCTCGTGCAGCACCATGAGATCTTGCGATACGACGACCCCGACCGCGTCTTTGCCGAAGGCGGCGCCATGGAAGCCTTCGTGGAAGCCAAGCAGGCCGGAAAGCTGCGCTTCATCGGCTTCACCGGCCATAAGGACCCGCGCATCCACCTGCAAATGCTGGATGTCGCAGCCTCGCGTGGCTTCCATTTCGATACCGTGCAGATGCCACTCAACGTGATGGACGCGCATTTCCGCTCGTTCGCGCATCTCGTCCTGCCCTATCTCGGGGCGCAGAACATCGGTGTGCTAGGCATGAAGACGTTCGGCGATGGCGTCATTCTGAAAAGCAACGCACCGATCAAGCCGATCGAGTTCTTGCATTATTCGATGAACCTGCCGACGTCCGTGGTCATCACCGGCATCGAGAACCAACAAAATCTCGATCAGGCCTTCGAGGCGGTGAAGACCTTCAAGCCGATGGATAAGGCCGCGGTCGCCGAACTCCTCGCGCGGAGCAGGCCCTACGCCTTGGACGGAAAATACGAGCTGTTCAAGACGAGTTCGACCTTCGACGGAACGGCCAAAAACGCCAAATGGCTCGGGGATGACGTCTCGGGCGTGCAGGACCTCGCGCCCACAATGGAGTGAGGCGGCACGTCTGGCCGCCTCGCTTTGCTCGAGCGACTACCAGCGCTGATGCACCGACGGCCTGATGTCGCGATCGTAAATGGACTTCAGTTCGGTCATCACGTCCGGCGACAAGGCCGGCAGGGATGCCGCATCGGCGTTGGCACGGGCCTGCGCGGCGTTTTTCGCACCGGGGATCGCGACCGTCACGGCATCGAACATCAAAATCCAACGCAAGGCGAATTGCGCCATGCTGATGTCGCCGCCGACCAGAGGACGGATCGCCTCGACGGCTTTCAGACCCTCCGCGTAGGAGACGCCCGAGAAGGTCTCGCCGACATCGAAGGCCTCGCCATGTCGGTTGTACTGACGATGGTCGGAGGGCTCGAAAACAGTGTCGGGCTTGAACTTGCCCGACAGGAGGCCGCTGGCGAGAGGAACGCGCGCGATGATCGCGACCTTCTTGTCCTGTGCGGCCTTGAAGAAGGCCTCGATCGGCTTCTGGCGAAAGATGTTGAAGATGATCTGCACGCTGGCGACACCGGGATAGTCGAGCGCCATCATGGCTTCCTCGACCTTTTCGACGCTGACCCCATAAGCGCGGATCTTTCCGGCCGTCACGAGATCGTCGAGGCGGCCGAACACCTCTGCGCGGTGGTAGAGTGCGGTCGGCGGGCAGTGAAGTTGCACAAGGTCGAGCGTTTCGACCCCGAGATTTTTCAAGCTGCGATCTGTCCAGGCCGACAGATTCTCGGCCGTATAACCCTCGACGGTCTGTTTGGGCAGGCGGCGTCCGGCCTTGGTGGCCACGAAAGGACGTTCGCCCCCGCGCGCCTTCAAAACCTGCGCGATCAATTGCTCGGAGCGGCCGTCGCCATAGACATCCGCCGTGTCGATGAAGGTCACGCCCTTGTCGAGCGCCTCGTTCAGCGCCGCAACGGCGTCATCTGGTTCGACATGGCCCCAATCCGCGCCGATCGCCCAGGCGCCGAAGCCGATGTCGCTGACCCTGCGGCCCGTCCGGCCGAAGTCCCGTGTTCGCATTCCGCCCTCTTCACTGATTTGAACCGACCTGCTGGCCGGCAGCTTTGATCGGACTTATCTTACGAACGAACGCAAAAGCGCAAGCTGCTCCAGCGCCATCGCTGCGGGCCGCCGACAATGCAACCTGGGGAGCGAGACGATGAGCCAAGCCGAAGCCGCAACGGTGTCGTACGGCCGGAGCCATCTGCAGCTTCGGCTCCCGAGTCATACCGCTCTCACCACCATCCGGAAACATCAGCTGCCGAAGCTGCCCGATCCGGACCGCGCCGTTCGCGAGGCCATGATGACGCCGATCGGCTCGGGCTCACTCGACAAGCTCGCGAATGGCAAAGCCAGCGCCTGCATCCTCATCTGCGACATCACCCGGCCGGTGCCCAATCGGCTCTTTCTACGTCCCATGATCGAGACGATGGTGGCGTCGGGCATCCCGCTCGATCGCATCACCGTTCTGGTCGCGACAGGGCTGCACCGACCCAACCTCGGTGACGAACTGGCCGAGCTCGTCGGCGATCCCTGGGTGCTGGCTGCGGTGCGGGTCGAGAACCATGAGGCGCGGGACGAAACCGCCCACGTGGATTTAGGGTTCACGGACACCCGACACACGCCGATTAAGCTCGACCGGCGCTTCGTGGAGGCAGATCTCCGCATCGCGACCGGGCTGGTCGAACCACATTTCATGGCCGGTTGGTCCGGCGGCCGCAAGGTCGTCGCGCCCGGCATCGCTCATCACGAGACGATTCGCACTTTTCATTCAGCGCGGTTCATGGAGGATCCGCTCGCGGTCCAGTGCAATCTCATCGGCAACCCCCTGCACGAGGAACAGCTCGAAATCGTGCGGCGGCTTGGCGACGTCTACGCGCTCAACACCGTGTTGGACGAGGATCGCGACCTCGTCTGCGTGACCTTCGGCGAGATCATCGCCAGCCATCAGGCTGCCGTCGACTTCGTCAGCGGCGTGACGCGCGTGCCGGTCGGTCGCCGGTTCAAGACAGTCGTGACGTCTTCGGCTGGCTACCCACTCGACAAGACCTATTATCAGACCGTCAAATGTATGGTGACGCCACTCGACATTCTCGAGCCCGGCGGAACCCTGATCGTCGCGTCGGAATGTTCGGAAGGCTTCGGCTCGGCGGAGTTCCGCGAGGCTCAGCGGCGGCTGATCACGCTCGGGCCGGAGCGCTTCCTGGCGACCCTTATGGCCAAGTCTCTCGCTGAAATCGACGAGTGGCAGACCGAGATGCAGATGAAATCCATGCGGGTCGGCAGGATCCAGCTTTATGCGTCTGGGCTTTCGGCCGAGGATCGCAAAATGACTGGCGTCGATATGATCGACGACATCGACGATGCCATCGCCGGCAGCATGGCGACGGCGGGCGATGCCGCCGTCGCGATCATCCCAGAGGGTCCCTATGTGGTGCCCTATCTCCGGGGTTGAGCCTTTGGGTTTTGGACGTCAGTCGGCCGCGACCGTCACCTGGGTCTGTTCGCCAAGACCCTCGATGCCGAGGCGGATCGTCTGGCCGGGATGGAGATAGATGGGCTCGGGCTTGAGGCCGAGGCCGACGCCGGGGGGCGTCCCGGTCGAAATGATGTCGCCCGGCTGCAAGCTCATGAATTGCGACACGTAGGACACCAATACGGCGACCGGGAAGATCATCGTCTTGGTCGAGCCGTTCTGCCGGCTGACCCCATCGACCGTCAGCCACATCGAAAGATTCTGCGGATCGGCGACCTCGTCCTTGGTGACGAGCCACGGCCCGATCGGCCCGAACGAGTCGGCGGACTTGCCCTTTGTCCACTGGCCGCCGCGCTCGGCCTGGAATTCACGCTCGGACACATCGTTGATGAGGCAATAGCCGGCCACATGGTTCATGGCGTCGGCTTCGGAAACGTAGCGCGCCTCGGCCCCGATCACGACACCGAGTTCGACTTCCCAGTCGGTCTTCTTCGATCGGCGCGGAATGATGACGGGATCGTTCGGGCCGGTAATGGCGCTGGTGGCCTTCATGAACAGGATCGGCTCGGCCGGAATGGGAGCGCCGGTTTCGGCCGCATGATCGGCATAGTTCAACCCGATGCAGATGAACTTGCCAACTCCAGCCACACAAGGACCGTAGCGACCGGGCTCGCTGACGAGCGGCAAGGATTTGACGTCGAGCGAGGCGATCTCCTTCAGGCCGTCGGGTGTCAGCCAGCGACCGGCGAGGTCGGGCACATGGGCCGACAGGTCGCGGACATTGCCATCCGCATCGAGCAGACCGGGCTTTTCGGCGCCCTTGGGGCCATGACGCAGCAATTTCATGAAGCCTCTATGTGGTTCGAGTCAAAGGTTTGGTTTTCGACGGAAACGCTTGGACGACGGGCGCTTACATATTGGTCCAGCCACCGTCGATCGCGATGGCGGTGCCGGTGATGAGGGAGGATTCGTCGCTGGCGAAGAACACCACGAGGTTCGCGACCTCGTCGGGGGTGCCAAGACGCCCCATCGGCTGGCGGGCCAGGAAGCTGGCGCGTGCCGTATCGTAGTCGCCGAGAGCGCGCATCCGGTCCTGCAACGAAGGGCTTTCGATCGTGCCAGGGCAGATCGCGTTGGCGCGGATTCCCTTGGTGACGAAATCAGCCGCGACGGATTTGGTCATACCGATGACGGCCGCTTTGGTGGCTCCGTAGATGAACCGGTTTGGGGCCGCGATGATGGTCGAGGCCACGGACGCCATATTGACGATGGATCCGCCGCCCTTGGCCAGCATGCCGGGCAGGAAGGCTCGCATCATCCGGTACATGGCCCGCATGTTGAGATCGACCGAGAACGAAAAGGCATCCTCGTCGCAGTCGAGGATCGTGCCGTTATGCACAAATCCCGCGCAGTTGAAAAGCACGTCCGGGGCCGGCACCTCGGCCGCGAAGGTTGTGATGGCGCTCGGATCGAGCACATCGAGACGTCGGGTGGTCACGTTGGCAAGACCGGCAAGCGTCTCGAGCTTCCCTGCATCGATGTCGGTCGCGATCACCTGCGCGCCTTCACGCGCGCAAGCCAGCACCGATGCGTGTCCGATGCCCTGCCCGGCCGCGGTGATGATCGCCGTCTTGCCTTTTAGTCGTTCCGCCATCCCCAGATCTCCGTTTTTCCCCTCATTGGTCCGCAACGCTGGCCCGACCGAACGCTCGAAAGACCAGGAGGTCGTCTGCCGCAGCCCCGCCGCAAGCAAGATGTCGGGCGACAGCGCGAATGCGGCGGGACCATAGATGATTGCTCGCGCCTTGAGCAACCCAGTGCCGCGCTTCGCGCCACGCGACCGCGTCGCCTCGGCCACACCGAATTGATTTTATCGATCGGTCTGGAACAGCCCTCTTGAGGCAACGATGCTCAGCGTCGATGCTGATCGCACCAGAAGCGTCCGAGTCGCGTGAACGTCACGCCCGGTGCAGGACGAAGAAGCCGTCCAAAATCAGGAACGACAGGAAACATGACTCTCGCCACATGTCGTTCGGTACGGCTCGCCGCTCTCGCTTCAGCTGTGGCCCTTATTTTTGCTGCTCCGGCGCCCGGCATCGCCCAGACCGCCCCGGCCGCGACGACGTCGCCGCAATCCGTCGTGCCGCCTCCCGCAGGCCTCAGGCCAGCCGATAAAACCGCCGTTCGCAGAAGCGCCGCACGCGACGCGGCGCTGCCCAAACCACAAGGCGCCCGCAAGCCGGCCGCGCCCGTGACGCCGTCGAACCCGACCAAACGCGCCAAGATCTCACATGCTGCGGTCGAGCCCGAACATGCCTTCGGGGACTGGGACGGCTTCCGCACGCGCCTTGCCAAATATGGCGTGAATTATTCGCTGAATTACACGACCGAGAGCGTTGCCAACGTGTCTGGTGGCGTCAAAGCGGGCGCTGCCTACGCGCATCAGATCGCTCTCGCGGTCGACGTAAATTGGCAGACGCTGGCAGGGCTCGATGGATTTTCGACCCACACGATCTTCATCAACCGCGCCGGTAACAATGCGAGCGCGCGTTTCATCGGCGACAACGTCCTGCAGGCGCAGGAAATCTACGGCGCCGGCTTCGGCCAGATCGTCAAACTGGTGTGGTTCTACGGTGAGCAGAAACTGGCCGACGACAAGATCGATATCGCCTTCGGCCGCTTGGCCCCTGGCTCGGATTTCGGCGCCTCCCCGCTCAACTGCAACTTCATGACGCTGACGATCTGCGGGCATAATCGCGCGCTGACGTCGCTGCAGGGCTTCGAGGATTGGCCGACCAGCGTCTGGGGCGCGCGTATCAAGGGCCAGACGACCGACACGACCTACATCATGACCGGACTGTTCCAGTCGCAGCCCTTCCCGGTTCCCGGCGAGAGCTACACGCAGGGCGGCTACAGCGGGTTCGATTGGACCCTGAAAGGAACGACGGGCGTCAGTATCCCGCTCGAACTCGGCTTCGAGCCGCGCCTTGGGCCGGACGAAATGCCGGGCCACTACAAGCTCGGCTTCAATTACGACACGTCCGACTATCCGGACACCTTCTTCGACCGACAGAATTTGCCGCTCGCGCTCACCGGATTGACCGGGCGGCCACATCATGGACGAGCCCAATTCTGGGTCGAGGGCGACCAGATGATCGCCCGCAACGGGCCAAACGACAACGATGGTCTCATTCTCCTGGCGAGCTACGCCCACGACGATTCCAACACCTCGCTGATCCGGAATTTCCTCTGGGCCGGCGTGCTGGATCGCGGGTTCTGGGATGCGCGTCCGCAGGATCAGATCGGCTTCGCGGCGACCTATTACGATGTCAGCAACAAGATCACCCGCACCGAGCAACTCGAGCAGAGCCTCGATCTTCCGCTCTACGGCAATGCGCGCGGAGTGCAGCGAAACGGGGCCGTGTTCGAAGCCAATTACGGGATCCATGTCGCGCCTGGCGTGCTGATCCAGCCAGAGCTCGAATATTTTCTCAAACCCGGCGCGACCGCTGCTGTGTCGAACTCGTTCCTGATCGGAGCCAAGACCAACATCGACTTCTAAAGGCCAGCAAGCGAGGAGGCGATGCGACAGGCGTTGTTGGCGGAATTGCCCAACTCTGTTAGGTCCCGCCGACAGCCTCACGCTGGGGCTGCTCCCCGTTTGAGGTCGTCCCATGTTTCCCGATCGGCTCACGCAAGGCTACCGCTCCTTTCTGGATGGCCGGTTCGCCAGCGAACGCTCACGCTACGAAATGCTGGCCGATACCGGACAGCGCCCCGAGATCATGGTCGTCGGCTGCGTGGACTCGCGCGTCTCGCCCGAGGTGATTTTCGATGCCGCACCTGGCGAATTGCTGGTCGTCCGCAACGTGGCGAATCTGGTCCCGCCCTACGAACCCGATCGTGACTCCCAACACGGTACGAGCGCGGCGCTCGAATTCGGAGTCCAGGCGCTGAAGGTCAAGCATATTGTTGTGCTCGGGCATGCCTTCTGCGGCGGCATCCGCGCCTTCGCCGATGAACAGAAGCCGCTGTCATCGGGTGATTTCATCGGTCGCTGGATGTCGCAGATCGCTCCCGCGGCTGCCAACATCGGCCCGCGTAAAGCCGATGACGATGTCGATTACCTGCATCGGCTGGAGTTTGCATCGGTCGAGCTCAGTCTCAAGAACCTGATGACATTTCCGTGGCTCCGGATCTTAGTCGAAGCTGGTACGCTGCATCTGCATGGCGCTTATTTTGGCGTGGCGACCGGTCGGCTGCAGGTGCGCGACCCGGAGACGGGTCGTTTCGAGCCTGTCAGCGACACGGTTCCGGGGCCGCTCGGGATGATCCGCTGCACCTGAACAGGTCGACCCGTGATGGCGCTGGTTTTCGACTGCCGCGTCGATGAAGGCACGTTTGCCACGTCGACATAATAGGGGCTCTCGGACGTGTGGGAGTGGTCAACGCGGCCGAAAACCCCTAGACGATATGGTGAAGAGCCGATGAGACGTCACGCTTGCGGAGGCTGTTGCAACCGTCCTCGCGTGGCGACGATGGGCTATGCCCCGCAGCAACCGCCCACCCGGTGACGGGACGGCTGGATCCATGCGTCGGGACATGTGTTTGTAGTCGAAGGGTAGCGTTTCATGGCCGAACCGCATGGTCCGTCTGACCACAGGACAGCGCCGCGTCATCAGGGTCCGGTCACGCGGAGCGCGCATGGGGGCGCTATGATCCGCGCAAGCGTTATCGTCCTCGCCCTTGCGGTGAGCCAAATCGCGCGGGCCGCCGATGCGCTTCCGCCGGCTCAGGGGGCCCCGACCCAACCGGAACCCGTCGCGACGCCGACGGCCGCCCCTCCTGCGCCAAGCCCTGCCGCGCCCCCTGCCGCGCCCCCTGCCGCAAGCCCTGTCGCGCAAACGAAAGCGGCCGAACCGACCAAAGCCGAGGCGAAGGCCGAGGCTAAAGCTCAGGAGACGGCTGGCACCCCCGCGATCGTGCTCGATGGACCGGAGGTCGAGAGCATTCTCGGCAAGGACGTTCAGAACACCAAGGGCGACGACATGGGCCGCATCGTCGACCTGCTGATCGATCGTTCCGGACAGATGCGCGCCGCCGTCATCGATTTCGGCGGCTTCTTCGGCGTCGGGAGCCGCAAGATCGCGGTCGATTGGCGCGCCATTCACATGGCCGACGACGGCAAGACCGATAAGCTGGTGATCGACCTGCCGCGCAATCAATTACGGGTCGCCCCCGTCTACAAAGAAGGGGAGCCCGTCGTCGTTCTCGGTCGCCCACCGGCGTTGGAAGCTCCGGCGACGGCTCCCGTGGCTGCGGCGGCCCCCGTGAAGGCGGCAAATCCCGTGGCTGCCGCAGCACCCGCTGCCATCGCGCGGCCGCCTGTCGCGGCGGCACCAATCACCGCCACACCTGCGGCTTCGACTCCCGCGGCCGCGGTACCCGCTGCCACAACGCCGGCCGCACAGGCACCGGCTTCGCCGCCGCAACCCGCTGCTTCTGTGCCAGCACCGCCCCCGGCCGTGCCATCGACGCCTGCACCCGCTGCGGCACAACCACCCGCGCTTCAACCCACACCTGCCCCAGCAGCGCCCTAGGGCGCGCGGGAACCCTGAATGACAGTCTCAGATCTGAGTGCGACTCAGACGGCCAGCGGCGCCAGGCCGCCAGACGTGTCGACGCCGAACGCTTCTCGGCAGAGCCGCAACGGCCTCGATTGGTTCGTCTTTTTCATTGCCGATATCCAAACAGGCTTCGGCCCGTTCGTGGCCGTCTATCTCACGGCGCAAAAGTGGACCCAGACCGATATTGGCCTCGTCTTGACGGTGGCGGGTCTGGTGAGCTTGCTCGGCCAGATCCCGGCCGGCGCGGTCGTCGATGCGGTCAAGAACCTGAGGGCCGCGGCCGCCATCGCGGTCTTGGCGATCGGCGGCAGTGCGTTTGCGATGGCGATCTGGCCGGTCTTCCCGCTCGTCATGCTGTCGCGCGTCGTCCATGCGGGAGCGAGCTGTGTCCTCGGCCTCGCCTTGGCGTCGATCAGCCTCAGCCTCGTCGGCCGTCGCGAGATCAGCGGACGGCTGGGCCGCAATGCGTCCTTCGCCTCGATCGGCACCGGACTCGCGGCGGCCGGCATGGGCCTTTGCGGCACGTACCTCTCCCCGAGATCCGTGTTTTTCGTCTCTGGCGCGCTGGTGCTTCCGGCCCTGATCGCCCTCTTCAGGATCAAAAGCGACGAGATCAAAGTGGTCCGCGAGGGCGGTGATCCCGCTGTCAAACGCGGACGCGGCGCGATCCTCACCGACCTCCGCGATTTGGCGCGCATTCGTCCACTGGTGATCTTTTCGGCCTGCATCGTCATGTTCCACCTGGCCAATGCGGCAATGTTGCCGCTCGCCGCCAGCATGTTGACGCTTCGGTCGAGTAGCGCCGCGACAGCACTCGTGGCCGCCGCCATCGTGGTGCCCCAGGTCATCGTCGCGATCCTGTCGCCCATCGTCGGCCTCAAGGCGCAGAAATGGGGACGCAAGCCGCTGCTGCTGATCGGCTTTGCGGCGCTGCCGCTCCGTGGCCTCATCTTCTCTCTGACCAGCGACCCCCGCATTCTCGTCGCGGTTCAAGCGCTCGATGGCGTTTCGGCGGCCGCACTCGGCGTGCTGGTGCCGCTCACCATTGCGGACGTCACCGCCAAAGCTGGGCGGTTCAATCTGGCGCAAGGCGCGGTCGGCTGCGCGGTTGGCATCGGCGCAGCGATCAGCACCACGATCGCGGGGTCTCTCTCCGACCATTTCGGGAGCCATCTCGCCTTCGTGACGATGGCGACCGTCGCCGGTTTCGGCTTCTTGGCGGTTTGGCTGTTCATGCCCGAGACCCTGGACCGACCCGCCCCGGCGTCACCCGAGCCAATCCGCTCGGTGTCACCATGAACGTTCTCGCGTCAATGCGGTCTTCTCCGCCTCTTTCACGAGAAAGGTTGTGGCGCGGCACGACATTTGTTTCAGTGACGGCCGAGACAGCCGGCATCGGAACACTGCCCACTCGGAATGCGGGAAGGCTTGCGGTTTGATGGAAAATTACGCGCATCGGCCGTTTGGATTTTTCGCGCGCTATATTCTTAAGCGCCGCCTCGCGCATGCCTGCATCCTGATCGCGGTTCTGGGGGCGGTGACCTGTTCGGTCAGCACGCAATTCGGCATCAAAGGCCTCGTCGACGCGCTGGCGGCCGGCCAGGATAGCGGGAAGAGCCCCTGGACCGCCTTTACGGTGCTGGTCTGCTTCATCGCGGCCGATAATTTCCTCTGGCGGATCGCAAGTTGGATCGGCAGTTATGCGTTTGTCGGCGTGACCGGCGATCTCCGCTCCGACCTGTTTCGCCATCTGACAGGGCACGCGCCGGGGTATTTTGCCGACCGCCTCCCAGGCGTCTTGACGAGCCGCATCACCGCGACCTCGAATGCGGTCTTCACGATCGAAAACATGTTCGTCTGGAACGTCCTGCCGCCCTGCGTCGCGACCGTGGGCGCGATCGCGTTTCTGACGCTCGTCAGCCTGCCGATGGCGGGATTTCTGGTCTGCGTCGCGCTCGTGGTCATCGTCGTGATGTTCAAGATGGCGGCCATGGGCAAGCCGCTGCATCACGATTTCGCCAACAAGGCTGCGGCCGTCGACGGCGAGATGGTGGACGTCATCGGCAATATGGCGCTCGTCAAAGCGTTCGGCGGCATCGCGCGGGAGCATCGCCGCTTCGATGTGACGGTCGATAAGGAGATGACGGCTCGCCGCCGTAGCCTGCAATATCTCGAAAAGCTACGCCTCGCTCATGCGGTGGTGGTGGTCGTGATGACGCTCGGACTGCTCGGCTGGGCCATCAAACTCTGGCAGGCCCGGCAGATCACGGCCGGCGACGTCGTGCTGGTCTGCACGCTCGGTCTCTCGGTGCTGAGCGCCACGCGCGATCTCGCGGTGGCGCTGGTGGACGTGACGCAGCATATGGCGCGGCTCTCCGAAGCGCTGACGACGCTGCTGTCGCCGCACGATCTCAAGGACATTCCGAATGCCGCGACCCTGGTGCCGGCTGGCGCGCGCGTCAGCTTTCGTAATGTGGCCTTCGCCTATCCGTCCGGCCGCAAGGTGTTCAGCGATTTCACGGTCGAGATCGAGCCAGGGCAGCGCGTCGGCCTCGTCGGGCCTTCGGGCGGCGGCAAGTCGACCCTGATCGCGCTGCTGCAGCGCTTCTACGACATCCAGGGCGGCCAGATCCTCATCGACGGCCAGGATATTTCGCGCATTACCGAGCAGAGCCTGCGGGACGCTATTGCGATCGTGCCGCAGGATACGGCTCTGCTGAACCGAACGCTGACCGAAAACATCCGCTACGGCCGGCCCGAAGCGACCGATGAGGAGGTCTGGAACGCCGCCATCGCGGCGCGCTGTCGCCCCTTCATCGAGAACCTGCCCGAAGGGCTCGATACGATCGTCGGCGATCGTGGCTTGAAGCTATCGGGTGGGCAGCGTCAGCGCATCGCCATCGCCCGCGCGTTCCTCAAGGATTCGCCGATCCTCCTGCTCGACGAAGCCACCTCGGCCCTTGATAGCGAGGCCGAGGAAGCGATCCGGCTCGCGCTGGAGCGGCTGATGGAAAAGCGCACCGTCATCACCATCGCGCATCGCCTGTCGACCGTTCGCTCGTTCGATCGCATTCTGGTGCTGCAGAACGGCAAAGTGGTGCAGGACGGCGCACCCGACGACCTCCTCGACCGGGAAGGTCCCTATAGCGCACTCATCAAGACCGAGATGAGCCGCCTCGCGCAAAAAGCGGCTTAGTCCGCTCAGGATTGTTATGACAAACCCGATGATTTCCGTTTTCGACGGCCATAACGACACCTTGCTGCGCTTCGCCATGCAGACCGCATCGACCCCGGAGGCGCTGTTCGAAAAGGGCGATGGCAAAGGACATTTCGACCTGCCGCGGGCTCGAGCAGGCGGTTTTGCGGGCGGCATGTTCGCCGTGTTTCCGCCGCCACGCGACATGCCCGACATGAGCCGCTCGATGAACGGGGCCGCCTATGACATGCCGTTACCGCCGCCGCTGCCGCATCATGGCGCGGGTGACTGGACGGCCCGTATGGTGGCGATCCTGCTGCGGCTCGAACGCGCGTTCCCGAACGACCTCGCGATCTGCCGCAGCGTGCCCGACATTCGGGCCGCCATGGCGAGCCACAAGATCGCGGCCGTACTTCACATCGAAGGCGCCGAGGCGATCGATCGCGATTTGATGATGCTCGACGTTCTCCACGCCGTGGGGCTTCGCTCGCTCGGTCTCGTCTGGAGCCGGCCCAACATCTTCGCGCATGGCGTCCCTTTCCGCTTTCCGAGTTCGCCCGATACCGGGGACGGCTTGACCGAGGCCGGCCGTGACTTGGTGCGCGGCTGCAACCAGCGCCGCATCCTGCTCGACCTGTCGCATCTCAACGAAAAAGGCTTTTGGGACGTCGCCGCCCTGACCGATGCACCGCTGGTCGCGACCCATTCAAACGTTCACGCGCTCTGCCCCTCGGCCCGCAACCTCACCGTCAAGCAACTCGACGCCATCGCGGAGAGCAAGGGTGTCGTCGGGCTGAATTTTGCCACCTGCTTCCTGCGGTCCGACGGGCAGATGCGGGCCGATACGAGCCTCGACGACATGGTTCGCCATCTCGACGCGCTGGTCGAACGGCTCGGCGAGGATGGGGTCGCGTTCGGATCGGATTTCGATGGCGCCATCGTCCCAGCCGAGGTCGGGAGCGTCGCCGGCCTTCCAAATCTGCTCGATCGGATGCGGCAAACGGGCTATTCGGAGCCGCTGCTCGCCAAGATCGCCCACGGGAATTGGCTGTCGCTGCTGGAGCGCAGCTGGGCCTGAGCGGCACGAAAAGGAACCGGACCCGATGTCGACCTTCACGGCCCAAGTCGAAACCGAACACGCCAGCCGCTACCTGCAACAGCTCTGCAAACACTGGAGCCACAAGTTCACCGTGACGTTCGATCCCTCGCGCGGCACGATCGATCTCAATGGCTCGACCTGTAGCTTTGTGGCTGAGCCGCATCGCTTGCTGATGAGCCTCGCCAATGAGGACGCTGCGGTCCTGCCGCGGGTTTGCGAGGTGGTGACCGAGCATCTGAGACGCTTCGCCTTTCGCGAAGAGCTCGCGGTCGAGTGGGCGGAGGCGGTCTAGCCTCCACCCTGCCCGGCAGGCTTATTTGCTGGTCATGCCGTAGAAGACGACGTCCTGCGTCGGGCCGAGGATGAAGTTTTTGACATTGGCCCGCTCGGCCGTCTGCTTCACTTCCTGGAACATGATGATGAAAGGGCTGTCGTCGAGCAGCTTTTGCTGCAGATCCTTGTACATCTGCTCGCGCTTGCCGAGATCGCGCTCCTCGACGGCCGCTTCGGTCATTTTGCTGATCTCGGGGATCAGCCAGGAATTGCGCCAAGCCAGCGGCTTGGTCGGCGGATTGTCGGAATTGTCGGTGTTGCGGGCGAAACTATCGGCATTGGTATGCGGGTCCATGTAGTCGGGACCCCAATAGATCAACAGCATCTGGTGTTGGCGGGCGCGGAACTTGGTGATGACGGATTTCTGCTCACCCGGAATGATCGTCACGCGGACGCCGCCCTGGGCCATGTTGGCCTGAATGGCCTGCGCGATATTGATGTAGGGGGCCGTGTTGGACGCATCGAGCGTGATGTCGAAGCCGTTGGGGTAGCCGGCCTCCGCCAGCAGCGACTTGGCTTTGGCGGGGTCGAAGTTAAAGGGATTCTTGTCGAGCGCGGCCCAGAAGCCGGACGGCCAGAATGTCTGGTGAACCTGATACTGCCCCTTCAGGAACGAGCCGGCCATGCCGTCGTAATCGACGAGATAGTGCAAGGCGAGCCGCACCTTCGGGTTGTCGAGCGGCGCAGCTTTCACGTTCAGCCCGACATAATGCAGCGTCGCTTGCGGCGAGCGCACGATCGTCACGTCTTTATTGCTGGCGATGCTCGCGATTTGGTCGGTCGTGAGGTCACGAGCGATGTCGGCATCACCCTTTTCGATGAGCAGCCGCTGCGCCGCGGCCTCCGGCACGTGACGGATCACGACGCGTTTCAGCGGCGGCGCACCTTCGCGGTACGTCGGGTTGGCATCGAGCACGACGCTCTCGTTGGCCTTCCAGGACTTCAGCGTGAAGGCGCCGCCGCCGGCCGAATGGGTCTTCAGCCACGCGTTGCCGAGGTCGCCGCCTTGGTCGTGCTGCATGACGACCGATTTCTCGACCACGGAACCGACGATCGACGACAGCAGCGCAAGCACCAGCGACGGCGAATAATTCGGCCCGATGGTGATCTGCAGCGTCGTCGGGTCGAGCGCTTTGACCATCGCGTCGACATTGTCCTTGGTCCAACCGAGTTGGTCGATCAGAAACGCCGGACTTTTATTCAGCTTGATTACACGGGCGAGCGAGAAAGCGGCATCCTCCGCCGTCACGGGGCTCCCCGACGCGAATGTCATGGTGGGCCGCAGCTTGAACGTCAGGGTCTTGCCGTCTGGGCTCACGATCCAGCTTTCGGCCGCCCCACCCACCAGCTTGGTGACATCATGCGGATCGTTACGAATGATCCGGTCGTAGATGTTGCTGTCGATCTCGACACCGGTCAGCTCATAGCATTCGGCCGGATCGAGGCTGATCATGTCGTCGATGTTCTTGGCCATGACGAGCGTGTCGGCCGGGGTCGCGGCGACAGCCGACCTCCCGGACGGCCACGCCAAGCCGAGCGCCGTGGCCAGCGTCACGGCCGCCAGCAGCCGCACCCTCAAACGATCCGACATGCTGGTCCCTCCCGAGGCGTCTGATGACGCAGATAGATGACGCGACCCATCAAGCAGACTGGATTTGCGGACCGCGCGCAAGCCAGGCGTGTGAAGCAAGCGCTGGACCACAAGGCCGATATCCCGCACAGATCCCTCTCGTCCTATCGGCTGCGAGCGACACGGAACATCATGGCATCGAGTTTCACCAAAAACGCCATCGTGCTCGGCTTGCTCTCGGCGGTCGGCCCTTTCGCGATCGACATGTATCTGCCGGCGCTGCCGACCATCGCGACCGATCTGCACGCCTCCACGGGCGCGACACAGATGACCCTGATGGCGTTCTTTCTGGCATTCGGCCTCTGTCAGTTGATCTACGGCCCGTGGTCGGACGTCTCCGGCCGCAAGACGCCCTTGTTTATCGGCGTCGCCGTCTTCGCGGCGGGGTCGGTGGGGTGCGGGCTCGCGCCGAGCGTCGGCTGGCTCATCGTTTTCCGGATCATCCAGGGGATCGGTGCCGCCGCCGCCATGGTGATCCCGCGTGCCGTCATCCGCGATCTTCACACCGGCCCGGAAGCGACGCGGCTCATGGCGCTTGTCATGTTGGTGTTCAGCGTGTCGCCGATCCTGGCGCCACTGTTCGGCAGCGCCCTCATCGTGCCGTTCGGCTGGCGGGCGGTGTTCGTGGCCGTCACGATCGTGGCCATCGTGGGGCTCACGCTTATCGTGACCGTCTTGCCCGAGACGCGACCGCTGGAGCAGCGCGTGCAAGCCAGTCTCCGCAACGTGCTGGGCGGCTTCGCGCTGTTGTTCCGCGATTGGCGGTTTCTCGGGCTCACCTTCACGGGGGGGCTCGGCATGGCGAGCTTCTTCGTCTTCCTGGCCAATTCCTCGTTCATCTACATCGACCATTTTGGCCTGACGCCGACCCAATATAGCCTCGGCTTCTCGATCAACGCGATCGGCTTCATCGGCTTTTCGCAAGTCGCAGCGGCCCTCGGGACGCGCTTCGGCATGGCCAGGATCGTGCTGACAGCCGCGGCCCTCTACACGGCCTTCGCGGTGCTGCTTTTCGTGATCACGGCGCTTGGGGTCGACAGCCTGCCGGTTCTGGTGACGCTCCTGTTCTTCGCCTACGCGTTTCTCGGCCTCATCATCCCGACCACGATGGTGTTGGCGCTCGAGGATCACGGCCCCATCGCCGGAATCGCGTCGGCCCTCGGCGGCACGTTGCAGATGGTGACGGGCGGCATCATGATCACGATCGCCAGCCTGTTCTTCAACGGCAAGGCGCTTCCCATGGTGGCGCTTATCGCGCTCTGCGCCGTCGGCACGCTGGCCGTGAGCGTCGCGACTCTCGGCCGCTCCGGCCGTTTGGTCGCGCGCAGCCACGTGGCGTCCTAGCCCCCGGGAGTCGCGTGGCCGATGCGTCGAAATCCCCGGCTCGCGGCGAGCAGGTCGCGCGTGTAATCCGCCTGCACGTCGCCGTGACGGAGCGCCTCAACCGGGACCACCTCGACGATCCGACCCTGCCGCATGATCGCCACGCGGTCGCAGAGATGCGCCACGACCGCGAGATCGTGGCTCACGAGGATGCTGGTCAGCGTGCGGCTGGCGCGGAGACGAACCAAGAGGTTTAGCACCTCCGCCTGCACCGACACGTCGAGCGCGGAGGTTGGCTCGTCGAGCAGCAGGATGCGCGGCTGGAGCATCAAGGCCCGCGCAATGGCGACGCGCTGGCGCTGCCCCCCCGACAATTGATGCGGAAAGCGGAACCGATAAGCGGGGTCGAGGTCGACCGCCAGCATGGTGGCCCGGATCACCGCATCGGGTTCGGCGATGCGATGGATCGCCAGAGGCTCGCGGAGAATGCGATCGACGGTCTGGCGGGGGTGCAGGGAGCCGTAGGGATCCTGAAACACGACCTGCATGGCGCGCCGCTGGGCGAGTGAACGCCGCTTCTCCAACACCGTGCCATCGAGCGTCAGCCGCCCCCGCGTCGGTGGCACAAGCCCCGCAATGGCACGCAGCACGGTCGATTTGCCCGAACCCGATTCGCCCACGATGCCGAAGCTCTCGCCCTCGCGCACCGCAAACGACACGTCCTGCACCGCCAGGGCCAATCCACCCGAGACCCTGAACGAGACCGACAGGTGCTCGACCCCGATTAACGGCGAGGTGACCACGTCCCTCACGTCAGCCATGCCGGATCACGCGTCACGACGCTGAGGTTGCGAACGGGCCGGTCGAGATCGGGTGCCGCCGCCATCAGGGCGCGCGTATAAGGGTGGGTGGCGTGCTGCAAGGCATCGGCGCGGCACTCCTCGACGACACGCCCGCCATACATGACCAGCACGCGGTCACAAAAGCTCGCCACCGCCGTCAGATTGTGGCTGATGAAGATGAGCCCCATGCCGCGCTCGCGCACGAGCCGGTCGAGGATCCCCATGACCTCATTCTGCACCGTGACGTCGAGCGCCGAAATCGCTTCGTCGGCGATCAAGAGATCGGGTTCAGCGATCAGCATGGCGGCGATCATGACGCGCTGGCCCATGCCGCCCGACAATTGATGCGGATAGCGACGCAACACCGACTCCGGATCGTCGATGCTGACGGCTTCCAGCATCGCAAGGGCGCGCCGGCGTGCAACGGCCGCGCCGACGCGATGATGCAGCCGATAAGCCTCAGTGACCTGACGCTCGACCGTCATGACTGGATTCAGCGAGAATTTCGGATCCTGCATCACCATGGCGATCCGCCGCCCGCGGTAGCGGCTCCATTGTCGTGCCGACATTCCACGCAGATCCTCGCCGGAGAGCGCAAGCCTGCTGGCCGTGACGCGGCCGGGAGGAGGCACGAGGCCCAAGATGGCGCGACCAGTGGTGGATTTGCCCGACCCCGACTCGCCGACGACACCGAGCCGTTCCCGCCCGAGGTCGAACGAGACGCCGCGCACCGCATGCGTCGTCACGCCATTGGACGTGAAGGCGACGTCGAGATCGCGCACTTCGAGCAGCGGCTGGGTCACGGCGAAACCCTCATGCGCTTCTCGGATCGAACACGTCGCGCAAACCATCGCCAAGGATGTTGAACGCCAGACTGACGACGAAAATCGCGAAGCCCGGAATGGTGGCGACCCACCATTGGTCGAGCACGACGCTGCGCCCCGCCGCCACCATGGCGCCCCACTCAGGCGTCGGCGGCTGCGCGCCGAGACCGAGGAAACCAAGACCAGCCGCGGTCAGGATGATACCGGCCATGTCGAGCGTCAGGCGGATGATGACCGATGAGAGACAAAGCGGCACCACATGACGGAAGAGGATGCGGCTCGTCGAAGCGCCTTGCAGCACAACGGCCGCGATGAAGTCGGTGCGCGCGATGGCGGCGGTTTCGGCCCGCGCAAGGCGCGCGTAAGGAGGCCACGCCGTGAGCGAGATCGCGATCACGGCATTGACGATGCCAGGCCCGAGCGCCGCCGCGAAGGCGAGCGCCAACACGAGGCTCGGGAAGGCCAGAAAGATGTCGGTGATCCGCATCAGCACGCTATCGACCGCGCCGCCTACATACCCGGACAGCGTGCCGATCGCGAGACCGACCGGCACGACGATGACGCCGACAAGCGCCACGATCGCCAGCGTGGCGCGTGCACCGTAGACCGTGCGGGCAAAAATATCGCGACCGAGTTCGTCGGTGCCGAACCAATGCGCGGCGCTTGGGGCCTGCAGGCGACCCGCGAGGTTCTGATCGATCGGCGAGACGCCGCCTGCCACAACCGGTGCCAGCAGCGCCATGAGGATCAGCGCCGCGACGATGACGAGGCCGAACAGAGCCAGCGGGTTGGAGCAGAGCTTGGCGGCGACACTGACAAACCGTTTCAGACGGGCTTGCGCCAGCGAGGTCGGCGTTGGGTCCGTCAACCAGGCCCGGACACCTCGGGTGGACTGCGGCGCGGTGATCTCGGTCATGCGGTCCGCAGCCGCGGATCGACGAGACGGTAAAGTGCGTCACTCAACACATTGATGCCGATGAAGACCACGCCGACCACGATCGTGCCGCCCAAAACGGCATTCATGTCGGCGTTGAAGAGCGATTGCGTGATGTAGAGGCCGAGGCCTGGCCACGCGAAGACCGTTTCGGTCAGAACCGCGCCTTCGAGCAGCGTCGCATAACTCAGTCCGATCACCGTGATGAGGGGGACGAGGATGTTTGGAAAGGCATGTCGCCACACCATAGCCCAATAGGTCAGGCCCTTGATGAGCGCCGTCGTCGTATACTCCTGGGACAATTGCGCGATCGTGAAGCTGCGGGTCATCCGGGCGATATAGGCAAGCGACAGATAGCCGAGGATCGAGGCCGGCAGCACGATATGGGCGAGTGCATTGCGGAACACGTCCCAGGCGCCCGCCATGGCGCTGTCGATCAGGATGACGCCCGTGACGGGATCGAGAAGATCCTCGTAGCCGGCGTCGATCCGGCCCGGCCCCGCGACCCAATTGAGCTTGCCGTAGAAGAGAAACAGCCCCATCAGCCCCATCCAGAACACCGGCATGGAATAGCCGAACAGGCCGACGATCCGCACGACATGGTCAGGCCAGCGGCCCTTGCAGGCGCCGGCAACGACGCCGGCCGGCACACCCAGCAGAACACCGAGGATCGTCGCGATGGTGGCGAGTTCAAGCGTGGCGGGAAAGAAATGTAAGAGGTCGGACAAGACCGGATTCGACGTGATGACCGACGTGCCGAGATCGCCGTGCAGGACCTTGCCGAGATAGATCAGAAACTGCTCCGGGATCGAGCGATCGAGCCCGAGCGCGAGGCGCGTCTGGTCGTAGGTCGAGCGCGTGGCGTGATCGCCGACGATCGCCAGAACCGGGTCGACCGGGATGAACCGACCGATCACGAAGGTGACGCATGTCAGACCGAGCAGGCTGAGGGCGGCCGAAAGCAGAAAGCCGGATGTCGTCTTGGTGGACCGCCAGACGGCGAGGCTCAGGTTCAAGGCGATATCCTGATGATCAAACGATAACGAGAACGCCCATCCATCATCGTGTCGTCCTCCTCATCAGGAATGCTGTCGAATTGCCCAGGATCGGGCGAGCCCTACCGCAATGCAAGTCGCGATCCAAGTTGCGCTCAAAATCGGATCTCTCGCCATGCTTTAACTCGGCAAAGAGGCGTCGTTCCAGAGGTGTCCGGTTGCTTCGATGGACAAAGCTGACGGGCTAACGATTGTCATAGGCAGCCGTGCGACTAACAACAGCATAAAAGAAAGCATTAATTAACCATATTCCGGCTAGAGTGGTGGTCTTGCTTCCAAGCAGGAAGGGGTCTCCCGATGAAGCGCTACTACTTCGACTTTTCGAGAGGGGCGGAAAACAACGACGATGTCGGATGTTGGCTTCCCAATGTGGAAGCCGCCCGGCTCGAAGCTCTCCATTTGCTGCCGACACTGGTGGCGCATCTCGATCGCCTCGAGGACCATACCGCCCTCCAGGTCACCGTCCGTGACGAGGCGGGGCGCGCCGTCCTGCTCGCCAAACTATCGCTCGAAGCGCAGTGGCTCGGTTAACGACCTCGCAGCGGAAGCGTCACGGCTGCGGTTGATCGCCGCCGGCCTGATCGTCTCTTTAAACCTGCGCCTCGCCGCTCAGGACAGGCACACAAGCACCACCCACGCTGGCCATAATACCGCCCGGCTCCCGCCAGGCCCGGACGTGAAGCAGACTGGGGCGGCCCATGTCGACGCCTTGATGCACGAGATAGGCCGCGTCGTCGTCCTGCGTCATCGAGAGCCGCAAAGCCGCGAGCGGCGCGGCCGCACTGCCGGTTGCCGCATCCTCGATCGTTCCGGTCAGTGGCGAGAACATGCGGGCCTGGATCGTCGCGCCCTCATGCGAATAGAGATAGAGGGCGAACCGCCCCGCGAGCGCCGGGGTCTCGAGCAACACCTGCCGGAACCGAGCCCTATTCGGTATGGCGCGACCCAAGGCGGTCGGCGACACTTCGGCCAGCACGAAGCCGGTGCCGACCGATGCGCGGACAGGCTGATGCGCGGTCGTGACGATGTCGTCCGGCTGCAGGCCAGCGCAAGCCGCGATAGCGTCCGCCTCGAGCGAGATCCCGAGCGACAGCGGCTGCGGAGCCGCAATCGTGGCGCGAACCACCGCCCCGGCGCCGTCGCGCTCAACCTCGACCCGCACCAGCCCCGCGATCTCCTCGAACAGCATGACGCCATCGTGATCGCGGCCGAGCTGAGCCAGCGCAAAGCCGGTGCCGACATTCGGGTGTCCGGCGAACGGCATTTCGGCCGTGCGATTGAAGATGCGGACGCGGGCCGTGTGGGCCGGATCATCCGGCGGCAGCACGAAGGTGGTCTCGCTGAGATTGAATTCCGTCGCCAGCGCCTGCATGTCGGCGTCCGACAGACCTCGCGCATCCGGGAAGACCGCAAGCGGATTGCCGCCGAACCGCCGTTCAGTGAAGACGTCGAACGTAACGAAACGATAAGCCGGCATAGCGAAGCTTCCAAAGGTCGGTGCCCTCTCGGGCCGAACGTCGACTTTCTATAAAGCCAACGCCGGGCGGCGTCACGGCACCTATGGTCGGCCGTTCACGTTCACCGCCGCTGTCGGTCTGTCTAGGGGTAGCTGCAGCTCACGTTTCTTCGGCGATCGCCACGGGCTCCACGAGATATGATGCGGCCGCCAGCGTGAGGTGGAATGTCGTGCCGCGATCGACCTCGCTTTCGACCGACAAGCTGCCGCCTTGGCGCTCCATCAGGTCACGGCAGAGCAGCAGACCGAGCCCGCTGCCGCGCTCGCCTGCGGTTCCTTTGGTCGAGACCCTTCGGTCGAGCCGAAACAGATCGGCGAGCTTGTCCGGCGACATGCCGACGCCGGTGTCGGCAACGCTGATCGTGATGGCTCCGCCGTCGAACCGGGCCGACACCGCGACACTGCCGCCGACATGCGTGAACTTGATCGCATTGCCGACCAGATTACGCAGCACCGCGAGCAGCATGTCGCGCTGCGCCTCGACCACGAGGCCCGAACAATCATGGGTCAAGGCGACGGTCTTGGCCGCCGCTGCGGCCGCCGCGCCGGCCAGCGTCTCGCGAGCCACGTCGTCGAGCAGGACAACGTCGAGATCGACCGCCGTGGTCTCCATCTGCAGGCTTGCCCAGGCGAACAGGCTTTCCATCAACGCATAGGCTTGCCCAGCTGCCTGGTGCAGCCCTTGCGCACGACGCTCGACCGCCGCCGTGTCTTTTGTCGTGGCCGCCTTGCTCAGCACTTCGGACAGTCCGAGCAGCGCCTGGAAGGGATTCCGCAGGTCATGCGCGATGATCGAGAACAGCAGCGTCTTCTGACGATTCAGCGTGTCGAGCGCGATCGACTTGGTTTCCGCCTCGCGTCGCGCCGTCTCAAGTTCGGCCAAAAACCCGCGGCGCGCCCGCGCATAGCGGATCGCGCGCGCCAGGATCGAAGGTGTTGCCTCGGATTTAGCGAGATAGTCGAGCGCGCCGGCCCGCATCAGACGGAGCGCCAGCTCCTCGTCGGTCTCACCGGTCAGCATGAGAACGGCGTGATTGCCGCCTTCGGGAGACAGTAACGCCTGGAGAACCTCGAATGCATCGATATCGGGCAAGCGATAGTCGAGCAGCACGCAATCGAAGTTTTGCTGCGCGGCGATCAGCAAGCCGGTCGTTCCGTCCGCAGCCTCGATGAGATCGTGCGACAAGCCGGATTTGTTCAGCGCTCGACGCACGCTGGCCCGGTCCACGGCATCATCGTCAATGAGAAGAATACGAGTCGGGCTGGTCATGTCTTTACTGGGGGAACTCGACGATCTTCCAGAAATGCTCGAGCATCGACACGGCCTGCATGAAGGTATTGGCCGGATCCTGCTTGACGATATAGCCGGCCACATTGTGACCGTAAGCGCGCGCCTTGTCTTCCTCGGCCTTCGACGTCGTGATCATGAAGACGACGGCGGACTTGAGGTCATCGTCTTTGCGTAAGACTTCCAGAAATTCGAGACCATTCATCCGCGGCATGTTCAGGTCGAGCAGGATCAGATGCGGCTTGGGAAGCTTGGTCTTGCCGTTTTCGCCCCGAAGGATCTCGAGTGCTTCCAAACCATCCCGCGCCACCACGATCGGATTGCCGATCCGGCTCTTGACGAAGGCCCGCTTCAGGCCCTGCACATCAACTTCATCGTCGTCGACCAGCAGCAGATTAACGGTCGGTGTCATCGTGTTTTCCCAACGCAATTTCGGGCCAGGTGAAATGCACCTTAAGCCCCCGGCCCGCTTCGCCCCCGCTCAGCCAGACCTTACCGCCGCGACGCTCGATCAGCTTCTTTACGATCGCAAGACCCATCCCGCTACCCTCCACCTCGTCGCGCGGCTTCAATGTCTGAAACATACCGAAGACGCGGTCGAAGAAGCGATCGGGAATACCCGGTCCATCGTCCGTTACCGTAAATTCCGTGACGCCCTCGCCCGGCGCGGCCGCCACCATGACGTGCCCGACAGATGGCCGGTCATGATGCTTGATCGCATTCCCGATCAGATTTTGAAAGACCTGAGTCAGAGGCGCGCGCGGTGTTTGAAGTTTCGGCAGGGACGGGTCGGCCGTGATCTCGAAGCCCTCCGGCGGACTGACCAGCGCCGCGAGTTCGTCGACCACAAGGCGCGTGTCGACCGCATCGTTCTGGTCGTCGGCTCGTCCGGCGCGCGAATAGGCCAAGAGATCGTCGAGCAGACTTTCGAGGCGCCGGACGCGACTTTTCAACAAATCCATGTTGGTCTGCGTGTCACCCGTCAAAACACCTTCGAGATCCTCCTCGATCCAACTCACGAGGTTCTCGATCCCGCGCAGCGGTGCTTTCAGATCATGCGAGGCCACATAGGCGAATTGCTCCAGTTCCTCGTTGGATCGCAGGAGATCGCGCGCTTGTTGCGCCAGCCGCCGTTCCATACGCTTGCGATCGGTGATGTCGGTCAGCAGTGTCACGACGCCGAGCACCGTGCCATTGGGCGCGCGATGCGGGCGGTAGAAGGCTTCGATATCCCGGCTGGGTCGCCCGGGGCGAAACAGGCGTTGCTCGAACCGCGTATCCTTGCCGCCGAGCGCGGTTTCCAGCTCGAGGCGCGCGCCGGGGAACGGGGTTGACCCGAACACATCGCTCAGAGGCTTGCCATAGACTTCGGAGACGTCGCCCTGCCCGAGGTCGAAGGTCCTTGAAAATTCGTTATTGAGAAAGCCGACGCGACGTTTGTGGTCGACATAACCGACCATGGCCGGGAGCGTATCGGCGGTGACGCGCAACAGAGACGTCCGGTCGAGTTCGATCAATCCCTTTTTGAACACCTCGACGGCACGGGCCATCTCGCCCACCTCGTTGCGCTGTTTGATGCTCGGGACGACGACGTCGAGGTCGCGATGCGTCAGCCGACGCATCACCTGAGCCAGCAGGACCAGCGGCTGCACGATGAGCCGGTTGATCGCGACGCCCATCCCGGCGCAGATCAGCAAGGTGATGATTGCGCCGACGACGAGTACGAGCAACGAATTGCGCTTGGCCGCCTTCACTACAACGTTCTGATGGGCGAAGATCTGCTCTTCGCTATCTTGGATCGCCTTCAGTCTGGTCCTGAACTGGTCGAAGAGCCGTTTCCCGCCACCTTTCATCTCGATCCCGACAGCCTCGTCGCGCGTCGCTGACACCGCCATCTGATGAACGGCGAGTTCGCCGATGTCGGTCTGCCAATGGCGCGCTGCATCTTCGGCCTGGACGAGGAGATCCGTCTCGGTCCGGTTTTCCGTCACCAAACGCTGCAGATCCACCAAGGTCTGGTCGAGCGCGATGCGACCGGACCGGTAGGGTTCGAGGCTGCTATCATCGCCGGTCAGAAGGTACCCACGAAGCCCCGTTTCCTGGTTCAGCATGGCGACGCGGAAGGCGTCGAGCGAGGACATGATTTGGCGGGAGCGACCACGCGCCTCGATTGCATCGTTCTGTTGGGTTTGAGTCCAATACAGGGCGAGGCTGCTCAGCAGCGACACCAGCGCGATCGCGCCGATCGCGCCGCCGAGCGAGCGGTTCAGACCAAACGAATTGGGCATGCGGAGTTCGACCCTTCCATCACCAAGGCGGCGTAGCGCATAGCATGGATTTCGCGGAACGGCTTCGGTCGCCGCGCTTCGAAATCACCGTCGCACAAGCGTGCGGCCTTTGGTCTAAAGTGGATGGCGGATGCAGGGGCGCCGTGCCACGCCTCGTCAGTCGGCTCGCGTTCTATCCGTCCGATCGGTCGTGCCGCGGTCCCGCCGGCAACGATCGGAACAATATTTCACCTCGGACCAGACCGCCGCCCAAGCTTTGCGCCACGCAAAGGGACGGCCGCATGTGGCGCAAATCTTCTCGGGCAAATCCCCTTTGCGTCGCATTTTCGGCACGTCATCCCCCCATCGACGCAGCAACCCGATGCGGCAAATCGCCAAGTCGCTCGTCTCGGCCCGAACCATCGGGCTCCTCTGGTTATATAGAACACAGACGGAACAGAGACAGGCTGAGGATTGATGACGCGCGTGAAGGCACCCAGCAAAGGCGAGGCAGCAAGTCCGACCCTCAAGACGCTTCGTTTCGTCCTCGGCGACCAGGTGAGCCACGAGATCTCCAGTCTGTCCGGTCTCGACGCGCAACGCGATGTGGTCCTGATGGTCGAGGTGGCGGATGAGACGACGTATGTGGGCCACCACAAGCAAAAAATTGCGTTCATCTTCTCGGCCATGCGGCATTTCGCGGCCGAACTGACCGCGACCGGCGTCACGGTCGATTACGTCAAGATCGACGACGCCGGTAATGCCGGGTCGTTCACGGGCGAACTGCAACGGGCGGTGGTGCGACATGCGCCCGATCGGGTCGTCGTCACCGAACCCGGCGAGTGGCGCGTGTGGGAGATGATGCGCGTCTGGTCGAGCGAATTGGGTTTGCCGGTCACGATCGAGGATGACGATCGATATTTCTGCTCGCGCGGGCGCTTCGCGCGCTGGGCCGAGGATCGCAAATCCTACCGGATGGAGTTCTTCTACCGGGAGATGCGGCGCGAAACCGGGCTGCTGATGCGCGGCGACGAACCGGAGGGAGACCGGTGGAACTTCGATACGGAGAACCGCAAGCGGCTGCCGGCGACAGTTCACGAACCGAACCGTCGTCGCTTCGAGCCGGATGCGATGACGCGCGAGGTGCTCGACCTCGTCGCCATACGCTTTTCGCATCATTTCGGCGATCTCGACGGGTTCGGCTGGGCGGTCACGCGAGCCGATGCGCTTGAGGCATTAGAGCATTTCATCCGCGCGTGCCTGCCGCTTTATGGCGACTATCAGGACGCCATGAAAGCCGATGAGCCGTTCCTGTTCCACGCGGTCGTCTCGCCCTACCTCAACGCCGGTTTGTTGACCGCGCGGGAGATCTGCGTTGCGGCCGAACGCGCCTACCAGCGTGGCGAAGCGGGTTTGAACGCCGTGGAAGGGTTCATTCGGCAGATCCTTGGCTGGCGCGAATATATCCGCGGTATCTACTGGCTTCGCATGCCGGGCTATGCGGACACCAACGTGCTCGGCGCGAGCCGTCCGCTGCCGTGGTTCTACTGGTCGGGCGAGACCGATCTGAACTGCATTGCGAACGCGGTCGGAGACACCCGCCGCAACGCCTACGCCCATCACATCCAAAGACTGATGGTGACCGGCAATTTCGCGCTTCTGGCCGGTATCGAGCCGCGCCAGGTCGAGGAGTGGTATCTTGCGGTCTATGCCGATGCTTACGAGTGGGCGGAACTGCCCAACGTGCACGGCATGGCGCTTTTTGCCGACGGCGGCCTGTTGGCGTCGAAGCCCTATATCGCATCCGGTGCCTACATCGATCGGATGTCCGATTATTGTGGCCCGTGTCGCTACGATCCAAAGATCAAGAGCGGCCCGAACGCTTGCCCGTTCAACGCACTTTACTGGAATTTCCTGATCGAGAACCAAAACCAGCTCGGCAAAAATGCACGGCTCGCCATGCCGTATCGGACGCTGGCGCAGATGCGACCGGAGCGGCGCGACGAGATCGTGCGCGAGGCTGGAGCCTTTTTGGCCGGTCTGTCGTCACAACCAATTGAGCCGAGCGCGATACCGGTGCAGGCGACGCTCGATGTTTAACAAAAGTCTTTTGCTGCGAGTCGAACAAAGAGCGATGCTGCATCTGCAGCATCGCTCAACTACAGGTTCGACGAGGATTAATCCTTCGCTTTAGCCTTAGCCGGCTTCTTGGCGGGAGCCTTCCCGCCGTCATCGGATTTCGCAAGCTTTGAATTGGCTTCGCGATCTTCCGACTTCTCCTCGGACTCGCTCTCGTCGTCTTCCTCGCCTTCGCCCGCAGCCGCATTGGCGATCGTTTCCGCGAGGTGCGACAGCGTCTCGTCGGCAGCTTTTTCTTCCTGCAACGTTTCGTCGAGCAGCTTCGCCGCGTCGTCGTGACCGAGTTGCATAGCCCAGCTCTTCAACGTGCCATAGCGCGCGATCTCGTAATGTTCGACCGCCTGCGCACAGCCGATCAGAACCGCGTCACCTGCCGGCGTCCCGCCGAAATCCTCGAGATCTTCCTGCATTTCGCTGACAATGCCCTGCATGGCCTCGCAGGTCTTGGCGCGTGCGGCCTTGCCGATAATCTCGAAGACTTGCTCGAGGCGTTCGACTTGGTGACCGCTTTCGTCGCGATGATGTTCGAAGGCCGCTTTCAGTTCGGGAGCCTTGGCGGCCTTGGCCGATTTCGTGAGAGCGCGGACCGATTGCTTTTCAGCGAAATAAACGTCCTTCAACGTCTCGTAGAAGGCGTCGGTCAGTGTCTTGTCTTTAGAAGCCATGGTGAACCCCGGTATTCGACCGCGCGGAACTGAGTGGTCGTGCTGCGCGAACGCCACGCGTCGCAACATAGTTTCGTCGTGATGACGTTGACGACAAACAATGCGGCGAGTCCCGCCTCCGTCGGAGCAGGTGGCAGGCGGCATCAACCCGCACTAGCTCACGTCGCTCTCGTCCGCCTGCCGCCGCAATCAGCGATGCGTCGACAACCCGAAACAAGCTTCGAAACCGCAACGTCGATGCCACGTCGATTCGGCTTGCGTGAGTGGAAACGTCGGGCTCGTCGTTTATCGGCCCGCTAGCTATTGCACTTAGAACTTTTGTCCCCCTGATGAAGTTAGCCTCTCATGGGGTCGTAGAGAGAAACGGAGAAGGTGCGGCTATGCTGAAGCAGGCGCTAATATATACGGGATTGGTCGTTGCTTTGGCTCAGCCAGCTTACGCAGAGATCAGCAAATACGACATAACCGACGCCGAAAAAGCCGCGTGTCAAGACGATGTGATGGCTTTTTGCCGAGATGACTTTCCGGATGAAGACAAGATTTTGGCTTGTATGAAATTAAATAAAGCAAATCTCACGACAAGTTGCCGAACAGTCTTCAACGCGGGAATGAACCGTCGCCACCTCGACTAAGTCATGTCAAGCCGTGGCTTGATGTGGGTCATGTTCGGGAGCATTCTCGCGATCTACCGCCTTGGATCGCGATGCCGATACACGTGACCTTTCGTTTAGATATCGACGACGAGCGTCGTCTCGGACCAGGCAAAATCGCCTTGCTCGAAGCTATTCAAACCTCGGGGTCGATCGCTGCCGCAGGGCGACAATTCGGGATGGCCTATCGTCGGGCATGGCTCCTCACCGATGAACTCAACCGCATGTTTGTCGACCCCTTGGTTTTGACGCGAGGCGGCGGCCGGAATGGCGGAGGCGCGATCTTGACGCCCCTCGGCGAAGAGATCGTCGCAACCTATCGTGAGGCGGAGCGCAAGATCAGGCAAGCGACGACGGTCGAGGTCCGTCGCTTCGAACGTGCGCTCGTCAAGCGATCTGACGGCTCGCGGATCCTCTAATGACCGGCCGGGCTTGCGACGGTGTACCCCGCCGCCTTGATCGCTGCCGTGATGTCGGCGGGGGGCCGGTCCGTTTCGATCGAAACGATGTGGCTCGACAGGTCGACAACCACGATGGCAGCGGAATCGGTGGCTTTGACGGCCCGCTCGATCGTCTCGACGCAATGATCGCAGCTCATGTCGGGAACGTTCAGCGTCAGCATTGTGGCTCCTGCGTTGCGCGCCATCCAGGCACGTGTGAGCTCAATGGTGCGGGGTGCCCAGGGTGGAGAGTCAAGAGGCTCGATCGATCAGGACAGCCGAGCCACCCCTTGACCTTCCCATCATGGGAAGCACCATATGGAGGGTGTTGGACACCCTCGCTTCTTGGGGGCGACGGATCGTAGGCCGAACCGTCGGCCGATCAGCCCATGTCCGGCCCCGAAAGGACGCTCATGCGCCTTGCCATCGATGGAATGAGTTGCGCCTCCTGTGTCGGGCGCGTCCAGAAGGCTCTTGCGGCGACGCCAGGGGTTGCATCAGCCTCGGTCAATCTCGCGACCGAGCAGGCCGAGGTCGCCTTTGCGACTGATCCTGATCCCGCAGCGCTGCTGATGGCCGTCAAGCGTGCCGGATATGACGCCCGCGTGCTCGCATCGGGCGAGACGGACGACGTTGGGGAGACCACTCGCAAGGCGGAGCGCGAGGCGCTCGGGCGCCGGCTCTCTGTCGCGATCGGCCTCACGCTTCCGGTGTTTCTGGTCGAAATGGGATCGCATCTGTTTCCGGCGTTTCACCGGTGGATCATGGCGACGATGGGCGACTGGAACTGGCGCATCCAGTTCGTGTTGATCACGGCGCTGTTGGCCGGGCCCGGCCGACATTTCTTTCGCACCGGCTTGTCGGCCCTGCTGCGCGGCGCGCCTGACATGAACGCGCTGGTGGCGATCGGCGCCGGGGCCGCCTGGGCCTTTTCGACGGTTGCGACCTTCGCGCCGGGAGCGCTGCCGGCCGGAACCGCCCATGTCTATTTCGAGGCCGCGGGCGTTATCGTCACGCTGATCCTGCTCGGCCGCTCTCTCGAAGCCCGCGCCAAGGGGCAAACCGGCACCGCCATTCGGAAATTGGTCGGGCTGCAGGTCAAGACCGCTCATGTCATGCGGAACGGCATCGCCACCGATGTTGCAATCGCGGACGTGCGGGTCGGCGACATCGTGATGGTCCGCCCCGGCGAGCGCCTTCCGGTCGATGGCGAGGTCGTCGAAGGCTCGTCCTCGATCGATCAATCCGCCATCACGGGCGAACCCATCCCGGTGCGGAAACGCGTCGGCGATGCGGTGGTTGGCGGCACGATCAACAAGGCCGGATCGCTCACGTTCCGTGTCACCCATATCGGTCGCGATACCGTTCTGGCCGGCATCGTCCGCATGGTGCAGAACGCGCAGGGGTCACGGCTGCCGATCGAGGCGATGGTGGATCGCGTGACCGCCTGGTTCGTGCCCGCCGTGCTCGTGGCCGCGCTCGTGACCTTCGCGATTTGGATGCTGGTCGGCCCCGCTCCTGCCCTGCCGCTGGCGCTCGTCAACGCCGTCGCGGTGCTGATCATTGCCTGCCCATGCGCCATGGGTCTTGCCACCCCGACCTCGATCACGGTGGCGATTGGCCGAGCGGCCGGATTGGGCGTGCTGTTCCGCCGTGGCGACGTGTTGCAAACGTTGCGCGACGTGACGATCGTGGCTTTCGACAAGACTGGGACCCTGACGGTCGGGCGATCGACGCTGACCGACCTGACCGTTGCGCCGGGGTTCGACGAGAATGATGTGCTGACGCTCGCGGCATCCGTGGAAGCCCGATCTGAACATGCGACGGCAGGCGCGGTCGTGGCAGCCGCCGTCGACCGCCATCTCGCCCTGGAGCCTGTTGTGGATTTCGAAGTCGCGACGGGCGCGGGCGTGTCGGCGATCTGCCGTGGCCATCGCATCGACATTGGTTCGGCTCGCCACATGATCGCGCGCGGGGTCGACACCGGAAACTTTGCGACGGTGGCAGAACGGCTCAGCCGGAACGGTCGATCACCCCTGTTCTTCGCGATCGATGGGTGCGGCGCGGCAGTCGGCGCGATTGCCGACGAGATCAAGCCGACCTCTGCGGCCGCGGTCGCGGCGCTGAAGACCTTGGGTCTCGAGGTCGTGATGATCACGGGCGACAATCGCCAGACCGCCGAGGCCGTCGGGGGTTGGCTCGGCCTTGCGCGCGTGGTGGCCGAGGTCCTCCCGGCCGGCAAGGTGGACGCTATCGCGGCGATGAAACGCGACGGCGGTCGCGTCTGCTTCGTCGGAGACGGCATCAATGACGCGCCCGCCCTCGCCACCGCGGATGTCGGGATCGCGATCGGAACCGGAACCGATATCGCAATCGAGAGCGCCGATATCGTGTTGATGTCCGGCAATCTGCAGGGGGTCGTCAACGCGATCGCGCTGTCCAAGGCCACGATGACGAACATCCACCAGAATCTCTTCTGGGCGTTCGCCTATAACATCGTGCTGATCCCGATCGCGGCCGGTGCGCTCTACGGAATCGATGGACCTTTACTGTCACCCATGCTGGCGGCCGGCGCGATGGCGGTGTCGAGCCTCTTCGTGCTCGGCAATGCGCTGCGGCTTCGGCGGTTCAAGCCAACGGCGGCAAAGCCCGCGACCGCATCGGCGCAACAGCGGGCAAGGCAGGAAAGGAGCCTCGCATGAATATCGGAGAAGCCTCCAAAACATCCGGCGTGTCGGCCAAGATGATCCGATACTATGAGTCGATCGGTCTCATTCCAGGCATTATGCGAACCCATGCGGGTTATCGCGTCTACGGCGAAAGCGACGTTCATACGCTTCGGTTCATTCGTCGATCGCGCGATCTTGGATTTTCGGTGCCGGATATGACGCGGCTGCTGAAGCTGTGGAGCGACGGCTCTCGCGCCAGTTCCGACGTCAAGCAGATCGCGCTTCAACACATCTCGACGATCGAGGCCAAGATGCGGGAGCTGCAGGAGATGGCCGACACGTTGCGTCATCTAGCAGACCATTGCCATGGCGACGACCGCCCGAACTGCCCGATCATCGACGGACTCGCGGCGGGTTTGACGTCGCCGCCCCGCCCAACAGCCCCACGTCGTCGGGCGGAGCACCGCGGCGTTTAAACCGCGATGTCGTGTTCGATGTCTTAGTGGTGACGGTGATGGCGATGATGGCGCATGGGCTTCATGCGGCCAGACCCCGTCGTGCTGGTGCCGACGCCCGACCCACTCATCCCCTTAGCGACCGCACCTGGGACGCCTGTGCCGCTGCCGGGCGCACCCGAACCACCCTGATCCGCGCCACCGCCGGATCCGCCACCGGAGGCGGGCTGCTGAGCCATGAGCGGCGTTGCGACGCAGAGAAGGCCGATCGAAGCGGCACCGAGTATTGTCGCGATAGACTTCATTGAATTATCCTTTGCTTGCCTTCGTTCTGCCTCGCCAGACGGCAAGCCAGAGCAGCGGTGCTGGGTAACGCAACACATTGATCTTCGTTGCCTGCTCGCACTGCGCGCGATGACGCATCGTCGCTGCGAACGCGGCTTGACAGGCCTTCCGGGCTAGCTTCCACTCACCTTTGCCGGACGCAAAGATCCTGGCGCAAGCACGAGCCGACAGGCTTGCGCGGGAGGTCAGCCTTGGTCGCAAGCACGATGCTGCGGTTCGACAACGTCATGAAAGCGTTCGGGGGAACCCAAGCGTTGAAGGGCGTGAGCTTCGGCGTCGGTCGGGGCGAGATCGTTGCACTGCTCGGCGAGAACGGCGCCGGTAAATCGACCCTCATCAAGATTTTGGGCGGCATCTACAAGGCCGATGCGGGTGGCATCAGCATCGGCGATCAACCCTATGCCCATCGTCCCGCCGCGCGGGGCGGTCGCCAGCCGGTCGCCTTCATCCATCAGGATCTCGGCCTCATCGAATGGATGACCGTGTCCGAAAACGTGGGCCTTGCGCAAGGCTATGCGCGCCGCACCGGGTTTGCGCGCTTCGGCGCGATCGATTGGGCCGCGAGCGGGCGCGTCGCGCAGCGCGCCCTGGCGCTGGTCGGATGCGACATCGACCCCGAGCGCCGAGTTCAAAGCCTCAGCCGCACCGAAAAATCGCTGGTCGCCATCGCCCGCGCCCTGGTCAGCGATTGCGACTTCCTCGTGCTCGATGAACCGACCGCCAGCCTCCCGGCCGATGAGGTCGAGCGCTTGTTCGCCGCGATCCGGAGCCTTCGCGCCCGCGGCGTCGGCATGATCTACGTGTCGCACCGGCTCGATGAGATCTTCCGGGTTGCCGACCGGGTGGTGGTGATGCGCGATGGTCGCCTCGTCGGCGAAAAGTCGGTCGCCGAAACCGATCCCGACGACCTCGTGCGCCTGATCGTCGGACGCTCCACCTTCGATGCCTTCGACAAAGGCGCCTTCCAGGCCGGCGCGGCGCGGGTCACCGTCTCGAATCTCTCGACCGACGCCGCCGGTCCCGTCGATTTCGACATTCGAGAAGGCGAATTGCTCGGCCTCGTCGGCTTACGCGGCGCAGGTCAGGAGGAGGTCGGACGTGCGTTGTTCGGCGCCCTCCCGCATCGCGGAAGCGTCACGATCGATGGCGGCCTTGTAGACCTCACCTCCCCCCGCAGTGCCTTGCGGCACGGCGTCGGCTTGATGGCGCGTGACCGCACGGAAGAATCGGTCGCGCCGTCGCTGAGCGTTCGCGAGAACGCGTTTTTAAACCCGAGCGCCTGCCAGCGCAGCCTGCTGTCCATTCTGTCGCCCCGCGCCGAGGCGGTCCGTGCCCTCGATCTCGGCCGCAGCGTCGACCTTCGGCCTAACAGCCCGGAATTGCCGATCGAGCGTTTGTCCGGCGGCAATCAGCAGAAGGTCGTGGTAGGCCGCTGGCTGGCAACCGCCCGTAAGCTCCTGATCGCCGAGGATCCGACTGCGGGTGTCGATGTCGGGGCCAAGGCAGAAATCTATCGCCTCATCGCGCGCGCCTTGGGCGAGGGCCTCGCCGTTGTGGTGGTGTCGACCGACTTCGAGGAAGTCGCCCATATCTGCCACCGCGCCCTGGTGTTCAACCGGGGGCGGATCATCGCCGAACTGGCAGGGTCTGCCCTGACCATGGAGGCGGTGGTGCTTAGCGCCTCCGCGTCCGAAGCCGCATGAGCGAAGGGACCCCGGATGGCGCTTAACTCGGTCAAATCGAATGCGCTCGAGCCGACGCGCTTCGAGCTCGACCAACTCTCACCGATGGGCCGAGTGGTTCGCCTCTTGCCGGTCTATGGGTTGGTGATTCTCGCGGTCGTCCTGGCCGTGTTCTTCTCGTTGATTCTGCCGTCGACATTCCCGACCCTCCTCAATCTCCGGTCGATCGTCTCCGACAAAGCCATCATCGCAATTCTGTCGCTTGCCGTGATGATCCCGATGGTGACCGGCAAAATCGATCTCACGGTCGGCTACGGCATCGTGCTGTGGCACATTCTCGCGATCAGCCTGCAGGTCTGGTTCGGCGTGCCCTGGCCGCTCGCCGCCCTCATCGTGCTGCTGCTCGGGGCGGCCGTGGGGTTTCTCAACGGCGTTCTGGTCGAAGTCGCGCAGATCGATAGTTTTATCGCAACACTCGGCACCGGCACGGTGCTCTATGCCATCGCGATGTGGCATTCCAAGGGGCGCCAGATCATCGGAACACTGCCGGAGGGGTTCTTCACGCTCAACGGCGCGCGGTTTCTGGGCTTGCCCATCACCGGCTTCTACGTTCTCGCGCTGGCCGTGGTGCTCTGGTTCGTGCTCGAATATCTGCCGATCGGCCGGTATTTCTATGCCATCGGGGCCAACCCCAAGGCGGCGGCCCTCAACGGCATCCCGGTCCGGCGCTATACGATCGCGGCTTTCGTCACCTCCGGCACGTTGACGGCGGCGGCTGGCGTCATCCTGGCCTCGAAACTCCGGATCGGCCAGGCGAGCGTCGGGCTCGAATTTCTGCTGCCGGCGCTGGTCGGCGCCTTCCTCGGCTCGACCACGATCAAACCCGGCCGCGTCAATGTCTGGGGCACCCTGATCGGCGTCGCGATCCTGGCGATCGGCATTTCCGGCATTCAGCAGCTCGGCGGCTCCTTCTGGGTCGAGCCGATGTTCAACGGATTGACGTTGCTGGTGGCGATCGGGATCGCCGGCTACGCTCAACGCAAACGCGGCGCGGCCGCAAGTCCACCGAAAGCGGTGGTCCTGCGCGACCCACAAGCCGTGCCAACACCACGGGAGGACACACAACCATGACCAGACACCTGTTTCGACGCGGCGCAGCTTTGCTGGCCGGCACCGCATTTTTGACCGGCTTGGCCTTGAGTGCGGCGCAAGCCGATGCTCTTGTCGACGCCGCCAAGGCGAAAGTCGCCGCCGCGACGCAGAAAGCCGGCAAGTGGGACGGCCCGACCACAGGCCCGAAGGCCGCGACCGGCAAGACCATCATCTATGTCGCGGGCGACCTCAAAAACGGCGGCACCGAAGGCGTGTCACGTGGCGTCGACGAAGCCGCCAAGGCGATCGGCTGGACCCTGCGGATCATTGACGGCCAAGGCGAAATCTCCGGCCGCACGGCGGCGCTCAACCAAGCCATGGCGCTCAAGCCCGACGGCATCATCGTGGGCGGCTTCGACGCCATCGAGCAGAATGCCGCGCTCGGTGCCGTGAAAGACGCCGGTATTCCGTTTGTCGGCTGGCATGCGACGGTGGCGCCCGGCCCGGACCCGAAGACCGGCATGTTCGCCAACGTGAATACCAGGATCGCCGACGTGGCCGAGACAGCGGCCGATCTCGCGATCGCGGATTCGGACGGCAAGGCCGGCGTCGTGATCTTCGGCGACTCGCAATATGAGATGGCGATCACCAAAGCCCGCATGATGGAAGCCGCCATGAAGAAATGCAGCGGCTGCACCGTGCTGACGCTCGAAGACGCGCCGATGAGCGAAGCCTCGACCCGCATGCCGCAGCTCACCACCTCGCTGCTGCAGCGCTTCGGCGACAAGTGGACCTATTCGCTCGCGGTGAACGACCTCTATTACGACTTCATGGGACCCGCGCTCGGGGCCGCCGGCAAGTCGGGAACCGACACGCCCAAGAACATTTCGGCGGGCGATGGGTCCGAGTCGGCATTCCAGCGCATTCGGTCGAAGCAATATCAGATCGCCACGGTGCCGGAGCCGTTGCACGAACAGGGCTGGCAGCTGGTGGATGAACTGAACCGCGCCTTCGCCAAGCAGCCTTGGTCCGGCTATGTCTCGGGCATTCATCTCGTGACCGCCGACAATATCGGCTTCGACGGCGGCCCCGACAACGTCTACGACCCGGCCAACGGCTATCGCGACGTCTATAAGTCGATCTGGAACGTCAAGTAACGGTCCGAATCGGCTCGACTATCGCGGCGGGTCGCTCGATCCGCAGACAACTGACGATCGCGGCCGCCAGCGCCATGGCGGCCGCGACACCGAGCCCGATGCGCGGCGCGTTGGCGGCGAAGAGCGAAAATAGGATCGCCATGATGACCGCGCCCGACGTCTGGCCGAATTGCCGCGCGGTCGCCTGCATGCCGCCCGCCGCGCCGCTCCGCGCTTTCGGGGCCGAGAGCAACATGTTGCGATTATTCGGCGTCTGAAAGAAGCCGAACCCGAGCCCACCAATCACCATGAAGGCGATGAGAGGCGCGATGCTTGACGAGAGCGGCCATACCGCTGCCAGGGTCAAGCCGACCGCCATGCAGGCGGCCCCGAGCGCACAAAGGATTGCGGTGGAGAAACGATCTGATAAGCGGCCGGCCAAAGGAGCCGCGATCGCCACCGTGAGCGGCCAAGGCGTCATATAAAGCCCGCTCATGAAAGGATCGAACCCGAGCCCATGCTGCAGATAGAAGGGGAGCGCCACGAAGGACAGCATCTGGGCACCGAACATGCAGACCGACGAAATGACCGAGTAGCGGAACGTCCCGCCGCGCAAGAGATCGAGCGGGATGAGGGGCGCGACTTGCCTCGTCTCGCGCCTCACCAGCATGATGAGGCTGACCGCCGCGACCGCCAGCAGCAGACCCGCGACCAACGGGCGGCTCAGCAGCCAGTCGGCACCAATGACCAACGGGGCCAGAAAGGCGATGTTGAGCCCGACGCTGATGAGATCGACGCGACGACCATGCGCCTCTGTGATCGGCAGCGCCCGCGCCGCAACCAAGACGATCAGACCAAGCGGAATGTTGATGGCGAAAAGCCAAGGCCAGCTCGCCAGAGAGAGAATGCCGGCCCCGAGCGTCGGGCCCGCGGCCGAGGACAGGCCCACCACAAGGGCATTCATGCCGATCGCGCTGCCGAGCAGGCGATACGGAAAGGTGAACCGCAGCAACGCCGCGATCATGGGCATGATGGCGGCTGATCCCAGGCCCTGCAGAACACGCGAGGCGATAAGGATGGGGAGATTGGGAGAGAACGAACAGCAGGCGGATGCCAGCGTGAAGAGCAGCACGCCCCCGGTAAAAACGCGTCGAAAGCCGATACTTTCGCCCAAAGCCGCAAAGGGCAAAAGCGCGGCAACCAACGCGACCTGATAGCCGGTGACGATCCACACTGATGCTGCCGCCGAAACCTGCAGCGTGGTCGCAATGGTCGGCAGCGCCACATTGGCGATGGCGCCGTCGAGAACCGCGAGAACGATCGCGGTCAGGATCGCGAAGGTCGCGACGTAACGTTGTGGCGTGGGGAGCCCGTCCGTAGGGATGGCAGCTTGGGGTGCGGACGGAGCATGCATGGACGACGTTGTAGAGCAAGACGCACGGGGATCAACCGGTTCCGTCTTGCCACGGTCGACCCCCATTCCGCGTCACAAACTCAGGGTCGAGATCGCTCGATGGCTGCCGCTCAATGCCGTTTGTGGCGCCGGTGTTGCTCCCAAAGAGCGCCGGCACCGTCGCCGCCATAGATGCAGATCAAAACGACCAGCGGGACTGCGGCAAAGACCATCAGCAAAGCATTGAATGAAGTAATCGAGACCGACATCATGGTCATGTCCTCCGATCCGCACCGTGTTGTTCCGGCGCGTGACCCCCAAATACTACTCCTAACTCTATTCTGGCCGATATCACATTTGTGTGAAGTCGTACCGCCTCAGAGTGTGGCCGCGACCCTGAACAGATCACGCAGATCCGCGAGCACGCGAGGGGGCCGTAATACTGGTTCAGACCAACCATCGCCTGTTGGGCGAGTTGCCACCTCGGGCCGCAGAATTCGCTCCGGATGGCGGTGATTGCGTCTTTGACAGCATCCGGATCGTCGGATGAGATTCGATACGGGTAATCCGCGCCAAGGTGGAGAGATGCTTCCTCGTCGGCTTGGTCGACGATGATCACGGCGCCGCTCTGGGCTGCAATAAAGCCCTTGGTAATTGGCTTGAACCCATCAAAGCCGTGACGGTGTCGGAGCGCGAAGTGGCAATTGAACTCCGGCATCCGCCGCATCCACTCGCTTTCGCATGGAAAGGTCGTCGACACGAAGGTGATGTCGTCCAATCGATCGCGAAACGGCGCGTTGGTGAGAAATCCGAAGTAGGCGCAGGCGAAGTGCTCCTGGTGCGCTTGGCTCTCGGGAATGCGGAGGTCGACGTGATGGGTCACCTTCGCGAGCCGCTTCCCTGGCAGGGCCGCTCTCGGATTGGCATCCTGAAGAAGCGAGGACGAGACGACGATGTCGAGTTCCTGAAGCATCGCATCGGCGACCTGGCCGTCGAGCAGATCGCCGATCACGACATTGTTGCGAGTCTTTGCCCGTTTGATCGAGATCGGATTGGCGCCGGCAAGACCCGAATTGGCAAAGAAACTGCCGTGAGGGTCGCGGCATCGCTTGGCGACCCTGAGAAAACCTTATCGGCCACGGGCTTCGCTGAATTCAGGCAGGTCCCATCGATATCGATGCCGTAGAGAGAGGCGTTCGGAAGAAGTAACGCCGCGCGGTGAGTAGGCCTACGCCTTTTTGTAGTCCGATCTCTATTAACGTAAGATTGGCTTTCTGACGATAAAGGTGCAGATAAGCGTGGATTACATCCAAGTCATGATCTCAGATATCTGATCCAATCGGCGCAGACACGTCCCAAATTTCCCGATATGTGCTGAACATCCCGCCCCCGCCGGTTCCATCATCGGCACCGATTCTGCTCTCGCGTCTCTATCAGCGCACCGGGTTAGCGGAAAGGCAGGCGGGCTTTTCTCACGTCGCTCCCATTCTTTTAGGCCGGAGCAGTCTCTTGCCTCACAAGAACCACAAACTTTTGAGTAATGAGTTAATTAAAAATTAATATTACGAAACGGCGCATGATAAAAAGTTGAATCAAATATTGACGAATCAGCCGTTCGCTCCCCTTTTATCGTCACCAGCAGCAAGGCGGTTACGGCGTCTCTGGGTCAGGCAGCTAGCCTGACAACATTGACGGCTGCCTTAACAGCAGAGAATTAGCCATGATCAAAACAATGACTTTTCTCATCTGGGGCATCGCCGCTGTTGTCACATTCGTCGCGGCTGGATTGCCACTCGGGGTCGAAGCACAGATCGCACTTGCGTGCTCGGCTTTGGTCGTCATGGTTGCGATCAAGCTCCTGAAGCTTTCGGGTGCCTGGCGTCCCGTGTTCCTGGCACTCGGGACGTTCGTGGTCTTGCGTTATGTGCTCTGGCGCTTGACCAGCACGGTGCCGTCGATCGACTCGCCGTTGGACTTCGCCGCCGGAATGATCCTGGTTTGCGCGGAATGCTACTGCGTCACCATGCTGTTTCTCAGTCTCTTCACGGTTGCCGACCCGATCGACCGCCCCAAGGCGCCGCAATTGAGCGCGGCCGACGCTCCTGTCGTGGACGTCTTCGTGCCGTCCTATAACGAGAGCATCGACATCGTGGCGCCGACCCTCGCGGCGGCCAAGCGGATGACCTACCCGGCCGGCAAGCTCAACGTCTTCCTGCTCGACGACGGCGGTACCGAAGAGAAGGTGCAATCTGACAATCCCGGCATTGCCGCGAAAGCCCAGGCCCGCCGCGAAAGCATGCAGGCGCTCTGCCGCGAGCTCGGTGTCACCTATCTGACCCGCGATCATAATTCGCATGCGAAAGCCGGCAATCTCAACAACGGCTTGGCCCATAGCGACGGCGAGATCGTCGCTGTGTTTGACGCTGATCACGTGCCCGCAGTCGATTTCCTGACCGAGACGGTCGGGTTCTTCAGCACGGACGACAAGCTGTTTCTGGTGCAGACACCGCATTTCTTCCTCAACAAGGATCCGATCGAGAAGAACATCTCGGCGGCCCACATGCCATCCGAAAACGAGATGTTTTACGGCATGGTCCAAAAGGGCCTCGACAAGTGGAACGCAGCGTTCTTCTGCGGTTCGGCAGCGCTATTGCGCCGGCAGGCTCTCGAACAAGTCGGTGGTTTCCAGGGATCCTCGATCACCGAGGATGCCGAAAGCGCACTCGAACTGCACTCGCGCGGCTGGAACAGTCTCTATGTTGAAAAGCCGCTCGTGGCCGGCCTCCAGCCCGAGACGTTCGACGCCTTCATCACCCAGCGGTCGCGTTGGTGCCGCGGCATGGTGCAGATCATGCTGCTGAAAAACCCACTGTTCAAGAGCGGCCTTAGCTTGCCGCAGCGGCTCTGTTATCTATCGAGCAGCATGTTCTGGCTGTTCCCACTGTCCCGCATGGTCTTCATCTTTGCGCCAATGCTCTATATCTTCTTCGGCATGAAGATCTATATCGCGAATGGGCAGGAATTCTTGGCCTATACGCTGACCTACATGCTCGCCGCGCTCATGATTCAAAGCTATGTCTTCGGCCAGTTCCGTTGGCCATGGGCGTCCGACATCTATGAATATATTCAGTCCGTCATGCTATTCCGCGCCGTCATCAGCGTCTTCATCAACCCGCGTCGTCCCAAATTCGACGTGACCGCCAAAGGACAGACGCTGGACGAAAGCCGCCTATCGGGCCTCGCCACACCTTATTTCGTCATCTTCTTTCTCGTGTTGGCCAGCATGATCGTGCTCGGCTTCCGATTTGCCAATGAGCCGAACACCCGCGATCTCATCACCGTGGTGGGCGTGTGGAGCGCCCTCAACCTGTTCCTGACCGGCATCTCGCTTGGCGCCGTCTGCGAGTTGCAGGAACGTCGCAGCGTTCCCCGCGTCAGCAGCAATCTCAAGGCAAGTCTTGTGTTCGGAACCGAGATCCTGCCGGTCGTGATCGAGGATATGTCGTTCGGTGGCCTGCGGGTGCGTCTACTCGGAACCGCTCAGCTGCCGCCCCGCACCCCCGGCCTTCTCCGCATCGTGAGCGGCGATGCACTTGGGACCGTACTCGAAACACCCGTGACGAGCGTCGGTCGCCGCTCCTTCGACGAGGGGCGGGGCGCCGGCCTCAAATTCTACGGCGTCAATGCGGATCGCTTCAAGATCATCGCCAAGGTCGTGTTCGCCGACATCACGCCGGTCCACCAAGGGCGGGTCGACAATTACAAACAGGTCGGCGTGCTTCGTGGCACCGCCATCATCGTGACTTGGTGGTTCGCCCAGACCACGCGCGGCCTCTATTACGCCGTGTTCCGTCGCGGCCAAGTCAGCGCCGGCCGAACCGACGCCTCGACCGAGACGACCTTGAGCTGAGCCTCGATCCGATCCGCCGCCGAAGCATCCGCCCTTAAAGCGGGTGCCTCGAAGCCCCTGCACCCTGATCTCCCGTTCGAGAGCCGCCACCATGCTGGTCCCGTCGCCCCCCCTTCTGTCGACCCTGCTTCGTTCAACTGCCGTCGCGGCCTCCGTCCTCCTGGCGCTTGCCGGGCCGACGCAAGCCCAGTCGGCGGCTCAATTCCTGACAATCGGCAAACCGGGCGCTCCCAGCGTCGATCAGGCCAATGCCGTCATCAAGCACCTGCCCGCCGGCCGCCTCGAACTCATGTTCAACGGCGAGAATACCACCAAGACCTGGCAGATCTCCCTTGGCCGCCTCGAAGCCGCCCGCACCCAAACGTTTCAACTGGCCTTGCTCAACGCCGTGTCGCTGCTGCCTGAGCGCTCGACCGTAAAACTGTCGATCAACGGCACCACCTTGGCCACGATCCAGGCCTCGTCGCATGAAGAGGTCACCGCCTTTCCGGTGAAGATCCCGAACGGCCTGCTGGTGCCGGGCCTCAACACCGTTCAGGTCAGCGTGGCGCTGACCCATCGAGTCGATTGCTCGGTCAAAGCCACATACGAGCTCTGGGCCTCGCTTGATCCGGCCAAAACCGGGTTCATCGTGCCTAAGGACGCGGCTTTTTCGGTGCGCTCGCTCGGCGATCTCGCAGCCGAACCGCTCGCCGAAGACGGCACGACGCGCATCCACATGCGCCTGCCCCAGGGCGCTGGTGAGGCCAGCATCGGCCAAGCCGGGCGCTTCATCGGTGCCATGGTCCGTCACGCCGGCCTTGCTCGCCCGATCGTCGACAGCGGTCCGGACCTTGGTCGCGGACCGGGCTTTGATGTCTTGATCAACAAGGGCGCGCTGCAGGACGACAGCATCAAAGCGCTGCATCTGCTGGCGCGTGACGAGACCCTGACGATCGGCCGCGACCCGGCGACCAACCGTCTCGTGCTGGTGCTATCGGGCAACGACGATGCCGACATCGAACGGCAGATCGACAGCCTCGGCAGGAGCGGGCTTGGATCGGTGGCGCGCAGCGGCGGATCCGTCATCAACAGTGGCAGCCGACGCAGCCTCGCCGAACTCGGCTTCGCGACCGAGAATTTCGCCGGCCGTCATTACATGTCGAGCCTCGACATCACGCTGCCGTCCGACTTCTACCCGGCCAACGACCGGGCCCGCCTGCTGCTCGACGGCGCGCATTCGGGCGCCCTCGACGACAACAGCGCGCTCGTGTTCCGTGTCAACGGCACCCTGGTCTCGACCATGCCGCTGGCTGGCGGAAAACCCGAACGGCTGCAGCATGCCATCGTGGAACTGCCGTTGCGGTTCTTCCACCCGGGCCACAACGACATCGCGATCGAGGGCATGACCGGTTCGCCGCTCGACCAGCAATGCGACCATTCCACCATGTCGCATGACCCACGCCTGATGATCGCCGGATCGTCGGAGCTCGAATTTCCCGACTTCGCGCGGCTCGTGACCCTGCCGCAAATTCCCTCCGCTCTCTCGTCAAGGACGGTGGCGGACGGTCAGCACCTGAACCTGTACCTCCCGAACGCGGAGAGCGGCTCAGTCGGCGCCGGGCTCACCCTGCTGGCCAATATGGCAGCGAGCCGGATCGACGTCGGATCTCCTGCCGTGCATGTCGGCTCCGTCGCGAGCAGCGATGCGCCTGGCATCGTGATCGGCACCCCCGATCAACTGCCCGAGACCCTCGCCTCCGGGTTGCACGATATCGCGAAGCCGGCCTCGAACGAACTGCCTGTAGTGGCCGAAACAGGCGAGGCGCGCAGGGCCGAGCCGAACCCGATGAGCACCGAGATGCCGCTCGATGCAGCCGCAACGGACAACAGCGTCATGGTCAAGTCCGGCGTCCAAGCGGTCGTGAACGGGGCGGAGCAACTTCTGCGAAGCCGGGGGTTCTTCTTCTCGGGCAATCAGAGCCGGTTCGATCGGCTGCCCGCCACCAGCACCACGATGCTGATCGCCGCTATCGCGCCCGATGTCGGGTCTGCGTCGATCGGGGGTCTCGAACTCCCGCATTTCACGCGGAACCCGTCCCAATGGTTGGTCGTGACCGCACCGACGGCCGACCTGTACCAGAACGGGATCGCCCATCTCGTCGGCAACGGGCAATGGTCTGATCTCGCAGGCCAAGCCGTCAGCCTCAACGTCAAGTCTGACGCGCTTCAATCGATCCAACCTGCCCGCGTCACCTATGTGATGCCCGAGCGGCTGGTCCTGTCCGACATTCGACCAATCTTCGGCGGCGTCTTGTCGAACAACATCATGCTGAGCATCGCGCTTCTCATGCTGCTCATGACGATCCTCGGCGTTTCGACCCACATCCTCATTCGCCGCACGGGATCGAAGTAACGCCACACCGCGTCTCGATCCGTCGTTCTTCAGGAAAGCCTCCGCCATGCCTATTCGCCATCCCGTCCTACTCTCGGTTCTTCTGCTCGGCGCCTCGACCGTGGTCCACTCGCAAGCGGTGCGAAGCGCGGCGGAGGTTCCGCTTTCCGCCTCGCTATTCAGCGCGCCCGCGACGACGGCCCCCGCCGAGGCGACGCGCGTCCCTGGCGGCCCGTCGACACTCTCGCCCGAGCAGCAGGCCGCGCTTGGCGGCACCCCGCCCCGCGGTGCGAAGTTCGACACGCCGAGCGCCTTCGTGCTCCAACGGCCCAAGCCGCCTGGATCGAGCCAGGATGGCACAGCCTCCGACAAGGCCGCGGCCATCGATCTCGGCCCGCTGCGGTATTACGCGGCCCAGAACGATCTCGCGCGCGTCGCGGCCGAGATCCGTCTGCTCCGGTCGAGCTATGCGGGTTGGGAGCCGCCGGAGGATCTATTCGCCGAGGTGCGGAGCGGCGTCTCCGAACAGCCGCTCTGGGATCTGTTCGGCAAGCACGACATCGTCGGCGTTCATGCCGCGATGGACGACATGCGCGCGCGTATTCCCGGATGGCAGCCCTCGAGCGACCTCAGCGGCAAGCTGGCCCTGGCCGAAGCCTATGACACGCTCGTCAAGGCGTCGGACACGCAGCAATGGGGCACCGTGATCGACATCGCGACCGCGAGCCCCGGCCTGCTGACCTGCGGCAACGTCGACGCAATCTGGCGCACCGCCGAAGCGCTCGCACAATCCAATGACGAGCAACATGCGGCCGATGCTTATCGTTTCGTCATCGCCTCGTGTCCCAAACCTGAGGAACGCCTTGCGACGGTGCAAAAGGCGAACGGAATCCTTAAATCACCCGAATTGATCGAGAACCTAATTCAGAGTGGTAAGCGCGTCGGCGGCCACGGCGAATTCGATCAGGTGCGCTTCGATGTCCTCCGCCAGAAGATCGGCGAGGCGGCGGCCGGGAAATCCATTGATACTCCGGCCCAGTCCGACATCGACACGCTCGCCGCAAACGCGCGGGCCAGTGGCGGCAAGACCGATGCCCAGTTGCTCGGTTGGTATGCTTATTCGCACAAGGACTATGCCAAGGCCGAGACGTGGTTCACCATGGCGCTGCAGAATGGCGCAAATCCGAAAAGCGCCGAGGGGCTGGTGCTGACCCTGCGCGATGGCGGCAAGCTTGCGGAAGCCCAAAAGGCGGCTGTCCAATATGCCGATCTCGACCATCCCAATCGCAAGCTGATGATCGAGACCCTGAGCGCAAACCTCGGTGCCCCGGGCGCGACACCGTTGAACCCCGCCGATCTCGCCATGCTCGGGCGGGCCATCGACACCGAGGCGTCGGCCGATGGCGCGCAGGCTTATGGCTGGTCTCTCTATAAGGCCGACGACCTCGCTGGAGCCGACGCCTGGTTCCACAAATCCGCCGCGTGGCAACCGAGCGAATCCGCCGCCATCGGCTTGATGGTCACGGCCAAGCGCCTCAAGCATAACGCCGAATATGCCGCGCTCGTGGCGCAATATCGCACTGTCTATTCGCGCGTCGCCGATCTCGACAAGCTGATGCATGGCAGCACCAACATCGCCATGACGTCGACCCGCAAACAGCCTCGTCTGGCGCGTAACAACAAGGGAACCCACGCCCGCGTCGCTCGATCGGAGGACGGTGGCTGGGATCAGAGCGCGACCGCGATCGTCAAAACCTTCGAGAGCGGCAAATACGACCAGGCGGTCGCGATGCTCGAACAGCGGAAGAGCCAGGGCCGAGCCGAGCCGCGTGGCCTCTCTGTAGTGCGTGGCTGGGCCATGTATCACAAGGGCGACTGGACCGGCGCCCAGCAGGTCTTCGCCGATCTCAAAAATGGCATGCCGCGGGAAAGCCAGGAGGGGCTCCGCGTCATTCAGCAGGGCTACACCAACCCGCGCTATCGCTGAGGTCGTCGCCCTCTCGCGCAATGGCCTCGTGACGCTCGAAATTCGGCATGGCATGGTTTTGCCATAGGGTTGATGCGACGACACGAGGCGCCATGCCCGATGAGGGTCAAATGGGTCCAGAGGTCGATCGGGTCATTCCCGATACAGAGATGCCGCGTTATGCCGAAGTCGTCATCATCGGGGGCGGCATCATCGGTGCCAGCGCGGCCCTGACGCTGGCACGGCGCGGCATCTCGGTTGTACTCTGCGAAAAAGGGCTCGTGGCGGGCGAGCAATCCAGCCGGAACTGGGGCTGGGTTCGCAAAGCGCGGCGCGATCCGCGCGAGATCCCGCTGGTGATCGAAAGCCTGCGCCTTTGGACCGATATGAACGAAGCCGTGGGGGCCGAGACCGGCTTTCGCACCACCGGCATCGTCTTCGCGGCCGACAACGACAGCGACATCGCGCGTTTTGAGACATGGCTCGATCATGCGCGGCCGTATCAGATCGACGCGCGCCTCATCTCTGGGAGCGAACTCGATCGCCACCTGCCGGACGGCGGATCGCGCTACAAGGCCGCGCTCTATTGCGCCAGCGACGGCTGCGCCGAGCCCCAGGCCGCCACACCCGCGATCGCGAGAGCGGCGCAGCGCGCCGGAGCCGTGATCCTCACCGATTGTGCCGTGCGGGGGCTGGATCGAGCGGGTGGGCGCGTGATCGCCGCCGTCACCGAACGAGGCCGCATCGGGTGCAATGCCGTCGTGCTGGCGGGTGGCGCGTGGTCGCGCCGCTTCCTTCGAGACCTCGATGTGACGTTGCCACAGCTCAAGGTTCGGTCCAGCGTGCTGCGAACCGCACCGCTGGACGGCGCGCCCACGACCGCCTTCTGGGGTGAGCACGCGGCCTATCGCAAGCGGCTCGATGGCGGTTACACGATCGCCAACGGCAGCGTGAACGTCGTGCCGATCGTGCCGGACAGCTTCCGCTTCCTCAAGCACTTCCTCCCGCCGTTCTGGGACGACCGAAAAGGTCTGAGGCTCCGCGCAGATCATCGCTTCGCCAAGGAATGGCGCGAGGAACGCCTGGTTCCGCTCGATGAGGTGTCGCCCTACGAGACAACGCGCGTGCTCGATCCCGAGCCGGACCGGCGCTACAACCGCGAGGCGCTGGCGCATCTCGTCAAAACCGTTTCGGCTTTCGCCAGCGCCCGCGTCGTGCAGGACTGGGCCGGCATGATCGACGTGATGCCGGATGCGGTGCCGGTGATCTCACCGGTCGATAGCGTGGCCGGATTGGTGGTCGCAACGGGCTTTTCCGGCCATGGTTTCGGCATCGGCCCCGCCGCGGGTCGGCTCGCCGCGGATCTCGCGACCGGTGCAGTGCCTCTGGTCGATCCGCGTGAGTTCCGCTTGTCGCGCTACAGCGATGGCTCCAACCCGCGCGCCGCCGTCGGCATCTGAGCGACGGACGGCAGCACGGGCGGGAGCAGCCGCGTCAGATTTTGCGAACTGCGCCCTTGGCGGCACTCGTCGTCATCGACGCGTAAGCCCGCAGGGCTCCCGACACCTTGCGCTTCCGCACCTCGGTCGGGTGCCATCCGGCCTCCTCCTGCGCCTGCCGACGGTCAGCAAGCTCGGCATCGCTCACAGCAAGGTGAATCGAGCGCTTCGGGATATCGATCTCGATCTGGTCGCCTTCCCGCACGAGCGCGATGGTGCCACCTTCAGCGGCTTCCGGCGAGACATGACCGATCGACAGGCCGGACGAGCCGCCCGAGAACCGTCCATCCGTCACCAGGGCGCAGACTTTGCCCATTCCCTTGGATTTCAGATAGCTGGTCGGGTAGAGCATTTCCTGCATGCCGGGGCCGCCGCGCGGCCCCTCGTAGCGGATCAGCACCACGTCGCCTGGCTTGACGCCGCCGTTGAGAATACCGAGCACCGCCGTATCCTGGCTCTCGAAGATCCGCGCCGTCCCGTGAAACGTCAGGATCGAGGCATCCACGCCCGCCGTCTTCACGATACAGCCGTCTTCCGCGAGGTTGCCGTAGAGCACCGCGAGGCCGCCATCCGTCGAATAGGCGTGGTCGAGATTGCGGATCACGCCCGTCTCGCGGTTCGTGTCGACATCCTCGTATCGGCTGTCCTGGCTGAACGCGACCTGCGTCGGCACGCCACCGGGGGCCGCTCTGAAGAAGTGATGGACGCTCTCGCTCGTGGTGCGCTTGACGTCCCAGCGATCGAGCGCCGCCCCCAGGCTTTCGGCGTGGACGGAGCCGACGCTGGTATCGAGCAAGCCGGCGCGATCGAGTTCACCCAAAATCCCCATGATGCCACCGGCGTGATGGACATCCTCCATGTGAACGTCGGCGATAGCGGGCGCGACCTTGCACAAGACCGGAACCCGTCGGGACAAGCGATCGATATCCGCCATGGTGAAGTCGATCTCGCCTTCATGGGCGGCGGCCAGCAGATGCAGCACGGTATTGGTCGAGCCGCCCATCGCGATATCGAGCGTCATGGCGTTCTCGAAGGCCGCGAAACTCGCAATGGCACGCGGCAGCACCGAGGCGTCATTCTGCTCGTAATGGCGGCGGGCGAGATCGACGATCAAATGCCCCGCCTCGACGAACAGACGCCGACGATCGGCATGGGTCGCCAGCGTCGAGCCGTTCCCCGGCAGCGACAAGCCGAGCGCCTCCGTCAGGCAATTCATCGAATTGGCCGTGAACATGCCCGAGCAGGAACCGCAGGTCGGGCAAGCCGAGCGCTCGATTGCCTGCACGTCCTCGTCGCTGACGCGGTCGTCAGCGGCCGCCACCATCGCGTCGACGAGGTCGAGTGTCTTGACGACACCGTTTTTCAACGTGACCTTCCCGGCCTCCATCGGGCCACCCGACACGAACACGACCGGGATGTTGATCCGCAGGGCCGCCATCAACATGCCGGGCGTGATCTTGTCGCAATTGGAGATGCAGACCATGGCGTCCGCACAATGAGCGTTGACCATATATTCGACGCTGTCGGCGATGAGTTCGCGCGAGGGCAACGAATAGAGCATGCCGTCGTGGCCCATCGCGATACCGTCATCGACCGCGATCGTGTTGAATTCCTTGGCGACGCCGCCAGCCGCCTCGATCTCGCGCGCCACCAACTGGCCGAGATCCTTGAGGTGGACGTGACCGGGGACGAACTGGGTGAACGAGTTCACGACCGCGATGATCGGCTTGCCGAAATCGCTGTCCTTCATGCCGGTGGCGCGCCAGAGGCCGCGTGCGCCGGCCATGTTGCGACCGTGGGTGGTGGTGCGTGAACGATAGGGAGGCATGAGATCGGACCTTCGATGTTTTACGACTTTCCTTCGGCCTATTCCCCTCGGCGGCCGCAAGCAATCTTTTCGACGTTGGATCCGATTTTTAGCTCACAGCTTTGCGTCTCCCGACATGACAAAACCTCCTGTTCGGCCGCCCGGACATGATGGAAGCGGCAGTGCCTTCAAGGTTTGTTGCGTGATCCCATGGAACCCAACCCACCCCCGATGCGATGTCACTCCACGATCGGCCGGAGAGCAAAAATGCAGCGGTATCACTTCAACGTTTATGACGGCGTCGCGTCGATCGACAACGAAGGCACGGAACTCGTCAGCATTGATGAAGCTCGACGCCACGCGCTCGAATTGGCCGGAGAACTTCTGAAGGAAGAGGCTCGTCAGCGGCGTTTCGGGGACGATTGGCGCGTCGAGGTCACCGATCACCGCGGGCTTATTCTGTTTCGAATGGATATCACTGTAGCGGAGACAGCGGCGTCCTTACAGCGCAACGGCCCGCCGGAGTGCCGGTAGATCGAACCATCGCCAGACGGCGTCCGGAAAGACGGTTAGGCCGTGTCGGTCGCGGCGGTGAAATAGCCGGCAGCGCACGTGCGAGCCAAGCCCGATCTCGACCTGAACCCCGCTCCTGCCGATTCAGTCGAGCAGGTCGATCCAGACGGGCGCATGATCGCTCGCGTTGTCGACGCCCCGCACGGCTCGATCCACCCCTCCTGAGACGAGACGCGACACGAGCGCGGGGCTGACCAGCAGATGGTCGAGCCGTAAACCGGCGTCCCGCGTCCAGGATTGGCGCAGATATGCCCAGAAGGAGTAGACGCGCTCGTCCGGGTGAAGGTCGGCGATCGCGTCTGTCCAGCCCGCCCGCAATAAGGCTGCGAAGGCGGCGCGTGGGGCCGGTTGCACGAGAGCATTATCCAGCCAAGACCGCATCGCATAGATATCGTGGTCGGTGGGCACAACATTATAGTCGCCGGCGAGGACAGCTGGGACATCGTCGCGTCGAAGGCTTGCCGCATGGGCCAGCAGTCTCTCGAACCAAGCCATTTTATAGCTGAATTTTGGCCCTGGCTGCGGGTTGCCATTGGGCAGATATAGGCAGCCGATCAGCACGCCATCGACGGCGGCCTCGATGTAGCGGGCCTCGTGGTCGAGCGGGTCGCCCGGCAAGGCGCGGCGCGTTTCGATCGGGTCGAGGTCGAGGGCCAGGATGGCGACGCCGTGATTGGCGCCCTGCCCGTTCCACACGGCCCGATATCCCGCCTTGGCGAGAGTCTCGCGCGGGAAGGCCGCATTGGTGCATTTAATCTCCTGAAGACACACCACATCCGGCCGCGCCTCCTTCAACCACGCCAGCAAGTTGGCGATACGCTGGTTGATCCCGTCGATGTTGAAGGTCGCGATTTTCATGCCGTCGTCGAGCGCTTCCGACCGTTTCAGTGACGCTCGACTGTCGGGCGTCCTCGATTGGGTGTACAGCACCGGCGTGATCGTAACGGTGCGACACCTCCGGATTTTCCGCCATGTTCACGCTTCGTGAAAAAGAAATCTTCGACGTCACCACCCTCACCTGGGTGCACAAGCTCGATGCAGAATATTTCGTCCGGTTTCCCGTCGAGGGCGGCACGTTCAAGCTCGGGCTCAAGATCTACGAACTCGACATCGGCGGCTTCGACTTCGCGCAGAGCCACTTCATTCGCGAGCCCTTCCGTCTGTCGGACCAGATCCACGAGCCGGCCGTGTCAAACAGCTCGGATTCAGCGCTCGAGCGTGCCGTCGACGCCATCACGGCTCGGTATGAAGCTGCGGTTCAGGCGGGTGAGCAGCCGCAGGCCGCCTGGTTTGTGACCAATCCCGATTATTAAAGCGGCATCGTGAGGCCGAACCGTTCATGAACGCGTTGTGAACCCGACCAGCACGGGACGTTCATGATGTCCCTGCTATGGAAGCGTAACGGCCAGGGCATGTGAAGCCTGGTCAAGGGAGAAATCAATGCTCAAGACCAATTTTAAGCTCGGCGCCATCGCGCTTGTGCTCGCATGTTCGGCTTTCGCTAACGGCACTGCCTCCGCGCAGGGCTTCGACGGTGGTCGGGACGACGGTTATCACGGTGGGTATCATCGCCATCACGATGGCTACGGCGACCGTGAGATGCATCACCGCATGATGCGCCATGAGATGATGCGTCACGAGATGATGCGTCATGAAATGCGTCGTCACGAGATGCACCGCATGATGCGGAACGACATGAACGACTAAGCTTTTCATCACCAGCGCTGAAATAAAAAATGGCCCCGAAAGGGGCCATTTCTCTTCCGGTACAAGTCGGAGCCGACGCCTCAAGGATTGACCGATGCCGCGGGGGCAGCGGCCGCGATGGGCTTGTCGGTCGTCACTGCGGGTTGAGCCTGGTCCTCGAAGTCGACCGGGACGCCCTTGCCGACCATCGAGGCAAGATCCTCGACGTCCCAATTGGTCAACCGGATGCAGCCATGCGACTGCGTCTTGCCGACGAGATCGGGCTCCGGCGTGCCGTGGATACCGTAGCCCTCGTCCGACAGGTCGATCCACACGGAGCCGACCGGATTGTTGGGGCCCGGCGCGATCCTGAACGGCTTCGTCGATTTCACGCCCTTGAAGGCATATTTCGGATTGTAGGTGTAGTCCGGATTATGGGTCACGTGCACGACCGAAAATTGGCCGCTCGGTGCGGGCTTCTCCTCGCTGCCGATCGAGGCCGGGTAGAAAGCCAACAGTGCGCCGTCGGCCCCGAAGGCGCGGACAGCGTGATCGGCTTTGTCGACGACGATGCGGGCAACCTTGGCCGGAGCACCGCGCTGAACGACGACTTGCGGGACCAGGATTTTCACCCCAGCCTCGAGCGTGGCATGCGGATTGAGCGCTTTCAGCAAGCTCGGGCTGACATGAACCTCTTCCGACAGCATCTCGGCGAGGTTGCGGTAGCCCATCCGGTCAAGCTTGGACTGCTGTTCCATCTTGGCCGGGATGCGTTTGACGAAAGGTCCCTTCGCTTCTGCAGCCGAGATGGGGCGTTCGGTCAGCACGGGCGCCACATCGTCGCCGACGAGCTTATTCCAGGTCGCTTGATCGAGGTGCCCGCTCACCGGCACTTTCATTTGGGCCTGATAGGCCGCGATGGCCTTACGGAAGTTATCGCCGTCGATCCCGTCGATCGCGCCGGGAGAGAACCGCGCCCGATCGAGCAGGACTTCGGCCTTGACGACCTCCGGCACGGGCCGTACCGCCGGTTTGTCCGACAGTGGCGAAAACGTCGCGGCATTGACGGAGTCGAGCGACATAGTCGCGGTTTTCTCAGACACGGCTGCCAGCGCCGTGGTCGAGACGAGAGTGAGACCAAACAGCAAGGATGCCGCGGAGGCTTGACGACGCATATGGATAGACCTTGCTGGTTTCGCTATGAACGCGGTGGGCGGCAGCGAAGTTGCCCGAGCGTGCTACGTCTTTGTAGCAGCCCATGTGTCAACGAAAGACCGTTCCCTTGAAGATCACGCAGCTGACCCATCACGACCTTGACGGCTATGGAGCGTCGACCGTCGTCGCCTCTTATGCGGAGGTCAGCCGCGTCGTGCATGTGCCGCGCTACTCCGATGTTGGCGGCGTGGTCGATATCGAACTGCAGCGCCTGACCCGCGCCAAAGAGCCCGAATTGCTGATCATGACCGATCTCGGTCTCGAACCGGTTGCGGTCACGTTCATCAAGGCCTTTGCGGCCATGAACCAGAAGCGGACCACCGACCAGCATCATCGGTTGATCGTGCTCGACCACCATGCCTCCTCGATCGACCAATTGGGCGCGCAGGGGTTGCTGCCGATGCCGACCCCGATGGAGGGATGGCCGAGCCTCAAGCGATTCTCACTCGACGATGAAGCGATCGTGGTCATGATCGACGACACCCGCTGCGCGACCCGCATGGCGCAGGATCACCACGCCCTCTACGCCACGACGACCCCGGCGCCCCAGGTCGCCACGGCGCTCGCGACGCTGGTCGAGGCGATCGACGCGGTCGATCTCTGGCGCAAGGATCGACCGATCTTCCGCCAAGCCCTCGTGCTCGACGAAGTATTTTGGGACAATGTGTCGGGATTCATTCCGCTCGACCACCCCGGCCATGACGGTTTCATCGCCCATTTGTTGCTTGGGATGGCGACCCGCCTCGGTGGCGGTGCGACACCGGCCGAGATCGAGCGGGAATCGGGCAGCCTTCGCGCGAGCGTGATCGACGCCATGGTGGCGGGGCAACCCGGCGATGATCCGAGCCTGACGACCCGGATGCGGATCGCTCCTTTGCTGGCACGCTCGCCCGCTCTGTTCCGACGGCTGAAGAATGGCGCAAAGCTATCGTTCGGCCTCGATGCCGGAACGTTTCAGCGGGTGTCCGATGCCATCATGGTGAGCGGCGATGCGCCGCTGGTCATCAACGTGCAACGGTCGGGCTCGATGTCGTTCCGCTCCAACAACGAGACGGCGCTGGAAGCGGCCCGCTTGTTTCGCGGCGGCGGCCACAAGGATGCGTCGGGCGGGCGGCTGATCAGCGGGGCGGTCTCGTCGCTGGCGGATGCGGTGGCGCAGGTGGAGCCCGTGCTCGATCCGCCAAAGCCCGATCTGTCCAGCAACCCGTTCGCGGCCTTGCAGAAATTGAAGACCTGATCCGTCGCGTCCTCGGCTTCATCGAACATTTGGACTAGAACCACAGCCGGAGCCGCGACACGATCCCGCCCTGCTCCACGCCCCGCGATTGGAACGCCACTCATGCTGCACAGCGCTATCGGCCAGCTCGAACAGATCGATGGCGAGGATTATCTCATCACCAACGAAGGCGATGAGGGCTATGTGCTGTTCGGGCCTTACGAGGTTCTTGATCCGGGCAGCTATCAGGTCGAATTTTTCGCCATGCCCGGCGAGATCGACGGCAGCACTTGCTGCGTTGTCGATATTTTGAGGCGAGGCCGAACCGTCGCGGCCGAAAAGGATTTTACGGCGGCCGACCTCATCCAGCGTAACGGCCTCATTCAGCTGCGCTTCGAGGTGATCGCTCGCGACAGCTACGAATACCGGCTGATGGCGACCGGCAGTTCGGCCCTGCGGGTCCGCTATCACCGACCGATCCGTCGCTTGCCGGATCTGGACGTCGCACCGACCTGACCGACGAGGCCCCGATCACTCGGCCTCTTTAAGCGGATCGTGCACACTGACGCCCGGATCCTCGAACAGGATCGAGATCGGCGACTGACCCTGCTTCACCCTGACGACCTCGTTCGGCCCGATCGTCAACTCGACTTCGGCACCGTCCCCAAATGAAATTTTCAAGCGGCTAACCTCGCTTTCGGCCCGAATATCGGTTTGTTCGCCGGGCTGAAGCTCGAGAAGGCGGGTTTCACCGATACCGAACACGTCGCGATTGGCCATGGTGGGGCTCCATTTGTCGGATGCGAATGCCGATGGCACCCGCAAGGGTCAAACCTGTTAGGACGCCGCAGGGTTGGACTCAACGCCTTTTCGGCGATGGTCCAAGCGTCTATGGAACACCCGTGTCGGGCACGCGGTTCATGACAGGTCCTGGAGGCTTCCATGTTCGGCATATCAGATCGCCCGCACGGCCTGATCGTTCACTCGCAGGCGCCGTTCAATGCCGAGCCGCACCTTGACCGCCTGCGACGATCTTTCATCACGGCGACGGATGATTTCTACGTTCGATCGCATGGGCTGGTGCCGCATCTCGATCCGGCCTCGCATGCCATCACGATCGCCGGGAAGGTGGGTCACCCCTTACGTCTGACCGTTGCCGACCTCAAAGCCCAGTTCAGCCCACGCTCGGTGATGGCAACGATGCAATGCGCGGGCAACCGCCGCGCCGATCTCCAACAGGTTCGGCCGACGTCGGGCGATCCATGGTCCGCCGGGGCGATCGGCAACGCTGAATGGACGGGCGTATCGCTGGCGGATGTGTTGCGGGCCGCCGGAGCCGAGTCCGAAGCGGCTTGGCATGTCGCGTTCGAGGCAGCCGATCTTGCCGATCACGAGGGCGCCGAGCCCGCGCCTTATGGCGTCTCGATCCCGATGTCGAAGGCCATGTCGACCGAGGTCCTGCTCGCCTGGGGCATGAATGGTGAGCCGCTCCGGTCCGAACACGGTGCGCCGCTTCGTGTGGTCGTGCCGGGGTATGCGGGCGTGCGAAGCCCCAAATGGCTGACCTCTATTCGAGTTCAGGACAGCCCGTCCGACGCGGTCGAGCAACGCCTCGATTATCGTCTGTTTCCATCGTACATGCAGGAAGGCGATGACGACATCGCGTGCGGGACACCGATCAACCAGATGCCGCTCAACGCAGCCCTCTGCGAGCCAAGCGACGGAGCCGTGCTGAAGCGCGGGCCAACGATGCTTCGGGGTTATGCGATCGCGACCGAACGGGCCGTCACGCGGATCGAGTTTTCGATCGATGACGGCGCCACATGGTACCAGGCCACGATCGAACCGCACGACAGGCAGCCGTGGAGTTGGACCTTCTGGAGCGCTGAAGTGACTTTAAACCCCGGTCGCTACCAGCTTACGGTTCGGGCGTGGGACGCTGCGGGCCAGACCCAACCTTCACGGCCACATGACGTTTGGAACCCCAAAGGTTATCTCAGCGCGGCATGGCATCAGGTGCGTGTCTCGGTCGAGTGACCCCGCGTTTGGCTCGGCGACGTTCACTACGATCACGGATCGTCTTGAGCTGTCATCGCCGCTCGTCTGCTCCGCAGAACTTAACCTAAAGCAGACGCGTTGAGGGGTATGGCAGACAGCGACGCGCAACCGGCTTTTGGCTCGAGTTCTGAAATCACTCGGCTTCTCGAAGCAACTGCCCATGTGGCGGGCTGCCCAATCGCAATCTATGCCCAGCGGAGCCCCAGTGGTTTTCGACTGACGGTCCATCCTGGCCTTGATCGTCATGATGTCGAGTTGCTCGCTTTGATCGAAGAGGCCGCCGAAAACCTCTCGAATATCTTTATCGTCGACGATCTCCATGCCGACATCGATCGTGATCCCGCCTGTTTAGAAGACCCTGCCGTCCGATTTTTTGCCGCGATCCGCCTGCTCGATCGACAAGGCGAGTGCCTCGGTGTGTTGGCGATTGCGGACGAGCGACCCCATGCCGGCCTTAGCCCCGCGCAGAGTTACGCACTCGCGACGCTGTCGGCGCATTTGCTCAGCTTGGTTCAACTGCGGCGACCCGATCAACGGGTTGCACCCGAACGGGCGACACGGGAGCGGTGGTCGACATCCGAGCGTCTGAGGCTGCTCGAATCCGTCGTGGTCCATGCCAATGATGCCGTGTTGATCACCGAAGCCAGTCCGATCGATCGTCCCGGTCCGCGGATCGTCTACTGCAATGCCGCTTTCGAGCGAACCACCGGCTACTCAGAGGCCGAGGTTCTGGGGCTGACGCCGCGCATCCTGCAATCCGATCAGACGGATCGGGCGTCGCTCGATCGCCTCAGACTTGCGCTGCACCAATGGAAGCCTGTCGAAGTCGAGCTTCTCAACACCCGAAAGGACGGAACCGTCTTTTGGGTCGAATTGAGCATCGTGCCGGTTGCCGACGAGGCCGGTTGGTTCACACACTGGATTTCTGTCCAGCGTGACGTCACCGACCGCAAGAGGGCTGAGGAAATTGCGGTCCGGGCTCGCTTGACCGAAGCTGAAAACGAAGCTTTCGAAAAAGAGATTCTGAGCCGAAAAAACGCGGAGAAAAAGCTGCGCTTCGATGCGTTTCACGACGATCTGACCAAGCTGCGCAATCGTGCGTTTTTCATGGACAGGTTGACGACCGTTCTCGGACGTAAGACCAATCCTCGGTCGACTTATTGTACTGTTCTGTTTCTCGATCTCAATGGCTTCAAACTTGTCAACGACAGTCTTGGTCATCGCGCCGGAGACGTGTTGCTGATCGAAACTGCCTTGCGCTTGCGAAGCTGCATTCGACCGGGCGACACGCTATCGCGGATTGGCGGCGACGAATTTGCAATTCTGATCGAGGATACGATCGACGCCACGAGCGGCATCAGTGTGGCTCAGCGGGTGTTGAATGCCTTGAGCCGACCGGTCAAAATCGGGCACCAGGACGTCTTTTCATCGGCCAGTATCGGCATTGCGCAGTCATCGGAGCTGTTCCTGCATGCCGAAGAGCTGCTTCGAAACGCCGACATTGCGATGTATACGGCGAAGAGGGGTGGAACCGCCGGCTATGCGCTGTTTACGCGTTCCATGCATGTCGCGGCCGTCGCGGCTCTCGAAATGCAAACCGACCTTAGACAGGCCATTGGGCGAGACGAGTTCGTGCTGTTGTTTCAGCCGATCGTTGATCCCGCCTCGGCTCGCATCACGGGCATGGAAGCGCTTGTCCGATGGCAGCATCCCGAGCGTGGGTTGATCGGGCCGGCGCAGTTCATTCCACTGGCCGAGGAAATCGGCGTGATCCGGGACCTGACCCGTTGGGTCTTGCGGGGCGCCTGCGCGCAGATGAAGGCGCTAGATGCGCGTCATGCGGGGCGGATGTTACGGTTGAGCGTCAACGTGTCCGGAAATGAGCTTCTCGAGAAAGAGTTTATCCCAGAGATCCAGCAACTCCTCGACGAGACGGGCCTCGAAGCCCATCGACTTCAGCTCGAAATCACGGAAAGCGTGTTCATTTCACGTCCGGCGGCTGTTGGACAGGTTCTCGAAAATCTCCGATCGCTCGGCATTCGCATCGCGTTGGATGATTTCGGCACCGGCTTCTCGTCGCTGAGTTACCTCGATCGCTACCCCATCGACACGATCAAGATCGATCAAAGCTTCATCGTTCGGATGCTCGCACGGGAGCGTACCCTCGCGATCGTGGAAACCATCATCGATCTTGGGAAGACATTGAAACTCGATGTCGTTGCCGAGGGTGTCGAAAACGAAGAACAACTCGGAAGGCTCCTCGAACTCGGCTGCAGTTCCGTCCAAGGCTTCTTGTTTGCGCCCGCGATGTCCGGCTCCGCCATCGACGCATTGTTGATGGCAGCGCCGTAGAACAACTAGCCGATCGACACCCGGCGACGACCCGTCGCGGCCGCCTCTCGTGTTTCTTGGCGGCAGATCAGGTTCTCTGGAACGTGAGCAGGTCAAAGCCGTTGGCATGCAAAGCCGACGATTCCCGCGGCTGCTCGGAGCGTCCTCCCATGACAGACCCGCAAACCGCCGCCCAGAAACCGACCGAGGCAGCAGCATTCGACAGTGGGCGCTTGCCGAAGGCACCCTACCATCCCGTCTTGACAGGACAACCCGCTCTGGTCACGGGCGCAAATTCTGGCATCGGGCGAGCCGTGGCGATCGGTCTGGCGCGAGCCGGAGCAGATGTGGTCGTCAACTACGTGACGCACCCAGAGACCGCCGACGAGGTCGTCCATGAGATCGAGGCCATGGGGCGGCGCGCGATCGCGTTAAAGGCGGATGTCAGCAAAGAAGACGAGGTCGAGCGGATGTTCGCCGACGCCATCGCGCATTTCGGCACGCTCCATATCGTGGTCAGCAATGCCGGCCTCCAGCGGGACGCGGCTTTCGACGAGATGACGTTGGATCAGTGGAACACGGTGATCGGCGTCAACCTGACGGGTCAGTTTCTTATCACGCGCGCGGCGACACGCGAGTTCAAGAAGCGCGGCGTTATCCAAGCCGTGTCCCAAGCGGCCGGCAAGATCATCTGCATGAGCTCCGTTCATCAGGTCATTCCCTGGGCGGGTCATGTCAATTACGCGGCCTCGAAGGGTGGCGTCATGCTGCTGATGAAAAGCATCGCGCAAGAATTGGCGCCGCATTTCATTCGCGTCAACAGCATCGCGCCAGGCGCGATCCGCACCCCTATCAACACGGAGGCTTGGAACACGCCAGCAGCCTATGAATCGCTGATGACGCTCGTGCCTTACAAGAGGATCGGTGAACCTGACGACATCGCACAGGCCGCCGTTTGGCTGGCCTCGGATGCCGCGGATTACGTGACAGGCGCGACCTTGTTCGTCGATGGCGGCATGACACTTTACCCAGGATTTGCGACCGGAGGCTGAAGCCTTTTATCAGCGCCACGCCGATCTGCCATCGGCTCATAACCCGTTTGTCTGAGAAAAGAACCGATGTCCGACACCCATTACGACGTGATCATCATTGGTTCGGGACCGGGGGGCGGCTCGGTCGCGCACCGTCTGGCGCCGACCGGGAAGCGCATTCTCATTGTCGAACGCGGCGATTACTTGCCGCGCGAACAGGAGAATTGGAGCTCCAAGACGGTCTTCGTCGATGCCAAATATCAGACGACCGATATATGGCATGGCCGGACCGGAGAGACGTTCCACCCGGGCCTCCACTATTTTGTCGGCGGCAACTCGAAGGTCTATGGCGCGGCCCTATTCCGGCTCCGCGAGCGGGATTTCGAGGAAATTCAGCACAGCGAAGGGATCTCGCCGGCTTGGCCTCTCTCTTATGCTGATTTCGCGCCCTACTACGATCAGGCCGAAACCCTGTTTCATGTGCATGGCCAGAGCGGGGTCGATCCCAACGAGCCGCCGCGAACTCAACATTATCCGTATCCGCCCGTGTCTCACGAGCCGATGATCCAAAAGCTCAGCGATGGCTTTGAGCAGCAGGGCTTGCATCCTTTTCACCTGCCGCTCGGTATTTTGCTCGACGAGCGCGACGGCAAGGCGACCCCGACCAGCATCTGTATCCGCTGCGATGCCTTCGATGGCTTTCCCTGCCTCCTCAACGGCAAGGCCGATGCCCAGGTCATCTGCATCGATCCGACTCTTGCCCGCTACAACAATGTGAGCCTCCTGACCAACGCCTATGTGACCCGCCTCGACACCGACGCCACCGGCAAGGTCGTGGACAAGGTGCGGGTCACCCGGAATGGGACGGAAGAGACCTTTTCGTCCGATCTGGTCGTGGTGGCCTGCGGGGCTTTGTCGTCGGCTCTGTTGCTGCTGCGCTCCGCAAACGAGACCCATCCGGCGGGCTTGGCCAACAGTTCTGATCAGGTGGGCCGCAACTATATGCGCCACAACCAGTCCATTCTGATGGCGCTTCTCAGGAATAAAAACACGACGGTCTTTCAAAAGACGCTGGCCGTGAGTGACTTCTACTTCAAGTCCGATGATTGGGAGTTTCCGCTCGGCTTGATTCAGATGTGCGCCAAAGCTCACGGGGAGCAGGTTCGGGGCGAGGAAGTGTCCGGCTGGCTGAGCGACTGGCTGCCCGAAACGCCATTCGATGTCCTGGCCGATCATGCGCTCGACTTCTGGCTCTCGAGCGAGGATCTACCGCTCGCGGAAAATCGCATCTTCTACGATGGCAATCGCGTGGTGCTCGATGTGCATGAGACCAACATGGAGGCGCATCGCCGCCTGCGCGAGAAACTCAAGGAGATCATGCGCAAGGAGGGAGCGGCTCCGGTCCTGCTGGAACGCAAGCTGTATTTCGGGAAAGACATTCCGATCGGCGGAACCGCGCATCAGGCCGGGACGCTGCGGTTTGGCACCGATCCGGCCACTTCGGTTCTGGATCTCGACTGCAAAGCGCACGACCTCGATAATCTCTATGTGACGGATGCAAGCTTCTTTCCCTCGATCGGCGCCGTCAATCCGACCCTGACCATCATCGCCAACGCGCTGCGAGTGGCCGACATTCTCAAGCGACGCCTCGGCGCATCCGAAACGCCGGCCGATGAGCCCGCTCTTGGGAATAGTCGCGTTCTTGGAGAGCAGAATCAGAAAGCCGCCTCATGACCTGGCTCAATCTCGTCGGTATTCCGTTCCTGATCCGGTTTTGCCTTGTTGTGCTGTTTCCGTTCAGCGCCTTGGACAAGATTTTCGATTGGAAGGGCGCGATGAAGCAGGCGACGTCCTCCGTCCTGCCGGGCGGTCCCGTGCTGCTCGTCATCGCGATCGTGGTCGAGTTCGTTTGCCCGATCATGGTGGTGGTCGGCTGGCACGACCGACTGGCGGCGTTTCTGATCGCCGGGTTCTGCGTCGTGACCGCGGTGCTCTATCACAAATTCTGGCGTTACGGCGATTTCTGGGCCAAAGGCGACAGCCAGGGTCGGTCTCACTTTTGGGATTTCCTGAAGAATTTTGGTCTGGTCGGCGGTTTGATGCTGCTCGTCTTTTCGAGCGCGCTCTCGCCTGTGCAGGATGTCGTGGCCCATCCGCTGTCGTCGTCCCCCTATGGCATGACACAACCTTGACACCGACAGGAGCCGAACATGGCTGACCCGAGTAGCCGCCCCGAGGCAACACCCACGGTGCCGTATTGGCATGCCTATGTTGATCAGGATGGCGTGAGCCGACAGAAGCGTTGCGCCCTCACCGCGTTCGAGCAAAAAAGCATGAGCGGCGCAGCCCCACAATGGAACGATACGCTCAGCATGGGGCCATCAGGCGTGACCATCTGTGTCTTGCCGGTGGGTTGGGTTGGCGATTGGCACGAAAATCCGAAGCCGCAATGGATCATTCCGCTCTCGGGCCGGTGGTTCGTGGAGACAATGGACGGCACGCGAGTCGAAATGGGGGTCGGCGAAATCTCGTTTGGCGAGGATCAGGATTGCACGGCCGATCACGAGGGCCATGTGGGACATCGGTCCGGGACGCTTGGCGACGTCCCCTGTGTGCAGATGATCGTGCAACTCGACATCACCCCAACGGTCGACGAGCCCGGCCACTGGATCTGATCGGACCCCTATCATGGAGCAGCCGTTCGCGGTCATCGATCCTCGCTTCAAGAGTTTTGTCCTGCCCAACGCGCCGTTGCTTCGCATTGGCGAGGGCTTTGGCTGGACCGAAGGCCCCGTCTGGTTCGGCGACCAGCAATGCCTGCTGTTCAGCGATGTTCCCAACGACCGGGTGATGCGCTGGACGCCAACGGGCGGCGTGTCTGTGTTTCGCCAGCCCTGTGGCTTCGAGAACGGACATGCGCGAGACCGCGAGGGCAGATTGATTTCGTGCTCGCACCATGATCGCTGCGTTCGTCGAACGGAACTCGACGGAAGCCTCACGATCCTTGCCGATCATTATCGCGGCAAGCGGCTCAACTCGCCGAACGACGTCGCCGTGATGGCGGACGGGTCGGTGTGGTTCAGCGATCCGCCCTATGGCATCCAAACCGACTACGAGGGCGGCAAACAGGACCCTGAAGTCCCGCCCAGATTGTACCGACTCGATCCAAGCGGCGATCTCGACATCGCGGCCGACGATTTCGACGGCCCGAATGGCTTATGCTTCTCACCTGATGAACGCCGGCTCTATGTGACCGAGACCGGCAAGCAGTTCGACAGCGATCCTGTCCAGCATATCCGCGTGTTCGATGTCGGGGCCGATGGCAGACGACTGCTCAATGGCCGCGTGTTCCATACGATCCACCCCGGCAATGCGGATGGGATCAGATGCGACAGCGATGGGAATCTCTGGAGCGGCGCGGCGGACGGTGTGCATTGTCTGGACCCCGACGGCACATTGCTGGGCAAAATTCTCGTCCCATCGTTGGTCTCTAACCTTGAGTTCGGCGGCCGCAACAAGAGCCAACTCTTCCTCTGCGCGGGCCAAAGCCTCTACACGCTCGCGGTCAACCGACGTGGAGCGCGTTGGCCATGACGCCTGGCCTTGCAGACACACCCATTACAACGGTGAGCCTCACAGCAGTGTGCCTCACCGCAGTGTGCCTCACGGTCCCCGATCTCCGAAAGGCCGAAGTCTTTTATCGCGACGCTCTCGGCTTCGAGGTGATCGAGCGTGTCGACAAAGTCGATCGCGGAATGGCGACGGCTCTGGGCGCGCCTGACGCGGCAATCGCCTGCGTGACCATGCGGCTCGGCCACCAGCGGATTGATCTCCTGGCCTTCGATCCACCGGGGCGATCTTATCCCGCTGGTAGCACCTCGAGCGATCTTTGGTTTCAGCATTGCGCGATCGTGGTGCGCGACATGGCGGCCGCTCACGCTCATGTCAGTGCTTTTGCGATCACGCCGATCACCACAGGTGGCCCGCAGACCTTGCCGCCGAACACCGGCTCCGTTTCGGCTTTCAAGTTCCGAGATCCGTTCGGGCATCCGTTCGAATTGCTGCAATTTCCAGATGGGATCGGAGATCCGAGCTGGCATCGACCGGGGCGCGACGCCTTGTTTCTCGGCATCGATCATACGGCGATCGCGGTCAGCGATGCCGCTCGAAGCATCGCGTTCTACGAGAAGCTCGGCTTCACAATATCGTCCCGGTCGTTCAACTCCGGTGCGGAACAATCCAAGCTCGATGCTGTCGTGGACGCGTCGGTGGTTGTCGTCGCTCTCTCGCCCGCCGAAAGCCCACCCCATCTCGAGTTGCTGGCTTATCAGACCGGCACGCGGCGGCCTATCCCGCCTCACGAAAGCGCCGGCGATATCGCGCTGACCCGCACGGTGATCGAGGTCGACGATCTCGCGTCGCTCGTCGCATCGTCAAACGACGGCAGTCACCCACTCTCGGCGACCGCATCGTGGGATCGACGCGCGGCTTACTCTGTCTTTGATCCGGACGGCCATCATCTGATCCTTCGCGAGCGCGTGTCAGCGGAGGAGGATTAAACCAACCCTTGCTTCAGCGCGCGGAGCGACGTGATGGCAGCATCGCGCCATTCGGTTCGCTCTCCAATCTGATCGAGCGGCAGTTGATCGCGCGTGTAAGCCTCGAGCATCGCAACCGCTTCCGGCGTGACGATGGGACCGGCGTGCCCGTTCTGTTTGGCCATGTCGTCGAAGATGAAACCAAACCGATCGAGATAGTCGCGAATGCCGCCCGCCGCGTTGAGATCGACACCCTCGAACGGCCCGAGGAACGCCCAGCGCAGTCCGAAGCCCTGGCTGATGATCTTGTCGATGTCGCCGGGTGAAATGATCCCGCTGTTTAGGCACCGCAGCATTTCGACCACGAGGGCAGCCTGCAAGCGGTTGAGCACAAAGCTCGATTGCTCGAAGCGGATCAGCACCGGCACCTGCCCGCATCGCGTCATGAACGCGAATGTGGCGTCTGTGATGGCCTGGTCGGTGAACGGCGCTGGGCAGATCTCCGTGACAGGCAGGAGATGCGGCGGGGTTGCTGGATGCACCACGATGCAACGCGCACGGCCGGGCAAATCCGAAGCGAAAGTCGAAACTGGAAAGCTCGAGGTCGTCGTCGCCAAAATCGCCGTAGGCTTCGCGAGTGCCTCGAGTTCGCGGAAGATCGCCTGCTTGCTCGCGAGTTTCTCGTCGATACATTCATGCACGAAATCCGCATCGTCGACGGCTTCGGCAAGCGTGTCGGCGACCGTGATACGCTCGAGAACCGCCTTGCGGGCCGCAGTATCACCGACCAGGGCTGCCGATTTCTCGAGCGCTTCGGCGATCCGCTCGAGCGCCTTCGCCCGATTGTCGTCGAGGCTATCATAGAGGCGCACAGGAACGCCCGCGCGGGCGAACACGATCGCCCAGGAGCGCCCGATGATACCGCTGCCGACAATGGCGGTTCGTTCGATCTGCATAGTGGTTCTCAACGCAAGGGGGAAAAAGAAACGGGTGAGAGGATACGGGTCGTCTGAAGCTGCAAAAGATCGCCCACCAGCGCGAGATAAGCCTGCCAGCGTGGGTCCGACACCATCTTGGCGCGACGCACCTGCCGATCGTCAAGACTTGAAAAGGACCACCAGGCGATCACGTGGTTCAGTTCACCGATTTCGGTGGTGAAATAGCCGTGAAACGTTCCGAGGTAGTCGAGCTGCAACTGCAAGCCATGGTCCCGATAGGTTTCGACGAAGATCGCGAGCTTCCCCGGTTTCAGCGTGTAGTCGCGTTCTTCGACGATCATCGATCCGTCCTTTCATGACGCTTCATGTTGGGCGAGAGGCCGTGCGCCGGATTGGCATCACTGGCGATCCATCTTGCACGTGAGGCACCAGAGGCGCGACCCGCGACCGTGAAAGCCGGACATCACGTGACGCCTTGCTGGTCGAGAAAGGCCGCGACGCGTGCCGCGAAGGGGGCCGGGTCCGTTCGCGGGTGAAAATGCGCGCCCGGGAGTTCGCAAAAGACAGCGTGCGGGATCAGCGATCGAAGCCGATGAGCATGGTGGATCGGAATGAGACTATCGTCGCGGGCGCCGACGATCAGCGTCGGCTGAGCAATGCGGTGAAGCTCGGCCGAGCGATCAAAATCGAGCAGCATGCGGACCCGCGCCGCCGTGACGGCGAACGGCGCGAGCGCGGTGGCGGCGCTCGCGACCGCCTTGTTCAGTTCCGCCTCATGAGCGTCGATAAAGGCGGGATCGTAACCGAACACATGGGTGAGTTGTTGATAGGCATCGGCCAATCCCGCGTCGAGCAGCGCGGCCCTTGCGCCGAACGCCGCCCGGAAACGCGCATCGGAGCGGTCCCACCCCCCACTGATCACCAGGGACCGGGCGCGCTCGGGCGCATCCAGCGCAATCGTCTGGACGATGGCGCCGCCGGTCGAATGGCCGACCAGATGCGCCGCACCGCAGCCTTCAGCATCCATGATAGCCAGAACGTCGCGCGCGATGATGTCGATGCGATAGGGTCCAGCGGGCCGTCCACTCCGGCCCGCGCCGCGATGATCAATGACCAAGAGATCGAAACGACTGGCCAGGAGCGCGACGACCCCGTTCCAGAAGCGACCGTCGCCTCCAAGCCCGGGAATGAGGACGACGGGCGGGCCGGAGCCGACACGCTCGTAATAAAGGGGGCACCCATCGGCTGCCGTGATGGTCGTCATGCCGCACTCCCTGATTCAGGCCGATCCCGGCCGGACGTCGTGCTGCCGAACGCCGAGCAAAGCCCGACGATGCCGGCGCCAATCACCACAACAGAACGCAGGGCGCTCAAACGACGACACGCTCGGCAAGGCGGCGCACCGCAGCCGCCAAACTGGCGGCCGTCAGGGCCGACGTCTTCGGATTGTCGGGCGACGGCCGATTGGCAAACCGCATAAGGGCACAGCCGAGTTCACTGTCGGCCTCGATCTCATGTGTGTTGAGCGACACAGACGGGTCGGCTACGACGCGAACCGAGACCGGCGAGGGTGCCGCCGCGAGCGCAACCGTCAAGCCGGCGTTGAGATTGCGTGGATAGAGCGTCGCGGCTTCAGCCGCCGTTCCTTCGAAAAGGGTGATCTCTCCGGTGAGCGCGTCCGCGTCATAGCCCCGAGCCGCAAGCTCCTGACGCCAAGCTGCCGGCGGCTTGCGGGACGTATAGCGGACCCGTGCATCGACGGTTCCGCGAAGCGCCGCCAGATAATCGAGACCGCCGAGCGCGCCGGACGGGATGACGAGGCGGCTTCCGCCAGCCGAGGCCGCCGTCTCGAGCCGAGCGAAGAGTTTGGGGTCGGCGAGCGCTCCGGTCGAGGCGGCCACGACCGTGATGCCGGCCGAGAGCAAGTCAGGCCCATAGGTCTCGAGCGCTCCCTGCCCTGCGGCTTCGACCACGATCGATGGGCGCACCGCCAGCAAATCGCCCAGCGTTTCGACCACACGCACGGAGGTTGGAACGATGCGCCGCGATGCCGAGTCCGGCCGAAGCAGAACGGTCATCTCGTCGCTCTCCCGACGCAAACGGGACAGGAGATCACGGCCGATCGCCCCGAAGCCGATGATGCCGATCGAAAGCGGCTTTGTTTGTGAAGTCATAACCACTGTTGTCACAGATCCAGATGCTGAATGAGCCCGCAAGGCGGTGCCGCGGATCGCCACCGGCCACCTGCATCGCATTCTAGACGGCTGTTTGGCTGAAGGAACCGTCTTGTGGCAAGTGAGGCTCGCGTAACGCCCCGATTTGCGACATGTCTCTGCGGAGAGTCGCTCAAACCGCGATCGATCGCAACGATCGAACCAAGTGCCGAAGGTCAACATCATGGACATTATCGACCACGCCAACACCCCGCTCGAACAATGGCGCGAGGGCGTCATGACGCAGATGCGGATGTCTTTCATGCTGGGCGGGCGTCAGCTTTGCATCTTCGACCAGTTTTGCGACCCCGGACTTGGTGCGCCGACGCATATCCATGCGGTCGAAGAAGTCCTCGAGGTCATTTCCGGCAGCGCCGATATCTGGGTCGATGGCACCACGGCGGCCGTCCGCCCCGACCAGTCTGTGCTGATCCCGGCCGGAGCCTCGCATGGGTTTCGCAATACGGGAACCGATACGTTGCATGTGCGCGCGACTTTGGCGGCGTCGATCTTCGAGGCGCAATATGAAAGCACCAAGGAAACCAGTCGTCGCTGGAGCCCGACAATAAAGTCGGTCGGATAAGCGGCCACTCCACGGCAGGAAGACAAAGCCTTATGGTTGGGTCGCCTGCGGCCCTTTCGACGTCAGATAGGCGATGACGGCGGCGCGATCGTCGGCATCGGCGAGTCCCGCAAACGGCATACTGGTGCCCGGCGCAAATCGCTGGGGATCGGTCAGCCACGCATTGAGCCTGGCACGATCCCAGATGCCGCCGACCGCTCGCAAAGCTGCCGTATAGGCGAAGCGCCCACGGCGCCGGGCAACCGGACCATCCACGACACCGTAAAGGTTTGGCCCATCGAGATCCGGGCCGTTGCGGCCAATCGAATGGCAGGCGGCACATTGGCGAAAGACGGTGGCGCCTCGATCGAGCAAGGCCGCTTCCCCGGAAGCCGCGACCGCGGTTTCGTCGGTCTCGGAGCCGAGCCAGGCGTGACCGGCCATGACACCGCCGATCAGGAGAACGCCGATCAAGGCGGCTGCCGCCGTTTTGGTGATCCTGACCGACACGGCCGAGCTGTTCTCCAATGATGGTTTTACCGGCCGACGAGAGGGCTTTCGTGGCGACGTTTGTCAAGCCGACCGATTGTCCTCCTGCGCGTGCTGCAATCGGGGCGTCGACGCTAGCCCCTTGCCAGCATGATGGTTCGCTTGATCGAGAACCGGCTCAGGCGTGACGCGGACGGAGCAACCCAGCCCACACGCCGCCCGCTGCCTCCGCGATGCTGGCCTTCAGCCGTCGCTTTGCCCGCGACCGGATCCGATGGATCGCCTTGATGAGGGTCAGAGACTTGTGTTGCAGCGGGACCGTGATGGTGAAAAACCCGTCCTTGGGCTCGCTGGCACCGAGAGACGTCAAGAACTCATCGTAATTGCGTCTCAGCAATGCTTCGACGGTCTGGCTGTAGCAAACCTGGTTGCAGGCGGTCGTTGCCATGATCATGTCGACGCCGCTTCTCTCGGCCAGTCCGGACAGCACAACGAACAGCAGCGCCTGCGGCGTGATCTCGCCGAGCAACTTCGTGACGTGGCGACTGAGGTCTTTCGTGCCTCCGATCCCTTGCATTCGCGAAATCAACACCACCCAATCGCGATCCACGTGGAGCATCTCCCCTCTGACGAAGGTGAACGAGGTGACGTAGAGCGGTTGTCCTTGGAAGCGCGCGATCAGCGAAATCTCCCCCTCGATAAAAACGTCGCGAGAGAAATGGACGACGACCTCGCAATCCTGCGTGGCATAAAGAACAATTTCGCCATGCAACAGGCGCTCGAAGGCCGTGGCGGTCAGCAACGATCGCAAGAAGCGCATGTTGTCGAGGAAGTAGATCGTCCGGTCGTCCCGTTGAATATTCCGGGCCAGATACTCCGCGCGAAAACACTTCGTGATCGATAGCGCGCTCCCGACATCCTCTTTTAGCTTGCGCTCTTCCGTGTCAAGGAACGTCTGAATAAGAGACCAGACATCGATTCCGTTCGACAAATGGAAATCGACCACCTTATCGCTTTCGGCATCGCGGCCGAGGATGCGTTTGTAACATTCGATCACATCACGGCGGGTTGCAAGCATATTGATCGCTAGGGTAATTCTCTGAGAGCCGATTCCATGTGACTATAAGGAAAACAGCCGCGTGACCATGGCCAAATTTGCAATAGACGTTATAGCCGGAGTAGGTTTTTAGTATAGCGGACCTGACAAGCGACTGCATTGACGATCATCGATTACTTTTAGTGCCGTTGTGGGATTACTACCCACGGAATGACTTTTCAACCGGTTGATTATAGCTGCGCGGGATGCAGCGCTCGCTTCGGGCACGCTCCTGCCGAGAATAGGAGCGAGCTACCAATAGCTGTTCGACCTGGGTGTAGCAGGGCGGCCGCCGAGATCGAACGACGCAGACCTTTGCGCCGCCCCGGCTCTATGCGAGGACGCGGAGCCTCGCATCATCAAGGAGAACATGATGGTCACCGAAGAAGCCGTGCTTAAAGCGTTGGACAAGCCACGCTCGATCTACTCGATCCTTCAGGCCGTCAACCCGTCGGGGTCACAGGAAGAATTGCAGATTCTGCTCATGAAAATGCGGGATCAAGGCAAGCTGAAATTCGATATCAAGAAAGGAAGTTGGCGACCGGCCTAAAGCCGTCTCCTCTTACACCGGCTTATATCCAACGGGAGTTGGTGCACTCGCGTGGCTTGAATTGCGGGATGGCTCAGCAATGGCGGCCCACGGAGCCGGGATGGTACGGGCAGCCGCTGAGCGGAGCAGCGCCTTGAACTCGGAAAAGGCCTGCTCGATCGGATCCAAGGCCGGGCTATCGGGCGGCAGATGGCGCAGCGTGGCTCCCGGCGACCTCGATGGCGAGATGGACGCCGGCGCTCTCGTGAGCCGAACGGTATCCATCACGACAATGTCACCGGGCGAGAGGGTGGCAACGAGAACCTGCTCGAGCGTCAGGCCGTGTCGGTCGACGAAGGTTTGATCGAGGCGACCCCGATGGCCAGATCTGGCCTTGTCTATTCCCTCCCCCTTTAAAGTGTCATATTAATGCAATTCACTAATATGACGCTTGGGTATTAATACCCAACACTCTTTAGCAATGACACACGCAGAAATTAAATTCCTAGATTATTGAGATCGCTATCCGCGACGGAAGAGTCAAGTAAATTTAGTATATGAAAGCATGAGAATATAAAAATAGCCAACGAATGTCCGGTCACATATTTCCAGTCTGAAAATTTAAATCCCGTCGGACGGCTTTTATTAAATGTAAGTATTTGGTGCATGATGCATGTTGGTCCAATCGTCGCTGCTGCCGTCAGCTTGCCCGGCTGTAGCATTTTACGTGGATCATCAACTAACATCGACTCCTGGTCGAGCATCATCTTGGCAGGAGAAAGTCATCTGACGATCAGGGGCAATCAGCCCGTGGTTTGGTGAAGCGGCAGGGCTGCCTATGGATGATCCTGACCGGCCTGACCAACAGGCCGAAAGACGCGTCAGCTCGGATCGTCGCCGTGCCGATCCCCCGAGGTCTCCAGCGGCAAAGTCTCGATCGGTGTCACCAGCAGCGTCGTCCCATCCAGCCCGACAACCCGGAGGCTCGCGCCAGCCTCTGGGGTCGCGCCCGCGATGATCCGGGCCAGCCATGTGCCATCGCCCAAGCTCACGCGGCCGTCCGTCCCGTCGAACGCGAGCGCACGACAGGGTTTCCCGATGAGGCCGATCGATGGGGCATTGATGCCACCATCGGCCGCACCGCGTTGACGACGCCGCAGGACCGGAATGCTGAGCGACGCCACAAGACAGATCAAAAAGGCGCCGACCTGCCAGGGGAAGTCGAGATGAAGCGCCAAGGTCGCGGCCCCACCCGCCATGGCCCCGAGCCCGATCCAAAGTAGAAAGACGCCGGGATGCAGCAGTTCGGCCCCGCAGAGCACGACCCCGACCATGATCCAGACGGCACCATCGGTCACTTGACCGGACTACCCATCTGCATCGCCGCAAGCGCCTGGGTGATGCCGCCTGCGAGGCCGCTGCTCTCGATCGGGATCACCAGCGTCCGGCCTGAGGGATTGCCCGCAAGTTGACCGATGGCGTCGATATATTTCGTCGCCACAAAGTAGCGCAAGGCTTCACCGCCCGCTCCCTGCGCGGCATCCGCGACGACAAGCGTTGCCTTGGCTTCGGCTTCGGCCAGCGCCACGCGCGCTTCAGCGTCCTTCAGCGCGGCCGCGAGACGGCCTTCCGCCTCGAGAACGCGGGCCTGTTTGGCGCCCTCGGCGCGCGCCACCTCGGCTTCCCGCTCGCCGTTGGCCCGCGCGACCGTCGCACGTCGCTCCCGCTCGGCCGTCATCTGCAGGTTCATGGCCGCGACGAGATTGGCCGGCGGCTCGATCTTCCGCAGCTCGACGCGGCTCACCTTGACGCCCCATGGCGCCGTCGCATGGTCGAGCGTTTCGAGGAGTCGGGCATTGATCTCCTCACGTCCCGAGAGCGCACCATCGAGATCGAGGGCGCCAATCACCGAACGGATATTCGTCATGGCCATCGAGGTGAGAGCCTGGACGAGGTTCTGCGCCCCATAGGCCGCTTTTCCGGCATCGAGGACACGGTAATACATGATGCCATCCACGACGACGGCAGCATTATCGCGCGTGATGACGGCCTGTTCGGGAATTTCTAGGACGATTTCCTGGACGTTCATGCGGCGTCCGACGCGTTCCACGAAGGGCGTCATGAGATTGAGGCCGGGGTTCAATTGGCGCGTAAACCGCCCAAAGCGTTCGACCGTCCAGACTTGGCCCTGCGGCACTGTGCGGATGCCGAGCGAGACGGCGAGAATGGTCAAGACAGCGAGCGCAACGAGAACATAAACCATACATGATCCTTGTGAGCGTTCGATCCAGCGGTCAAGCAAGGCGCTTCAGTTAGCGCCCCGCGACCACCACCGGCACCGCATGATCTTTAGGAACCAGATGTGACGGAGCGAACTAAGTCTGAAATCTCGACCCACGTTTTTCCCGCATCGCACAATTGTCATGTTGCGGTGCAATATTGCTCGCATGTCGACCGAATCATTCAAATCGGAATGCGTGGTCCTTGTGGCTCGCCACCCCAAAGCGCCGTTCGGCTTTCGCTGGGAGGTTCGTCGCTTCGGTATTGGCGCGAGCCTCGAGCGATCGACGCGCAGTTACCCGACCGAGACGGCTGCCCGGGCGGCGGGCGATGCCGCGCGCGCCGCCATCGAACGATTGCAGAAGGCCGGTTGATCGCGCGACGTGGCGCTCGATGCCGACCGTCCTTCGGCTCTTCTGTCATTTAAACCCGGTCTGACGATCGGCAGGGCTCCGGTCGGTGAGGCCATCGGGTTCTGCAGCCGTTTCCGTCACACCGTCGACGACAAACCGATAGCCTTTTTCGGCAACATCGCGTGCGACATCCGGGCTTGCTTGATACGGACCCTCGAGCGTCCAATCGCGATTGCCGAGATTAGCCGGCATTGTCCCGCCAACCGCAATGACGAGGCGGACGGACGGCTCCTGCTTGCAGATCCAGGCCTCGAATCCTGATATGGCGTGCTGACCCGGTAGGGCCACAGCCGAACCATGCTCCACTCTGCCGACCCGGATATTCTGCCGTTCGACCAAATAGGTCTCGAGATCGCCGTTGGCGGCTTGTTTCAGATCGGCGAGCGGAATGCCGGCAGCCGCCGCGTCGTTTGCACAGGCTTTCGCCTGATCGTGCATTTCGGCCTTCTCCCGGACCGGCTCAGGCGCATCGAGATGATCCTCAACCCATTGTTCAAGCCATTGCTCGACGTCCACCATGTCGAATGCCCTTTCGTCTGCGTCGATAATCGGTCCGCCACGCCGACGGCCCACGATCACTGCAGGTGAACGAGATCGCGCCCGCACGGTTCCGCCGGGGCGAGCAAGCGAGATCAGCAGAGACCCACCACCGATCAACCGCGTCGGGAGCAGGACGCGATCGTCCTGAGTACCAGACGCTAAGTCACGCATTCGAGGTCGGCGGAACTGATCCGCTGGGCCCGAGGGCGGTTGCGTCGTGGATGGCCTCGCCGATCCCCTCGACCCTTGGAGACACGAGCGCGATCGGCGCACCAGGAAACAGGTTGTCACCCGGCCGCGCGAGCAACCGAATGCTGGTCTCGTGCTCCGCCGCCCAAGTCGCCAATCCCTTATGGTCGAGCTGCTGGAGATAGCCGCGTCGGGCATCGACGACCGGTGCCGCGCCGCGCCACATGTCGGGCGCGGGATCCGCTTGATCGCTGCCGAGACGCGCCGGCGCTGCCGAGACGTCGCGGCTCACAAATTCGATGACCGTATCGACGTTGATGCGCCCAGACATATGGTTCACAAAGAACACCAGCGTGGCGACGCGACGAAGGCGAGCAGAATGCCGACGCTCCTCGACGATCGGCGTCGCCGGAACGGTCTTCTCCATCGAGATCGCGGCTCTGTCGCTCGCGGCGGGTCAGATGGGCCCACGCCTAGCCCGACGGCCAGAAATACCCCGAACAGGACCATCAGCCCTGGCACGATCTAGAATGTTTCGCGAAGGATGCCGAGAAAATTGCGAAGCCAAGGCCTTCATGCGGCCGACCGCATGGTTGGGCGCAGAGGGGAACGGGTCGGATCGGCGGCAAAGCAGCATCATGCCCTGACGTGTGACGCATGATGACATGGGACGCTAGTCGTGTCGTCGATCCTGCGCGTGGCCGATGCGGCTCGTCGCGTGGGGAGTCGCCGCGGTGACCCTCCCCACGCGCTGAGAGCGTGGCACGTCCATCGGTCGCTCGACGACGCTCGGCAGACGTAACTTACTTGGGAAGCTGCGCGCCAACCTGCTTGATGGCCGTCGACATGGCCTGACACAGCTTCTCGACGGACGAGCCTTGCGTCTTCGCGGCTGCCTCGAGATCCTGCTTGATTCCCATCGCGGCGATCGTGCCCTTGCGGCCCGTCGCCTCGGCCTCGTCACCACTACTTTTGTCGGTCGACGGAATCATGCCCAACAATTTCTGCTGCACCGCAATGGTCTCTGCATCCGAAAAACCCTTGTCCTGGCAAAATTCCAAGACACCGAGCTGATTTCGGCCGGCCTGATACATGACTTTCATCTGATCGGCTTGGCTCTGTGCTTGAGCCGAAGCGGCTCCGATCACGCAAGACGCAAGCGTCACGACCATCATGCCCTTGGACACCCGCATAGTTTCTCTCCCTACTTTGATTGACCGTTCTGGCCGGGGAAAGACATACAGATCCGGATGCAACACGCCAATGACGTTCCCGTGAGTCTGGGCTCGTCAGCCTTGGAGCAGGTGCTCGCTCATCTCCCAGAGCCGCCGAGCGGAAGCCCGGTCGAGGGTGTGTGACATGGCGTCGGACGGGATATGATCGACGGACAGAGACATTAGCTCGTCGTTCAGCGGAGCGATGTCGTTGTCCTTGAGATAAACCCCGCCGATCGCCGCCAGCAGCGGGCTTGTGGCCGCAAACACGATCGTGCTGGCGCCCTGCTGTGGCGTTTTCTTACCGGCCGAGGGGTCGATGATGGGGCGACCGGTCTCGTCGATCAGCTCCATGGCGCGGAGGGCATCGGGACCGGCCGACGCGTTGAGCTTTGTCCCCACGACAACGCCTGGGTGGACCGCATAGGCCCGGATGCCGTCGGCGGCGCTACGGCGATCCAGCTCGACTGTGAAGAGCACGTTGGCGGCCTTTGATTGAGCGTAGGCGGACCGGCGATCGTGCCCCGTCACGACGTTGGGATCATCCCATCGGATTTTGCCGAAACGATGCGCGCCAGAGGTGACGTTCACGACGCGGGCGCCATGGGCGGCCCGCAGCTCCGGCAGCAGGGCCCGAGTGAGCTGAAAGTGCCGAGATGGTTGGTCGCGAACTGAGTGTCGAAGCCCCGCGCGTCGTGTGTCGACCCGCCGGAGGCGCCGGCACAGTTGATCAGGACGTGAAGCGGCCGACCTGTTGCCAGCCAGCGCCCCGTGAAGGCATCGATCGAGGTTGGATCGATAAGGTCGAGTTGCCCGACTTCGACGTGATCCAGCCCGGATAAGGCGGCTCTCGCCCGGTCAACGTCGCGCGCCGCCACCGTGACGGACGCTCCGGCTCTGCTCAGCGTCCGGGTCGTCTCGAGGTCGAGGCCGGCGTGGCCGCCCGTCACGATGACGCTCTTGCCTCCAAGGTCGAGACCCGCGACGACGTCGTCCGCGGTCGATGCGGCCTGGAAGCCGGTACCGATTGGGTGCTACTTGTGGGTGGTCATAAAAAATCCTGGAGATGGTCGGTCGAGAGTGCCGGAGAACGCCGGTGAGCCGGGCGTCTGTCGTGATCAGGCGGCCTGTCGCTCGATAAGCGGACGGCGGCGGAGGGTCGCGTCCAGCACGGCGGGTGGTTCGTAGGCCCCGCCAACCGGTGCAACGTTGGTCCCTGGCGCCACGATGGTATCGATGCGGTCCAACGTCTCGTCCTCGAGCCGGACCTCGGCACCGGCGAGCAGGTCGTCCAACTGCGGCATCGTGCGTGGCCCGAGGATGGCCGAGGTCACGCCGGGATGCGCCATGACGAAGGCCATGGCCAAGTGGGTCAGCGAAAGTCCCGCCGCTTGCGCGACCGGAATGAGCCGCTCGACCGCGTCGAGGTTGCGCTCGTCGGACATTTGCTTGGCGAAGACCTTGACGCGCAGGCTGTCGGGCAGCGCCTCGCCCTTGCGGTAGCGTCCCGTCAGCAGGCCCTTTGCCAGCGGGCTCCACACCAGGGCGCCCATACCGTATGTCTGACAGAGCGGGAGCACCTCCCCTTCGACGCTGCGGTTGAGGATCGAATAGGGCGGCTGCTCCGTGCGGAACCGGGCGAGACCACGTCGGTCCGCCACCCACTGGGCTTCCACAATTTCGGAGGCGGGAAAGGTCGACGACCCAATGGCACGCACTTTCCCGGCCCGCATCAGGTCGGTCAGCACCGACAGGGTTTCCTCGACGTCGGTGTCCGGCGAAGGTCGGTGGATTTGATAGAGATCGATATGATCGGTCTGCAGGCGACGGAGCGACCCCTCCACGGCCTGCGTGATCCAGCGCCGCGAACTGCCCTGCTGGTTTTGGTCTTGCCCCATCGGGCCGTGCACCTTGGTGGCCAAAACGACCTTATCGCGGCGGCCTTTCAGCGCCTTGCCGACCATCTCCTCGGACTCGCCCTGGCTGTATCGATCGGCCGTGTCGAGAATGTTGATGCCGGCATCCAGCGCCTTGTGAATGATGCGGACACAATCGTCATGATCGGAATTGGCAATGCCACCGAACATCATTGCGCCGAGGCAATAGGGGCTGACCTTGATGCCGGTCCGGCCCAGATTGCGGTATTGCATGCTCGTCTCCTTCGGAACTGGCGCCGTCGGTCGCATCGAGCTATACGACGAACCGGAACGCGGTTCATCTTTATACGGAACGTTGTTCCGTTTTGCAATGAGGTTGGGCGTGAACGACGAGCCTTATGCCGTGTCGGTTGAGCAATCTCGCATCGACAGCAGCCAGGAGCGGCCTGCTCGGGCCGATGCGCGACGCAACATGGATGCGCTGCTGCGTGCCGCGATGGCGGTGTTCGCGACATCGGGCGTCGACGCGCCGGTGCGGGAAATCGCGGAAAAGGCCGGGGTGGGTGTGGGGACCGTGTACCGCCATTTTCCGCAGCGGTCGGACCTGATCAAGGCCATCGTCCGTCAGGAGGTGGAGACCGGCGTCGGGATGGCGGCTACCCTTGCAGCAGACCTCGGGCCTCTCGACGCCCTCTCGGCGTGGATGCTCGGGCTGGTCGATTTCGCCCTGAAGAAGCGTGGCTTGGCTTCGGCTCTCCATTCCGGCGACAAGGCCTACGAGGCGTTACCGGCCTATCTCGAAGGACGGTGGGGGCCCGCGCTTCAGGGGCTGCTCGACGCCGCCTCGAGGGCGGGCGCGGTAAGGGAAGACGTCGATGCTGCCGAACTGCTGCTGGCCGGCATGCGGCTCGCGATGCCAGCAGGCGACGGCGATGTCGGACAGGCCCGTCGTATGGTGGCCCTGCTGGTCGATGGCCTCCGTCATGGCGCTCGACCATAAATTGCACGGTGCTCCGCCGCGCGGCGGCAGCGACCCTCGGCCGACGACGCCCGCAGAAGGTGCAGCGCCCGCGGGATTTAAGAAAGCGGCGACGTCAAAGCGCGATTTAAGCCGCTCTGACATCTTTAATTGGACGGATCCAGACTGGCTCGGCGTCAGCGTTCATTTCGTCGAGCAGACACACGGTGTCCTCGGCATCGCTGACGGGCCGAGCGTTCGTGACCGCTTTGGCTTTGTCGATCGCCTCAAGAAGGCTGTCCGCGAAGATCGCTTCAGAATGGATGAGAGTTGTGATGTCGGACCCTGTTCCGCCGCCAATTTGATATGTGTAAGCTCGCAAAGGTGGCCTCCTATCCTGATGGAGTTGGACCTACGCGTTTATCGCAACCTTGGTCAACCAGAGCGCGGGCCGGACTTTTCGGATGGGTCGTTCCCACATTTGCTCTCTCGGGCAAGACCATCGCCGATGGCAGGTGAAGGCTCGCGCCCTATAATTCGATTGGGGATCACGCAACACCGATCCAAACTCAGTTTGGTGTTGATGATCTGCAAGGCGGTAAGGCGCGGACCTCAGGAGGAATTGCGGACTATGTTGAATGCAGCCGTCCCGGCTATCCTGTGCGCGCTCGCAGCTTTCGGCGTCGGCTGCTATCTGTTTCGGCGGGGATAAGCGTTCGGCCAAGACACCGTTTCGCGTTTCACCACGGCCGATAATTTGATCGTCGCTCGACCTCGACAAGCACACGAGTCCACGAGCCGCGTTTGTCCGATTCGCCGGCTCTAAACACAGCGTGTCGCGCCATGAAGAGAGCTCCGTTTCCGTGGCAACGGATCAGCCGTTCGCACCCGCGTGACGCAGAGTAATCCAAGACCAAGACGATGAGGCGACGAAGCGTGTTGGCGGCCATAGACCCCCCTTCGGATCTTCAGCAACTCAATCGCTTACTCAACCAAGACATTCAAAGCGCGGATCGTCACAGGCGGATCGGCGAAGGCGTAAGCTTCGGTCGCGACGCAGAACGCGCATCTGCAGCGGGGCCCGACCATGACCCCGGCCGAATACGCAGGCTTAGGATACTGACTGTGCTTCACTTCAACATCGGCCGAGCACTGCCACCGAGATGCCGAGTCCGAAGGCCGCGTCGGACGGTCGAGTGGCGGGCCCAAGCTGATGCGGGAACGGGCTAAAAATCTTTCGAATGCGTCGTTCGCGGTGCGCCGTCCTTCATCGTCGATATCGGGAGGAGAATGTTGACGCCGCGCTCGATCAAAACATGGCTCCGAGATCCTGCCGGGCGGAAATAGATCGAAGCATGGTAGATTTTCCGTGCTGAAGATTCGGAGGTTAAGAGGGATGCGAGTGAGACTGCCTGCGCCCGACGGATACATTCCGATTTGGACTTACTGGCTGCTGTTTTTTTTGTTCGTTGGCGGACTCGCCTTAGCGAGTGTAGCTGGCGCTGGCGGCTTCTGCTCTGAAAGCGCTGCGTCCTCAATCATCAACAAAGCGGCTTCGAACTGTTTTGAGTTTTGGGTGAACCGATATCAAAGTCTGATCGCAGGTTTATTCGCTCTTATCGCCGCATGTGTTGGATATAAAGCAATTCAGAAGCAAATCGCTTCTTCTGAAGATATTGTGAAAAAAGCTCTGGCACGAGAGCGACTTGCATCGATATCCGTTCTTTCACTCGCTCTTAGTGATGTTTGTGATTACGCCAATCTCTGTGTCAAGAGTCTTGTGTATTTTCAACGAGCACCTCGGCCAGGTCCAGCATTCCAGGCGCCCGTTTTTCCCGACAGTGTCGTTTCGATACTTCGCGAATGCATTCGAGCTGATGCTGATCAACTCACCGGGTTGGCTTCGCTTATTTCGCAAATTCAAGTCTTCAGAGCACGCATTCGGGGCGAAGAACACTCTCCTTCATCTGTTGAAAGCCATCTCTATGACGCCCTGGAATTATATGTTCGCGCCAGTGATCTATTTGATCTCGCGAGAAACGGAGTTGAGCGGCCTTTGACAGATCGATCAAAGCTGCTGGCCGCCGCACGCATTATCGGCGTAGACGTCGAGCGATACTATCTTTTGTCGCGCCGACTAGGTGTGTAGCCAATGACTCGGGACGTCGGGGTCGAAGCAATTTAGCGATAGACTAGAGTTGGACGCCTGGCGTCGTCGTGTTCTTCCCCACGTTATTCTTCGTCAAGAAGGGACGGCGCGAGCGCGGCCGAGGTCGGGCGCCTCAAAGGCAAGATGGACGCGATCGAGACGCTTAACATCCAGAAAAAGTGTGGGCTCCAATTCAAACCGACCGGATCCTGATCGGGATAGGAAGCCCCGCGCGGCTCCCTCGGCTAGGCGCCAACTCTCAAAGTTCGGACCTGGCAAGCCATGGCGAGCTTAGCTAGTACCACGACACGCAACGCAGCAGAGCGCTGCTGCTCCAGCGCAACCGGAGTGCTTTCCGTGGTCTCCAAAACGCCGCCTGTGACGCCAGATGGTCGATATTTCGTGGTTCGTGGACGCCTTTGGCGCACTTCAAACCCGAACCTTTCCGCCGCCGATCGCACACGCTTGGTCGCAGCTCTGATGTCGGCCCGACGAGCGGTCGCAGCCGCAAGACGAGCGGCGGACTTCGATCAAGAGGCCCGAGCACACGCGGCGGTCGATCAAGCAAAGCACGAACTCGGCGAGCGAGGACCGGTCTGGTGGACGGACGGCGCACCCGATCTCAACCGCCACATGGCGCGGACGACGATCTATGCGGACTGGTTCGCAACGATGGCATGATCGGCTGTCGCTGATGACTCCGACACCAGGAATGCAGAACAACGATTTCAGCAACGAGATACAAAATGGGGCTTGGGAAGCCGACTACTTCGCTGAAACTGGCTGGTGCGCCCGTTCGAACGGAGTTCGAACTTTCTTATTGATTCAGGGCAACCATTTTCAGAGGAAATGGTGCGCCCAAGGGGAATCGAACCCCTGTTTTCGCCGTGAGAGGGCGACGTCTCAGTGTCCTAAACTGTCCATTGGTGTCCGGTTAAAACTTTGTCTTCTCAATAGAAAACGTTGTAACAGGAGTTGGCTAGTCCGAACAGATATGGCATGGTTCGGGAACGTCGGCAAGACACTGACTGGACACCATGCCCCGAAGCGCGCGCGCCCCAAAGCTTGAGACAAGAACGACACGTCTGAAATTGGCTGTCGCAAAAAAACCGGTGTTCGTCAGGGTCGCGCCCGGAATATCTCTCGGCTATCGACGGAACGAGACGGCCGGAACTTGGGTCGTTCGGGTGGCCGATGGCAAAAGCGGGGCTTGGACCAAGCGGATCGGCATTGCCGACGATCATGACGAAAGCGACGGCCATACTATCCTGACATTCTGGGAAGCTCAGATCCTTGCCAAGGCCACGGCCCGCGGCAACGAAGCTTGCACGACCAATCGAGCGCCAATGACCATTGAGGCGGCAGCGCGCACCTATTTGTCCAGCCTGGAGGCGCGCAATCGCCGAACCGCCTATGATGCTCGGCGCCGGCTTGAGCGTCTGTTTCTTCCCCATTTCGGCGCGAACAAGGTTGAGGATCTCACCCGTAGGCAGTTAGAAGCTTGGCGTGACGGCCTCGTCAACGTAGGTCATGACGCCGAAAAACATCGTCGAAGCCAAGACACAGCCAACCGCGTTCTGAGCATCATCAAAGCTCTCCTCAACCATGCTATTTCGGACCCATCCAGCGGACTCAAGGACGACAGCGCCTGGCGGCTAGTTCGGCCATTTCAGCGCGTAGCGCGAGCACGTGAGGTGCATTTCTCGGTTGAGGAGGTCGTACGCATGTTGCAAATCTGCGATGACCCATCATTCCGTGATTTGCTGATAGCGGGATTCCTGACTGGAGCACGGTACGGCGAGTTGGCGGCTTGCCAAGTTCGTCATTTCGACCTCATTGGCGAGAGCCTGCACATTCCGAGTGGCAAGACGGGTTCTCGAACCGTAATCCTTCAACCGTCTGCTGTGACCTTCTTCCAACGCATATCGAGCAACAAACCTAAGGAAGCTCCTCTCCTGGCCCGCTCCGACGGTACGCAGTGGGGCGCAAGTCATCAGGTTCGTCCCATGAAACGTGTCTTGTTGGCCGCCGGGCTCGATCAGACGGGCACGTTCTACGCGCTACGTCACTCCTATATCTCTCGGGCGATTGAGGCGGGCGTTCCGCTTACAGTAGCAGCGGAGAACTGCGGAACGAGCGTGCGAATGATCGAGACCACCTACGCTAAAGTTCTTGCAAGCAGGCGGCGGGACTTCATCGCCGTCGGCGCGCCACACCTCGCCGACACAGTAGCATTTACAAACCCGAGCCAAGAAACGGAATAGCACGAGGACTCACTATGGTCCGGGCTCCATCAGCACCAGAAAGCGATGACGCTGGCCAGTGCGGGGGCGGACGCGAAATCGGCGGCGAGTTTGTCATAGCGAGTTGCGATATGGCGGAAATCTTTGAGGCAGCAGAAGCCGGCCTCGATGCGCCAGCGATTTTTGTATCGGGCGCGGTCATAGTGAATGGGTCGTTTGCGCGTGCGGCGGCCCGGGATGATGGGCATGGTGCTGGCAGCCCCGCCCGCCGCATCGAAAAGTTCAAGGAAGATCGGCGTGAGCGGTTACTGAGCATGGTTGAACTCGAGCGCTTAGGGGCCGCCATCGTGGAAGGCGAGACGGTCGGGCTGCCGTGGCTCACCGACGACGCCAAGCCCGTGTCAAAGCACATAACCAAGCCGGAGAACCGCATATCGCTGCTGGGGCCCGAGGTCGCTGGGGCACTGCGGCTGCTGATCTTCACCGGTGCGCGCCTGTGAGAGATCCTCGACCTGCGGTGGGACTATGTCGATGTGCAGCGTGGCCTCTTGCTGCTGCCTAATTCGAAGACGGGGCGGAAAACCATCGTGCTCAACAGCGCGGCGCAATCGGTGTTGGCCAGCTTACCTCGCAGCAGTGCCTTCGTGATTCCAGGCAGGACCCTCGACAAGCCACGCGCCGACCTCAAGAAGCCCTGGGAGCTTGTCTCGGCGCGAGCTGGCCTGCAGGGTGTGCGGCTGCATGATCTTCGGCATACCTTCGCATCGGTCGGAGCGGGAGCCAGCCTGGGGCTACCGATCGTGGGTAAGCTTCTCGGGCATAGCCAGCCTCAAACCACTGCACGATGTGCACACCTCGACACCGACCCGCTACGTCGTGGCTCCGAGCTGATTGGCAACCAGCTTGAAACCGCCATGCGGGCCAAACCCAAACTGAGATCAGAGACCGACGCTGACGTAAAGTAATCATGGTCGCCGAGTACGAACACGGTGAGGCCAATAGCATGCGATGGACGCTTTGTCCGAAGAGTCAGCCCGCGCCTGTAGCCCAAGTCAGCCTTGATTTGCTTCCAATTAGTTCTTTCTCGGCCCGGTGATCCGACGTAGCCATGATGTGACCGCTGGCGGCGCCGGAGAGGTGAAGAAGGGGGCAGCGCGGGGATGAAAGCGGAGCGGCTCCGGCCTGTACGGCTTGTAGCCGCTGTACTCGCGGGCGTCATCGAGCTTTAGGCGCTCGATAACCGAGTCGTGCAGCGTGCCTTGCGCGTCCACCACGCGCGGGGCTTGCAGCCACCGCACTTTTGAGCTCTGACACTCGTCGTGCATCATGCCGTCGAACGACGGATAGAGCTTCAGCACGTCCTCGTCGAAGGTGATGCGCTTGCCCTCCGGCAGACCCTTTGTCAAGAAATCCAGCATCCACTGCAGTGTGATGTCCGATAGCCGCGACTCGTTCTCCGGGTAGCTCCCGCCGATATCCGAGTGATTGCCAGCAAACCACACCTGCTGGAATGGCTCTGGCTCGCCCGGCAGTGCTTGGCGGACCGTACGGCTTCCGCCGAAGATTACCCGTTTAAAGTCCCTCCGATTCTCGTCAATTGACAGCGCGTGCCTCACATATTGGATCTCGTGCGGAAGGTGGGCGTCGTACCGCTGCGGAAAGAACTTGCCGAGGCCGTAAGCCGCGACCGAGTCCCATAGACCGAGGAAATACGGAACAACCCCATCTGCTGCGCCCATATGTGGCGCATAATCCCGCGTGAAGGCCGCCACCTCTGCCTGTCTTTTCGGATTGTTAGTGATCATGAACCCGACCCGGTACAGGATGTCCACAGCCCGCCTTGCGACGGCATCGAGGCGCTTTGGGTCGAGGCTCAGCGTGTCGGATCCTGGCTCTCTCGACGGGATACCAAACACCTCGAGGACGTGAGCGACGCAGCGCGCCGTGTATGCGCCCCTGCTAAAGCCGAATAGGTAGATGCTGTCTCCGGGACGCCACGTGCCGATAATCGCTTTGTAGCAAGCTCGGATGCGGTCCTTCAGCCCCAGACCTATCATCTGTTGGACCGTCTCTTTGGCTCCATGGAACCGGGCCGCATGACCGGGCAGCGAAGTGCCCACGCCCTGGACGTAAAAGGCGAGCTGCTCGTGCGGATTTACAGTCGAGTCCGGCCCGGTTCGCGTCGCGCGATAGAGCTTGTAGACGTTCGTCCGGCTCTCGTCAGGCAGGAGCCCGCCCTCGTTGCCGGTTCCGTCGGCGAATACCAATATCCTTTTGCCCATGCTGCCCGTCCCGCCGAATCCGGCAAGTCGATGAGCGCCTCGCGGAAGCGCCGCCGTGCCCGATCATCTGGTGGGGCCGCCGCCGCGTCTACGCCGTACATGCGCTGTCCACCGCTAACCTGGAGCTTCGACGATCGAAGATCCAAACCTTGAATCAGCCTCGCTCACCCCCGGGCCAAGATAGGATCTAGGCGCTTGGCTCTTACTTCACCTCGGCTTACCAGTGATCAAGCCACGTCGCCGTCAGGCCGTCAAAACCGCGCAAAATAGCCTCAAACTGCTCCAGAATGACTGATTGACAGCGTCTTTCGACCATTTGCTAGCGTCGGCCGGCCGCGAACCGCGGTGCTTAGCCGAACAGCCGCTTGGATCATCTCAACCTTCCCATTGTCACCAGCCGCATCGCCCGCGTCTGCGAGATCGCGGCCCCTCGATCGATGCTGATCGACCTCAATGATCAGTTTCGGCGTTCAGGATTGCGGAAGGCGGTGGCGCGGCATGACACGCCGGTGCTGTTTGACTGGCTGATCGGGGTGCTCAGCTATCAGGGTGTCTCGGACGCCATCGCTTGGGCCTACATGGACCAGCACGGAACGGTGACATTTGCCGACATCGACGCCGTTCTAAGCGATCAGCCATCCTGCCCCAAGCTGCGCAGCTATTGGCACTTTGACGACTGTCGCTTCGCCAAGCAGACATTCCTGTGTCGCGAGCCCGATCACATCGAGGCATGTCCGCTGCCGCTGCATGATTTGCGCAACGGTCGGCTCAACCAGACCGCCTACAGCCTCTTCCTGTTCCTGCGCGACGTGTGCGACGGCGATTTGGTCGGCTGGATCGATGCCAAATTGGCCAATGCGGTTCATAACACCGGCGCTGGGCATCACGCCGAACTTGTGCGCCAGGCCTTGCTGGAGCCGCTGAGCGGCATCTACGGCGTCTCGTTCAAGGTGCTCTCGATGGCATTGGCCGATCTGCTGCTGGCGGGCGATCCAGGTCGCCGACGCTGGGTCAAGGCGGGCGCCAGCATGGTGGCCATCGATACCCTGGTGCATAACTGGTTGCACCGCACCGGTTGCCTGCGTGACCTCGAGGCTGAGCACGGGTACGGCGCCGGCTGCTACGCCCCGGGTGGGTGCGCCGACATCATCGAAGCCGCGAGCCAGTCCATCGATGCGCGTCGCTTCTGTCCGGAGGGCCCGGTTGTCTTTCCCAGGCTGATCCAGAAGGCCATTTGGCTGTTTTGCACCGAGGCCGGGCACGACATCTGCAACGGCAACCGGATCGACGACCGGTTCGCCTGCAGGAGCCAAGACTGCCCGATCCGCGAGCAATGTCGGTGCATCCCGCTGCGGAGCAGATAGCCCGCCCGATGCGCCGCCTGTCTTCCGCTGGGCACGGGCGTACGCCAATGCGGTCGGCCTATTGTCGTCGCCGTTGATCCTGCGATACCAAGTCGTCCACGCTGCACCGCCCTATGAGGACGACTGAGCCCAGCTAGACTGAAACCGTCACACGCAGGAAGGTGGCAGGGATCATCGTCGTGTCGGCGCCCGAGCTGACGTTTTGGCTTTGAAACAGCGTTTCGAGTTCGCTGAGCAGGTTGTCGGCGCGGCCGCTCTGACCCGCTGCTGCAAAGGCATTCATCGTGGGACCATAGTAGCGACGGAACGTATCGACGAGTTCGGATGGTGGGTGCGGGAACTTGAACACGCACGTGTCCTTTTGGAAGGACACGCTCTCGGGCGAGACGCCAGTCGCCGCAAATCTCTCAATGACATTTGCTTCGACACCCCATGTCATCGGACTGACGAAGCCATCCGGTGGCGGTGGCGAGTAGGCCGCGCTGACCTTGAGGATCTGTGCGACCAGCGTCGGGTCGTTTGGGATCCAGTTGCCCATCACAATCCGCCCGCCCGACCGCGTGACGCGCACCATCTCTCGGGCAACATCGAAGGGCCGTGGAGCGAACATGGCGCCGAAAATGCTGACGACGAGATCAAAGCTCTCGTCTTGCAGATCGACGAGGTCGCTGGCATCGCCTTCTTGGAAGCGAATGTTGGTCAGCCCCAGCTCGTGCGCGCGGCGAGCGCCGGCTTCGACCAAGTTGCGTGCGATATCGACGCCGAGAACGTCGGCCCCGAGCTTTGCTGCCGGAATGGCTGTCGTGCCGTCCCCGCATCCGAGATCCAGGACTTTCAGTCCGGCTCGGATTGCAAGACTTTCAACAATTTCTTCGCCGCTTTCACGCATGCACACAGCAATTCGTGTGAAATCACCCTTTTCCCATAATTCCTTGTTCGGGCTCATCGACTTACCCCAATGCAAAAATGCCTGCTGAAAATAATTAGAACCAGCACAGCTAAGGGACAAACAGTGTGCGACCGAGTAACCGCTGCTCCTAGACGCGAATGTTGCATGCGGACGCCTACGTGACAACGTAAGCGCAATACGATGTCGTTTCAGCATGAGACGTTGCAAAAGCATAATCCGAAGCGGGCGGGTGTCAGAACCATGTTCTAATAAACAGTATTATTAATGAAATGAGAAATTTTCAATTTTCAAACTGATCTTACTCCATGTGATAAACCGCTTCTAAGCAAATATATTGACAGATTTACTTGAATATACTATGGTTGTGTGTGTCAAACGTCGTGTTGACACTGCAAAACCGGCTCGACACAGCACGTCAATTCACCAGGGGCCTTCGGGGCCCCTACTCATTTCAGGAGTTCGTCATGAGTGCACTCGCCTATCCCCCGCCCACCCCGTTTCTCGTGATCTTCGGTCGCGATCAAGCTGGCAAACCCCACGCCTCTTGGTTCGATCAAGCCAGCGCCGAGCTCGCCACCAAAGCCGCCGGCCTGATGAACATGCAAGCCGTCCCGGTCGAGACCGAGGCTTTGCGCGAACTTGCCGGCAGCTTGCCGCGTGGTCGCGTGTTTTCGAGCGGCAAGGCGTTCACGCCCTTCGTCAACGGCAAGCTCTATGGCCGCCTGGTCGAAGTCACACGCGACCTGCTCGGTCTCAGTCACGCAGAAGCCGCCGACAATCCGACGGGTGAAGCGGCTGAGGATGATGTCGGCCCGGACAGCGCCATGGCCGGCGAAGCGACCACGCCGGCAGTAGATGGCAAGCCCGGCAAGGTGCTCGATCCGGCTCCGGGCAAAAAAGCAGCGCCGTCCAAGCCGATCCGGCGATCGAGCCGGATCGAGGATGTCGGGCTTGGTAGCATGGTGTTGGCCACCACTGGCGCGACCGAGGGCTGGTTCGAAGCCGAAGTCATCGGCATCAACGGGACCATGCTGACGCTCAAATGGTGCGACTACAACGAGCCCACCGTCGTTCGCCGCCGCACCGAACTGGGGTTCCTGCCCGTCCTGCCAGCCTGATCGGTCAGCCGGATCGCTCATGAGCGCGATGAGCGATCCAGCCATCGGTCGTCGCTGTCGCGTTTGGCACGTTCGATGTGACACGTCGGTTCGCTCGCCATCGCGCCGTTTGGCCAACGTCACACAAGCGCCAGCGGCGACGACCGGCAGTTTTGGCCATCATCATCGGTTCGACAGCATAATGGCCGCGTACGGTCGCTGCAGCGCGAATAAACGCACATCGGCCGGCGTCACGGCGGCCATAAAGCAACCAGCAAACCGCCACTTGCCGCGTCAGCCGTGCGCTTTGGCTTGCGGTGGCACAAAGCCATAGCGGCACATGGGGCAAAGCCCCCAACCAGCCAAAACCACCCTCCACATCATCTCATCAGGAGAGTTTCATGCCGGTCATCGACAAGGCAGAGCGAATTCGCGCGCTCAATGACGCCTTTCGCTCCTCCAACACAGCCCGAACCCTGGTGCTGACGCGCGGCGTCGCCGCTCTCAACCCCACTCTGCAACGCCAGATCATCCTCGCGCTGGCCAGCTTCGATCGCTTTGACGCCGACAACGATCCCTACGGCGAACACGACTTCGGAGCGTTCACGGTGAGCGGCCATCGGCTGTTCTTCAAGATCGACTATTACGATCGGAGCTGTCTGCACCACTCGCCCGATCCGGCCGACCCGGCGGTCACCTGCCGGGTCCTCACCCTCATGCTAGCCGACGAGTATTGAGGGGGTAGACCGATGCGCAACACGCGACCCGCCCGCCCCAATGATCGCATCAAGCGGGTGATCCAACGACATGACGATGGCTGTGGCATTGCCTGCGTGGCCATGCTGGCAAAGGTGAGCTACCGGGACGCCTGCACTACCATCTTTGGTGACCAGCAGGGTGATGCGACCAGCCTCGATGATCTGCGCTGGGCCTTGATGTATTACGGGCTGAGCACACCCGAGCGGATGATCCCGTTTTGGGAATGCGACTACACACAACTGCGTCAGCATGCGGTGCTGGCGCTTGACCCGGCGCCGAATGGGCAATGGCATTGGGCGGTTTGGGACGCGCTTCGACGGAGGATCGTCGATCCGCTGAAGCAACCCGCCAAATACCCCATCGTGATCGGCCTCCTGCCCGTAAGCACCGAAGCCACCCTTACCGCAGCTTGCGCCGGCCAGGGGTCAGCGGCTGCGGTTCGGGCTGCCCGGGTTCCGGATCGACAAACAGCTGCGCGATGTCGGTCCCCAGCGCCACCGTCAAGCGATCGAGGATGTCGACGGTCGGATTGAAGCTTTGCCGCTCAATCCCGCTCACATAGCCACGATCGACGCCGGCATCGACCGCGAGGTTCTCCTGCGAGAGACCACGCGCCACCCGCAAACGTCTCAGATTCCAAGCCACGCGTGCGCGTCCGTCCATGCCGCGGACGCGACCAGCTTGTTCCTCAACAAACCATCGAATATGTTCGACATAAATGTGGCTTCGGCCACAATGGAGGTCCTATGCACGCCTATCAGGCCGTTATGGCCCGTTACCTTGACTTTTGGGGCCGCTCGAGCCGCTCCGAGTTTTGGTCCTTCACGTTTTGGGTACTCGTGATCTCGATCACCGCACGCTTGGTGGATCATGGTCTCGGGACAGGCTCGCTGATCGCGACGATCGTCTTCGCCATTCACCTCATTCCGTCGCTCGCCGTGCAGGTTCGTCGCTTGCATGATGTCGATCGATCCGGCTGGTGTCTTTTGCTCGCGCCGACGCTGGTCGGTCTCATCCCCTTGCTAATCTGGCTCACCAGCAAAGGCGCAACAGACGAGGCGCCCGCTGATGACTTCGATCAGGTCTTCCCGCTGCGGACACCGACCGGTCCGCACTCCTTCGACCCAGTGGACCTTGGCAGCATCGAGCCCGACCAACGACCGGCACCGGCTCAGATCGTCTATGCTCCACCCGCCAAGCAGCGCCGCAGCGTCGGAGCGATCCTACTTTTGATCGTGGGCATCTTCGTCGGCGTGTGGCTGTTTGCCGACGCGAATGGCTTTCCGCTCGCCAGCCTGCTGCCCTCGGCTTCGACCTGCTCGACGGGCCTGGTGCGGGGCCTTGTCGCCCAGATCATCAAAGACAAGCTGAAGCAGACCGAGCTCGCTTTGCTCCCCGTCATCGACCTCGACAAAAGCGATGTGGTTCTTGACGCGATCCGAACCCGCGCGAGCGACAGCGTCAAAAGCGAGTGCGCTGCTCAAGCGACGATCAGCTATGCTCCAAAAGGCAACTTGACCGCGGCGCAGCTGACGGAATTTGCTGTCGAGATCGGCTCAAAAGCCACGCTCGACATCGTCTATCAGGCCGAAAAGACCGACGACGGCCGCAAGATCTACGTGACGCTGCAAGGCCCATAAGCTGCGCCCATGCGATCGAAAACGGCTGTCATCCCGCCGTCGGTCATCCGCTCCCTTGGACCATGTCCGGGAGCCGAGACCCGATTCGTTACCAGCTCGGCACAGTAGCGCAGCCGCTTAATCCGTATCCATACTCATCGAGACCGTACCATGACCGTCAAAGCCGCCGTCCTTGCAGTCTTCGTGGCCGCTGCACCCGTGGGTGTCGCTCAGGCCCAAGACATGCCCCCGACATGAAGACCCTCCTGGCCGATCTGCAGTCGAAAGGTCTCGACAAAACGATGATCGCCGTCCTGACCGACAAGGGCTACATGCTGAGCGATGTGCCGTTGTGGTACTTCGGTCACTGCCTCTACAACCCGCGCACCAACGGCCATGTCAGGAAGGTTTCGTTTGTCGAGGAACTGGACGGCCAAGGCAGCTATCTTCTCACCATTCCCGGCAACGACATGGTCTATCATTACATCCAGCTGAAGTCGGCGTCGTCGCCTTCGACTACCTTTACGACTTCAAGGGCGACAACCTCTCGGGCACCGACATTACCGACATGATCAAGCGCGTTATGTCAGGTTGCGTGAACGAGTAGAAGCGGCGCTGAGCCGAACCGCGTCGCAGCCTTTGCCATGGCTGATGCTGGTCAGCCTTTGCTATCCGTCGCGGAGCCCGTGAGCACCTTCGGCTTGTCGGGCGAGGCGCCGGCCGGCGCCGTTTCTGCAGAGACAGGAGCGATGCGCACCTTGTCGCCGGCCTGCAGATTGGCGGGTGGATTGACGGCCACGCGTTCGCCGCCATGTAGACTGTTCCGTCTTTCGACGCTGGTGCCAAAGTCCCGGTAGATGTCGACCTCGTGCATCCTCACGCTGCCATCGCGGTCGATAGTGGCGACCCTGAGCCCTTGGCCGTTGAGCAGGATGGCGCCGGCCGGAACCGTCACGGTCGGCCAGCCCTGCGGGATCGACAAGCTCACATGGACAAAGAGGCAGGGCTGCAGCCGATGATCCCCATTCGCAACGTCGACCTCGGTCGGCATGGTGCGAGAGCCCACGCTCAGCGACCCCGCGTGGCGCGCCACGGCGCCGGTGAACACCTCGGCCGGCCGTTCCGGTTGTGTGACCTGCGCGGCAAGTCCATCCTCAAGGCCCACGGAGGCCGATTGAGGCACGTCGATGTGCACTCGGAGCACGTCGTCGCGCTGCAGCACGAACATCGCGGTTCCGCCTGAGGCCGATCCGTTGATCAGGTCTCCCTTGTCGACATTGCGTTCGGTGACGATGCCGTCGAAGGGCGCCGTTATGGCTTCGAAGCTGGTAAGTTCCTGAAGTTGCTGCACGGTCGCGGTCTGGGCCTCGACATTGGCGGTGGCAACCGCGACGTCGGCCTGGGCGCTCGCCAGCGTGGCATTCTGGGCCGAAAGTGTGAGGCGTGTCTGGTCGGCGTTCTGCTGGGTGGCCCAGCCGTTCGCTCGCCCGCGGGCAGGGTAAATAGCGCCGCCCATTGCTCGTCGCCCAGCAGCCTGCGTCGCGCCATCTCAGCCCTCCTCCAACAAAGGGCGGGATGCTACGACGCCTGTCCGTCAGACGAACGGGACCGTCAACAGAATATCCGAGCCAAGCTTCCCACAGGTGTTCCTGCAAACGATCGAGTTTTGGGAAAGTGGGCTTGGACCAGTGATGTGTTGGGGGGGAACATCATGCCAGTCCAGCGAGCCGGTCACGCAGCCAGCCTTGTGCTGGATGGTTGGTCGTACGGTCGTGCCAGATACTGGCAATAAAGAACCCGGGTATAGCAAGCGGCGGTTCCATCACCTGCACCCGATCCGACCAGCCCTTGGCAATCCGGCGCGGGACGAGTGCGATCATGTCGGACCGGGATATGATCTCTGGCACGATCAGGAAGCTTGGCGTCGATAAGGCCACGGTACGACGGCGGCCGATTGCCTCCAGCGCCGCGTCGGTAGGTCCAGCAAAGCCACCGCCCTGAGGCGATACGATGACGTGGTCCAACGCGCAGAACACGTCCAGATCAAGACCACTCTGCACAGAGGGATGCCCCTGTCGCGCGATGACCGCGTAATCCTCTTCGTAGAGCTGGCGCTGACGCATTGCGGCTGGCGCATGTTCGGGCGCCGTTAAGGCCAGGTCCACCTCACCACGCTCCAACTGCGTGGGCAGCGCCATCACGTCGAGCGCGCGCCAGGCGATGCGGATCATGGGCGCCTCGGCCCGTAGTGCGACCGAGAAGCGCGCCAGAAGCGCATACTGGACGTAGTCGCTCGCCGCGATCACCAGCGTCGCCTCCATGGTCGCCGGATCAGGGGGCGCTCCGTCTTCGACGACGCGACGCACACGTTCCAATGCCTCGTGCAAGGGCTGCTGCAGCTCGAGTGCACGTTGGGTAAGCACCATCCCGCGCTGGGCCGGGACCAATAGCGCATCACTGAATGCCTCTCGAAGCCGCGCCAGCCGTGCCGACAACGCAGGCTGACTGAGGTTCAGGCGGCGCGCGGCGCGCGTGACGTTCCGCTCAGCTAGCAAGGCTTCGAGCGTGACGAGCAGCCCTAGATCGAGGTGCTTGGTATCCACGCAGTCGATAACAGCATGTAAAAGGTTCGATTTCAATGCCTGGATCGCCTGCGCCATATGGCTGAGGAGCGAGCGGAAGCCCGTGAAGCGCAATCGACGAAACGGATACCAGCTTGGCCGACCCCATCCTGACATCACCGCCCCGCGCATCGATTGCCTTCCCGCTACTCGCGATCACCCTGTTCCTGTTCTTCGTATCGGCGAGTGTGCCCTCCCCCTTGTTCGTGGTGTTCCAGGGACGGTGGGGGTTCTCCCCGGGCATGCTGACGCTCGCGTTCAGCATCTACTCGCTGGTGCTGCTGGTCACGCTGCTCGTGGCCGGCTCGCTATCCGATCATCTGGGCCGCAAGCCGGTGATCGTCGCGGCGCTGATCATCCAAGTCGCATCCATGGCCCTCTTCCTCACGGCAAACGGTATCGGCGGATTGCTGACAGCTCGTATTGTCCAGGGGCTGTCCATGGGCGTGGTCAACGGCGCGCTATCCGCTGCGGTGATCGAAGCGGCGCCTCCGGCTCGAAAAGCGCTCGGCAGCTTGCTGACCAGCGTCTCGCCCCTCGCCGGGCTCGCGACGGGTGCCCTCGTCACCGGCGCCCTGCTCGGGGTGACGAACCAGGCGGAAGTCTGGGCTTTCGGCGTTCTGGGTGGGCTGTTCTGCTTGGCCGCACTGTCGGTGCTCCTGATCCCCGAGACGGCGAGCCCGGTACCCGGCCTGCTCCGGTCGATGGTGCCGAGCGTGCATGTCGCCCGAGCCGCGCGCAGCAGCTTCAAGCGCGGTTTGCCTCTGCTCCTGTCAATCTGGGCGCTGTGCGGCTTCGTCATCGCGCTTGGGCCATCGCTGCTGCGCGACGTCTTCGGGGTCAGCAGCGGGTTGCTGAACGGTGCCACCGTCGCCGTGCTCTGCGGAGCCGGTGCCGCATCCTCGCTCCTCCTGCGTGGGCAGCCGCCTGGACGTATGGCCGCATTGGGCATGGCGGCGGTGACGGCCGGGGTCGGCCTGCTTCTGGTGTCGATCGGCACAGGCGCACTGACGCTGTTCTTCGTCGGCAGCGCGGTCGCGGGTGCCGGGCTGGGGGCCTCGTTCAGCGGCCTCATCCAGTCGCTGGTGCCGCTCACCCCGCTACATGAGCGTGCCGAACTCTTCGCAGCGATCTTCCTGGTCACATACCTCTCCTTGAGTCTCCCACCCATCGCTGCTGGCTTCGCCGTTCAGCTCACCGGCTTCCCGAGTACCACCCAGGCCTATCTCGGCGCCGTCCTGGTCGTCTCGGCGGCCGCAACCATCCTGCAATGGCTGCCCTCGCGCAGCCGAGGAGCACCCGCATGAAGGCGATCCAGACTCGTCCGCAGCAAGGGCTTGATGGCCTGACTCTCGTGGACCTTCCTGATCCCGGCGATCCCGGGCCGAACGCCAGCCTCGCAGCGCATAAGGCGCTCGGCTCGATCATGCGGGCGCGTCTGCAGGTCTACGCAGCGCTCAGCGCCTTCCACCATCGCAAGAACGGCGTGGCGGCGCAGGAGCCCTCCGCCATCGAACAGATCCCCGCCTGACCAGGAGAGAATCATGCGCGCACCGCCCTTTCCCCCCGACCAGATGCCGCCGGATGTGCGGGCTCTGCATGACGACATGGCGGAGATCGCCGAGCATCTGAAGGGTTTCGTCTCCAAGCGCGAGGACGACGCCCTCGTCGGCCCCTTCGCGCCCATGCTGCGCTTCCCGCAGTTCGGGGGGTCGGCGTGGGCCTACACCAAGGCGCTGATCGAGAACTCCAAACTGCCCAAGCCGGCGCACGAGCTGGCCATCCTGGTCACGGGGGCGGCGTTCGACTCGCGCTATGAGCTCTACGCCCACGAGCGCGTGGCCGGGCAGGCGGGCCTGAGCGACGCCAAGATCGCCGCAGTCGCAGCCGGCCAGCGCCCCGCCGATCTGACCGAGGAGGAGCAGGCTGCCTACGACGTAGCCGCGGCCCTGACCGCCGGCAAGCAGCTTCCAGAATCCACCTACCAACGTGCCCTGAAGGTGTTTGGCGAAGACCAAACGGCCGAGCTGGTCTACCTGGTGGCCGGCTACGGCCTGATCTCGATGCTGCTCAACGCCTACGACGTCTCGGTTCCCGGGCGTGAGGAGGGTCTTCCGCGTGGATGAGCGTGCGGGTTGGACGTCGGGCGCGTTGGCGGGAAGCCTTGTGGCCGGATTGGCGATCAGCGGGCTGATGATCGCGGAGGAGCTGCAAAGCGGAAAGCCTTCGGACCTGATCGCCTGGGAACGGGCCGGCGCCGAGCGCCTCGGGCTGAGCACGCCTTCGACGAAGGCCATGCCGGGCTTGGCTGAACAGTCGGGTGTCCAGGCGGAGCAGCTGGCGCTCTCGGCGGCCGCAACCAGCCGAGGAGCACCCGCATGAAGGCTATCCAGGCTCATCCTCAGCAAGGGCTCGACGGCCTGACGCTGGTGGACCTTCCCGACCCCGGCGATCCCGGACCGAACGCTATCCGCGTGCGGGTGCATGCCACCTCCCTGAACTTCCACGACATGGGCGTGGTGACGGGACGGCTGCCGGCCGCCGATGGCCGCATCCCCATGGCCGACGGTGCCGGGGTAGTCGAGGCGGTCGGCTCGGACGTCACTGAGTTCAGGCCTGGCGACCATGTCGTGTCGACCTTCTTCCCAACCTGGCTGGACGGCGAAGCCACCCTCGCCGACTTCGCCACCACACCGGGCGACGGCATCGACGGCTTCGCCCGGGAGGTGGTGGTCGCGCCGGCGACCTCTTTCACGCACGCCCCGGCCGGCTGGAGCCACGCCGCGGCGGCGACCCTGACCACGGCCGGGGTGACGGCCTGGCGGGCCCTGGTAGTCAATGGCGGCCTCAAGGTCGGCGACAGCGTGCTGGTGCTCGGCACGGGCGGGGTTTCGATCTTCGCGTTCCAGATCGCCCGGGCCATGGGGGCCACGGTGATCGCGACCTCCTCCTCCGACGAGAAGCTGGAACGGCTTCGCGCGATGGGTGCCGCGCACGCCATCAACTACTGCCGGGACGAGGACTGGGGCGACCGGGTGCGGGAGATCACGGGCGGGACCGGTGTGGATCACGTGGTGGAGGTGGGCGGTCCGGGCACTCTGGCGCAGTCGATCAAGGCCGCGCGCGTGGGCGGCCATATCTCTCTGATCGGCGTGCTGACCGGGAGGACAGGAGCCGTGCCGACGGCCATGCTGATGGCCCGGCAGCAGCGCCTCCAGGGGCTGATTGTCGGCAGCCGCCGTCATCAGATGGACCTGATCCGCGGCATCAATGCCGTCCACGGCCATCCGGTGATCGACCGCTCCTTACCGCTCGCCGCCATCGCGGACGCCTTCCGGCTCCAGGAGAGCGGTGGCCACTTCGGCAAGATCGTCCTCGAGTTCTGACCCCCGCATCCCAGCAGGAACAACGCATCATGAAGGTTCTTCTCGTCTTCGCCCACCCGGAACGCCATTCCCTGAACGGTGCCCTGCGCGACGTCGCTGTGGCCGAGTTGCAAGCGCAGGGGCACGAGGTCCGCGTCAGCGACCTCTACGCCGAGGGATGGAAGGCGAGCGTCGACCGCGCGGACTTCCCGGAGATGGCGGAAGACGAGCGGCTACGGGTGGCTGGCGCGTCGGGCCAGGCCTTCGTCGCCGGATCACTGACGAAGGACGTGAAGGCCGAGCAGGAGAAGCTGCTCTGGGCCGACACGCTGATTCTCCAGTTTCCGTTGTGGTGGTATTCGATGCCGGCCATCCTCAAGGGCTGGGTGGATCGCGTCTACGCCTTCGGCTTCGCCTATGGGGTTGGCGAGCGGAGCGACACGCATTGGGGCGACCGCTTCGGTGAAGGCACGCTGGCTGGCAAGCGCGCGATGCTGATCGTCACGGTCGGCGGGTGGGCGACGCACTACGCCCCGCGCGGCGTCAACGGCCCGATCGAGGATATTCTGTTCCCGATCAACCACGGCATCCTCTACTACCCCGGCTACACCGTCCTGCCGCCCTTTGTCGCCTATCGGGTGGACCGGCTAGACGAGGCCGGGTTCCAGAAGGTGGCGGATCAACTCAGGGAGCGGATGCTCAGCATCGAAACCACCGCGCCCATCCCATACAGAATGCAGAACGGCGGCGACTATCAGGTTCCCAGCCTGGAGTTGCGCCCCGAACTCGGCGATCCCGGCGCCTCCGGCTTTGGCCTCCATGTCGATCGAACGCGGGTGGGCTGATGCGGCTTCAGCTTGCCATCCTAATTGCATGGTCGATCGGTCGAGTATCAATGACGTTCATTCATCTTCCCGCAAACGAAGGACGGTCGGGAACCCCAGAGCGTTCCCAAAAGGATCGAGATTTGGGAAAGCGCCCGAGTATCCGTTTTCCGGCAGGAGGTGATCGCGTTACCGCTCTTGCCGCAAGAGCGTCAGGAGCAGGCCCACGCTCTGTTCCACTGCAGTCAGCCCTTTCTGCTCGCGCATGCGGCCACCGGCCTGCAAATCGATCAGGCCGTGCGCGGTGGCATAGATCAAGCCGGCAAGTTCGCGTGTGGAAATTGCGGGCAAGGCGCGCGCGGTCTGGGCGTCCTCAACAAGCCTCGCAAACGCCATGAACGTCATAAGCGCCGCCGCCTCAAGCGTTCCTCCGGTCGCGCCGATTTCGGGATTGCTGAACAGCAGGCGGTAACGCGCGGGATAGTCACGCCCATAAAGGACGAACGCGGCCAGTGCCTGCTTCAGCCGCTCGATGGCCTGTCCTTCGCTGGAGCGAGCCTGATCGAAGGCTGTCGTCAGCGTCCCGAAGTCACGTTCGGCGATTGCAGCAAGAAGGGCGCTGCGATCCTTGAAATGCTTGTAGGGCGCGTTGTGCGAGACACCGACCGCTTGCGCTACCGCCCGCAGGGTGACGGCCGCATCGCCTCCGGCATCGAGGAGAAGCGCCGCCTCCGTAACCAGCTTCTCCCGTGTGCTCACCCGACTACCTTCTGGCTATTGCGCGTTCAGCCCGACGAGCCGATCCGAGTCCGCCCACAGCTTGCGCGCGCGGCCAACGTCATACGACATGGCGGACGATCGCGCCTCGATCAACCGACCGTTGTTCGACTGGATATACTTGCCCGATGCATCCGCGAACGCCGGATCGGTTGCCACACGGGCGAGCGCGTCGCCCGAGAAGGGTAGGCTTCCCATGGTGACGCCAAGCATCCTGAACAGCCATTTGGCGAAGCTCGTTCGCGTGAGCCGCTGCGCGATCATCGGGGCCGACCGGCTCAGGCCCGTTTCCACGATTAGTCCCGGATCGAGCGCGATCGACTGAACCGACGATCCCCGTGCTCTCAAACGCCTGTCGAGTTCGTAGGCGTAGAGGATGGTACAGAGTTTCGAGGTAGAATAGCGGACACCCCACTGAAGCGCCTTGCCGTCCTTGCCATCGGTAGCCAGCCGGGTCGCATCGGGCTCCGCTGCCTTGCCGACCATCCTGCCGTCCATCGTATCCGGATCGTGCGTGCCGCTGGCGGTGAAGACGACGCGCCCTCGGTCCTGCACATCGTCCAGCAGCAGGTTGAGCAGCAGGAAATGACCCAGGCAGTTGGTCGCGAAGGTCTTCTCAAGCCCATCGCCGGTGTATTGGGGGGCGCCCATGAACTGGGCACCGGCGTTCAGCATCAGCACCTGCAACGGCGCGACGACACCTTCGCGGGTCATGGTCCGAACCGCCAACGCCGCCTCACGAACCGAAGCCAGCGAGGCTATATCGATCGCGACGGTCTCGATCCGCGTGCGGTATCGCGAGGCGAGGTCACGCGCGACGGCATCCACCTCCGCCCGGTTCCGACCTGCCATGATGAGGTCAAACCCGCCCTGTTCTAGAATCTTCCTGGTTGCCTCCAGGCCTATGCCCTTGTGGCCGCCGGTGATGAGTACGGTTCCCATAATCAATATCCTTGGTTGACAGCGTCAACCTAATGTCTAGGTTGACGCTGTCAACCTGACACGGAGATATCTAAAGTGAATGTTGCACTCAGGCGGCAGGCTGAGGCGGAACGGATGATCCCCGATGCGCCGGTCCAGGCATCGCGCTCGATCATCATCGGGACATCGGCTGATGCAGTTTGGCGGTTGCTGACCGACGTAGCCGACTGGCCACGATGGTACGGCTATTTGAAGAACGCCCAGCTTGCGGGAGCTTTCGCAAGCGGAACAGCGCTCACCTACGGCGACATCTTCAAGCACCGGCTACGGATCGCCAATGTCAAACAAGGCGAACTTGCAATGCTTTATGGCACTATGGCCGGCTATACCGGCATCACCCGCTGGGATGTGAAGACCGTGGCAGGAGGAGGGACGAAGGTTATATTTACCGAGTCATCGAGTGGCCCGTTGATTAAGCTTCTTTATGGAAACGCTAGCCTCGGCAAACACCTTGAAAGATGGCTGATCGCGTTGAAGGTTGAAGCTGAAAAGCCGTCTCGTTGAGGTTGGCGCAAACTTTCCCGCAAACGAAGGGCGGAGCGCTCCCACAAGGATGGTGTATTGGGAAGCGAGCCAAGCCGCCCTTTTTGATTGGGCGGCGTAGATGTACGGTTTCATTCCGCCCGTCACCGGTTCAAGGTGTTGGTCATGTCGATCGCTGCACCCGCAACACCTCGTCGCATAGCCATCGTCGGTGTTGGCAACATCGGGAGCAAGTTCGCCTTTCAGCTCGCCCGCATCGGCGGCCACGACGTCACTGTCGTCGCGCGGCCTGATTCTAATCGCCTGGAACAGCTCCGGCGCGACGGGGCCATCGTCGACGTGAAAGGAACACAGGCGAGCGTGCACGTGGCGGACGTGCTCGACGAACAGGCGCCGTTCGACCTCGTCATCGTCACGCTCCTGGCGCATCAGGTCGATGCGGTACTCCCGGCCTTGCGGCGCAGCGCGGCCAAGTGCATCCAGTTCATGTTCAACACCTTGCATCCGGAGCGCCTGCGCGAAGCTGTCGGTCCCGAGCGCTGCGCCTTCGGCATGGACTTCGTCCAGGCCACGCTGGACGGAGATGGCCGCTTCAAGGCCACTGTTGGCGCAGGGGGACAGAAGACTCTCATGGACGAAGAGCGCTGGGCCGACCTGTTCAAGGCATCGGGGCTGCCCGCCACGGTCGAGCGCGACATGCCCTCGTGGCTCCGGTGCCACGTCCCACTGTGCGTCGCGTGTGAGAGCGTTTCCGTGACCGGTGTGAGGCGCGGTGGCGGCGCGTCGTGGAAGGAGGTGCTCGCCTTGGCGTGCGGTGTTCACGCGAGCTTCGGGCTCATCAAGGCTCTCGGCTACCCTGTCTATCCCCGGACCAAGGCGCTGATTGATCGTGCGCCGGCATCGATGTTCGCGGCCGTGCTCTGGTCGATGTCGCGCGTCCGGGTGTTCCGCGAACTGCTGGCAACAGGACAGGCCGAATTTGAAGCCTTGATCGACGCCATGATCGCGGCCGCGCCACAAGCCGAAGACTCGGTGCGTGTAACCGACATAGCGGCCATGAAGCCATCGTAAGCTTCCTGCAAACGAACGGCATCGGGAGCGCCAACACCTTCTTGAATGGGAATGCCGGTCGATAAGGCCGGAGCTTTCCCGAAGGGATTGAATTTTGGGAGTAGTCGGGTGGCGATGATAGCGACCGGCAGACGCCACCGGCCGCTATTCGGCTAATTTTGGCGCGGGCAAAACCTGATGAGATGCCCGAGCGAACCGTGTATGTTGATCGATCGGGCGTCCTAGTGGTTTCTACGTTTATGGTTCAAGCAGACTGTCGGAGCGTGCACAGGCGTGACAGGATTGCTGTTAGGGTCCACGCATGGTGTGTTCAACACGCATGCCAGGATTTACAGACCGCATCATGACCTTGCCTTTCATATTTTGCGCGATGGTGACTGCGATCAGCGCCATTGTGAGCCTCAGCTTTTCAATCGTCGCTCTTCGCTCCATCTCGGGAGAGGCACGCACACTGGCGCTCTACGCGTCGGCCCGGAGCCTCGCCCTTGTCATTGTGAGTGTCGCGGCCTTCGCAGTTGGTGCAACGGCGTGGCTGGAGGCTGTGGCTTGGTGCATGATTATCGTCCAAGCGTGCGACGCCGCAGTCGGCATCACGATCAGTGATCGCCTCAGGACTTTCGGTCCGGCCGCGACGGCGCTTCTCAATCTCGCAGCACTGATCTGGCTCCTGGCTTGAGACACCGCCGTCGTTCCCGATAGGGAACGTAGAACGGGAAAGCCGACACCAGTCGAGCTGGTCCGCCGACAGCAGGTTCCGCTTTCCCAAAATCTGTTCCCGATTTAAGATTCCCGAAATCGACGAAATCGATGCGAAATCGGGAAAGATGTTGATCGGCTACGCGCGTGTCTCGACGGCCGACCAGGATTTGGCGCTGCAAACTGACGCTCTGACCAAAGCGGGGTGCAAAAAGCTGTTCACCGACAAAGCGAGCGGCGCGAAGGTCGATCGGCCGGGACTGACGGAAGCCCTGCACTTCGCGCGAGCTGGCGACTGCATTGTAGTCTGGAAGCTCGACCGGCTCGGCCGATCGATCCAGGGCCTCATCTCCCTGGCGGCCGACCTCTAGGCGCGGAAGGTCGACTTCCGATCGCTGACGGATGGGTTCTACACGTCCACGGCCTCAGGCCGGCTCCTGTTCCATATCCTCGCTTCGGTAGCCGAAATGGAACGCGAACTGATCAAGGAGCGCACGGTCGCCGGCTTAGCGGCGGCTCGGAAGAAGGGCGGGATCGGCACGTGTCCAGCTTGTCGGGCGTCAGCGCCGATTTCGGCCGCTACCCAGCCCACCTAATTCTCGGCACGGCGATCCATCCAAATAATGCATGGATGCAGCGGCTGCATGAGATCATCGACCGGGATGCCGGAACCACCGTAGAGGCTAGAGACGCAAATGGCCTTGATCTCGATTGAAGAGACAGCCCTTGCCACCTCGGCGACGCAAGTCTCGACCGCATTGACCCATACATCTGGGTGCTGTTCGGCACAGTTGGGTCTCGGAGTATCGGGCGCGTAGGCGCGGGAAGCTTGTGCGACGATAGTACCATCGCGCTGGACCAGCACGGCCTTCGTGCTTTGGGTGCCGATGTCGACTCCGATAACCGCTTCGATCACCTGCTCACCTCACCTTTTTCCGATCAAGTTTCGCGGACTGGACCACATATTCTCGCACAAGCGCATCGTCGGTGCCGAACTTGCGTGACCTAATTTGCAGCAACGGCTATGCAAGCCCCCAACATCGTTGGCTGTGGCGGGCACCTTATAGATCGAGCCCTTGGGGCAGGATCACGATGTCTCGAATTACGACGTTGCGCGGCCGCGTCAGCATGAAAAGAACTGCCGCCGCCACCTCCGTAGGCTCCATAAGGCTCCCCGCGGCCAAAGCATCGTCGAGCTTTGCCTTGGGCCAATCCTTAAGGAGGGCTGTTACAACAGGGCCCGGTGCGACCTCACCCACGCGGATCCCATGCTTGCTGACTTGACGCCGAAGCGTGTGGACGAACGCTTGGATGGCATGCTTGGACGCGGTGTAGATCGGCTCCCAAACCACCGGCGTAAAGCCCGCGACCGAGCTAGTCACGATGATGTCGCCGCTCTTGCGCTCCACCATATGCGGCAGGACCGAATGGATGCCACGGAATACCGCATTGATGTTGAGATTCAGCATGCGGTCCCACGCATCGGGATCGCCGTTGATGACCTCGCCGCCAACGTAGGATCCCGCGTTTGCATGGAAGATATCTAGCTTGCCAGCCTTTTGTAGAATCTCGGGCATCATCCCCGAGACGCTTTTGGGATCAGTCAGGTTTACCACCACCGGGATAGCGTTCGCCCCGAGTTCGGCGCAGATTTCCTTAAGCCTGTCTTCCGCATAGTCTATGAGCACGACCCGGGCACCCGCCGTGAGGAAGGTTCGCGCGCATTCCAAGCCAATCCCGGATGCGGCACCGGTGATTGCTGCAACCTTCCCAGACAGTTCTTGACTCATTGAAGCATCCTCTTTCTTCGCTCACTTGCTAGCGAGGCCGTCGCTCACAGCAAGCACTACCCATGCGCGACTGCGCCGTGCGCCCGAGAGAACCAAACAGGCGTTTTGGCATGCTTCAGCCCGGTGGCCCATTGATTAGGCCCGCCCGTGTGACACTCGCGACCGCCGTGCCAACGAGTCGACAATCACGGCAATCGCCAAGACGCCACCGGTGATCATGTAGCGGAGCGAGGACGACAGATCGAGCAGCGTCAGGCCGCTCGCGATCGACTGGATCACGATGATGCCTACGAGCGCCGCATAGGCGCTGCCTCGGCCTCCGAACAGGCTCGTGCCGCCGATCACAGCTGCCGCGATTGCGTCGAGGTTGACATCTCCCGTCCCGGCTTGCTGGCTGGCAGAGGCCAAGCGGGCGGATGACAGGAACCCCCCGATGGCGGCTAAGGTCGAGCAAAGCATAAAGGCGCTGGTATAAATGCGGCGGACGTTGATGCCCGAGCGGCGGGCAGCCTCACGATTGCCGCCGACCGCCGTGATCGACCGACCCCACTTGGTCTGCGTAAGAGCATAGTTCGTGGCGACCACAAGGGCCACGAAGAGGCCAAACATCCAAGGAATCCCGCGATCCTGGTTAAGATAGGCAACGATTATCTCGACCACGACCGTGATCGAGATTGCCCGAACCAGAACGCCGCCGACTGACTGCGCCGACAACCCTGCCGCACGCCTTCGGTCGGCTGTGCGCAAGCCTGCCACAAGCGTAGACACGCCCGGCAGCGCTGCGATCCCGTAGGCGACGACATGCGGCATGAACAGGGATTGGCCGAACGTGACGACCGGCGAGCCGTATGGAAGGTTGATCGATCCCGTATTGCCCAGAATGTAGAGCTGCAATCCGAGAATCGCGAGCAATCCAGACAGGGTCGAGACAAAGCTGGGCATCCCAAATTTGTTAAATAGCACCGCGTATAAAAATCCGACGCAAGCGCCAGCAGCCATCGCGGCCAGTATAGCAAGCCCGACTGGCCATCCCTGGTTGACCCAGAGAACTCCAACCATCGCGGAGGCGAAGCCACTGACGGATCCTACCGAAAGGTCGATCTCTCCCACCATCAGGATACACACAATTCCCAGCGAGATAACGCCGACTGTCGAAGAGTCGTAAATCAAATTTACGAGGTTGTTACTCGACAAGAAAATCGGATTTAGGCTCTGGAACACAGTCCAGATAATCGCCAACCCCACGATGACGGGCAGTGAACCTAGGTCACCCGAACGTACCCGGTTGAAGAACGCCCGAATGGCTCCGCCGACGCCCGCCTCATGTTTGACCCGGACATCGCTTCTGTCGAGCAGCGGGACGGCGGGATCAACCCTCTTGACATCTCCATTCATCGCTGGGCTCCCGCGAGATCCTGCTCGGCTTGGCGCCGTTCTGATCGGCGCGATACTGAGTTGTCCGAAGCGCCGGTAATCGCGCTTATTAGGTCTTGATTCGAGGAATCAGGATAGAAGATGCCGTTGTTTCGACCCAAGCGAAGGACCACGATTCGGTCGGCGACGGCGCGAACATCTTCCATGTTGTGGCTGATCATCACGACCCCGAGGCCGCGGTCGCGGACGCGTTCAATCAGATTCAGCACCTCTGCCGTCTGAGCCACACCGAGGGCTGCGGTCGGCTCATCGAGCAAGATCAATTTGGGCTCAAGCAACAGCGACCGAGCGATTGCAACGGTCTGACGTTGCCCCCCCGAAAGCGATGCGACAGGTTCACGAACGCTCGGGATCCGCGCCGACAGCTCCCGCAGAAGCGTCCAGGCCCTGACCTCCATAGCAACCTCGTCGAGGTGCAGCGGGCGTAACTCCTTGCCTAAGAATATATTGGCAACAACGTCGAGGTTCTCGCAAAGCGCGAGGTCTTGAAAGACCGTGGCGATGCCTAGTGCTAGGGACGCCCTCGGACCAGCGAGGTTGACGGGCTGGCCCTGGAACGAGATTGTTCCGGTGCTCGGCTGGAAGACACCCGCCAAAATCTTGACGAGGGTAGATTTTCCGGCGCCGTTGTCGCCAACAAGCGCCACGACCTCGCCGGCACGCACATCGAGGTCGATGTCAGTCAGGGCCGATACGGCGCCAAAATGCTTCGAAATGCCGCGCAGGCTTAGGACCAGATCTTCTTTCGACGCTGCTCTGTCGGAGGCCTCTGTCATGTCATATTGCCTTTTACCGATATTCAGGGACCTACACTGATTGGGTGTGACCGCCCCTCAAGGCGGTCACACTCTATCGCGCCAGTAGTTTCACTTTCACGGAGTGATGCCGAGCTTCTTGCATCCGTCGGCATAACGGCCGGTGCAGAGCTCCGCAGCTGTCTGGATCGGCTTGCCATTGATCATCTTGTCAATGATTTCTGCCTTTAGATTATCCGCGGTTACGACGGCTGGCGTGAACAGTTTTGAGGGCGTGTCGTATAATGTCATCTCCGCCTTTGGCGTCTCGCCCGAAAGTAGCGCGACCGCGATATCGGCTGCCGCACCCGCGACGATCTCGCTTGGCTTAGAGATTGTGTTATACTCATCGCCTGCGATGATTAGTTGGAGGCCGGCAATTGTCGCATCGTTGCCGGTAATCGGCGGGACGGGATCCACGCCGGCTGCCTTGAAGGCAGCAACCGCTCCGCCACCGGTGCCGTCATTGGCCGCGACGACGCCGACTATTTTCTTGTTGAAGCGAGAGATCTGGCCGCTCACCCATTGCTGAGCCTTTGCCGGGACCCATTCGGGAGTATCATACTCGGCAAGGGTAGCGTAGCCGCTGTCCTCAAGACCTTCGTGAATTCCCTTCTTGATGAGGCCGGCAGCTGCATCGGTCGGTGAACCATTAACCTCCAGTAGCCCGACATCTGCCGTCGGGACCTTGGACGCCTTGAGGTGCTCGACGAGAGACTGAGCAATGGCTTTGCCAATTCCCTCATTATTGAAGGAAACGTAGTAGTCCGCCGGAGCTGAAGGGATCGGCCGGTCGTAGGCGATGATCTTAATGCCTTGGGCCTGGGCCTGCTTTACGAGCGAGGCGGCGGCGGTAGAGTCAACCGGATCTATCACGATCGCCTTGGCGCCCTGGGAGACGACTGAGTTGAACTGCTGTTGCTGCCGGGAGGCGTCACCATCCGCATTTTGATAAAGTACGGTGCAGTTTGGGCAAAGCTTTTTCATCTCCGCGACAAAACCGGGGTGATCGTGCTGCTCGTAGCGCGTGGACGCCTGGTCAGGCATGAGGAACGCGACCTTGGCATCTGACACCATTGCCGCAGATGCAGCTACAACGCCAAGAATCCCGAAAGCCAACGCCGTCGCCGATGTGGTAAGATAGTGGCATTTTAATTGACATTTCATTTGGTGTTTCCTCTCGTCTGGCTTTACGCCAGTTTGCTGACGTTCGGATTGACTGAACGGCGAGTGTGAACGCGAAAACCACTGCGCCGGGGGTATGCGCGGCAGTTACGCAGCTGCCGCGAAATGACTTGCGCGTCGGCGCAAACTGCGGAACATAGAAGGTGACATACCCTTCAAAGCCAGAAACTGTCGGTTGAAATTAGAGACGTTTTTAAAACCAACTTCATGGCAAATCGCTGTTACCGTGAGCTTGTCTTGGCCGAGATGTTGACAAGCAAGCTCAATACGTAACGAATTAACATACTGCACGAAGTTGATACCTGTGTGCTTGCGGAAGGATCTCGCAAAAGTGCTGACGCTTTGTCGACTCAATTTTGCTAGGTCCGGCTCTGTCAAGTCCTCTGTTAAATTTCGGACAATGTGCTGGAGCACTTTGTTCATATTCGCTGATAGATAAGCGGACGGTTGCGGCTGAAAACCAATGCTCGCAAGCGGCATCCGCTCGTGCGCGTGGCCAATAAGGTCGAAGATCGCGATAAGTAAACGTATCCGGAGGGCACCCGTCGCGTGTAGTAGGTCTCGCATCAAGCCGCCTACACTGTTGGCCACAGACGGGGCAAATCGAACACCACGTATCGACTCTTGGAGTAAGGGCAGAAGGAACCGAAGCTCTGGAAATGTCGAGAGGCAATTAGATACGAATTCACCAGTAAACTGCAGAACTAGGCACCGTTCATCGACTGTTTCACCATCGGGCAGGTCGCTGATCCAATTGTGCGGCAGGTTCGGGCCGACCAAGACCAGTTCTCCCATTGCGAACTCACCAATATGGTCGCCGACGTAGCGAGTGCCGTAAGTCGCGGTCACGAAGTGGAGCTCGTACTCCGGATGGAAATGCCAGCGGACGGTTCGAAATGGGTAGCCGTGCGACCAGACCTTAAAAGATCTGTCCTCACCAACACCCACCAATTCCAGATCCGGTTCCACCCTACGATCCTCCCCTATTCGTGCCGACACCCTTTGCTTCTGGTGCCCTAGCTACACAGACCATCGCCGAACGTCGTACGAATGTCTGTCATCACCGACCTCTTCGGGCCGTCGGAGGCACAACCGTACACCCACGCAGCGATCGATGGCTACGCACTTTGCAGCGCAACATCGATACTATTTCGGCGTTTCGCGTCAGATGATCACGAGCGTCCTCAGCGGTTCGATGCAAACCCGTTGCATTAAGACTAGAGGGCTAGAAAGAACTGATGGGACGTGTCCGTCGTACGCCTCGATCGAGACACATTCCTTCGCGCCATTGGCGAGCTTGCTGATGGCCAAATCTTGATTGATATTGGTCCTAACGGCGATCACCTGACTAGCGAACGGTGTCGTATCGGGAGGACTTCATGAGACGGGACATTATAATTGGGATCGATGCGGGAACCTCGGTCATCAAGGCAATTGCGTTTCGGTCGGACGGGTTGCAGATCGCTGCCTTCGCTCTCCCAAATATTTATGGACACATTAAAGGCGGCGGCGCCGAGCAAGATATGCTAAGGACGTGGAACGATACGGTCGCTTGCATACGCGGGCTTGCTGAGCTTGTGCCGTCACTGGCCGATCGTGCTGCCGCTCTGGCAGTTACGGGCCAGGGCGACGGCACATGGCTGATCGATGACGACGGGGTGCCGACGGCGCCAGCAATGCTGTGGCTCGATGCTCGAGCTTCGACCATCGTTGACGGTTTGCGAGGCTCGGAAGCTGAACGGCGCGTCTACGAGCATACCGGAACTGGGCTGAATAGCTGCCTTCAAAGTATTCAGCTTCTATGGCTAAGGCGTCAACGACCCGATGTCCTCTCTGCTTCCAGTACTGCGTTCCACTGCAAGGACTGGCTATATTTTAAGCTTACCGGGGATCGAGCCAGCGACCCTTCGGAAAGTCTGTTTACCTATGGAGATGTGCGAACACGATTGGTCGATCCGGAGGTCTTAATCGCTCTTGGACTTGTGGATGAAGCACGTCTTATTCCCCCCATTGTTGACGGGCTGCGAACACTTGGCAGGCTGAGTCGCGAGGCCGCTCGAGAGACCGGTCTGTCGCTCGGCCTACCAATTGCTCTTGGTTATGTTGATATTGTAGCGGCTGCACTAGGAGCCGGGATTTACGACCGCGACGAACCTGCCGGCTGCACGATTATGGGCTCGACCGGAATGCACATGCGCCTGGTCCGGACGGCAGACGACGTGAGGCCGTCAACTGATATGACCGGATATACAATCGCTTTCCCGCTTGGGGCAAGCTACATCCAACTTCAGTCTAATATGGCATCGACTCTTAATCTGGATTGGATAATAAATTTTGCTCGGGGCATACTTCATGATCAGGGCGTGTCAGTCTCGCGAGAGCAGTTCTTGCAGTCGGTCGATGTCCGGGTTCTGGGTGCCGAGCCCGGATCCCTACTGTACCATCCATACATTTCCGAGGCGGGCGAGCGCGGACCTTTCGTTGATTCCGCCGCACGGGCGCAGTTTATGGGGCTAGCGGAAGTGCACAGATACGACGACCTCCTTAGAGCTGTTATGGAGGGCTTAGCGTTTGCGGCACGCGATTGCTACGAAGCGATGGGAGACATCCCTCGAGAAATTCGGGTGACTGGAGGGGCTGCGCGATCTCAAGCGTTGAAGGTCATCTTGGGTGCCGTACTCGGCGCGGACATCCGAACAAGTTCGCGCGAGGAGGCGGGTGCCGCGGGCGCCGCGATGACTGCTGCGGTAGCCCTCGGACTTTATTCCGATATGGAAAGTTGCACAGATCAATGGGCGTCGCCGCTACTGCAGGCACCCACCCGACCAGACAGCGAGCTGGCAAGTCGTTACAATCGTCTTTTTCCAACGTATGTCGCAGCCCGTCACTCAAGTGCTCCCGTCTGGCATGCGTTGAAGGCAGCTCAGGCTACAAACTGATTTCTGCCCTGTATCGTTGCATTGCTTCGATCCTCTACCGGCTCGGACGCGGCAGTTTGCGTAATCATCCTAACACTACTTTGGCAGATAGACTGGAACCGGGTGGATCCATCGCGGATTCGCGTGCCATGATGGATGGCGCGGGCGGCGGCGGTGGGCTTCGGAGAAGGCTGGCAAATTGATCTCGAACGGTGGCTCGAGCCTTTCCTGGCCGGGCTGTCGCACCCGGCCCGTCGGCGCATGTGCCCCCTCTACATTGCTGGCTTGATCGGCCCGGGGGGACCGCAAGAGCGTGCAGCCGATGGCGGCCCGGTCCGGTGGGGTGGGCTACGACCAGCTTCACCATTTCGTCGCGGCGGGTGTCTGGGACAGCGCCCCGCTCGAGGCGGCCCTGCTGAAGGAGGCTGATCGTCTGGTCGGGGACGAGCGCGGTTTTCTCGTCATCGACGACACCACGCTGCCGAAGAAGGGGCAGCATTCGGTCGGGGTCGCTCCGCAATATGCTTCCGCGCTCGGCAAGACGTCCAACTGCCAGTCGCTGGTCTCGGTGACCCTGGCATCGCGCGAGGTGCCGGTGATGGTGGGCCTGCGCCTTTTCCTGCCCGAGACCTGGACGGCCGATCCCGAGCGGATGAACCGGGCGGGCGTTCCCAAGGACCGCCAGGTCGCGTCGACAAAGCCGGAGATCGCCCTCCAGGAGATCGACCGCGTGGTCGCCTCCGGTACCCGCTTTGGCTGCGTGCTGGCCGATGCCGGGTACGGCTCCAGCGGAACGTTCCGTCAGGCCCTGAGCGAGCGCGGCCTGCTGTGGGCCGTGGGGCTGTCGCGGCGTCAGAACGTCTATCCGCGGCCGATGTCGCCCTGATCTTCCCTGTTGCGAAGACCGGCAAGCGCCGCCAATACCACATCCCCGACCAGCCGCCGGTCGCCGCCGAGACGATGCTGGCCGGCGAGAAATGGCAGACGATCAACTGGCGGCGCGGCACCAAAGGCCGGCTGACCTGCCTGTTCGCCGCTCGACGTGTCCGTGTGGCAGACGGCCACAAGCACCGATGAGCGACAATCGCATGCAATGCATGCCGGGCGACGGTGTGTGGCTTGTCGGCGAAAGGCGGTCGGGTGGGGAGCAGAAGTACTATGTGTCGAATCTCCCGCCCGAGACCCCATTCAGAAAGCTCGCCGCCACGATCAAGGCCAGATGGATCTGTGAGCAAGCTCATCAGCAACGCAAGGAGGAAACATTCATCGGCGGGCAGTTACTCGCCCTCGTCCCTACCAGGGTGCTGCTGCCCGCGCTCGCGCTGATCCTGCTTGTTTCGTCGGTGAAGGTCTGGCGGCACACCTGACACAAGATCTAGACCACGTATAGACGTCCCCTTACCCGCGACCAGATGCGCTTCGGCAAGCGCCTGATCGTGCTGGGTCCGACCACGCAACGACGCCGTGTGGTGCGTAAATCAAAACTTTCGCAACGCTGATCACAAGCAACGAAAACAGTCACTTAGTCCATGCGGAAGTCACTTGCGTAAGTCGGTCGCGACCGTAATGTCAATGAATGGCGACGATCGGTTACGCGCGCGTGAGCACTGATGGGCAGACGGTTGAAGCTCAAAAGCAAGCTCTCCGAAGTGCTGGGGCCGACCGGATCTTCGCGGAAACGGCGAGCGGCGCGAAGACCGACCGGAAAGAACTTGCGAGGGCCCTGAAGGCTCTCGGTGCCGGTGACACGCTGATCGTGACGCGATTGGATCGCTTGGCCCGTTCGACCCGCGACTTGCTCAACATTCTCGATACAATTGCGAAGGCCCGGGCTGGCTTCCGATCCTTGAGCGATCAATGGGCCGACACAACCACACCCCATGGCCGACTCATGCTCACCGTGCTTGGCGGCTTGGCCGAATTTGAGCGGGAACTCATCCGTGCCCGCACCGGTGAGGGGCGTCTGCGAGCCAAGGCCCGCGGCGTCCACATGGGACGGCCGTCGAAGCTGACGCGCCATCAGCGCGAGGAGGCGCTCGAGGCGCTTAGTCTCGGCCATGTCTCGCAAGCCGACCTGGCCCGTCGGTTCAACGTCGATCAGGCGACCATCTCGCGTATGGTTCGGCGAGGCGCAGTACTCGCGGGCTGACACAAGCGAATTGAGGCTGATGGCTGACGGCCCCTGAACTGGTCTCATTGCACGTCAGGTGCTTTCCTTGCCGCGTCCTGTATGCGCCAACAGCCGACATTCTATGGTTGCCGCCTTCCGGACATTCGAACGGACTCGTTGTTCGGAGTTCTCCGGCCCAACCCAGACATTCAGAACGTTTGCCAACCTCCATCGAGAACCTCCCGAGAGAGATCATCCTGGGCATGTCGAAAGCCGCTCCTTCAATGGCGCGATCATCGATACTTGCTCAGCGAACGCCGGTGTTGATCTCCAGCGAGGCGGCGGCGCGCGCCGGCCGGGCCGGCTTGCGGTCAGGTCTCGGAACTTGACCCTGCGCCCGTCTGTGGTAAGTTCCTCGTCAGGCTTACAGGCAGACTTGTTATCACGTCTCGTGATATATGAACCAATGTGACCCAATGTTTGCTCACCGAGGGGCGATACGATCGATCAATCGATGGGCGATCCGTGCCTACGCGTAGGAGTGCCTGTAAGCCGTTTTGAACATCAAGAAAAATGCTTTTAGAACTTAGACAGGCCGACACGCTCGAAAGATTTGCGGCTCTTCTGAATTACACGCCGTCCGGACTGTCCTTCATCCTTTATAAGATGGACGCTGCGTCCAAATACACGACCTTCGAGGTTACGAAAGCGAGCGGCGGCGTCCGTATGATCCATGCGCCGCATATCAAGCTCAAACGCCTGCAGAAGGCGTTGGCCAACATCCTGCTGGCCTGCAACGTAGAAATCGAGACAGCAACGCCGCGGCGGCCCTTGTCGCACGGGTTCGAGAAAAAGCGGTCTATCTTCACCAACGCCTGGGAACATAAAAACCGGCGTTACGTCCTTAATCTGGACATCGAAGACTTCTTTCCGACCATCAATTTCGGGCGGGTGCGGGGTTTCTTCATCAAGAGCCACGACTTTACCCTTCCAGAGAAGACGGCCACCCTCATCGCGCAGATCGCATGTCGGGACGGAAAGCTTCCACAGGGGAGCCCTTGCTCGCCGATCATCGCGAACCTCGTCGCGCATCTGCTCGACGTCCGGCTGGTCGGCCTCGCGAAGCGATCTAACTGTTCCTACACCCGCTACGCCGACGACATCACCTTTTCCACGAACCAGCAGGAATTCCCTGCTGAGCTCGCGGCCGAGGATCCTCCGCGTTCAGGAACCTGGGTGTTGAGCGAGGCACTCATCGCGCAGATCACCAGAACTGGGTTTACGGTCAACAACGCGAAGACGCGGATGCAGTGCCGGCCCAGCCAGCAGCTGGTGACCGGCCTGACCGTCAATCAAAAGGTGAATATTCGCGCCGCGTACTATGCCAGAGCGAGGATCATGTGCAGCTCGCTTTTCAATCACGGGCACTATCACGTGGAGATGGAACCCGCGCCCGCCCCGGCTCCAGGCGGAACCCCCGGCAAGCCAAAACCGAAGCTTCTCACGAAAACAGCGACGCTCGAGGGTATCCTTAGTCACATCTACCACATCAAGCATGCGCAAGAGCTGAAGTCCAATCCTGAGACGTATAAAGCCAAAGATCCTGAGGCAAAGAAGAAGACAAACCAGAAGAGGGAATATCCGGGTTATCGCAAACTCTACAAGAAATTTCTGTACTTCCGGCACTTCGTGAGCCCGACGGCTCCTCTGGTCATGTGCGAGGGGAAGACCGACAATATCTACCTGCGCAGCGCACTCAAGGGTCTCGATCCGTCCTATCCTCGTCTCGCCGAGGTCAAAGACGGCAAGCTCTTCACGAAGGGGCGTTTTCTAAAGCACTCGCGCGCCGAGCACGACATCCTGGAACTAAGCGGCGGAAGCGGCAATATCGCAAACTTCATCGCTCACTATCGGAGTGCGGTCTTTAATTATAAGCACCGCCCTATGAAATATCCGGTGATTATCCTCCTAGACAACGACTCAGGAGGCAATGCCGTCTTCAATCAGGCAAAGGAGATGTTCAAAATCAGGGTCGGGTACGACACGACAGAGGCGTTTTATCACCTCTGCCACAACCTCTATCTGATCAAGACGCCAGAGATGGGAAGGACAGGCGAGTCCTGTATGGAGGATCTATTCGACGAGAAGACCCGCAAAGAACTGGTTGATGGGAAAACCTTCAATCCGAAGGCGGATAAAGATACAGCGACCCAATACGGCAAGATGGTTTTCGCGGACCGTGTTGTGCGCGCGAACTACGCGATGATCAATTTCGATAAGTTCAAGCCATTGCTGGAGAGGATCGTCGCCGTGCTCGATCACTTCGACGCTAACAAGCCGAAGGCCGCTACATAAAATGAGAACGGGTTTGTCTTTTCTCACGTAACGTCGACCGATGCAAAGCACCTATCCATCACTCTCGACAATACCAACCCAGCAAACTTCGCGCTACACGAGTTGCAAGGCATTGAGATTAAATACCGATAGTCTACCTACTCTAACAAGTTCGAGTTGGGGGCGCACACGTTCGGTCTATTACGAAATACGGAGTTTTGCGAAACGCCTGTCGCGCCTCATCGGACAATTCCAGGTGGGGACTGGGGCTTCCCAAGCCATGCGGCCGTCCACAGCCGAGCGGTGTCACAGCCCGTCAAGGCGATGAAGACTACCGGCCGTGGCGGTGCTGCCCCGAAGCCGCAGGAGGCGAGTTGGGAAGAGTTCTAAGACACGGGATGTCAGTCTATTCCAAGGCGGACGTCATGCGTCTGCCTTGTCAAAGCTGACGCGGTTCTACCTATTGGGCTTGGCGGCTTATGCCCGCTTAGCCGCTTCGGTCCATGCCACGGCGTCGGCGCCGGCAGGTAGCCGCATTGGGCACGTCGGATCGGTCGCTGCACGCCACACTGCTTCCGATACGTCCACCGCCTGCGTGACTTCTTCCGTCGACTGCTGCATGCGAGCGAATATGTGCGTTGCCAGCTCACCGTAGGCTTCAGGGATGTTCATTCCCATGCGGGCGAGGCTGTTAGCGCGAAAAGCGGTCTGTGGAGCCCTACCTGGAATGACAAGCCGCACGCGCACGCCGAATTGCTCTAGCTCCAGCGCCAGGGACTCGGTGAAGGCGTTCACCGCCGCCTTGCTGGCCGTGTAAACGGAAAGCAGAGGCAGCGGCAGCACCGTCACGCTCGATGTCACATTAACCACAACGCCAGAGCGCTGCTCCCGAAACTGTGGCAGTACGGCCCTGGTCATGGCGATGGTGCCGAGCGTGTTTGTCTCGAATACGTCGCGGACTGTGTCCATCGACACGCCTTCCAAGGCGTTCATCAGGCCGACGCCCGCATTGTTCACCAGGACGTCAATCGGCCCGGCCGCCGCTACGGCACGCGCGATGCTGTCCGTATCGACCACGTCTAGCGGCAAGACCCGGAGCCGGTCGGAACCGGGTAGGATGTCCTCGCGCGGCATGCGCATGGTGGCGATGACCGTCCAGTCGCGGTCGAGAAAGTAGCGCGCCGTCTCAAGTCCGAACCCGGACGAGCAACCGGTGATGAGAATGGTTTTCATATGATCTCCTGTTGTTACATACGAAATGATAGCCGGGCTGTATCGGACCTGCTACCGTAGGAAATCCGTATTGCATTGGTATAAGTCCGAATGTCTGACCCGCTCACTCTCGTTGTCGGCCTGCTTCAATCGCACGCCTCGTTCTCGAAGCTCGTCATCGCAGGAGGTGCTTGGGCCGTGCGGCGCTCGGATGAGGGGCGTCCTTTCTACTGCGTTGTGCTCGACGGTTCATGTCGCCTGTCGGTGGCCGGACAGACGCCGATCGCGCTCCATCGCGGCGATTTCGTTCTTGTGCCTGCGGCGTACGACGTTGCCGCTTCGAGCTTTGATGCGCCGCCAGACGGCATCGAGCCTGAAAGGGTCGAGATCAGTCCCGGCGTGTTCCGGCTTGGCAGCGCCGACGTACTGCCCAATGTCCGCATGCTCGTCGGGCACTGCGCGTTCGGCTCGAACGACGCCGATCTGCTTGTGTCGCTGCTGCCCCAACTCATGCTTGTTCGTGGCCAGGGCCGACTGACCACACTCGTCGAACTTCTGAACGAGGAGTGGCATGCTAATCGGCCAGGTCGCGAGGTGGTTGTGGCGCGCCTGCTCGAGGTCCTGTTGATCGAGGCGCTACGCTGTACGGCGGGGCCTACGGCTCCTCCCGGGCTGCTGCGCGGACTTGCCGACGACCGGCTCGCCGCGGCGCTGCGTCAAATACATTGCCGTCCGCGCCAGGCTTGGACGGTGATCGACCTGGCGAGGGAGGCGGCGCTCTCGCGGTCCACTTTCTTCGAACGGTTCAGGCGTGAGGTGGGCATTGCGCCCATGGAATACCTGCTGGGTTGGCGGATGGCGCTGGCGAAGAATCTGCTGCGCCAAGAGAAAATTGGTGTGGCTGAAGTCGCCGAACAAATCGGTTACAGTTCGGCGAGCACATTCAGCACAGCGTTTACTCGGCACGTTGGAATACCGCCCATCCTCTACGCGCGGGAGCAGCGTGGAAAATTACATTGAGAAGTGCAGGTGTTTTGGATGCATGCCTTAGCTTAAATCTACAATCGAATGCGATAACTGCCATTACGGCATTGTGTAGAATTCTTGAGTTTCGCACGGCCTATTCCTTCACCAGGCTCTGGTGGGGCGCATCGCGGCATACCGGACCTTCGGCCTTTGGGGGCGTAAGTCCAATACGGGGGATGCTACTCAAACTTGAGTTGCTCTTGACTAATATAGCCCCCTACCCTACCTGTAGGTTGAGGACGACATGCATACCATCAAGGACAAAGCGAAACTCATGGCGCGGGTCCGCCGTATCCGAGGGCAGGCCGAAGCGCTCGAAAGAGCGCTAGAGGCCGAACTCGGCTGCGCCGATGTGCTGATGCTTGTGGCTTCCATGCGGGGCGCCGTCAATGGACTGACCGCCGAGGTCATGGAAGATCATATCCGCAACCATATCGTCGATCCCGACAAAGAGGATACAGCCCAGGCAAGGGGCGCGTCCGAATTGATTGAAGTTCTCAAAACATACATGAAATAGAAATTATGAAATGACACAGACTGTTGCAGCCAACGACCTAAGCCATACCCACGTGTTCCTCGGCGACGAACACGAAGCCAATAAAAACCGGACATGGTGGGTTATCGTGCTGTGTGGCGTGATGATGGTCGCGGAGATCGTCGGGGGTCTCATGTTCGGCTCGATCGCCCTGGTGGCCGACGGGCTGCACATGTCTACTCACGCGGGTGCTCTGCTGCTCGCAGCCCTCGCCTATAGCTTCGCCAGCCGTCACGCGACTGACCGCCGCTTCACCTTCGGCACCGGCAAGCTCGGCGACCTGGCAGGCTTCAGCAGTGCAATCGTTCTGGCAATGATCGCCCTGCTGATCGGCTACGAAGCCGTAAGCCGCCTGTTCGCACCCGTTGCGATCCACTTTTCAGAAGCTATCCCAATCGCCTGTTTCGGCCTTGCCGTGAATATCGCCAGCGTCTGGCTGTTAAGCGGCGGCGGCGGCCACCACCATCACGGCCATGGTCATAGCCACGGCCATGACGATCACGCCGACGCGCACGCTGAGGAACATTGCGTCGCTTCCGGCAGCGGCAGCCTTTTCCTGAGCATCTTCGAGGATGGAGTTGTGCCGCGCTTTCGGGTCAGATTCGCGGGCATGGACAAGCCGCGCGAACTGACCGTTACGACCATGCGGCCCAATGGGGAATTGCATGCGTATTCGATGGTCGACCAGGGCGGCTATCTCGAGTCTGCCGAAGACATCCCCGAGCCGCATGCCTTCAGTGCCCGTCTTCGGCTTGTGGATGCGACCGGCCCACAAACCCATAATCTTGCTTTCGAGGAACACGATCACGGCCCCGAGGGCGCACATCACCGCGACAACAACATGCGCGCTGCAGTCATTCATGTCATGGCGGACGCAGCCGTGTCCGTGCTGGTCATCGTGGGCCTGTTTCTCGCCCGTGCTTTTGGCTGGTTATGGATGGACCCGCTCGCGGGTATTATCGGGGCCTGCGTCATCGCAAGCTGGTCTTACGGCCTCATCCGCGACACCGGCGCCATCCTGCTCGACATGGTCCCGGATGCGGGAACCGAGCGCAGCATCCGGCAGACGATCGAGGCAGCAGGTGACCGCCTGAGCGATCTTCACCTCTGGCGTCTCGGCCCTGGCCATCTGGGGGCCATCCTCGCCGTCGAAACACGGCAGCCAAGGAGTCCGGATTTCTACCGGCAGCAGCTAAGCCGCTTTCCGTCTCTGTCCCATCTGACCGTAGAAGTGCGGCAGCTCTGATCTGAGCACCGGATTGCCGCCCAGCCTCAGGCGCCCACACTGGTGACCCCGAGGAACAGACCGGTGCCAAGCAGCAGGATGAGAACGCCCGCACAGGTCTCAAGCCCGCGCAGAACCAGTTCGCCTCGCGCGGAATCCCTGCCCGATAGCCTCACGGCCAGTCCTCCCGCCAGCACAGCGAAACAGGCAAGGGCACTGGTCGTGATCGCCGTGCCAAGCGACATCGCCAGGGTAGCGGCAACACCGGCCGCAAAGATGCCTTGCGCCAGGGCGAACACCAGAACCAGGATCGCCCCTGAACAAGGCCGCAGACCTGCGGCGACGACGGTCATCAATGCACTGGTCCAGGAAAACTGATCGCCCAGCGTCTTCGGATCGGGCGCATGAAAATGGCCGCAATCGGCCCCGTGGACATGCCTTGCACGGCCATGAGGCGGGTTGGCATTAGCCGCAGGCGCGTGATGGTGGTGCCCGTGGTCGTGGCCGTCACAGGCCCCATGGTCATGAAGGTGATGATCGCGCCCCATTAAGCTCTGGTTGACAGAGGCGTCGCGGTGCGACCGCCAGGCACGCACGAACGCGCCGCCCTTGCGCCACACCAGCCAGCAGCCGAGAACGGCAATGCCGGCGTAGCTCAGGCTCTCGACGACACGGGCGGCATCCGTCATCCGTTGAGCCGTCGCATGGAAGACGAGCGCCAGCACGCCGATCAGCGCGATCGCGACCAAGCCTTGCAGCGCAGCCGCCAGGAAAGAGATGATCACGCCCCTTTTGAGGGCGCGCTCGTTGGCGAACATGTAGGAAGCGACGACAGCCTTGCCGTGGCCTGGCCCTGCCGCGTGAAACACCCCGTACAGGAAACTCAGTCCCGACAGCGTCCAGATGGCGGACCCGTCCGTATTGGCGGCGCGGACCGCGCCTGACAGCATCTGCTCAAAGGCAGTCTGCTTCGCCAGCAGCCAGCCTGAGATGCCGGTGGCACTGCCGCCCCCTTCGGAAATACCGACGCTGAACGGGTTATGGGCCTGCGCGAGTGCGGGGGCATGCCCCGCAAGCCAGGCCATGAAGCCGGTGCAGATGCAAAGGGCCAGCAACGATCTTCTGCGGTTCATCACTATCCTCTCGATCGTCACGGGCAGGCAATGATGGCGCGTTCGGCCAGCTTGATGCCGAAATCCATGCCGGGCGACAGGTTGGTGAAGAAGGATTCCGACAGCTTCTGATTGTCGGTCGCGTCGAGCGCCTTTGGTTTCGAAACCGACGCCGAGCAACCGCTTGGCGCGGCGCTGAGCATCACCGGCGTTTTGTCATCGAGGCTGAAAGCCACGAAGTAGGTCGGATCGTAGACCGCGAGCGACAGCACGGTTTTGGCGCTGGCCGGCTTCTTCAGCGGCAGCGTGAAATGCAGCGTGACCAGCTTGTCGCTGCTCTCCTCCGACCAGTAATCCACCGGGGCATCGAACTCGCTCTGTTTCCCTGCCGCCTTGACCACCGTGAAATAGCCGAACTCGGCCAGCGACTCGACATTGGTTTTTGCGAGCGGGGCCAGCTGCTCCCTAGTTAGAACCTGGCCTTCCGGCCCCAGGCCCTGGACGATGAAGGACGAGTACATGTCATCGAACTTCCAGGTATGGCGGACACCCGTTACCAGCCCGTCCGGGCCGAAGATTACCTCCTCTTTCGCCACGACGAACACATGCGGATGCGCCTGCGCCGCCACGGCCGGCAACACCGCCGAAGCGACCAGGCCGGCCCGGAACAAGGATTTTAATCGCAGGGATAGCGGCATGGTCATGAGCCCTCGTTGGGAGGAAAGGTGATGGCGATCCGATTCACCGGAACGGCCACCGCACGCCGATGCGCTGCAACGCGGCGTCGCGCAGCACGAACTGGTGCCACAGCGCCGCCGCGACATGGGCGGCCATCAGGCCGAGCAGGACTTTGAACAACACCACATGCACGGCGCTGACCGGCCACCAGAAGTAGGAGGCGACAGCTCCGGTGAACCCTTCGGCGATCAGCACCACGTAGAACGCGGCATGAACCAGCCCGGTCAGGCGGGCAGTCGCCGCGCCCTTGCCGTGCCCTGCGGGAGCCGGCACTCCAGCCCATAGCCGGTAGGCCAGGCGGGCGATCATGACGGCCGTAAGCAGCAGCCCGACGCGGTTATGCAGGACGTGCAGCAGCAGGTCGGTCGGATTCTGCTTCTGTCCGATCGTATGCATGCTGTGCGTGCGCACGATCGCGCCGCTCGTGCTGTATTGCGCGATCAGAAGGGCCACGACGATCCAGTGCATCGTCGCCTGCACCCAGGTGTAGGCCTCGGGCCTGTGCCTCCCGCGGCCGGCCAGCGGGCCGGATGTCATGCTCCATTCCCTTCGCGGGAGACGCCCGGCCGCATAGCCCGCTGCTCCGGCTACTACTTGCCGTTCTTAGCCAGCCAGGCCTTCATCTCGCCGATCTCCGTCTCCTGGGCCTTGATGATGTCGGCCGCCATCTTCAGCAGCATCGGGTCCTTGCCGTATTTTACCTCGACCTTGGCCATGTCGATCGCGCCCTGGTGGTGCGGCATCATCATCATGACGAAGTCCTTGTCGGTCTTCCCGGTAGGCTTCACGTCCATGTTCTTCATCATGGTCTGCATGGATGCCATGAACGCCTTGTCGGCCGGGCTGGTCTGCGCGCCCATGTCCATGCTCTTGCTCATGTCGTCGGCGCGAGCCAGTGCAGGTATTCCCATCAGGGCGATTGCAGCAGCGATCGTGAGATAGTTCTTCATCGTAGTCTCCTTGGGTTTGGTAGGTTGGACGAGCGCCTTCCGGCCCCCGTATCCGGCCCGGTCCTTGTTGGAACCGGCCCTGAATTCATGGCCGTTGGCGAGCCTTGGCGCGATCGTGTGACGATCGCCCGGCATCAGCGTGTGCTGAAGTGGACAGGTACGAAAGCCGCCTAAACGCGGCGCGGTCGAGTATCTGCATGGGATTTCTCTGTTGAGCGTGCGAAGTCGCAGCGCCCGGCAGGGAACGCCGCGCGGTCAGACGTTCAGTAACAGCCGGGGCGGGCGTTTGAGGCCGCTCAGAGAATGGCTTTCCAGGGTCGCCAATTCAGGAAAGGCGATCCGCTTGTCCGGCTTGGCAGCCAGCACCAGGGACACGGAGGCAGCCGAAAGGACCAGTGTGCAGCTGACGCCGCAACAAGCCGATTTACAGGGTGTTTTGCCATGCGTGTGGCTGTCGTTGTCGTGATCAGCCGGGAGCGAGACGGCAGCGAAATGGTCTGACGCGGATGACGCGGCCGTGGCGTGGCTCGATGAAACAGCCGTGTCCGCCGCCGGTTCGCTCATCGCCCCGCCATGCAGCGCAAGCGCCATCATAGCCACCATGGTCAGGCAGCCCGTCAGGTGACGAATGAAGATCCAGCAGCGATTCATCTGGCAAACAGGTTAGCACGGAGCAGCATGGCGTCCAACGATGTCAATCCAGCTGGGCGGATTTGAGGCGCAGCGCATTGCCGATCACGCTGACCGACGAAAGCGCCATGGCGGCTGCGGCGATCACCGGCGATAGCAGGATGCCGAAGAACGGGTACAGCACGCCGGCGGCAATCGGAATCCCTGCAGCGTTATAAACGAAGGCGAAAAACAGGTTCTGGCGGATATTGCTCATCACGGCACGCGACAGCGCGCGCGCCCGGACAATGCCGACGAGATCGCCCTTCAGCAGCGTGATGCCGGCGCTCTCCATTGCCACATCGGTTCCGGTTCCCATGGCGATCCCGACGTCGGCCGCGGCCAGGGCCGGCGCGTCGTTGACGCCGTCGCCGGCCATCGCGACCACCTTGCCCTGCCCCATGTAGCGGGCGACCACGGCGCTCTTTTGATCCGGCAGGATTTCGGCCTCGACCTTGTCGATCTCAAGCTTGTGGGCGACCGCGTCCGCGGTAACCCGGTTGTCGCCGGTCAGCATCACAATCGCGATGCCCTGCCGCCGCAGAGCGGCAAGCGCCGCCGGCGTCGATGCCTTCACCGGATCGGCTAGGGCGAACACCCCGGCCACTACCCCATCGACGGCGATGAAAGTCGCCGTGGCACCTTCCTGCCGCAGCTGGTCGGCCACAGGCCCAAGCGGCGATGCGTCGATTCCCTGCTCCTGCAGGAACGTACCGCTGCCGAGCACCACCTTACGGCCGTCCACCGTGCCTACGGCACCCTTGCCGGCAGGCGCGTCGAAACCCTCGACCGCGCCAGTTGTCAGGCCTTTCGCCTCCGCGGCCTTGACGACAGCCCGCGCCAGCGGATGCTCGCTCGCGCGCTCCACACTGGCAGCCAGGCGAAGCACGTCGTCTTTCGTGAAGCCGTGCGCGGTCCGGATCGCGGTCACTGCCGGCCTGCCTTCCGTCAGCGTGCCGGTCTTGTCGATCAGCAGCGTGTCGATCCTCTCCAGGCGTTCGAGCGCCTCCGCACTCTTGATCAGCACACCGCCCTGAGCGCCCCTTCCCACGCCGACCATGATCGACATCGGGGTCGCGAGACCAAGCGCGCATGGGCAGGCAATGATCAGCACGGCCACCCCGGACAGCAGCGCATACGAAAAACGGGGTTCAGGTCCCCACACCATCCAGATTGAAAAGGCCAGCACGGCAATCGCCAGCACCGCCGGCACAAACCAGCCGGCCACGGTATCCGCGAGGCGCTGAATCGGCGCGCGCGAGCGTTGCGCATCCGCTACCAGCTGAACTATCTGCGCCAGCATTGTCTCACGGCCGACGCGCTCCGCCCGGATCATCAGGCTGCCGCTCTGGTTCAGGGTGCCGGCGATGACCTTCGCGTCCGGCTCTTTCGTGACTGGCATGGATTCGCCCGTCACCAGAGATTCGTCGACCGCCGAACGTCCTTCCGTGACAACGCCATCGACGGGGACCTTTTCGCCGGGACGTATCCTGAGCATGTCGCCCACCCGAACACTGTCGAGCACCACGTCCTCTTCCTGCCCGCCAGCCCGCACCAGACGGGCCGACCGGGGCGCCAAGTCCAGCAGCGCGCGGATCGCGCCGCTCGTACCTGCGCGTGCCCGCAGTTCGAGTATTTGGCCCAGCAGCACCAGCACCGTGATAACGGCAGCCGGCTCAAAATAGCCCGGCACCGCGCCGTCGTGGCCGCGCAGACCGGAAGGGAACAGTCCGGGCGCCAGCGTCGCCACGATACTGTAAAGCCAGGCGACGCCCGTGCCGATCGCGATCAGCGTGAACATGTTCAGGTGACGATTAATCACCGACTGCCAGCCGCGCAAGAAGAACGGCGCTCCCGCCCAGAGCACCACGGGCGAAGCCAGCACCAGCTGAATCCAGTTGGAATTTTGCTCGCCCAGCCGCTCGGTGATGCCGAACATATGACCGCCCATTTCGAGCACAAAGACGGGCACCGTCAGGGCGAGGCCAATCCAGAACCGGCGCGTGAACTCGATCAATTCGTGGTTCGGGCCGGCTTCGGCAGTCACCACGGCCGGTTCGAGCGCCATGCCGCAGATCGGGCATGAACCCGGTCCCTGCTGGCGTATCTCGGGATGCATCGGGCATGTGTAGATCGCGCCCGCGGGCACGGGCTCTTCAACGGCCTTTTTCCCAGCATCGAGATAGCGGGCCGAATCGGCCACGAACTTCGTCCGGCAGCCGGCGGAGCAGAAATAGTACGGATGACCGTCATGCTCGGCGCGATGCTTGGCCGTATGAGGGTCCACCGTCATGCCGCAGACAGGGTCCCTGACATCGGCGATCGTCGCCGGCCCGGCATCGTGCGCGTGGCCGCCGCAACAATCATGCTTCGCCATGTCCGGCTCAGCAGGGCTCGCCTTGTTACCGCAACAGCCGCCACTATTCGTACTCTGGTTCTCCATCGAAATCGCCTTTCGCTATTCTTGTTGTGCTCCTTCCCATAGTGGTAAGGTCAAGGGATTTCGGGAGAGAGGGTCTATGCAGATCGGGCAGGCCGCAGCGACGTCAGGCGTATCGGCCAAGATGATCCGGCACTACGAGGTGATCGGGCTCGTTCCCTCAGCGGACCGGCAGCCGAGCAATTACCGTGACTACGACGACGATGATGTGCACCGGCTTAAGTTCATCGGGCCTGTCGCAAACTTCCGGCGCTAACCTTTCGTTAGCCATGTAGACCGAGTTTGCCGCCTCCCGCCCGGAGGCATCCATGATCCTGCCCGCCATCGCCGCCAAGCTGAAGAGCCGGTCGAAGGACGATTTCAAGGGCCGCCACTTCGAGGCGGGGCTGATCGTCCAGGCGGTGTTGTGGTACCTGCGCTACCCGTTGAGCTATCGCAACATCGAGGAACCGGGGTCGTCCAGACCCAACCTGCAACCTACTCGGGAGTTTGCGACAAGCCCCTATTATTGCGATCGCAAACAGCATCCCCGCTCGGCAAAAGAGTTCACCTGGAGCAGCATCGATCGCACAGCGGTGGTCGACGGGTTTCACTTCATCGAGATGATTGCGCCGCGGCCATTGCTCATGATCGTCGGCACGGAGGCCACAAGCAAGTGGATGGGCGAGTACAGTTAATGGACGCTCCTCGGCTTACCCCGCAAACCTTCACCTGCTACATAATCTACGGGCCGTGACCGAGGTCCATCATCGCTCTGCGCTCAGAAGCCGGGCATTCGGCACCGAACACGGTATCATGCACGATCGCTGAACTGAAACGAACCGCAAGGAACCAATCGTTGATGTCCGTCCCGGTCTTCGAGCAGGTCATCACCGACGAGAGCGAAACGTTTCTTTGGCGGTGCGACGACTATCCCTGGATCAGGAACGTATGGAACGTTCACCCGGAATATGAAATCCACCTGATTCGGAATGCGGAAGGCGTGGCCCTGATCGGCGACTACATCGGCCACTTCGAACCGGGTTATCTCACAGTCGTCGGCGGGGGGCTGCCGCATGATTGGGTGACTGCGACCGGGCCCGGCGAGGTGATCGACAAGCGCGATATCGTGCTGCAGTTCGACCCGCAGCGCATCCGGCGTGCCGCGGCGTCGATCCCGGAATTTGCGCGCCTCGAACCCTTCATGACGCGGGCGCTTAGGGGCTTGTCCTTCCTAGGCGAAACACGAGAGGCCGCGGCCGGTCTTCTCGAACAGATGGGCGCAGCCGCGGGGCTCGAACGCGTGTCGTTGTTTCTGCGCCTGCTGCACGTTCTGGCGACGTCGAGCGAATTCGAGATCCTTTCCTCGGAAAGCTTCGCCCCGGACCTCGATCCACCGACGCTGGACAAGATCCAGCGCGCCCTGATTTACGTCTTGGAGAATTTCCATAAAGACATCAAGCTCTCCGAGATCGCTGGCTTGTCGGGCATGCGGCAGAGCAGGTTCTCCCGCTTCTTCAAGAAGAACAGCGGCAACAGTTTCATCGGCCACGTCACCAAACTACGCATCGGGCGCGCCTGCAAGCTTCTGTCGGACACGGATATTCCGGTCACCGACATCTGCTTCCAGGTCGGCTATTTCAACATCTCCAATTTCAACCGGGTGTTTCGCGCCCAGCGCGGCATGACGCCGTCCGCCTACCGCCGCCTTGCACGCCGCCGCATGGGCTGATGGAGCCGACGAGCAGCGCGCATCGGTGATCGCATTTGCGAGCGGCCGCCGCCCGCGAGTGGGGATCGGGTCGAGCGGAAAAAAAGTACAGGTCGGCAGCATGGCGCGCGCTAGATCCGACATGGCAGAGATCGGATGCTGTCGCTGTCCTTGCCGCTGCCAAGACGGCTGGCCGAACGACAATGAAAGAGAAGGCCCATCGAAATGGACCTGCTGGAGGAGACTGCCGAGGGTCGCCGGTCCATGCCGGCCTTTCCCGAACGATTGCCCTAACGACGTGCGTCGACCCTTCCGACGGGGACGATCCACCTAAGACACTCGCACGCCATCATCGTAGGCGTGGCGACAGCCATCAGCCAAGATACAGAGGTCGAGGCCAATCATGCAGGCACTTGTATTGGAGCGGAAGGGCGAAATCCGCCTTCGTGACATCGATCTGCAACTCGTCGTGGGGCCGCGCGACGTCAAGGTCGCCATCCATACGGTCGGCGTCTGCGGCAGTGACGTGCACTATTACACGCATGGCGCCATCGGAGCCTATGTCGTCAACGAGCCGATGGTGCTCGGCCATGAAGCGGCCGGCACGATTGTAGAGGTCGGATCGCAGGTGACCGGCCTTGCGGTCGGCGACCGGGTCTGCATGGAGCCGGGCGTTCCAGACCTCAGCTCCCGCGCCTCGAAACTTGGTTTCTACAACGTCGATCCAACCGTCCGTTTCTGGGCGACACCGCCGATCCACGGCGTGCTCGCGCCCTTCGCGGTCCACCCGGCGGCCTTCACTTTCAAGCTGCCCGACAACGTGTCCTTCGCCGAGGGCGCCATGGTCGAGCCTTTCGCCATCGGCATGCAGGCGGCGACGCGCGCCCGGATCGTGCCCGGCGATGTCGCCGCCGTGATCGGTGCGGGGCCCATCGGCATCATGATCGCGCTCGCCGCGCTCGCGGGCGGTTGTTCGAAGGTGCTGATCGCGGATCTGAGCCGGGACAAGCTCGTCATCGCGGCGAGCTATCCCGGAATAACGCCGGTGCACGTGCGCACCGAGACGCTGGCCGAGGCCGTGGCGCACGAAACCGAAGAATGGGGTGCCGACATCGTCTTCGAGGCCAGCGGCAGCCCCCGAGCCTTCGACGATCTCGTGCGCTGCTTGCGGCCGGGCGGCGCCGCGGTTCTCGTCGGCTTGCCAGTCGAGCCGGTGCGCTTCGACGTGCCGGCCGCGGTCGCCAAGGAAATCCGCATTGAGACCGTCTTCCGCTATGCGAACGTCTTCGACCGTGCCCTGGCCCTCATCGCCTCAGGCAAGGTCGATCTCAAGCCCCTGGTGACCGCGACGCTCCCCTTCGAACGGGGGATCGAAGCCTTCGACCGGGCCGCCGAGGGGCTTCCGAGCGACGTGAAGATCCAGATCCGCGTCGCCGGACATGACGGCTGACGGCCGCGGGGGCACCGCGACAATCCCGACTCGATCAAAAGCCGGGCAAGACCAGGGTCGCTGGCAAACCACACAAGCAAACCAGGAGAGACGCAATGAAAGGCATCACCTCTATCGTCGCCGGCTTCGCGGCGGCGCTCGGCGCGGGCGCTTCGGCCCATGCCGAGGACATCACGATCGCGACCGTCAACAACGGCGACATGATCATCATGCAGAAGCTGTCCCCCAAATGGGAGCAGCAAACCGGCAACAAAATCCAGTGGGTGGTCCTCGAGGAGAACGTGCTGCGCCAGCGCGTGACCACCGACATCGCCACGAAGGGCGGCCAATACGACGTCGTCACGATCGGCGCCTACGAGACGCCGATCTGGGGAAAGGCGGGCTGGCTCGATGCGGTCGACGACTTCAAGGACTACGACTACGACGACCTCCTGCCACCCGTGAAGGCCAGCCTCTCCTATGGCGGCAAGCTTTATGCGGCGCCCTTCTACGCCGAGAGTTCCTTCACGATGTATCGCAAGGATCTCTTCGAGAAGGCTGGCCTAAAGATGCCGGAGCAGCCGACATACGAGCAATTGAGGACCTTTGCCGACAAGCTCAACGACAAGGCCGGCGGCGTCTACGGCATCTGCCTGCGCGGCAAGCCGGGCTGGGGTGAGAACATGGCCTTAGTCGGACCGATGGTGAACAGCTTCGGCGGCCAGTGGTTCAACATGACATGGAAGCCGGAACTCGACAGCCAAGCTTGGCAGAAGGCGATCAGCTACTATGTCGACCTTATGAAGGCCGATGGCCCTCCCGGCGCGACCGCGAACGGCTTTAACGAAAACCAGGCGCTGTTCTCGACCGGCAAATGCGCGATCTGGATCGATGCGACTTCGGCCGCCGGCCGGATCTACGATCCTAAGCAGAGCCAAGTGGCCGACAAGATCGCCTTCGCCAAGGCACCGGTGGCGGTGACGCCGAACGGGTCGAGCTGGATGTGGGCCTGGGCGCTGGCGATTCCGACCTCGTCTAAGAAGGAGGCCGTCGCTAAGGATTTCATGCGCTGGGCGACTTCCAAGGATTACGTGAAGCTCGTCGGCGAGTCGGAGGGCTGGGTGGCGGCCCCTCCCGGCACCCGCAAGTCGACCTATGACAGTCCCGACTACCAAAAGGCGGCCCCCTTCGCCTCGACGGTGCTGAACGCGATTCTGTCCGCCGATCCGACCCATCCCACCAAGGATCCGGTCCCCTATACCGGCATCCAGTTCGTGGCGATCCCCGAGTTCCAGGGGCTCGGCACGACGGTCGGACAGAATATCGCGGGTGCCCTGGCCGGGCAGGACAGCGTCCAGGACGCGCTGAAGAAGTCCGAAACGACCGCGACGGCGACCATGACCAAGGCCGGCTACCTCAAGTAGCCGTCCCTCATGACGGCAGGACCCTTGGCTGGGTCCTGCCGCTTCACTTTCCTGATGCGCCGGCTGGAGAACGTGCGTGCCGAGTTCAGCCTCACGGCCCTGGCCTACAATATCAGACGGGCCATCACCCTCGTCGGCGTCCCGAGTCTTCGGGCAGCGGTGAGAGCCTGAACGGCATCTTTGCGATGCAGATCAGGCTTTAGAACACGCCAGGACCGCCCTCCAGCGGCAGCGGGAGGCTCCTACGCCGATCCAGTTCCCGCTCAAGGAAACCCGTTACCCGAGCCCGTCGCTTCACGCGTTTTCACGGGCCTGTCGCAAATTTTCCTGCGTTGACGGTTCCTTAGCCACGCCGGCCGAATTTACGCCTCCCGTTGGGAGGTTGCCATGATCTTATCCGCCATCGCCGCCAAGCTGAAGCGCCGCTCGAAGGACGACTTCAAGGGCCGCCACTTCGAGGCAGGTATGATCGTCCAGGCAGTTTCCTGGTACCTGCGCTTTCCGCTGAGCTATCGCGACATCGAGGAGATGCTGCTCGAACGCGGCCTTGAGGTCGACCACAGCACGGTGAATCGCTGGGTGCTGGCCTACGCGCCGCTGATCGAGCGCCGGTTGCGCCCGTTCCGCAAGCCGCATTGCGGGTCACTCCGCGTCGATGAGACCTACGTCAAGGTCCGGGGCGAGTGGCGCTACCTGTATCGGGCCGTCGACAAGCAAGGCGAGGCGGTCGACTTCCTGCTGACCGCCAGGCGCGATCTTGACGCCGCCAAGCGGTTCTTCCGCAAGGCGCTGCAGGACCAACCTCTGCTGTCGCCCGACCGGATCGGCACGGATGGGGCGGGCATCTACCCGCCTGCTCTCGTGGCGGCCAGGAAGGAGGGGTTGCTGTCACGCGACCCCGTCCACCACGTCACAAAGCACCTTCAGCAAGGGATAGAGAGCGACCACTTCCGAGTGAAGAAGAACATGCCGAAGATTGGCGGCTTCCAAAGCTTCAACACGGCGCGGCGCTCCATTCAGGGGTTCGAGGCCATGCTGTGGCTGCGCAAGGGCTTCGGCTTTGCGGAGGCCTGGACCGTGATCGAGCAGAACCGGCTGCTCGGGTTCTGCTTCGGATTTTCGGCGGTTAACAAAGCGTAAAATCGGCCGGCCTGAGCCCGATCTGCAGCCTACCCTGGAGTTTGCGACAAGCCCACCTCGCGATGCTAAGATCAACGGGTTTTCTGATGATTTTTGTAAGCTGCCCTGCCTGCCAAGGCATCCGCAAGGAAACCGTCCGTTTTCCTGGCGGCACTATGCCGAGCCGACCAGCCTGTCATCCAGCGTGGCCTCCATCTCCGCGATCCCGGGCCGGTCGCCGAACATCTCGCGTCCGTCGCACGCAATGTGATTTGCATCTCAATCAATGTGAGCCTGCCACATCGAACCATCTCACATAATGTAAGCCCGAGACCGCCCTTTATTGCAGTTCCGGGCATACATCATTGCGAGCCGCTACAGCTAGCCGTCTCACCAAGCGGCGCCTTGATCAGTGACGCTTGGAGTCGATGCGGGGGTCGTTGATTGCCTTACGGGCTTCCTGCATCGGGGTGAAAGACAATGGAAGGCGCCATCGGTCTCCATCCTTGGAAAACTGGATCTTCAATTTCATCACCGGCCACCAGCGGATTAGAAACGCGGCCTGTCCAAACCGCTTCAGATCTGGATATCCCGAAGGAGGCCAGATCGAAATGAGACCAGACGCCGTATAGGCGGCAAGATTGACTGGTGTCTGCAAAATGTTGTGGTCGCCCGACACCATTGCGACGCCGCCGTCCTGACGGAATCGGAACATCCAATCGGGGTCGGATTGCCCCTGCCCGTAGTCTTCCAGGACGGAACCGAGCTCGACCCCCTTGTCGGACTCAATGGCTCGTATCGCGGCGACAATTCGAGGAGAGATATTCTCGTCGAACTTGATCTTCACGCAGCAAGCCGCTGTTCGAACCCCACGGCTTGCGTGACCGCGGCGTCATCGGTGCCATACCATTCGGCTACAGCGCTCACGTCACCCTCTGCAAGATAAGCGGCTGCAAGCGTGCTGGTCGGGATACAGCCCGGCTCCGCAACCGGGCGGCCCAGCGCATACCGCGGATCCACGATGATGGCTGGGAACTCAGGAAATGGCCGCATGCGCACTGCCAAGTCATCGCTATAGACGACGCTGTCGAACAGCGACGGCTTGATCACGCTTGGGAACGCCCATTCTTCCGTCATGATATCGAGAAGCCGGCGTTCGCCATCATCGAGCGCCTCCTCCATCATAACGCGCTTGCCGTCCGTTCTGAATCGACGCTCAGTGGCAAATGGATGCTCAAGCCGGTGTTCCTGGCGAAGCTTGAGCGCCACCTTCCGGATTGTCTGGAGCGACAACCCGTGCTTGCGAAAACGGGCGACGAAGCGAGCCTCGACGAGGGCGAGAAACGGCGTAATCATCTGACCCGCGACGGGTTCGAAATGAGTGACAATGGCCGGCGCAAGCCGCGACGGCTCACGCGCCCGAAACCACGAGGCTACGCAGGCGCTGGTCGTCTCGGTCAGTTTCGCGGCGAACGCCACGGGTATACGCCGCCTTGCACTGCGGTCTGCCAGTCGATTTGTGATGTTCGTTTCTTCACGAGCTTAGAAGCCGCAATTTGAGGGTCTCTGTCAAATCCAACGCTCAGCGCACCGAGTCGACCTTAATGCCCTGGCAGCGTCACGGGCGACCCCTTTATTTCGGCATGATAGTGCCTTCGTGCTTCGATGCGATGCCAACATGCCGGCTCGAGACGTGCCTGTCACTCACGAACTTAGCACGCCGCGCATTCAATGTGCCGGAGCTGCGACCGTCTGTACCGTAAAGCCGGCCACGACCGCTCAAGAGCCGCAGTAGCCCATCCCAGGTCTCGCTCGCCCAATCTGATCGGCATCTGCATACCGAGGTAGATTCCTATCCTCGGCGCACACAGGAATATCGGGGTGCAACGGCTTTTCCGAAACCGGTAAACTAATTTCAACCAGCTAACATCACGGTTCGAAAGGCTGTACTGGATTGCCAGCAGCACTTAGTTCCGCCTCGCACTAACATAATGCAGAAATAAACAGCTGCATATGATCAGTCATGTGTATAATAGTGGTTTAATCAGCTTAACAATCAATACACAACAAAGACAAATTACATCGTCATTGCATACAGATTATATACAACGACCAGTACCACTATGAATACAGATTAACATATCTAATTACAGGAGAGTATACAAAATTATCACATCAACCAAAGAGAATGGAGGTGTTTATGCATACACAGCTTCAGATTAAACAGATAATTGGATCATATGGGGATTGGACAAAGGAAGAGATGAAGGAAGGCTATGAAGCTTACCTTCTCAGCTTCATGTTTCACGCACTTCACGGCTCTCATGGTGAAGTGCATGGCTCGATGGAGAAGGCTGTCGAGCAAGCATACGCCAAAGCCGTCACTCGCGTCTTTCGCTATCCCAATTCCCAGGTCAACACGCGCGACCGCATGAAGTGGCTCGTGTTTCCCGACCGGCCGGTTCCCAAACATGCCCGAAAGGCCGTCTGGGAGGTCCGCCTAAACGATGGAGTCCACATGCATGCCATCGCGCTGGTCCCGCCTTTCACCCGTCTCAAGGTCCCCTTCGATGTCCATGTCAATGCCAACCGGACTCTCTACGCCTGCCACCCCCTGATGCGGCTGCACGCCGTTTCCATCACTGACCGGCCCGAGTACGTGACCGGCTATGCTATGAAGTCACTGAAGCGCCGCACGGTCGATTTCGATGACGTGATCATCCTTCCCCGCACTGTCAGCCAAATGCCGACACGGGAGCTCGTGTGATAGAGGGGGTTGTAGCCCCCTCTTCTCGCTCGCAACCATGTCAGGAATCTGGATCATCCAGCTTCCGCCGAAATTCCTCGTCGGGGTCGTCGTCGTCAGGATCGTCAAACTCGTACTCGTCGAGAAAGGCCGTAAAAGCTGCGAAGGCCTTCTCGGATGCTAGGTACAGCGCTAAGCTGCTCAACTTATGAGAAAGAAGCCGGCCTTTCCTATGTGGCACTAGATCAAAATGTTCGGATGTCTCGCGGTTCTTGATCACGTCGATCAACTCAGCAAAGACCTCAGCACTTTCCATCGGGTACGAATACTCCATGTAGTCATCAAAACTTGTGGTTATCTTCACTTGCTGCTCCGTTCTAATGATGCGTCATCGGGGGAATCAGCCCCCGATGCGGTGTTGAATTTGCTCAGGAAGATTTCGGCCGCTGGATGAGGCGGCTAACCTTCTCGGCAACCAGGAAGGTCCAGCCTTCCGGGCGCACTTCGGTGCCATTGCAGGCCCCGAGGCTGCGGAACACGATCCGCCCCTTGGCCCCCTTGGACAGGAGTGCCTTCGCCAGCAATTTTTCGCTGATTTCGATTTCGAGTGTCACCCGCCGCTGTTTGACCGGTACTGGTTGATGGTCGTCGATGACGTGGAAGTCATCGACGACCGGCTTCGGTGCACGTTTCGGTTGTGCCCGAGGCGCCAGCTCGCGGGCTTCGCGGAGCAAGGCTTCGATCCCGTCCTGCTTGATCACCGCGAGAGCATCGTCCGTCTTGACGCCGCGCAGCATGAGACCGGACAGCGCGCGAGCGTGCTTGCTGGCGCGGGCCCGCGCGGTTTCGTTGTCGGCCTGCTCGACGACATAGGCGACTGCCTTGACCTTCGCCTTGTCCTTCGGCTTTTGACGCAAACCCTGCAGGAGCGGGTGGCGCGTAAATTCGCGCCACGCCTCGTAGTTGGCGTCCATGTAACGAGCGATGGCGATGATGCGAACCAGCACTCGAGCGAGGCGATCATGATAACCGGCCTCCGCCGCCTCGAAGGCCGCGAAGGCCGACTGCGCTTCCTCGATGGCCATGGCAGGGTTCTGCTGTGCCAGCCAGTCGACCTCGAGGATTTGGTCATCTTGGCGCTTGCGCTTCGCCGCAACCGGCTTGATCTCAGGCAGCTTCCATTTCGGCGTAACGCCATTTTGGCGCTGTTTGCGGTCCTGAGGGCGCGGGGGCTTTGTGTGCTTAAGCATAGCGCACCGCCTTGGTCAGCGCCGATTGACGCTGGTCGTCCGGCCCCGTCCACCCTTCCTCGGCGAGACGGCGAATGTCCTCAGCGCGCCAGCACGTCGTGCGCGGCCCGAGCTTGAGCGGTTGAGGGAACCGACCGGCTTTAACGCCGGCCCACCAGGTGGACCGGCTGACGGGAATTGGGCCGGCGGGGGCAATGATCTGGGCCAGACGAATCAGGCCGGTTGACTGAAAATTCTGAGGTTGCACTGGGCGCTCCGGTTCGAGGGAGCGCCTTTAATATGCGCCGGCTTCAGCGCTGTGCGGGATTTGGCTTTGCGCTAGGTGGATATCCTACTCGTGTCGTACACGTCGAACTCGTCCCCCAACGCCTCATTTGCATCTCGCAAACGATCCCGGACCGTCTCCTCACCAACTAAAACTCGGCCGTTTATAGTCGCGTCGGCCGAGATCATTTTTGCAGCAGAATTCCTCATTGTCGGATGGTAACCGTAATATCTCCGGGCTACGGCAAGAAGAATCGTCTCCAAGGACTTCCTGGTTTTGGGAGGGAGGTGCTCCTCATTTGGTGCCTCGGTCCTGGCTTTAAGTTCTAGGTAGCGCCGACGCCAATTGATCAATGACTTCCCGCCGATTACTGCTATTCTTACATTATCGGGAACCGGAAGTTTGTTCGATCTTGCCCAACGTAGGACTGACTTTGGTCTTGGGAAAGGCCGAAGTTGTCCTGCTTTTCGCACCCTGTTCATCATCAAGCAATAACGCTTGTACTCCCGAGATCCTTCGAGTTCCATCTCGCTCTCAGGGTTCAGCCCAAGAAGCAAAGCTGCTTGCTCCCGAACACTCCACCCGGGCAGCCTCGCCCAGAACGCTAAGTCTGATTCGCTGAGGCTCGACTGAGATTCCGATGAGCCTTCAGGTAGGGGGCCCTCCTGCATGTCCTCCATCTACATTCATCCTTCCGACTGCGGTACGTGGTTTACGACAATCGTTCATGAGCTAGCGCTGTTTGTCCACCCGGCGGGCATAGCCCTGCCGAAAAACTGCGCTGAACGACTTCCAAGATATGGGAGCCGTCGGACGCGACGACGCTGCCCGTTACACTCGGCCGGCCCGGTGGCCAACTGCACCTGAGCCAAGTCAATGTCAGCTTCTCTCGGCCGACACACGCGGCTGAGCAGCCTACCGGCAACTTACGCAACCTTCTATGTGATCGAAATGGCACACGGAAGATGAAAGCTGAACTTTGGTACAAACCGCTACGCGGTGTGTCACACTCGGTAAATTTTCGGATGCTGAGAAGGCATTATATCTGCAGCCTCGACGCTATCCGCTGGTCGAGTTTTGCGCAGTTGCGTCGTGAAAATGCTGCTACGTGCGGTAAGGTCCAACCCCATCCGCCAGACACAAACAGGACACTGCGCCTACGCGGAAAAGCTAATGCTTTGAAATTGTTGGTGCGCCCAAGGGGAATCGAACCCCTGTTTTCGCCGTGAGAGGGCGACGTCCTAGACCGCTAGACGATGGGCGCGGGCGCAAAGCGCAATGTCGATACAGCTCCGAAATACGTCCGCCGCGTCGATCTGTTGGTGCATAACCGGATTTCCACCGCTTCACAAGAGGCGCCCGCCACATGGGTGTGGAGCATCATGCGCGAGCCGGTTGCCGCCTCGGCGGGCGCGACTTGCCTATCATTCATGCCGAATGCCTCACCTATCAGGTTGCGGAAAATGGCGAACCATGAGAGTCTAACAGCGTCATCAAACAAAGATGCGGGAGAGATCGCGTCCAGTTCGACAGAACAGGACGCGGCGCCGACGGAGCAACCACCCCGGAAACTCTCAGGCAAACGGACCGCATCCGAGGACAATCTGGAGAGAGGCGCTTGACTGCGTCCGCCGAAGGGGAAGCTCGATGGTTCTGCCCGGCTGACGTCGGACAAGCGCCGCGGGTAAACTCTCAGGTACCCGTGACAGATGGGGATCGCGAAAGCTGGCCGCTCGACGGCTGGCTTCTGGTCCACCTGTATACGGAAGTTGTCCTCTCATGCGCCACATCGCCGTCATCGGAGCCGGGGTCACCGGCATCACCACCGCCTATGCGCTGCTCGAACGCGGCTATGCGGTCACGGTCTTCGACCGTCAACGTTACGCCGCGATGGATACGTCTTTCGCCAACGGCGGACAGCTCTCGGCCAGCAATGCCGAAGTCTGGAACGGTTGGTCCACCATCCTGAAGGGGATGAAGTGGATGATGACCCGGTCGGCGCCCCTGCTCGTCAACCCCAAGCCGAGCTGGCACAAACTGTCCTGGATGGCCGAATTCATCGCCGCCATCCCGCATTACGAGCGCAACACGATCGAGACGACGCGGCTCGCGATCCTGGCGCGCGACCACCTCTTCGCCATGGCAAAACGCGAGCATATCGACTTCGATGCGGTCTCACGCGGCATCCTGCACATCTATCGCGACAAGGCCGGGTTCGACCATGCCGACAAGGTCAACGGCCTGTTGCGCCAGGGTGGTCTCGAGCGACGGGCCGTCTCGCCCGATGAAATTCGCAGCATCGAGCCGACGATCCACGGCCGCTATTTCGGCGGCTTCTACACGGCCAGCGACACCACCGGCGACATCCATAAATTCACGACCGGGTTGGCCAAAGCCTGCGTCCGCCGGGGCGCCCGGATCGTCTATGATGCCGACGTCGATCGCGTTGCGGCCGACGCCTCGGGCGTCACGATCCAATGGAGCCCCGCCTCGGCGATCGGCGTCGAGCCGAAGGTCATCGAAACCATGCAGGCCGATGGGGTCGTGATCTGCGCCGGCGTCGGCAGCCGGGCGATCGCCGCGAGCCTCGGCGACCGGGTCAACATTTATCCCGTCAAAGGCTATTCGATCACGGTGCAACTCGATGACGAGGTGAGCCGCCGCGCCGCGCCGACCGTCAGCCTGCTCGACGATGCCACCAAGATCGTGACGAGTCGCCTCGGCGACAATCGATTCCGGGTTGCCGGAACCGCCGAGTTCAACGGCTACAACCGCGATATCCGCGCCGACCGGATCAAGCCGCTGGTGGATTGGACGCGCCAGTTGTTTCCCGCCATCGATACCGAGAAGGTCGTTCCTTGGGCCGGTCTGCGCCCGATGCTGCCCGACATGCTGCCCCGCGTCGGTGCGGGCCGAAGGCCGGGGGTGTTCTACAACACCGGGCATGGGCACCTTGGCTGGACCCTGTCGGCTGCCACCGCGCAGATCGTCGCCGAGACGATCGCGGCCCAGATGCCGGTCGAAGGGCTGCTGGCCGCCGCTTGACGCGGCTCGCCTACTTAACGCGCTCGATCAGCCCCATGGCGGCGGCGGGCGCGCGGTGCTTGGCACCCGAAATCACATAGGCGAAGACGTCTCGCGTTTTGGCAAACGTCTTCAGTCGCTTGGCCCAAGCGTCGAGCGCCTCGGGTTCATAGCCGGCGGGCTGCTCGTCGACAGTCCCCTGCAGGCGCAGATAGACGAAATCAGCCGTGATATCCTCGCGCGGCGCGACACCCTCCTTGTCGAGGATCACGCGGGCAATCCCACGTTCAGAGAGTAGCCGAGCGACCGCTTCGGTGCCGAAACTCTCGTGCTGCGCTTCCAGCGCATGGCGAAATTTGACGCCGTCTCGCTCGGCCGGCAGCAGATCGAGAAAGCGCGGCAACGCGTCGGCATCGAATTTTCGGCCACCCGGCAACTGCCACAAGATCGCGCCGAGCTTGTCGCCAAGTTCCGTCACACCCGAGCCGAGGAAATGCTCGATCGCGGGGGCGGCCTCGGCCGGGTCCTTGCGGATAGCGGCGGCGCGATTGGCCTTGATCGAGAACACGAAACCATCGGGCGTGCCGTCGCGCCACGACCGGAAGGTCTCGGGTGTCTGCGTCCGATAGAAGGTGCCGTTCACCTCGATCGAGGTCAGATGCGCGGATGCGAAGCCGAGTTCCTCCGCTTTCTTCAGCCCCTTCGGGTAGAATAATCCGCGCCAAGGCGCGAAATCCCAACCACCGATCCCGATCCGCACGTCATGCATTCCGTTCGCCTCGCGCCTTGTCACCTATCCTAACGCCGCGAGGGCGCGCAGCGAAACACGCGACCGTCACGGTTTATCGAGCAGCGCGACATAGAGATCGTCGACCATCAGGTCGGCATGTCCATCGACCAGCAATTCGATCGTGGCCGGCGTGTCGCCCTCCGGACCGCCGCGCCAGGGGATGTCGAAGTTAAGGCTAGTCCATGCCCCCGTGACGGTGACGGCATGTTCGATCCGCTGCGGCGGCTGGCCGTCGGGGTGGAGCGTCAGCACGAGTTTGGCCAAGATAGGCGCACCGCCCTGGCTTTCGACCGACGCGCCCCAATGCAGCCCCGTCGCGGCATGGCCCGGCGGCACGACGATCTCCTGCCTGACGCCAGCCCCGGAGCAATCGACGCAATCGATCCGGAGGGCCGCATTGCCGGTGCGCGGATCGCGAGCGACATCGAGGCGCTGCCCCCCGCCCTCCGCACGCCACCCTTTACGGCCATCCGCGATCGTTCCGTTCGTCACAAGATTGCGGTTGAACACATCGCCCGGCGCCGCATCATTGACGAGCGGATAGAACGGCTTGTCCGCGGTGGCGACGTAATAGGTCGAATCCCGGCAATCGAGCCGGAGATAGGCTTTGCCGAAGAAGGTGGCCTGATTGTCGCCGTTGCACATCGTCAGCGGCGATGGGGTACAAAGGTCGGCTACAGGCTTGCCTGCCTTGGCGGCGCGCTTTTGGCACCCGGCCGGGGTTTCCCACGCCTCCCATCGCGAGAAGCCATATTCGCGAGTGAAGTAAAACTTCTCCATACTGTCATTGTCGTGAGCGGGATTTTCGGGGTCGCCATAGGCGAAATGTTCGGACGTGATCGTGTCGAGCACCTTGCCGCTGGTGTAGTGGATCGGCTCCAGCGGCCGCTCCCAGCTCGTGAAATCCGGCGCGATGAACAGCAACTTCATGCGCGGACACGCGGTCGACGGACCCGGCGTGATCTTCAGGGTGGAGCGCGCCTCGCCGCGCTGCCCGCGCTCGAGGCCAGGCGGAAACATGATCCAGCCGTCGGTTCGCTCGCAATTGACGTTGCGCCAGAAAATCTGGTCGCCGCCGCCCGGATCGCTGGTGCGGATGCCCGAAATATAATCCGGCCCGACATTCAGGAGATCGTAGCCGCTGCGGATGCCGAGATCGCCATACGAGCCGCTCGTGTCGTTGCCGCCGAACACCTTCTCGGCCATGGCCCGATATTCGCCATCGAGGCCGCGCACGGGATAGGAATAAAGCGCCTGCCAATTGCCGGCATCGACCCGGCGATACGGGATGGCTTCGCCGACGCGGAGCTTGCGGCGTTTGCCGCAATGAGCCGGATCGCCGGTCACGGCCCGGTCGGCCCCATCGACGCAAACCTGCTGGACGATGAAGTCATCCGGCTGATCGGCCCAGGCCGGCGCGCCAACCGGCAGCAGCATCGATATCGCGACCCAAGCCCATGTCCACGCCATGCAGTGAGTGTCCTTCGCGTTCGGCCGATCGTGTTTGCTCGCCCTCTATACGCCAACCGGTCATTTCAGGTAATTCGATGGTTCGCGGGCTCATGCCCGGCCGTTTCGTTCGTCCCCTATCGGAGATTACGACCATGCAGACTCGTGCCGCCGTCGCCTGGGGCGCCAATCAGCCGCTCACCATCGAAACGGTCCACCTCGAAGGACCGAAGGCCGGCGAGGTGCTGATCGAAAACAAAGCGACCGGCATCTGCCATACCGATGCCTACACGCTCTCGGGTCTCGATTCGGAAGGGCTGTTCCCGGTGATCCTCGGCCACGAAGGTGCCGGCATCGTGCGCGAGATCGGCGCGGGCGTGACGTCGGTGAAGGTCGGCGACCACGTGATTCCGCTCTACACGCCGGAATGTCGCAATTGCAAAACCTGCCTCAGCCAGCGATCGAACCTTTGCACCGCGATCCGCTCCACCCAGGGCAAGGGTGTGATGCCGGACGGGAGCAGCCGGTTCTCCTGCGAGCCGACGGGCGGCGGCACGACCCCGTTGTTCCACTATATGGGTTGCTCGACCTTCTCGAACTTCACGGTGCTGCCCGATATCGCGGTCGCCAAAGTCCGCCAGGACGCTCCCTTCGACAAGATCTGCTACATCGGCTGCGGCGTCACGACCGGCATCGGCGCGGTCGTCTACACCGGTAAGGTCTGGCCGGGCGCCAATGTCGTGGTGTTCGGGCTCGGCGGCATCGGGCTCAACGTTATCCAGGGCGCCCGCATGGTCGGGGCCGACAAGATCATCGGGGTCGACATCAACCCGGCCAAGGTCGAGATCGCCAAGAAATTCGGCATGACGCATTTCATCAATCCGAACGAGGTGGGGACCGACAAGGTCGTGGCCGCGCTCGTCGATGCGACGGATGGCGGCGCGGACTTCACCTTCGATTGCACCGGCAACGTCAATGTCATGCGGCAGGCGCTCGAATCCTGCCACCGGGGTTGGGGCACCTCCATCGTGATCGGCGTCGCGCCGTCCGGCGCCGAGATCGCGACCCGTCCGTTCCAGCTCGTTACTGGCCGCAACTGGCGCGGCTCGGCCTTCGGCGGCGCGCGGGGCCGAACGGACGTCCCGAAGATCGTCGATTGGTACATGGAGGGGAAGATCAATATCGACGATCTGATCACCCATACGATGCCGCTCGAGGAGATCAACACGGCCTTCGACCTGATGCATGAAGGCAAGTCGATCCGCTCGGTCGTGGTGTTCTGATGGACACGGTCTCGATCGCGAAGGCGCATGGTGGTCAGCAGGGCGTCTATAAACATGCGGCGACATCGACCGCCTGTCCGATGACCGTCTCGGTCTTCGTTCCGCCCCAGGCGGCGCATGGGCCGGTGCCGGTGTTGTGGTTTCTCTCCGGTCTGACCTGCACGCAGGCCAACGTGACCGACAAGGGGGAGTATCGGGCGGCGGCGGCCCGGCATGGTGTCATCGTCGTGGCGCCCGATACGAGCCCGCGGGGGACCGATGTTCCGGACGAGCCGGACAATTGGCAATTCGGCTGTGGGGCCGGGTTCTACCTCAATGCGACGCAGCCGCCTTACGCGACCAATTATCGGATGTATTCCTATGTGACGGAGGAGTTGCCGGCCCTGATCGCCGCCAATTTCCCCGCCGACATGGACCGGCAGGGCATCTTCGGGCATTCGATGGGTGGTCATGGCGCGCTCACGATCGCGCTGCGCAACCCGGAGCGCTACAAGAGCTGTTCAGCCTTCGCGCCGATCGTGCAGCCCTCGACGTCGTTCTGGTCGCGCCCGGCGCTGGAGAAATATCTTGGACCGGACGAGGCGGCGTGGCGGACATATGACGCCACCTTGCTGCTGGCCGATGGACACCGCTTTCGTGAGCTTCTGGTCGATCAGGGCGACGCCGACCCTTATCTCGACAATGGTCTCAAGCCCTGGCTGCTGAACGACGCCTGTACGGCCGCCGGTGTGCCGCTGACCCTGCAGATGCGCGAAGGCTACGACCATTCCTTCGCGTTTATCTCGACCTTCATGGCCGAGCATATCGCCTGGCACGCGGCACGCCTCTGAGACCGCGGCATGATTCCATGCTCAAGTTAGGGCTAGGCGCGCTCTCTTCGCTGCGTCACAACTATCGAGACCGATAGAAACCTGGCGCGTGCTGTCGCGTTGTCTTTCTTTTCGGCGTGTAAGGACGGGACCATGGCACACGACATTGAGATCATCGACGCGGAGCACACCCGCAAGAGCAAGTCGGGGGAGCGCCATCTCGCAAAAGGCCAGTCGATCTCGATGCGCATGTGGGACGCGGAACCCGCCGGCATCACCAAGGAGCCGATCCGCAGCGACTACGAAACCGTGGGTTATGTGATTGCCGGCATCGCCGAGATCACCATCGAAGGCGACTCCGCTGTGCTCACACCCGGATCATCATGGGTGGTGCCGAAGGGGGCCGAGCACACCTATCGTATCATGGAAACCTTCACGGCGATCGAGGCCAATTCGCCCCCGACGAATCGTTAAGACGACGCGTTAACGCGCCTTCGCGAAGCCGCGCTGCGCCATGACCTGGCGCAGCGGGCCAGCCATGACGCTGGCAAGGTAAATCACGCCAGACATGATCGTGATCCAGAAACTCGTCGGCCAATCCGTATACCAGGCCAGAACGATACCGCCCCAGGACTCGATCAAGGCGAGACCCGCCGCGAGCGCGATGCCGGTGCCGAAGCGCGACGACAGATTGTGAGCGGCGGCGGCTGGACCCACCATCAGGGTAAAGACCAGAAGAACCCCGACGATCTGAGCCGACTCGGCGACCGCAACGCCCACCACCGCCAGAAACGCAACCGACAGCAAGCGCATCGGCACACCTTTGGCTTCGGCCAGTTCGGGCTGGAGGCTCGAGAAGAGCAGAGGCCGCGCCATTACGCCCAGCGCCGCTAAACTCAAGGCCGCCAGGATCACCAGGCTGAGCAGCGCGGACGAACTGACGCCCAGCACATTGCCGAACAGCAGCGCCGTCGCCTGGGTCGCAAAGGCGGTGTAGAAATGCAGGAACAGCAGACCGAAGCCGAGCGCGAGAGACAACATCATCCCGACCGCCACATCCCGCGACGCTAATTTTTCGCCCAAAGCCCCCATCGCAATGCCGGCCAGTAGCGTGAAGCCGACGAGGCCCGCCAACGGCGACACACCGAGCAGCACCGCGCCGGTCGCGCCCGTAAAGCCGACATGCGACAGGGCATGGCCCGCGAAGGTCTGACCCCGCAGCACCAGGAAGTAGCCGACGATCCCCGACAGAATGGCGACCACGCCGGACGCCATGAAGGCGGTTCGCATAAACTCGTAGTCAAGCATCGTGCCGAACCGCTCCGACGCATTGAGCCGCGTGATGATCGTGACGATCGCCATGGTCGTGGTCATGGTCATGGTCGTGGTCGTGCTGATGAGCCCCGGTCTCGGCCTCGATGCCGCCGCTCATCACGAAGATGCGCGAGCCGAGACGAAGCACTTCGATCGGCGACCCATAAAGCGAAGACAAGATCGGCGCGGTCACGACGGTCTCGACATCGCCGAGCACCGCCCGCCCCTGGCCGAGATACAAGACGCGATCGATCGCGTTCAGCAGAGGGTTCAATTCATGCGCGCTGAACAGCACCGCCATGCCGAACTGCCGTTGCAATCGCATCACGAGATCGACGATGCTTTGCTGATGATGAGGATCGAGGCTGATCAGCGGTTCGTCGAGTAGCAGCAGCTTGGGCCGCCCGAGCAAGGCCTGCGAAATGAGAAGACGCTGACGCTCCCCCCCCGACAAGCTTCCGAGCGGGCGGCGGGCAAGGCCCGACGCCTCGACCGTATCGAGCGCCCAGGCCACATCCTCGCGCTCCGTCGCATTAAGGGTCGGCAGGCCCCACCGCCATCCCCCAACCGCGCTCGCGACGAAATCCCAGCCGGTGAGGCCTTGTCCGGAGGCAAGCTTGCGATGTTGCGGCATGTAGCCGACCGCCCGATTGCCGCGTGACGCCGGCGCGCCCATAACCGTGATGGTGCCACGGGACGGCGCGACCAAGCCCAGGATCGCGCGGATCAACGTGGTCTTGCCCGCCCCGTTGGGGCCAAGCAAACCGATGAATTCGCCCGGTCGGATCGCAAAGCTGACGTCCGACAAAATGACGCGTTTGCCGAGCGACAGCCTGACCTGATCGAAGCTGATCGCTGTCAAGGTTTGGGGCTCGCCAGGGCCTTTTCGAGATCGGTCAATTGGTCGAGCATCCATGCCTCGTAGGTCTTGCCAGCCGGCTCGGTTTCGCTGACGCCGACAACCGGCACATGCGCCTCCTTGGCGATCCCGACAAGTCGCTTGACTGCCTGATCGTCGGCTTGGCTGTTGTACAGCATGGCTTTGACCTTGTGACCCTTAAGGTCGTCCTCGAAGGCTGCGACATCGGCCGGGCTCGGCTCGGTGTTGTTCATGACGGCGAGCTGAAAGGCCTTACTCTTCATATCGAGGGCCAGGGCGTCGGCCATGTAGCCAAACACCGGCTCGGAGGCCGTCACGGGTTGACCACCAAAGCGGGCCTTGATCTCGGCCATCTTGGCTTTCAGCGGCTTCAGTCCGGCCACAAAGCTTTCGGCCCGCCGGTCAAATTCAGCCTTATGGGCTGGATCGACTTTCCCAAGGTCATCGGCAAGCCTGTTGGCCACCGCCATCATGGTGGCCGGATCGTACCACAGATGGGGATTGTCGCCGGGCTTCTTCCCGACGAGATCGGCCGCGACGATCTCGATCCTGTCTTTGGCCTTTGAGGCGCTGAGCAATTTTTCCATCCAGGGATCGTAATCCGCGCCGTTTGAAATCACGATCTTGGCGTCCGTCAAAGCCCGCGCGGTCGATGCGTCCGACTCGAACAGATGCGGGTCCTGGTCGGGGTTAGACAGGATGCTGGTCACGGTCGCTTGAGGGCCAGCGATTCGCTGGGCCAAGTTGCCGTAGAAATTTTCAGCCGCCACGATCGTGATGGGCGCATTGGTCGCTGATGCAACGCTGCAGGACGCCGCGAGGATCGCGACGGCGGCCAAAAGGGAAGCTCGCATAGGGATCTCCTGGGGGCGGCGCGCCATCGACGGGCGCCGGGCCCAGACTGTTAGGTTATTACATTACACCGTACAAGATATCATTTTGGCTCGAGTGGCTGGACGAGGGCACTCACGCTCGCCATGTCATGCTATAACGCCAGGATGCGATCGACGACCTGAGCCAAGAGAGCCAACGGCTCGGTCCGGTTCGGCAACAAAGAGGGCCATGTGTCCACGTCCCACGTCAACTCTCATGAGCCGAAGGTGACCGGCGACTGGCTGCACCGCGTCGAGGAACTCTGCGGCAAGCGGGGCCTCCAATTGACGGCCCTCCGCCGTCAGGTGACCGAAATCCTGGCCCGCGCGCCTGCCTCGCTGACCGCCTACGAAATTATCGACGAACTCGGACGCGTCCAGGGCCGCCAAATTGGTCCGCCGACCGTCTATCGCACGCTCGATTTTCTGACCGAGAACGGTTTCGTTGTGAAGATCGAGAGCCGCAACGCCTTCGCGCGCTGCGATTGCCCCGGGCATCATCACCATGGGGCTTTGCTGATCTGCTCTACCTGCGGGCGGACGGATGAAATCGACAGCGACGCGCTTGATGGCGTGCTTCGGTCGGTCGCGACCGACAGCGGGTTCACGATCAAGCGCCAGATGGTCGAGCTCGAAGGGCTGTGCGACCGCTGCCGTCCGGCCGTCTAGGCTCGATCGCATCGCACGACCGTCGCGGAACGGCCGGCTTCACGGCACATAAACCTCGATGGCGCGCGGCAGCACCCGAAACCGCGCCGGTGTCTTCGTGGTGATTTCACCATCGGTGTTGACCGACCGTTCGCGGCGGGTCCGAACGGTGATATCGGCGCTCGCCAAGGTGCGAACCTCTTTCCATCGTCCCTGCCGGCCATGCCGCATCGAGGGCAGCACCATCATCAATTGCCAGAGCTTGCGGACCTCGAGGCTGTAGACATTCAGGCGGCCATCGTCGATTGCGGCGTCTTCGGACACCGTCATGCCCCCGCCGTAGTGCCGGCCGTTGCCGATCGCGAGATGGATCGTGCGGCCACGCTGGACGGTGCCGTCCTGTTCGATCTCGATCGTGAAGGATCGCAGACGTTGGAGCGCGCGGATGCCCGCCACCAAGTACCCCAACGTTCCCCATCGCTTTTTGGCATCTCGCGTCAGCGCGCGCGTCAGATCCACCCCGAACCCGATACTGGCCACATTGAAGAACGGAACCTCATTGGCTTTGCCGATGTCGATCCGTGTGCGGTTGCCCGCTGCGATCACCTGAGCCGCTGCGACGGGATCGATCGGAAGACCCAAGGTGCGAGCCAGATCGTTGGCGGTGCCGAGCGGGATGATGCCGAGCGGAAGACCCGTGTGGAGAAGGCCGGGCAGCGCCGCGTTCAGCGTTCCATCGCCCCCGCCAAGCACCACGCGGTCGACCTCGCTCGCGAGAAGGCGGATCATGGCCGACACTTGAGATGCCTCTTCGCAGGCTTCCCGGCGGACCGGAATGCCAGCCGTTTCCAGCGCGTCAAAGACACGATCCGAGGCCGCCGCGCCATTTCGGCTTTTTGTGTTGACGATCAACAGAGCCGGTTTTGTCAGATGGTCGCTGGCGATGGACGATGTGGGTCCGCTCGTGTCGTCATGCTCGTTCATGGCTGCCAATCGGGGCTCGTGCGGAGCATATCGATCCGGATTGCCTTCCCCCGATCGCGGCGGCGGGTCTCGCTGGTCGACCCCAAACATAGCGTGAGCCTGTCGAGGATCGTCCTCTTCAACCTGAGCGCCGCACCTCCGAGGACTGGACCCTGTTCAAACATTGCCCGCTCTTTCCGCTGATCGTGAAGATCAAACGTCCAGCTGTCGCATTGGCTGCATGCGAGAACGGCAGCGGCATTAACCGTGCTATGGTTTAGGCCGATTGTGCTGAACTCTGATGGCATGAAACGCGTTCTCAGTGAACCGTTCCATTTTAATTTATGCTTTGACGATATTGAAGCCTTTTAGCGCCCCAGCATCGATGAGGATGCGCGACTCTCATCAGGACCTCGCCAAGTGACCAATTGCGCTGAGACAACGATGGATGTCGAGCGTGGTGTCGCGCTCCTCCGAGCCTGTTTCGATCAAACCCGACAAGGCTTTCTGCTTCTCGACCAAAACAGAAACATTCTTGCTTTCAACCAGCATTTTCAAACGCTCGTCGGATATCCGCAAGACGTTCTTTGCGTCGGAACAGCAAGTCGTGCGCTGATCGACTCAGAATTCGAGCTCGGACATTATCCAGGCCTTACGATTGACGAGGCGAGGTCGGGATGGGAGACCCGCTTCATATCGCCTTCGGCGACCGAGCATCGCCGAACCACCGCAAGTGGTAAAACGCTGTCTTTGTCGTGTATTCCGACCGAACAGAATGGTTGGTATATTATTACCTGTCGGGATATTTCGGAAGAACTTGATACACAGCGTGCTCTCGTGGCACAAAACGATCGTTTCGACGCAGCCCTTAGCAATTCGCCGCATGGGCTGTGCATGTTCGACGATCATCTTCGGCTTATCCTCTGCAATCCGGCCTATCGGAAGCTTTACAATCTTCCCGAAGACTTTCTTCGTCCCGGTACGGCGCTGCAAGATATTCTCGCCTACCGCGCGAAGATTAATAGCGCGCCTCGCAATATGCAGATCTATTTCGATGTCACGATGCCGGCGCAAATGCGCGGCGCAGCCGCCAGCACCCGCGTTGAACTGCAGGATGGGCGCACGATTTGCATCACGCATAACCCGATGCCACACGGCGGCTACGTCGCCTCACATGAGGATGTGACGGCTGCGATCGGCTCGGAGGCTCGCATTCGCTACCTGGCGAACCACGATAGCCTGACCGGTTTACCGAACCGGATCGCTTTGCGAGAGCGTCTCGAGGACGCCATGGGAGACGTGAGGCGCGGCGAGAAACTTGCGGTGCTGTACCTCGATCTCGATGCGTTCAAAACCGTGAACGACACCCTGGGTCATCCGGTCGGCGATCGAGTTTTGATCGAGGTGACGACACGCTTGAAGCACTGTCTGCGGGATATCGACTTCGTCAGCCGCATCGGCGGCGACGAGTTCATCGTGCTTCAATTCGGATCGAGCACAGCCGAGCAGGCGACGGCGTTGGCGCTCCGCCTGATCGACGCGGTCTCCAATGCATATGATCTTGACGGACATCAAATCGTGATCGGCGTGTGTATTGGCGTTGCATTCTGTCCAGCACACGGCTTGACAAGCGAAGCCGTCATCAAGAACGCCGATCTTGCGCTCTATCGGGCAAAATCGGGCGGTCGCAATACGTTCCGATTGTTCGAACATGCCATGGACATCCCAGTCCAATTGCGCCGACAATTCGAAATCGATCTCAGAGCCGGCATCGCGAATGAAGCGTTCGAGCTTTACTATCAACCGCTGATCGAGATCGAGACCGGCGTCATCAAGAGCTTCGAGGCGTTGATTCGATGGAAGCATCCCGAACGCGGTTTGCTCTCCCCGATCGATTTCATCCCCCTGGCGGAAGAGTCGGGCCTGATCGTTCCGCTCGGCGAATGGATCATTCGGCGAGCCTGCCTCGATGCCGCCGTCTGGCCTGCGGAGATCGGTGTCGCGGTCAATCTGTCGCCGGTGCAGTTCAAAGCCGGAAATCTGTTGCGGGTCGTTCGGGGGGCGCTCGCGGATTCGGGCCTCCCTCCAACGCGTCTCGAGGTCGAAATCACAGAATCGGTGCTGCTGGTCGATAACGAGGTCACGGCCGCCTTGCTGCATGAATTTCACAATGTCGGGATCCGCATCGCGCTCGACGATTTCGGCACCGGCTATTCGTCCCTGAGTTACTTGCGGTCGTTCCCGTTCGACAAGATCAAGATCGACAAGTCCTTCATCCGCGAACTCGGCGAGCGGCACGACTGTGCCGCCATCGTCAAGGCGATTGCCGATCTCGGTTTGGCGCTCGGGATGGTGATCACGGCCGAGGGCATCGAAACCGCCGAGCAATTGAGCCTCGTTCGCCGGCAGGGTTGCGGCGAGGCTCAGGGCTACCTCTTCAATCGCCCCCGCCCTCTCGCCGATATGCCTGCCATGCTCGGCATGGACGGCAGGTGGCGCGACGGCATGTCGTGATGTCCTGGTTTTGTGGCGCTGGTTGCCTGCACGACGCGATCAGCTTTTCTTGCTGGCCGTCCCAACCGTCGAGGCCTTGATCAGCACATCGATCCGGTCGCGCCGTCGCGCGAAGGTCGACAGAGCCTCGCCTTCGAGAATCCGGCCGGCCGAGAGTTTGATGCGAAGCGGATCGACGTTGTGGTCGTTGATCTTTACTTCGTAATACAGATGCGGTCCGGTCGAGAGGCCGGTCGAGCCGATATAGGCGATCGTTTCGCCCTGCCGCACCCGCGTGCCGACCCGGATGCCGCGTGGATATCCGGACACGTGCGAGTAGGTGGTCTCGTAGCCGAGATCGTGCCGCACGCGAATATATTTGCCGTAGCCGCCCTCGTAATCGATCTTCTCGACGACCCCTGCCCCGGCAGCAACGACGGGTGACCCATAAGGGGCCGCATAATCGACGCCCTGGTGAAACCGGCGGTCCCCCAGGATCGGATGCGTGCGCCAGCCGAAGCCATCGCCGAGCCGTCCGTTGGCGACCGGCTTTCGCAGCAGAAATTTGGTCACGGAATGGCCGTCGCGATCGTAATAATCGACACTGCCATCATCAGATGTCTCGAACCGATAGAAGCGATGCGTCTCGCCATCGATTGTCAGGCTGGTAAAATCCAGCACTGGATCGGTGTCCGGATCGGGCTTGTCGACACTGTAGAGAAATTCGGCCGTATCGTCCGACGAGACCGGAACTCCCAGATCCGTATAGGCGCTCGATAGCCGCACCAGTTCATCGACCAAAGGCTGGTCGGCGATATTGTGTCTCGATAACGCATAGAGACTGTCGCGCACGGATCCCTGGTCGGTGCCATCGTCGTCCGCGACTTGCGGGTCCGTCTTGAACGCCACGGAGCGGATGCCGGGCGCAGCTTGGATCGGCACGGCGACACGCTCGTAATGGCCCGCATCCGACAGGGCCGCCTCGCCCACAGTGCCATCCGTGCGCTCGATCCGGATCGTCACGGGCCGCGCGGAGCTCGGCTGCGCGGTCGCCGCATTCTGACGGATCACGATCGTTTCGCCGCCAACCAATACCATGCGGCTGAGGCCAGGCGGAGCGACGGCGGTCGCGATATCGGCCGCGTCGGTCTGCGACAGGCCGAGCAGCAAGAGCATCGGTTCGATCCGGTCACCGCGTTGCGCCAAGATCACGCGATCGGGGTCGTCCGGCAGGTGGCGGGTTCCCACGATCGTGGTGACATTCAGCGGCGTGCCGCGCGGACCCGTGTCGAGATCGAACCGCGCCTTGGCCGCATAGGCCGAGACGCCGACCGGTGTCGTGCGCGCGAGCCCCCCCATCAGGATCTCGGGCGGCAGGCTCGGAGCCGACGGCTCGGGGAGCGCGGCCATCGGAGGTGCGGGCTTTGGGCCCGGCGCTCCAACTTCGGTTGGGGCGTTTTTGCCGAGATGCGCCACGAGATAGGTGAACGGCACCACGGCCGAGCCGGAGGACCGGACCTGCTCGACGTGGACCTGCACGTTCCGCGAGGTCGGGGCGGGCGCGGCGGCGGTCGAGAGGCGGTTGCCACGACCGAGCCCCTCGCCGGGTGCAAGCTGGGCATCGGCCGAAACCGCGATCGTCGGCGCATAGGCTTTGGCCGTGCCACGCAGCGCGGCATGGAGAACACCGAGCAGAAGGGAGGCGGATGCGATGGCGATGAGGCTCGTGGCCACCAGCCAGCGGATATTGACCGAGCGTCGATCGTGACGCGGATCCCAGCGCTCGCGCGCGGAAATCGGCGGCGTTCGATCGACAGGCGCCAGAAAGCGCGCAGACGACGCATGGGACAAGACGACAGTGCTCAAGAGATCGCTATGCTCCGCGATGCACGATCCCGTGTTCGGCTGACCGATACGGGCTGATGCCCCGGCAAGATGATGCAATCCGACATGTCGGCTCTTGGGTGATCCGTCGATCCGTCTACGCTGTGTGGCCCAAGCTTGACCTCAGCGCGGCGGGAAGCGGACGATATTGGGGCGCGTGGCCCGACGCAACCCCGCGCGCCCGCTGCAGGGCTGCCTTGCCGTGACAGCGCCGTCACCCTGGGATAGGACAGCGCCTCGCTTCGCCCCGGCGCGGCTTATCGCAGCTTGATGACCATGATCTATTCGGTAAAAGAGATTTTCTACACGCTTCAAGGCGAAGGTCAGAACGCCGGCCGCGCTGCGGTTTTCTGTCGCTTTGCCGGCTGTAATCTGTGGACCGGCCGCGAGGCCGACCGCGCAATGGCGGTTTGCACGTTCTGCGATACCGATTTTGTCGGCACCGACGGAACGGGCGGTGGCAAGTTTCCCGGTGCCGCGAGCCTCGCTGACTCCATCGCCACGGCTTGGGGTGCGGGGCGGGAGCGCCGGTTCGTCGTGCTGACCGGCGGCGAACCCTTGCTGCAGGTGGACGAGCCGTTGATCGCCGCCCTCCACGCGGCTGACTTCGAGATCGCGGTGGAAACCAACGGCACCCTTGCGGCCCCGGACGGGATCGACTGGATCTGCGTCAGCCCCAAAGCCGATGCGCCCGTGCGGCTCACTCAGGGAGACGAGCTGAAGCTCGTCTACCCGCAAACCGGGCAGGAGCCGGAGCGTTTCGCCGCGCTCGACTTTCGGCACTTCCTGCTGCAACCGATGGATGGCCCGGACCAAGCCGCCAATACGGCCCGCGCGGTCGATTATTGCATGGCCCATCCGCAATGGCGGTTAAGCTTGCAGACCCATAAGTTCCTCGGCATCCGGTAAATCGCATGGCTGAACACGCTCTCGTTCTCTTCTCCGGCGGGCAGGATTCGACCACCTGCTTGGCCTGGGCGCTGGACCGGTTCGATCATGTCGAGACGATCGGCTTCGATTATGGCCAGCGTCACCGCATCGAACTCGACGTGCGAGCGCCCGTGCTCGACGCGCTGCGGCTGCGCTTCCCGGTCTGGGGCGCGAAACTCGGCCAGGATCACATGATCAATCTCGCGGTGCTCGGGCAGGTGAGCGACACCGCTTTGACGCGCGACGTCGACATGGCGATGCAGACAAACGGCCTGCCCAACACCTTCGTGCCCGGCCGCAACCTCATGTTTCTGACCTTTGCGGCAGCCGTGGCCTATCGGCGCGGCGACAAGCACCTCGTGACCGGCGTCTGCGAGACGGATTATTCCGGTTATCCCGATTGCCGCGACGACACGATGAAAGCCATGCAGCTTGCGCTCAACCTTGGCATGGAGAGCCGGTTCGTTGTCCACACACCGCTGATGTGGATCGACAAGGCCGCCACCTGGGCGATGGCACAGGATCTCGGCGGTGAGCCGTTGGTCGATCTCGTCCGCACCGAAAGCCACACCTGTTACGCGGGCGATCGCACCCATTGGCACGATTGGGGCTTCGGCTGCGGCCATTGTCCCGCCTGCGACCTGCGCGCCAAGGGATGGGACAAGTTTCGGATCGAGGCGGTTTGAGCCGCCTCGATCAAGGGTGGCTCAATTCTTCGGCGTTGCAGGCGACGTCACGTTCGGCGATGCCTGTGCGGCCGTGGTCGCAGGGGCCGGGATTTCGGTGATCGAGGTCATGGAGTTTGGCCCGTCATCTCTCGACAAGGTCGCCCATCGTATTGACGGCCTGCACCACGAAGGAAAACGGCATGACATTGACGTTGTTCGAGCCATTCTTAGTGCGTCACGTCAAAGCCGAAGTCGCCCGTCTGATCGACGGCTCGGAATGGAAGTTGTGGCCGTCACGCACGAGACGGCTCGTCAGGTTGCGGACGCCTATGCCATGTGGGGCAAAGCTATCCATCCAGCCGGGCTGAACTTCGGCGATTGTTTTGCTGATGAGATGGCGAAAGAGCGAAATTGCCCTCTGCTCTTCATCGGGAACGATTTCACGAACACGGATGTGGAAAGAGCCTCTTAGAAGAATCGAGAGCTTTTTTGGCGAGAAGCCTCGTGGCGGACGGACCGTCCCGATCAAGCCGCTTGTCCTAGGGCGCGACTGACCGCCCCTTCACCGCCGCCCCCGGCCCTTCTTCCACTGCGTGACGCCGGGATCGGGTTTTTCGCGGCGGACACCCTCGCCGGAGAGCGGACGCGACTCGATGTTCGGCCCCATCTCGTCGAGATTCGGCTTGCGGGCGCGGGTGAGCGGCGCGGCCTCGCCACCACCCATATTATGCGGGCCCATTTCGCTGCTGGTCGGCTTGTGGGGCCGCGTCTCGGAGCGCGCATCGCCCGCTTTCGGGCCGGCGGGCATGTTGCCGGCGCGGCCGTATTTCCGCTCACCCGCATAGGCGCCGGCCTTATCCTCGACGGCTTGCTGGCGCGCCATCGGGTCGCTGCCGATGGTGAGTTCGGCCACCTGCATGCGCTTGAGCTCGTCGCGGAGCCGCGCCGCCTCCTCAAATTCGAGGTTGGCGGCTGCCGCGCGCATGCGCTTTTCGAGATCCGCCACCGTGGCTTTGAAGTTGTGACCGATCGCCGGGGTCGCGAGCCCGGTATCGACCGTCACATGGTCGGCCTCGTAGACCGAACCGAGGATGTCCTGAATGCCACGCTTGATGGTGGCGGGCGTGATGCCGTGCTCGGTGTTATATTCGACCTGCTTGGCGCGGCGGCGCGTCGTCTCCGCCATGGCGCGCTCCATCGAGCCCGTGACCTTGTCGGCATAGAGCACGACACGGCCATCGACGTTGCGGGCCGCGCGGCCGATGGTTTGGACGAGGCTGGTTTCCGACCGGAGAAACCCTTCCTTGTCGGCATCCAGCACCGCCACGAGCGCGCATTCGGGGATATCCAGGCCTTCGCGCAGCAAGTTGATGCCGACCAACGCGTCGAACACCCCGAGCCGCAGGTCGCGAATAATCTCGATCCGCTCGATCGTATCGATATCGCTGTGCATGTAGCGCACGCGCACGCCATGCTCGTGCAGATATTCGGTCAGGTCCTCGGCCATCCGCTTGGTCAACACTGTGATGAGGCTGCGATAACCGGCCTGGCTGACGGTCCGAACCTCGCCGAGCAGATCGTCGACCTGCGCGCGGGCGGGCCGCACCTCGACAGGCGGATCGATCAGCCCGGTGGGGCGGATCACCTGTTCGACGAAGACGCCACTGGTCTGGTTCATCTCCCAGGTGCCAGGGGTCGCCGAAACATGCACGGTCTGCGGCCGCATCGCCTCCCACTCCTCGAAGCGGAGCGGCCGGTTGTCGAGGCAGGACGGCAGACGGAACCCATATTCGGCGAGGGTCGCCTTACGACGAAAGTCGCCTTTATACATCGCGCCGATTTGGGGCACCGTCACGTGACTCTCGTCGGTGAACACCAGCGCGTTGTCGGGCAGATATTCAAAGAGGGTCGGCGGCGGCTCGCCCGGCAAGCGACCGGTGAGATAGCGCGAGTAGTTCTCGATGCCCTGGCAGGAACCAGTCGCCTCAAGCATTTCGATATCGAAAGTGGTGCGTTGTTCGAGCCGCTGCGCCTCGAGCAGGCGGCCGGTCGCATGCAATTCGTCAAGCCGCATCTTCAGCTCGGACTTGATCGCCTTGATGCTCTGCAGCAGGGTCGGGCGCGGCGTCACGTAATGCGAATTGGCATAAACCTTTACGGCCGACAGATCGTTGGTCTTTTTGCCGGTCAACGGATCGAATTCGACGATGCTCTCGATCTCGTCGCCAAAGAAGTCGATGCGCCAGCCCCGGTCTTCGTTATGGGCCGGAAACAGCTCCAGCGTATCGCCGCGCACCCGGAATGTACCGCGCGTGAAATCGATGTGGGTGCGCTTGTATTGCAGCGCCACAAAATCCGCGATCACCTGCCGCTGGTCGACCTTGTCGCCAACCTTCAGGCTGAACGTCATGGCCGTATAGGTCTCGACCGAGCCGATGCCGTAGATGCACGATACCGACGCGACAATGATGCAATCGTCGCGCTCGAGCAAAGCACGCGTCGCCGAGTGGCGCATGCGGTCGATCTGCTCGTTGATGGTGCTTTCCTTCTCGATATACGTGTCCGACCGCGGCACATAGGCCTCGGGCTGGTAGTAATCATAGTATGAGACGAAATACTCGACCGCGTTGTCGGGAAAAAAACTCTTGAACTCACCGTAGAGCTGCGCCGCCAGCGTCTTGTTCGGCGCGAGAATCAAGGCCGGCCGATTGGTGCGGGCGATCACCTGCGCCATTGTGAACGTCTTGCCCGAACCGGTGACGCCGAGCAGCACCTGATCGCGCTCGGAGGCTTGGATGCCCTCGACGAGTTCGCGGATCGCGGTCGGTTGATCGCCCTTCGGCTCATATTCGGATTGCAGCTTGAACTGGATGCCGCCTTCAGATTTCTCCGGCCGCGCGGGACGATGCGGCACCCAGGGTCGGTTGGCGAGGCGCGGGTCGCCGCTCTCCAGCAGTTGCTTCAGCACGTCGGCGGTGGCGGCTGAGCCGCTGATGCCGCGCGGATGCTGAGGCTCGTCGGCGAGTGCCACCGCGCCACCAGCCGGCTCGAACCGCGCCTGCGGGGCTTCGGCGAAACCGGAGCCGCGCTTTTCGTTCAAGGCCGGATTGAGCAACGCCGCGAGATGTTCGTCGAGCGGCTTCACGTCCGGACGGGACGCCTTGGGGCGCGTCGGGCGGGAGCTAGCGGGAGACTTGGTCGGCGCTGAGGTCGTCGGGGCGGGCTTGGGCGGCTTGGGCATACGCTCAATATGGAATGTCCGGCCGCTTCCGGAAAGGCCGGAACGGGAAGATGCGGCCGCGATCGTCACACGCCGGGCAGCAGCACGCCGAGCGTCAGAACCGCATAACCGGCCACGACGAGCCAAAACCGATGCTGGTTCACGAAACCGAGGCTGGCGGGCAGATGCGTGTAGAGCGACACCACCGCCAGGAGGACGAGCAGCAGCGAAATCACGAAGGTGACGATCTTGGGGGCGCTGAGCCCGCCACCGCCGCCTCGGCGCGCAAAAGCCATCGTGGTCTCCCGTTTCACATTGTCTTGCGGCTCGGGCGAATCATTCTGCCCCACCGCCGCCATCTTATATTCATGCTGCAGACAGGCTGATGTTGCTAGGTCGTCTTGTCTGCAAGGGAGGGCGTCATGGTCGACACCGCACCGGGACCCGGCTTAATCCTCTTCAATCGCTTCGGCATGGGCGCACGCCCGGGCGATCTCGCTGGCCTGCGACTGGACCCGCGCGCGGCCCTCAAGGCTGAACTGGCCAAGGCGGATGTGGCCCTGGTGTCGGAAGCGGATGCCTCGGCCCTCGGCCTGATGAGCACGACGCCCAATATCCAGGCCGCCTATGTGGCGCAGGCCGAGCGCAGCTTGGACAAGAAGCAGGCCGAGGATGCGACGCGGCTCGGCACCGCTCCGCGCGCGGCCCTCGGGGGAATCGGCAGCGATGCTGTGGCGGAGGCTCGCCCAAACGCGATGGCGATGACGGCTCTGCGACCGCCTGCCAAACCGGGGCCCCGCATTGAGCAGACGATCTACAATGCCGAGGCGCTGGCCAGGATCGACATGGCGACGCGGGCCGAGATCGGCTTCGTGGAGCGCCTCGTTGCCTTCTGGTCGAACCACTTCTGCGTCTCGGTCCGCAAAGGCGACATCATCCGGGTCACCGCCGGCTCGTTTGAGCGGGAAGCCATTCGGCCCAACGTGCTCGGCAGTTTTCTCGACATGCTGATGGCGGTCGAACACCACCCGGCCATGCTGTATTTCCTCGACAACAACCAGTCGATCGGGCCGGATTCGATCGCCGGTCAACGGCAGAAGCGTGGTCTCAACGAAAATCTCGCACGCGAAATCATGGAGTTGCACACGCTCGGCGTAGGCAGCGGTTACGCTCAGGCCGATGTCACGTCTCTGGCTCGCGTCTTGACGGGCTGGACCTATGCCGGGCGCGAGGGGCGGCAGGGCGAGCCGGGGTCGTTCGTGTTCAACGTGCGGGCGCATGAGCCGGGCGACCAAATGGTCATCGGCAAGGCCTATCTGCAAGGCGGGCTCGGCCAGGGCGAAGCGGCTCTGACCGACCTGGCCCGTCACCCGGCCACGGCTCACCACATCGCCACCAAATTGGCCCGTCATTTCATTGCCGACGATCCACCACCCGCCATCGTCGACCGCCTCGCCAAGGTGTTTCGGGATCGCGACGGGGATTTACGCGCACTCGCCGTGGCATTGATCGACAGCCCCGAGGCGTGGAGCGTGCCGCTGACGAAGATCCGCAACCCCTATGATGTCGCAATGGCCTCGGCGCGGCTCAGCGGCGCCGTTCCGCAAGATGCCGGTCCCTCGCTCGCCATCATGCGGAACCTCGGCATGCCGTTATGGGAAGTCGCCGACCCGAACGGCTATCCCGATACGGAGGCGGCCTGGGGCTCCCCGGAAGAAATGAAGCTGCGGCTCGACCTGTCGGTGCAGATCGCCCACGGGGTGCGGTCGGCCAAGGCGCCGCTCGACATGTTGGACGATCTGGCCGGACAGGAGGCGTCGGCAGAGACGCGGCTTGCCGTGTCGCGCGCCGAATCGCGGGAGCAGGCGATGGCGCTGCTGCTCATGTCACCTGAATTTCAGCGGAGGTGAGGTCGATGGTTCAGCTTTGCGAGACCCCCAATGCAGCGCGCCGCGCGCTCCTCCAAGCCGGCGGCGCCATGTTCGCCTGGGCCTACATGCCCCGCTTTGCTCTGGCGGCAGAAGGGCGCGACCCGCGCCTCGTCGTCATCATCCTGCGCGGCGCGCTCGATGGTCTCTCCGCCGTTGCGCCCGTGGCCGACCCTGATTACGCGGCGCTGCACGGGCAACTCGCCCTGTCGCTCACCGGTGACCATCCGGCGTTGCCGCTCGATGGATTCTTCGCGCTCAACCCGGCCATGCCGATCTTCGCCGGCCTCTTCGCGCAGCGCCAAGCCGCGATCGTTCATGCGGTCTCGACACCCTATCGTGATCGATCCCATTTCGATGGGCAGGATGTGCTGGAGAGCGGTCAGGCCGGCCCTGGCCTCGTCGATTCGGGGTGGCTGAACCGCGCCATGGCGGTGTTGCCGAAAGGCGACCGCATTTCAAAGGTCGATGGGTTGGCGGTCGGCGCGACGACGCCACTCGTGATCCGCGGACCCGCCCCCATCGTCGGCTGGGCGCCTCAAATCATCCCGGTCGCCAACGAGGATCTCGCGTCGCGCGTTTTGGCGCTGTATCAAGCCCGTGATCCGCGGCTCGCCGATAGCCTGGTGCATGGATTGTCGCTCGACCGGATCGCCGGCAACGCCATGACCGACAAGACGATGCGCGGCGGGATGGATACGCCTCAAGGCATGCGTCAAGCGGCGATCGGGGCAGCGCGGCTGCTGGCTGCCGAGGATGGCCCGCGCGTCGCGGCGCTCGCGTTCGATGGATGGGACACCCATGTCAACGAGGGCGGCGCCACCGGACGTCTCGCGCAACTGCTCGGCGGTCTCGATCTCGCAATCGGCGCGTTCCGAGATGGGCTAGGCGAATCGTGGCGCGACACGGCCATCGTGGTCGCGACGGAATTTGGCCGCACCGTTCATATCAACGGCACGACCGGAACCGATCACGGGACAGGGACCGTCGCGTTTTTAGCCGGCGGAGCGATTAAGGGTGGCCGTATTTTGGCTGATTGGCCCGGACTTGCCGCTGCTCGTCTTTATCAAAGCCGCGACGTCATGCCGACGACCGACCTTCGCAGCGTCTTCAAAGCGCTTCTCCAGGATCACTTGGGTCTTCCCCAAACGATCCTCGACACCACGGTCTTTCCTGGATCGGTCGGGGTTCGGCCAATCCAAGGCCTCGTGGTCTGAAACTGATCAGCTCCGGTCCGGCTCACCAGACCTCATGGCGGCATTGACGTTGTGGTGACCAACCGCAGCAGCGTCCGACATGCTGGCCCGCTGGCTCGACACATCGAACCCTGTGGTCGGGCGGATCGCGAGAGCCGATCCACCGATCGCAAGGGCCAGCACAGCAACGACACCGAGCGACACACGAAGCTGTCGGCGTGCCGACAGCGGGTCGATGCTGCGGGTGAAACCGGGGTGAGAGCTGTGATCAAAGTTCTGAGAGAGCGACATGGGAGCCCGTGCGAGATCGATGGCTGTTCACGCACGACAGACGTCGGGCGCAGACTTGGTTAGACTGTCAACATAGAAATCCTAAACAAGTTCCGTTTTCCGGGGTCGGACGCATAAATGTCTCGGTTAGCCGGTAAACAGCCCTAACGAATTCCCTCGGGTTGCGACTTGGGTCCGCAGACCATATGGTAACAATCAATCGTTTTTTCAGCTTTTTGGTCAGTCATCGATGTCAGTCAACAATACCAGCCGGACGCTCCTGAACAGGGTCGGAACGACGGTCATGTCCAGCGGCGCGACTCCCGCTCAGGTCATGCAGGGCTGCCCGGTCCATGATCTCCGCGTGAAATTGCGTGACGCCGGGCTTCGGCCGACGCGTCAGCGCGTTGCGCTCGGCTGGCTTCTGTTTGCCAAGGGCGATCGACATATCACGGCCGAAAAGCTGTACGAGGAGGCGACGGGCGCGCGCGTGCAGATTTCGCTGGCGACCGTGTATAACACGCTGCATCAGTTCACCGAGGTCGGTCTGCTGCGCGAAATCGCGGTCGACGGGTCAAAGACTTATTTCGACACGAACATCTCGAACCACCATCACTTTTTGTTCGAAGAGACCAACGCCCTGGTGGATATCCCTGATTCGCACATTGCGGTCGGTGCCCTCCCCGAAGCTCCCGAAGGCATGGAAGTGTCGCGCGTCGACGTGATCATCCGCCTCACCAAGAAGGTTGCGTCGGCCTAAGCTGCGGAAGATCCGAGCTCGCTGCCCGTGCTGGCGGCGAGCGGACGCGGTTTTTGAGCCGAACCTTCGGCCTTAGTCGATGTGTTCGTCCGGGTAGACGCCCCAGAGGTTTGTCTGCTGCATGTAGCCGTCGAACCCTTCACCAAAAATTCGGCACCAATGGCCGTCGCATCGCTTGACGTTGCCAAGCACGCCGGGCTGCAGATTGGCAACGACCCTCGCATCCTCCGCCGGGTTCTGGCGCAGAGGGAGCACGATATCCTTCTTCCATGGTGCAATCAGCGCTGTCCGGCGTCCGGAAAGAAGCGAATGCAGCACCCAGCCCTCTGACCCTTCCGAGTCGCGGATCTTTCGCCAGGTGTCGAATTCGGCCGTGATTTCGACCGGAAGACCGGCCCGCTGAAACACCCAATTGGTGCGATGGTCCTTCGAGGGCCCCTCGCGCAGGTTCACGCGATCCGATTTCAAGCTGACATAGCGGGGAAGTGCCAGCCCGGTCGATGTGCCGAGCTGTTCGGCACGCGCCGGCGTCTGTAAGCCCAGCAGGACCAGGATGGCCAAGCCCTGCAGAACAGCTCCGATCACCCGTTTCGCCCCCGCGGCCGCACGTCTCCGCACCGTCGTGGCTCGCTCGTTCCGTCGCATTCCGGTTCCGTTCCACTTGATCGATCCGGCGATCATCTCGCTGGACACACGCCGGCGGCCGATCGACCCGATCCTTTTCGCAACCTGATTTGTTATGCTTAAGGCAGCGTAAACAACCGAGACGATCGCCCGACGATGGGGATGGCCGGGCTTGAAACCCGATCAGTCAACAGGTCTAGTTCGACGAGACGCCGGACGCGGCGACCCCCATCCAAGGCATCTCATGGCGCGCCATCGGCCTCTCGTCATCGTGACCCGCAGACTGCCCGAGAGCGTCGAAAGGCGGATGGGCGACTTATTCGACCTCGGACTCAACCCGGACGACCGGCCGATGAGCCGGGAGGCCTTAGCCGATGCCATGTCACAGGCCGATGTGCTGGTTCCCACCATTACCGACCGGATCGATGCCGCGCTTATCGCAGCGGCAGGCTCGCGCCTGCGGTTGATCGCCAATTTCGGCACCGGACGGGACAATATCGATGTCGTGGCGGCGCAGGCGCACGGTATTACGGTCAGCAACACCCCCGGTGTGCTGACCGACGACACCGCCGATATCGTGATGGCGCTGATCCTGTCGGTGGCGCGGCGTGTCGTGGAAGGCGCCGCCATCCTTCCGAACGAGACCTGGGACGGCTGGTCACCGACCTGGATGCTCGGTCAGCGGATCACCGGAAAAAGCCTCGGTATTCTCGGTATGGGCCGGATCGGACAGGCGGTCGCGCGCCGCGCCGCAGCCTTCGGCCTGTCGATCCATTATCATAACCGCACGCGGCTCCGAAGCGAGGTCGAGACCACTCTCAAGGCGACCTATTGGCCCTCGCTCGACCAAATGTTGGCCCGCATGGACATCGTGTCGGTCAATTGCCCGCATACCCCGGCGACCTATCACCTTCTGTCGGCACGACGGCTGGCCCTGATGCGCCCGACGGCGGTGCTGATCAACGCGGCGCGGGGCGAAATCGTCGATGAGGCCGCGCTGATCCGCATGCTGCAGACCCACAAGCTCGCCGGGGCGGGTCTCGATGTGTTCGAGCACGAGCCGGCCGTCCCGGCCAAGCTGATCCGGCTCGCGAAGGCCGGCAAGGTGACATTGTTGCCGCATATGGGCTCTGCCACGATGGAAGGCCGGATCGAGATGGGCGCGAAGGTGATCGTCAACATTCGCGCCTTTATGGACGGCCATCAGCCGCCCGACCGCGTGCTGCCGATCGACCTTTGACGCATGGCCGCATGCAGCGTCGGTCATCTTGACGAAAGCGGCAGACGCCACCAAATTTCCAACAACGGTGCGGTGCTAGCGCCCTGATGGCCCCTCGCGGGACGACAGGCCAACACCGACGAAGAGGTTGCGGCCGCGACGTAATCGTGTGGCGGCAGCCAGCGGGTCCTCCGGGACCGCAAAGGAGCACTTATGGAAGAGTTCAAGACCATCAATCCGCTGACCCCCGACGAATTCGCCCATCTCGGCCAGGGTGCGATCGCCTATGTGAAGCCGATCAAGTCCGACGAAGTGCCGCTTTTGTTTCCGCAGGCGCCTTCGATCCAACCCGGCCTCGATCTGTTCATGCTGCTCGGCGCCGACGGCATTCCGATCATGTTGACGGATTCAAAGGACGCGGCCTTCGCCAATGCGTGGGAAAACAAGCTGGAGACCGTCAGCGTCCATTGACGGACGACAGTGCAACACATCCGGTCTTCGGGCGCACCGGACTATCGGGCGCCCGAAATCGGTGAGTCGAGACGATGAATTCCAAGGCGAAACAGCGCGCGGCGGCGACCGGAAGCGGCAAGCGCGTCGACTATGTCGAGGTCGAGGAGGTGCCGGCTCCCGCGCCAGTCTGGGTCCCCCGCCCCGACACAACGACGAGCCCGACCGGACTGCATGTTTTCGACATCCAGCCGGACGATCGAACCAAGCGGCTCGATCGTTTTCTGGCGGAGCATTTCACGGGCGATGCAGGCTTGTCACGGACGCGGCTCCAGTCGCTCATCGGCGACGGTGCGGTGCTGATCGACGGGAAGCCCGCCACCACATCCAGCCTGAAGCTCGAAACCGGCGCGCAGGTTTCGGTGGATATTCCGCCGCCGATTGCGGCCGAGCCCGCAGCCGAAACCATCCCACTCACGATTGTGTTCGAGGACGAGCATCTGCTCGTGATCGACAAGCAATCCGGCCTTGTGGTTCACCCCGCCTCCGGTCACGAGACAGGGACACTGGTGAACGCGCTCATCGCCCATTGCGGTGATAGCCTATCGGGCATCGGCGGCGTGCGGCGGCCGGGAATCGTGCATCGTCTCGATAAAGATACCACTGGACTGATGGTGGTGGCGAAGACCGATCCGGCGCATCGCGGCTTGGCCGACCTCTTTGCCGATCACGGCCGTTCCGGATCTCTCGAACGCGCCTACACGGCCTTTGTCTGGGGTAAGCCGCAGATGCAGCATGGCACGATCGACATGCCGCTCGGCCGTCATGCTCATCACCGCGAGAAGATGGCGGTTGTGTCCGAAGAGCGTGGGCGTCACGCCGTCACGCATTGGCGCCTCGATCAAAGCTATGGCGATGTTGCCAGCACGATCCATTGCGAACTCGAAACCGGCCGAACACATCAGATCCGGGTCCATCTGACCGAACTCGGCCATCCGCTGATCGGCGATCCGGTTTACGGCACCGGATTCAAGACGAAGGTGGCGCGTCTCCCCGAGGCAGCCCGCGCAGCGGTAACGGCGCTCGGTCGCCAGGCCCTTCACGCCGCCGTGCTCGGATTCGATCACCCGATCACGGGGGAAACTCATTCGTTCGAGAGCCCGCTGCCGCCCGACCTCATCGCGTTGCAGGCCGGGTTGGAGGATTGATGATGGCGCGCCGGATCGGGCGCGCCACCGAAGGCTGAGCGCTAGTCTTCGTCGCCGTCGTGATGAGCCGGCTGCTTCGAAAACACGGATGCGAGATCGACACGCTCGTCGTCACGCTTTTCGGCTTTCGCCGGCGCCCCGAACACCTCGGCCTGCGTCGACGCGGGCTTCTGAGTCGTATATTCGGCCGACAGAAGGGTCTGTCCGCGATCGGCCTCCGTGGCCGGACGATCCTTGGCGGCGCGATTGACCTCGAAGTCAAGATCGATCTGCGAGCAGAGGCCCAGCGTCACCGGATCCATCGGCGCAAGACCGGCCGAGTTCCAATGGGTCCGTTCGCGGATGGCCTGAAGCGTCGTCTTGGTGGTGCCGACGAGACGCATGATCTGGGCGTCTTTCAGCTCGGGATGGTTCCGCACCAGCCACAGGATTGCGTTCGGCCGATCCTGCCGACGCGACAGCGGCGTGTAGCGCGCGCCGCGGGTCTTCTTGGCGGGCGGCAGACGCACCTTCGAGACGGCGAGCTGCAGGTGATGGCTCTTGGTGCCTTCGGCCAGAGCGATTTCCTCGCGGGTCAGTTGGCCCGACGTGATGGGGTCATGACCCTTGATGCCGGTCGCGACCTCACCATCGGCGATGCCCTTCACTTCCAGCGGGTGCAGCTTACAAAAATCGGCGATCTGCTCGAAGGTCAGCGAGGTATTTTCCACCAGCCAGACCGCGGTGGCCTTCGGCATCAAGGGTGCATTGCTCATAGTCGGTATCCTTTTCAGCCTGCGAGGGCATGGTCCCGATATCCTTGAGCCGAGCGAACAGGCGCCCCGGCCAAGCCGAGGCACAGCCTCTAACGTGTATCCATGAATGGGAATGACCCAATATAGAATCGCTCCTACAGGAACGCAAACCCGTTTGTGATGAGCCGCGCAGCACCCAAAGAGCGGTTGATTGACTTCGATTGGCAAGGCTTTTACGCCTTGAGTGATCGATGTGACTTCAACGAACAGTCAGGGCGACTCATGTCTCTCCGCGTTTCGGGCAAGAACCTTCAGATCGGCGAAGCACTTCAGGAGCATGCGCGCTCGAAAGTGGCAGCCGTTTTCGATCGCTACGTCGAAAGCGCCATCAACGGACATGTGACGGTCGAGCCGGAAGGCTCAGGCTATCGGTGCGAGATGATCCTGCACCTCGACTCGGGCATGACGCTCCATGCCGAGGGCCGCGCGCAGGAGCCTTACGCGAGCTTCGACCAGGCCAATCATCGCATCGAGACACGTCTGCGACGGTATAAGCGTCGCCTCAAGGGACGTCATTCCGTCGTCGATGAGATGCCCCGCGAGCCGATGATCGCCGATTACATGATCGAAGCGCCGGATGCAGACGAGGAGGAGCCGCAGGGTTTCGTGCCCATCGTCGTGGCGGAAGGGCGGGCCCCCTTCAAAACATTGTCGGTCGCGGCGGCCGTGACCGAACTCGATCTGTTGGGTGCGCCTGTGCTGGTGTTTCGCCACTCGGGAAACGACAACGTCAATATCGTCTATCGCAGAGCCGATGGGCATATCGGTTGGATCGATCCGTCCAGCCTGTCGGCTGCGCCTTAGACCGGGGAGACCATCGCGGTCCAGGCCGATGGATCAGTGGAGACCTCGACGGCGTTGACGTGCTACAGCCACGCGCGACGTGGGCCGAAGCCTCATACGAGCCACATGTCGTGCTTGGCCCGTATGTCCGCTGTCGAGCCACAAAAGACGAAACTGGATTGTATGCCATCATGGCTTTGACCGACCTCATATCCGCCGCCGCGATCATCCCGGCACTACGAGCCAACACCAAGAAAACGGCTTTGCAGGACATGAGCGAGCGGGCCGCCACCGTGTCCGGCCTTCCGGCGCGCGATATCTACGATGCCGTTCTCCAGCGGGAGAAGCTCGGGTCGACCGGCGTCGGGAAAGGCGTGGCGATCCCCCATGGCAAACTGGCGGCCTGTGGCAAAATCTTCGGCGTCTTTGCTCGTTTAGAGCGCCCGATCGAATTCGATGCGCTGGATGGCGAGCCGGTCGATCTCGCTTTCCTTCTGGTCGCGCCAGAAAGCGCCGGCGCCGATCATCTCAAGGCTCTCGCCAAGATCGCGCGGGTCCTTCGCGAGCCGCATGTCACGACGAAGCTTCGTGCGGCCCGCGACGCCGCCAGCATCTATGCGATCATCATGAGCGACGATCTCGCGGCATCGCACGCGGCATAACAGACTCTGACTGGGACGGGGCCCGCAATCGACTTGCCCTGGTCTGTCCCGAGCGCGCCCTCAGCGCCAGGCCAACCGATCGTAATCCAGCGCATAGCCTTCCGGGAACGTCGCGATGGCGGACATGCCATCGAGCACGGATTCGCCATGGGTCACGAGCCTTGTCGGAATTCGCTGCGCCAGCGCTTCGACCGGCGCCTTGGCCTCGAAGGATTGACGGAAGCTCACGGGATCCAGCAGATCGGTGATCCGGGGCAGAATCCCTCCCGCCAACGTCACGCCGCCGGTCGCCTTGAAGGTGATCGCGATGTCGCCGGCGAAGCGGGCCACGAGGCGCCAATAGGCCGCCAGAGTCTCGGCCTCATCCGACATGCGGTTGACCAGCGCCATCGCAGTGATCTGGGCCGGCGTTTCAGACGCGATCGTCCGCCCAACCGCGGCCATCCGCGCACCGTGCACACGCTCGATGCCGATGCCCGACAAAACGCTTTCGGTCGTGATGCGGCCATGCGCCCGCTCGAGATAGGGCCAGAACCGTGCTTCTTCTTCGGTTTCCGGCGCAAAACCGATGTGACAGGCCTCGCTGGCCAGCGCCACATAGCGACCACCGGTCTCGATCAGACAGCCGATGCCGAGCCCGGTCCCCGGACCGAGGATCGCTCGGGGCCCCTTCTCCTGGACCAGAGCCGGCCCGATCTGCAGCACCCACTCGGGTTGCAGAGCCGGAAGCGACAGAGCCTGGGCCTCGAAATCGTTCAAGAGCAGGCCCTGCACCAAGCCGAGGCGTGCCGCGATCGCCGGGCCATCGATGATCCACGGCGCGTTGGTCAGTTTCAGCTGACGCCCTTCGACCGGCCCGGCCCCGCAGGCGATGACGGATTTCGGCACCAGCCCGGCTGTTGTGCTCGCGAAGGCGACGGCCTCGCCCAAACCCTCGAAATCGCCAGTCTTGAGCATGGCAATGGTTTCGGTCGGAGCCTCCGGATGCATTTTGACCGCAACGCGGCAATTGGTGCCACCGACGTCGCAGACAACGACCGGGAAAGGAAATTCCACGACGGCACCTCTTGGCTTGGCTTTCGATGGTCCGATTAGGTCGGGCCGACAGAGCCTGTCAATCCGTATCAAGAGGTTCGGCGAGCCCTCCGGTTCATTCGCAGAACTTCGAGCCTTGCGCGGGCCATGTTGCTGCCATCAACCGTCAGCATGGTTCCTCCATCGGTTGGGGTCATAAAGACGGGGTAAGCATGATCGGAACGAGGGCTCGCTTGGCCTCCAGCCTGTTTCGCTGGGTCAATCAAATCGCCATCTCGGTCCTCGCGACCGTCATCGCGACCTCGCTCTACTCCGCTTGGCGTCCGCCCATGTCGCCAGCTGCCACATCTCAGATCATGGCTCCGCTCATATCGGCGGCCGGCAAGTTCGCAACCCGGATCGAAGGAGCCGAGACGGCAGAGGCGGCCTCGCCACGGCCTCCGATCCTCAGCATCGTCAACCCGGGATTGACACCGACCTGGACGAGCGGTCTGGTCGACGAGATCGCGCGACAGCCGGCCTATGGGGAGTTGGCGAGCTCGTCATCCACTCCAGCGGCGGAGGCCCCGCCCCCCCAGAAAATCGTCCGAGCAGCGAGCCACGAACCGAAACGCGCTGCGGCGACGGCAGAGGTCGCTGTTGCGAAACGCGTCGCCAGCCTCCCGCAACTCGACCTGCATACGATCCCTCTGGTCGACGTCGCGGCAGAGGAGCCTCACGGTCTATGGTCGATGGCGCGCTCGGCGGTCGGACTGGCTGCGTCAATCCGCGGATCGCTCCTGACCCGCTTTATTCCGTAGATGACGGGTCGAGGCGTCGTGGACACGACCGAGACGCCGCTCGAATCTAAACAAACGTTCATCTGGCAGAGGCTTGGCAAGCCTTGTAGGCATCTCTGGATCACGCCATATTCGAGGACGTGATGGTCGAACGCGTTTCGCATCGGCCGTCCAGTCAGGCAGGCATGTCGCTTTGTCTGCGCCAATGTGAGGGATCAATGTCCGACTTCGACCGCAACGCAACGACCCGCTTCGGCGGCATCGTCGCCCGAGCCGGCGCTGCCGAGATCGACCAAGGGCTGCGCACATATATGCTCGGCGTCTACAACCACATGGTTCTGGGTCTCGCCATCACCGGCTTGGTGGCACTCGGCGTCAACATGTTGGCGATCGCGGCTCCGGCCGATGCGGTTGCACGGATGGGGAGCATCGGGCTGACCAGCTTCGGTGTCGCCCTCTATGGGAGCCCGCTCCGCTACGTGGTGATGTTGGCGCCGCTGGCCTTCGTGTTCTTCTTCTCGTTCCGCATCAACCAGATGTCGGCCTCGTCCGCCCGCACGATGTTCATGGCGTTTTCAGCCGCCATGGGTCTGTCCCTGTCGTCGATCCTGCTCTTCTACACCAAGACGTCGGTGTCGTTGGCCTTCTTCGAAACCGCTGCGGCCTTTGGTGCGCTGAGCCTCTACGGCTACACCACGAAGCGGAGCCTCTCGGCCATCGGCTCGTTCTTGATCATGGGCTTGTTCGGCGTCGTGATCGCCAGCGTTGTGAACATCTTTGTCGGCAGCACGGCGATGCAGTATGGCATCTCGATCCTGTCGATCTTGATCTTCTCGGGCCTCACGGCTTGGGACACGCAGACCATCAAGGAAATGTACGATCCGCGTGACGGCGTGGATGTCGCGACCAAGAAGTCGGTCAATGGTGCGTTGATGCTGTATCTCGACTTCATCAACATTTTCCAGAGCCTTCTTTATCTGACGGGCAGCCGGAACAACTAAAGCGATCGGTAAGATCGATCGACCAAAGGAAGCTCCGGAGTTGATCCGGGGCTTTTTTTAAATCACCACCAGCTTGGGGCGCTTGTCGATCACGCTGATGACCTTCGCGAGGTCCTGCCCGCGCTTGAGGATCAAGCCGGTCGCGGTCACGACCGAATAGGCGCCTTGTTTGCGAGCGAGGCTTGGGTCCTTTTCGATCCTGTAGAGCGGGACTTCGGAGGCACGGCGGTACACGCTAAACGTCGCCTTATGGGTCGTGAACGAGATCGCATAATCCTTCCATTCGCCTTCCGCGACACGACGACCATACAGGTTGAGAATTTCCCGCAGTTCGAGCCGGTCGAAAGAGACGACAGGCGGCGCGGCTGCCGGGGCCTTATGCGGCTCTGTCTTGTGCGGTTCGACGGCCGAAGACATGTCCCGGCGTGGAAAAGGGTGGATGGCGGCCGATGTGGGGCCACTCTCTCGTTCCGGCACGCGCGATCCCGATTGTTCGTCCTGGCTCATCGGCCCTCCAACATGATCTCTCCTGAGATTAGGCCGATCGGCGGTCGGTTCAAGGAAGAGCCGGCACATCTCGCGCCGGCCGCGAATTTGTGTGGCCGCCCGCACCGATAGGCTTGCATCCAAAACCCGGCGCGACGATATCGGGCGTGGTGGCGCGCAAGCGTCGTGGATCAGGCACGCGACCCGTGCCGTTCGGAAAGGTGGATTCGTGACCATGAACGAGGCTGAAGTGGCATCTGGTGGCTCCGCGCCCGACACTCACGTTTTCCAGGCCGATGTTGCCCGTTTGTTGGATCTCATGGTCCACTCGGTTTATTCCGAGAAGGACATCTTCCTCCGCGAATTGATCTCCAACGCGGCCGACGCTTGCGAAAAACTTCGCTACGAGGCGATCGCAAACCCGGACCTCATCGGCAATGGCGGCGCGTTCGGCATTACGATCTCGGCCGACAAGGATGCCAAGACCCTGACGGTCGCCGACAACGGCATCGGCATGAACCGCGAGGATCTCGTCTCGGCACTCGGAACAATCGCGAGTTCGGGCACCAAGGCGTTTCTCGATAAGATCAGCCAATCCGGCGAGGCCCAGGGCAACCAGAATCTCATTGGCCAGTTCGGGATCGGTTTCTACTCGGCCTTCATGGTGGCCAGCAGCGTCCAGGTCGAGACACGTCGTGCCGGCACGGACGAGGCGTGGAGTTGGACCAGCGACGGCAAAGGCTCCTATCAGATCGCGGCATTGCCGCTCGATGCCGCCCCGGTGCATGGCACACGCGTCACGCTCCACATCAACGACGACAACACCGAATTTCTCGAGCCCTACCGCATCGAGAGCCTGATCCGCGAACATTCCGGCGCGGTGGCGGTTCCGATCTCGGTCATCGACAAGCCGGGCGAGGACGCCCGCACCTTGACCGACGGCGCGGCGCTCTGGGCCAAGTCGAAGCAGGACATCACGCCCGACGACTATACCGAGTTCTATCGCGGGCTCGGCGGTCATTTCGACGAACCGGCGCTGACGATTCATTGGCGCGCCGAAGGTCGCTACGAATATAACGTGCTGGCCTTCGTGCCCGGCTCCAAGCCGTTCGATCTGTTCGATCCAGCCCGCAAGGGGAAGGCCAAGCTCTACGTCCGTCGCGTACTCATCACGTCGGATGCGGACCTTCTTCCGGGTTGGCTGCGGTTCGTGCGGCTCGTCGTCGACACCGCCGACCTGCCGTTGAATATGTCCCGGGAGTTGATCCAGCAGAGCCCCATCTTCGCGGCGATCCGCAAGGGCGTCACCAACCGCGTGCTGCAGGATCTCAGCAAGCTCGCCGAGACGGATGCTCCGACGTTCAAGACCGTCTGGGAAAATTTCGGCGCCGTGCTGAAGGAAGGTCTTTATGAGGATCCGGAGCGACGCGATGCCATCTACAAACTGGCGCGGTTCGCCTCGTCGACCCATCCGGATGGCGATCGCAGCCTCGTCGATTATGTCGCCAACCTGCGGCCGAACCAGACCGCGATCTACTACCTGCTTGGCGATGATCTGAAGCGCCTCGGGATCAGTCCGCAACTCGAAGGCTTCAAGGCGCGTGGCATCGAAGTGCTGCTGCTGCCCGACGCCGTCGATGCGTTCTGGGTTTCGACCGCGGCCGGCTACGAGGGCAAGCCGTTCAAGTCGGTGACGCAAGGCGCAGCCGACATCAAGCTGGTGCCGCTGAACGAGGGCGAGACAGAGAAGACCGCAAGCGACGTCAGCCCGGAGGTCGCGACCTTGCTGGCCTTCATGAAGCAGACGCTTGCGGATGCGGTGGAGGATGTCCGCGCCTCGGACCGCTTGTCCGAAAGCCCAGCCTGCCTCGTCGCGCCCGAGTTTGGCCCCGACCGGCGGATGGAGCGCATTCTGGCGCAACATGGCAAATCCGGCGCCCTGTCGAAGCCGGTGCTGGAGATTAATCCGACCCACCCGCTCGTCACCTCGCTGGCGGCCCGTGTCGCAGCCGACAGCGATAAGGGCCTGATCGAGGATGCGTCTTGGCTGCTGCATGACGAAGCGCGCATCATGGACGGCGAGATGCCGACCGATGCGGCGGCCTTCGCAGGCCGCTTGCGGCGTGTGCTCGAACGCGCCAGCGCCTGAACCATGGCGGCGCCGCGCTTCGATCCATCGATGACGCGGCGCGACGCGCTCCGGGAGGTCGAAAGCCTCCTGCAACATGCTGGGGTCGGCGAACCATCGGCCGATGCCGGCATCCTGGTGGAAGACGCCTTGGGCCTGACGCGCTCGGCCCTGCGGCTTTCGGGTCACCTCCCCCTCGGCTCTGACGCCGCCCGGTCCCTCGAGGTGTCCGTGGGACGACGCTTGGCGCGCGAGCCCGTCTTCCGCATCATCGGACGGCGCGAATTCTGGGGGCTCGACCTTGCCATCGATGCGGCCGTGCTCGACCCACGACCAGACACGGAGACGATCGTGTCGGCGGCGTTACGGGCGCTTTCGTCGCGACGGACAGAACCGCTCCGAATTCTCGACCTCGGCACCGGCTCGGGCGCGATCCTCCTGGCGCTGCTGACCGAACTACCGGGCGCGACGGGACTAGGGATCGACGTGTCGGACGCCGCCTGCGCGATGGCTCGTGCCAATGTCGCAGCCTGCGGGATGAGCGACCGGGCCGAAATCCGACAAGGCGTTTGGACCGATCGCCTGTCGGGCCGGTTCGACCTGATCGTCTCGAACCCGCCCTATATCGAAACGGCCGTCATCGACACGCTCGACCCGGAAGTCCGCCAGCACGACCCGCGGCTGGCGCTCGACGGTGGCCCGGATGGGCTTGATGCTTATCGTACGATCTGCCCAGCCGTGCCGGCGATCCTGGCGGACGGTGGCGTCGTGGTCTTCGAGATCGGCGCTGGTCAGGCGTCGGACGTCTCCCGCCTCATCGAACAATCGGGCATGACCATGATCCGCACCGAACGCGATCTTGGCGGACATGACCGCGCCCTCGTGGCAGGGTGGCCGACGCAACCGCCAGAAACCTGCCCGCTAGGAACTTGGCCGCCAGGGCCATAACCGCAAGGGACGCCGCCATGACGCTCGCCCAGGCCAAACCCGCCGAAAGGCCCCGTGTCGTCATCGTGGGTGCAGGCTTTGGCGGACTTGCCACCGCGAAAGGTCTCGCGGGCGTTCCGGTCGATGTGGTGGTGATCGACAAGACCAACCACAATCTGTTCCAGCCCTTGCTGTACCAGGTCGCCACCGCGGCGCTTGCGCCCTCCGACATCGCGGTTCCGGTTCGTAGCATCTTCTCCGATCGACCCGAGGTCACGGTGCTGATGGACGAAGCCACCGGCATCGACACGAACCGCCGCGTGGTGCGGCTTGCCGAAGCGGGCGAGATCGGCTTCGACATGTTGGTGCTGGCGACCGGCTCTGTTTATTCCTGGTTCGGCCACGACGAATGGGCCGAGCATGCGTACGTCCTGAAAACGCTGGAAGATGCGCTGATGCTGCGCGGCAGCCTTCTCGCCGCCTTCGAATGGGCCGAGAGTCGTACCGACCCATCCGAAATCGAACGGCTTCTCACCTTCGTGGTGGTCGGCGGCGGGCCGACAGGCGTCGAACTGGCCGGCGCCATCGCGGAACTCGCCCATTCCAGTTTATCGCGAGACTTCCGCCATATCCGCTCGTCTTCCGCCCGCATCGTGCTTTGCGAGGGCGGCCCGCATCTTTTGGCGGGCTTCCCGCAGCATTTGTCGGATTATGCGCGCAAACATCTCGAGGATCTCCATGTCGAGGTGCTGACCAACACCGCGGTGCAAAGCGTCGATCATGACGGCGTCGTAGCGGGAGGGACGCGGATCAACTCCGCCAACGTGCTCTGGTGCGCCGGAACCGCCGCGACGCCGGCGGCCGTCTGGCTGCAGGCGGACAAGAGCCGGAATGGCGCCGTCAAGATCGCTCCCGACTGCACCGTGCCGGGCCATATCGACATTTTCGCGGTGGGCGATGTGACCGATATGACGGGGCCGAACGGCAAGCCGCTTCCAGGCGTCGGGCCGGTGGCCAAACAGCAAGGCGCCTATGTGGCCGAGGTGATCGCGGCGCGTGTGGCGGGCCGTCCCGCTCCAGCGCGCTTCGTCTACAAGGACGCCGGTTCGATGGCGATGGTGGGACGCTCGTCAGCGGTCGCGGATCTCGGCAAGGTCAGGCTCACGGGTTTCGTAGCATGGGTGCTGTGGAGCGCCGTCCACCTGTTCTTCTTGATCGGAACGCGGAACCGGATCGCGGTCTACCTGAATTGGGCCTGGGCTTGGCTGACCTACGGACGCGGCGCCCGGTTGATCACGCGGCTCGATCCCCGCACGCGCCTCGAGTTGAAACAGCAGAACGACGCGGGAAGCCGTCCCGTCTGATAAGACGGGCTCTTGCGGTCAGGTCAGTTCCCATACCCGATCGGCCACGCCGTCGAGATCGTCTTCGGTCACATCGGCCAGTCGCTTCTCGACACGGAACAAGAGGCTCGATCGCCCCTCGCGCATGATCAGAACGACAGTTTCGAGATCGGGTGAGCCAGGGTCGGAGCAGTCGACTTCGCTGACCTTGACGACATCATCTCGATCCAGAACCAATTTGTCGTGGAGAGACGTTGCGAGATCCGCACAATGCAACCGTGCGGCCAGAGGAGAGACCCGACGCTGCACAACTTGAAACATCTCGGGCCCCCACCGCCGATGTACTCCGCTTCAAGATGTCGGCCGCAATATACTGGTTTGTCAAGGCCATCGCAGCACAAAGCAGCGCAGGTCAGTAATGCGGGGGCGGAACCTGCGGATGCCCTGCCCCTGCGTCACTTTCGGTTGCCTTGACCCGATCGCCGAGAGCCGCGACCTGTCGCGACAAGCTTTCGATGCGGCTCCACAGCATCGTGATCGTGTCGCTCAAGTCTTCGATCGCCTGCTCTTGGTAAGCGAGCCGCATCTCCAGCGTCTCGACACGATCCAGCAATGCGGTCTTATCAGTCATCGGCGGGTGATCCGGATTTGTCGCGACGCGTTTGTTGGAGACCATGCCCCAGGGCGACCCGCTCGTCGAAGACGAAACAATCGCCCGACCACCGGCTGTTGGCCGGCTGTACCGTTTCAAGATATTTCAGGATCCCGCCCTTGAGGTGAAACACCTCGTCGAAGCCGAGCGACAAGAGATAGGCACTCGCCTTTTCGCACCGGATACCGCCGGTGCAGAACATGGCGATTGATTTGTGCGTCCGAGGATCGAGCGCGCGCGCCGCGAACTCGGGGAATTCACCGAAGCGACCGATTTTCGGATCGATTGCACCGACAAAGCTGCCCATCTCGACCTCGAAGCCATTGCGCGTGTCGAGGACGAGGATATCGGGTCGATCCAGAAGCGCGTTCCAGTCGGCGGCCTCGACATAGGTGCCGACACGGGCCGTCGGGTCGCCGCCTGGATGCCCGAGCGTGACGATTTCGCGCTTGAGACGGACCTTCAGGCGGCCGAACGGCATGGTCGCGGCGGTCGAATATTTCAGGTCGAGACGATCGAGGCGGCCGCCGAACACGCCATCGCCTTGCAGCATATCGACCAAAGCCGCGATCGCCTCGGGAGAGCCGGCCACGGTTCCGTTGATCCCTTCGCGGGCCAACAGCACCGTCCCGTAAATCCCGAGGTCCGCACAAATGGCGAGCAAAGGCGGCCTGAGGTCGCGCCAATCGGGTAGCGGAACGAATTGATAGAAAGCGGCGACCCGGATCGGCATCGCGGCCGTATCGTCGTGATCAGCTGCCATGGGTCGGCGCCTCTCTGCCGTAAGCCTCGCCCATCGCCCGGATCGCGGTGATCTTGGCTTCGAACATCGACCAATCGTCATCCTTGTCGACGGCACCGAGGATCGTCTCGACCTCATCATGCAGCATGGTGCAGGGCGTGGCGCCGGCGAAATAGGCATGGTCGAGCCGCAACCCTTCTGCGGGCGACGCATCCGCGAAAGCGGACCGCACCGGTGCGAAAGCGTCGGTGGCGTAGACGTGTCCGACCGGTCCGTGCACGGCCTTGTCGAGCCTCGCCGTGCCGCCGTAGCAATCGAAGATGACTTGCTCGAATGACGCCTGGCTGGAAGCGAGGAACCCCCAGAAGGCATGGACGAGGTCGTCGTCCCGCTCATCGCCGCGCGCCGCAATCCCAAGCCGCCGCAACGATTGCTCGACGAACGCCCGGCGGAACGCTGGGGCGAACTCCGCCAGCGCTTGTTCGAGGTCGGCTTGTGGCGCGAGCGGGAGAAGGCATTCGGCCAACCGCGTCAGGTTCCACAACAGAACGCCGGGCTGCTCCCCATAAGCGTATCGACTTGTATGATCGAAATAGGCAGCCGTGAAGCCCGGATCATAGGTCGGCAAGAACCGCCACGGCCCGTAATCGAAGCTCTCGCCATTGACGTTGATGTTGTCGGTATTCAGCACGGCATGGACGAAACCCGCCACCATCCATTGCGCGCCCATGCGAGCCACCTTGCCGCAGACGGCTTGCAAAAACGCGACTGCCCTGCCCGCGACGGTCGCGGCCTGCACCTCCGGCATGTAGGTCGCGATCGTATAATCCAACAACCGCTCGATATTGCTCGTCTCGTTGAGGGCCAACAGGCGTTGGAACGTGCCGATGCGAAGATGCGAATGGCCGAGCCGCACCAGAACCGAGGCGCGCGTCGGCGATGGCTCGTCGCCCCGCTGCAGCGCCTCGCCGGTCTCGATCAAGCTGAAGCTCTTCGACGTGTTGACGCCGAGAGCCTCCAGCATTTCGGTCGCCAGCACCTCGCGGATCCCGCCGTTCAGCGTGAGTTTCCCATCGCCGCCGCGCGACCAGGGCGTGCGCCCACTCCCCTTGGTGGCGAGATCGAGCAGCCGACCGTCCGTGTCATATAGTTGCGCGAACAGAAAGCCGCGTCCGTCGCCGAGGTCCGGATTGTAGCTGCCGAACTGGTGACCGTGATAGCGGAGGGCGAGCGGCTGCGGAAAGCTGCCCGGCAGCGGCTCGAACCGGGCGAAATGCGCGATCCATTCGGCATCGGTCAGGCCTTCGAGCCCGACCCGCGCAGCCCATCGATTATTGCGGAAACGGATGCGCTGCGCCGGAAACGTCGCCGCCGACACCTCGTCGTAGAAGTCCGTCCCAAGCGCGGCGTGGCTAGTGGCGGGGCGGAAGGCGGGTGAAAAGACCATGGCGTGCTAGATAGACACCTGCGCGATCATCGGCAACGTGACGCATGACGATGGGGGTCGGCACGATCTCGGGTGGAAAGTCGGCCTTCGTTTGGCGTAGAAGAGCGGAGGCGATCGCGGGAGTGTCATGGTGGGTGCTGAACTGGATCTCGTCTGTCTCGGCGAACCGATGCTGGAATTTAACCAGCAGACCCGCTCCGCGGCCGAGCCGCAGATGTTCATCCAGGCGCACGGGGGCGACGCCTCGAATGTCGCCATCGCGGCCGCTCGTCAGGATGCGCGGGTCGCCTTCCTGTCGGCTGTCGGCGACGACATCGCAGGCGCGAGCTTTCTCGATCTGTGGCACCGCGAGGGCGTCGAGGCCGAGGCCGTTCAGACCGACCCGGACAACCCAACCGGCGTCTATTTCGTCCAGCATGACGAGAGCGGCCATCGCTTCTCCTACCTGCGGCGCGGGTCGGCCGCGAGCCATTACCGGCTCGACCAACAGGGTCACGCCACGATCGAACGGGCCCGCTTCACCTTCGCGTCGGGCATCAGCCTCGGTATTTCGGATCGGGCTGCCGACACCGTGTTTGAGGCTTTCGCAAGCGCCCGACGCCACGGCCGTCAGATCGCATTCGACACCAATTACCGCCCCAAGCTGTGGCCTGCCGCACGGGCCTCCGCCGTCATCCAGCAGGCCCTCCGCCACGCCGACATCGCATTCCCCGGCATCGAGGACGCGCATCTCCTGCTCGGGCTCTCCGATCCGGACGCGATCGTGGACCTCTGCCTCGACATGGGACCCCGTATCGTGGTGTTGAAGATGGGGAGTGCCGGATGCCTCGTCGCGACGCCCGAGGGGCGTAAGCTCGTGGCGCCCTTCCCGTGTCGGCCCGTCGATGCGACCGGCGCGGGCGACACGTTCTGCGGCAGCTTCCTCGCCGAAGCGGCGCGCGGCGCCTCGATCGAGGACGCCGCGACCTACGCCAATTGCGCCGCGGCGCTCGCCACCATGGGATATGGCGCCGTCCCGCCCATTCCACGGCGACGTCTGGTGCTCGACACGCTTGCCGGCAAGCCGGCGTCCCTTTCTGTTTAGGAGTTCCGAATGACCCCCACGCTTACGGCGCGACTCGACGCCATCATGACGGATGGCCCCGTCATCTCGGTCGTGACGATCGACGACGTCGCTCATGCGGTGCCGCTCGCGCGCGCGCTGATTGCCGGCGGTGTCCGCGTCATCGAGGTGACGCTCCGGACCCCGGCGGGGCTCGAAGCTATTCGCCGGATCGCTGCGGAGGTGCCGGAGGCGGTGCTCGGCGCCGGCACGGTCCTGTCGGGCCAGCAGGCGCGTCAATCGGAGCAGGCCGGCGCCTCCTTCCTGGTGTCACCCGGCCTGACCGAGCGCCTTCTGGGCGAAACGGCAGAGTTGTCGATCCCCTTGCTGCCGGGCATCGCCACGGCTGGCGAGGCCATGCTGGCGGCCGAGGGCGGCCTCACTCGGCTCAAGTTCTTCCCGGCCGAACCTGCGGGGGGTGTTCCGATGCTGAAGGCTTTGCACGGCCCTCTGCGCGATCTGGTCTTCTGCCCGACCGGCGGCATCGACATCGCCAAAGCCGCAAGCTATCTCGCCTGCCCCAATGTGGCTTGCGTCGGTGGGTCGTGGTTAACCCCGTCTCGTGCGATGGCGGCCGGTGATTGGGCCGCCATCACCGAGGGCGCGCGCCAGACGGTGCTGCAACTCGGCCCCAAGGCGGCCTGACCCCGTTACGCGTCCGTCGCGACCGGCCGACGGTCGATCGCGACCCGCTTTCGCAGGAACACAGACAACCCGCTGCCGATGATGATCGCGATGCCGATCAGGATCGAGGGTGTCGGCACGTCGGCCCAGAACATCCAGCCCATCAGCACAGCCCAGATGATCGACGTATATTGCAGCGGCGCCAACAGGGACGCCGGTGCGAGCGCCAGCGCCTTGGTGATGCACATGAAACAGGCTGACGACACGATCCCGACCAGGAACATCAGGCCGGTGTCGACGAGACTCGGGGTGACCCACACGATGGTGCAAGTCGCGGCGCCGAACAGCCCCGTGCCGATGGTCTGATGCGTCACCAGCGTCAGCCAATGAGTGCCGCGAAGCTTGCGGGTGATCGTGATCGACAAAGCGAACATCGTCGCGCCGAAGAGCGCCACCAGGGCCGATGGCGAGAGGGCGTCACCGCTCGGATGGAGCGCCACCATGACACCCGCGAATCCGACCACGACCGCGGCCCAACCGCCGATGCCGACGCGCTCGCCGAGGAGTGGGGCCGAAAGCGCCACGATGATGAGCGGTGCCGCGAGATAAAATGTCATGACATCGGCGAGGGGGAGCGCCCGCGTCGACAGATAAAACGAGTAGGTATCGGCGATCGAGCAGACGATCCGCGCGGCGTGAAGCCAGAGTTGCCCATCGAGGCGAAGCCCGACACGCTGGCGCAGCAGCATCGGCACCAGCAGCATGCTCGCGCCCACGGCGCGCAACATCATGATCTGTCCGACGCTGTAGTCGACCACCAGCCATTTTCCGAGCGCGTCATTGACCGCGAAGAAAAACAGCCCGACCACATATAAGCTCATGCCGACGGTCGATCCCGCCGGTCTCACCATCTGCATGACCGTTACCGCGTTGAAAGTTCGGGGTCGGCGCGAGGCGTTGACCGGACCAAGCGAGGTCCGGACGAGGCTGCTTCGCGCGACGTTCGACGGCCCTAGCATGGAAAGCTGCTCTGCGGCGGTGCAAGTGCCGAAAAACAGGGCACTGGCTGATAGGTCGCCGTTCTCATCATCATGACGGTGATCTTCGCATCAGGTCGCCATCCACCACGCGACCGATGCCGAAATGCTGCCGCACCGCGTCCTGAAAGCTTTGCGTTCGCCGTTTTTTTGATCACCGGCCGTATGGTCCAGATCGGCATCAGCATCGGCATTGCCGTGGCGCCCCTCGAGACGAGGGATCCGCTGGAGATCGTCACGCTGGCAGATCAGGCCCTCTGTCGCGCCGAAACCGGCGGACGCGACACCTTCGCTTTCTATGCCGAGATCCCGTCTCTGTCGTCCAGCAAGAGCGCTGCGTCATGACCGCTTGTCAGCCCAGGGGACGCTGCCGTCAAACAATCGTGATCGTGGCCGGGAAAGCTTCGCTTGCCTATCTTCAGGATTCGTTTATGGTTGGCTTATCGATACTAGGCTGACGACTTGGCCCTCCGCGTCTTCGAACGCGCATGCTGACGAACTCCCTCGAAACAATCGATTGAATTTATGCTTCGCGGCATCTCGCCGTGTGGCATGTACGTACGACAAGGGTTTGTCATGAGCACTGGTACAGTTAAGTGGTTCAATGCCCAAAAGGGCTTCGGTTTCATCCAGCCGGACGACGGCAGCCAGGATGTGTTCGTACACATCAGCGCCGTCGAGCGCGCGGGCTTCAATGACCTCAAGGAAGGCCAGAAGCTCAGCTTCGAGCTCGCCGAAGACCGCAAGAGCGGCAAGAAGTCTGCTGATCGTCTTCAGGCTCTCTGAGTTTCTAGGTCGGTCATGACCGACGCCAACCGCGTCGCGACTGGTTGACCAGAATCGTAAGTCTAAAGGGTCGGGGTTCGCTCCCCGGCCCTTTTTCCGTTGCGCGATGGTCCGTCGGCACAAACCACGATCGCCAGCCGAAAAACACGCGTGAGCGAGTCTCCTGGAATGGCACTCGGGATCGCGAAGCACATATAGGCTGCAGGGGATGCGTATGATCGCTCTTCGTCAGATGATCATGTCGCATCGTTGAGAGGGTAAGGGACCATGACCGAAATTCATTATGTGATCGTCGAGCACGATGGCGGCTGGGCCTATAAGATGGGTGACGTGTTCTCCGAAACCTTCCCGTCGCATGACCAAGCTCTCGAAGCCGCAACGGCGGCATCGCATCGCCAGGAGATCCCAGGCGAGAGCGAAGGCATTTCCTATCAGGACGCCAAGGGCACGTGGCACGAGGAACTCGCGCCCGGAAATGATCGACCAGAGGCGGACGTCGTCGACTAAGCGTTTTAGGCTCGCTTGGTTGCGGTATTGAACGTCTCGTGGGGCACTCATCTCGCTTGATCACCGATCCAAGACACACCCGCCCTCGACCGTTGGTCGCGGGTGACGCTTAGGCGAGGACCGGATATCCGAGCGCCACTGCGTCGCGCTCCATGGTTACGCAAATCTCGTATGCTGATGGATCGACGCGCGCGAAGCCGGCCAGCATCAGGTCGGCACGTGCAGCCGCGAGATCGGGATCGGTCATCGCGCCCTCGATGGCGCGTCGCAATCCCTCGACTTCCGCGGGCGACGTTCTAAGGGCTGTAATCAGCGGAAGCGAGGGAGCTTGCCCGGTCATACAAAGCACCCGTAGCCCTGCGACCAAATCGGGTTCATCGCGCTGCAAGAGCGCAAAGGTCACGCAATCGATACTGGCGACGTCGGCCGAGCCACCCTGCACCGCCTCGACGGACCCTCGATGGCCACCGGTCTGCATCGTCGCTCCAAAGAATGCGCCGTTTCTCGCGTCAGGCGCCACCAGAGCCCGCAGGGTGTTGTAGCCCGATTGCGAGTCGATCGAATTATAAGCGACGCGGCGGCCGCGCAGATCGCCGATGGTCCGCGCGGGCTCGTTCTGCCGCACCACGACCAGGCTTCGGTAGAAAACGCCGTCGCATCCTGCCGCCGCATAGCATGGCGCGCCAACAAGCTGGACACGCCCGTCCAGCGCGTGGGTCAATGGAAATCCGCAGGTCTGGCTCAGCAGAAGGTCTGGGTCGAGCCAATGGGCGTCGAGATCCTCCGGCTCGGCCGGTCTCTCCGGCACATCGTCGAAGCCGGCCGCGATCAGATGGCGCCGCAACCCACCCCAGAACGCGCGTTCGGCCAACGCTGGCGCGCGATACATCGGCAACGACATCATTCGTCGGAACACGCGCGACGCTCCCATGGGCCTACGATCCTTGTCGCGCTCTAATCGAGAGGACAGCCGACCGCAAGTGCGGCGAGCGTCACGCGTTTCTGCTTCAGTCAGAAACGTCGGCGACAATGACGATAGACGAGCAACTTTAATTCCTAATAATGTATTAAAATAACTCTGCCATTATTTCGCAGCATTTTAGAACAACAAGGACCGCCCGATCGTAATTCGATCAGCATCGACCAGCACGATCTTGTGCTGAATTGAATGATGAAGAGGCCCCCGATTTTCAGATCATCAGAAACAACAAGGCGAGCATCACTCTCCCCCATGATGATCTTGGCGGCCTGATTTTTCCTGAAAGGTTAGTATATGCGTCACCTCGCTCTTGCGGGATCGATCCTGCTTGTCTGCCTCCTGGGGCTGGCATCGAACGCCTCGGCGCGCGATCGCTATTCGGCCGTGCGGGACGCCATGCCGGTCGCCAGCGATAACCAACCCGACCTGCTGAGCAACCGGACGATCGAGCAGCAGCCTCCGCAGCGCCGATCCCGCGCGCCTCTCTCGATCGCGCCGCGTGGTGCATCGATGGCCAATTACGTTATCGCGGCGGCGCGTCGTCACGGCGTGCCCGAAGCCCTCGCCTACGGGGTCGCGAGTGTCGAGAGCGGCTTCAACCCACGAGCGCGTTCGCGAGCCGGTGCCGTCGGCCTCATGGGCATCATGCCGGCAACTGCGCGTGGGCTTGGCTGCAGCGGCGCCTTGACCAACCCGGCCTCCAATGCGGAATGCGGCATGCGCTATCTCGCCTCGATTCTCAACGATCAGGGTGGTGATTTGCACCGCACGGCGGCGCTCTACAACCAGGGCCGTTATGCTCATCGCATTTCCCGAGGCGGGTCTCGCTATGCGTCGCTTGTGATGTCACGCGCCCGCCGGATGTCCTGATCGGCATTGGCGTGCCGGCGTGGTGCAGCCGATGGTCGGAACCTTTGCGGCTCGGCGCTGTTTTCTGACTGTAAAACGACCACATGGGAGTTCAGATTATGGGCAGCACTTCAGACAAGGCCTCGGGCCTCGCCAACGAAGCCGTCGGCAATATCAAGCAGGGCGTCGGCAAGGTCGTCGGGTCCGACAAGATGCAGGCCGAAGGCATGGCACAGGAAGCCAAGGGCCACACTCAGAAGGCCGTTGGCGATGCCAAGGACGCCGTGAAGGACACAGCCGATAAGGTATCGGACGCGGCCCACAAGAAGCTCTGATCTCGATCATCGTCTCGACAATAGAGAGCCGGCCCTCAGGGCCGGCTTTTTTATGTCGCCGCCGTCACGAGAGATCGACCGAACAGGCAGCGGCGCGGGCTTTCTCGAGCCGTGGCTTCAATGGGCAGCGCGCTGATAGTCCTTGATGTCCGAGAATACCACGCCGGGCCAGCGGTCCTGCTCGTATTTCAACGTAAAGGCCGAAGAGGCGAGAAACACCGGAGCGCCATCGAGATCGGTCGCGGTCGAGGACGGATAGGCGTTCATGAACCGGGCGAGTTCCGCATCGTCGTCGGCCGTCACCCAGCGGCAGATCTCAAACCGGCTCTGCTCGAAGGAGACCGGCAGGCCGTATTCGGCCTGCAACCGCTCGGCCAGCACGTCGAGCTGAAGCGCTCCGACCACGCCGACCATCGCGCCAGAGCCGTCATGCGGCACAAACGTCTGCACGACGCCTTCCTCGGCCATCTGCTGAAGCGCTTCACGCAACTTCTTGGCCTTCATGGCATCGGTCAGCTTCACGCGGCGCAGGATTTCGGGCGCGAAGCTCGGCACGCCGCGGAACACAAGATCCTCACCCTCGGTCAGCGTGTCGCCGATCCTCAACGTACCGTGGTTCGGAATGCCGACCACGTCGCCCGGATAGGCCTCTTCGGCCAAGGCGCGTTCCTGCGCGAAGAAAAATTGCGGAGCATTCAGCGCCATCGGCTTGCCGGTCCGCACCAGCTTGGCTTTCATGCCACGCGTCAGTTTACCGGACGACACCCGCATGAACGCGATGCGGTCGCGATGGTTCGGATCCATATTGGCTTGGATCTTGAAAACAAAGCCGCTCATCTTCTTCTCATGCGCGTCGACGAAGCGGCTTTCGGCCTGCAGCCCTTTGGGCGGCGGCGCGAAATCGCCGAGCGCCGCGATCAGATCCGCGACCCCGAAGGTGCGGAGCGCGCTGCCGAAGAACACGGGCGTCAGATGCCCCTCGAGATAAGCCGCTGCATCGAATGGGCGGCATGCCTCATGCGCGATCTCGAGCTCATCGATCGCCGCATCCGCCTCGAACTCCGACAGCAAGGCCCGGATCTGCGGATCGCGCGGACCCGACACCGGGATCGTCGGAGCGGTGACGTCGGCATCGAGCTTGCGGATGACGTTACGGGTGAGATCGTAAGTGCCGGCGAAGGCGCGGCCTCGGCCGATCGGCCAGGTGATCGGCGCCGTGTCGAGCGCCAGAACCTTCTCGATCTCGTCGAGCAGATCGAACGGATCGCGCGTCTCGCGGTCCATCTTGTTGATGAAGGTTACGATCGGAATGTCGCGCAAGCGGCAGACCTCGAACAGCTTCCGGGTTCGGGATTCGATGCCGCGCGCCGCGTCGATCACCATGACGGCCGAATCGACCGCAGACAGGGTTCGATAGGTGTCTTCGGAGAAGTCTTCATGGCCCGGCGTGTCGAGCAGATTGAAGACATGCCCGGCATGTTCGAACGTCATCACCGAGGTGACGACCGAGATGCCGCGTTGGCGTTCGATATCCATCCAGTCGGATCGGGTCTGCCGCCGATTGGCCTTGGCCCTCACCTCGCCCGCGAGTTGGATCGCGCCCCCGAACAGCAACAGCTTTTCGGTCAGCGTCGTCTTGCCCGCGTCCGGGTGCGAGATGATGGCAAAGGTGCGCCGGCGCGCGACGGGATCGTCGATGGAGGTCATGGCCTGAACGTTGGAGACTGTCGCTCCGACCTAGCAGGGCCGGCCGACGCCCGCAATGGAGCAGCCGCGATCAGGGTTGCGGTGCGACCGTCGCTGAGGCGTCGATGCGCTCGACCAGGGTCGCGCTTGCCGCGTTCAGCCCGAACACCTCCACCGCGATGCCGTGGCTGACAAAGCGTTGACGGACGCGATCGAGGGCCGCCACGGCTGTGATGTCCCAAAAATGCGCGTGCGATAGGTCGATCAGGACGGATCGGCCCGTTGCTTCCCGGATGTCGAACGCGTCGACGAAGAGATCGGCCGAGGCAAAGAACACTTGCCCGACCACCCGGTAGGTGAGCCGCTGCGCGCCATCGTCGAGCTCCTGCGTGATCCGCAACAGGCGCGCGACCTTGAAGCTGAAAAAGACGCCACTGAGGAGCACGCCCACGGTGACGCCGAGCGCGAGATTGGACGTCGCGACCGTCACGGCCACGGTCGCGAGCATCACCGCGCTCGACATCTTCGGATGACGGACGACCGTCCGCAACGACGACCAGTCAAAGGTGTCGATCGACACCATCACCATCACGGCCACGAGGGCCGCTACCGGCACTTGCGACACCCAGGGCTTGAGCAACACCATGAGAATGAGCAGGAACGCCCCTGCGAAGAGCGTCGAGAACCGCCCGCGTCCGCCATATTTCACATTGCTGACCGTCTGGCCGATCATGCCGCAGCCCGCGATGCCGCCGAACAGGCTGGAAGCCAGATTGGCGAGGCCGAGACCCGTGCATTCACGGTTCTTCGAGCTCGGCGTATCGGTCAGATCATCCACCACGCTGGCGGTCATCAGGGATTCCAGCAGACCCACCATGCCGATCGCCAGGGCCGGCAACGCGATGATCTGCAGGGTTTCGAGCCTGAGCGGCACGTGAGGCCAGGCGAAAACCGGCATGCCGTCGGGGAGATGACCCAGATCCGCGATGGTTCGCAGGGGCAGATGCAGCGCCATCGCGGCCGCCGTCAGCACCACGATGCAGATCAGCGGTGAGGGGATCGCGGTGGTGAGGCGCGGCACGAGATAGATCAGCGCGAGGCCGGCCGCCAACACCGCATAGGTGAGCCACCCGCCTCCGATGATCTGCGGCATCTGGGCCGAGAAGATCAGGATCGCCAGGGCGTTGACGAACCCGGTCCGCACCGATTTCGACACGAACCGAAGCAGCACGCCAAGCCGCAACAGACCGAACAGGACCTGCATGAGGCCGGCCAGGAGCCCGGCGGCGAGGAGATATTGCAGGCCGTGACTGTGAACCAGGGGCGCAGCCACGAGAGCGACCGAGCCGGCTGCGGCCGAGATCATGGCGGGCCTGCCGCCCGCGAAGGCGATCACGATACCGATCACGAAGGACGCGAAAAGTCCGACTTGAGGGTCGACCCCGGCCGCGAACGAAAAAGCGATGACTTCGGGAATGAGAGCGACGGTGGCGACAGCCCCGGCCAGCATTTCGCGCACGGGATTTGTCAGCCATTGCTGGCGAACGGACGTCATGGTCATGAGGATTGATCTCGCAAGGGACAGCCGCCTGCTGTGCGATGAAGGAGCACATCTGCGGGATGGGTCTGTTGCGTGGTCCGGCGGATTGGCGGCCGGAAGAGCCACCCGGAATTGCACCGGGTCCGATCGAATGGCCTGACCTTACGGGTTTATTACTGCGGCGCAAGCCTCGATGCGATCGTTACTCCGCCGCGCGCGCCAACCCGTCGGGGCTGCTGGCCGGCACGATCAGATCGGGCCAGCCTCGGCCACGATTGTGATCGCGGGCCACGATCGTGTAGACCGCAGGCGTGACGAACAGCGTGAACAAGGTGCCGACGCTCATGCCGGCCGCGATCACCACGCCGATCGAGAACCGGCTCTGCGCGCCCGCTCCGGCCGCGAGGATGAGCGGGATCATCGACACAACCATGGCGGCCGTCGTCATCAAAATCGGCCGCAGTCGCACGCCAGCCGCATGCTCGATCGCGGCGCGACGCGACATGCCTTCCTCCTCCTGCATCCGGTTGGCGAATTCGACCATCAGGATGCCGTGTTTGGAGATCAGCCCGATCAGCGTCACAAGCCCGATCTGCGTGTAGATGTTGATCGATGTGGCGCCCACCACGCCGCCAATGTTCAACGGCAACAGAGCGCCGAACAACGATGTCGGCAGGGCGATCAGGATGATGAGCGGATCGCGGAAGCTCTCGAACTGAGCCGCGAGCACGAGATAGATCACGACGAGCGCGAACCCGAACGTCACCACCAGCGCAGACCCCTCCTGCTCATACTGGCGGCTATCGCCGCCAAAATCATAGGTATAGCCAGCCGGGAAGATCTCGGCCGCCTTCGCTTTGAGGAAATCGAGGCCCTCGCCGAGCGTATGGCCCGGGAACGGCACGCCCGACAGGGTCGCCGAATTAAGCTGTTGGAAGCTCGTCAAGGCATTCGGTTGCACCGATTGCGACACCCGCCCAACGGCGGACAGCGGGACAAGATCGCCGCCGAGCGAGCGCACCTGATAGCGGAGCAGCCAATCGGGTGTGTCGCGGAACTCGCGGGGTACTTGGGGGATGACCTCGTAGCTGCGGCCGTAGAGGTTGAAGCGATTGACGTAATTTCCGCCCAGCAGCGTCGCGAGCGTTCCGCCGATATCCGACATGTTGATGCCGATGCGGTTGGCCTTGTCGGCGTTGATCTTGAACTCGATTTGCGGCGTATCGAATTTCAGATCGGTATCGGTGAAGATGAAAAGACCACTGGCCTGAGCGGCTTTCTGGATCTGCTCCACGACGTCCGCGAGTTGCCGATAGTCGCCCGTCGTCCGCACGACGAATTGCAGCGGTGGCCCACCGGTCGAACCCGGCAGGGGCGGCGGCGAGAAAGCCAGCACCTGGGCCGAGGAGATGCCGCCGAACTTAGGCTGTAATTCGGCCAGTACTTGCTTCTGGTTGCGGGTGCGCTGCTCCCACGGCTTCATCAGCAGGCCCGAGAAAGCCGCATGCACGCCACCCGACCCGTTGATCGTGAACACATGGGCTTTTTCGGCCACCGTCTTAAAGACGCCGTCGAGCGCCTGCGTCGATTTCTCGAGATAGTCGAGGTTGGCATATTGCGGGGTTTTGACCAGCGTGAAGAGGATGCCCTGGTCCTCGTCCGGCGCCAATTCCTTCGGGGTCGTGACATAGAGCACGCCCGTCAGCACCAAGACGCCCGACAAGATCAGCATCGTCAGCGCGCGAAAATACAGGGTTCGGTGAAGCCGCCGCTCATACCGCCGACGCAGGCCCTCGAACATGCGATCGAGAAATCGGACAAAGCCGCCCTGCCCCTGCTGCGAGGTCAACAGTCGCGAGCACATCATCGGCGACAAGGTGAGCGCAACAACGCCCGACACCACCACGGCACCCGCGAGCGTGAAGGCAAATTCGCGGAAGAGCGCGCCCGTCAACCCAGCCACGAAGCCGATCGGCGCATAGACGGCCGCGAGCGTGATGGTCATCGAAATGACCGGGCCGGCGATTTCGCGTGCGCCTTTGAGCGCCGCGTCCTGCGGCGTCATCCCGTCCTCGATATGGCGATAGATGTTTTCCACCACGACGATCGCGTCATCGACCACGAGCCCGATCGCGAGCACCAGCGCCAGCAGGGTCAGGAGGTTGATCGAATAGCCGAGGGCCAGCAGAACGATCATCACGCCCACGAGCGAGAGCGGGATCGTCACGATGGGAATGAGGGTCGAGCGGAGATTTCCGAGAAACAGGAAAATCACCACGATGACGATGACGGCGGCTTCGCCCAGGGTCTTGGCGACCTCCGAGATCGAGGCACGGATGAATTCCGTCGAATCATAGGCGATTGCGGCGCTGATGCCCGGCGGCAATTCGGCCTTGAGGCTCCGGAAGGACGCGTTGACATTCTCGATGACGGTCAGCGGATTGGCGGTCGGGGTCGCATAGATGCCGACGAACACGGCCTTCAGCCCATCGAAGACCGAGGAGGATTCGACCGACTCCGGCCCGAGTTCGATGCTCGAAATATCGCCCATCCGGGTCAAGGCATCGCCACGCGACAGCGCCACCAGTTGCGAGAAAGCTTTGGCGCTGTCGAGCGAGGTCTCGGCATTGATGCTGGTCTGGGTGTAGTCCCCTTTGATCTGACCGGCGGCCGAGATGAAGTTATTGGCCACAAGCGCGACCCGCACGTCGTTGGCGGTCACGCCGCGCGCCGCCATGCGATTGGGGTCAAGCCAGATCCGCATCGCGAAGGTCTGGCCGCCGAGGATCTGCGCGTTGGCGACCCCGTCGATGGTTTGCAGCTTCGGCTGAACCACGCGGGTGATGTAGTCGGTGATCTGCGCCGAATCGAGCACCGGCGAATTGAACGAAATATACAGCAGGGCGAACCCCTGCCCGGTTTGCTTCACCACCACCGGATCATTGGCGTCGCGGGGCAACACACCCTTGACCTGCCCGACCTTGGACAACACGTCCGACACGGCCCTGTCCGGATTGGCGTTGAGCCGCAGGTTTAGCGTCACGGTCGAAGTATTCTGCTGGGACGACGAGACCAGCGTATCGATCCCCTCCGTACTAGCCACGGCCTGCTCGATCGGGGTCGTGATGAACCCCTTGATCAGATCGGCATTTGCGCCGGGATAGCTCGTCGTGATCGTAATCGTGGTCGAGGATAGTTCGGGATATTGCCGGATCGGGAGCTTGGTATAGGCCACGTAGCCGACCAGCAGGATCATCAGGCTGACGACGCTCGCCAGAACCGGACGCCGGATGAAGAGGTCGGTAAAAGCCATGGATCTCCCCTCCTGCGGGACGTTACTGGCGAGGGAGTGTATCGCGCGGCGTCAGGCCGCCTGTCGTCTCGATCGTCACATGTGCGTTCGGCTGCAACTTGATCTGACCCTCCGTCACGATCGTGTCGCCGGCCTGAAGACCGTCCGTGATGGCGATCCGGTCGCCCCGCGCTTCGGCGGTCCGCACGAAACGCCGCTCGACGATCAGGTCCGCGGCCGGGTCGATGGGTGCAGACGGCGAGGTGGCGGCGGGCGGCGTCGCGGCCTGAGCCGAACCGCTGTCGGCCGCAACGGGGGCAGGCTTCACCACATAGACGCTATCGCCATAGAGCGAGTAGGTGACGCCGGTCTTCGGAACCGTCACGACGTCGCGCGCCTTGCCGGACAGAACCGACACGTTGGCGAACATGCCCGGCAGCAACAGCTTATCCTTGTTGGCAACCTCCGCCCGAACGATCACGCTGCGCGAGTCGGTGCTGACGCGGCTGTCGATGGACTTCACCACACCCGCAAAATTGTCGGATGGAAATCCATCGACCGCGACGTCGATCGTCTGCCCCGTCGAAACGAGCGACAAGGCCTGTTCGGGGATCGGGAAATCGACGTAGATCGGGTCCAGCTGCGTCAGCGTCACGATCGCGGTTCCCGGCGACAGATACTGCCCGACATCGACCTTGCGGATGCCGAGACGCCCAGCGAATGGGGCCGCGAGGGTCTTCTGAGCGATGATCGCCTTCGAACGGTCGACACTGGCGGCAGCCGTGTCGCGGGTCGCCAGGGCAGAATCGACCGTTGCCCGGCTCGTATTGCCACCGGAAATCAGTTCCTGCTGACGCGACAGCGCGAGATCCGCGTTCCGCATGGTCGCGAGACCTGCCTTGAGATCGGCTTGTTCGGTCGAGGAATCGATGTCTACCAACACGGTTCCTTTGGCGACCTCCTGCCCGGACTCGAAGCGGATCGTCTGAACGATGCCGCCGACCTGGGCCGCCAGATCGATGCCTTGATACGGCTTGAAGCTGCCGATCGCGGGAACGCGCCTTACCCAGCTTTCAGTCGTGGCTTGTCCCACGACGACCGAGGTCGCCGGGTGTTTCATACCACCGATGATGGTCTTGATCATCTGCGGCTTGAAAACGAACTGGAAGAACGACAACCCGCCGATCACCCCGACCAGCAGGATCAATACGGCCACGAAGGCTATGCGCGCTTCACCGATCAGCATCCTTCGCGTTAAGCGGGTCGTCTAGACCTTCGCCCCGATCGACGCGTCGCGCCTTGCGAGGCCACGACGGATGACGGGGTTGTGGCCCGGCCCATGTCGCGGCATCCTGATCCCATCGACCGCGTTGTGGTTTACCGCTCCGACGCGGCAAGCGCAAACGCCACGGTCAAGATCAAGCCGCGCGGCGCCCATACGGACAAGAGGAAACAATGGCTCAACAGGCAGACGCGTCACACACCCATCCGATCGCCATGGTTCGCATTCCGGACCTCGCCGGCAAGGCGGTTCTGATCACCGGCGCCTCGACCGGCATCGGCGCGGCCGTTGCCCGCGCTTTCGCGCAGCAGGGCGCTAAGGTCGGCGTGCACTATAATGCCAGCGCCGACGACGCCAAACGGCTGCAGCAGGAGATCGAGACGAGCGGCGGGACCGCCGTCCTGATTCGCGGCGATGTGTCGGAAGAAGGCGAGACCGAACGCGTCGTCGAGGAGGCCGCCAAGGCGCTCGGCGGCCTCGATGGGCTTGTCAATAACGCGGGCGGCATGCTCGGCCGCGTCCCGACCGCCGACATGACCGATGCGCATTATGAAAAGGTGATGAACCTCAACGCTCGGTCGGTGCTGGCCGCGACCCGTGCGGCGCACCCGTTCCTGAAACAGCGCGGCGGGTTCATCATCAATACGACCTCGATCGCGGCCCGCAACGGCGGCGGCAATGGCGCGATCCTCTACGCGGCCTCGAAGGGCTTCGTCTCGACCATCACGCGCGGTCACGCCAAGGAATTCGTCGGCGACAAGATCCGCGTCAACGCCGTCGCGCCGGGCGTCATCGCAACGCCGTTTCACGAGCGCTACACGTCGGACGAGCAGATGGAGCAGCAGCGCAAGACCATCCCGATGGGCTTTGTCGGCACGTCGGAGGATTGCGTCGGCACCTATCTCTTCCTCGCCTCGGAGGCGATGTCGGGCTACATCACCGGGCAGATCATCGAGGTCAACGGCGGACAACTGATGCCATGAGCGGCCCAATCCTATCGGATGGATTCACCGACGTTCCAGCCGGCAAGATCGTCTGTGTGGTCACCAATCTCGAAATGTTGGCACGGCCGGACATGACCGTGCTGCCGGCGCCGCCCGGCATTTGCCTGCGGCACGTGGCAGATCCGGAACCCGATTGGTATCGCGGGCTGTTCCGGCGTGTCGGCGAGAACTGGCTCTGGCACGATCGTCTCGAACGCGACGACGTTGGCTTGGCTCAGATCATCGCCGACCCCGCCGTCGCGGTCTATGCGGTCGAGATCGAGGGTGTCGATCAGGGTCTTCTCGAACTCGATTTCCGCGAGGCGGACACCTGCGAGATCGCCTATTTCGGGATCGCCGCTCCACTCTCAGGCCAAGGCATCGGGCGTTGGTTGATGTCGGAGGCCATCGATCGCGCGTGGGCGAAGCCGATCCGGCGGTTTTGGGTTCACACCTGCACCTTGGATGATCCAAGCGCCGTGCGCTTCTACATGCGAAACGGTTTCGTGCCGTTTCGCATGCAGATCGAGATGACGGACGATCCGCGGCTCAAGGGCATCCTGTCGCCGGATGCGGCGCCGTTCGTGCCGCGAGTCTGAAAGACGCCGACCGTCGATGAGGCGGTCGGGCTTGGATCAGCGTCGCAGGGACGCTCCGGTTTTTTTGAGCACGTCCGCTTCGATCTTGAGGCTGATGGCCTCGAGATCCTGCTCTGTCATGGTGCGGTCGCGCGGCTGAAGCGTGACCGCGATCGCCACCGATTTCCGGCCCTCCGGCACACCCGCGCCGCGGTAGACGTCGAACACGGAGGCATCCACGATCGAGGCACGGTCGGCGCCCTGCACGGCCTTCAGGATGTCGGAAGCCGCGACAGCCTCATCGGCCAAGAACGCGAAATCTCGCTCGACCGGCATCAGGTCGGGCAGATCGAGCTTGCCGCGCGCCTTGGTGGGTTTGGCTTTCGGCGGCGGCAAGGCGTCGAGCACGATCTCGAACACCACAACGGGTCCCGCGCATCCCATCGCGTCCAGAACGGCGGGATGCAGTTCGCCGAACGATCCAATGACAGTCTTGGGACCGAGTTGCAGCGTTCCCGAACGGCCCGGATGGAGCCAGGCGGGGCCGCCGGGCACGACCTGGATGCTGGCCGCCGGGATGGCCAGGCTCGCCAGCAGCGCCAAAGCGTCGGCCTTCGCGTCGTAGACATCGACCGGCGTGTTGGCAGCGGCCCAATGGCGGCCCGCGCCGCCGATCTTCGCGGTGCCGCGACGGACCGCAGCGGCCGCGAACCGCTGGTCCGTCTCACCATCGCCCAGGAAGATCTGACCGACCTCGAACAGGGCGACATCCCCGATGCCGCGATCGGCGTTTCGTTGCGCCGCCGCGATCAAGCCCGGCAGCAGGCTCGGGCGCATGTCGGAGAGGTCCGCCGCGATCGGGTTGGCCAGCGCCAGGGCGGCCGAGCCGCCGCCGAACAAGGTGGCGCGCTGCTTCGACACGAACGACCACGTCACGGCCTCGAGCAGCCCGCACGAGGCGAGCGTCCGCTTGGCCAGCCGCGTCCGGCGCTGCAGAAGCGTCAGCACGGGCTTCGGCACGCCTGGAACCAGCCGAGGCAATGGCACGGGGACGACGTGATCGAGCCCCGCCAGACGAAGCACCTCTTCGACGAGATCGGCCTTGCCGGCCACATCGGGACGCCAAGTCGGGACCCGCACGCTCGCGGCCGTCTCGCTCGTCTGCTCGACCGAAAAGCCGAGCCGTTCGAGGCTGTCGCGCATCGTGGCTTGCGGCAGATCGAGCCCCGTGAGGCGCTTGACCTCCGACCAGGGGAAATCGATCCGCAAGTTCGGGTCAGGCACGCGGCCGACCAAGACGAGATCGGATGGCGTGCCGCCGCAGAGCTGCATCACGAGCGTCGTGGCCCATTCGGCGCCTGCGACGCAGAAGGCGGGATCCACCCCGCGTTCGAAGCGGTAGCGCGCATCCGTGTTGATGCCGAGCTTACGGCCGGTCTGCGCGATATTGCCCGCGTCCCACAAGGCGCTTTCGATCAGAACGTCGGTGGTATGCTCGTCGCAGCCGCTAGCCTCGCCGCCCATGATGCCGGCAATCGATTCCGGACCGCGATCGTCAGCGATCACGACCATCGTGGCGTCGAGCGCATGGGTCTTGCCATCGAGCCCGACGATCGTCTCGCCCGCTTCGGCGCGACGCACCCGCAGGGTGCCCTGCACCTTGTTGGCATCGAAGACGTGGAGCGGGCGGCCACGATCGAAGGTGATGTAGTTGGTGACATCGACGAGAGCGCTGATCGGCCGAAGCCCGATCGCGCGCAAACGGCGCTGCATCCACTCCGGCGAAGGGCCGTTCTTGACGCCGCGGACGAGGCGCAGCGCAAAGGCCGGCGCGAGATGTGCGTCGCCGTCCAAAAGATCGAGCGACACGGTGACGGGGCACGGAAATGCCCCCTCGACGGGCGCAACAGGCGCGGTCGTCACCGTGCCGAGGCCGGCCGCCGCGAGATCCCGCGCGATGCCGTGGATGCTCGCCGCATCGGGGCGGTTCGGGGTCAGGTTGATGTCGATGACCGGATCGTCGAGCTTCGCCCAGGTGGCATAAGGCTGACCGACAGGCGCATCGGCGGCCAGATCGAGGATGCCGTCGTGATCGTCCGAAAGGCCGAGTTCGGAGCCCGAACACAACATGCCGTTAGACTCGACTCCCCGGATCACACCCGAGCCGAGCGTGATGCCCTTGCCCGGAATGAAGGTGCCGGGGGGCGAGAAGACCGAAAGCATTCCGGTGCGCGCGTTCGGCGCACCGCAGACGACCTGCACCGGCGTCCCCGACCCCGTATCGACCGAACAGACCCGCAGCCGATCGGCATTCGGATGCTGGACGGCTTCGATGACGCGGGCGATGACGAAGCCGCTGAGCTGCGCGCTTGGATCGTCGACCCCTTCGACCTCGAGCCCGATCTGCGTCAGCTTATCGACGATCGTCTCGAGCGAAGCCGCCGTGTCGAGATGGTCCTTGAGCCAGGACAACGTGAATTTCATGAGACTGACTTCAGCAAGACGGGACGGAAGAGGCGGGTCGGCATGAGGTTGGGCAGACGCTGGCCCTGCTCTCCCCTCACCCGCTGAGCCCGCCAGCGAGCGACGGCACGTCGAGCGGCCGAAACCCATAATGGCGAAGCCAGCGCACATCGCCGTCGAAGAACGGGCGTAGGTCCGTCATGCCGTATTTCAGCATCGCGATCCGGTCGATGCCCATGCCCCAGGCAAAGCCCTGATACTCGTCCGGGTCGATGCCGCAATGGCGGAGCACATTGGGGTGGACCATGCCGCAGCCGAGGATTTCGAGCCAATCTTCACCCTGGCCGAAGCGAATCTCTCCGGCCTGCCGTGAGCATTGGATGTCCACCTCCATCGAGGGCTCGGTGAACGGGAAGAACGACGGACGAAACCGCATTTTCACAGTATCGACTTCGAAGAACGCCTTGCAAAACTCCTGCAGGATCCACTTGAGGTTGGCGAGGTTGGCGGTCTTGTCGATCACCAGCCCCTCCACCTGATGGAACATCGGCGTATGGGTCTGATCGGAATCGTTACGGTAGGTTCGGCCTGGGCAGATGATGCGGAATGGCGGCTTGCCGCCCATCATGGTCCGGATCTGCACCGGGCTGGTATGAGTCCGCAGCAACTTCCGGTCGCCGTTCGCATCGGGCGAGAAGAAGAACGTGTCGTGCATTTCGCGCGCCGGGTGGCCGGGCGGGAAGTTCAGCGCGGTGAAATTAAAGAAGTCGGTCTCGACGTCGGGGCCTTCGGCCACCGAAAAGCCCATGTCGGCGAAGATCGCGGTCAGCTCATCCGTCACCTGCGTGATGGGATGGATGCGGCCGGTGTTCACCGCAGTATCGCGCACCGGCAGGGTCACATCGACCCGCTCAGCCGACAGGCGCGCCGTCAAGGCGGCTTCGGCCAGCACGGCCTTCCGCGACGCAAGAGCCTCGGTGACGCGGTCCTTCACGGCATTGATCGCCGCGCCTTGCGTTTTCCGCTCGTCCGGCGACATCTTTCCGAGCGTCGCCAGCAGCGCCGAAACGCGACCCTTCTTGCCAAGAGCCGAGACCCGGACGGCATCGAGAGCCGCTTCGCTCGACGCGGCGGCGACCTCGGCCAGCACCTGACCCTCGAGTTCGATCACGTTGGACATCGGAAGGCCGTTTCTGGACAAAAACCAAAACGCGGCCTCGAATGGGCCGCGCTTATCGTGCATCGGTCAGAACCGAAGGCCGGACCGGCCTCGGGCCGCCCCGACCAAATGTCTTCTTAGTTCGCGGCCGCGACCGGAAGCGCGCTCTTGGCCTTCTCGAAAATGGCCTTGAAGGCTTCGGGTTCGTGGATCGCGAGATCGGAGAGGACCTTTCGGTCGATCTCGATACCGGCGCGAGCCAGGCCGTCGATGAAGCGGCTGTAGGGCATGCCCAATTCGCGGACAGCCGCGTTGATGCGCTGGATCCACAAGGCGCGGAACGTGCGCTTCTTGTTCTTCCGGTCGCGATACGCATATTGCATCGACTTTTCGACCGCCTGCTTGGCGATCCGGATGGTGTTCTTGCGACGGCCGTAGAAGCCTTTGGCGGCCTCGAAAACCTTTTTATGCTTGGCGTGAGACGTTACGCCACGTTTAACACGTGCCATGGAAATTATCCTCGATCAAAAACGGATTGGGTCGGCTGCGATCAGCCGTTCGGCAGAAAATACTTGATGATATTGTCACCATCGCTCTTGAAGAGCACGTTGGTGCCGCGATGATTGCGGATCTGCTTGTTGGTCCGTTTGATCATGCCATGGCGCTTACCGGCTTGCGTATAAACGACCTTGCCGGTTCCGGTGATTTTGAAGCGCTTTTTTGCGCCTGACTTCGTCTTCAGCTTGGGCATTTGCTCTCTCCACATAGGACGCGAGCCTCACCACCGGATGGCAGCGGGACGCGAGTATCGTTCGTTTTTGGACGAGCGAAGGAATCGCCACGGCAGCCCTGATGAGCCGGACGGTTCGAAGGGACGTGTTTATAGCCGCAACACCGCTTTTGGCAACACTCTTTCGCGGGCCTTGGGCGACTATGGTGCGGCGAGCGCGCTGAGCACGTTGGCGCCACCAGCCATCTGCGGGTTCGACGGATCGAAGCCGTCCTTCACTTCGCGGGCTCGCACGAGTTCGGCCGCATGGGCGAACACGCGGTCGAGCGGCTCCCGGCCAGCCAAGGATTGGCGCAGCGCCTGATTGAAGAAAGCATCGCCGAAATAGGTCCATCGTGCACCGGCCTGGCACCCGAAGGAGGGATGATCGGCATCGGCCGCGGTGATCACCACCATGTCCGGATCGGCCAAGGACGTGTAAACGCCCGCAAAACACGCCGACACGATCAGAACCTTGCGGCGGATCTTGCTCGCAGCGAGCAGCCGCCGGAGCGCGGCCGGCGGCAGAATACCTTCCTGGTCGCCGCCCTTCTCGGCGATGCCCTGTGGCGAACCATGCGAGGTCAGGACCACGAAGAGGACATCGCGCGCTGGATCGAGGCCGCGTTCGGCGCTCCGAATGGCGAGCACCATGCCGACCGGACCCGCGGCAAAACCCTTTCGGGTGTTGGAGCGGATCTCGACCGGGCCGCCGTGGCCATAGCGCGCCGCCAGCACATGCGCGGCGCCCTTGGCTTCGGAGAGAAATACGCCTTGTTGGCTCCAGAGCGCCAGCGCGACGACACCTGCCTTGAGGCTCGGCGCCGCGAGGGCGCCGCTGACCGGATCGATCGACAGAGCGACAAGCAGACCGAACACAGGCTTGCGGACGCGCGCGAACAGCCAAAACAGCATCGACGATCTCCATGGACGTGTGAACCTTAGGACCACATGCGCGACGCAGCCAATCGGAATCCACGAGATCACCGCCGCTCAAAATCTGGCCAAATTCGGAACAGCCTGTGCAGTTTTCGCCACAGATCCACGGACATAAGTCGATTACTCAATTTATTCAAAGGTTTACGACCATACTGGCTTTCTTGACATGCCTATTGTCCGTCCATATGTTGCCGCCCGAAGCGGAGGAGTGTCGAAGATCGCGACGCTCTGACGCCTGTTAAGACAATGCTGCTGAATGCCCGTCCGACTGCACTTTGGGTTGGATGTCGACTTTAGCTAAAAACATGGGCGTGGTTGGGAGGACATCCGGTGGCTGAACCCGACGATCATCGGGGCTTGCATGACGATGACGCCATGCGGACCCGTCTGTCGGACTTGTCGCGGGATTTGTCGCGCAACACACCGAAGAAGCCAGACCTCTCATCCGGGTCGGGTCCCTCGGCGAACGGCATGGGACAGGCCATCAGTCTCGGCGTCCGGGTGACCTCGGAATTTGCTGCGGCGGTTGTGGTCGGGGCCGTCATCGGGTGGCAGATCGATCGATGGGTTGGTTCATCGCCTGCGGCACTGATCGCGTTCGTCGCGATTGGCACAGCGGCCGGGTTCTGGAATGTCTATCGCGTGGCGACGAAGACGGGCGGCAAGTAGCCGCTTCGAAGTTGGGTTAAGGCGGGTTGAGCCCGTTTGTAGACGTGAGTGGGCGCGAGCCCATGGACTTTTTGCAGGTCGGGCAACGGTAACGATGCATCGACGTTTGGGAGTTTCGGCGTGCCGGAAAATGCGATCGATCCGATCCATCAGTTCAATATCGAGCGGCTGTTCACGCTGCATCCGTTCGGCATCGATGCGTCCTTCACGAATGCGTCGCTCTTGATGGTGATCATCCTCGGCCTCGTCACCATCCTGATGATCGTCGGAACGTCGCGTCGGTCGATGGTGCCGGGCCGGCTCCAGGCCGCGGCCGAGATGTCCTATGAATTCGTGGCCGACACGGTGCGTGGCACGGCAGGCGAAGAAGGCATGCGGTTCTTCCCCTTCGTGTTCAGCCTGTTCATGTTCGTGCTGTTCGCCAACATCCTCGGTTTGCTGCCGTTCAGCTATACGGTGACGAGCCAAATCGTCGTGACCTTCGCGCTCGCGGCGCTCGTCATGACGGTCGTGATCGCCTACGGCATCTTCAAACACGGCACGCATTTCCTGAATCTCTTCGCCCCCTCGGGCGTCTCGATCTTCATTCTTCCGTTCATCATCCTGATCGAGGTGATTTCCTTCGTGGCGCGGCCGATCTCGCTATCGGTTCGCCTGTTCGCCAACATGCTGGCGGGTCACATCACCCTGAAAGTTTTCGGCGGCTTCGTGGTCCTGCTGCTGGGTGCCGGCGGCGCCGCGGCGCTGATCGCGCCTTTGCCCATGCTCGCCATCATCGTGCTCACGGCGTTTGAACTTCTGGTCGCGGTTTTGCAGGCCTACGTTTTCGCCATCCTCACTTGCGTCTACCTGAACGACGCAATCCATCCGGGCCACTGATAAAGATCCTAACAACAAACGTTGCCCGATCTACCATCCGAACGGAGTTTCAAATGGATCCCACAACCGCCAGAGAACTTGCTGCCAGCTACATGGACGCCGCCAAATTTATCGGCGCGGGTCTTGCGGCCATCGGCATGGGCGCCGCCGCCATCGGCGTCGGTACGATTTTCGGCAGCTTCCTGACAGGCGCGCTGCGTAACCCCTCGGCCGCCGACGCTCAATTTGGCCGGGCCTTCATCGGCGCGGCGCTGGCCGAAGGTCTCGGCATCTTCGCGTTCTTGGTGGCGATCCTGCTGCTGTTCGTGAAGTAACACCGACGCTTTGGGCCGACGCTCCTAAGGGGTGTCGGCCCCTTTCGCGTTATCGGATCGTGCGTCGTGGCACCCTGTTGCCAAGCACGCGATGTCGCACTCCTCCGACCACCGGATCATCGAAGGACCTCCATGGCCGTCCCCGTCTCCTCAGAGTCTCTGCCCGCCGGCATCGTGAACAATCCCGACGCAGGGCATCAGGTCGGGGTTTTTCCGCCATTCGATGCACATAATTTCGTCCCGCAGATCATCTGGCTCGTGATCATCTTCGGCGCGCTCTACTGGCTGATGTCCCGCATCGCTCTGCCGCGCGTCGAGAATATTTTGGAAGCCCGCCGGGGCCGGATCGAGGGCGACCTCTCCGACGCGAGGTCCATGCAGGATCAGGCTCACGCAGCCGGCGTCTCCTACGACAAGACCCTTGCGGATGCCAAAGGCCGCGCCCAGGCGATGGCTCAGCAAACTCATGACGCGCTCCATGCCGAATCCGAGGCGAAGCGTCATGCGCTGGAGACGGCCCTGAATGCGAAGCTCGCGACGGCCGACGCTCAGATCAACGAGACCAAAACGCGCGCGATGAGCAATGTCGAAACGATCGCGCGGGACACGGCATCCGCCATCGTCCAGCATCTGACCGGGACGGCTCCAAGCGCCGAGGCCGTGGCGGCTGCCGCCGCCAAGCCGAACTGAGGCAGGATCACCATGCATTTCGACGCTGAATTCTACGTCGCCATCGGCTTTATCGTTTTCGTGCTCGGCCTGGGTTATCTCGGCGTGCACAAACAACTCAGCGCCGCGCTGGACGGACGCGCCGATAAGATCCGGGCTGAACTGGCCGAAGCCAAACGTCTTCGCGACGAGGCCGATGCGGTGTTGCAAAGCTTTAAGCGGAAGGCCGAACAGGCCGAGGTCGAAGCGGCCGCGATCGTTGCCCAGGCGCGTGACGAAGCCGCCATGTTGGCAACCGAAACCGAAGCCCGTCTTGTCGACTTCGTGGCACGACGCACGAAACAAGCCGAGGCCAAGATCGCCATGGCGGAGAGTCAAGCCGCGGCCGACGTGCGCGCGGCGGCGGCTGAAGCTGCGGTTGCGATCGCGGCGCGGGTTTTTAAGGCCGATCCTCAAGGAACCGGGGCAGCTCATTTGGTCGATGCGGAAATCGGCCGGCTTCGCGCCAAGCTCAACTGATCGACGAGCCAGCGGAATCTAACGCTGGGTCTGGGGCCTCGCCCCCCATAAAAAAAAAACCGGCCAACTGGCCGGCTTTCGCTCATCAGAATACAGAAACGTCACGGCTGCAAAAGCGGCGCTGCGTGATAGGCCGTCACCGCTGCCTGAAGCAGAATGACCGAGCCGAGGAGAGCCAGAATAACGCGTCCGGCGTTTGCGACGCGATCGGTAGCATTCTGAGATGCCGCAACCGCGATCGCGCGAGCGGGACGGCGGTGATTGGTGTGGTCCATTCGTCTACCCTCTCAAGCGCACAGTCGCGATGTCAAAGCGTAGACCTTGATATGGTTCCGGCGCAAGCGAACAGAAGTGACATTCTGACGCCTTGAAGCGGATGCCGTTAACGGGGCCCTGTTCCGGTGGGTTGACGCGAGCGCGTTACCGCATGTGCCGCCGACTTTTCTTGGCGATCGGTGCGGCGCCGGTGCCTTTTTCATCGAAGCCGACCACGACCGTGTAGTCTTCCTGTGCTTGCGCCGAGACGAACTGAACCGCGATCGGGTCCGACACAAGAGAAAAGTCTCCCTGACTCTGGCCTCCCGGTACCGTCACCGGAATGCGATAGAACTTCGAAAGGATGACCTGCTGGGTCTTTTCGTTACGGATCGCGATGCGGATCGGCGCCGTGAACGAACCAGCCGTACCGGCCGGGCCGATCAATACACGCCCCTCGAGCCCGACTTTCAGCACAAGATTGCTGCCGACGTGCGAGCATTCGCGAACGACGTCGCCAAGCGAATATTGATATTTGACCGACGCATTGGATTGGTCAGCGCCCGCATAGGTCCGGAGCGATGCCGTGCCGTCCAGTACCTCGACGTTCGGACATTCGAGCTTTTCCTCGATTGCGGCCGGCTTCGCCGGTCCCACGTTCAAGTTATTGAACGCAATGAGGTTGCCCAGCATCGTGCCGTTATCGGAGGTCTTCGGCTCGAAGCCGCTCGTCCCACCGCACCCGCTCAGAACGATCGGGATGATCGTGCAAAAACCGATCCTGGCGATCCGCCCGGCAGCACCACTAACCGTCATCCTACGCTCCCGATTCCGACATCCTTGGGGGTCCGGCCAAATCAGAAATCAGCCCGCCGCCAAAGGCTCAGCTTACGCCTCGCATCAGGCTCTTATACCAGCTTTGCGCCGCGTCACCAGACGAGGCCGTCGCGCTTGGTTGATTCTTGGCCCTGGCGAGCGACAGGCAAATCGCCTATATGGCCCGACCATGACATCAGCCGCTGCAGCGATCGATGCGCCTTTGCGCTTCGCGAAGATGAACGGAATCGGCAACTCGATCCTGGTCGTCGACACACGCGGCCATGCAGCGCTCGACGAGGCGACGGCGCGATCCCTCGGCGCTCGACCGGGGCTCGGTTTCGATCAATTGATGGCGATCGGGGATGGGCGCGGCGCGGGACGTCCGCCCTTCGTCGATATCTTCAACCAAGATGGGTCAAAGGCGGGCGCTTGCGGCAATGGCACGCGTTGCGTCGCATGGTTCCTGCTCGAGGGGAGCGACGACCAGTCTGTGACGGTTGAAACGGTTGCGGGCGAGTTGGTCTGCAGGCGCCAGCGGGACGGCCTTTTCACGGTCGACATGGGGGTCCCGCATGTCGGATGGCATGATATTCCGTTGCGTGACGCGATTGAGGACACGACATCCTTTGCCCTGGAGCCGACCTCGGCCTGGATTGAGGCGCTCGGACCGGTGTCGGCTGTGAGCATGGGCAACCCCCATGCAGTGTTCTGGATCGCCCCCGATGCTCCGCCGCCTCCGCTCGCGACGCTCGGCCCCGCCCTCGAACATCATCCGATGTTTCCGGACCGCGCCAATATTTCCTTCGCCCGTGTGATGTCGCCCACCTTGATCCACCTCGATGTCTGGGAACGCGGTGCCGGCTTGACCAAGGCGTGCGGCTCGGCTGCTTGTGCGACATTGGTTGCGGCGGTGCGTAGCCATCGTGTCTTGCGGCGCGCCGATGTGGTGCTGCCGGGCGGAACACTGACGATCGAGTGGCGTGATACCGACCAGCACGTCGTGATGACCGGGGCGGTCGAGCTCGAACATCGGGGTCTGGTCGACCGGAATCCGACGGCTTGACGGCGATCGAGGGAGACGCGCGCTCTCGCGCCTCTGTCGAGGTAGTGACGTTCGGTTGCCGCCTCAACATCGTCGAATCCGATGCCATGCGGTCGAGCGCGTCGCGAGCCGGTCACGCCAATCTCGCGATCGTCAACACCTGCGCCGTGACGGCAGAGGCCGTGCGACAGGCGCGGCAATCCATTCGACGGCTCGCCCGCGACAATCCCGAGCGTCCAATCGTCGTGACCGGATGTGCGTCAGCGATCGATCCGGATGGATTTTCGGCGATGCCGGAAGTCACCCATGTCGTGGCCAACAGTACCAAAACCGCTCTCGCCACGTGGTCGGGCCTTCCGCCAACGGAGGCAACCGCATCGAACGTCAGGGGTGTGGCCGCGCCGATCGAGACGATCCACACGCGAGGATTTCTCGAAATTCAGAACGGCTGCGATCATCGCTGTACGTTCTGCGTCATTCCATTCGGCCGTGGAGCGTCGCGCTCCATCGCACCCGCCACGATCCTCGAGCGCGCCCGAACCATGCTGGAAAACGGCATCCGCGAGATCGTCTTGACCGGCGTCGACATCACATCTTACGGCAGCGATCTTCCAGACGAACCAAAGCTCGGAACACTGGTGCGGACGCTGCTCGCCGCCCTGCCAGACCTGCCGCGCCTTCGGCTATCCTCGATCGATTGCATCGAGGCCGATCCCGACCTCATCACCGTCATCGCCGACGAGGATCGGTTTATGCCGCATCTTCACCTCTCGCTGCAATCGGGCTCTGACCTGATCCTCAAGCGCATGAAGCGGCGGCACGGGCGCGGCGACGCGGTCGCGTTCTGCCAAAAGCTCAAAACGCTGCGGCCCGACATGGTGTTTGGCGCCGATATCATCACCGGATTTCCGACCGAAACCGAGGCCCACTTCGCCGACAGCATGGCCTTGATCGAGGATTGCGGGCTGACGCATCTTCACGTCTTTCCTTATTCGCCACGGCCCGGCACACCGGCGACCCGCATGCCACAAGTCCCGCGCGACATCGCTCGGGACCGCGCCGCCGCCCTCCGCGCGGTCGGTGATGCAGCGCTCCATCGTCACTTGGCCGCGAAAATCGGCCGAACGACCGTGGTGCTCATGGAACGCGGTGGCAAAGGCCGCGAGGCCGATTTTACCGGCGTGCGCGTCGGTGCCCCGACCGATGCGGCAGCCGCTGCCCTAAAGGCCGGGAGCTTCGTGCCGGTGCTGATCACGGGTCACGATGGCCGGAACCTCGCCGGGGTCCCTCGGCATCCCTGACGACCGGCAACTTGTTTAATGCGTCCTGAACCCTTTTGCGGCAAACAGGTTGCGTTTCGATTCGCCGACGACGCGTCGTCGCGGGATTGATCTCAACCAAGTCGGCCGATCAGAAGGATCTTCCATGGCGGACGCATGCACCGCGGGCCTCGATACGGGGTTCGTCAGTCTCGGTTATGCCCGCGTCGCATTTCTGGGCATTGTCCAGGGCCTGACGGAACTGATGCCCATTTCGTCGACGGCGCATATGCGGATCGTCCCCTCCCTCCTTGGTTGGCAGGATCCGGGGTCGGCCTTCTCGGCCGCCATGCAACTGGCCGCCCTCGCGGCCGTGGTCTGCTATTTCTGGAAAGACGTGCGCGGGCTGGTCGGCGGATCTGTTTCGGCGGCGGTGCGCGGCGACTTCCAAGCCTGGGATTTTCGCTTCGCGATGTGGATTGTGCTCGCCACGATCCCGATCGTGCTGGCGGGCTTGGCGCTCTCGTCTCGTCTCAATGCCTGCGGATCGTCCTTGCGCAGTCTGCAGGTCATCGGCTTGTCCTGCATCGTCATGGGCATTCTGTTGGCGGTTGCCGAGCTCTACTGCCGGCACAGGCGCGTTCTGGCCAACATCACGCTTCTCGACGCTATGGTGGTCGGGATCGCGCAGATCGGTGCGCTGATCCCTGGCGTTTCACGCTCGGGGTCGACATTGACCGCAGCTCTCTTCCTCGATCTGAAACGGGAAGAGGCCGCGCGTTTTTCGTTTCTGCTGGGCCTGCCGGCGATCGCGCTCGCGGGGCTCAAAGAACTCTACGAGTTGCATAAGGCGCATCTCGACGCGCATGGCTGGTCGATTCTCGCTGTCGGGCTCGTGGTCGGCTCGATCTCGGCGTTTCTGGCCATCTTCCTGCTGATGCGAATTCTCGAGAGGTTCTCGACATGGCCCTTCGTGGTCTACCGCATCTTCATCGGCATCGTGCTGCTCGCCGGCTCGGCCATGGGCTGGCTCGCCTGATTGTCAGACTCTGACGGGGCCATCTCGATGGCCGGCAAGGCTTGATTTAGGCGGCGTCGCGTTGCTGCGCCGGCGCGTCCGTTTCTCCTCCGAAAAAAGAGGAATAACGGCTGGCGATCTGCGCGATCGGCATGACCACGAAGACATCCGTCGTCCCGAATTGATGATCGACGACGGCCCCCTCCCCGAAGGTCGCGCCGCAGCGAAGGTAACCTTTGACCAGGGGCGGCAGCGACGCGAGCGCCCGACGGGGATCGACGCTCTCCTTGGCCTGCATCCCCATCGCGACATAGCGCGACGGAAGGGCGCGGGCGTGCCATTCGGGCGGCGCCGACGCGTGATGATGCAGGAAGCTCAACTGCATCGCCAGAGCCTTCACATCGGTGCCCTCGAGACTGGCGCAGCCAATCAGGGCATCGACGTGATAATGCTGCACGTAAGCCCAGATGCCGCGCCAGAGCAGCTCGATCGTTCGCTTCGTGCGATAGACCGGGAGGACGCAGGACCGGCCCAATTCCAGAAACTGGCTGCCCGGATGGCGGGCCAGCAAAGGGCCGATGTCGAACTCCCGTGAGGAATAGAAGCCGCCGTGGCGCTGCGCCACATCCTGCCGCAACAGCCGATACGTGCCGACCACTTTCGGCCGCGCGACACCGAACTTGTTGAGGGCCGCGTGATCGACAACGAGCAGATGATCGGCGATTCGATCGAAGGCGCAGCGGTCGCGCCGTGTGAGTGCCGTCGTCCGGTCCGGAATGGCGCCGCCTTCCTCGTAGAAGGAGCGATAGCGGACACGCTGGGCGCGACGGACGTCCTTCTTGCTGGCCGCGAGCCGAACTTCGAGCGACCCGATGCGACCGAGCGATCCCTGCAGGTCAGGCCATCGACGCAACCCGTTCCACGCGCGGAAACGGCTTCCTGCCCATGCAATTGGTGCCGACGGGGAGGTCACACCATGCGGATGGAACATCGCGTTAAATCCTGGGGGCGTGAAAAGCCAAGCCAAAGCTCCTCTGAGACATCACGATTCCGCCAAGCTTTTATGACGAGGCCGCCGAGAGTGCCGTCGCATCGGGCGAATTGCGCGTGATGCAGGCGAGCGCCGCGTCACCAAGCTGCATTCATCCCATCCGTCGAACGAATGGCTACGGCCGTCAGATCGCGGCTTGGCTCGGCTCTGGGTCTCCGACGGGCTTTTGCTCGGCCGGGCGCAACGCGGCGCGTAATCGGGCGAGGTCGATCGGTTTGGTCAGGAACTCATCGATGCCCGCGTCGAAGCAAGCTTGGCGATCATCCTCGAACGCATAGGCGGTCAGCGCCACGATCCGGGTCGGCGAGGCGCCTGCGCCTTGTTCGGCCCGGCGCAGCAGACGAGCCGCCTCCTGCCCATCGAGACCCGGCATGGAGATATCGAGCAGAATCGTGTCGAACGGCTTGGTCTCACCCCGCATGGCGGCGAGCGCGGCGTTCAGCGCCACTGCGCCATCCGCCACATGGGTGACCTCCGCGCCGATGCGATCCAGCATTTTCAACATCACGAGCGTGTTGAGTTCGTTGTCCTCGGCCAGCAGGATTCGCAAATCCTCGACGGAAGCTGGCGGCGTTGGAGCGAGCGGAGAACTGGGGGCCTCAGGAACCGACGCGGCATCTCCGGTCGCGGCCAATCGTGTGGCAAGCGAGCGTGCCCGGACCGGCTTCACCAGCCAACCGTCGAAAATGGCCGTGAGCTTTTGACCGAAGGCTCGCCGCTCGAAGGGGGAGAACAGCAGGAAGCCCCGTGCCACATGGGCCGCCACGGAGGCATCGGCCAAGCGATGGGTCGCCTCCTGGCCCAAGCCGCAATCGACCAGCAGAAGATCGAGCGGCGCATCGGCCCGGATCAGGGGCAGCGCCTGGGCCACAGAGGACACGATCGTCACCCTGGCGCCAGCCGCTCCGAGGTTTTGCGCCAGGAACGGCGCCTGAAACGGCGAATCGGCAACGATGAGCGCCGTCGTGCCCTTGAGGTCGGGCCAGGTGATCGTGCGGTTCTCGGTGGTCACATCGGCGATCGGAAGCTTGATCGTGAAGCCGAATACGGTTCCGCCGCCCGGACGATCTGACAGCGTCAAGCCGCCGTCCATCAACCCGACAAACCGGCGGGCGATCGACAGGCCGAGGCCCGTGCCACCGCTACGTCCCGCACGCGAGGCGGGACCCTGCTCGAATTCCTCAAAGATGGCGGAACGCCGGTCAGCCGGCACACCGGGACCGGTATCGGCCACCGTGAAGGTGAACGCGCCATCCGCCGCAGCGGCGACCCGAACCCCAACCCCGCCTTTTTCGGTGAATTTAACCGCATTGCCGGCAAGGTTGATGAGGACCTGCCGCAACCGTGGGGCATCGCCGACCAGCATGGATGGCACGCCAGGCTCGACGTGAGCCGCGATCTCGAGGCCTCGTTCCTGAGCCCGCGGACCAAGCAACTCGACCACGTCGTCGACCAAGGCCTGCACCTCGAACGGCGCGAGCGTGAGTTCGAATTTGCCGGCCTCGATCCGCGACAGATCAAGCACCTCGTCGATCAGAGACGTCAGCGCGCGGCCGGAGGAATGAATCGCGTCGACATAGGCCTGCTGTTCGGGGTCGAGCGGCGTTGCGCCAAGCAATTCGGCCATGCCGAGAATGCCGTTCAGCGGCGTCCTGACTTCGTGACTGACGGTTGCCAAGAAACGGGATTTCGCCTGCGTCGACGCTTCGGCCCGCGAGCGAGCCTCGCCGGCCGAGCGGATTTCCAACATATCGTCGGTCAGCTTGTCCTGGGCGGCATCAATTTGACGGCGGTCCCGTCGCAGGCGCGCCCGGTCGAGCAACGAATGCAGGAACAGCACCGTTCCGATGACACCGATAATCCACGCCAAAGTAAGGCTACCGAAGAACGCCGCTGCGATTTTGAGCATGAGACAGGTCCAGACGGCTTGCCGCGCCGCAACCTGTAAGCTCCGTCATAAAGCTTGCGATTACGTTGAGACGACGCTCTCCCACGGTCTGATCGCCTCACATGATCTCGATTGCGGTCATCCTATCGTGGCTGCGCGATGGTTGAGCGGGTTTGACTGCCTTGGCTGCGCCCGTCGTGTTCCGGCATCTTGGTGAAAGTGGTTCCCGACGCTAACTAAAGCCGGAGACGTAGGGGTATACCCCCCGCAGGAGAAAGCTTTGAACCAAGCGATGTCGATGGAGAATGGCCTGACGGATCGGCAATTCGGTGTGATCTCGCGCGCGTTGGCGGAGCCACGGCGGTACGAGATCCTGAAGCAGATCGCCGGATCCGACGAGCCGACGGCCTGTACATGTCTCATCGGGTCGCATCAGGTCAGCCCCGCGACCATGTCTCATCATCTCAAGGAACTCGAAACCGCCGGTCTCATCCGGGTCGTGCGCGAAGGCAAGTTCATGAAGATGATCCTGCAGCGCGACATCCTCGATGCCTATCGCCGCCAACTCTCGCTGCTGTGACGATCGGTTCCGCTGGACGCGATAAAACGCGGTGCGCGGACTTGTAACGCTTCGATGCTTATCTAACTGTCTTACCATCAACCTATGTCAGGAGACGGACAATGAGCAAGCTTACGGGTAAGGTCGCGGTCGTAACCGGTGCGTCGAAGGGGATTGGAGCCGGCATCGCCAAGGCTCTTGCGGCGGAAGGTGCTTCGGTCGCGGTAAATTATGCGTCGGATCGCGCCGGAGCCGAGAAGGTCGTGGCCGATATCGTCGCCAAGGGCGGCAAAGCCGTTGCGGTACAGGGCAACGTCTCCAAGCTCGACGACGTGAAGCGCTTTTTCGCCGAGGCCAAGACGGCTTTCGGATCGCTCGATATCCTGGTCAATAACGCGGGCGTCTACGCGTTCAGCCCGCTCGAAGCGATTACGGCTGAGGAATTCCACCGCGAATTCGACATCAACGTGCTCGGCCTGCTGCTCTCGACGCAAGAAGCCGTCAAGCATTTCAGCGCGGGCGGCGGCAGCGTCATCAATGTCGGTTCGGTCGTGAGCCGGATCACGCCACCCATGTCGGCGATCTATACGGCCACCAAGGCGTCGGTCGATGCCATCACGCATGTCCTTGCCAAGGAGCTCGGACCGAAGAACATCCGGGTCAATTCGATCAACCCTGGCATCGTTGAAACAGAAGGCACGCATACGGCCGGCTTCATCGGGAGCGAGTTCGAGAAGCAGGCGGTGTCGCAGACCCCGCTCGGCCGATCCGGGCAACCGGGCGATATCGCGCCGGTCGCGGTCTTCCTCGCCTCCTCCGACTCGGCCTGGATCACAGGCGAGACGCTCGTCGTCTCGGGCGGTGTCCGCTAAGCGCCATACGAGATCCGCGTCACGCCATCACCGCCGATCGGCGTTGGCGCGGTACGAGAGCGCTTCGGCCAGGTGCGCCCGGCCGACCTCGCCCGAGCCGTCGAGATCCGCGAGGGTTCGGGAGAGCTTCAGCACACGGTGAAAGCCGCGTGCCGTCAGCCGCAGCTTTTCACTGGCCTGCCGGAGCAGATCGAGGCCTTTTGCATCGAGCTTGGCGACCCGTTCGACCACCGAAGCCGGCGCAGCCGCATTGGTCGACACCTCCGGCATTCCCAACGCCTCATAGCGCGCGGTCTGCATGGCGCGAGCAGCGGCGACGCGAGCCGCGACCTCGGCCGACCCTTCGGCCGGCGGCGGTAGCATCAAATCGGCCGCCGTCACGGCCTGAACCTCGATGTGAAGATCGATGCGGTCGAGCAGCGGCCCGGAGAGCCGCGCCGCATATTGGGCCATGCAGCGCTCGTTCGGCTGCCGCTTGCAGGCATAACCGGGCTCGAGCGCATGCCCGCAGCGGCACGGATTCATGGCGGCCACCAGTTGAAATCGCGCCGGATAGGTGACGCGATGATTGGCCCGCGCGATCGACACTTCGCCGGTTTCGATCGGCTGGCGGAGGCTATCCAGAACCGTCGTCGCAAATTCGGGAAACTCGTCGAGGAACAGCACCCCGTGATGAGCGAGCGACACCTCGCCGGGCCGGGCGCCCGCCCCGCCGCCGACAAGCGCGGGCATCGAGGCCGAATGATGCGGCGAGCGAAACGGCCGACGCTCGGTGAGTTCACCGCCGCTGAGATGGCCGGCGACCGAGTGGATCATCGAGACTTCGAGCAACTCGCGCGGGGTCAGGGGCGGTAGGATCGAGGGCAGCCGCGCCGCCAGCATGGATTTTCCAGCGCCGGGCGGCCCGTTCATCAACAGATTGTGGCCCCCAGCCGCCGCGATCTCCAGCGCCCGCTTGGCGCTTTCCTGTCCCTTGACGTCCCGAAGGTCGGCCCCGCCGATCCCCTTCTGCCGCATCGCCGGTTCGGGCCGGCTCAAGACCTGCGTGCCCTTGAAATGATTGGCGAGCGCAATGAGAGAGGCGGGCGCGAGAATATCGAGGTCGCGGCTGGCCCAGGCGGCCTCAGGCCCAGAGGCACGCGGGCAGATCAGCCCATGGCCCCGGCCATTGGCCGCGACAGCGGCCGGCAGCACACCTGCGACAGCCGTGATGGTGCCATCGAGCGCGAGTTCGCCGATCACCGTATAACCGGCGATCGCATCGGCCGGGATAGCGCCGATCGCCGCCATGATGCCGAGCGCGATCGGTAGATCGTAGTGGCTACCCTCCTTGGGGACATCAGCGGGCGCGAGATTGACGGTGATGCGCTTGGCGGGCAGCGCCAATCCGGACGCGGTCAGCGCGGAGCGGACCCGCTCACGCGACTCCCCAACCGCCTTGTCGGGCAGGCCCACAATCATGAAGACCACGGAGCCGTTGGCGATCTGCACCTGCACGTCGACGGGACGCGCCTCGATGCCTTCGAACGCCACCGTGGCGACCCGCACAACCATGGAGCCTCGCTTCATCCGCAGACGCGCGGCGCAGCAACTTAACCGAGGCGGGACGTAACGTCATGCACCGACTTGGGCCGAGGCGTGATGCCTCACTCGGCTTCGGCGGTGGCCTGCTGTTCCGGGGTGCGGAAATAGGGCTCGACGACCCCCTTCAGCTTGATGGTCATCGGATTGCCGAACCGGTCCTTGGCCTTGCCGGCTGTCAACTTCACCCAACCTTCCGAGACGCAATATTCGTCCACATTGGTCTTCTCGTTGCCATCAAACTTGATGCCTACGCCCCGTTCGAGGATCGCGTCGTCATAGTGCGGGCTGTTCGGGTTGATCGAGAGACGATCGGGCGGCATGTCGGTCATGAGGTGTCGGTGTCCGGTGAATGTCTGCGGGGGAGTAGCCGCTGGGGCGACCGGGCGCAACATGTCGACGGCGCCCGCAGGCGTCTTCGCGCAAACGACGGCGGGATTATTCTTGCGTTCCATCATAGTGGATATATTATCTACTATATGAGTATCGCTGATTCGTCGATCGACATCCAGATCGGACAACGCGTCCGGCAGTTGCGCGCGTCGCGCAATCTCACACTCGAGGATCTGGCCCAATCGGCCAAGGTCAGCCGTGCGATGCTGTCGCGCATCGAACGCGGAGAATCGAGCCCCACCGCGCAGCTTCTCGGGAAGATCTGCGTCGGGCTCGATGTGACGCTTTCGGCCCTTTTCGCCGAAGCCGCGACCCCGGCGCGCCCCTTGTCGCGGCGTGACGACCAACCGACATGGCGCGATCCGGCGACCCATTACCTTCGCCGGAGCGTCTCGCCGCTCGGCACCGGGTCGACGGTCGATATCATCGAGGTCGAGTTCCCGCCCGGCGGCCGCGTGGCCTTCGATGCCCAGCGGCTTGCCGGCACAGATCAGCAGGTCTGGGTGCTTGAGGGCACGCTGGAGATGTCGCTCGGCGACGAGGTCTTTCGGCTCGATCCCGGCGACTGCCTGTGGATGCGCTTCGATCGACCGATCCAATTCCACAACCCGACGGAGCGCCCGATCCGCTACGCCGTCATCATCGCGCAGGGAGCGCCACGATCATGAACTATGCTGCCCCTGGGGCATCGCCGATCGCGATCCGCAGGCTCGATCCGGTCGAAGCGGAGGCCCGGATCGACGAGTTGGCCGACATCCTGGTCGACGCCGTCGAGGGCGGTGCCTCGGTCCACTTCATGGCGGATGTCTCGTTCGACGAGGCCCGACGCTTCTGGCGCGATCAGATCGATGGCCTCAAGGCCGATCATAAACGCCTGTTCGTCGCGGACGGGACGCGGCTGGTCGGCACCGTGCTGCTGATGTTCGCGCAACAGCCGAACGCGCGGCATCGGGCCGATATCGGCAAGATGCTGGTGGCGTCGTCGGCGCGGCGGCAGGGACTCGGCAGCAGGCTGCTCGAGGTGGCTGAGAATGCTGCAGCAGAAGCCGGTCGCACGCTGCTGATGCTCGACACCGAAACCGGCAGTGCCGGCGACCTTCTTTACAGACGGTGCGGCTGGAGCGAGATCGGCGTAGTTCCGGGCCATGCGTTCAAACCGAACGGACAACTGGCCTCGACCACCATCTTCTACAAATCCCTGGCGTGATCGCCTCAATGCAGGCGCACGCCCTGGCGGATGAGCTCCGCCTGCACATCCGCGAGATTGACGGCATCGAGCGCCCGCCCGCTGCGAACCGAGATCGCGGCCGCCACGCCTGCCCCCTGCCCAGCCACCGCGCAGCAGGCCATGTTCCGCGTCGCCGCGTGAGCGACCCGACTGCCACCGATCGCGCGGCCGGCAACCAGCAGCGCCTGCACGCCCTTGGGGAGCATGGCCCGATACGGCACGTGCATGTAGCGCCCGGTCGTCGGCAGAATGAGAATGCCGTAGCCATCGATGAATTCAGGATAAATGCCGATCGAATCCTCGAAACGGCCCTCGTGCCTCACGTCCCGCTCGGTCAAATTATACACCGCGTCGATCTTGCGCGTGTCGCGGATCCCGATCGTCATGCCGAAATTACGAAGGCGCGCGCTTTCGCAACCGGGCGTGTAGCGGCGCAACACCTCGATGGCCGCCATGGCCTGGCTACGCCCCTCCATTTCGAAGGCGGTGAGGTCGTCCGGATCGGTCCCGTCGCATTCCACGAGGTGGACGAGGTTCATATAGGTGAGTTCGCCGCTATCGTGCGCCGCGCCCCAGGTGCCCGAGATCGTGTTGAGATGGGCCGGTAAAACGCCGTCGCGGATCGCCTGGGCGAAGGGCTTGCCCAGAAAGGGGGAGAACATGGCATCCTCCTTGCCGTCGGTCTCGACCTGCCATTCGCCGGTCGACCAGTCGCGATACGTCTGCGGGTCGGCCCGCACGCCGTCCATGAAGGCGCGTTTGTCGACGCCGGCGAGGTGGAACATGACCGAAGCGGCCTGCATCTGTTCCTTCGGCGTCTTATGGGTCGGTGCGCCCGCCCGGTGAGCCACGTCCGCGTCGCCGGTCGCATCGATGACCCGCTTGGCCAGGATCGCTTCGCGACCGGCCTTCGACTCCGTGATGATGCCGACGATCGTCTTGCCCTCCATGATCGGCGCGACGAATTGACGGTGCAGCATCGGCCGCACGCCAGCTTCGCCGACAAGCCGGTCGGCGACGAGCTTGAAGCCTTCGGAATCGAGCTCGAAACTCAGCGACTGGCTTTCCGGTACGGCCGCCCCCATGGCCTTAGCGCGGTCCTCGAACTCCCGCCCGATGCCACCGGCCTCGATCGTCGCCTCGTGACGATACCAGGCAAAGCCCTCGACCCCGACCGCCGTGATGTTGCCGCCGAAACATCCGAAACGTTCCACCAGCGCGACCTCGACACCGGTGCGGGCCGCCGCAAGAGCCGCCGCTAAACCGCCGGGGCCGGAGCCGACGACCAACACGTCGGTGTTGTGGATGACATCGATCTCGCGCGCAGGCTCGGAAATGGTTTTGGTCACGGGAGGGAGCTCATCCGTTCGATGATGAAAGCGCGTTCCGATCATCATAGGGATGCTCCGACGAGCGGCATAGCGCTTCCGCAACGGCCGACAACGAGGTCGCCTTCGCACAACCACGCGACGCCCTTGCGACGGCGGCATGGGTCCATGACCTTTACGCTTTGGACATGTTCCAACGTTCGTGGTTCCCTCGACGGGAACGCACCAACCCGCCGGGCCAGCCATGACCGCACGCCAAGACATGATTTCGCTTCTGAAGAACCGGAAGGTCGGCTTCTCGCTGCCGCAGCCGTTCTACAATGACCCGGAATTCTTCAAGCTCGACATGGAGAACATCTGGTACAAAGACTGGCTGTTCGCCGGTCACGATATCGAAATCAACGAGCCAGGGCAGTGGTTCACGATGCAGGTCGGCGCCTATCCGCTGATCATCATCCGCGGCCGGGACGGCGAGATCCGTGCCCTCCACAATTCCTGCCGCCATCGCGGGTCGATCATCTGCAAGACCGAGCACGGCTCCTCGAAGCGGCTCGTCTGCCCGTATCACCAGTGGTCCTACGACACCGACGGATCGCTGCTCCGCGCCCGCCACGCCGCAGCGGATTTCGACAAATCCGGCTATGGCTTGAAGCAGGCCCATTGCGAAACGGTCGGCGGCTATATCTTCGTCTGCGTCGCCCAGAACGCGCCGGATTTCGCGCCGTTCCGCGCTCAGGCGCTCCCCTATCTCGCTCCACACAAGCTCGGCGGCGACGTCAAGATCGCGACCCAGAACACCATCGTCGAGAACGGCAATTGGAAGCTCGTGTGGGAGAATAACCGCGAATGCTACCACTGTGCCGCGAACCATCCGGAATTATGCCGCACCTTCCCCGAGGCTCCGACCGTCACGGGCGTGACGGGCGCCATGGATGATCCGGTCATCAAGGCGCATTGGGATAAGTGCGAGGCGGCCGGCCTTCCCTCGACCTTCGTGATCAACCCGACCGGCCAGTTTCGCCACACCCGCGCGCCGCTGATCGAGGGCGTCGAGAGCTATACCATGTCGGGCAAGACGGCCGTCGCTCGGCCGCTCTGCGACGATGTCACGACGCCGCAGATCGGCACGATGCTGATGTTCCACTATCCCACCACCTGGAACCACGTGCTGGGCGACCATGCTATTTCGTTCCGGGTGCTGCCGATCGACGCCACTCATACGGCGGTGACGACCAAATGGCTGGTCCACAAGGATGCCCAGGAAGGCGTCGACTACCATCTCGACGAATTGACGGCGGTGTGGAACGCCACCAACGATCAGGATCGCCGCGTCGTCGAAGACAACCAGTTCGGCATCAACTCGCCTGCCTACGAGCCCGGCCCCTACCTCGAGCCGGACGAAGGCGGCGTGGCGCAATTCGTCGAGTGGTACACCAATGCAATGGGCCGCTCGCTCAACGGCGATCGGGCGACGCTCAGCCGCGTAGCCTGAGACGCCGACGGCCTGCGAGGGTGCGGAGCACCGGTCGGGCCGCTGCCTCAACGACCGAAGAAGCTCTGCTCGATCGCGATCCATTCGGGGCCGCTCGTGATTCTGATCAGAGCCTGATCGATCGACCCCTTGAGTGCGCTCCCCCGCGGCAGCGCGAACGCCATATAGGCGGGGGCCAGCAGGCCACGCGGCATCTCGAGCCGCCCTGAATATCGTTTGGCCACGCCATAGGTGAGAGCGCCGACGCTGTTGACGACGGCATCGGCGCGATTGTCGGCGACGGCGTCCAGCGCCTCCGGCAGGTTCTTGTATCGCGTGTAGGGCAGCCGGAGGCCCTCGAGATATTCGGCGCCCGAGGATTGACCGACGGCCGCGAGGTGTCGCCCCTCGAGGTCGATCGTCGAACCCGCCGTGTTCCCCTCCACCCGCTCGGCCGTCAGGCGAGAGACGAGACTCGTCGACAGCAGCGAGACGAGGATCAGACTGCCGAACATCCAGAGCGTCGCCATGATCCGACCGGAGTTGGTCTTCGGCGTCTTATCGCCATAGCCCACCGTCGTCATGGTCACGACAGCCCAATACAGGCCATCGCGCAAGGTCGTAATGGCCGATTCTCCATGGTCGGCGGATCGGCTCGAGCGCTCGACGAGCCACATGCCGAACCCTGCCGAGATCAGCAGAAGCAAAATGCCCAAGAACATGATGCCGAGGTCCGAGACTGCGGCCCCGTAGGCCATGACGGCCGACAGGGGGCCGGTGGCCTTGCGAACCGCAACGGCGACCCCGGACCGGTGCGCCGGATAGGAGAAATCGACGCGCGCATCGCGCTCCGGCGTAATCGTGATCGCGCCGATCGCGACATCGAACCGATTCTGTTCCAGTCCGCCAAGAACGGCGTCCATGTCCGAAACGGGCGTCAGTTCGAAGGTTCTCTCGAGACGCTCCGCGACGCGGCGCCAGAGGTCGACGCTGACGCCCGCGATCGACCCGTCCGGCTCTACATATCCGTAGGGCGGCACATCATAAACGGCGACCCGTAGCGGTGGCAGTCGCGGCTGTTCGGCCGAGCAGACTGAGACGAAGGCCAGCCCCGCGAGCAGCCCAATCACGACGCTCCATCCACTGGCCTTGGCCCACCGCACGGCCGCTGATCACACGATCCTGCAGGACGCCACCGGCTACTCGATCGCCGCGATCTGATCGTGGCTTTTCACCCAGACATGAGCCGGCAGTTCGACGAAATGCTGGTCGTCGAGCGTCTTCTTGTTGGCCTCGTCGGGCGCAATGGCCCAAAGAAGAAAATTGCGGATGGCGGCTGCCGTCACCTTGTCCTTCTGCTTTGTCGAGACGATCGCATATTCGTAATTGATCAGCGGGTAGCAGTTCTGACCCGGCGCATCGACGAGGGTGAGACGCTCGTCATCGGGGGTGCGCGGCGTCAGCGCATCAGCAGCCGCCTCGATCGTCTCGGGCGTCGGCAGGAGAAACTGTCCGCCGAAGCTTTTGACCGAGGCCGTCGCGAGCTTCGCCGCCTCGATCTGCTTTTCAAAACTGACGCCGACGTAACCAATCGAGTAGGGGCTTGCGGCAATGGTTGCGACCATCCCGTCGTTTCCAGTTGCATCGCGGTCGCCCGGCACCTTCGGCCATGCCACTGAGGTGCCGAAGCCGGTTTGGTCGCCCCAAGCCGCGCCCGGTAGCCGGATGACCGTCGAGGTATCCTCGTCACGCCCGGCGGTCGTGAAGGAGAGATATTGGGTGAATACGAACGTGTCCCCCGATCCTTCGGCCCGGTGGACCGGCACGATCTCATGATGGGGGAGGCTGACCCCAGGGTTCAGTGACGCGATCGCCTTATCGTCCCAAAAGCGGACCACGCCGGCGTAGATCGCGGCCAGCGTCGGCCCATCCAGTTTCAGCGAGCCCGTCACGTCGGGAAGGTTGTAGTTGATGGTCAGGGCCGAGATCGCCATCGGCACGTCGACGATCTCGGGATGCGCGAGCGCATCGTCATCCGACATGTAGGCGTCGGCTGTGCCGATGCTCACCGTTCCTGAGACCGCATCGGCGATCCCCTTGGCCGATCCCGTTCCGGCGGTCGCAATCGTCACGCCCGGATGCGATGCGGCGTAATCGGCCGCCCATGTCTTGAACAGCGGCAAGATCAGCGTCGACCCCGTCTCGGTCAGAGCGGTCTCGGCATGAGCCGGGGCGCAAGCCATGAGCGTCGATGCGACCAACATCGTTGCGGCGAGCGCGGCAGTCGTATGGTTCAGAACCATGTCGCGGTTCCCGTGAGACCCATTCATTGCTGTTCCAACTCGTCGAGGTTGATGCCCGTCGTCTCGATCTTGAACAGCCATGTCACGATGGCTCCGAGGATCGATGTCACGATCAGCCCATAGAGGAGCGCCGTCGTTCCGATACTGGTCAGCAGGATCGGGAACAGAAAGGCGGTCAACACCGCGCCGACTTTGGCGAAGGCGGCCGCGAAGCCCGCGCCCTTGCCACGGATGGCGGTTGGAAACACCTCGCCGGCGAGCAGGTAGGTCTGCGCATTCGGGCCGAGATTGGTCATGAAATTGAACAGCATGAAACCCGCAAAGATCAGCAGCGTGCTGGCCCCTCCGGACACCATCGACGAGAACGAGGCGAGCAGCAGACCCGCGGCACAACCGACGAATCCCAGCACCTGCAGCCGGATACGGCCGACCACGTCGGCAAGCAGGACCGCAAAGATAATGCCGACGATCAGCAGCGTGGTGATCAGGGCCGCGCCTTTGGCGGCCGTGATGTCGTTGGCGATGATGTCGGCGACGCTCCGGGCATGGTCGGCGTTGGCCCCGACGGCGGCGGCCAGAATGGTCGGCGTAAAAATACCGATGCCATAGGTCCCGAGATCCTGGAGGAACCAGGGTACGGATGCCAGGATGGTGGCCCGCAGGTTGGTTTTATTGAACAACGCCGCATAGGACGTGCCTCCCCCGTGTCCGGAGACGGAAGCGCCGTCGCGTGTGATCAGCTTGATATCGGTCGGATATTGGGGCGTGCGGACGAGCAGGCGCTTGACGGCTGCCTCGGCACGCTGTGCTTCACCGCGCGCGAACAGCCAATTGGCGCTCTCGACGATGTAGAAACGGCCGATCAGCACCAGGATGGCTGGGATAAGCGCGGAGGCATACATCCAGCGCCACGCTGAGAGTTCGGGCAAGGTCGCCAGGACCCCGTAGCCGACCGCCGTTCCGGCCAGCGCACCCACGGCCTGGAACGCAAAGGCACCGAGCACCAGCTTGCCGCGCATGAGGCTCGGAATGCTCTCGGAAATGATCATATGGGCCGTCGGATAGTCGCAGCCGAGCGACAAGCCGAGGCCGAACAGGAAGATGACAAGGAGGTAATAATTCGGCGCGACGCAGAGCGCCGCGAGAAAAACGACAAAGATCACCATCTCGATGATGAACATCGGCTTGCGGCCGAACCGATCGGACAATCCCCCGAGCGCGACAGCGCCGATCAAGATGCCGAACAAGCTCGCGGCGCTGATGATCCCGTGCTCGGCGGCGCCGATGTGGAACTCGGCCGAGAGCAGCGGCAAGGCGACACCGGTCATAAAGACAACGAAGCCTTCAAAGAACTTGCCCGCTGCGGCCAGCCCCCAAATCAACCATTGCATCGATGTCATGGGGACGGACGGAAGGCTCGTGCCGTCCGGCCAGATCGGACGCTCGTCGATCCAGCCCTGCACGGTTTTGGCGGATGGCGTTTGGCTTACGGTCGCGTCAGTCATGAGCGTCCCTCCAACTCGCGCCTTCGTCCCCCGCAGCCGCAACGGTTCGACCGAGTGGGTAGAGCATCACCTGACTTGCTGACACCGATGTGACGGCGCCAAGCGGGAGCTAATCGGTCGCAGGGCGCCTGGCCTCAGCCGCCCTCGACACGCATCGGCGCGTCTTCGGTTTTGAGCGCGCGCGAGCGGCACAAGGCAGCTCGACGGGGGCGATGGTGCGCGCCCCAAGCGGATTCCCTTCCAAGGCGTCTCGCTCTAAGATGACCACCAGGACACGGGGAGGAGACGACACCATGACCGCAGACGCGGGCGCGACGCGCTGGCAGCAGATCAAGCCCGTGATCCAGGTCGCGAGTGGCAATTTCCTTGAAATGTACGACTTTTTCGTCTTCGCCTATTACGCGGCGGCGATCGGTCGAGCCTTCTTTCCCAGCCATGACGCGTTCGCCTCGCTGATGTTGTCGCTCGCGACCTTCGGGGTCGGGTTTCTGATGCGGCCGCTCGGCGCGCTCGTGCTCGGCGCCTATATCGACCATCATGGCCGCCGCGCGGGCCTGCTGCTCACATTGGGCCTCATGGCGGTCGGCACCGTGTCGGTGGCGGTGACGCCGGGCTATGCGACGCTCGGCATCGCGGCGCCCCTGATCGTGCTCGCGGGCCGGTTGCTGCAAGGCTTCTCGGCCGGGGCGGAGCTGGGTGGCGTGTCGGTCTACCTCGCCGAGATCGCCACGCCCGGCCACAAAGGGTTCTATGTCAGTTGGCAATCGGCTAGCCAGCAGGTCGCCGTCATCGTGGCGGCGCTGCTCGGGGTCGCGCTCCAGCAGGAGTTGACGCCGGCCCAAATGGACGACTGGGGCTGGCGCCTGCCGCTCTTGCTCGGCTGTCTCATCATCCCGATCCTGTTCCTGCTCCGCTCGGGTCTGCAGGAAACCGCCGAATTCGCAACCCGGAAAAAGCGCACCGCATCGCTGTCGGATGTGTGGCGGTCGGTCGCGGCCAATTGGCCGATCGTGCTGGTCGGCGCCATGCTGGTCACGATGACGACGGTGTCGTTCTACCTCATCACGGCCTACACGCCGACCTTCGGCAAGGACACGCTCAAGCTCGACGCCATGGCGGCCCTGATCGTGACGCTGCTGGTCGGGGTCTCGAACCTGTTCTGGCTGCCGGTCATGGGCGCATTGTCGGACCGCATCGGCCGTCGACCCTTGCTGATCGGCTTCACGCTGCTGGCCCTCGTGACGGCCTATCCGGTGATGTTGTGGCTGACGGCCGCACCCTCGTTCGAGCGGCTGCTGGCGGTCGAACTCTGGCTGTCATTCATTTATGGCAGCTACAATGGCGCCATGGTGGTCTATCTGACCGAACTGATGCCCGCGGATGTCCGCAGCGCCGGCTTCTCGCTGGCCTATAGTCTGGCGACCGCGATCTTCGGCGGCTTCACACCGGCGATCTGCACCTGGCTGATCCACGTGACCGACAATAAAGCCATGCCGGGCGTCTGGCTTTCCTTCGCGGCGCTGATGGGCCTCATCGCCGCCGTGCTGGCCGAACGCATCGGCACAGCGGCGGCGAACTCCCGACCCGAGGCGATCGGCGCAGAGCTCAGCGCGCGCCGCGCATCGTGAGCAGCCGCATCACGAACCAGATCGGCACGACGATGACGGCTCCGGCCAGCACGTAGCGACCCGCCTGCCCGAACGCGTCAAACCCCATGGCCCAGAGGCGTTCGCCCGCGCGCAGAGCGCCGCGAACGACCTCCATCGGCTCGACATTGAGCCACATCAGCAAAGCCCCGACCACGAGGCAGATGAAGATCAGCCGGATCAGCACCGTCACCGGCGGGCCGCCGAAGAAGCGGTAGGCCAACGAAGGGGGCCGCCGATCGTGTCCGAACTCGACCTCTCGCACCGAATCATTTTGCATGGTCGATCTCCCTCGCCCTCATGTGTCGGCTCCGATGGCCATAGACAAGCTGAGCGGCCGTCGATGTTAAAGGGATTTACAAAATGTGAACCTATGCGGCTTAATTTTCGGCTATCGTGCCGCATAGTTTGACATCGTCGAGATCGGGTCGCGGAGGCTAGAACGCATGGGGCGGAAATATTTCGGGACGGACGGCATTCGCGGACGCGCCAACGGCCTGATCACCCCCGATCTCGCCATGAGGGTCGGTCAGGCGACCGGGCTGCTGTTCCAGCGCGGCGATCATCGCCACCGCGTCGTGATCGGCAAGGATACGCGCCTCTCCGGCTATATGATCGAATATGCGATGGTGGGCGGCTTCACCTCGGTCGGCATGGATGTGATGCTGCTCGGCCCAGTCCCGACCCCGGCCGTCGCTATGCTGACGCGTTCGATGCGGGCCGATGTCGGCGTGATGATATCGGCCTCGCACAACCCTTACGAGGACAACGGCATCAAGCTGTTCGGGCCAGACGGGTTCAAGTTATCGGACGAGGTCGAAGCCGAGATCGAGCGCCTGCTCGACTGCAATCTTGGATCGCGGCTGTCGAAATCGAAACATCTCGGCCGTGCCAAGCGCATCGAGAGCGTGCACGCCCGCTACATCGAATTCGCCAAGCGCACCCTGCCCCGCAATCTGTCGCTCGACGGCCTCCGCATCGTGCTCGATTGCGCCAATGGGGCCGCCTACAAGGTCGCACCGGAAGCGCTGTGGGAACTCGGCGCTGAGGTGTTCTCGATCGGCATCGAGCCGGATGGCTTCAACATCAACCACAATGTCGGCTCGACCGCGCCCGACGCCCTGGTCCGCAAGGTCCGCGAAATGCGGGCCGATGTCGGCATCGCGCTCGATGGCGACGCCGACCGGCTCCTCATGGTCGACGAAAAGGGCAATGTGATCGACGGCGACCAGATCATGGCTGTGATCGCGCAAAGCTGGATGGAGGACGGCCGCCTCAGCAAGCCCGGCCTCGTCACCACCGTGATGTCCAATCTCGGGTTGGAGCGCTACCTGCAAGGGGTCGGGCTCGGCATGGTCCGCACCGCGGTTGGCGATCGGTATGTGCTCGAACACATGCGTCAAAATGGCTACAACGTCGGCGGCGAGCAATCGGGCCACATCATTCTGTCGGATTATTCGACGACGGGCGACGGGCTCGTCGCGGCCCTTCAAGTCATGGCCGTGGTCAAGCGCTCCAACAAACCAGTCAGCGAGGTGTGCCATCGCTTCGAGCCGCTGCCGCAGATCCTCAAGAACGTGCGCGTCAGCGGCACGGTCCTGTCGCAGCCAGGCATTGCCGAGATGATCGAGAAGCAGCGCACGCGGCTTGCGGCCTCCGGTCGCTTGCTCATCCGCCCCTCCGGCACCGAGCCGGTGATCCGCGTGATGGGCGAAGGCGACAACAAGGATCTGGTCGAGAGCGTCGTCGACGACATCTGCGATGCGCTGACCGCGAGCGGAACATCGTTGGCGGCGGAGTAAGGCAAACCGATCGTCTCGACCGCCGCCTGGAAACCGGTGTGGCGCGTGACCGGACAGGCCGGCTCTGTTAATCAATGCGTCATGACCACCGACCCCGATTCCGCCTTATCCAGCCCCGATCCGGACGCCCGCCACAAGGCCAAAATGGCCAATCGCAAAGCGGTGCAGGATGCCGAGGTCGCGTCGAAGACCATCACCGAGAAGGGTCTGCTGATCGTCCATACTGGCCCCGGCAAGGGCAAATCGACGGCCGCCTTCGGGTTGCTGCTCCGCGCGCTCGGCTACGGCTGGCCGGTCGGAGTCGTGCAATTCGTCAAGGGCGCGTGGGACACCGGCGAGCGCCGCATGATCCTGGAGCGGTTTCCCGAGGTCCGCTGGCATACGATGGGCGAGGGCTTTACCTGGGAAACGCAGGATCGCGCGCGTGATGTCGCCGCCGCCGAGGCCGCTTGGGTGAAGACCGTGGACCTGATGGCCGACCCCGCGATCCGGCTGATCGTGCTGGACGAACTCAATATCGCGCTGCGCTACGATTACCTGCCGCTCGAGGCCGTCGTGGCGGCGCTAAAGGCTCGGCGGCCAGACTTGCATATCGTCGTGACGGGCAGAAACGCCAAACCAGCCCTGATCGAAGCGGCCGATCTCGTGACCGAGATGACGATCGTCAAGCATCACTTCGCGGCCGGCGTGAAGGCTCAGGCCGGCATCGAGTTCTGACCATGACGGCGCGCGCCCTGATGGTGCAGGGCACCGGCTCGGATGTCGGGAAAAGCCTGATGGTGGCGGGGCTCTGCCGCGCCTTCACGCTGCGCGGCCTTCGCGTGCTGCCGTTCAAGCCGCAGAACATGTCGAATAATGCGGCCGTGACGGCGGATGGTGGCGAGATCGGGCGGGCGCAAGCGTTGCAGGCGCGGGCTTGCCGCGTTCCGCCGACTGTGCACATGAACCCGGTTCTGCTCAAGCCGCAGAGCGAGATCGGCAGCCAGGTCGTGGTGCAGGGTCGCGTCATCGGCAACGCCAAAGCGCGCGAGTACCAAAGCTGGAAACCGCGTCTGATGAGCGCCGTTCAGGAGAGCTTCGCCCTGCTGCGCGCGGAGGCGGATCTCGTCCTCGTCGAAGGCGCGGGCAGCGCCGCCGAGGTCAACCTGCGGGCCAACGACATCGCCAATATGGGCTTTGCGCGGGCCGCCGACGTTCCCGTCGTGCTGCTCGGCGATATCGATCGGGGCGGCGTGATCGCCCAAATCGTCGGCACCAAGGCGGTGCTGGACCCTGCCGACGCCGCTATGGTGGCGGGTTTTATCGTCAACAAATTTCGCGGCGACCCGAGCCTGTTCGCATCCGGCATGGATCTGATCGCGCAGCACACCGGTTGGGCCGCGATCGGCCTCGTGCCGCATTTTTACGAGGCCTCGCGCCTTCCGGCCGAAGACGCAATGGCACTCACGGCGAGGGCGGCCGGGCCGCGCGATCATCGAGCCCCCGTCACGATCGCGGTGCCGACATTGCCGCGCATCAGCAACTTCGACGATCTCGATCCGCTGCGGCTCGAACCGAGCGTGACCGTCGTCATGGTGCGGCCGGGCGATCCCCTTCCGCTCGCCGATCTCGTCATCCTGCCGGGCTCTAAGGCCACGATCGCGGATCTCGCCGATCTACGGCGCTTCGGATGGGACATCGACATCTTGGCTCATTCGCGGCGCGGGGGGCGCGTTCTCGGCCTCTGCGGCGGCTACCAGATGCTCGGCCGCAGCATCGCCGATCCGGAGGGTGTCGAGGGACCGCCGAGCACCGCCGTCGGCCTCGGGCTGCTGGACGTGGAGACCGTCCTTGGCGGCCGGAAGACGTTGCGGCGTGTGGCCGGACGATCGGTCGATGGAGGCGCGGCCTTCGAGGGCTATGAAATGCACATGGGCCGCACGCAAGGCCCTGACTGCGAACGCCCGATGCTGCGCTTCGAGGACGGCCGCCCCGATGGCGCCACCTCGCCGAACGGCCGCGTGTCGGCCGCCTATGTGCATGGCCTGTTCGCCGACGACAGGCAGCGCTCCGAATGGCTGTCGCGGCTTGGCGCGGCTCCGTCGACGCTCAACTACGAGGCCGATGTCGAGCGCGTGCTGGACGCCCTTGCGGCTCACCTCGAACGCCATCTCGATCTCGACCGGCTGCTCAGCCTCGCGCGATGAGCGCGAGCATCAGCAGCACCGCATATTGAACGCCGCATGCGACACGATAGAGCCGCAAGGCGCGCCGAATATCGGCGGCGTTCGCATCCGCCCGGCCTGCCCCCATATAGCCATCCGCGATCAGGTCAGCGCCATAAACGCGCGGGCCGCCGAGCCGAAGCCCGAGCGCGCCCGCCATGGCGGCCTCGGGCCAGCCCGCATTAGGAGAACGGTGCTGGCGCGCATCGCGAAACACAGCGCGCGACGCTTCCGCCGCATCCTGGCCGGTCAGCGCCGCCGCGAGCACGAGCCAGAGGGCCGACAAACGCGACGCTGGCAGATTGACGAGATCGTCGAACCGCGCCGCTGCCCAGCCGAAGGCGGCGTAGCGGTCGTTACGATGGCCGATCATGCTGTCGGCCGTGTTGGCGGCCTTGTAGAGCGCGGCGCCCGGCAATCCCGCGACCGCCATCCAAAACGTCGGCGCCACGACCCCATCGGAAAAATTTTCAGCTAGGCTCTCGATCGCGGCCCGGGCGACCGCGGCCTCGTCTAGCGTCTCGGGATTGCGGCCGACGATCATCGACACGGCGGAGCGGCCCGCCGCAAGACCGCCCGTCTCGAGCGCGCTTGCGACAGCGCGGACATGCGTGTCGAGGCTGCGCTGCGCCGGCAGGCTGGCACAAAGGATAACCACAAGCACGAATCCGGCCCAGCCTCCCGGCACGACTGCGACGACGAGGCCCGTGACGACGCCCGTCGCACCCAAGAGCAGGATCAGGGCCGCGACACCGGCGGTGCGCCGTTTTGCGAACGAGGCGTTCGACTGGTTGAGATGGCGATCGAGCCAGCCGATCAGCGCGCCCATCCAGGTGACGGGATGGCCGATGCTGCGATACACGACATCCGGATAGCCGAACGCCGCCTCGATCGCGAGGGCCGCGCATGTCACTGGGAGCGTGGGTTCAAACATCATGGCTGAGATGGTGGTAAGCAGAGTGGAGGGCGGGCGGTTGGTGCAACACGGTGGCGACCTCGCCGCGGCGCGCAACCTGTTTCCGGGCGCTCCGCTGCCATGGATCGACTTGTCCACCGGCATCAACCCGCGCCCCTACCCGATCGGTACGATCACGCCGGATGGCTTCGCCCGTCTCCCTGAGCTCGACGCCCTGGCGGGTCTGGAAGCCGCCGCCGCCGAAGCTTACGGCGCAAAGGAGGTTGCCGCTGTCGTAGCGGCTCCGGGCACGCAGGCGCTGATCCAATGGCTGCCGCGTCTCCGGCCCGCCCGTCGCGTCGGAATCCTCGGTTTCACCTATGGCGAGCACCAGCAGGCCTGGGGCGCCGCCGGGGCGGAGGTCGTCACGGTCGAGGACATCAACGCGCTTGCGACAGTCGACGTCGCGGTCGTGGTCAATCCGAACAATCCCGATGGGCGGCTGGTCGCGCCGGAGCAACTCCGGATGCTCGCCACCACACTGTCCGCGCGCGGCGGGCTCCTCGTGGTCGACGAAGCCTTCATGGATGTGGTCCAGCCGGACATGAGCCTCATCCCAACGCTGCCCGACCTTGGCGCCCTCGTGTTGCGATCGTTCGGCAAGACCTATGGGCTCGGCGGCCTGCGGCTCGGTTTCGCGGTGGCGTCGGATGATCTGGCGCGGCAGATCCGGACGGCCCTCGGACCCTGGGCCGTTTCGGGTCCCGCGATCGAGGTCGGCATCCGCGCGCTTTGCGATACCGCTTGGCTCTCCGGCGAGACGCTGCACCTGAGCCGCGCGAGTCGGCGTCTCGACCAGTTGCTCATCGGCGCAGGCTGCGACATCGTCGGTGGCACCCCGCTGTTCCGGCTCGCCCGATCGCCGGACGCGCCGGCCATCTTCGAGCATCTGGCGCGACACGGTATTCTGTGTCGCCCCTTCGCGCATCGGCCGGACTGGCTGCGCTTTGGGCTTTGCGACGGAGAGGCGGCCTGGACGCGCCTGTCGGATGCGCTGACGAAGCGTTGAGCCTTATGGCTCCTGCTCGAGGCGACGCCTCGCCTCGGCAAAGCTCGCGATCTGCTCGTCGGTGGGCATCACGGTCTTCAGGGCGAGCGCCTCCAAGGCGTCGTTGATGGCCGCGACGACCACGAGGCGCATGAACCATTTCTGATCCGCCGGAACGATGAACCACGGCGCCTGTTCGGTTGCGGTTGCGGCGATCGCTTCCTCGTAGGCCGCCATATAGTCGGTCCAATAGCCTCGTTCTTTCAGATCTCCGATGTCGAATTTCCAGTTTTTATCGGGATGGTCGAGCCGTTCGAGAAAGCGCTTCTTCTGCTCGTCTCGGCCGACATTCAGGAAGAACTTCAGCACGATCGTCCCTTGTCGTGCCAGATGCCGCTCGAAGCCTGCGATATCCTTCAGGCGGTGGTCCCAGAACTTCTTGCCGTCGGTGAGAGACGGTGGCAGCCCCTGCCGGGCCAAAATCTCCGGATGCACGCGGGTGACCAGCACCTCCTCATAATGCGAGCGGTTGAAGATGCCGATCATGCCGCGAGCCGGTAGCGCGCGATTGATCCGCCACAGAAAGTCATGCGCCAGATCCTCGGGGCCCGGCGCCTTGAAGGAGGTCACCAGAATCCCCTGTGGGTTGACCCCGGACATGACGTGTTTGATCGTGCCGTCCTTGCCGGCGGCGTCCATGGCCTGAAACACAATCAGCAGCGACCATGATGCATTGGCGTAGAGCAGTTCCTGCAGGTCCGATAATCGCTGTACGCCTTGTCGCAGCAACGCCTTGGCCTGCGACTTGTCGACGATGTCCGGCAGAGGGTCGTCGGTCGCATAATGTTTCAGTTTGAAGTCCGCCCCATCCGTCACGCGAAATCGATCAATGATCTTGCGGATCTGCTTCGGGCCGAGTTCGGCTGTCTGGACCTCCGTGTCGGTGCTCGGATCGGGCATGGTCTCGGTCTCTCCTGGTTGCGGGCTAACCACAGCTTACGACATGGAAGCCATGGCGTGGCTGCGCTATTCTCGATCGATTTCGCGGCGTATAGCTTGTGGAATCAACGACGCGACTGTCCCGGACCATCTGTCCGGGACCCGAAAGTGATCACCATGTTGGACGCCTCCTCCGGCCCATCCACCACCCCCCCGCTCGCCAAAATTCCGCCGACCCGAAATTTCCGAACCATCGCGCTCATTATTGCCAGCGCCATGTTCATGGAACAGCTGGACGCGACCGTCTTGACCACGGCGCTGCCCACGATGGCGCGCGATTTCGGCGTGACGGCGACGAGCATGAGCGTGGCGTTGACGTCCTACCTGCTGAGCCTCGCGATCTTCATCCCGGCCAGCGGCAAGGTGGCCGATCGCTTCGGCTCGCGTGTGGTGTTTCGCGGCGCGATCGTGGTGTTCACGTTGGGATCGATCTTCTGCGCGCAGGCTCCCAACCTGACCGTGCTGGTGCTGGCCCGCGTTTTCCAAGGGCTCGGTGGCGCCATGATGATGCCGGTCGGTCGGCTCGTGCTGCTCCGCAGCGTCGAGCGCCGCAACATGGTGTCGGCCATGTCCTGGTTGCTGGTGCCGGCCTTGATCGGGCCGATCATCGGGCCGCCTGTCGGCGGTTTCTTCGTGACCTATCTCGACTGGCGCTGGATCTTCTACATCAACGTGCCGATCGGGATCCTGGGGGTTGTCCTCGTCAGCTTGTTCATCGACGACGTCCCCGGCATTTCGATCGGGCGCTTCGACACGCTCGGCATGCTGCTGTCCGGTGTATCGCTCGGCTGCCTTTTCTTCGGCTTCGAGATGACGAGCCACGCGGGCGAGGGCTGGGTCGTCCTCATGATGTTAACTATTGGCTTGGTGTCGGGCGCCCTCTACGTGCGGCATTCGCGCCGCGTGACCAACCCGATCCTCGATCTTTCCCTGATGCGGGTGCCGAATTTCGGTCTCTCGGTCATCGCGGGCTCCTTGACGCGCATCACCCAGGGCGCTCAGCCCTTTCTGCTTCCGCTGATGCTGCAGATCGGCTTCGGTCTGTCGGCCGCCACCAGCGGCACGATCGTGATCGCCACCGCGATCGGCTCGATGTCGATGAAGGGGCTGGCGCCTCGCATCCTGCGGCGCTTCGGCTTCCGCACCAGCCTGATCGTGAACGGCATCGTGGCCAGCTTCGGCTATGCGATCTGCGCCGCCTTTCGGCCCGGCTGGCCGCATTGGGCCATGTTCGGGATCCTGGTCTTCTGCGGATTCTTCATGTCGTTTCAGTTCACCGGCTACAATACGGTGGCGTTCGACGAGATTTCCAATGCGCGGATGAGTTCGGCCACGAGCTTCTACACGACGTTTCAGCAGCTCATGCTGTCGGTCGGGATCTGCGTCGCAGTGCTGGCTCTCCAAGGATCCATGGTGGCGCGCGGTCACACGACGCCGCAACTCGGCGACTTCTCGGCCGCGTTCCTGATCGTCACGGCGATCTCGTTGACCGCGACGATCTGGAACCTCCGTTTCTCACCCCATGCGGGCGCGGAGATCAGCGGCCATAGGTCGCAACAGCAATCCGCCACCGACGTGACGGATGCGATCGACTAAGACGGACGACGCGTCTACTCGAGCGGAGCGACAGGCACATCCTTACCGGCGGGCTTGCGTGCGGCCGACGATGCGGTCGCGGTCCCCTTGCTTTTGTCGTCCTGCTCGCGCGTTCCCGGCAGGCTCAGCGGATTGGTCACGATGGACCGAACGGGCCTGTCGCCCGCCGGAGCCGCGACAGTCGGCGCCGATGCGGCGGGAGTGGAGACGGCGGGGGAAGAAACCACGGGCGTCGATGTCGCGGCTGGCGAAACCGACCCCGTTGCCGGGGCCGGTTGCTGATCGGGCGCCGCCAAGGGCGATGTTTCGATCGGGGATGACCGCGCGGGCTCGGGCGTGCGCTCGACCACACGCGGGGCGCGTTTGACGCGCGGCGGCCGCGGCTGCGCCGGGACCGGCAGTTCATGACCCTGGCTGGCGTTCGGTGGCTGCTGGTTGGTGTCGTCGTTGCCACCCCCGAACAGCCGCGTGAACATGTTGGGCTGATTATCCTCGCTGGGGATCTGAGCGGGCGGCACCGGTCCGCGCGGGATCGTCGGATCGATGTTGCGACGGAAAGCGCGACGATCGTCCATCACGAAACGCTGGAGAATTTCGCCATTGTCGGCGCTGACGACCAGCCGCTCGCGCCGACCGCGACGGTCGACGACCTCGGCGACATAAACGCCTTCGTTGCGGATCGGCGGGGCCAGCGGTCGAAACCCCTTATCGATCACGGACCGTGCGGCATCGTCGGCCGACAGGCGCGGCTGATCCCAAAAGAATTGCGCGCTGGCCGGCTTCGGCGCCAACACGCCGCCTAGAAGAGCGGCCCAACTCGCGATCAACACCAGCTTCACGGTCTTGCCGGACAGGTCAGAGACCCGGGCACCATCACGCATCCGTCACTCCATCGGCCGCGCCTCAATCCCACGGTGGGGCAGCACGGCCGTTCACCACAAGCGTTGACGATTCATTACGGCGAGGATGCGACGGTTCATCGAGCCCCGCCCGCAATGCGGATAAAATCGTCGACCTCTTGCTCGAGCGTCTCGAAGGAGCACACAAACCGGACAAAAACCTCACCGGCGCGTGGCACGTCGTCGGCCGATAGCCCAAGAGCGTCCCACTCGTAATAATGGGCGCCGGCCTGCTTCAACGCCGCGTCGATGTCTCCGGGCAGAACGGCAAAGACTTCGTTGGCCTGCCGGCTCCAAGGCAGACGGATCCCCGCGATCCCGGTCAGGCCGTCGGCCAGCCGTTTCGCCATCCTGTTGGCGTGACGCGCGAGATCGAGCCAATGGTCGTCGGCCAGATAGGCATCCATCTGGGCACCGAGGAAACGCCCTTTCGACAGGGTGTGGCCAGCGCGCTTGCGTTGAACCTCGAGGATTTCGACCTTCCCCGGATCGAAGGCGATAATGGCCTCGCAGGCCAGAGCGCCATTTTTCGTCGCCCCGAACGACAGGATATCGACACCCGCTTTCCAGGTCATTTCGGCGGGCGTACAGCGCAGGTCGACCAGAGCATTGGCAAAGCGCGCCCCATCCATATGGACCGAGAGGCCGGCGCTCCGCGCGACCTCGACCAGAGCGCCGATTTCCTCGCAGGCATAGGCCGTGCCCGACTCGGTCGCCTGCGACAGACTGAGGGTTGCGGCGTGCACATGCCGCGTGCCGCCGCGCGGAAAGCGCGCCAGCGTTTCGGTCAGAGCCCGTGCGGTCATCTTGCCGCCCGGCCCCGAAACCCCGATCAATTTGCCACCCGCCGTGAAAAATTCCGGGGCGCCGCATTCCTCATCGTTGATATGCGCCATGTCGTGGCAGAACACGCCGCCCCACGGCGGCGTGACGGTGGCGAGCGACAAGGCGTTGGCGGCCGTGCCGGTCGTCATCAACAACACCGACAGCTTGCGCTCGAACAGATCTTCGAGCCGCCGAACCGCCGATTGCGTCCAACGGTCGGACCCATAGGTGCCCTGGCGTCCCGCCCGCGCCGCCACGGCGATCGCTTCGACGATCGGGGCGCTCGCCCCGACCACATTATCGCTTCCAAATTCCATTCTGTGCCCGCCGCGTGTTTTGAGATTGGCGCCAAGCATCATGCACGGGCGGCGGTGTCCAGCCTCAAGCCTTTTTGAGCGCTTCGGCTTTATGAGCCGCCTTGGCACCGGTCTTGTCGCTCTTGACCAGAAACTCCGGATTTTCGGGCGAGGCCGCCACCTTGTGGGTTTTGATCTTGGTCGGCTTGGTGAGCTTTTTTTCCACCGTTCCAGTGACCTCGCCCTGCGAGGACGACCAGGTGACCTTGTCGCCGGCTTTCGGTTCTTTCGTCATGATGGACCTCCTGAAAGACCAGTCAAACCGTCGGTGCGCCGGCCGGTTCCGCGCGCAGATCCAAGCCTCGCAGCCGATAACGTCGCACGGCTGTCGCCGTGCGTCGTTTTATTCGTGCGGACCGTCTTGTGCCACACATGTGATCCTGTAAAAGTCGAAGTCCTGATTTAGGACAGGACTACTGACCATTTCGCCTGACGGGCCTCTTCGACGGAGAGGTGCGGTGAGCGCGACATGACAGGTGGCCCTGTCCCATGAGCCATGGGGGCAACGTCGATGAGCGAGAGCAGAGCAGCGGAACTTGCGGTCTTGATGACCACGCAGGCCGACGCCAAACGCGTCGCTGGTTCGGCGAAGACCCCGCCTGTGGTGCCGATGTACCGTGATCCCGGCTTGCCGGCCGCGCAAGGTCTTTATGATCCGGCACGCGAGCACGATGCCTGCGGGGTCGGCTTCGTGGCGCATATGAAGAACCAGAAGTCCCATTCCATCGTGAAGATGGGGCTCGAGATCCTGCTTAATCTCGATCATCGCGGTGCGGTCGGGGCCGATGCTCACGGCGGCGATGGCTGCGGCATGTTGGTGCAGATTCCGCACGACTTCTTCTCGTCCGAAGCCGAGCGGCTGGGCTTCTCGCTGCCGGAACCCGGTCACTATGCGATCGGCTTCATGTTCCTGCCGCGCGATGCGGGCGGCCGCGCCCTGATCGAAGACATCATCAGCCAGGTCGTAACTGACGAAGGTCAGGTGCTGCTCGGCTGGCGCGACGTGCCGACCGACAGTTCCTGCCTCGGAGAAAGCATCAAGGCGAGCGAACCCGTGTGCCGGCAGGTGTTCATCGGGCGTGGCGAGGGCATCACGGACGATGCGACCTTCGAACGACGACTGTTCATTCTCCGTAAGGTCATCTCGGGCAACGTCTACAAGCTGACCGACGAGCGTGTGCGTGGCTTCTACCCTGTCTCGATGTCGTCGCGCACGCTCGTCTACAAGGGCCTTCTGCTGGCCACGCGTCTCGGCGCCTATTACAACGACTTGACCGACGAGCGGTTCACCTCGGCGCTGGCGCTCGTGCATCAGCGTTTTTCGACCAACACGTTCCCGGCTTGGTCGCTCGCCCATCCCTACCGGATGGTCGCCCACAATGGCGAGATCAACACGCTGCGCGGCAACGTCAACTGGATGGCGGCGCGTCAGGCGTCGGTCGAATCGGTGCTGTTTGGCAAGGACATCTCCAAGCTCTGGCCGATTTCCTACGAAGGCCAGTCCGATACCGCCTGTTTCGACAATGCGCTCGAGTTCCTGGTCGAGGGTGGCTATTCGCTCGCCCATGCCATGATGATGCTGATCCCGGAAGCCTGGGCCGGCAATCCGCTGATGGAAGAGGATCGGCGCGCCTTCTACGAATATCACGCGGCCTTGATGGAGCCGTGGGACGGGCCGGCAGCGGTCGCGTTTACAGATGGCGTGCAGATCGGCGCGACGCTCGACCGGAACGGCCTCCGGCCGGCGCGCTACCTCGTGACCGACGACGACCTCGTGATCCTGGCGTCGGAAATGGGCGTGCTGCCGATCCCGCAGGAGAAGATCGTCAAGAAGTGGCGGCTGCAGCCGGGCAAGATGCTGCTGGTCGATCTCGAACAGGGCCGCATCATCTCGGACGACGAGATGAAGAGCCAGGTTGCGGCCTCGCACCCCTATCGGGAGTGGCTGAGCCGCACGCAGATCGTGCTGGAAGACATGCAGCCGGTGGAAGCCCGCGCGGCCCGGACGGACGTGTCGCTGCTCGATAAGCAGCAGGCCTTCGGCTACACGCAGGAGGATCTGACCACCCTGTTGGCCCCGATGGCCGCGACGGGCCAGGAAGCCATGGGCTCGATGGGCACCGACACGCCGATCTCGGCTTTGTCGGACAAGCCGAAGCTGCTCTATACCTATTTTAAGCAGAATTTCGCGCAGGTCACGAACCCGCCGATCGACCCGATCCGCGAGGAACTCGTCATGAGCCTCGTGTCGTTCATCGGTCCGCGTCCGAACATCTTCGATCTCGAGGGCAATTCGAGCAAGAAGCGGCTTGAAGTGCGCCAGCCCATCCTGACCAACGACGATCTCGAGAAGATCCGCTGCATCGGGTTTCTGGAAGAGTCGTTTGACACCAAGACGCTGGACACCACCTATGCGGTCAAGCACGGCGCCGAGGGGATGGAAGCCATCCTGCAGCGCCTCTGCGAGCGGGCCGAGGCCGCCGTGCATGGCGGCTACAATATCATCATCCTGTCGGACCGGATGATGGGGCCGGACCGCATCCCGATCCCGGCCTTGCTGGCGACCGCGGCCGTTCATCATCACCTGATCCGCAAGGGACTTCGCACGTCGGTCGGCCTCGTGGTCGAAACCGGTGAAGCGCGCGAGATTCATCACTTCGCCTGCCTTGCGGGCTACGGCGCCGAGGCCATCAACCCCTATCTGGCGTTCGAGACCCTGACGGCGCTCGCGATCGAATTCCCCGAGGAGATCGACGGCACCGAGGCCGTGAAGCGGTTCATCAAGTCGATCGACAAGGGCTTGCTGAAGGTCATGTCCAAGATGGGCATCTCGACCTACCAATCCTATTGCGGCGCGCAGATCTTCGATGCGGTCGGGCTGGCCGACAGTTTCATCGATCAATATTTCCGTGGCACCGCGACCATGATCGGCGGTATCGGCTTGGCCGAGATCGCTCGTGAAACGGCGCGGCGTCACGCCGATGCCTTTGGCGACGCTCCGATCTATCGCAACGCGCTCGATGTCGGCGGCGATTATGCCTACCGCATCCGAGGCGAAGCGCATTCGTGGTCGCCGCAGACCGTGTCGCTGCTGCAGCATGCCGTGCGCGGCAACAGCCAGGACAAGTATCGGGCCTATGCCAAGCTGATGAACGAGCAGGACGAGCGCCTGCTGACCGTGCGTGGGCTGTTCCGCGTGAAAGGTGCCGCCGAGGACGGCCGCACCCCGGTTCCGATCGAGGAGGTCGAGACCGCGGCCGAGATCGTCAAGCGCTTCTCGACCGGCGCCATGTCGTATGGCTCGATCTCGCGCGAGGCCCATACCACGCTGGCGATCGCCATGAACCGGATCGGCGGCAAGTCGAACACCGGCGAGGGGGGCGAAGAATCCGATCGCTTCAAGCCGATGGCGAACGGCGACAGCATGCGCTCGGCCATCAAGCAGGTAGCGTCGGGGCGCTTCGGTGTCACAACCGAATATCTCGTCAATTCCGACATGATGCAGATCAAGATGGCGCAGGGCGCGAAGCCCGGCGAAGGCGGCCAATTGCCCGGCCACAAGGTCGATGCGATCATCGCCAAGGTGCGTCACTCGACGGCAGGCGTCGGCCTGATCTCGCCGCCGCCCCATCATGACATCTACTCGATCGAGGATCTGGCGCAGCTCGTCTACGACTTGAAGAACGTCAATCCCGAGGCGCTCGTTTCGGTCAAGCTGGTGTCGGAAGTCGGCGTCGGCACGGTCGCGGCAGGTGTCGCCAAGGCACGCGCCGACCATGTGACGATCGCCGGCTTCGAGGGCGGCACAGGGGCGTCGCCGCTCACCTCGATCAAGCATGCCGGCAGCCCGTGGGAGATCGGCCTTGCCGAAACCCACCAGACGCTGGTGCTGAACCGTCTCCGCTCACGCATCACCGTGCAGGTCGATGGCGGCATCCGCACGGGGCGCGACGTCGTCGTTGGCGCTCTGCTCGGCGCCGACGAATTCGGCTGCGCGACCGCGCCGCTGATCGCGGCCGGCTGTATCATGATGCGGAAGTGCCATCTCAACACCTGCCCGGTCGGGGTCGCGACCCAGGACCCGGTTCTCCGCAAGCGTTTCGTCGGCTTGCCCGAACACGTCATCAATTACTTCTTCTTCGTGGCCGAGGAAGTGCGTGAGTTGATGGCCGCGATGGGCTATCGCCGGTTCGACGAGATGATCGGCCAGATGCAGATGCTCGATCGCGAAACCGCGATGGATCACTGGAAGGCGAATGGCCTGGACTTCAGCAAGCTGTTCCACAAGCCGGATGCGCCCGAGGGCGTCGGCATCCGCTGCACCGAGGCGCAGAACCACAATCTCGGCAAGGTGCTGGATCAGACGCTGATTGCCGAGACGGCCGAAGCGGTGGCCAATCGCACGCCGATCGTGGTGCAGAAGACGATCGCCAACACGGACCGCACCACCGGGGCGATGCTGTCGGGCGCCATCGTCAAGCGTTACGGTCACGCCGGGCTACCGAGCGACACGATCCACATCAAGTTCGACGGCACCGCCGGGCAGAGCTTCGGCGCCTTTGTGGCCAATGGTGTGACGCTGGAACTCGAGGGCGAGGCCAACGACTATGTCGGCAAGGGCCTCTCGGGCGGCAAGATCATCATCTATCCGCCGAAGGCCGCGACCCAGATCGTGCCCGAGCAATCGATCATTGTCGGCAATACGGTCCTGTATGGCGCGATTTCGGGCGAGTGCTACTTCCGCGGCGTCGCGGGGGAGCGTTTCGCGGTGCGGAACTCCGGCGCGATCGCGGTCGTCGAAGGCACAGGCGATCACGGCTGCGAGTATATGACGGGCGGCATTGTCGTGGTGATCGGCGAAACCGGGCGCAATTTTGCGGCCGGAATGTCGGGTGGCATCGCCTATGTGCTCGACCAGGACGGCTCCTTCGCCAAGCGGTGCAATATGGCGATGGTCGATCTCGAACCGATCGAAGCCGAAGAGGCCGCCAACGAGCGGTTCTACCACCAGAGCAACGACCTGCAGTTCCCGCGCCCTGTCGACATCATGTCCGACATGACGCGATACGATGCTGAGCGGCTGCGTCAACTGGTGGCCAACCATGCGCGCTTGACCGGCTCGACCAAAGCGAAAGCATTGCTCGACGACTGGGCGGCGGTGTTGCCCCACTTCAAAAAGGTCATGCCGACCGACTATCGTCGCGCGCTGGCCGAACTGGCGCCGCAGATGCAGAGCCGGCCCGTGTTGGCCGTGGCGGGGGAATAGAGCTGATGGGTAAGGTCACCGGCTTCATCGAGATCGATCGGCACGACCGGCGCTATGCGCCGGCCTCCGATCGCATCCGCCACTACAAGGAATTCGTGCTTCCGATGTCGGAAGCATCGACGAAGGACCAGGCGGCACGCTGCATGAATTGCGGCATTCCGTTTTGCCACAACGGCTGCCCGGTCAATAACCAGATCCCGGATTGGAACGACCTCGTCTATCGCGGCGACTGGGAGGAAGCGGCCAGCAACCTCCATTCGACCAACAACTTCCCGGAATTCACCGGCCGCATCTGCCCTGCCCCTTGCGAGGCCGCCTGCACGCTGAACCTCAGCGACTCGCCCGTCACGATCAAGACGATCGAGAACGCCATCATCGATCGCGCCTGGGAAGAAGGCTGGGTCAGGCCGCAAAAGGCCACTCGCCAGACCGGCAAAACCATCGCGATCGTCGGCTCGGGGCCGGCCGGCCTCGCCTGCGCGCAGCAACTCGCGCGGGCCGGACATGACGTCCATGTCTACGAGAAAAACCCCAAGCCGGGCGGCTTGCTGCGCTATGGCATTCCGGACTTCAAGCTGGAGAAGCGGCACATCGATCGGCGTGTCGCTCAGATGTCGTCGGAAGGCGTCACGTTCCATTGCGGCGTCAATGTCGGCGTCGACATCACGGCGCAGGAACTGCAAGAGAATTACGACGCCGTCGTTCTGGCAGGCGGATCCGAAAAGCCGCGCGACCTGCCGATCCCGGGCCGCGACCTCAACGGCATCCATTTCGCGATGGATTTCCTGCCGCAGCAGAACCGCCGCGTTTCGAAGGAGCCGGTTCGCTCCAACACGCCCATCCTGGCCTCCGGCAAGCATGTCGTCGTGATCGGCGGCGGCGACACGGGATCCGATTGCATCGGCACCTCGATCCGTCAGGGCGCCTTGTCGGTAACGCAGCTCGAAATCATGCCGCGCCCGCCCGAGAAGGAGAATAAGCTTCTGACGTGGCCGGATTGGCCGCTGAAGCTGCGGACCTCCTCGAGCCAGGAAGAAGGCGCCGAACGCGACTTCGCGGTGCTGACCAAGGAATTCACCGGTGATGGCGGCCAGGTGAAGCAACTGCATATCAGCCGAGTCGACGGCAAGATGCAGCCCGTGCCCGATAGCGGGTTCTCACTGCGGGCCGATCTCGTTCTGTTGGCCATGGGGTTCGTCTCACCCATCGAAGATGGCTTGCTGGCCGACCTTGGCGTGCAACTCGATGCACGCGGCAATGTCGCGGCCGACACGAAGGTCTATCGGTCGAGCACCGACAAAGTATTTGCCTGCGGTGACATGCGTCGCGGCCAGTCCCTCGTGGTTTGGGCCATCCGCGAAGGCCGTCAAGCTGCGTCCTCGGTCGACGCCCATCTGATGGGATCGACCACGCTGCCGCGCTAGAACGGGGCGAAATGGCGGATCTCTCCTCCTACCGCTACAATCCTCGCGCGATCGCCTTTCAGGGCCATCGCGCGATCGGGCGCTGGCGTGTCAAAGCGCATGTCATTACGGTACGCGGAACGGCGGCTCACTTTCCCGACATCGTCGAGGCGGCTTGGGACAAAGTGTCGGTTGTGCTCGGCGAAGCGCCGGACCAAGGTCTCGATGTCGGGATCGCGTTCGTGACGCTGCACCTTGGCGTCCAAGGGGTCTGGCTTTTGCTCGACTGGTGGCACCGCGCCGACATGACGATCCATCGGCACTTCCGCGCGCCCTTTGACGACCCGACGCGTTTCGTCGATGTCGGCCCGGAGCATCTTGGCCCATGCGTGTGGGAAATCGCGGTCGCGGCGCATGAGCGACAGGCCTGGATCACGCATGTGCTCGACAACCGCGCGGGGGCCGACCTCGACGCCTATCTGGACGACGGCCTGACTGCGACGATGTAGATCGCCTAGCCCTGCGCGATACAGGCGGCCCCGATCGCGATCACGAGGCAGGCGGCGATCCGCTTCACCGTGAGGGTTTCGCCGAGAAAGAGGCGCCCGAGAACGGCCGCAAACACCACGCTCGTCTCCCGCAAGGCCGAGACCGAGCCCATGGCGCCCAGCTGCAACGCCCAGATCACGACCGCATAGGCCGCGAAGGAGACCGCGCCTCCGGTGGCCGATTTCAACACCTCGGGTGCCGGCGCATACAATGCCGCAACGCCTCTGCGCCAGACGAACCAGAGCGGCAGCAACAATTCCAGCGCAAACATCGCCCCTGAATAAGCGAGCCAATCGCCCGACAGGCGCACCCCGATGCCATCCACCACTGTGTAGCTGGCGATGGCAGCGCCCGTCGCGAGCGCGATCGGCAAGCTGCCCGCATGCAGGCGGCCCCTGGCCAAAGCGAGCAGCAGAATGCCGCTGGTGATCAGCAACACGCCCGCGACCGCGGCCACGCCGGGGTGCTCGCCGACCAGCACCAGGGCTCCGAGCGTCACGAGCGCGGGCGAGGACCCGCGGGCGATCGGGTAGATTTCGCCGAGAGCGCCGGTCCTATAACTTCGAACCAGCAGGATATTGTAGAGGAAATGGAGCAGGCCCGAGGCGATCACATAGGGGAGGCTCGCGGCGCATGGCAGCCCGGTGAACGGCACCACAATGCAGCCGCCGACCCCGAGCACGAGATCCATGATGGCCATGGACCAGAGCCGGTCACGACCGCCCCGAAGCAGGGCATTCCACCCGGCATGCATGAAGGCCGCAAGCAAGACCAGACCGATGATCGGAAGCGACATGCCTATTGTCGCGGCCAGGAAAAATCGTCCATCCGGCTCGGCTTGGGTTGGATCGGCTGGCCCTGAACCAAGGCGCGCTCGGTCAGGCCGTCCGCATCGCGATCAGCGGATCGCGGCAAGCCGGATGTCGCATCCGCGAGGCGGCCGCCGATCGTCACAACGGGCGCCGTGAGGCTGATGATCGGACCGATTTGCGGCACGCCGGTCGCGCCCTGCGGCGCCGGATCGGAGGACGGCAAAGCCGGGAGGCCCGCCTCCCGCCGGATCTGCGCGTTTACATCGATTTGCAGTGCGTTATCGAAGCCCGGCTGCGTCGGGATCACGACGGCGGACACGTTTGGCGCATCGGGCTTGGCTTTCTCCCGGTCGCGACGAAGATCGGCCTCGACGAAGCTCGCGAGCTTGCGTTCACCCGCGCGGGTGAAATCGATTCCATCGGACGCGCGCAGCTTCGCCGGCTGGCCATTCAGATCGGGACCGGACGCCGCATATTTGCCGGCGTCGTCCACGAAGGCTTCCCAACTGTCGACATAGGTCGCGCCGGCCTTGACGGTCCGGTCGCGGACGATCTCGTTCAGGGCGACGAATTGGGCCGAGAGTTCGTCGTCTTGCACGATCGGCAGGCCGACCCAGATCACGGGGATGCCCTTGTCGCGAAACAGCGCCACGACCGCGTCGACCCGCGCGCCATACATCTGGCGCCAGCGCGGCGTCTGCGGCTCGACTATCGTCACGCCATCTTTGATCGGCATCGTATCGTTGGCGCCCATCATGATGACGGCGGCGTCGATCGGCTCTGAGGCGGCAAACATATTGCGAATGGCGATCGGCCACTCGAATCGGTCATCCTGTGACAAGCCATAGGGCGCATGCGTCTTTTGCAAGATGGTCGTGCCGGACTGGCCGGCCGCGTTGAGGCTCAAACCTTCCGCGAGCGCTTCGGCGAAACCATCGCCCAGCACCGCGACACTATAGGGTCGCGTTTGTGGGTCGGGCGTTCCCGCCGTCGTCGGACGCAACTGATCCGGGCCGCGTTGCGGGCCAGGACTGTTGCGCCGCGCTGCCCAACAGCCATCAGCATCACCAAGCAGAAGGCAGAACGCCAAGGCCAAAGCGCCGACGCGACGCGCGACGGGTGTTGCGGAGGCTGTGAAGAAATAATGAACGAGAGGCCACTGCATTCTCTCGTTTAACAAAGGTCGACGCGTCCCGCATCCCCCTTGGTTTGATCGGGGGCGATCACCCCTCAGCGCGACGCCATCGGCCATTGTCCCTTCAGCGGGCCCCATCCGGCGATGCGATCGCTCAGCAAGGCCACGCCAAGCGCATAAGCGGTCGAATTATTGTAGCTTTTGATCACCTTGAAATTTGGCGTGACCAGGAAGGCCGGTCCACCGGCCCCCGCCGGCATCAGCAATTCCGCCTTACCGCTGCGAGGCATCTCGCCCCCATCGGCCCGCTGCACGCCGCGCTCGCCCCAGGAGGCGAAACTCTTGTAACCGGCCTCCCCCGGGTGGCCAAAGCCGTTCGGCAGTTGAACCTCGTAGCCCCAGGTCTCGCCCGGGATCCAATGATGCTTGTGCAGATAATTTGCGGTCGAGCCGATCGCATCCGGCACGCTGGTCCAAATATCGCGGCGCCCGTCGCCGTCGAAATCGACCGCATAAGTCTTGAAGCTGGTCGGCATGAATTGGGTCTGACCCATCGCGCCGGCCCAGGAGCCGAGCATATGGGCCGGATCGACATTCCGTTCCTGCAGAATGACGAGAGCCGCGATCAGCTCCTTCCGGAAGTAATCGCCGCGATAGCGTTGGTAGGCCAGCGTCGCCAGCGAACGCACCACGTAATCATTGCCCGCGAAGCCGCCGAAATTGGTCTCGAGGCCCCAAACACCGAGCACGATGTAGCGATCGACGCCATAGTCGTTCTCGGCTTTGACGATCCATTTCTCCCAATCGCGCGCTTTGGCGCGGCCGGTCTCGATCCGCTTTTGCGAGACGGCGGATGTCAGGTAATCACCGACCGGCTTGACGAACTCGGCCTGCTTGCGGGTCTTGTCGATCACGGCGGGATCGAGTGTGACGCCGGCCATCGCCGCATCGAATATGGCTCGGCTGACGCCGCGACGCGACGCTTCGGGCCAAAGGGACGCCACGAACGACTCGAAGCTTTGCGTGCGGGACTGGAGGGCCGCATGGCTCGGGCGAACCACCATTTTGGCCTCGGCCGCAGCCGAGAAGCCCAGCGTCAGCGCCATCGCCCCAGCAAAAGCCCGGAGCGACGACGTCATCGCGAATGCGCCGAATTTGCGCGGGTCGATCGTCACCTGGTTGCTCCCTTGCCTTGCCGATCCGGGCGTCGCGTCAATCGAGACACGACGTCAGCATGGTTTTAAGGTGAACAGGTTTCCGCTTGTTTACCACGTCGCGGCATCGATCCTGCCGCGTCAGCCGATCCCGATCCCATAGAGATCGTGAAGATGGAGGATGCCGATCGGCCGCCTGTCGTGATCGGCCACCATCAGCACGGACCGGCGGGTTTCCGTGAGCAACGCCAGAGCTTCGACGGCCAGCGCATCGGGATCGATCGTGGTGGGTGTGCGGGTCATGATATCGGCGGCGACCTGATGCATCAGGGTCGGGCCCATATGCCGCCGCAGGTCGCCATCCGTGATGATGCCGACCAGCAAACCCGCCGTGTCGATGACGCCGACACAGCCGAAACGTTTGCCGGACATTTCGACGATCGCCTCCGACATGGCGGCCTGTGTGGAGACGCAAGGAATCTCGTCGCCCTGGTGCATGACATCGCGCACGAACGTGAGCCGCGCGCCGAGCTTGCCGCCGGGATGGTAGACCTTGAAATCGGTCGCCGAAAACCCGCGTGCTTCCAACAACGCCACGGCAAGCGCGTCGCCCAAAACGAGCTGCATGGTGGTGGAGGTGGTTGGCGCGAGGCCGTTCGGACAAGCCTCTTCGGCGCGCGGAAGCGTGAGACAGAGATCCGCCTCGCGGCCGAGCGCGCTATCGGGGTTCGAGGTGACGGCCAGCAGCGGGATGCGAAACCGCTTGGCATAGGTGATGATGTCGGCGAGTTCGACGGTCTCGCCCGACCAGGACATGGCCAGCACCACATCGCCCGACCGGATCATGCCGAGGTCGCCGTGACTGGCTTCGGCCGGATGGACGAAATAGGCCGCCGTTCCGGTCGAGGCCAGGGTTGCGGCGATCTTGCGTCCGATATGGCCGGATTTGCCCATGCCGGTCACGATCACGCGTCCCTGAATCCCCCGCAGCAGATCGACCACCGCGGCGAAGACGTGGCCGAAGTCCTCAGGGCCGGTGGCCGCTACAGCGGCCTCCATGGCGGCGATGCCGGCGCGCTCGGTCGCCAGCGTCCGCAATGCCGAGCCAATCGCAAGGGTGGATGACGGCTGGAGGGCCGGCCCGACTGCACGCTGTTTCATGCTCATCGCCTCTCACTATCACCTTCGGGGCGGAGCTGCATCCAGCGACGACTGAGCTCGCTAACGCGGCCTTAACTACAATTCCATTAACCATAGACCGTGAATTTCGGCGGAGTGACCGAACGGACAGGACGGAACGTGGGTTCGAGGACCTCTCGCCAGACAGGAACAACTTGGGTGCTCCGCCTGCTTCGCGCAGCGGTGCTGCTGGTGCTTTGCGTCGGTCCGGTCGGGCTTGGGACGCGGCTTGCGCTCGCGCAGGATGCGACGCCTGCTCCCGAGGGAAGCGGCTTCGGCCCCGACACGTTTACAGGATCCGGCCTCCGCGGCAGTGGAGCCTTGACCGATGACGCTGGAACACCGGGGCCGCCTGCCGCGATCGACCCGAATACCGGCCTGACCCCTCCCGATGCGACGGCACCACAACGCCCGGCCCTTCGGTCGACCATCGCGCCCCAGCCATTGAGCACCGCGAAAGCTCGCGTCGGAGCACCAAAACTTCCGGCTCTCGCGGCCTACCCGAGCCTGTCGGACAGTGCCAAACTGCGCGCGGCCACACTCGGCGCGTTCGTTCCCCCCGTCGGTCCGACCACCGCGGCCCTTCCGCTCGACGTCCGGCGACGCCCGAAGCCGGATCCCGCGCCATTTGCCCCGATTGGCTATACGATCGGCACGGTGAGGCTGACACCCTTCATCGAGCAAAGTCTCGGGTTCGACAGCAATCCCGATCAGACCGCCGTCGGCGTGAAATCGTCGGCGTTCAGCCGCACCGAAGGCGGCTTCGACCTCTTGTCCTTGTGGTCGTCGAACGAACTTCGCGCCAATATACATGGCGCTTACGACGATTTCTTCTCCAACCCCGCGGCGAACCGGCCGGATGCGGCCGGCACGATCGACTACCGGTTTGACGCAACCCGGGATATCGCGCTCGATGCCGAAGGCCGCTTTGCCGTCACGACGCAGCGGCCGGGCTCGCCCGAGCTGAACGTCGCCGTGAAAGACCGGCCTCTGGTCTCGAGCTTTGGGACGAGCATCGGCGGCAGCGAAACATTCGGGCGCCTTACCTTGGCGCTCCACGGCACATTCGATCGCACCATGTACGAGAATGGCATCCTGCCGGACGGTACCGTGATCCCGCTCGGCGACCAGACGTTCAACGCCTACGGGGTTATCGGTCGCGCCAGCTATGAGCTCACACCAGGGCTCAAGCCCTTCGTCGAAGTCGATGTCGATACGCGCGTGCATGATCAGCGCATCGACAATTCCGGCTATGCGCGGGATTCCGAGGGGATCCTCGGCCGAGTCGGCTCGACCTTCGAGTTCTCGCGCCTGCTGATCGGACAATTATCGGCCGGTTACGAAAACCGAAGCTACGACGATCGCCGCTTGCGCGACCTCAAGGGTCCGTTGGTCGATGGGTCGTTGAGCTACTTCGTCACCAATTTGACGAGCCTGACCCTGCTGGCCGCAACCAGCTTCAACGAAACCACCGTGGCTGGATCGCCCGGGTCCGAATCGCGAACCGTTTCGCTGCAGGTGTCGCATGCCTTGATGCGAAACCTGATCCTAACCGGGACGCTCGCCTACCTGAACACCAACTACATCTCGTCTCCGATCGTCGAAAACACGCTGTCGGAGACCTTCAAGGCGAGTTACAGCCTCAATCGCTCCATCGTGCTCGACGCGACCTACAGCCATGAGCGTCTCAACAGCACGGCCGTTGCGTCGAGCTTCAGCCAGGATGTGTTCATGGTCGGGCTTCGGCTGCAGCACTGAGGCGGAGACGGTCTCGGCCGCTCGTTGACATCCTCATGAAAAAGGCCGGCTTGCGCCGGCCCTTTCGGTGTCAGATGCTGCTTGAGACGACTTAGGCTGCCTCGTCGACATCCCCGCCGTCGGTCTCGGCCTCGGCATCAGCGTCGCCCTCGGCTTCACTCTCGGCATCGGCCTTGCCGGTGCGACGCGGGCCCTTTTGCAACTGCTCATCGAGCAGCTTTAGAGCTTCGCTGTCGGTCAGCTTTTGCACGGCCGAAATCTCACGGGCCATCCGGTCGAGTGCGGCCTCGTAAAGCTGCCGCTCGGAGTAAGACTGTTCCGGCTGTGCGTCGGAGCGATAAAGATCGCGGACCACTTCGGCGATGCTGACGAGATCGCCGGAATTGATCTTGGCTTCATATTCCTGCGCCCGTCGCGACCACATCGTGCGCTTGACGCGCGCCCGGCCCGTCAACGTGTCGAGCGAACGCTTGACCACATCCGGCTCGCTGAGTTTACGCATGCCGACGCTGTGGACTTTGGGAACCGGCACCTTCAACTTCATCTTGTCTTTGGCGAAGCTGATGACGAACAGCTCGAGCTTGAAACCGGCGACCTCTTCCTCTTCGATCGCGACGATCTGACCGACACCATGCGCCGGATAGACGATGAATTCCTGCGCCTTGAAGCCGTGCGCCTTTCCGGTCGGCTTGATGACCGGCTTGGCCGTCAAATCAGGCTTGAAGGCACCCGGCTTGCCGCCCATCGGTTGCCGGAATGTCGACATCCGATCGCCACCGATCTTATTGGCCGGAGCCCGTACGCTCTCACTCTTGTCCGTCATCGATTTCATCTCCGTCGCCGCATGCGTTCGCCTTGGCGATGCCATCACGCGGCGTAGCTGTTGTTCATCATTCAGGGCCGACTCTCGTCAGCGCCCCAGTTGCTCGATCCGTCCCGTCATCCCCACGTCCGGCATTCCCCCTGCCCCGCTCACCCCACATTCGATGTCGCTCGTCACCGTCTGGCGGGACGACCCCTCGCCGCTAAACCTCATCGACCCTGGAGCCCGCCGACGCGATGTCGAACAGGAGCCACGTCATTGCTCGGAAGGTCTTGCTTTCAGACTCAACATGCCGCATCTGCCGTGTGGACTGAGGAAGCGGACGCGAATCGCCTAGAGTGGCATCGAGCGTCTTCAGATCGTCGAACGAGCCTGCTTGACGCATCGTCGCGTCATGACGGCACCGTAACCGCTCCCAAGCAGATTGAGCTTGGTTGACATATGCGGTTGAACCACCTGAAACTGAACTCAAGAGCTTATGACCGAAGCGGGCGGGAAAACGCCCGCAAGACTAGTTTTAAGTTCCTGTTGCTACCACAACACAGCCCGAAAATCAAAGGTTTTGCTGATCTCGATTCGGTTTCTCTCTGTCGAGCGAGATTTCGGTCCTGTGCGACAGCGCGCATTGCTTGCAAACCCATCCAGCATCACGGTCGGGCCATCGCATGACAGCCCTTGGATCATGCTGCAGCAGAGGTCCGAGAAGAGGATGAAGCCTATCGCTCGATTTTGAGCGATGCCCACCAGCCGGGCGCTAGAGGCGCCGCCGCGCCGCCTCGGCCAGGTCGCGTAGAACGGCCCGAAGCGCGCCGGGATCGGTCACGCGATTGGGAAACACAACCCGCGCCGACATGTCGCCACAGATGAGATCGATCCCCTCCGGATCGATCCCGCTCGCTCGCCACGCGCCATCTTTGCCGCGCGCCAAGGCGGTGGCGTAAAGACGGAGCGCCTCGGTGTGGTCGCGGTTCATGTGATCGACCGCATCGGCTTCGGCCGCGAGCAAAGGCGCGCAACCTGCAAGATCGGTCAGCACCTCGGCCCCCGTGAACCGCGCCGCCCGGGCGAAGCCGCCGTTCAGATGCACGGCCGCGAGATCGAGCGTCCAGAAACCGAAATCCGGAAAGTCGACATAGAGCGCAGCCTTTGGGTTTCTGGCGAGAAAGCGTGCGCGAGCCTGTGCGCGCTCACCCTCCTGCTCGAGCCGTCGCGCGCGGCCGACGATGCTGATCCGCGGATGCGCCAGCGGATCTCCCTTGCGGGTTTGGGTCAAGAGCAGTGAGCAGCGCGGATCGGTGTCGAGATGCCCGGTATGGGCCGCCAGCCGCGAGAAAAGCAGGAGTGGCGCGCCATCGGCCGCCGTCGCGACCGTGACGAGGCTCACAAACGGCTGATGATCGGCGTCCTGCGTCGCCAGAGCACCGGCCCGGACGTCCCGAAGCAGGCGCTTGGCTTCGCCCAGCGCATCATAAGCAGCTGCCGGCGGTGATGGATTGGGCTCAGTGGCCGGTTGGTTGTCGGGCATAGACAATCGATCCGGTTCCCATCAGTGGCGTTGTGTGCCGGAAATGAATTGCGTGAACCGGGGCGACGCACCGCCGCCGAAGAGCGCAGCGGGAGACCCATCGTCACAGACATGGCCATGATCGAAGAACACCACGCGATTGGACACGTCGCGGGCGAACCCCATCTCATGCGTCACCACCAACATCGTGCGCCCCTCGTCCGCGAGCGCACGCATCACCCGCAGCACCTCGCCGACGAGTTCGGGATCGAGGGCGGATGTGGGCTCATCGAACAGCATCACGTCCGGACGCATCGCCAGGGCGCGCGCGATCGCGGCGCGTTGCTGCTGCCCCCCCGACAGGTGCGCTGGATAGAAGTGCCGTTTGTCGGCGATGCCGACCTTGGCCAGAAGCGCCTCCGCCTCTTCGATACATTCGGCCTTGGGCCGCTTGAGAACGTGCAACGGTGCCTCGATGACGTTCTGCAGAATGGTCATATGCGACCAGAGATTGAATCCCTGGAACACCATGCCGAGGCGGGTTCGGATGCGATCGACCTGACGGCGATCCTTCGGTTCGCTGGTGCCGCCGCTCCGTTTCCGCATCGCGATGGTCTCGCCCGCGACCGTCACGGCGCCGGCATCTGGCGTCTCGAGCAAATTGATGCAGCGGAGGAATGTGCTCTTGCCCGACCCGCTCGCCCCGAGAATCGAGATGACGTCCCCCTTATGGGCGTCGAGCGAAATCCCCTTCAAAACTTCGAGCGCCCCAAAGCTCTTGCGAAGGTCTTTGACCGACAGCGCGATCGGGCTGGTGCTGTTCATAGGGGCTCCGAACGAAGTCGCGGTTCAACGAGGCGGCGAAGAATCAATGCGCCGCGTAGCGGCGACAAGAAACTGTCATTTATTATGCAAGCCGCTTGCCTGTCGCCGCCGACGATCCGCCCATAAAGCTGCAATTCGGACGCGCCGCCAAGCGCAGACACGGGCCAATACGCGAATTTCCGCGTCGAATCCGGAGATTAACGTTTTGTAAGCATATCCAAGCGGTAGATCGTGTAGGATGCGATTTCGAAAGGCTGTCACATTTCAGCCTCACTCGAGATTGAGTCTTCGCGGCTCGTTCGACGCCGCACCCTCCCGGGCGATGTGGCTCGACGGCTTGTGAGAAGGAAAGTTCATGCCTGCCATTGCCCTCGTGGACGATGACCGCAATATTCTGACGTCCGTATCGCTCTCCCTCGAGGCGGAAGGCTACCGCGTTCAAACCTACACGGATGGTGCGGCGGCGCTGGACGGTCTCAAGGCAAGCCCACCCGATCTCGCCATCTTCGACATTAAGATGCCGCGCATGGATGGCATGGAGTTGTTGCGTCGGCTGCGGCAGAAGTCCGATCTGCCGGTCATCTTTCTCACCTCCAAGGATGATGAGATCGACGAACTCTTCGGCCTCAAGATGGGCGCGGACGACTTCATTCGGAAGCCCTTTTCGCAGCGCCTGCTGGTGGAGCGTGTCAAGGCGATCCTCCGCCGCGCCAATCCGAAGGAAGCTGCGGCCCAGAAGGAATCCGAAGCCAAGCAACTCGAGCGCGGCGCTCTGAAAATGGACCCCGAGCGGCATACCTGCACCTGGAACAACGACCCGGTCACCCTCACCGTGACTGAGTTCTTGATCCTGCAGGCGCTTGCCACCCGTCCTGGCGTCGTCAAGAGCCGCAACGCCTTGATGGATGCGGCCTATGACGATCAGGTCTATGTCGATGATCGGACGATCGACAGTCACATCAAGCGGCTTCGCAAGAAGTTCAAGCTGGTCGACGACGATTTCGAGATGATCGAAACGCTGTATGGTGTCGGCTATCGCTTCAAGGAAGGCTGAATTTGCGCTTTTTGGGCGGTCACCTGCCGGGTTCGCTTCGGACGGTTCTGCTCGATCGGCATGGGGGAGATGGCGCGGGGTCTGCGACCGCCGGTCGCGACCGGCGGAAGATGAGACGAAGCGTCAGCCTCCGGATGCGGCGCTTCGTCAGAAGCGTCACCACACGCCTATCCTCGTCGCTGACGCGCCGCATCGTGGTCTTGAACCTCGGCGGCCTTCTGGCGCTGTTGCTCCTTTTTTTATATCTCAATCAATTCCGCGAAGGGTTGATCGACGCGCGGGTGCAAAGCCTGCAGACGCAGGGCGAGATCATCGCGGCTGCAATCGCCGCGTCGGCCACAGTCGAGACCGATGCCATCACGGTCGACCCGGAGAAGCTGCTGCAGCTCGCACCCGGTCAAAGCACCGGCGCACCGGACGAAGACGCCTCGTCGCTGCAATTTTCCATCAACCCGGAAAAGATCGGCCCGGTGCTGCGTCGGCTTGTCTCCCCGACGCGGACCCGCGCCCGCGTGTTCGACAGCGAGGGCGAGTTGCTGCTCGACTCTCGATCACTGTCGCTGCATGGCAATATCCTGCGATCCGATCTGCCGCCCCCCGATCCGAATGAAGCAACGCTGATCGAGCGCACCTGGAGCGAGGTCAAGCGCCGCTTCGGCCATACCGACGTCTCCCTGTTCGACGATGGGCGCAATGCCAAAAGCGTCGGCTTTCCGGAAGTCGCCCGCGCCCTCAAAGGGGCAACGCAATATGTCGTGCGGGTCAATAAGAAGGGCGAGACCATCGTCTCGGTTGCGGTGCCGATCGAACGCTTCAAAAACATCCGTGGCGCGCTGCTGCTGTCGACCCAGGGCGGCGATATCGATGCCATCATCGCGTCCGAACGATGGGCGTTCTTCCGCGTCTTCCTGCTGGCGGCCGGCGTGACCTTTCTGCTGTCGCTCCTGCTCGCCAATACGATCGCGGGTCCCATGCGCCGTCTCGCCGACGCCGCCGATCGGGTGCGCCGCGGCATCAATTCTCGCGAGGAAATCCCCGATTTCACGTCCCGCTCCGACGAGATCGGCCATCTGTCGGGTGCGCTCCGCGACATGACGGGTGCACTCTACCTTCGCATGGAGGCGATCGAGAGCTTCGCGGCCGACGTCGCCCATGAGCTGAAAAACCCGCTCACGTCGCTCCGCAGCGCCGTCGAAACCTTGCCGCGCATCAAATCCGAAGAATCGCGTGAACGTCTCATGTCGGTCATCCAGCACGACATCAGGCGTCTCGACCGGTTGATCAGCGACATCTCCGACGCGTCGCGTCTCGACGCCGAGCTGGCGCGGGGCGCCACCGCCCAGGTCGATGTCAAACGCCTGCTGACGGCCGTCGTTGAAGTCGCAAATGGCGTGTCCCGCGATGACGGCGTGACGATTGCGCTCACGGTCGAGCCGAAGGCGACGGGCGAGCCGGATGACGACGCTTTCAAGGTCGAGGGCCATGACTCGCGCCTGGGCCAAGTCATGAATAACCTGATCGATAATGCCCGCTCGTTCTCGCCCGAGGGCGGGGTCGTCAACGTTCTGCTACGCTCATGTTGTCTCGACGACGGTGACGAGGGAATAGCGGGCGTCGAAATCGTCGTGGAAGACGCCGGGCCGGGCATTCCGGCGGATGCGTTCGAGCGCATCTTCGAGCGCTTCTATACCGATCGCCCCGAACATGGTTTTGGGCAAAATTCCGGTCTGGGCCTTTCGATCTCACGTCAGATCATCGATGCACACGGAGGCCGCATTTTTGCGCGCAATCGGGAACCGCAGCGCGACCCAACCACGACGGGTGTCGACGATCAGCCGGAGTGGAGCGACGAGTTCAAACGCGACATCGACGAGCCGGAGCAGAGCATGACAATCCCGAGGACTGGCGGTGCTCGCTTCACGGTCTGGCTGCCGCAGAGAGCCATTTGAGCGACGACGCCACCCTCACATTCGTTCATGCGACAGCACTCGTGGTCGGCGATCACGGCATTCTGATCCAAGGCCGGTCGGGGGCCGGCAAGTCCAGCTTGGCGCTGGCGCTGTTGGCGGAGGCATCGCACCATCATCGCTTCGCCCGCCTTGTCGGCGATGATCGCATTGGGCTAAGCCAGCAGAATAATCGCCTCATCGCACGACCTCACCAGTCGATCGCCGGATCGATCGAATGGCGCGGTCTCGGCATCCGCGCAATCCTGCACGAGCCTGCCTGCGTGGTCAGTCTCGCGATCGAGCTCGACACCGAGGGCTTGGTGCAGGTCGACCGCATTCCCGAGGCAACGCCGACACTTTGCTTACTCGGCGTAAAGGTTCCACTGCTGACACTTCGCGCAACAGCCGGTTCACATGAAAACAGCTCGATAACGTTTCGTTATTTGGACCTTTGGCCTTCGCGCTGACAACGGGACAGTTCTAATATGCTTGCCAATTTCGCCGCAATGCACAAGATAGCGCCGGATAATCGGCGCGGGCGAGCATCTGGCATATTCGAGAATGATTGGTAACGCGCAATGATCGGGATGGTCCTTGTGACCCACGGCCGCCTCGCGACCGAGTTTCGGGCCGCACTTGAGCATGTGGTCGGCCCGCAACGATGTATCGCGACGATTACGATTGGACCGGACGACGACATGGAAGCGCGACGGCAAGACATCGTCGATGCGGTCGCTGAAGTGGATCAAGGCAGTGGCGTGGTTCTGTTGACCGATATGTTCGGCGGAACCCCGTCCAATCTTGCCATTTCGGTGATGTCAGGCAACCACGTCGAGGTCGTCGCCGGCATCAACCTGCCGATGCTGATTAAACTGGCGTCCGTTCGGGACGTCGTCAATCTCGAGCAAGCTGTCATCCAAGCGCAGGATGCCGGGCGCAAATATATCAACGTGGCCAGCCGCGTGTTGAACGGCAAATGAGCCAGACCAGCGACGACGCGGTGTCACGCGAACTCCCCATCATCAACCGAAAAGGGCTTCATGCGCGCGCGACGGCGAAATTCGTCCATTGCGTCGAGGCCTATGATGCCGAAGTCCGTGTCACTCGCGGGAGCGACACTGTCGGCGGCCTGTCGATCATGGGCATCTTGACGCTCGGCGCTGCGCAGGGAACCAGCATCCTCGTGAGCGCCACGGGACCCGATGCGGCTCGTGTCCTTCAGGCTCTCGCTGATTTATTGGCCAACCGCTTCGGCGAAGACGAATAGAACCTGGCGTTCGCAACATCGCGGCAAACAAAAAGGGCGCCCCTTTCGGGACGCCCGCGACACCGGTCTGACCGGGTCAGGCAGCTTTCGCCGCGACAATGCGCGGCCCGCTCGATCCAATGGCGATCTGACGCGGCTTCTGCGCCTCCGGGATCTCGCGGACCAGATCGACGTGCAGCAGACCATGTTCCAGGATCGCACCCGTCACCTGAACGTGGTCGGCGAGCTGGAAGCGACGCTCGAACGCCCGTGCCGCAATACCCTGGTAGAGAACCTCGACCTTGACGGCGTCGCCTTCGACGGGGGCCTTCGACCCGCGAATCAAAAGCGTGTTCTCACGCGTCTCGATCGTCAGGTCGTTTTCGGAAAAGCCGGCGACCGCAACCGAGATGCGATACGCGTTTTCGCCGGTCCGCTCGATATTGTAGGGGGGGTAGGATGGCGCCGCGCCTTCGACACCCGACATCTGATCGATGAGGGAAAACAACCGGTCGAAACCGACGGTCGAGCGGTACAGCGGTGCGAGATCATATTGACGCATGACATATCCTCCGAAAAGCGACATGTGCCCCGGGGCTTCGTGCTCCGAAGCAATCAGGTAAGCGCGTCCATTACGGCCCGCGCAACCCAGATTTAGGTGTGTCGATCCGGTGGTTCAAGAGGGTCGGATTGCACAAATTTCGCAAGCCGACCCTCACGTCAAATGTGGATCAGCCGACGTTTTCGCGCAGGAACGGCAAGGTGCGGCTCAGCGCGAGATCGGCACCGGCCTTATCGTAGCTGCCACGTTCATCGCAGTTGAAGCCATGTCCGGCCGGGTAGGTGAACACCGGTACGGAGGGCTCGGCGGCTTTGATTTTCTCGATATCGCTCATCGGGATATGATCGTCCTGCTCGCCGAAATGCAGCATCAACGGCACCGTCGGCTTCTCGTCCAGCATGTTGACGATCCCACCGCCATAATATCCGACGGCCGCATAAACGCCCGGCAGGTCGCAGGCCGCCGCATAGGCCAGGGTCCCGCCCCAGCAATAACCGATGACACCGACCCGGCCGGCTTCACTGGCCGCCGCGACCGCAGCCGCAATGTCCTTCATGGTGTCCGCATGCTTGGTCTGCTTGTTGAGCGCGATGCCCTCCTGCATTCCATCCTGATCGTAGTTCAACTGAACGCCGGGCTTGGCACGATCGAAGATCGCCGGGGCCACGACGAGATAGCCCTCGGCGGCGAAACGGTCCGCGACCGAGCGGATGTGATGATTGACGCCGAAAATCTCCTGCAGCACCACAAGGCCGCCCCGCGGCGTGGTGGTCGGCACGGCCTTATAGGCATCGAGCACAAAGCCATCGGAGGCCGTCAGCTTGATATCCTGTCCCATGATCATCTCCATTGGTCTGTCGCGCAGGAATTGCGCGAATCTAGGTCGCGCCCCGGCTTCAGGCTTTCGTGCCGAGCGAGGCTGCGGTTTGGCCGAACAAAATTTTCTTCTGCTCGTCGGTCATCTCGGCCGGGCGGTTCATAGCGTCGCCTTTGGCATAGGCCGCCACCGTGGCCGGCTTGGCCTTGATGGTCTCGTGCCAGCGCTTCACGTTCGAGAAATCATCCAGCTGTTGACCCTGCCGCTGCCAGTTGACGGTCCAGGGATAAGCCGCCATGTCGGCGATCGAATAATCCCCCGCGACGTAATCGGCCGTCGCCAGTTGTCGGTCGAGCACCCCATAAAGGCGGTTCGTCTCGTTCACATAACGAGCGATGGCATAAGGGATCTTCTCGGGCGCGTAAGCCGAAAAGTGGTGATTTTGCCCCGCCATAGGGCCAAGTCCGCCCATCTGCCAGAACAGCCATTCGAGGACTTGCGTACGGCCACGGAGATCCTTCGGCAGGAATTGGCCCGTCTTCTCGGCCAGATACACGAGAATTGCACCGGATTCGAACACCGAGATCGGCTCGCCGCCGCCGTGCGGCGCGTGATCGACGATCGCGGGCATGCGATTGTTCGGCGCAATCGTCAGAAAGTCCGGCTTGAACTGCTCGCCGGTTCCAATGTTGATGGGTTTCAGCGTGTAGGGGAGACCCGTCTCCTCCAGAAACATCGTGATCTTATGTCCGTTCGGGGTCGGCCAATAGAAAAGATCGATCATTCGGGGACCTCGCGCAGTGTCGACAGCCGGACCTGAAAGCGTGCCTGTAGCACCGGATCGCGACGGCTTGAAGCCCGCGCTTGCGCGCCGAGGCGCGGCTGATCGCCCGACAGGCAGCGCGCCGTCGCCGAGGTGACCGATGGCGCGGAATCTCATAATCGTGGCACAACACCGCCGCGACGGTGACCCGATGGGAGGACCAGCCATGATCGACGGACGCAGTGAGACTTCAGGCCGACGCATTCGCCTAGGCATGGTGGGGGGCGGCGAAGGCGCCTTCATCGGCGCAGTGCATCGGATCGCCTCCCGCCTCGACGATCGCTTCGAGGTCGTGGCTGGCGCGCTGTCGTCCACGCCCGAGAAGGCCATGCGCTCCGCCGCGGCGCTCGGGCTCGCACCCGACCGGAGCTATGGCGATTTCGCCACCATGGCGCGGGACGAGGCCGCTCGCCCGGATGGCATCGAGGCGGTCGCGATCGTGACCCCCAATCATATGCATGCACCGGCGGCGCGCGCCTTTCTCGAAGCCGGGATCCATGTCATCTGCGACAAGCCCATGACGACGACGCTGGCTGAGGCGCTCGACCTCAAGGCTTTGGCCGAGCGGTCCGGCCGCGTGTTCGTTCTCACCCATAACTACACCGGCTATCCGCTGGTCCGACAAGCCCGCGCCATGGTCCGCGACGGAGAACTCGGCGACATCCGCGTCGTTCAGGTCGAATATCCGCAGGATTGGCTGGCCGAGAAGATCGAGGACAGCGGCCACAAACAGGCTGAATGGCGGTCCGATCCGGCGCGGTCGGGCGCGGGGGGCTGCATCGGCGACATCGGGACCCATGCCTTTAATCTGGCCGACTTCATCACCGGCATTCCGGTCACATCGCTCTTGGCCGACTTGACCACCTTCGTGCCGGGACGGCGGCTCGACGACAACGCCCAGATCCTGCTCCGCTATGCGAATGGCGCGCGGGGCATGCTGTGGGCCAGCCAGATTGCGCCGGGCCATGAGAATGGCCTGAAGGTGCGGGTCTACGGCAGCAAGGGCAGTCTCGAATGGGTCCAGGCCGAACCCAACCGGATGTTATGGTCGCCGCTGAACCAACCCCAGCAGATCCTGACGCGCGGAGGCCCGGGCACCGGCCCGGATGCCGCACGGGCGACGCGCATCCCACCCGGTCATCCCGAGGGCTACCTCGAAGCCTTCGCCACGATCTACTCGGAAGCCGCCGAGGCCATTCTGGCAGCGCGCGACGGTCATACGGCCGGACATGACGTCCTCTATCCAACGCTTGACGATGGGGTGAAGGGACTGGCCTTCATCGAGGCCGCCCTGCGGTCGTCGCAGGCCGGAGCCACCTGGGTCGAACTTTGATGTCCTGGCTTCGGTGGGCCGTCATCGCCGGGGTCCTCGTGACGGCCGCGGCGCTGCCGGCGCGGCTCGATGCGCGTGAGCGGGCAACGCCGGAACTCGCGCCGGAGGAGATGCGAATCGCCGGGGGGCTCCTGCCTCTTTCGATATCGGCGGATTGGTCGCGGCCGCTTCCAGCGATCACGCGCGCCGTCATCATCGTGCATGGCAAGAACCGCGATGCAGTTCCGTACTTCCAGTCACTCCAAGCTGCGGCGCAAGACGCAGCGGCCACAGCCGACACCTTGCTGATCGCGCCGCAATTTCTACGCGGCCAGGATGAGTGTCAGATCGATCTGCCGCCCGGCACCCTGACGTGGCGCGGCAATGATTGGATGGACGATGCGCCGGACGAGACGGCGGGTGTCGCGAGTTTCGTGGCGCTGGACGCCATCCTGGCGCGGCTGGCGGATCGCGTGCTGTTTCCGCATCTCACCAGCATCGTCGTCGCCGGTCATTCGGGTGGCGCCCAGATGGTGCAGCGCTTCGCCATCGTCACGACCAGCCCGGAGACTCTGGCCAAGGTCGGGGTGGCGGTACGGTTCGTCGTGGCCGATCCGTCATCCTACGCCTATTTCGATGATGCGCGGCCCGTGACGACCGGCGGTTTCGCAGCCGCGGACACGGCCATGTGTCCAGCCCTGAGCCGTTGGAAATATGGCATGGCGGACAGGCCGCCCGCGATCGCATCGCTCGACGTGCCGACGCTCGAGCGCCGCTATATCCAGCATGATGTGACGATGCTGCTCGGGGGTGCCGACGACGATCCGGATCAGGCGGCACTCGACACGAGTTGCGCGGCCGAAGCGCAAGGCCCCGACCGCCTCGCGCGGGGGCGTCATTTCGCGGCTTATCTCGAAGCGCGACATCCAGGCCTGACCATCCCGGTGCTGATCGCACCCGGCGTCGGGCATGACGGCGGCGCGCTGCTTCGTTCGTCCTGCGGGCTGAAGGCGCTGTTCAGTGTCGGACGCTGCCCGGACTAGATGTCCGGCTTCGGCCGGACCCCGAAGATCGCGCTGCCGACCCGCACATGCGTCGCGCCGAGTTGGATGCCAAGCTCGAAATCGTGGCTCATGCCCATCGACAGGTCGGATACGCCGTTGCGCTTGGCGATCTGAGCCAACAAGCCGAAATGCGGCGATGCCTGCTCGTCGGCGGGCGGAATGCACATCAGGCCCGACACGGTCAGGCCATAGCTTTGCCGACACATGGCGATGAACGCATCGGCGTCTTGCGGCAGCACCCCGGCTTTTTGCGGCTCGGCTCCGGTATTGACCTGTACGAGCAAGCGCGGGGTCTTTCCGAGGCGCGCGATCTCGGCCGCTAGCGCTTCGGCGATCTTCGGACGATCCACCGTCTCGATGATGTCGAAAGTCTCGACCGCCTCGCGCGCCTTGTTGGATTGCAGGGGACCGATCAGATGCAGCACGAGGTCGGGCGTCTGCTCCCGCAGCGCCGGCCATTTGGTCTTGGCCTCCTGCACCCGATTTTCGCCGAAAACGCGTTGCCCGGCCCCGATCAGCGGCAGCATGTCGTCCGCCCCAAAGGTCTTGGAGACGGCCACCAGAGTCACGGTCGACGGATCACGGTCCGCGTCGCGCGCGGCCTGCACGATGCGGTGCTGGATGCCGTGAAGCCGGTCGAGGCTTGTTTCCGCAATCGACATGAGAGGCCGTCCTGATCCGTGACACGAGCCGCGACCTCAACCGGCATTTGGCTGGGGCGTCAAGGTCTGGCCGGGATCGGGCCGCTCGCGCGCACCGCCTCCCACCAGGCGATCGCCGAATTGACCCGGCACCCCTTTCATGCTCACTGCCGCTGACAGTCACCACCACCAAAGTCCGGGTGCCGAGCACCCTCCGGGGATCGATTGACCGAACGTTATAACGCCCGCGAAGCCGAACCACATTGGCAACAGGTTTGGGCGACGCGCGAAATTTTCCGCGCCTCGAACGACGATCCGCGCGAGAAATACTACGTCCTCGAGATGTTCCCCTACCCATCCGGCCGCGTCCATATGGGCCATGTGCGGAACTATGCGATGGGCGATGTCGTGGCGCGCTACCGTCGCGCGAAGGGCTACAACGTCATCCATCCGATGGGCTGGGATGCGTTCGGCATGCCGGCCGAAAATGCGGCGATGCAAAACAAGTCGCATCCGGCCGCATGGACCTACGCCAATATCGCGACCATGAAAGGTCAGTTGAAAAACATCGGCCTCTCGCTCGATTGGTCGCGCGAGGTCGCGACGTGCGACCCGTCTTATTACAAGCACCAGCAGCGGATCTTCCTCGAATTCCTCAAGGCAGGCCTCGTCGATCGCCGCAAGTCCAAGGTGAACTGGGACCCGGTCGATCAGACCGTCTTGGCCAATGAGCAGGTGATCGACGGTCGCGGGTGGCGTTCAGGCGCACTCGTCGAACAGCGCGAGCTGGTTCAGTGGTTCCTGAAGATCACGGATTATGCCGAGGATTTGCTGGTCTCGCTCGACCGGCTGGAGAATTGGCCCGAAAAAGTGCGGCTGATGCAGCGCAACTGGATCGGCAAGTCGGAGGGGCTGTCGGTCCGCTTCGCACTCGATCCGGCCACCACGGTCGACGGCGCCACGGATGTCGAGGTCTATACAACCCGCCCCGACACGTTGTTCGGCGCGAGCTTCATCGCGGTCGCGGCGGATCACCCGCTCGCCGAAGCGGCGGCGGCCCGCGATGCGGCCTTGGCCACGTTCGTCACCGAATGCCAGCGGCTCGGCACGTCGGTGGCGGCGCTGGAGACGGCCGAAAAGAAGGGCTTCGACACTGGCATTCGGGCCGTGCATCCGCTCGACCCGAGCTGGACCCTGCCGGTCTATGTGGCGAATTTCGTGCTGATGGAATATGGCACCGGCGCCATCTTCGGTTGCCCGGCGCATGACCAGCGCGATCTCGACTTCGCCCGGGCCAAAGGCCTGCCGGTGGTCGCGGTCGTCTGCCCGCCCGATCAAGACGCCGCGATATTCGCGGTCGGAGCCGAGGCCTTCACGGGCGACGGCCTGATGATCAACTCGCGATTTTTGGACGGACTGACGACGGATGCGGCCTTCGATCAGGTCGCATCGCGGCTCGAAGCACAAGTGATCGGCAATGCGCCGCAGGCCAAGCGCCAGACCAATTACAAGCTGCGCGACTGGGGTATTTCGCGGCAGCGCTATTGGGGTTGCCCGATCCCGATCATCCATTGCGATGCCTGTGGCACGGTGCCGGTTCCGGTCGCCGATCTGCCGGTCAAGCTGCCCGAGGACGTCACCTTCGACCAGCCGGGCAACCCGCTCGACCGGCATGCGACGTGGCGGCACGTCGCCTGCCCGCAATGCGGCGGACCCGCCCGGCGCGAAACCGACACGATGGATACGTTCGTCGACTCGTCCTGGTATTTCGCCCGCTTCACCGACCCGTGGAACGAGACGGACCCGACCACGCCAAGCGTCGCCAATCGCTTCCTGCCGGTCGATCAATATATCGGCGGCATCGAACATGCGATTCTGCATCTGCTCTATTCGCGCTTCTTCACCCGCGCCATGAAGAAGGTCGGGATGCTCGACCTCGACGAGCCGTTCGCTGGCCTGTTCACGCAAGGCATGGTGGTGCACGAGACCTATCGCTCCGAGGCGGGCGCCTGGGTCTCGCCGGAGGAGATCAATATCGAGGGCGTGAGCGCCGACCGGCGCGCCACCCTGATCGACGGCGGCGCTCCGGTGCGGATCGGCGCCATCGAGAAGATGTCGAAATCGAAACGCAACATCGTCGATCCGGACGACATCATCGCGACCTACGGGGCCGACACGGCCCGCTGGTTCGTGCTGAGCGATAGCCCGCCAGAGCGCGACGTGATCTGGACCGAGGAAGGCGTCCAGGGCGCCGCGAAATTCGTGCAGCGCCTGTATCGGCTGTCCGGGGAACTGGCCGAACTCGGCAAGGCCGCAACCTCCGAGGACGCCTCGGTGTCGCCCAGCGTCGAGGCGCTGGGTGTGCGGAAGGCTGCCCACAAGGCTGTGATCCGGATCGAGGAGGATCTCGCGCGCCTCCGGTTCAATCGATGCGTCGCGCATATCTACGAACTCTCGAACGCGCTGTCGGCCGCGATCGCCGCGATCGAGACGCCGGAACTCGCGCCAGGCCTCGCCGCCGCCTTCCGAGAGGCGGCCGACATCCTGGTGCAGGTGACCTCGCCGTTCATGCCGCATCTCGCCGAGACGCTGTGGGCCGCTCTCGGTCATGACACGCTGGTGTCCGCTTCGCCCTGGCCGGTGGCCGATCATGCGATTGTGGTGGAAGACAGCATCACCCTGCCGGTGCAGATCAACGGCAAGAAGCGCGCCGATGTCACGATCGCTCGCGACGCCGACAATGCCGCCGTGACCGCAGCCGCTTTGGGCCTCGAGAGCGTTCAGCGCGCGCTGGAAGGCCGGACACCCAAAAAGGTGATCATCGTGCCGATGAGGATCGTCAATGTCGTGGTTTAATCGCCGGATCGCCCTGTCGCGCGCCCTCAAGGCTGTCGCGGCGCTCGGGTTGTCGCTCTCGCTGGCGGGCTGCTTTACGCCGCTTTACGGCAGCATGAACGGCCACCTCAGCAGTGAACTCCAAGCCATCGCGATCGATCCAGCACCCGAATTGCTCGGCCATTACGTGGTCGATGAATTGATCACCGACCTGAACGGCACGGGGTCGAGCCCGGCGCCGAAATACCGTCTCGCCCTCACCACGAAGGAACGCGTGCAATCGGCGTTGATCGATACGGTGACGCGCCGCGCCTCCGCCGCCACGGTCGTGACCGATATCAACTACGTGCTGACCCCCGCCGGCGGTGGCAACCCGATCACGCAAGGCACGGTGACGAGCGCCGCGACCTACAACCGCTCCGAACAACGCTTCGCCAACATTCGCGCTGCGCGCGACGCCGAGATCAGGAACGCCAAGGTGATCGCAGACCAAATCACCATCAGGCTGTCGACGGCGCTGGCGACGCGCAGCTAGAGCGCGCCGGAACACAGCGGCATGGTCGCGATCAAGAGCCACGAGGCGGACCGGTTCATGGCTCGCGATGTCGCGGGCTTTTCGGCCTATCTCGTCTTCGGCACCGACCTCGGCCTTGTGAGCGAACGTGTGCGCCGGATCGGCAAGCTGCTGGTCGACGATCCGAACGACCCGTTTCAGATGGTGCGGCTTTCCGGAGACGATGTCGCGAGCGATCCGGGCCGCCTCGCCGACGAGGCCAACACGATCCCTTTGTTCGGCGGCAAGCGCGCCATTCTGGTCGATGCGGGCGCCAAGGCGCTCGTTCCTGCGCTCGAGCATCACCTTGGGTCCGGCTCCCCCTGCCCGGTTCTGGTCGAGGCCGGCAACCTCAAGAAGGACGCGCCGCTCCGCAAGCTGTTCGAGCGCGGCCGAACCGCCGTCGCGATCGAATGCTACCCGGACGAGGAGCGCGACGTGCTTCGGCTGATCGACGCCGAAGCGGCCGAGGCGGGTATGACGATCGAGCCCGCCGCCAAGCAGATGCTGGCGGCTCTGCTCGGCGCGGATCGGCTGGCCAGCCGATCCGAGATCGCCAAGCTGACGCTCTATGCCCACGGCCGGCCCGCCATTACGCTCGACGATGTCGAAGCCGTGGTGGCCGACGCGTCCGCCATCGCGACCGATGCGCTGATCGACGCCACCTTCACCGGCAACCTTCCGGCCATCGAACAGGCGGCCAGGCGGGTGCTTGGCCACGGCGGGGAGGCCGGCGTGCTGCTCGGCTTCGCCTTGCGACACGCCACATGGCTGCATCGCGCCAAGCTCGACCTCATCGGGGGCGCATCGCTGGATCAGGTGATGGGCACCGCGGCCCGCGTCGGCATCTCGTTCAAACGTAAATCGGCGATTGAACGCCAATTGAAGCTCGGCAGCGGTGAAGCGCTGGGCCGCGCCGTGATGCGGCTCGGCGAGGCTGTCGGAAAGGCGAGGCGCGAACCGGGCCTTGCCCAGAGCCTCGCACTCCGCACCCTCTGGGCCATCGCCCTGTCGATGCAGGGCCGTCCCGGCGCCGGATGACCCACCCTCTTACGTCGGAACCCTGAATGATTCGATATCTCGCACCTGCCGTGCTGGCTAGCCTGCTGCTGCCCCAAGTCGCCAGAGCGGAGCCGCTGCGGCTCGACATGTTCTTCAAAGGGAGTCTCACCGGAACCGGCAGCGTGGATAACAATCGCGAAAGCACGCATCGCGAATTCAAAGCCACCATGAAGGCCAATTGGGACGGCCCGCGCGGCACACTGATCGAAGACCTCCTCTATACGGACGGCGAGAAGAAACACATCGTCTGGACCTTCGAGAAGACCGCCGACGGACGCCTCGTCGGTCACCGCGACGACCTCATCGGCGAGGCCGCTATTTCGCAGGAAGGAGACACGATACGGATGAAATACACCGCGAAAACGCGGCTTCCGACCGGTAAGATCTGGACCCTGTCGTTCGACGATCGGCTCGAACAAATCTCACCCACGACCGTAACGATGACGGGCGACGTCTCGTATCTGTTCATAGGGGTCGGCACGACCAGAATGACGATCGTCAAATCGGGGCATTGAGCCGCAGCGGTGGAATTAACGCCACATCTGCGCATTTCTTAATCAAGGCCCAATGTCTGCGCGCTTACGAGGACCAAAGATGCTCATTCGTCACCGTGAAACATGGTCGATCGCCGAGCGCGACGCCACGCCCGAACACGTCTTCCTCAATCGCCGGTCCTTCGTGGCCGGTGCCGCCCTCGCAGGTGCGGCCCTTGGCACCGGAATCATCGGACTTCCCAGAGGCGCCATGGCGGCCGGCGAAGTCGATCCGTCGGCCTCGCTCTACCCGGCGAAGGCCAACCCGGCCTATACGATTTCGCAAGCCGTGACGCCGGAAGCCGTCAACACGAACTACAATAACTTCTACGAATATGGCGAGACCAAGCATATCGCCGATGCGGCGCAAGCCTTGAAGATCAGGCCATGGATGGTGTCGATCGATGGGATGGTCGACAAGCCGAAGGAGATCGCGATCGACGATCTTCTCAAGGCAATGCCGCTCGAGGAGCGATTGTATCGGCATCGTTGTGTCGAAGCCTGGTCGATGGCGGTGCCGTGGACCGGCTTTCCGGTCAAGGCGCTGGTCGATTTTGCCAAGCCGCTCGGCTCGGCCAAATATATGCAGGTGCAGACGTTCCTGGATCCCAAGATGGCGCCGGGCCAGCGCGGTTTTGTCTATACATGGCCCTATGTCGAGGGTCTGACGATGGCCGAAGCCACCAATGATCTCGCCTTCATGGTGACGGGCGCCTACGGCAAGCCGCTGCCGAAAGCCATGGGAGCGCCGTTGCGTTTGGCGCTGCCGTGGAAATACGGGTTCAAATCGGCGAAATCGATCGTCAAGATCACGTTCACGGACAAGCGCCCGACAACATTCTGGCAGGGGCTCGCCAGCAACGAATATGGGTTTTGGGCCAATGTGAACCCCGGCGTGCCGCATCCGCGCTGGAGCCAGGCCACCGAGGAAGTGCTTGGCACGAGCGAACGCCGCCCGACGATGATCTACAACGGCTATGCCGAGAAAGTCGCGGCGCTTTATACGGACATCAAGGGCGAAAACATCTTCATGTGAGGATGGTGTCTGCCGCCGAGGCCCGGCGGGTCGCGCGCCCGGCCGCTTCGGCGGCGGATTTGGAGACATGCGAGGCCCGGTTGATCGCCTGCAGGTTGGGAAACCCCCAATAGGCGAGAAGCGCGGGCCACTTCACCTCCCGATGATCGCGCCACACCTCGAACAGCGGCGTCCGGTGATCGACCTCGGCGGCGCGCAAAAGGCGCGTTCCGGTCTCTGGGCATTTCCGCTTCTGCAGCCGCCGCAGTACGTTCGCCTGCGCGGTCGGCGCGAGCCAGAGACGCCAGGCTTCCACGCAGCACGCGTGCCACCGGGCACGAGTATTGGGCTTGCCATCGCCCCATAGATCGCGGTGCCAGCCGAATTTAAAGACCGGTTGACCGCAGACGCAGCAATGGCCCGCCCCGCGTGTCAGCGCGCTCTCGCGATAAGGCGCCGGCGGCACGCGAAAGCTCATCGGCAACCCCGATTTCGGCGCGGTCGACAGTCGCCAGGTCCAGCCTTCGGGCGCGCCGCTGCGCTGCGCCAAAGCCCGCGACAACCGGTCGGCCCGCACCGGATGCGCACGCCAATAACTCGCGACGGCGAGGCGCGGCAGCGGCGGAATGAGCGGCCGGCCGAATGCGTGAACCGACACCGCCATAGGAAAGATCGGCGGCATGGCTTTCAAAAGCCGTGCGCGCGCCTGTTCGTTCTTCTGGTCTCGCCATTGCGACATCGCGAATCGCCCTGATGCTGTTGGGCTCGTGCTTACGCCAGCAGGTCGCCTCGTCGCAACGCATCGTCTCATCCGTTATCTGGTTGACTCATCATACCAGTTTTGAATACGGTTGATGAAAGGCACGACAGCGATGCCGAAACGGGGTCGCGCGCCAAGCCCGCCCCTTGACACACCGCTCGATTGTGCAGCATCGAGCGCAGCCGCCTTGGCGATGCGCTGCAGGGAGCGAGACGCGATGACCGTGATTGCATTGTTCGGTGCCGGCGGCAAAATGGGCTACCGGCTCGCCAGCAACCTCAAGGGCTCGCGGTTCGATGTCAGGCATATCGAGGTCAGCGACGCTGGCCGCACGCGGCTGAAGAATGACCTTGGCATCGATTGTGTGCCGCAGGATCAGTCGCTCGACGGCGCAGATGTCGTCGTCCTCGCGGTTCCCGACACGATCATCGGCAAGGTGGCGCATGCCATCTCGCCCAGCCTCAAGGCGGGCACGATGGTGGTGGCGTTGGACGCCGCCGCGCCCTTTGCAGGGCATCTGCCGGAGCGCGCGGATCTCATCTATTTCGTCACCCACCCGTGCCATCCGCCGATCTTCAACGACGAAACCGACATGGAGGCGAAGACCGATTATTTTGGAGGCGTCGCGGCCAAGCAGCATATCGTCAGCTCGCTGATGCAGGGTCCGGATAGCGCCTACGCGCTCGGCGAGGAGATTGCCAAGGTGATTTGGGCGCCGGTCATGCGCTCGCATCGCGTCACCGTCGAGCAGATGGCATTGCTCGAACCCGGCCTGTCCGAAACGGTCTGCGCCACCTTGCTGGTCGTCATGAAAGACGCGATGGACGACGTGATCGCCCGCGGCGTGCCGAAGGATGCCGCCCGCGACTTCCTGCTCGGTCATATGAACGTGCTCGCCTCGGTCATCTTCGAGGAACGGCCAGGATTGTTCTCGGATGCCTGCAACAAGGCCATCGAATTCGGCAAGCCGGTGCTCATGAAGGATGATTGGAAACGCGTGTTCGAACCGCAGGAGATCGCGGCGAGCATCCAGCGCATCACCTGACGCGCCGGCACCGACCAAGCGGCCTCATCGCACGAAGGCCCGACAAGACAACCCACAACGATCATCACGGGAGGACCATAACAATGTTGAAGCGGGCAATTCTCGGTGCGCTCATGGCCAGCACCGTCCTGTTCGGGGCACAAGCCCAGGCCAAGGATCTCATCGCCATCATCACGCCATCGTTCGACAATCCGTTTTTCAAGGCGGAAGCGGATGGCGCCAAAGCCCGAGCCGAAGCGCTGGGCTACGAGACGATCGTGCTGTCGCATGACGACGACACCAGCAAGCAGCTGCAAATGATCGACAGCGTCGTGACGCGCGGCGCAAAAGCCATCATTCTCGACAATGCCGGATCGGACGCCAGCGTCGCAGCCGTCCAGAACGCCAAAAAGGCCGGCGTTCCCTCGTTTTTGATCGACCGTGAGATCAATGCGACCGGCATCGCGGTGTCGCAGATCGTGTCGAACAACTACCAAGGCGCCCAACTCGGCGGCCAGGAATTTGTGAAGACCATGGGCGAAAAGGGCGGGTACGTCGAGCTCACCGGCCGTGACGCCGACGTCAACGCGCATATTCGATCGAAGGGCTATCACGACGTGATGGACGATTATCCCGACATGAAGATGTTGGCGACGCAATCGGCCAATTGGAGCCAGCCCGAGGCTTTCACCAAGATGGAAGCCCTGCTGCAGGCGCATCCCGACCTCAAGGGCGTCATCGCCGGCAACGACACGATGGCCATGGGCGCGCAAGCCGCTCTGAAGGCCGCGAACCGCCCGGACGTGATCGTGGTCGGCTTCGATGGCTCGAACGACGTGCGCGACCAGATCATGGCCGGCACCATCAAGGCGACCGTCTTGCAGCCGGCATTCCGCCAAGCCCAGATGGCCGTCGAGCAGGCCGACCAATATCTGAAGACCAAATCGACGGGCCAGCCCGAGAAGCAGCTGATGGATTGCGTGCTGATCACCAAGGCCAATGCTCCGATGCTCGAGACCTTCCAGCTCAAGCCCTGAGACGTGACCGGGAGGCGCCCGTGCGGCGCTTCCCTTCCCCGCCCCTAAGCACGGTGACCGATGCGCCTTTTCCTTCTGCCCTGCCTCGGTGTCGCGGCCTTGCTTGCGGGCTGCAAGATCGAGAAGACGGCCGTTGTCGACCCCTCGCAGACCGCGACCTCGGTCTTCATCAACGATGCGTCCTTCGATCCGGCCAAAATGGTCGATACGGATTGGGACACGACGATCCTTCCCGCGCTGCGGACCAAGGCCGGCCCTTATGACGAGGTCGCCGATGCGATTGCGGCCAATCCAGATGCGGCCGGCGACCATTTCGGCTTTCGCGAGACGGCAACGGGCGGCCCCTGGACCTATGTGGCCAAGCTCGACGGAACCGTGACGGCCGCCAACACCGAGTCCCGCGCCGCGACGCTCGACATCAAGACGGCAGCGGGGAAGCTCGTGACGGTGCAGATCGGGCCGGTGGTGCGCGGAACGACGATCCGCGACACGGTCACGACCAGACCGTTTGGGTCGTTCAAGAACCAGGTCGACTACGCCCAATTCGGCAAGTCACTCAATGCGAAAGCCAATGCGACGACGCTCGCCAAACTGCCGCGACAGGATCTCATCGGCGCTCACGTGACCGCACTCGGCGCGTTTCAGGCCGGAACTGCCGGCGCCGCGCCACTCTTCACCCCGGTCGAGATCACGGTCGGGGCCAAGCCGTGAGCGCGGCCGACCAGACAAGCGCGACGGCGGACCTCGATCCGAACGGCATCATTTTGACGCTCGATGACGTCTCCAAAGCTTACTCAGGCACGCTGGCGGTCAAACACGCGACGTTCCATGTCCGCAAGGGCTTGGTCAACGTCCTGGTGGGCGAGAATGGCGCCGGTAAATCGACCCTGATGAAGATCATCGCGGGCGTCGAGCAACCGACGCTCGGCCGCATCATGCTCGATGGCAAGCAGGTGCATTTCAACAAGACGGCCGATGCGGTGGCCTGCGGCATCGGCATGGTGTTTCAGGAACTCAACCTGTTCGGCAATCTCTCGGTGGCCGAGAACATCTTCGCGACGCGTGAAATCCGGCGCGGGTTGCGCGGCATCGATCATGCCGAACAGATTCGCCGCGCCGGCGATCTGATGAGGCGGCTCCAAACCGACATCGATCCCCGCGCTATGGTCGAGGATCTGCGGATCGGCCAGCAGCAGCTCGTCGAGATCGCCAAGGCGGTGTCGCAGAACGCCCGCATCCTCATCATGGACGAGCCGACCTCGGCGCTCAGCGCCACCGAGGTCGAGGTTCTGTTTCGCGTCATCGCCGACCTGAAGCGACAGGGCGTCGCCATCGTCTATATTTCGCATCGCCTCGAAGAATTGATCCGCATCGGCGACACCATCACGGTCCTGCGGGATGGTCGCATCACCGGCCACGACCGGATGGCCAACGTCGACACGCATTGGATCGTCCGCCAGATGATCGGGCAGGACGCAAAGGATTTTGCCAAAGGCATCGGTCATACGATCGGCGACGTCGTGTTCACGGCCGAGGATATCAGCCTGCCGCGCATCACCGGCGGCCTCGCGGTCGACCATGTGTCGCTCGACCTGCGCGCCGGGGAAATTCTCGGCGTCTACGGCCTGATGGGGGCGGGCCGCAGCGAATTGCTCGATTGCATCATCGGACGTCAGCGCAACTCGACCGGCAAAGTCACGGTCGAGGGCAAGGCCGTGCAGGCGCTCGATGTCGCAGGCCGCATTCAAAGCGGTATCGCGCTCATTCCGGAGGATCGCCAGCGCGAGGGGCAGGTCGGCATCCTGTCGATCGCCGAAAATCTCACCATGGCGAGCCTGTCACGCTACGTCCGTGGCATCCACATCCAGCGCGCCGACGAGCGGGCCGCCGTCACCGGCATCATCAAGGATCTCTCGATCAAGGTCGTCGATCCGTCGCTGCCGGTGAGTTCGCTCAGCGGCGGCAATCAGCAGAAGGTGGTGATCGGCAAGGCCCTGCTGACCCGTCCCAAGGTGCTGCTGATGGATGAGCCGAGCCGCGGCATCGACGTCGGCGCCAAGGCGGATGTGTTCCTCACCATGCGGCGGCTCGCGGCGCAGGGGCTCGGCATCATCTTCGTGACGTCCGATCTCGAAGAGGTCATGGCCCTCTCGGACCGCATCGCCGTCATGAGCAACGGCAAATTGACCGCCTTGTTTGACCGGACCGACGCGACTGAAGCCAAGGTCGTGGCCGCTTCGGCGCAGGGCCACGCACCCGCCCCAACGCCGCCCTCGATCGCTGTTGAAGGACCTTAAGATCATGACGGCAGTGCCGCAGGCCAATTCCCGCGCAAGCGCCACCAGCGGTTCGCTGCTGCTCAATGTGATGAAGCTTCGCACCTTCATCGCCCTTTTCGCCGTGCTGATCGTCTTCTCGATCCTGGCACCGAACTTCATGTCGAGCGCCAACCTGATTTTGATGGCGAAACATGTCGCGCTGAACGCCTTCCTGGCGATCGGCATGACCTTCGTGATCGTCACCGGCGGCATCGACCTCTCGGTCGGCTCGATCGTCGGCCTCTGCTCGATGGTGGCCGGCGGACTTCTCTTCAACGGGCTGGTGCTACCGGTCGGCTACACGGTCTGGTTCAGCGTCCCCGAAACCGTGCTGGTCACCCTCGCGGTCGGCATCTTCATCGGCTGGATCAACGGGCTTCTGATCACCCGGCTGAACGTGGCACCGTTCATCGCGACGCTGGGGACGCTTTATATCGCGCGCGGGGCGGCGCTGCTGCTCTCGGACGGTCGAACGTTCCCCAACCTCGCCGGTAAGCCGCAACTCGGTAACCAGGGCTTCGACGTCATCGGAGGCGGTCGGTTCCTCAACCTGCCCTATGCGGTCTGGGCGCTGCTGGTGGTGGCGCTGGTGGCCGCTTATGTGGCCCGCTCCACACCGCTCGGGCGCCATATCTTCGCGGTCGGCGGCAACGAACGTGCGGCGGCGCTGTCGGGCATCCGGGTCAATTCCGTGAAGATGTTCGTCTATATGTTCTCGGGTTTCTGTGCCGCCATCGTCGGCCTCATCATCGCGTCCGAGCTCATGGCCGCTCATCCCGCCACCGGCGAGACGTTCGAGCTCAACGCCATCGCGGCGGCGGTCCTCGGCGGCACCTCCATGTCGGGCGGTCGCGGCACCGTCGGCGGCACGGTCATCGGCGCCTTCGTGATCGGCATTCTCTCGGATGGGCTCGTCATGATGGGCGTCAGCTCGTTCTGGCAAACCGTCATCAAGGGCCTCGTCATCGTTGCGGCCGTCGTGGTCGATCAAGCCCAGCGCAAGCTCCAGCAGCGGGTTGCGCTCATGCAGGTCGCCAAGCAGTCATGAGCACCCCTCTGCGCGGCGCCGTCATCGGCTGCGGGTTCTTCGCCCTCAACCAATTGCACGCCTGGCGCGATCTTCCGGATGCGACGATCGTGGCGATCTGCGACCGCGATCCCGCGCGGTTGGTCGAGGTCGGCGACGCCTTCGATATCGCAACCCGCTACACGGATGCGGCGGACCTGTTCGCGAGGGAGCGGCTCGACTTCGTCGACATCGCCACGACCGTGCCCAGCCACCGCGCCCTGGTCGAACTCGCGGCGGCCCACTGCGTCCCGGTGATCTGTCAGAAGCCCTTCGCGGCGTCGATGGCGGATGCACGCGCCATGGTGGCGGCCTGCGATGCGGCGGGCGTGCCTCTGATGGTGCATGAAAACTTTCGCTGGCAGAGCGCCATCCTGGCCGTGAAAGCCGCGATCGAGACGGGCCGGATCGGCCAGCCGTTCTGGGGGCGCGTGTCGTTTCGCTCCGCCTATGATGTGTTTAGCGGCCAGCCCTATCTGGCGACGGGGTCGCGCTTCATCATCGAGGACCTCGGCATTCATGTGCTCGATGTCGCCCGCTTCCTGTTCGGCGACGTCACCCGCCTCACGGCCCGAACACGGCGCGTCAATCCGGCGATCGCGGGCGAGGACGTCGCCACCATGATGCTCGATCACGTCGACGGCCTGACCTCGATCGTCGATTGCTCTTATGCGACCCGACTTGCGCCCGAGCCCTTCCCCGAGACGTTTGTCGAGGTCGACGGATCGCTTGGCACACTCCGTCTCTCGCAAGGCTATCGCCTGACTATCACGACGGTGGACGGCACGAGCGTGGAGGATGTGTCGCCCCCGCTCCTACCCTGGGCGTCACGCCCCTGGCACAATATTCAGGAGAGCGTGATGCTGATCCAACGTCACTGGCTCGCAGCCCTTCGCACCGGAACGGAGCCAGCCACGTCGGGCCGCGATAATCTCAAGACCCTGGCCCTGGTCGAAGCCGCCTATGCCGGAGCATCCGAGGAGCGGTGGGTCGCGACCGCTGAGATTTAAGACGATCGCTCAGGATTGCTGCCATGGTGGGTGTAGAGGCCGCTCGATCGATCGAGATGACGGATCATCGCGGTTTCCGCCTGGTCGGGGTCACGTGCCGCGATCGCCGCGATGATTTCCGCATGTTCGGACAGGGTCAGGGTTTCCTTGCCGGTCCAGATCAGCACATGGGTGTGGTAGTGTTTCAGCCAGTTCAGCATGGCTTCACTGACGCCCGCATAGATCGGGTTGCCCGACAGAGCGGCGATTTGCGTGTGGAATGCCATGTCGGCGGCAATGAACGCCTCGGCCTGACCGAGGCTTTCGCGCTGCCGATCGACCACGGCGTCGAGTTGCGCGATGTCGTCCGGCGTCGCACGCAAGGCCGCCTCCCGCACCATGCCGCGTTCGAAGAAGCGGCGCGCATCTTTAAGATGGTCCAGCGAGTCCGGCGATGTGGTCAGCATGATATTGGCCGCCATATCGACCTGCTGGATCAACGACCGAGCCGTCAATTGACGGACCTTCGCACGCTCACCATGCGAGATCGACAAGAGCCCCATATTGCTGAGTGCCTGCATGGCTTCGCGGATCGCGGGACGCCCGACGCCGAACCGCTCCATCAGATCGCGCTCGGAGGGAATGGCCTCGCCCGGCCGGACGTCGCCACTGGTGATCATCGCCTTCAGTCGATCGAAGACCTCGTCGGACAATTTGCGCCGGATGATGGGATCGGGAACCGACATGGTTTGCGGCCTTGATTGATGCTGTCGACCGTCTGGACGGCGCCCGGTGCAACGATCGTTTATCGCGAAAGCGAGCCGAGACGCTATGCCGATCCTCGTTGACACGGGAGGAGCAGCTCCATCACAAAAGGCATGGTCATCATACCAGCGATGCGGCCCGTATCGTCAAGGCTCGGCACGAGAATGGGAGGAGATCATGCCATCACCGCAACCACGCGAGGTGATCCGCGTCACCTACCGGCTCGAAACGTCGGGCGACATCGACGCCATCGCGGCCAAGATCGCCAGCGATCAGTCGACCGGAACCTTCGTGGACGTGCCCGGCGAAACGCCTGAACTCAAAGCCCGCGTCGCGGCCCGCGTCACGTCCATCCGGCCGCTCGCATCAGTGGATCGGCCATCATGGCCCGAGGCTTGCGCCACAGGCCCCGTTCGGCGGGCCGATGTCGACATCGAATTCCCGCTCGATGCCGTTGGGACCGATCTTGCGGCGCTCACGACGATCGCGCTCGGTGGGGCCTTCTCGATCAAAGGTCTATCCGGCCTTCGCATCGTTGGCCTGACGCTGCCGGATGCCTTCGGCCGCGATCATCCCGGCCCGCAATTCGGCATCGCGGGCAGCCGCCGACTGACCGGGGTCTACGACCGCCCGATCATCGGCACGATCGTCAAGCCCGCCCTCGGCCTGCGGCCGCTCGAGACCGCTGCTTTGGTGCGCGACCTTGTCGAGGCGGATGTCGACTTCATCAAGGACGATGAGAAATTGATGAGCCCGGCCTATTCCAGCCTGGAAGACCGTGTCGGTGCCATCATGCCGATCATTCTCGACCACGAGCAGAAGACCGGCAAGAAGGTGATGTATGCCTTCAACCTGACGAGCCACGACCCCGAACGGATGGTGCGGGACCACGACATCATCGTCAAAGCCGGCGGCAATGCCGCCGTGGTGGCGATCCAGTCGATCGGCTTCGGCGGCATGGCCTTCCTCCGCAAACGATCGAGCCTCGCACTCCACGCGCATCGCGCCGGATGGGACGTGCTGACCCGGCATCCAGGGCTCGGCTTTGATTTTGCGGTCTACCAGCAACTCTGGCGGCTGCTCGGCGTCGACCAATTCCAGATCAACGGCATCGGCGTGAAATATTGGGAGCCGGACGAGTCGTTCGTAGCCTCGTTCGAGGCCGTGACGACGCCGATCTTCTCGGACGCCGATCGGGTGCTGCCGGTCGCGGGCTCGGGCCAATGGGGTGGGCAGGCGCCGGAGACCTATCGGCGGACCGGCCGAACGGTCGATCTCATGTATCTCTGCGGCGGCGGCATCGTCAGCCACCCCGGCGGCCCAGCCGCGGGCGTGCGGGCCGTCCGGCAGGCGTGGGAGGCCGCCGTGGCCGAGATTCCGCTCGCGGCCTATGCCGAGACTCACCCGGACCTCGCCCAATCGATCGCGAAATTCGGAGGCTCCGCCAAGGATGCTTGATCCACATACGCCGCTTCTCGCTTTCTATGGCGACGATCTGACCGGCTCGACCGACGCCATGGAGGCGCTCGCCCAGCACGGCGTGCCGACCGTCCTGTTCATGCAGCAGCCGACCGTTGAGCAACGCGCACGGTTCAGCGAGGCCCGTGCGATCGGCCTCGCCGGAACCAGCCGCAGCGAAACGCCCGACTGGATGCGGCGGCATCTCACGCCCGCCTTCGCATGGCTGCATGGGCTCGGTGCAGAGATCTGCCACTACAAGGTCTGTTCCACCTTCGATTCCAGCCCGGAAATCGGCAGCATCGGATGCGCCATCGAGATCGGCGCCGAGATTTTCGGCCAAGCCAACGTGCCATTGGTGATCGGCGCGCCGGAGTTAAAGCGCTACACGGCCTTCGGAACGCTGTTCGCGGCCTATCAGGGCGCTACCTATCGGATCGACCGTCATCCCGTGATGAGCCGGCACCCGGTGACCCCGATGCACGAGGCCGACCTGCGGCTGCATCTCGCCCGCCAGACCGAGCGCCGGATCGCTCTCGTCGATCTCGCCATGCTGGTGGCCGACGATCGTTCGGCTCGCGTCGACGCGTTGCTGGCGGCTAGCGACGGTGTGGTGATGTTCGATGTCGCCGATGCCAGGACACAAGCAGCGGTGGGCCAAGACCTCTGGCGGCTGCGGCGGAAGGCTTCGTTTGTGGTCGGCTCGTCCGGTGTCGAATATGCGCTGCTCGGTGCTTGGCGCGCGGCAGGCTTGATCGGCGGCAGCATGGCCTTTCCGCATCCAGGCCGCGCCGAGCGGATCGCCGTCGTGTCCGGGAGTTGCTCCCCCACCACCGCACGCCAGATCAGACATGCGGTTGACCACGGCTTCATCGGCCTTCACATCGACGCGCAAAGCCTCAGCGGTCCGGATCGGGAGATAGCGATCGCCGACGCCATCGATCGTGGGCTGGCGGTGCTGCAGACCGGCCGCAGCGTCATTCTCTATACGGCTCTCGGGCCCGACAGCGACCTTGGCGCGTCGCTCGATCCAGCCCAGGGCGGCCGCCATGCCATCGGCGTCGCCTTGGGCCGTATTCTGCGACGGCTCGTGGAAGCCGAAACGCTGACACGCGCCGTCATCGCAGGTGGCGACACGTCGAGCCATGCGTTGCGGGAACTCGACGTCTTCGCGCTCGAAACCAAGCTACCCTTGCCGCAAACGCCCGGATCCCCGCTGTGCAAGGCGTTCAGCGACCATGCGGCTTTCGATGGTTTGGAGATCGCGCTCAAGGGCGGGCAAGTCGGCAATGACGATTATTTCTGTCTGATCCGCGAGGGGGGAGCGTCTGCGCCAACGCCCTAAGGCGGCAATCGGCGGTTTTGACCCGCTCGCTTCACGCCGGACAGGTGCGATCGGATTGGTGGTCACGGTTCCGCTTCAAGGCAAAGCTTGACGGAGCGGCCGGGTTGGGTGCCAAAGCTGGCTTGCTTTATCGACAATGTCGGTCAACCGACTATGTCTCGCCGGAATAGCGGCTGATCGGGCCACGAGCAGGTAGAAACATGATCGCACCATCGACGTTCCTCGTGTTCGGCGCCACCGGCGGGACGGGACAGCATTTCGTGTCGCTGGCGCTCAAGGACGGGCATTCAGTCAAAGCTTTTGCCCGAAGCCCGGCGAAACTCACGGCACAGAACCCGAAACTCAGCGTTCATCAAGGGTCGATCACCGACATCGCCGATATCGACGGCTTGCTGGCCGGGGTCGATTTCGTCGTCGCGATGCTAGGAGACGTGGCCGTCCAACGGGTCACGAAGATCAACACGGCCTTCGTCCACACGCTGGTCCCCGCCATGCGGCGACAGGGCGTCAAACGCTTCCTCTATCAGGCCGGCGGCTTGAGCAGACCCTATAAGGGACACCTCTCGCCCATTCTATGGACCATCCGAAACACGCTCGCCCGCGGCTTCATCGGCCAGCACGAGGACAATGAAGCCGTGATGCAATATCTGGCCGAAGACGCCCGCGACTTGGAGTGGATGGTGCACCGGGCCGGTATCGGCTCCAACGGCGCCTCGAAAGGTGTGTTGAAGCGATCCACGTCGAAGTTCAGCGTGGCGACCTTCGGCGATTGCGCGGCTTACAACTACCGCACGGTTCAGGACGCGACGGCGATTCATACCTGCGATCTAAGCTGCTATGCGAAGAGGGACCAACCTTAGAAGGTCAGGCGCGATGCAGGGATCGTCGACCGATCGACGCTCTCGTCGCATCGCCAGGCGCCCGATCGCCTCGATCTAGATTCACTCCGATCCCGGGAGGTCGCCGAGCGTAACAGGCTTGGCCCGGACCTCCTCGAGTTCGATCAGCGTTCCGGCGCAATCCTTCGGGTGCAGGAACAACACCGGGCGGCCATGGGCGCCGATGCTCGGCTGGCCATCGCCAAGAACGCGCAGACCCTGCGTGAGCAGCCGGTCGCGTGTGTCGATGAGATCATCGACCTCGTAACAAAGATGATGCATGCCGCCCTGCGGATTGCGGGCCAGGAACGTCGCGACCGGCGACGCATCGCCCAGCGGCGCGACCAGTTCGACCTTGCTGCCGGGCAGATCGATGAACACCACCGTGACGCCATGCTCCGGCAGATCCTGGGGTGCCGACACATGGGCCCCGAGCACGTTCTGGTAGAGCGACACGGCCTTGTCGAGATCCGGCACCACGATGGCGACGTGATTCAAGCGTTTCAGCATGGTCGACCTCATGGACGCGGCAGCGTTCGGCTGCTCTAGCAGAAGCCGCGCGAGCGCTCTACTTATCCGTCCGTCGCGGGTACGACGCGAGAGGCCGTCAGGGTCGCGCCCGCCGAGGCGAGGATCACACAAGCGATGGCAATGAATTGGCGGAGCGTCAGATCCTCGCCGAGGATCAACCAGCCGAACAGCGCGCCCAAGGCCGGCTCAAGGCTCATCAGCACACCGAACAACCGCGTCGGCAGCCGCTTCATCGCAACCATTTCGAGGTTATAGGGCAAGGCGCTGGAGAGAACCGCGACCAAAAGCCCGATCGGCAACACCGACCACGACAGCAGCATGCCGCCCGCCTCGGCGACCCCGAACGGCAGCACCAGAAGCGACGCAATCCCGAGCCCGATCGCCGTGGCGCGTCCGCTCGGGACCGTCTCGCCCGCTTTCTGGCCATAGAGGATGTAGACCGCCCATGCGGCGGCGGAGCCGAGACAATAGACGACACCGATCGGGTCGAGCGCCGCGACGGACCCACCGATGGGGAACAGCAAGGCGATCCCGCACGCCGCCAAAACCACCCAAAAGCCGTCCAGCCAGCGCCGCGAATAGCCGATCGCGACCGCGAGGGGTCCGATGAAGTCGATCGCCACCGCAATGCCGAGCGGAATGCGCTGCACTGCGAGGTAAAAGAAGGAGTTCAACGCCGCAAGCGCAATGCCATAAACCAGCAGCGATCGCGTTTCGGATCGATTGAAGCGGCTGCGCCAGGGCGTCGTCAGGCCCCAGAGGATCATGGCCGAGAGCCCAATTCGCAGCAGGGCCGCGCCTTGCGGACCAACCAGCGGAAACAGCTGCTTGGCGAGCGCAGCGCCGAGTTGAAACGAACTCATCGCCACGATTACGATGCCGATCGACACCGCACGCGAGGGGCCGCCGGCCGTTCGGATGTCTGCCGCGGATGCGTCCACGAACGTCAGGACACGATGTCGGCGGCCGTATAGCCCTGGGCGTAGAGAAGCGCCGAGAGATCGCCATGGTCGATCCGCCCATGCGCCGCCGCCGCGACGGCCGGCTTGGCATGGAAGGCGACGCCGAACCCTGCCTCGCCCAGCATCGCGAGATCGTTGGCACCATCCCCGACCGCCATCGTGGCGTCGGCCGTCAGACCGAGCCGATCCCGCAATTCGATCAAGGCGTGCAACTTGGCCTCGCGCCCGAGGATCGGGTCCGCCACCTGCCCGGTGAGCGTCCCATCCTTGATCAGCAGCACGTTGCCGCGGTTCTCATCGAAACCGAGGCGCTCGGCCACCGGCCCCGTGAACAGGGTGAAACCGCCGGACACGAGCGCGCAATAGGCGCCATGCGCCCGCATGGTCTGCACCAGCATCCGCGCACCCGGGGTCAAGGTGATGCGCTCGGCCAAGACTGTCGCGACAATTGAAACAGGCAGCCCGGCCAGCAGCCCGACGCGCTCACGCAAAGCGGGCTCGAACGCGATCTCGCCTCGCATGGCCCGCTCGGTGATGGCTGAGACATGCGCTTTCAGGCCGGCGAAATCGGCCAGTTCGTCGATACATTCCTGACCGATCAGGGTCGAATCCATGTCGGCCAGCAGCAAGCCTTTTCGTCGAGTCGCCTGGGGCTGCACAAAAACGTCGATCTCGTGCGATCGTCCCCAATGCTCGAGCCGAGACTTCACCGCCGACATTGTCTCATCGCCCGGCGTGAATGCGATGTCTGCGGCCTCGGCTGGCGCCAGCCATGTCGGTTCCGCTGCGTCGGGAAGCAGCGCGAAGGCCTCGGCGATACGGGATCGATCGAGAAGACCCGAGCCTTTACGAGCGACGATCGTGGCGACACAAGGGGGAGTGATCGATGGCATGAGACAGGACGGCTCGATGAGGCGGGATGGGAACGGCGCGGCAGAGGCCATCCTCATCGCAGGCCCGACGGCCAGCGGCAAGTCCGCCCTCGCGATCGCGCTCGCGCAACGATATGGCGGAACCATCATCAATGCCGATTCGATGCAGATCTATGCCGATCTCACGGTGCTGTCCTCCCGCCCGGGAGCGGTCGATCTTGCCCAAGCGCCGCATCGCCTTTTCGGCCACGTCGACGGGGCCACACCCTATTCCGTGGCGCGCTGGCTGACCGAGGTCGCGAGCGAGATCGCGGCGGCCCGCCAGGCGAGCAAGCTCCCGATCGTGGTCGGCGGCACCGGCCTCTATTTCAAGGCGCTGACACAAGGGCTGTCGGCCATTCCGACCGTGCCGCAGGCAGTGCGTGACAGGGTCCGACGCGAGGCGGAAAGCCTGCCGGTCGCGACGCTGCATAACCGTCTGGCGTCGCTCGATCCGGCCACGGCAGCCCGGTTGCGGCCGACCGACCCGCAACGCATCATCCGCGCGCTTGAGGTCTTCGAGGCGACAGGTCGATCCTTGGCGAGCTTCCAGGGTGATCGGGAGCCCCCCGTCTTACCGGCCACCGACGTCATCGGACTTTGCCTGACGCCGGAGCGAACCGCCCTCAATGCCCGCATCGATGCCCGGTTCGACCGCATGGTCGCGGATGGGGCGCTCGATGAGGTCGCGACCTTGGCCGGGAGGCGGCTCGATCCGGCGCTCCCGGTCATGCGGGCGCTCGGCGTCCCCTCGTTCCTGTCCTATCTCGATGGATCACTGACGCTGGACACGGCGATCGCGGCCGCCAAGCTGCAGACCCGGCAATATGCCAAGCGGCAGATGACCTTCGCGCGGCATCAATTGGATTTTACGGCGGTGCAGCCCGACGATGCGGCCGCTCTCGCGCTGCTGTTGGGCAATGTCGGCTCAGCGTCGAGCTAATCGCACTTGGCCCTCGACCGAGACGTCCGGCCTCTGCTCGCGAAAGCCGTCGAAATGACGCCGGTCCAAACGGAGCGCCATCGGGGTCGGCCAGCCCATCTCACGCGCCACGATCAAGCCGAGCAGCAAGATCGCATCGGGTTCGTGCAGGATCAGAGCGGCCGGCGCGCGTTGGCCATAGACGAGTTCGAGCAGCACCGCCGCGGCCGACGACGAGCCGATCGTGCCCGGCAGACAGAGCACGAAACCTTCGATCGAGCGCCCGTGTTCGGGATGGCGAACGTCGGCGATCAGCGCGGTCTTCGGATCGACCCCGCCCCAGAAGCTGATCGGCGCGCTGAGGACCAGCGCCGCCGCGCTCACGGGAGCTCCTGGCACCAGAATGTCGGCCGCGACCGTCTCCAACGTCGAGCCGCTCATTGCAGCGCGTCCGTAAAAACCGCACGGCCAAAGACGGCGCTCTCGATACAGTCCGCCAGCGAGCCGTAGATGACGCCATAGCCGGTGTTACCGGGCGCGTAATGAGCGAATTTACCCGAATTCGTCATCAGCACGGCGCCGGGCTTTTCGGGCAGGATCGGCGTCACCACCACGCAGGTGTCGGCCACGATCACGACCCCGGCGCGCTCGAGGGACGCGCGACGTCCGTTCGCCTCCAGCACCGCAAGGGCATGGCGGCCGGTGCAGGCGTAGAGCGGAACCGCAAGCCGGCGCCCTGCCAATCCCGCTTCGAGCCGGTCGAACTCGCCGACCGAAAGATGCGGACTGCCGATCGCGACCGCATCGATCGCACCGGCTGCCCCGACGGTCGAGAGCCGCGTCCGCGCATCGGCCATCATGGCGGGCGTCACGACGATCAGCGCCTCGGGTGGTTCATGGCCCTGTGCGGTCTCGAGGTCCGGCGCCTCCGGCGTCACGCCGGCAACATGAAACAGCCCGACCGAACCGGCCGAGGCCGATGCTGCTCCGAAGGCCTTGAGCGCATCCTCGCCCGGATGACGTTGGACACCGGTCACGACCCCGACGCTCTCGCCGACGGCACGGCCGAAGAAGCTGCCAAGGATCGGCCATGCGACATCGGAGGCGAGGAACGCCGCTCCAAGCGCCGAGACATCCACCACGACGCGCGCGCGACGGTTCTCGGCGCGGTGCAGACCGTAATCGGGTGCGCGGCCGGCGATCGCGCAGGCGATGTCGAGAAAGTCGCCATAGCGGTTGGTGCGCGCGCCCAGCACCGAATTGCAGAACACGACGGCATTGGATTCGCCCCAGGCGACGTCGCTGCCCTGGTCCGGGCGATGCCCCGCCTGATAGGGCGCGCAGGTCCAGGTCGGTTCGCAGCCGAGTGTCCGATAGGCGGTCATCATCCGCCGCGCCATGGCGCGTTCGGCCGGCGGTAGACGGTTTTGCGAACAGCCCGTCAGGTCGAGCGAGCCGACGTTGAGGGTCGCCCTCACCGCGACTTTTGCGCCGCCTTCGACCAGACGCTCGGCAAAGAGCGTGCCTGAATCGCCATGGTAGAGCGCACCGTCAATATGGGCCGAGGCGATCGGGATCAATCGGGAGGCGCCCATCAGCCGAGCCGTTTCGACCACGATCCGCATCGCGATCGCCGGGCCGTCGGCACCAGCCGCGACCTCGCGTTCATGGTCGGAGAGGTGGAGCGCCATGCCAACGATCCTCGGTCAGCGGAACGGCGGCTCGTCGAAACTGCGCAGCTTGCGCGAATGCAAGCCCGATCGATCGAGCCGCAAGACGTCGAGTGCCGCGAGGCCGATCAGCAGATGTTCGGCGACCGCACGCTCGTAAAATGCGCTGGCGGAACCTGGCAGTTTGATCTCGCCGTGCAAAGGTTTGTCGGAGACGCACAACAGCGTCCCATAGGGGACGCGCAGGCGGTAGCCCTGCGCCGCCACGGTCCCGCTTTCCATATCGACCGCGATCGACCGGGACAGATTGATGCTGCGACGCTCCTGCGAAAACCGGAGTTCCCAGTTACGGTCGTCGTAGGTCACCACCGTACCGGTCCGCAGCCGCTGCTTCAGATCATCCGGTGACTCGCCCGTCACGGCGGCAGCGGCCGATTGAAGCGCGAGTTGCACTTCGGCGAGGGCCGGTACGGGCACGTCGGTCGGCACGAGGTCATCGAGAATGCGGTCGCGCCGCAGGTATCCATGCGCCAGCACATAGTCGCCGATGGTCTGCGATTGCCGCAAGCCGCCGCAATGACCGACCATCAGCCAGCAATGCGGACGCATCACCGCCAGATGATCCGTGATGGTTTTGGCGTTGGACGGCCCCACCCCGATGTTGATCAGCGTCTTGCCATATTGTGCGCCCGAGGCGTCCCGCCCGACGAGGTGATAGGCCGGCATCTGGTAGCGGTGCCACGGCGAGGCGGCGATCACGGCATCCGGATCGGCGCTGGCGGCCTCGTGCCGTTCGACCGTCACGCCGCCCGGCAGGATCAGCCGATCGAACCCACCCTCGCCCCGCGCCAAGGTAGCGAGACCGACGCGAACGAATTGATCGACATAGCGGTGATAGTTGGTCAGCAGGATCCAAGGCTGGGTGTTGCGCCAATCCGACCCCGTGTAATGGACGAGCCGGCGGAGCGAGAAATCCACCCGAACGGCGTCGAACAACGCCAGAGGCCGCGAATCGTCCCCTTCCGGGATCTGCCATAGCCCATCGGCGATCTCGTCTCCCACGGCCGACAGGAGCGGGGTCGGAAAATGATGGGCGAGATCGGCCGATGTCTTGCCGCTCCGGGCCAGATCGGCGCCGGGCTCGACCACATAAGGATAGGGAATTTCCTGCGCGCTGACGCCGACCTCGAGCGTCGCACCATAGTCGTTCACCAGCGGGTTCAATTGATCGAGCAGATAGGGCGCGAAAAAATCCGGCTGTGTGACCGTGGTCGAATAAATGCCGGGGCCCTGAAACTTGGCGGTCGCCCGCTTGATGCGCGGCATCGGGCCGCCCGGGGCGTAAGTGACGCGAAGCTCGGGATACCGAAACGTGAGGCGGGTGGTGTGATCGGGCGCCGCCCCACCATCGAGGAACGTCGCCAGCGATGACCGCAGGGCCTCTGTCGCACTGGCGTAGAGGGAGCAAAGCCGCCCGACCGCTTCGGCGGGCGAGTCCATCGTCTCCATCGGCCTGAGTTCGTCGGTCCGCACCCGCGCCCCCGTCTGGTTTGTCCCGCCGGATCGAAGTCGGTCCGACCACAACAACGAGCGCGGCCGCGTCAGGTCGCGCGCCAGAGGGATGCACCGGACCGAGCAGTGACGCAAGCCGCGCGCAAATGGCTGCGGTGGCACGACATGGCGTTAATTGTCCGCTGCTGGTCCGCCGCATGTCTTTCGGGCTGGCATCAGGCGTCTATCGTGGCATGATCCTCGAACAAAGGTTCACGCTCATGTCGGCCCACGATACCGCGCTGCTCGTCATCGATGTCCAGCAATCCTTCCTGCATCGCCCCTACTTCGACGCGGCCGACGTCCCCGACTTCATGGCCGCGGTGCAGGCCCTCGTCGATGGCGCGGTGCGCCAGTCGATCCCGGTGCTGCAGGTCTTTCATGTGGAGAAGGAGGGCGTGTTCTCACTCGCATCCGGCCACGTCCAAACCCTGTCGCCGCTCGCGATCGAGCCCACGGCAATCTTCCACAAGCAGCGGCATAGCGCGCTCGTCGGAAGCGGGCTCGGCGTTTGGCTGGTGGAGCACGGCATTCGCCGGGTGATCGTTGCGGGCATCCGCACCGAGCAATGCTGCGAAACGACAACGCGGCAGCTGTCCGACTTCGGCTATCAGGTCGATTTCGTCTCGGACGCGACCCTGACGTTTCCGATGACGGATGCGGCCGGCAAGGTCTGGACCGCCGCCGACATCAAGGCACGAACCGAACTCGTTCTCGCGGATCGCTTCGCCCGGATCGCGACTGTCGATCAGGCGCTTGCCGGGGCCGGGATGACGATCGCCGCATGAGCAGCGTTCGGCACATCCCCGTCATCGTGGTGCTTCCCCCGCGCACGCTGCTGCTGGATGTCGCCGGGCCGATCGAGGTTGTGCGGAAAGCCAATCTCGATCAGGCTGCGGTCGCATTCGACGTGACCTACGTCGGGCCGAGAGCCTCGCTCCCGACCTCGATCGGGCTGGAGATCGGCGGGATCGCACCTTTGCCGGACCGGCTTCCCGATGGTGCGATCGTGGTGCTGGTCGGCAGTGCCGATGTCATTATGAACGTCGACAGCACCGATGTCAGCATGCCGGCCCTGGACGAGCGAAGCCTTGCCGACCACGCCGACGACGCCCTGATCGTGACATGGCTGCGCGACACGATCAGGGATGGCCTTCGGCTTGTGTCCATCTGCTCGGGCGCTCTGCTGGCCGGCCGGGCGGGGCTGCTCGACGGCTATGATTGCACGACGCATCACGCCTGCTGTGCCGACCTTGCACGGCTCGCGCCACGCGCCCGCGTCATCGAGAATCGTCTCTTCGTTGAGGATCGCGACCGGCTGAGCAGCGCCGGCATCACGGCCGGTATCGACCTCATGCTCCACCTCGTGGCGCAGCTCATCGGACCGGCCTGCGCGCTGGCGGTGGCGCGATATCTCGTCGTCTATCTCAGGCGCGGCGGCGGCGATCCGCAACTCTCGCCCTGGCTGGAAGGCCGCAACCACCTGCACCCCGTGGTGCATCGCGCCCAGGATGCGATCGCCGGCGATCCGGCGCGAGCCTGGACCCTCGCGGACCTCGCCGCCATCGCTTACGCGAGCCCGCGCCACCTGTCCCGTCTCTTCAACGACCATGCCGGCATGAGCCTGACGGATTACATCAATCGCTTGCGCGTCTCGCTCGCGCGCGAATTGCTCGGGCAGACGCGGCTCGATCTCGAGCATGTCGCCGAACGATCCGGTTTTGCATCGGCGCGCCAGTTGCGCCGCGCCTGGAGCCGCTTCAATGCGACGCCGCCAAGCCAGGCGCGTCGCAGCGCGGGTTAAGCGCGCCGCGCCAGGACGAGGCGCAGCCCGAAGGCGACGAAGACGAGGCCAGTCAGTCTGTCCAGCCACGCCACGATGGCGGGCCGCTGCAAGTGCGGGCGAAGCCGATCCATGCCGAGGATCAGAAGCGACAGCCAGGTGATGCCGATGAGGTCGTGATAGATCGCGAGGCCAAAGATGTAGGGGGCCGGCGCATAGCCCACCGGCACGAATTGCGGCAGGAACGACACGTAGAACACACCGATCTTCGGGTTGAGGAGATTGGTCAACAGCCCCCGCCACAGCCATGTCGTGGCCGACATTGGGGTGGGCGCTTCGGCACCGATCGCGAACGACTGCCGCGGTCGCACGAGTAGCGTGAGGCCGACATAGACCAGATAGGCGGCGCCAACCCAGGTCAGCGCCGTATAGGCGGAAGAGGAGGCCTGCAGCAGAGCCCCGAGCCCGACCGCGACGGCCGCGCCCCAGATCAGGCATCCAAGCTGGATCCCCACCATGGCCATCACGGCTGCGGTCCGCCCCTCACCGGCTGCCGTCCGCAGCACCAGCGCGGTGTCGAGCCCCGGCGTGATGGTCAGCAAACCGCCCGCCAGGAGGAAGGCGGCGAGCGATTGGACCAGGGTCATGCCGCGACCTCTCGGATCAGATGTGGATGGCGCGCTTCTCGACCGCCATGGCGGCCTCCTTGACGGCTTCCGACATCGTGGGATGGGCGTGGCAGGTGCGCGCCAAATCTTCGGACGAGCCGCCGAATTCCATCAGCAAGGTCGCTTCCTGGATCAGTTCGCCGGCGACCGACGAGATCATGTGAACGCCAAGCACGCGGTCGGTTTCGGCATCGGCCAGCACCTTGACGAACCCATCGGGGTGGCGCGTCGCACGGGCACGACCATTAGCCGTGTAAGGGAACTTCCCGACCTTATAGGCGACACCCGCCGCCGTCAGATCTTCCTCGGTCGCACCGACCGACGCGACTTCCGGCATGGTGTAGACGACCGACGGGATCGCGGCGTAGTTCACGTGCCCCGCCTGGCCGGCCAGGATTTCGGCGACCGCGATCCCTTCGTCCTCGGCTTTGTGGGCCAGCATCGGGCCACGCACGACATCCCCGATGGCATAGATGCCCGCCACATTGGTGGCGAAATGATCGTCGATCACCACGCGGCCGCGATCCATCGCGACACCGGCGTCATCGCAGCCGAGGCCGTCTGTGTTCGGACGACGACCGATCGCCACCAGAACCACATCGGCATCGATCGTCTGCGCGTCTCCGCCATCCGCCGGCGCAAAAGAGACGGTCGCGCCACGCTCGTTCGAGCCTTCCGGCTTCAGCGTCACGCCCGACACCTTCTGGCCGAGATGGAACGTGATGCCCTGCTTGGCCTGGATGCGCTGGAATTGCTTGGCGGTCTCGGCATCCATACCGGGCAAGATGCGATCGAGATATTCGATCACGGTGACCTCGGCCCCGAGGCGGCGCCAGACCGAGCCGAGTTCGAGCCCGATGACGCCGGCCCCGATCACCACCATGGTCTTCGGTACACCATCGAGAACGAGCGCTCCGGTCGAGGACACAATCGTCTTCTCGTCGATGGTGACGCCCGGCAGCGGCGTGACGCTGGAGCCGGTCGCGATCACGATCGCCTTGGTGTCGAGGGTCGTCACGGTGCCGTCCTCGGCCGTGACCTCGACGGATCCGGCACCCTTGAGGCGGCCGGTGCCGATCACACTGTCGACTTTGTTCTTCTTGAACAGAAAGGCGACGCCGCTGACGTTCGACGCCACTGTGTCGTCGCGATGCTTCGACATGGCAGCCCAATCGAGCTGCGGCGGCGGCGTCACGATGCCGAGCGGCGCGAATTCGTGGGCGGCCGCCTCGAACATTTCCGACGCATAGAGCAAGGCTTTCGAGGGAATGCAGCCGATGTTGAGGCAGGTGCCCCCAAACGTCTTGTTCTTTTCGACCACCGCGACTTTGAGGCCGAGTTGGGCCGCACGAATGGCGCACACATAGCCGCCCGGGCCAGTGCCGATGACAACGAGATCGTAGGACATGAGTTGGATCTGCCTGAACGTTCTGAGCGGTCTCGGGAGGCGAGGCCGGAAGGACACATGCGCCGCAAACGGGCGCGAGCATGAGCCCCAGGGCGGGGCGCAGCCCTCATATACGCGAAAGCCGCGTCAGGTTTTAGGTGGGGACGGGTCGAATTCTGATGGTTCGAAGTCACGGTGCGTGCCACAGAACTCGCAGGTCACGCCGATCAGCCCGCTTGCACCGACCATGTCGTGTCGCTCGGTCGGCGTGAAGCTCTTCAGCATGGCCGCGATGCGGTCGTTCGAGCAGCGGCACGAATCGCGCAAATCATGCGGGTCAAAGACTGTCACGCCACGCTCATGGAACAGCCGATAGAGCAGCCGCTCGCTTGAGAGCAGCGGATCGACCAGTTCGTGATCCTCGATCGTGCCCGACAGCGCCTTCGCCTCGGCCCACGCATCATCGTCGGCTAACGGCTCGGGCACGCTACCACCCGGTGCATCGCCAGGCGGCAGATCGGATTGGCGACGGCGATCTTCCGATTGCGGCAGGAACTGAACCAGGAAACCGCCCGCCCGCCAGGCTGTGCCCTCGCCTGTGACGCTCTGGGCGACCGCGAGACGGACGACGGTCGGGATCTGCTCGGACTGCTTGAAATATTGGTCGGCAGCGGCTTCGAGCCCCTGCCCTTCGAGCGGAACGATGCCTTGATAGCGGCTCTGCTCGCCGCCTTGCTCGATCGTTAGCGCGAGATGGCCCTGACCAAGCAATTCGGCCGATGACAGCCGGCCGTCGGCCTCCGTCAGTCGATCCGCATCGAACCGCGCGAAAGCGCGCAAGCGATCCGGCGCATCGAAATCCACCACCAGCATATCGACGATGCCATCGGTCCGCGTCTGCAGCTGGAATCGTCCATCGAATTTGAGAGACGTGCCAAGCAATGCCGTAAGCGCTGTCGCCTCGCCGACGAGCCGCGCCACCGGCTCGGGATAGCCATGCTTGCGGAGGATCTGGTCCACCGACGGACCGAGCCGCACGACGCGACCGCGTACGTCCAGCGGCGTCACGGTAAATGGTAAAGCGATATCATCCCTTCCGCTATCGGACACGGGACGCGTTTCGGCCGGCGCCATGGTCATGCTGGGACGACCCGTGACGCATGGCTGGCCCCGATCGACGGGACGGCGCCGAGGCACCAGGCCAGAATGCCCTTCTGGGCATGGAGGCGGTTCTCGGCTTCGTCGAACACCACCGACTGCGGCCCGTCGATCACCTCGTCGGTTACCTCTTCGCCGCGATGCGCCGGGAGGCAATGCATGAAGATGGCGTCCTTCGCGGCCGCGGCCATCAGCTTGGCATTGACCTGATACGGCGCAAGCAGATTATGACGGTGGCTCTCGTCTTCGTCACCCATCGACACCCAGCAATCCGAAATGACCGCCGACGCGTTGCGGACGGCCTCGAACGGGTCGTTCATCACCGAGAGCGCTGCGCCTTCCCGACGGGCCCACTCGACCAGTTCCGTCGAGGGAGCGAGTTCGGGCGGTGTCGCGACGTTGATGGCGAAATCGAACTGCTTGGCCGCATGCACCCAGCTCGCCAACACGTTATTGGCGTCGCCGCTCCACGCCACGGTTCGACCCTTGATGGGTCCGCGATGCTCCTCGAACGTCATGACATCGGCCATGACCTGACAGGGATGCGACGTTTTGGTCAGCCCGTTGATGACCGGCACGGTCGCATGAGCCGCAAATTCGGCGAGGTCCGCCTCGTCGAGAATACGCAGCATCACCGCATCGACATAACGCGATAGCACACGGGCCGTATCGGCGATCGTCTCGCCGCGCCCAAGCTGCATTTCGGCACCAGTCAGCATGATGGTCTCACCGCCGAGCTCCCGCATACCGACGTCGAAGGAGATGCGGGTGCGGGTCGAGGGTTTGTCGAACACCATCGCCAGCACCTTGCCATCGAGCGGGCGCTGCTTGTCGAACCGGCCCTCGCGGGCGCGGCGGTGCTTCATCGCCGAGGCGAAATCCAACACGGCGCGCAGCTCTTCGGCCGGGATGTCGTTGAGGTCGAGAAAATGCTGCGCGCTCTTGCCTGCGTCCATCACGCGGCTCCCTTCGGCTCGGCCATTTCGAGATCGAGCATGGTGGCTTCGATATCCGAACAGGCCGCATCCATGCGCCGGACCGCTTCGGCGATCTCGGCATCCGTCACGATCATCGGCGGCAACAGCCGCACCACATTGTCACCGGCCGCGATCGTCAACAGGTGACGGGCTCGCGCCGCCTTGACGAAATCGACGTTGGGAACCCGCATCTTCAAACCCATCAGCAGCCCGACGCCACGCACCTCCCCGACGACACGGGGATGGCGGTCTTGAAGTTCCGCCAGCCGCTGCTTCAGCGCCAGTCCGGCCTGTTTCACGCGATCGAGAAACGCCGGTTCCAGCACCACGTCGAGCACGGCGTTGCCGACGCTCATGGCGAGCGGATTGCCCCCGAACGTGCTGCCATGCGTCCCGACCGTCATGCCCCTGGCGGCCTCGCGCGTCGCCAGACACGCGCCCATGGGAAAGCCGCCGCCGATGCCCTTGGCGACCGACATGATATCCGGCTCGATCCCGCTCTGCTCATAGGCGAAAAAATTGCCCGAGCGGCCGACGCCGGTCTGCACTTCGTCGAGGATCAGCAGCAAACCGTGACTGTCGCACAAGGCCCTGAGATCCCGCAGCATCTGGGCCGGCACGACGCGCACGCCGCCCTCGCCCTGCACCGGCTCGATCAACATGGCAGCCGTTTCCGGGCCGATGGCGGCCTTGAGGGCAGCCTCGTCCCCAAACGGCACCTGATCGAACCCATCGACCTTCGGCCCAAACCCGTCGATATATTTCTGCTGTCCACCGGCCGCGATCGTCGCGAGGGTCCGGCCATGAAAGGCGCCCTCGAAGGTGATGATGCGGAACCGCTCGGGATGGCCTCCGGCCGCATGGTATTTGCGCGCCATCTTGATCGAGGCCTCGTTCGCCTCTGCGCCGGAATTGGTGAAGAACACCACATCGGCGAAGGTCGCCCCGGTAAGGCGCTCGGCCAGCCGCTCGCCGTCCGGAATACGGTAGAGATTAGAGGTGTGCCAAATCTTGCCGGCCTGTCCGACCAAAGCCGCGACGAGATGCGGATGCGAATGACCGAGGCCGGTCACCGCGACGCCACTGCCGAAATCGAGATAGCGCTCCCCATCCGTCGACGTCAGCCAAGCGCCGTCTCCCCGCTCGAAGCTTAGTTCCGCTCTGGCATAGGTGGGCAGGATGACTGAAAGCACGGCTGGACGCTCCATTTGATGATCCAGAGATCGAAAGACCCCTGAGCCATGCCGCAAAAACCAATTTGCCGCCCGAGAGGACGGCAAAATGCTAGTCGGCATGATTACGGGTTTCACCTAGCGCCGTCAAACCTTTGTTCGCGCTCGGATTAATTCAAAAATCCCGGAGACTTGGCGGTCTTCGGCCCGCAGCCGACTGTTGAAAACTACAATGAAGTCACGCGGACTCTTGCGCCCGATTCGCGCCTCGGTATAGATTCTTGACAGCCGCATACGGGTTATGCGGCCACGTAAAAACAATCCCGAATAATTGCGTTGCGTGACATCGGCGTGAGCCGGTGCGGAGTCTGATTCTCTTTTTCCGTGCGTAATCAACCACAGGAGAGGCCATGTCCTGGAATGATGAACGCGTAGAACTCTTGAGCAAATTGTGGCTCGAAGGGCGAAGCGCAAGCCAGATCGCAGCAGAACTGGGTCTCGGCGTCACGCGAAACGCTGTGATCGGTAAAGTGCATCGGCTCGGCCTGTCGGGTCGCGCCAAGATCGCGGCGCCAGCCGCGACACAGGGACGCTTGCGTCCCAAGGCACCGCAAAAGGCGGAGCAGGATCGCATGCCCTCGCCCTTGACGGCCCAGCCGCTGGTCGAGCCGGAACCCGAGACCGAGACCGTCGCGGCGCCCGTTGCCACGCCGATCGCCGATGTGGTCATACCGTTTTCGACCCGGGTCACGATCATGGACCTGCGCGAAAGCATGTGCCGCTGGCCGATCGGCGATCCAGCCAGCGCTGAGTTCCGCTATTGTGGATCGAAGTCGGCGCTCGGGCCCTACTGCATGGACCATGCGCGTCTCGCGTTCCAACCAACGCAGGAACGCCGTCGCGTCGAACGCTTCGCTCGCATCGCCTGAGCCCGCGCGTCGGCTGCGCTCTCGGTTCGTTTGCGGCACATACGAACCGAAGGCGCCGTTCGACACGACATCAGCCTGACGCGTGTCACGACAAACCGTGTGCCGGTATTTTGGCCGAAATCTTTTTCGGCTAGAACCGGCGCATGACCGACCCGATCCGGACAAATGTGACCGAAGCCGACGCCAGCGCGGACCATGCGCGGCTGGTGGCCGAGATCGCGGGGCACGACAAAGCCTATCATCAGGACGACGCGCCGACGATCTCGGACGCGGATTACGATGCTTTGCGCCGCCGCCTTGTCGCATTGCAGACCGCATTTCCGGCCTTGCAGCCGCCGCCCGACGAGCGGGTTGGTGCAGCGCCGTCGGAAAAATTTGCCAAGGTTCGCCATAAAGTTCCGATGCTGTCGCTCGGCAACGTCTTCGCGGACGACGAGGTGACGGATTTTGTGGCGCGCGTTCGCCGCTTTCTCGGTCTCGCAGCGGACGCACCGCTTCCGATCACGGCCGAGCCGAAGATCGACGGACTGTCTTGCGCCTTGCGCTACGAACAGGGTGTGCTGGTTCTGGCGGCCACCCGGGGCGACGGATATGAGGGCGAGGATGTCACGGCCAATATCCGAACCGTTAAGGCGATCCCCAAGCGGCTGACGGGTCGCAACGTCCCACCCGTCTGCGAAGTGCGTGGCGAGATCTTCCTGACCAAGGAGGATTTTGCGGCCTTGAACCACCGCCAGGCCGAGGCCGGCAAGCCCACCTTCGCCAATCCGCGCAATTCGGCCGCAGGCTCGCTGCGCCAACTCGATCCCGCGATCACGGCGGACCGACCGCTCAAATTCTTCGCCTATGCCTGGGGCGAAATGACGTCGCTTCCCGCCCCGACCCAGAGCGGCATGGTGGCGGCCTTTCGCCGATGGGGTCTGCCGACCAATCCGCTGACGGCGGTTTGCGCCTCCGCCGACGACCTCATCGCGCATTATCGGGCCATCGAAACCCAGCGTGCGACGCTGCCCTATGACATCGATGGCGTCGTCTACAAGGTCGACGATCTCGCCCTGCAAGGCCGGCTCGGCTTCGTGTCGCGCGCACCGCGCTGGGCGGTTGCGCATAAATTTCCGGCGGAGCGCGCCACGACGCGGCTTGAGGCGATCGACATCCAGGTCGGCCGCACTGGCTCTCTGACGCCGGTCGCCCGGCTACACCCCGTGACGGTCGGCGGTGTCGTGGTGGTGAATGCCACGCTGCATAACGAGGATGAGATCGCTCGCAAGGATGTGCGGATCGGCGACATCGTCGCGGTGCAGCGGGCCGGCGACGTCATCCCGCAGATCATCGGACCTATCCTGACCAAGGGCGAGGCGCGCGGCGAGCCGTTCGACTTCCCCAAAACCTGCCCGGCTTGCGGTTCGGCCGCCTTGCAAGAGATCGACCCGAAAACGGGGGTCGCCGACGTTGTCCGCCGCTGCACGGGGGGCTTGATCTGCCCGGCCCAGGCGGTCGAGCGTCTGAAACACTTCTGTTCCCGGAACGCGCTCGACATCGAAGGGCTCGGCGACAAGCAGATCGAACTCTTCTACGGCGAAGGACTGATCCGCACGCCGGCCGACATCTTCACTCTGGCGACACGCGACAAGGCGTCTCTCACTAGCCTGTCGGAGCGGCCGGGCTTCGGCAAGACCTCGGTCAAGAACCTGTTTGCGGCCATCGACGAGCGTCGGCGCATTCCGGTCAATCGTTTCATCTATGCGCTCGGAATCCGCCACGTCGGTGAGACCAACGCCCGGCGGCTGGCGCGGCACTGCGGCAGCTTCGATGCACTTCGTGCCTTGGCCGCGAGCGCCATCGAGCCGGGCTCGGAGGCATGGGCAGAATTGCGCGATATCGAGGGGCTGGGCGACGTGGTGGCGCAAGCCCTGGCCGACTTTTTCGCCGAGCCGCATAATCAAACCGTGGTCGATGCGCTCCTGGCCGAAGTAACCCCCGAGCCGATGGAAGCTGTCGCCTCGCAAAGCCCGGTGGCGGGCAAGACGATCGTGTTCACCGGCGGCCTCGAAAAGATGACGCGCGAGGAAGCCAAAGCGCGCGCCGAAGCGCTGGGCGCGAAAGTCTCAGGGTCGGTATCCAGAAAAACCACGCTGGTGGTAGCCGGTCCGGGTGCGGGCTCGAAACTCGCCAAGGCGGCGGAATTCGGCATTGAGGTCATCAGCGAAGATGATTGGATCGCGCTGGCGTCGGGATGATCGCCGCAAAAGCTACATGCCTGTTTTGCGGGCCTGACACAGAATGATCGGGCTCGACAGAGCATAGGTAAATCCACTGCCCGTGTAGACGGTCTGATTGGACGTCCCCGGCTGAAGCAGGAACGAGCCTTCGACGATGCTCTGCCCATTGCTTGTGGTCATCATGGCCCAACTGAAGGTGCAGAATTGCGCCGGAGCTTCAGGATTTGTGTGGCTGCACACCAGTTGCGCGCCGCCCATCATCGCAAAACCCCCGCAAGTGAAGGCCGGCGCCGCGCCAGCCGGCACGCTCCAGATCGGCAGTTGAAGCAGCATCAACGCGAGGCCGGCGCCGGCCCGCTGGGCGGTCGTCCATGTCGATGTCATCGCGTCCGATTTCCCAAGCCACGTCACCCCTCGGTTTAGTCGATATTCGTTTCTATCGACACCATAAGCTTGTATATGATTGACGTTGCACTAAGTGGTTTACAAGTTTGTTGATGACGCAGCCGACGCGCGAGGAATGACGACATCCATGTCTACTGGGTCCGCCACAGTTGGTTTTCTGCTGCATGACATCGCTCGCATGATGAGGAAGCGCTTCGAGCAGCGCGCCTCGTCGCTAGGGTTCACGCGCTCGCAATGGCAGGTGCTGGTTCATCTCGCCAAGAACGAAGGCATTCATCAAGCGGGTCTGGCCGACATTCTGGAAGTTGAGCCGATCAGTCTCGTCCGCATTCTCGATCGCCTCGCGGCACGCGGTCTGGTGGAGCGTCGCCAGCATCCGACGGATCGTCGCATCTGGCTTCTCTACCTGACGCCGGCGGCGCATCCGAGCCTGTCGCTGCTGCGCGAGATCGGCGAGATGACGCGAGCCGAGACGCTGGCTGGGCTGCCCGACGAGGATCAGGCGCGGCTCGTCGCGATGCTCAATCGTCTCAAATCGAATCTGGTCGTTGCCTGCGCGTCTCCGGTCGACGCCAAAGAGGTCAGTCATGGTTGACGGCGCACATCCCAATATCGCGGACGATCATCTCGATCTCGTTGACCTCGATGAGCGCGTCAGCCGGCTCGAAGGTCGGAACGAGACGGCCAGTCCGGTCCCTAACGCCCTCCGCCAGGATCCGACGCCCGCCACCCCCGAGGCCCCCATGGTGGCCGAAGCCGTACCGGCCGAACCGGTCCCGCATGGCCCACCCGTCACCGAGGCACCTGTCAGTACGCCGAAGCGCAAACGACGAGTGTTGCGGCCACTGCTGTTCGCGGCTTTGCCGGTGGCGCTGATTTACGGCGGTTACGTTTACGTGACGGGCGGGCAGATCATGTCGACCGACAACGCCTATGTCGCGGCTCAACGCCTTGGTGTCTCGACCGATGTGTCGGGGACCGTGGCGGCCGTCGAGGTTCACACGAACGAACATGTCACCAAAGGCCAAGTTCTGTTCCGGCTCAAAAGCGACAGTTTCCAGATCGCGCTCGATGCTGCGGAGGCGCAACTCGGGACGGTTCGCAATCAGGTCCTGACCTTGCAGGCAAGCTACAAACAGTCCTTGTCGATGATCGATCAGGCCAAGGCCGACCTGCCGTTCTACGAAACGGCGTTCAAGCGCCAAGTCGATCTCATGAATTCGTCGGTCGCCTCGAAAGCGATCTACGACCAAGCGCAGCATGATCTCGTTGCGACACGGCAGAAGGTCTCCGTCGCGCAGGCGCAAGCGCAGGCCATGTTGGCGCAGCTCGGCACGGACGCGAACCAATCGGTCGAGCAGAACCCGTTCTACCTGCAGGCAAAGTCGGCCGTCGACAACGCCCGGCGTGACCTCAATGATACGGTCGTCAGAGCACCCTTCGACGGCATCGTCACCAATGTCGACGCCTTGCAGGTCGGCGGCTACCTCAAAGCGTCGCAAGCTGGATTCAGCCTGATCTCCGAGACCAACATGTGGGTCGACGCAAGCCCGAAGGAGACCGAACTGACCTATGTGCGGCCGGGGCAAAGCGCGAGCGTGACGGTCGACACCTATCCCGACGTCGTGTGGACCGGCACAGTTGAGAGCATCAGCCCCGCCTCGGGATCGAGCTTCTCGCTGCTCCCGGCACAGAACACGACCGGCAATTGGGTGAAGGTGGTGCAGCGCATTCCGATGCGGGTGCGTCTCGATCTCACGCCGGGCAAACCGCCGCTCCGGGTCGGCATGAGCGTCGTGGTCGATGTCGACACCGGCCATGCGCGCGGCCTACCCGATCTGATCAAGACCCTCCTCGATCGAGTCCACATCCATCATGGCTAGCGCGGCGAGCGGCAGCGGTTCGTTCACGATCGTCGCCAATCGCGGCGCCATCACGGCCTCGATCATCCTGGCCGTGATCATGCAGGCGCTCGACACGACGATCGCCAACGTGGCGCTTCCCTATATCCAAGGCAGCGTCTCGGCGAGCGCCGACCAGATCAACTGGGTGCTCACCTCCTACATCACCGCCGCCGCCATCATGACGCCGCCGTCAGGCTATTTCGCCTCGCGGTTCGGTCGCAAGCGCGTCTTGCTGGTCGCGATCGCCGGGTTCGTGGTCGCATCGGTGCTTTGCGGCATCGCTCAGTCGCTGCTGCAGATCGTCGGCTTTCGCCTGCTGCAGGGCTTCTTCGGGGCGGCCTTGGTGCCGCTTTCGCAATCGATCCTGCTCGATATCTACTCCCCCGAGGAGCGCGGCTCCGCCATGGCGGTCTTCGGCGTGTCGATCATGGTCGGGCCGGTGCTCGGCCCGGTGATCGGCGGCTGGCTGACCGATCATATCAGTTGGCGATGGGTTTTCTACATCAACGTCGGAATTGGCGCGATCGCCTTCGCGGGCGTCAGCGCCTTCGTGACCGAAACCAAACTGGATCTCGCCGGCAAGCTCGATTGGCTCGGATTCGGGACACTCAGCGTGACGATCGCGGCCTTGCAGATCTTCCTCGATCGCGGCGAGCAGCTCGATTGGTTCTCGTCCGGCGAGATCATCGTCGAAGCGCTGATCTGCGCCTGCGCGTTCTATCTGTTCCTGGTCCATACGTTCACGGCCAAAGGCAACAGCTTCGTCAAGCCGAGGCTGTTCCTCGATCGCAATTTCGCGCTCGGCATGATCTTCATCTTCATCGTCGGCGTGACCTATCTGGCCTCGATGGCGCTCATGACGCCCTACCTGCAAAGCCTCATGGGCTACCCGATCGTGACGGCCGGCCTCGTCATGGGGCCGCGCGGCATGGGAACGATGGTGTGTATGTTTGCGGTCGGCAAGCTGATCGGCAAGGTGGAGACGCGCTGGCTGCTGCTGATCGGCCTGGGCCTGACGGCCTGGGCCATGTGGGACATGACCGGCTGGACCCCCGATGTGTCGCAGGGCAGGATCGTCGTCACAGGCTTCGTACAGGGTGCCGGCCTCGGCTTTCTCTTCGTGCCGTTGTCGGTCGTGACCTTCGCGACCCTCCCGGCGTCGAGCCGTGGCGATGCGACGGGCCTTTACAATCTATCGCGCAACATCGGGTCGAGCGTCGGCATTTCGGTCGTGTCGGCGCTGCTGACCGAAAATATCCAGGTCAACCACGCCGACATCGCCAGCTACGTCACCGCCTTCAATCCAATGTTCCGCTTGCCGGCGGTGCTGCAGACGCTCAGCCCGTTCACGGCTGCGGGACGTGCGGCGCTCGATAGCGTCATCACCGAACAAGCCACGACGATCGGCTACATGGACGATTTCAAGCTCATGATGATCATGGCGCTGGCCGCCATGCCGCTGGTGTTTCTCCTCAAAAAGGCAGCTCAGCCGGCGGCGATCGACCACAGTGCCGTGATGGAATAAGGCAGGCGCCGATCAGGCTTCGGCGAGCGGCCGGGTCGCGTGCTCCAGCCAAGCTCTGACGTCCGGCTCGAGCAGCGGCGACACGATCGCCCGCACGGTCTCGTGATAGGCGTCGAGCCAGGCTCGTTCCTCCATCGTGAGCAGGCCCGCCTCGACGAGCTTGAGGTCGATCGGCGCAAACGTCAGCGTCTCGAACCCGAGCATCGGACGCTCCGCCCCTGAGATCTCCCGCAATTCGACCAACAGCAGGTTTTCGATCCGAATGCCCCAATGGCCCGCTTTGTAATAACCGGGTTCGTTGGACAGGATCATACCCTCGACCAGTGCGACCGTGCCGGTTTTGGCGATCCGCTGCGGTCCCTCATGCACCGACAGATAGGCGCCGACGCCATGGCCCGTGCCATGGTCAAAGTCGAGCCCGGCCTGCCACAGGAACTGCCGGGCGAAACTGTCGAGTTGGGCGCCCGATACGCCTTGCGGGAACACCGATCGGGCGATCGCGATATGCCCTTTGAGCACGCGGGTGAACCGATCGCGCATTTCCGCGGAGGCATCCCCCACCACCATGGTGCGGGTGATATCGGTCGTGCCGTCTTCATATTGCGCGCCGCTGTCGATCAAAAAGATGCCCTGCCCGATCGATAGGTTCGACGCCGTCGTCACGCGATAATGCGGGATGGCGGCATGCGGGCCGAAGCCGGCGATCGTCGGAAACGACACATCCTTGAGAAGCCCCGTATCGCGCCGGAAGCTCTCCAGCGCCTCGACCGCGTCAATCTCGGTCAAGCCGCCCTTTGGCGCCTCGCGATCGAACCAGGCTAGAAAGCGGACAACGGCTGCGGCATCGCGGCGATGCGCGTCGCGCGCTCCCTGCCGCTCCGCCTGTGTCTTCGCCGCCTTCATCAAGGCAATCGGATCCGCCACCATCTCGGCGCGACCGCCCGCGTCGGTGACGGCCGACTTCAACTTTTGCGGCGCCGTCGCGGCGTCGAACATCACGACACCGCCGCTGGCACCGAGCGCCGCGAGATCACCCCTCAGGCGCGTCGGCTCGACGATGTCGGCCAGAGCCTCCAAGGCATCGCGGACGCTGTTGGAAAGCTTTCGTCCATCGAGATAGAGGGTCGGGCGTCCCTCACGCGGCAGCAGCGCAAACCCAAGCGGCAGCGGTGTATGACCGACGTCATCGCCTCTGATGTTGAAGGTCCAGGCCATTGCATGCGGATCGCTGACCAACAGCGCAGCGGCGTCTTTCATCGCGCCACGAATGTCGGCGAGCTTGCCCGTGACGTCCCGTCCGGCCAGCGCATCGCGATACAGCGCGATCTGACCGAAATGCGGCGCGGAGCGATCCGCCCAGACGGCATCGATCGGATTATGGTCCAACGCCACGAGGGTCGCACCGGCTCCCGTTACCGCCTTGTCGAGCCGCTCGACCTGAGCCGGCGTGTGGAGCCATGGATCGTAGCCGAGCCGGTCCCCTTTTTTGAGATGGGTCGACAGCCATGTCTCCGGCGGGTTGTCGATCAGCGACTGCGGCGCCAACACCGTTCCGTCGACCTGATCGACGACCTGGATCGTGTAGCGTCCGTCGATGAAGATCGCGGCGCTGTCGCGCAACACGATCGCGGTCCCGGCCGAGCCGGTAAACCCGGTGAGCCACGCCAGACGCTCGGCGCAAGCGGGTACATATTCGTTCTGATGTTCGTCGGCGCGCGGCACGATGAAGCCGTCGACGCCATGGCGCGCCAAGGCGGCGCGGAGCAAGGCAACGCGCCGGCCGCCTTGTGTCGGATCGGCGGTTTCGTCAAAGGATTGGAACTGGGCTTTGGACATGCGGTCAGATTAGTGCAGGTCCAACCCAAGCGAAACGCCAATCGGCGGAAGGCGGTCACGATGCTCAACGCAATCCACCACGTTGCCCTGATCGCCTCCGACTATGAACGATCCAAGCGATTTTATAGCGAGACCCTGGGCCTGCCGATCATCCGCGAGGTGTGGCGGGAGGCGCGCCGCTCGTGGAAATGCGATCTCCAGGTCGGCTCGTCACAGATCGAGTTATTCTCGTTTCCAGAAGCCCCGCGCCGGCCCTCATGGCCGGAAGCCTGCGGGCTGCGGCACCTCGCTTTTGAGGTTGACCGGCTCGAGCCGATTATTCAGCGGCTCGACGATGCCGGCGTCACCGTCGAACCGGTTCGGATCGACGAGCACACGGGTCGGCGCTTCACCTTCTTCGCCGACCCGGATGGGCTGCCGCTGGAACTCTACGAACGATGAGCCTCTGCCCGGAGCCCGGTCGTTTCAGGATCAGCCCGGAAGCTTGTCGGCGAGGATCTCCATCTTGTGGATCTGCGGCGGTTCGGCGAAGAGGTCGCCGGCCGCTGCTTTTTCCATCAAAGCGGCGGCGACTTTGCCATTGAGATGAGCGTCGCGACCGGCTTCATCGTCGAACGTGTCGAAGATCGCGAAGGAGGACGGACCCTCCTTGATGGCGAACCAGGATCGGGTGCCGGGCTCCGCATTGACTAAAGGAACGGCGGATCGAAGAAATTCCGCGACATCGTCTTCCTTACCGGGCTTGGCTTTCAGCGGAACGTAAAGTGCAAATTTGGTCATGGCGTTGTCCTCCAAGAGACACGATGAGCATAGGGCGGTGACACGCGATTGAAAGGCGCCCCGGTCCGAGCAGCGTCTTGACGCTTGCGCCGCAACGCCGTATAGACCCGCCCTCTGGGACGTGGCGGGCTCGTGCTCGCGACATCCCTATTCACTCGATTTTCGTGGCTGATAGGTCCCGGGTCACCGGTCCTTCGCATGTTTTTGCCGGCCGCAAACAACTGTCCCGAAGGATGAAGTCCATGGCCCGCCGTTGTGAACTGACCGGCAAAGCCGTCCAAAGCGGCAATCTCGTCAGCCACTCCAATCACAAGACACGCACCCGGTTCCTCCCGAACCTGTGCAATGTCACGCTTATCTCGGAAGCTCTCGAGCGTTCGGTTCGCCTCCGTGTCGCGGCAGCTTCGCTGCGGAGTGTCGAGCATCGGGGCGGCCTCGATGCTTTTCTGATCAAGGCGGATGACAGCGAGCTGTCGCAGAACGCCCGTGTGTTGAAGCGCGAGATCAAGAAGCGGACAGCCGCTTCCGCAGCGACCGCATCGGCATCCGAAGCCGCTTGATCTGAAGCGGTTCAAATAAAACGGCCGGACGCGAGTCCGGCCGTTTTGCGTTGTTTGCGGTGCCTTACATGCTTTGGCTATTCGGCGCTTGTTGCTGCTGGCGCTGCTGATCCTGCATCCGCTGCTGGTTGGCACGATGGCGACCATAGGCGCAACCGGCCGCCGCACCGAGAAAGCCGTGATGGCCGGCGTAATGGCCCGCGATGCCGCCGACAATCGCGCCTTTGATGCATCCTTTGGCCTGAGCCTCGGTCGCCACGAAGGCCGAGCCCATCATGGCCACGACCGCAATCCATTTCATCATGACATTCCCCTGGTTATGTCCGACTGGACAACGCGCGAGCGGCTCGAAATATCCGGCCAAGGCGCAGCTTGGATTTAAGCGTCCCGCATGTCGGATAAGGCGGCCATGAGGTCCTTCGTCTGCTGATAGAGGGCCTTGTAGATCGGGAAGCGCCGATCATAAATCCTCTGCGTGCTTTCATCCGGTTGTTCGACCCGCACGGTTGCGTTCCATCGTTCGATGTCGCCCAGCACCGCATGGCCCGTAGCGACAGCCGCCAGGAACGCATCCCCGAGGCTCGCGCCCGTCGTCACCTCACGCAGAATTTGGGGATGGCCGCTCGCATCGGACACCGCCTTCAACCACACCGCATTGTTGGTGCCGCCCCCGACCGCGATGACGCGCTCCGGCGGCTGACCGACGTCGGCATAGGTCTCGGTGATGTGGCGGACCGCAAATCCGATTCCCTCGATCATGGCGCGATAGACATCCGCTCGCGTATGGGTGAGATCGAGGCCGAAAATGCAGCCCTTCGCCTTGGTGTCGTGGATGGGCGTTCGCTCACCGGAGAAATATGGCAGGACGACAAGCCCCTTCGCCCCGGGCGGGGACGTCGCGCCCTCCCGCGCCATGGTTTGCATCACCTCGGCCGGATCGATCTCACGGGCGAACTGATCGGCGAACCACCGGGTCAGGGTGCCGCTCGTCGCCAGCCCGGCCTGGCTCGCCTCGAGCCCTTCAAACAACCAGGGCGCGTACCACAGACGCGAGTCGCGCACCGGCTTGGCCGTGACCAGAATGACGAAGATGGTCGAGCCATACATCAGCATCATGTCGCCGGGGCCGGTGACCCCGACACTCACGGCTTCGGCTGCCGCATCGATGGTGCCACACAGAACCGGCGTCCCCACCGCAAGGCCGGTTTCGCGTGCGGCCTGCTCGGTGACTGTACCGGCGATCTCGCTGCTCCAGATCAGGCGTGGCAGGTAAGCGAGGTCGACGATGCCGTCGGCGAAGTCCGCGCTCCAGGCATTCGCGGCGGCATCGTAGAGCGGCGTGAACCCCGCCGCCGTAAAATGGTCCATCACATAATCGCCGGTCAGGCGATACGTGATGTAGGGCGTCGCGCTGAGAAACATCCGGGCCCTGGCGTAAAGATCCGGCCGCTTGTTCTTCAGCCACAGGATCTTGGGGCCGACCGACTGGCTCGTCAGCGCGTTGCCGCAGCGAGCCAGCAGGGTGTCGCGCCCAATCGCCGTGGTGAGCTGTTCGATCTCGTCGGCCGCGCGGGTATCGACGCCATAGAGCACGCCGTTACACAAGGGCTGTCCCGCCTCGTCGAGCGGCAGCATGCACGGCCCGATGGCGCTTGCGGCCACCGCCTTGACGTCCGATGGATCGACCCCGCTCTCGGCCAGCAGCTTGCGAGCGATGACGGTGAAATCCCCCCACCAATCCTCTTCGGCTCGATGTTCGGCCCAGCCCGGCTGCGGCACGATCATCTTGTGTGGCTGCATGGCGCGCGCGACGATGCGGCCATCCGCCGTCGTGAGGACGCCTTTCGACTCAAACGTGCCGATGTCGACACCCATGAAATAAACCATTCCGCCCTCCGTCAGCTCCGGCAGCTTTACGGCGTTCGGGTCGGCGATCCAAGCCACACGACCCCACGAGGGCCGGCAAGCCCGCATGGTAACGACATGTTGACGGTGATCCGAAGTCGCGCGTCGCCGGTAACCAGCCGATCAGCATCGCGCCCGCATGACTAGCGCGCGATAGGCGATCCGGTGGGACCTGATGACGTCGATGAGGATCGAGACAGACATGGTGGACGGCTCGTTCGAGAGCCTCGAACGACCTGTGCATCGGCGATCGCGCCTGCCTCTGGCGTGGCTGCTCGTCTTCTTCGCAACATTGCTCGGGCTTGTGGGTCTAGCGGCGCTTCCGTCGTTGAACGCCAGCGCCCGCGGCGTCGAGCCGGAACCCGCGCAAGCGGCCGCGATCCCGGCGTCGAACCCCGATGTGACGGCCGCTATCCCAAACGCGAGTAGAAGCTGGGTCGAGGTCAACCGGCCGATCCCGCTGTTCGAACTCGCCGGATCCGACTTTGCGAAGCTACCGGTGGTTTATGCGGCGCGGCGCAAGCCGGCCGGCACGGGGCGGCAGGATATGCTCCGCTTCGGCAGCTTCGGCGGCGAGGGGCCCTATCTCGATCTCTCGATCACGCGATTGGACGGCACCGCCGATGCGGCTCCGGGCTTGTTCGTCGACATGGCGCGGCTGGCGGCCAGCAGCAATCTCGCGGTCGTCCGAAGCGGCCTCGCGACCACGATGCCGACACGGTTCGGCGATGTCTCGGCCGCCGACCTCAGCGTGGCGCGCGGCACGACAATCGCCCCCTGTCTCGGGTTCCGGCTCGTGCAGGGAGCGGCCGACACCGGTCCCGTCGCGATCCTGGGTTTTGCCTGCGGAACCGACGCCAAACCGATGGACCGACACACGCTCGCTTGCGTCATCGACCGCATCGATCTCATCTCGGCGGGGGATGACGTCGCGCTCCGTGATTTCTTCGTTGCGGCGGAGCAGCGACGCGGTCAGGAATGCGTGAGCCCTCACCTTCTTGCGGCCGGCTCGATCACGACGTGGCTGGACGACAATGCTCCGACACCGCCGCTCAAGCGTCTTTCAGGCGGCGCGAAACGGCGGCGCTGATGGTGCGACGCAACGGAACCAATCAGGCAGCGACCTGTTGACTTCACGAAAAAGACTTGGATTGGGGAATCTGACGATGCGACTCACGTTGAATTTGACTGTGGCCAGCGCAGCTTTGGCGCTCACTTTGGTGTCCGGTGCTGCGATCGCGCAGAGCCGCACGCAGCTTCCGGGTCAATATTATGATCCGATGAACCAAGCTCCCCCGCTGACGGTTCGCAAGCGCGCGTTCACCGATAGCGGCACGCAGGTGCCGGTCGGGTATGAGAACGATTACATGGTCGAGCAGACGACCCTGAATGAGCCGACCTATTCGACGTTCCGTCCCGATCAATTCGGGCAGGATGTCCTGCCCGGCCGTTTCGGTGGCATCGGCAACTGATCTTTTTCGATCAGTCGTTGGCTTTCTACGAAAAGCTCATCGAGCCGAAAGCTCGATGAGCTTTTTGACGATGGCGTCCCCCATTTCGGTGGTCGACACCGTCGCTTGTGCCTTGCCCTTGATATCGGCGGTGCGGATTCCGTCGTCGAGCACACCCGCAATGGCGCGATCGACCAAATCGGCTTCGGTGATGAGGCCGAACGAGTAGCGGAGCGCCATCCCGAACGACGCGATCATCGCGATTGGGTTTGCGATCCCTTTGCCGGCGATGTCGGGCGCCGAGCCATGCACGGGTTCGTAAAGCGCATGGCGTTTGCCGGTCTTCGGGTCGAGGTCTCCCAACGAAGCCGACGGCAACATGCCAAGCGAGCCGGTCAGCATCGAAGCGACATCCGACAACATGTCCCCGAAGAGATTGTCGGTCACGATCACGTCGAACTGCTTTGGCCAGCGCACCAGCTGCATGCCGAGCGCATCGGCCAGCATGTGGTCGAGCGTCAGGTCGGAAAATTCGCGAGCGTGCAGCGCCTTCATCGTGTCGTGCCAGAGCACGCCGGACTTCATCACATTGCGCTTGTCAGATGAGGTGACACGACCGCCGCGCTTGCGGGCCAGGTCAAACGCGACCCGACCGATCCGCTCGATCTCGTATGTGTCATAGACCTGCGTATCGATGCCGCGCTTCTGCCCGTTTCCGAGGTCGATGATCTGCTTGGGTTCGCCGAAATAGACGCCGCCCGTCAGTTCCCGCACGATCATGATGTCGAGTCCCTCGACGATCTCGTGTTTGAGCGACGACGCGTCGGCCAGGGCCGGATAGCAGATCGCCGGCCGCAGATTGGCGAAGAGTTGCAGATCTTTGCGAAGCCGCAGCAAGCCGGCCTCGGGGCGAACCTCATAGGGGACGCTATCCCACGCGGGACCGCCCACGGCAGCCAGCAACACCGCATCGGCAGCCTTGGCTAAAGCCATGTCGCTGTCGCTGATGGCCTGACCATGCTGATCGTAGGCACATCCGCCGACCAGACCCTTCTCGATCTCGAAATGCGCGATCCCAACTTGCCCGAACCAAGCCGCGACCTTTTCGACCTCGGCCATCACCTCGGGGCCAATGCCATCGCCGGGAAGCAGCAGGAGACTATGGGTTGCCATCGTGGTCCTCGGAGGGGTTCGGCGACGCCGTCGAAAACGCCAGTGTCGCTCTTTGAAAGGAGCATGGGACAGCCGTGGTCGCCGACCCCGTGATCGACCTCGGTCTAATGACCTCTATAAAGGTTGGCAACATCCCGGCCGCCGAGCCGGAAAACGATCGTTCGATGGAGAAAACAGCATGCGGCTTCCCACCACCATGACGGCAATCGCGATCAGCGAACCCGGTGGTCCCGAGGTTCTCAAGCTGCAGACCCGCCCAATGCCGCAGCCGGCGCCCGGCGATCTCGTCATCAAGGTCTTGGCCGCCGGGGTGAACCGCCCCGATCTCATGCAGCGGAGCGGGCAGTATCCGCCGCCGCCCGGCGCATCGGATCTTCCGGGCCTCGAGGTGGCCGGCGAGGTCGTCGCGCTCGGCGAGGGCTCGACACGCTTCCGCATCGGGGATCGCGTCTGCGCCCTGACACCCGGTGGCGGCTATGCGGCCTATGCGGCTACCCATGAGGCGACGACGCTGCCGATTCCTGCCGGATTGTCGGTCGAACAGGCAGCCGCCCTGCCGGAGACGTTTTTCACGGTCTGGGTCAACGTCTTCATGCGATCGCGCTTGAAGCAGGGTGAGACATTGCTGGTTCACGGTGGCACGTCCGGCATCGGCACGACGGCCATCATGCTCGGAAAGGCCTTCGGCGCCACGGTCCTCACGACGGTTGGATCGCGCGAGAAGGCGGATTTCTGTCTGCGCCTCGGGGCCGATGTCGCGATCGACTACACGCAACAGGATTTCGTCCAGGAGGTCGGGCGCGCCACCAACCACAAGGGCGCCGACGTGATCCTCGACATGGTGGGCGGAGACTATATCGACAGGAACTATCGCGCGGCGGCCGAGAGCGGCCGCATTGCTCAAATCGCGTTCCAGAAAGGCCCGAAGGCCGAGGTCGATTTCACGCGGCTCCTGATGAAGCGTCTGGTCCATAGCGGCTCGACGCTCCGGCCTCGAACCGTCGCCGAAAAAGGCGAGATCGCGCGGGAACTCGAACAGAAGGTCTGGCCTTTGCTCGCGGCCGGAACTGTCAGCCCTGTGATTGACCGGGTCTTTGCCTTGGCCGACGCGGCAGCGGCGCACCGCTATCTCGAAGGCGGGACGCATATGGGAAAGGTCGTGCTCGACGCCGCGTCCCTTCATGATTAACGCCGCATTAACCTTCCGGCGTCATTCTGGCCTTGTTCGAATCGATGGGCTGAGAAGCGTCCGCTTTGATCCCTCCCCTGTTCGACGCCTTCCTGTTCAACCTTGAAAGACCGCCTTCGGGCGGTCTTTTTTTTGGGCGTCAACGGTTAAGGTTAACAAGACATAAAGGTTAACCGGTAACGGTTTGGCGTTAGATTTGCGGCATGATTCTGGTTCGGGGCCATCGGTCCCGAACTGGCACATGAGCCGATCGACGGGGGTCGCGGCAAGGAGCGCTTGGATGTCATTGTCGGTCAATCGGGTCGCGGAAGCCGACAACACAATCTCATTCGTCCACATCCTGGCCGGATCCGCTCGCTTTACCGAACTGTTCAGCGAGGGCATGCGCCTCGTCGAAGAGGCGGCCGCCTATCTCGACGGACCGGGTCGGGAGGAGGCGGACCTTCTGCCCAAGCCGCTCTCCAAAGCCTATTCGGCTGAGAGCATGCGCCTGACCACACGGTTGATGCAGATCGCGTCCTGGCTGCTGATTCGCCGCGCCGTCAGCGCGGGCGAGATGTCACCGATCGTCGCCTCGACCGAGCGGATCAAGGTCAGGGTCTCCGCCCAGGCGATGGTGTCATCGCCCGCCATTTTCGCGCAGCTACCCCGCAACTTCCAGGCGCTGACGACGCGATCGCTCCGTCTCCAAACCCGTATTCTCCACCTTGACCGGATGGTGAACGGCACAGCCGACGACGCCGATCCGCAGATTGCCCGACGGGGGTTGGACCAGCAGTTCGACAAGCTGCGCCTCGTCTACCGCTCGCCGGCCTGACGATCTCGCGACAAAAAAAACCCCGCACCGGATCCCGGTGCGGGGCTTTTTTCATGCGGTCGTTTGTGTCGACCGTTATTTCTTGCCGAACGAAATGCCAGCGAAGCGCGAGTTGAACCGCGAGAGACGGCCGCCGCGGTCCATAAGCTGCTGCGTGCCGCCGGTCCAAGCCGGATGGGTGTTGGGGTCGATGTCGAGGTTCAGCGTGTCGCCATCTGCGCCCATCGTCGAGCGAGTGGAGAATTCCGTTCCATCGGTCATGACGACCTTGATGAAATGGTAGTTCGGGTGGGTATCGGCCTTCATGGTCGGTCCTTACAAAATCGCGAGCGATGGTGGAGGCCGGAAGGCACTCTCTGCTGACTGAGCTTGCGCGTGAAGCGGGCCTATTACCGCACCCTGCTTGAACCTACAAGGCCATAAGGTGATTTAAGCGACATGATCGTAATGGGGCGCTTGAACCCACCGCGTTTCCATCGAATTCGATATTGCTTTAATGGAAAGCTATTCGGTCGATCATCCCCGCGCTTCTCGCCTCCATCGGGTCGGTTCGGTCGCTCAGGATAAGGCTCAGATGTCCAAAACCGAAAAGCGATCACGCGCGTCCGCCGCCTCGCTCCGTTCGCTCGTTCCTCTCCTCCCCTATGCCAATCGATATAAGGGTCGTGCGGCTTTGGCGGTGCTGGCCCTGGCGGCTGCCTCGGCCGCCACCTTGACGGTGCCAGAAGCGGTCCGTCGCATGATCGACTTCGGATTTTCTTCCGATAAAGCCGGGCTCATCAACGCCTATTTTCTGGCCCTGCTGGCCGTTGTCGGCGTGCTGGCCCTGGCGTCCGGCAGTCGCTACTACCTCGTCATGACGCTCGGCGAGCGCATCGTCGCCGATCTTCGTACCGCGTTGTTCGGCCACCTCAGCGGTCTCGACGCGCATTTCTACGATACCGCCCAGACCGGTGAACTCGTCTCTCGTCTGACGGCCGACACGACGCAGTTGAAGGCGACCTTCGGTTCGTCGGCGTCGGTGGCGCTCCGAAACGTGTTCCTCTTCGTCGGCGCCATCATCATGATGGTGATCTCGAGCCCGAAGCTATCGGCGCTCGTGTTGGTCGCGATCCCCCTTATCGTTCTGCCGCTTGTCTTTTCAGGCCGGACTGTCAGCCGCCGCTCGCGTGCCGCGCAGGATCGTCTGGCCGAAGCCACTGCCTTCGCGTCGGAAAACCTCGGCGCGGTCCGGACCATGCAGGCCTTCGGGCAGGAGGCGGCGACCCGCTCGCGCTTCGCTGGCGCCGTTGAAAACAGCTATGACGCGGCCCGCGACGCGACCTTGGCGCGCGGACTGCTGACGACGGTCGCGATCTTTCTGTCGTTCGCCAGCGTCGTGGGTGTGCTCTGGCTGGGCGCGCATGACGTCATGAGCGGCGCCATGACGGCCGGCCTCCTGTCGCAATTCGTGCTCTATGCGGTGTTCGGAGCCGGCGCGCTCGGTGAACTCAGCCAGGTGTGGAGCGAAATCTCGGCAGCCGCCGGTGCAGCCGGCCGGATCGGCGAGTTGCTGGCTATCGCGCCCACCATCAAGGCCCCGGCCGTCCCTGCAATGCTGCCGCAGCCCGTGCATGGGACTGTGCGGTTCGAAAGGGTCGCGTTCGCCTATCCGACCCGAGCCGCCGACGCGGTCGTTCGCGATGTCGATTTCAGCGTTGCGCCCGGCGAGACCGTCGCGATCGTCGGTCCCTCGGGCGCCGGCAAGTCGACCATCTTTCAATTGTTGATGCGGTTCTACGATCCCACGTCCGGGCGGATCCTGCTTGACGGCGTGCCGATCGACAGCCTCGACCCCAAGGCGCTGCGTGCGCAATTGTCCCTCGTGCCGCAGGATCCGGCGATCTTTTCGGGCACCGTCATGGAGAATATCCGCTACGGCCGCGCCGAAGCGACCGACGCCGAGGTGCGCGCCGCTGCGGAACGGGCCGCCGCACATGGCTTCATCACGGCGATGCCGCAAGGCTACGAAACACTGGTCGGCGAGCGCGGCGTCACCCTCTCGGGCGGCCAACGGCAGCGTCTCGCGATCGCACGCGCCATCCTCAAGGATGCACCCGTGCTGCTCTTGGACGAGGCGACATCGGCACTCGATGCCGAGAACGAGACGTTGGTGCAAGGCGCGCTCGATGATCTGATGGGAACCCGCACCACGATCGTGATCGCGCATCGGCTCGCGACGGTTCGAAAAGCCGATCGCATTCTGGTGATGGATGCGGGCCGCATCGTCGAACACGGAAATCACGCGACGCTGGCGGCACAAAATGGGCTTTATGCCCGGCTCGCGCGGCTGCAATTCGACGTGCTGGACGAACCGCATTCGGCGGCAGCAGCGGCGGAATGAGCCGTCGCGGCCAGGACGGTCGCGGATTCGCCGGAATTGACGGCGAAGACCTTCCGGTTCACAGGTCGGACGCTAACCGCTCGCATTGCCGGACCCATGCCTGAATTTATCGCCCGCCTTTTCCTGATCACGCCCGTGCTGACCGAGGCGCCCAGCTTCGTCGAGCAGTTTGCAGCCGCCCTGTCGTCTGCCGATGTCGCCTGTGTGCTCGTGCGGCACGGCACTCGCGACGATCGCGCCGCCAAAGCGCTGCTGCGGGAACTCGCCTCCGTGGCGCAGCTGCATGGCGCGGCGCTATTGGTCGATGGCGACCCGCGATTGGCCGCGCATGTGGATGCCGATGGCGTGCATATGGACGGTATTGGCGATGACCTCGCCGAAGCGATCGAACGCATGAAGCCGGACCGCATCGTCGGATGCGGGAGCCTGCAATTGCGGGACGAGGCCATGACGGCCGGCGAGGGCGACATCGACTATGTGATGTTCGGGGAGCCGGACCGCGACGGCGCGCTGCCAACCCAAGCCGAGACGCTGGAACGCGTGCAATGGTGGGCCGAAATTTTCAACGTCCCCTGTGTCGGCTTCGCTCAGACGCTTGCCGATGTCACGCCGCTCGCTGAGGCGGGTGCCGAATTCATCGCGCTCGGTGATGCCGCATGGGGTGATCCACGCGGAGCGCCGGCGGCGCTGGGCGAAGCGGTCGATGCGATGCGGGCGGTCGCCATGGCGGCCCGCGCGGCCGCCACCAGCGAGGGCGCCGGCGCTTGAAGTCGATCCTGTCGTCACGGTTCAGCGGTGAGGCCCGGGCCGCCGCTTTGGTGCTGGCCCTGAGCGGCGCCCTCATCGACACGGCTGACGCACAGATCCCGACCCTGGCGCAGGCGCAGCAGATCCCCACTCTAGCGTCACCCACCCCGAGCCTTGCGCCACCGATCGGCAACGTTCCGTCGGCGACCGCGCCCCTCGCCTCGGGTATCCCGACCCTGCCGTCGACCGTCTCGCCTGGCGCCGACAGCAATTCGCGCCCCGTGCCTCCAGATGCGGATCTCGCTTTCGGGGCGTTTCAGCGCGGATATTTCGCGACGGCGCTGAGCGAGGCCATGAAGCGGCTGAAGCGAAACCCGAAAGATGCGCCCGCGATGGCGCTGATCGGAGAGATTTACGCGCAGGGTCTCGCGGTGAAGCCCGACCTGACCGAAGCCGCCAAATGGGACAAGCTGGCCAGCCAGCTCGGCAATCGCGAAGCGACGTTCTCCTACGGTCTGGCATTGCTGCAGGGCAAAGGCGTGCCGAAGGACAGAGCCGCCGCCAAAGCGATGTTCGAGAAGGCTGCCGCGCAGGGGCACCCCGGCGCGCTTTACAATCTCGGCGTCATGGCGGTCGAGGGTGACGGCAAAGTCCGCGACTTCGGGCTCGCGGCGGCTTTCTTCCAGCGCGCCGCCGATGCCGGCGACATCGATGCGTTGGATGCGCTGGCCGCCTTCTTCAAGGTTGGGCGCGGTGTGGCGCAGGATACATCCAAGGCCGCGGCCTTGCTCAAACAAGCAGCGGACCGGAAACATGCCGGCGCGCAGGTCGAATATGGCATCATGCTGTTCAACGGCGACGGCGTCGAGAAGAACGAGGCGGAAGCTGCGCGATACTTCCTGATGGCCGCCTACCAAGGCAATCCGGTGGCCGAGAACCGCTTGGCACGTCTCTACGCGGCGGGTCGGGGAATCGGCCGCGACCCCATCGAGGCGGGGCGCTGGCACATTCTGGCGCGGGCGGCCGGCATCGGCGACGCTTGGCTCGATAGTCAGTTGACAGCGCTCTCCCCTGGCGACAAAGCCAAGGTCGAGGACTTGGTCCGCAAGCAGCTCGGCCAATAGTCGCGATCCTCGCGCTTCGAAACTTTGCTCACGCGTCCGAGCACGACTCTGGAATGACCCGATGATCCGCTCCGCCCTCATGAACGTGATGACTGCCGCAGCCATCAAGGCGGGGCGCGGCCTCAAACGCGACTTCGGCGAGGTCGAAAACCTGCAGGTGTCGGTGAAGGGACCCGGCGACTTTGTGTCGGCAGCCGACAAGAAGTCGGAACAGACCCTGTTCGAGGAATTGTCGAAGGCGCGGCCGGGCTACAGCTTCATCATGGAGGAAGGCGGCATCGTCGAGGGGACCGACAAGAGCCACACGTGGCATATCGATCCGCTCGACGGCACCACGAATTTTCTCCACGGCGTGCCGCTATTCGCCATTTCGATCGGGCTCGAACGCGAGGGCGTGATCGTGGCCGGAGTGATCTATAATCCGGCCACCGATGACATGTTCATCGCCGAACGTGGCCAGGGCGCCTATCACAACAATCGCCGCATCCGCGTCGCGGCGCGGCGCGATCTCGACGACAGCCTGATCGCCTGCGGCATTCCCCCGCTCGGAGCCGCCGCTGGCCATCCGTTGTTCAAGGTCGAACTCGCGGCAGCGCTGGCGCGGGTCGGCAATCTCCGTCGCCTCGGGGCGGCAGCCCTCGATCTCGCCTATGTGGGCGCGGGCCGGTTCGACGCTTACTGGGAGCGCGGCATCAAGAGCTGGGACATCGCGGCCGGCATCGTGCTGATCCGCGAAGCGGGCGGGTTCGTCAGCGACGCTGACGGCACCGATAAGATGCTGACCAGCCGCAGCATCTGCGCCGGCAATGAGAACATCCACCGCCACCTCCTGACGCTGCTGCGCGACGCGTCCTGAGGGTGTGGTTTTTGCTGATTGATCGGCGAAAATCTGCTACGCACGGAAAAGTGTAGCCCGATGGGGCCGCGGGTCACGGGTAAGCCGGAATGGCGCAAGCAAACCGATCGTTGAGATTGTCGTCCCCGCACGTATTCCTGCTGCGTATGGTGGTGTTTCTGATCCTGGCCGGCTTCGTGGCCTTGATCCTCTACCGCCAGATCGCCACCGCGTTCATGGCCAACCCCGGCCTTAACGGTCTCATTCTCGGCGTCTTGCTGATCGGTATCATTCTCGGGTTGCGTCAAGTCATCCGCCTCATGCCGGAAATCCGTTGGGCCAATGGTCTCGTCGGCGTCGGCAAGCCGGGTTCGAGACCCCCGGTTCTGCTAGCCCCGATGGCGAGCACGTTCGGCGAAGGCGACGGTTTCCGCTCGATCTCGACCCTGACGCTGCGGGCGCTGCTCGATTCAGTCGGCACCCGTCTCGACGAATCGCGGGAGATCGCCCGCTATCTCACCGGCCTGCTCATCTTTCTCGGCCTGCTCGGCACGTTCTGGGGTCTTCTCGAAACGGTCGGGTCGATCTCCGGCGTCATCAAGTCGATGGGCGGCAGCGGCGACGCGGCCGTTATGTTCGACGACCTGAAAAACGGGTTGGCGGCCCCCATCGCCGGCATGAGCGTCTCGTTCACCTCCTCGTTGTTCGGCCTTGCGGGATCGCTGATCCTCGGGTTCCTCGATCTTCAAGCCGGGCAAGCGCAAAACAGGTTCTATAACGAACTGGAGGATCTGCTGTCGGCCTCGACCGACAACACCTTCAATCCCGAGACGATCTCGACCGCCATCCCACCCGACCTTCGGGCCGCGCTCGACAAGATCGCGGCCAGCACCGACCAATCCAATTCCCGGGCCGCCACGGTCGCGATGGCCAATCTTGCCGAGGGCATTCAAGGCCTCGTTCTCCACATGCGCTCGGAGCAGCAGTTGATCCGCGACTGGGTCGAGGCGCAAGCCAGCCGTGATGGCGAGATCCGCAACTTGCTCGAACGCCTGACGACAGAGCGCGAGTTGCGCTGATGGCGCTGGGCCGCGCGCGCCGCGTTCAACGCAGCATCGATTACTGGCCGGGTTTCGTCGATGCGTTGACCACGATGTTGCTGGTCATCATCTTTCTGCTCTCCGTCTTCATGTTGTCGCAATATTTCATGTCACGCGAAGTGACCGGCAAGGATACGGCGCTCACCAAACTGAACCGCCAGATCGAGGAACTGACATCGCTGTTGGCGCTCGAACGGGCCGGCAAGTCGGAGGCGCAGGCGAGCCTCGCCTCCTTGAATGCGACGCTGGAGAGCAGCGACAAGGAGAAGTCTCGCTTGCAGGGCCTGCTCGCCACCACAACGGGGAGCAATGCCGCGGCCGACGGCCGAGTGGCGGCCATCGGCCGCGAACTCGATGTTCAAAAAGACGTCGCGTCCCGCGCCCTCGCCCAGATCGATATCCTCAACCAGCAGATTTCGGCGCTGCGCCGCCAGCTCGGCGCGATCGAGGATGCGTTGAACGCCTCGGAAAGCCGCGACAAGGAATCCCAGGCCCGTATCGCCGACCTCGGCTCACGGCTCAATCTGGCGCTTGCCCAAAAGGTGCAGGAGCTCGCACGCTACCGCTCGGATTTCTTTGGCCGCTTGCGCGAAATTCTCGGCGCCCGGCCCGGCATCAAGGTCGTCGGGGACCGTTTCGTCTTCGAGTCCGAGGTGCTGTTCGACGTCGGTCAGTCGACTATCAACCCGGACGGCCACTCCGAACTCGACAAGCTCGCGAGTGCCGTGATCGAGTTGGAACGTGAAATTCCGCCTGAAATTCCGTGGATCATGCGGGTCGATGGGCATACCGACAAACGACCCATCACCTCACCGCAATTCAAAACCAACTGGGACTTGTCGGCCTCTCGCGCCATTTCGGTGGTCGAATATCTCGTCACCAAGGGCGTCGACCCGACGCGGCTGCTGGCTGCAGGCTTCGGCGAGTTCCAACCGATCGATACCGGCGACAGCGACGAAGCACTCCGCCGCAACCGGCGGATCGAGTTGAAGATCACGGAACGGTGAGTCGAGGCCTCGCGGGAGTTCGGATCGCCCCCGTTGTAGATCTGTCGCTGGAGGCGCGTGAAGCGGTACTGGAACTCTGGGTCGCTGCCTGGGCGGATGCCATGCCGTCCATCGATTTCGCGGGCCGCCGACCCTGGTTCGCCACGCGGCTCGATGATCATCTGCGCGATGGTGATCTCATGATCACGGCGAACTCCGACCACGACGGCCTTCTCGGTTTTGCCCTGGTCGCGATCCGGACCGGCTATCTCGATCAGCTCGCCGTTGCCCCCCTGGCTCAGCGGCACGGGGTTGCATCGGCGCTCGTCGCAGATGCTCAGCGGCGCTGCGCCTGCGGCCTCGACCTCCACGTCAATCAGGATAATGTCGGCGCGGTCGCGTTCTACCAGCGCCATGGCTTCGAGGTTGTCGGTACCGGCGCCAATCCGCGCTCCGGGCTCCCGATTTGGTCGATGGCGTGGCGCCCGCCGTCGACGTGACGAGCCGTCTTGTCGCACCGCTTTTGGCAGCGCTTGCGGCTATCGTTCAGCGAAGTTTGGAGACAACACCATGAAAGCCGTTTGGAACGACACGATCATCGCCGAATCCGACGACACCGTTGTGGTCGAAGGAAATCACTATTTCCCGATCGGTTCGGTCAAGCCCGGCCTCTTGAAGCCGAGCGCCCGAACCAGCGTCTGCCCCTGGAAGGGGACAGCCACCTATTTCACGATCCAGGCCGGCGGTGCCGAGAACCCCGATGCCATGTGGCAATATGAGAGCCCAAAGGAGGCGGCCGCCAACATCAAGGGGCGCGTGGCGTTTTGGAAAGGCGTGACGGTAGCGTAACGACCGGCTTTTCGGGCCGACCGGCGGCAGGAACTGCCGGCGGCTTGTCGTCGAGCCGGCGGATAAGCCGAAAGCCGACGCTCTGATCGGCAGCGCCGGTCTCGTGAGCCGTGCAGGTGTTCAGGCTCACGACACCCTCTACCGTCTCGTTACAGACGAAATATTTTGGCGTGTCGTCGCCGATCGCCATCGAGCTCGAGGTCCACTCGGCCAAGGGGCCGGACGTGTCGATCAGCCCAAGCGCATTTGGGGTGGGTACCGGCAAGGCTCCATAGGTCCCATCGGTCAGCGCCTTGTCGGCACCCCGAATCGCGATCTGCCATTCGGGGATCGTCGGCAAGCGATAGCCCGTCAAGGTCGGTTCGATCACGGCGCGATCGATCATCTCGGGCGGGATTGACGATCGGATCGGCTTACCGTCCTGACTGCGATAGACCGCGTCGAGTCCCTGCATCTCGCTCAGCGCATTGGCCCAAACGGCGGCGTCGCGCCACGACACGTGAGAGACGGGCTTGGCCGGATCGCTCCGGTCGCAAGCGCCACACGGGGGCTCAAACTGGTAGCCGTGCAGAATGGCCCAGGCCGTCACCTCGTCGAAAAGGCGGGCTCGAACCTCGCCGCGCATCACGTGGTATCCAGCCGTATCGGCGTTGAACAAGGCGCGATAATCGCGCATGCCGCTGGCTCGACCGACGTAATAACGGCCCGCCGGCACCGTATCCTCCACCACGCGCGGCTCCGGCGTCTCGGGCTTCGCGAGGGCGGGCTTTGACTTGACGGCCTTGAGACGCGCCTTCTGCTTGACCGTGATCGGTGGCGGATTTTGCCCCACCACCGCGGCCTCCTTGGCCCAGGCCACGGATCCGCCGTTCGCCATGTGGAGCAGCGTCACCAGAAGAACGGACGCAGGTAGCCTCATGCGGGCCGATTGTCCCGCAGGAAGGTGGCGATCCGGTCGAGCGCGATCTCGATATTGGCGGTAGAATTGGCGTAGCTGAGCCGCAGATAGCCCTCGCCATAGACCCCGAAATCCGGTCCGCCGATGGTGGCGACACCGGCCTGCTCGAGCAGCGCCGAGGCGAGCGGCTTGGCGCGCCATCCGGTTTCGGTGATGTTCGGAAAAGCATAGAACGCGCCTTTCGGCACGATAGCGCTCACACCTGGAATTGCATTAAGTCCGGCGACCGTCACGGCACGCCGGCGATCGAATTCGGCCACCATGTCGTGCGCCGCGTCCTGCGAGCCCTCCAGGGCCGCGATCCCGGCCCATTGGGCAGGCGCGTTGGTGCAGGAGAAGCTATTCACGACAAGCTTTCGAGCCTTGTCGTAAAGCACCTTCGGCCAAACGCTGTAGCCCATCCGCCACCCCGTCATCGCATAGGTCTTCGACCAGCCGTCGAGAAGGATCAGCCGATCGCGGATTGCGGGATAGGACAGCAGGCTGCGATGCTCCAAGCCATCGTAGATCATCTGGCCATAAATCTCGTCCGACATGATCGCCACATCGGGAAACCGTGCGAGTCCCTCGACCAGCGCGTCGATCTCGGCCTTCGGGGTCACGCCACCGGTCGGGTTGGCGGGCGAATTCAGAATGAGCAGTCGGGTCTGCGGCGTGATGAGGCTCAGGGTTTCCTCGGCCGAAAACGCGAAGCCATTCTCCTCCCGCATCGGCACGGGAATCGGGCGAGCGCCCGTGAACTCGATCATCGAGCGATAGATCGGAAAGCCCGGATCTGGATAGAGAATGTCGGCCCCCGGTTCGCCGAACATCAGGATCGCCATGAACATCGTGACCTTGCCGCCCGGCACGATCATGACGAGATCGGGCGACACCTCGACACCAAGACGGCGATGCAGATCGGCCGCAACGGCTTCGCGAAGCGGCAGGATGCCGGTCGCGGGCGTATAGCCGTGATTGCCGTCGCGCAACGCCTTGATGGCGGCCTCGACAATATGCGGCGGTGTCGGAAAGTCGGGCTGGCCGATACCGAGATTGACGATGTTGCGGCCCTGACGCGCCAGCTCAGTCGCGCGAGCCAGCACCGCGAAGGCGTTTTCCTCGCCGATCCGATCGAAAGCCGCGACTGTTGACAGCAATGACGCCTCCCCGTTGTTCGTGCCGCACAATCGCGATTGATCAGGCGGAACGCAAGCCGGATGGCGAACCGTTGAGGGTTAGCCGGCTGGTTCAGCCGGCGCGGTGTACCGTTGCTCGATCGCGGTTCGGATTAGCTTGCGGGCCTCGGGGATCGCGATGCCCTCATGGGCTTCGATCCCGGCGACCTCGTCGGCGAGGTCGCCGTCCTTGATCGAGCTTCGCATCCAGGTCGAAAAATCCGCGTGCTGCAGGTGATGACGATAGGTCTCCTCGTCGACACCTTCGCCGATCTGCAGAAACAGCATCAGGTTCTGCGCCCTCAGATTGAGCGCCCCGTGCTGGCCGCGAAAGAAAAAACTACGATCTTCGCCGAGCGTGCCTTCCGCATATTTCCGCGTATGGCGCTTCATCGCGTTGCGGGGTTGGTCGACGCAGACCAGAAGTGGAGGATTGTCGGTGCGGCATTCCCAGTAATAAGCCTCGCCCCTGTCGGGCGTGCGGTCGGGCATCGGCGGGCATGGCCGCCCGAGAACCTTGCTGAGGCTGTCGATCAGCCCGGCGCTGTCCCGACCGATGCAGAGCACGATGCCGATGTTTCGCAGCACCTGCTTGGCCAATGTGTCTGGATGCACGGTGACGAAAATGGCGGGGATGTGCTCGCGCAGGTTCAGCCCATCGCCCGCATCTTCAGTGCGGGGCAGCATGTGATGCGCCTCGTCGACCAGCACCCAATGCGGCCGGCCATATTTCGCATGAATGTCGAGGACCGGCTGAAACAGGCTGGCGAAGATCTGCGGACGATCCTCGACGCTGGATGCCAACAGGTTGACGCAGACGTTGTTGCCGAGCTTCCGGACCGCATCGAGGACAGGCTCCGGCGTCACGACCGTCTTCGCGTCGCCGAAGGTGACGACGTCACCAAAATGGCCGTAATCGCCTTCCGGATCGAACAGGCAAAGCTGAAAGCCCGCATCCGACAGATGCTCGAGCAGAGCCGTCGCGAGGGTGGACTTGCCCCCGCCCGAGGTGCCGGTGATGAGGACGCTGCCCCGGTCGGGGCGCAGCAGGATCTCCCGCTGATCGCCCTGTGTTTCGCCAATCCGAACCGAATGGCGCAGAATTGCCGCATCGATCAGGGCAGCCTCGTCGCTGAGCCAGGTGGCAATCACTTCGGCGACGCCGGCGCCCCGTGCCGCAGCCGTCACGACATCGGCCGCATCCTTCACGGCCGGAAGCGCATTGCCGACCGCTACCGCGCAGCCGCAGGTCCGCATGAACGCCAGATCATTCTCGGCATCGCCGGTCGCCACGACGTTATGGGCCGACAAGCCCAGATCCTCGAGCGCCGCGCCTAGGCCGGACGCCTTGTTGATGCCGCTCGGCAGCACCATCACGGCGCCCTTGTTGAAGATGATCTGCAAATCGAGCCCGAGGTCGCGAATCGCTTCGAGCACCGCGCCCTCGTTGGGCTCCCAGGTCGCCACGATCACCTCGCCAACCGAGAGCGGCTGGATCGACAAGCTCCGCAGTCGCTCGACGAATTCAGGTGGCGGCGGCGGCCCGAGCGGCCGCTTGTCCTTGGTGGCCGGCGTGTACAGCAAGGCACCATTCTCGGCGACGACCCGATCGAAGAGATCGAGGCGTGGACAGACGCGTTCAAGGTCCGGCAACTCCCGTCCGGTCACCATAATGAGCCGCCGACCGGCCTGCTTCAGGGTTTCAAGCGCCGTTACGGTCGCGCCGTCAAGCACGCCATCATGCGCGATGGTTCCGTCGTAGTCCGTCGCCAAAGCTAGAAAATACGCCATACGGTCCGGTTCCCAACGCGGCGACTTACGCTCGTGCATCGTCGGCACGCCATCCGAACGGGGTGATGCTCAATCCGCTCGACAGCACCCAGGGCTCGACGCAAGACGCGATGATGACCAGTCTGCTGTTTCTTCATGACGCGCGAGCGACGTGCGGCGAACCGATGCGGACCCGTGCCGGATTGACGCGCGGAGCAGGTTCAATCCCAGCTGCCGGATCGAACGCGACGAGCCGTTAGCGTTTCGCCGACCATGTCGATCGTCACCGACAGGGCTCGCGCCGCCGCAGGGTCCAGGCTTTCGAGATCGGCGCGAAGATATAAAAGCGTCGTCAGAACGGTCTCCAGACGATCATCGTCGCTCATCGGCTGCGATGATTCATGCTCGACCTCATCATCGTTCACCGCGTCTGTCCCCCGCGACCGCAATGACCGGGCCCGAACAACCCACCGACATCATGGCGGTCTCTGCCCTCATGTGGATGAATATGCCAGCGCGATGGGCAAACTGCTATCGGAGAGAGGAACAAACTCGTTTATCATTCGCTTGCGTTTTATTCTCACCACGAAGCGTCCGTCGGAGTGGCGCATAAGGCGCGGCACGATCTTTGCTGCCGCGTCTCCTGCCGCAAGCCGGCCTGGAGTCGCCTTGAACCAGAGTTTCGACATGTCTTCGTCAACGACGAGCGGCTTGAAGCCTGTGCTGATCATCCTGCATCAGCCAACATCAACGCCTGGTCGAATCGGCCGCTTGTTGCGCGGGCTGGGCTATCGGTTGGACATCCGCCGACCTGTTCTCGGTGATCCACTCCCCGACACCATGAAACACCATGCTGGAGCGATCATCTTCGGCGGTCCGATGAGCGCCAACGATCCGGACCCGTTCATCCGAACCGAGATCGACTGGATCAAGGTTCCGCTGCGCGAGAATGCGCCCTTTCTCGGCGTATGCCTCGGCGCGCAGATGCTGGCGTCCCATTTCGGCCAACGGATCTATCCCCATCCGGAGGGGCGCGTCGAGATCGGCTATTACCCGATCACGCCGACACCGGCAGCCGAGGCGATGTTCGGCGGCGCCTTCCCGCGGCGTGTCTACCAATGGCACAACGAAGGTTTCGACAAACCAGCCGGGGCAACGCTGCTGGCGACCGGGCTCGATTTCGAATGCCAAGCGTTCTGCCACGGCCCTGCCTTCGCGGTGCAGTTTCACCCGGAGGTCACCTACGCAATGATGTGCAAGTGGACCGTGATGGCGGCGCATCGGCTGACCGATCTCGGGGCACGCCCGGCCCGCGTGCATCTCGAGGGCTGGTTCCAATATGATGCGGCGGTGGCCCGCTGGTCCGAAGCATTTCTGCGCTCCTGGGTGTCGGGTGGGCGCGTCCCCGCACTCCCCGACCAGGCGATGCATGCGGAACATGCTTTTGCGGCGGACCCGAGCGACGGCTCCGTGCTGATCCCGTAAGCGACGCGAGGAGAGGCTGCGCCGTTAGTCGTTGGCGGCGGCCCGTTGTTTCTGCGGCATCTCGCTCACCTTGGCCGAGAGCCACGCATCGAGCTTGTCGAGCGCCGGACTGGTGACCACCGGAGGCGGTGCGGGCACTCCGATGCCGATTGCCACAAAGCCTTTGTGGATCTCGAAAAGCAGATCGCTCGTGATCCGCTGCGACATCTCGACATCCTCGATGAAGCACATAAGCTCAAGCTTCATATTGGCCTCGCCAATCGACGCAAACACGACCTGCGGAGAGGGGATCGACAAAATATGATCGTGGTCTTTCGCGGCTCCGATCAGGATGTCGCGAATCTGTTCGGGGTCGACCGCGATACCAACCGTGAATGGAATTCTGATCCGGCCAACATGGTCGTTCCGCAACCAGTTCTTGACGACGCCGCTCACCAGATTGGCGTTCGGAACGATCACGGTCGCGCGATCGAAGGTCTCGATCTCGGTCGACCGCACGTTGATGCGCCGCACATAGCCTTGCTCGTCCCCCACCACCACCCAATCGCCGACGCGGATCGCCCGCTCCCACAGGAGGATCAGGCCGGACACGAAATTGTTCACGATCGACTGCAAGCCGAAACCGATACCGACCGACAAGGCGCCGGCGACGATCGCGAGTCGCTCGACACTCAAACCGAGTTGGCTGAGCCCGAGCGAAACCGCCACCAGGAAGCCCAGATAGCCGAGGCTCGTCTTGATCGAATTCTGAAGCCCGGTGTCGAGCCGTGTGTGCGGCAGGAACTTGACCTCGAGCCAGCGTTGAACGGCGCGGGTGACGCCGATGCCGCCGAGAAACAGCACGATCGCGATGGCGATCGAGGATGGCGAGATCGTCACGTCGCCGATCGAAAAACCGAAGAAAGCGGCCTGGACGGTCGACAGCATGTCGCCCGATTCGATCCGCCATGGCGCGAGAGCCAGCAGGATCGCGATCGTGATCAGCACGACCCGAATAGCGCCGCTCAACAAGATGCCGATCAGATCGAGCGAATCGCGCCGCAAGCCGAGCGTCTGCGTCATGGCGCGCCCAAGCCGATGGTTGGGCAGGAACCCGGTCTCGATCCCCTCGTCGGTCAGCGTCAGTAACATGTAGAGCAAGATGCCGATCGCTGTGACGACCGCTATCTGCAGGACCAGAAAGGCCGCAAAAGCGATGAACCCGGTCAGCAGTGCCGAGACCAGAATGGCAATTAAAAGCCAGAACAGCAGGCGCAGCGGATTGGACCAATCGCGTCCGGCCGTCTTCGCCCGCGGCGCCTTATCGGACGCATCGCTTGGCCCGAGCCCAAGCCGCTCCAAGGTCAGCAGGATCATGCCGGTCGCTGCGGCGGTCAGAAGCCCGCGCGACGCGATGGCGGTCGGGAGGCCGACCGAGATCGTGTCGTTGAGGGCTTCGACAAAACGCGTCAGAGCCACGATCGAACTGACGGCGATGACGAGATTGTAGAGGCGGATGGCGCCGTTGTCGCTGATCGGCGGAAGGCGCCAGTTGGGACGGCGTGGCGACAGGAAACCTCGCGCGAGACCCACATTGATGGCGACGATCAGCACGGCGCGAACGAAGGCCGATGCGATTCCTTGCAGCCGCGTGTTCAGGAGATCAAAGCCGATCAGCAAAGCCCCGATCAACATCAGAGCCATGATCGGGACGACGGCGGTCACGAACGCTACCCAGAGCGCCGCCGAAACCTTCCGCAGGCGTGAGGGGCCGACCGTATCGGTGTGACGCGCCGACACGCGTCGTCCAATCCGCTGGGCCGGTTCGTAAGCCGCCGCGATCAAGATCAAAAGGGCAATCACCACGGCGAGTTGCCAAGGCTCGATCTTTGCGGCGACGCCGGCATACCAATCCTGAGCCAGAAACCCGATCGCGCGGGCATCGGACGGCAATTCCGAGACGACCGGAATCCACAATCGTGGATCGAGCAAGCTGTAGGATTGGGCCAGCACCGACCGCGTGAACAGGCCACGGCGGAGCGAACTCACCGTCGTTTCGAGCTGCGTGCTTTGGACGATCAGAACTTTGGCGCGTTTCAGGGTCGCGTCGAGGTCGTTGTAGAGCTTTTCCTGCGCGACCCGGTCGGCCGTAATGTCCGGCGACTCGGGCGCCGCTTTGGCGTCAGGCTTGGGACCAAGCTGAGCCAAGCGCGCTTTGGCGGCTTCGGCGCGCGGGGTCAATTCCGTCACGACCGCTTGAAGATCCGTCGCGACGGGGTCGATATCGTTTCGCAGCTTTTGCAACGCGGCATCGGACACATTGCTGCGCGTCAGCGCCGCTTCGATCTGGTCGAGCGTATTCTTGGCCGTGTCGAGACGCGCGATGGGTGTTGCGGCCGGCGCCGACCCTTCCTGAGCCGACGCGACGAACCCCGAAACGAGGCACGCCAGGAGCGACAGGACGAGCAGAAGGGAGGAACGTTGCAAGGCACATCCATGATTGAGACGCGCGGCTTGCGCCACGATGACGCGACACGCGGAAGAGACCCTCCGCTTAAAGCCTGCTCAATCGGGCGATCTTGCGACCGTTCACCCTTTTGGCGCAACCGAAACGACCAGCGCTTCGACACTGGGCAGAATGTTTTGAACCAGAACGGCGACGCCCGCCTCGTTGGGATGGAGGCCATCGGCGAGCTTGAGTTGCGGGTTTTGTGCGACGCCGTTGAGGAAAAATGGGTAGAGCGGAACCCCATGTTGTTGCGCCAAGGCCGGATAGATGGCTTGAAACTCGTCGCCATATTGCTTCCCGAGGCTCGGGAGCGCCATCATTCCGGTGAGCAACACTTTTATTCCCCGCGCCTGCAGGCGGGTGATGATCGTGTCGAGCGTCTGCCTGGTCGTGGCCGCGCTGAGGCCGCGCAGCATGTTGTTGGCCCCGAGTTCCAGGATCACGGCATCGGTGCCATCGGGCACCGACCAATCGAGCCGCTGCAGGCCGCCTTCCGCCGTATCGCCCGACACGCCGGCATTGGCGACCGTCACGTCGAGGCCGCGCGCCTGCAGCGCTTTTTGCAGGACGGCTGGAAAAGCCGCATCGGCCGGCAGCATGTATCCCGCCGAGAGGCTATCGCCGAGCGCCACCACCTGCACGGGCCGTCTCGCCGCCTCCGCGGTCGAGGGGTGCGCGGCAGCCACACCAGAAACGAGGAGCACGACAAACGCGCGCAGCGCCTGACATATCGCCAAGGCTCCCCCATATGGGACACGAGCCGATCGGACGGCTACGCTCCCGCACGGGATCGCGGGGCGAGAGGATGCGGCAGGACAGAATGGCATGATGGCGGACCCGGTCGTTGAACTCGATGACGTCCATGTAAGTCTCGGACGCGGAGCCGCCAGGGTTCATATCCTCAAGGGCGTGAGCCTCAGCATCCCGCGCGGCCAAGCCGTGGGCCTCACCGGCCCGTCCGGTTCGGGCAAATCCACGCTGCTGATGGTGCTGGCGGGGCTGGAACGTGCCCAATCCGGCACCGTGACGATCGACGGCACCGTTCTCAACCGCATGGACGAGGATGCATTGGCGCGGTTTCGCGGCGCGCGGATCGGCATCGTGTTCCAATCGTTCCACCTGATCCCGACCATGACGGCGCTCGAAAACGTCGCCGTGCCGCTCGAACTCGCCGGCGATCCCAAAGCCTTCGACAAGGCACGCGCCGAACTCGCGTCGGTGGGGCTCGGCGAGAGGTTCTCGCATTATCCGGCGCAACTCTCCGGCGGCGAGCAGCAGCGTGTCGCATTGGCGCGAGCCCTCGCGCCAAACCCCTCCATCATCGTAGCGGACGAGCCGACCGGCAATCTCGACGATGCGACAGGACAGTCGATCATCGACCTGATGTTCGCGACCCGCCGCGATCGCAATGCCACGTTGATCCTCGTGACCCACGACACCGACCTTGCGGCGCGCTGCGATCGCTCGATCCGCCTGCGTTCGGGGCTGATCGAGCCTCAGGTGACCCAGTCGGTAGATGCGGCGACACGCGTTGCGGCTCAATGACGGCCGCCTCGCTGCCCCGCGAAACGCCTGGTCGGACCGGGTCGTCGCTCGCGACGGTTCTCCGGCTTGCTGTCCGTGACCTGCGCGGCGGACTGAGCGGGTTCTGGATTTTTCTCGCCTGTATCGCGTTGGGCGTGACCGCCATCACGGGGGTCGGCTCGGTCGCCGACGGCCTGGCGGAGGGGCTTGCTGTTCAGGGTCGTACGATCCTCGGTGGAGACGCCTCCTTCTCCCGGGTCGGAGCATTGTTGAGCCCGGAGGAGGCCGCTCTGGTCTCCGCTCGTGGTCGAACCTCGACGATCGGCGAAGTGCGCGCCATGGCGCGGCGGGCCGACGGCAATGCCACGCTCATCGACATCAAGGCGGCAGACGCGAGCTACCCGCTCGTCGGATCCGTGACGCTCGACCCACCCCAACCCCTTGCGGCCGCGCTCGACAAAGGCGCGGACGGCCTCTTCGGGATAGCGGCGGACGCCACGATCGCGGCGCGGCTCGAGAGCAAGATCGGCGACATTCTCGATATCGGCACCGGCCGTTTCGTGCTGCGCGCCACCTTGCGCCAGGAGCCGGATAAGCTTGCGGGCGGCATCGCACTCGGCCCACGCGTGCTCATGTCGGCCGATGGCCTGCGGGCCGCTGGCCTGTCGGGTCTCGGCTCGCTCGTGCGCTGGACCACACGCGTGGAACTCGCCAAGGCCGATGCGGCCCCGGTCGGCGACGCGGATCTCACGCGGTTCGTCGACACCGCCAAGGCGGCTTTTCCGCAAGCCGGATGGGACATTCGCACCCGCCGCAACGTCTCGCCGGAATTCGACCGCAACCTTGGGCGGTTCACCCAGTTTCTGACGCTCGTCGGTCTCACCTCTCTGGTGATCGGCGGCGTCGGCGTCGCCAATGCGGTGCGAGCCACGGTCGAGCGTAAGCGCGCCAGTCTCGCGATCCTGAAATCGCTCGGCGCGCCCGGCGGGCTCGTCTTCGCCATTAGTTTGTCGCAGGTGCTGGCAGTCGCGGCTGTTGGCATTCTAGCCGGTCTAGCGGCGGGCGCTGCGCTGCCTTTCGTGATTCTGGCCCTGTTTGGGCAATATATCCCGTTCCCGCTCGACCCGTCCGTCTATCCTCGCGAGTTGCTGCAGGGCGCGCTCTATGGCTTCCTCACCACCCTGGCATTTTCGCTCGGCGCCCTCGGCCGCGCGCATGACATTCCGGTTTCGGCTCTGTTCCGCGATCAAATCGACCCTGACCAGACGCGCCTTCGACGCCGCTATCAGATCTATGTCGGCCTCGCTGTCGCGGCGTTGATCGGAACGGTATTTCTCTTCACGCCCGACTGGCGGCTGTCGGCCATCTACATGGGGGCCACGCTGGTGGCGTTCGGCTTGCTACGGCTCGTCGCTTTGGCCCTGATGCGGCTCGCACGGGCCCTGCCCCATGCGGGCCGGATGGAAACCCGGCTGGCGCTCGGCAACATCCATCGGCCCGGCGCGCTCACGCCCTCCGTCGTGCTGTCGCTCGGCCTTGGGCTTGCGCTTCTCGTCACGCTGACGCTGATCGACGTGAATATTCGCCGACAGATCGCCGATGCGGGTACCGGTGACGTGCCGAGCTTCTTCTTCGCCGACATACCGAGCGACCAGCAGGACGCGTTCAAGCAATTCGTGACGACCCATGCGCCGGGCGTCAGCGTCGCAGCCGTGCCGATGATGCGCGGCCGCATCGTGGCGCTGCAGGGCGTCCCGGTGGCGCAGATCAAGCCAAAGCCGGGATCCGCCTTCGCGCTCGAAGGCGATCGCGGCGTCACCACCTCGGATGTCGTGCCGGATGGCTCGACCCTGACATCCGGCGCATGGTGGCCGGTCGGCTATAGCGGGCCGCCGCTCGTGTCCTTCGACAAGGGCCTGGCGGAGGGCCTCGGGATCGGACTCGGCGACACGATCAGCGTCAATGTGCTCGGGCGCACCGTCACGGCCAAGATCGCCAGTCTCCGCCAAATCGAATGGGAAAAGCTCGGCATCAACTTCTTCATGGTGTTCTCGCCCAATACATTCGCGGGGGCGCCGCATTCGGATCTCGCGACCGCGACATTCGCCAAGGGCGGCGGCGACGCGCCGGAAGTCGCCTTGCTGAAAGCCGTGGCTGGGGCTTACCCGACCGTGACGGCGATCCGTGTGAAAGACGTGCTGCAGACGCTCGATCATCTCGTCGGCCAACTCGCCTTGGCGATCCGGGGTGCGTCCGGTGTCGCGATCGTGGCCTCGATCCTGGTATTGGCGGGCGCCCTGGCGGCCGGCCGCCGCGCACGCGTCTACGATGCCGTGGTGCTGAAGGTTCTCGGCGCGACGCGGCGCCGGCTTCTGGCGTCGTTGCTGATCGAATATGCGATCCTTGGCGGCGCGACGGCACTGTTCGGCATCTTGGCCGGCGGCGGGGCGGCTTACTTTATCGTGACGCGCGTCATGGATTTCGGCTTCACCTTCGCGTGGGGTCCAGCCATCGGCGCGGCGCTTTCGGCCCTAGTGCTGACGGTGGTGCTGGGTCTTGCCGGCACATGGCGCATTCTTGGCGAAAAGCCGGCTTCGTTCCTCCGCGCAAGCTGACGACGCGGGCTCCTTCCAAACGCAGCCTGACGTGTTATGCGATGGGCCGCACCGCATCATCGAGGAGCCTAGCATGACGACCCCGCCCCGCCCCGTGATGCTGGTGATCCTCGATGGGCTCGGTCTGCGGAGCGATCGGGACGACAATGCGGTGTTACAGGCCCGCACGCCGACGCTCGACCGGCTTCGCGCCGGCGGACCGTCGGCCACATTGCGGACCGATGGTTTGAACGTCGGCCTGCCTGAGGGGCAGATGGGCAATTCCGAAGTCGGGCATCTCAACATCGGGGCCGGCCGCGTCGTGATGCAGGAGCTGCCGCGCATCACCCTGGCGGCGCAGGACGGGTCTTTGGCCCGGATCCCGACCCTCCGAAATTTCATCACACGTCTGCAGCAGACCGGCGGTCGCTGCCATCTCGTCGGTCTCGTGTCGAACGGCGGCGTTCACTCGCACCAAACCCATGCCGTGGCGTTGGCCGAGATCCTTACCCAAGCCGGGATCGGTGTCGACGTCCACGCCTTCACGGACGGACGCGACACCCCGCCCCGCTCCGGCGCGCACTATCTCGCGGCACTCGAAGCCGCCCTACCAAGCGGCGCTCGGATCGCGACGGTCTGCGGACGCTTCTATGCGATGGATCGCGATAAGAGGTGGGAGCGGGTCGTCCAGGCCTATGATCTTTTGGTCGACGCCAAGGGGGCTCATGCGGCCGAAGCCGGCTCCGCCATCGCGGCAAGCCACGCGGCTGGATCAGGCGACGAATTCGTCCCCGCGACCGTGATCGGCGATTATGCGGGCATGCGCGATGGCGACGGTCTGCTGTCGTTCAACTTTCGCGCCGATCGCGTCCGCGAGTTGCTGGCCGCACTCCTCGATCCGGCTTTCGTCGGGTTTCCGCGCCCAAGGCAGGTGCGGCTTGCGGCGGCGGTCGGTGTCACATCCTACGGCACCGAACTCGACAAGCATGTGGAAACGCTGTTTCCGCCACAGAACCTCGACAACGTTCTTGGCGCCGCGGTCGCCAAACTCGGCAAGACTCAGCTTCGCATGGCCGAGAGCGAAAAATATCCGCATGTGACCTATTTCTTGAACGGCGGCGAGGAGACGCCTTATCCGGGCGAGGAACGCATTCTGGTGCCGTCTCCCAAAGTGGCGACCTATGATCTTCAGCCCGAGATGTCAGCGCCCGAACTGACCCAGAAAGCGGTCGACGCGATCGACGGCGGGCGTTTCGATCTCATCGTCCTGAATTTCGCCAATCCCGACATGGTCGGCCACACGGGGGATCTCGCCGCAACCGTCAAAGCGGTCGAAACCGTCGACACGGGCCTCGGCCGGATTGCCGATGCCGTAGCGCGGGCCGGCGGCGCCTTGCTGGTTATCGCCGATCATGGCAATTGCGAAGTGATGCGCGATCCGGTGACGGGGCAGCCGCATACAGCGCATACGACAAATCCAGTGCCGATAATCCTCTCGGCCGGCAATGGACTCTCCATCACCGACGGCAAACTGGCCGATGTGGCCCCGACCTTGCTCGACCTGATGGGCGTCGCTCAGCCGGCCGAAATGACCGGTCGATCGCTCATCACGCGTATTTAGGCCGTTTTCGGCGGTCAAATCCCGGCAAACCGACTGTGATGTCTTCCAAAGCGCACGATATTGGAGTAGCAGGCAGTCGCGGCGTCGAGCCTGCGGCGAACGATCGCCGCCCGCTTTCCCATCGACCAGCACGCTAATCCAGGGACAATCTTGGCCAAGTTCAAAGACACCAATTTCACCGATCGCCAGCAGACGGCAGCTCAAGCCAAGCAGGCGCTGCTCGAAAAATTCCGTACGAAGCCGGCTGACGACGATCCAGAAGTCATCGCGCAGCGGGAAGCGCGCCGCGCGGTTGTCGAAGCGCGCGAGGCGCGTCAGGCCGCCAAGGAAGCCGAGCGCGTCGAGCGCGAACGCATTGCCGCCGAGGAACGAGCCGCGATGGAGGCTCTCGAGGCCGAGGAACGCGCCGCGCGCGTGTTGGCCGAAGAAGCCGAGCGTCTTGCCGAAGAGCAGGCGCGCGAAGCCACCAAGGCAGCCGAGGAAACAGCTCGTCTCGAACGCGCCGCCCGGATTATCGCCGACGAGGTATCCCGCAAGGCCCAGCGCGATGCGAAATATGCCGCCCGCAAGGCACGCGTGAAGTAAGGTTGGCTGACACCGGCGGGTTCGTCGACAACGAACCCGCTGTCATCGGCTCCGGCAGGCGTTAGGCGAAGATCTGCGGGTCGACGTTTCCGCCACAGAGCAAGACACCCACGCGCTCGTCTTGATCCGGCTGATACACGCCGGCCTGCAAGGCCGCCCAAGCGGCCGCCCCGCCGGCCTCGGTGGCGATCCGCCATTCGTCCCAAAGAGACTGACGTGCCACGATGATCTGCTCGTCGGACACGAGCGCGATGTGGTCGACATAGAGCTTGGCGATCGCAAGATTGAGATCGCCGGTGCGCTTGGCCCCAAGCGAATCCGCCGCGACCGATTGCACGGTCACATCAACGGGATGCCCTGCCTGCATCGCGGCATGCAGCGCGCATGACCCGGCGGGCTCGACGCCGACGACTTTGACGCGCCCCGCGAACCAGGCCGCGATCCCGGCGATCAATCCGCCACCGCCCACCGCGATCAACACCGTATCGAGCGGCCGGAGCCGCAGGCGATCGAGATCCTCCTCCCATTCCGGAGCGATTGTCCCCTGCCCGGCCACTGTCTCGGCGGCGTCGAAGGCATGGATCTGCTTCGCGCCGGACGATGCGGCGTGCGCTTCGCAGAGCGCCAAGGCGTCGGCATAGCGGTCACCCTCGACGAGCACCTCGGCGCCATAGTGCCGGATCCGCGAAATCTTCACCGGCGACGCCATCGTGGGCACGAAAATCCGCGCCGGCACGCCGAGGCTCTGGGCCGCGCAGGCCACGGCAGCGCCGTGATTGCCGCCCGAGGCAGCGGTCACCCCGGCCTTCGGCACCGTCCCCGATAGGATCGCGTTAAAGGCGCCGCGCGCCTTGAAACTGCCGGTGCGCTGGAGCGATTCGAGCTTGAGCGAGATCGGCGGCCTTCCGTCCTGGCCCGCGATCTCGAACAGCGGCGTTCGTCGGAGGTGAGGCGCGATCCGTGCCCGAGCGGCCCGAATATCGTCGTGGTTCAGCATCACTTATTCCGCGTTAGACGTTGACGTTGGTGTTCCATCGGCGCTTTGGCACGTCATGGCAACTTCACCTGAAAGCCGACACTCATGACGATCCGTCTGCGTCGCAGTGCGCTCTATGTTCCCGGATCGAACCCGCGTGCCATCGCGAAAGCCGCCACGCTCGACGCCGATGTGATCATTCTCGATCTCGAGGATGCCGTCTTGCCCGACGAGAAGGTGCGGGCTCGCCAAGCGGTCGAGACCGCCGTGCGGGCGCGGGCCTTCGGGTCGCGCGAGGTCGTGGTTCGCCTCAACCACGCCACCACCCGGTGGGGCGTGGACGATCTCAAGATCATCGCAGCGGCGGCGCCATCCGCAATTCTTCTGCCGAAAGTCGAAACCAGCCTCGATATCCTGAACATCGCCCGCCGCCTCGGCAACATGGGTGCGGCCAAGGATGTCCGGCTTTGGGCGATGGTCGAAACACCGGCTGCCGTCACAGAGATCGATGCCCTGGCAAGCCTTGCTGGCGATCCGGCATCCCGGCTCGATGTCTTGGTGATGGGCCTGAACGACCTCGCGCGCGAGACCCGCGTCCGGTTTGTGCCGGGCCGGGCGCCGATGCAGGCGTGGCTTTCCGCTTGCGTTCTCGCGGCACGGCGCCACAGCCTCGCGATCATCGACGGCGTGTGCAACGACCTCGACGATCCCAGCGGTCTGCGCGCCGAATGCGTCCAGGCGCGAGACTTCGGGTTCGACGGCAAGAGCTTGCTCCACCCCGGGCAAATCGGCATCTGCAACGCTGCTTTTTCACCGACCGACGCCGATCTTTCGGAGGCTATGGCGATCGTCCGCGCCTTTGACGATCCCGCCAATGCGGGCCGCGGCACGTTGCGGGTCGGCGGCCGAATGGTGGAGGTGCTGCATGCCGAGATGGCACGGGCGACCCTCGCGACGGCGGCCGCGATCACGGCCCGGAACCAAATCGAGACGCCCAACGTCAGGAGCGGGCTTTGACCCCGTGTCGCTTATCGCGGTAGAGAACACGGGCGAATGAATGCGATTTGGGGAGGATGAGCGCATGGCGGATGAAGAGGTTCGGGTCCCCCCGGAACCGCGCCCGTTCGGCCAGGCGATGCCCAACCGCGGGAAGCCGCGTGATGCGGCCGTGATCGAGGGAACGGCCGAAGAACTCTTGCCGGCCGACGTGCGGGCGACCGACATCACGGCGAACGAGATCAAGCCCGAGCAGGATGAGACGCTCCAACACGTCGAACCCGCCGCTCCGACTGACGACATGCTGCGCGATGCCGCCGAACCCCCGACTGAGCCCGCTCGCTCCGGCGCGTTCGGCTCGGTTCCGCCGACCGGCACAGCTTCCGGCACCGAAAGGGTGTCGACGTCACCCATGGTAGAGCCCGCGACACCGCGCCGCTCCCGCATGCCCCTCTTGCTGTCGCTCCTCGGCCTCGTCTTGATTCTGATGCTCGGGGCGTTGCTATACCGTCTCTACGATCCAGCGCCCGACGACAACGTCGCGGCTTTGACAACCGAAATGAGTGGCTTGAAGCAGCGTATCGCGGCGCTCGAGGCCCGTCCGACTGCCGTGTCGGCCGCGCCGAACTTGGCGCCGCTGCAGGACCGCCTCAGCGCGATCGAGGGGACGGTCGCGCTGCTGAAGACCGATCTGGCCGACACGCAATCCGCACGAGACGCGTCGAAGACTGCCGCGCCGGCCGAAACAGCCGCCGTTGCGGCTCCCTCAGTCGATCTCGGCCCGATCCAATCAAAGCTGGCCGACCTTGGCCAGTCCATCACGGCCCTCCAAGGCACCGTTGCGGCGCTGCCCAAGGTCGATTTCGGGCCGATCGACGCGAAAGTGGCCGATTTTGGCCAGACCGTGGCGTCGCTGCAAGGCGCAGTCGCTGCCCTGCCCCATGTCGATCTGGCGCCGCTGAGCCGCGACATCGCGGCCCTTAATCAACGCGTGACGCCGCTCGAAGCGGCGCTATCGGCCCCGAAGTCGGACGCGCGAGCGACCGAAGCGCGCCAGGAGGGGAGCGCGGCTGAAACGCGCGCAGCTCCCATCGCGGTGACGGCCCAGGTGATTGAAGGCGCGTTGCATGACGGCCGTTCGTTCATGCCAGAAGTGACGGCTTTGAAAGCGCTTGGGGTTGCCGAGAGCAATCTCGCGCCGTTGACGGCGGCGGCCGATAAGGGCGCCGCGACCGACGCGATGCTGATCACCATGTTCGGGCAGGTTCGCGACAAGATGCTGGGCGCGGGGGCGCCGAAGCCGACCGGCAATGTGCTCGACCGGATGTTGGCCAGCGCGCAAGGCTTGGTCAAGGTTCGCCCAGCCGGAGAGACGGCCGGGAACGATCCTGATGCGGTCGTGTCCCGCATCGACGCCGATCTCAACCGGGCCGACCTGAGCGGGGCGCTGGGCGAATGGCAGAAACTGCCGGACGATGGCAAGGCTGCATCGCAGTCCTGGGCGGATCGATTGAAGGCTCGTGTCGACGCGCAGGACGCCGCCCGCGCGATCGTGGCGAGTGCGGTCACGGCGTTCGGATCGACGAAATGAGCCGATTGCCGGCGCGCTCCCTCAAGACGAGACCGCACACCAGCAAGGTTGGACCCCGATGATCCGTGCGCTTGTCTTCTTCGTCGTCGTGGCCGTGCTGGCCCTCGGTGCGACCTGGCTCGCCGACCATCCCGGCACCGTGCTGGTGACCTGGGGCGGCCAGGATTACCAGTTTTCAACTCTCGTCGGCCTGCTGGCGGTGCTGGTGCTCGCGGTGGTTCTGATGATCGCGTGGGCGATCATTCGATTCGTCTTCAATGTGCCTGCTGTCTTGTCGGTCGCCAGCCGCACCCGGCGTCGCAATCGCGGCCTCAAGGCCCTCTCGCGCGGCATGGTCGCGGTGGGCTCGGGCGATGCCGCTGCGGCCAAGCGTCATGCCGCCGAGGCGGGGCGGTTCATGCAAGGCGATCCCATGACGTTGTTGCTGAAGGCGCAAGCCGCGCAGCTTGCGGGGGATCGCGATGCGGCGCAGGCGATCTTCACGCAGATGCTCGACACGAGCGAGACCCGCGCGCTCGGCTTGCGCGGCCTGCATATGGAGGCCCATCGCAAAGGCAACCACCATGCGGCCTATATGTTCGCGTCCGAGGCCCAAAAAGTGGCGTCGCTCCCCTGGGCTGGACAGGCCGTGCTGCAACATCGCGCCGCTCAACGCGATTGGGCAGGCGCGCTCGCAGCCGTGGAACGTAACGCGGGAGGCGGCCTGATCGACCGGCCGACTGCCAACCGTCAACGCGCCGTCCTGCAGACCGCTATCGCTCAGGACTGTGCCGAGAGGAGCCCGGACGAGGCCATCCGGCTCGCGCGCGAGGCTCTTCGCGTGGCCCCGACGTTGGTTCCGGCCGCCGCTTTGGCTGGACGTTTGCTGGCCAGCAGGGGCGACCTTCGGCGTGCCGCGAAAATTATCGAAACCGCCTTTGCGGAAACGCCGCATCCGGACCTCGCCGCCGCCTACATCAATGCGCGCGTCGGCGATTCGGCTCTGGATCGACTGGGTCGTGCCGAGACGCTGGCCAAACGCGCCGCGGGTCAGCCGGAGAGCCGTTTGATCGTCGCGCGGGCGGCGTTGGAGGCGCGCGAGTTCGACAAGGCGCGACAGATTATGGCGCCGCTCATCAACGGCGAGGAGGGCAGTCGTCCGACGGCCCGGACCTGTCTGATGATGGCCGATATCGAGGAAGCGGAACATGGCGAAACCGGCGCCTTGTTCGAGTGGCTGCAGCGCGCCGCCCGCGCCCCACATGATCCGGCCTGGATCGCCGATGGCATTATTTCGGACACATGGTCTCCCGTCTCGCCCGCGTCGGGCAGGATCGATGCCTTTGTATGGGAAACCCCGAACGAGCAATTGAGCGCGCCCGAGCAACGCCGCATGGCGCTCCCGCATGATCAGCAGAATGGCCCCGGCACGCCACCCGAAGCGGATGGTCCTGCGCGCTCGATCGAGCAGTCGAGTTCTGCCGCACCGAGTGGCGACAGCACTACGCCGATCCCAGAACGTCCGATCGCTGGTGAATTGCCCCCGCAGGTGCTTCCCACCGGCCCCGTCGAAGCCGCTTATTTGCCGCCTCCTGTGAAGCGCCAAGGCTATCGCTCTGTCGTGTTTCCGCTCGCTGGTGCTCCCGACGATCCCGGACCCACGCGGAGCCGGTATGGAGCCAGCGGCCCGCGTGACGGTCTCGATTTCAATTGAGCCAAAATCGCTCCATCAGGGTTTGATTTTGTCGTGATGGTCGGTTAGACGAAGGGATGGCCGCTCGAGCCGACCGTCGCTGAAGCGACAGTCGTCGGACGACCGAGGACGTGAGCGGGCGTGGTGGAACTGGTAGACGCGCCGGACTCAAAATCCGGTTCCGAAAGGATTGTCGGTTCGATTCCGACCGCCCGCACCACGTTTCTCGTCTGATAGTCCGGTTCTCCCCGCCACTCCTCTTCGAGGCCTGTGATTGTCGATGGCTTGCAGACCTTCAACACGTCGGGTTCAACACGTCGGGATGAAGCCATGAGCACGATCGAATCTGCCATCGACATCAACGCCGATGCATCTGCGGTCTGGGCCGTGCTGACGGACTTTCCGCGTTATAAGGACTGGAACCCGTTTCTAACCGCGGTGGACGGCGTCGCGACAGTCGGCGACATTGTGACGGTTCACATCAAGGTCCTCGCCGCTCCGTCGGTACCGGTCCGGGCCGAGATCGTCACGGTGAGGCCCGAGGTTGAGCTGATGTGGCGGAGCCATTTTATCGCGACGGGCCTCTTCGATCGCGATCACGTGATGCGGATTGCGCGGACCGAGGGTGGCTGCACAGTCACGCAGGTCCAGACGTTTGGTGGTCCGTTTGCCGCCTTTGCGAGTCTTGTGACCGAGCAGGCCGTGAAAAGCGGCTTGAGCGACATGAATAAAGCGCTGAAGGTCCGCGTCGAAGCGGGCGTTTAATCGCTACTGAAGGATTTCCCACCGCACGCTGACGGTCGCCCGCAGTGTGAGAGCGCCGGGCTCGACTGGAATTGGGGGCGCGGGAGCCGCCATGATGGTCGAGCGCGCCATTTTCGAGGCCATCATCGGGGTATCGGCCGAGGTGTTGCCCGGTACGATCTCGAGAACCCGCCCCAGTCGCAGCCCGAGCGCACCGACGTAGATTTGCGCTTGCCGCATCGCGTCCCGCGTCGCATCCGCCTTCAAATCGTCGAGCTGCTTGGCCTGCTGGCTCGACGTATAGGCGATCCCCTCGATCGAATTTGCGCCTTTGTCGACCAGATGCGACACGATCGCGCCGGCTCGCGCCGCTGGTTTGACCGTGATGCTGAGATCGGTCGAGGCGCGAAACGAGCGCGGTGCGCGTGAGGTCGATCTCGCCGGCGCGACGTCGTCAGGGTAAATCGGGGTCAATGCGATTGACGTCGTAGTCACGTCTTTCGCATCGATTCCTTCGGCCGTGATCTGGTCGACGATGGCTTGCGCGGCCTTGGCGACATCGCTCGTCGCGGCTGTCGCGCTCGGCCGATCACTGACGACACCGAGCGACACGGTCGCGGTATCCGGCGTCACCTCGGCGGTGGCCTGCCCCTCTGTCGTGATGAATGGCGCGGGTGTGGGTCCGACCTGCTGCGCCTCGACCGGTGCGGCCGACAAGACCACCGCCACGGCACAGCCGCTCAACAGAATTCGTCCGATCATCAAGACCCCCGCGACTATGAAGCGATTGTTGCCGTTCGGACGAGACCGAACCGGCGCGCAAGGGCGGCCGGGGCCGCCCTCCACGATCAAGCCGCGCTGGCTTGCTTCGGGGTGATGAGTTTGCGGTTCACCAGCACCTCGGCGATCTGCACGGCATTCAGAGCCGCGCCTTTCCGCAAGTTGTCGGAGACGCACCAGAGCGACAAACCATTCTCGACCGTCGGGTCTTCGCGGATGCGCGAGATATATGTCGCATCCTCGCCGGCCGCCTCGTGCGGGGTCATGTAGCCGCCGGGCTCGTGCTTGTCGATCACGAGGCATCCCGGTGCTTCGCGCAAAATGTCCCGCGCCTCTTCGGCCGAGATCGGGTTCTCGAACTCAATGTTAATGGCCTCCGAATGCCCGATGAACACCGGCACGCGGACACAGGTGGCGCTCAACTTGATCTTCGGATCGAGGATCTTTTTGGTCTCGACCATCATCTTCCACTCCTCCTTGGTCGAGCCGTCTTCCATGAAGACGTCGATTTGCGGAATGACGTTGAAGGCGATGCGCTTCGGGAACTTCCTGGTTTCGAGAGCATCCGACACGAAGACGGCGCGAGTCTGCGCGAAGAGTTCGTCCATCGCTTCCTTGCCGGCGCCAGAAACGGACTGGTAGGTGGCGACGACGACGCGCTTGATCTTGGCCTTGTCGTGCAAGGGCTTGAGCGCCACGACGAGTTGCGCGGTCGAGCAATTCGGGTTGGCGATGATGTTGAGCTTGCTGAACCCCTTGATGGCGTCGGCATTCACCTCCGGCACGATCAATGGGACATCGGCATGCATCCGCCACGCGGAGGAATTGTCGATGACCACACACCCTTGCTGGCCGATTTTCTGCGACCAGGCCTTGGAGATTTCACCACCGGCGGACATCAGGCAAATGTCGGTCTTGGAGAAATCGAAATTGTCCAGCACCTTGCATTTCAGGGTCTTGTCGCCGAACGACACCTCTGTTCCGAGCGAACGGCTGGACGCGAGCGCCACGACCTCGCTGATCGGAAAGGCCCGTTCGGCCAAGATGTCGAGAATTTCGCGTCCGACATTGCCGGTGGCGCCGACGACGGCGACCCTAAAACTCATTGGTTCGATCCTTAAAGGCTGTTGCGCCACGATGACGCCGGCTGATCCATAGGCGAGAGCACAGGCGCAAGCAACGATGGCGCCCGTGAGGCGCACCCCGTCGGAAGAGATATCGTCACGGCGCAGCATGGATTAAAGAAGGGTCGGCGACACTCAGGGACGACCGATGACACTCCTGTTCCGCATGATCTTAGCCGGGCCTCTGCTTCTGCTCTGCCCCATCACGGCTGGAGCGGCGGAGCGCAGCCCGCTCAAGGCCTCGGCGATCCTGCCGCTTGAGGATTGTGCCGGATTTGGCATCGTGATCCCTGGGAGTTCGACCTGCCTGCGTTTCTCAGGCGACGTTCGAGCCGAGACGATCGTGCGTCCTCACACCGCGCCATCGAAACTCACAGGACGGGATCTGACCCATAGCCGCGTTGAGGGCCGGATCAATCTCGACGCCCGCGCGCCGACGGAGTTCGGTCCGATCCGAGCCTATGCGTCGGTCCGGGTCCCGCATTCGAGCGCGCCCGATCTCGTGGCGCACTGACGCGACGGGTGGCGCCATCGATCCTGTGCGCCGTCCCAAGCGCAGCGAACGGAGTTTCGCGTGTTGGGGGCCTTGGCTCCGCCGTCATCGACGAGGCTACGGGTTTGATGCGGCGAAGGGCGCCAGCACGTCTTCGGCACGCGTCCAGGCCCTCGTGCCGTAACGATCATTGTCGAGGGACGCGAGCTTGCCGCGACCGCTCGACATGTCGCGCATATATTGCATCCCCTGCCAGACCGGGAATGGCGTGTCGGTTTTCGGGGTGAGCGTCCGGGCTATCGTGATCACCGCGCTCAGTCGCCCGATGCCGCCGGCACGAAACAGCTTGTAGGGATCACCGGTCAGCCGCCGCATCGTGATCGCAAGATCGCGCGCGCTCACGACAGCTCCGGCGATGCGGAGAAAGCGGGGCGCGGCGGCATCCAATGCTGCATCCGCCGTGTATGCGGCGACATCGTCCTTCGCCGTAAAGTCGAGAGCTTGGTCTGCATCGCCCCAGTAGAGGATGCGACGGATTTTAGGCAGAACGATCGGGGCCTCACCCGTCAGCAAATCCGCGAAGGCGCCGTTCAAGATCGAGGTCGCGTGGATCGGCGACGCATCGATACGCGCCATGAAGGCGCGTCGCAGGTCCATGTTGCGATTGTCACCGGGACGCGTCCGGGTGAAGTCGAGCGAGAAATCGGACGGGATGAAGCGCGGCACGCCCGCCGCGACGGCTGCATCGAGCAAACGGCCCTGCAGGCCAAGGATGGTCGGCTCGAGCCCATTCAGGGACGAGACGACGCAAGCCGCGCCCGTGAGTGCGATTTTTAGCGCCGCAGCATTTGCGAAATCGACCTCGACAGGCGTCGCGCCCGTGGCGCGGAGTCGGGCTTGTTTCTCGCCCGAGGTGCCGACCCGGATCAGCGCCTGGACCACCACGCCCTTCCGACTTAAAGCGGCTGCGATCCGATGACCCAAGTCGCCTGTCGCGCCGACAAGAGCAACAGTCTGAGCAGTATCGCTCATGATACCGATTTCCCTCTCAAATTAAAACTGAACGACATCGTTCAGTTTTATTCTGGCGCTTGATGGCGTATGTGATCCGGCGATGCAAGCGGAAAATACCTCCTCAGAAGAAACCAAGACCACCAAGCGGCGCCGAGGTGGCCGACCCTCCGTCGAGCAGGTTGGCGAGGTGGATCGACGGATCTTGGATGCCGCCCATCGTCTTTTTCTGCGTCTCGGATTCGAGGCGACAAGTTGCGAGCAGATCGCGGTCGAGGCCGGTGCCGGCAAGGCCAGCATCTATGCGCGCTATGCCAACAAGGAAGAGGTGTTCGCCGCTGTCGTGCGTCGCAATGTCGAGGGCTCACTGGCGCCGTCGGGCGAGGTTCCGCTCGATCTTCCTCTGCACGCACGCTTACGTGCGGTGGGACATAGCATCCTGACCCATGCGCTTCGCCCCGAAATCGTGGCCTTCATGCGGGTCGTCATGACGACGGCCTATCGTCTTCCCGACCTCACGGTCTTGACGGACCGGATCGGACGGGATCGCGGCGTTCGTCGGATCGCCGAAGCGATCGTGGGTGATGCGTCGCGGGAGGCCGACGCTCTCGAAGCCGCGATGCCGGTCGCGGCGAAATTCATCGAGATCACCTTCGTGCCGCACCAGATGCGTGCGCTCGTCGGCGATGATCCGGGGACGTTGGAGGCGGATGCGCTCCGCCGGGTCGATGAGGCGATCCATCTTTTGTCGAAGGGCGGCTGGCTCGATCGGTGGGAATCGCCAGCGTGATCGAGCGATAACAAAAAAGCCGCCCCTGATGGGACGGCTTCAATCGGCAGGTCGAACAGACGTTTACTTCGGCTGCGCGTTTTGCTGCTGCTTCTTCTTGTTGGCGTTGTGGTGGCCAACCGCGCAACCGGCGGCCGCGCCAACTCCGCCATGACCGACCATGTGACCGGCCACGCCGCCGACGATGGCACCCGTGATGCAGCCGGCCTGAGCCGTCGCAGCCGAACCGAGGAGACAGAGGGCCGCCGCCGACATGATGATGAAACGCATGGTGCTTCCTTTCAGTGCGGACGACAGAGGATCGTCTGCCGGCCGTTCTGATCATCAACGCGGCGCAACCAAAACCGTTCAACTCCGGCTGGGCCGTCGCAACGGTTAGACGAAAGCCAGACGCATCATGTTGGTGGCACCCGGCGAGCCGAATGGAACGCCTGCCACGATAACGATGCGCTCGCCCTTCGAGGCAAAGCCCTCGTCGACCGACGCCGTGCAGGCCCGCAAGGCCATGTCGTCGACATCCCGCGCATCATCGGTCACCAGCGCATGCACGCCCCAGACGATCGATAAGCCGCGAGCGGCGTCGATGTTCGGGGTGAGCGCGAGGATCGGGATGCTGGGTCGTTCGCGCGCGATGCGAAGCCCGGTCACGCCCGATGACGTCCAGGCCACGATCGCCTTGAGGTCAAGAGTTTCGGCAGCCGTCCGAGTCGAATAGGCGATCGCATCGGCTCCGGTCGCCTCAGGCGGGGTACGCTGCGCCGAGATGATGGTCTGATAGAGGGGATCGCATTCGACCTCCTCGGCAATCCGGTTCATCGTCGCGACCGCTTCGATCGGGAATTGCCCCGAGGCGCTTTCGGCCGACAGCATGATCGCATCGGCGCCCTCGAACACGGCCTGCGCCACGTCCGACACTTCGGCGCGGGTCGGCACCGGGGACGAGATCATCGATTCCAGCATCTGGGTCGCGACCACCACGGGCTTGCCGAGGCGGCGCGCCATGCGGGTGATGCGCTTTTGAAGACCAGGCACCTTCTCGAGCGGCATTTCGACGCCGAGATCGCCGCGCGCCACCATGAGAGCATCCGACGCTTCGATGATCTCGTCGAGGCGTGCGATCGCCTGCGGCTTCTCAATCTTGGCCAGCACCAGGGCACGGCCGCGCGCGATCTTCTTGACCTCCGCCACATCGTCGGCCCGCTGCACGAACGACACGGCGATCCAATCGACCCCCTCGTTCAGAGCTGCGTCGAGGTCGGAGCGGTCTTTTGGGGTCATGGCCGACACCGGGATTTCCGTATCGGGCAGGCTGACGCCCTTCCGGTTCGAGATCCGACCCGCCACATCGACCACCGCGACCGAGCGCTCGGGCGTCGACTCGGTGATGTGCAGCTTGATCTTGCCGTCATCGATCAACATGACATGGCCGGGGCGTAGCGCCCGCAGGATCTCGGGATGCGGCAGGTGAACGCGATCGATGTCGCCGGGCGTGGGATCGCTGTCGAGCACGAAGGTCGCGCCCTTCACAAGCTCGACCCCGCCGTCCTTGAACTGGCCGACGCGAAGCTTGGGGCCTTGAAGATCGACCAGGATCCCGATCGGGCGGCCGAAATCGGCTTCCAGCGAGCGAATCATTCGAATGCGATCGCGCATCGCATCATGGGTCGAATGGCTCATGTTGATGCGGAAGATGTCGGCGCCGGCTTCGAACAGTTTGGCCAACATGGCCCGATCGGACGATGCAGGACCCAATGTCGCCAGGATCTTCACACGGCGGTGGCGTCTCATACTCGGCCTCTTGATTGGAGCAGGATCGACCCGGCCCATGGTGCCCGGTCTTGCGATGATCGGCTCGGTTGTCGGCGCGTCCCGTTGGCCGCGCTTGTTAGGGTTTAGGCGCCCCGGGATTGACCGGGTCGGTTAGTTGCACGGTCCAGTTCTTGGAATCCTTGCCGGTATCGACCTCGAAGAAGCCAGTCCGATCGAAACCGCGCACGAAGCAATCCTGGCGGCCTTCGATCCGGAACTCGTGGTCGCGCGTGCACATGAAGGCTTTACCCTTCCACTCGCCGCCACCCTCGTCCATGCCATACACGTAGTAATATTCAGCCGCCAGGGGACCCCGCAAAAGCGTCTCGCAGACGTTGGCTTTCAGGTTCCACCAACCCTCGGTCAGCCATGCTTGCCCGTCCGTGTAGGCGAGCGCGATCGAGACACGGCTCGATGTGTTGTTACAGAGGCGAAAGTCCGCATGAGCGGCGACAGGGCATCCGAACGCAAGCGCGCCCGCGAGAGCCAGAAGGTGAAAGCGATTCATGGGGCTCGTCTTATTTGATTTCTGCGTCTTTGAACACGCGATCCTGGTCGACAACATGGCGAAGCGACGAACCGCCAGAGGTTTCGGTTGCGGTTGGTGTGCGTGGACGCGCGATCCAGATCCCGAGAACGATGAAGGCGCCCCCAATCGCCTGCACGCTGGTCACCGCTTCACCCAGCACCGCCCAGGCGAACAGGGCCGCCACAATGGCTTCGAGAAAAATCACCAACGACGAAAAAACCGGTGGCAATTGCCCGAGCGCGATCGACAGCAAGCCTTGGCCACCCGCATGGCTGATCCAGGCGATCGCCAACAGCGACGCCCAGCCGCTTGCGTGTTTGGGGAGGAAATCATGGTCGAGCACCAGCGCCGCGACGAACAGGATCGCGACCGCGATGAGACTGAGTTCAAAGGTGACGCGTGCGGCGCTCGACGTGCGGCGGGCCGCACCGACCGCAAGAAAGTAAAGGCCGAACAGCACGCCGGTGATGACGCCGTAGGCATCACCCGGCAGACGCGACAGATCGACCTGCATGCTCTGGATCACGAGCGCGGCGCCCCCAACGAGGCAGAGACCCAGCCCCATCATGACCGCCGAGGTCACACGTTGACGGAACAACAGCCAACCAAAAACGACGACCCAGACCGGGGCCGCCGTCGCGAAGAACGTCGCATTGGCGATCGTCGTATGGGCGATGGAGAGGTGCCAAAAGAAGAGATCGGCGCCAAAGATGACGCCGGCCAGGACCGTGGCGCGCGGAAAGGACACGGGTTTGGGTGCCCCGACCGGTCGGTTGCGCTCGGACAGCGTCATCCAGGTCCAGAGCAGCGGCATCGCGAGGCCGATGCGCCAGAACGCGCTGGTGAATGGCCCGACCTCCGCCAACCTCACGAAGATCGGCGAAATGCCCATCGCAAGCGCTCCAAGCAGCAAGGCCGCGACGGACGCGGCACGACCGGAACGGATCGACAGGGAACGCATGAACGGCCTTGCGGGCAAAGGGACGATGGCGGGAGAACGACGCGGCGGCGAGAGGTCTCTATGGCAGATCGGCGAGGGCGTGACTATTGTGAGCTGGTCCTGTCCCGCCGTGGCAGAGATCAGACGTCGGTCACAACAAGGTCTTTCGATTGATGCGTCATGCCTACCCCGACGTTCCGGTCGTTGCGATCGACGGCCGTCTCGATGGCGGTCTGCTGTTGCTCTGTGACCATGCGTCCAACGCGCTGCCGACCCGCTACGGCGATCTCGGCCTGCCCGCCGGCGAGTTCGAGCGGCACATCGCCTATGATATCGGGGCCGCGGAGGCGACGCGCCGCATGGCCGCGTTACTCGACGCGCCGGCCCTGCTCGCAACCTATTCGCGGCTGCTGATCGACCCCAATCGCGGGGCCGAGGATCCCACGCTCGTCATGCGCTTGTCGGACGGTGCGATCGTGCCGGGCAATGCACGGATCGATGCGGCCGAAATCGAGCATCGCCGCCGCACCTATTGGCAACCCTACCGCGACCAGATCGATCAGACGCTCGACCGCATGATGGCGACCGGCATCGTTCCGGCGATCGTATCGATGCACTCCTTCACCCCGAGCCTGAAGGGACACGCCCGCCCCTGGCACATCGGGCTGCTGTGGGATGCCGATCCCCGCCTGACCAAGCCCCTCCTCGACGCGCTGGCTCGTGAGCCGGATCTGCAACCCGCGTCCGACCGGGTCGGCGACAACGAGCCCTACGACGGGGCACTGCCCGGCGACACGATCGACACCCATGCGACTCGACGCGGTCTCGCCAATGTATTGATCGAGGTGCGGCAAGATCTCATCGCGACGCCGCAGACCGCCGCAGCCTGGGGCGAACGACTGGCGCGCCTTCTCGGCCCGATCCTGGCCGCGGCGCCTCTTCATGTCGTGTCCCACCATCCAAGTCGGGCCGGTCAACCGCCCCGGCCCGTCCCGCATGCTGACCTGCCCGCCCGCGCCTAGAGGAGACCTCGCCATGACGATGGATGATACGACCCGCACCGAACTCGAAGCCGCCGCTTTCCGCCGCCTTACCGCCCTGCTGCAGAGCCGGACCGACGTTCAGAACATCGACCTCATGACCCTCGCAGGATTCTGTCGCAACTGCCTGTCGAATTGGATCGAGGATGCGGCACGCGAGCGGGGACTGTCGGTCAGCAAGGCCGAGGCGCGCGAACACGTCTACGGAATGCCCTACGAGCAATGGAAGACGCTGCATCAGACAGAAGCGACGCCCGAGCAAGCGACACGCTTCGCACAGGCGGCCCATACGCCCGACATCCCACGGCCGCGTACCCCCGACGCGGTCGATCCCGCGTCCCGGAAAGCGGATTGCTGAACAATCGTCCTCGGTCGAGCGAGTTTACGCTTCCGGTACATGACGCTCGATGTCGTCGAGCCAGACTCGCGCATTGCCGTCCGATGGTGCGCGCCAGTCGCCCCGCGGCGACAGTGAGCCGCCCGCCACGACCTTTGGGCCGTTCGGCATCGCCGAGCGCTTGAATTGGCTAAAGCCGAAAAAGCGCTGCACGAACACCTTCAGCCAAGCACGAATCTCGGGCAGGTCGTAGGCGCGGCGCAAATCCTCCGGAAATCCCGGCGGCCACCCGCCATTTTCCACCCGCTCCCAGGCCCGCAAGGCCAGAAACGCGATCTTGGATGGTCGGAAGCCGTAGCGCAGCGTGTAGAACAGGTTGAAATCCTGCAACGCATAGGGACCGATCTTGGCCTCCGTGCTTTGCATCGCTCCGCCCGCTTCGACCGGGATCAGTTCGGGCGATATCTCGGTCCCGAGGATCTCGTCCAGAGTCTGCTTGACCTCGTCGTCGAATTGCCCCGACGCACCGACCCAGCGAATGAGATGCTGGATCAGGGTCTTCGGCACACCCGCATTGACGTTATAGTGGGACATCTGGTCCCCCACGCCATAGGTGCACCAGCCGAGCGCTAATTCGGACATGTCGCCCGTCCCCATCACGATCCCATCGTGGAAGTTCGCCAGGCGAAACAGATAGTCGGTTCGCAGTCCCGCCTGCACATTCTCGAATGTGACATCAAAGACGGGCTCTCCGCGCGAAAACGGATGGCCGAGATCGGCCAGCATCTGGTTCGAGGCGGGTTTGATATCGAGTTCATGCGCCGTGACGCCGAGCGCCACCATGAGACGGTGGGCGTTGGTTTTGGTCGCGTCGCCCGTGCCGAAGCCCGGCATCGTATAGGCCAGGATATCGGTGCGCGGAAAACCGAGAAGGTCGAAGGCCCGAGCCGCCACGATCAGCGCCTGGGTCGAGTCGAGGCCCCCCGAAACGCCGATGACGATCCGCTTGACCCCGATGGCGCGGAGGCGCTGGCGCAGGCCCGACACTTGAATGTTATAGGCTTCATAGCAGTCCAGGGCGAGCCGCGCCCCATCCGACGGCACGAACGGAAACCGCTCGATCGGCCGCTTGAAGCCGATGTCGCCTTTGGGCGGTTCGAGCCGGAAGGTGACGCGCCGGAAGCTGTCGGGCCAGACGGCCTCACCCCGCGCATTGTCGTCGAACGTGCCCTGGCGGGCGCGCTCCTGTCGCAAGAGATCGAGATCGACGTCGGCGGCGGCGAATTGAGCGCCGGCCGGGAAGCGATCCGTCTCGGCCAGGACGGCGCCGTTCTCGTAGATGGAGGTCTGCCCGTCCCAGGCGAGATCGGTGGTCGACTCGCCTGATCCACCTGCGGCATAGACGTAGGCCGCGAGGCAGCTGGCCGATTGCGCCTTGCACAGGAGATGGCGGGTTTCCGCCTTCCCGATCGTGATGTTGCTCGCCGATAGGTTGAACAGCACGGTCGCGCCCGCCAGCGCGCCGGACGAGCTCGGCGGCGTCGGCACCCAGAGATCCTCGCAGATCTCGACGTGGATCGACAGGCCCGGCACGTCCTCGGCCACGAACAGAAGATCGGGACCGAACAGCGCCTCATGCGGGCCGATGCGGATCAGACCGCCTTCCAGGCCTCGGCCGGAGGCGAAGTGACGGTGCTCGTAGAATTCGCGGTAATTCGGCAGATGGACTTTCGGCACCACGCCCAGAATGCGACCGCGGTGGATGGCGATCGCGCAGTTGTATAGGCGGTTTACGTGCCGCAAGGGGGCGCCGACCAAAAGAACCGGCAGCATCGCCCGCGATGCATCGATAATCCGGGACAGCGCCGCCTCGACGCCATCCAGCAGCGCGTCCTGCAGCAGCAGGTCGTCGATCGCATAGCCCGAGAGGCTTAATTCGGGGAACAAGGCGACCGCGACACCACGATCGTGACACTGACGTGCGACGTCGAGAATGGATGTGGCATTGCGATCGGGATCGGCGAGGGCGGTGTCGATCGTGCAGGCCGCGACCCGCACGAAACCGTGAGCGTAAATGGAGCGAAAGGTCATGCTCCGCTTTTAGCGGAAAAGCGGCGCATGGGCCAGTCGAGCGAAGGTTTAGGACTTGAGATGCGGTCCGATCAGCGACAGATCGGCGGGGCCGAGACGGTCGTTGGCGGTCTGCGCCTGATGCCAATAGGGATAGGCAAGGGGCATCTGGCTGACGGCGTCGAGACGACCACGCTCCTCCTCCGACAGCTTGAGGTCGGCGGCGCGTAGATTGCTCTTCAACTGCTGGTCGGTCCGTGCCCCGACGATGACGGTGCTGACGCCGGGGCGGCCGAGCAGCCACGCGAGCGCAACTTCAGCGCCGGACACGCTTCGCTTCTCTGCGATGTCGACCACGACATCCACGATATCGTAGAGCTTGCCTTCGTCATGGACCGGCGGTTCGCTCCACTCGTTCAGCTTGCGGCCTTCGGGCTGCGGCTGACCACGCCGATACTTGCCGGACAACAGACCACCTGCGAGCGGACTCCAGACCATGATGCCAAGGCCCTGATCGAGGGTGATCGGGATCAGCTCCTGTTCGGCCTCACGCGCCTGGAGCGTGTAATGGATCTGCTGGCTGATGAAGCGCGGAAGCTTGTCGCGCGCCGCGATCGCGAGCCCCTTCATCAGATGCCAGCCCGAGTAGTTCGACGCGCCGACGTAACGAACCTTGCCCGAGCGGACCAGCATGTCGAGCGCCTCGAGCGTCTCTTCAAGCGGTGTCAGCCCGTCCCACTCATGCAGTTGGTAGAGGTCGATCCGGTCGGTGCGAAGCCGCTTCAGGCTGGCCTCGCAGGCATTGACGAGATGGTAGCGCGACAGACCACGCTGATTCACGCCATCGCCCATCGGAAACCGCGCCTTGGTGGCGATCAGCAGATCGTCGCGCTTGCCGGCCACGACTTCGCCGACGATGTCCTCGGAGGCCCCCCGCGAATAGACATCCGCCGTATCGATCAGGTTGATGCCGGCTTCGACGCACATGTCGATCTGCCGCTTTGCCCCGGCTGTATCGGTCGACCCGACCTTGCCGAATTCGCCCTGACCGCCGAACGTCATGGTGCCCATGGTCAGCACCGAGACCTTCAAGCCCGAATGCCCAAGTTGCCTATAGTCCATTCTTCACGCCCTCGTTTGCTCCCCACCGGATCGCGGCATCGCTCGTTGGCTCGGCTAAAAGCCAGCCAGAACGATCTTGCCTTTCGTGCGTCCGGTCTCGATCAACGCATGAGCCTTGCGAAGGTTGACGGCGGTGATCGGACCGAGCGTCTGGTTCAGCGTGGTGCGGATCTTGCCCGCGTCCACGAGGCGCGACACCTCTGACAGCAACTCGTGCTGGGCGAACATATCGGGCGTGTGGAACAGCGAACGAGTGAACATCAGCTCCCAATGCAGCGCCACGCATTTGCGCTTGAACGCCATCACGTCGAGCGTCTTGGCATCGTCGATCACGCAAAGGTGGCCTTGGGGTGCGATGAGCTCGACAATGTCGGCGAGATGCTCCTCGGTTCCCGTCGTGGAAAACACGAAGCTAGGGGCACCGATCCCGAGCTTTGCCACCTCGGCCGCAAGCGGCACATTGTGGTTGACGACGTAATGGGCGCCGAGGTCCCGGCACCACTCCTGGGTTTCCGGCCGCGATGCGGTCGCGATGATGGTCAAGTCGGTGAGCAACCGCGCCAGTTGGATCGCGATCGAACCCACGCCGCCGGCGCCACCGATGATGAGGATCGCGTCCCCTTTGCGTTTTTGCCGATCGTTGACGCGGAGGCGGTCGAACAAGGCCTCCCAGGCCGTGATCGCGGTAAGCGGCAGCGCGGCGGCCTCTGCAAAATCGAGAGAGGTGGGCTTCGGCCCGACGATCCGCTCGTCGACAAGATGGTATTCGGCATTCGTGCCGGGTCGATCGATGGCTCCGGCGTAGAACACATCGTCGCCCACCTTGAACAGCGACACCTCGGGTCCGGTCGCCACCACAATGCCGGCGGCGTCCCACCCCAGGATCTTGGGTGTCCCCGGTTCGGGTTTCACGCCTCGCCGGACCTTCGTATCGACGGGATTGACCGACACCGCCTTGATCTCGACCAACAGGTCGCGCCCGATCGGCGTCGGCTTCGGCAGATCGACGTCGATCAACGCCGTTTCATGATCGATCGACAACGGCTCGGTGTAGGCGACTGCACGCATGGGAGGCTCCTCAACTTGCGATAGTGTCCATGTCGCGCTTCGGATAAGACGGGCAAGTACGCACATAAACCGCCCATAGGATCAAAAAGGATACTATGCCCCGCCCGCGCCATGTTCGTTTCGATTGCTCGCCGGGATGCCCCGTCGAGGGAGCACTCGCCTTTATCGACGGCAAGTGGAAGGGCGTGATCCTGTTTCACTTGCAGGCGGAGACGCTCGCTTCAACCAGCTTCGCCGCAAGCTTCCCCACGCGACGCAGCGGATGTTGACCAATCAATTGCGCGAGTTGGAACGCGACGGCCTCGTGATCCGCACCGTTTATGCCGAAGTGCCGCCGAAGGTCGAATACCGACTGTCGCCACTTGGTCAAAGCCTCGAGCCAGTGATCAACGCGCTCAAATCCTGGGGCGACGAACATCTTGAGATCGTTCCCGCCGCGCCACCCGAGCCAGCGGCGGCTTTGGTGATGCCGCCCCACGGTTCGCAGGTCTAGTCAGGTGGATCTCATCCTTGCATTATTCGCCGTCGCGGTCGCGGCGGGGTTCATCGACTCAATCGCAGGCGGCGGCGGCCTCTTGACCGTTCCGGCGCTGGCGCTGGCAGGGTTCGATCCGCTGACAGCGGTCGCGACCAACAAGCTGCAAGGCAGTTTCGGCTCAGGGTCGGCGACCCTGGCGTTTGCGCGCGCCGGCCGGATCGATCTGAAAACGATGTGGCCCATCGCGGTGGCGGCCATGTCGGGCGCTCTCATCGGCGCGTTCACGCTAACCTACATCCCACGCGACGCGGCCACGATCGCGCTCCCGTTCCTGCTCGCGGCCGTCGCGCTTTATTTTTTGCTGTCGCCACGCATCAGCGATCTCGACGTGCACCAGCGGATGCCACGCCCGTGGTTTATTGCGACGATCGTGCCGCTGGTCGGCTTCTACGACGGGGTATTCGGCCCGGGGGCCGGCTCGTTCTACACGATCGGCTTCGTCAGCCTGCTCGGTTTCGGGCTGCTCAAGGCCACAGCCCATACGAAGCTCGCGAATTTCGCCAGCAACATCGCGGGTCTTCTGGTGCTGGCATTGTCGGGCCATATCGTCTGGGGGGTCGGGATCGCGATGGGGGTCGGACAATTCGTCGGCGCCCGGATTGGCGTGTGGATGACGATCCGGCACGGCACGCGCTTGGTCCGGCCTCTGCTCATCACGGTTTGTTGCGTCCTCGCAATCCGGCTATCGATCGCACCGACTCATCCGATCGGCGCCTGGCTCCTGGCGCATGGCATGTTCTGATCTGCGGAGAGCCTCCGTCGCCGATTGACGGCACTGCGGATTTGCGTCTATATGCGCCCCACTTCGGGCCGCAAGGCACCGTCTTCATTCGGCTATCGTTCGCGGGTTTTTCGCTGACGAGCCCTCCGTCCAAGGCAAACTCAATGGCGAATACCTCCTCGGCCAAAAAAGCCGTCCGTAAGATCGAGCGCCGCACCCGCGTCAATCGCGCGCGACGGAGCCTGATGCGCACGCAGTTGCGTAAGGCGGAAGAGGCTCTGACGGCTGGCGACGCCAAGGTTGTTGGTCCGATCCTCATCAAGACCGAAGCGGTCGTGATGCGCGCTGCCCAGAAGGGCATTATTCACAAGAACACGGCTGCCCGTAAGGTGTCTCGCCTCGCCCGTAAGGCCAAGGCTCTGAACCAGGCTGCCGCATCCTAAGTCAATGCGCCTCGTGAAAGAGCCGCTGTTGCACCGATGATCTGATTGAACCGCGTGGCTGAGGCCGCGCGGTTTTCTCGTTGGTGCTCTTGGAAGGCTCTTGATCCGAAAGCGGCCGCGGCTCAGCCGATCCGGAGACGAGCGGCCTCAGCTTGTCCCTGTTCAAAGCCGACCAACGCGACCTCCGCACCGCGATTGCGGTCCATGAGGTTCGGCCCAAAAACCTCAAGTGATTTTTGGTCCGGCACGATCAGGCGACACTTGCGCTCTCCAAGTTGCTCCGCCTCGTGCCGTGCCGCATGGGCCATGTGATCGGCAAATGGCAGGACTGTGACGGCGAGCATCACCACCTCGTCGCAGCCGGCCGCGAGATCGGCATTGGTCGGAGAGCGCATCCCGCCATCGAAATAGCGTGTGGCCTCTATCGTCACAGGTGGATAAAGCCCCGGCACGGCGCAACTCGACGCCACGGCCCGGTCGAGCGGGACGCCGGATGTCGCGTCCCAGACGCGGAATAGGCCGGTTTCGGCGTCGATGGCCGTGCAGGCAAAACGTGCCGGCCAAGTCTGGTTGGATGAGATCTGGTCGAGCCCGGCCGTTTGAGGTTGGATCAACCGCGCTATTCCGGCAACGAAACGCTGTTCATCGACGGTCTTGGAGGCCAGCGCATAAGCGCCGATTTCGATCAGCAAAGCCGTATCGGCGTAACCGCTAGGCGGCTTTCGCATGATGAATTGGATCAGCGGCGCGAGATCCTCGGCCACGAAAACGATATCTTGGTCGGCGTGCTCCCCCTTGCGCGCCACCTCCACGAAGGTCGTGTAGAGCTCGCTCGGGGGGCGGCCGGAACACAACAACGCTCCGACCACCGATCCGGCCGAGGTTCCGATGACTTTGTCGGCCTGAAGCAGATCGACGCCACTCTCGGCAAGCCCGGCAATGACGCCAAGCTGCCAGGCGATGCCGATCGGGCCGCCACCGCCGAGAACGAGGGCGCGGGTCGGTGTCAGGGTCTGGTTTGTCATGGCGAGACAACGCCATTCACCCGACAACGATCCCGATGCGCCCTCTTCGATCGTCACGCGCGACGATGATTCATCGCGCGCCGATGTAGCGCTCCACCGGCTCGACCTTATCGATCAGCCCCTTGGCCTTCAAAAATTCGGCGAAGCGGATGTAGCGCTCCGGGTCAACGGCGGCTGGGCTGGCCGCAAGCCGCGGAACCGTGTCCTTCCAGGCCTGCCGGTTGAGGTCGTCATCTAGCTTCGGATAGGCCTTGATGAACATGGCCCAGGCGTCGTCGGGATGGTTGAGGATATACAGCGTTGCCTGCTCGGTGGCGTCCAGAAAGGCGCGGATAGCCGGGCTCTTCGCCTTCTCGGGCGTCGTCACGTAGATCAGTTCGTCATAGGGCGGGAAACCATAATCCTCGGGATCGAAGACACGGCCTGGATGACCCGCGAGCTTCATTTCGGTGAGCTCGAAATTGCGGTAACCACCGATCACAGCATCGACCTGCCCGCTGACGAGCGCCTGCGTCAGCGCAAAATTGACGTCGACGAGCTTCACGTCCTTGAGGGTCAGCCCAGCCGTCTTCAGCAAGGTCTCGAGCAGGGCTTGCTCATAGCCGGCAATCGAATAGCCGATCGTCTTACCCTTGAGGTCAGCCAGGGTCTTGATCGGGCCGCTTTCCAGCGCGATCAGCGTGTTGAGCGGTGTCTCGATGGCGGCGCCGACGCGCTGCAGGTTCATGCCGTCCTTCACCTCGAGGTAGAAGGTCGGCTGATAGGTGACGGCGATGTCGCCCTGCCCGGCCGCAACAAGACGCGGGGGCGTTGCCGGGTCGGCCGGTTCGATCAGCGTCACGTCGAGCCCGGCCTTCTTGAAGTACCCCCCCTCTTTGGCGATCGCGATCGCGGCATGGTCGGGGTTGACGAACCAATCGAGGATCACGGTAAGTTTGTCGTCGGCCCGCGCGGAGCCGGTGGACCAACCGACGCCGAGCAGCAGCGCCAGCGCAATGAGAAGATTTCGATTCACATTACTCTCCTTGGGGATTGAAGGGCGATAGGGTGTCGGGCGCCCAGAAAACCAGGCGCCGTGTCAGCAGGCCAACGGCGCCCCAAAGCGCGATCGAAAAAACGACGAGGATCGTCAGACCCGCGAAGACGAGGTCGGTCTGCATGCGTGCATTGGCATGCAGCATCAGCAGGCCGAGGCCGGAAGACGAGCCGACCCACTCGCCGACGATGGCGCCGATGGGTGCGGCCGCCGCTGCGACCCGAAGACCGGAGGCGAGCGCGGGAAGTGCGGAGGGCACGCGGATCAGCAGCAAAATTTGCAGTCGGCCAGCGCGATTGAGCCGCCCGAGATCGAGCAAACCGGTATCGGTTCGGCGCAGCCCCTCGAAAAAGGTCGTGGTCACCGGGAAGAAGATGATGAGCGCCGCCATGGCCAGTTTCGAGGCGAGGCCGAAACCAAGCCAGACCACCAGCAGCGGCGCGATGGCAAACACCGGCAGGGCTTGCGAAACGACCAGCAGCGGCCCGACGGCGCGCTCAAGGCGTGGCGATCCCGCCATCAGCAGTGCCGCCGCGATCCCGAAGACGGAGCCGATCAGCAGACCGCCGATCATTTCGCCGAAGGTGACGAGAGCCTCGGGTAGGATGATGGACCAGCGCGTCGCCAGCGTCACGGCGATGCGGCTTGGCGCGGGCAGCAGAAAAGCCGGAACGGCGAAGAGCCGAACCGCGAGCTCCCAGGCCAACAGCACACCGCAACCCGTAACGATGCCGGCAATCGGCACAGCGGCGCGTGCCGTCCGCCCCGCGGCTATGGCCGGGACAAAACGGGGCAGCATTCGTGGACGAGTGACAAGATTCGAGAGGGGTGCCCTCGACATTCGCGTTCCCTCCGCCGGCATGACCCGGTTCAGGTTCAACGGGTTTTTCTCGGCTTGCGAGAAGTCTCAGCCTGGCTCACGCCCAGGCACCCCGACGACTAATGTTTGAGCCATAGCCGAACCATTCCTTGGCCGCAACCGTGTTCGGCGGCACGCTGTGCGGAAACGCCTCGAGCGACCGAGGCGCAAAGTCAGCCGTGAGCCCTATCTACACAGTTGATCGAGTTTTCGACGGGGGCCCGGCCTTGACCTTTACGTCTGTGCAATCCGACATCGCGCTCCAGACACGGCAGGGCCGTCCCGCTCCACGGGCGCCGGGTCCTGTGCCGCTCGACCAGCCTCTCGGACCGCTCGAGCTGCTCCGTGCCTTGCGCGACAATCCGATGACGACCTGGACCAAACGGCATTTCACCGAGAAAGTCGTGGGCGGAACCGGGCTCCTCGGCCGCGTGATGGTGTTCAGCGATCCCGCCCTGATCCGGCATGTGTTGGTCGATAATGCGGCGAATTACTGGAAGGGCGACCTGCAGCAGCGCATGCTGTCCCAAGGGCTTGGCAAAGGCCTTCTGCTCGCCGAGGGCGACCTTTGGCGCAGCCAAAGGCGCGCTATGGCGCCTTTATTCTCGCCGCGCAACGTCGCTGAATTTCAGGTCACGATGGCCGACGTTGCGCATAATCTCGTTGATCGGTGGCGCCGGCAGCGTGATGGCCGCACTGTGGATGTGGCCAATGAGATGGCGCGCGGCACGCTTCGCATTCTGGCGCGGACGATCTTTTCGGACGGCTTGACGCGGACCACCGATGAATTCGCGACGGCGGTCACCAGCTACCTCGACGTGATCGGCAAGCTCGACCCGCTCGACGTGCTCGATGCGCCAGAGTGGGTGCCCCGGGTTGGCAAATGGCAGTCCCGCCCGACCCTGACCTTTTTCGAGGATGCGATCGACGCGATGGTCGTGCGGCGGCAGGCGCAGATCACGGCCGATCCCGCCTCCGCGCCACGGGACCTGTTGACCTTGTTGCTCGAAGCTGCCGACCCTGAGACCGGCGCGGGCCTCAGTGAACTCGAGGTGAGGGCCAACGTCATGACCTTCATTGCGGCAGGCCATGAAACAACATCCAACGCGTTGACCTGGGCCTTGTATCTGCTGTCGCAGGCGCCCGACGCGCGTCGTCGTGTCGAGGAGGAGGTCGATGCCTTGTTGCCGGACGGCATCGTGGCACCAGGCGTGCTCGATCAATTATTGCAGACGCGGGCCGTGCTCGACGAAGCCCTCAGGCTCTACCCGCCTGCGGCCACAATCAGCCGGGAAGCGCGAGACTTCGATCAGATCGGCGATATCCGCATCAAGGCGGGAACCGGGATCATCATCTCGCCCTGGGTGCTACACCGGCACAAACTGCTGTGGGAGCAGCCAGACAATTTTCGGCCGGAGCGTTTTTTGCCCGAGGCGCGAGGCACAATCGACCGCTTCGCCTACTTGCCCTTCGGGGCTGGGCCGCGCGTCTGTATCGGCGCATCCTTTGCCTTACAGGAGGCCGTGACCATGCTGGCCACCATCATCCGGTCGTTCCGGCTGGACCTCGCCAGAGGGCACGAGGTTATGCCGATCCAGCGCATCTCACTGCGGCCGAAAGGCGGGATGCCGATGGTCTTGCGGCGGCGCTGACGGTCAGCACTTCACATGGACCGAGCAGGCTTTTGCGATAGCGCCGACGCTTAGGGCTTCGCATCGGTGAGTGGGAAAGCCCGCATGAACACCGCCACCACGGCCGTGACATGCCGCGCGATGTCCTCGCTTGTCGGCGTCTCCTGAACGCAAAGCAGAACCGGCAGGAGCAAATGTTTGCACATGTCGCCGAAAAAGCCGCCTGCGAGCACCGGATTGTCGATCGAGATCACGCCTTTATCGACCTGCGCCCGCAGATAGTCGCCGAGGCGTGTCTCACCGATTTCTGGCCCGGCCTCGTAGAACGCGCGTCCAATACTCGGAAATTTGGCCGCGACGCTAGCGACGATCCGAAGATGCGCCACGGAACTCGGACGCAACATGCGTTCCAGCAACCGTTCACCAAAAGCCTGCAACGTGGTCGCGACATCGGCGTCGCGATGATCGAAACGGCACATCTGCTCGGCCTGCTCGCGCTTGTCCTCGCGGATCAACGCTTCGAACAAGGCTTCCTTACTGTCGAAATAGACGTAGAGCGTGCCCTTCGACACGCCGGCCCGTCGCGCGATCTCGTTCATACTGGCCGCGTCGAAACCGTCCTGCAGGAACACCTCGCGCGCGCCGTCGACGATCTGACGGCGTTTTGCGCCTTCGTCACGCCCCTTGGGCCCGTCGTCGGACGATCGCTGCGGTGGTGATACGAGGCTCACGTCGGCTCCAAATTGTTTGACCGAACGGTTCAGTCAGTCTTGATCTACGAACGGAGACCCGCTATGTCAATGCAAATGACCGAACGGTTCAGTCAATCCGTGCTGTTCGATCTTATGTGTTGGAGCACGGCATGCCGGAACATCCTACTACCGAAACCTCGGCTGAGGTGGGCGCTGCACAGACCATGCCGATGGGCGGCGAAGTCGTGGTGCAAAATGCGACCCAGGCGCCAAGCGCTGTCGCGATGACGGGTCAGGTCCTTCCACCCAAGAAGAAGCGACGCCGTGTCGTGCTGCCGCTGGTGCTGCTGGCGGCCGTCGCCGGCGGCGGCTACGAAGGCTATAAGTGGTTTGTCGAAGGGCGCTTCCTCGTGTCGACGGATGATGCCTATGTCAAAGCCGACATGTCGATCATCGCCGCGAAGGTGGGCGGCTACGTGACCACCGTGCCGATCGTCGACAACGTTCACGTGACGAAGGGCCAGGTCCTCGCCACGATCGATGATGGGGACTACAAGATCGCAGTCGATAGCGCGCAAACCCGCATCGACACGCAGGATGCGACCATCGCTCGCATCGGCCAACAGGTCTCGGCGCAAAACGCCATGATCGATCAGGCCAAGGCGCAGCTTCTCTCGGCCAAAGCCGAAGCGCAGCGGACCGTGACCGAATATCAGCGCGCCAACAGCCTGATGCAGAGCAGCTACGGGACGCAGCAGCGGCTCGATCAAGCCTTGACCGACCGCGATCGCAGTGCGGCGGCGGTGGCGAGCGCCGTCGCAGCCCTCTCGTCGGCTGAGGCGAACGTCGGCGTGTTGCAGGCCCAGAAGCTCGAGGCTCAGAAAGTGCGGGCGGAGCTCGGCACCACGCTGGCCCGGGCGCAGCGCGACCTCGATTTCACGATCATCAAGGCTCCGTTTGATGGCATCATCGGCAACAAGGCCGTTCAGCCTGGCCAATATGTGCAGACCGGCACGCGGTTGCTGGCCTTGGTGCCGCTCGACAGCGCCTATGTGGAAGCCAATTTCAAAGAGACTCAGCTCGATCGGCTGAAGCCCGGACAGAAGGTGACGATCAAGCCGGATGCGTTCTCGAGCCGCACCATCGAGGGTGAGGTTGAGAGCGTCGCACCGGCCTCTGGGGCGGAATTTTCGATGCTTCCCCCCGAGAACGCGACCGGCAATTTCACCAAGATCGTGCAGCGCATTCCGGTGCGGATCAAGATCCCGACCGCCGTCGCCGATGAGCGTCTGCTGCGGCCGGGGCTGTCGGTGGAGGTTGAAGTTCATACCCGCGACGAAAATGAGCCGCAGCCCTCGCTGATGACGGCTCTCGGCCTCGACGCTGTCGCGTCGGCTGTGCGTCAGCACACCAGCAAGGCGGATTGATCCGATGTCGACTGTCAGCATCGCGGCGCGCCCCGTTGCAGCGCTGACGCCCACGCCCGCCGCGGCGGCCCCGGGGCTCGACACACGCAAGCTGATCACCTTCATCTTCATGGTGTTCGGCATGTTCATGGCGATCCTGGACATTCAGATCGTCTCGGCTTCGCTCGCCGAAATCCAAGCCGGCCTTTCGGCCAGTTCGGAAGAGGTTGCCTGGGTCCAGACCAGCTATCTCATCGCCGAAGTCATCATGATCCCGCTGTCCGGGATTTTGTCGCGCGCCTTCTCGACCCGCTATCTGTTTGCCTTTTCGTGCGCCGGCTTCACGCTGATGAGCTTCATGTGCTCGACCGCGACGGACATCAATCAGATGATCGTGTGGCGCGCCCTGCAAGGCTTCATCGGCGGAGCCATGATCCCGACCGTCTTCGCGTCGTCCTACATGATCTTCCCGAAGGAAAAGCAGCCGATCATCGCGCCGCTGATCGGGTTGGTGGCAACGCTCGCCCCCACGATCGGGCCCACGGTCGGCGGCTACCTAACGGATCTCTTCTCCTGGCACTGGCTGTTCTTGGTCAATGTGGTGCCCGGCATCATCGTCACGATCGCGACCTATTTCCTGATCGATTTCGACAAGCCCGATACGTCGCTTCTGCAGAAGTTCGATTGGACGGGTTTGTTCGGCATGGCGGTGTTCCTCGGCGCGATGGAATATGTGCTGGAAGAGGGACCGCAGAAAAACTGGTTCGACGAGAACGTCATCGTCTGGAGCGCCGCCGCCTCGATTGTGGGCTGCATCATCTTCTTCTGGCGGGCGTTCACGGCCCCTCAGCCCATCGTCGATCTCACCGTTTTTTCCAACCGAAACCTCGCGATGGGCTCGATTTTCTCGTTCGTGATGGGCATCGGCCTCTATGGCCTCACGTACATCTACCCGGTCTACCTCGCCAACGTGCGCGGCTATTCCTCGCTGCAGATCGGCGAAACCATGTTCGTCTCCGGTCTTTGCATGTTCGTCGCGGCGCCGATCGTCGGCCGTCTCATGGGCAAGATCGACCCGCGCATCATGATCGGGGTCGGCTTCATAGGCTTCGCGATCGGCACCTGGCAAGCCTCACTGATCACGAAAGATTGGGATTTCTGGGAATTGTTGGTGCCGCAGATGCTGCGCGGCTTTTCATTGATGACCGCCATGGTGCCGATCAACAATGTGGCGCTCGGAACGGTGCCGCCCAGCAAGCTCAAGAACGCATCCGGCCTGTTCAATCTCACGCGTAACCTTGGCGGCGCCGTCGGGCTCGCCATGATCAACACGATGATCAACAACCGCTGGGATCTGCACTTGCAGCGGCTGCATGAAAGCGTCGCCTGGGGACATGTGCAGGCCGAGGAGATGATGACCAATCTGACCGGCGCCTTTGCGTCGATGGGATCGGATGCGGCGATGTCGGCCACCAAGCAACTCGCCCGCATGGTGCGGCGGGAGGCGCTCGTCATGTCTCTGGCGGACGTCTTCCTCGCCCTGACGGTGCTTTTCGTGGTGTTGGTCTTCGTCACGCCGCTGATGCAGAGGCCGGCCCGCAAGGGCGGCGGCGACGCGCATTAAGGCGACGACTGCCGTTTCAAAAAAGGCTGGCCGTCAGATTGATGGTCAGAGCCAGCACAACGGTGTTGAACGTAAAGGCGATCAAGCCGTGTACGGTGCCGATGCGCCGCAGCGGCTTCGATGTGAATTCGATGTCGGCGGTCTGGCATGCCACGCCGATCACGACAGCAAAATGCAGGAAATCCCAATAATCGGGGTCCTGATCGCCAGGAAATTTGAGGCCGCCGATCACGTCGTCTTCTTGGGGCGTGCTTTCGTCCGGGGCGTAATATTCGTGCGCGTAATGAAGCGCGAAGACGACCTGGACCGTGAACCAGGACAGCGCCACCGTGGCGATCGCGGCCCCGATGCGAAGGCCCTTTTCCAAACCGGCCGCATTTTTGGCCAACGATAATTCGATGCCGACGGCCGCCAAGCTTGCGGCTGCTGCAATCAACACGACCCCGAGAATCAGGCCCTTTCCTTCGTCTTGTTCGGCCACATAGGCCTGAATGTCCTCGCCCTGTTGCTTGCGCCAGTTCAACATGATGAGGACGACGAACCAAACGCAGGTGACGTCCCAGGACACCACGGCGGCAGAACTCGCTTGAAGCCCCGGCGCGAGGAGCGTGAGCGCCAGAAACGTCGCCAAACCGGCCACGATTCCACTCGTCAGGCGCGGGCGCCATGCAAACGGGCCGAGCCATCGGCGAAGCAGCGGGCGCGGGCGGTAAAATTTGCGAGTTGTCTTCATGCCCTCGTGTGTCGCATCACCGATAGCGACACCGCAAGCCGAACCTTTCACACATCACATCAGGCCGCTGCAGAAGCGGTCTGATGTCGGTCGGCCTCAGCGCTTTATTGAGCGTCGTGAGGATGCGCGGCCATGCCGGTTGCAGGTTTGGCGACCTTGGTCGCGACCATCTTCGTGTTCATCGCCAAATCGGAAACGCGCGCCCAGGTTTGCGAACCGCACAGAAAGTGCAGCAAGCACCCTCTCACTTCGAGTTCGGCGGGCTTATCGATCGCCAACGTCACCTCATATTTTTTACCGTCATCGGCATTGTAGATCTCACCCGCAAAATGCGTCTTATCCTCGGGCTTAAGGTCCTGAATGATCTGCAAGCCGAGGCTCGGTCGGCTCCGCTTCGCCGGATCGGGGTTTTTGATATCGGTCCGAGGCTGGCCCTTGTCATTCAGCGGGTCCTTCATCCAGGCCACGTAACCGCAAAGCCCGGAATTATCCGCGCCGCACTTCTCCAGCCTGATCTTGGCGCGGCCATCTTCGGTCAGCCACGTCCCGACGGGATCGAGCGATGCGGGTTGCGCGACAGCATGGCTGCTCATCAACACAAGTCCCAAAAAGGCAGAGCCGACTAGCAATCTCACGGAACGCTCCTCACTGGGGCGGTGTCGGAAAAATGTGCTTTCCGTACCGCAGGGGATCACCGAATTCCAACCGACCGCCAATTTGCATTGACGATTGGCGGATGAGCAGGTTTGAAACCAGCGTCATCGACGAGGCCTATCGCAGGGCATCGTGGCAGGATGTTGGCTGTCGCCAGTCCTGGCATCTGGAACCAGCAGGCCGACGACGAACGCGAGCGTTCGGCGTCATGATCGTCGCCTTCTGCCAAACGGCTTCCTCTTTGGCGAAAGCAGGCATGCCTCAGCTATTCGCAGGAACTTCCGCAACGAAGGCGGCTCCGTTGGATTGATGGTTATCCTTGGTGCCGCGTTGCTGTACCAGGGGTCGTCCTATCCCACTGCAATCGTGAATGGGGTTGAGGAGCGGAGAAGCCGTTGCAGCCGAGCGATATCGAGGATCTTCTACGCCGCGAGCGGGAGCTTCTTCAAGATCTCAAAACCATTCGCGTCGCCCTCGCGGCGGCCGACAACTCAGGCGTGACTCCGTCCGGCGAAACCGCGACGACATTCGACCAGACGCTGCTTTACCGGGCTATCCTCGAAAGCGCGACCGACTATGCCATCATCGCCGCAAGCCTCGAGGGGCGGATCGTCGAATGGAACGTCGGGGCACGGCGGGTTCTCGGCTGGTCTCAGGAGCAGATCGTCGGTCAGGACATTCGGATCATCTTTACGCCGGAAGATCGAGAGGCCGGCGTCCCCGAACGCGAGATGAGCACCGCCATTGAGGCGGGCCATGCGATGGACCTGCGATGGCACCTGCGCTCCGACGGATCTCGATTTTGGGCCGATGGTCGGATGATGCCGCTAAAAACCATCAGCGGCGAAATCACCGGCTACCTCAAGATCCTGAAGGACGAAACCGGGCTGAAATCCTCCGAAATGCAAATTTCGGCGCATGGCAATGTTCTGCGTACCATCACCGACACGATCGATACCGCGATCATTCAGGTCGACGCTTCCCATCATATCGTCTTCGTCAATCCGGCTGCGGAACGGCTGCTCGGCTGGTCGGCGGCCGATCTCCACGGCCGGTCGCTCTACGACACGCTGTGCTTGTCGCCTGACGCGGATGAGGCCGACACAAAGGCGCTCCGCGAGGTCCTGCAGACCGGCAAAGTCGCTCGCGACGTCGAAGCGACCTTCGCGAGGCGCGACGGCACACCAGCCTATCTGAGTTGCTCGAATACGCCGATCCTGGTCGACGGGCTCGTGGTCGGGGCCGTGATGGCGGCGCAGGATCGCTCGGCGCGCCACCATGCCGATGAGGCGAACCGAGCCGAGCTGCGGCGACACGAAGCGCTCGCCGAGGTTCTCCGCGCGATAGAAGCGGGTGCAGGCGACCTCGACGCAATCGTGGCGGCTGTCGCCCATGGTGCCCGAAAGGTCATGCCGCAGGCGATGGGAGCCGCCGTCCAAATGATCGAGGACGAGCATTGCGTCTATCGCGCTGTCGCCGATCCGGCTTTCGGCGCGGTCGGGCTGCGGCTTCCGCTCGATCGAAGCCTTTCGGGAGCAAGCCTTGAGCTCGGGCGGCCCCTCATCAGCGACGATACGGAATGCGACGATCGCGTCGACCATGATCTCTGTCACCGGTACGGCATCCGCTCGATCATCGCAGTGCCGATCTCGAGACATGGCGTGTTCGTCGGTGTCTTCGAGGCGACGGCGACGACGCCCCAGGCCTTCGGGCCGCGTGACGTTTTGGTGGCACAAATCCTGGTCGGCCATCTCTCGACGGGGTTTGCCCAGGTCGACGAAGCGCGGGCCTTGCGGAACATGCGTCAAAGCGAAGAGCGGCTGCAGCTGGCGCTTCACGCTTCGGAGACGATTGGCATCTGGGATTGGGATGTGGCCAATGATCTCTGCTATGCCGATCCGCGCTTCGCCCGCCTGTTTTCGGTTGATCCCGCCGCAGCGGCCGCCGGCCTTCCCGTGGCCGATTACGCCCCCGGCATCTTTCCCGACGATCGCGTCTGGATCGGCATAGCGGTCCGCAAGGCGCTCGCCGAAGGCAGCGATTACGCGATCGAGCATCGCGTTCAACTCGCGGACGGGTCCATTCGCTGGCTCGCGGCGCGCGGCCATTGTTACAACGGGCCGGACGGTCGTCCGAGCCGTTTTCCAGGTGCTGTCGTCGATATAACGGAGCGCAAGCGGATCGAGACATCGCTCCGCACCGCCGAAACCAATGCGAAACTCGCGGTCCGCGCGGCTGGCCTCGGCTTGTGGGATTACGAGCCCGCGATCGACGTCATCACCTGGGATGATCGATGTCGCGCGATTTTCGGCCTCGGCGCCGATGTCACGATGAGCATCGAACGCTTGATGGGCCATCTGACGCCGGCCGGACGCACCAATCTCCGCATGATCGTTCAAAACGCGTTGGCGGATGGACGGCTTGCCGATCAAGCGCATGAGTTCGAAATTCAGCGACCCGACGGCAGCGACGATCGCTGGATCGAAGTGTCGGCTCAGGCCTTCTTCACTGACGGGCGCTGCAGCCGCATCATCGGGACGATCGGCGACATCACCGACCGCAAGCGCCTGGAAGCAGCCTTACGTGAAGACGAGCAGCGATTTCGCTCGATGGCCGAAACCATTCCGCAGCTGGCCTGGATGGCCGCACCGGACGGCAACATCTTTTGGTATAACGAGCGCTGGTTTGACTATACCGGCACGACGCTCGACGAGGTGCGCGGTCAAGGCTGGCGCATTGCCCATCATCCCGACATGGTCGACGATGTGGCACATCGGCTCCACGCCTGTTTCCGCGACGGCACACCCTGGGAGGACACCTTTCTGCTGCGCGGCCGCGATGGCTCGTACCGCTGGTTCCTCTCGCGCGCGATGCCGATCCGCGAGGAGAATGGCACGATCCTCCGCTGGTTCGGGACCAATACCGACGTCGACGATCAGATTCGTGCGCGCGAGGCGCAAGTCCGATTCGGCGAGGATCTCGAGCGGCAGGTCGCGTCCCGCACGCAGGAACTCAGCCTCGCCAATGCACGATTGGTGGCCGAAATGGCCGACCGACAGCGTGCCGAGGACGCGCTCCGCCAATCTCAGAAGATGGAGGCGGTTGGGCAACTCACCGGCGGCATCGCGCATGACTTCAACAATCTGCTGACCGGCATCACGGGCAGCCTGGACCTGATGCGAAAACGCATTGCCCAGGGCAGGATCGGGGAACTCGATCGCTACATGACGGCAGCGGGAACGTCGGCTCAACGCGCGGCCGCGCTCACGCATCGCTTGCTCGCCTTTGCGCGCCGCCAGCCGCTGGACGCCAAGCCCGTCGACGCCAACGCACTTGTGGCCTCGATGGAGGATCTCTTCCAACGCACGCTCGGCGAAGCGATTGATATCAGCCTGCGCCTGTCGCCGGATCTCTGGACCACGTTGTGCGATCCGCATCAGCTCGAAAATGCGCTTTTGAACCTTGTGATCAATGCGCGCGATGCGATGCCTGATGGCGGTATGTTGACGATCGAGACCAACAATATCGAGATCGACGAGGCTGAAGCCCTGATCGATCCCGATCGACGGCCCGGGCAATATGTGACGTTGCAGGTCAGCGATACCGGCATGGGCATGGAGCCGGACGTGATGGCTCGCATCTTCGAGCCGTTTTTCACCACCAAGCCGATCGGCCAGGGAACCGGGCTTGGCCTCTCGATGATCTATGGTTTCGCGCGCCAATCCGAAGGTCACGTCAGGGTCGAGTCGGCGCTTGGCCTCGGCACGACCTTCACGCTGATGGTGCCTCGCTTCGCCGGAGCGAGCCAACCGAACGATCTCGCGTCACCCACCTCTCTTCCGGCGACGGCGGATGGCGAAACGGTTCTCGTGGTCGAGGACGATGCCGTTGTGCGCGCGCTCGTGCTCGATGTGCTCCGCGAACTCGGGTACCAGACCCTCGAAGCCCCGGACGGCATGGGCGGTCTCTCGATCCTGCAGGGTCGGGCACGGGTCGATCTCGTCGTGACGGACGTTGGCCTTCCCGGCCTGAATGGGCGTCAATTGGCCGAAATGGCACGCGCGAGCCGGCCGGGTCTGAAGGTGTTGTTCATCACGGGTTATGCGGAGAATGCCGCCTTCGGGCATGGCGCGCCCGACACATCAATGCAGATGATCACCAAGCCATTCGCGATCAACGATCTCGCCACCAAGGTTCGCGAGATGCTGACACAATGAAAAAGGCCGGCTTTCGCCAGCCTCTCGGATCGCGATGGGTATAAAGTCCCCGCGTCAGCCCTTGGCGGCTTTCGCGGCCTTGGCGCGCTCGATCCCCTGAAGGATCAACTCACGCGCCTCGGCGGCGTCGCACCACCGGACGATCTTGACCCATTTGTTGGGTTCGAGATCCTTATAGTGCTGAAAGAAATGCTCGATCTGCTCGAGCGTGATCGCTGGCAAGTCGGTGTAGTTCAGCACTTTCTCGTAGCGCCGCGTCAGCTTATTGGCCGGAACCGCGATGATCTTCTCGTCGCCGCCGCCCTCGTCCTCCATGATGAGCGCACCGACGACGCGGCACGCCATCACGGCGCCTGGAATGATCGCCCGCGTATTGGCCACGATCACGTCACATGGATCGCCATCATCCGACAGTGTATGCGGAATGAACCCATAATTCCCCGGATACCGCATGGCGGTGTAGAGGAAGCGATCGACCACGAGAGCGCCGGCTTCCTTGTCCATCTCGTATTTGATGGGCTCGCCGCCAATCGGCACCTCGATGATGACATTCACTTCATCGGGTGGATTCTTGCCGATCGATACGGCTTCGAGTTTCATCGTCACGCTCCGAAAACGCCTAACAGACGGGCACTGCCCGAAGGGACCATAACCGTAGACGGCGTCAGTTAATAGACCACCTCGTCCGGCGAGCCGCCATTTAGCTGGAGCGTTCCAAACCGTGCCGCTTCACTTGAAGCCAAACGCGACACGGCCCCGAACTTCGCTGCCAAACCGCTCCTCGGCCTCGCGAATGACTTGACCGCCGAGATGCCGATAGAACGACAATGCGCGTTCGTTGTCGGACAGCGCCCAAACGAGCGTCGATGTATAGCCATGATTGGCAAGGTCCCGCCGCGCGGCGTCGAACAGACGACGGCCGAAGCCGAGCCCTTGAAATTCCGGCGCCAAGTAAAGCTCGAATAATTCGCCGCCATAGGGCATCGACGGCACACGGTTGCGGCCGTAGCTCGCATAACCGGCAATCGATTCGTCAAAGTCGAGAACGGTGAGCCGGGTGCCTCGAACGATCGCCGTGTGCCACCATTTGGGGCCGCGCCGCGCAATCATTTTTTCGAGTTCCCGCCCAGGGATAATACCCCGGTAGGCGTCCCGCCAAGCCGCATCATGAACCTCGGCGATGTCGAAGGCATCGCCGGTTCGAGCGCCTCTGATGGTGACCACAGTCTCGACCATGGCCGATGGTATGGCGGGCCGACGGCGTGAGGCAAGGCCTCACCGCCATTTTTTATGCCGGTCCGTTGACTGCTCCGTGGCCCGGGCCGTGATCGACACGGACCGGACATCGAGACCGCGATCAGCGACCCTGAAAGCGCGTCCGCTGGGCGCCATCACGCGCCGGCCCATTGCCGGGAGCGCGCGACGGACGCGGGGCGGCCGCTCCGGCACCTTCGACGGCACGACGATCGTCGGGGCGACGTCCGCCACCATGGTTGGCATGGGCGCCGGCCGGGGCGCCCGAGCGGCGCGGCGGCCGCTGGCCGCGCGGTGATTCCTGACGCTCGGCTTCGACGAGTGCGGGAAGCACGGTCAGACCTTCGGGCAGCGGCATGATGTCGATGCGGCGACGGATGAGCCGTTCGATATCACGCAGGTAGCTGCGCTCGTCGTCCGCCACCATCGAGATGGCCTCGCCATCGGCACCGGCACGCGCCGTACGGCCGATGCGGTGGACGTAGCTTTCGGCAATGTTGGGCAGGTCGAAGTTGATCACATGCGTCACGCCGTCGACATCGATGCCGCGTGCCGCGATGTCGGTCGCGATCAGCAGGCGCGACTTGCCGGACCGAAACGCCGCCATGGCCCGCTCACGCTGGCCTTGCGATTTATTCCCATGGATCGCATCGGCCGGAATACCGGCTGCCGCGAGATGCTTGGCGATCCGATCGGCTCCATGCTTGGTGCGGGAGAAGACGACCGCGCGCTCGATCTTCGAGTCTTCGAGCAGCTTGTGCAACACGGCCTGTTTCTGCCGCGTGGGGCAGAAGATGATGTGCTGGGCGATGCGATCGACCGTAGAGGCAACCGGCGTCACCGCGACCTGAACCGGCTTGGTCAGCATCGAGGAGGCGAGATCGGCGATCTCCTTCGGCATGGTGGCCGAGAAGAACAGGGTCTGGCGACGAGCCGGCAGCTTGGTCAGAATGCGCTTGATGTCGCGCACGAAGCCCATGTCGAGCATGCGATCGGCTTCGTCCAAGACGAAGAGTTCGACCTCGCTGAGCGTCAAAGCGCGCTGATCCATGAGGTCGAGCAGGCGGCCGGGCGTCGCGACGACGACATCGATGCCATTGGCGACGGCGCGGATCTGCTTGCCGATCGGCACGCCACCGAACACCACGGTCGAGGTGATGCGGAGGAACTTGCCATAGGTCGCGAAGCTCGCCTGGATCTGGCTGGCGAGCTCGCGGGTCGGGGCGAGCACGAGGGCGCGGCAAGCGCGCGGGCCGGCCTGGCGGTTGATCTTGTTGAGATGCGTCAGCATCGGCAGCGCGAAGGCTGCGGTTTTACCGGTGCCGGTTTGAGCGACACCGAGAAGATCGGAGCCGGCCAGCAAATGCGGGATGGATTGTTCTTGGATAGGGGTCGGGTTCTCGTAGCCTTCGGCCGCAAGCGCCTTCAAGATCGGCGCCGGAAGGCCGAGGTCGGTAAAAGTCGTCAAGATATGGGGTTCTTTCGTGGAGTTCAGGACGCAGCGATGACGCCGATCGGACACGCAGCCAAGCAAAAGCTGCGATCCGTGCACTTGCCCTTGCGTGAGCCGGGCAGTCGTCAGGGTGCTTCGGTCATCAAGCGCGGAGTTATGGAACTCCGTTCACGCGGCTTCGTGCGCCAGGCACGTCTTCTGACCCGCGACTGATATGCGCGTTACCGTGCGATAAGTCAATGCGAGGCGAACTCTTGCCCGCCGCCGTCGAGAGCTCGGATCAGGGCTGGCTGGTCGCCGAGAGGTCGACATCGACACTCACCTCGAAGGCGACGTAATCGGCCGTCGTCCAAGCGCCCTGCCCCACACCAAAGGCGGTGCGGATCACCTGGGCCTTACCGACCGCGTGAGCCGTATTGCCGCTGATCGACAAGGTGAAAGGCAGCACCACCGGCTTGCTGATCCGACGGATCGTCAGGGTGCCGTCCGCCTCATAGGCGTCGCCGCCCTTGGGCTTGAAGCCCGTGGCCTCGAAGGTGGCTTGCGGAAAGGTCGTCACATCGAACCAGTCGGCGCCAGGCAGCGCTTCGTCCCGCTGCTGATCGCCCGTTTTGGCGCTAGCCATGTCGATCGTGACCAGAGCGTGAGCTGCCTCCGGCTTGGCGGGATCGAAGTCGATCGTCGCCTTGAAGCTCTTGAAGGTCCCAGAGAAAGGCTCGCCCGTCTGGGTCCCAGAAAACGTGACCTTGCTTTTGGCCGGATCGACCGTCCAGGTCGCGGCCGAGGCAGCGGTTGCGGACAACAACGCGATTGCGACGGCAGTCGAAAGCATGCGGAGCATCATGTCATGGCCTCGTGGTCGATCGCGCACCGAACCGGGGCAGCCCCGGGATCATGCGCTGCAAAATCGTATCCTGCTCGATGAAGTAGTGCCGCAAGGCCGCACCCGCGTGGAGGGCCACGAAAGCGATCAGAACGTAAGCCCCGTAGGCATGGACCATTTCCAGCACAGCCCCGACGGACTTCTTGCTGGCGGCCGGAAGGCTCGACAAAAAGCTAAGATGCGGCCAGGGCAGCACCCCGTAGAGGACGGTCGGAAGGTTGAACGGCGATGCGGAAACGAGCGCCCAGCCGACCAGGGGCAATCCGATCATGAAGGCATAGAGCACCACATGGGTGCCTTCAGCGGCTCCCCGCTCCCAGGCCGGCATGTCAGCCGGCAAGGTTGGGGGCCGATGGCTGAACCGCCAGACGAGGCGCAGCACAGCTAATATCAGAATGGTGAGACCGACCGACTTATGGAGTTGATAGAGCCGAAACTTATCGGCGGGTGCCAGCGAGCCATGAACCATCAGCAGGCCCATCACCACCATGGCGAGGATCGCCAAACCGATGAGCCAATGCAGCGCGATAGCCACGCTCGTATAACGTTGGCCACGCTCGACGGATGCACTCATGGCTGGCTCGCCCGTTGCTGTGAAGAAAAAAGGGGATCGTCTTTGCCGATCCCCTTCATGTCGCGTATCGGTTTACTTGGCGTGTTCGAACGAGCCGCTGATGATCAGATCGACGTCGTCGCCGATGAGCGGCACGTAGGTCTTCACACCAAAGTCGCTGCGCTTGATCTTGCCCTTCGCTTCGAAGCCGGCCGTGTAGCTCTTGCTCAGCGGGTTCGTGCCAGCGTTGACGTAGGTCACGGCGAGCGTCACCGGCTTCGTCACGCCATGCAGCGTCAGGTCGCCGGTCACGTTGGCGGTGGTGGCGCCGGTCTTCGTCACCTTCGTGGATTTGAAGCTCGTGTCCGGGAACTTGGTGGCGTCCAGCCACTGGTCACCCTTCAACTCGTCCAGCAGCTTGGGGCTCGGGACCGAGACGCTCGCGGTCTTGATCGTCACGTCCAGCTTGCTGGCGTCGGGCTTCGCCGGGTCGAGATCGAGGGTGCCGGCCGCGTCGGTGAACGAGCCATAATAGGTGGTGAAACCCATGTGGTTGACGCCGAACAGAACCTGCGTGTGGTTCGGATCGACATTGTATTTGCCGGCCTCGACCTTGGCGGGCTCAACTTTGGTCTGCGCCAAAGCCGGGACGCTGAGCAGAGCCACAAGGCTCAGGGCGGATACGGTACGAAACATCACAGGACTTCTCCAATGCACAACCGAGGGGCGAGCCCTCGTGAAGACGCCTCTCGATAGCGCAATCGGACCATCGTCAAAATCACCAAAATTTCGCGATCCATGATCGGAATTTTAGATAGTTCAGCCGCGCAGCTTGCGGTCGCGCTTGGCCAGCGTGCGAAGCCGCAGCGCATTCAACTTGATGAAGCCAGCCGCGTCGCGATGGTCATAGGCCACTGCGCCCTCCTCGAAGGTCACGAGATCCTGATCGTAGAGCGAGTTGGGCGACGAGCGGCCAACCAGAATGGTGTTGCCCTTGTAGAGCTTGATGCGGACCTGGCCCGACACGTGGGTCTGGCTCTTGTCGATCAAGGCCTGCAGCATCTCGCGCTCGGGCGAGAACCAGAAGCCGTTGTAGATGAGCTCGGCATATTTCGGCATCAACTCGTCTTTGAGATGGGCCGCGCCACGATCGAGCGTGATCGATTCGATGCCGCGATGCGCGACCGCCAGAATGGTGCCGCCTGGCGTCTCGTACATGCCGCGCGATTTCATCCCCACAAATCGATTCTCGACGAGATCGAGCCGGCCGATGCCGTTCAGGCGCGCGAGGTCGTTGAGCTTGGCCAGCAATGTCGCGGGCGACAGCGCCTCGCCATCGATCGCAACGGGGTCACCCTTCTCGAAGTCGATCGTGATGTAGGTCGGCTTATCGGGGGCATCCTCTGGCGATATCGTGCGGCTGTAGACGTAATCCGGCACTTCCTCGGCGGGATCCTCCAGCACCTTCCCCTCGGACGAGGCATGCAGGAGGTTGGCATCGACTGAGAACGGGGCATCGCCGCGCTTATCCTTGGCGATCGGAATCTGGTTCTTCTCCGCAAACTCGAGCAACGCGCTGCGCGAGGTCAGATCCCATTCGCGCCAGGGGGCGATGACCTTGATGTCCGGCTCGAGCGCGTAATAGGCGAGCTCGTAACGCACTTGATCGTTACCCTTCCCGGTCGATCCGTGCGAAACGGCATCGGCGCCGAGCTTGCGGGCAATTTCGATCTGCTTCTTGGCGATCAGCGGCCGGGCGATGGACGTTCCGAGGAGGTAGAGTCCCTCGTATTGCGCGTTGGCCCGGAACATCGGGAAGACATAATCGCGCACGAATTCCTCGCGGAGATCCTCAATGAAGATGTGCTCCGGCTTGATGCCGAGCAGCAAGGCCTTGTCGCGTGCCGGGCCAAGCTCCTCACCCTGGCCGAGATCGGCCGTGAAGGTGATGACCTCGCAGCCATAGGTGGTCTGCAACCATTTCAGGATGATCGACGTGTCGAGACCGCCCGAATAGGCGAGCACGACGCGTTTAATGGCTTTGTCTTGGGTGGGCATGCGGATTCCATCCTGAACCTGACAGTGGCGCGGGTCTTTCGACCTTATAGGCGGTGAAAAACCCGATGCAACCGCGCCCCTTACGCAACGCCTAACGGGTCCGGACTGTCATAGCGAAAGGATAGCCGGGTTCACCCTTTATGGCCAAACGCCGCACTTCTTCGCCAGCTCGCTGGAACAGATCCCTGCCGCCCGCAGCCTCGTCGAGGATCGATTTCAGCTCTCCCTTGAGCGCGAGGGTATCGGGCGGCGGGCGATGACGCCCATCCGGCTTTCGCGTAAATTGCGTCGCCTGATCATCGGCAACCTGCCGGAGCTCCGATATCAATGCCGGGCTCGACTGGAAGCACTCTCGCGTGAGGATCAGGTAAGCAATGAGTTCGGCTTTCGAGCCGAGACGATGAGCGATGTCCATCGCATCATCTTTCGCGACCTTCTCACCCAGAAAGAGCGAAAAGGCGCTGATGACAAGGTCAGGAGACAGCGACAAGTCGTTTGACTCCCTTGTCGTAAGCGGTCCGAAGGTCGGCTTCGATCATCTGCGCCATGATCTCGACCGTATATTTCTCCTCGAAGGACGCCCGAGCTCCCCTGCTCAGTCGGCTGAGGCGTTTGCCGTCCCGAGCAAGGTCGATCACCTTATCGCAATAGGCAGCATCGTCGCCGGGGGCCACCAGCACACCATTTTGACCGTCCACGACCACCTCTTTTAGCCCGCCCACCGCAAAGCAGATCGGGACCGAGCCGGCCGCCATCGCCTCGATAGCCACCAGGCCAAAGGATTCGTAGCAGCTCGGCATCAGCACGATGTCGGTCGATGCGTAAAGGTCGACCAGAGCACTTGAGCTCCGCCCTTCATGCACTCAATCGGTTTGATCTGGTCTGCGTGCTCGAGCATCGCGCGATGGCATCGAACTTGGCCACACTCGGGATTAGTTTCGACCCAAGTCACTACGTCAATGACTTGCAATCGACCCCCCTGTTTGGAGACTCAGATCGCGCCTCACTGGCGATTAATCCAGTCGATGCGGCAGCTTTCGTGCGGCGAAATGCGGCTGACTACGCCTTATACCATCGATACGCGAAGACTACCCGATTCAACATCGTCTAAATGATGACCAATCATCAGACCGGCGTTAGAGACGGTGAATCATGGCCTTTGATGCCTGCAGGTTCATCGCGCTCCCCACTCTACTCAGCCGCCGCGGCGACCGGCTGACCGGGGCTGAACAGCCCGTCCCCCACGACCTTCATTTCCATCTGACGGTTGTGGAACGCCGCCAAGGTCGAGCGATGGCCGACCGAGATCAGACCGACGTTCGGAAGATGGTCGACGATGGTCTTGTAGATCTCAGACTCTCCGGCCTCGTCCAAGGCCGAGGTGGCTTCGTCGAGGAGAAGAAAGTCGGGCTTCTCCAACAGCACACGGGCGACGCCCAACCTTTGTTGTTCGCCGCCGGAGAGGCGCTGCGACCAGTTGCCGGCGTCGTCGAGTTCGGTCGCGAGCTTACCGAGGCCGACGGCCTGCAACGCCTCGCGTACGGCCACATCCGGATAAGCCTGCAGCGTTTTCGGATAGACGAGCGCCTGTCGCAGGGTGCCGAGCGGCAGATAGGTCCGCTGCGGGAGCACGAAGACCGAAGCTCCCCGTGGAAGCTCGATGCGTCCCTGGCCGAACGGCCAGATACCGGACAGTGCGCGCAGCAGCGTTGTCTTACCCGAGCCGGAGCGGCCCGTCAGCAACACGCGATCGCCACGACCAAGCGTGAGGCTGGCGGCGCCTGTCAGCGGAGACTGGGTCGGCAGCATAACGACGAGATTGTCGGCCGAAAGAACGCCGGCGCTCCCGGCTTGGCGCGCGATATGCGGGGGCTGTGTGGCCGCTTCAGTTGCGAGTTGCATGGCTTCTTCGAAACCGACAAGACGCTGCACGACGGCTCGATAATCGGCCAAAGTGGCATAGGAATCCACGAACCACGTCAATCCATCCTGGACGCTGCTGAACGTCGACACCGCCTGCATCAGAATCCCATAGGTCGCCTTGCCGAAGAAAAAGGCCGGGCCGAGCAGCAGATAGGGGAAGATCACCGAGAATTGGCCGAAGAAACTGGTGAACCAGTTCAGCTTCTTCTGGCGTTGGATGACACCATAGACATTGGCCAGGATCGACCCGTAGCGCTCGCCCAGTTCGGCGCGCTCGGCCGGTTCGCCGCCCAAAAGCGCGATTTGCTCGCTATTCTCGCGAATGCGCGCCATCCCGAAGCGGAAGTTCGCCTCATAACGCTCCTGATCATATTTCAAGCGGATCAGCGGCCGCCCGATCAGATGCGTCAGCAGCGTTCCGGCGGCGGCATAGAGGACGGCGAGCCAGATCAGATAGCCGGGGATGTTGAACGAGAGGCCGAAGCTGGTCATCGGGAACTGCTCGGACAATGTCCATAACACGGTCAGGAAGATCCCGAGCCGCACGGTATTGCCGAAAAAGCCGATCCCGAGAACCATCGTCTGACCGACGAAGGAATGCACGTCCTCGGCGATACGCTGGTCGGGGTTGTCGGCCGGGCCGGTCACGAGGCGCAAGCGATAATGCTGCGCGGGCGCCAGCCAGCGGTCGACGAAGAAATCCGTCATCGACTTGCGCCAGCGGATCTGCAGCACCTGATTGATGTAGCTCTTATAGACCGCAATGACGATGTAGATAATGGCCAGGATCGTGAAGATCTTGAAGCTGTCGAGAAAGGCGCCCCAGTTCTTCTCCTGAATGGAATTGCCGAAGCCGACGTACCAGGAGTTGAATTGCTTCGCCATGTAGGAGAAGCCGATCTCCAGCACCACCACTGCCGCGAGGAGCGATAACCCGATCACATTCTCGGGCATCTTGACCGGACCGATGACCCATAGCCTGATCTCTCCGGGCGAGCGCCGAAGAAAATAGGGATAGGCGAGCCGCCAGATATCTTTGAGGGCGGCGAAGAAGTTCGACATCGGCATCTCCCGCGAACGTCCCTCACGAGGGACGCTCGGGTTCGTGGATCTGGAATAAACGCTTTGCCTTTGCAAGAAAGCAAAATTGCGGGGGCGTGACACGTGAAGTTTCCGACACGTCGCCGCACCGCGGCGGCCGGCAACTGCAACCCGGCGCGCATCGTCGTTCGTCGACGGGTTGCATTTGGACCATTTATGGCCAGAACGGTGGCGAAGGCACCATGCGCCGGTCACACCGTCGAGGGTTGAACATGTCCGACGAAGACGTTGTCGAGATCGGACCCGCGGCACCGCGGAGCTTCGAGGGACTGCGCGATGCCTTGCTGTCGCGCAAGAAAGGCCTGCCGAAGCGGCTGGCGCAGGTCGCGGCCTTCACGCTCGCCAATCCGGATGAGGTTGCGTTCGGCACGGCCGCCAGCATTGCCGAACAGGCGCAGGTGCAGCCATCCACCCTGATCCGCTTCGCTCAGGCGCTCGGCTACCAGGGTTTTTCAGACCTGCAGACGATTTTCCGCGATCGCTTGCGCGAGCGCGTACCGAGCTACGAGGAGCGTCTGCAGGCGCTCCGGACCGGGCCGGAAACGGCGCGCGCTGCCGCCCTGTTCGAGGGATTCGCGGAGGCGGCGGAACGGTCGATCCGCGCCGTGCGGACGCAAATCGACCCCGCCACCATCGAGCGCGCGGTCGATCGGTTGAGCAAGGCGGAAACCATCTATCTGATCGGGCAACGGCGGTCGTTTCCGGTCACGTCCTACATGAGCTATGCGCTCGGCAAGCTTGGCATTCGCAACGTCCTGATCGGGTCGGCGGTGGGCACCGATGCCGAAACCGCCTCCTTCGCGACCCCGCGTGACGCGGCTTTGGCCGTCAGCTTCACGCCCTATGCCTCATCGGCCGTGATGCTGGCCCGGCAGATCGCGACGCGCGGTGCCGCCATGGTGGTGATCACAGACAGTCCCTTCAGCCCGATCGTTCCCGAGGATGGCATCTGGTTCGAGATCGTCGAGGCCGACTGTCAGGGTTTCCGCCCGATGTCGGCCACCATGGTGCTGGCCATGACCTTGGCGGTGGCGGTCGCGGAGGCTCGGCTTTAAACCGGCCCGACGGGCTGTTGCTCGGCGGCACCGATCACGCCGAGCAGGCCGCCGGTCGCCGGAAACAGCGGGATCAGATAGGCCTGCAGCGTGTGATAGATGTCCGGCTTCCCGGTAAACAGCGTCGATTTGGGCTTGAGGTCCGCATCGAGTTGCGGTCGCCAACCGGCATGCGCCGGATCGATCAGGTTGGCGGCGCTCCAATCCCAAATCGCGCGATACCATGTCTCATAGAAGGGATCGTCGGCATTGGCCCCGATAAACGAGGCGGCTGCGATTCCCTCGCAAGCCGGCCACCAGATCTTGTCGGTCACGAGGGGGTTACGATCGAAATCGAGCGTGTAGAAGAAACCGCCGCGCGTGCGGTCCCATCCCTGGTTGATCGCATTGTGGAACAAAGCCGATGCGGCCTCGGGCATCCACTCGTGCCGACGCCCTCCGGCGATCCATAATTGAAGGATGAGGCGGCTCCATTCCAGCCAGTGGCCGGGCGTCGTTCCGGCCGGGCGGAACATCTCGGATCCCGCATAATCCCGATTGACCTCCCAGTTCTCCGAGAAATGTTCGGGCAAAGTCCAGGCATGTCTGGCTGTGATGCGCCGAATCAGAAGATCGGCGATCGACTCGGCCATAACGAGATATTGCCCGTCACCCGTCGCCTCGTGGGCCGCCATGAGGGCTTCGGTCAGGTGCATGTTGGAGTTCTGGCCACGGTAGGTGTCGATCGGCGTCCAGTCGGCTGAGAATTCCTCCGCCGATGCCCCGTGCTGCGGCTCCCAGAACTTGTCCCGCAGCACCTGTGTGATGTCGGCCAGGAGGCGGTCTGCATCGGGGTGCCCCACCGTCTTGGCGCTGGCGGCCGCCAGCAGCACGAAGGCGTGTCCATAGGCCTGTTTGGTGGCATCGACCGGACCTTTGTCGTCGACGCTCCAAAAATAGCCCCCCTCGACTGCATCGCGATGGGCTGACCAAAGATAGGCCATGCCGTGGTCGACGATGGCTGCGGCCCCGGGGTGGCCGAGCAGATGGGCGACCGAATAACAGTAGATCATTCGCGTGGTGACATGGATCGCGCGGGTGTTCGAACCGGACGCATCACGGATTGGCCCTCCGTGCTCATCGAGTTCGAAGAAGCCGCCATGCGGATTGATGGTGTCGTGCGCGAACGCGTCGAGCAGCCCATGCGCCTGGCCGAGCAACCACTGGCGATGGTAAGAGCTCGAAGCCCACGGTCGCAACACGCGTCCCTCCTGGTTCAACATCTTCGCCGTCTCCCTACCCTTCGAGTGCGCCAGGACCATAACCCTGGGGAGATCTATGCAACGAGGAGGTCCTTGGTGGAACCCATTTTGATCGTCGGCGGCGCCGGCGGTATCGGCAGCGCCATCGCGCGGCGCTTGACCCAGCGCGGCGAGACCGTCGTGCTGATCGGCCGCGACGCCGCCAAGCTCGAGGCGGTCGGGCAAGAGCTCGGCGTCACGACCCGGCAGCTCGATGTCACCGATGCCGGGGCTGTGCAATCCACCATCACGGACATCATCTCGGCGGGCCCGATCAAGGGGCTCGTCTACGCGGTCGGGACCATCACGGTAAAGCCGCTGCAGTCTCTCACGACGGCGGAATTTGACATCGATTTCCGGGCCAACGCGCTCGGTGCCGCCCTGACGATCCAGGCTGCTGCGCCCGCCCTCAAGGCTGCGCATGGAGATGCCTCGATCGTGCTGTTTTCCTCCGTCGCGGCCACGCAGGGCTTTTCGGGCCATGCCTCGATCGGCATGGCCAAAGCGGCGGTGGAGGGGCTGGCCCGTTCGCTAGCGACAGAACTCGCCCCCAAGGTGCGGGTCAATTGCATCGCCCCATCGCTGACCCGAACGCCCCTCGCGGCGCCGCTGACGCGGAACGAGGCGCTTGCCAAGGCGGTCGCCGATCTGCATGCGCTGCGACGGCTCGGCGAGCCCGATGACATTGCCGCCCTGGCGGCGTTTCTTCTGTCCGAAGACGCCGGCTGGATCACCGGCCAGGTGATCGGGGTCGATGGAGGTCGCTCGACTTTACGGACGAAAGGCTAAATCGCCTCAAATCGCGTAGTCGGCACCCCTGCGTGGCGCATCGGCGGCCGCCACCTTCATCAGCGCGGTTTCGGCCGCTGTGATGGACCGCTCTTTGTGACGCAACATGGTGAAGTGCCGACGCGGCAGCGCAAATCGCACTTCAGCCAGCGTTCCGGCCCGCAACGCCAAGGCGGCCACAAGCCGCGACAGCACGCTCGCCTCGGGGCCGGTCTCGATAGCGGTTCGCACGGCTTCGTTGGACGGAAGTTCCAGCCGCACCGTCAGTCGGTCCGGATCGACGCCGAAGCCGCGCAAAGCCTCCTCGAAGCGGGAGCGCGTGCCCGACCCCGGCTCCCGCAAGACCCAGCCGGTGTCGATCAGGTCCTGCGGGGCGATGCTGCGTCGGCTCGCCCAGGGATGGCGCGGCCCGACCACCATGATCAGTTCATCGTCGGCCACGGCGCGACTTGCGAACGCCGGATCGTCGACCTCACCCTCGACGAAGCCGAGATCCACAGTTCCGTCGCGAACCATCGTGGCCACACGGGCGGTGTTGTCGATCGTGAGATGCAGGTCGACGCCCGGATGAGCCTTGCGGAACAGCTGCATCTTCTCAGGTAGCCAATAGTTGCCGATGGTCTGGCTTGCGGCCAGTGCCAACGAGCCGCGCTTGAGGCCGGCGAGGTCCGATAACACCAACTCGGCCGCCTTCGCCCGAGCCAGGACGGCACGCGCCTCGATTAGAAAGAGGCGGCCCGCGTCCGTCAGCGCGATGCGGCGCCCGACGCGGTCGAACAGCTTGGTGGCGTAGCGTTCTTCCAGCGCCGCGACGGCCGCACTGACAGCGGATTGCGTCAGGTTCAGCTCACCCGCCGCCTGCGTGACATGCTCGCGGCTCGCGACCGCGATGAAGATCCGAAGCTGTTCGAGAGTCATACTGGTCCGGCGGTCGTCGGGGCACGCAACCTCGCAGGTCAGGCGATACCGAGCAACCGGATCAAACCGAGACTGATGCCGCCGAGCGCCAGGAGCGAGACCACGACCGCTGCCGTGACCCGCAATCCCGCCCGAGCCACAACCCGCACGTCGACCCCAAGCCCGAGCGCCGCCATGGACACGATCGTGAGCTTGTTGGCGAGGGTCGACATCGGCGCCAAGGCCGCGCCGGGGACCAAGCCGGAACTCCGTGCCGCCACAAGGGCCAGAAAGCCGATGATGAACCAGGGGACGAGCTTTGCGATCGACAAACGGGGCGGCGCGACCCCAACCGCGCCGGCATGGCGCGACAGATGGCCCGCGCCGAGCGAGAGCACCAGCATGACCGGGCCGAGCATCAGCACGCGGACCAGTTTGACGAGCGTTCCGATTTGTACGCTGAGAGCGCCGATCGGGGCAGTGGCGGCGATCACCTGCGGCACGGCATAGACCGTGAGCCCGGCGAGAACGCCATATTGAAGCTTGCTCATTCCCAGCACGGGAACCAGCAACGGCAGGCCGATCACCACCAAAACGCCGAGGACCGCCGTGAAGCCGATCGAAGCCGCGATATCGTCGCTTTCGGCACCGATGACGGGCGCGGTGGCGGCGATGGCCGAGTTGCCGCAGATGGAATTGCCGCACGCCACCAGGATGGCCATCCGGCACGGGAGGCCGAGGACACGGCCGATCATGTAGCTGATGCCAATCGCCATCACGACCACGCCGGCGATCCCGAACAACAGACCCGGACCGGCCGCAACGATGGTGCCGATGCTGAGCGAAGCGCCGAGCAGCATGACCGCGATTTCGAGCAGGGTCTTGGCGCTGAAGGCGATGCCGGGAAGCCACCGCTCCGGTGGCGTCCACAACGTCCGCACCACCGTGCCGATCACAATGGCGAGGACGAGCGATTCCAGCCACGCCCTCCCGAATAGCCGTTCCTCTCCGCTTTGCGCCACGAAGGCCAGCAGCGTCACGAGGCCGCAAAGCGCAAGCCCCGGAAGGAGGCGGCCCACATTGTGAGAGGCGGAAAGGATGGATGGATGAACGGACATGGGCGCAACCTCGATGCCGCATTTTGCATTCCCCAATCGTTCGATCCAACGCGTAGTTATTTTTATTTCGATCGGCAAAAGCGAACGGTTGCGCGGCGACCCGGTCATCCAAATATCAGTCGGCGTTGCTCCCCTTGCGAAGTTCGGATATGGCCAAGACAAAGACGATGATGTTGGGGTGGATGATGGCCAATTCGGATGATGTCCCGATGGACAGCCGGTATATGGATTATGCCGAGCACGAGCGGACCTACGTCGGCTTTCTCTGGGCCGTGAAATGGGGCACGATCGTGGTCGCGGTCATCCTCCTGCTTCTCGCCTTCTTCCTCGTCTGATCGATCCGACGCGACCGCTGTGGCGGCGCGTAATCCCCTGCCCGAATGGCCGATCACAGGCCAAAGGCGTCGCTTGTGCCCTTGCTCTCGACGGCATCGGCTCATCGGAGGAACCCTATGCGAATCGCCGTGCCGGCCGAATCCGACCCGACCGAGCCGCGCGTCGGCGCGACACCCGACACGATCCGCAAATTCATCGCCCTCGGCGCGAGCGTGGCGGTGCAGAGCGGCGCCGGCACGAAAGCGGGCATTCGCGACCGCGACTTCGAGGCGGCCGGCGCGACGCTGGAACCCGATGCGGCCGGAACCTTGCTGGATGCCGATATCGTGCTGAAGGTTCGGCGCCCCGACGGGGCCGACCTCGCCAACATCAAGCGCAACGCCATCGTGGTCGGCATCATGGATCCCTACGGGCAGGATGAAGCTCTGCGGATCATGGCTGAGGCCGGCGTGACCGGCTTTTCCATGGAGCTGATGCCCCGTATCACGCGCGCCCAGGTCATGGACGTGCTCTCGAGCCAGGCCAATCTCGCCGGCTATCGCTCGGTCATCGATGCGGCCGAGCAATATGGCCGCGCCCTGCCGATGATGATGACCGCCGCCGGCACGGTTCCGGCCGCCCGCATCTTTATCATGGGGGTCGGGGTCGCGGGACTGCAGGCGATCGCAACGGCGCGGCGCCTTGGCGCGATCGTGACCGCGACGGACGTCCGCCCCGCCACCAAGGAGCAGGTGGAGTCGCTCGGCGCGAAATTCGTGGCCGTCGAGGACGACGAGTTCAAACAGGCCGAGACCTCCGGTGGCTACGCCAAGGAGATGTCTGAAGGCTACAAGCAGAAGCAGGCGGCCTTGGTGGCGGCCCATATCGCCAAGCAGGACATCGTCATCACGACGGCTCTGATTCCCGGTCGACCGGCGCCGCGCCTCGTCACGTCCGCCATGGTGCAATCCATGCGCCCGGGATCGGTGATCCTCGATCTCGCGGTCGAGCGTGGTGGCAATTGCGAATTGTCCCGGCCTGGCGAGGTCGTCGACCACGACGGCGTGAAGATCGTCGGCTACCTGAACGTGCCCGGACGGCTCGCCGCCACGGCCTCCAGCCTCTACGCGCGCAACCTCTACGCTTTCGTCGAAACGCTGATCGACAAGACCAGCAAGACGGTCGCGGTGAACTGGGACGACGATCTCGTAAAGGCTACCTGCCTGACGCGGGACGGCGCCATCGTCCATCCGAACTTCCAGCCCAAGGCGGCCTAAGGCAGGCTGCTCCTCGGAGCAGCTTGAACGCAAGACGATGTGGCACGGATGTGCCGGGGATGCCGGTTATTCTGCCGGACAAGATCAAGCCGAGAGGGCAGCATGGCCGTCGAGACCGCCCAGCAACTCTACGACAAGGCGCAGGCTGCTGCCGCGGCGGCCCAGCAATCGGCCGATGCGGCTCATAGCTATGCGGCACAGATGGCCGATCTAGCCGGCGCCGGAGCACATGCGGCCTCTGGCGGCGCGATCGACCCGTTCGTGTTCCGCCTCGCGATCTTCGCCATGGCGGTCTTCGTCGGCTATTACGTGGTCTGGTCGGTGACGCCGGCGCTCCATACGCCCCTGATGTCGGTCACCAATGCGGTGTCGTCCGTCATCGTGGTGGGCGCGTTGCTATTGATCGGCGTCGACACCGGCGAGGGTCATGCGGCCGGCGCCTGGGCGGCGCGCATTTTCGGGTTCTTCGCGCTCATTCTCGCCTCGGTCAACATCTTCGGCGGCTTCCTCGTCACCGAGCGGATGCTATCGATGTACAAGAAGAAGGGCTGACCCGATGACCGACAGCATCGCAGCCGTTCTCTACCTCGTCTCCGGCATCCTCTTCATCCTGGCGTTGCGCGGCCTGTCGTCGCCCGCCACGTCGCGTCGCGGCAACCTCTACGGCATGGTCGGCATGGGCCTCGCGGTCTTGACGACATTGCTGCTTCGACCACCGGCAGACGCGGTGAGCTGGCTGATGGTGATCGCCGGCATCGCGATCGGCGGTGGCATCGGCGCCTGGCGGGCCCGCACCGTGCAGATGACCGCGATGCCTCAGCTCATCGCCTTCTTCCATGCGCTGGTGGGCTTTGCGGCCGTGATCGTGGCGGCCGGCGCGCTGTATGCGCCGCAAGCGTTCGGCATCGGTACGCCGGGCGCGATCCATGGGGCGAGCCTCGTCGAAATGTCGATCGGCGCCGCCATTGGTGCCATCACGTTCACGGGATCGATCATCGCGTTCTTGAAGCTCGATGGCCGCATGTCTGGCAAGCCGATCATGCTGCCCCAGCGTCACGCCATCAACATCGCGCTCGCGGTGCTTCTGGTTTTGCTGATCGCGACCTTCGTGACAACGGTCAGCAGCCTCGCGTTCTGGGCGATCGTGATCGTGGCCTTGGCGCTCGGCGGCCTCATCATCGTGCCGATCGGCGGCGCCGACATGCCGGTCGTCGTGTCGATGCTCAACTCTTATTCTGGCTGGGCCGCCGCCGGCATCGGCTTCACGCTCGGCAACCTCGCCCTCATCATCACCGGCGCGCTGGTTGGCTCGTCCGGCGCCATCCTCAGCTACATCATGTGCAAGGCGATGAACCGCTCCTTCATCTCCGTCATTCTTGGCGGGTTTGGTGGCGATTCGGCTGTTGCCAGCGGAACCGTGGAGACGCGGCCGGTCAAGCAGGGGTCGGCGGAAGACGCCGCCTATATCATGAAGAATGCCGCGACCGTCATCATCGTGCCGGGCTACGGCATGGCGGTGGCGCAGGCGCAGCACGCCTTGCGCGAGATGGCCGATACGCTGAAGCGCGAAGGCGTGGACGTGAAATATGCGATCCATCCGGTGGCGGGGCGCATGCCGGGCCATATGAACGTGCTGCTGGCCGAGGCGAGCGTTCCCTACGACGAGGTGTTCGAGCTCGAGGACATCAACTCGGAATTCGCCCAGGCTGACGTCGCCTTCGTGATCGGGGCGAATGACGTCACCAATCCTGCGGCCAAGACCGACAAGACATCCCCGATTTACGGGATGCCCATTCTCGATGTCGAGAGAGCCAAGACGGTTCTGTTCATTAAGCGCGGCATGGCAGCGGGCTATGCCGGCGTCGAGAACGAGCTGTTTTTCCGTGACAATACGATGATGCTGTTCGCCGATGCCAAGAAAATGGTGGAGAATATCGTCAAAGCTCTCGCGGCGTGATGCGATGAATTCTGGACTCCGACGACGCAGGCCATTCACAATAGCTAGAAAAGATCATCGGCTGAGCGATTTTGCGCTGGGACCGAGATGGCAATATAGTATGATGAGTGGCGATCGAGTGATATCGCCGACCGATAGACGACGGGGCGCCGAACGGGGCGTCGACAAGGGAGAGAAACGTGACGATTAAAACAACGCTTGTGGCCTTAGCGATCGGCGCGATGGCGCTGTCCAGCACGATGCTGACCCCCGCTTTCGCCGCCAAGGGCGACAAGATCGGTGTCGCAATGCCGACGAAGTCATCCGCCCGTTGGATCGACGACGGCAACAACATGGTGGCGCAGCTGAAGGCCAAGGGCTACGAGCCCGACCTGCAATATGCCGACGACGATATCCCGAACCAGCTCGCCCAGATCGAGAACATGGTCACCAAGGGCGCCAAGGTGCTGGTGATCGCATCCATCGATGGCACGACCCTCTCGGACGTGTTGGCCAAGGCGCATGACGCCGGCGTCAAGGTCATCGCTTACGATCGCCTGATCAAGGGTTCGCCGAACGTCGACTATTATGCCACCTTCGATAACTTCAAGGTCGGTGTGCTCCAGGGCACCAGCATCGTCGACAAGCTTGGCCTCAAGGACGGCAAGGGTCCGTTCAACATCGAATTGTTCGGCGGCTCGCCCGACGACAACAACGCCTACTTCTTCTACGATGGCGCAATGTCGGTGCTGCAGCCCTACATCGACAGCAAGAAGCTCGTGATCCAGAGCGGCCAGACCGGCATGAAGCAGGTGTCGACCCTGCGTTGGGACCCGGCCGTCGCGCAGTCGCGCATGGATAACCTGCTCAGCGCTTATTATACCGGCAAGCATGTCGATGCCGTTCTGTCGCCCTACGACGGTCTGTCGATCGGCATCCTGTCGTCGCTGAAGGGCGTCGGCTACGGCAGCGGTGGCAATGCCTTCCCGGTCGTGACCGGCCAGGATTGCGAAGTGCAGTCGGTCAAGTCGATCATCGCAGGCGAGCAGACGTCCAGCATCTACAAGGACACGCGCGAACTCGCCAAGGTCGTGGTCAACATGGTCGACGCGCTCGAGACCGGCAGCAAGCCGGAAATCAACGATTCGAAGACCTACGACAACGGCAAGAAGGTCGTTCCCTCCTTCCTGCTCAACCCGGTTCTGGTCGATAAGGCCAACTGGCAGAAGGTTCTCGTCGACGGCGGTTATTACAAGGCATCCCAGCTTCAGTAAGCTCTGACCACCCACGACGGTTTCGATCGGCATCCGTGCGGGCGCAGGCCCGCACGGTTTCATTGGTTTTAGGGCTAAAAAGGTCGTTGCATGAGTGCGATCCTTGAGATGCGCGGGATCACCAAGACGTTTCCAGGCGTCAAGGCGCTCGATAACGTCAACCTGGCGGTGCAGGCAGGCGAGATCCACGCGCTCGTCGGTGAGAACGGAGCCGGCAAATCCACCTTGATGAAGGTGCTCAGCGGCGTTTATCCGTTCGGCTCCTACGACGGCGACATCTTCTACGAGGGTCAACTCAGCAAGTTTCGTGATATTTCCGAAAGCGAGCACCTCGGCATCATCATCATCCACCAGGAGCTCGCTCTGGTGCCGCTCCTCTCGATCGCCGAAAACATCTTCCTCGGCAACGAGACGGCTCGGTTCGGCGTCATCGACTGGGATCTCGCTTTCGAGCGAACCCGCGCCTTGCTGAAGACTGTCGGGCTGGATGAAAATCCAGAGACGCTCATCACCAATCTCGGCGTCGGGAAACAGCAGCTTGTCGAAATCGCCAAGGCTCTGTCCAAGAAGGTCAAGCTGCTGATCCTGGATGAGCCAACAGCAAGCTTGAACGAGAAAGATAGCGACGCGCTTTTGGCGCTGCTTCTGGAGTTCAAAGCGCAGGGCATCTCGTCGATCCTGATCTCGCACAAGCTGAACGAGATTTCGAAAGTCGCGGACCAGATTACGATCCTGCGCGACGGCACGACGGTCGAAACGCTGAATTGTCATCAGCAGGACATCAACGAAGATCGCATCATTCAGGGGATGGTGGGCCGCGACATGGCGCATCGCTATCCCCCGCGAACGCCGAAAATCGGCGAGCGGCTGCTTGAGGTCGCCAATTGGAGCGCTCATCACCAAAACCATGCCGATCGGCTGGTGGTGAAAAACGTCAACCTCTACATCAAGCGCGGAGAGATCGTCGGCATCGCGGGCCTTATGGGCGCTGGCCGGACAGAATTGGCCATGAGCATCTTCGGCAAATCCTACGGTCAGGGTATCAGCGGCTCGGTGAAGCTCGACGGTAAAGAGATCGACGTCAGCACCATCGACAAGGCGATCGCGGCCGGCATCGCCTATGTGACCGAGGATCGGAAGCAGCTTGGCCTCGTGCTGGACGAGAACATCACCAAGAACACCACGCTGGCGAACCTGCCTGGCGTGTCGTCGCTGACCGTCATCGATCAGGATCGTGAATATGCGATCGCGTCCGATTATCGGACCAAGCTGAACATCCGCTCGTTCGGCGTCGAACAGCAGACCGTCAATCTCAGCGGCGGCAATCAGCAGAAGGTGGTGCTCAGCAAATGGCTGTTCACCAAACCCGAGGTTCTGATCCTCGATGAGCCGACGCGGGGTATCGACGTCGGTGCCAAATATGAGATCTATGCGATCATCAACCAATTGGCCGATGATGGTCGAGGGGTGCTGATGATCTCGTCCGAAATGCCCGAATTGCTGGGCATGTGCGATCGCATATACGTCATGAATGAAGGCCGTTTCGTCGGTGAGTTCACGGCGGCCGAGGCGTCACAAGAAAACATCATGCGTGCCATCATGCGCTCGAAGGAACTCCATTGATGAGCAGGATTACGGCAGACGAAGGCCTGCAACCGGTTGCACCCGTTCCCACCGCGAAGACCGATCCGGGCACTCCGGGCTGGCGCGGCGTGCTGAAGCGCGGCAATTTCCGGGATTATGGTTTGTTGATCGCGCTTGCGGTCATCATGATCTTTTTCGAGATCAAGACGAACGGCGTGCTGTTCCAGCCGCTGAACCTCACCAACCTCATCCTGCAAAACAGCTACGTCGTCGTGATGGCGCTCGGCATGCTGCTGGTGATCGTGGCTGGCCACATCGACCTGTCGATCGGCTCGATCGTGGGCTTCGTTGGCGCGCTCGCTGCGGTGCTGATGGTTCAGGGCCTGCATATCGGGCTCGATTTCATCGGCATCCCGATCGGCATCGACATTCCGCAGATGAACTACATCCCGGCCACGCTCATCTGCCTCGTCGTGGGCGGTCTGGTTGGCGCGGCGCAGGGATATTGGGTCGCCTATTTCAAGATCCCGAGCTTCATCGTCACTCTCGCGGGCATGCTCGTGTTCCGTGGATTGACGCTCGCGGTGCTGAACGGCGCCTCGGTCGGGCCGTTCCCGGACTTTTTCCAGCTGCTATCGAAGGGCTTCATCCCGAATTTCGCGGGCCCCTACACGTCCTTGCTGATCGGCGCGGTGCTATTCTTGATCCTGCTTGGCGTCAGCCTGCGACGCCGGATGAACCGGCAAAGTCACGGCGTCGTGGTCGAGTCGATGGGCGCTTTCGCGCTTCGCAATGGCGTCATCGGCGTGGCGTTGCTCGGTTTCGCCTATCAGATGAGCGCTTATCGTGGCTTGCCGAACGTGCTGATCATCATGTTCGTGCTGATCATGCTGTATCGCTTCGTCACCAACCAGACCACGATCGGCCGGCGCATCTACGCGCTCGGCGGCAATGCCAAAGCCGCCAAACTGTCTGGTATCAAGACGGAGCGGTTGACCTTCCTGACCTTCGTCAACATGGGCGTGTTGGCCGGGCTCGCCGGCATGATCTTCGCGGCACGCCTCAACACCGCGACCCCCAAGGGCGGTCTCGGCTTCGAACTCGACGTGATCGCAGCCTGTTTCATCGGTGGCGCATCGGCCGCTGGCGGCGTCGGCAAGGTCACCGGCGTCGTCATCGGGGCCTTCATCATCGGCGTGATGAACAACGGCATGTCGATCCTCGGCATCGGTATCGACTATCAGCAGGTCATCAAGGGCTTGGTGTTGCTCGGCGCCGTCTGCCTCGACGTCTACAACAAGAACAAAGGCTGAGCGGCACCGAACCGCTGGCGGAGACCTCCGACCTCCTAGTTGCGGTCGATTCGTGCGGCGTAGCAGCCGAAGGTCGCGTAATGGGCCTGAATGTAAGCGACGGACGGCAGCGCCATGAGCCGTTCGATCGCGATTTCGGCCTCGCCTCCGTCGGTCAACATGGCATCGACCAGCATATTGTCTTGGCCGAAGCCCCGAAGCGAGAGCATCCGAGCTCTGAGAGCCGGTGGAATCGCGTCAACAGCCTCGTATCGATGGCTTTCGCCTTCAAGCACGAAGATTGCGTGGCTCGCGCGATAAGGGGTGTCGGCTGGTTGGTGAACAAAGTTCAGCAGCAAAACATCTTCACCGGGTCGGGCATCGCGAAGCTCGATCCTGTCCGGCATTCCGGACGTTTCGGTCGCGCGAAAACGGATGACGCCCTGCCGCGCGAGATCGACCTCGCCAAGGCCGAAAAGAGGCTTGAAGAGGTCAGGCGACAAACCGGTTACTCTGAATGACATGGTTATGCTCCGCAGATCGAGACCAACCAGTCGCATGACGGCTCCGGCCGAAAACTCCGTTTCTTGCGGTCAATAGGGCTCACGAGCTGCCGATGCGACGCAGCAGATTGTGTTTTGTGGAAGAGTGCGCGATCGTTGATGACTGCTTCAGCGGGACACGACGATGTCGCTGGCCGAGTTTTTCACAGCCGCTTGGGCTGATCGTTGGCCAGGACTGGTGCCGAACGCGCCATCGCGAGGTTTAACAAACTGGTCCTCGCCGCCGGCGGATGCGAGCTACGACCTATACATCGTCGAATTCGACGACCAAGGCCGCCCCTTCGAGCCGCAGGCGATCGACCGCATCATCGATCGCATCGATCTCACGACACGCGATAGTGATCCGCTGATCATCGTCTTCGTTCACGGCTGGAAGCATAGCGCCGCCGACAGCGATGAAAACATGGAAAGCTTCAAGAGGCTTCTTCATGCGAGCGCTCACATCGAGCAGCTCCGCGCCGTCCCGGGAGCAAGGCCACGGCGCATCGTGGGCGTTTACGTCGGTTGGCGAGGACTGACATTTCACTGGCTTCAGATTGCACAGAATTTCACGTTCTTCGGCCGCAGCGAGGGCGCGCTTCGGGTCGCGCTCGGATCGGTCCGCGAACTTTTTGGCCGCCTCAGCCATATCCGCAACCGATCGATCGCGACCCATTCAGGGGCACGCCTCGTTCTGGCCGGGCATAGTTTCGGCGGCTTGATCGTCTACTCCGCGGTCGCTGAATATCTGATCGGAAGCCTCGCTGCGGCGGATTCTGCAACCGAACTCGTCAAGCCGTTCGGCGATCTCGTGTTGCTAATCAACCCGGCTTTCGAGGCTGCGCGTTACCTGCCGGTCCACGCCATGCTGCAGGGGCGGACCTTCGCGCCGGGTCAGCAGCCTGTCTTCATGAGCATCACGGCCAGCAACGATCTTGCAACCGGCATGGCTTTTCCGGCTGGGCGCCTCTTCTGGCCCTACAAAGGGGCGTCCACCAATGCGCTGGAGCGCCAAGCTCGCGTCAACACGATGGGCCACGTGCCCTGGATGCGAACGCATGTCGTTTCCATGGGGACCGTGCAGCATCCGAAAGCCGGGAATGGACAGGGTCGTTTCGCCGATCTCCCAACGCTTGACGACGACGACCGTAGCCGCTTGCTCAGCGCCGAGGATGCCGCATTTCGCGCCTTCCGGGATCGATATACCGGACCGGATGGACGACTCGTCGCCGGGTGGACCCGCACCTATAGCGCCGGAGCGGTTCTCCGGCAGACCGGGCCATCCGATATCGGCCCCCCTGACCCGGAGTCGGGGGGCTCAGCCCCCGATAATCCATTTTGGGTGATCGAGGCTTCCCCCGAGATCGTCGATGGACACAACGGCATCTTCAAGATGGTGTTTCTGGATTTCCTCAGGCAGGCGTTCGACGATACCATCCGCGCGCAAACGCCCGGCGAGACGCGTTAAGCAATCTCGCAACACGCTCGTTGGCTGGCCGCGAGTCGGGCCGACGCAGGCGCCGTCACGATGTGGGAGCGACGGGCGCCGAATGCTGGCCGTCGGCGTCGGCGACAACTGGCTTCGACCCATATTTGACGTCCGGATCGATGCCGCGACGTCGGTCGATCCACTCCGAGAAATACTGGAACGTCACGTAGAGCATCGGGATCACGAAGATGCCGATGAGGCTGGCCGCGATCATGCCGGCAAAGATCGGGGTGCCGACGTCACGCCGGCTGACCGATGCTGCGCCATGGGCGATGACGAGCGGGACGAGCCCGAGCACGAAGGCGATCGAGGTCATGATGACGGCGCGGAACCGCATGCTCGCGCCGGCGATCGCTGAATCGATGATCGAATGTCCGGCCTCGCGCTGCTCCTTGGCAAATTCGACGATCAGAATGCCGTTCTTGGCCGCCAGCGCGATCAACACCACAAGACCGACCTGCGCGTAGAGATCGAGCACCAGACCACCCACGATGATGCCGATGAAGGCCCCGAACACACCGACCGCGACGGAGAGCAGCACCGGGATCGGGATGATCCAGCTTTCATAAAGGCTGACCAGAAACAGGTAAGCGAACAGGATCGCCAGCCCGAGCACGACGCTGGTTTGTCCGTTGGCTTGATATTCCTGATAGGCCGTGCCGGTCCATTCGTAGCTATAGCCGTTCGGCAGAGTCTTGTTCGACGTCTCCGCCATGGCCGCGAGGGCTGCGCCGGATGAAACGCCCGCCGCTGGACTGCCCTGGATCGGGATCGCGCGATAGTTGTTATAGCGCGTGATCACCTGCGGCCCTTGCACGACGCGCAGCGAGGCGAGCGATCGCAATGGCACGTCCGCGCCTTGCTTGTTCTTGACGTAGAGCTGCCAGATCGACTCGATGTCTCTCCGATCCTTGGCTTCACCCTCGATATTGACCTGCCAGGTCCGGCCGTAGAGGTTGAAGTTGTTGATGTAGGTGCCGCCTAGCGAGGATTGCAGCACGTTGAAGATATCGCCGATATTGACCCCGAGCGCGCTGGCTTTTTCGCGGTCAATGTCAAGGTAGAGGGATGGGTTGGAGGCCGTGAACGTCGTGAAGACGCGGGCGAGTTGCTTGTCGCCGTTGGCGGCCGCCACCAGCCCCTGCGCGACATTGCCCATCACGGCCGGATCCTGACCTTCGAGCGCTTCGAGATCATATTCAAAGCCGCCGCCGGTCGACAGACCGATGATCGGCGGCAGGTTGAACGCGATTACGTTGCCGGTGCGGATCTGCTGCGCGGACCCGAACACACGACCAATCATCGCCTGAACCGAATCCGCCGCCGCGGTCCGGTCCTCGAAGGGTTTGAGCCGCACCACCATGAAGCCGGCGTTCGGCTCACTCACGCTGTCGAGGAACGAGAATCCGATGACCGAGAAGGTGTCGGCGACCTGCGGCATCTTCAGCAGCATGTCTTCCATCGTCTTCACGGTTTCGCTCGTGCGCGACACAGACGCGCCATCCGGAAGCTGAATCACGACGAAGAAGGCGCCTTGATCTTCCTCGGGTAGAAACCCGGTCGGCGTTCGCGCGGCCGCGAAGTAGATGCCGACCGCGAACCCGCCGATGATCAGCAGGCTGATCACGCTGAATCGCACCAGCCGCTTCACCACAGATGTGTAGCCATGCCGCGTCTTATCGATCCCGCCCAGCACCTTCCCCATGATGCCACCCTTGTGGCTGCCGGGGCGAAGGAAGACGCCGCAGAGCGCGGGCGAAAGCGTCAAAGCATTGATGGCCGAGATCAACATCGCGATCGAGATCGTGACGGCGCATTGGCGAAAGAGGATGCCGGTCAAGCCCGGAATAAAGGCGATGGGTACGAACACCGACAGCAACACCAGCGTGATCGCGATGATCGGCGCCGTGATCTCCCCCATGGCCTTCTTGGTCGCCTGTTTGGGCGTGAGGCTCGGGTCCTCTTCCATGACCCGTTCGACATTCTCGACCACGACGATCGCGTCGTCGACCACGATGCCGATGGCCAGCACCATCGCCAGCAGCGACACCGTATTGGCCGAATAGCCAATGACCAGAAGCACCGCGAACGTCCCGATCAGGCTCACCGGCACCGCGACCGCCGGAATGATCGTGGCGCGGAAGTTGCCCAAGAACAGGAACACCACGATCACGACCAGAACGAAGGCTTCAGCAATCGTCTTCAGCACCTCGTGGATCGTGTCGGTCACGAAGGTGGTCGAGTCATAGACGGTCTTGTATTTCAGACCCTCGGGGAATCGCGGCGACAGTTTGGCCAGCGTCGCGTTGACGGCGGCGGCGGTCTGTACCGCATTGGCACCCGGCGACAGATAGATGCCGAGCGCCACGGCGGGCTTTCCGTCGAGCCGGCTGAAATTGTCCGAATTCTGGGCGCCCATTTCGACGCGCGCCACATCGCTGACGCGGAGCAGCGATCCATCCGGGTTGGCTCGAACCACGATCGCGCCAAACTCCTCCGGCGTGGTCAAACGGCCCTTGGTCTGAAGATTGAACTGAAACTGTTGATCGTTGTCGATCGGTTGTGCGCCGATGCGTCCAACCGGAGCCTGGACGTTTTGCGACTCGATGGCGTTGATGATTTCAGAGGGCGCCATGCCGAGATTGTTCAAACGCTGGACGTCGAACCAGATCCGCATGGAATATTTGAGCTTGCCGAACAGCGAAGCCTGACCAACACCGGGCGTCCGCGACAACTCATCGAGCACGTTGATCGTGGCGTAATTCGTGATGAAGAGCGGGTCCTGCTGACCGTTGTCGCTGTAGAACATCATGAATTGCAGGACTGCGGACGAGCGCTTCTGCACCGTCAGACCCTGCAGCTGCACCTCGCTCGGCAACTGGGACAAGGCGGTCTGGACGCGGTTGTTGACGTTGACCGTGTCGATGTTCGGATCCGACCCAAGCGCGAAGGAAACCGTCAGATTGTAGCTGCCATCGTTGCCGCTCGACGACTTCATGTAGAGCATCTGGTCGACGCCGACGATCTGCGCTTCCAGCGGCTGCGCCACCGCGCTTTCGACGACCGAGGCCGACGCACCAGGATAGTTGGCGGTCACCTGAACCTGGGGCGGCACGATATCGGGAAATTGCGAGACCGGGATGCGGGTCAGCGCCAAGCCGCCCGCGATCGTGATGATGATCGCGATCACGATGGCGAGTCGGGGGCGATCGACGAAGACGGAAGAGATCATGGCGTGAAGGTCCGGCGGGGCAGCGGGCGTGCGAAGCCGCCCTGATCGCGATGGAAGAGGTCGACGGGCGTGAGCGCCGTCACGGAGCCGGTTTCTGAGCCTGTTCGGCCGCCGTCGGTGCAGCCGGCGCCGGTGCCACAGTTTGACCCGGCTTGACCTTCTGAATGCCTTCCACCACGACCGACTGGCCCTCTTTCAGTCCCGCGATCACACCCGCCATCGTCGGGGTCGACTGTCCAAGCTTGATTTGCGTCTTGATGGCCTTGTTGTCGTCGCCCACCACATAGACCGAGTCGCCGAGTTGATCGGTCATGATGGCGGCGCGCGGAACCGACAACACCTCGACGGGTTGAACGCCCTCAAGCAGGACTTGAATGAATTCGCCGTCGACGAGTTCGCGTGTGACCGACCCCTCCGTCTGCTGCGCCAGCGGCGGATTGGCGATGGTGCCGCGTAGGGTGATCGTGTCGGTCGACGCCGCGATCGTGTTGTCGACGAAATTGACATTGCCGATCTGCGCATAGGTGCGGCCATCGGGCAGAATGATCCTGATCTGAACCGCGGCCGTGCCCTTTCCCGCGTAACGCGAGCGGAGCTCTAGGGCACTGCGGACCGAGATCGGGAACACGACATACATCGGATCCTGCCGCACGATGGTGGCCAGCGTGCCGCTGCTCGGACTGACGACGTTACCGGCCGTGATCCCGGTGCGGCCGATCTTGCCGTCGATCGGCGCCGCGATCGTCGTATAGCCGAGCTGGATCTGCGAGGTCCGCAAATTGGCTTTAGCGGCGAGCAACTGGCCCTGAAGATTGCCCTGATTGGCCTTTGCGGTATCGACGTTGGACTGTTGCCCGGCCGGCGAACTGAGGAGCGTCGTCGCACGCTCCAAAACGATGTTGGCGTTCTGCAATTGCGCCTGGATCTGATCGATCGTGGCCTGTTTGGCCGCCACATCGGCTTCGAAAGGCGGCCGCTCGAGACGATAGAGCACGTCCCCCTTCTTGACCTCCTGACCTTCCTTGAACACGATCTGGTCGATGAAGGCGGTCACGCGAGCCACGAGGTTCACCTGCTCGACGGCCTGGATGCGGCCGATGAAGCGCTCGGTCTCCACGATCGGGATTTTGCCGACCTTGACGACACCGACAGCCGGCGGAGGCGCGGCAGGCGCCTGCGCGTGGGCGACGCCCGTCAGGAGCAAAGCCGACACACCAACAATCGTAAGCAAACGGACCATCAAGACCTCGTTACGAGAACGAACAGGTTCGACCGGGCGGACGAGCACATTCAGCGCATCGCAAAACCATGAGATCCCGGCAGGACACTCGGGCATCACCCCCGCCACTCACGCCTTGGCGGAGCGAAGGATCACCTGCCTCCTCTTGACCTGATCACCATTCCGGCCATCGGTAAAATCTTACGACGCCCGGCTGCTTTCGCATTTTCGACCGTCAAAGAAAAGCCCCGCCGAAGCGGGGCTCAAGGGATCGGTGGTCAGTCTTAGCGGCAGATGCGGCGCGGCCCATACGGGGTCTCGCGGACGAAGCATCGCCGTCCGCCGTAGTAAGGACGCGGACCATAGAAGGGCCGCGCGTAGACCGGGCCGCCATTGCCTTTGCAATAGCCATAGTTGGAACGATGACCGAATGGTCCGCAACCATCACGAACCAAGGTCACCGCGGGAGCATCGCCGAGTTGCAGCGCATTGCTGAGCGGCATCGCTTCGGCGCCAACCGCCCCGAGGCCGAACATCATCACGGCTGCGGCCGCCAATCCAAGGATCTTGCGCATAATTACACCTTTCTTGCTCTGATCGGGTGCGCCCCGGTCGAGCCTAAGCTCCACACCCATAACACCGCAACCGGGCCTCTTGGTTCCCCGACGTGCCTGCGGTCGCGCAAAAGGTGCTTAAAAGTTTCTCAATTTTGGGGCTGTCGCAGGCGCATCGCCGCAAGCCCGCACCTTGAATTGACCACTCGCCGTGGCTTGATAAGACAGGGTGCCGGGTTGTCCGCGCCATCGCCCTCCCGAGAGCTCCCGTGTCTGATCTTCCGACCACAATCGCTATGCCCCAGCCCTCCGACAACCCATTCTTTGCCGAATGGGAGACGCCTTTCGGCATTGCGCCCTTTCATGACATCCGGCCAGAGCATTTCGTCCCGGCCTTTGAGCGCGGCATGGCCGAGAATGCTGCCGATATCGCGGCCATCGTGGCTGACCCGACAGCGCCGAGTTTTGACAACACGATCAAGCCGCTTGAACGGGCGGGCCTGCTTCTCAGCCGTGTCAACCGCGTATTCTGGAACCTGACCGGGGCCAACACCAATCCGGCGTTGCAGGCTATCGAACGCGAGATTTCTCCGGTGCTGGCCAAGCACTATCAGGCCATCACCATGGATCAGGGCCTGTTTGCGCGTGTCGAAGCGGTGGACCGTCTACGCGGCACGCTCGACCTCGATGAAGAGCAGGCGCGGGTTCTCGATCTCACGATCGAGGGTTTTGTGCGCGGCGGCGCAAAGCTCGATGCGAACGACAGGCAGAAGCTGACCGCCATCGTCGAACGTTTGGCGGTGCTCGGCACGTCGTTCAGCCAAAATGTGCTGGCGGACGAAAAAGCCTATGAGCTCGTCCTCGAGGGCGAAGCGGATCTTGCCGGCCTCCCCCCTGCCCTGCGGGATGCCGCCGCACAAGCCGCGACCGAGCGCGGTCTCACGGGTGGCTCCGTCATCACGCTGTCGCGATCGCTGGTGGTGCCGTTCCTTCAATTCTCAAGCCGCCGCGACCTCCGCGAGAAGGCTTATTCGGCATGGACCAAGCGCGGCGAAAACGCCGACCAACATGATAACCGCGCCATCGTGGCCGAAACCGTCAAACTCCGCGCCGAGCGTGCCGCTCTCCTCGGGTTTCCGAGCTTCGCGCATTACAAGCTCGACGACACGATGGCGAAAACCCCTGACGCGGTTCGCGATCTTCTCGACCGGGTCTGGATCAAAGCGCGGGAGCGGGCCGAGGTCGAGGCGAAAGATCTTGAAGACACGATCGCCGCGGAAGGCGGCAATTTCGACCTCGCCGGGCACGACTGGCGCTACTATTCGGAGAAGGTGCGCCACGCCCGCTATGACATCGACGACGCCGAGGTCCGCGCCTATTTCGCGCTCGATAATATCATCGCAGCGGCCTTCGACACCGCACATCGGCTGTTCGGGCTGACGTTCACCGAGCGCCGCGACGTTCCGGTCTACCATCCGGACGTGCGCGCCTTCGATGTCACCGACGGCGATGGGCAGCATGTCGCGTTGTTTCTCGGTGACTATTTCGCCCGATCGTCGAAGCGCAGCGGTGCGTGGAACTCCGGGTTCCGCGTTCAGGAGCGGATGGATGGCGAGGTGAGGCCGATCGTCGTCAACGTCATGAATTTCGCCAAGGGCGGGCAGGACGAACCGAGCCTGCTCAACATCGACGATGCGCGAACGCTCTTCCATGAATTCGGCCATGCGCTGCACTGCATGTTGTCCGACGTGACCTATCCGTCGATCGCCGGCACTAGCGTGTCGCGAGACTTCGTCGAATTCCCCTCGCAACTCTACGAGCACTGGATCATGCAGCCGACGGTGTTGAAGCGCTTCGCGCGCCATGCCATCACGGGCGAGCCGATCCCCGATCACCTGATCGAGCGGATCAAGCAAGCCCGCAACTTCAACCAGGGTTTCGCCACGGTCGAATATTGCGCCTCGGCCTATGTGGATCTCGACTTCCATCTGCTGTCACGAGAGGCGGCGGCCGCCGTCGATGCCGGACAATTCGAGCGGGACAGTCTCGCCCGAATCGGGATGCCGACCGCCATCGTGATGCGCCATCGCACGCCCCACTTTTCCCATGTGTTCTCGGGCGACGGCTATTCGGCCGGATATTATTCCTATCTCTGGTCAGAAGTGCTTGATGCCGACGGATTCGGGGCGTTCGAGGAAGCCGGCGACATTTTCGATCCGACCGTCGCCAAGAAGCTCCGCGACTATGTCTATGCGGCGGGGTCGCGGCGCGATCCGGCCGAAGCCTATCGGTTGTTCCGGGGGCGCATGCCCGATCCGGCGACTCTGCTCGAGAAGCGTGGACTGAGCTGAGCGTGGTAGAGCCGTACGGCTTCTCGCATCGACAAGGCTCGCCATGAAATGGTCCCCCGAGCAGGATGCGGCGCTGCAAGCCGTATCGGCGTGGTTGAAGAGCGGCGAAAATCAGGTCTTTCGCCTCTTCGGCTATGCGGGAACCGGAAAGACGACGCTGGCCCGGACGCTGGCGGCGGATGTCGACGGCGACGTGGCCTTCGGCGCTTTCACCGGCAAGGCCGCTCTGGTGCTGCGCCACAAGGGGTGTGAGAACGCCTCGACCATCCACAGCCTGATCTACCGCACGCGCGAGGCCGATACCGACACCCCCTCCTTCGTCCTCAACAAGGAGAGTGCGGCCGCCAAAGCCTCGCTGATCATTATCGACGAATGTTCGATGGTGGACGAGGATCTCGCCCGCGATCTCCTGTCGTTTGGAACGCCGGTTCTGGTGCTGGGCGATCCGGCGCAGATCCCGCCCGTCAAGGGCGGCGGCTATTTCACCGATGCCGAACCCGACGCCATGCTGACGGAGGTGCACCGACAGGCGGCCGACAACCCGATCATCGCTTTATCGATGCAGATCCGCGAAGGCGGACGGCTGACGCCGGGCACTTACGGAGAGAGCCGGGTGATCCGGCGCGATCAACTCGGAGCCGCCATGGTGACGCGCGCCGACCAATTGCTGGTCGGCACCAACAAGTCGCGGCGGTCGTTCAACAAGCGAATGCGCGAGTTGCTGGGGTTCACCCATGCGATGCCGGAGGTTGGCGAGAAGCTCGTTTGTCTTCGTAATGACAAGAAGAAAGGGCTGCTGAACGGTGGGACTTGGCTTGTCGACTCCCTTCAGCCGATGCGCGGCACCAAGCTCAAGATGACGGTGTCGCCGGAGGAAGAGCGGGGCAAAAAAGCCGTCAAGATCAGCGTGCTTCCGGCCTATTTCGAGGGCAAGGAGGACGAACTCTCGATGGCGGTCCGTCGCGAATCGGACGAATTCGACTACGGCTACGCCTTGACGGTCCATAAGGCGCAAGGCTCGCAGTGGAATTCGGTCGTGCTCTTCGACGAGAGCTATGCGTTCCGGGAGCATCGGAGCCGCTGGCTCTATACCGGCCTGACCCGGGCGGCCGAAAAGATCATCGTGGTGGTCGACTAGGAGCGAATTTCCTATGCCCATTCGTCGGGCCGCACTGATGGCTGCACTGGCGAGGCTTCAAGGGCTGCAACTCGCTCCGGCTCCGCACGTTGACGATGAAACGGGGCGCATCTCGCCCACTCATCACAAGGGTGGAGACACCCTCTCGGAGCGTTTCATGTCGGTCTTTTTAAAGGCGGTTCAGCCCCTCGTGGTCGCCGTTTCCTTCGCAGTTGTGGCGACGGCTGCTGTCGGATCGTTCGATCCGGCCAACGCTCAAATCCTGCCGCATGGGGGCGGCGGCGGTTTTCACGGGGGGAGCGGCGGTTTCCATGGGGGGAGTGGAGGCTTTCACGGTGGCGGTCAGCGCTTTGGCGGCATGCAAGGGGCTGCCCCGTCTGGCCAGAACTTCGGCGGTGGCACCGTCACTCGGGGCGGCGGATCGCGCCCGCTGACGATCGGCGGAGCACAACGTCCGAATCAGGGCTTTGGCCGAGGCGGGTTCGGGCAAGGCGGTTACGCTGGTGGTTACCATGGCGGCTATGGCGATCGTCGCGGCTTTGGCGACCGTCGCGGCTATGGCTATGCCGGGCTCGGAGCCCTGGGTGGCTTTGGTTTAGGATACGGCCTCGCTGGTGGATATGGCTACGACGACGATGCCTATGGCTACGGCTATGGAAGCTCATTCGATGGCATCGGTCCCGGCTACGCCGATGGTACGACCTTCTATGGACAGGGTTACGGCCCCGCGGATGTCTACGGCGGCAATCCCGACGCGTTGATTCAGGACGCACCACGCACGATCGCAGGTTACACGCCCGGCCCGGCGCAAATCGGCACTGCCCGTCACTCTGATCAAGATGAGGAGGAGCGGACTGCGATCGGCAATGCATGCCGGACGCCGGTCAAAACCTGCGATTTGTATGAACCCGCACAGATCGGCGGTGGCTGCTCCTGCAAAGTGGCTGGCAGATCTCGCGCTCGTGGAGCGGTTGTGCAGTGACTGTTAAGCATCAGTCCACGTCAATCTTGGAAAATCTGTGACAAGGCCGATTGTGACGCTTGATTGTCGGTGCGTCGTCGTCATCTTACCGGCGCGGTCACGTCAATGTGTAACCATGAAAACGCCTGATTGACCAAACCGATCGCGGAGCAACTTTTGTGCTTCACGTGCGTTCGCTTGGTGGGTTAAGCGTCAGCTTGACAGGTACGTCTCGAACAGGCGGCTTGTATGATGCGGCAGGCACTTTCGGTACGACGTAACCTGCAATGTTTTTTGAACAGAAGGGGTTTAACATGAAGAATTCGAAGCTCGTTATGGCCGGCGTGGCTCTTGCCTTCCTTTCGGGCGGTGTCGCTTCTGCTTTCGCTCAGGGCGCTCCCGATGACGTTTCCGGCGTCAAGAGCCGCAAGATGCATGTGCACGGCCAGGCCGCTCGCACCAACGTGAAGACCGAAGCTGGCTATCGTCCGCTCACGGTCGGCGCTCCCCGCGTTGCTCGCGTCCCGACCGCGGCTGAGTCCGTCAATGGTCTCGGCGCAGCTGTCGCTTCGCCCTTCAACGGCATTGCGGCTGTTGGCGGCCCGATCGGCGTTGGTGGTTCCGTGATCGGCGGCGCTATCGGCGGCGCGACCTCGATCGCGACGGCTCCCCTCGGCGCATTGCTCGGCGGCCCGGTCGGGATTTCGAACGACTTGGCTCCCCCGCTGCCGATCAAGGCTCGCTATGCTCACACCGGTCCGGTGACAACGACCCTCGACGACGGCTATGCTCAGGAAGTGCCGGTTGATCGTTCGGGCCCGATCTACATGATCGACAACGGCGGCAAGGATCGCACCGTGACCCCGTTCACGCTTCTGATCTTCCCGGTTACGGGCGCTGTCTCGGCTCTGACCTCGCCGCTGCGTCCGGCTCCGGTCGTTGCTCACTAAGCTCACTTTACTGAGCTAAAATCAGAAGGGCTGGCGTTTCGCCAGCCCTTTTTTTTGTCGAAGAACGACATGCCCCGCCGCTAGAATAGTCCTTCGGTTTCGCCGTCGACGACCCGAATACCGAGTGCGGCCGGGCAACGCGGCAATCCCGGCATCGTTCTCACATCGCCGCAGAGCGCTACCACGAAACCCGCGCCGGCCATCAATCTGAAACCCGTGATCGGAACGATATGGTCCGTGGGCGCGCCGCGGATCGTCGGATCCACGCTGAAACTATAGGGCGTCTTGGCGATACAGACCGGCAAATGGCCCGCTCCGGATGCTTCGATCGCTTGGAGCTGTTTGACGGCGGAGGATGTCATCTCGATATCGGCCGCGCCGTAAATCGTTCGTGCAACGACCCGCACCTTCTCGGCCAATGGCAGGGCGTCGGCATAGGACAACTGCAACGTTCCAGGTCCGACTTCCACGCGCTCCACAACGGCTGCGGCGAGCGCCTCGATACCGGCCGACCCCTCGGCCCAATGACGGCAAAGGATAGCCTCCGTGCCCAGTCGCTCACGGCACAATGCCTGAAGCATGTCGACCTCTGCGGCCGTATCGGTCGCGAAATGGTTGATCGCAACGAGAGGATCAAAGCCAAACGTCCGCAGGTTGCCGACATGACGCTGGAGATTAGCAAATCCGCGCTCGACCGCCGCGACATCGTCGCGCTCGAGGGCATCCTTGGCAACGCCACCGTGCATTTTCAGCGCCCGCACCGTCGCCACGATGACGACAGCAGAGGGTGCGAGTCCCGCGCTGCGACACTTGATGTTGAAAAACTTCTCCGCGCCAAGATCGGCGCCGAAACCGGCCTCGGTCACGACGTAATCGGCAAGCGACAGCCCAGTTCGCGTCGCGATCACTGAATTGCACCCGTGCGCGATATTGGCGAACGGGCCACCGTGAACGATGGCCGGCGTTCCCTCCAATGTCTGCACGAGATTCGGCCGCAAGGCGTCCTTGAGCAACGCCGTCATGGCGCCGGTGGCGCCGAGCTGAGCCACCGTGATCGGCGTCCCATCGTTGGTCGCGGCCACGACGATCCGGCTTAATCGCCGCTCGAGATCGTCGAGATCCTGCGCGAGGCAGAACACCGCCATGACTTCGGACGCGACCGTGATGTCAAACCCGTCCTCGCGGGGATAGCCGTTCGATGGGCCGCCGAGAGACGATACGATCGACCGCAAGGCGCGGTCGTTCATGTCGACCGCCCGTCGCCAAACGATGCGGCGCGCGTCGATCCCGAGCGCGTTGCCCCAATAGATGTGATTGTCGATCATAGCGGCCAGCAAATTATGGGCGCTGGTGATCGCGTGGAAATCGCCGGTGAAATGCAGGTTGATATGTTCCATCGGAGCGACTTGGGCGTGGCCACCGCCGGTCGCGCCGCCCTTCTGACCGAAGCACGGACCGAGCGAGGGTTCACGCAAGCAGACGATGGCGCTCTTGCCGAGACGCCGGAGGCCATCGGCAAGGCCGATCGTGGTCGTGGTTTTGCCTTCGCCGGCCGGCGTCGGACTGATGGCCGTCACCAGGATCAGCTTGGCATTGGGTCGCTCGGGGCGGTCAGCCAAGGCCTGCGGCGTCAGTTTTGCGATGAACCGGCCATAGGGATGCAGCGCTTCATCCGGGAGGCCAAGGTGTGCTCCGATCTCCGTGATCGGGCGAAGGGGAACAAGACGGGCAATCTCGAGATCGGACGACATGCGGGTCCCTTTAGCTCTGGGCGAGATCGCGCGCGTCTCGTCCCCTGACATCGCGCGCAGTTCCGTCGAGCCGCAACGGCGTAGCGTCGATTAACGTGGCGGTCCGATCCTGTCGCGCCTTTTCTGGCTAAGACCGAGCGCCGCCTCAAAGAGGCCCGCGTGGCGGCTTGCTTAGGACAATCTGTCCGTCGTAAACCTGCCACAGACGATTTATCTCAGATCCACGTTTCGAGGCAGCCTCCCGGGAGTCACGTCCTCCGGCCTGCCGTCTCCATCAACGCGGCAGGGTCCTCCTATGCGGTACCGGCATTATTTCGATGAGGCTCTGGATCGTTTGAGATCAGAGCGCCGATACCGCGTTTTCGCGGATTTGGCCCGCGACGTTGACCGCATGCCGCAGGCCGATCTCTGGATCGAGGGAACAGCCCGTCCCGTCACCGTGTGGTGCTCGAACGACTATCTCGGCATGGGTCGCCATCCGGACGTGATCGCGGCCATGCAAGCGGCGGCCGCACGATATGGCGCCGGAGCCGGTGGAACGCGCAATATTTCCGGCAACAGCCATCCTGTCGTCGACCTCGAGCGAGACTTGGCCGATCTGCACGCTAAGGACGCGGCTCTCGTCTTTACCTCCGGCTGGGTCTCGAACCTCGCGGCGTTGTCGACGGTGGCGCAACTGCTTCCGGATTGCCTGATCCTGTCGGACGCGTGGAATCACAATTCCATGATCGAGGGCATTCGCCGTTCGGGTCGCGACAAGCAGATCTTCCGGCACAATGATCTCGCGCATCTCGAGCAATTGTTGCGCGACACGGATGTGAACCGCCCGAAGCTGATCGTCTTTGAAAGCCTATATTCGATGGACGGCGATCTCTCTCCGATCGCCGGAATCGCGGCCTTGGCGCGACGCTATAACGCGATGACCTATCTCGACGAAGTCCATGCGGTTGGGCTCTACGGCGCGCGCGGTGGCGGCATCGCCGAGCGCGACGGCGTCATGGGGGAGATCGATATCATCGAGGGCACGTTAGCCAAGGGGTATGGCACGCTTGGGGGCTATGTGGCCGCCGATGCATCCATCGTCGATGCGATCCGGAGCTATGCGCCATCGTTCATTTTCACGACCGCGCTGCCGCCGGCCGTCGCTTGCGCGGCCCGCGCGGCGGTGCAGCATTTGAAGACCTCCTCGGTCGAGCGGACGATGCATCAACGTCAGGTGGCGCTGACGAAGGCCGCGCTTGTGGCCGCCGATCTGCCCGTGATGCAGAACCGGTCGCATATCGTGCCGTTGTTCGTCGGCGACGCCGAGCGCTGCAAGGCCGCATCCGATATGCTTCTCGATCAGCACAATATCTACATCCAGCCGATCAACTATCCGACGGTGGCGCGCGGGAGCGAGCGGCTCCGCATCACCCCGACACCGTTGCATACGGCTCAGCATGTCGCGGCGCTCACGACGGCCCTGACCGACGTGTGGGAGCGCCTCGATCTGCCGACGGCGGCGCGCTACAACGCCCACGCAGCAGAGTAGTTAGACGGGAGGCCCCGCCTCGCGATTCTCCGGGGGTCGCGCCGCATCCTGTTCATCGGCGCCCCGGTCGTTGGCGTAATGCGTATGCTCGAGGACCCGGAGCTCGTTGGCGATATCCTTCAGGCTCGTTTCGCCCTTGCTCAGCACCCGATCCGCCGCCGCCAACCGCTTGCGCTCGGCATTGCTGATGTCGCGCGCGCTGAGAACCACGACCGGAATATCTTCGCCAAACGGCGTCTTGCGGAGGGCATCCAGAAACACGAACCCATCCATCACCGGCATCGTCAGATCGAGCAGGATCAGGCGCGGCCTCGCGGCGGCGACCCGCTCGAGCGCCTCGGCCCCGTTGGCGGCCTCTTGAACGGTCCATCCATTCTTTTCGAGCACGGACCGAAGCCTTTCCCGCGCGCCCCTGTCGTCGTCGACCACCAGAACGTCACCCTCGTGGTCGTGAAAACGATCCATGATGTGGCTAAGGCTGCTCCAATCCACCGGCTTGGCGAGATGCTCGTCGGCGCCGAGTGAGGCCGCCAGCCCATTGTCGGACACGAAGGTGATCATCACGACGGGCACGCCCGCAAGATCCGGGTCTCTCTTCAGCGCGCTCAAGACCGACCAGCCGTCCATCTGCGGCATCATGACATCGAGCAGGATCGCGCGCGGCTTCAGGGCTTTGGCACGTTCGAGCCCTTGCCGGCCATCGGAAGCCGTCTCGACAGCGAAATTCTGTCGCTCGAGGAAGCGGCTCATGAGGTCACGTTGCGCGGGATCGTCGTCAATCACGAGAATGAGATCTCGCGTTCCGGCATCGGCGGGACGCGCCTCGGCGGCATTGTCGGCCGTCTCGTCAAATTCCGGCCGGACCGGCATGATGGCGGGAATGCGGAGCGAGAAGGTCGTGCCTTCGCCCGCAATGCTGTCGACCGAAATGTCACCACCCATGAGGCGGCTGAACGCGCGGCTGATGGCGAGACCGAGCCCCGTTCCGCCGAACCGTCGCGTCGTCGTCTCGTCGGCCTGCGAGAAGCGCGCGAACAGTCGCTGCAACTGCTCGGGCGTCATGCCGATTCCGGTATCGATCACGCGGAACGTGACCCAATCGGCCCCGCCTTGCTGCTCGCGCGAGACCGCCAGCTTGATCGTGCCGTTCTCGGTGAATTTTGCCGCATTGCTCAACAGATTGAACAAACATTGCCGCAGCTTGACGACGTCGGTCGTCATCGCGCCAAGATCTGGATCGAGCTCGAGCAGCGCCACGTTGTTCTTCTGCTTGACCAGAGCATCGACGGTCGAGACCACGTCGGTCGCCAGCGTCGCGACGTCGATATCCTCGGCAAACACATCCATGCGATTGGCTTCGATTTTCGACAGATCGAGCACGTCGTTGATGAGACTGAGCAGGTGGCGGGCGTTGGATTTGATCTTGCCGAGATCGGCCAGAAGGCTCGCCTCGCCGAGTTCCTCGACCTCCTCCTCCAGCATCTCGCAATAGCCGATGACGGCCGACAACGGGGTGCGGAGCTCATGGCTCATATTGGCCAGAAACACGCTCTTGGCCCGGTTTGCTGCCTCGGCCGCATCGCGCGCCGCCGAAAGCTCGATCTCCGCTTCCTTGCGCTCGCTGACATCCGTATGCGACCCGATCCATTCGCGGATGCCGCCCGCAGGGTCGAGGATAGGCGCCGCGCTGACGTCCATGTGACGCCAAGTCCCGTCGTGCCGACGCAGGCGATGTTCCAGCGTGAACGGGACGCCAGCGCCGATCGCCGCCTCCCACCCATGTTGGGTGCGAAGCCGGTCGTCCGGATGCACCGCATCCAGCCAACCCCACAGCATGGACGCCTCGGGCTCCTGGCCCGTGAAGGCTTGCCATTCGGGCTGCGCCTTGATGAAAGCGCCGGCCGCATCGGTGATCCAGATCATCGAGGAACTGGATTGGGTCAGCGTGCGGAACCGCTCCTCGCTCTCTCGTAGCCACCGTTCGGCCCGCTTGCGGGAGGTCACGTCGGTGATCACCATCCCGACACCCGCCCGGCGCTTGGCTTTGGCGCTCGGCGCAACGGCGCTGGCCAGCGGATAGAAGCTGACCTGATACTCGCGGATATCCTTGCTGTTGTTGGTGCTCTGCGCCTGCACTTCGACATTGGAAATCGGGCGACCACCCTCGACCACCGCTTGCAGGCGGTCGGTCAGCACATCGCGTAATTGCGGCATGACATCCCAGATGCTGGCCCCCAAGGCCGCGCTCAAGGCCCGTTCGCTCATCTTGGCGAGCGCGCCATTGATCTGCTCGACTCGCAGCGACGCGTCGAGAAAGCCGAGGCCGACCGGCGCATTTTCGAAGACGCCCGCCAGCAAGGCACTGCTTCTGAGATGCTCGCGACGGCGCTTCAACGCGATGTAAGCCGCGATGCCGAACGCCAGCAGCGTCGACATCAGCGAAACCACCCGCAAGAACGAGGTCCATTGCTGAAGACCGTTTTCCATCCTGCCGATCGACGCGGTCGCGCTCAGCTGCAGATCCGCAACTTCACCGCGCACCTGATCCATCAGGGCTTTGCCACGCCCGTTCCGGACGGCCGCCATCGCCGCATCGCGCCCCTGGGTTCGGAAGACTTCGATCCCCTTGCCGGCGCTGTCCAGCCGCTGCCGGGCGAGGTCGATGAGTTTGTCGGCCCGTTGACCAATCAGCCGATGCAACGCCGCCGTATCGGCTTCGAAGGCCGGGATCGCTGCCGTATAGGGAGAGAGATACGGCTCTTCGCCGGTGAGAAGAAAGCCGCGTTGACCCGTTTCCGCATCTTTGAGGGTCGAAAGAACCCGTTCGGCCCGCAACACGACAGCATTGTCATGCGCGATCCGGTCGGCTTGGCGGACGTCGAGCCAATAATCCCAACCCGCTGTGACCACCGCGATGGCTAGGAAGATGCCGGCCGCGATGCTCAAGGCCCGCGTGTGGTTCCCCGTTCGTCCGTCCTCAGCCAGCATCCAGCTCCCCGATGTGAGATAGGCCAGCGCCGCGAGCCATGCTGGCCGACCGCCGACAGAGTTTACGTTCGATCGGCAAACTACGCTTCTTGTCTGAAGAAGTCGCCTCGCTTGCCGCTCGGAGGTCGCAGATCGAATTGGTGCAGTGCCAAATCGAATTTGGCTTGACGACCACCGCGCGCTGTGAAAATTTTTACAGCAGAAAAGAAATTTTACATGGGAGCATGCTGGTTTGGCCTTGGCCTGGAACATGTCGTCGATCGAGGATGATGAAAGCTTGGCGACCCGCGCCGCTTGGCTTCATTTCATCGGCGGTTTGACGCAGGGCGAAGTCGCCACCCGCATGAACATCCAAAGCGTCAAAGCCCATCGGCTCATCGCCCGCGCCAACCGCGACGGGTTGATCCGCGTGTTCATCGATGGCGAGGTGGCCGAATGTGTCGCACTCGAAGACAAGCTTCGGTCGCTCTACGGCCTGGGGCTCTGCGAGGTTGCGCCGACCGTCGATCTCGATCCGTTGCCGCTCCGCTCCCTCGGCATGCTGGGCGCCCGCTTTCTCCGGGCGGCCCTGGAAAAGCGCGATGATCCGGTGATCGGCCTCGGGCATGGGCGAACGCTGGCGGCCTGCATCAACCAATTGCCCCGCACCAAGGCCGGCGGCACGCGTTTCGTGTCGCTGCTCGGCGGGTTTACGCGAAAATTCGAGGCGAATCCCTTCGACGTCATCAATCGTGTTGCGGAACGTACCGACGCCGAGACCTATGTGATGCCGTTGCCCTTCGTGCTGAACTCAGCCGAGGATCGGGCCATCCTCATGGCGCAAAAAGGTATCGAAGCGGTGTTCGACCTCGCGCGCGAGGCGTCGCTGAAATTCGTCGGCATCGGCACGACGGACGGCGGCGATGCATCGCTGACGGCCTCAGGCATGATCGAGCGCTGCGAAATGACCGCCATCAAGCAGGCCGGCGCCAGAGGCGAAATTCTTGGCCATTTCTTCGACGATCGGGGCAAGCGGGTCGAGACGGATCTGTCAGCCCGGACCATGTCGCTATCGTTCGAGGATCTCGCGCGCGGCAAACTGGTCGCGGTGGCGGGGGGACAGGCCAAACCGGCCGCGATCCGCGCCATTCTGGCCAGTGGACTGTTGCATGGCCTTTTGACCGACGAACGAACGGCGCGCAGCCTCGTCGATCTCTCGCCTGACCCGTAAGGGTTCGGTTGCTCGTCCGGACCGGTGGTCCGGGCAGTCGTCCGGGTCAACGAACCCTCGACGATCAAAAACAAGAAACGATTCCAAGGGTTGAACCACAAGGACGGACACCATGCACGATAAAGAGAAAGATCTATTCGAGGCCTTTACCAAGAAGCGCCTCAGCCGCCGCGAATTGATGGACCGGACGGCGAAATTGGGGATCGGCGCTGCGGCAGCACACTCGCTGCTCGGCCTCGCCTCGACCAACGCGATGGCGGCCGATTTCGATTGGAAAGCCAATAAGGGCAAGACGATCCGGCTGCTGCTCAACAAGCATCCCTATGCCGACGCCATGATCGCCGACATTGAATCCTTTAAGACATTGACCGGCATGAACGTCACCTACGACGTGTTCCCGGAAGACGTCTATTTCGACAAGGTGGTGGCGGCCCTCTCCTCGAAATCCGACCAGTATGATGCGTTCATGACCGGCGCCTACCAGACCTGGACTTACGGCCCCGCCGGCTGGATCGAAGATCTGAAGCCCTATATCGAGAGTGCCGACAAGACCAACCCCAACTATAAGTGGGACGATGTGCTGCCGGGCCTGCGCGCCTCGACAGCCTGGAACGGCGTCCCCGGTGCGGCGCTCGGCTCGGCGGATGCCAAGCAATGGTGCATTCCGTGGGGCTACGAGATGAACAGCCTCACCTATAATAAGAAGATGTTCGACAAGCTCGGCATGAAGCCGCCGAACAACATGGCCGAACTGATGGACGGCGCCGCCAAATTCCAGAAGGAGGCCGGCGGCCCCTACGGCGTCGGCGTGCGCGGATCGCGCTCCTGGGCCACCATCCATCCGGGTTTCCTCTCGGCCTATACGAATTTCGGCCAAAAGGATTTCACGGTCACGGACGGTAAGCTCAAGGCCGCCATGAACACCAAGGAGTCCAAGGCGTTCCATGCCGATTGGGTCAAGATGATCCAGGATTCGGGTCCGAAGAACTGGTCGACCTATACCTGGTATCAGGTCGGAACCGACCTCGGCGCAGGCGCGTCGGGCATGATCTACGACGCCGACATCCTCGGTTATTTCATGAACGGCGGCGACAATAAGGAAGCCGGCAGCCTCGGCTTCCATGCTTTCGCGCCGAATCCGGCCGCCAAGGCGCCGACCCCGAATGTGTGGATCTGGTCGCTCGCCATGTCGAGCTTCGGCAAGCAGAAGGATGCCACCTGGGCGTTCATGCAATGGGCGTCCTCGGTCGAACACGGCATGTTCGGCGCGCGGAAGATGGACTTCGTGAACCCCGTCCGCGCATCGGTCGCGGCCGACAGCGAATGGCGCACCAAGATCAACAAGAGCTATCCTGGCTACATCGACCAGCTCGATGCCTCCGCGCCGGGTGCCAAGATCTACTTCACGGCACAGCCCTTGTTCTCCGATCTCACCACCGAATGGGCCTCGACCCTGCAGCAGATGGTGTCGAAGGAGATCCCGGTCGACGAAGGCCTCGACAAGCTCGCGGCCAGCACCGACCAGCAACTCAAGGATGCCGGGCTCGGCTAAGCCGGAACGCTCCATCAGCGAGAACGAGGGGGCGCCGTCCCCTCGTTCCGACACTGCCCCGGATCGGTCGCATGTGCCGCTCCTTCGACGTTGGTCGGCTGCGCTGAAGCCGCCGACCGCGACGCTTCGTTCATTCGCCAAGGACCAGCCATGTCCACGCTCGCCGAAACCGCGCCGCCGCGCCGCAAGGGCTCCTCGCCCGCGTTCCGGCGCGCCCTGCCCTATCTTCTCAGTATGCCGGCGTTGCTCGTCTGCGTGGCCGTGCTCGTCCCCTTCGTCACGGCTGTCTATTATTCGATGCTGCGGTACAGGCTGAACCTGCCGAGCATGAAGGGCTTCATTTGGTTCGGCAATTACATTGGCTTCCTCGGCGATAGCGAGTTTTGGAACACCGTCTATGTGTCGCTCGCCTATACGGTGCTGACCGTGGTGGTAGAACTCCTGCTCGGTCTCGGCATCGCGTTGCTGCTCCGCAAACAAAGTCGCATCAACAACTTCATCTCGATCATGCTGCTGCTTCCGCTGATGACGGCGCCCGCCATCGCGGCGCTGATGTGGAAGCTCATGACCAACCCGAATTTCGGGGTCTTGTCCTATCTGGTCAGCCTCGTCGGCCTGAGTGACTTCCGCTGGGCCTCGAGCCCGACCACGGCACTCTTCACCGTCGTTCTGGTCGATACCTGGGTCTACACCCCATTCATCATGATCCTGTTGCTGGCGGGCCTACGCTCGCTGCCGCCGCAGCCGTTCGAGGCCGCAGCGCTCGACGGTGTGCCGACCAGCTTCGTGTTTTTTCGCATCACGCTGCCGATGCTGACCCCCTACATCATCACCGCGGTGCTGTTCCGGCTCCTGGACAGCATTCAGCAATTCGACATCATCTATGCCATGACGCAAGGCGGCCCCGGCAATCGGCTGATGGTCTTCCAGGTCGAGTCCTACCTGCAGTTCTTCCAATATACGAACGTCGGAAAATCGGCCGCGATGCTGATGATCCTGTGGGCCATCACATATTTTTTATCGAACGTCTTCATCAAGAACTGGCTGAAATTGCGCGAACGCGCTCGCGGCCACGCGTAAGGGAGGCAAGACCTATGGATCACTCATCGCCTCTCGTCCGCGTGCTCAAGGGCATCGCCCTGACCTTGATCGTGCTGTTCTTCATGTTTCCGATCGTCTGGATCTTCTTGATGTCGTTCCAGAACAACGACACGATCCTCCGTATTCCGCCGAGCCTCTTCTTCCAGCCGACGCTCGGCAACTACACCGCGCTGATCTCGGGCAAGCTGCAAAGCAGCGCCGGCACGCTCGACATTCCGTTCATGCATAATCTCCTCAACAGCGTGATCCTCTCGACCGTCTCGGTCGGCATCGCTTTGGTGCTGGGGGTGCCGGCCGCCTATGCGTTCGCGCGGTTCAAATTCATCGGCAAGGAAGATATCGCCTTCACGCTGCTGTCGTTCCGCTTCGCGCCGCCGCTTCTCGTGCTGCTGCCGCTCTCCCTGTATTTTCAGGAGATCCACCTCAGCGACACCTATATCGGTCTGATCTGGGTTTATCAGTTGATCGCTCTGCCGCTGATTCTTTGGATCGTGCGGGGCTATTTCGAAGATATCAGCCCCGATATCGAAAGTGCCTATCGCGTGTCCGGTCATAATTGGTGGCAGGCTCTGACCAAGATCGCGATCCCGCTCGCCGGCCCCGGCATTGCGGCGGCTGGGCTGCTGTCCTTCATCTTCTGCTGGAACAACTTTGTGTTCGCGCTGATTCTGGCCTCGGCCGATAAGCAGCCCGTCACGGTGGGAGCGCTCGCCTTCGTGACCGCATCCGGCATCCAATATGGACAGATCGCGGCCGCCATCGTGCTCTCGGTCACGCCGACGTTGCTGCTGGCCCTCTACGCTCAGCGCTATCTCGTCGAAGGCCTGTCGCTCGGCGCGGTGAAAGGTTGACCATGGCCCAGCTCGAACTCTCCGGCCTCGCCAAGACGTTCAAGACCGGCACAGCGGTCGATGCGGTCTCGCTCACGGTCGATCGCGGCGAGATCGTCGCGATTTTCGGCCCCTCCGGCGCCGGCAAGACGGTTCTGCTCCGTCTGATCGCCGGCATCGAAGAGCCGGATGGCGGATCGGTTCATATCGCCGGGCGCGATGTGACGACCGACAGCCCGGAAGCGCGCGGCATCGGCATGGCGTTTCAAAACTTCGCGCTATTTCCGCATATGTCGGCTTACGCGAACGTCGCGTCGGGCCTCACCGCGACCGACACGCCGAAAGACCAGATCTATACGCGCGTCCAGGCTATCGCCAAGATGCTCAAGATCGACCATGTGCTTGGCCACAGCCCGCGCGAGCTGTCGAACGGCCAGAAGCAGCGCACCGCCCTGGCGCGCGCCCTCGTGGCCGAACCGGAATTGCTGCTGCTCGACGATCCGTTGCGGAACGTCGACGCCAAGCTGCGTTACGAAATGCGCCTCGAATTACCCAACCTGCTGCGCCGCTACAACGCGACCGCGCTCTACGTCACGCAGGACTATAAGGAGGCGATGGCGCTGGCCGACCGTATCGTCGTGATGCTGAACGGCAAAGTCGCCCAGATCGCGGATTCGGAAGAGGTTTATAACGCCCCGGCCAGCGTCGAGATCGCGCGATTGTTCGGTGACCCAACCATCAACCTGCTCCCCTGCGAGCCGACCCGCAACGGAGCCGGCCTGACGGTCACGATCGCCAACACGCGCGTGCACATCGGCGACGGCTTCGACGTCAAACCGGGGCAAGCCTGCATTATGGGAATGCGACCCGAGGATCTCGTGTTGCACGATGGCGCTGCTGACGACGCGATCCCGGTCGACGTTCTGGCGGTCACGCCGCTCAACGAGCGTTACGTGTTTCTCGTCAAAACGCTCGATGGCCGCGAATTGCTCGCCTCGTCGGGAGACCCTGCCAGCGCGGACCGCGCCCATGGTCGTGCCTATCTGACGATCGACCCCACGGCCGTTCTGCTGTTCGACGGCGCCAGCGGCACTCGCATGGCTCGCACAACGCCGACCGCCGCACCGGCCGGGAGGCTCCGATGACCGATACAGCCCTGGCTCTGACCGGCGTCAACAAGCTATATCACCGGCGCGGCAAGGGGCCGGTTCACGCTGTTCGCCAGCTCGACATGGATATCGCCAAAGGCGAGATCGTCGCCCTGCTCGGCTCGTCCGGCTGTGGCAAGACCTCGACGTTGCGAATGGTGGCAGGTTTCGAGGAGGTCTCATCCGGCACCATCACGCTGGCGGGCCGGTCGATCAATGCGTTGCCGCCGGCCAAGCGCAACGTCGCCATGGCGTTCGAGGGCTACTCGCTCTATCCGCCGCTGACGGTGCGAGAGAACATCGCCTTTGCGCTGAAGAGCGCCAAGGTCTCGCGCGACGAAACCGATAAGCGCGTGGCTGAGATTGCGGCCCTGGTCGAGATCGAGTCGATTCTCGATCGCTACCCATCGTCGATCTCGGGGGGACAACAACAACGTGCCTCGCTGGCGCGCGCGCTGGTCCGCAAGGCCGATCTCTACCTGCTCGACGAGCCCATGGGACAACTCGAGCCACAGTTGCGATCGGTTTTGCGCGGCCGCATCAAGAGCCTGCTGAACCAGAACGGGATGACCGCCATCTTCGTGACCCACGACCAGACCGAGGCCAATGCGCTGGCCGACCGGATCGCCGTCATGGAAGGCGGCATCCTGCAGCAATTCGCCAGCCAGAAGGATCTGAAGGATCGGCCCGCCAATCTGTTCGTCGCGACCTTCATCGGGGAACCGCCGATGAATGTGTTCGACGCCCATGTGGTCGAGACCGGCGGCATCGCCCGGCTCGCGATCGAGAACGGCCCCGTGCTCGACTTCGGAGGCGCGGGCCTCACACCGGCGGTTCGCGCGGCGGTCGGCCATCGGACCAAAATCGTGGTCGGCGTCCGGCCCCACAAGGTGAAGATCGGCGCGGGAGCCTTTTCGGCCAAGATCGTTTCGAACCAGTGGCTCGGCGACCAGACGCATGTGGCGGCCGAGGTGGCCGGCAAGCTGCTCGTTTCGGTGACGAGCGAGCGGGTCAGGACCAAGCTCGGCACCGTGACGCCGTTCGGCGTTGAGGCCGCCGACCTGCATCTCTTCGATCCAGAGACCGGGCAAGCGCTGGCGCATGGGATGACGCCGGCATGACCCGTGACCTGCTGATCGGGATCGATGCCGGCACCTCCGTCATCAAGTCGGTCGCGTTCACGCGGCGGGGCGAGCAGATCGCCTGTTTCGCGCTGCCCAACACATACGAGAGCATCGACGGCGTTGGGGCCGAGCAGGACATGGCCCGCACCTGGAGCGACACCGCCGCGACGCTGCGGGGGCTGGCCGGGCTGGTGCCCGATCTCGCGCGCCGCACGGCCGCCATCGCGGTGACGGCGCAAGGGGACGGCACCTGGCTGATCGACGACGACGGCCGGCCGGTCGCGCCCGCGTGGTTATGGCTCGATGCGCGAGCCGGCGACATCGCCCAGACGATCCGGGACGCGCCTGAGGGTCGTGCGATCTTCGAGCGGACGGGATCGGGCGTGAATGCCTGCCAGCAAGGCACCCAACTCCTGTGGCTGAAGCGCCACCGGCCCGATGTGGTGGCGCGTGCCACGACAGCGCTGCATTGCAAGGACTGGCTCTACTTCAAGCTGACGGGCGTGCGGGCCTGCGATCCATCCGAAAGCATCTTCACCTACGGCAACATGCGGACTCGCGCCGTCGACCCCGCGGTTGTAGCCGCCCTCGGGCTGACCGAAGAGGCACGGCTGATCCCGCCGATCATCGATGGCATGCGCGAGATCGGAGAATTGACCGATGTTGCGGCGCGCGAGATCGGCTTCGAGCCCGGGCTGCCGATCGTGCTCGGCTATGTCGATGTCATCACCACGATTCTCGGCGCCGGCCTCTTCGATCCGGAGGCGCAAGCGGGCTGCACCGTCATCGGCTCGACCGGCATGCACGCGCGGCTGGCGTCCTCGATCGACAATGTCGTCCTCAACCCGGACTGCACCGGCTACACGATGGCGTTTCCGATCGCCGGAGCCTTCGCGCAACTGCAGTCCAACATGGCCTCGACCATCAACATCGACTGGTTGCTCGACCTCGCGCGCGGCGTTCTCAGCGACCATGATGTCGCGATCTCGCGGCGCGATCTTCTGGCCGGCGTCGATGCGCGCGTGCTCAGCGCCGAACCCGGAAGCCTGATCTTCCATCCCTACATCTCGGAAGCGGGGGAGCGCGGCCCGTTCGTCGACCCGACCGCACGGGCGCAATTCCTCGGCCTGTCGGTGCGGCACGGCTACAGCGACCTGATGCGTGCCGTGTTCGAGGGGCTCGCCTTCGCGGCGCGCGATTGCTACGCCGTGATGGGCGGCGTGCCGGCCGAAATCCGGGTGACCGGGGGCGCGGCGCGCAGCAAGGCAATGCGGACCATCATGGGCGGGGTGCTCGGCGCCCGGATCAGAACCAGCAGCCGCGAAGAAGCGGGCGCGGCCGGCGTCGCCATGATCGCGGCGGTCGCGCTCGGCTTCTACCCCGATCTGTCGGCCTGCGCGGAGGATTGGGTGCGCCCGCTGTTGCAACCCGCGCTCGACCCCGACCCGGTCCTGGTCGACCGCTACGATCGCCTGTTCCCCGCCTATGTGGCGGGACGAAAGGCCAGCGCGCCCGTTTGGCATGCGCTGCACGAACAACGGAGAGAGCGTCATCATGGGTAAGGTCATCGCCATCGTGGGCGACCGTTTCATGCTGCCTTCGGTCTTCGCCGACAAGATCGTGGCGGCTTGCGGCAACGACCAGACGATCCGAACCCTCGAACAGCCCTGGCCGGACGTGCCGATGGAGCATGGCTATGCGGGCTCGGCCTTGAGCGGGCTGAAGGAATATCTCGGCGACCCGGACGAGATCGTCGCATTCGTCGGCGATGCCGAATTGTTCGTCACCCATCTGTCGCCCCTGTCGGGCGCCATGATGGATCGGATGCCGGCGCTGAAATTCGTCGCCGTGTCGCGCGGCGGTCCCGTCAACATCGACATGACGGCGGCCCGCGAGCGCGGCATCAAGGTGGTCAACACCCCCGGCCGCAACGCCAGCGCGGTCGCGGAATTCGCGATCGGCGCCATTCTGTCGGAAACCCGGATGATCCGCGCCGGGCATGAAGCGCTGCGCCAGGGCATCTGGCGCGGTGAACTCTACCGGGCCGACACGACCGGCCGGGAACTCAACGAGATGACGGTCGGCATCATCGGCTACGGCGCGATCGGCAGCCGCGTCGTCAAACTGCTGAAGGCCTTCGGATGCAAAATTCTGGTGGCCGACCCCTATGTGCAGATCAGTGCGGCCGACAAAGCGGATGGCGTGGAGCATGTCGGGCTCGAGACGTTGCTGGAGCAATCCGACGTCATCACGCTCCATTCGCGGGTCACGCCGGAAACGACGGGCTTCATCGGCCGCGATGCCTTCGCGCTGATGCGGCCCGGCACCATCTTCGTCAACACGGCGCGCGGCCCGATGGTCGATTACGACGCGCTCTACGATGCTTTGGCGAGCGGCCATCTGCGCGGCGCCATGCTGGAGACATTCGCGGTCGAGCCGGTGCCGCCCGATTGGCCGCTGCTCAAGCTGCCGAACGTTACGCTGACGCCGCATATCGCGGGCGCCTCGGTCCGGACCGTGACTTATGCGGCCGAACAGGCCGCCGAGGATGTGCGACGCTATATCAAGGGCGAGCCGCTGCTCAACCTCTGCTAACAGACGCGGCAACTTGGGTGAAGGATGGCGCCTCATGGTGGATTACGGCACGATCGATCTCGCGATCATCGGTGGAGGCATCAACGGAGCCGGGATCGCGCGGGATGCGGCCGGCCGTGGCTTGAAAACCCTGCTGTGCGAGAAGGGCGATCTCGCCGAAGGCACCAGTTCGCGCTCCGGTAAGCTCGTCCACGGCGGCTTACGCTATCTCGAATATTACGAGTTCCGGCTGGTGCGCGAGGCGCTGATCGAACGCGAGGTGCTGATGCGCGCCGCGCCGCACATCATCTGGCCGATGCGCTTCGTGCTGCCCCACTCGCCCGAACAACGCGCAGCCTGGATGGTTCGGTTGGGGCTGTTCCTTTACGATCACCTCGGGGGCCGCAAGCTGCTCCCCCCCTCGCGTCGCATCAATCTTCGGCGCGATCCGGAGGGGAAATCGATCAAGCCCGCGTACAAGACGGCTTTCGAATATTCCGATTGCTGGGTCGACGACGCGCGCCTTGTGATCCTCAATGCCCTCGACGCCAAGTTGCGCGGCGCGACAGTGCTGCCGCGAACGGCCGCCACCTCCGCACGGCGCATCGATGGTTTCTGGCAGATCGAGATGCGCGGGCAGGACGGCACGACCAGCACGGTCAAGGCGCGCGCCCTGATCAATGCGGCCGGCCCCTGGGTCGAGGATGTTCTCGGTCGCATCGCAGGGCGCAACAGCCAGTATAAGGTTCGGCTCGTCAAAGGCAGCCATATCGTGGTGCCGAAATTCTGGGAGGGGCCGCAGGCCTACCTGCTGCAGAACGACGACAAGCGCGTGATTTTCGTAAATCCCTATGAGGGTGACCTCTGCCTCATCGGCACGACCGACATCCCCTATGAGGGTCGACCCGAAGACGTCGCGATCGAGCCGAAGGAGATCGATTATCTGCTGCGGGTCGTGAACCGCTACGCCGTGAAGCCGCTCACCAAGGCCGACATCCGCCACAGCTTTTCGGGCGTGCGTCCGCTCTATGACAACAACGCCGAAGCCAATGCCTCCGCCGTGACGCGCGACTACGTGTTCGAAGTGGACGAGCCCGAGAACCAGGCGCCGATGCTGTCGGTCTTCGGCGGCAAGATCACGACATTTCGCAAACTCGCCGAACATGCGCTCGACAAACTCGCCACGACCTTCCCGGCCGCCGGGAAAGCCTGGACCGCGAAGGAAGCGCTGCCGGGCGGCGACATCAAAGATGCCAATTTCAACGCATTTCTTGCGACGCTGCAGGCCGAGACGCCCTGGCTGCCGGCCGCCTTGGCCGAGCATTACGCACATCTTTACGGAACGCGGGCGCGCGAGTTGCTGACAGGCGCGACCGGGCTCGACGATCTCGGCCGGCACTTCGGCGGCCTGCTGTATCAGCGCGAGGCGGAGTTCCTGCAGCGTACAGAATGGGCCAAGACCTCGGCCGACATCCTGCAACGCCGCACCAAACACAGCCTGCATATGACGCCATCCGAGCGTCAAGACTTCGAACACTGGATGGATGCCGCCGCATGATGCAGCTTCGCGAGACATCGCCCGAAAGCCTCGCCTTGGCGGCGCTCGCGGTCCGCGTCGGATCCGATCCGTCGCTGGTTCAGGGGCCGGGGGGCAACGTCTCGATCAAGATCGACGGCGTTCTCTGGGTGAAAGCCTCCGGCACATGGCTGGCCGAGGCTGAAACACGCGACATCATGGTGCCAGTCGCGCTCGAGCCGCTGCTCGACGCGTTGAAACGCAATGACCCGGCCTGCGAGACGAGCGTCGATTTCGTCCGGCAGGACCTCAACGACAACAAGCTTCGTCCCTCGATCGAGACGACCATGCACGCCGTGCTGCCGCAGCGGATCGTGGTTCACGTCCATTGCGTCGAGACGCTCTCGCATGCGGTCCGCTCCGACGTACGCGACCGCGTGGCGGCTCCGCTCGCGGGTCTGCCCTATGTGGTCGTGCCATATGCGCGGCCGGGCGTGCCGCTCACTCAGGCGATCGTCGCGGAACTGAAGCCGGACACCACCATCCTTGTGCTGGCTAATCACGGCCTCGTGGTGGCGGCCGACACCGTCGAGGAGGCCGATGCCCTCTTGACCGAGGTGGTGCGCCGCCTGCGCGTCCCGAAAAAGCCGGCGAGCCCCGCCGAGGATGCGACCATCGCGGCGCTGGCGGAGGGCACCGCCTACGAGATCGCCGATGCGGCGCTGCATGGGCTCGGCGTGGAGGCGAGCGCGTGTCGCCTCGCGGCCGGCGGCTCGCTCTACCCCGACCATGTGATCTTTCTCGGACCCTCGATCATCACGTCACAGCCCGGCGAAAGCGTCGCCGAGGCTCTCGCGCGCTCCGGCCGTACCAATCCGCCGATGCTGGTCGTACCCGGCGCGGGCGTGCTGTTCCGCAAGGACGCGACACCCGCCATGCGGGCGCTCGGCGGCTGCCTCGCCGACGTCATGTCGCGCCTGCCCGCCGACGCGCCGCTGGCCTATCTGACCCATGACGACGAAGCCGCCCTGCTGGGCTGGGACGCTGAGAAATATCGTCAGGCGCTCGACCGGACACCGGCGTGACGAACGCCGATCGGCCGGCCGACACTCTCGTCCTCGGCATTGATATCGGCACGTCGGGCGTCAGGATCGTCGCGGTCGACGCCTCGGATCGTGTCGTGGCAAGCGCCGCCGTGCCGATGGCGACCCCCGACCGAGTCGGGGCGCGGATCACCCAGGACCCTGAGGTCTGGTGGAATGCGACCGAGACGGCGTTGCGGCAGATCCTCGGGACGATCGATATCGCATGCGTGCGTGCCATCGCGGTCGACGGAACCTCCGGCACGGTGCTGGCGGTCGACGAGGCCGGTCAGCCGATCGGCAGGGCCAGCCTCTACAACGATACATGCCCGCCCGAGATCGTGGCCCGCATCGACGGTGTGGCGCCCGATGGCAATGCCGCGCGGGGCGCGACCTCGGCGCTCGGCCGAGCCTCGGCGCTTCAGGATCAGCCCGGGACGGTTCGTATTCTGCACCAGGCGGATTGGATCGCGGCGCGGTTGACGGGGCGGTTCGGCACCTCCGACGAGAACAACGCCTTGAAGACGGGTTACGACCCGGTCGAGCGGTGCTGGCCGGACTGGATCGCCGCCACCGGTCTCCGGATCGGTCTATTGCCGAAGGTGGTGGCGGCCGGAACGCCGATCGGCCCGATCGGCGTAAAGGCCCAAGCAGCCTTTGGGCTCGAACCGACGACCCTGGTCGTCGCCGGCACGACGGATGGCTGCGCGGCCTTTCTGGCAACCGGGGCGACAGCTCTCGGCGAGGGCGTCACATCGCTCGGCTCGACGCTGGTCCTGAAGCTTCTCTGCGATGCCCCGATCTTCGCCCCCGCCTATGGCATCTATAGCCATCGGATCGGCGACATGTGGCTTGCGGGCGGCGCCTCGAACAGCGGCGGAACGGCCCTGCTCGGCTTCTTCACAGCCGAGCAAATGCGGGCGCTGGAACCGGAGCTCGATGCCAATACGCCGACCGGCCTCGATTATTATCCCCTGCCCGGCCCCGGAGAACGATTCCCGATCAACGACCCGGCGCTGCCGTCCCGTTGCGAACCGCGCCCCGCGTCGGATGCCGCGTTCTTCCAAGGGCTTCTCGAAGGTGTCGCGGGGGTCGAAGCGCTCGGCTATCGTCGGCTTGCCGAACTCGGCGGCCCGCCGCTCGTGTCGATCCGCACCGTCGGCGGCGGCGCCAACAATGCGGCATGGTCGCGCATCCGATCCCGCTTGACGGGCGTTGCTTTGCTGCCCCCAGCCCACGGGGAAGCGGCCTGCGGCGCGGCCTGGCTCGCACGCCGCGGATTGGATGCGGCCTGAGACACGGCAAGAGGATCGAAACGGTATGACGATGTCGACGTTCATCGATGGTCTCGACGAGATCATGACCCGCTTCGATGCTTTTCTGATCGACCAATATGGCGTCATGCATGATGGCAAGACGCCCTATCCAGGTGCGGTCGAGGCGATGTCGCGGCTGACGGCAGCTGGCAAGATCGTCATCGTGCTGACCAATTCGGGCAAACGCACCGGCCCCAACATGGCCCGCATCGAGGCGATCGGCTTTCCGCGCTCGAGTTATTCGTCGCTGGTCAGTTCGGGTGAGGTTACCTGGCAGGGCCTGCGGACGGGAGCGTTCGGCGAGCCTTTCGAAGCCGGGTGCCGGGTCCACATCATCGGCAAACAGGGCGACGATTACGGCCTCGACGGCCTCGACCTGATCGTCGTGGCCGAACCCGAAAGCGCGGATTTCATCGTCATGGCGGGCAGCGACTGTCCCCGGACCAGCCTTGACCATTACAGCAACATGTTGGTTGCGGCGGCGGCGCGTCACGTCCCGGCGCTCTGCGCCAATCCCGATCGCATGATGCTGACGAACGAGGGGCCGCAGCCCTCATCCGGTGCCATCGCGGCCGTCTACGAGACGCTTGGCGGCCGTGTCACCTATGTCGGAAAGCCGTTCGGGGCGATTTATCGGCACGCCGCCAAGAGCGTCGGCAATGATCCGGCTCGCGTTCTCTGCATCGGTGATAGCCTGGAGCATGACGTGCTGGGAGGTGAGAGTGCCGGGTTCAAGACCGCGCTGGTCCGAACCGGCCTTCTGCAAGACATCGACGATGCGACCTTACGCGATATGCTGGCGTCATCCTCGCATAAGCCCACCTACGTGCTGCCCAGCCTGAGTCTGACCTCACGATAAACCCCATCGTCGGTCCTGTCGGCGGCGGGATGTCGCGCAAGATGCGTGGACCTAAGCAGAGAGTCCTCGCGTTCGACATCCAGATTGGAATGGTTCGCAACAGCGGCCATTGCCCGAGCCTCGCCCTTCTTCTTGGCAACATGTCCCGAAGGCTTGCGCTCCCGCCGGTACACGACGAGGAACACCATGAGTTGCGACGACGATACGCCATTCGGCGTCACACGCCGGCAAGTGATCGAGGGTGGTGCGGCCTTTGCGGTCCTCGGTTTTGTCCGCCCCGGCTTCGCGACCGAAGTGAACCCGGTCGCGCCGCCTGTTCTGCTGACAGACCCCGGTCTCTCCACGATGGCGGTCCGGTTGACGGTGAATGGCAGCGACAAGGCCTTGAATCTCGATACGAGAACCACGCTTCTCGACGCGTTGCGCGAGCATCTCGGTTTGACCGGTTCGAAGAAGGGCTGCGATCACGGCCAGTGTGGCGCCTGCACGGTGCTGGTCAATGGACGCCGGATCAACTCCTGCCTGAGCCTCGCGGCGATGCATGAGGGCGATAAAATCACGACGATCGAGGGTTTCGCCACCGGTGATGTGCTGCATCCGCTACAAGCGGCCTTCGTCCATCACGACGGATTCCAATGCGGCTATTGCACCCCAGGTCAGATCTGCTCTGCGGCCGGCATGTTGAGCGAGCATCAGGCCGGAATGCCGAGCGTCGTGACGGCCGATCTCACGCAGGATCCAGCACTGACCGATGACGAACTTCGCGAGCGGATGAGCGGCAATATTTGCCGGTGCGCCGCCTATCCGAACATCGTGGCGGCCATCAAGGACGCATCGGGAGCCACGCTATGAAGAGCTTCACGTTCGAGCGCCCAGATAGCGTCGTCGCCGCCGCGAAGGCGGTGGCTGACAATACCAATGCCAAATTCATCGCCGGCGGCACCAATCTTCTCGATCTGATGAAGCTCGAAGTCGAGACACCCACCCATCTGGTCGACGTCAATCGCCTGTCGCTTGCGGCGATCGACGACACGCCCGAGGGCGGTTTGCGGATCGGCGCCATGGTTCGGAACAGCGATCTCGCGGCCGATCCCCGCGTGCGTCAGCATTATGGCGTGCTCAGCCGCGCGCTCTTGTCGGGCGCCTCGGGACAGCTCCGCAACAAGGCGACGACGGCCGGAAACCTCCTGCAACGCACGCGTTGCTACTACTTTTACGACACGTCCAAGCCCTGCAACAAGCGTGCGCCGGGCTCGGGCTGTGCCGCGCTGGAGGGTTTTAACCGCATTCACGCGATCCTCGGGGCGAGCCAGGATTGTATCGCGACCCACCCGTCCGATATGGCGGTCGCGATGCGGGTGCTCGACGCGACCGTCGAGACGGTGACGCCCGATGGCCAGACGGCATCGATCCCGATCGCGGATCTCCATCGCCTTCCCGGCAGCACGCCGCAGATCGAAACGAGCTTGCAGCACGGTCAGATCATCACGGCCGTGACGCTCCCGGCGCCGCCAAAGGGCGTTCAAATTTACCGCAAGGTGCGGGATCGGGCCTCTTATGCCTTCGCGCTCGTCTCGGTAGCCGCCATCGTGGACACTTTGGACGGCAAGATCGGATCAGCCAGACTGGCGTTCGGCGGCGTGGCCCATAAGCCATGGCGTGAAACGCAGGCCGAAGCGATGTTGGCCGGACAGACGGCCAACAAGGCGTTGTTCGATCATGCGGCCGATGCCGTTCTCGCCGGCGCGAAGGGCTACGGCGAGAATAATTTCAAAATCCCGTTGGTCCGCCGCGCCTTGAACGCCGTGTTGACCGCCGCCACCCAATCGGCGTGAGGAGCCCATCATGATCAACATGAACAACCCGGTCGGCCAGACGCCTCTCGATCAGGCAGGCGGGGTCATCGGCAAACCGCTTGATCGTGTCGACGGCCCCCTCAAGGTCGCCGGTGCGGCGACCTATGCGGCTGAATATAAGGATGTAGGTGGCAAGACGTCGTATGGCTTCTTGGTTCAAGCCACGATCGCAACCGGCCGGATGAGTGCGATCGATACGACAGCGGCCGAAAAGGCGCCGGGCGTCTTGCTCGTCATGACGCATCAGAACGTGCCCGCGCAGGGGCCGAAAACATCGACCAGCGCACCCCAACTCGCCAGTGATAAAATCTTGTTCTTCGGCCAACCGATTGCTCTCGTGGTCGCCGAGACGTTCGAGCAAGCACGCGCGGCGGCCTTCATGGTCAAGCCGACCTACGACGCCAAGCCGGGGACCTTCGACCTTGCGGCGGGGCGCAGCGACGCTGTCGTGCCGAAGCCCAATAACGGCAGCAAGCCCGATTCGGCTCTCGGTGACTTTGCCGGCGCTTTCGGCGAAGCGGCCGTGACGGTCGACGTGACCTATACGACGCCGCCGCAAGCCCATGCGATGATGGAGCCCCATGCGACCATCGCAGTGTGGAACGGCGACCAACTCACGCTTTACACGGCCAATCAGATGCTGAGCCGCGGACTTGAGACGGTGTCGTCGACGCTCAACATGTCGAAAGACAAGGTCAGGCTTCTGAGCCGTTACGTCGGGGGCGGTTTCGGGGCGAAGCTGCAGGTCCAATCCGATGCGATTCTGGCGGCGCTGGCAGCCAAGATGCTTGATCGGCCCGTGAAGCTGGTGCTAACCCGGCCTCAGGTGTTCCACGTTACGACGCATCGGACCGATACGATCCAGCGTCTGCGCCTTGGGGCAAAGGCGGATGGGACGATGGTGGCAATCGGCCATGAGTCCTGGTCCAACAACACGCCCGGCGAGGGTTTCTACGAGACCGCAGCGAATGCGACCCGCAGCATTTACGCGGCACCCAACCGGATGACGGCGCATCGGTTGGCGACGCTGGATCTGCCGGTCTCGGCCTCGATGCGCGCACCGGGCGAAGCCGTCGGCCTTCTGGCGTTGGAATGCGCCATGGACGAACTCGCGGTCGCGCTCAAGATGGATCCGATCGCGCTCCGCATCATCAACGAGCCGACCGAAGACCCAGAAAAGAAAATTCCGTTCTCCAGTCGTTCGCTCGTGCCCTGCATGCAGAAGGGAGCTGACCTGTTCGGCTGGTCGAAGCGGAACGTGACGCCCGCCTCGGTTCGAGACGGCCACTGGCTGGTCGGTATGGGGATGTCGGCGGCTATTCGCGGCAATCCGATGCTGCCCGCCAAGGCCCGGGTTCTTCTCGACCATGACGGCGTTGCGACGGTGCAGACCTCGATGACCGATATCGGCACGGGCTCCTATACGATCCTTGGACAGATCGCAGCCGATATGTTGGGCTTGCCGATCGATAAGGTTCGGGTTGAACTCGGCGACACGGCATTCCCGGCAGCCCCAGGCTCGGGCGGTTCGTTCGGCGCAAACTCGGCGGGCGCGGCGGTCTACGACGCTTGCGAGACGATGCGAAACCTGCTGGCGCAGCGCGCCAAGCTGGACGCGTCGACGGCGGTGTTCTCGGGTGGCACGATCCAAGCGGGCGGGCAGTCACAAACCTTGGCTGACCTCGTTGGGCCGACCGGATTGGTCGCCGACGGCGCGGCCGACCCGGGCGACTCGCGGAAGAAATACTCGCAGGATTCCTACGGCGCGCATTTCGCTGAGGTCGGCGTCGACATGGATACGGGCGAGATCCGGCTTCGGCGGATGCTCGGCGTCTTCACGGCCGGGCGCATTCTCAACGCCAAAACGGCGCGGTCCCAGGCGATCGGCGGGATGACGTTCGGCGTGGGAGCGGCCTTGGTTGAGGATCTCGTGATCGATAAGCGCTACGGCACCTTCATGAACAATAATCTGGCCGAGTATCATGTCCCCGTCCATGCCGACATTCCGCAGATCGAGGCGGTTTTCCTGCCTGAACTCGACGACAAATCCAGCCCGATGAAGAGCAAGGGCATCGGAGAACTCGGTATTTGCGGCGCCGGCGCGGCGATTGCCAATGCGGTGTTCAACGCCACGGGCATTCGCATTCGCGACTACCCCCTGACGCTCGATAAAGTGCTGGCGGGGTGGGATGCCGACGACAAGGTCCAGCAGCGAAGCTCGACGTCGCCCGCGTTGATGCCGGGGTGAATAGCTCGCGCTAAGAACCTGCCCGCAGGCTGTTCGTCACGGCATCGACGATCGCAAGATAGCCGCTTGCGGCCCAGGCCGAGCGGCCGATGAACAAGCCGTCAACATGCGGCTTGCCAGCGAGCTCGCGGCAATTGTCTGGATTGACGCTCCCACCGTAAACGACGTCGAGCGTGTCCCCCATGATCGCGGTCGTGAGCGCTTTAATCAGGCGATGCTGCTCGTCGGCGAAATCCGGATCGGCCGGTATGCCGCCCTCTCCGATGGACCAGACCGGCTCATAGGCGAAGACAATGGCGTTTCGGCTCTCTGGCCCGACCAGCGAGAGGGCCGCGCGAACCTGACGTTCGAGCACCGCTGCCGTATGCCCGGCGTCGTAGGCGTCTCGCGTTTCGCCGATACACACCAGTGCCAGAAGACCATGCCGAACCGCCGACGCGGTTTTCTTCGCCACGGTCTCGTCCGTCTCGCCGAAGAAAGTACGCCGTTCGCTATGGCCGATCTCGACGAGGCGCGCGCCGCAATCCAGGATCATGGCGGCCGACACCTCACCGGTCCAGGCTCCCGCTTCAGCCCAATGCATGTTCTGCGCCCCGACCGTAACGGGCGTCCCTGCAAGAAGATCGGCGACATCGGCGATCGATGTAAAAGGCGGGATCACGAAGAGCTTGGCATCGGCTGTCTCGATCAGAGGGCTTGCGACCAGCGCGCGGGCGAAGTCACGTGCTTCGGCCCGGATCTTGTTCATCTTGAAGCTGGTGCCGATCCACGGTCGCTTCGCCGCCATGATGTCGTCCTTGAGTTTCTTGTGAGGTCAGCGCCCGACATCCACGAACGGCGCCCAGAACGCAACCGACTCGGCCATGCTGCTGACGACGGCGCGGTCGGCCGGCTCACGCTCCCGAAAGGCCAGTTCGAGACAGAGTTCGTTGTCGGTGCCCCCACCCGACCGCACGGCAGCGATCAGACGCTCCGGCGTGATCCTGCCGTCTCGATTATAAGCCTCCGTGAACGGCCAATGGCCGCCCTTGTTCGTGGAACTCTGCTTGATGTGGATGATGGGTGACTGAGTCGCGAAATCCTCGGCCCAGCGGTACGGGTCCGTATCGGACGGATCGGCCGATGAGATGTCGCCATGGTCGATATCGACCATCGGTTTCAGCGGGATCGGCAGCTTGGCCGCATCGATGTCGTCTTGCAGGCGTTGCGTCTCGGCCAGGGTATGACCGAATTCACGCGCGACCGACATTGGCTCCCAAAACAGGTAGGTCAGCCCGCGCCGAGCCGCATGCTCCGCCACCTGTCGCCAACAATCCAGCGCGGCATCCAGCACGAGTTTACGGCGTGCGACGTCGTCGAAATCGCGATAGGTCAGAATGGCATATTGAGTGCCGATGGCCGGGCAACCGAGATCGGCTGCGATATCGGCCAGTTGCTTGAACCAATCGACGTAATAGGCGCGCACGTCGGCATCGGGATGCCCGAAATGGTTCAAGCGCCCATAAGGGCCCGTCATCATCGACGTGATGTGCAGCCGCTCGGCCGCGCAAGCCTTTGCCATCCGGGCCGTCAGCCTTGCGATCAGCGCAGCCGGCCAACTCGGATTGATGAACTCATGCGTGAGTTGCACGGAGCCGATCCCGACGTCGCGCGCCAGAACCGCGACGAGATCCTCCGGTTCGGCAAAGCGATTGACGAAGGGATTGGTGCTAAGCGAGAGTCTGAACGTGATGGGCCTATCCTCCGGACGGGCTCTCTCACGGAGCCTCATCAATCCTATCGATCATGGTTTCGCGTGAAAATTCTTGCAAGCCTTGCAATATTTTCACAAACCTCTCGGACGTGCAAATGGCTTGTATTCGGTCGCAAACAGCCACACGTCAGGCACACGACAACGATGCGAACCGCTAAGGGAGTCGAAGATGAAGCTTGTGATCGGGGCGGACAGCGCCGGACATCCTCTGCTCGAGGTGATTGCCAAACATCTTGCTACAAAACCGGATCTGCAGGTCACCGATTATTCGGTTTCGAAGGAAAATGCGCCGGAGTTCTATGCCCATACGGCTGAACGGGCGGCCTTGGCGATCGCGGCCGGTACGTTCGATCGCGGTATTCTCTTTTGTGGCACCGGCATCGGCGTCAGCATTTCGGCCAACAAGGTTCCTGGCATCCGCGCCGCCTTGACCCATGACACCTACTCGGCGGAGCGGGCCGCGAAGAGCAACAATGCCCAGATCATCACGCTTGGCGCTCGGGTGGTCGGTCCGGAACTCGCGAAGGCCATCGTGGATAGTTGGCTCGCTTCAGACTTCGACGCTCAGGGGTCGTCCGCCGGCAACGTCGCGGCCATCGATGGTCTCGATCACAAATACTCCAAAGCTACCGGCTAATGCCGGTGTGACCATCCGCAACGCCGACCAGTGACGGCGGCGTTGCGGGTGACGAACCGCGTCGGCGGACGGTAATTAATTAACATGGATCAAGTCATAATTTTGCCGGGCGGAATAACGTCGGCCGTTGTCTGTTGCCGTAGCATTGCCGTGAACGGGTCGGTTGCACAGGATGGTGGTCAAGCGAATTCAGGGGCGCCCTGTGCGGGGCGAAGGGGATGTTGGCCGAGGCAAGCTAATCGAAGCTGCCCGGTCGCTTCTTAGAGCACCGAGCGCCACAGATATATCCCGCAAAGCGGTGGCTGAAGCGGCTGGCGTCACGCCGGCTCTCGTCAGCTATTACTTCCGCGACAAGGAAAGCCTGCTGGCGGCCGCCACTCAACCGGTGATCGACGCGCGGGTTTCGCAACTCAAAACCATTATGGCGACGGCGAGCGACGCGACCACCACGCTGCGAGCCCTCGTGATCCTCTTCATCGACAGCAATCGACAAGATCATCAAATTATCGAACACCATCTGCGGACGTCGTGGAACCGGAACGACGCGTCCCTGAGAAGCGACGCGACGGTCGCGGCTTACGATTCCATAGTCCGGTTTTTCGACGACGGTGCCGACGCAGGCGCATGGAGCCGTTTTGACGTCCGGTTCTTCATCATCGCTCTCTGGGGCTTGTGTCGTGGCGCCGCTCAAACCCTGGGACCAGGGGAGCCGATCTCCGCGCTTGCCATGGAAGAACGGGCAGACTTCGTCATGAACTTGGTTCTGCATGGCATTACGTCGTCAGGATCAAATCCTATTGCAAAGCCTAAAGCCGATTAGTACAATTTTACCTATTCGATACGTAACAATACTGTTGCTTTCTTTTTTATCCGGTTGCGCGTCTACCTACATTGAAGTTAAGTCTCTGCTGGATTGACGGTTCTTTAATGCGGCGGTGTGGTTTAAATGTGTGCCAAAACTGTACTTGTACTCGAGCCAGACGCCACCGTGTTGAATGCTGTCGCGGCATGTCTGTCGAGTGCTGGATATGGCATGACGATACTCGACACGGCCGAAGCCTTGCTTGATTTCCTCTGGGAACAAGGCGACGATGTCGAGATGATCTGCATCGCTGCCCACGCGGTTCCGACGAGTGAACTGGACCCGCTCATCGCGATCGTGGCTGACGACTGGCCGACGATCCGGCTGATCGTCACGGGGTCGGCGATGCAGCAGCAGTCGCCGTCCGACCGGATCGAGATCTACTCTGGCCCGATGTCCGAGAGCTTGATGACTGAAATACTTTCGCGCCTGGACAAAGACTGACCGCAGACGCGTTGGTTAACGAGAGCCCGTCTGGTCCGTTCGACCGACGATCGAGCTTAAAACCGCCACCGCTGGGCGTTGGAGACGAGAAAGTCGCGGAACACCTGGACCCGCGCGACACTTTTAAGCTCCTCCGGGTAAACGAAGAAGCAATCGAGTTCCGGCATTTCGGCATGTTGGAGAAGTTGCACGACGCCGCTCTCGGGCTCGACCGCATAATCGGGCAGCACACCGATGCCAGCGCCGCTCTGCACTGCCGTCCGCAGCGCCACCATATTATTGACCGTGAGGGCGGAGCTTCGCGATCCCTTTGCATCGCGGCCGACGATCTGAAGTGAATTCAACATCGGGGTCAGATAATTCGCCGTGCCGCCGCTATATTCGATCAAACGATGCTTATCGAGATCATCGGTGGATTTCGGCTGGCCGTGGCGCTTGAGGTAGCTGGTCGACGCATAGGCGTGATAGCGCACCGTAAACAGCCGCCTCCGGATAAGATCGGGCTGGAGCGGCTCGCGAAGGCGCAACCCGACGTCGGCCTCCCGCATGCCGAGGTCCAATTCCTCGTCCGTGATGATGAGCTGGACGCGGATGTCGGGGTAGAGTTCAAGAAAGTCGCCGAGGCGCGGCGTCAACCAGAACGTGCCGAGCGCATAATTCGTGGTGATCCGAAGCTCGCCATTGGGCTTTTCCCGGCTGTCGGTCAGCCGCGTCTTCACGACGTCGAGCTTCAGCATGACGTCCTGGACGGTTCGGAGCAGCAATTCGCCCTGCTCGGTGAGGATCAAACCGCGCGCATGGCGATGGAACAGCGGAACCTCGAGATCCTGTTCCAAGGCGCTGATCTGACGGCTCACCGCCGATTGGCTGAGATTTAGGCTTTGGCCGGCATGCGTGAAGGAGCCCGCCTCCGCTGCAGCCTGAAAGACACGCAATCTATCCCAATCCACGGCTCACTCCTTCGGCGAGCATCTCGCGCTGCCCTGCGCTCGATCGACCATCGATGGAAGCGCCCGCGACGCGATATGCATCAAGCGCATCACAGACACGTTATATCGATGATTATGGATCGGTCGAGCCGGCGTTCCGGCTCATTTCAATCCCAAGCGCCGATCATCTGCTCTTCACGCCGTTCCTCGGCGCGTTCGTCCGGATCATGCGAATGCTCGGCCAGAAACTTTTCCGCTTCCAAAGCCGCCATGCACCCCATGCCGGCCGCCGTGACGGCTTGGCGGTAGATGCGATCCTTCACATCGCCGGCCGCGAACACACCAAGAATGGACGTTGCGGTCGAATCGGGTTTGGTCAGGATGTATCCGTCAGGATCGGTCGGCACTTTGCCGACGAAGACGGATGTAGCCGGCGCATGACCGATGGCCACGAATACGCCGTCGATGGCCCGATGGTCTGCCGCGCCCGTGCGAACATCCCGCAACTTGATCCCGGTCACGCGGCTCGGTACGCCATCCCCGACGATCTCGTCGACAACCGTGTGCCAGAGCACCTCGATCTTCGGGTTGGCGAAGAGGCGATCCTGCATGACCTTCTCGGCCCGGAAGGTGTCGCGTCGATGCACCATCGTGACCTTGCGGACGTGGCGGGTCAGATACAGCGCATCTTCGACCGCCGTATTGCCGCCGCCGACCACCACCACATCCTTGTTCTTGAAGAAAGCGGCATCGCAAACCGCGCAGCCGCTCACCCCTTGCCCGAGGAAGGCTTGTTCGGACGGCAGCCCCAGCCACTTGGCCTGAGCCCCGGTCGCGATAATGACGGTGTCGGCCACATAGGTGTCGCCGGCGTCCGACTGACAGACGAAGGGCCGCTTGGAGAAGTCGACCTCTGAGATGAGATCATAGACGAGCTTGGCGCCGGTATGCGCGGCCTGCGCCTGCATCTTGTCCATCAGGTCGGGTCCGAGAATCGAGGTCTCACCCGGCCAATTCTCGACATCGCTCGTGATAGTCAATTGTCCGCCGGGCTGGAGGCCCTGCACGACGATGGGCTCGAGGTTGGCGCGGGCCGCATAGATCGCGGCCGTATAGCCGGCCGGACCGGCCCCGATGATCAGGGCCTTGGTTTTGAATGTGGTTGCCATAGTCGGAACATTTCCGCGCCTCAACTCAGCGTGAGCAACGAGGCTTTGTCTAAAATGACGGGATCTCTGGCATTTTTAATAAGAAGGCGCGGGCGGTCGCGCAAGCATGCTGTCTCGCCGACCCGAGCCACCGCGCATCAGGGCACTGTCGAGGCTTCGCCGCCTCGCGCGCGAAAATCGATGAAACTGGTCGCGATTGCGCGGGCGATCACCGGCGTCGCATCAATGGGCGTATAGGCAAACTTCTCGAGCTTGCCGCCCCAGCGCCGCGCCGCGCCGACCTCAATCAAGCGATCCACGAAGGCCGTGATCTTGCGATGGCCGCCACCGACCTCGATGATATGGATCGGAGCGCCGGTCATGGCGGCCTCTCCGATCATGTTGACGCTGTCGCCGGTCACGACGATGGACGACGCGAGCGCCAGCATCGCCAGATAGGGATTCGAGCCCTCCCCGGTCCAGACGAAACAACGGCCGGATACATCCGGCTGGCTTGAGAGCGCCAGCAACGCGCGGATCAACGCCGATGGGGTTCGACGAGACGGCGAGATCATCAGGCCATGGCCGGCGTCCAGCACGGCCTTCGCCGCCGTCAGGACGCGGGCCACGTCGTCCGCGTCGAACCGATGGTGTTGGCTTGGGCCGCCGATCATCATCGCGACCCGGGGCTGCGGAAGGCCGGCCAGCCGCGCATCGGGTGACTGGCGGGCCACAGCCAGCGCCGCGGTGGTCAGCCGATGCGGCGATGTCAGCGTCACGATCACGTTGGCTCCCCGCAACGGGTCGTGTTCCGGCACCCAAATCACATCGGCGGCCGTGACGCCGATCCGCGGATCCTTCAGGAAGGCCGTGAAGGTCCGCCCGCGTGACGCCCGTTTCAGCGCTCGCAGCGCCGGTACGGCCCGACGCCCCGACGCAAGCGCGATATCCGGCAGATCACCGGCCAGGGGCCCACCGGGCCGGCCGACCGAGTCTCTCGGGTCGAGCGGGCCGCGAGGCGCCATCCACGACCAGGGTGGACGCGGGCGGACGATGCGCTGCTGTGGATCGAGACCGAGCGCAGCCGCGACACCGAGGCATTGTATGAGATCGCCGGCCTTGCCGTCGGTGACGATCCAGCAGCTCGTCGCGGGGGGGAGAAGCGAGCTTCGAAGATCGCGAGCGAGGTCCGCGTCCGCCACCGTCTAGAGGTTCATCTCGCGGCGCAGCCAGTAGGCGAACTGATAGGCGAGAGAATCGACCCGAATGGCGTCGATGCCTTCGGTGTAATAAGCGCCGCTGTAGCTCGGCGACAGGGTCGTCAGCACGTGCGTGGACGCGATCTCCCGTCCACCGCTCATCACGATGCCGTCGCCCTCGATGGTATCGTTGGGGCCGATCGCGTCGACTGTGTAGCCGCCCGCATAGGACGTGAGAGACATGTAGCGAATCCGAGCCACCAGGGTTGGCGCACGCGCATCCGCTGGTGTCAGCAGGTCGGCGAAGACTTTTCGCATTTGGCCGGGCAGCACCCGCTGTAAGGCGGCCGCCGATCCGCCGCCGCCATATTGCAGCAGCGGCGAGGTATCGACCCCGATCGCGCGGAATGCCGTTGCGGCTTGCGCCGATGCGGAACCCGCGACGGCAACGAGCGGCACCGCGACAACTGCGCCTAAGAAGCGGCGGCGATCCAGCATTGACATCTCCACACGCGAGGCCGCAACCAGCTTACTTGAAGGTCACCTTTAGGATTTCGTAGCTCTTGCCGCCGCCTGGCGTGTTGACCTCGACAGTGTCGCCCGGCTTCTTGCCGATCAGAGCACGCGCTGTGGGAGACGTGATCGAAACCTTGCCGCTCTTCACATCGGCTTCGTTCTCGCCGACGATCTGATAGACTTTCTCCTCGTCCGTATCTTCGTCCACCAGCGTCACCGTCGCGCCGAACATGACGCTCGAGCCGGAGAGTTTGGAAACGTCGATCACCTCGGCGCGCGACAAGCGGTCCTCGAGTTCGGCAATGCGCCCCTCGTTATGCGACTGCGCTTCCTTCGCGGCGTGATATTCGGCATTTTCTGAAAGGTCGCCGTGCGAGCGAGCTTCGGCGATCGCCTGAATGATGCGAGGCCGTTCTTCCTGCTGACGCATCTTCAATTCCGCTTCCAGCGCGGAATGGCCAAATGCGGTCATCGGCACTTTATCCATGAGCTTCGTCTCTTTCGGCATCACATCGAGGTCGGTGCAAACGCAACGCCTCGCGCTTTCGTTCAAGTCCCGCGACCGGTTGCGGCCGGGATGGATCCTCATCGGCGAAAATCGCTTCGCCGTCGTGGCCTGACAATAAGCCATCGCGGTCAAACCGTCATCAGCTTGACCGCGATTGATCAGGTCGATGGAGCGGCAGGTCGCCGTCCCATCATGTTTTAGTGGAAGTAATCCTGCAAGGCGCGGATCTGCAGATCACCGCCGCGATAGGCTTGGATCCCCTGCGTGGCCGCCACCGCGCCTGCTAGCGTCGTGTAATACGGCACTTTGTGAAGCAGCGCGGCCTGGCGGATCGAGCGCGAGTCGGACAGCGCCTGCGCGCCTTCGGTGGTGTTGATCACCAATTGAATTTCGCCATTTTTGATGAGGTCGACCACATGCGGCCGACCCTCTGACACCTTGTTGATCTTCTGCGCCGACAGCCCAGACGCCTGCAGCGCCCGCAGGGTGCCACCCGTCGCCTGGATCTTGAAGCCGAGATCGAGCAGCAATTCGATGCTGGCCATAATGCGTGGCTTGTCGCTGTCCTTTACCGACACGAAAACCGTACCGGCGGTCGGTACCTTGGTGCCCCCGCCGAGTTGGCTTTTCGCGAAGGCCACGGCGAACGAGCGAGCAAGCCCGATCACTTCGCCGGTCGACCGCATTTCCGGGCCGAGCACGGTATCGACGTTGGGAAAACGAGCGAAGGGGAAGACGGCTTCTTTCACGCCGACATGCTGTTCTTTGGCCCGCGAGCCGAGATCGAAGGATCCGAGCTTCTCGCCCGCCATCACGCGCGAGGCGATCTTGGCCAGCGGCAAGTTAATGACCTTGGAGACGAACGGCACGGTACGGGAGGCACGCGGGTTGACCTCGAGCACGTAGATCTCGCCGTCCTTGATCGCATATTGCACGTTCATCAAGCCGCCGACGTCGAGCGCCAGAGCGAGCTTCTTGGTCTGTGCCTCGATCTCGGCCATGACCTCCGGCGTCAGCGAGTGGGGCGGCAACGAGCAGGCCGAGTCGCCCGAATGGATACCCGCCTCCTCGATATGCTCCATGATGCCGGCCACGAACACCTCCGTGCCGTCGCAAAGCGCATCGACGTCGATCTCGGTCGCGTCCGACAGATAGCGGTCGAACAGCAGCGGATTGGTGCCCAGCACCGTGTTGATCTGACCGGTCTTGTCGTTCGGATAACGCGCCTTCACGTCGGACGGCACCAGCCCGGGTAATGTGCCGAGCAGATAATCGTCGAGTGCCTGCCCGTCCCGGATCACCGCCATGGCACGGCCGCCGAGCACATAGGAGGGTCGCACGACCAGCGGAAGGCCGAGGCTTGCGACGACGAGGCGCGATTGCTCGACCGAATAGGCAATGCCGTTCTTCGGCTGCTTCAATCCGAGCTTGTCGAGCAGCCGCTTGAAGCGGTCGCGATCCTCCGCGAGATCGATCGAATCGACAGAGGTGCCGAGCACCGGAATGCCGGCCTTCTCGAGCGCGGTCGCGAGCTTCAGCGGCGTCTGGCCGCCGAACTGCACGATGACGCCCTTCAGGGTTCCGTTTTCCTGTTCCTTGCGGAGGATCGCCAGCACGTCTTCGGCCGTCAGCGGCTCGAAATAGAGACGGTCGGAGGTGTCATAATCGGTCGACACGGTCTCCGGGTTGCAATTGATCATGATGGTTTCGTAGCCGGCGTCGCTCAATGCGAAACAGGCATGGCAGCAGCAATAGTCGAATTCGATCCCTTGACCGATCCGGTTCGGACCACCGCCCAGAATTACGATCTTGTCGCGATCGGTCGGGCGAGCCTCGTCGGCGGGAGCACCGGCGAGCACGCCATGGCTTCCGAAAGGAGCCGCATAGGTCGAATACATGTAGGCGGTCGGCGAGGCGAATTCGGCCGCGCAGGTGTCGATCCGCTTATAGACCGGCACGACGCCGAGCGCGTGTCGCAAGGTCGCGATCTCTGTTTCGGCCATGCCCGATAGCGCGGCCAGCCGCGAATCGGCAAAGCCGGCCGCCTTGAGGCTTCGCAGGTTGCCGGCGGTCTTCGGCACCCCGAAGCGACGGACCTTGGTTTCAAGATCGACGATCTCCTGCAACCGCTCGATGAACCAGCGATCGATCCGGCAAACCTCGTAGATATCGTCGTGGCTCATGCCGTGACGGAGCGCCTGCGCGACATTGAGCAGCCGATCGGGGGTCGGGCGGCCGAGCGCGGCCCGCAGTGTCGCCCGATCGTCGCCCCGTCCGAGGCCTTCGATCTCGATCTCGTCGAGACCCGACAAGCCGGTTTCGAGCGAGCGAAACGCCTTTTGCAAGCTTTCGGCAAAGGTCCGGCCGATTGCCATCGCTTCGCCGACCGACTTCATCGAGGTCGTAAGGATCGGGTCGGCGCCCGGAAATTTCTCAAATGCGAACCGCGGGATTTTCGTGACCACATAGTCGATCGTGGGTTCGAACGAGGCCGGCGTGGCGCCGCCCGTAATGTCGTTGGCGATCTCGTCGAGCGTGTAGCCGACCGCGAGTTTTGCGGCCACGCGGGCGATCGGGAAGCCGGTCGCTTTCGACGCCAAGGCGGAGGACCGCGACACGCGAGGATTCATCTCGATCACGATCATGCGCCCGTTCTCGGGGTTGATCGCGAATTGCACGTTGGAGCCGCCGGTTTCGACGCCGATCTCACGCAGGACCGCGAGACTCGCGTCCCGCATGATCTGATATTCCTTGTCGGTCAGCGTCAGAGCCGGCGCGACCGTGATGCTGTCGCCCGTATGGACGCCCATCGGATCGATATTTTCGATCGAGCAGACGATGATGCAATTGTCCGCCTTGTCGCGGACCACCTCCATCTCGAACTCCTTCCAGCCCAGCACGCTTTCCTCGACCAACACGTTGCTGGTCGGGGAGGCATCGATGCCGCGCTCGATGATGTCGATGAATTCGGCCTTGTTGTAGGCGATGCCGCCGCCGGTGCCGCCCATCGTGAAGGACGGCCGGATGATGGCCGGCAGGCCGATGTCGTCGATGATCGCCAAGGCTTCGGACAAGGAGCTGATCTGATGCGAGCGGGGCGTATCGAGGCCGATTTTCGTCATCGCGTCGCGGAATAATTCGCGATCTTCGGCCTTGTCGATCGCGGCCGCCGTGGCGCCGATCAATTCGACATCATGCTCAGCCAAGGTGCCCATCTTTTCGAGCGCCAGCGCGCAATTCAGCGCCGTCTGGCCGCCCATCGTCGGCAGGAGCGCGAAGCCGCCCGGCACGGCGTGCCGCTCCAACGCGATGATCTGAGCCACGATATCGGGCGTGATCGGCTCGACATAGGTGCGATCGGCCATGTCCGGATCGGTCATGATCGTGGCCGGGTTCGAATTGACCAGGACGATCCGATAGCCTTCCTCGCGCAGAGCCTTGCAGGCCTGGGTCCCGGAATAATCAAATTCACACGCTTGCCCGATAACAATCGGACCGGCGCCGATGATCATGACTGTCGATATATCGGTCCGTTTCGGCATCATGTCCCCAGGGCGGCAAGGGCCGCAATTGCGCGTCGGCCGCGATCAAACACGCGTCGTTCTAAGCGGGGGCGGAACGGCTGGCGATGAAAACGGCTGTTTTTTCTTAGCTCCGGACATGAGTCCGGCCGGCGCGTGTCAGTAGACGGAAAGTGACCACTTGGAAAGCGCGCTCGCGCGGGGTCGGCGCCTCGACACATAAATGCCCGGCACGGGAGGCCGGGCATTCGGTTCAATGACGCGTCAGATCAGTCAGGCGGCAGATCACATGGGCGGAACGATACCGTCCTTGCCGACTGCCATGAAGCCCTTGTCGAACGTATCCGGCGCAGTGCCCGGAGCCGCCGCCATGAACACGGCCGCCCCCGCCTTCACGTCCGCCGCCGTTGCGCCCACGATCGTCACGATCGGAACATTCGGCGGGATCGTCACTTTCTTCTCGCCACCCTTGTACGACAGCGTCACGGTCTGGCCGTCCACACCCTGAACGGGGTTGCTGACGGTGGCATTGGTCATCTGGCTGTTGGGCTTCAGATCCCACCCGTAATCGCCCTCACCGGTGCCGCGCATCGCGTCCGGAAACACCACGACTTCGAGAGCCTTGGCGCCATCCGGCCCGACCGTGTTGGCGGTGCCGATGAAGGTACCTTGCTTGATGTCGGCCAGCGACGCCTTGACGACCCCGGCCACTTTCCAATTGTCGCCGAGCGTGAGCGTCACGTCTTTGCCTTCGCGGGTCTTGATCGTCACCTTCGCGCCATCGACGGACGCAACCGTGCCGCGAACGTGGACCGGGTCGGCCGCGAATGCGCTGACGCCGGAGAGAAGCAGGAGCGCGCCGGCGGCCGCCGCGACTGTTGAGTGTGAAAACGTCATGGGATGATCTTTCATTGGCAGAACCCCGGGCCTGCCGTCCGCTCGGTCGCGGGGCAAGCAACGGGTATGCGCGTTGGATCGGAGCAGGCCGAACGAGCCCGGCTGCTGAACGAGAACCGCTCGGTCATTCATACGAACGCCGAAGGACGATGATTACGTCGCCTTAAAACGAAAAAGAGCCGAACAATCGTTCGGCTCTGATCCCCTCCTGACACATCGACCGATCCGTCGGATCAGTGACCCAGCGGCTCGTCGTCGACTTCTTCGATCTCGGCTTCGACAAGACAGAACGCCGGAACGGTGCCGGTCTTGATGTCGTCGCTCATCTCGCCGTACCAGAGAACCTGGACGCCTTCGGCGCCCTCTCCCGTCACGATCATGGCCGGGCCACCGGCCTTGAGTTGAACGATATCGCCCTTTTTGAAGTCCATAGCAGATCCTCCGCATGGGGTGACGCCGCCCCGGTTGGGTTGGCGCGCGCGGCGTCTAACACGACCCAACGCCGAAGCCTAATCCCCATCGTGACATATAGCTAACGCCGTCCACCGGTCACGGCCACTCGACGCGAGGAGGCAGCGACGACAAGATCGATTCGACGTTGCCTCCCGTTTTCAAGCCGAAGATCGTGCCGCGATCATAAAGCAGGTTGAATTCGACATAACGCCCGCGTCGAACGAGTTGCTCGCGCTCGTTGTCGCTCGTCCATCCCGTTCCAAGGTTCCGCATGACGAGTTTTGGATAGATATCGAGAAACGCCTCCCCCACCGCTTTCGTGAAGGCAAGATGCGGGTCGAAAGCATCTCCCGAGAGATAATCGTAAAAAATACCACCGATGCCGCGCGGCTCGTTCCGGTGCTTCAAGTGGAAATAGTCGTCGCACCACGTCTTGAACTTGTCGTAGGGCGCGACCGCCGCGTGATCCGCACAGGCTTGTCGAAAGGCGGTGTGAAAATCCTGGGTATCCGGATCGTCCTGCCGGCGTCGCTTGTCCAGCACGGGCGTCAGGTCGGCTCCACCGCCGAACCACGATTGCGTCGTGACCACGAAGCGGGTGTTCATATGAACGGCCGGAACGTTCGGGTTCCAGGGATGGGCAATCAGCGAGATGCCGGACGCCCAGAAGCGCGGGTCGGCTGCGGCGCCCGGGATCGTGGCGGCAAATTCCGGCGCAAAGGTGCCGAAGACGGTCGAGGAGTGAATGCCGGCCTTCTCAAACACCCGCCCCTTCAGCATGGCCATCTTGCCGCCGCCGCCGGGTGCACCGGTATGATCGCTGCGCGACCACGCCTTCCGGTCAAACCGTCCCGGCTCCGCTTGCGCCAGCGGGTGGCGGGGGCCGTCGGCTGCGTCTTCCAGCGCCTCGAAGGCGGCCACCAACCGGTTCTGTAACGTCTCGAACCATGCGCGCGCCGTCGCCTGTTGGCTGCTGGTTCGATCGGCAGCCGCACTCTCCGGATCCGCCATACTGTCGGAGCTTTCATCGACGTCGATCCGGTTCACACCAACCTCCCTCTGGTTTGCCGAAGCGCTTCCCCGAGCACCATCGCGGCCGTGACGGCGACGTTAAGTGACCGCATCCCAGGCCGCATCGCGACACGCAACCGCGCATCCGCCGCCGCATGAACCGTGTCGGGCACACCCGCCGATTCACGCCCCACCATCACCATGTCGTCCGGCGCAAAATCAAAATCGAGATAATCCGTCTCACCGAGGGTCGTGAGAAGCACAAGCCGCCGCGACTTCTTCGCAACGTCGGTTCGCATGGCCTGAAAAGCCGCGAAGGACGCGTAATGCGTCAGGCCGAGAGTATCGAGATAATCCATGCCGGCCCGCCGGAAGTGCCGGTTCGACACCGGAAAACCGGCTGGTTCGATCAGCCCGGCCTCGATATCGAGGCACGCGCACAGGCGCAACATCGTACCGGCATTCTGCGGGATATCAGGCTGAAAGAGTACCAGTTGCAACATCGACCGGCCCATACGCCGTTGGCAGGAGATCGCCAAGTTCTTTCACGGGAGCGTCGACCGTCCTCACACCACTCTGGACACGAGTTTCGAACGATGCCAAAAAACAAAGGCGTCCACGTTCTGTCGCCTCAGGCGTCTCGGCCGCATTGCGCTGTTCACGCGGCGGATTTAAGACAACGAGCATAAAAATAATTTCAAGGTGAGGATCGGGCGAGAGTCGCCGAACGCGGCCCCCTTGTCAGGAATGGAGCAGGTTTTGACTTCTGCGACGATTGCGCCCGGAACCCCGACCCGCCGAGACTTCCTCTTCATCGCGACCGGTGCCGTGGGCGCGGTCGGGCTCGGCGCGGTCGTTTGGCCGCTGATCAACCAGATGAATCCCGACGCCTCGACGCTGGCTCTCGCGTCGACCGAGGTCGATATCGGCAAGGTCGATGTCGGCCAGATCCTCACCGTCAAATGGCGTGGCAGCCCGGTTTTCGTTCGGCACCGTAATCCGAAGGAGATCGCGGATGCCGAAAATACGCCGATCAGCGATCTGATCGACCCGCAGACCGATCAGGAGCGCGTGCAAAAGCCCGAATGGCTCGTGGTCGTCGGCGTGTGCACGCATCTCGGCTGCGTGCCGACCGGTCACGAAGGCCCCTACGAAGGTTGGCTCTGCCACTGCCACGGGTCCGTCTACGATACATCTGGGCGCGTGCGACACGGGCCGGCCCCCAAAAATCTGGCGGTGCCGAGCTACGCCTTCCTGACCCCGACCAAACTAAAAATCGGCTGAGAGCCGCCCATTCGCCGCAAGACCGCGCTCCGTTGAAAGAAGACCAGATATGAGCGGACCTTCGACTTACGTTCCACAAAACGCGTTCCTGCGGTGGTTTGAAAGCCGTCTGCCGATCATCGGCCTCGTCCATTCGTCTTTCATTGCGTTTCCGAACCCGAGAAACCTGAATTATTTCTGGACGTTCGGCGGAATGTTGGCCTTCATGCTGATCGCCCAGATCGTGACGGGCGTCACGCTGGCCATGCATTACACGCCCGAGTCGACCCTCGCTTTCGCATCCGTCGAGCACATCATGCGCGACGTGAATTTCGGGTGGCTGCTTCGCTACTTGCATGCGAACGGCGCCTCGATGTTCTTCATCGCGGTCTACATCCACATCGCACGCGGGCTGTATTACGGCTCCTACAAGGCTCCGCGCGAAATCCTTTGGATCCTCGGCGTCATCATCTTCCTGCTGATGATGGCGACCGCTTTCATGGGCTACGTGCTGCCCTGGGGCCAGATGAGCTTTTGGGGCGCGAAGGTCATCACCAGCCTGTTTTCCGCTATTCCGCTCGTCGGCGATTCGATCACAACCTGGCTTTGGGGTGACTATTCGGTCGGCAATGCCACGTTGAACCGGTTCTTCTCGCTGCATTACCTGTTGCCGTTCATGATCCTCGGCGTCGTGGTGCTGCATATCTGGGCGCTCCACGTTCCGGGATCGAATAATCCGGTCGGCGTCGAGGTGAAGAGCCAGAAGGACACATTGCCGTTCCATCCGTATTTCACAGTCAAGGACGGCTTTGCGCTGGCCTGCTTCCTGCTTTTTTACTGCTACTTCGTGTTCTACGTGCCGAACTATCTCGGCCACGCCGATAATTACATCGAAGCCAATCCGCTGGTGACGCCAGCCCATATCGTGCCGGAATGGTACTTCCTGCCCTATTACGCGATGCTGCGAGCCGTTCCGTCCAAGCTCGGCGGTGTTTGCGCCCTGTTCGGCTCGATTCTCCTCCTCGCTTTCCTCCCCTGGCTCGACACATCGCGGGTCCGGTCGGCCAATTTTCGCCCGCTCTACCGCGGCTTCCTGTTCATGTTTTTCCTGACCGTGATCGGCCTCGGCTATTGCGGGTCGCAAGAGCCGGTCGGCGCGGTCGTGATCTGGTCGCAGATCCTGACCGCCTATTACTTCATCCACATTCTCGTCATCTTGCCGGTGCTCGGCCTGTTCGAAACACCTCGAAAATTGCCGACATCGATCACCGAGGCGGTCTTGGGACCACGAGGGTCGTCGGCCGCGATGATGGGTGCTCAAACAACCGCCGGCCCACCCACCAAGGGATGACCGATCCCCTTCGATCGAGACGCGACGTGGTCCGAACCGGAATTCAACGATGATCTTCAAAACGCCTCTGCTTCTCAGGACGGCCGTATTGGCGGGGCTTTTGGTCGGCGCCCTGCCGGCTCTCGCCCAGGAAGCCGAAACCCCGACGCCGGCCAAACAATCCTGGTCATTCGGCGGTCCGTTCGGGAAATTCGATCCCGCGCAGTTGCAGCGCGGTTACCAGGTTTATCGCGAGGTCTGCTCGAACTGCCATTCGATGCATTACATGTCGTTTCGCAACCTGTCCCAGCCCGGCGGGCCCGCTTTTTCCGACAGTCAGGTGAAGGCCCTTGCGTCGACCTTCAAGGTTCAGGACGGCCCGAACGACGCCGGCGATATGTTCGATCGTCCCGGCCGCCCGTCGGATCCGTTTCCGTTGCCGTTTCCCAACGAGCAGGCGGCCCGTGCAGCAAACGGCGGAGCCTTACCGCCGGACATGTCGGTGCTGGCAAAGGCACGCGAAACGTCACAAGGCTGGTACGGCTTTCTGTTGACGCCTTTCACCCAGTATCAGGAAGAAGGCGTCGACTATATCGTCGGCATTCTGAACGGGTATGACGAGCCGCCAAAAGACTATGTTCTGCCGGCCGGGAAATATTACAACACCTACTTCCCGAATCACGCCATCTCCATGCCCAAGCCACTCAGCGATGGTCAGGTGGATTACACCGACGGATCGCCGAAAACCGTCGCGCAATATTCGCACGATATGGCGGCCTTTCTCATGTGGACCGCGGAGCCCAAGCTCGATCAGCGGAAGTCGACGGGACTGACCGTGATCGTCTTCCTGGCGGTCTTCGCGGGCTTGCTCTATGCCATCAAGCGACGCATCTGGGCTGGGCTTCACGACGTGAGCGGCACGCCGATCGACCACCGCGCCTGACGCCTGACCCCTGGACTGCGGTCCGACAAGCCCCTGGGCTCGTCAAACGCAAAAGCCTCATCGAGAGCGATGAGGCTTTTTGTTGGATGGTCCTGGAAAGGTTTGAACGGTGAGCCGTTTATGGCGCATTGATACCCGCTCCCTGTATTCGCCATCGAACGTTCATCTGCCACAGCCTAGCTATGGTGGGTCAACAATCGATGGATACGTTCCGTGCCTGACGACATACAACAGCCCTCACATTCTAATCCGATGCCTTTGCGGCTCGACCCGACCTTCGTGGTGGGCATGGACCGAAACGGATCCTGGCTCGCCATTGAGACGCATGGGTGGGGCGGCGGCATCTTCCTCGATCGAGACGCGGCGACCCATTACGCGGAATTCGAAACCGGGCATCGCCCCGGATCGGTGCTCATTTCGACCGATCTCGTCCAACTGCGCTTCTGAGCGGAACGGCGAGAGCCGGGCGACCTCGCTCCGTCAAAAAAAAAACAAAAGCCTGATCTCGGTCGCAACCGAGATCAGGCTTTTTTTTTATAACAGCAATCCGCTCACGCCATCACAGGCCGTGAGCGAGATTGTTTACTTCAGGCGTTTGAGGATCGCGCGGCTGTCGCCGACCGCGGCGAGTTCTTCGGCGACGATCGCGACCGTGCGGCGGATCTGTTCGGCCGTATGTTCCGACGTGATGAAGAAACGGAGCCGAGAGGTTCGCTCCGGAACAGCCGGATGGATAATCGGCTGAACATTGACGCCGCGCTCAAACATCTTCTGGCTGAGCACCACCGCGACCAGCGAATCATAGACGATAACCGGAATGACCGCCAAGCCGGTGGTCGAGCCGATATCGAGGTTGTGCTCGCGTGCGACCTGGCAAAACAGCGCTCCGTTCTCCCTCAGCCGGGCAACGCGTTCGGGTTCGGCATGGAGCGCATCAAGCGCGGCCGAAGCGGCGGCCGCCATCGCCGGTGGAAGACCGACGCTGTAGACGAAGCCGCCCGACGTGCATTTCAGAAACTCGATCAAGGCGGCGCAGCCGGCGATATAGCCGCCGCAGCTCGACAAGGTCTTCGATAGAGTGCCCATCCAGATATCGACACTGCGCGGGTCGATATCGGCGTGTTCGAACAGACCTGCGCCGGCTTGTCCGAGGACGCCGAGCCCGTGCGCGTCGTCCACCATCAACCAGGCGCCATGGCGCTGCTTGAGAGCGATCAGCGCCGCGAGATCCGGCACATCCCCGTCCATGCTGTAGAGACCCTCGACCACGATCAGCACCCGTTTGAACTGCGGGCGGAGCGAGACGAGAAGCTGTTCGAGCGACGCGATGTCGTTATGCGCGAACGAGCGACGTTCCGCGCGCGACATCGTCGCCCCCATGATGATGCTGTTATGCGCGAGTTGATCGTGCAAAATCAGATCGCGCGGCCCCATCAGGGCGCCGATGGTCGAGACGTTCGTCGCATGGCCGCTGACGAAGACCGCACAGGCCTCCTGACCGTAATGGGCCGCAAGCTTCGCTTCGAGCTCCTGGTGGACCGGTCGCTCTCCCGCGACGACGCGGCTTGCCGACGACGAGGTGCCATAGTCGTCGATCGCGCCTTTGGCGGCGATCCCGACCGACGGATGACCGTTCAGGCCAAGGTAATCATAGGAGGAAAAATTATCGTAGGTCGCGCCGTCGATGACGGTCGTGGCCCCTGCCCGCACCGAATGAGTGCGGAAAAATGGATTGTCGATCCCAAGCGTTTCGGCGGCGGATCGTTGGATCTTCACCTCCTGGTAGCCAGGCAACGTGGTGAAGTCGGTCATAGCATGAAAACGCGAGACCGTCGGCAATTCGGGTTCGAAGACATCGGCGCCACGTCGTGTGGCAACAAGCTTTTCCAGAGATTGCCGCGCATTCACGGGCAGCGCGCTTTGACTACTTCGACCCATTACTCATTCCTTCTCGCGAAGCTGGATCGTACTGCAGTAAAGGTTGACGTTCCAGCATACCCCCGCAACTGATTTTATCGGCGCGTCAAATAAGTCACACTCGGTGGCCTTGTTTTGGCTTCTCGGCCACACTGAACGGATTCATGCTTTAGGGACCTTTGTGTGAGAAGCCTATAAAATGCTACACGCCATGCGCGGCGTTCGACCACGGTCGGGCAAATGAAGTGAGGCTAGCTTGATGGTTCGTGGTCCGATGGTGTTGCTCGCACTGTGTTCGGTGTTGGCCGGCTGCTCGTCTTTACCGAGCGATGGACCATCCGCGAAGGACGTGCTGCAGCAATCGAAGCTCAACGGCGACGAAAAAGGGCCGAGCCGTTACGAGATCGTCGACATCGACTCGGCCGCCGTTTCGGTCCTGCGGCGTCGTGCCCCGGATGGGTTCTCGTCTCACTTCGGCGATTACCGACCCTCCGCCGATCTCCGCATCGGTGTCGGCGACTATGTGACCGTGACGATCTGGGAGGCCGGCGCCAACGGCTTGTTCTCTGCTCCGCTCATGACGGATCGCTTTTCGACCGGGGCGAAGAGCTCGACCATTCCGGATCAAGCGGTCGGTCGCGACGGCACGATCTCGGTCCCTTATGCGGGTCGCATTAACGTCAAGGGTCAGACGACCGAAGCCGTTCAGCACACGATCGAGGTGGCGCTTGAGGGCAAGGCCATTCAGCCGCAGGTGCTGGTCAACGTCTCGCGCCCCATCAGCAATACCGTCACGGTGACGGGTGAGGTCGCAGCCGGTGCGCGGGTGCCCCTCACGGCTAAGGGAGACCGCATTCTCGATGTGGTCGCGACGGCCGGCGGTGTCCGCGCGCCTGTCAACGAGACCGTGGTTCGCCTGTCTCGTGGGAGCACGACCGTCTCGGTGCCGATGACCCGCGTGGTCAGCAATCCGCGCGAAAACGTGTTCATGCGGCCTGGAGACGTTCTCACCCTCGTCCGCGACCCGCAATATTTCCTCGCCTATGGTGCGACAAATTACAGCCAAAAAGTCCCGTTCGAGGCCGACTCGATCAGCCTGTCCGAGGCGATCGCCAAAGTTGGCGGATTGCAGGATCAGCGCGCCGACCCATCGGGCGTGTTCGTCTTCCGCTACGAGCCGCCGGCGATCGCCCGCGCGCTTCGCCCGAATACGACCTTGGCGGTCAACGGCTGGGTGCCCGTCGTCTATCGGCTCGACATGCGCGACCCGGCAAGCCTGTTCGTCGCTCAGGGCTTTCCGGTGTTCAACAAGGACATCGTGTTCGTGTCCAACGCGCCGATCACGGAAGCCACCAAGGCCTTTCAGATCTTCAATCTGGTTGCATCGCCGGTCTCGACGGGGGCCAGCCTTTCGACGGCAATCCGCTAATCGGATCACGCTCAAGCGAAACTTCAACCCTGTTGCGACCATGCAACAGGGACATTTCGTTCGTGATAAGAACAGCTTAGCCCTCGCGGGCGACCGGACCGTCATTCTTGTGCTTTGACAAAACGGTTCTGGCACGGCCTATCGTTGCGATTACGGCGCGGTTGAAGCCACGGGGTTCCCCAGCACATGCAGCCGATGAAACGGATTCAGGGCAATATCGTCGCCCGGCAAGAGCGGCGTTTCCTCAACTGGGCTTGCTCGGTCATGCCGGAGCAGGTCTCGTCCGACCATCTCACGGCCTTCGGCGTTTTCGGCGCTGTTCTGGTCGTCGTCGGCTATGTGGCCGGTCGCTCGAACGTCGACTTTCTCTGGATCGCCGCTCTCGGTTACGTCATTCACTGGTTTGGCGATTCTCTCGACGGGAGCTTGGCGCGGTACCGGAACGTCTCACGTCCGCGCTACGGCTACTTTCTCGACCATTCGCTCGACGTCTTCTGCATCGTTCTGATGGTGGGCGGCATGGGGCTGAGCTCCTTCGCCCGGATGGATGTCGCGATGTATGTCGTGGTGGCCTATCTGATCCTCGCGATTCATGTGTTCTTGAAAAACCACGTCACCGGCACCTTCCAACTGTCCTTCATCGCCCTCGGGCCGACCGAACTTCGGATGGTCTTTGTCGCCATCACGGTCTGGATGATCATTCAGGGCGGCGATAGCTACCACCTCGCGCTTCCGGGTGTGTCGGGCTACGACATCGCGCTGCTGGTCACTGGAACGGTGCTATTCACGCTGTTTATCGTCAATTCGGTCACGATGGTGCTGCATCTCCGCGCTCTCGAGGGCGACGGTCGCCGTCCGCTCCCCGCGATCGAACCCGCTCGCGCGGCCGGCGCGCGTCAAGCCTCCGACATCGCGCGCGATCGTCGCTCCGCCTCGGTTCAGGAATCAAACGCCTACTAGCCGCACTCCAGCGGCCGCCGGGTCGTTTCAGCTGCGACGTTTTGCCGAGACTTGAAACAGCGTCATGGCCCGCCGCAGCACCTGCTCGGGCACGAATTGCGTCAACCGCGAGACCGTCGCCAAGGCCCAGGGAAACGCGATGGTGGCCTGATTTCGGGCGAGGCCGGCCACGATGCGCTCCGCTGCCTGGTCGGCGCTGATCTCGAAGGGCTTCCATCCCCCGAACGTCTTCGACATCGGCGTCGTCACGAAGCCTGGACAGACCACGTTGACGATGACGCCCTGCGCGGCCAAAACCTGCCGAAGCGCGAGCCCGAACGTCAGCAGCGCGGCCTTGCTGCCGCTATAGGCCGCAGCGTCCGGCAACGGCGCATAGGCCGAGAGCGAACTGACCAGCACGATCCGCCCATGCCGCCTCTCCTGCATGCGCGGGAGCATCGGCATGACGAGGTTGAGGGTTCCGACCAGATTGACGTCGAAAATGTCATAGACCTGCTGGCCGCGTTCGGGATGTCCGCCCTCCAGCGCGCCGGCCGAGATGCCCGCATTGGCGATGAGGCAGTCGATCCGGTGGCGGCCATCGAAGGCCTGAACCCATTCGGCCAACCCCGCCCGGTCCCGCGTGTCGAGCGTCGCGGTCTCCACCGTGGCACCCCGCACGCGACAAAGGGCGGCGACGGTCTCGAGCCGGCCGGCGTCACGCCCGACGAGCCCCAGAACGGCGCCCGGATAGGAGGCGAGGCGTGCCGCCAAGGCTGCCCCGATGCCGCTCGAGGCTCCGGTGAGGACGATGACGCGATCAGGCAGGTCTTTTTTCATGCGGTGGACCATAGGGACAGCCTTCACCTCCGCCTAGAGCCGCCTCGGACGAGAGCGGGTCACGCCACGGCTCGACCCTGCCAAAAAGGTGATCGCTCGTCGAACCGCGATCCAGTCTTTGCGGCCAGGCCTTGGATCGGAGTATGACCATGGCATCGATCATCACCGGCTCGGAGATCCATGTGAAAGCGCTCGTCAAAGCCAAGGCAGAACCGGGAATTTGGATGAGTGACGAGGAGGTCCCGACGATTGGGGCGGACGATGTGCTGGTACGCGTCAACAAGACGGGCATCTGCGGCACAGACATCCACATCTTCCGGTGGGACGAGTGGGCCCGGAAGACCATCCCGGTGCCGATGGTGGTCGGACATGAATTTGCAGGTGAGATCGTCGAGGTCGGCAGCGCCGTCAGAGGTCTCGCGGTCGGCATGCGCGTGTCGGGCGAAGGGCATGTGATCGGCCATCGCAGCCGGGCCAGTCGGGCCGGGAAATTTCATCTCGATCCCGAGACACGCGGCATCGGCGTCAATATCCCCGGCGCTTTCGCTGAATTCGTGAAGGTTCCGGCCTTCAACGTCGTGGCTCTACCGGATGATGTCGATGACGAACTCGGCGCCATTCTCGATCCGCTCGGCAACGCGGTGCACACGGCCCTCAGCTTCGATCTCGTCGGAGAGGATGTCTTGATCACCGGCGCCGGACCGATCGGCATCATGTCGGCCGCGATCGCGCGCCACGTCGGCGCACGCCATGTCGTGATCACCGACGTCAATCCCACCCGTCTCGCGCTCGCGAGCGCGGTGGCCGACTGCACGCCCGTCGACGTGTCGAAGGAGGATCTGCGATCGGTTATGGATCGGCTGAAGATGCGCGAAGGCTTCGACATCGGCTTCGAGATGAGCGGTTCCGAGGCGGCATTCAAACAGATCACCGACAACCTGCTGATGGGTGGAAAGCTGGCCATGCTGGGTCTGCCGGCGAAGCCGTTTCCAGTCGACTGGAGCAAACTGGTGTTCAAGATGATCACCATCAAATGCATCTACGGACGCGAAATGTTCGAGACGTGGCACAAGATGCTGGCGATGCTGCAGAGTGGTCTCGACGTTCGGGGCGTCATCACCCACAGGTTTGGTGCCGACGAATTCGAGCAAGGCTTCGATCTGATGAACCGGGGCGCTTGCGGCAAGGTTGTTTTAGATTGGACGGCTGAAGCGGCGCGGACGCCCAATCCTTGAGCAAATGCTTTCGGGTCGACGCGTTGCTGTCAGGCGACACCCAAGCGAGAAGATGCTGTGCCGACCGTCACTTTGCCACCGAACGCCGGATTGTGCGTTAGAGATGCTGTGGGCTCGCATCCATGGCCGACGGCCGGGCGAGCGGCGTCGGTTTACGGGCGCGAGCGAAGGGGAGACTTTATGTCGATGAAGGTTAAAGCCTGCGTGATCGCGGCCCTTACGGTGGTTTCAGCGCCGGCATTCGCGTGCAACGGGCCCAAAACACTTTTCACCGACAATTTCCGCGAGGTCGATGCAAGCTGGGGCCTTGATTCCCCGGACGTGTCCGTCGAGGACGGCAAGGTCAAGGTCAAGGCTCAACCCGATATCTCGAACCTGCTGATCTACAAGGGTCTGTTGTTCAGCGACGCAGACTTCTGCCTGTCGTCGCGCATGCCGAACGTCGTGGCGAACTCCGACAACACGATGGCTGGCTCGATCTTTTGGGCACAGGATTATGACAACTACTACATGTTCATGATCACCCCGAGCGGTTATGCCGAGATCACCCGCAAGGTGCAGGGCAAGTGGATCGACGTCATTCCGTGGCGGCAGGACACCAACATCAAGCGGGCAGCCGGCTCGACGAACGTGCTCGAGGTGCAGACCCGCGGCGACAGCATCACCACCTTCATCAACGGCGCGAAGTTTCAGACCGTGAAAGGCCAGGTGCCGGAGGGCGGCGGACAGATCGGCATGCGGGCTCAATCCGAGAAGGATCAGGTCGATACGTGGAAGTTCAGCAATCTGAAAGTGACCGATCTTCCGCCGGTCGATGCGTCGGCCGCCGCAAATCCACCGACACCCGCTGCCGCCCCGACTCCCGCTGCTGCCGCACCCGCACCCGCAACGACGCCGACCCCCGCTCAATAAGCAACACCGCCCGAGAATCAACCAAAGTCACGGAAGTACCTTATTCAAGACCTATCTGTGGCATTGGCCGTTGTTACACATGGCATTAAGCGTGCAACCGCTCGGTTGCGCGCTTCGTGCTATCGTCACCAACCTTTCTCGCATTGGGTCTTGCGCCGCATGATGGGTCTCGCTTTCCGGAAACAGATCTGGTCGTCGTCCGTCGGACTGGCGTCCCTTGCGGCCGTTTTTTCCACGACGGCGATTGGCGGCCATGCTTTCGCGCAAGCGACAAGCCTTCCCGCCCCGATCACGACGGCTCTGCTACCGGCTCCGAGCGCCCCTCCCGCCGCAAAGACGGAAGCGCCCGCCCTGATCCCCGCCCCTGCGCTTCCGGCTCAGCCGGCAATTCCAGGTACGGCCGCATCGGTTCCGCCAGCGACCCTCGCAGCACCGGTCGCCCCGCCCGTGGCTGCAGCCTTGAAGCCGAAGCGCAAGGTGCCGATCGCGCCGCCGCGTGAAACCGCTTTATCGACCGACCCGAATCCGACGTTGACGCCGGAGACGTTTTTCGCAACCGCGAAAGCGTCTGAGCGCTATGCCGCAATCGCGGATGCTGGCGGCTGGCCGGTGATCGAAGGACCGCTGTCACCGAGCAGCAAGGGCCGCCCCGTTTCGACGCTGCGTCTGCGTCTCGCCATCGAAGGCGACCTCAATGCGGCTGGGCATTCCGGAGCGGGCGTCAATCCGCAAGAATCGCCAAGCATGTTCGACACTCGTTGGACACCTGACCTGACGAGTGCGGTCAAGCGCTTTCAGATCAGGCATGGCTTGAAGGACAATGGCGTCGTGGCCGGCGCCACGTTGAAAGCCCTGAACGTCTCGGCCCGAACCCGGTTCACCGAACTGGCATCGAGCGCGCAGCGGCTTGCGGGTCGGAATTTCTCGTTCCCCGAACGTTATGTGGTGGTCAATCTCCCGTCGGCCTCGGTCGAGGCGGTCGAGAATGGACAAGTCGTGCATCGTTACGTGGCAGTCGTCGGCAATGCCGAACATGCCTCGCCGGAAGTCGATGCCAAAGTCGTCGCGGTCAATCTGAACCCGACCTGGACGGTCCCGACCTCGATCATCAAGAATGAGATCATCCCCAAGATGCAGAAGGATCCGGGTTATCTCGCGCGCGAGAAAATCCGCGTCCTCGACAATGCCGGCAACACGGTCAATCCGGCGTTGATCGATTGGAAGAGCCAGCGGGCGGTCAACTACACGCTTCGGCAGGATTCGGGAAAAGCCAATTCGCTCGGCTCCATCCGCATCAACATGCCGAATAAATACGCCGTCTATATGCATGACACGCCCGCCAAGCACCTGTTCGGCGGCGATTACCGGTTTCTCTCGCATGGTTGCGTGCGGGTTCAGGGCGTCTACGATCTCGCGGCCTGGCTGCTGCGCGATAGCCTCGGCGCACCGGATGGACTGTGGAGTCGCGAAGCCATCGAGGCCCGGATCGCCGATGGGCAGCATGAGGAAGTGCGCCTGAAGCAGGCGGTTCCGGTGTCCTGGGTTTACTTGACCGGATGGGCCAATGGCGACGGCGTCGCCAACTTCCGCGACGATGTCTACGGCATCGACACGGTCGGGGCCCCGGCCGAAGCACGGGCTGACCCGGCGGTCGTCCCGTCGAACTGAGACGCCGACCCTCCTTGCAGGAGCGTCAGGACCTCACGCCAACATGACGATCGCGCTAACTTGACGCTCGCGCTTTGGGTCGGCGCGGCGTCGCCAACGCCAGGTCGCCGTCTTTATTCGGCTGGCATCCGCATCGGCTCGGCCGGCAAAGCTTTCAGGACAATCTCGACCAGCGTGCCTTCATGTTTGCGGCTCTTGATCGTGAGAGACGCATGGTTGGCCTCGACCAATGCACGGGTGAGCGGGAGCCCAAGCCCGCTACCGCCCCGCACCGTCGAGGTCGCCATCTGACGGAACGGCTCCATGGCCATTCCGATCTCGTCATCCGACATGCCGACGCCCGTATCGCGAACCCGAACCGCGACATCACCGGCGTCGTTCACGGCCGTCGAGACAATCACCTGCCCACCGGGCTCGTTGAACTTCACGGCATTCGACAAAATGTTGGTCACGACCTGTCGAAGCGCCTGCTCGTCGACAAGCGCGGCTGGAAGGCGGGACGCGAGCGACAGGCGCATGATGACCCGCTCGCGGTGCGCCGTCGCCTGCATCTGGCTCACACACTCGCCGACGACGCGATTAGCATCGACAGCCGCCATGCTCATCTCGAGCCGCCCCGCCTCGACCTTCGACAGATCGAGAAGATCGCTGACGAGATGCATCACATGAGCTCCCGCTTCGTGGATGTCGCGCAAGTAATCCGTGTAGCGCGGATTACCGATCGGCCCGAAACGCTCGTCCAGCATGACTTCGGTAAAACCGAGGATGGCGTTGAGCGGCGTGCGAACCTCGTGGCTGACCTTGGCCAAAAAGTCCGACTTGCTGGCTTTCTCGAGGTCGAGGTCGCGCTGCGCCGCCGCGAGGTCTTGCGTCGCCGTCGTCGCGATCGTCGCGCTGTGAAAAAGGACGCAGATCGTCGTCGATCCGACCGATATCGCGCTCATGGTCAGGCTCGAGGGCACGCCTTGCGTCCGGCCAACGACCTCGATGGACGCCGGCCCGTCGGCGTCGCCCGACGAGCGGTTAGCGATCATCTCGAGGGAGGCCGCGTGGCTCTCGGGTTCGAGCAGACGCGTGATCGATTGGCCCGCGACCTCGTTGGCGACGCAGTCGAACAGCCGTTCTGCAGCGGCGTTCATCTTGCGGAGACGGCCCTCGAGGTCGAGCACCACCACCACGTCGGAGACGAGATCGAGCATCTGCGACGCCTCGGCCGCTTCCACCTCGCGGCGGCGAAGCTCAAACTCCAAGGTCTGGAGTTTGAAGATCCGATCCGTGGCGAGCCGGAAGCTCGCCATCAACAGAGGTCGGTCGCCAAGCGCGATAGGCTGCACACGTCCCTCGACCGCCACGATCTGTCCGGCCGCGTCGGTGATCGGGAAGGCCCGATCCTGCGCGCCCGCTTCGACATGCTGAAGATCCAGTCCGCCCAGCAGATGTCTCAATCCACCAACCTCGGCCAAAGCCTCAGGGGACGCATAGGATGTCAGGGTGCGAAAGGTCTGGTTGACGTAAATTGGTCGATCCGCATCCATCAGCAGAATGGCAGCCGGAAGCTGCTCGATGACGTCGAGCGCCTCGCGCGGCAGACCATCGAGCAGAGTGTGTCCCTCTGAATCGACTGGTGCGATGGTGTCGGGCACCGCAGGCTCGTCGTCGACTTTGCCCCCGAGAGCTCGCGCGATTTCCTGAAAGGCAGACCGCTCGAGAGACGATAGATCGCTTCGGGCGTCCTCGGTCCAAGCGTCGACCGGATCCGAGGGCTTGGCTGCGCCCGACCGAGGCGCCATCTCACTCCCGAGAAGATCACGGACCGGAGCCGCCGCGCCACTGGCCTGCTGGAGCCATTGGTTCGGCCGCAAGGCGACGACCTTCGAGGAATAGGACGAGTTTTGAAGCGGTTCGGCAGGCAAGTCTTGTGGATCGGGCGGATTTGGCCCGACCTTATTGTCCGGAGACACAAGGGCCGCGGGGGTGATCGAACCCTCGTCACCCATTGCTGCAGGCACACTGTCGCTCGACGGCTCATCCTCCTGCGGAACGGGCAAGACGGCGTCCCTGTTCGACAGCGGGGTTGTTGCGGCAGAATCGAGAGAGGCCGTATCGGGTGACGGAGCACGCGACACGGCGGTCAGATCGGCCACACCGAAACCGCGAAATCCATTCGGGTCGCCGGCCTGATCGACGAGCGGCACGGCCCCGAGCGTCGCCTGCACGGCAAGCTTGCTCTCGACGATCGGCCATGGAAGCGTCAGCCCCTTCCACGTCGCGTTGGACGCTAGGGCCCTAGCGAGCTTGCGATCGGGATCGCACCCAAGCGCCTCGAGTGATTTGGTCAAGGACTGTCCGACCAGAGATGTCGCGACATTCATGCCGAAGAGGTCTGCAAGCCCTCCCGATATATCGACCAAGCGGCCCTCACGGTCGGTCTGCCATCGGAACCGCGACGAGGGCTGCGCCGCCAAGCGAGCCTGCAGCGCGTCGGGCATGTCGAGCGGCTCGACCTGCGGCTCCGCCAGGTCGGGCGCGGCTTGCTCCTGTGCCAACGCGCGAGGCTCGCCCTGCTCTGCCGTCGTGGCGGCATCCTCGACGACGGGGAGCGGAGCGGCAGACGACTCGAGAATCGCCGGGAACGACAGCGCATTATCCGCACCATGACGGCGATCCGGCGCCCCGGGCAGCAGCACACCATAGGCCGCCTCGCCAGACGCGAGCAGGTGTCGTGTGAACGCGAGGGTCGCGTTCCGCGACCGTGACCCGGAGCCGATGCGGAGACGTTCGAGGCTGCGGGAGGCATCGACCGGTAACGCGATCAAACGACGGCGCATCGCCTCACCGTCCGGTCCGCCGAGATAATCGAGAGCAGCATCGGGATCGTCGCGACCCACCAGATCGATGGCGGCGCGATTGGCCCAGACGACATGCAGCGGTAAACCAGCAAGGATCCAAAGCGCACCGGCCGGGACGTCGTCGCCCGCGCGACTATGACCCGCCACGACGCGTTTCACGTCATCGCCGCTAAGCGACGGCTCGATCGTTTCTGAGCTCATGCCTGAGGCCACCTACTCCCGGCCAGCGCATACCGACCAACCGCCAGCATCACCCAAGAATGACTCGAGTTTTACTGAATGTCATACTTAACAAACTGTTAGGGGAACTGGCAACCTCGCCGAAGCGTCTTCCTACGTGCTGCCGCAGTTATGAACGGCTTTCGCCATCATGGTGCAGTGCACAATGACGTTGCACCGCAACAATTGGTGCATTATGGAGGTGACGCGCAAGGTCCTTGTCATTGAGGGGCCGCGCGCAGCGGCGACTTCAATGTCGAAGCGCCTGTGCAGGGAGTTTTACGATGACGTCTTCGAATTACGAGATCCCCAACGAGATGCGCGACTTCGCTGAAAAGAGCGTCGATCAGGCCCGCAAGGCGTTCGAAGGTTTCATGGGAGCGGCCCAAAAGGCTGTCGGTCAGGTCGACGAGAGCACATCGTCGGTGCAGAACAATGCCAAGGCGGTCGGCGGCAAGGCGATGGGCTTCGCTGAAGAAAACATCCGCTCGGCTTTCGATCATGCTCAGCGCCTCGTTCGCGCCAAGGATGTGCAGGAAGTCCTGTCGATCCAGTCCGAATATCTGCGGACGCAGATGACGACCATCCAGGAACAGGCCAAGCAACTCGGCTCGTCGATCCAGGGCGCCGTTCATAACGCGACCGAAGCCAAGTAAGGCAAACCACAGACAACGGGTCGCCCCTCGACTGCTTGCCCAAACGGCATGGCACCGGCCCGGACGACCCGCCCGTCGTGTCACTCTGAAGTCTGCCGCCGGAAGGCGGCATTTTTCGTATCGAGGGTCGCTCTGCCATCGCATCGGCGAGCGCCAGGAGTTCGTCGGCGATGATGCAAACTCGGCCTTGCGCTTCGCCGGCTTTGCTTTTAGAACGCGTCTCCTGTGTTGGCCGCCATAGCTCAGTTGGTTAGAGCGCTAGATTGTGGATCTAGAGGTCCCCCGTTCGAGCCGGGGTGGTGGTACCACTTTTCACGCAGATCGATCTTGGATGACTGATCCGATCGACACGCGCCACCAACCCGAAGTGGATGTTTGGCGGGATTGCTGGCCCAGGGTCACTCGGCTTCCGCCATAGTAATACGGGGGATAAGGCAAGCAGATCTTCGCAAATTGTGCTTGACCCTGCTTGCGTTGTTACTCTGGCGCCCTTATCTCGGTTCAAGCAACGGAGATCGAGATGAGCGAATCAGCCTCTACCGAAGACTATATCCAAATCACTGCCGATATCGTCTCCGCCTTCGTCAGCAATAACGCCGTTCGAGTTAGCGAATTGCCAGGCCTCATCGAGGCTGTTCACACGTCGTTGGTGAAAGCGGCGGAACAGAAAGTGGAAGAGCCCGTCGCCGAAGCGAAAGCTCCGGCTGTTCCCGTCAAAAAGTCGATCACCGACGAATTCATCATCTGCTTGGAAGACGGCAAGAAGTTCAAGTCGCTGAAGCGTCATCTCAGCACCGCCTATAATATGTCGCCGGACGAGTATCGGACGAAATGGGGTCTGAGCCGCGACTATCCCATGGTGGCTCCCGCCTATGCGTCGGCCCGATCAAGTCTGGCGCGCCAAATGGGTCTCGGGCGCAAACGCGACGATGCTCTCGAAGAGGTCGCAACGACGACACCGGCCCATATGGAAGAAGCTCCCCAGGCGGCTGTGACCGCGGAAGCGCCGCGCAAACGTGGTCGTCCGCGCTCGTTGAAGACGGCCGCTTAGGACTGAAGAACCGCTGGATCGAGCGTCAGGTGGATTTCCCGAGCGCCTCGATCTGCTCGATGAGCTTGGAAAAGTCGATCGGCTTGGGGTGATAATCGTCGCACCCCGCCGCAATGGCCTTTTCTCGATCGCCCGACATGGCATGCGCCGTCAGCGCGATGATCGGGATATGCTTGGTGGTCGCATTCGATTTGATGGTTCCGGCTGCGGTCCAGCCGTCCATGATCGGCAGGTTCATATCCAGCAGGATCACGTCGGGTTTATCCGACACAGCCTTGTCGACGCCGCTTTGGCCATCGGTCGCGAGCACGACATCATAGCCACGGCGCTTGAGACGCCGCGACAGGAAGTCCCAGATTTCCTCGTGATCTTCGACAAGTAGAATACGCATCATCCGGTCTATACAGGTTTCCGCCCAGATTGGTTGCATCATGAGGACGATAACGGCCATCGCGCTCTGGGGTCACCATTTCGAGATATGCCGCCTCTAGGTTAGGCTCTCGGTAAGGTTCAGACCGAAGCCCCAGACCTCAGAGTTGCCTCATGACCGACAGCCGCGACGCACCAGGCCATCCCGGAATCCAGCCACGCTGGACATCCAGCGCCAAGACAGGCGTGGGGGCCGCCATCCAGGGCGTCAGCCGGGTCAGTTTCACGGTCAGCCACGGCATCCTGAACGAGATCTACTTCCCCAGACCTGACGAAGCTTGCCTGCGGGATCTCGGACTGATCGTCACCGACGGCACGCGTTACTTCTCGGAGGAGAAGCGCGCAACCGATAGTGAGGTCCGGCAGATCGCCCCCGGCGTCCCGGGCTACATCGTCACCAATCGCAGCCGCGATGGACGTTACGTGATCGAAAAACGGATCATCGCCGATCCGGAGCGGGATGTCGTGCTGCAGCAGATCCGTTTCCAGGCGCTTGTCGGCACCAATGCGGACTACCGGATCTTTGCGCTCGCGGCCCCGCATCTCGTCAACGCGGGCGCCCATAATACCGGCACGGTCGACAGCGTGAAAGGGTGGCCGATGCTCTTCGCGGAGGGCAAAGGACTCACCATGGCGCTCGCGGCGTCGACGCGCTTTCGCGCCTTGTCGGTCGGCTTCGTCCAAGAAAGCGACGGACATACCATCCTGTCGCAAAATTTCGTTTTGAACGATGGCTATACCCGGGCAGCGGACGGCAATGTCGCGCTCACGGGCGAACTTGATTTTCGGGACACCGACACGGTGGTGCTCGCCGTCGCGTTCGGCCGCGACAAGTCGGAAGCCGGATTCCGCGCCCGCAGCAGCATCATGGATGGTTATGCGCTCGCCGAGGCCAGCTATGTGGAGGCGTGGCAAGCGTGGCAAAAAAGCCTCGTGCCCCTCGACCGCACGGATCCGAAGAACCTCGGCTACGACCCCTATCGCGTCTCCACCGCCGTGTTGCGGACGCATGAATCGAAGAGTTTCGCGGGTGGCATGATCGCCAGCCTCTCGATCCCGTGGGGGTTCAGCAAAGGCGACGGCGACCTTGGGGGCTACCATCTCGTCTGGCCGCGCGATCTCGTCGAATCCGCGACCGCGCTGCTTGCCATCGGGGCCCACCAGGAAGCCCGCCGCGTGCTGACCTACCTGCAGGCCACGCAGGAAGACGACGGCCACTGGCCGCAGAACATGTGGCTGGATGGCCTCGCCTATTGGAACGGCATCCAGATGGACGAGACGGCCTTCCCGATCATCCTCGTCGACATGGCCGAGCGCGAAGGCGCGCTGCTCGAGGGCGATTTCGACCGCTTCTGGCCGATGGTCCGTCACGCCGCCCGTTACATCATCCTCAACGGACCGGTAACGGGCCAGGACCGCTGGGAAGAAGACGGCGGCTATTCGCCCTTCACGCTCGCGGTGGAGATCGCGGCCCTCGTGGTGGCGGCCGATATCGCGGAGCGGCTCGGCCATAAGGAGGATGCGGGCTACCTCCTCGATACCGCCGACCTGTGGAACGATTCGATCGAACGCTGGACGTATGCCACCAAGACGCCGCTCGCCGAAGCCGCGGGAGTCGCAGGCTATTACGTGCGGATCTCGCCGGCCGGCACGCCGGAATCCGAGCGTCCGGTCAGCGGCTCGATCGACATTAAAAATGTCCCCGAAGCGCAGATGCGCCAAGTCGCGTCCGAGGTCATCAGCCCGGATGCCCTGGCGCTGGTACGCTTCGGCCTTCGTGCCGCCGACGATCCGCGCATTCTCGACACCGTCAAGGTTATCGACAAGCTGCTCAAGGTGGATCTGCCGCAGGGGCCATTGTGGCACCGCTACAATTCCGACGGCTATGGGGAACATGCCGACGGCTCCCCGTTCGACGGGACGGGCATTGGACGGGCCTGGCCGCTGATGGCCGGCGAACGGGCTCATTACGAACTGGCGCTCGGCAACGTCGCCGAGGCGCGACGCCTCCTCGAAACCGTCGAGAAATCCGCGAATGACAGCGGCTTTCTGCCGGAACAGAGTTGGGATAGCGACGACATTCCACACCGCGAATTGTTCAAGGGCAAACCGGCCGGTTCGGCCATGCCGCTCGTTTGGGCGCATGGAGAACACGTCAAGCTGCTGCGATCGTTGCGGGACGGCAAGATTTTCGACATGCCCGCGCAGGTGGCCAAGCGCTATAGCGATGGCAAGCGGCGTTCGACGCTCCGGGTGTGGCGATTCAACAGCCGAGCCACCAAGATCGACGTCGGCATGAAGCTTCGGCTGTCCTTGCTGGCGGCAGCCCGGGTGCATTGGAGCATCGATGGTTGGGCCACGGTGCATGACATCGACACCTGGGCCACCAGCTTTCATCTGCATGTGGCGATCTTGGACGTCTCCGCAGTCCCGGTCGGCGGCTGGGTCGATTTCACCTTTTACTGGACTGACGCCAAACATTGGGAGGGGACCGATTTCGCGATCGAAGTGGTGCAGCCGACCGATGATTTTTGAGGTCGACGGCCTGCCAAAGCTTGCGAAAACTTGTCGAGCGTTGCGCGATTGATTAGAGCACGGTCGTTCGAGCGGTCCTGCGACCGACACCAAGCGCAGGACCAAGCTCCCCTCAAACGATCGGTTCGCATGGCCGCTTCTTCGTTCGGCGTCGGCGGTTCGTCATGACGGCGCCCGTCCTGGTGACTGGCGTCTCCGGTTTCGTCGGGTCCGCCGTCGCCCGCCAATTGATCGACGCCGGCCACCCCGTGCGTGCGCTCGTGCGGTCGACCAGCCCGCGCGGCAACCTCGAGGGGCTCGATCTCGAGATCGTCGAAGGCGACCTGCGCGATCCCGCCGCCATGGCCAACGCCTTGCGTGGGGTCGGCCACCTCTTCCATGTGGCGGCCGACTATCGCCTCTGGGCACCTGACCCCGAGGAGATCGTCCGCGCCAATGTCGAGGGGACCCGCGTCGTCATGCAGGCGGCACTCGCGGCCGGCGTCGAGCGGATCGTCTACACCAGCAGCGTCGCGACCCTGGCGCTGCGGCTCGATGGCGTTCCGGTCGATGAAACCGCGCCGCAGGATCCCGCTCGGGCCATCGGCGCCTACAAGCGCTCGAAGACCCTGGCCGAACGGTTGGTCGAACGCATGGTCGCCGACGACGGGCTTCCGGCCGTGATCGTGCTGCCGTCAACGCCGATCGGTCGGCGCGACATCAAACCAACCCCAACGGGTCGGATCATCGTCGAAGCTGCAAGCGGCCGCATGCCGGCCTTCATCGACACAGGGTTGAACCTCGTTCACGTCGACGACGTCGCGGCCGGTCATCTCGCGGCATGGCGTCTCGGTGTGGTCGGGCAGCGCTACATTCTCGGCGGGCAGGATGTCGGGCTCGGGCAGATGCTGGCCGACATTGCAGCCCTGATGGGCCGCAAGCCCCCGACCGTGACGCTGCCGCGTCAGGCGATCTATCCGTTCGCCTATGCGGCCGAGGCGATCGCGCGCATCACCAAGCGAGAGCCCTTCGCCACGGTCGATGCGCTGCGGATGGCGAAATACCACATGTTTTTCTCCTCCGCGAAGGCGGAAGCCGAGCTTGGCTATCGGGCGCGACCCTACCGGCAAGCCTTGGCCGATGCGGTCGCCTGGTTTCGTGAGGCCGGCCACATTTCTGGGAAGCGGTCCTGACGACACATGCAGCGGACTATCTTCAGAACGGTCGTGAGGGTAGAAACGCGCACGCAATCGGGCGACGGGTTGCCTTGCGGGGTAGACCGGCGTCGATATCTCGACCAGGGAAGGCGAAAGCCGATGCCGACACGCTCATGACGACTTCTGCCGACGTTGCCTCGGGGAAGACCCACACGGACGAGAATTTTCCCGTCGCGTCCCACCTCATCGCGGCGCGGCACCGACCCGCCATCATGGCCTTCTATCATTTCGTCCGCGCCGCCGACGACGTCGCCGATCATGCGACGCTCACGCCGGATCAGAAAATCGCACTGCTCGACGCCATGGAAGCGTCGTTGCTCGGCCGCACCGATAGCGAGGCGGTGGCGCTGCCGCTGCGCCGGGTGCTGGCCGAACGACGCCTGTCCCCGAAACACGCACAAGATCTGCTCGCGGCGTTCCGGCTCGACGTCGTGAAGAGCCGCACGGCCAATTGGGCGGAGTTGATCCACTATTGCAGCCTGTCGGCCATGCCGGTCGGACGTTTCGTGCTGGATGTCCACGGTGAAGGCGAGACGACGTGGCCGGCGTCGGACGCCATTTGCGCGGCGCTGCAGATCATCAACCACCTGCAGGATTGCGGGAAGGATTACCGCGATCTCGACCGGGTCTACATCCCGCAGGATATGCTGGCGGCGGCCGGTTTGCGGGACGACGCGCTCGCCAAGCCGACAGCATCGGTAGCGCTCATGGAGTGCTTTCGCGATCTGGCGGTCCGCACGGACGCCTTGCTGGACGAGGGTGAACCCCTGCCCCGGATGATCGGGGATTTTCGGCTCAGCATGGAGATCGCCAGCATCGCGGCTCTGGCGCGGCGCCTCACCACGATCCTGAAAACGCATGATCCGCTGAGCCAAAAGGTGCATCTCGGCAAATCCGCCATGCTTGGCGTGGCCTTGGCCGGCTGTGCCTCGGTCGCGTTGAAGCGATGGACGGGCGGATCGATCAAGCCAACGACACGGCCTGGAGTGCAGCGGTCATGAGCGCGGTCGACACCACCGCGCCGGTCGCGGCCCAGGCCACGGGAAGTTCGTTCTACACGGCGATGCGGCTGCTGCCCCGCGCTCAGCGCGATGCCATGTTCGAGGTTTATGCGTTTTGCCGAGCCGTCGACGATATCGCCGACGAGGGCGGCGCGCGGGACGAACGGCATCGCGGCCTCGCCGATTGGCGCGCCGACATCGATGGGCTCTACCAGGGCCGCGTCGCGCCGCGCACCCGCGGGCTCAAGATCATCGTGGACCAATTCGGCCTCGCTCAGGAGGACTTTGTGGCCATCATCGACGGTATGGAGATGGATGCGGCCGCCGATATCCAGGCCCCCGACGAGGCGACGCTCGACCTTTATTGCGACCGGGTCGCGAGCGCGGTCGGCCGGCTGTCGGTTCGCATTTTCGGCCTGCCGCGGGAGCCGGGTATCCGCCTCTCGCATCATCTGGGCCGTGCTCTGCAATTCACCAACATCCTGCGCGACATCGACGAGGATGCGGAGATGAACCGGCTCTATTTGCCGCGTGAGTTGCTCGATGCGGCCGGCATCCGCTCCTCCGATCCGGCAAGCGTGGCAGCTGACCCCCGGCTCGGCGTGGTCTGCGCGCCGCTTTTGGCGCGCGCGCGCGACCATTTTACAGCCGCCGAGGCCATCATGGCGGGCCAGCCCCGCGCTGCCACCAAGGCACCCCGGATCATGGCAGCCGTGTATCGCATCATCCTCGACAAGCTCGAGGCGAGAGGATTTTCACCGCCGAGGCCCCGCGCCCGTGTGCCTAAGCTTCGCCTGATCATGACTGTGGCGCGGCACGGATTGTTTTGATGCAGGACGGCAAGCCAACCGTCCATGTGATCGGGGCCGGTCTGTCGGGTCTCGCGGCCGCGCTCGCGCTCGCGCCGGCGACGCGCACCATTCTCGTGCATGAAGCGGCGCGCCACGCGGGCGGGCGATGCCGCTCCTATTACGACGCGACCCTCAAGTTGACGATCGACAACGGCAACCACCTCGTCCTGTCCGGCAACCAGGCGGTGCAGCAGCATGTGCGGACGATCGGTGCCGAAGACAAGCTGACCGCACCCGACGGTGCGGCCTTCGACTTCGCCGATCTCGCGACGGGCGAGCGCTGGCAGGTGCGGCCCAATGCCGGGCCGGTACCTTGGTGGATCTTCGTGCCGTCGCGCCGCGTGCCCGGCACGCGCTGGTATGATTACCTCGGCCTCGCGTCGCTGATGCGGGCGAAGGGTCAGGCCACCATCGGCGAGACGATGCGCTGCGAAGGTCTGCTGTACGATCGCCTCTGGCATCCCCTGCTCGTCGCGGCCCTCAACACCGAACCGCGCGCCTCCTCGGCCGTGCTGGCCGGTGCGGTCATTCGAGAGAGCCTCGCCAAAGGCGGCGCGGCCTGCCGGCCTCTCATCGCCGCCGACGGACTGGGCGAAGCCTTCATCGATCCGGCCCTGACGACCCTCGCGGCGCGCGGCGTAACGGTCGGGTTCGACCGTCGGCTCCGACGCATCGACACTGCCGACGGACGCGTCACGGCGCTCGATTTCGGCGACGAGACGATCACGCTCTCGCCCGGTGATCAGGTGATCCTTTCGGTGCCGGCGCCCGTCGCGGCGCTGCTGCTGCCAGGCCTCCGCGTGCCGACGGCGTTCCGTTCGATCGCCAATGCGCATTTCCTCATCGAGCCCCCGGCCGAGCTTCCCGGCATGCTGGGGATGATCAATTCAACCGCCGAATGGCTGTTTCGCTTCCCCGGCCGGCTTTCGGTGACCGTGAGCGATGCGGACCGATTGCTGGAGATGCCCCGGGAGGATCTGGCCCGTCTTCTGTGGCTCGAGGTCGCCAAGGTCACCGGTTTGCCCGAGACGCTGCCGCCTTGGCAGATCATCCGCGAGAAACGCGCCACCTTCGCGGCCCTCCCCGAGCAGGATGCGCTGCGCCCCGGCGCCGTGACGGATTTGACGAACCTGTTTTTGGCAGGCGACTGGACCGCGACCGGCCTCCCGGCCACGATCGAAGGCTCGCTCCGCTCCGGTGCGGTGGCCGCCAAAGCAGCGCTGGCCGCTTAAATTAGGGAGATCAGCCGATGCAGGTCGTGATCGAACGGGTCGAGACCGCCTACAAGGGCTGGCTGCGGCTGCTGCTTGCCCATATGCGAAGCGACGCGGGCGACAGCTTCCAGCGCGTCATCGAGGATCACGGCAACGGCGTCGCCGTGCTGCCCTATGACCGCGAACGCCGCGTCGCGCTGGTGGTGCGCCTGCCGCGCGCGCCCGTGATTTATGCGGGCGAGACGACGCTGTTGATTGAAGCACCGGCAGGGCTGATCGACGAGGGCGAGGATGCCGAGACCGCAGCCCGGCGTGAAGCGATGGAGGAGGCCGGCGTGCGGCTCAGCGGGCTCGAGCCGCTCGGCACCATCTGGACCATGGCCGGCATTTCGACCGAACGCATGTCGATGTTTCTCGCGCCCTACGATAGGTCCGACCGGATCGCCCAGGGCGGTGGTCTCGCGGTCGAAAATGAGAACATCACGGTGGAGGAGCGCCCGCTTTCGGAGCTGGCCGACCTCGCCGATGCCAACCGATTGACCGATATTCGCCTGCTGACGCTGTTGCTGACGTTGCGGGTCCGGCACCCCGCCCTGTTCGCGTAACCCGTCTTGCGTCACCCCTGCCTTCGCTTCGGGTAGCAGGTCGCCGGCCGAAAAACGGCTCCACTTCCGGCCAACATGCTGTAACAGGGGTCAACGGCATTCCGGCTCATGCATCGCGACGCGTGCAAGCCGGGCCGATCTACTCCGTTCAGGGTAACGATGGCCGTCTATACCGAAGTCACCTCCGACGCGCTCCGCTCGTTCCTGGCCACCTACGATCTTGGCGATCTGCGCTCGTTCAAAGGCATTGCCGAGGGCGTCGAGAACTCGAACTTCCTGCTGCAGACGACCGCAGGGCGGTTCATCCTGACGCTGTACGAAAAGCGCGTGAACGTCGACGACCTGCCGTTCTTCCTCGGCCTCCTCGACCATCTCGCGGAGCGTGGCCTCACCTGCCCGCGGCCGGTTCACAACCGGGCTGGAGCGGTCCTCGGTGAAGTGGCCGGCAGGCCGGCCGCGATCGTGACGTTCCTCGACGGAATCTGGATCAAATCGCCGGAGCCGCACCATTGCGCCGCCCTCGGGGGAGCGCTGGCGGGCTTGCACAAGGCCGGTGCAGATTTCGCGATGCGTCGTCCGAATGCGCTGTCGGTCGCGACATGGCCGACCCTGTTCGAGACGGCACGACCCCGCGCCGACGAGGTCGCCTCCGGGTTGACGCGCGATGTCGAGACGGAACTTGCCTTTCTCGAAACGCAGTGGCCGTCCGACCTGCCGACCGGGGTGATCCACGCGGATCTCTTTCCCGACAACGTCTTCTTTCTCGACGATCGCTTGTCAGGTTTGATCGACTTCTACTTCGCCTGCACGGACGCCTTGGCCTATGATCTCGCGATCTGCCTGAATGCGTGGTGCTTCGACACGGCCGGAGCGTTTCAACTGGCACGAGCCGAAGCGTTGATCGAGGGTTATACAAACGTCCGCCCTCTCACGACGCGCGAGATCGACATGTTGCCGGTTCTGGCGCGCGGTGCGGCGCTGCGCTTCATGCTGACCAGGCTGGTGGATTGGCTCAATGTGCCGCCCGGCGCGCTCGTCAAGCCGAAGAATCCGCTGGAATATCTCGACAAGCTGAAATTCCATCAGGGTGTCGCCGATGCGCGCGCCTATGGGCTGACGTCATGACCGGCAAAGTGACGGTCTGGACCGATGGAGCTTGTTCGGGCAACCCCGGCCCCGGCGGATGGGGCGCCATCCTGAAATTCGGCGACACCGAAAAGGAGCTCTGCGGCGGCGATCCGGCCACGACCAACAACCGCATGGAATTGATGGCCGCAATCGCGGCGCTCGAGGCGCTGAGCCGACCTTGCGACATCGACGTGCATACTGATTCGCAATATTTGCGTGGCGGCGTGACCGGCTGGATCAACGGCTGGAAGCGCAATGGCTGGAAGACGGCCGACCGCAAGCCCGTCAAGAACGTGGAACTGTGGCAACGGCTCGATGCCGCGACGACGCCGCACACGATCGCCTGGCACTGGGTCAAAGGCCACGCCGGTCACGACATGAACGAACGAGCCGACGAGCTCGCGCGGCGCGGCATGGCGCCGTTCCTGACCAAACGCCCGGCGCGCTGATCCGGCTCGACCGCGCTCGCGCGTTATTGTTGCCGCATCGCCTCGTCCAGCACCTCAAAGATGCGCGGATGCGCGCAATTCGCCACGTTGAATCGCAGGTAGCTCCGTGACGCGTCCGACACACTGAAAACGTCGCCCGGCGCGAAGATCACATCCCGCGCGAGGGCATAACGCGCGATATCGGCGGCGTTCAAGCCATTCGGCAGACTGGCCCAGAGAAAAACGCCGGCTTTGGGTTCGATGAAGGGCGTGAGGCCGAGGGCCCGCACGCGCCGCAGAGTCTCGCCCATCGCGGCCGCCAGCTTGGCCCGCAGCCCATCCATATGCCGATGGTAGGTGCCGTCCGTCAGCAACCGATGCATCAGAACCGCCGCGAGATGTCCGTTGCCGAGCGTCATCGCCAGTTTGAGATCGACCAGGGGCTCGAGCCAGTCGCTGCGCGCCGCGATATAGCCGCAGCGGACGGCGGCCGACATGGTCTTCGAAAAGCTGCCGACCAGAATGACCCGGTCAAGCCCGTCGAAGCCTGCGAGGCGCGGCGATGGCTCCTCCTCGAAGTCGGCGAAGATGTCGTCCTCGATCACGATCGTGCCGTGATGCTCGGCGAGTTTCAGAACCCGATGCGCCGTGGCGGGCGACAACGATGCGCCGGTCGGATTGTGAAGGCCGGAATTGGTCAGGTAGAAGCGAGGCTTGTGCTCGAGCAAGGCTCGGCCAAAGGCCTCGACATCGGGTCCGTCGCGTGTGAACGACACCCCGACGACGCGGAGTCGGTGGGCTCGCAGCAAGGCGTGGTAGTTGAAATAGCAGGGGTCGTCGACTAGCACCGTGTCGCCCGGTTCGACGAGAAAACGACACAACAGATCGAGCGCGTGCGACGCCGAATCCGTCAGCATGATTTGGTCGGCACCGGCCGTGACGCCGCGCTCGCCGAGCCGCCAGGCGAGCTGCTGGCGGAGCGGCGCAAACCCCAATGGCGTGTCATAATGCACCCGAGCCGACGCATGTTCCCGTGCCATCTGACGTAAGGCTTTCTGCACGGCCACATCGGGCATCAGGCTGGAAGGCAACCACCCCGATCCCGGTTTCAGCACGGTGGGGCCAGCCTGCAGAGATTGCCGCGTCAGCCAGAGCGGATCGACCGCCCTGTCAAGTTGCGGCCCGATCGCCGCGAGCGACAGCGGGCGCGTCGTCCCGGCCACGAAGAAGCCCGACCCGCGGCGAGACACGATTGTTCCGGCTGCGATCAGCCGGTCATAAGCCTCCACCACGGTGGATTTCGACACGTCCATGCTCGCAGAGAGAGAGCGTATCGAGGGGAGCTTGGCGCCCGGCGTGAGGGTGCGGCTATCGATCCGCGCCGCGATAGTGCCCATCACCGTTTCGACGAGTGTGGCGCCGGCTGACAATCTATCGGTTTTATCGAGCATCTGTACTGGCCGATCTCTTGGACAGTTTGATTGGATTGTACTGCTCTGTCTCTACACGAACGCCGTGTGTTTGGCCATCCTGCAATCAAGGAGGATGTCATGGACGAGACGATCGGATCGACAGAAACACGTACAGGCCAGGCTTTTCACGCTATTTGGAGCACCGTCGGCTATGCCATGGCATGGCCCGTGAGGGTTGCGGCAGCGCGTCGCGCGATGCACCAACTCGGCGGCATGAGCGATTGCGAACTGGCCGACATCGGCCTCAGCCGGCATGATATTCGCGACGCGACGGCGCTCGGGATCGATGGCGATCCGACGGTCCTGCTGGCGAAGCGGGCTCGGGAGCGGCAGCGGTTTTCGTTTGCCTCACGCGACGCTCGCGCCCGTCAGGCGATCCAGCGCCGTTTGTAACGTCGCCTCATGCTTGGCGAAGCAGAACCGCACCGTGCTGGTCACCTTGTGGGTCGCGTAGAAAGCCGAGTTCGGAATAGCGGCAACGCCATGCTGGCGCACGAGCGCCTCGCAAAATGCGACGTCGTCTCGGCCTTCGCCGAGATCGACGGAGAGAAAATACGTCGCTTGGCTCGGCAAAACCGTGAAGCCGCGCTCGGTCAACCCGGTCGCAAAAGCGGCACGGCTGCGCGCGAAGCCCGCCCGCATCTTGGTGAAATACTCGTCTGACTTGCCGAGCCCGTAAGCCACCGCGACCTGAAGATTTGGCGGGGTCGTGAAGGTGATGAACTGATGCGCCTTGGCGAGCACGCGGAGCAGGTGTGGGGCCGCCATTACGAAGCCGACCTTCCAGCCCGTGAGCGAAAAGATCTTGCCGGCCGAACCGATCTTGACGGTGCGGTCCGCCATACCCGGCATCGCCATGAGCGGCAGGTGTGAGAGGCCATCGAACGTCACATGCTCCCATACCTCGTCGCAGATCGCGATGACGTCGTGAGCAACGCAGAACCGCGCCAACAGGGTGAGTTGATCGCGGCCGACCATCGTTCCGGTCGGGTTCAACGGATTGTTGAACAGCACGACCTTGGTGCGCGGCGAAAAGGCGTCGGCAAGATCGCTCTCGGTGAAGCGCCAGAACGGCGGCTTGAGCGTCACGAATCGGGGCACGCCACCGGCCCGGCGCACGAGCGGAAGATAGGCATCATACATCGGCTGAAACAGCACGACCTCGTCGCCCGGCTCGATCAGGGCCAGCAGCGCGCCCGCCAGTGCCTCGGTTGCGCCCGATGTCACCATGATGTTGCGCTCGGGATCGAGATCGAGGCCCTGAAACCGGCGGTAATGCGCCGCGATCGCCTCGCGCAGAACCGGAAGGCCGAGCATCGGCGGATATTGATTCCAGCCATTGACCAGCGCCTCGGCGGCCGTCTCGCGGACGTCGAGCGGACCGGGGTCGTCGGGAAATCCCTGGCCGAGGTTGACGGCCCCGGTTTCGCGCGCCAATCGCGACATGGTTTCGAAGACGGAGGTTTCGGAATCGGCGAAAATCGGGTTCATGGTCGGCGGGTCACTCGTCGCGTCGGTTCGATACGGGCCGCGATCATCTTCCAGAACACGGCACAAATCCATGATCGAGACGCCCTCACCGGCTCGCTTCGTCCTCGTGCTTGGGGGCGCCCGTTCAGGCAAGAGCGGATATGCCCAACGGCTCGCCGAGCGCTCGGGGCGACGCCTCATTTATTGCGCCACCGCGACGATCTACGACGACGGCGAGATGCAGAAGCGCATCGACCGTCACCGCGCCGAGCGAGACGACCGGTGGCGTACCATCGAGGCGCCGCTGCGGCTGGGAGAGACGCTCGGGGCCGAAGCAGGTCCGAGCCGATTGGTCCTGGTCGACTGTCTCACATTGTGGCTGACCAACGTGATGCTAGGCGGCGGCGATGTGGAAAGCGCCTCGGCCGATCTGGCCGAATGCGTGCAGAGCCTCCGGGGGCCCGTGATCTTCGTGTCAAACGAGGTCGGCTCGGGCATCGTGCCCGACAATGCGCTCGGCCGGGCGTTCCGGGACGCGCAGGGACGGCTCAATCAGGCGATGGCCGGCGTCTGCGACCACGTGGTGCTGGTGGCGGCTGGCCTGCCGCTGCGCCTCAAGCCGCGGCTCGAACCCGACCTCATGATCGGGCCGGATTAGGTCTCGACCAACCCGCTCGTATTGCCCGAACCGGGCGACGTCGCGCTGCCGTGCGGCAGGCCGAGATAGTCGTCCGATCGCATCTCGATCAGACGCGAAACCGTGCGGTCGAACTCGAAGGCCTCGCGCCCCTCGTCGACGAGGTAGAGATCCTGCGGCTCGGCTTCGGCGGAGGCCAGCAGCTTGACGTGTCGATCGTATAAGGTGTCGATCAGCGTGATGAAGCGCTTGGCGACGTTGCGCTCATTGGCGGCGATGATCCTGATGCCGTCGATCACGACGGTGTGGAAAGCCTGCGCGATCGCCAGGAAATCGGCCGCCCCGAGCGGTTGCTCGCAGAGATCCGCAAAACTGAAGCGCGCCACCCCGCCGGCCGCTTCCGGCACGTGGAGGTGACGGCCGAGCAGCGGCAGATCGCTCGGCTGTCCCGTCTCAGTGCCGGTCAAATCTAAAAACATGCGGCTCAACGCGCTATGAGCCGCGGCATCGACCGGCACCAGATAGGTGCTCGATCGCGTCAGCTTCAGCAGGCGGAAATCGGTTCTCGCTTCAAGCCGCAGCACATCCATCCGCTCCTGCAAGAGCGCGATGAAGGGGAGAAACAAGGCCCGGTTCAGCCCGTCCTTGTAGAGATCGCCCGGGTCGACGTTGGAGGTCGCCACGACCGTGACGCCGGCCGCGAACAACCGCGTGAAAAGTCGGCCGAGAATCATCGCGTCCGCGATGTCGGTCACGGCGAATTCGTCGAAGCACAGCAGCCGCGCCTCGCCAGCCACCCTATCGGCCACCGGTGCGATCGGATCGTCACCCGCCACCTCGCCCTGCTTTTTGCGCTGGCGCCACGCGTGAATGCGGGCATGGACCTCAGCCATGAAGGCGTGGAAATGGACGCGCCTTTTGCGCGGCACGGGCGCGAGGTCGAAGAAGAGATCCATCAACATGGTCTTGCCGCGCCCGACATCGCCGAAGATGTAGAGCCCGCGCGGTGCATCCGGCTTCTTGCCGAACAAGCGCGACAGCATCGATCCCTCGGCTTGCGTTTGCGCCACAAGGGTCGCCGACAATCGGTCAAGCGCCGCGGCCGCCTCCCGCTGCGCCGCGTCGGGCTCGAGATGGCCCGCCGCTATCCGCGTTTCAATCGCCTCGAGAACCGACCCGCTCACGTTCCGCCTTACGTTGACTGCGCCCGGGGAGCATGTCGCGCGTCCGGCGCACGGCGTCAACGCGGCAGTGGTACACCATCCTGAGCCGCAAGAGGGGATGAGGAAGGCGACACCGTTCCGGCGCCAATGACGCGCGGCGCGGTGCCGACGGCGCGGGGCGCGACCGAGGTGGTCAACTCGCTCGGAAGCGGAATCGCATTGCCGATCACGGGAGTCGGCTCCTCGCGCTGAACGACCGTGCGGTGAACTGTCAGCGGCGTGCGACGAGCGACGCGCCGTTTCGAGACATGACGGCTCCGGCGCAGCGGCGGCGCGGCTTCGGCATCGTCGCTCGGTTCGGCGGCCGACGTCATCATCGGCGCGGCGGCTGGGTAGGAATAGGCCGGAGCGGCAAGCGGCGTGTAGCCCGTCGCGGCAAGCGGAGCCGGCGCGTAGACCGGCACGGGCTGGGGATAGGCATAGGTCAAGGTTTGCGCCATCGGCGGCTGCGGCGTCGAGTAATAAGGCATCGGAGCCGCAGCGGCCGGCATTCCCGGCATCCCGCCGGCTGCCGTCAGCGCATCTCCGCCCATCGGGGTCGCCATCGGCATCGGCGCCATGGCGATCGAACTTCCGCTCGGCGAATAGACGACGAGCGCCCGCAGGAGACCGACAAGACTCGCTTCTGACGCATGCGGCTTGCAAAGACGAACGCGGACCGAGATCGGGTAAGGGTGCAACCCCGTCGCGCCCTCGAGCAAGCTGATCGGATGCTCCGGACCGATCCACTGCCAAGCGTAGACGCAGGTCGAGCCGGCGGGGCCGTGCCCGATCGCATAGCCGAATGGACCTTGCTGGTTCTGCTCGAAATTCGGCGAGATATGCATCGGCACGTTGGGGAACAGCGGCTCGATCTCGTCCGTGATCGCAACGTCGGTCGGCTTCTGGATCTTGACGTCGCCTTCGGTCAAATTGCCCTTGGTCGGATCCGGCGGGATCAAGGCCGTGACCGCGATGTTGTTCTCGCCGCCGTTCACCTGTGAGCCGCCGAGCACGATATCCTGCAGGATCGCATTCGGCTTGCGGGTCTCATTCACGGCCAGGACCGGGCCGGCCCCCGCCGGCAACATCGCCAAGGGACGCCCCTGCGTGATCTGACCCGCGAGCGGGTAATTGGCCTGATAAGCCGGCGTCCCATAGGGCGCATTGGCACAGCCGGCCATCATCAGGGTCGCAACGAGAACGAGAGCATGCTTGTTCATGGTGGCGTTCCGCACTGTCAATATTTCCGCCGGGGGTCGATCGTGCCGTCAAGAACAGTCAGGGCCCGCTGCGATTGAGCGTCGGACAATTGGCTATTGGCCTGGGTGAAAATCTGTTTGGCGCCGTCATAGTCGCCGAGGTGAAACAGAGACCAGCCCCGCGCCATCCGGAGATCGCGCGTCTCCGGCGCATAAGCTGCACGCTGATTCAGCGCCGCCAACGTCTCGGCCCAGCGTTGAGCCCCATAATTGGTGTAGACGCGCTGCGTCAAAACCTGGACCCCGATGTCGTTGCGCCTGGACGCCGAGAGTGCCGCCCCGCCGGCCACCTGAGCGGCCGCATCCGTTTTGCCGCTTCGCAGCAGTGACAGCGATTGGCCATAGGCGCTGTCCTCGCGGAGCTTGCCCTGCTGCCCGTTTTGCGCCTGCCCGAATGCGATGGCGGCTTCCTCGGGCCGATCGAGACCGAGCAGGCACCATCCTTTGATCTGCATCAGGTTGCCGGAGAGCCGGCCACCACGCTCGCCATCGCCGAGCTGGGCGAGACAACGCGTATAGTCCTTGGCCTGCAGCGCTGCCGCCGCGCCTCCGCCTCCCCCGCCGCCACGGCTCGCCCGCTGCGTCAGCGACGCCCCACTTGTGACGCGCGGCGCCGACTCGCGGACCGGCATGACCAGCCTCGCCTGCGGAGCTTCGGGCGTGGCCTCCGCCGTCATTTGCGTCATCGCTTGAGGCGTCGCCTGAGGCACTTGCGGCGGCGGATCGATCGACACGGTGGACGTCATCGTCGTCGGCACAGCGGGAGCCATTGTCTGCTGCTGCATCGTTTGCGGCTTTGCGCCACGGCCGCCCGCGCCCTTCAACGCTTCACCGAGACGCGGAAACTGCGTCCGGTAGGTTTCGATCGTGGACGCGAAATTCGCAAGGTCGCCCACGCGGCGATACGACATGGCCAACCCGAGAGCTTCGCCCTCGCTCGGCTCCCAACTCAGCGCCTTGGTGAACCAAGCCAGCGCCGGTTTGAACTGGCCGGAATTATAGGAATACCACCCGAGTGCCTGGGCGCCATTCGGCGATTGAATGGTCAGCACGGCCGTCGCGAACTTCTGCAAATCGTCCGTGCTCATCGCGACCGGCGGCTTGCTGCGGGCCAGACGCTCGGCCACCGTATCGACATAGAGGCTTCTCAATGCAGCGCCGTCCGCGGCATTATACCAGGCATAGGCCACCGCCTGCGCCTCGTCGTAACGGCCGAGGTTTCGCAACGCGCTCGCATAGCCTTCGGCGATCTTTATATCGCCCTTGTGGTCGGCCGACCAGGTCGTGGCGGCGCGGAACCATTCGACGGCCGCATTCCAATCCTTGTGGGCCGTGGCATTCCAGCCGAGAGCGCGCGCGCCCTCTGACGAACGCTCGGCAGCGACCAGGCTGGTGATCTTGGCCATCTGATCGGGTGGCACTGTCACGCTGGAATCATTCTGCGACAGCATCTCGGCCACGAGACCGGGCACCTGTTCGCCGAGGCTTGGAATCCGCTCCCGCCACGCGGCCACGAACGTCAGCGCATCGGGATCACGCCCGAGCGCGCGATACGTCAAGGTCAGACCCTCGGCGGCTTTCGGATCGACCTTGCCGTCAGTCGCCCAGGTCACGGCGAAGCGGAACCACGTCAATGCGTTCGGGAAATCTTTCTGAGCGTAGAAATAATACCCAAGCGAGGTCGCCCCGGACATGTTGCGGCTCGACGTCACGGCTCCTGTCAAATCGGCCAGCCGATCCGCCGCCACCGGGGTGGCTCCACCGCCGCTCAATTGATCGAGCGAGGTGTCGAGGTAGAGCGATGCCATAGCGGGCGACAAACCGCGCAGGGTCGCCGCGATCGCCAAGGCTTCGTCGAAGCGCTTGAGATGGCGCAGCGCCAGCACATAGCCGACCTGCACGTTAAGATCGGCAGTGGCGGTCAGGTCCGTACCGGTGCGCCAGTCGAGGGCCGACTTGAACCAGACCGCAGCCTCGGTCCAGTTCTGCTTGGCCGAATCATACCATCCAAGCGCCTGGGCGCCCTTGCTGGACCGGTCCATCTCGAACATGTCGGCGTAACGCTTGAGCCGATCGGGCGGGATATCCGCTACAGGATTGGTCTTCGTCAGCGCCGTCACGGCGAGATTGACGAAAAGGTCGTGCATCGCTGGCCAGCGATCGCGCCAGTCATAGGCAAGCTGCTCCGCCTCAGCCGTCCGGCCAATGCCGGTCAAAGCCATCACATAGCCGGTCCATGTCGTGGCGAGGCCGGTATAGGTATCGACATAGGAGCGGCCCTTGCGGCTGATCTCGGCCGTCCGGCCACTATAGGCGCGTGGGGTGCGTCGATAATCCGGCAGCACCAGCGCGAGCTTGGCCGTGACGGGCTGGTAGTCATCGACAACCGGGTCGCGGATTTGCTCGCCCTCGGGCGTCAGCGGCGGCCACCAATCGAGCGCGGTCTTAAACCATTTGACCGCATCGGCATCTTCGGCGCGCGCATGGCGGTACCAGGCGATCGCCTGAGCGCCGAGCGCACTTCGGATCGGCGTGATGACGCCGATGAAGCGGCCGAGGCGCGGGTCGTCCATCGGCATCGGCGGATTGTCGCCCGTGAGTTCGGACACCACCACATCGACGTAGATGCTCTTCATGGTCGGCACGCGATCGGCCCAGCCGTAGAGGACCTCTTCGGCCGCCGCGAGTTGCCCCACTTGGCGCAGCGACAGCGCGTAGCCTTCGTTCATCTTGGCATCGCCGCGACGGTCCGGCGACCATTGCGCCGCCAGCGCGAACCACTGCGCGCCGTAGCCGCAATTGGTCTCGCGGTAGCGGTGCCAAGCCAGAGCCTGGGCGCCAATAGCTGACTTCTCAGACGTGATGACCTCGGCATAGCGGGTCAGGCGCGCTTCCGTCGTTGCGATCACCGGAGCATCGCGCGTCAACACATCGACCGCGATTTTGACGAAGAGCGCCTTCATGTCGGGCGCCCGATCCTTCCAGGCATAGGTCAGCGTCTCGGCCTCGGCATAATGGCCGACGGTCTGCAACGCTTGGGCAAGCCCCTCATTCACCTTGGCGTCGCCCATCTTGTCGGGCGACCACGCCACCGCCTTGTTGAACCACCCGACCGCGTAGCCGCAGCCGTTTTGATGCAACCGATACCAGCCCAGCGCCTGCGCGCCGCCGCCGAGTTTGTCGCGATCGACCACGGTCGCGAAACGATTGAGTCGCGCCTCCGATAGGCCTGCGGCGAGATCGTCCCGCGTAAGCTCGACCACGACCGTATCGCGGTAGACGGCACGCATGTCGGTCGACTTCGCCATCCAGTCGTAAGCGAGGTCTTCGGCAGCCTCGAAACGACCGGCTCCCTTGAACGCCAGCGCCAGGCCTTCATTGGCTTTGACGTCGCCCTTGTGGTCCGGCGACCACACGTTAGATGCACTGAACCAATCGATGGCATCGGCGAAATTGTCGGCCCCGAGCGCATGCCAGCCGAGCGCGGACGCGCCCTGTTGGGATTGCTCCTTCTTGATGACCTGCGCGAAACGATCCAGACGCTCGGGCGAGAAGGTCTGACCGGGCTTGGTGAGTTGCGTGATCGCGATGGCGACGAAGATCTGCCGGACGTCGGCACTTCGATCGCAGGCCATGAAAGCGATCGTCTCAGCCTCTTCGAAGCGCCCGAGGTTTCGCAGCGCCAGCGCATAACCCGCGATCGTTTTCGGATCGACTTTGTCGATGGGCTGACCAGTCGCAGGCGATGTCGGGACCGCAGGCGGCGTGGGAGCCGCGGGTGGCATTGCGGCTGTTCCGGACGGCGATCCATCGGCTGCGGCCATGGCGGAGGCCGCTGGGGGAGCCGCGATCGTCCAATCAACCGCTAATTTAAACCAGGTGACGGCGGCTTGCCAATCCTTGCGATTGTAGCTGTACCAGGCCAGGGCCTGCGCGCCATCGGCCATATGGTCGGTCGTCACAACCGTCGTAAATTCGGCCAAATCCGCCGCCGAGATTGTCGGCGGCGGTGTTTCGCGCGTCAGCTGGGCGACCTCGAAGCCAAGATAAAGACCACGCAGCGCCGGCGATTTCTGCCGCCATTGATAGGCAAGCTTCTGCGCCTCGTCCAAATGGCCAAGGTTGCGAAGCGAGAGCACATGGCCCTCCTGCAGCTTCGGGTCGTCGGGCAGCAAAGCGAGGCCCTGCTTGAACCACTGATCGGCGTCACCCCATTTTTTCAGCTTGTAGAAATACCAGCCCAGCAGCGTCGCATCGGCGGCATTGTTGCTCGCCGTCGCCGTGTCGCCGAACAGCCGCACCGAATCGGGCGGCACTTGGTCATTCGTCTCGCCGCTCGCGAATTTGCCCAGCGCGCCACGCACGAGATCGACCCGAACCGCGTCGAACTCATGCGAGCCATCCGCGAGTACCGTCCCCATGCCGATCAGATCCTCGACCTTCGCAACGGGCAAGATCGCGACGGCCTTGCGGACCGTGGCGAGACGCTCGTCGCGATCGGTGCAACTGGACAGGATCGCTTGATAAACTTCGAAGGCCCGATCGATCACGCCGGTCTCAGCGAAGGCCTGCGCGACGCGCCAGTTATTGTCGATGGCCGAGCAGATCAGCATCGATGGGGTCGCGCTGGCGACCTCCAGAACACGGGTCCAGGCCTTGGCGTCGGACGCCTGGACCAAGCGGTCGGTCGCGTCACGGATCTCGATCTTTGCAGCCAGATCCGCAGAGGGGCGCCAGCCATTATCCTGAAGCATCCGCAGCGAAATGGCGGCGCGTAACTGCGTCAGCTTATCGGCCGCGAACAGATCCCAAAGCGGCTGTTCGTTTTTGCCATTCCCGCCAGCGTCGGCCGTGTAGAGGTTGGTCGGCACCTTCCAACCCGGATTGAGGGTCTTGAGCCGACGGATTTCGGCATCGACGCGAGCGTGGTTCTTCTGCGACGCGTAATAGCGAAGCGCACTCTCATCGACGCGGGCGGCGGTTGGTCCGCCGTTCGCCCGGTTGAACACGGGTGCATCGTAGATGCCGCCGAACAGAATCGCGCGGGCCGGCTTCGCGGGCGCAGCCGTCTTCGTGGGCTCGGCTTCAATCCGTGGGGGCACCTCACTGGACGACGGATCATTGCTGCGAGGCTCGTCACCGGGGGATTTGGGGGCTGCTTCCGTCGCGGAGGTCTGCGCTTTGTCGATCAGCAAAAGTTCGCCGGCCGCGACCGGGGTCACGATGCCGAACAGGAGAATGACGGCTGCAGCCTTTACCAATCGCATGGAAGCGACCTCTGACGAGCGGCGACCATCGCAAGCAGATGCAGCGTGGTCGAGTAATAATGTTCTAGCTTGACGGTCTTTAACGGAATCGGAATCGCGGTCCCCTTGACCGCACAGGCCGTCAAAGCGGCGACGGCTTCATAACCCTGGTCATAAAACGGCTCGGTCACGCGGGCCGTCACGACGTCGACGACCGCCGGCATGCCGGAGGAGGTCGCACTCCAGGCCGACAGGAACGGCGTCAACGCTGCCGTGCCGCCAGCATCACCCCACACCAAATAAAGCGGGATACGGATACCATTATAGCCAAAGGTGGGTGGGAAAGAAGCGGCCGGCACCGGCTCCGGCCCTTTCAGAGAAATCCAATCCGACGGAAGGCCGGTCGGTGCGAAGCGGGAGGCGTTCAGCAACGCCACTCCGCTTTCGGTCAAGCCGGCCCAATTGATCTCGGGCGCCACGGCTTTGAGGCTGTTGAATGCCGGAAACACCCAATAGGAGGGGTTCACGACCGGCCCATCCTTCATGTCGTTCGGGCCGAAGCCGGAGGCTCCCGGCAGCAGCGTCAAGCCAAAACGCCCCTTGAACGATCCGTGCCGAATGGCCGCGACAGCGATCGAATGGGCCGCCGCCTTATATTCCGGGCTATCCCATTTCCGGGCAGCCTCGGCCAACCCCCAGGCGATGAGGAGATCGCCATCGGTGGCATTATTGCCATCCGTGACGTGAGGCGTGCTGGTCGGGCTCCAGCGCCACGATGCCAACCCGTCGGGCCGGCGATAGAGTTCCCGCACCGTCCAACCCCAGATTCGCGAAAACGACAGGTCGTCGCCCGCGAAAGCAGCCAGCAGCATGGCGTAGCCCTGCCCTTCGCTGTGGCTGATGTCGCCATTCGCGTCATCGATCAGCCGCCCTTCCGGCGAAATGAAGCGGGCCTTGTAGGTCTGCCAGATCGCCGGATCGAGAAGGGCCCCGGCGGGTGTCGGATGGGGTGCTGGCATCGGCGAAACTCCGACAGGGTTTGGCGTGGCCGTTTGGGCCAAGGCCGGGAAGCCAGCCACAAGGGCCGCCACGACGAGGGAGGCGACCGTCAAACGCTTGTTCAAGGCTTCACTCCGTAGCGGCGCACCACCGCTGTTGTCGCGAGACCGAGGCACAGGCTCATCGTCACAAGGGCAAGCACGTAATATTCGAGATACGAAGATAACCAGCCGGCGGCGATCAAACGGAGATTGCCGGGCGACAAAGGTGCGGTCTTGATGAAATAGCCCTGCTGCGCCGGCACGATCGCGAGAGCGGGAGATTGCGGATCGTAGCTCGCGATCCGTCCTTCCAACTGGGTCCAGTAGCTCGTCCCCGTGACGGCCCGCATGCCTTTGGACAATAACTCGGCCGATGGGGCGGTGATGAGGGTCCAGGTCGCGCCGTTGCCGCCGGGCGCGGCATGTTGAGCGATCAGCAGGCGTGACCGTTGGTCCGGCACATATTTGACTTCGGTCCGTTTCCAGGGCCTCAGGCTCTGGCTGGTCAGCCCAATTCCGTTGCCTAGAACATGGCCGACCCAATCGACGGGGTCGAAATGCCATTGTCCAGTATTGACGTTGGCGGACCACTTCTGGAACAGATCGGACTCGGCGCGGCTCTCGGGGCGCTCGGGCAGATTCGGGCGTCCGTCGGCGCCAGCCTTCTCCTTGGCGCGCAGCAGCCGAGCGAAAGCTTCCGACTTAGCCTCGATGTTCGACCAGACGTCCAATGTCTGCGACAGGTCGATGCCGACCTCGTCCACGATGGTCGCCGGAATATCACTGATCGCGCCGACGATGATGGCCGAGTGATCGTCGATGTCTGGCTTCGACAGAACGATCCGGGTCGCCAGGGGCACTCCGGCCGACCGCGCCGAATGAGCCAGGAAGGTCGCGACAGCGGCGATCGAATCCGCGTCCGGATGCGGCAGATAGAGTTGCGTATCGGCGTTTTCAGCCACGTAGGGGAACCCGCTGGCACCCGTCGCCGACAGGCTCGGCATATGAGCGATCCGGGCGACGTTCGGAATTTCCAGCGTCGAGGTCTCCAGCAAAACGAAGCGCTTCTTCGCATCGATGATGCCGGCGACATCGCAGGTCTTGTCGGAGGGCGCGCCGACTTGTGCCTCGATCTGGACGTGGTTGTAGCCGGGACGCAGGTCGGCCAGCGACACGGTGATCGGTTGATTGCGAAAGACTTCGCCGTTCGGATTGCGGAGCGACAACGAGGCGGCATCGCGATCGTTGACCCGAACGAGGATCTGGCTCGACGGATCGAGCCCCGCCACATAGCCCGCATCGATCCGGAGCGTCATCTTGCCATAATCGGCGGCGTAAAAGTCGGGCGGCATCAGCAGATCGAAGCCGGCGCGGAAGAGCCGGCCCGAGAATTCCTGCGTGTTGACGCCAAGATCCCTGAAGCTGACCGTCAGTTCTCCTCGGATCGGTTTTGTTCGAAGCAGCAGAGCTCGGAGGCCAGCGGCGGTCCCAGGCGTCGCCTGGGATGTCGCCCCCTTGACGATATCCGCAATCGCGGTCTCGATCTCCGGCACACCAAGGCCGGAGATCACAAGCGTGCTTTCTCCCGACTTCGCGCCAGCGTGGAAGGCAATTGGCTGGTCGTCGGACACATATTGGCCGAAGCCACCGTTGCGGAGATCGTCGACGGTGCCGACCAGCAGGTCGAGCCCCGGCTTATCCTGCGGCTCCGAGACGATGTCGATGGACGGATGGGTAAAATTACCGCGGATCACCACCGCTTCCATTGCGCGCAGGATGCGGTCGAGCCCGTTCGCATCGAGCCCTTTCGGGACCACCACGCGGAGCGGCCGAACACCGGTCGCGTCTGGTGCGAGCGCCGGCAGGTCGGCGAGGTCCATGATGGTTTCTTGCGGCAGATCGCTGAATGCAAGCCCGGACTGGGCCGGATCGAGCTGCGTCCAGAGCTCGTAGGTGGCCGCAAGCGAGCAATCGACGCGATGGCGCTGCTGCACGATGATCTTGACCGCATTATAGCCCGGCTCGAGCACGCTTTCGGGCACTTCCACGTCCAACAGCGCCGCACCATTGGCGGCCGATGAGACGATTGGCGCGTCGGCGACCGTCACATCATTGACGCTGACCGTCATATGCGACGCCTCGGGCATGACCGACACAGCATTGGTATAAGTCAGATGCAGGCGAGCTTTGGCATTGGCTTGGGCCCCGGTCAGAAAGATCGCGTAGCTTCGGCTGTCGTTTTCGCCTTCGAAACGAAGCCGCGACGCGCCGGCCTGAAACCGGTGCAGCACGCTGACGTCGCTCGCGGCCGCGGCCGCACGCCCGGGGGTCGTCAGAACCACAGGCTTCGGCAGGATCGGCGCAACCGCGACAGAAGGAGTGGCGGCTGGCGCGTCTGGCGTAACCGGTATCTGCTGGGCCACGGCCTGACCGACCCAGGCTTCACCGAGCACGATCCCGAAACCGGTCAGGCCGACGCCGCTTGCGATCGTTGCCGCGAGTACGACCGAGACGAGGCGGCGGACGGGTGTTGCGCCTCGATGGAGGCGCGAGACAAAAGGATCATGCATGATGGTCACGATGCCTTGGCGAGAGGGGGGGCGTTCACGCTACCGCTTGGCTCGACCCCGGGTTCGGCGGAGACTTGTGTGATCGCCGCCAGGGAGGCTGCGAGTTTCGCCTTGGCGAGGCGAACCTCCTGGAAATGCCCGTGCAACACGCGGAAGCCGCGCACCGGCTCGGTCAGGCCCCACCGGAAGAAGCCGAAGATACCGCCGAAAATGCTTTTCTGCCGGCGCCGCTTGGACCGGAACGCCTCGAGCCCGTCGCTGCCCGCATACATCATATCGACCAGCAGCCGATAATTCTCGGCCCGAAGATTTTTGAATTCGAACTCATAGTAGGATTCGCCATCCTCAACCCCGCGACGGATCAGTTCGACCGGCAGGGTCTGGGTTCCAGTTCCCTCCTTGCGGAGCGGAACGTCGAGGATACCGGCGGCACCCTTTTGCAGATGACGGGGGATCAGCCCCTCCTCCACTTCGACGCGGCAACCGCCGGTCGACACGTCGATGATCAGGACCGGCACGATCGCGGTTCCGACCGCGAGTTCCGCCACTCGCTTGATCGGCGTGCGGTTCGTCTTGCGCTCGGAAACCACGCCGAGCGCCGCGCCGGAGAGCAGCAGATTGAAGAAATTCCAGCCGCTCACCACGATCAGCAATTCGTTGGCGTTCGGCTCGGTGAAGAGACGCAGAAGCGCCCAGAGGCCGGACGCCACCACGATGCCAAAGATCACGAAATATGGCATCGCTAGTTCGGACAGATGGTCTTTGTCGAGCGTCAATCCCTTGTCGGTCACGTTGAAGGTCGGCTTACGCGGGTTCAGAATGACGCTGAACAACCCCTGCGCCAGGTAGATCGACTGAACATATTCATAGAGCTCGGATACCCACGGCCAGCGTACTTTGCCGTATAGGTAATTCTGCATCATCATATTAGCGACCATGTACAACATGGTATAAGCGAAGAATTCACGCGTGTTCGCAACGTAGATCTGCATCGAAAACCAAATGTAGAGCAACGGCGCGATCAAGAAGGGAAGACGAAATATTGGAAAGAACCAATAAGACATGTTCGACAGATAACAGATTTTCTGCGCCACGCTGAGACCGCGCTTGAACGCGGGGTTTTTCAGAAGGAAGATCTGGAACATGCCGCGGCACCAACGCGAGCGCTGACCGATGAAGGATGCGAAGGTTTCGGGTTGCAGCCCGGAGATCATCGGCTTGTCGACGTAGATCGAATTCCACCCGCGCGAATGCAGGTCGAGCGCGGTCTCACAATCCTCGGTGATCGAGATGCCCGAAAATCCGCCGACCTCGTCAAGGGCGGCGCGGCGCAGCACCGCCGCCGATCCGCAGAAAAAGGCGGCGTTCCACTTGTCGAGGCCCTTTTGGATGACGCCGTAGAACATTTCATTCTCGGACGGCATCGACGTGTAGGTTTGAAGGTTGTTCTCGAGCGGATCGGGATTGGCGAAAAAATGCGGACTCTGACACAGGAAAAGGCGCGGGTCGGTGCGAAAATGTCCGACGGTTTCGAGGAGAAAGTCGGGCATAGGGACGTGGTCGGCGTCGAACACGACGATCAGCTCGCCATTGGTATTGGCCAACGCGCTGTTCATGTTGCCGGCTTTGGCATGCAGGTTCTTGGCCCGCGTGTGGTAGGTCACGCCCATGTCGGCGGCGAGATCCATTAGATCCGCGCGGCGAGCCTTGGCGACACGCGCCGAGGCCGCATTGTCCGAATTGCACTTCTGGTCCGTTCCGCCGTCGTCGAGCAGATGCACGCGCAGCTTGTCGGCGGGATATTCGAGTCGGGTGGCCGCCGCCAGGGTAATGGCCAGCAGATCGTGATCCTCGTTGTAGGTCGGCACGAAGACGTCGACGGTCGGCATCTCGTCATAGCTCAGCCGTCTGGCGGGCTTGCGCTCGAGCGGGTCGGCGATGACGAACAGGCTGATGGCCAACATGATGGCGCTATACATCTCGGCGATCCAGAGCGTCAGACCGCAGATGAAATTCAAGGTGTCCGAGACGGGCGGCAGCGTACTTGTGGTCCGCCAGTAGAAGTAGCGGAGCACCACAGCGGTCCCGAGCGCCAGGAACACGTTTCGCCACGGCCCCGTGAGCCGCAGCGTCCGGATCAACGCCATCCCTAAGATTGCGGTAGAGCCTAGAACAAATTGTGCTTGTATACTTACAGGTTCGATGGCTAGCACGACGTAGAGCACGCCGATGATCAGCCAGTTGATCGTAGTTAAAGCCTTGATCACCGAGTTGCTCGCCTTCGACGGACTGTCAGCCACTCTTAAGCGGGCGAGTTGAAGGATTCGTCTACGGCGGGCTACCTCGTGTTGCGATGCGAAACATGGTTAAGCATGCGTTTTAAATCGTGACGAAGTCGCATCCCTCACTGTTACGGCCGCCGCCGGAGAGGCGATGAGGCTTGGACCGAGGCGGTTTTTCGGGTATCAGGATCGCAGGCGCCTGTAGCTCAGCTGGATAGAGCATCAGACTTCGAATCTGAGGGTCGGGGGTTCGAATCCCTCCGGGCGCGCCATTTCCTCTGGAGATGGTTGCCCTGAATCAATAAGAAAGTTCGAACTCCGTTCGAACGGGCGCGCCGATTCAAAGATCTTCCGAAAGGAACTGGCGGCCATTGTAACGAGGCCTTGCAGCGTGTCGGCTGCCGCGATCCGAATGATGAATGAGGCCCGCCCCTGGATGTTGGGCGCGGCGAGCGGCAGTTCAGGGCGCATATGTGGCGCATCCACCAGCCGATGATCTTGGGCGTGGCGAGGCCCATGACCGCGGCGAGGTAGAGCCACCCCTCTCCGGTGGCGATGTAGGTGATGTCCGCCAATTAGAAGGTGTTCGGCGTCAATGACACGGACGCCTGCTTCAGCAGGTTCGGCGCGATCGGAAGGTTGTGACGACAGTCGGTCGTGCAGGGCTCGGACCGACGTCCTGGCAGGCCGCGAATGCCGTGGTGGTCGCGCCATCCTCAACACGACATCATAGCCTTTTGCGCTAAAATATATATCGAAAAGCATTGACACTGAGGCGCGCCGTGGGGAACTCTGACTGCTCCAAATTACCGCGGCCGCTAAGGTTGGCGCTTGAGGTTGATCGGGGGTAGTCATGCATTTTGCTCTAGAGCCAGAAGCCAGCAAAGCGTTCGATTTCGTCAACCTTCATAAGCCAGAGATGATCGGAAAGATTTTAGCCGACATCCCGGCCGACTGGTGGCGTCTGGCCCTTAAACGCGGTCTCGAATATTCAAAGCTGAACCAACAAGCCGACGCTTTTATGAATTACTACGCTGATCGTTGCTCGGGTAAGCATTTCAGCCATGATTGGTTTACGTCAAAGGCTTGGATCTGGCATGAACTGTTACTGCCATATCGTGATAACGCAGTCGACATTTTGGAACTCGGCGTCTTTGAGGGACGCTCGGTCATCTTCGACCTTGAGATGCTACCTCGATCGCGAGTGACCGCAGTCGATCATTTCGTTTTGAAGGCAGGTTGGACATCCTCGCAAAACGTTACACTGACGCAGGACTGCGAGACCACCTTCCGACAAAACACAGCCGGCTATGGCGACCGCGTCGATATTCGCGTCGCGCCGTCATGGATCGGTCTGACTGAGCTTATCCGCGAAGGCCGGCAATTCGACATCTGTTATATCGATGCATCTCACACCGCCCCTGACGTCATGGCCGATTCGATCTTGGCTTGGAAGCTGCTGAAAGTCGGTGGTCTCTTCGTCTGGGATGATTTTCTGCTCGATATCTATCATTGGGACGAAGGCCCGGTCGGACCCGGTGTCTTAAATTTTCTAAAATCGTTTCCGGGGACGTTTGATTTTGTTCATGCTGGTTGGCAGGTAGCCGTGCGGAAAACTGCCGAACTGTCGCTGATGCCCTGAAACGTCGTGGCTTACGAGTGTCCCGTGAGCCTGAGGCGATCGTGTGACGAGGGCCAGTATCGCGTCACCAGGACAGCGTCGCACGATCGGGCCACATTTGGCGGAGGGGAGGCTCGCACAGTCCCAGCAACTCATGCGCCAATGTCTGCGAGCCTTACCTAGCGATCTCACAGAGCGTTTTTGCCTTCAGCCAGGTCATATTCTGCTGCTTCGACGTCGTTTGCGAATTTACGCAGCGTAAACTGCGGGATGACGTCGGCCAGGGCGTCCCCAAGATGCGGGTCGAAAGACCCCTGCGTCGCAAATTGTGTCGGGCAGGCACTCCTGTTGACATTTCAGCACGGCGCAATCCAAATTAGATATAGCATATTGGCATAGATGTCATAACATGCTCCTATACCTAGCCGGTTCGCGCTCCTCGCCAGATCGAGGATTTCCAGAAATCCATGCCGGCATAGTTTCCTGAGTTGAATTCGTCATTGGAGGTGCAGTCATGGTAGATGTCAACGGAACATTTGGTCTTGGACAGAATGCTATCGGCGTAGATTTAGGTGCTGGAACTGTATATACCCCCGTTGCGAGCGGAATTTCCAATATTGGACTATCCGGCAGCTTTGGCGCTGTTGGCGATACAGTTTTGGCCTCCATTGATACTGCCGGCATCGTCAGCACCGACTCGACTGCGGTTTACAATGGATATCTCGATAACGGGGCTGGCCATTATACATACCTGTTCTCTGCATCGGGAGGCGGCCTGACAAGTACGGTCGCATTTGCAGTGAGCGGTGCGCCCCTACCGATTCTTGGCGTAAGCGGTGCCCCCACCACGACCGGCACCGTCCCAACGGATACGTCGATCGTTCCGTGCTTTGCGAGCGGCACGCTGATCCGCACAGTCCGAGGCGATATCGCAGTCGAAGATCTCGCACTCGGCGATCAGGTGCTGACGCTTGGCGGCGAGATTCAGCCGGTCACCTGGATAGGCAGTCGCAAGGATTCAGCGTCCCGTTATGCTCCGGAGCATCGCGTCGACTTCTGGCCGGTGATGTTCCGCGCGGGATCTTTGGGGTCGAACCGCCCAGAGCAAGATCTCTATGTTTCGCCGTGCCATGGCATGTTCGTCGACGGTGTGCGGGTGGCAGCGTGGCGCTTGCTCAACGGGGCCTCGATCGTCCACGCCACCGAAGTCACCGAGGTCGAATATTTCCACATTGAACTAGCAGAACACAGCATTCTTTTTGCGAATGGCGCGCCGGCGGAGTCGTATTTCGAATTCGATCATTTCCACCGAATTTTTGACAATGGTGCAACTTATCCAACACGAACAACGACGCATTCCCGGTTCGGACGTGAAGCCGTTGATGCCATCGAGGTCGGGCAGCTTCGGGCGAAACTCGATTCCTTCGTTGTCATCGAGACGGCCGATTTTGGCGCGACCGTCTCAGCCTAAGATGTCGCTATCTGGACTCTGACTTCGTTTTTTTTGGCGAGGTTACCAGTCTCCGGGCCAGCATCGAAGCGATTAGGGCAGCGACCCGCTTGACGGGTCCCTGCCTTGATCACGAGCGCGAAACAGAGGTGCGCGGTCGATCCCATCCACAGTCAAGAGCTTGAGGTTGTCAGGTGAAAGCTTTGGTGCTGAGCACGTTGATCGTCGGCGCGAGCAATGTTCACGGAGCGGTTCTAACGTTTGCCAGCACCAAAACAAGCGGAAAGCTTCGGTCGGTCGTATCCGCCCAATTGGCCTCTCATTACCAGTCGGAATCCAAATGGGCGCTCGCCCAGCAAGCTTGGCTCGATGCGATCGCTTCCGCAACGAGACGCGGTTTCTACGATCGGGATGCCGTCGCAACCTTCCATCTCAATCTCGCAATGTGTTCCTTTTTCCTTGGCGATCGCGATCAAGCACTCGACCACCTGAACCATGCCAGGCAAGCCGCCCGTGTCGCAGAAACATCAGATTTTCGCTTGCTGGAAGCCCGGTTAAGCCGACGGGACGATCCCGGCCATGCGCTCGCTTTGATGCGCGACGGAGTACGACGGGAACCAGAGAACTCGGCCATCCTCTACGAATTTTGTTCGATCGCGCTCGACGGACCTGATCCAGCCGAGGCCCTGCCCGCCGCAGAAATGTTGAAGCATTGTGACCTCACCGATAAATCGTTCCAACTCCTCGCAGCTGATCTCGCGGAACGCAGCAAACATTGGGTTTTGGCCCGTCGTGAACTGGAGCGGCTTGCAGAACTCGATCCGAAAAACCCGGCAGTCTATAAGCGGCTTATCGCGGTCCTCGAAATCCTTGGCGACGTCGCGGGTGCCAAGGCTGTTGCGATCGCGTCGGCCAAGCAAGTTCCCGGCGAACTGATCGTTTGGCAACACCTGCTCGACATCTACGACAAGTCCGGCCAAATTCGTTCAGCTCGCTTAGTCTGCCGTTTTCTCATGCGAAAATGGGCGCATTCCCGCTGGCATCGATTTAAATATGCCGAGCTTTTAGCAACCGGTGGGTCTCTCAACAAAGCCGATAGTGTCCTTGCATCGTTTGATGGCGAGCGGCGCGAGGCCGACGAGTCGCGAGCCTTGTGGCGGGTAGCGTCCTTGGCGGGGGCGCGTCGTGAGGCCTTGGCTCGCATCCGCTACGTTCGTAGCGTCCAGCCGTTCGATTTTGATCTCGAGCTGGATTATGGCTACGCGCTCGCCGACGCCGAAGGGCCTGCTCAGGCAACGGAGCACTTCTATAACTTGTCGTTACAAACTCGTTTTCATCGACGAGCCTTGCATGCGCTTGCCCATATGGCGGTTCGCGAGCGGAACCCCGCTGCTGTGCTTGCTGCTTGGCGACGTGCGTCGGATATCGCCCCCGATGATGCTTATGCGCTCCGCGAATATTGCCGCGCTCTCGTTGAGACAGGACAAGGTGCAAAAGCGATAGCACTCTGCAGGGTCAAACTTGATATATTCGGGGAAGATCAGGCCTTTGGTGAATTCTTCGCATGGCTGAGCACAGCGGTCGGCCGGTTTAAGGAAACAGAACGCTTCTGTGCAGAAAACCTCGATCGATATTCCAACTCATGGCAACTGCTCGAGAGTGGAGCGACCTGCGCCGGCTATTCCGGAACACTGATGTCGTTCCTCGACGCAATACCGCGGTCGACGTTCTATGTGGCTTATCACGACGACGTCCAACGCCTCTACACAGTCATGCGCATCGCTTGTGTCGCACATGCCGAGCATGCCCTCTACCATCGCTTTCTGATCGGAGACGGCCTTCAGGACGATCATCCCTGGATGCGAGTCTTCGCGGTTCATCAGGATTCTGTCGCGGGTCACGCCACCGATCCGGCTAAATTAGCGATTCCTCCAGGTCAGTCGCAATCGGCCGAGCGACTTTACGAGGGATCGCGCTACGCCGAGATGATTGAAGATCGGCATGTGCCCTTCTTCCAGGCCATGACACAGGACGATATTGAATTGGTGCTCGACGGCAACGAGCGAAGTGGACGTACGATCCATATTTTCAGCAAATTTGAGCAGCAACGGGGCGGTAGCGAACTGCATGCGCTTGATCTTGCCGAGCGTCTTCAGGCCTATGCGCGCGTCGAACTCTGGGCACCTGGATCTTGCCACGCGTCCTTCACGCAACACGGCAGAGTTCGCAGCGTCGATTCCTGGGCCGGCGATCTCCCCGCGCCAGGCGGCATTGTCGTTCTCGTTGGCCTTTATTTTGATCTTGGCCCGTGGCTGGCCGATATCTCGCCGAGCCGCGTGATCGCGCTCTACAACACGTTCGAGGCTCCAAAATGCGTTCTTCGCATCGAGTCGATCTACAAGTGGACCAATGTCCGGATTGAACTTCTGTACTGCTCGCAGATGATGATGGATGAAATGGGCCTGCCGGGCCTCTTTGAACCTTCGCCGACGGACCTCGTTGCGTTTAAACCTGCATCCGAGAAACCAGACGTCTTCACAATCGGGCGGCACAGTCGAGATGTCGTGGAAAAACATCACCCCGACGATGCCAAGGTCTACCGAGCCATTGGCCGACGTGGCGGCCGCTCCATTCTGCTCGGCGGTCTGTCGATGTGTGAGACCTTTGGCGAGATCGACGGCCTCGATCTCCGACCCGCAACAAGTCAGGGCATAACCGCGTTTTTGCAGGAGCTGAGCTGTTTTTACTACCGCACCGGCACCTGGGTCGAACCATGGGGACGGGTCGTGATCGAGGCGCTAGCCTGTGGTTTGCCTGTCGTCGCACATCGGCTTGGCGGTTATGCAGAAATCATTAAACACGGCGAGAATGGATTTCTGTTCGACACAGCAGATGAAGCCATCGCGTATATCGAGTTACTGGCAGACAACCCAGATCTTCGATCGGCGATGAGTCGGAACGCAAGACTGAGCTCGGAATGTATAGTTGGAGAGACAGCTATGCGGCGGTTGGCCGCATTCTACCTTTTCGAGCCACACAAGCTACGAGATCGGGCATACTATACTTCAAAGTCTCTGATTGCCGATACGTTGATGTCAGCGAAGCTGATCGACCGCCATGCCTCGGTTCAAGCGGCCGAATGTTCAGTGTTTTAACGTCTTCGCGCCGTTGTGACGGCGCATGAGACCGTCGACGAGCGCGGATTGGGGGAGAAAGGATGCGCGTCGATCATGGTCAGACTGACGCTGCCGAGTCCGACGATTTTCAGGCTCGTTCTGTGTTGCTTGGTGTAACTGCGTTCATGCAACCGATCATGCAGCTTTCCACCGGCCGCATCGTCGGCTTCGAGGCTTTGGCTCGGCTTGAGAGAGATGACGTGTTGCTAGCTGCATCTCAATTTGTCCCTAGCCTTGGAGGCGAAGAGCGGGTCGCCTTGTTTTTTGAAATGCTGCGTCAGGCATACGATTTTATATTAGCCGAGCGGAAGCAACGCCCAGACCTGACGGTTTCGGTCAATGTCGAACCAGCAATCCTGATGATGGATAATATAGTGTCTTTGTTTGAAATGACACTAGGACCCGACGTTCGCTTTGACGGCATCTATCTCGAGATCCTCGAAAGTGAGAATATACTGGACTTCGATAAGCTATCGCTAAACCTAACTCGTTTAAAAAGGCTTGGCATCGGAATCTCGCTTGACGATGTCGGCTCGGCATATTCGTCTCTGCTGATGCTCAGGCAGCTTCCAATCGACGTTATCAAGCTTGACCGAGCCTTTGCCCGGGAGCTCTTACGCAAGCCGTCAGATCTGCAATTCGTTCACAGCCTGATGTCTTTGGCACGTGGTCTAGGAAAGAAACTGGTTGTCGAAGGTGTCGAGACGACCGAGATCTTGGATGCTCTGACAGTATTAGGCGTGGATTACGGTCAAGGATTTGCGATCGCCGAACCGATGCGGGTCGTGCGCGTTTCCGAATGGTTGGTTGAGCATCGAAAGGAGCGGCGGAGTCGTACACCTGAATCCCTTCTCGGCTGCTATGCTGCCCATCTCGATGTCGTCAAGACTTGTCTGATGGTGAATAATTTGCGCCTTCCTCTTGCATGGGATGGAGACGCAAAGGATCCGCATGCTTGCGGCATCGGCATATACCTTGATCGGCTTGGGCTGCACGACACGGTCTACGGGGCGAAACATAAGGCATTTCATTCGGTTATCGATACTTACAGATCGGATCGCGTGAGCTGGGAGAGAGCCGCCGAGGGTCTCCTGTGCGAGTTTCATAACGCGATTTTAGCAGAGAATGACAGGGGCGATGTTGCTTCGGGTCGGGCAAAGCGGCGTCGATCTCATCATAGGGTCGCTGGTGCGAACGCAAGATCACGGGCGTCTCGTGGAGCTGGGATGCAGCGGACTGAAAGCGATGTCTGAGCCGTCAACAAAGCAGCAAGACAATGTTCGAAATTAATGTTTCGAGTGACCCGAAGGCTTATTCGATATCCAATGCAACCCGCACGTTGCTAATGGTCAACGATTCTTATGCAAATATGCTCGGGTATGAAGCCTGCGAGTTGGTCGGCACCTCATGGAATCGGCTCCTCCCGCCAGAGGAAATCACCCGCGCCACGACACGGTTGGAGTGTCTTCTCGCACATGGAGGTTCGAGGCAGAGTTATATCCAGATGCGGCGATCCGACAGTCGGCTTATCAGGGTCTGTACGGTATCGAGCGTCATTCGTTGTCCTTCAACTGAGCCGATGATTCACTCTTCTCTCGTTCCAGTCCCGGATGAATATACGCAACACTTCAACGACGAGACTTTTCGTGGTGCCGTCGAGTTGATTGAAGAAATGACGTCGGAACTAGCAATTCTGGCATTTCGTCATCGGCTGCTCCGGCTCGAAACAGTACTTCGCAATACGAATATTGTTGCTCTCGAGGAATTGGAACGTCTCAACGATTATCGAAGCCGATCGAGGTAAGTATGTCAGCATCGTGAAACTCAGCCGCTTCGATTTAAGTCGAATCTCGCGTCACCGGTGATCGCTTAAACGGAAGCAACCTCATCGTCGACTTGGGATCGCTGGCTATGATCCAGTGAAATGGACTGAATAGACTACATGCAGTCGCTCATCCGTCGATCTTGATCTGCGGGTGGTCCGTCACGAGGCGGTCTAATGGCCAAGCGGCAATAAGGCTTAATGACCACGGATCTGACCTCTTGACACTTGGCTATCACATCATGTTATTGGTTATATATAATTCGACGGTGATTAGACGTCATCGTCGGTGCGCGATCTACAAAAAACGTGTTCAATTCGGTGTATCGGCCTGTGATTTGGACGTTTGACGTTGGGGCTGATGTAAACGATCAAAACTGAGGCCTACGCGTTTTGCTGCTCAGTTCCCTCTACAGCGAAGCAATCGAAACACCCTACCGGCCGTTCCTGCTCATCGGCAGATCGGACCGTTGGAAGCAATTTCCCTTTCTGGCTGTTCGAGACGAGACAGAACGCTGGGCCGGTATTCTGGCTGGGCTTGGACGTCCATTAGGGTCGGTGGTCTTTCTCGTGTTCGACCATCGAGAGGACATTTACTTTTGCTTTCTCGGAGCCATTCGAGCAGGCCTCATTCCGGCCCTGCTCCCATTCCCGACCCCAAAACAGGATGCTGCCGACTATTGGGCCAGCCACGAGCGGCTGTTTTCCCACTACAGGTCAGGCTGCATCATATCCTACGGGTCTAACATCCACCATTTGCGCGAGATCGTGAACGTGCTGCGATGGGGTGTCTACGATGTCGACGATTTGTCGAGCCAACGGCGCGTCGGCCCATTGCCTCGTCTTGCCGACATCGAGCGAGCTGACCGCATCGCCATTTTGCAGCATAGTTCAGGCACGACCGGGCTCAAGAAGGGCGTGGCGCTGTCCTTCGGACAGATTGACGGACAGGTCGCCGCCTATCGCAAAGCCATTGGGGCCACACGGGCTGACCGCATCGTCTCGTGGCTCCCGCTCTATCATGACATGGGGTTGATGACTGGATTTCTGCTGCCATTGAGCATCGGCAGTATGGTCGTGTCGATCGATGCCTTCGAGTGGCTCGCCGAACCGCTCCGCTTGCTCGACCTCATTGAGCGCTACGCAGGGTCGCTGTGCTGGATGCCAAACTTCGCGTTTCAGCACATGGCCCGTATCGGCGATGGCGCCCGAACCCGCGACCTCTCATCGATGCGCGCTTTCATCAGTTGCTCGGAACCTTGCCGTCCCGAGACTTTCGAGCGGTTCGTTGCCGCTTTCGCGTCGAGCGGCGTGACGCCTTCGATGCTGCAAACGTGTTATGCCATGGCCGAAACGGTTTTTGCGGTCACGCAAAGCCAACTTGGACGCGAGCCAAGGTCGATTGCGTTGGACGGCCAAGCGCTCGACAACGGCACTGTCGTGATGAGCCGGCACGATCGTTCGGGCGCCCGCAAGCTCCTCTCCTGCGGTCCTGCCCTTGAGGGCGTCGAGGTTCGGATCGACAGTCGTCCGACGACCGAAGCGGGCACGCCGCTGACGATCGGTGAAATCGTCGTCAAGGCCGACTTCATCGTCCACTCCTATTACGCTAATCCCGACGCGACCGCCGAAGCGTTTGACAGTGGTTGGTACAGGACCGGCGACATGGGCTTCCTGCACGACGGAGAGGTGTTCATCTGCGGTCGCCGGAAGGAGATGTTAATCATCCACGGTCGCAATTTCTACGCAGGCGACATCGAGGCGATTGTCGGATCGGTGGAGGGCGTCAAACCCGGCCGCGTTCTGGCTTATGGCGAGTTTGACGCCGCTGCCGGCAGCGAAGAGGCTGTTGTTCTGGCTGAGACGACCGTCGATGGTTCAGAGGCCCGGTCGGCGCTGAAGGGGCGCATTCGGGCGGCCGTGCTCGACCGACTCGATCTCACCATCAAGGCGGTCGACCTCCGCGACGTGGGAACCCTCGCCAAGACCACCAGCGGAAAGATCCTGCGAAGCGCGCGCGGGGCGGATCCATCAACAGCCGCGACGATTATGCCTCTGCCCTTAGGCACACCGGAGAAGACCGACCGATCTCGGACGACGATCCCGAAAGATCCAGCCCCGAGTCGAGACGAGCCGCGCGACATCCTGTCTGTTGTCATGACCGTCATTGCGGAAACGTTCGATGCCGAACCCGGTGCCATCACGCCGCAGACGGTTCCGTCCGACATCGACGGTTGGGACTCTCTTGGATATTCGATCTTGCTGATGCGCTTGTCGCGTCAGTTGCGGGTCGAGATAGACGAGCATGCGGCCGCAGGCGCCCGAACCGTCGGGGAGCTCATCGAGCGCCTTGCACAGCAGCGGCGGCACGTGTGACGATCGGTTCTCAACCCCTCCCCGGCAGCATCTCGCCTGATCTCCCGCGCGAGCGAACGATCCAAGACAAGTCACAGACGCAAGCCGGGGAGCCAGAAAACGACGCAGTGTTGCGCGGGCGGAACGGTCGTCTGTTCCTCAAAAAATTTGTCGGTTTCGACTGCGAGCACTTCATGAGTGGCCGGCCGTTCCGACCGGAAGACTTGCGCTTGTGGCGACTTAGGCTCGAGCGGCGGGCAACGGCCTTGCGAAAGCGCGGTATTCCTTATGTGTTTTTGATCGCGCCTGATGCGCATTCGATCTACCCCGAAGACCTACCGCCCAGCGTCGCTCCCTTTCAGCCGCCAGGGCAGATCTTCTTCGACGCCATGCAGGGCATCGATAATCTAACAATCGTTTATCCTCGTCGCGAGCTCATGGCAGCAAAAGGCGGGCTCGATCCATACAAAAAGAACGATACGCACTGGAGTTCTTATGGGAGCTTCATCGCTTATCGTGAAGTTTGCGCCGCCATGCGAGGCCTCGTCGATTTTCATCAAATCGAATTCCGCGACGTCGAATACCGTTTGACGCGTGACTATGGCGATTTAGGAGCTTTGACGAGCCCCGAACAACCCGAGCAGATCGGCATCCCCAATTTCGCGCGGCAGGCCGCCTCAATGCAGATATTTAACCAGGGACCATGGCGCAACAATATTCAGACTTATTATTCGCCGGGCGCACCTCTATCGAAAGCATTGATCTTCCGTGACTCGTTCATGACTGAACAAGCAGCCTATTTTATCCGCAGTTTCTCAGACACGATGCTCGTCGGGTCCACGATCCGGCTCTATCTTGATGCCGTTGATCTTTATCGCCCGGATATCGTCATCAACGAGATGGCCGAGCGCCTGTTATTTTCCCGCGAGACGGACCATCAAATCGATGGCTTTGCGGAGACCTACCAGACGGATTATCGCTCGCCGCGCGGGCGGGACGCTCTCGCGGCGATGCTTCATCTTGGTCGCGGGGAGGCCAGTTTGGCCCTTCAGATCATAACGAGCTGGCCAGTCGACACCCATCTTGACCCCGACCACGCCTTCCTGGCCGCAAGGGTCTGTGTCGCCAACAAGGAATGGCAGCGTGGCCTCGCCTTCGTGTCCCACGCCCTCGCGGCCGACCGTAGAAGCGGCGCGCTGCTCTGCGTCGCCGCCCAGGTGCACCTCGGCCTCGGCCATCTCGACGAATCGAGCCGCCTCGCAGCAGCTGCGTCGATCCGGTCGCCAGACAATGCCCATTTCCATGCGATGGAGGCGTATATTCAAATTTTTATGGGCCGCCATGTCGAAGCGAGAGCCATCCTGGTCCGTGCATCGCGAGCCCTCGCCGACGACCCGCATCTGTCTTATCTTCTCAGCATTGCGGCCTTGGCGAGTGGCGATCGGGTCGCAGCACGCGCCGCGCTTGATGACGCGTTGAATCTGGACCCAGGCAATCCCGAATTTCTGCAGCATGACGGGGTGATGAAGCGCTCGAGCGGGCCTGAGTCGGACAGGCTCTGAGCTCAATCGGATTGCGGATAAGACGAGTGCTGTTTCAAGGTCTCTTGATCTCCACCGCCTCGTGTTCATCGGCGATACCGGGGCCAGCACCTAGATGGCGCGACAACACGGGCAAGCGCGGCACGGTCAGCCGCTGAGAGCGAGCAGATCTTGTTCCTGCGCTCAACACGAGCGTCGATGCCTTCTCACCTGCCGAATGCCAACGACGTCGGACAGCAGAGTATAACGCAGACCGACCGACCAATGCTCTAAGCGAAAAGACGAGACTTTTCAGTTCACGGCATCGGCAAACCGCAGAAGACCCCGATCAGATGTGCCTAAAGCACGGATCTGATCCAGTCGGTCCCGCATCAAAGTGCCGATCAAATCATAGCTCAGGGTCGCACCGATAGAAATCCGCGCAGCGTCTCCTAGCCTCCGCCGCAGAGCCACGTCGGCCGCGACGGCCCGCATGGCTGCCACCGCCTCGCCGTGATCGGGGTCAGCCCACCACTGTCCTGCGCCGAACGGGTAATCTCCCGAGCGGACCGGAACCATGCGGTAGCCGATCGGGATGACGGTCCGGTGGGATGTGAAATCCGTGTTGCCCGAATAGTTCGTACAGATCACTGCTTTGCCGCGCGCCATGCATTCAGCGATCCAGAGGCCGAAACCTTCCGAGCGATGCAACGAAACAAAAGCGTCGCAAGCCTCCTGCAAATCCGCAATGTCGCTTGGCGAGAACACGGCGTCGAGCAGCACAATCCTGTCGTCGCCCGCAACGGCGGCTTGCAGGCTGCCCATCTCGTGTCGAGACGTGTCGCCGCCATGACATTTGATCACCAGGATCGGCGATCGGGCATCGCGTTCCGGAAAAGCATCGCGAAACGCCCGAACCGTCGCGAGAGGATTTTTCCGGGCCATGTAGGACTTGAAGTCAAAGGCGGTCAAAAACGCAAAGCGCTCGGGCGGAATGGCCAACCGGCGACGGATTGCGGTGCGATCGAGATGGCCCGTGGGCAGCACGGGCACGGGATGCGGCATGACCCTCACGGGCTTATGCGTTCGCGCCGCAAAAGCTGTCGCGCTGAACCGCGACGGGGTCCAGACCTCATCCACCTTGTCGAAGGCCTTTTCCCACTCGAAAGGGACTTGGCCGAGTTCCCAGGCCCAGTAGCCGATCCGGTAGCGACCCTTGAGGCGGCCTGGGTCGATCAAGCTGTCGATCCGCATCGTCTCGTCCGCATTGACATGCAGCAGCAGGCAATCAAACGGGGACGGGCCTGTCGCGAGCGGCATGCCGGCGTCGATCTGGTTGTCGGAGGCGCCCGCCTCGAGCAGATAGGCCCGGCACGCAATCCCGGCAGACGTCGCGGCCCGCAATCCATGCCGCGCGGCGTTGCCGACACCCGTTTCGGCGCGGAAATAGCCGTAGATCCCTAGACCGGGCTTCAGGCTTACGGCGGCATTCGTCACGTGCTCGCCGCCCGGACCTGCCATCTGACGCTCTGCTGCGCGGACGAGAGGAGCCGGAATCGTATGTTCGAGAGACCCGCTCGACACGAACCACGCCGCAAAGCCGCGTCGTCCTTCCGCTGTCGCTAGCGGATAGGCCGTTCGCACATCAGCCCGGGCCAACCAGATCGCATAGCCGAGCCGCGTCACGGGTGCGCCTTCGTCCTGCATCACGGACGGCTCTAGCATTTCGTAGAGATCGAGGTCGGTTCCGAAACATCTCTCGTAGGTCTGCGGCCCGGACCATCGCTGCGCGGCATAGACGCGGCGCATGTCGTCCGTAAAGCGCAAGCCATTCGACAGACAGCCATAGAAATAGGGAATTTTGTCCAGCCGCACGCCATCGAGCGTCGCATGAGCGTCCAAACGCTTGAGGTAGTCGAACAGCAACTCCTTTACCGGGCCGATCGTCTCGACGGTGAGACGGTTTTGATGCTTTGAAAAAATCGTGCGGTCGCCGCGCACGACTCCGCTGAAGTGGAAGAAATGGAGCGATTCTCCGCGCGCCTGCCACAAGCCCGGGTCAGTGGCGGGACGATCGACCTGGCGATGCGTCAAGTTCCAATAAGCGACGTTGTAGCCCGGATGAAGGAGAATGGCGGTTGTCGCCACGTAGGCCGGAGCCAGATCCATGAATTTCTGATCGACAAAAAGACCGTGTTCGAGATCGACCACGCATTTGGTCAGAAGCTGCTCTCCCCACCATGATAGAAATTGCTGGCTTGCTTGGCTGCGCCTGAAAGCAACGAATCCGAGATTGTAGACGCCGGTCTGAAGCAGACGCACATCGTTAGGCTCGTCGCCCTGGTCGAGCGGCTCGGTGCTATGCGGCGTCAGAACGAGGTCACTGCCGTGTTCGAGCAGATCGTGGACATGGGTCAAAGGACGAAAGACGCGGATGTCGGGATCGAGATAGATGGCGGCGTCGGCCTTCGCCACGTCGAACAGCCAAGCAAAGCAAAACGGCTTGATGGCCGTATTCATCTCCATACAGGTGTAGCGCGCCGCCATATCGAAATGAGTGTCGATCCCAAGCTTCCGGCTCTCGATACACGGAAAACCGAGGGCGTCAGGATCGAAACGTCCGGCGACTTCGTCGACGAGGAAGAGCACGAACAAGGCATCGACGCCTGATTCCTGCAGAGAGGCATGTAGAGTTCTCGCGTAAGCGAGGTAATTGACCGAGCAAATGCTGAAGTAGACGGGTTGCGTTAGAGCTGTCATCGCCGGACCGCGACGACGGATGCGGGCGAGTCGTTCGGCCGCCGCTGATTCTGAACGAGCGAGAGCGTCGGGCGATCGACGCCGTCGCGATCGGCCTCGGCGAGGCTCCCGATGCCGCGGAAATTCCGTTCGGCACGCTCGATGACGCATGGCTCGAGACCGAACCTGCGTTCCGCCTGTCGGACGAACCACGTCTTGAGCGCGAGGAGGTCGTCCTGGTTGTCGAGATCGAACACCGATCGGAGGGTTAGATCCGTGCTCCAGACGTAATGGACGAGACGCGGCGCCGACAGCGCCCGACCGTCTTGCCGACCAACTAGAACAGGTTGCATCATCCAATCTTCGATGTCGGCGAACGGGTCGCTTGCCCATGACGCAACCGTGTCGGCGAACAGCCGCCGGACCACGCGCTGGATCGAGACGCCGCTCGCGAAGGCGCCGTAGGAATAGGGCTGTGATCGCATCGTTTTTATGCCATGCCGGATCAAAGCCTCTCGATAGCCATCCATCAACTTGGCGAGAGCGCTATCGCCCACGGCAGAAAACATTGATGTATGGCGCGACAGGCGCCGGGGTGCATCGACATCGAAGCCGCTGAAATGAAAGAACTGCAGGTCGCTGTCATCGACCAACCAAGCGTTTTCCTCGCCTGACAGGCGATGTTCGGCCAGGTTCCAATAGGCGAGGTTCAGGCCGGGATCTCGCAGGATCTGCGCGCCCGCGGTGAAGCCCGGCACGAGGTCGAAGAATTTTTGGTCGACAAAGAGACCCTCATCGACGCGATTGAGACAGTGATGAACGAGATGACTCGCCCACCAGCGGAGCCAGACGAGAGCCTCAGGCCGGGACGACACGCCGAGAAAACCAAGATTATATGTTCCAGCCTGGAGAATGGTAAGATCGGTCGGTGCCACGTGCCCTAAAGCCGGTTGATGAAGATGCGGCGTGAGCAGAAAGCAGGCGTCGCGCCATAGCCGTTGCAGGACGTCCTCGGAACGGCCGAAAATCTGAATGTCGGGGTCGAAGTAAAGCGCTGAATCGTAGTTGAGTTCGGTCAGCAACATCAACAGGAGGAACGGTTTGATGGCCGTGCATAGTTCGACTTGATCGTAGCGAAACGCCATGCTGTCGAAATCGGGAATGCCGAGCTGCGCCGCGAGAATGACGTCGCAACCCTCGATTGATTTAAAGTCGAGCACAGCATCGCGATCGACGATGCAGATACAACAGCGCGCTTCCGGATAGAAATGCCGCACGCCTTCGAACAAGGTCTTGACCTGCGCGATGTAATTGTTGGACGCGATTGTGCAGACCACCAGCGACCCCGGATGAGCGGCGGGAGTCAGCGACCCAGACGCCGACGATCCGAAGGTCAGCGCGGATGGATGCGCATCGCTTCCGAGCGACCGAATTTCCCGAAAGGCCCGGTCATCGCCCGGAGACAGCTCGAGAACCTTCCGATAGGCCAATAGGGCCGCCTCGTGGTTCCCCATCAGTTTCGAAAGGTGACCTCGCTGCAAATGCTTGTCGGCGTCGCCCGGGTCGATCGCGATGGCCTTGTCATAGGCGGTCCGAGCGACATCGTAATCAGCCGATTCTTTTGCGGAATGTCCGAGTTGCATCCAGATGTCGGCGCGCTCCGGCGTCGACTGGAGCACCGAAGCGTAGAGCCGCGCGGCGGTCGTCCATTCGCGCAGATCGCGAGCCAAATCGGCGAGCTCGAGGCTGACTTCTGGCTGGTTTCGCGAGGGTTTCAGCCGCAAGGCGGCCCGGTAGTTGGTTGCTGCGCCGTCCCAGTCGCCACTGGCGCGCTGCACGTGACCGAGTTGCAGCAACGGATCGGGGTTGCCCGGGGCAAGGTCCCGTCCACGCTCATAGGCTAGCTTTGCCGCGTCGAGATCGCCGCGCTCCTTCTCGGCATGGCCGAGTTGAACCCAGATATCGCTTCGGCGAGGTACCTGCTCAAGGACCTTTGAATAATGTCGGGATGCGGCTGGCCAGTCGGCTCGGTCTCGCGCGGCATCGGCATGCCACAAATGTTCGTCGACGTTCGAGCGAGATCCAGAAATCAGCGCCAATAACTTCTTCAAGGCCATTGGAGCGTGTGACATCTTGGATTCCGCGCTGCCTGATGACGTCGCTCCAGATTGCGGACCAACGATGATGCATGGCTCGTCCTCTATCAATACATTTGTGGTATGGGTTTGTGAACTTAATTATATGACGCAGGACGTTGAGCCCTCGGCAAATGTCAGCATCGATCAACGTCGACGTGAGCCTTCGCTTTGCCGCCTTGGCCCTTGCACGATCTCAAAGCCGAGCGAGCCCCGATGGGGCAAGCAGGGCTGACCGAGGAGATGGAGCGTTCCTATCGACAACCGGTCCCGGTCAGGAGATTTCCTGCGGGCGGCACCGACGCGGAATGCCGGTTCACCAACTGCTCAATGAAGCGGGTTGAGAAAATCTCCTCCCATGTCGCCTTCACGGGTCGGTAGATGTTGCGTTCCCGCTCCTCAAACTGGCCGACCCGCGCGATCGCTTCCTCAAGCGCCGACACGATTCCGGCGACGGTCGGAGCGCATGGCACGATATTGGCGCAGATGGCGCGAAGCTGATCGGCAGATCGGTTCTCAAACGTGTTCGTCACGACAAGGCCACCCGTGGTGGCGAATTCGAACGGCATGACGCTCGGATGTGGCGCATACATGAGGCTGACGCCGATATCGAGCGATCCAAAATAGCTATGGTATTCTTCCTCTGACATGCGCGGAACGATCCGCAGCATATGGCGACCGCCAAGCGGGATCGGGTCATGTGCCACCAACGCGCCAACTCCGAGGATTACCCACTCGCGGCCCAGCAGATTGCGTTCGCAGATGTCACGGAGCCCGAGAACCAGAAGCTCGAACATATTCCGGGCCGCATGCCCCTCGGGTCTTGCATAGACGGCCATGACCCGACGCTCGCGGGACGCCATGGCGACAGCGGTCTGCGCGGGCAATTGTCCGATGCGATGATCGAAGACCGCGTAGTCGAGCCCCTCCTCCACGTCTGATTTTGCGAAGACGCCGACCTTCTTGGCTTTCAGAAAATCCAAGAGATAGTGGCTGTTGATGATCGGGTAGTGCGGAAGGGTGAACGCTTCCTGCACCACCGCCCGGATCGATCCGTAATCGTAGAAAATGGGCTCGTATTCCTGGCTGAGCAGGAACGGTATCGCGCCTCCCGTCAAGGCGACCAGGTCGGTGGCGATCCAGAGATCCCAGGTCGAATATGCGACGAAGAAATCGGCTGCGGCGACCTCAAGACCGTCTCCGTTGGCGGTGTTGAAGACGGGCATCTCTTTGATGGTCTGGCGAAGTGTGGCCGATCGCTCGCGATAGATGAAGTAGTCCTTTGTGGCGTTACGATCTTCGGTACAAACGATCGCGACGTGGTAGCCGCTGGCCTTGAAGGCCCGCAGCAACTCGAAGCCGGCGCCATATCCCCCGAATGTCAGATCGGGATTGATTGTCGGAAACAGGAACCACACTGTCGGCATCGACCGGTCGACGGTTCGTGCCGTGACCTTCCGACGGCGACATTCGATATTGTTGAGCCGGTCGAGCAAAACCGGGTTGGTGACGCCAGGGCTTCTCGCCTCAAGGGCGGATTGCAGATCGAAGCTTGGCCGACGTCCCTCCGCGCGCCCGGCAACCAAAAAATGATAGAAGCCGCTCGGGATCCGTCCGTCGTCGATCGCCTTTCGAATATCCGGGTAGAAGGCGCGATACCATATCTCGTCGAACCAGTCGTTCGGGGCATGCCCCGCCCGCACGCCAACCACGATATAGTGGAGAAAGGCATTGCTGCGTAAGCGCTCCGCTTCGTCGCCGGTCATGTAGCGGGCACGGTAGTAGTGCTGGTCGAACTCAGCCGCGATCACGTCGCGTTTCCCGACGTTCCAATCGAGTTCGGCTCTGCCGCTCGTTCCGTTCGCGTCGAGCCCCATGAAGCGACCGAAGAGATTGTAATGCTGCACGGGCGTGAAGATCGGAAAATGATCGAGAAACAGCCGGACCTGCGGATTGATATGGCGATAGGCCGGCTCGACGGAGCCTTGCTCCTCCCCAACAAATGGAGCGTCCTCGGCAAGCGCATACATCACCGGATTGGGCCAACGTCCCTCGCGACCGCCAGAATTAACGAAATGAATGAACCCCGAACCAATGTCGCCCGCCCGCAAGGCTCCTGCGATATCGGGATAAAACGTCCTGTACCAGAGTTCATCAAACATCGGATTGGGACTGAACAGTCTCGCCTGCGGATGGGTGAAATAAGCCAGGACCACATCCTGATCGATCGTTCCCGGCGAGATCAGCCCGAGTGCCGACAATGGTTCCCGTAAGACAGCAGCGTCGACGCAGGCGAGAAGATCTCGAGCCAAGCGGGCTCCAAACAGCCGGACCATGTCGTCGAGACCGAACGTGGAAGCCGGATCGCCATCCAGACGATTGGGTTTCCCGCCCGTCGGATTTTGCTCCGCCTCGACCGCGACCGTCGCGCCGTCGCGCGACATCATCGTATCGTGATCCAAGGCTGCGGCAGGGTCGTCTCGCCGACGCACGAACGGGATCAGGATGCGCATCGCGCCGCCTTTTTTTCCTGGAGCCTTGAACGCGATCAATCGATTGCTCAAACGTCTGACAGCCGTAAATATATCTTTTGTATCTCTACGATATCGTATTTTATTCTACAAGCGACCGGAAAGATTGTTGCGTCGGCCTTCGACCACGATCGTTTCGATCGTCATCCCATCGATTGCAAAGGAGATCGATCGTGCTGAGGACCCGTGAAGCCGCTGACGTCGATGCTCAGGATCCGGATCATTTGATCGACCTGACGCTGGTGAGGCCAACCGTAGTGGGTGCCACGATCTCGGTCCGATCCCGCTTCAGCGCGGTTCGTTTTTTGACGATCCTGTGTGATGGAAAACCGTGGGCAACGGTGCCGACATTTCCGCGCGACGGCGGTGATGGCATCACCTTCTCGTGTCAGCTTCCGATGGTCGACCGGGATCGCTCCATGCGGGTCGAGGCGCGGAACGCTGAGACGCAGGAGGTTCTCGGCCTCAAGGTCTTCAATGTCGGTCCGCTTTACAATTCCCTCGGCCTATCGGCTGCGCTTGTGCTCGACGGTGCACATGGACCGCTGATGTCGATGTTCGGCTTGTCGTTTGACGGGGTGAAGCTGGTGATCTCGGGAGGCCAACTCCCCCCGAACGGCGACCCCAGTCAGTTGCGGGTCGAGTTCGATGCCGGTGTCGCCTACACGGTCGAATACCCTCTGCCCTCGCCGGACTTCGAGACGCACTACTGGTATTGGCCGAATGCGGGTCTTTCAGGCATTCGGATTACGGTTGATCTGCTCGCTTGCGCCCCAGGTGCGGATCCGTTTCGCTTCCGTCTCGTCTATCCTGACCTTGAGTTACTTGGGGGAGAAGCGAGACGAAAACTGGCTGCGACGGCGCTCGTCCCGACCGCGAGGACGGTCTACATCCCGTCCAATCTGTCATCGTTCATCGGTTTTCCGGGCAACATCACGCAACTGACCCGCGTGCAGGGCCACGATAGCCCGCAGAGCGTCACTTTCACGGGCTATTCTGTCTTTCGGGCGCTGGAAGCCATCATGGCGCGTCATGGGATACGACCGTCGACAGGCACGACTGTGCTGGATTGGGGTTGCGGGCATGGTCGGGTGACCCGGCATTTTATTCAAAATTGGCAGGACGCCCGCATCAGCGGCGTCGATATCGACGCCGAGAACGCCGCATGGTGCAACGAGAACCTTCCTGACGGCACATTCTCTCAAGTGCCGCTCTGGCCGCCGACCAGCCTCAAGGCTGCCTCGTTCGACGTGATCTTCGGTATCTCGGTCATGACGCATCTGACGGCCGAGGCGCAGCAGGCGTGGTTGGAAGAGTTGGCCCGTCTTCTGAAACCGGGCGGACTCGCCCTCTTGAGCTTCGCAGGACCGGGAGCTGTCGCCTTCTCGTCGTTCTGGCGCGACCGGCCCTGGTGGGACGCATGGCTCCGAAGCGGCTTCGACGACCAGCAGTCAGACTCGGCCCTGCAGGGCAAAATCCCCGACGCGACCTATTATCGAAACAGCTATCAAATGTCGGACCACGTACGCCGCACTTATTCCAAATATCTCGATGTGGTCGCGATCGAGCTCGAACAGTTCGGCTATCAGGATCTCGCTGTTCTAAGAAAGCGGACCTGACCGCGGCACGATGCGCCAGACCACCTGCACCCTGTCGAGCCCAAGGCCGGCGACAAGGATGACCTTCTCCGTTGAATCGGCAATCGCCTGAACCGAAGCGTCATTGCACCCGATCTTCGGCTGCGGGGTATCGGTTCATGGGTGGGCGGCTGGTTGCGACGCCGCACGGACCGGCCGGCATGCTGATGTATGACGACGACCACGGCGCAAGGATTGCCATGCTGGTGCGGCCGATGGCAACCGATGCCGCAACGACACTTCAGGCCACACGAGCGGCGATCGGGGTCTCGGCCGCGTTGGAGCGGTTTGCACGCCGGAGCTTCCGCGTTTCAGACGACATCGGCAGGAAAGGCGAAGAGGACTTTGCAATCGCTCCGCGCGAAACCAATAAGGTCGCGGGCATCGTTGACCTGACGCGGTGCCGCACTGGGCAAGCGAGCGGCGAGCTCCACATGGCGGGAATGACACGCTCCTTCACATTGACTCGCTCGGCAGCCCTCGGCCGGCTCGCTTCCGTCACGCCTCACCTCGGCCGTGCTTACACGTCCAACCGCAACACCGATGTCGGATCGGAACGCGAGCCGACCACCAGCGCCCTGTCGCCTTTCCTGCGTCGCCGCCTCCTGCTCGAGGAGGAAGCTGTCGCAGCCGCTCTGGATGATCATGGGCCGGACGAGGCGAGCAAGTTCATCGAAGAGGTTTTTTGGCGCTCCTACTTCAAGGGTCACCTCGAGACCCGGCCAACGATCTGGACCAACTACCTTGATCTGGTGGCAGAGGGTCGTGACCAGCTCGGCGCAGAGCCGACCTTGCGACGAGCCTTTGACCGCGCCGTGACCGGCAATACCGGAATCGACGGATTTGACGATTGGGCTCGCGAGCTCACGGAAACCGGTTGGCTGCATAATCACACGCGCATGTGGTTCGCCTCGATCTGGATCTTTACCCTGCGGCTGCCTTGGGCGCTCGGAGCGGAGTTTTTTCTTCGTCACCTGATCGACGGTGATCCGGCCAGCAACACCCTGTCATGGCGCTGGGTGGCGGGGCTGCATACGCCCGGAAAGGCCTATGCGGCACGAGCCGACAACATCCGACGCTTTACCGACGGCCGCTTCTCGCCTCGAGGATTGAACGAAACCCCTGTCCCGCTCGAGGAGCCCGAGCGGCGCGACGCTATCGCCCTGCCCCGCGCCGGCCTCGCAACAAGTGGTGAGGTCGCGCTCCTGCTGCATCTCGACGACCTGAACCCGGAAAGCCTCGACCTCGGTGGCGCGCGCGTGACGCGCATCGGCGGACTTCTGGCCCATGCGCCTGATGCGGCGCCGTTGGTCCGACACGCCGACGAGCAGGCGATGTCTGACGGCCTGGCGCGGGCCGAAGCTCACTTCGGCTGCGCGGCGCGTCCTGTCACCGAGGGCTGGGCCGATGGCCTGCCGATCGTCACGCCGTGGGCCCCGGTGGGTCCATCGGCCACGGCGCTTCCCGCGGCCAGCATCCGACTCCGACGCCAATGGGACGATCTCGCTTGGCCGCGATCGACGCGCGGATATTTTCAGGTCAAGACCGCGATCCCGACCATTCTTCGGCACGTGCTAGGTCGCTGACGGCGCTGGGTTGGGCCACGCTCGTCTCGTTTGAACAGCCACAAGGCTAAGTCGGACGACGCCCTCAACCGTCGGATCGTCGCGGCGTCCAGCCGGCGAACCGGATTCGCTCGACGATGGCCATATGGGGCACCGTCAGGGCCGCCAGCCCGACGAAGACAATCCGGATGACACGCGCGTCGATAGCGACCACGCTGGGGAGCAACAGCGCTACCGCAAACATCCCGATAATGCCGATGATCGGAAGGCCGCCCGCAAGCAGCAGCACACGCCAATGCTCCGCCCCGACGTAGTAGACAGTGCGCAGAATATGGCGCGCGCTGTGCATGCCGCAAAAGAAGATCGTGAAGGCCGGCAGCGGTGGCGCAAGCGTCGCCAGCAACGTGACCGCCGCGAGTTCGCCTGCCGCGACACCATCGCGCCGGAGTGCAACCAGACTGGCAATCCCAAGTCCCACCAGCCAGGGCCACGCCAGTGGGCTCAGGATCGCCACCATGGTGACGGCGGCCTCGGAGCCGACCAGCAGTGAGAAGAGCGTCGTCACGTCGTCGGCGTGCCACAAGGTCGGCAGCACGACGATCGCGCCGCCATACAGCAGACGCACGAGGAACGGTGTGTCCGGGGCCGGATCGCCGGAGAAGTGGAAGATGGAAATCAGCAGGAAGCCCACGAGGAACAGCAAGGGTGCCACGGTCCAAAGCACGACGACCGCCACGACCGGAACGAAATACAGGACCACGAAGGTGGCCCACGAGCCAACATGGCTCATTCGATAAGCGCGCTGGGCGAAGACCGTATCCAGCGCGCCGTGTGGCACGCCGAGGAGAATGATGACAGCCGCCATCACCAGCAGCTGGACCTGCGGTTCCAACCGATACAGGTTCATGGCCAGCGGAATGAGCAGCAGCGAGCCGATGCAAAACAGCACGCCCTGGATGCGGAGCGCCTTGGTCATGTCCGGTGCCCCAACGCGGCCTGGTTGAACGCCTGAGGGATCTGGCCGAGGAAGAGCCAGGCCGGCAGCGCAAGCGCCACGGATGTGTAATCGATCAGATTGCCGCCATCGCTCATGAACCGGATGAGGCGTCTGGTGTTGGCCTTTCCGAACAGTGCGACAAAGAGGCCAGGCGCGACATCGGGCCGGCTTCGCATGACAGAGAGAAACAGAGCGTCCATGGCGCGCAGCAGGAGCGGGTCCTCGGCATGCCCGACGAGCGGCTTGCCGGTCGCGATCGCCGACGCGCAGGCCTGCGCCCAAGCTTGGATCCGGCGGAACGCATAGCCTGAACTCGGCCGCGCACCGCCGGCGTCGAGCCCCGCATGGATGAACGTCGAATCTTGGCGACCAGAAACTCGCGGCGTTCCCATCGGCAGCACCCCGTGCTCCTCTCGAAGGATCATGAAGGACTGTCCTCCGACGCGAGCTGCGACCGCCTCATCCAGATCCGCCCTGAGGTCGGCCCGATCCCACGGATCGGCATCGAAGACCGTCGTTTCGATGAGGGCCCGCCTCGTCGAGACCGGCAACACATAGGTGAATTGGATGCGCCCCTTTTCGACCGGCGCGAAGTCCATCAGATCCACGCAGGCTGGGTCGAACACGCCGGTCGCGCAATCGATCTCTCGGCCATAGAAGGACTGCCACAGCGTCGCTCCACCTCGGACGGGGCGGCGAAACGGCCGCGTATCGACGATCCGATGCGCCGTGACGGACCCCGTCGCGGTTTCGAGAGACCAGACTTCACCCGTTTTCCGGGGCTCCGCGCTGATCTCCGATCCAAGCGCGATCTCGACCCGGTCGCTGGCCTCGATGGCTCCGAGTGCCTCCGCGTAGAATGCGGCGGCTCCGAGCATCCGATACGGCGCGTCGCCGCACTCGACCAGAACTGCGGCGTCTTCGGTCTTGACACGCATCGTGGCCCACGAGTGGCGAACCAGATGGTTCAATCCCATCGATCCATCGTCCCAGAAGCACCAGGTGCGGTCGTCGGCATAGGCTGTTCGACGTTCGAGCACGAGCGTGCGAGGCGCCTGACGGCCAAGCGCCGTGAGCCGCCGCGCGAGGCTCAGCCCGGCGCACCCGCCCCCCATGATGACGAGATCGAAGTCACCCTGCATGGCGTGCCTTTGCGAGGCTCGGGACATCGACGAGGTGGTGGTGCAGGCTGGCGTCATGCAAAATCGACCTTGGCCGAGGCACCAGGGTACCGACCGTCTCCATCAAGGCCGATGCGGTCAGCCGGAGCTTCGCCTTTCGGCCGACGGTCACGCGCCCGTCCCAGCACGCATAGTCACGCGCTCGAATGCCGTCGCCGATGGCGTGGTAGATCCGGGCCGCCGACAAGATGCCGGCGCGCGCCCGAACCGGAAGATAGCGCATGCCATCTTGGCCGCTGCGATAGTAGAGATCGGCTTGGTCCAGCAACGTCGCGAGGCAAGCGCGAAGGCGCCGACGCGTCGCCGCGGTCGGCGTCACCAGATCCTGCGCCGAAATATCGCTTAGCAGACTGGCAGGCAGGTACCGGCGCCCTAGCGCCGCATCCTCGGCGACATCGCGACAGATATTGGTGAGTTGCATGCCGATGCCGAGGTCGACGGCATGCGGGTATGCGGCCGGCTCGGTCACATCCAGCACGTTGCACATCATCAGGCCGACCGTTCCGGCGACGCGGTAGCAATAGTGCAAAAGCTCCGCTTCGGTCTGCAGGCAGACGACGCCGAGATCCGACTCGACTCCCGCTATGAGGTCCAGCACGACACTTACATCGATCTTGCACTCACGGATGAGCGCGAGAGCATCCAGCAAGGCGGGGTCATTAGTCTGACCTGACCTTACGTCGTCGGCAATCTCGGCCAATCTCGACTTAGCGACGACATGCGACGCTGCTTCATCTGCGGTATCGTCGAGCAAGCGGCAAAACCCATAAAGGCGTGTCGCGTTGCTGGCGTGCCTGGTGCCGAGAAGGCGCCGCGCCCAATAGAAACTTTTCCCCTTGGCTCTCAGTATCGCAGTCGCCGATGCGAGAGCCGCCACGCTCGACGAGGATGGGTCGGAGGCCTCGATCATGTGGCCTCCGGGATCATGGCGTCGATGATCTTCGCCGAACAGAGGACACCCGGCAACCCGGCACCAGGATGCGTACCGGCCCCCACGAGATAGAGATTTCGAATGCTCTCGGCCTTGTTGTGAAAGCGAAACCAGGCGGATTGCCTAAACAAAGGCGCAATCGAAAACCCGGCACCGTGCATGCTGAGATAGTCGGTCTGGAAGTCTCCCGGGGTCTTGAAAAAATCGGCCGTGATGCTGGCGGCGAGGCCCGGCAGGATGGTCTCATCCAGCGCCGCGACGATCTTGTCACGCAAGCGCGGACCGTCTTTCACCCAATCGATATTGCCCTGCAGATTGGGTACGGGACACAGCACGTAGAAGCTGTCGCAATGGTCCGGAGCGAAGCTTGGGTCTGTCGCGGTCGGGCGATGAAGATAGAGCGAAAAGTCATCGGCCAGGATTTTGCGGTCAAAAATGTCGGCGAGCAGGTCGCGGTAGCGAGGTCCCATCCAGATCGTGTGATGGGCGACGTCGGGATAGGTCCGGGTCGTGCCGAAATAGAGAACGAAAAGACCCATCGAATAATGGGCCGCCTTCAATTTCAATTTGGTCGATGCCGCCTGGGCTTTGCGATCGATCATCGCGCTGTAGAGAAACGCCGCATCGGCGTTCGACACGATCAGATCGGCGGCGACGTGGGTGCCGTCATCGAGCGTGACGCCCGTTGCGACGCCGTCCGCGATGTCGATCGCCCGGACCGTTGTCTCGAGCGAGGTCGTCACGCCATGTCGATCCATGAGATCGCCGAGCGACTTGATGATCGCCCCCGTTCCGCCCATCGCAAAGTGGACCCCGTAGGCCCGCTCCAGAAAGTGGATCAGGCCGTAGATGCTGGTCGTATCAAACGGATTCCCGCCGACCAGGAGGGGTTGGATCGAGAACGCCTGCCGCAGTTTCGGACTTGAGAGATAGCGCGACACCAGCCCCCAGACCGTCTCGTAGCTTCTGAGCGCCAGAAGGCGCGGGATCTGCCGCAGCATCGTCGTGAACCGGGCGAACGAGGCGTTGGACAGTTCGGTGAAGCCGACATCGAAGAGCCGTTTGGAATGAGCCAGCAAAGCGAGGTAGCCGGCGCGATCCTTCGGCTCGATCCGGTCGATCTCCAGCAACGTTTCTTCGAGGGTGCCGCCATAGTCGAACGTCTCGCCGTCGGCAAATCGGAAGCGATACCAGGGCTTGAGCGGGACGAGCGTCAGATGGGTGGCCAGCGTTTCGCCGAACAGCTCGAAAAGCTCTTCGAGCAGAAACGGCGCCGTGATGACGGTGGGCCCGGCGTCATGCCGAAAGCCGCCTCGCTCGAAGACCTGCGCGCGTCCGCCCAAGGTGGCACACCGGTCGAGCAGCGTGACCTCGTACCCCTTGGCGCGAAGTCGCAGCGCCGCCGCGATCCCGCCAAAGCCGGCGCCGATTACGAGCGCCCGCATACCATGGCGCTTTCTCCGATCAGGGATGTCGACAAACGATCGCAGAGCGCGACCAGAAGGGCGCCGGATCCGTCCGGGAGGGCGAGCGCGAGATGGCGGCCGGTGGCCAAACGATCCTGAGCGCGACGTCGCGCGGCCCCAAGGGGGTCGGAGACACCGGCCGCAGTCAAGACCGACACGAGGTTGAGGGAGCGATCCCGATCGGCATCCGCGATGTCGTCGGCAATCTGATACCCAATCGCGAAAGCGCCAGCCGCCTGTCGCGCAAGACCGCACAGGTCGTGACGTCCAGCCACGATGAAAGCGAGTTCCAGCGGCAGGCTCAGCAAGACGCCGGATTTTGCGAACGCGATGGCATCATACGTCGCCGCGTCACTCAGGCTTCGCGTTTCAAAAGACAGGTCGGCGCCTTGCCCCCGGATGGCCGAGGCCACGCTCCTGTGCATCAGCCTGACGGCCGCTGGGACGGAAGTGCCGATCGTGAGCGACGCGATCGACGCAAAGGCAGCCGAAATGAGCAGATCGCCCGTGCAGATCGCGACGTTGCTGCCGTATCGAGACCAGACCGCGTCGTGACCGCGTCGCGTTCGATCTCGATCCTGGAGATCGTCGTGGATAAGCGACGCATTGTGCAGAAGCTCGACGGCAGCCCCGATCGCAACCGCGTCGGCGTCGGCGACACCAAGTGACAGACTGGCGTGGACGCCGAGGCGAGCCCTCATGCGCTGACCACCGGATCTCAGATGATAGGAGGCCGCATCATCGCCATGGAACGGCGGGAGATCGTCATCATGCGCGACAGGCCCGACAAGATCGTCCATCGTCTGATCGACGCGGAGCAAGCAATCCTCGAGTTGACGGCTCATCGTCTCTTACACCGGCTGTCATTGACCATTGCGGCGACCGTCTTCGGCTCTCGACAGACCGGCGGGGCCGAAGCCCCGCCGATCCTTCAAGCGTAGGCGGGCTTCACGTCTTTGACGCCGGCTTCAGCGGCAGATTTCCGAGCCGCGATCAGGAAGATCAGGACACCGAAGGCGGCCTTGGCGACGATATCGGCGATCGTGTACCCCACCTGGACCGACACGGTCGCGGTTCCCCCCGTCAGGCCGAACATGGGGAAGATGTAGACGATCGGGTAGAAGCTCCACGAGATGACGGTGACCCAGCGCGCCGCGCTGACCAGCCCGCGTGCGGCCGGAGGCTGCGACCCGATCGAGTTCCGAAGTCCGATGAAGAGATCGTAGACGATGATCAGGAACGGGATCATGGCAAGGACCCACCAGATCCAACGACCCGAAAGCGTCGAGGAGATCTCACCCGGATAGCCGAGCGCCACCATGAGGGCAGCAAGAATTCCGAGCTTCGTCGCCTTGGAGGCGGTCTCCTCGGGCGACAGGCGCATCACGAGAATCAGTTCGACGAGAAGCAGCGGGACGGTCAACAACCAATCGACGTAACGATAGGCATCGTTGAAGGCCACACCGGTCGGCTTCACAACGTCGCCAGTGACGCTGTAGGCCGCCTCCCAGGAATTGAAGATCCGGAAATAGTGATAGCACGCGATGAGCGTGACGAGACCCGTGATGGTCAACGCCGTCCGGTAGGCCGGCGCGACCTGCGATCGGCTCAAGAAAAAGAAGAGCGTCGCTGCTCCCATGACTGCGATCGTAAAAGAAAAGGCATTATAGACTAGCGCATACTGCCCAAGGCTTATGGTTTCCATTGCTGCGATCCGTCCCTACGCGGCATTGAATTATTTTTAGCCGCGATACCGCGTTAGGCCCGAGGAAATCTTGGGTAAAGCGATAACGACGCCGCACTGACAAAGTGTCGCGACTCTTCTGTACAACGCCCCGTCGGAAAGACAGCGTCGGTACAGTAACCCGGTGCTCGCATCGATAGTCTTGCCTCTGAAATCGGGTTTCGAGATGGCCCGCCGCGTCAATCAAGCCACAGTTTCTCGTATCGTGCGTCATGGTGCCGAGGCGTTCCCCCAAGGCTGGCGTAAGCCGAAGTAGCCCAAATTACGGCGGGGGCGCGGTAGACGTCTGGGATTGACCCTTTTCTTACCTTCAGAAAGTCCGCTTCCGGGTGGGCCGGTTGCGCGGACCTTTGAACCAGCGCCTCCTGACGCTTTGCAGAAGCTTGCAGTGTCTGCTTACGGGCGGATCTATCGATTGCGGTAGACCCTTGCTTGAGAAACGGGAGATCTACCTCTTTGGCAGGTCGGCCATTAGAGGATTGGGAACGGCTGTCCGATCACCTCGCGGCGGTCGCGCGCCTCGCCTCCGCGAATGCGGCGGCATTCGGCTTTTCCTCCCTCGCGTATCTCGGCGGTCTGCTCCACGACATCGGCAAGAGTTCGGCCGCCTTCCAGGCCTCTCTGCATGCAGCCGGCGATGCCTCGAGCCGGCTGGACCACTCGACGGCGGGGGCCGTCCAGGCCTGTGCGCACTTTCCGGGCCACATCGGGCGCATCCTCGCGTTCAACGTGGCGGGGCAACATGCGGGTCTCGCGGACACCGCCGCCGCGTGCTAATCGAGGCGCGTCATCGGCTCGAGGCGAAAAAGCCGGTCCGCATCGTTTCTACCTCGCTCATCGAGGCCGGCGTCGAAATTGATCTGCCGGAAGTCTGGCGCGCCGCCGCCGGGGCGGAGAACATCGCACAGGCGGCGGGACGGTGTAACCGCGAGGGAAACTGAACGGCTTCGGCCGCGTCGTCGTCTTCGAGGCTGCGGGTCGCACGCTCGCGCCGGAGATCGAGCAGGCCTGGCAGGCGGCGCGCGAGGTGCTGCGCACGGCCGACGAACCGTCGGCCTGGATGGTATCCGCCGCTATTTCGGCCTTCTTTACTGGACCAAGGGCGACGAGGCGCTCGATGCGGCTAGGCTCGATGGTCAGCGGTACGCGATCCTGCCGGCCATCAGACGCCGGCAAGCGTCCGTCGCCGTCCGGGCCAAAAGGGGGGACGGAATCACCCCTGGTGATGTCTGCGCCAAGCGCCTGGACTGATGCCGACCTCCCGCCTGAACGACTTGGTGAAGTGGCTCTGGTCCCCAAAACCGCAGGCCAACGCGACCTCGGCCAAGCCCAGTCGCGAATCGATCAGCAGGTCCTTTGCCCGGTTTAGCCGTCGCAACTGCAACCACCGATAAGGAGGCATGCCCACGGCGCCCGCGAAGGCACGAGCGAAATACTGCACCGACAGTCCACAGATTTCCGCCAGTTCGGTCAACGTGACCTCTGCCTCGAGGCGCGCATCCATGGCGGCCTTGACCGACCGCTCCTGGCGCAGCGTCAGGATCGGACGCTTGCCGTTCGACCGAGGAGCCAACGCGCCGTAGGCGCGACACATGTGGACGGAGAGCGCCCACGATACGTGGTCCACGAAAAGCGCATCCGCGTTATCCGGCTCGGCCAAGGAAGGCAGCAGACTTTGGCCGAGCGCGAGCACCACCGGATCGAAGCGGCTCCCTCCTGTCGGCGCACGAAGGCCGCCAGTTGGGCGGGCGCCGACGTCACGCGCGACCGTGTCGATGGCCACTTGCGGCAGGTAGAATTGCAGGCAGCGGAACGAGGTTTGGAGATCGGCGATCGTGCTCTTTTCAAGGTCGTAGACGCTCACACCACCAGCGATCATCGGCTCCATCGACACCCGGCGACCGGCGACCCAGAGGCGACCCGTGTAGGGCTGCAACTGCACGGCGACCGCGAATGCCTCCTCCGGGATGATCGGGGACGTGATGCCAAGCCCGTCATGGGCACAGCGCAATTCGGTCACCGCGATCGGCGCCTTCTTCAAAGCACGCGTCACTAGCGTCGGCGGTGTATCGAGGTGGAACGCCTCGGAGATGCGCCGGCCGTAGAAGCCTGGCTCCGCCATGTTGAGGCTCATGGAGGAAGATGCCCCCCAGCAAGCAACCGGCTTTTGCGTCGAGAGTCAGACCGCGCTTCCGGCGCAGGCGTGACAAGCTTCCGGAATGCCAAACTCCAATCCGCCATGCTGTCCCTTCCCGGGAGGCCCAGTGTGTCGGCCCTGCACGCCCTACGGCATCGACGGCCGGGGCCGCCGACGGAAACTCGCACAGCGGCGTTTGCCTGGGAAGCGCAAGATCAGACAAACGACATACGTCATCGGCAAAGACCTCCCACGCAAACGTACGCCATTCTCTGCTCGCGTTCTCAATAAAGGTCCCAGGGCTCGAGAGAGTAGCTGGCCTTATTAGTTGATCATCCCTAGCCGCCGATCATTCGAATGTTGAAGTTCATGTGCCACCCCTCGACGAGGTGGTGTTGACGTTGACCTAACGTCCAGTCGCTTCTGGCGAGGCGGATCGTTGTTGTGGCTTCCGGAGGTGAACGAATGTCGTTGTCCCAAATCCTGATCGCGGGCCACACGCTGATCAGCATCGTCGCGATCATTGTCGGCGTGTTCGCCCTTAGAAATCTCTTTCAAGCGCAGGCCTCGTCCGCGTCGCTGACGGGCTTCATCGTTCTGGCGATCGCGACCAGCGCTACCGGCTTCATCCTGCCGTTGCACGGCGTCAGCCCCGCGGTCGTGATCTCGATCTTGGCCCTGATCATCCTGGCCGCCGTGCTCCTCTCGCGGGGCCGCCTTCGCGGCTCGCGATGGGCGCGGTGGGTCTATGTTGGGGGATTGGTGGTGAGCGAGTATCTCCTGATCTTCGTCGGGGTCGTCCAGGCCTTCACCAAGGTTCCGCCTCTCAAGCTCCTGGCGCCGACCCAGTTGGAGCCTCCCTTCGCCATCGCCCAGGGGATTGTCCTCGTCGCCTTTGTCGTGGTCGGGGTCTTGGCCCTCAGGGCATTCAGGCCGCAGGGCGCCACTCAGCCGAGCTTCCGCTAGCCCGATCGTGCCAGCGTCTTCTCACTTCATTTCGGGGTACCGGGCATGAGCAAAAAAGTCCTGATCAGCGGCGCCACGGGCGACACGGGCCGGGCTGCCGTCAAGGAGGGCCTCGCCCTCGGGCTCGACGTACGGGCCATGGTGCACAACAGGGATGCCCGAGCTAAACCCCTGGAAGCAGCTGGCGCCGAGGTGGTAACCGGCGATCTCCTGGAGATCGACACGATCCGGGCGGCGATGCACGGCGTCGAGGCCGCCTATTTCGTGTGGCCGGTCCAGCCAGGCCTCATAGCCGCCACCGTCAACTTCGCCCAGGCCGCGAAGGAAGCGGGCGTGCCGACGATCGTGAACCTCTCCCAACGGTCGGCACGCCGGGAATCGAAGAGCCATTCCTGCCGCGACAGCTACATCGCCGAGCAGGTGTTCAACTGGTCGGGCCTCGCGGTCGTGCACCTGCGGCCGACCTACTTCCTGGAGTGGCTGCTCTACCCCTGGCAACTGCCGTACCTGCAAAAGGGGGTCCTGCGCATGCCGGTCGGCAAGGGACGGCATTCGCCCATCGCGGCGGACGACCAAGGCCGCGCGATCGCCGCGATCCTGAAGGCGCCGGAGGTGCATGTCGGCCAGACCATTCCGCTCTCCGGACCCGTCGAGATGGACCACGAGCAGATGGCGGCGGAACTCTCCGACGCTCTTGGACGCAAGATCGTCTTCCAGGATCTGCCGATCGCCGAATACTGCACCTCGCTGGAGACGATGGGGGTGCCAGCCTACATCGTGCAGCACCTCAGCGGCGCGATGGAGGACTACCAGAACGGTGTGATGTCCGGCGCCGACGACAACGTTGAGCGCCTGACCGGCCGCCGATCGATGACGGTCGGTGAGTTCGCCCGCGCCCACGCAGCCACACTGAACGGATCCTGAGGCAAGCGAAACGCTCGCACCGTCGAGGACCTTTCGGAGGAGACGACATGGACATCAACGGTTGCGTGGCACTGGTCACAGGTGCCCCCGGCGGGATCGGGCGCGTCTTCGTCGCGGAACTCCTGAAGCGTGGCGCCGTGAAAATCTACGTCGGCGCCCGCGACAGCGCCTCGCTGGCCGACCTGATGAAGGACGACGACAAGCGCCTTATTCCGATGGCCCTCGACGTAACAGACGCCGCGACTGTGACACGGGCCGCCGCAGAGGCGCCGGACGTGACGCTGCTCGTCAACAACGCCGGCTACGCGTCTTTCCAAGGCGCGATCGCGGCGCACGACTTGACCGCCGCCCGCCGCGAGATGGACGTCAACTACTTCGGCCCCCTGGCCCTCACCCGCGCCTTCCGCCCGATCCTGGCAGCGGGAGGGGGTGGAGCCGTGGTCAACATGCTCTCGATGGCCGCTCTCGTCAGCCTGCCCGTGACCGGGACGTATTCGGCCTCAAAGGCGGCGTTCCTGTCGGTGACACGCAGCATACGGGCCGAGCTTGCGGCGCAAGGCACCGCCGTGGTCGGCGTGTTGGCCGTCCAGACGGAGAGCGCGATCGGCGCTCGCCTTCCGCCGCCGCGTATGATCCCCGCCGAGGTGGTCGCCGATGTCCTCGATGCGGTTCAGGCGGGCCTCAGCGAGGAGATCGTCGCCGGCGCCCAGACCAAGGCGGCCTATCAGGCCTTCACGGCCGACCCGAAGGGTTTCCAGGCGAAGATGTCCACCCGACTGCCACAGACCACCTGACAGGCTGCTCACGCCATTAATCTGGCCGGCGGCCGTCAAACCGCGGCCGGTCGGCTCCGATCCCTACTTCGTTCGTCCTCAGCAGGAGACCACATGGGCAAGCTCGATGGGAAAGTCGCCGTCGTCACGGGCGGGACAGGTGGCATCGGCCTCGCCACCGCCCAAGCCTTCGCACGCGAGGGCGCCTTCGTCTTTGTCATCGGGCGCCGGAAGGCCGAACTCGACGAGGCCGTCGCCCTAATCGGTTTGAACGCCAGAGGGCTACAGGGCGACGTCGCCCAGCAGGGTGATCTCGACCGGCTCTACGATGCCGTGTGTACGGAAAAGGGTCATGTCGACATCGTCTTCGCCAACGCCGGCATCGCGCGCCTGGCCCCGCTGGGTAGCCTGACGGACACCCACATCGACGAGTTGTTCGCCATCAACGTCAAGGGCCTGATCCACACCGTGCAGAAGGCGCTGCCCCACCTCCGTCCCGGGGCGTCGATCATCCTGAACGCCTCGATCGTCGGGTCGAAGGGCTTCGCAAACTGGAGCGTCTACAGCGCCACGAAGGCTGCCGTTAGGTCTTTCGCCAGAACCTGGGCCTCCGACCTGAAGGGCCGCGACATCCGTGTGAACGCCATCAGCCCCGGCGTGATCGAAACGCCCGGCTACGGCACGGTCGGCATGTCGGCCGCCGACCTGGAGGGCTACTTTCAATTCACAAAGAAGATGACGCCCCTCGAGCGGAACGGCACGGCGGAGGAGGTCGCGAGCGTCGTGACGTTCCTGGCGTCGGACGAAAGCAGGTTCATGACGGGCTCCGAGGTCTTCGTCGATGGCGGCTTCGCGCAGATCTGATCCTGAGAATTACCTAGGAGGGCACATGGATTTCCTTAAAACGATCACCGAGCGGAACGAGAACTTTGTCCAGAACGGTTTCTCGGCAAGCCTAAAGATCATCCCGACCACCAAGACGATCATCGTCGGCTGCCTAGACCCTCGGGTCGATCCCATGGACATCCTCGGACTTGCGCCGGACGAAGCGGCGATCATCCGCAACATCGGCGGGCGCATCAATCCGGCGGTGGTCGAAACCATGGTCCTGTTGCCGGCCGTCGCCAGGGCAGTCGGCCAGAACATGGGTCCCGGCTGGAACCTCGTCATCCTGCACCACACCGATTGCGGGATTATCGGTTGCTACAAGCACGCTCCCGACCAGCTGGCCAAGCATCTGGGGGTCACGCGCCCGCAGCTCGAATGCATGGAGGTCACCGACCCCTACAAGGCCGTCGCCCAGGATGTCGCGGCCTGGAAGGCCAATCCCGACGTTCCGGGCGGATTCATGATTTCGGGCGTCGTCTACGACGTGACCACAGGACGGATACAGGTTGTTGTTCCGCCGACGCAGCTCCGTGAGTGAGCTACCGCGTCCTTGATATCCGCTGCCGGCACACGCCTTGCGAACGTCCAATTTCAATCGCTGATAGACAGGATCTCACATGACGACAGTGCTTGTGACGGGTGCTACTGGCGACACCGGCCGACCGACCGTGGAGCGTATGCTTGAGAAAGGTTTCAGGGTTCGCGCCCTCGTCCGCAAAGTTAACGAGCGCGCCCAACGACTGCGGGATCTGGGGGCGGACATCGTCTTGGGCGACCTGAAGAGCCTGCGAGAGGTCCGCCTCGCAATGGAGGGTGTTCAGCGAGCCTATTTCTGCTTCCCGCTCGAGGAAGGTCTGGTTGAGGCAGCCGTCATCTTCGCGCAAGCCGCAAAGGAGCAAAGCCTCGAACTGATCGTCAACATGTCGCACAAGCAGTCCCGTCCGGCGGCACGCAGCAAAGCAACGCAGAACCACTGGCTATCCGAACAGGTCTTTGACTGGTCGGGCGTGCCTTCCATTCACCTGCGGATCACGTTCTTCGCGGAGTGGCTGTTGTACATCGCGCCGCTCATCCGTTACGGGCGTTATGTGATGCCGTTCAACAAGGAAAGCCGCTTCGCCCCGATCGCCGCGAGCGACATCTCGCGAATCGTCGCGAACGTCATCGAGAAACCTGCTCCCTATGCCGGGAAGGCCATCCCGCTTCACGGGCCCGTCGAATACAGCCATGAAGAGCTTGCCGCCGAGGTCAGTCGCGTTCTGGGCAAGACGATGCCCTATGAGCATGTCACCGTCTCGACCTTCCTTGACTTGTTCGGCCTTCAGGACGCCGAAGCCATGCGGCGGCACTTCGAAGCAGTGACGATCGACCAACAGGAAGGCTTGCTGGAGGGCACCGACAGCACCGGAACGGCGATCATCGGGCGGCCCTTGATGACAGTGGAGCAGTTCATCAAGGCCAACATCACAAAGTTCACGCTTGCGTACCCTCCGGCTCAAGGCCGCCGATGAGCTTGTCTGCCTTTTGATGGCCAGATGGACGGACCCGGCGGCCATGCCTCCTCGCTTCCGTGGCGCCGCTTTGGAGTGGCCTTTTCGACCGGCTGACCTGACCGAAGAGCCTCCGCGCCTTAATCGCCTGCAGCGATAGCGCCGACCGAACCTGCGGCAGTCGCACCTTGCGGGAAAAGACGCCCGTCCCCTGCCATCATCCGCTGCGCTTCGGTCACGGTTGGCGCGACGACGATCATCCATATCGAAGTGGCTGCGCCCCTTAAACGCGACGCCATGAGCACGGACCACTTCCGGCCGGCGCACTTCGTTTATGACGAAGTGAGCGACACCATTCGTTGCCCGGCCGGTCAGACGTTACAGCCTTCCGAGCCACAGCGCCTCCAGATCTCGGGCGCAGGACCGCTCGAGGTGGCGCGACGACCGCACCTGGTTCAGGTAGCCCCAAACATAAAGACGGGAGCATGTCGGCAGGTCGAAAACCGGGCCTCCCGGTCGACGCGGCGATTGTGCGCTCAAAGCCAAGCTCGATAAGATCGAGGCTCTCGACGAACGCATCCAATACCCGCGCCAGTGACTGCTCGGAGATGTAATTATCTATGCAGCGTCACCGACAAGATCAAGTCAGCCTGCCAGCTTACGGACGAGGGCGTGGACCACCTCCGCCGCACCCTTGAAGCCCTCGCCCATCCCGCTGGCGAATGACCCCCTGAAGATGGAACATGCATCATGAAAATTGGCATCATCGGCATCGGCGCCATCGGCGGCACACTGGCGCGTAAACTGTGCGCGGCTGGGCACGAGGTTCGGGTCGCGAACTCGAAAGGCCCCGAGGGCGTGCGCGCCTTTGCAGAGGAGATTCACGCGATCCCCGCCGACACTCAGGGCGCTATTGATGGCGCGGATGTCGTGATCCTGTCGATCCCGTTTCCCGCCGTCGCCAAGCTCCCGAAGGGGTCATTCGACAGCTTGCCCGAGAGCGTGCCGGTCATCGACACCGGCAACTACTACCCCGGCATGCGTGATCCCCATATCCCCGAGATCGAGGCTGGAAAGGTCGAGAGCCTGTGGGTGGCTGAGCAGATCGGGCGCCCGATCATCAAAGACTGGAATGCTGAGCAGACCCGCATCGCCCTGACACGCGCCAAGCCGGACGCAGCGCCCACGAAGCGGGACGCGATGGGCGAGACCTATGCAACGCTTGGCCCGAACCCTAGCCATGCCGCCATCGTAGCCTCCAACCGGCTGATAAACGCGGTCGAATGAACGTCTGACATGGGTCGCCTGCCGTCGCGAGCATCAGGCCGGAAAGCCGCCGTTCGGGCCGGCGGGCCTCCCTGTCGTGAAGCTGACATTTAGAACGGCACAACCACGTAGCAGACCGCCGGCGGTCTGGCCGGGCCCGCTCACGTGTTGCGGAGGAGTTTTCGCACAGCCTGCCCTGCAGGAGCTCGTAGGGATTGCGCCAGCGGCTGTCGGGTGTGTCGGCGAGCGACACCCGCTCCGGATCTCGGCTGTTTCAGGCGTCGTCGGCTTTCTTGAACGTCTCGATCGCGGTTTCGCGCGGGAGAGGCGGGTAACTGTCGTCGGCAATGCTCAAGGGGTGATCCCCTCCCTTGGCGCGCGAGCGATCTGCTCACGAAGACGTTTCAGCTCGGCCTCCGCTTCGGCGAGGCGCTCGCGAAGGGCGGAGGTTAATGCGGCCACCTCCGCGGCGCTGAAGCGGGGGGTAATGTGTTGAGGACAGTTCCAGTCGAAGGCCTCGAGCTTGAGGATCAAGGCCCGCTCAGGCCGCGCTTTGTAGCCGGGCAATGAGAGACGCTCGGCGAGGTCAGGCTCGGTGGCAAGATCGCGGACGCTCATGTGCGCCAGAATTTTCAGGCGCTTGCGGTTGGGGTAATCTATCAGAAACAGGGCCGTGCGGTCGTCCGAAGCCAGGTTGCCAAGGCTGATATATTGCCGGTTGCCTCGGAAATCGGCGAACCCAAGCGTCGTTTCGTCAAGAACCTTGAGGAAGCCGACGGGCCCACCGCGATGCTGGAGATAGGGCCACCCTGATTCCGAGACCGTGGCGAGATAGAAGCTGTCGCGCGCCTCTATAAAGGCCGCTTCGGCGGCGGTGAAGCGGTTGAACGCGTGGTGACCGCTGAAGTCCTGCCACATCTCAAGGCTGCCATTGGCGGCCTGCGCGGCCTGCACGCCAGGTGTCGAAAGGGTGTCGAGAAAACCATAAGCCATGACGGAGACCTCACTTCAAGGGCGGCTGTCGGCGGGCAACTTCCGCCGACAGCCCGTCGCTTTACGCCGCTTCGTGGGTGCGGATGACCGGGAAGTCGATCTCTGTGTCGGCGACGATGTTGACCATGTTGGTGAAGATGTTTTCCGCCACGACGGCGATGATCTCGATGATCTGCGCATCTTTATAGCCGGCCGCTCGAACAGCCTGGAGGTCGGCCTCTGTTGCACGTCCGCGACTTTCGACGATTTTGCGGGCGAACGCGACGGCCGCATTGGCTTTGGGATCCGACGACGCGCCATGGCGGTTCAGCGCGATCTCGGCATCGTCGATCTTGGCAAGATGCAGCCCGAGGTAGGTGTGCGCGGAAAGGCAGTAGTCGCATCCGTTAACCTGGGCGACCGCGATCGCGATCCGTTCCCGGGTCTTCACGTCCAAAGCTTTGTGCAAAGCCCCGTTGAGGCCCAGGAATCCCTGCAGGGCGGCCGGGCTTAGGGCGACGAGACGGAACAGGTTGGGAACGACACCCAACTGCTTCTCCACCGCATCGAGCAGGGGCTGAGAAGCGGCGGGAGCGGCTTCACGGGCGGGAACGGGTATACGGGACATGGCATGCTCCAATCAGGGCGTCGACCGAGTGGCTCCGGTGTCCCGACACAAATAGAACCGCGACCGCTCTGCGATAATCGCGATAGTTGACAAGTCTTTATTGCTCTATACGCAATGATGGATGGACCGAGTTGAGACCATGCGGGCGTTCGTCGCCGTCGCTACCCGAGGCAGCTTTGCGGAGGCGGCGCGGCAATTGCGGCTCTCCCCATCCGTCGTCACCCGCTCGGTCGCGGATCTAGAGGAGAGGCTCGGGCTCGTTCTTCTCAATCGGACCACACGCTCGGTCCGTCTGACCGAGCGTGGCGAGCTTTTCCTGAAGAGCTGCCGCCAAGTGCTCGAGGACATAGAAGAGGCCGAGCGCCGCGTCCGTGGCGAGACCGCCGAGCCTCGGGGAGTGCTGAAGGTCGCGGCACCCGTCCTGTTTGGTCGTCTGCATGTGCTACCCATCGTTACCCGCATTTTGACGCACTATCCGGCCCTGGCCGTCCATTTGACACTGTCGGATCGGAACGCCCATCTGGCGGAGGAGTCGGTCGACGTGGCGGTCCGTATCGGCGACTTGGTCGACAGCAGCATGAAGGCGATCCGCCTCGGGTCCGTCAGCCGAATCCTGGTGGCGAGCCCCGGATATCTGGAGCGTCGCGGACTGCCGCAAGCACCGAACGACCTCTCGGCCCACGACACGATTGCGTTCGAGAGCCTCGACGCGACCAACGAATGGCGCTTCGGACCGACCGGCAAGCTGGTTCGCGTCGAGCCGCGATTGACCGTGAATAGCGCCGATGCAGCGATCGCAGCCGCGGAAGCCGGCCTCGGCATTTCCAGAACTCTGTCCTACCAGGTGATGGCCAGTGTGCTCGCTGGCCGCTTGGTCCCACTCCTGGTCGAGTTCACTGTCGAAAAGCTTCCGGTCAGCGCGCTTTATCCCGCGCGCCGCATCGCCTCGACCAACCTCGGCACCTTTTTCAAAATCGCCCGTGACTACTTTAAAGACAACCCGATTCGTCCGATCGAGGAGTGGGAGAGTCCGGTCAGCAGCACTCGCGTATCGCATCGATAAAGCCCCGCACCCGATCAGGCGTGTGCGAGCGGGTCGGGAAACGGCCCAAATTCCAACGTCCAGCGGTTCGACGTCGGCCAGGACGAGACGCAACAATTTTCCACGCGCGATCTGATCCGGCCTGTTGATCTTCTCTACGGCGACGTTGCTGGACTAGACTTCGATGATTGCGTTGGCGCGGTCGAAAACCTTCCGCTTGAGGCCACTGCGGAGAATGTGGACGTTCTCGGACTGTGGGTGGCTTACTGCATCATTCGTCGATTCGAGTGGGAGCCTCGGCCTCAGGATTCCACATCCTCGCCCGATGGCTTTTCGTCCAATACGAGCGATCGCAAAAGATTTGTCAGGACAAGGTCAGTAAGCGTTCAAAGAGGAGCGCTGAAGGTCTCCGCTTGCTGCCAGGCTGACGCGATTGCCAGAGCCAAATTCAGCGAGGCTGTCGCTCCATTGTTGGCGCCTTTTTCAAAGTCGCCTTCGGCGAGGCCCATTTCGTTCGTCACATGGGCGAGGCACACGACCGGGCGTTCACAGGCTTCTGCAAAGGCAAGAAGGCCAGCAGCTTCCATCTCGACCGTCACGATCCCTTCGGCCTGCCGAGCCGCAATGGTCGCAGCCGTTTCTCGGAACGGCGCGTCGGTCGTCCAGGTCGCACCTCTCACAAGCGGAAGGCCCAGTGCTCTGGCGGCGCGGTCGGCGAGCTCCAACATCCCAGGTGCGGCGGCCACGAAGCGTGCAGGCGGGAGATAGTGGTGACTGGTTCCCTCGTCTCGAAGCGCCCGATCAATCAGGATGTGGTCCGACGGCGGCATCTCGGTCGCGATCCGTCCCGCCGAGGCGATACTGATCAGAAGTTCGCAACCGGAGGCGAACAACTGCTCGGCCACCAACACCGCGAATGATCCCCCAACGGCCCCCCCGACAATGCCGAAATCCTGTTTCAGCTCCGTCCATTGCCAAAGCACCGTATGATAGCAGGCCCAATGAGCTGCCTGCGTCGCCTCTTTCATTTGGCGAAGCAGGTGCACCATGTCGGCATCGGGGTCGAGGATACAGACCCGGGGCACGCGACCGGCCGGCAAGACTCTTTGCCGGCGACATTCGCGCAGCATGTTCTCCGGACGAAAGACCGAAGGATCATCATAATCGGTACGACCCAGCAGAGGCGAAATGGATCCGAGCGCTGTCGCGGCCGGGTTGAGAGCTGGAAGACGATGTTCCGTCATGCATCACGCTTGATACATCGCAGCCGGCGGTATCGGCTCATATTCCACCAAACCAATTGTAGCCTCGATCTTCCCAATATCCGTTGCGCCATGTATTCGAGACCAGAATTTCGGTGATCCACTTGGGATTTTTATAACCAAGCTTGATGGCTGTTCGCAGTCTCACCGGCGCGCCAAACGGGTCGCCAAGTGGCTCGCCTGCGTAGTGGGTGGCCAAAAGCGTTTGGGGGTGCAGCGCGGCCGCCATGTCGATCGAGGACGTGTAGCCGTCGAAACATTTGAAGCCGACGTATCGCGCGGTGAGGTCGGCGCCGACCTTCTCGAGGAAGGCGCGGAGGGGCACGCCCGACCACTGCCCGATATAGTCCCACCCCTCGACGCAGACATGCCGGATGATGTCCTCTCGCTGCGGCATCGTGGCGAAATCCGCGGGACGCCAAGGGCGCTGGTCTTGCACAAGCCCCGTCACGGCAAGTTGCCACGTCGTGAGGTCGATCGGGCGAACCTTGTCGACAGGATAATAGGCGTTGTAGCGGGGCGGCTTTAAAACCTGATCGACCGCGTAGGTCGGCGCCAGCTTATTGGGATCGAAAAGCGCGGCCTGCACTCTGTTGTTCAGAGCCGAAACGGCCTCCAGTGCGCCGCGCACCTGCTCGTCGTCGGAGATGTCGCAGCCAGTCAGCATCGTCAGCGCGCCAAGGCTCACGGCACCCCGTAAGACACCTCGACGGTTGAGTTGGGTCACGAGCTGCGATTGCCGCTTCAACACACGCTGATCGACGCTGCCGATGGGGTGGAACAAAGATGTCGGTCGACGCCGCACCATGGCTATTCTCCCGCCATCAGATGGGACGTGGGCTGAGAAGCCGGGACGCGCGGGCCGCCGAACACCATGGCCTTTATGGTGCGGGGCACCAGGAGCGCGAGAAGGACATGGATGGCCATGAAAGCGACGATCGCGACCATGGCAAGGAAGTGCACGAGCCTCGCGCCCTGGAAGCCACCGAAGAGCGCCACCAGCCAATGCAATTGCACGGGCTTCCAGATAGCCGCACCAGCCGCGACAATCACGATCAACGCCGTGAGGACGCCGACATACATGGCCTTTTGCACGGCGTTGTAGGTCGTCACATCTTCATGGTCGAGCTTGAAATGCAGCGCGTCGATGACCGCCGCTACGACCTCACGCGGACGGATCGGCCACCACATGCGACGAAATCGGCCTGTGATAAGCCCGTAAGCGACGTAGCCGACTCCGTTCAAGACAAGCAGCCACATGAACGTGAAATGCCACAGAAGTGCGTTGCTGAACCCCCCGTCTCCATGCAGATGGTAGGCAAGGGAGGGCAGACCGCCGAGTGTCACGGGCACCGGAAAGTTGATTTGCGAGAAAATCGGATCGTTGTCGTAGATCCGCCAGCCGCTGCCGACCATCATGATCACCGCAATGGCGTTGAGCCAATGCATCACACGCACCGGCCATGGGTGGAGGCGCTTGGTACCGTCTCGATTGGCTAATCGCATTCTCATCTCGCCGCGACGGTGAAGCGCGATCCGCGCAGTCTCGTCTGACGCAACGTTCCTCCATCTCCAGCGGCATTGGAAATGCCGTATTGCTATCGTTTTGATGCGTCGCGATGGTGGATGGGATGGTAACGTTCGGGAGAGAGTAACGGCGCGGCCGATCGAGCGGATCGCGAATGGTTTCAGCAGGGCGACATGGCCGAAACGGTCTGGATCAAGGTCGACAGGGCCAGCGAATGCCGCCGCCCCGCAACCGTGGCGAGCACCGTCCGATAACGCAGGGTGGTGCCCTCGATAGGGCGACAGGTCAGGCCATGCTCCTGGGCGAGCGCTCGCGGCAGGATGGCGCAGCCAAGGCCGCTTCGCACGAGTGTCACGACCCAGAGCAGATCATTGCTGCGATGGCCAACGACGCAGTTTACGCCAAGGCTGTCCATCGTCTGGACCATATCCTCATCGAAGGCGCAGCCGGAATGTGAGATGACCGGCTCACTCTCGAGCATATCGAGCGGCACGGAGGCGAGTGCAGCAAAGCGATGGCCATCGGCGATGGCCACTATGAGCTCTTCGTCGTGCAAGGGATGGCAATCCAAACGCTCGTGAACGTCCGCAGCCAGCGTCAAGACCGCCGCATCATATTCCCCGGCCAAGAGGCTCCGTTCCACCATGGCCGAGGGGGCCACCTCGATCGCCAAGCTGATGTTGGCCCGTTTGCGAAGGACGGCGAGCAGCAGCGCCGCAGGAGCCTCGACACCGCTGCCGGTACAGACACCGATCGTCAACGAGCCGATCGCCTGCATCTTCAAGCGACGCGCTTGCGTTTTGGCAGTCTCTGCCGCCGCAAATGCCGCCTGGAGATGCGGGAGCATCATGCGGCCCAGTTCCGTCAGATGCGTATTCAGCCGCTCACGCCGGAACAAAGGGCCTTGCAGCTCCGCTTCGAGCTTCTGGATCGCGCGCGTGAGAGACGGCTGTGCGACACGCAATTCATCCGCCGCTCGCGTGAAGTTGAGATGCTTCGAGACAGCGAGAAAATAGCGAACCTGATGCATCTCCATGGCATTTTCCCGAAGCATCGTTACCGTTTAGACTTGGTCGAAGGGTCTTCGTGGGCTCAAGCCAACATGTTACCGGTCAAGCAATCCAGTACGAGGAAAATATCGGACGGTTCCGGCCGCTTGGTGTGATCCGCATTCACCGCCGCACAAGCGGTCACACGTCCCTGCCCGATCCCGTAACGGCCCAGTATCGGCAAGGAGCAAAAGCCGTGTAGGCGCCCAATTTTTTGTTGAAGCGACATCGCAAAATCCACGACTATTCCGATCTGTAGCGACCGATACAAGCTACATAGCTTGCAATTGCACCTGTCAATCAAATTCCTTTAACGCCCGCGACAAATGACGTATTTCAGGTCATGGCGCACGCGATCGCATTCGACTACGGCGCGGTTCTCGACAAGGCCATGGGCCTGTTCTGGCGAAACGGTTATGCCGGCACCTCGATGCGCGACTTGCTGAAAGTCATGAGGATCGGCGAGGGGTCGTTCTACAACACTTTCAAGAGCAAAAAGCAGCTCTATGTGGCGTGCCTCAACCGCTATGAGGATATCGAGGGCGCTAAGCGGGGGCGAGCGTTGATGTCCGCGCCGTCGGCTAGCGCGGGAATTCGGGCCCTCTTCGCCGCTCTGCTGGATTGCTTAGACGATCCGGAGACGCCGTCGCGACTGTGCATGATGGCCGCGATGGTGTCCGAGGAGGTCCTTGCCGAACCCGATCTGCGGGAAAGGGTCGAGGCCGGTCTCTTCAACCTACAGGCACGGTTCATCGAGCGATTGGAACAAGACGCCGCCGCCGGTCTGCTGCCGCGAAATCTCGAGAGCCAGGCAACGGCTGCGGTCGTCATGACCTACCTTCAGGGTCTCTGGCGCATGGCGATGGTGAGTTACGATCGGCACCGTTTCGAACGGCAGATCGACGTCTTTCTCACAAGTTTGAGCCTCTGAGCCTTTCCAGACAAAGGCGAGGCGGACAGGGTCCGCGCATCGGCATGGCGGCGGCTGGCGACAGTCAAGCCAGATAGCGGAGCGCTATGGAATTGATACCCTCGAATGGCTTCTCGCGGCACAGGCGAGATTGGTAGTGCTTGCGCCAGAAGTGCCGCTGCGCCACCGACGATCGATGCCCGCCGATGCTCAGTCGGACGTGATCGACGATGGGGTCAGTTCGTCCTGCACTTGCGGTACCGCGAGGCGAACGCGCCCATGCCATCCACTGCCGCCATCGCCATTATCTGCAAGGTTCCGAGAGCCGGGTCGAGCAAGACGCGGCTGATCCCGATCGTCGGCGCCGAAGGAGCGGCAGCGTTGTCGCGAGCCTTTTTGCTCGACTTGTCCGCCACGATCGTCGATGTCGCGGCAGAGGTCGGCGCCGAAGCTTATGCGGTATGCAGCCCAGCGGACGCCTCGATCGAGTTGGCGGACTTCCTGCCATCGACGTTCGGATATGTCGTTCGCACCGATCCTGTGCTGGGCCGTGTCCTCGATGGCGCGGTCGCGGATCTCCTGGCGCTCGGGCACGATTGCGTGGTGCTCGTCAACGGGGACAGCCCGACTCTCCCCCCCACGCTGCTCACGGAAGCGATCGTGGCTTTGCGGCAGCCCGGCGATCGCGTCGTGTTCGGGCCGGCGCTCGACGGTGGTTACACCTTCGTCGGACTGAAGCGTCGCTGCAGCGCGCTCTTCGAGGCGATTCCTTGGAGTACCGCGACGGTGCTGTCCTGTTCCCTCGATCGCGCCGCGCAACTCGGTCTTCCCGTCATTCAGACTGCTCCCTGGTACGATATCGATGACGTGGATAGCCTCGAATGGCTGCTGAGCGAGTTGCGCGGCCTCATGCCGGCCGGGCTCGATCGCAGGGGCGCCGCAGCGCCGGAAACCCGTCAGGTTCTGGCGTATGATCTCGGACAATAAGCGGGTTGTCGTGGCCGCGGTCGGGCTTGTCGTGATCACGGCGGGGCTGACCTCAGGGATGATGATGGGTCGCGCGGAAAGCGATCGATTGTTCTACGCCTGCGCCTTCGCCCAGGCTGGAATCAGCCTGGCGGCTGGCTGGCTGGCCGTGTTCTCAGGCTCGCGCCTTGTGCTTGCGGTGCTGATGGGTGGCGCCGTGCTTCTGCGGCTCTGGCTCGTCCTCCAAGTGCCCTCCTTGTCAGGCGACGTTTATCGCTACATCTGGGATGGCCGGGTCGAAAATGCAGGCTACAACCCCTACCTGCATGTTCCGGCCGACCCCGTCCTTCTCGGGCTGCGGGATCCGGCACAATACGGCCTCATCGATAAACGCGACTATGCCGTCACGATCTACCCACCGGTGGCCGAGGCCCTGTTTGCGCTCGTCACGCGCCTGTCCCCCTCCGTCTGGGCCATGAAGCTCGCCATGGTGCTTCTCGAAGGTGTCGCCGTATGGGCCACGCTTCGGCTCCTCATGCGGCTCGGCCACCCCTCGGGCTGGAGCGTTATCCTCCTTTTTCATCCGGCTCCCCTGTGGGAGATTGCCGGAAACGGCCATGTGGATGCGGCCATGATGGCCCTGCTTTTCGGCGCTTTCGCCTGGGGCTCGGTTGCGGGCCGGCCCGCACTTGCGGCGCTGATGCTGACCCTCGCGGCGCTGGTCAAACCGACGGCGGCCCTTGCGTTGCCGGCGTTGTGGCGCCCGTGGCAGCTTTTTCTGCCCCTCGCGGTTCTGGCCTTGGCCGTCTGCTGCTATGTCCCGTTCTTAGGCGCCGGCTCCGGCATCCTGGGGTTTCTGCCCACCTATCTGCACGAACAAGGCCTCGATACGGGCCAGGGCGTTTTCTGGCTCGCGCTGCTGCACCATCTCGGCTTGCTTCCTCCTTGGATGACGCTCGTTTATGGGGCAGGTGCAGCCGCGGCGCTCTTGGGGCTGGCCTTGCGGACGCGGTGGGCCGGCGCACGTGATCTTAAAACGATGCTGGGCGGTACAGCGCTGCTCCTCGTCGTCAGCCTGCTGCTCCTCAGCCCAACGCTGCCCTGGTACTTCCTCGTCGCGCTGCCACTGACCCCGTTGCTCGGCCTGTGGAGTCCCTTCGCGCTCACGACGAGCGGTTTTCTTCTCTACGGCTTCAACGCGGATGCGCCCCCGTTCTTCGATCGATGGGCGGTCATGATGGCCGTCGCCATAGCGGCCGCCCTCGTCGATGCCCGGCATCTCTTGCCCAAAAAGGCGATCCCATGACGCTTGATCCCGATCTCGACGTGACGGAAGCATCTCGCTTGGATCCTCGACGCTATCATGAGGCGGCCGACCCAAGCCGGACAGCCGTGGCCCAGCGGCCCCCCGTCTGCCTCTATCTCGAGGTCACGAACCGCTGCAATCTGCTGTGCACGACGTGTCCGCGAACCTATGTCGAACTCGAGCCGCCGGCCGATCTGTCGTGGGATCTATTTCGTTCGATTGTCGATCAGATCCCGCAGCTTAGTCGCGCCGTGCTGCACGGTGTCGGCGAACCGATGCTGGTCAAAAACCTTCCTGAAATGGTGCGATACCTGAAGGACCGTGGAACCTACGTGCTGTTCAATACCAATGGCACCGTGCTGAACGATCGCAACGGGCGGGCGCTGATCGATGCCGGGCTCGATGAACTCCGCGTCTCGCTCGATGCCTCGACGCGCGAAAGCTATCTTGCGGTTAGGGGCATGGATTATTTCGATCGCATCCTCAGCAACGTGGCCCGTTTCCGAGCCTTGCAGGAGCGTGAGGGCCACTCCACGCCACGCGTGTCCGCTTGGCTGACAGGTCTCAAGGAAACCATCGCCGAACTGCCGGCCTTTGTCCGGATGGCGGCGAACATCGGCGTCCGCGAGGTCTACCTGCAGCGCCTCGTGTTTTTCGATGGTGACACGGTCGGACTTGCGAGGCCCGATCAGGCCTTGTTCGAGCGTATGGATGGGGACGAGGCCCGCTTGCTGCATGAGGCCAAGACCATCGCCAGGAGCCTTGGCGTCAAATTTTCGTCGTCGGGCGCCGCATCAGAACCCGGCATGAGCCTCGAGAAGAAGACGAGCCGGAACCCTTGGTCGCTCTGCGGACGGCCGTGGACCGTCATGTATTTTACGGCCAATGGGAGAGCGCTGCCCTGCTGTATCGCGCCTTTCGCTCAGCACGGCTACGAAAACTATACGTTGGGCGACGCCACACAGGAGACCCTCAAGGCGATTTGGAATGGCCCGCGCTATCAGGAATTCCGGAATGCCCTTCAGTCCGATCAACCGCCCACGGCCTGCAGCAACTGCGGCCTGCGTTGGAGCCTCTGACGCGTGCGGATTGGACTAGATTCAGCCGTCGTCAGCATCATCATCCCGTGTTTGAACGAGGAACAGGCGATCGGCCCCCTAGTCGCGAGCCTGTGGGCTGCCGGGCTCGATGAAGTCATCGTCGTCGATGGGGGCTCGACAGACCGGACTGCCGAGATTGCCCGGACAAAAGGCGCGACGGTGGTGCTCGAGCCGCGGCGGGGCTATGGACGAGCCTGTGCCGCGGGGGCCCAGGCGGCGCGCGTGGATGCGACCATCCTGGCCTTCATCGATGGAGATGGCTCGGACGATCCAGGTTTCGCAAAGGTCATCATTGGCCCCGTTATGCGCCGCGAGGCCGATTTCTGCATCGCATCCCGGCTACGGGGAGCGCGCGAGAACGGCAGTATGACGGCGAGCCAGATTGTGGCCGGTCGCCTCGCCGGCATGCTTGTCTGGGTCCTATACGGAGCTCGCTATACCGACATGGCACCGTTCCGCGCCCTTCGCCGTGACACGCTGATGACCCTTGGCATGCGCGAGACCACATTCGGCTGGAACCTCGAAATGCAAATGCGGATCGCGGCTCGTCGTCTCGTCATTCGTGAAGTGCCGACCGGCTGTCGCCAGCGGAACGGCGGCGTCTCGAAAGTGTCGGGTGATCTCCGCGCCGTCTTGCCGGCCGCCGCTACGCTGGTGCGGACATTCCTACGCCTCGCTCTCGTGCTGCGGCGGTCGCCGGTCAGGTGATCTGTCGATGCATGGCTACGCGGCGCGCCGCGCACCGGATCAGCTTGCATCCTCAGCGCCGAGGATCGGCTTGCCAAAACGCGATTGTCACATCGACGCGACGACACGTTCCAGCGTTTCGACGATCAGATCGGGGTCGAGACGGCGCGTGAAGTCGGCGTCGACATAAGACAATTCGACGATCCCGCTTTGGCCAATCACGAAGTCGGCCGGGAGTGGCAACAACCAGGCTCGCTCTTCGAGCTCGCGCGACAATGCGGGATTCGATTGCAGATAGAAATCCCGCAACACGTCTGGCACGCGGTACACAAGCCCATAGGTCAGGGCCACGCCCAGTGCGGCATCCTCAATGAGATGTGCCCGGGCACCCAGACGCGCAACACGGAGTGCAAGCTGTTGGCTTGGTCGTTCCGGCGAGATCAACAGCAAGGCCGCGCCAAGGCGTTCCATCGCAGGCTGGGCGATCAGAAGCGCGTCGAGTTCGGCCTGGCAGAATGGGCACCATTCGCCGCGGTAAAAGCTCAGAACGACTGGTCCAGCTCGCAGGAGGGTCGAGAGAACGACAGAGCCGCCTTGCAGCATCGGAAGGGCGAAGTCGGGAGCGACGCTGCCAAACCCTTTGATGCCTTGCGGGATGCCCGCGGCTTCAAGCCGCTGCGCGGCTTGCGCGATCCGATCGATATAGCCTGGTTTCGCGTCGCGACGCCGCTCGGCCAGTTCCATCAGCAGAGGCATGCGACACGCTTTCCTGAGCGCTGTGCGAACCTGTCGCGACGGCGACAAAACTTGGCTCGAACCAAACAGAGCTTGACGAGATACCCGCATTGTTCGTGATTTGTCACAATACATCAACTCGATGCTCAATCGGTATTGGTCAACCACGGTCGGATCGCTTGTTTTGGTGCTCTGGACCCTCCCGGTTGCCGGCACAGCGGAGGACCATTGTCGGGGGCCTCGATTGACTCAGCAGATTGGCTTCACGGCACAGTCCGGTGGCGTCGCGTTCACCTCTCGATGCCGGGCGATCATTCAATCCTGCGGTGATGCAGTCGCCCCATGGCTCGACGTTGCGGCACGAATCTGGTTGGCCAAAATCTTCCTTGTCGGAGCAGCCATTTCAGCGATGCGCGGGGCATTTCCTGCGATGAGCGGTTCCGGCTTGTTTGTCGCCGCACTCAACGCTGTGGTGGCTTCTCCGTTTGGGTTGCTGACCCAGTTCATCTGTCCAGTTCTCCTCATGATCGGCCTCGGCAGTCGCTTCGCGGCCGCTCCCCTGCTGATCCAGGTGCTGCTGCTGCACAGCCCAGGCGGGCTCACGATCGCCCATCCGATCTGGGCGGTCCTCTTAGGGTGGATCATCGTGTTCGGATCCAGCCTTGTTTCGATCGACGCCCTCATCGCTGAGGGGCTCGACTCCAGTGCCATACCCGGTGCTCGGACCGTGCGGCGTGCTTTTGCCTGGGTGACGCGGCGCGTCGGACCCTGGTTTTTACTCAGCCTTCGCTTTGGCATTGCGAGCGCACTTCTGGTGAACCTCGTTGGATCGACAGATGGATTGGGTACCGGCTTGCTGGCCGATTGGATCGTTGCCCCAGGATGGACCGCGTCGCTGCCGCAGGGCTTTGCGGCCGGATTAGCTGTTCTGCTTCTATTCGGGCTTGGAACACGCTTCTGTGCGCTCGTTCTGATCCTCATCGTTCCGATCGGTCAGGCCGGGATGTCGGTCGACGACCGGCTCTACTGGACGCTCTTGCTTGGCATCTTGGCTTGCCGGGGGGGCGGGCCACTCGCCTTGGATCCTCTCGTGGCGATGCGCTTGTCCGATCCGAACCGACGCCTGTCGTCGCTCGATTTGACCCTGCCGCACGTCGTTATCCTCGGCGGCGGCTTTGGCGGGGTTGCGGCCGCACGGGGCCTCAAACATGCGGCGTGTCGGATTACCCTCGTCGACCGGAACAACCATCACGTGTTCCAGCCGCTGCTTTACCAAGTCGCGACCGCTGGCTTGGCCCCGACCGCGATCGCTACGCCGATTCGCAGCCTCTTCCGGTCGCAAGCGAATCTGCGGGTTTTGCTTGCTGAAGCGCGCGGCATCTCGGCCGAGAGCCGCGAGGTCATTCTCGACGGCAGTCGCCTCGCGTTCGACTATCTCGTGATCGCGACCGGAGCGCGGCACAGCTATTTCGGACGGGACGACTGGGCTCACGACGCTCCAGGCCTCAAGCGCATCGAGGATGCGACACAGATCCGTCGACGCCTGCTGATCGGTTTCGAGCGCGCCGAAAGCGCCGACGATCCCAGCGAACGCGCCCGATGGATGACCTTCGTGATCGTCGGAGGCGGCCCGACCGGTGTCGAACTCGCGGGTGCTCTTGCGGAATTGGCGCAGCATGGCTTGACCAACGAGTATCGGACGATCGATCCCGCAACGGCGAGGATCGTCTTGGTGCAGTCTGCGGGCAGGCTACTGCCGACCTTTCCAGCTGTTCTGTCCGGCGATGCGCGTGACCAATTGGTCAAGCTGAAGGTCGAAGTCTTGACAGGCGCCAAGGTGGAGCAGATCGACGCCGACGGCGTGGTTGTTGGCGGCGCGCGGATCGAAGCGCGCACGGTGCTGTGGGCGGCGGGTGTCGCGGCATCGCCGGCCGCGGATTGGCTCGGTGCAGCCGCCGACCGGGCCGGCCGCGTCATCGTCGGCCCCGACCTCAAGGTCGGTTCGCACCCGATGATTTTCGCCATCGGCGATACGGCGTCGTCAGCGGCGTGGAAAGGTGGTGCAGTCCCTGGTCTCGCCCCCGCCGCCAAGCAGGGTGGCGCCTATGTGGCCAAAGTCGTTCGAGCAAGCCTCCGCAAAAAACCCGCTCCAGGACCGTTCTGCTATCGTCATCCCGGCAGCCTCGCCACCATCGGTCGACGCACGGCCGTCGCGGAGTTTGGCCCACTCCGCCTGCGGGGCGCTCCGGCATGGTGGCTATGGGGACTCGTGCACATCCTTTTCCTCACCGAAGGCCGCAGCCAAGCATCCGTCATTCTGGAATGGGTTTGGGCCTATCTGACCGACCGAAGGGGAAGTCGGCTGATCACCGACGCCGGAGACCAATCGGTGACCAGCATAGCGGGAAAGTAGCGGATCGAGGCTGGTGCCATTCTCGACCGACCGCGCCCAACCATCGCATGGTCGCACCCGCTTGGGGTGGCGATCGCAGATCGGGGCTGGTTCACCTCATGCGCCACAGATGCGGCGAGGTCCGCAACACCGTCCGTTGGGAGGTCCGAGCACGCTCGGTGCGCGCGGCACATCGAGCCGCTTCGCTCTGTTCCCGAAGCTGTTCCTGCACGACTCCTAAGAGTGACGAGTTTGATGGGTGCCTGGAGCTCGACGAAAGGGGGTGGCTCCGCACAGGCTGGGGCGGCGAGGGACGGCCACTTGGATCGCCGTTGCGACCACTCGTCCCGGGGTCTTCGCGGTCTGCGACGTTCGGTGCGGATCGATCAAGCGTGGTGTGTCCGGCGTCGGTAAAGGATCGGGCGCGTTATGTCACGAAACCCGGCTATACGCAGGATCACACACGCATGTGGTTCGCCTCGCAAGCATCTCTCAAGGGTTCAAGAGTGACGTGAACCGATAAGCCGTCGCAGCATCCCTTGCGAGTTCGCCCGCTCGAACGCCTCGTTGACCCGTTCGATGTCCTGCTTCATCGCCCTCAATTCCTCGACCCTACATTTCAGCTCGTCAGCAAGCTGCTCTCGTTCAGCCGTCGATCGGTCACGTTCGGCTTCAAGCTGCTCTTTTTCCGCAGCAACAAGGTCGCGCTCGGCGGTAAGCTGCTCCTTCTCTGCAGCGGCCCGATTACGTTCGGCTTCAAGCTGCTCTTTCTCCGCAGCAACCCGGTCACGTTCGGCGGTAAGCTGCTCCTTCTCGGCAGCGGCCCGGTTGCGTTCGGCTTCAAGCTGCTCTTTCTCCGCAGCAACCCGGTCGCGTTCAGCGCAAAGTCGATCGCGTTCGGTGGCACTCGCCTCGACTTGTTGTGCAAGATCGGACCGCTCGACCTCCGTCTGTCCCAGCAGATGTCTCAAATGTTCACGTTCCTGCTCGGCCAAGGCCGCGCGCTCGGTCTGTTGGCCGACCTCGCCGCCCAGCAGGGCAGATCGCGTTTCGGCAGCCCGCTCCTTGTCCTGAAGGATCCGATAAGCCTCGGCCCGTTCCTCTTCTTGCTTCTCGAGTTTGAGGAGAATGGGGCCGAACAACTCGGCTGCCCGATGAAACTCCACGCGCACGTCCTGCAGGGTATGCAGCGCATCCTCGGAATGAGGCTCTCGCGCGAGCTGCTGCATGGCGCGGTAGGTCCGCTTAATCCAGTGATTGATATCGGGATGGATCTCGAAATCCGCGTCGCTGACCACGTTGTGACGCAGATCCTCCGTGAGAAAATCCTCCATCTCACTCCGGTTCTTGATCGACTGATAAGGCCACGCTCGGCCGAGGTGCTCGCCCGCGCGTGCTAGCGTCAGCCGTGAGTCGGATAGAAAATCAGTCCAGTCGACGACAGCGCGCGCGCTTCCGCGGCTGTAGGCTTCTGCATCCAGCGTGTGTGTGAGCCACAACAGCAGCCCCAAGCTCAAGGAAAACCCGCTCCGCTTCCGCAAGGAATAGGCCACCTCGAGAGGATTACGAACCGGCAAGAGGACACGAAAGATCGCCCCCGACTCGCCGAGAACACGGATCCAGAACGGCAGAATGCGGCAGAGGCGGGGATCCTTGAACACGTAAAACGTCGAATGGTCGAATTCCGTGTCGAGCATGGCCCGTGCACGATCGCGGAAGCGGGCCATAAAGCCCTCATCATCCCAAAATTCGCGGATCGGATGCCAATCGCTCCAACTCGACCCGACAGCGGCCAGGATTTCGTCGTTCAATTCCATCACGGCCCAGGATTCCCAGTGACCCCGCTCGTTTCCCTCGCTCGCACCCATAAGGGTTCGCGGCGCGGTGGCCCCCATTTTGACAAGTGTTCCGGCTAACGAAGACGTGCCGCTGCGGTGCATTCCAGCAACAAGAATGGCTTCGACATCGCCCGGCATTCACTCGCACTCCCTGATTCTATCGTGGCTTGAGCTAAGCTCTCTCATTGCAGCAATCGTTACAACTCCTTTGCGGTTTGCGATGTTACGAGGGCGGTGCGGCATTTCTAAACAGCGCGATATGCTGGTAATCGTCGCAGAAGCAACGCTTGCGTCCGGATCAATCAAATGTTCGCCCCACATCGGTCGCGGCGTCCGTATAATGAACAGTAAGGTCTTTGGTTTGCAACGGTCAATCGCATGATAAATCGATGATTTAATCTTCGCTCAACACGCGAATGAGCCATCGTTGCGGCGCAACATTATGACCTGCCGTCAAAAGGCGGAGACATCGAACGAGGCTTGCTGGGCACCCGGGCCGCGCGAGCGAAAGCGGCATCGACACGGTCGAGGTGGTCGCAAAGCGTGAGCCTCGCCTGACACGCGAACCGGTTGCGAGCGGTCGCCATCAGGACGGACCGGCTTCAGGACAAACAGGAAACGATTTTCGAAATCGAGTGGGCGGGACCCCTAAACTGGGCGACCTCACAGCATCGAAGCCGCACGACCCTTGGCAACCCGCAGTCCCCTGTGCTCGGCTGGCTAGCCGCGCGAACCGGGAGCATGGGCCATCAAGATCGCCCCCGTTAGATTGCCGCTTGCATGGTCAGCGGTCAGCCAAGACCACGACGGCGCGTCAAGACCAGCCATGACATCGGCCAATTGAGCATCCGGCGACGATCCGTGGGCGAAACTCTCGCCATAGATCTTGCGTAATGTGCCAATCGTCACAGCGCCATGTTGACCGATCAGATCGTCGTGGCCTGCCGCGTCCAGCCCCTGCGATGCCGACGGCTCGAACGGGAGACCCTGGCCCGCCGGAATCTGATTGGCCGCGGGAAGCCTTGGTTCCGCGCTGCCCTGCTCCGCCAGCAGAGACGCAAGCAACTGCGTAACCTTCCCCATATTGGCCGGCTTCGGCACACAGGGCGCATTCGCCGAATAGGCCAAACCGAAATTCTCATCTCCCGTCACGAGCACGTAAGGCGTACCGCGCAACACCAAAGCCGCGATGATGTCGCGCGCCGATCCATCCTGAAGATGGGCGTCCAGCATGGCCGCATCGAAGACGGCATCACCCGCGATCACCTCGAGCGCATCCGCGATCGTCGTCACCGGACCGACGACGCGCGCACCGGCGTCTTCCAAATGATCGACGACGATCACTCCGACCAGAGGATCATCCTCGATCAACAGGATGGTTCGTCCGACGAGGGCGCCAGCTTGATCGGGGATCGATGTCATGATTGCTCGCCTAGTGGACGCGGGACGAGATGGTGCATACCCGATCGCCGCGTCGCGCACAGCAACGTTCTGGACCTGCTTCACATCACGTTGCAGCGGCGTCACGCGTCCGAAAGCGTGCCTATATAAACTCAGGGCGACACGCATTCGAGGAAAGCGTCCTCCGACATCGTTTCGATACAGCATCCGCATCTCACGACCGAGGAACTACCACGTGAACGCCGAAACCGAAGCTCTGTTGGCCATGGCGCCGTTCTGGATCATGGCAGGCCTGTGTATCGTGCTCGCCTGCGGCATCCTGTTTCTGATCGGCGCCAAGCTGCTCGAGCATCGGCGCGGCCTCACGCCCGCCGACGAGCAGAACCGAACCAAGCCATGACGACGACACCACGTCGACGAGTCGAGTGCACACGATCCCGCGCATGCGACCGAGTGACCGGACCGCGTTAAAACGCAGGTTGGTTGGAAACACTCCAAAGAGCTGAGGGTTGTTCGAGCGACAGCAGGTGACATGCGCCTGCTCGTTCCGGATCGTGATCCGTTTCGATCGTTCGAGGCACTTGCGGAGGCAACCATGCCGACAGACCATGACGACACGCCTTCCGTGTCGGTGAGCCGACGACATTTTCTGGGCGCAACGGTATCGACTGCGGCGATTCCCCTCGTTGGCGCCGGAGCCGCAAAGGCCCAGGCCCAGCCGGTTCCTTTCGCCGATCCGCAAGCGCCCCTTGACGTCCATCTCTCGGTCAATGGCGAAGTGTATCGCTTAGGCCTTGATGTGCGGACGACCGTGCTCGATGCGCTGCGCGACCATATCGGTCTGACGGGCTCGAAGAAGGGCTGCGATCATGGACAATGCGGTGCCTGCACCGTGCTGCTCGATGGTCAGCGGGCGCTTGGCTGCCTTACCCTGGCGGTCGCGGCGCAAGGCAAGGAGATCACCACGATCGAAGGGCTCACGTGCGCGGATGGGCCGCTGCATCCGATGCAGCAGGCCTTCGTCGATCATGACGCTTTCCAATGCGGGTATTGTACACCCGGCCAGATCATGTCGGCGATCGGTTGTATCAAGGAAGGCCATGCCGACAACGACGATGCCATCCGCGAATATATGAGCGGCAATCTTTGTCGCTGCGCGGCCTACCCCAATATCGTCGCGGCCGTTCGTCAGGCCAAAACCACGATGGAGGGCTGATCCCATGCGCCCCTTCACCTACGCTCGCGCGACCTCGACCGATGCTGCGACCCAAGCCTATCGCGCTCCGAAAGCGGCCGAAGCGGATCTGGCCGGCGCGCTTGTCCAGGGCCGTTTTCCAGCCGAATATATCGCTGGCGGCACCACCCTGCTCGATCTGATGAAGCTCGACGTGATGCAACCGGCGCGGGTCGTCGACATCACCGGTCTGGATCAAAGCCATTTCGCTATCGAGGTGACCGAAGCAGGCTTGAAGCTTGGAGCCCTGGTCAAGATGTCGGCCGCGGCGGACCACCCCGCCATCATCAAGGCTTATCCGGTCCTCGCCCAAAGCCTGACGCTTGCGGCAAGCGCCCAGCTTCGGAATATGGCGACGCTCGGCGGCAATGTGTTGCAGCGCACCCGTTGTAACTATTTTCGCGATCCGTCGTGGACGGCGTGCAACAAGCGTGATCCGGGTTCGGGTTGCGCCGCGCTGCAAGGGGTGAACCGTCAGAACGCGATCCTTGGCACCAGTCCGGATTGTATCGCGACCTACCATGGCGATTTTGCCCAGGCCCTGATCGCGCTCGATGCGACGGTCGATATCGTCGGTCCGAAGGGCAGCCGGACGATCGCGTTCAGCGGGCTCCATCGCGAGCCGGGATCGACACCGAATGTGGAAACGACCTTGGCGCCCGGCGACTTGATCACAGGCTTGTCGGTTCCGGCTGGTCCCTGGACCCGACGATCACTTTATCTGAAGATCCGTGACCGTCAGTCCTACGAATATGCGCTGGCGTCAGCGGCTGTCGCTTTGGATCTCGATCAGGGTGTGGTTCGGCATGCCCGCATCGCGCTTGGTGGCGTGGCGACGGTGCCGTGGCGCGCCAAGGAGGCCGAAGCCGCGTTGATCGGCAAGCCCCTCGATGAGAATGCCGCAACCAATGCGGCCAGAATCGCTTTTGCGGGCGCGGCCCCGCGGGAGCATAATGCCTACAAAGTTGCGCTCGGTCAGAAGACCGTGGTGCGCGCGCTGCTTCAAGCCGCGACGCTGGAGGGTTGATGATGGTCGATGCAGCAGCACCCGCCCCGAAGGCCAATATGGGCCAACCCGTCCCGCGCTATGACGCCCGCGCCAAAGTCACGGGGTCGGCGCTCTACGCGTCCGATGTCGGTCTGCCCGACGTCGCTCACGCCTATCTCGTCAGTAGCACGATCGCCAAAGGACGCATCGCGTCCTTCGATCTCAAGGCCGCCCTCGCCCTACCGGGCGTGCTCGATATTCTGACCCACGAGACGATCGGCGACGCCATCAAGCCCGTAAAATTCTTCACCGATGGCGGTCCGGCGTCGAATACGGTGGTGCCGCTCGCCTCGGCCGAAATCGCCTATGGCGGCCAGACGATCGCCATGGTGCTGGCCAACAGCTACGAGGTCGCGCGCGATGCCGCCCATCGCGTCGTCGTGACTTATGAGATTGCCCCGCCCTCCTCCACTTTCGACTCGAAGGGCGCGGTCGACCAGGAGCTGGCGAGCCAGAACAAGAAGCACGATGACCCAAAAGTCGGAGATTTCGCGACCGCTTATGCGGCCGCGCCGGTCACGGTCGACGTCGCCTATTCGACCCCGACCCAGCATCACAATCCGATCGAGCTTTTCGCGACCCAATGCTCCTGGAACGGTTCGCAACTGACGGTCCATGAACCGAGCCAGAATGTCTACGGAATCAAAAACGGCCTTGCGGCACAACTCGGTATCGATGCCAGTCAGGTTCGGGTCATCAGCCCCTATATCGGTGGCGCATTCGGGTCGAAGGGCGGTTTGACACAGCGCACGGCGATCGTCGCGATTGCGGCGCGAAAGCTCGGCCGTCCGGTCAAGCTCGTCGCGACGCGGGATCAGGGATTTACGATCGCGACTTATCGGGCCGAAACCAAGCATCGGATCAAGCTCGGCGCCGACCGTGATGGAAAGTTGCAGGCGCTCAGCCATGATGGCTTCGAGGTCACGTCGCGGCATGATCCTTACGCGGTGGCCGGGACGGATGCCTCGACCCGCATGTATGCCTGCCCCAACATCGCCAGCAACGTCACGATCGTGCGGGCGGACCGATCGACACCCGGCTTCATGCGTGCACCGGCCGAGACGCCTTATTTCTTCGCACTCGAAAGCGCAATGGACGAACTCGCCGTGGCGTTGAAGATGGATCCGGTCGAATTGCGCCGGATCAACGATACGCAACATGAGCCGATCAAGGGGCTTCCCTACACGAGCCGGACCTTAATGCCCTGCTTCGATCAGGCCGCTGAAGCGTTCGGCTGGTCAAAACGGACGCCGCAGCCCGGTTCGATGCGAGATGGCGATTGGTTGATCGGCTATGGCTGCGCGACCTCTGCTTATCCGACCCAAATGGCTGCGGCGACCGCCCGCGTCAGCCTGTTTCCGGATGGGACCGCACGTGTCGAAACCGCAAGCCATGAGATCGGGAACGGCATCTACACCGTTGTGGCCCAGACGGCGGCCGAACGGCTCGGTTTGCCGTATGAGAAGATATCGGTCCTGCTCGGCGACACCATTCTGCCTCCGGCGCCCGTGGCAGGTGGCTCGATCTCGACCGCGAGCGTCTGCTCGGTCGTGGCGCAAGCATGCGACGCGATCCGCGCGAAACTGAGCGATGGGCCGACACCGGTCACCGATCTCGTCGCAGCCCTGAAGGATCGCGGCATGGGGTCCTTGCAGGAATATGCCGAGTGGACACCGCATGGCGCACCCAAGGGCGCCGTACAGATGCTCTATCGGGGCGCGGCGCAGCCGACGGGCGGCGCGAAGCTGGCCGATCGCATCCAGTTTGCCTTCGGGGCGCAGTTTGTCGAGGTACGGGTCCATGCACGCACACGGGAAATCCGCGTGCCACGCATCGTGGGAGCCTTTGCGTCGGGCCACATCATGAACACGCGGACGGCCCACAGCCAGTATATGGGCGGCATGATCTGGGGGATCGGCTCAGCCCTCCACGAGCAGACGGAGATCGACACCAATGCGGCTCGCTACCTGAACACCAATCTCGCCGATTATCTGGTGCCGGTGAATGCCGATGTGATCGACGTTCAGGTCATCATGGTGCCGGAAGAAGATAGCGCGATCAATCCGCTCGGCATCAAGGGCATTGGCGAGATTGGCATCGTGGGCACCTCGGCCGCGGTTGCTAACGCGGTGTTCCATGCAACGGGGCAGCGCGTCCGCGATTTGCCGCTTCGGATCGATACGCTGGTGGCCGGGGCATAGGTTCGATCGGGACGGGTTAGCATCGTCAAGCAAGACCGACGTCGCAGATCATCTCGGCGCGGATTTGAACATGGGCCTGCTCGACCGTCCGGGCAGCCTTTGCCGATGTCCGAGGCACCCAACGAAGCGCTTTCTACGGGAGCGGGTCCACCCGCATGCACATCTCAGGCTGAGCCGTCAACACCAGGGGCGTCGGCAGGGTCGCGGACCAATCCGCAAAGCCAGACCGACTAGCCTCAAACTTCTCGGTCGGTATGAAGATGAGGTTGAGCTCGTTGTCGACGTCGATCACGCTATAGCGCAAGGGCAACAACAGCGCGCGAAGCGCCTGTTTGGCCGGTTCGTTCAAAGCCTCGCAGATGATGAAGGGACGATGCTGCTCGATAAGCGTCATAGCGCCCTGTATCACGCGCGGCTCGACGCCTTCGACATCGATCTTGACCGCAATGACATTGCGGGCCGGCATGAAGTCGTACGAGGCTGAATCGACATAGTCTTTCAGGTCGCTTCGCTGCGACACCAGGCTATCCAACGGGATCGCCCGGGCCGACACGGTATGATCGACTTTCGCGAAGCCGAGAGCGCTTTCGCCCGGACACATCGTATAAATGCCGAATGGATGCTTGAACGTAATCTGCTCGTCCGTGTTCCAAGCGGCAATGTTCGCGGCCAGAATATCGGGATCGAGAATATTGAGCTGTAGATTTCTGACAAGTCGTCCGTAGGTAATCGACGATGGCTCCATGGCCACAACTCTGTGATCTTGTCTCACCTTGGGAATGATCAGCGAATAAAGCCCGGAATACGCTCCGACATCGATGAAAACACCCGGATCCGCTGCAGTCCTCGCGAAATACATCCACCAGGCAAGCGAGACATTTTCATCAAAAGACGCGTTGAGAGCATCGTTCAAAATCGGATCTTCGGGGCCCCAATCATTCTCGAACATTTCCATTCTGAACCTGATCGGTCCGAACGACACGGTCGCGATGATGTTTCGCCGCATTGCTGAATATCTCTCATCTTGGGAGCGTGTACGACGCCTAAGCGCGACGAATAGTCCGGCCCGACCGTACGCCGATCGCCGCAACGGTCCGCCTCGGAGAAAGGCTTGTCTTACGCCGTTCGAGCCAGCGATGTGCGGTGCGCGTCCTCTGCATCGGCGTGGTCTAGCGCGGCTGATTTCGCGTTGCTAGCCCTGGCGGCGCTCGCAGGCTGAAGCACAAGACGCTGCTGCGCGGGCCAATCAAGCGCCGTAAGATCGGTGCGGCGACTTCGATGCGAGATCCGCCGGGTCTTTCACCGCCAGATCTTTCACCGCAGGGTCTTCACCGCAGGGTCTTAACCGCCGGTTCTTGCATCATGTCGCGCATCGTCGTCTCGAGCCACAACAGGCCCGCGTCGCTGCTCGAGCGTTGGTGGCGGATCGACTCGACCGAAACGGCAAGCGGTTCGTGAGGCAGGTCGAGCACGACGAGTAAACCTTGTCGCACGGCCTGGAGCGCGAGGCGGCGCGGCAGGGTCGCGACCATATCGGTCACGGCCAGCATGGGCGGCACGGCGGCATAATGCGGAACCGAAACCGCGACGCGGGCGACCGGACCCTGGCTTTCCCGCTCGATCAGGATCCGCTCGATCCAGACGCGCCGCGCAACCCCTCGCTCGTCGAGGAAGCCGTCGACGGCCTGGTCCTCGGTCCCGGTCAATTCGACGACGATATGCGGGAAGGCGAACACGCGCGCCATCGTCACGTTTTCGGCTGTCAGCGGGTGACCAGCGCGGACCACGATCGCTTCGTGTTCGATCAGGATCGTCGAGCGATTGATGCGATCGGGCAGTTCACCGAACCAGCCGAGGACGAGATCGACCCGGCCGCTGTCGAGCAATTGAACGACGTCGACGCGGTTCGAGGGCACGATGCGGAGGTTCGCGTCCGGAGCGATCGAGGCCAAGCGGCCGACCAGGCTTGGAAGCACCGTGACGGCGGCATAATCGGTGGCGGCGATCCGGAACGTTCGGGTCGTCTCAGTGGGGGTGAAGGGCGCGTCGGCGACAGCCGCAGCGAACCGCCCCAAGCCATCGCTGATGCTGGGCAACAGGTCGAGCGCCCGTGCGGTCGGTTCCATTCCGGCCGTGCCAGAGACGAACAGATCATCGCCCAGCGCCAGCCGAAGCCGAGCCAGCGCATGACTGACAGCCGACGCACTCACGCCGAGTTCCCGCCCCGCATCGCTGACACTGCGGTGGCGCATCACGGCATCGAAGACGCGGAACAGGTTGAGGTCGATCTTCTGGACGGACATGCGACGCCGTTCGGTTGTGCAGCAGACCCCACACCTATGCCACGACGATCGGTCGTGAGGTCAATCTTCCGCTCGGTGATTTTAGATTTGAAGCATGATGACGATTGGTCATGTCGACCATGAATCAATTTCACAACTTTATGGCCGCCGGCAACGATGCTAGTAGAAGATCACATCGATGCAGATCTCTGCGCGATCCTTTCTCTCGATCACAGCAAGTCACGAGATCATGATGGATCAAGGCGATCGTGAGGGAGGCTGCGGACGGATGATCGTCAGCCTTGTCCTGTGGGGAAAAGAACCGTCTGCGGCCTATCTCATCGTCAGGGTGTGCCGGCAGCAACAAGCCTCTCTTGTAGGATTGCCAGCGTGAGCCTCGAGACACCGGAGACGAGGATGGCGCCCATGTCGCCGCCATCAAGCCTCGGCCCAAGGCAGAAACCGCCGCTTGCGGCAGCCCTGATCGTCACGCTCGCTGTCGCCACGATCGTCGGGCTCTCGCTCTGGTATCTCGTTCAACCGCAGCCCCTGCTGGTCCAGGGCGAAGCCGACGCAACCCGGATCGACATCGCGGCGCGTGTCGATGGTCGCGTCGGTCAACGGCCGGTCGAACGCGGCGACACCGTTACGGCGGGGCAGCTTCTCGTCGCGATCGACAATCCGGAGTTGCTGGCCAAGCTTCGCGAGGCACAATCCGCCAAGGCTGTCGCGAGCGCCGACCTCGCCCGCATTCTGGTCGGCACACGGGCCGAAGTCGTGGCGGCCAGGAAGGCGGCTCTCGCGGCCGCGGAAGCCGACGCCAAACTCAATCAGCAAACGTTTGGCCGCACGCAGCAACTCACCCAGCGCGACTTCGCCCCGATCCAGAAACTCGACGAAGCGACGGCGAGCCTCGATGTCTCGCAACGAGCCGTCCAACAGGCGAAATTCGCTTATGACGAGGCGGTGGCCGGTTACACGCCCGAGGAACGCGGGGTTGCCCGAGCCAGCGTCGCCAAGGCCGACGCCGCGCTCGCGACACTACAGGCGCAAGTCGACGAGATGACCGTGACGGCGCCGATCGCATCGCAGGTCTATCAAATCGGCGCGGAACGCGGCGAATACGTCTCACCTGGGGTCCCGCTCCTCTCCCTCATTGATTTGAGCGATGTCTGGCTCCGGTTCGACCTGCGCGAAGATCTCATCAAGGGCTTGAAGATCGGCGATCGCTTCGACGTCAAGATCCCGGCCCTCGGAGATCGGCAGATCACCGTGGCGATCCGCACCATTGCGACCCGGGGTGAATATGCCGGTTGGCGGGCCACCCGGGCCACCGGCGACTTCGATCTTCGAACATTTGAGGTTCGAGCCTACCCGACGGCTCCGATTGCCGACCTCCGTCCTGGCATGAGCGCCTATGCGGCATGGAGCGCGTCCCGTTGATCGCTCGGCCGGGCAGCGTGGCGGACCCGATGCCCGCCCGGCCCGGCGTCGTTGCGGCCGCGGCGCGGGAGGTGCGCTGGATCAGGCACGACACCGTGGCCATGCTGCTGGTCCTGTGGATCCCGTTGATGGCGTTCGCGCTTCTTGCCGCAACCTTCAGCGACGCCGTCATCCGCGACCTCCGGGTCGACATCGTCGATCAGGACCAGACACCAACCTCCCTCACGCTGGTCCAGGCCATCAACGGCGCCCCCGGCGTGAGCGTCGCCCAGCGCTCGTCGGATCTCAGCGGGGCCATGCACGCCGTCAGATCCGGCGCCGCGATCGCGACGGTCTATATTCCCCAGGATCTTGAGCGGGACATGACGGCGGGACGCCGCCCGCAGGTCGTCATCTTCTACAACAAGCAGTATTTCACGCCGGGCAACGCGGCATCCAGCTCTTTGCAAGCGGCGTTGGCGGCAGCCGTCGCGGCCTTGCCGACGTTCCCTCACTCCAAGACGACCAGCCCCGGACCGCTCGTGGTCGAGCAATATGTCCTGACCAATCCCGCCTTCAACTATGTCCAGTTTCTGCTTCGCGCCATTCTGCCGACCGTGCTTCACGTCGTCATGGCCATCACGGGCGGCTACGCCATCGGATCGGAGTTTCGGCGCCGCGATCTTCGCGATTGGCTCGATGTCGGGGGAACGCCACTGGCTGCGCTTGTGGGAAAGCTTTTGCCGTATTGCGGCATCTTCGCTGTTCAAATGACGATTGGGCTCGGCATCATTCACGGCCTCTATCAGGTACCGTTTCGAGGCGACCCCATCCTGGTCGGCGCCGCAGCCTGCTTGCTGATCGTCGCCTATCTGTCGATGGGGGCGCTGTTTCAGGTACTGACCCGCAATCTTGCCAACGGACTGACGCTGACCGGCATCGTCTGTTCGCCTGCCTTCGGCTTTGCCGGGGTCGGCTTTCCGGTTTTGGCCATGAACGCCTTCGGTCAGGCCTGGGGCGCGATGCTGCCGCTCCGGTGGTATATCCAGATCCTCTTCGATCAGGCCGCGCGCGGCGTGCCCGTCGCGGATTCGGCCCGGCCGTTCATGTTTCTCGGCGGCTTGGCGACAGCCTTCTTTTGTCTCGCATGGCTTCGGCTCCGCGCAATCGCCCGGAACCCGCTGCCCGAGCCGGCACCGTCTCCCCCGCCCCACAGCCGCGGGCGTCTGGGCATCGTCCATGCCTTCGCGAGCGAATACGGCCGCGTGCTCCGCGACCGTGGAGCCTTCGGCCTGATGGTGCTGGGACCGCTGCTCTACGGCGTCCTCTATCCGCAGCCCTATCTCGGCGAACTCATTCGCGGCGTCCCCATCGCGGTGGTCGACGACGATTCCACGCCTCTCAGTCGGACCATCGTGCAGACGCTGAATGCGGATGAGGCGCTCGAGGTCGCGATCCGGCCGGCCACGCTTGCCGCAGCCCAAATGGCATTGGCCCGACGCGAGGTCTTCGGCATCGTCGATATTCCGGCCGGCACCGAACGCGAGGTTCTGAAAGGCAACAAGGCGCGGCTGCCGGCTTTCGTCGATTCGGCTTATTTTCTCCTCTATAGCCGGACATTGCAGGGCATCGTCGAATCCGTCGGGTCCGTGACGGCGGACGTCATCTCTCGCGGCGCGCGACCCGATGGCAGTCTCTACAGAGCGTCCTTGTCGCAAAGCTCACCTGTCGAGATCCTCAACCAGCCCTTGTTCAATCCCACCGGCGGTTACGGCAGCTACATCGTCCCGGCCGCCTTCGTGCTGATCCTGCAACAAACCCTGCTGCTTGGGTCGGCCACCCTCGGCGGCGTCGCGTTCGAGACGGGTGGCCCGCGCGAACGGCGCCGCCGCGGCGCGGTCGCGGCCGTTTTGGGCCAGGGCCTCGCTCATATGATGCTGACCTTGCCCGGATGCGCGCTGTATCTCGTTGTGCTGCCACGGATCTATGGCTTCTCGGCAACCGAACACGTGGTCGATCTGTCCATCGTGCTCATCCCGTTCCTGCTGTCGGTGAGCTTCCTCGGTCAGTTTGCGGGGGCCTGGGCCAAGCGGCGCGAAACAGCGGTTCTCCTGCTGATCGCCATCAGCTTGCCGTTGTTCTTTCTCGTGGGTGTCGCGTGGCCGGTCGAAGCCATTCCGCCGCTCCTCAAGACGATGAGCGTCATCTTCCCCAGCACGTCCGGCATCGATGCCTTGGTGCGGATTAATCAAATGGGCGCCAGCGTCGCCGATGTATCGCGCGAGTGGATGACCCTTTGGATCCTGACGGGCGTCTACGCGCTCCTCGCCGTCGCAAGCGCACGGCTCGCAACAGCAGGGAGCCTGATCGATGACCACTAAGCCGTCGCGCGTCGTGCTTGTGGGGCTCGTCGTCGTGGCCGGGATCGCGGCCGCGACATTCGCCTGGTCCAAACGACAGCCCCCGGTGGCACGAGCGATCCCCGGCATGGTGCGCCAGACCGAAATCCGCATCGCGCCCGAAGTCTCGGGGCGGCTGGGCTCCATCGCTGTCGCGCCGGGTCAACACGTCCATCGCGGCGACGTGGTGGCCGTGATCGACAACCCCGATCTCGTGGCGGCGGTTGGCGAGGCCCGCGCCGCAGCCGCAAGCGCAGAGGCCGATCGAGCGCGGGTGCTGTCGGGCACGCGTCCCGAGCAAGTCGCCATTCTGGCTCAGGCGCTTGCGACCGCAGAGGCCAATCTGCTTCTGGCGCAGCAACAGAACGTCCGTGCCGTGACGCTCTCGTCGAACAGCTTCCTCAGCCGGCAGAAACTCGACGAGAGTATGGCGTCGCTCGCAAAAGCGCAGGCCGATGTCGATGTCAAAAAGAACCAATATGCAGCCGCGAAAGCCGGACCCGTGGACCAGGAGCGCGCCTTGGCTATTGCCAAAGTCGCGCTATCCCATGCGGCTCTCGACGATCTTCAAGCCCGGCTCGACAAGGTGACGTTGCGGGCGCCGGCCGATGGCATGATCGGCGTTCAAGTCGCCGAGATCGGCGAGATCATGGCTCCCGGCAAACCCGTCATGACGATGGTGGTCGATGGGGAGCCCTGGTTCGCGTTCACGCTGCGCGAGGACATGCTGCGCGGATCGACGATCGGACACCGGTTGGCTCTGGCGACCGCCGACGGACGCCAGGTCGATGCTCGCGTGACGGAGCTGAAGCCGCTCGGAGAATTTGCCACGTGGCGGGCGGCCCGCGCGGTCGGAGATCACGATCTCAACAGCTTCGGGCTGCGGCTCGAGCCGGTCGGGACCAGCAATCCGCCGCTGGAGCCCGGAATGACCGTTTGGCTTCCGGGCAGCTGACGGGCGCGACCCGCTTTTAAGGCGTGCAACGCACATCGACGTTGCGCGTCGAGGTCTTATTCGACGCTAAAACGCGTGTCGGCCATTATCTCGAGAAGCGCCGACGCAGCCGGGCTTTACCAGTCTTTGGCGCGGTTGATCATGATGAAATCGTCTGCCTCGTTCTGGTTGAACGACAGCCACTCTTTCGCAGCATCCGATAAACGTCCGACCTTATCGGTCTTGTGCTTCTTGCTCTCGGGATCGAGATCGAGGGTCGTAACGATCACCAAAAGGCGCCGGCTCTGGCCGTATACTCCGCTTGTGGGCCAAACCTTTGCATTTCGAGCGAGGGGATGCGTAAACGACATAAGATCGTGTTCTCCATTAAGTCCGGTTTCCGACCGTCTGTTATATGATTGTCACAATCAACCTGCCCTCTGAGCTAAGATGAACAAAGTCATCGAGCCATGGGTTGGATGACGCCCATTCGCGCGAACGAGCGACATGCATCGCTTGGCTAACGGGCGCTAGACGGGCGTCGGCCAACCCTTCAGGGCGGCTTCCACGATTCGGAGCAGCTTGTCGCGACCGGCGCCGTCCTTCGCAAGCGTCGACATGCCCTGAACCACCGCCATGATGTGGCCTGCCAGCGCTTCGGCATCACATGTGGCCGGCATGAGGCCGTCTTTTATATCGCGCTCGATCCGCGTCCGCAGCGCCGTTTCGATGCTGCGCCGGAGCACCGCCAATTCCTCGCGAATGTCGGCAGCACCGGTCGATGCGGTCACGATCGAACTGGCGAGTAGGCACCCCGCCGGGGTCTGATCCCTGGTGTCGCCGATGGCGGCGGCGGTCAGCAGATCATGCGCGGCCGCATAAGCGTTTGAGGCCTCGTCGATGGTCCGGATGGTGGTGTCGATCCCACCCAGATAGAGATCGACAGCCTCTCGGAATAAGCCCCGCTTGTCGCCGAATGCCGTGTAGAGGCTCGGCGGCGAAATCCCCATGGCTTTGGTGAGCTCCGCCGTCGAGGTCGCCTCGAAGCCATGCTGCCAGAAGAGCCGCATCGCCACGGCCAAGGCCGCATCACGATCAAACGAGAGGGGCCGGCCGATGCGGCGGCTCGGCTGCGGTTTATGCTGTTCCATAGTGATCGATATATAACGGTTGACTGCGCTCGGCCATGCTGTACGGATTGTTCCATAGTGTCCACTATGGAACAGATAATAATGTCGCTTGCTCAGTATCGGACTTTGGGTCGTTCCGGCTTGATCGTCAGCCCGCTCTCGCTGGGAACGATGACGTTCGGGGTTGCACGCTGGGGCATGGATCGACCGGCCGCCGCGGCGGTGTTCGATGCCTATATCGAGGCGGGCGGCAACATGGTCGACACCGCGGACGTCTATGCGGGCGGTCGAAGCGAAGAGATGCTGGGCGACATGATCGCGGATCGCCGCCTTCGCGACAATCTCGTGGTCGCGACCAAATCCGGTTTCGCTGCCGGAAAGGGTCCTCATATGGGCGGCAACGGCGCCAAACATGTCTATGCTGCCCTAGAGGGTTCGCTGCGCCGGCTGAGGACCGACTACATCGATCTCTACTGGGTCCATGTCTGGGACTCGGTGACGCCGGCCGAGGAATTGCTGGAGACGATGGCGGCCCTCGTTCGGGCCGGTAAGATCCGCTATTGGGGCATGTCCAACGCGCCCGCGTGGTATGTCGCCAAGGTCGCGACCCTAGCCTCGGTACGCGGCCTGCCCGGACCGATTGCCCTGCAATATTTCTATTCGTTGGTCAGCCGCGAGATTGAGGCGGAACAACTGCCGCTCGCGCGCGACATGGGGATGGGACTGATGCCGTGGAGCCCGCTTGCCTACGGTCTGCTGACCGGCAAATATGATCGCGCGACGGTGGAAGCGAGCGCGCCGCGTGCATCGGGCCTCCCGAGCGACGCCGGCACTGGCGCGGTGCGGCCGGACGGCGACAAGCGGCTCGACGGGGCAAACCCGTTTGGCGACACGCTGTTCACCGACCGGAACTGGCGCATCGTCGAGGCTCTGCGCGGCGTGGCGGAGACGATGGGCGAAACCCCGGCGCGCGTGGCGCTGGCTTGGGTTCTGTCGCGGACGGGCGTCGATACGGCGCTGATGGGCGTGAGTCGGGTGTCGCAATTACACGACAACATCGCCGCCACGGAGCTTCGGCTCCCGATCGACCAGATCGCCATTCTCGACGCCGCCAGCAAACCCGAGGCGCCCATGATCTATGGTCTATTCACGCCGTCGGGGCGGCAGCATGTCGTCTTTGGAGGCAGCGCAGTCGCGTCGCGGGACTAAGGCCGAGATAGCGATGTCGGCGGCCCCGTGACCTGAGGAAACACGCTGCCCACGCACATGCGGGGGCAGCAACCCGCATCATCGCGTCGATGCGCGTGACCGCTCGCGTGCGACAACGCCACAGCGAACTCCGAGGCGGTCTCCGCGTTGTGCCCTCCGCAAGCCGCGGCGGCGTCGGGCTGCTTTCGCATCACTTTCCCTTATCCGGAGACATCATGGCAGGCCGATCGGAGATCTCCGACCAGAAGCCCGATACCCTCACGATGTTCGCGTTGCATTTTCTGGGCGGCAGTGCGCGCGAATGGCAGCCGTTGGTTCATCGTTTGGCTGGCCGTGTGAACGTGATCCCCATCGACCTTCCGGGGTTCGGCGATGCCGCCGACGTTTCCGGCTACACGGTCGACGCCATGGCCGCTTATGTGGCGGGCCGCATTCGAGAGCACGCGCCCGGTCGATGGATGCTCGCCGGGCATAGTATGGGCGGCAAAGTGGCATGCGCGATCGCGCGGATGTCCGAGGATGGCGCCGCGGGGCTCGCGGGCCTCTCGCACCTCGTTCTCATGGCGGGCTCGCCGCCCGGACCGGAGCCGATGGACGATGCGAAACGGCAGGAGATGTTAGGCTGGTTCCGCGGCAACGAAGCTGAAAATCGGGCCGATGCGGTCCGGTACATCAAAGCCAATGTCGGCGATGCTCTACCTGATACGCTCCAGGATGGAGCCATCGCCGATGTCCTGCGAACGCGACACGCCGCTTGGTTGGCCTGGCTCGAGGACGGCAGTCGCGAAGACTGGTCTGCCCGCATTGGAACGCTGGATACGCCGGCCCTGATCCTTGCTGGCGAGACGGACGAGGGGCTCGGCGCCGACGCGCAGACCACCATGATGGTGCCCCATTTCCGCGCCGTTCAGATGACGGTGCTGCCGAGGGCAGGCCATCTGCTGCCGCTCGAATGCCCCGATGCGGTTGCTGATTGCATCCTAGACGTTCTGGCGTCCCAGCCTCATGGGGAACCCCGTCCCGACGCGCAGTATCGCGCTCTCATCCGGTCGCCGCGCGTGAACGAGCGAACGCGGCAGGTCCTGCTCGACCGGCTCGAGACCGTTGCGCCCCATCCGGACGTGTTGGACGCCCCAGCGATGGCGCTGCTTCGGCTGGTCGTCGAGCGGGTGGTCCCGCAACAGGGCGAGCGGCAGATCGATCTTGCGGCACGCATGATCGACGCGATGGCGACCGCTTCAGGGGACGGTTGGCGGTTCGCCGACCTGCCTGCGGATGCCGAGGCGCTTCGTCGTGGGCTGCGGATCCTCGACCACGCGGCCTGCTCGTTGGACCGAGGGGGCTTCGCCGCGCTGTCTCCCAAGCAGCGAGACACTTTGCTGGGCGACATTGCAAATGCTCGGTCAGGCACGACGGGTCCTGAGACAAGTCTGTCTCCGCAGCAGATGAAGCGCTGGTTCGAGGATCTCTGCGCGGCCGCCACCCAGATGTATGTCGCCCACCCGGCGACTCAGGACCGTCTTGGCTACAGCGGCATCGCCAATCGGGGCGATGGCGCGGGGCCCGCCGGTTTCGTCCATGTCGGCCTCGGTGAACGCGAGCCGTGGGAACCTCTTTCCAAGGCGAAGACGCAGCCATGAACCTCCATGCGATGAAGAGCTACGCCGACGCGGATGTGGTCGACGCCGTGGTGATTGGAACCGGTGCCGGCGGCGCGCCCCTGCTGGCCAAGCTGGCGGAAGCGGGCCTGCGTGTCGTCGCCTTGGAGGCGGGTCACAATCGTGACCCAAACACATTCACGCCTGACGAGACCGCAGCCAGCGATCTTTACTGGACCGGCGAGCGGCTCAGCGGGGGGCCGATGCCGGAGGCCTTTGGCGGCAACAACAGCGGCATCGGGGTGGGCGGATCGACGCTGCATTGGGGCGCTTTCGTGCCGCGCGCGGATGCGCGCGACCTCACCCTCCGACGCGAGAGCGGCGTCGGCGCGGATTGGCCGCTGACGCTCGACGAGTTGCGGCCCTATTATGAGGCGGTGGAGGCGTTCATCGGGGTTTCGGGGCCGACACCCTACCCGTGGGATGCCGGGCGCCGGTATCCGCTGCCGCCCGTTCCGCGCAATGCACCCGCCGCCATCATGGCACGGGGTTGCGAGGCGTTGGGCTATCGCACCGCGGATGCGCCCGCTGCCGTCGTCTCGCAGCCTTATCGCATGCCGGGCGCGACGCCCCGTAACGCCTGCGTCAATTGCGGCGCGTGCCACCAGGGTTGCTTCAATGGCGCCAAAACCAGCATGGACGTGACCTATCTGCCGCGTGCCGTGCTGGCGGGCGCCGAGATCCGGCCTGACAGCACCGCGCATGGGATTGAGCGCGACGCGGAGGGCCGAGTCACCGCCGTCGTTTATCGCAAGGACGGGATCGACCGTCGCCAGCGATGCGCGGCGGTGTTGCTTTGTGCCGGCGCGATCGAAACGCCGCGTCTCTTGTTGCATCTCGACGTGGCGAACTCGTCCGGTCAGGTCGGCCGCAACTACATGGCGCATGTCGCCACGCAAGTGTGGGGAACATTCGAGCAGGAAACACGGCCCAACAAGGGTTATCCGTCCTCGCTCATCACCGAAGATTTCATGCGCCCCGCCGATGCCGACTTTGCCGGCGGCTACCTCGTCCAGAGCCTCGGTTCCATGCCGATGACCTGGGCCAATCTACTGGTTCGCGGTTGCGGCTTGTGGGGTCAACGGCTGGTCGACACGATCGACCGCTACAATCACGTGGCTGGGATCGGCATCAATGGCGAATGCCTCCCCCACCCCGACAACCGCCTCGATCTGTCGGATGAGGTGGATGCGATCGGGGTGCCAAAAGCCCGGATCACCTTCGGCTATGGGGCGAATGAAACAGCCATGGATCGACACGCGACCGCGATGATGACGCGCGTTTGGGAGGCGGCGGGCGCGCGGAATGTCTTCTCGGCACAACGGTCCGCCCACACCATCGGCACGTGCCGCATGGGCCGGAGCGGAGACGAGGCCGTTTGCGACCCGTTCGGCCGCAGCTTCGATGTCCCGAACCTGTGGATCTGTGACAATTCGATTTTTCCAACCTCGCTCGCGGCCAATCCGGCGCTGACCATCATGGCCTTGAGCTTGAGAACGGCAGACGCCTTTCTGAGCCGCAAGCCCTAACACACACGAAAGTTGCCGCGCTTGGCGGCCAACTCGTCCGCCGACGGCGAAGCCAATGCGGCACGCGGGCTTAACTGTGTGCTCAATGGCTGAAGGCCTGCCTCGTCAATCCGAAAGATCGATCATGAAACGAGATGACGACGGGCGACGCGACGGATCGCGCGACATCCAAAACACGGGGCAAGATCACGCAACCCTGACGCTCGCCGACCTGTCGCCGAGCCAGGAACGGCAAGCCTTCGACTTGCAAGACTATGCGGCACTGGGCGATGGACGGTCGATTTCGATCGTCGCACCCAATGGGGCCATCACCTGGTGGTGCGTGCCGAACATCGATTCGGCGCCTTTGCTCGATGCGCTTCTCGATCCCCTTGCCGGGGGGCACTTCACCGTCGCCCCGACGGAACGGTTCGAAAGCGCGCGCCATTATCGTCGGGACAGCAACGTCATGGAGACGACCTTCACGACAGCCCGTGGTGTTGTCCGGCTGACCGAGTCCTTGAACAGCACCTTGGCCGGACGACTGCCCTGGTGCGAGCTTGCCAGACGGATCGAGGTCGTCTCCGGCACCGTGACGATGCGCGCCAGCCTCGTCTTCGGCACGCGCGGCGACACGGTATCGCCGTGGCTACAACCCAACGCGAATGGCTGCATTTTCCACGTTGGACCCGTGCTCGGCCTGTTCCGCACGACCGACAATCTTCGCATCATCGAGGAGCAGGACAGAACCATCGTCGCAGAGGGGACGCTGCACGAAGGCGAACGAGCCCTCATTGCCGTGATCGCCGGCGAAGACCAGCCGCTCGCCGTCCCGCCCTTGGCCGATATCGATCGCCGCATCGAGGTGAGCCACGGCGCCTGGCGCGAATGGGCCGAAGGCCTCCACTATGAGGGCCCCTACCGCGAAGCAGTCCGCCGCAGCGCGCTGGCGCTGAAACTTCTGCTGTTTTCGCCGACCGGCGCCATCGCGGCAGCCGCCACGACGTCCCTGCCCGAACGGGTCGGTGGTGAGAAAAACTGGGACTATCGATATGCCTGGGTGCGCGATGCAGGATATACGCTGAACGCGTTTCTGCGCCTCGGCGTGCTGCCCGAAAGCCAGGCCGCATTTCAATGGCTGATCCACCGGCTTGGCGAAACCGGTGCCAAGGTCTGCTATCGGCTCGATGGCGGGTCGGTACCTCCCGTCCGGCATCTCGACATCCCCGGCTACCGCGGCTCCCAACCTGTGGTGGTGGGCAACATCGCGTCCGAGCAGCACCAGCACGGCATCTATGGCGATATCTTCGAGGCCGCCTCGCAATTCGTCGCTGGCGGCAACATCCTCGATCAGCATAGTGCCTTCGTGTTGTCGGAACTGGCCGATGATTGTGCGGAGCGATGGCGGATCAAGGATTCCGGTCTGTGGGAGCTGCAGGAGTTGCAGCACTACACGATGTCGAAGATCAGTGCGTGGCAAGCTTTGGCTCGAGCCGTCGAACTGGCCGAGAAGGGGCATCTGCCGTCGACATCCGCACCACGATGGTCGCGTGAACGCGACAGGATTGCCACCTGGGTCGACGACCATTGCTGGTCATCGAAAAAGGCCGCCTATACGTTCTTTGCTGGCAGCGAGCGGCTCGATGCATCGATTGCTCTTGCGGTTCGGTTCGGATTTCCGAACGCCGAGCGCTTGTCCACAACGCTGGACGCGATCCGCCGCGACTTAAGCCACACGCCCTGGCTCGGACAACAAAGTCCTTGGCTCTACCGCTATTCCGGCGCCGAGGCCGAAGAAAGTTGCTTTGTGGCCTGCACGTTCTGGCTGGTGGAAGCCTATGCGACGCTGGGGCGGAGGGATGAAGCCCGCGCTTTGATGGACCAAGCCCTTGCGGCGCTTCCGGCCAGCGTCGGCATCATGAGCGAGATGCTGGATGTGAAGACCGGCAATTTCATCGGCAACATCCCGCAGGGCCTGAGCCACCTTTCCCTGATCCATGCGGCCGTGTCGTTGAACGACCGCGATGCCGCACCCTTGAAACCAGGGCGCCCAGCAAGTGTTGAGCAAGTCCGAGCCGTGGAGAAGTAAAATGACCGATCAGTCTGCCGAGCGCCTGCGTATGCAGGATCCCCGCACGCAATATCCGCAACCGCCTTTTCCGAAGCAGCCACAATCGGCTCCCGGACTGGCCTCGAAAATGGACCCAACTCCCGATCACGGCGAGACGAGCTATGTCGGCCATGGCCGCCTCAAGGGGCGAAAGGCTCTCGTGACCGGAGGCGATTCGGGCATCGGCCGCGCCGCAGCGATCGCTTTCGCGCGTGAGGGCGCGGATGTCGCGATCGTGTATCTGCCGAACGAAGAGGCCGACGCGAAGGAAGTGCTGGCTCTGATCGAAGCGGAAGGCCGGACGGCGCTCGCCCTTCCGGGCGACATCACCGATCAGGCGTTTTGCTCAGCGCTTGTGTCCGACACGGTCAAAGGGTTAGGCGGGGTGGATATTCTCGTCATCAATGCGGCCAAGCAGGTCTCGCAGCCAGAGATCGGCGACATCACGGCCGAGCAGTTCGACCTCACGATGAAAACCAATCTCTATGCGATGTTCTGGATCGCGAAGGCGGCCGTTCCGCATCTCGCTCCGGGCGCCGCGATCATCACGACGACCTCAGTTCAGGCCGTCAGTCCGTCTGAGACGCTTTTGGATTACGCGACCACGAAGGCTGGTATCGTCGCCTTCACCAAGGCTTTGGCCAAGCAGATGATCGAGAAGGGCATTCGCGTCAACGGCGTGGCGCCCGGCCCCTTCTGGACCGCTTTGCAGCCGAGTGGCGGCCAAACGCAGGAAAAGGTCTCCAAATTCGGTGCCGAGGTTCCGCTGGGGCGTCCGGGACAGCCCGTCGAACTCGCTCCCGTCTACGTGCTGCTCGCATCGCAAGAAGCAAGCTTCATCACGGGCGAGATTTATGGCGCGACAGGCGGCAACGGCGTCGTCTGAGTCGGAAGGGACGGGTCGACGCGGCTCGCATTATTCCGACAGAGTGCGTCGTGGCGTGACGCGCCCCGTCGTGCGACCCGGATCGACACGGGACGACGGAGGGCGCGCGAGACTACCACGCCACTCTGTAGTGACGGTATACCCCTAACATCGAATCGATGTCGCTCCAGCCGCGTTTAATCTGAACAACAAACGCGACAAAATCAATCGAGGGACATCGGGAGTCATGCGCCAGTCGACTCGACGCCGTTGAAGGAAGATAACCCGGTTGAGAAAGACTAAACCGGTATCGCCTTCTTGGCGGTGTCTAATAGGTGCAATTACGGATGATATCGCTGAGAAGAAGGCGAGCCGTCTGCTGAGGCGAAAGGCAGCCCTGAGGTCGCGACTTCTCGCTTAAGCGATATTTGGCCGTGACGATGGCGGCCGGCCCGCAACCGACGACACTATACTGCCCAACGCGGCTTTTGCCGCGGTAGGTCGCTGAAATCGGCAGCACGATCGTCGCAATATTTGGAGCTTCGGACACGTCTCATACCTCACGCCTCGGTGAAGAGTTAACGCAAGGTTAACGCGAGGCAAAATTAATTATAAAGATCATTGCCTTACGGCGGTCCAAAGTGCCCTCCCGTCTGTCAAGGATGGAGGAGGAGCTCCGTCTTCGGATCCTGCTCTGGTCGATGAGGCTTAAAGGTCGGTCCGAAGATGGGCAGCCGAGGCCCGATGGATTGCCGTCGATCCGCCGTCCGACCCGCACTCCTCAAGGGTGAGCAGTCAGGGATGAGCGCTGACTTGCGACAGCTTTGCGGTCCACAGGTTGAGCCCAAGTTCGCATCCCTCTGCACTGGCCGTCGAATATTTCATTTGAAACAGGGAGCCAATTTCCAATTTCGGAGGTTGGCAACGCCACGGACACTGTCGGGGTCAAGTCGAGATCCGTGAGCGAAAGATCGCGACAAGGAGTGGCCCGCGCGTCTCGTCGTTTGTGGACGTCAGCATCGATTTTCTGAAAGGCGATTGTCATGCAGAGCGACATGAACCAAGCAACAAACCAAGGACCAACGGTACCGCCCCCGGTTCCCGCCACTCTGGCATCGGTCTTGAACCGTAATATTCACGCTCTTCAAGACCGCCGGAGAGCGGATGAACGAAAGGCCAGCACCCAGGAGAAGATTGCCGAAGCCATTACACACTTCACGGGAAGCATGGCTTTCGTTTACATCCATCTTGCTCTGTTTGGACTTTGGATCCTTCTGAATGTCGGGTTGGTGCCCGGTTTTAAACCCTGGGACCCGACCTTCGTGATCCTGGCGACAGCGGCGTCCGTCGAAGCGATATTTTTGTCGACCTTCGTTCTCATCAGTCAGAATAGAGCGGCCGCTTTGGACGACAAACGGGCCGACCTCGACCTGCAGATCAACCTCCTTTCAGAGCATGAGGTCACACGGCTTCTGACACTCACCAAAGCCATCGCGAAGCATCTCGGCGTCGACACGAGCGATCAACCCGAGTTGGAAGAGTTGGAACGCGACGTCGCGCCAGAAGCGGTGTTGGACAAGATCGAAGATCGAGCGATGCGATCGGATCAATGATCGGTGCAGACGAATGCAGGGCTTTAAGACGGATGCGGGGCGAAAGGTCGGCCCCTTCGACCGACTCCACCCCGCCATCACTGCATGGCCGTGAATCATCTCAACACCGACCCCACCGTTATTCTGATTGGCAGGCGTCAGACCTCCGGAATATTTTCTTTGAAAATAACCTGAAAATGTCGGACGCGATGGTGACCGCTTCGACATTGCTCGCGGCAATGATGTCAGCGTAGGAACACGCACAGGCAATGTGTCCCGGCTGGGCTTGAACCATCCGGGCAAGGCTGACAGATCTGCCGAGGGATCGTCTTAATGGGACGGAACGTTACGCCAAGTGGCACACTGCAGAAGCAATGGGGATAAAATCCGCCGATCTCAGCGGGCGCACGACATGTCCTCACATGAAGAGTATCACAACTTATTGGTTCTCTGGGCGCCGCAAGACCCGGAACGGTCTGAACCGCAACAAAACAAATGAATACGAAAAATTTTAGATTCAATTTCATTACTTTCGCCTTCTATACTGACGCGAGTAGAAATAATACCGTAAAATAATGATTGGATGTTCGCCAATTTAATCTTCTACGTCAAGCACATTTGGACTGGCGCGACTTAATGTGGAAACTCCCTCATGGTCCCTGCTGCTCGCCATCCTTTTGGCCACTCCCGATCTGCTCAGGCAAGCACCATCAACCGGGATACTCTTCGACTGTGCAAAATCAGTCGCCAAACGCGCTAGCGTGCACCCTGGAAAATACAGCAACCGACCCGGAGAACCGACCGCCACAGGCTTTGGCCAGGCCGATGTTTTTGGCTTTTGAGACGGCGGCAGAAGAGGATCGACAATGACCGGTGTCATTGGAGATATCATTGCCAGTTCGACGAGAGTGCGTGGTGGTGGTGGCACTTCCCTCGCAAGGGTCTCCCGGGCTGCTTTCCCTGGATTTAGGGAAACAAACAGGGAATATTTTCGACTGCGACCAATCTCAAGAGTGGATTAGTTCAAATGGGCAAAAGAAGCTAGGGGCTTATGAGTAACTTGGAAAGATTGAGAACAGGGAATTTAGAATCCAAAGACAGGGAATTTTCTGAGTGCAATCAGGGAACCGTTGGTCCAAAAATGCGCCCAGACGAGAGTCTGCAATCGGTGGCTTAGTTTTCGTGCGAGCCGTCTAGGACCTCGGTCGGATCGAATTGCTTCTCTGGTTACCGGATCATGCCACCATGTGTCCCACGAGGCGATCTTCATCCCTTCGACGTGAACTCGCGGCCGCGCCCGTAATGGCCGACCCTGAGCGCGAGCGTGAGACCTATGAGACGATTGCTCGTTTGATCTCCGGACGGAGGGAGGCTCCAGCCTGGCTGGTCGATCAAATCGCCCGCTGGACGCCGTGCCTACAGATGACGCGATCGATCCTGGACCGGCAGCCCACCCGAGCGGAGTTGGTCAAGCAGATGCGACAGGTCGTGGTCGCCACGCGGATGCTGAGCACCGTTGTCGGGACACCGGCGATGCTGGAGTTCTTGGAGCGGCAACCGCTCGGCTCGGTCGAGGTGGAGGCTTTTCAGCAGATGCTGTTCGGGCTCGGGCAGCGCGCCGAATCCGTCCTTGCACAACCCGACATCGCGAGATCAAACGGCAAAGTCAGACCCGGCCGATCCCGAGCCCTAGCCGCCGATCTTGGCCGGCGCCGTGCTGCCCGTGGCCCGAACCCGCTGCATCAGCTTGACCGCCGACGACGGGCTCACATCGAACCGCGCCGCCGCCTGCCGGATCGAACTCCCCTCTGAAACGGCTCGAACAATCCGGGCCCGAAGGTCCTGTGACAAAGGCAGTGCCATGGTCGAGCCTCATGCTCGTGACGATGGCACCCTGAATCAAATCACACGATTCAGCGCAACCTTAAACTGCTCTAGTGCACTGACTCTGACGGATGGTTCAGGGCGACTTTGGTCTTGATTGCGTTGGCGGTTGCGGTCCAGACGAAGGGCTTTGGGTCCTTGTTGGTGGCGGCGATGTAGCGGGCGATCGCTGTTTCGAGGTCATCGACGGAGCGGGACACACCCCGTTTCTGGCGCTGCCGGGTGAGTTTCGAGAAGAAGCCCTCGACGTCCTGATCTGGTGCGGCTGCAGCTTGTGGGCAGCTCAGATGCGTTGGACGGTTCGCAACGACAGGCCCATGGCCTTGGCCATGGCGCGGCCGGTCCAATGCGTGACGGCCCCTGGCGGCTCCCGCAGGGTGCGCTCGACCGCGGCATGCACTTTGGCCTGAAGCATCGGCGGAATGCCGGGCGGGCGGGTCTTATCCCGTAGCAGCCCATCGAGGCCCTCCTCACCATAATGCTGCTGCTATCGCCAGACCATCGGACGGCTGACGCCGACCCGGTTGGAGATCTCCAGCACCGGCAGACGGTCAGCCGAGAGCAGGACGATCTGCGCCCGCTGGACATGCTGCACGGGCCGGCCACGGTTCTCGAAAATCCCATGAAGCCCGGCGCGACGGGCACCTGGAAGCAAAAGTGAAACAGTCTGAGCCATGCCGGGAGACTCGCATGGCCCGCCCGCCTTGTGAATCGTCCGATCGCGTCAGTGCACTAGGCATCCTACTCGCCGCCTTCAGCCCGAACGAATGCCGCAGCTATCTTATACCAACTTGCACCGATCAGAACCGGTGTGCCCACTCCCGCCGTCCGAGGCTCATGATCCGCCAGGGTTGATCGGTGAGCTTGTTCCAGGCCTCACAGCAGTGGCCGACGATGTCGTCGTAAGAGGTGAAGACCCGGATCGACAGCCAGTTGTCGCGCATGAACTGCCAGACGTTCTCGACGGGGTTCAGTTCGGGGGAGCGCGGCGGGATTTGCAGGAGGGTGATGTTGGCGGGAACGATGAGCTTGGCCGAGCCGTGCCAGCCGGCCTGATCGAGCATGAGAACGGCGTGGGCCCGCGGATCGACGGCTGCGCTGATCTCCTTGAGGTGCTCGGTCATGGCCTGGGTGTCGCACCACGGCATGACGAGGCCGGTACCCTTGCCTCTGGCCGGACAGATCGCCCCGAAGATGTAAGCCCATTGGGTCCGCTGATCGTGCGGCGCTCGCGGGCGGGTCCCCCGCTTCGCCCAACGGCGCGTAATGGTGTTCTTCTGACCGACCCGCGCCTCGTCCTGCCACCACAGCTCTATGGCGGTTCCGGCCGGGAGGGTAGCTTGGATCGTCTCCAGTTTGGTCGGGAGGGTTTTTACAATCCGCCATCGCGGCTTCGCTCTGGGCATTGTGCTGGGGCCGCGCCGTCGGCTTGCGGAAACCGAGCTTGCGTACCTCGCGGCTGACCGTCGTCTCGTCCAGGCCGATGCGGAACTCCTTGAACACCCACCAGGCGAGGTCTCGCAACCGCCAGCGCACCACCCCATGGATCGCCGGGATCGGTCCGCTCTAGATGATCCGCGCTAGGGCCTTGGCGCTGCGCGTCGTTCAGCTTGGACGGGATTGCCGGGCGCCTTGCCGTCGATCAAGCCCTTGACGCCATCCGCGTTGAAGGCCAGCAGCTAATCTCGGATGGTTTGCAGTCCGACCCCGCCGATCAGGGCCGCGTCCGTGCGCGTGCCACCGTCGTAGATCTCCGCAAGGCCAGCAGACGCCGGCCCTGCGCGGCGTCCTTGGTCGCCTTTGCGGATCGTCTCACTGCTGCGGCGTCATAATCAGGGTGCAAGGCGATAGGCGGGCTCATGGAGGACACTCCTGGTCCGCCCCATTGATTGAGCCTTCAGCCGATTCGCATAGCCGTGAGTCGCGCTCAGCGAGAGTTGGTATGAGGCTCGGACGCCTTGACAGGCTGCTTCGACGGGCGCGCTCCTGTCCAATACACGCTCTGGGCATCTGCGCCGAGAGCCTTGGCCAATGAGCTCAGCACGACAGAGTTCGGTACAACCAAGCCATGCCGAGGATCAGGCGCGGTTCACAAGGGCGGGTTGGATTGACATGATGTAAAAGATTTTCGGATCGATTGGTATCAACGGACGTTCAGCTCAGCTTCCGTTGGCAACGTTCGACACATAATCGGCCTTGCTCCAAAGCAGACGTTTTTAGGCAGGGTTGTACAACGGCTTAAAACGCGGACGAGGAGGTGTTCAATAAACCGAATCGCGGCCGTCTTCTGGACGCCAAATCATCCCTGCCGAGTCGTGACCCTCGGTATCCGGTCGCATTACCCGGTTAGGCTCGATGGAGCATCGGCATGGCTTCAGTCTCCGCGAGCAGAGCAATCACTTGTGGAGCCCGGCAGTGCGGTCGTTGGCGGCTTCCGTGCTCTCACACTCCAATGCGGCCAGCAGTCTGGCCGGCGGGGGCGCGTGCCAGACCTGCTGAAATGCATCGATGACATTACTGGCCGTGACCGGAAGGCCGGGAAGGACAATCCACGAAGGCACGGTGTTGCCGGCCAGGGATGACAGCAGGACATTGGCCGCGGTGCGGCCCTGATCGAACGGTCGCTGGGCAGCGACCCCCTTGATCAACCGCCGCCCAGCTAGCGCGGTCGCGATGTCCCGGCCGAGATCGACCGTCGTCATCGGAATGCTCCGCGACCGCCTTTCGACCGCCCGCATGGTGCGCAGCGCGGGCCCGTCCCACACGGCGAACAGTGCAGCCGTATCGGTGTTGGCATCGAGAAATCCCCCCACGAGGGACTCGATGTGATCGATCTGCTCGAACTTGACCTGCCGTATGACCACGTCGGGCCGATGGCGCTCGATCCAGCGCCGGAATGAAATCTCCCGCTGCGTGGTCGCGAAGAAGCCGAGCCGAAAGGCCACCAGGCCAATCTTCCCTCCCTGGGGCACGTAGGGGGATAGTTGCGCGGCGGCGATCTCGCCCAGCCCGAAATTGTCGGCAGACACGACACTGACATAGTCGCTCGCCGGCATCAGGCCAACGGGTGCGTTGTCGAGCAGCACGAGGTTCTTGCCGGCGGCGGACACGGCCCTGTAGGCATCCGTTACCGCCCGGCTGTTGCCGAGCGGAATACTGATGACGCCATCGAGCTTCTCACCCGCCAGGTGGTTGAGAGCCTGAGCCTGACGGTCCAGGCTGAAGCCACAATCGACGACGGCCGTGATCGCGGCTGCATGATCGCGCAAGATGGCGCCCATGCCGGCCAGTTGCTGCTTGGCCCAGTCGCTCTCGGTGGTGTGAAGCACGACCGCAACCTTGAAGGCCCGCTCCCGGGCAAAGGTGACGTCCGCATCCGAGAGAACGATCCGATCGGACGGGGCCGCCCGCTCGCCGTGCGGGCCGAGCCCAGCGACGAGCAGCGGCGCTCCCACGGCCTGGGCCGTTTGAATTGGCTCGCTTCCCTCAGTCTTCGGCATGGCGTCCACCCGTTTCGCTGCCGTTAGCCCAGCGTTCCGGCTATTCTAGCCGGGCATCCGAAAAAGTCATGGCGACGTTTGCCCAGCCCGGCGTCCGGCCCCATTGGGCTTCGGCGGCGGACCGGGCGCGGTCGGTTTGGTCGCCGCAAGCGCCGCGCCGACATCCTCGAATAGACCGATCACATCAGGGTGGCGCAGGGGCGATCCGGCCGTCATCCACCCGTCTATGAAGCGCGGATCGAAGATTTCCTCCACGGCGACGAGCGCGGCTCCGGCAAGGCCCGCCGAACGCCCCATGCCGCTGCGCACGATCCTGAGATCGCGGGTCGCGAGCGGATGCGAGTGGCGGTAAATTCCCTTTCGGATGGAGGCAAGCAGGATATCGCCCGTCTGGGCCACCTCGCCCCCGATCACGATAGTGCCCGGGTTCACGGCGTTCGTCAGTGTCGCCAGCATGGTGCCGATCATGAGGCCGCAGCGGGCCAGGAGCTCGGCCGAGAATGCATCCCCGAGTTGGGAGGCCGCCCCGATGTCGGCGACCGTGATGCCGCCGGACTGGCTCAGCGTCTCGGCGAGCATGCGGCTGCGTCCGTCCTGCGCGGCGAGCAGGCCTTCATGAGCGATCGCGCCGCCCCCAGCCAGGGTTTCAAGACAGCCCGTATTCCCGCATCGGCAGACGAGGTGGTTGTCGGAACCGGTAAAGACATGCCCGACCTGTCCAGCGACGCCAAGGGCACCTCGGTTCAACCGGCCGCCGGAGATGAGGCCGGCGCTGATCTCGGAGCCGAGCTCCACATAGAGAAGCTCGGACTTACGGTCCTGGCCCGGCGCCCCCGCTTCGCCCATCGTGGCCATCTGCATGGAGCTGCGCACCCAGACGGGCGCCTTCAGACGGTCGACGATCTTGGTCAGAGACACCAAACCGCTCCAGGCCGGCAGGATATCGAGGCTCTGCAGCGACAAGCGTGCCTCGCCGGGGCGGGTCTCGACCGCATCGGGCACACCGAGGGCGATGCCCCACAGATCGCCGCCGCGCTCTTGCTCCAACGCCCAGGCGAACAAAGCGTCGAGGCGCTTGAACACGGCCAGAGGACCGGCCGCAAGGTCCGTGTCCTCGTAATGTTCGAACACAAGCTGACCGGTCAGGTCGGCGAGGCCGACCCCGAGCGTATAGCGATCGATATTGGCGACCAGCAGTCGTCCAGCCTCGGCCCGGAATCGCACGAGACGCGGCGCACGCCCGCCTACGGAGCGGCCGTATCCGGATTCGTCGATCAGATTGGCCTGCGTCAGTGTGGACAAGCGGTCCATGACCACGGCCCGGCCCATGCCCGACAGCCGTTCTAGATCAAGCCGGGTGACCGGTGGCTTCGTTCGGATGAGATCGAGCAGCGCGACAAGGCTCTGGCGCTCCGCTTCGAGTCCCCGGACGCGTTCCTTGCCCGCAGGCCCCGGCGATCCAGCCATCACATCGGCGCCTGACGACGGGGCCGCTCTCGCGCCGCCCTGAACTTTACACTTCATGAACCCGACCCGCTTCGCGGGGATCGACGGCATTTATCGATCATAACGCCCTGCGACTTTGCTTACTTGCCTAGATACCCGATCCGATCGATGCGCCCAACGGCGGAATGGCCCGACGCGACAGAGGTAGGACTTATCTTTGTCTTTCAACAGCAGAAGGATACAATCTTTTGTTTTTATACGTTGTAAGTTGATCGAGATCGTGTCAAGCTTCAATCAATAGAGACGAGAGCGCGGTGCAGCGCCGACCACCCAGCGGGAGAAAACGCATGATCAATGTGAAGGGCGGAGCTTTGCTCCTGACAGTCGCTATGGCGCTTTGCCTCGGAAGCCGCAGCGCCTGCGCCGACGATCCTACCGCCAAACTCGACGCAAAGACCTTGATCCCCGCGCACATCATCAGCCCAAGTCAGGCTGGCGACCCCGCGTCGGACCCCAAGCTAGCGGCGGTCAGTGATGCGTAATGCGCAGCCGCCAAGGCGAAGGGCTTCAAGGTCGGCGTCATCATGCAGACCATGAACATCCAGTGGTCGACCGAGCAGTATTTCGCCGGACCGACCGAGGCCGACGGCAAGACCATGGTCGATGACTTCGCGCGGTGGCAGGTGATCGCCGGCAAGCGGGTGCTCAATGCCGACATCGGCAACTGGACCGCCACGAAGCTCAACCCCAACCGCAAGACGGGATTGCCCTCGCAGGCGGCGCGCGGCCAGGACTATGCCGACTCGCTTGCCGCGCTCATGACCCAGCCCTGGTTCATCGGCTGGCACTGGTGCGCTTATGTAGAGAACACCGGCCGCGGCTGGGGCATCAAGGAACCTTGGGACGAGCCATACCAGGACTTCGCCGGGCCAATCAGCGCCTTCAACCACGCGATCTACGACCGCGTGAAGTGACGTGATGCCGGCGGCCATGAGGCCGCTGCCCGGAGGAGCTGTGTCATGCCTGGTTGGAAACTCGCCTATCACGCCAATTGCTGGGGTCTGCTCGGCGGCAACGCCGTCGGCGTCACCTCTGTAACCCAACTCACCTACAAAACGTTCGGAGATATGGCGGCTGCCGCGCGCGACATCGCGGCGGCCGGCTACGAGGGCATCGAGTTTTTCGACGGCAACGTCGTCGCGGATGCCGCCGATGGCTATGCGTCGATGCGCCGAATCCTCGCCGACACCAACCTCGCGCTGGTCGCCCTCTATAGCGGCGCGAATTTCATCTTCGCCGACATTATCGCGGAGGAACTGGCCCGCGTCGGCCGTGCGGCGGACGCCGCCCAGGCGCTCGGCGCCGAGCATCTCGTGGTAGGTGGTGGCGCCCGGCGGTTCGACGGCACGCGTCCGGCAGATTACGACGCGCTCGCCTCGGCCCTCGACAAGGTCGTGAAGATTGCCGAGGCGCGAGGACTGCGCGCCCAGTACCATCCCCACCTCTCCACCATCGTCGAAAATCCCGACGAGGTGCGGACCATCTTCGCCAAGACGGGGATCGGCTTCTGTCCTGACACCGCTCATCTCGCTGCGGCAGGCGGCGACGTCGCGGCCATAGTCCGGGAGCATGCGGCACGCATTTCCTATGTGCATCTCAAGGGCTGGCAGCGCGAGCCGTTCGCTTTCACCCCCGTCGGGGTCGGCGATTGTGACAATGGCGCTGTGATCCGCGCGCTGCACGATATCGGCTACGCGGGCTGGATCTGCAACGAACTCGACAGCTGGCCCGACCCCGTCGGGGCGGCGCGCGAGAGCCACGCCTTCGTGACCGCACGGGCGGCCGAAATCTGAAACTCGGGCCGGATCGTCCGGCACCGCGACGATCGATCAAATCGTGACCACAGGGAGATCACATGCGCCTAACTTCACTGCTCCACTCGACGGCCCTTTGCCTCACGCTCGGCCTCGGTCTCGCGACCAGCGCCCATGCGGTCGACCCCGCGACCGCCATTGCCGAGGTCGGCAAGCACGTCATGAGCCTCGGCCCCAACGGCGAGAAGCCGGAACCCGCCTCCTCGGTGACGTTGAGCGCCGATGAACTGGCCAAGATCAAAGGCATGCACGCCAAGGCCGCCATCGTCATGCACTACGCCGGCAACGACTGGAGCCAAGCGCAGATCGACGGTCTCAAGACACAGTTCGCCGCCATGGGCATCGATGTGGTGGCGGTGACGGATGCCGGGTTCAAGCCCGACAAACAGGTCTCTGACATCGAGACCGTGCTGGCGCAGAAGCCCAACATCATCGTCTCGATCCCGACTGATCCGGTCGCGACTGCCACCGAATACAAAGCCGCGGCCGATGCGGGCGTGAAGCTCGTCTTCATGGACAACGTGCCCAAGGGCCTCACGGCCGGCAAGGACTACGTCAGCGTCGTCTCCGCCGACAATTACGGCAACGGCGTCGCGACCGCGCATCTTCTCGCCCAGGCGCTCGGCGGCAAGGGCGATGTCGGCCTCGTCTTCCACGCCGCCGACTTCTTCGTAACCAGGCAGCGCTACGATGCGGTGAAGAAGACCCTCGCCGAGAACTATCCCGACATCCACGTCGTGGCCGAACAGGGGATCGGTGGTCCCGATTTCTCCGGCGATGCCGAAAAGGCCGCCGGCGCCATGCTGGTGTCGCACCGCAGCATCAAGGGTATCTGGGCGGTGTGGGACGTGCCGGCCGAGGGCGTCATCGCCGCCGCCAGCACCAACGGCCGCGACGATCTCATCGTCACCAATTGCGACCTCGGCGAGAATGTCGCCATCAATATGGCGAGCGGCGGCGTGATCAAGGGCCTGTCGGCGCAGCGCCCCTACGACCAGGGCGTGACCGAAGCGATGCTGGCGGGCTACGGCCTGCTCGGCAAAGCGGCCCCCGCCTATGTGGCGCTGCCCGCGCTGCCGGTCACCAAGGCGAATCTCGCCGAAGCTTGGGGACAAGTCTACCACAAGCCCGTTACCGACAAGATCAAGAAGAGCATGTGACCATCCACCTCGCCAGGATGACGCCCTTCTCCGGTTGCGGAGAAGGGCATGCCCCTCATCGTCAGGACCCAGCCCCATGAGCACGTCCAGCCCCGACGCCGTCCGCATGACGAACGTCTCCAAGTATTTCGGTGGCGTCCGCGCACTCGACGGCGTCCACCTCGATGTACGCCCCGGCGAGGTCCATGCCCTGCTCGGCGAGAACGGAGCCGGCAAATCGACAATCCTGAAGATCCTGCGCGGCGTGCAGCCGCCGACCTCCGGCGCGATCGAGATCGGGGGCGTGCCGCTGACCACCCACTCGCCGGAGGCCTCGCGCGCCGCCGGCGTCGCCATGGCGTTCCAGGAAATGAGCCTCGTACCGACCCTAACGGTGGCGCAGAATGTATTCCTCACCCGCGAGATTAAGGCGGGCGGCTTGATCGACGATAAGGCCGCGATCGCCGAGACGAAGAAACTGTTCGCCGCGATGGGTGTCGCCATCGACCCGACCCGCAAGGTGGCGGACATCCCGGCTGGCCACAAGCAGCTCACCGAGATCATCAAGGCGACCTCGCAGCCCTGCCAGGTGTTGGTGCTCGACGAGCCGACGACCGCCCTGTCGCAGACCGAGGTCGACCGGCTGTTCGACTACGTGCGTCACTTGCGCGGCAAAGGGGTCGCGATCGTCTACGTCTCGCACCGGATGGACGAGATCTTCCGGATCGCCGACCGCGCCACGATCCTGCGCGACGGCAAACACATCATCACCGCACCGATGTCGGAGTTCACGCTCGACAGCATGATCGCCCATATCATCGGCCGCCGCTCGCGTGGCTTCTCCGACGTGACCCGCGAGACTACCACTCTCGGCGAGGCGTTGCTGGAAACACGCAACCTTTCGGGTGAGCAGAAGCCGCGGGAGGTGAATATCACCCTTCACCGAGGCGAGGTCGTGGGCGTTGCAGGCCTGCTCGGCAGCGGACGTTCCTCGCTGGCCCGTCTGATCTGCGGCATCCAGCCGATCGTTACCGGCGAGATCCGCGTCAAGGGCAAGCCGGTCGCCATCGCCACGCCGCGCGATGCCATCCACGCCGGCATCGCGCTGGTGCCGGAAGACAGGGCACGGCAGGGCTTCGTCGCCTTCCATTCGGTCGAAAGCAACATCGGCCTGCCCAGTCTCGATCGACTCTCGAAGAATACGTGGGTCGACCACGCCAAAGCGGCTGCCCTGGCGGAGCTTTCGATCAAGCGGCTGCGCATCAAGACGGATTCACGCAAGGCGACCGTCAAGACCTTGTCGGGCGGCAATGCGCAGAAAGTAGTCATCGCCAAATGGCTCGCCACCGAGCCCGACGTGCTGATTCTTGACGAGCCGACGGCCGGCATCGACATCGGGTCCAAGAGCGAGATCGTCACGCTGATCCGCGACCTCGCCAAATCCGGCAAGGCGATCCTGGTGCTGTCGTCGGAGTTGCAGGAACTGCTCGCCGCTTGCGACCGTATCCTCGTGATGTCCGACGGACGCATCGTCCGCGACATCGCTCGCCACGCGCTGGACGATCCCGATAATCCCGATTCGATCGACGCGCTTCAGCACGCCGAAAGCAAGCTCAACAAAGCCATGCAGGAAGCCCGGGGAGGACCCGTCCAATGACCGACTCAGCCATACCGGCCCGCAAGGCGCCGTCCCCGCTCGCCAATTGGCGCGACTACATCATCTACATCGGCTTCGTCGCGATCTTCATCATCTTCGCGGCGACCCTCGGCGAGCGGGGCTTCCTAGACCCCAACAACCTCCTCAACATCATCCGCCAGACCGCCATCATCGCGGTCGTGTCGGTGGCGATGACCTTCGTGCTCGGCACGGCAGAGATCGACCTGTCGGTCGGCGCGGTGGCGGGGCTTGCCTCGGTCGCCACCGCGATGGGAATCGACCATTTCGGCATTCTCGGCGGCATCGTCTGCGGCCTTGGTACCGGCGCCGCCGTCGGCGCCGTCAACGGCTGGCTGACGACGGGGATCGGCATCCCCTCGTTTCTGACGACCCTCGCGATGATGGGGATCGCCCGCGGCGTCGCCATGTGGATCAGTGCCACGGCCGCGATCCCGATCCTCGACAAGCCCTATTCCGCCATTTTTGGCGGCGGCAATCTCGGGCCGGTGCCGAGCCTGCTCATCTGGATGGTGGTGTTCGGCATCGCCGGCCATGTCGTGCTGCGCCGCACGACCTTCGGGCGCCGCGTGCTGGCGACCGGCGGCAACGAGACCTCGGCGCGTTATTCGGGCGTCGATACCGCCTCCATCAAGTTCCGCGTGCTGATGCTGTCGAGCGTCGCGGCCGCGGTGGCGGGGATGCTCTACGCCGGCCGCCTTCATTCCGGCCGCTTCCAGTTCGGCGAGGGCGACGAGCTGTCGGTGATCGCGGCGGCCGTGCTGGGCGGCACGAGCCTGTTCGGCGGGGCCGGCACCGTGGTCGGCTCCATCATGGGCGCGCTGATGATCGGCCTCATCAACAACGGCCTCGTGCTGATGGGCCTGGAATTTAGCCAGCAGCTCATCGCCCGCGGCGCAATCATCATCATCGCGGTCGCGATCAGCCAGACCAAGAAGCGCTAACCGCAACCCTCCCACAAAATTCCCGAGGACGCCCATGCCCGACACTTTCTTTAATCCGCACCAGCGCGCCACGATCGCGGCCGCGATGGCGCGGATTATCCCCACCGACGACACGCCCGGCGCACAAGAGGCCGGCTGCATCGACTTTCTCGACCGCTACCTCTCCGGCCTCGGTTACATCTTCGCCAAGCCCGACGGCTCGGGCTTCGAGGTGCTGGAGGGCCGCAGCGCGGACGCCTGGATGCAGCGCATCGAGATCATGCGCGCACGATACGCCGAGGGGATCCAGGATCTTGACGCCCGCGCCCGCGCAACGTCCGCGACCGATTTCATCGCCCTAACGCCCGCGCAGCAGGACGACGTGCTGCGCGCGATCGAGGCGGACGGCACCGGACAGCCAACCACCCTGACGCCCAGCGACGCTCTCGCCGGCCCCGTCTCGGCGGAACCCGCCCTGCAGCAGACCTCGACCGAGGTCGACCTCGAGTTCCTGCCGCTGTTGATCACCCACACGCGCCAGGGGTTCTACGCCGACCCGATCTACGGCGGAAACAAGAGGCAGATCGGCTGGCAGGTGATCGGCTTCCCCGGGCCTGCCTCCATGAAGGAGGTCTACACCGGGCGCTACACCACGCTGCACTATTTCATGCCCGGCGAAGCCGAGAAGGTCAGGGAGTTCCACGATGGCCTTTAAGACCAAGCCAGCGAAAACCGACGTCGTCATCATCGGCGCAGGCGCTTCGGGCGCTGCCGCCGCCAAGGTGCTGTGCGAAGCGGGCGTCAGTGTCGTCGCGCTCGAAAAAGGGCCATGGCGCACGAAGGAGACCTTCGGCGGGGATGAGCTCGCCAATATCAACCGCTACAATCTGTGGCCGGACCCAATCCTCAACCCGCGGACCTGGCGCGAGACCGCAAACGATGCCGCGCGATCCGAGAACTTCTGCCCGGTGCCGCAGATGGTGGGCGGCGGCACGGTGCATTGGCAAGGATGGCTACCCCGGTTTACTGAAAACGACTTTCGGATGCGCACGGTCGCCGGCGACCTGCCGGGCGCCAGCCTCGCGGATTGGCCGATCACCTACGACGAACTCGAGCCCTACTACCTGAAAGTCGAATGGGCTTTCGGGGTCTCGGGCGAGGCCGGAGCCAACCGGTTCGAGTCGCGTCGCTCGGGCGGCTATCCCTGCCCGCCCATGCCGCGCTCGCGCTATGCCGACAAGTTCATGAAAGGCTGTGCGGCGCTCGGCTGGAACGCCTTTCCGACCCCCCAGGCGGCCCTTTCGCGGCCCTTCAACGGCCGCAAGGCGACGGTGGTCAGCGCCTTCGCCCAGCAGCACGGCGACCCGACCGGCACGCGCTCCTCCGCGCTCAACGTGTTCGTGCCGGACGCGGTCGCGACAGGACGATACGATCTGCGCCCCAACTCCACCGTGCGCGAACTCGTGCTCGACGGCGCGGGCCGCATCAAGGCGGCCATCTACCAGGACGCCGACGGGGATACGTTCGAGCAGGAGGCGGACGTGTTCATCCTGGCCTGCGGCGCGATGGAGACCGCGCGGCTGATGCTGCTTTCAAAATCCGGCCGCTTTCCGAACGGGCTCGCCAATGGCAGCGACCTTGTCGGCCGAAACGTCACCTTCCACGAATATTCCGCCGCCGTTGGCACCTACGACGATCCCGTCTATGCCTGGGCGGGCGGCGGTTACGTTAGTGCCTCCACGTTCCAGCATTACGAGCACGATGCCACCCGCGGCTTCGTGTCCGGCGGCCATATCGCGGTCGCGGGCGTGGGCATCCCGCTCCCCATCAACTGGCGGCTACCGGGCACGCCCGCCTGGGGCGCAGACGCCAAAAAGGTGGATCGCGAGCAGTACAGCCACTCGCTTGCGGTCGCGATGGTGCTGCACGACATGCCCCAGCACGACAACCGCATCGACCTCGACGACACGGTCGTCGACGCCTGGGGCCTCCCGGTGGCACGCACGACACTGAAACCGCACCAGAACGACCGCGACCAGGGCCGCTACCTCATCGATCGCGGCGCCGACATTCTGGAGGCCAGCGGCGCGCGGACCATCACCAAGGTCTATGCCGACCGCGTCACTGGCAACTGCTCGCACCAGCACGGCACGGCCCGCATGGGCGACGATCCCAACACCAGCGTGCTCAACCGGTGGTGCCGCGCCCACGAGGTCGAGAACCTCTACGTCGTGGATGGCTCGCCGTTCCCGACCGGCACGGGCGCCAACCCAACCCTTACGATCATGGCCAATGCTTGGCGCGTGGCGGACAAGATCATCGCCGAGCGAGGCGCGCCGGCACGCGCCTGATCTACTCCCATCCGACACAGAACGCCCGCCCCGCGGGCAGCCGGGCCGCTTGGGATCGGTTTCGACACGGAGGCGCCGCCGCAAACGCGGTGCCGTCCGCATCCCGGGATGAAAGGTCAAGCTCATGAGCCACACAGGTACGCCAGCCTCATCCCGACGCATCCGGCTCGGCATGGTCGGCGGCGGCGAGGGAGCCTTTATCGGCGCCGTACATCGCATCGCGGCACGGCTCGACGACCATTTCGAGCTGGTCGCCGGGGCGCTCTCGGCCTCGCCCGACAAGGCGACCCGATCGGCCCTGGCGCTGGGCCTCGACCCCGCGCGCAGCTACGCCGACTTTGCCGTCATGGCGCAGGCGGAAGCCGCGCGGCCCGACGGCATCGAGGCGGTGTCCATCGTGACACCGAACCACATGCACGGCCCGGCCATCCGCGCCTTCCTCGACGCCGGCATCCATGTCATCTGCGACAAGCCGCTCACCACCACGCTCGATGAAGCGAAGGATCTGGCTGCCCAGGTCCGCCGGTCGGGTCTCGTCTTCGTCCTCACGCATAATTACACGGGCTACCCGCTCGTGCGGCAGGCCCGCGCGATGGTGCGCGACGGCGTACTCGGCGACATCCGGCTCGTCCAGGTGGAATACGCTCAGGACTGGCTCGCCGAAAGCACGGAGAGCGCGGGCAACAAGCAGGCGGACTGGCGCACGGACCCGGCCCGGTCCGGCGCCGGGGGCTGCATCGGCGACATCGGAACGCACGCCTTCAACCTCGCCGATTTCGTGACCGGGCTCGATCTCGTCGAACTCTGCGCAGATCTGACGACCTTCGTGTCGGGGCGGCGGCTCGACGACAACGCACAGGTGATGCTGCGCTACGCAGGCGGCGCCCGCGGCGTGCTCTGGGCAAGCCAAGTCGCGAGTGGCGACGAGAACGAGATTCGTCTGCGCGTCTACGGAACCAGAGGCGGCCTGGATTGGAGCCAGCGCGAGGCCAACCAGCTCATCTGGTCGCCGCTGGGCGGCGCGCGCCAGATCATCACCCGGAACGGCGCGGGAGCGGATGCAGCGAACCGTCGCCTCTCCCGGGTGCCGGCCGGCCATCCCGAAGGTTATCTCGAAGCCTTCGCCAACATCTATGGCGAGGCGGCGGCGGCGATCTGCGCCGCGCGCGATGGATTACCGCGCCCCGCCGACGTCATGCTCCCGACGGTAGAGGACGGCGTGAAGGGTCTCGCCTTCATCGACGCCGCTGTCCGTTCGTCCCGATCGGGAATGTGGACCTCCTGACGAATGGCAGAAACCTAAGGATCGAAGCCGAAACCGGACATGCCGCTTCCGGCCAGTCTCACCTGTACAGCCCGGACTTGATCTCTATGTGGCCACTCCGGCCACAGGAGAATGACGACGGGACATTCAGAATTCCATCCAGGGGGCAAACGGCGGCCCTAGAATGCCGGGCGAAAGCTCGGAGCAAAACGGGCGCTCAAGCCACGGCAGGTCTGGGCAGTTCGGTTCCGGCTGGATCAGGACCGGCGGTTTCGAGACCGGGCCATGTTCGATCTCGCATTTGACAGCAAGCTGCGCGGTTGCACGTCGTCAAGATGAAGATCGGCGATCTCGTGATCGGGGATCGCGTCAGGGCTCGGGCCATCGTTGTCCAGCAGAAAACCGGTAGACCGGTTCAGTTCGAGTGGCATTGCCACGGAAACCCGCTGCAGACACGACGAGACACCCTCGGTACCGCTTTCACACAGCGGCCGCGGTCGCGGCTTTCCATTTCTCCATGGCGGCGGCGCGAAACGGTTTCAGGGATTTGCGGGAAATCAGGTGGCGTTCGATGTTGAAGGTGTTGTGGACCGCGGCGTGAGCGGACAGGAACCGCTGGGCCGATCCCGCTGACTTGAACCGCTGCACCTTTCGCTCTCGCCGGCGGGTCGGCTGATGGGAGTTCTCGGCCCGATTGTTGCGGCGCTGCCCCTGCTCGTGCCGCGCGGATAGCCCGAGCTGCCGGATGGCAGCACCATAGGAGCGGAGCGTGTCGGTCACGATGGTCTGTGGCGCGAAGCACTGCTTGCGAAGGAGCTTACGCATTAGCCTAACGGCGGCAGCCGTGTTTCGCCTCGATTGCACCAGCAGGTCGAGGACCTCACCCTCATCGTCGACGGCGCGCCAAAGCCAGAGGCGTCTGCCGGCGATCGTCACGACCATTTCATCCATGTGCCAGCAACCCGTGGGACGTGGGCGCCGCCGCCGAAGCTCGCGTGCGAAGAGCGGGCCGAACTTTGCGAGCCCATCGACGGACCGTTTCGTAGGAAATGTCGAATCCGCGTTCGGCGAGAAGATCTTCGATGTCCCGATAGCTCAGCGTGAACCGCAGATACAGCCAGACGGCCTGCTGAATCACGGCAGGTGGGAAACGGTGGCGGGCATACGAGATCGGCTTCATGCCCGCATCCCAACCCGCACCGCAGTTTCTGTGACAATGCCGTCGAGGGAGTTGAACTCCTGCTCGAGCCCATTCTCGGTCGACATGCGGGTGTAGATGGCGCAGCGCAGCGGCCTGGGTGCCCCTGCCCGGCCGGCGCCCCCGATGGCTGGCTGGTCGCGATCGTTGCGGGCGTTAATCGTGTGAGCGCTCACGAGGCAGATCCGGTGCGGCTCGGTGTTCCCGAGGCGCCGCTCATCCTCAAAGTTTTGTCGCGGAGGCCGAAGAAACGCGGCCCGTTCCAGCGCGTGCCCGTAATGGCCAGAGCGATGGCGGAGAGGTTGGAGTAGGTGGTGCCGTTTCAAGCGAAGCCATCCGCCATGACTGTGACCCGATGCATCGTTCCGGCATGCTCCCGCACCAGCAGAGTTCCGGGTTTCAAGCCCCGGATCGGTGGCACAGGCGGGACAGGCGGTACCGCCTTGGCTTTCTTCTTCACGGCGGCGTCACGCTGGCGGGCGTTGATTTTGCCGATGCGATCGAGAAAGCGCACCGCATCGGGATCAAGATCACCCAAGACCTTGGCTTGCAGGCGATAGGCCAGTAGGCGCAACAACAGAGGCCGGGTCAGGGTGGCAGGAGCTGGGCTGCGCAGCCGCTGCCGCCAGCGGCTGCGCAGATCGTGAACGTCGAGATCATGCAGGGACGCGATCTCACGGCTGAGAGCCGTGGCAGGGTCTGTCGGCACAAGGCTGGACATTGGTTCAGGGCAGATCATGGAGGGCTTAGCCAGCATCGGCATGGCCTCACGCTGCGCCGTCTGCCGGGGACATGCGCGCGACAGGCACAGGCGTCTGCAGCCGGTAAGAGGTGATGCCGGACGCTGTGCGGTCCTTGTCGAGATGGTGCCCCTTCTTGCGCAGACCGGTCAGCGCCGCGCGGACCGTGTGCGGCAGCCATCCCGTGACCACCATGATGGACTCGACCGAGGCGCCCTCCTTCTGCCGCAGCATGTCGACCAGCATGGCTTGCTTGGTTCCGGGCCGAGGCAGCGGAATGCCGGGCACCAAGAGGGGCGTGGGAGAGGTTAGATCCTGACCTGCGCCCCGGTCCGCATCAAACCCGTCCGCGCCCGACATCGCCGGCTCGCATCCATGCTCGGGCGGATCAAGCGCATCTTCAGCGATGCCCAGCGCCGCCAACCCGGCAGCCGTGATGCGAAGCCCGACCGCCTCGCCCACCTCGGTCACCGGCCAGCGCGGTTGGTCCGGCTTGACCGCAACGTGCTCAGCTAAACCGGATGAGGTGAGCCGCGTGACCAGCCTTTCGAGTGCGCTGCCGGACAGCCGCTCGGGGCAGACAAGAAGGTGGTTGTCGCGCTGGGCGGCAGCGCTCAGCAGCACCAGCTGAGTGTCAGATAGCGTCATCGTTAAGTTCCTTTGTCGCACGGAGCGGCGCTCGCGGCCGTCACCAGCACGACCCCGCGAACCAGGGTCAGCAGGGCAGAAACCCGCCGCTTCGATCAGCGGCTTGTTAACAGTTCCGCTCCAATCCGAGCTGAAGTCCACTCCTGTTTGAGCGAAAGAGCGATTTCTGAGCAGGATCAAAGAGTTTCAGGCGAACCGAGTCTCCGCATTCGCGCGAACCAGTCTCCAAACCGAGCCAGGATCTGACCTTGGAAAAAGCAACAGGCGTTCTGGAGAAACGCCCCGAAAACGGGCCTGCCGCGGGCCCAACTTCAGCCCCGGGAGACAACGCCAGAATATGGCTATCCCAGCCAAGCCCCTGACCACGCGGCAATCTCCAGCCCGGACGGAAAGCCGCGGGTTCAGGAACGGTGCGTGGTGGGCCGGGCAGGACTCGAACCTGCAACCAGACCGTTATGAGCGGTCGGCTCTAACCATTGAGCTACCGGCCCACGCGGCCGAGGATCGGAACCCAAGGGCATCCGACGCCGAAGACGTATCGCCGATCGGACCTGGATGCAACGCGCCGCAAGCCGGCAACGAGCAATCGGCTACCCTGCGGGCTCGACAGGCATCCCGTTGAAACTACGCCCAAAGATTACGGCGGGAATGAGAACCATTTGACAGATCGTGCCACCAGCACTGATGATGCGATTAACCGGACGTCAGGCTTGGCGCTCCTCCGAATGTCTCGCCCGGCGGCCGAGGCATGACAAACAAGGGCTGGAACCAGATGAATGAACTGGATGATCTGAAGGTTCAACATGCACTGGGACGCCTGTCCCGCCGCGACTTCATCGGCCGAGCCATCGCGCTGGGCGCGTCCGCGGCAGCCGTCAATTCCCTTGTTCTCGGCGCAGAGGCGCTCGCCGCCGAAACCGCCCAGAAGGGTGGCACGTTGCGGCTCGGGCTTGGCGGCGGCAGCACGACCGACAGCCTCAATCCGCTGAGCTGGAACGACTCGGTCATGATCGATGTCGGGTTCGGCCTCTTCAACGGCCTCGTCGAGAATAGTGCCGAGAACCGGCCCGTGCCGGAGCTTGCCGAAAAATATGAGCCGAAGGACGGCGCCAAGACGTGGATCTTCACGCTCCGCAAGGGCGTCATGTTCCACAACGGCAAGGAATTCGACGCCGACGACGCCGTCTACTCGTTGAACCTGCATCGCGGTAGCGACACGAAATCGGGCGCGGCGGGTCCGATGAAGGCGGTCGCCGACGTCAAGAAGCTGGACAAGAACCAGATCGAAGTCACCCTGGCATCGGGCAATGCCGACTTCCCCACGGTATTGACCGACTATCACCTCATGATGGTGCCGAACGGCTTCACCGATTGGGCCAAACCCGTCGGCACGGGTGCCTTCACGGTCGATCGGTTCGATCCGGGCGTCCGTATCGCGCTGAAAAAGGCGGGGCCTTATTGGAAAGCCGACCGCGGCCTCCTCGATGCGGTCGAATATAATGTCATCAACGACACTAGCGCGCGCATGAACGCGCTGATTTCCGGCCAGGTCGACGCTATCAACCGGGCGGATCCGAAGACGGTGTCACGGATCGCCAAGAGCCCAACGCTCGAGATCGTGCGGGCGGCGGGTGGCTGGTACCCCGTGATGGCGATGCAGGACGACCGCGACCCCTATACGAATCTCGATCTCCGCAAGGCGATGAAATATGCGGTCGATCGCGAACAGATGATCAAGACGCTGTTCAGCGGCTATGGCACGCTCGGTAACGACAATCCGATCCCGAAGAGCGATCCCTATTTCAACTCCCAGCTGGAGCAGCTGAAATACGATCCCGACAAGGCGAAATTCTACTTCAAGAAAGCCGGTCTGGCCGATGCCAAGATCGTGCTGCAGACCTCGGATGCCGCCTTCAACGGCGCGGTCGACATGGCGACGCTGCTGCAAGCGACCGCCGGCAAGGCCGGCATCACGGTCGATGTCAAGAAAGAGCCCGCGGACGGCTATTTCGACAATGTGTGGCTCAAGGGCGCTTTCGTGGCCAGTTATTGGGGCGGCCGGCCGGCCGCGACCCAGATGCTCGATATCGCCTATCAGAGCAAGGCGCCGTGGAACGAATCGCATTGGAACAGCCCCAAGTTCGATAAGCTGCTGACGGACGCTCAGGGCGAAGTCGACGAGGCCAAGCGCAAAAGCTACATCTGGGACATGCAAGCCATGCTGACGGACGAAAGCGGGACGCTTATTCCGTGCTTCCGCGATTGGCTCGACGCCAAGAACAAAATGGTCGGCGGCCACACACCCCATAGCGGTTTCGATATGGATAACGGCCGTATCGCCGAAAAAGCATTTCTGAAGGCTTGAGCCTTGATCAAACTGATCGCCCAGCGTCTCGCCCTCGGATTGATGACGCTGTTCGCGGCCTCGGTGCTGATTTTCGCTGGCACCGAAATCCTGCCGGGCGACCTGGCATCGGCGATTCTGCAGACCAATGCGACCCCCGAGTCCCTCGCGGCTATGCGCAAGGAACTCGGGCTCGATCGGCCGCCGACGACCCGCTACGTCGAGTGGCTGTCGGGCGCGGCGCACGGGAATTTCGGGGTATCGCTCGCCAACAAACGGGACGTGGCTGAAGAAATCGCGCCCCGGCTGCAAAACACGATCTTCCTGGCGCTCTACGCCGCCCTTATTGCGGTTCCGCTCGCGGTCGCGCTGGGCCTGTTGGCTGCGGTCAACCAGGGCGGCTTTTACGATAGGCTCGTCAATGTCGTGACCTTAATGACCGTCTCGGTCCCCGAATATTTCGTCGCCTACATCCTGATCAAATATCTGGCCGTGCAGCTCGGCTGGTTTCCCTCGCTGGCGAATGTTACGCCGGATACCCCGCTGCTCGAACGCATGAATCTCACCTTTCTGCCGATGCTGACGCTGGTGCTGGTCATCACCGGCCACATGATGCGGATGACGCGCGCCTCGGTTCTCAGCGTCATGGCCAGCCCCTATATCGAAATGGCGCTGCTCAAGGGCTTGCCGAAATGGCGCATCGTGGTGCAGCACGCCTTTCCCAACGCGCTGGCCCCGATCATCAACGTGATCGCGCTCGATCTCGCCTACCTGATCGTCGGTGTCGTCATTGTCGAGGCCGTGTTCGTCTATCCAGGCCTCGGCCAGTTGATGGTGGACGCCGTCTCCAAACACGATGTCCCGGTCGTGCAGGCCTGCGGCCTGATCTTCGCGGTGATCTACATCCTGTTGAACATGACGGCCGATATCCTGGCCATCATGAGCAATCCGCGCCTGAGGCATCCCCGCTGACGCGGGATCGCCGCCCTTGCCGGTCGGCGACCGGGTCTCCATCGATCGAAAGAGGGTCAGCTCGTGCGATTGTTCGGCCATAAACTCAGTCTGACGGCCTGGGTCGGCTTCATCATCATCCTGATCAACGTGGTGGTCGCACTGGGCGCGCCCATGATCGCGCCGTTCGGGCAGGCCGATATCGTCGGCGATGCCTGGGCCGATCCCGATCGGTTGCATCTGCTCGGCCTCGACAATCTCGGTCGCGACATCCTCAGTCGCCTGATCTACGGCGCCCGCCTGTCGATCGGCCTCTCCAGCCTGATCACGGTGCTGGCGTTCATCATCGGCATCATCACGGGCTTCGTGGCGGCCGCCGTCGGCGGCTGGGTCGACTCGCTGTTGTCGCGCATCGTCGACCTGCTGCTGTCGATGCCGATCCTGATCTTCGCCTTCATGATCCTGTCGGTTCTCGGCACCGACATTCCGGTGCTGGTCGGCACCATCGCGATCCTGAATTCTACGCTCGTGTTCCGCCTTGCCCGCGCGGTCGCGATGAACATCGCCAGCCTCGAATATGTCGAAGCCGCCAAGGTGCGTGGCGAGGGCCTGTGGTGGATCATCAGCCGCGAGATCCTGCCCAATGCGATCCCGCCGCTCGCGGCCGAATTCGGCTTGCGGTTCTGCTTCACGTTCCTGCTGATCGCGGCGCTCAGCTTTCTCGGTCTCGGCATCCAGCCGCCGCTGGCCGATTGGGGCAGCATGGTCAAAGACTATCGTGACATGATCAATCTCGACTCGGCCGCGCCGCTCTATCCGGCGGCCGCCATCGCGATCCTCACGATCGGCATCAACTTCGTGGTCGACTGGATGCTGTCGATCCACTCGAAGGGCTATGGGGAAAGCGCATGACCGACGCTCACGCCCGCAATCCGCTGGGTGACGATCTTCTCGTGGTCGACAAGCTCCGGATCGAGGTCAGGACGGATCGTGGCCATGGCCCGGTGCTGGTCGACGACGTCAGCTTCACGCTGCGGCGCGGCGAGGTGCTCGGGCTCATCGGCGAGTCCGGCGCCGGCAAATCCACCATCGGGCTTTCGACCCTCGGCTATTCCCGCTCCGGCTGCGTCGTCACTGGCGGGTCGATGCTGCTCGGCGGCCATGATATCCGCACCATGACGGCCGATCAGCGTCGCGGCTTGCGCGGCCGGGGTGTCGCCTATATCGCGCAAAGCGCTGCCGCCTCGTTCAACCCGTCGATGACCATCATGGACCAGGTGTGCGAAGTGGCCGTCCGGCAAGGCCTGATGAACCGGTCGGAAGCGGAGGTCGCGGCCAGGGGCCTGTTTCGCGAACTCGAATTGCCGAACCCTGACGCCTTTGGGGCGCGCTACCCGCATCAGGTCTCGGGCGGCCAGTTGCAGCGCGCCATGGCCGCGATGGCGATGGTGTCACGTCCCGATCTCCTGGTCTTCGACGAACCCACGACAGCGCTTGACGTCACGACCCAGGTCGACGTGCTGGCCTCGTTCCGCAAACTGATCCGCGAGCACGGCACCGCCGCGCTCTACATCACGCATGATCTCGCGGTGGTGGCGCAGATCGCCGACCGGATCATGGTGCTGCGGCAGGGCAAAATGGTCGAGCTTGGTTACGCCGATCAGGTGCTGAACAATCCGCGCGAGGACTATACCAAGCGGCTCGTGACCGAGAGGAGCTTCGCCCATTCCGGCAAATCGGCCGAGCAGGCCGCCGAAAAGCCGCTGCTCAGCATCCAGCGCGTCACCGCCAGCTACGCCAAATTCGCCAATGTAATCCAAGACGTCAGCATCGACGTGCGGCGACACGACACGGTGGCGGTAGTGGGCGAATCCGGGTCCGGCAAGAGCACGCTGGCGCGCGTCGTCATGGGTTTGCTGCCCCGCAAGGAGGGCGAGATCACCTTCGAGGGCCAGAGCCTTCCGGCCCGTCTCGCCGATCGGACCAAGGATCAGCTCCGACGCGTTCAGATGATCTACCAGATGCCGGATGTGGCGCTTAATCCCCGCCAGACGCTGCTGGATGTGATCGGACGGCCGATGACGTTCTATTTCAATCGGTCGCGGAAAGAGGTGCGCGAGCGCGTCCTCGATTTGCTCCGTCAGATCGATCTCCCTGAGAGCTTCATCGATCGCTACCCGTCCGAACTGTCGGGTGGCCAGAAGCAGCGGGTCAGCATCGCGCGGGCGCTCGCGGCCGAACCCGACCTCATCATCTGCGACGAGGTCACGTCGGCGCTCGATCAACTTGTGGCGGAGGAAATCCTCCGGCTTCTCCAGCGCTTGCAGGACGATCTCGGGGTCGCCTACCTCTTCATCACGCATGACCTCGGCACCGTGAAGCGGATCGCCAATAAAGTGGTGGTCATGCTGAAGGGGCGGCTTGTCGCGGCAGGCGAAACCAGCGACGTCTTTGCGCCGCCCTACCATCCCTATACGGAGCTTCTGCTGTCTTCGGTGCCCGAAATGCGGGGCAAATGGCTCGACGAAGTGCTGGTGCGTCGCAAGGCCATCGCGGCGGCCGCGCGGGCCAGCGAGGCAAAACTCACCGCAAGCGCTTGACAGCGAGCAGACAATAAAAAAAAACCCCGCTTGGAAGCGGGGTCCTACCGACCAACGTCGATAACGGATGCGGCCCGATCAGGCCATCGCCAGTACATCCGTGGTTGACGGCGCCGGTCGAGCAAATCGCATCCGCGACATCCGGCCTCGGCCGTTTGTCTTGAGCAACAGATGGGCCCCCATCGCATGATTGCAAGGCCGACGGATCGTTGGCCTACAGATCGAGGTCCGTGTCTGCGAGTGCCTTTAAGCCGGGATATAGCGTGCGATAGGCGCGAAAGCGTGCCGCATAGAGATCGGCCAGCGCCGGATCGGGTCGGTAGGCCAGCGTCGAAACCGCGTCTCCACCGGCCCGCGCCGGAAAGCCCGCCGGCTCGAAGGCCAAAAGAGCCGCGCCGTAACACGATCCGTGCGAGGGCTGCGGCACCGCCAGAGGCACGCCAAGCACCGAGGCGAGGATCGAACACCAGAGCGGGCTGCGCGCGCCGCCGCCGGTGCCGCGGAGATCCTCGACATGCAAGCCATTCGCCCGCAGCGTCGCGAGGCCATCCCGCAGCGCGAAGGCGACGCCCTCGAGGATCGCGCGAACTATATCGGCTGCATCGGTGGAGCCCCGAAGGCCCGCGAAGGCGCCCGCAACGGCCGCGTCCATATGCGGCGTCCGCTCACCGGAGAGGTAGGGCGCGAAAAGCACGCCCCGCGCGCCAGCGGGTGACGTCGCGGCGAGGTCGAGCAGGGCCTGGGCCGACACCAAGCCATGCTGGCTCGCGACGCGGCTGGCCCAAGCGAGCGACTCCCCTGCGCTGAGCGTCGCGGCTAGCGCGCACCATTGGTCGGGCACGACGTGGCAGAAGGTATTGAGCCGGCCGGCCGGATCGATCGCCGGCGCACCGGTCGAAACCAGCAACTGGCCGGACGTGCCGAGGGTGACGAGCGCCCGACCCGCGTCGCCGCCATCGATCCCCATGGCAAGCGCGGCGCATAAGGCGTCGCCGCCCCCGGTCACGACCGGCACGCCGACCGGAAGCCCGAGCGCCGCCGCGGCTTCGGCGGTAACATGACCCGCGACGGCCGTGCTCGGCAGCAGGTCTGGCAACAGAGCGGCATCGAGGCCACAGGCCGCCAGGAGGTCGCTCGACCATTGCCGCGTGCGGATATCCAGCATCGAGGTGCCGGAGGCGTCCGACGGGTCGCTCGCGAGACGGCCGGTCAACCGATAGCGCAGATGATCCTTCGGCAGCAGGACGGTTCTGATCCGGGCGAAAAACTCGGGCTCATGCTCGCGCATCCAGAGCAATTTCGTGACGGTTCCGCTCGCATTGGCGGCTGTCCCCGTGATGGCGATCAGCCGATCGCGTCCGATCGTTTCCTGCAGCCACTGCGCTTGCGGACCGCTCCGTGAATCCGACCAGAGCAGGCACGGGCGGATGACCGCGCCGGCGGCGTCAAGGACGACGGGACCGTGCATCTGGCCCGATAATCCGATCACCGTGACGCGAAGCTTCGCGACGGCGCCCTCGTCGGCCCACAGCCTTGACCCGACCTCGCGCAGCGCGTCCCACCACAGATCCGGGTCCTGCTCGGCCGCCTGGGGCGTCGGCGATGCGGTCGGATAAGCGGCCGCTGCTTCCGCCACCACCGCGCCGTCGCTGTCGACCAACATCGCCTTCAGGCTCGACGTTCCAAGATCGATCGCCAGCACGACGTCACGCATTCGGGTCTCTCCTCGAAGCCGGCCGGCCCCGCACGGTGTTGGCGCAAAAATGCGAGCGCGTCCAGTCAAGAGACCTTTTCAAACTCGATGTTCCTGTTATGTTCTCAATCAGGAGATTCGAAATGAGCGACCAAACCTTGTTCATCGTGCAACCCTATCGCGCCATGCCGCACCGCCTCATCGCGCTTGCGGCCCAGGTCTACGACGACGAGACGAGCGCGCGCCGTGCCGGCAACCGCCTGGCGCGGTTTCGGACCGGCGTCGTGGTCCTGTCCCAAGCGGTGGATGTCGAGGCGGCTCGGCGGAGCGTTCCGGCCACCCTGGCGATCCACGGTCAGGTGCCGGAAGAATGGCTCGATCGCCTGCCGCTCGGGCTGAAGCGCCCCGACCGCGAGTTCCGCCACGCGGCATGACGACACCCGATTGGTCGCGCCAACGCCATAATGATCGCGTTGGATGTGGGCATTCTCAGGGGTATCTGCATGATCGAGACGCTTGACCCGCCGGGGAGCCGCGCATGGCCCTACGGATGGGACGAAATCCTTGCCGACGGGATCATTCATGCGCTCGGACTGGTGCTGGCGGTCGTCGGAACGGTCGTCATGCTGGTCTATTTCAGCCCGCGTGATCATGCCGGGCTTCTCCCGCACGCCATTTATTGTGGAACGCTGCTGATCACGCTGACGGCCTCGGCGGTCTATAATATGTGGCCCGTGTCACCCGCCAAATGGGTGCTTCGCCGCGTCGACCACGCGATGATCTTCGCGCTGATCGCAGGAACATACACGCCCTTCCTGATCCGGATCGGCAGCCTGCAAAGTAACCTGCTGTTGCTGGTCATCTGGACCGTCAGCCTGATCGGCATGGCGTTGAAGCTCGCCAATCTCGGCCGGCGCGAGTGGCTCTCGACTTTGCTGTATATCGGGATCGGCTGGAGCGGGCTGCTGGCCATTCCGGCGCTGGTCGGAACCTTGCCGTCGATCAGCCTCTTCCTGATCTTCGGTGGCGGCCTGCTTTACTCGTTCGGCGTCATCTTCCATCATTGGCGCGCGTTACGCTTCCAGAATGCCATCTGGCACGGCTTCGTTCTGGCGGCGGCGACCTGCCACTTCGGCGCGGTCGCCACCGCGATCAACGGAACCTGAAAAGGAGACCCGCGCCGGACTGCTGCTTTGCCACAGGGCAAACCGTCCAATCGGCTTCGCGCGGTTTCCGCAACATATCCTCGATGACGAATAGATCATGACGAGCCTCTAAGCTAGTCTGGCGCTCTGGCCATCTGTTCATGGAGACTGTTGCCGTGTTCTCGCTCGACGCTTTGCAGCTGGCCCGAATACAATTCGCCTTCACGGTTGGCTTTCACATCGTTTTTCCAGCCTTTTCGATTGGTCTTGCGGCCTATCTGATGGTCCTCGAAGCGGCTTGGCTGAGAACTCGCCAGCAAGTCTGTCTCGACACCTATCAGTATTGGCTGAAGATCTTCGCTGTCGTATTCGGCGTCGGGGTCGTGTCCGGTCTCGTGATGTCCTACGAGTTCGGCACCAACTGGTCGCAATTCTCCTACAAGGTCGGCCCGATCTTGGGCCCGCTGCTCGGATACGAGACCCTGACGGCCTTCTTCCTCGAGGCCGGTTTTCTCGGCGTCATGCTGTTCGGCATGAAGCGGGTCGGCCCCGGCTTGCATTTCGCAGCCACATGCCTCGTCGTGATCGGGACGCACATCAGCGCGGCCTGGATCCTCGCGAGCAATTCGTGGATGCAGACACCGCAGGGCTACAAGATCGTCGATGGGCGCTACTTCCCGGAGGACTGGGTGAAGATCATCTTCAATCCGTCCTATCCCTATCGCTTCGTCCATATGCTCGGTGCCACCTATGTGTCGGTGGCTTTCGTGGTCGGGGCCGTGGGCGCCTATCACCTGCTGCGCGACCGGAACAATCGGTCGGCGAGGCTGATGTTTTCGATGGCGATGTGGATGGCGTTGGTGGCCGCTCCGCTGCAGATCATCGCGGGTGACGTGCAGGGCGACAACACACTGCAATACCAGCCGCAGAAGGTCGCCGCGATGGAAGGCGACTGGCAGCGTCAGCCGGCAGGAGAGGGCGAACCCCTGGTGCTGTTCGCTTTGCCCGATCAAGCCAACCAGAAGAACAACTTCGAGATCGCGGTGCCGCATGTGGGGTCGCTTTACCTGACCCATAGCTGGGCCGGCACCATCAAGCCCTTGAAGGAGTTCAAGCCGGACGAGATCCCCTTCGTCCCGGTGGTGTTCTTCGCCTTCCGCATCATGGTCGGGCTCGGCTTGCTGATGTTTGCGGTCGGCGGTGTCGGCCTGCTGCTCCGTCGCAAGGGTCGGATCTTCCAGGCGCGCTGGTTTCAGCGAGTCATGGTCGCTATGGGCCCGGCTGGCTTCATCGCCATGTTGGCGGGCTGGACCGTGACCGAGGCGGGGCGCCAGCCCTTCACGGTCTATGGGCTGCTGCGAACCGCCGACAGCGTGTCGCCCGTCGGTGCACCCGGCGTCGGCATTTCGCTGGTGGCTTTCGTGGTGATCTATGCGGTCGTGTTCAGTGCCGCCGTCATCTTCCTGCTGAGGCTGATGGCGGTGCCGCCCTATCCGGGCGAAAGCGGGCCGCCCGCCATTCCGCACCGCAGCGCGGGCATCACCCCGGGTCCGGCCGGAGCCACGCAGGAGCCGGCCCTGACCCCAGACCTCGCACCGGCGGAGTGAGATCATGACGTTCGAGGGATATGATCTTGCGCTGATCTGGGCCGCCCTGCTGGGCTTCGCGGTTCTGGCCTATGTGGTGCTCGACGGGTTCGATCTTGGCACCGGCATCCTGTTTATGGCCGAGCATGGCTCCGACGAACGGGACGTGATGGTCAATTCCATCGCGCCGGTGTGGGACGGCAACGAAACCTGGCTGGTGCTCGGGGGCGGCGGTCTCTTCGCCGTCTTCCCGCTGGCCTATGCCGTCATCCTGCCGGCGCTCTATCCCGTCATCATCACCATGCTGCTGTCGCTCATCATGCGGGGCGTCGCGTTCGAGTTCCGCTTTCGCACCGACACCAAGCGCGGCCGGTTCTGGTGGGACGTCGCCTTTTGTGGCGGCTCGACCGGGGCCGCCTTCTGCCAGGGTCTGGCGCTCGGCGGTCTGCTGCAGGGTATCCACGTCGAGAACAATGCCTATGCGGGCGGCTGGTGGGATTGGCTGACGCCGTTCACAATTCTCTGCGGCGTCGCGGTCGTGGTCGGCTACGCGCTGCTCGGTTCGTGCTGGCTGATCTGGCGCACCACGGGAACGTTGCAGGACAACAGCCGCCTGCAAGCGCGGGCCTTGATGATCGCCACGCTGGCGCTCATCGTCGCCGTGAGTATCTGGACACCCTTCCTCAACCCGCGCTTCGCCGCACGCTGGTTCGGTTGGCCCGGCCTTGCTTTGACGAGTCCGGTTCCCGTGCTGGTGGCGCTGACAGCCTGGGGCTTCTGGCGCAGCCTTTTGCAGAAGCATCACCTGACGCCGTTGCTTTGTGCCCAGGCACTTTTCGTCCTCTGCTACATCGGTCTCGGCATCAGCTTTTATCCCTGGATCGTGCCGCCTTCGATCACCATCTGGGATGCGGCGTCGCCATCCTCCAGCATGGCGTTTCTGCTGGTGGGCGCCATCGTGATGATGCCGATCATTCTGGCCTACAGCGCCTATGCCTATTGGATCTTCCGCGGCAAGGTCGAGGTCGGGATGCATTACCATTGAGGCGGGACATGGATCCCTCATCGACCAAGGAAGCAAGCCGCACCCGCAAGCTGCTCTGGTTCGTGGGTATCTGGGCCGCCAGCGTGGTCGTGGTCGGCGGGGTCGCCGAAGTGCTGCATTGGTGGATCATGCTGGGCAGCAAGCCGTGATCAGCGCGGCTCCGACCGCCCGAGCGTGACGGGCGTGGCGGGCCGCGGTGGTGGGCTGCGGAACGCGATGCCCTTGCGCCAGATGCGAAGCGCCTCCCAATGGATACCGGCTACGATCTTCATGGCGAGAAGCGGATGCGCCGCGAAGGTCTTGACGAGCGCCGCATCCGACAACGGACGGTGCTCGCCCGAAAAACACGTCGCGATCACGAGGCCCTGAGCGTCGCTGGCCGTGACCGCAACCGACACGTGGGCGCCGGGCGGCTGCACCTCGAACCGGTAGGTCAAATCCATATCCATGAAGGGCGAGACGTAGAATCGTTTGTCGCAGGTTTGGCATACGGTTCCGGCGGTGTCGGCCTCGACTGGGATCAGGTAGCTATGGCGCTGCCCGATGGTGTTGTTCACCTCGTAAAGCATCGCCGAAAGGGTGCCGTCGCGGCGGTGGCAGAGATAGACGCTCAACGGATTGAAGGCGTAGCCGAGAAGGCGCGGCACGCAGAGCAGCCGGATCGGGCCTCCATCAGGTGCCAGCCCGGCGTCGGTCAGATAGCCCTCGATCTGCTGGCGCAGAGGGCGCGCGTTGCCCTCGAGGTGATCGCGATCGCGGAACGAGAACAGGTTGAAGCGATTGCGCGAGAAGAGCCGCAAACCGCGATCGAGCCGGTCGAGTTCATCGAGATCGAACAGCATCCAGAACATGCGGTAGCGCAACGCATGGCGGCGCGGCTTCACCCGCTTGTGGGTGACGGCGCCGTCGTAGAGGCCGGAGACCCAGACGTCCGCCATGGCTCAAGCAGCCGTCGCGACAAGCGCGGGCTGGCCCAGAACGATGCGACCAGATTCGTTGGCGACCGTCCAGGGTCGACGGACGCCGCCGAGTTGCTCGGCGACCGCGAGGCCGGCCTGCAACCCGTCTTCATGAAAGCCCGCACCGAAATAGGCGCCGCAGAACCATGTGTTGCGGGTCCCCTGCAAGGACCAGAGATGGTTTTGAGCCGTCATGGCGGCGCCGTCGAACATCGGATGGTGGTAAAGTTCTCGCCGAATTTCGGTGCCGGGCGCGGGGACGCGCGGCGGGTTGAGGGTCACGAAGATATCGTCGTCGCTCGGCAGACCCTGGAGTTGGTTCATCCAATAGGTGACGCAGAGGTGATCGGCATCGGCCGCGTTCTGACGCCCGCCAAGATAATTCCAGCTCGACCAGACCGCCCTCCGCTTCGGCATCAGGGTCGGGTCGCGATGCATTACCCCGAGATTATCCGAATAGCGGAAGGGGCTCAGCGCCGCGCGCTCTGCGGCGTCCGCGTCATCGAGCAAGGCCAGCGCCTGATCCGCATGAGTTGCGATCACGACATGATCAAACCGGTCGCGCGCGCCATGGCTGTCGACCACGGTCGCACCACCCGGTTCGCGGATGACCTGCCGAGCCGCCGTGCCGAGGCGGATCCGGTCAGCATAGGCAGCGGTCAGGCGCTCCACATAGACGCGGCTTCCGCCCTCGACCGTGCGCCACAAGGGCCGCTGCGAGATGCGGAGAAGACAATGGTTCTCGCAAAAACGAATGAAGGCTTCGGCCGGATAATCGAGCAGCGCTTTGGCCGGGACCGACCAGATCGCGGCCGCCATCGGCAGCAGATGATCGTCCATGAAGGCGCGGCCGTAACGCCCCTGCTGGAGATAGTCGCCAAGGCTGGTCAGCCCCAGCTTGCCGGCATGGGCCGGCGCTTCGCGGTAGAAGCGATGCAGGTCCCGCAGCATCGACCAGAACCGCAGGCTGAGAATATTGCGCCGCTGGGCGAACAGCCCCTTCACATCGGTGCCGTTATACTCGAGCCGTCCCGCGTCGAGCGACACCGCGAACGACATATCGGAAAATTTGGTCGGCACGTCGAGATGGGCGAACAGCGCTGTGAGGTTCGGATAAGCGAAGTCATTATAGACGATGAACCCGCTATCGACCGGGATGACGCCCCGGGCGCCCGCGACCGAAATTGTGTTGCTGTGGCCGCCGATGCGTCCCGCCTGTTCATAGACGGTGACCCGATGGCGCTTGCTCAAGAGCCAGGCCGCGCTCATGCCGGAAATGCCTGTCCCGATCACGGCAAGATCGAGAGACTTCATATCGTTATTCATCGGAACCTTTGCTTTGCACCCTAAGCTACGATGGAATCGGCGATCGATGGCGACCGTGTCTCAAATTTTGTGACATTTCCTCATTTGACGCGGCGACGGCGGTCGAGGCGGCCCGTATCTTACGCTTGGATTTGCCCCCTGCGGCGGTCGCGGCGCATGCGCCCCAGCAAAGGATCAGTGCCAATGCCGACATCTCACCGTCTGCGATCGGTTCGTTGCCGATGATTGTCGTGACCTTGTGCCTCATGGTGGTTGGCGTCTCATTGGCGATGGTGGCGGCCTGGTTCATCGCGCAGAAGACCGGCAAGTCCGGCTTTGTCGATACGATCTGGACATTCGGCACCGGGATCGCCGGCATCGTCCTGGCGCTGGTCCCGCTCGAGGCGGGCGACAGTCCCTCGTTCAGGCAAGGGTTGGTGGCGATCCTGCTCGGGGTCTGGTCGCTGCGGCTCGGGCTCCATATTCTGCGTCGCACGCTGAAAGGCGGTGACGACCCGCGCTATGCCAAGCTGAAACAGGATTGGGGCCGGAACGCCTCGAGCCGCATGTTCTGGTTTCTGCAGATACAAGCTCTCACCATGGCGCTGCTGGCGATCTCGGTCTTCGTGGCGGCCCGCAACCCCCGCCCGTCGCCGGATTGGCGCGATTGGCTCGGGGTCGCGATCGTGGCGATCGGCGTCTTTGGTGAGGCGCTCAGCGACGAACAATTGCGGCGGTTCGCGGCGGATCCGCGCCACAAGGGCCAGGTCTGTGACGTCGGCCTCTGGTCATGGTCGCGTCACCCCAATTACTTCTTCGAGTTCTTTGGCTGGCTGGCTTATCCCGTGATGGCCATCAGCCTGACTGCCGCCTATCCCTGGGGCTGGCTGGCGCTGATTGGACCCGCGATCATCTATTGGCTGTTGGTCTACGCATCGGGCATTCCGCCGTTGGAGGATTATATGCTGCGCTCGCGTGGGCAGGCCTTCCGCGACTATCAGGCCCGCACCAGCGCCTTCCTGCCGCTTCCCCCACGATCCCGTACGACGCCGGACAGACCCGCATGACACCGACGACACTCGCCCTGAAGGCCGCCGAGGGCTTGCCGCTTCCCGATGCGATTCTGCGAACCGGCGTCGGTCTCATGGTCGGCCGCACGGCCGAAAAACTCGCCGCCGCGACCGATGCCGACGATCGCGCTTTCGTCAGGCGCATGGCGGACTTCCCCATCGCGCTTCATACGGCGGACGCCAACGCACAGCATTACGAACTCCCGTCGGAATTCTTCGGTCTGGTGCTCGGCCCCCGCCGCAAATACTCGTCGTGTTTCTATGACAAACCCGGCGACACGCTGAAACAAGCCGAGGAGCGCGCCTTAGCCGAAACGCAGGCCCATGCCGACCTCGCGGATGGTCAGGATATTCTGGAACTCGGCTGCGGCTGGGGATCGCTGACGCTGTGGATGGCCGAACAACTGCCGAAAGCCAACATCACGGCGGTGTCGAACTCGCGCCAGCAACGCGCGTTTATCGAGGCCGAGGTCATGCGCCGTGGGCTCTACAACGTCCGCGTCCTCACGGCCGATATGAACACCTTCGATCCCACGCGTCGCTACGACAGAATCGTCTCGGTGGAGATGTTCGAGCATATGGCCAATTGGCAGGCCCTCCTGCGCCGCGTCCAAACCTGGCTGAAACCAGAGGGCCGGCTATTCCTGCACGTCTTCACGCATCGGTCCGGCTCGTATCGGTTTGATCATGCCGACAAGGACGATTGGATCGCCCAGCACTTCTTCACCGGCGGCATCATGCCGAGCCAGGCGCTCGCGGCGCGTTTCCCGGAAACCTTCGTGATCGAGGACGAGTGGCGGTGGAGCGGGGAGCATTACCGCCGCACCGCAGATGAGTGGCTCGCCAATTTCGACCGTAACCGGCGCCAGATCGACGCGATCCTGCGCGGCCATTATGGCGCGGAAGCCCCACTTTGGCGGCGCCGCTGGCGGCTCTTCTTCCTCGCCACCTCGGGGCTGTTCGGCCATGCGGGCGGCGCGGATTGGGGGGTCAGCCATTATCGGCTCGCCCCCGTCGGTGCGTCCGCGATCAACCGAAGCGCTTGACCGCCATATCGGCGACCCAGAACGCGATGGCGGCCGAGGCACCGGTCACGATCGCGCCCCAGATCATGTCGGTGATGGCAAGCGCCACCGTGTAGTTCCGCAGCGTCGCCAGATTGGTGAGGTCGTAGGTCATGTAGGCGAAGAATCCGAGCAGCAGGCCTCGGGTTAGCGCCGTCGACCAAGATCCGGCGTCGAAGGCGGGGAGAAGCGCAAAATAGACGATGCCGGCAGCGTAAAGGAGATAGAAGAGGCCGGCCGCGCCGAGCGAGAAATTCGGCGCCAGACTATCGCCCAGCGTTCGCTTGAACAAAGGCCCGCCCACTGTTCCGAGCCATGCGAAATCCAACACCAGCATGGCGACGAGCGTTGCGGCATAAGCGGTTCCGAGGCGAAGCATGGGTCAATCCAACTGCAAGAGGTCGCTGAGGCAAGTAGGTCGCGCGCGGCCGAAGTCGACGTCGTGGCCGGTCGGACCATAGCCTAGACGAGCGCTCGCTTGCGTCGGGTCTTCCGGCATGCGACCTCCCCGATCGACTTTTCCCCTCGTTCCCGTAACCAGAGCTGACGCCGTGCGCCTGACCATCACGTCCTGGAATATCAATTCGGTCCGGATTCGGCTGCCCCTCCTTCGCCAATATCTCGCGTTGCACCAACCCGACATCCTGTGCTTGCAGGAGACCAAGTGCCGCGACGCCGAGTTTCCAATGAACGACATCCGGGCGCTTGGTTTCGACTATGTCGAGATCAATGGGCAAAAAGGCTATCACGGGGTCGCGGTGCTTTCGAAGCTGCCGATCGCCTCCATCGACAAGGGACAATTCTGCCGCCACGGCCATGCGCGCCACATCGCGATCAAGCTCGCGCCCGAGGCCGGAGCGGCGGCGGGGCTCACAATTCACAATTTCTACGTGCCGGCCGGCGGCGACGTGGCGGACCCACTCGTCAATCCGAAATTCGAGCACAAGTTAGACTTTCTCGACAGCATGATGGATGGTCCGGCTCGGCTCGTTGCCGAACGCGCCGTGCTGGTCGGCGATCTCAATATCGCACCGCTCGAAACCGACGTGTGGAGCCACAAGGCGCTGCTGTCGGTCGTCAGCCATACGCCGATCGAGGTGGATCGCTTCGGGCGCGTTCAGGCGGCCGGACCCTGGATCGACGCGATGCGGGAGAAGATCGTGCCGGCCGAAAAGCTGTTTACCTGGTGGAGCTATCGTTCGCCTGATTGGGCGGCCGCCAACAAGGGTCGGCGGCTCGATCATATCTGGCTTAGCGAGGATTTACGCGGCGCGCTGGACGGGATCAGCGTTTGCAAGGAGGCGCGCGGCTGGGACAAACCATCCGATCACGTGCCGGTTACAGTCGATCTCCGATTTTGAGATCGGCCAGCCGCTCGTTGAGGTCGCGGGCGAGATTGCGGCGCACCCGGTCGGCGCTGCCCGGAAACTCGTTGAGGATCCGATAGAAGAGCCGCCGGGTGATCTTCAACACGGTGGATGGCTCGCGGGCGATAGCGGTCGTCGGCCGCGGCAGAGCCGAAATAAGCGCCCGTTCGCCGATCAGCGTACCGGGCCCGACGACCTGTCGCGCTGGCCGGCCATCGCCGAACGGATCCAGCGCGATCGATCCCACCAGAAGAACGAATCCGCCGTCGGCCAATTCGCCCCGTCGGAACAGAACGTCCCCGGTGCGGAAGATGCGCGTTTCGCCCGAAAACGCGATGAGCCGGAGGGCTTCGGCTCCGAGATCGGCGAATAGCGGAATGGCCGACAGTCGCCGGATGTCTTGCTCGAGCGTCACGGCGCGCACCTTTGTCCCACGTGACGCCAGTTTAGCCGGAAATGGTTGACGATTGTTAACGGGCGTCTGCAAGCCGAGCTGCACCCGTCAGGGGATCAGCCGGTAGCCCCCCGCTTCGGTGACGAGCAATTGCGCGTGGGCGGGATCGATCTCGATTTTCTGCCGAAGCCGATAGATATGGGTTTCGAGCGTATGGGTCGTCACGGCCGCGTTATAGCCCCACACCTCACGCAGCAGCGTATCGCGGTCGACCACCTGCTCGCGGGCGCGGTACAGATAGCGAAGGATCGCTGTTTCCTTCTCGGTGAGCCGCATCCGGTCGCCACCCTCGTTGACGAGGTTTTTGGCGCTGGGGCTAAACGTATACGTGCCGATTTGGAAGAGAGCATCATGGCTGCCCTCGTGTTGACGCAGATGCGCCCGCACCCGTGCCAGCAGCACCGCGAAGCGGAACGGCTTGTTGACATAGTCGTTGGCGCCCGAATCGAGGCCGAGAACCGCATCGTCGTCGGTCGCATAGCCGGTGATCAGGATGATCGGTCCTTTGAACCCGTTCGACCGCATGATGCGGACGACATCGCGTCCGTCCATGTCGGGCAAACCGACGTCCATGACGACGACGTCGGGCGAATCCGCTTCGGTGAACGCCAGGGCGCGCTCAGCGGTCGCGGCTTCGCACGGGCTGAATTCATCGTGAAGGGAGAATTGCTCGACCAACAATTCACGGAGATCATCGTCGTCGTCGACAATCAGGATCTTTCGAGCCTGAGACATGCAGCAGTATCCTTGGTCCCCGTCCGGCCAACCCGCAACGAAGCGTGACGTCGGTCATAGAGGTCTTGTACGGCGGCCAAATTGCTCAAATGTACGCGCAAGCGCAAGCCTGAACCGCGATGCAACGATGGAGGACCCTCTTTGAACTCGTCTTCAACCCCTCCAAGACGGCAGTCCGGTGCCTCATCGATCCACCGAAACGACCATCGTTTGACGTCGTTGCGTGTCGTCCCAAAGGCCGGCCATCCATCGGAGGCTTGGCTTTTAGCGGCGTCGCTCGCCCTCCCCTGCATGCTCGGACCGTCCGGCATGACGCGGCAAAAGCGCGAAGGAGATGGCGGCACGCCGATCGGCGTATTCGCGATGCTGGGCGGTTTTTTCCGATCAGACAGAGCATCGCGGCTGCAGACGGCTCAGAGCATGCAAGCCTTGCGCGTGACCGACGGCTGGTGTGACGACACCACCTCGAGCCGATACAACCGCGCTGTGCAGCTGCCGGTCGCCGGCCGTCACGAGCGCATGTGGCGCGAGGATCGCCTCTACGATCTCGGCGTGGTGATCGACTATAATCTCAACCCGACCCGAAAGGGTCGCGGCAGCGCGATCTTCATGCACGTGATGTCGCCAGGCGGGACGCCAACGGCCGGTTGTGTGGCCTTGCGTCCGGACGATCTCCGGCGGCTTCTGCCACGGCTCGCCCCAGGCTGCAGATTGGAGATCGGATAGCCGGCGGCAGGCATGGACAAATCGTCATCGAACAGATCGGCGTGCAAAGCGTTGATGCAATGAGCGGCTTGTTTTTTGAGCAGGTCGGCGATTGAGGAGTTGAGAGCATGCGTGCGTTTCTGAGTGTTGGCGTGATTGGTTCGATGTTGGCGATGACGGCGGCCGGACCGGCCTCAGCCTTCACGATTGACACGTCGCCGAAGTTGTCGTCCGCAGGCACGTCGAACGTGGAGCAGGTCCAGTTTCGTCGGCATGGCGGCGGTGGGTTCCATCAGGGCGGCGGTTTTCGCGGTGGACGGCACTATGGTGGCGGCTACCGCGGCGGACGGGGTTACGGCGGCGGCGCCGCAATCGGGGCGGGTATCGCGGGTCTTGCGGCCGGCGCGCTGATCGGGGGCGCAATTGCCAATTCCCAGCCTGCTTACGGTTACGGCGGCTATGGCGACAGCGGCTATTATGGCGCTCCCGCTCCGGTCTATGTCGATCCGGGTGACGCCCAAGCACCCGTTTATGCCGACCAGGGTGGCGATACAGAGCAATATTGCATGCAGCGGTACAAGTCTTACGACCCGTCCAGCGGCACCTACCTCGGCTATGATGGACAGAGGCACCCCTGCCCCTGATCGCTTGATATAAGAAGAAGCCGCGCTCCTCGGGCGCGGCTTCGACGGCTGTGCGATCTGCTGAAATGTTAGCATTGACAGCTCCGCTCCCGTGCAGCACTCTCTAAAGGCCGGGGCATTGAACGCTGTCGTGCAGACGCCACAGAGCGTCGTTCAGGGAGAGAAACGTCGATGAAGAACGCGCTTTTAGCCGCCTTGATGCTGTCGGTCGCAGGACTTTCGGCCCCCGCCTATGCGGCCGACGTGACCATACCGATCATCGTCAAAGACACCACATCCAACTACTGGCAGATCGTTCTGGCCGGTGCCCGCAAGGCGGGCAAAGACCTTGGCGTCAAGGTTCCGGAACTCGGTGCACAGTCCGAAGCCGATATCGATGGCCAGATCTCGATCCTCGAAAACGCCGTCTCGGGCAAACCCGCCGCGATCGTGATCTCGCCGACACAATTCGCGGCGCTGGGCAAGCCCATCGACGAAGCCGCTAAATCAGTGAAGATTATCGGCATCGACTCGGCCGCCGACTCGAAGTCTTTCTCGTCCTTCCTGACGACCGATAATACCCAGGGCGGGCGCGTGGCCGCCGACGCTATGGCGGAAGGCATCAAAGCCAAGACCGGCAAGGCGGAAGGCGATGTCGCCCTCATCACATCGCTGCCCGGCGTCGGCTCGCTCGATCAGCGCGCAGCGGGCTTCAAGGAAGAACTCGCGGCCAAATACCCCGGCCTCAAGCTGGTGGCCGACAAGGTCGCCGATGGCCAGGCCACGACCGGCCTCAACATCATGACCGACCTGATCACGGCAAGCCCGAACCTCAAGGGTGTGTTTGCGTCCAACCTGATCATGGGCCAGGGCGCGGGACAGGCGATCGCAGAGAACAAGCTCGGCGACAAGATGACCCTGGTGGCCTTCGACTCGGACGACAAACTCGTCAAGCTGCTCACCGACGGCTCAATCTATGCCTTGATCGTTCAAGACCCCTATCGCATGGGCTACGACGGCGTGAAGACGGCGCTCGCCGTGTCCAAGGGCGAGAAGGTCTCGGTGACGGTCGATACGGGCGTCAACGCCATCACGAAGGCCGGGATGACTTCGCCCCGCTCGCAGGAACTGCTGAACCCCAAGCTGAACTGAAGCACGCGTTCTTCAGACAATTGGACGAGCCGCCATGCAGACCGCAACCGTCCAACCGAAACACGATGGCGCTTCTCCGGGAGCGCCACCCGTCTTCGTTCTATCGAAGCTCGACAAGAAGTTCGGCGCCACCCATGCGCTGAAGGGCGTCGATCTCGCTTTCGAGGCTGGCGAAATCCACGCCATCGTGGGCGAGAATGGCGCCGGGAAATCGACGCTCATCAAGATCCTCACGGGCGTCCACCAACGCACCAGCGGCGATGTGATGTGGGAAGGTGTCCCGGTCGCGCTGGCGAGCCCCTATGAAGCCATCGCGCTCGGCATCAATGCGGTTCACCAGGAGGTGGTGCTCTGCCCCCATCTCAGTGTTGCGGCCAATCTGTTCCTCGGCGACGAGACAACCCGTTTCGGCCTGTTGCGCCACACGGCCATGGTGCGTGCGGCTGAAAAGATCCTGGCCGAAATCGGCTTTGCCTTGCCGGCGGCTGCACCTCTGTCGAGTTTGACGATCGGGCAGCAGCAACTCGTCGCGACCGCGCGGGCGGCAACGCGCGGGACCAAATTCCTCATCTTCGACGAGCCGACCGGCTATCTAACCCGGCAGGAAGCGGCCCAGCTATTCGCGTTGATCCGCCGCCTCAAGGCGCAGGGCGTCACGATCGTCTACATCAGCCATCGCCTCGAGGAAGTCTTCGAACTTGCTGATCGCGTGTCGATCCTGCGCGATGGCGCCCTCGTCTCGACACAACGCGTGGCCGATACCAACGAGCAGAGCCTCATCCGAGGGATGATCAACCGCTCCGTCGAGCAGATCCATTATAAGGAGACGGTGCCGTTCGGCCCCGAAATCCTCCGGACCGAACACCTCAGCGGTAAAGGCTTCGAGGACATCTCGCTGAGCGTGCGGCAAGGCGAGATCGTCGGCCTCTACGGGCTGATCGGCGCCGGACGCAGCGAGTTCGTGCAAAGCCTGTTCGGTCGTTCGCCGGCGACCTCCGGGCAAATCGTCTGGTTGGGCGAGCCCGTCTCGATCCGCAAAGAGACGGATGCGATCAAACGGGGCATCGCGCTAGTGCCGGAAAGCCGTCGCGACCAGGGGCTCTGCCTCAATCTCGGCGTCGGGCTCAACGTCAATCTGCCGATCTTCGATCGCCTGACGAATGGCATCACGCTGAACCCAAGAGCCGAGCGCACCCATGCCGATCGTCAGATCAAGGCGATGCAGATCAAGACCGGATCGCGCAACGCCGCCGCCTCGAGCCTGTCGGGCGGCAATCAGCAAAAGATCGTGGTTGGCAAATGGCTGAACCACGGGGCCAAACTCTTCATCTTTGACGAGCCGACTGTGGGGGTCGACGTCGGCACAAAGGTCGAGATCTACAAGATCCTCGCCCGCCTTCTCCATGAAGGGGCCGGGATCATCCTGATCTCGTCCTACCTGCCGGAGGTCTATGACCTCAGCGACACGCTGCATGTGTTTCGGCGCGGTAAGCTCGTCGCAAGCCACGATGGCACGAAAGCCGACCCTGAAATCATCCTGACCGAAGCGATCGGGGTGTGACATGACGAGATCAAGGGCACACGCATGAGCATCGACGCCAAGAGCACCGCGCCGGCCATGACGGTCGTGGTTCCCCGCCCATCCCGGTTGGGGCTGATCCTCAGCCTGACGCTCGTCGGGTTGCTGATCGCGATGTGGATCGCGCTCAGCCTCTCGACGCCGAGCTTCCTGACCGAAAACAACCTGACAAACCTGATGCGGCAGGGTGCCATGATCGCGATCATCGCGGTCGGCCAGACTTTCGTGATCATCACATCCGGCATCGACCTGTCGGTCGGGGCGGTGGTGGGCTTCTCCAGCGTGATCGTAGCCTGGTTGATGACGCATGGGTTTACGATCTTGCCGGCGATCCTCATGACGCTCTGCGTCGGCGCGGCGATCGGGGCTTTTCACGGGTTCGGCATCACGACACTGGGGCTGCCACCGTTCATCATGACGCTTGCGACCCTGACGGCCTTGCGCGGAATCGGTCTGCTGATCACCAACGGGGCCACGATCTCGGGCCTTCCGGACGCGTTCACCAACTTCTCGCGCGGCGCCTTTCTCGGCATCCCGCTCCTTTTCTGGATGGTCGTGGTGGTCGCCATCCCGGCTTATGTGCTGTTGCAGCACAGTCGGTGGGGTCGCTACCTCTATGCAATCGGATCCAACCGCGAGGCCGCGCGCCTCTCAGGCGTGAACGTCCGCGCGATGATCTATCTCGCCTATATGATTTCGGCGACGTTGGCGTCTTTCGTCGGGGTGCTGCTCGCCGCACGGATCGGCATCGGCAACGCGACCCAGGGTCAGGGCTGGGAACTCCAGGCCATCGCCTCGTCGGTGATCGGCGGGACGAGCTTGTTCGGCGCCGTCGGTAGCGTCCAGGGGCCGCTGCTCGGCTCGTTCATTCTCACGACGATCAACAATGGAGCCAACCTGCTCAACGTCAATCGCTTCTGGCAGGACGTGATCACCGGCGGCCTCATCATCGTGATCGTCTATTTCGATCAGCTCCGCAGCCGTAAACGCTAGACACGACGCGCGCTCCGCCGGATCACCGGCGGCGAAGCGACACGCCGACATGATCCTCGATGATGGCGAGGTTCCGGAGATTGGCCTTGAAGGCCATATCGAAGAGATCGCCGACGATCGGGACGACGCCGACGACGGCCTCGATCCCCACGTTCCTCAGCATGACCAGCAGCTTGGCGTTAGGCACGCCCAGCCGGCGTGCCTCATTCACGATATAGAGCGAGATAACAGCAAGCACCGCATCGCCGGCGGCGGGCGTCAATCCGATCATGCTGTTCAGGCCGAAGCGGAAGCGTGTGAACGGCAGCCTGAAGGCGCCGTCGATCAGCCACGCAATCCGGCGCAGGTTCGCCAAGCGCGCTTGCGTCGGGTCGGCGTGTCCGCCATAGGCCTGCTGCGAATATGCACTCATGGTGACGCCTCCCGACCGAACCGTAGATGTGGTTGGCGATGACGCTGATACAATGTCTCCGCTCTGTCATATCGCACCCGTAGTGCATCCCGACCCGATCGGCTCGGGAAAGCGGCGGGAGACGCGAGTTGGGATTTGATTGGGCCGCGATGCCCGCCCTCGTCCAAACCGCCGCCAGCCTGGCACTGGCCTTTGTCCTCGGAACATTGATCGGTGCAGAACGGCAATATCGACAACGCAGCGCAGGGCTTCGCACCACCGTGCTGGTCGCGGTCGGGGCGGCGGCCTTCGTCAGCATCGGCATGCGGCTCGGCGGCATCGCCGGCGCGGTGCAGATCGTCGCCTATACGGTGACTGGGGTCGGGTTTCTCGGCGGCGGCGTGATCATGAAGGAGGGCAAGACCGTGCGCGGGCTCAACACCGCCGCGACGCTCTGGTGTTCCGCCTCGGTCGGCGCCTTCAGCGGGGCGGGGCTTGGGCCCGAAGCGCTTCTGATGACCATCACGGTTCTGGCCGGCAACACGTTGCTGCGGCCACTAGCCGATCTCATCAACCGCACGCCGATCGGCGACGGCTCGATCGAGGCCACCTATGAGGTCAGAGCTACGACGTCGACCGCGGGCGTGGCACAAGCCCGCGATCTTCTGGTCGAGACGCTGGAGGTGGCGCATTATCCCGTCCGCGACGTCACGATCGAGGAACGAGGCGAGACCGATGTCGAGCTCGTCGCGACACTCGCGGTCACGACGATCGAGCCGGATGAAATCGAAGCCGTCCTGCGCCTGCTCGAACGCTCAAGCCTGATGCGCGACGCGACCTGGACGTCGAAGACGAGCGACTAACCGTAAACGACGTCCTTCATGGCGTCATTCGGTCGAGCAGGTCGTGCAGGAAGGATTCCACACCATGCGGCTGGACGACAGCCAGCCGGATCAGATCGTCGAAGCGGCGGGCAAACATGCGGATGTGGTCGGAGCCGTTGAGCACGAGGTAGCTCGGCCCGAGAAAAACGACGGCGCGTTTGGGCCCGAAGACCGTGAAAGGCGCCGAATAGACCGTCTTCCGATCATAGAGGTAGAAGCGAAGTCCCGGATAAGCGCTCCGATAGATGGCGTTGAGATGCTCGATCTGGTCGCGACGCGCGTCCAGCGGTAGGTCGGACCAGATATCCTGTCCGTCGGCGAACGCCTGAAGATCTTGCAGTGCGAGACAGACTTCGACGTCATTGTCGGCCTTGGACATATAGTCGAGCCGTGCCCGCACGGTGTCGAACTGCACGGGCGCCACATTCTCCGTGCTCCCATATTCGAACTGAAGCACCGCTTCGGTCTTGACGAAATCCGGCAAAGCGACCGGCACCGTTCGGATGCGATAGCCTTCCGCTTCGTTGAGCCAGGCGACGAAATGATCGTCGGCCGGCCCGCGATCGTGCATTTCGATCTGCAGCATCGCCTGGATAATCTCGGCGCCAACCTCCTCGCGCTGACTGAGGCCGAGTAGCCAATCGGTCGACACATGCGCCGCGGTCGCGATGGCCATCAACGTGTCGGCCCGGGGAAGACGAGGATCGGTGTCGTCGAGAAGTTGCGACAGGGTCGAGCGATCGATGTTGGCAAGGCGCGCGAAGCCGGATGTCGTCAGCCCCGCACGACCGATCACGCTCTCGAGTCTGCGGCGGAAAAGACCGACGGTGTTGTTCCGTGCCATGGCGGCTCCACGATGGAAATATCGTCAAATATTATATAGCAATCAATAGCGTGATATTCGTCACCAGACGATATTTATTGCGACATCATCATCGTTGAATCGCAGAACATGTCCGGTTCAAACTCCTCCATGCGAATCGTAACGTGAGGAGACAAGATGTGACGGCGCACGTGTCGAGGGGAACAGTCGCGAGGCGACGCAGTCGGACCATCGAATGGCCGTCACTCGCGCTTTCGGCGGCGATCTATGGCGGTTTCGCGGTCGTTACGTTTTTTCATCAACACATGCCGACGCTTCTGGTTGCCATGCTCGGATCAATCCTGGTCGCTTGGCACTCGTCGATGCAGCACGAATTCATCCACGGTCATCCGACCCCTTCGCGCAAGATCAATCGCTTGCTGGGCTTTGTCCCGTTGTCGCTCTGGCTTCCGTTCGAATCCTATCGCATGTCGCACCTCGTGCATCATTGCGACGACGCGCTGACCGATCCGCTCGACGACCCGGAAACCTATTATTGGACCGCGGAGCAGTGGGCCGCGATCGGGCCTATCGGACGCGCGATCGTTCACATCCATACGACGCTCGCGGGACGGCTTGTGATCGGTCCGGCTTGGAATATCGGCCGCTATCTCCTGTCCGAAGCCAAGCTCCTGGCCAAGGGCAACCGGGTCCACAAGCGGATCTGGGCCTGGCACGCGCTCGGCTGTGCGGCAGTGCTGTTCTGGGTCGTCGGCGTCTGCCACATGAATATCGCGTTCTACCTGTTCTGCGTCGTCTATCCCGGCACGGCGCTGTTGCTGTTGCGGTCCTTCGCCGAGCATCGGGCGGAGGAAGGCATCTTCGAGCGTACCGCAATCGTTGAAAATAGCTGGTTTTTTGGGCTGCTCTTCCTTTTCAACAACCTGCATGCCGCTCATCACGAGCGCCCGCTCATGCCATGGTATGAACTGCCGGGCTGGTACAAGATCAACCGCGACCGGTTGCTCGCCGCCAATGGCGGGCTGGTCTATGACGGCTATGGCGAGGTTGTCAGGCGTTTCCTCTTCACGCCGCATGACGTGAACGTGCACCCGTTCGACAAACCCTGATGCCGATCGGCCGGGCCGACCTCAAGCCCGACCGAAGCCGCTCCGTTTGAGCCGCATGATCGATCGGTCGAGTTCCTGCAGAAAGGTTGACCGATCCTTTGGCGAAAACGGCTTCGGGCCTCCCGTGATTTCGCCGGACGAGCGCAATTGGTCCATCAGATCTCGTGTGGCAAGCGCCATGCCGATCGAGGCTTCGGTGAATGGCTTGCCATAGGGTGCGATGACGCTGGCGCCGGTCTTCACGCAACGGGCCGCGAGCGGCACATCGGCCGTGATGACGATATCGCCGTGGATCGCCCGCTCGGCGATCCAATCATCGGCCGCGTCCGGGCCGCTCGCCACCACGACGCGGTGGATGAACAGGTCGCGCGGCACGGCGATCGGGCTGTTGGCCACGACATGCACGTCGAGGCCGTGTCGCTCCGCGACGCGATAGACTTCGGCCTTCACCGGGCAGGCATCGGCATCGACATAGATGACGATCGGTTTGGTCGAGGGCTCCGCGCTCATGCTTGGTGGACCGGTTCAGCCACCAACCGACGCGCCATGCCCAGCCTCGTGGAGCTTTCCCAGATCCAACCCGATCGCGACTTCCCGGGCGCGCCCGAGTTTGGTCATCAACCCGGCAAGATCGGGGCGACGGGTGAGATGACGCCGGTAAAGGTCGTTGGTGGCGGTTGTCAGGCGACCCGCGCGACCGAGGCGCCGGTCCGCGAAGGCAATCATCAGGTGGTTGGGCCATGCCTTGTCGCGAATGGAAAACACGCGCTCGACGATGCTTGCCTCGTCCTGGTCGGGAGAGGCCTGCGCCAGGATCATGATCATCGCGGCGGTCGAGCGGGAGATGCCGGCGTGGCAATGCACCAACAGATGCGCTTCGGGTGTTCCGCCATCGGCCGTAATCGCGCGCCCGAACGCCAGGATGCTATCCACGTCCGCCTCCGTCGGCAGCACCATGCCGGGCGTCGGATCGATGATGTCGTGGAAACGCAGAACCGTGCGGACATGCGAGGGCGGATAGGTCGTGAAATCGGGGTCCGGCCACTCGGGATCGAGGATCGACAGGACGTGCGTGACGTTTCGTGAGCGGTGACCCTCGATTTCGTCGAGTCCGCAAATGGTGAGAAGCGAGAGAGCATCGATAGCCATCCGGCTGTTTATCATGCCGGTCCTGCGATCGCCATCCGGCGCCTCAGGGAGAGGCCGCGACCTTGATCGGGAAGTCGAGTGTGAACACCGTTCCGGGCTGGGCCCGCGTCCAAGCGATCGCCGCGTGGAGATGTCGTGCCAGCGTCTCGACGAGCGTCGTCCCGAAAGTCGGGCCCACTGCCTTTTCGGTCGGAAGCCCCACGCCATCATCCGCGATCGTAATGAGGCATCGATCTCCCTTTGCGGCGAGCACGACCGTCAGGCTGCCATGCCGTCCGCTCGGGAAACCATGCTTGATCGCGTTGGTCAGAACCTCGTTGAGGATGAGCGCGACCGCCGCCGCCTGATCGGCGCCGATCACCACGGCATTCAAGCGTTGGTCGACGACGATGTCGCGGCGCCCGGAAGCCCCGAGGATCGTGTCGAGGAGCTCGTGGATGAAGTCGGCGAGATCGAACCGCGTCCGCTGTGACAATTCGTAGAGCCGCTTGTGAACGAGGCCAAGCGCATCGACCCGCTCCAGCATTTCCTGCAGCGTGCGTCGCAGCTCCGGGTCGGGGATGCTCATGGTTTGCAGCGTCAGCATGGCGCTGACCATCTGCAGGTTGTTCTTAGTTCGGTGATCGATTTCGGCCACCAGCAGATGCTGCACGTCGAGCGCGTTTTCGAGTTCACGATTGCGCGCCGTAAGGTCCTGCTCGGCCTGACGATCGGCCCGCTGCCGCTCGCGCGCCGCCGTCACGTCGGCCAGGGTTCCAACGAAAAGCGCGACTGCTCCGATGTCATCGAGCACAGGCGTGATCGACACCGCATTCCAGAAGGTCGTCCCGTCCTGGCGATAGTTCAGGATTACGGCCGACACGTCGCCTCGTGCTGCGACGCCTCGACGAAGATGCTCGACCGTTTCGGCGCTTGTCTCGGGTCCCTGGAGAAAGCGGCAGTTGCGACCGACGACATCGTGGCTCGCATAGCCCGTGAGTTGCAGAAAAGCGTCGTTGGCAAAGACGATGGGATTATCCGGAAGTGTCGGGTCGGTCATGATGATCGCGGTGCGGATCGACCTGAAGGCGGCCGCAAAGGCATCGTGCTGCCCACGCACGAGCGGCGCTTGTTCGGGGTGACGCAACGGAAGGTCCATGATCACGACCGTGCTCCCAGGCATTCTGTCGACACCCGCACGCGCGCTGGTGATCGGCGAGGACGCATTTGCAGTTCCGCCAAAGTGATCGGCTTCGTCTGAAAACCTTGTGGATTCGACCGGAGATCCGGCCGTCTTATTGATCGTCCTGAAGATCATAGGCACCGCGATCGACGCCTCCGCCCACCAGGATTTCCCGCTTCCCGGCATGATTGGCGGGTGCGACGACACCCTCCTGCTCCATGCGTTCGACGAGCGACGCGGCCTTGTTGTAACCCACCGACAAGCGACGCTGGATGTAGGAGGTCGAGCACTTCTTGTCGCGCAACACGATCGCGACCGCACGATCGTAGAGGTCGCCGGATTCCTCCGCATCCATCCCGCCCGGCAGCGCGCCACCGGCGGCGTCATCCTCTGTGCTGAGATCCGGCTCCTCGACCGTGACGTCGAGATAGTCTGGCTGACCTTGCGTTTTCAGATGCGCCACCACTTTTTCGACCTCGCCATCGCTGACGAAGGGGCCGTGCACGCGGCTGATCCGGCCGCCACCGGCCATGTAGAGCATGTCGCCCTGCCCGAGCAGTTGCTCGGCGCCCTGCTCGCCCAAGATGGTGCGCGAGTCGATCTTGGACGTGACCTGGAAGGAGATGCGGGTCGGGAAATTCGCCTTGATGGTGCCGGTGATGACGTCGACCGAGGGGCGTTGCGTCGCCATGATGAGATGGATGCCCGCCGCGCGCGCCATCTGAGCGAGCCGCTGGATCGCGCCTTCGATATCCTTGCCGGCCACCATCATCAGGTCGGCCATTTCGTCGACGATAACGACGATATAGGGCAGCACCGTCAGGTCCATCGCCTCCTGCTCGTAGATGGCCTCGCCGGTCTCCCGGTCGTAGCCCGTCTGCACCGTGCGGGTGATGACTTCGCCCTTGGTCTTGGCGTCGGCGACCCGGACGTTGAACCCGTCGATGTTGCGGACACCGACCTTGGACATCTTCTTGTAACGATCCTCCATCTCGCGCACGGCCCATTTCAGCGCCACGACGGCCTTTTTGGGATCGGTCACGACCGGGGTCAGGAGATGCGGGATGCCATCATAGACCGACAATTCCAGCATTTTGGGATCGACCATGATGAGGCGGCACTCTTCCGGTTTCAGCCGATAGAGCAGCGACAGGATCATGGTGTTGATCGCGACGGACTTGCCCGAGCCGGTGGTGCCGGCGACGAGCAGATGCGGCATCCGGGCCAGATCCACGATGACGGGTTCACCGCCGATCGTCTTGCCTAGCGCGATCGCCAGCTTGTGCTTGGACTCCTCGAAGTCGTGCTGACCCAGCAACTCCCGCAGATAGACCGTGTCGCGACGCTGGTTCGGCAATTCGATGCCGATGGCGTTGCGGCCCTGGACGACGGCGACACGGGCCGAAATGGCCGACATCGACCGGGCGATGTCGTCCGCTAGGCCGACCACGCGGGAGGATTTGATGCCAGGAGCGGGTTCGAGCTCATAAAGCGTCACCACCGGACCGGGCCGCACGTTGATGATCTCGCCGCGAATGCCGAAATCCTCGAGCACGCCTTCCAGAAGACGCGCGTTTTGCTCCAACGCATCTTCGGAAATGCGGTTGGCCGGCTGTGCCTTGGCTTCAGCGAGAATTCCGAGCGGCGGCAACTCATAGACGTCGCCCCGGCGCGAGGACGGACGCCCGGAAAAGCCGTCTGTCGAGCGGGATGGGCTCGCCATCGCCGGCTGAATGACGCGTGGCCCAGCAAGGCCGTTGCCCATACCGGGCATGGACGAGGGGACGGTGTCCGGCTTGCCTCGAGGGGGGCGCGGCGCTTGAGGCTGCGGGATGGCAGCGCGGGCCGGCGCGCCAAAGGTCGGCTCCACGCGAGATCGCGCCGCAGGCGGCACAGCAGCATCCTGATGAAGATCGGCGAACGGGCTGTCGTCAGGCTCGCGGCCGACCCAAGGTGCATAAGGCTCCGGGCCCCGATCGTCGGCATGCCGGCGGCGGCGAATGAACCGCAGCACGGCTGATTTCAAGGTCAGGCCCGCGTGGATGGCCGCCCCGAGCGACACCAGCGCGAAGCCGGGCTCGCCATCGCGATCCTCTTCGGCCGAGCGGGACTGGCGCGGTGCCGACACCCAATCGAAAGTGGAGGCCGGCTCGTCCTCTTCGACCTGCTTGTCCTTCAAGCCAAAGCCGGCCGAGGCCGTCAGGGTCAGGATGGCGATGCCGGCCAGAATCAGCGCGAGAATGATGAAGACAGGCTCGGAATGACCGAAGAGCCGGCGCGGCACGGCCAGAAGCGCGTCGCCCGCAACACCGCCGAGCCCGGTCGGCAGCGGCCAGCGGTCCGTCGCGGGCAGCAAGGACGCGAGCGCGGCCGCCGCTGCGGCTCCGGCGGTCAGCAGGCCAAAACGGAGCTTTAAACGATCGAGACGCTTGCGGACCAGAAGCCGCCAGCCCCAGCAGGCGATGGGAGTCAGGATGGCGATGACGGCAACGCCGACGAGTTGCATGATGAGATCGGCCGCAACCGCGCCAGGAGCGCCCATCAGATTATGGACAGCCGCGTCCGTCGCATGGTTCCAACTCGGGTCGCGAATCGACCAGGAGGCGAGCGACAGGCCGACCACGACGGTGCCGACCAACAGCGCCAGACCGACGACTTCAGCCGTCCGCCGCGCCAGAAAATCGCGGGCGGCGTCGGACAGATAGTCGGTTGGCGATAAGGTCGAGGTGCGCATGAACCCTTCCGAGCCGTGAGGCTGGCCTCTCCGGGAATCGCGCATGGCGGACCCCACTCGAACCCTAGTCCCGAATGGTTAACGACATCTGGAGATTGCTTAACGTTTATCGCCGGCGCCGAGGCGCGGATGCAAAAAAGGCGGCCCCGGTGGGACCGCCTTCCGTAAAGTCATCCAGAGAGGCGGTGACGCCAAACGGATCAGTAATTGTAGGCGCGCTCGCTATGCTCGGCGATGTCGAGACCTTCGCGCTCCTTATCGGGCGAAACCCGCAGACCGATCACGAGATCGACGAGCTTGTAGAGGATCGCCGAGCCGACGCCGGACCACACCAGAGTGGCCAGCACGGCTTTGCCCTGCGCAATCATCTGGGTGGCCATGTCGTAGGTGCCGGCATTGCCGTTGGCATAGTTGGTGTAGTCGGTCAGGCCCGTGCCACCGAAATACGGAGCCACGAGAATGCCGGTCATCAGCGCGCCGAAAATGCCGCCGATGCAATGCACGCCGAAAACGTCGAGCGCGTCGTCGTAGCCGAACCTGCTCTTCACGGTCGAGACGAAGAAGAGGCAGATCGGGCTGACCAACAGACCCAGAACCACTGAGCCCATGGGCCCGGCGAAACCGGAGGCCGGCGTGACCGCGACGAGACCCGCGACGGCACCAGATGCCATACCGAGCAGCGAGGGCTTTCCCTTGACGGCCCATTCGACGAACAACCAGGAGATGGTCGCGGCAGCGGTGGCCACCATCGTATTGACGAAGGCCAGGGCCGTCGTGCCGTTCGACTCGAGGTTCGAGCCAGCGTTGAAGCCGAACCAACCGACCCAGAGAAGCGAGGCGCCGATCATCGTCATGGTCAACGAGTGGGGCGGCATCGGTTCACGCGGGTAACCGATCCGCTTGCCGATGAAGAGCGCGCCGACGAGGCCGGCGATACCCGCGTCGATATGCACGACCGTGCCGCCGGCGAAATCGAGCGCGCCAGCCTGCGCCAGCCAGCCCGCATTGCTGGTGATGGCATCGAGCTTGACCTGAGCGGCTGCCTTCGCGGTTGCATCGGCACCAGCGGCCGCAACGGCCTTGGCCGCGTTGGCGACGTCATCGGGCGCCGCGACATACCAGACCCAATGGGCGATCGGGAAGTAGATGAACGTGACCCAGAGAATGATGAACACGACGAGCGCCGAGAATTTGATGCGCTCGGCGAAGGAGCCGATGATCAGCGCGGGCGTGATCATCGCGAAGGTCATCTGAAACACCATATAGGCGAGTTCCGGGATGACGACGCCGTTCGAGAAGGTCGCGACATTCGAGGACGGGGTCACGCCCATGAGGAAGACTTTGCTCATGCCGCCCACATAGGCGGTCATGCTGCCGCCGTCCGTGAAGGCTTCCGAGTAGCCCCAGAGCACCCAGATCACGCCGACCAGCGCCACGATCATCATGACCTGGCTGAGAACCGACAGCATGTTCTTGGTCCGCACCAACCCGCCGTAGAACAGCGCGAGGCCGGGAATCGACATCATCAGCACCAGAGCCGAGGATACAAGCATCCAGGCCGTATCGCCCTTATCGGGGGTCGGAGCCGCGGGGGGCGCGACCGGCTGCACGGTCGGGGTCTGTGCGTAGACAGCTCCCGCCGTGAGCAGGACCGCCAGAATACCCAGGCCGATGCTCGCTCGTTGTGGCGTTATCTTAGGCAAAAACTTCATTTCATGGCTCCAAATGGATAGGTCGCGACGGCGATCAGAGCGCGTCCGTGTCTTTTTCCCCGGTCCGGATGCGAACCGCTCTTTCGAGCGGGGTGACGAAGATCTTGCCGTCGCCGATCTGGCCGGTGCGGGCCGTCGCCGTGATGGCGTCGATCACGGTATCGAGCAGCTCGGCCGCGACCGCGACTTCGATCTTCAGCTTGGGCAGGAAGCTCACGGCATATTCGGCGCCGCGATAGATCTCGGTATGGCCCTTCTGCCGGCCATAGCCTTTGACCTCGGTCACGGTGAGCCCGTGGACGCCGACCGCCGTCAGCGCATCGCGGACTTCCTCAAGCTTGAAGGGCTTGATGATCGCCATCACAATCTTCATCTCGGCACATCCTTTCGCGCGACCCGGATCAATGATTCCAGCGTCGCATGGTCAGCCTCCTCGGCTTTTCAGGCGAGCAGCGTTGAACCCTGTCCTTCAAAGCGTGTGCCAAAGAGTTCCGTCAGCAAAAAACTTTATTTCGGACGCAAAAAAGGCCCCGATCGAGCGATCGGAGCCTCATTGGTTCATAAATGATGCATAAATATGCCTATAATTTGTGCGCCTAAACTAACCAGCTCGGACGCGAATGAGGCCCTCCTGCGCCACTGAGGCCACCAGGGTCCCCTCGCGCGTATAGATCAGCCCCCGCGTCAGGCCGCGTGCTCCGGATGAGCTCGGGCTATCTTGTGCATAAAGCAGCCACTGATCCGCCCTGAAGGCCCGATGAAACCAAAGCGAATGATCGAGGCTGGCGACTTGCAGCCCGCCATCGAAGAGCGAACGATTGTGAACCACAAGCGATGTGTCGAGCAGCGTCATATCAGACAGATAGGCCAAAAACGCTCGGTGGATCGATGGATCGTCGGGCAGCGGGTGTGAAGCCCTCATCCAGATATGTTGCTTTGGCGAGCGGGGTTCGGCGTCCGCCACCGGCAGGTATCGGCTGAGATCGACCGGCCGGAGTTCGACCGGCCGTTCGCGGTCGAAATAGCGCTTGATGCCCTCCGGCAGGGTCGACGGATTCAGCGCCATGATGTCGGCCTCGCTCGGAAGCGACTCCGGCGGGGGAACGTCAGGCATCTCGATCTGATGGTCGAGCCCGGGCTCCTCCACCTGGAACGAGGCCGAGAGCGAGAAGATCGGGCGCCCATGCTGGATCGCGACGCATTGGCGAGTCGAAAAGCTTTTGCCATCGCGCAGACGATCGACCTCGAAGATGATGGGGGCCGCGGGGTCACCGGGCAGGATGAAATAGCCGTGGAGCGAATGTGGCGGCCGATCCGGCACGGTTCGAGCCGCCGCCACCATGGCCTGGGCGATCACGAGACCGCCGAAAATGCGTTGCCACCCGATCTGCGGGCTTCTTCCGCGAAAGATATTCTCCTCGATCTGCTCGAGTTCGAGGATCGCAAGAAGATCGGTTACCGAGAAAGCCATTGCGTCTCATCCAGCATCAATTGCGCCTGTTCGGCCCGGCCGCATGACGCTCGGGCTTTTCGGCTGGCGGCCTATCTCTGCACGTCGAGCTCGGCCTCTGCCAACAAAACCTCATCCTGGGCGTGATGTCGTCGATGGCTTGAGCGACAGCGATCGCCGAGTGATCTCGATGACGGCGTTGGACCATGCCGCATCCACCTCTCTCGATCGGTCGTCATCAACAAGGCCGGAGGGGCGAAACGCGCCTGACACGCGTGCTTGCATCACCGCTGTGGCAGGGCGGCATTGCGTAAGCCGGTCGAGATGCCTACATGCGAGCATGAAAGAGCTAAAGCCGACGCTCGTGCGATACGTTGTACTGGGTCGAGCAATCGCGTAAGAGGGGGTTGTTGGGTCGGTTGAGCTGATTTGCCGTTTGACCGCCATACGGCCACTCGGATGAACGAAATCTTTGCCTGCGCGAAAGCCAGACGGGATTTTTAAGCACAGGAGCCCCGGCCGCCCCATGGATTTCCTCAAGCCACGGTTGATCCCCATGAACCGCCGTCGTCGCATTTACGAGGGCAAGGCGAAAGTCCTCTACGAAGGACCCGAGCCTGGAACCCTCATCCAACATTTCAAAGACGATGCAACAGCGTTCAACGCCAAGAAACATCAGGTCATCGACGGCAAGGGCGTGCTGAACAATCGGATTTCCGAGTTCATTTTCCAGCACCTAAACAACATCGGCGTTCCGACCCATTTCATCCGCCGGCTCAACATGCGCGAGCAGTTGATCAAGGAAGTGGAGATCATCCCGCTCGAGGTTGTGGTCCGTAACGTTGCGGCAGGCTCGCTCGCGACACGCCTTGGCATCGAGGAAGGCACGCAACTGCCGCGTTCAATCATCGAGTTCTATTACAAGAACGATGCTCTCAACGATCCCATGGTCTCCGAGGAGCATATCACGGCCTTTGGTTGGGCCAGTCCGCAGGAGATCGACGACATCATGGCGTTGGCGATCCGCGTCAACGACTTCCTGTCCGGCCTCTTTCTCGGCGTCGGTATCCGTCTTATCGACTTCAAGATGGAAACGGGTCGCCTCTGGGAAGGTGATATGATGCGGATCGTGGTCGCGGATGAGATCTCTCCCGACTCATGCCGCCTGTGGGACATCAAGTCGAACGACAAGATGGATAAAGACCGTTTCCGTCGCGATCTCGGCGGCCTCGTCGAGGCCTATACGGAAGTCGCGCGTCGTCTCGGCATCATGCAGGAGAGCGAAGCGGCTCGTCCCGCAGGACCCCAACTGGTTCAGTAAACGTCAGGCACGCGCCTCACCGTCGCACAAAACAAAAGCGCCATGGCCTTCGGCCATAGCGCTTTTGTTTTTATCGAGCGTCTCACTTGCCGAGCGTCGGTAAGCCGAGCGCGCTAGTTCTGCCGCGCCACCATCATGTTCTTGATTTCGGAGATCGCCTTGGCGGGGTTCAACCCTTTCGGGCAAGCCTTGGCGCAGTTCATGATCGTGTGGCAGCGATACAGACGAAATGGATCCTCGAGCGTATCAAGCCGAGACCCTGTGGCTTCATCGCGGCTGTCGATCAACCAGCGGTAAGCCTGCAGCAGCGCCGCCGGGCCGAGATAGCGATCGCCGTTCCACCAGTAGCTCGGGCAAGATGTCGAGCAGCAGGCGCAGAGGATGCACTCGTAAAGGCCGTCGAGCTTATGACGTGCCTGCGGCGACTGGATCCACTCCTTCTCGGGCTCCGGCGAGGTGGTGTGAAGCCATGGCTCGATGAGGGCATGCTGCGCGTAAAAGCGCGTCAGATCGGGGACAAGATCCTTCAGCACCTCCATATGCGGCAACGGATAGAGCTTCACGGCTCCCTTCACCTCGTCCATGCCCTTGGTGCAGGCGAGCGTGTTGGTGCCATCAATATTCATGGCGCACGAGCCGCAGATTCCCTCACGACAGGAGCGGCGGAACGTCAGCGTCGCATCGACCTTCGATTTGATCCAGATCAGCCCGTCGAGCACCATGGGGCCACAGGTTTCAAGGTCGACGAAATAGGTGTCGATGCGCGGGTTGCTGTCATCATCCGGATCCCAGCGATAGACACGGAACTCCTTCGTCCGCGTCGCCCCGGCGGGTTTCGGCCATACCTTACCGGCCTGGACCCGGGAGTTTTTCGGAAGCGCTAGTTCGACCATCGACTTCGACTCTTCGGTAAATTGGCTCTTGATGAAAGCCTCGGGCCTAGCCCGATCGTGCAAGTGGCGGAGGCGGACGGCGCAGCCTCGGTGTGGGACCTCGGCGGCGCTAGTAGACGCGCGCTTTCGGCTCCACATACTGAACGTCGTTGGTCATCGTGTAGGTGTGGACGGGCCGATAATCGATCGTCACCTTTTGGCTGCGCTCGTCGAGCCAAGCCAGCGTGTGCTTCATCCAGGTCTTGTCGTCGCGATTCGGGTGATCCTCGCGTGCATGGGCACCGCGCGACTCCGTCCGGTTCAATGCGCTGTCCATGGTGACGACGGCTTGGGCGATCAGGTTGTCATATTCCAGCGTCTCGATCAGGTCCGTGTTCCAGATCAGCGAGCGATCGGTCGTCCCGATATTGGCCGAGAGGCTCCACACGTCGTGGATCATCTTCGAGCCTTCCTCGAGGATTTCGCCGGTGCGGAACACCGCGCAATTATTCTGCATGGTCTTTTGCATGCTGAGCCGCAGATCCGCCGTCGGCTGCGCGCCCTTGGCGTAGCGCATGCGATCGAGCCGCGAGAGCGCCAGATCGGCGCTATCCTTCGGCAGTTCCATCTGCTTTTCGCCAGGTGTGACGAGCTCGGCAGCGCGCTGACCCGCGGCGCGACCGAAGACGACAAGATCGATCAGCGAATTCGATCCAAGCCGGTTGGCGCCATGAACCGACACGCAGGCCGCTTCGCCGATCGCCATCAGGCCCGGCACAACGGTATCCGGGTCGCCGCCAACCTTGGTCAGCACCTCGCCGTGATAGTTCGTGGGAATACCACCCATGTTGTAATGAACGGTTGGCAGCACCGGGATCGGCTCTTTGGTGACATCGACGCCAGCGAAGATCTTGGCGCTTTCGGAAATACCCGGCAGCCGCTCGGCCAGGATCTTCGGATCGAGATGGTCGAGATGCAGGAAGATGTGATCCTTCTCGCGGCCGACGCCTCGGCCATCACGGATTTCCATCGTCATGGCGCGCGAAACAACATCGCGCGAGGCAAGATCCTTCGCGGAGGGCGCATAACGCTCCATGAAGCGCTCACCTTCGGAATTTGTGAGATAGCCGCCTTCGCCGCGTGACCCTTCCGTGATGAGGCACCCTGCCCCATAGATGCCGGTCGGGTGAAATTGCACGAATTCCATATCCTGCAGCGGCAGGCCCGCGCGCAGCACCATCGCATTCCCATCACCCGTGCAGGTATGCGCCGAGGTGGCCGAGAAATAGGCGCGCCCGTAGCCACCCGTCGCCAGCACTACGAGATTGGCACGGAAGCGATGCATCGTGCCATCGTCGAGTTTCAGCGCCACGACGCCGACGCAGCGACCCTCATTCATGATGAGGTCGATGGCGAAATATTCAATGAAGAATTCCGTCTTGGCCCGCAGCGCCTGCCCGTAGAGCGTGTGCAAAATGGCGTGCCCGGTGCGGTCGGCGGCCGCACAGGTGCGCTGCGCCGTGCCCTTGCCATAGTCCGTCGTCATGCCGCCAAACGGGCGCTGGTAGATCTTGCCTTCCTGAGTGCGGGAGAAAGGCACGCCCCAATGTTCAAGCTCGTAAACGGCGGCTGGGGCATTGCGGCAGAGATATTCGATCGCGTCCTGGTCGCCGAGCCAATCCGAGCCCTTCACCGTATCGTACATGTGCCAGCGCCAGTCGTCCGGCCCCATATTGCCGAGCGATGCCGAGATGCCGCCTTGCGCCGCGACGGTATGCGACCGGGTCGGGAAAACCTTGGTGATGCAGGCGGTGCGAAGCCCGGCGCGGGCGCAACCGACGGTGGCGCGGAGCCCAGCCCCACCGGCACCGACAACGATCACATCGAAGGTGTGGTCGGTTATCGCATAAGCCGGCGCGGTGGACGAGGTGCCCGTGCTCGCAGTTCCATTGGTCGCCATGACGTTTCGTCCTCGTGCCTGCATCCACAATGGCCGCTTAGGCCAGCACAGGTCTGATCGGTTGATTGTTAAAAGTCGCTCGCGTTCAGGTGAAGCTCAGGCGCAGCACGGCGTAGACACAGGTCAAGCCGACCGCGACCGAGAAGAACATGTTGGCCGCAAGCGCCCAATCCTTGCTCTGTTCACCGTGGATATAGTCCTCGATGATCGTCCGCATACCCAACTGCATGTGGTAGATGCCCGTCCCGATAAAAAGAAGCATCAGAATGGCCGGAAACGGCTGCGACAAGGTTGCATGAACCTCGGCATAGGGCCGGCCGACCAGCGAGAGCACAAGAAAAACGAAGCCGATCGTCAGCGGCAGCAGCGCCAGAGAGGTCAGCCGCATATGCCAAAGCCAGCCGGTGCCGGAGCGCGCCGCTCCGAGATGCCGAACCCGGCTCAGGTCGGATCTCATTGTATCTGTGTCGTTGCGCATGGTTGGTCCTCTCAGCGCAGGAAGTAGGAGACGGCCCAGACCACGATCGTCAGCACGATGCCCCCGATCAGCGTCGCTTGAGCAAGCCACTCGCGTTCCGGATGATCCATTCCGTAGCCGGCGTCCCAGACGAAATGGCGCACACCGCCGAGCAGGTGATGAAACAGGGCCCAGGTGAATCCAAACAGGATCACTTGCCCAACAATGGAATCAAGGAACCAGGCAGCCGTCGCGAATGACCGAGCGTCCGACGCGGCGGCGATGAGGAACCAGGCCAGCACAAGCGTTCCGGCGTAAAGCGCAATACCGGTAATGCGATGCATGATCGACATCATCATGGTCAGCATCGGCGTATAGATTTGCAGATGAGGAGAAAGAGGCCGCCTGGCCCGCAGAGCTTCGGCTTGGGACGTCGTTTCGGCCATCAGGTTCCATTTCCGTCTCGTGCCGCGGCATCCCTTGCTGGTGTGGGACGACGCTCGATCCGCACGGGTCGCGCTACGCTGTCGAAGGCACGACCTATAACGATCCTGCTTTGCTGTTGGTAGTATAGAACAACACGAAACTAGGACAACAGGCGCGCTGGCGACGCAGGGTTGCGCTTGCCGCAGCAAGACACGAGAGGGGCCTAGCCACACGCGCCATTGTGGTGTATCGAGCAACCAGATTTTCTTGGCTGCCGATGCGTGGGCACGGCGGCCTATTCATACGTGGAGAGTACCAATGGCCGTTCCGAAGCGCAAAACATCGCCTATGAAGCGCGGCTTTCGCCGTTCGGCGGATGCGCTCGCTGCTCCGACCTACATCGCCGACAAGGATTCGGGCGAATTGCGTCGTCCCCATCATGTCGACCTGAAGAGCGGCATGTATCGCGGCCGTCAGGTGCTCACCCCCAAGAAGACCGCCGACGCCGAGTAAGGCCGGCGCCGATCAGCGTGCCGATGAGAGTGGTGTGACGCGGGCACTTGGCCCGCGCCATGCGGCGAGGAGCGCGCCTGCAACGATGAGCGCGCAGGCGATCCACAGCGCCAGGGTCGGATGAGCGTAGCCCGCGCCGACCAGCAGCAGCGTGGATAAGACGGGTGCCGCATAGGACGCCACGCCGAGCAGGCGAATGTCGCCGTGCTTGACCCCATGATCCCAGACATAAAACGCGAGGCCGACCGGCCCAAGTCCAAGCCCGACAAGTGCAAACGCCTGCGCGCTTGTATCGGGCCACACGGTCGTCTCCACAGTGACATGACACAGCAGCGCCAACGCAGCCGTTGCGATGCAGAAGCCGGCAACCGCCTCGGTCGGGACGGCTTTGAGGCGACGCGACGCAACCGAATAGACAGACCACACCAGAGCGCAAAGCAGCGCGAAGCCGTAGCCAAGCATAAAATGAGGGTCGGGTCGAAAGCCGCCCTCCTGGCCGAGGATCAGCAGCGCGACGCCACCAAAACCGAGAAGCGCTCCCAGCCAATGCTTTGGTCGCAACCGCTCGCCCGGCAGGGTCGCTGACAGCAGGACGATGAGCAGCGGCCAGAGATAGGCGATCAGCCCCGCCTGCGCGGGTGGCGCCAGCCGCAGCGCCGCGAAATAAAGCGCATGATAGCCGAACAACCCGCCAACGCCGACGGCCCAGACCCGCAGTGGCTGGCGAAGCGCGCGCAAGCGTCCCCGTGCGGCCGCGAGGACCAGACCGGCAGCGCCGCCGATCGCAAATGTCATGGCGGCGAGTTCAAAGGGCGGGATGCGGCCCGATGCGGTCGTGAGCAGCGCGAGGCTCGACCACAGGAGGATCGCGACCGAGCCCACAAGGGTCGCGCGCGCGATCTGGGCCATGCCGTCGCGGTGAGGAGGCGTCAACACAGATCTCCCGAGCGAGGACGATCCCAGGGTCTTACGACGAGGTCGTCATGCCACGCCAGAGCGCCGCATCGGTCAGGCGGAACCTTCCACGAGGCGCTGGCCGAGGTAGCTATCCTCATGTTCGACGCCCGGCATGACGAAGAAATAACCGCCGCCGACCGGCTTGATATATTCCTCCAGCGGCTCGCCATCGAGCCGGCGCTGAACCGTGATGAAGCCGGCCTCGAGATCGGCCTGAAAGCTCACGAACAAGAGGCCCATGTCGAGTTGGCCGGCGTTGGTCATGCCACGCGAGTAGTTGAACGGCCGACGGAGAATCAGGTTCTTGTCTGTCTCCGGCGTCCGCGGATTTGCGAGCCGGATATGCGCGTCGACCGGGATGCGGAGGCCCTGCGGGTCCGATGCATAATCCGGCGTGTCGCGCTCGTTCACCATGCCAAGCGGCGCCCCGGTCGCTTTCTCCCGGCCGATGATCGTCTGCTGTTCGCCCAGCGGCGTCCGGTCCCACCGCTCAACCAGGGTGCGGATCAAACGGACCACCTGATAGGTGCCGTTCTTCGCCCAGGCCGGTTCCACATGCTGGTCACCCGTCCAGACGATGCGATCCATCAAGGTCTCGTCATGCGCATCGAGGTTGGCGGTGCCATCCTTGAAGCCGAGCATGTTGCGAACCGTGTCTTTGCCGAGGGTCTTGAGCGTATGAGGCGGCAAGAAGCCTTCCATCTTCCAGCGCAGCGCCAAAAGATCGGGGAAGGATTTCAGGATGTCGCGCAGGGCATGAATATTGGTTTCGGCTGTGTTCGAGCAGATTTGCAGCAAGAGGTCGCCGTGACATTGCTCGGCCACCAGCGCGTCGTTGGGAAACCGCGTCATCGTCACGAGGTGCTTGGGTTTCTCGGCCGCCAGCCCGAACCGCTCGTCGAACAACGAGGCACCGACCGCCACCGTGATGGTGATGTTGTCCGGGTAGACATCCGGGCCCATCAGCCCTGAGTCGGGCGGCGGAAGGCCGATCGCGGCGGTCGCGGCCGGGCCGCCGCGCATCAGGAAGGCGATACGCTTCGTCAAATTTTTGAGTAGCCGCTGCAGGTCCGGCCTCGTCGTCCCGAGCACGTCGAAGGCGACGATCAATGCGGCGGCCGGCTGTGCCGTAACGACACCGGACTGCCGCGGACCGTAGAAAGGCTGGCGGTCACGCGTCCCGTCATTGTCGACGACCGGCGCGGTCTCGACCGGGGTCGGCGCGGCCTTTGCGGCTCCGATCCCCAAGGCCGTTCCGGCCGCACCAAGACCCAGCAGCATTCGGCGCCGGCCCAGAGAGGGGCCGCCCGCCGTCGCGTCATGTCCGGTTACGGATGCGAACCCGAAGGGGCAAGTTCCTGCAGGCCGGTCCACCATCATCGTCGCCTTAGTTGATGCCGAGCTTACCGCGGAGGGTCGATAGATCCTCGGCCAGGGTCGTGACCGGGCCTTTGAGACCGTTGCGATCCTGTTCAGTCAGCTTCTCGTAGCTTTCGAAGCCGGTGGTGCCGACCTTATACTTGGCCAGCACCGCATCGACCTTGGCGAAATTCTCGCGCACACGCGCATCGAGAGCCGGATCTTGCTTTTCGACGAGCGGACGCAGCAGATCGACGATCTTCTGCGCGCCATCGATGTTGGCGGAAAAGTCCCATAGATCGGTGCGGCTGTAGCGATCTTCTTCGCCGCTGATCTTGGTGGCGGCCACTTCCTCGACGAGGCCGGCGGCGCCGCCCACCATCGCCTTCGGCGTGATCACGAGCCCATCGACCCGCTTCTGCAGATCGAGCACGTCGCTCAACAGCTTGTCGGCGAGCACGTCGAGCCCCTTGGTGGTGCCATCCGCAAAAATGGCCTTTTCGATCCGGTGAAAGCCGGTAAAGGCCGGGTCCGCCGCCTTTTTCTCGAAATCATCCTCACGCACGTCGATCGCCGTATCGAGGTCGCTGAACAGTTCCGCAACCGGCTCGATCCGCTCGTAATGCAGACGCGCGGGCGCATAAGCCGCCTTTGCCTCCTCGAGATTGCCGGCCTTGATGGCCGCCACGAAAATCCGGGTCTTGTCGACCAAGGCCGTCACTTCGCTGGTCACATAGACCTTATATTGAGCGATCGGGCCGACGAGGTCCATGGGCGAGGGCGGAGCGATCGGCGCATCGCTCACCGCCACCTTCAGGATCCCCTTGGGGTTACTGAGCAGCCCGCAGGTCATCTGATAGTCGCCCGGATCGAGCGTCGTGGTCAGCGTCTGCACAAAGCCGGGGACGATATTCTCGCGTTCTTCGACCACCATGACGCCCTTGAGGATCTCCCACTCGAGGCGGCGCTGGCTGTCATTCTTGATCTTGAACACGGTCTTACCCGGGGCGACCGACACGGATGCGGGCGAGCAACCGGTGTTCGAGACCGTGATGGTGATCGGGTCCATCGTTCCGGCTTCGAACGCGGCGGCCTGCACGGCCCCGCCGATCAGAGCCACCACTGCGGCGGAACCGAGCAGAAGCGCGGTGATCCGGGGATGCGCGATCGAGACGAGACGGGTCATGTGGATAAACCTCAAGCGGGTCGAGAGAAATCAGGAGGCCCGAATCGCGCCGGCACCGGCCGGCTTGCGAACGGGGGTCGCGAAGAAGAAGAACAAGGCGGGGATCAGGAAAGCGACATAGAGCGCGAGCGCCCCGACCGTGGGGGCCTCCTGATAGCCGAGGAAGCCGCCGAGGATCGTGCCGAGCACCGAATCGGCCGGCAATATGCCGCTGAGGTCGAAGGCTTGCTGCTGCAAACCGTTCCAGAGACCAGCTTCGTGGAAGGATTGCAGGCCATTGGCCAAAAGCCCGGCCGCCACGAAGATGATGAACACACCCGTCCAGCGGAAGAACCGCCGCAGATCCAGCTTCACCCCGCCGATATAGATCGCGCAGCCGATCGCGGTTGCGGTCGCAAGGCCGAGCACGGCGCCGACCGGCACTCCCAAGCCGACGCTCTGCTGAAAAGTCGCGAGCAGAAAAAAGACCGACTCCAGGCCCTCACGGCCGACGGCGAAGAAGGCCATCGCGACGAGTGCATAACCCTGCCGGTCACCCGGCTTCAAAGCGGCGTCGATCGAATCGTGTAATTCGGCCTTGATCGAACGCGATGCCTTTTTCATCCAGAACACCATCGAGGTCAGGATGCAGGTCGCCACGACCGCAACGGCACCTTCGAACATCTCCTGCTGCTTTTGCGGAAACTCGGCACTGGTGGCGTTCAAGATGAGGCCGAGCGCAAGACAGAGAACCACCGCAAGCGCGACGCCCGTCCAGACCGCCGGCATGAAGCGCCCACGGCCCGTTTGGCGCAGATAGCTGGCCACGATCCCAACAATCAGCGCGGCTTCGACACCCTCACGGAGCATGATCAGATAGGCAACAAGCACGGCCCAGCCTTCATTGTCGACGATACACGTCACGGGCGAACCTCGCCCGTCTTTGATCATCGTGGCTTAGAGCACGAGAAAATCCGATACAAGATAATCTTGCCGACTGCTTAAAAAAAACAACCGATATTGGAATGCTTTAAAACAACTCTATTGTAGATCGGAACTATTCTTAACTGCAGTTTTGAAACGTTCTCAAATTGTTACGTCCACGACACGCCGCATGGCCGGTTCAGCGTCGGTCGGCTGCATCACGCGCACGGCGATGATCCCGCGTCGTCGCGGTGCCCGCGTGGAAGTCGGCAGGTTTGGTCTTGATCCAGGCGAGGAACTCGGCCAGGGCGGGGTCTCGCTTCAGCGCCTCGATATCGGAGAAACGACGCGCGAGATCAGCCTCCGTATAGCGGGCGTGGATCGCGCTATGACAGATCTGGTGCAAAAGAACGGTGCTGCCCTTAGCGCCGCCCTTCAGTTTGGGAACGAGATGATGCTTGCTGGACCGCGCCTCCGGCGGGATCGGTCGGTCGCATAAAGGGCAAATCGGATCGAGCGGTCCATCGGATGCGGGTTCTTGCTCGATACCACGGTCGTGCAGATCGAAGCGAAGGCGTTTGGATGCCATCCGACGTGCCGCTCGGCAGCCGTCGCGGGCGTCAGCTCACGGCTTCTTCCCGTCGGCGTTGAACTGCTTCAAATAGGCCACGATATTGTTGATATCGCTTTCCTTGGTAAGACCCGCGAACGACATCTTGGTGCCCGGGACCTTGGCCTTTGGATCCTTGATGTAGTCGCGGAAGGTCGCCTCGTCCCAGGTCAGGCCCGAATTCTTGTTGGCGTCCGAATAATTATAGCCAGCCACCGACCCGGAATGTCGGCCGATCACGCCATTCAGTTCCGGCCCGACGCTGTTGTGCGCATTCTCGCCGATCTGATGACAGGCGCGGCATTTGACGAAAACTTTTTCGCCGAGCGCAGGATCGCCGGCCGCAGGAGCGACGACCGCCGGCGCATCCTCCGCCCGGACCGATGGACTTGCCAAAAAGCAGAGCGACAGGGTTACGACGGTGAGGAGGAGCTTGGTCATACCGGGTCCATTCAATGCGAGGTCGAGCGCAGCCCCGACCGAAACGAAAGCGTCACACCGCGGGCCGCCTCGGCGACGTCTGGTTCCCAACAGGACCGATCGCCAATTGGTCCAGCACGGCAGCTCCTGCCATGCGCGACGTCAACGAATGCGGGCGGCTTTCTCGACGAACGAGATGACTTCGAGCGGCTTCCAAGGTTTCGGCATGAATTGCGCGTTCTTCGGTAAGCGATAGGGGCGCTCCAGAGCAACGCCCGAGGTGACGCAGATCGCGATCGACGGCCACCGGACAGCCACGAAGGCCGCGAGTTCGATTCCGTTCAGCGGACCCTTGAGGCGGACGTCCGAGAACATCGCCGCGACATCGTCCGAATGCTCTTTGAGATAGTCGAGGGCCGCGTCGACGGAATCGACAGCCACGGCGGGCAAGCCGGTTTCCTCGATCATCTCCAAGGCCATGTCGGCCAGAAGCGAATCGTCCTCGACAATCAGCACGACGGAAGGCTGCCCCATTTGATCGCCCTTCTGTCCCCGGCAAGCCATGCTCAATCATGTCCCTTACCGAGTAAACCACGACATCGTAAATAATCGATCCATCCACAAGCGTTTGCCGCTGCGATGAATTCTCTCGGTCGTCTGCACCATGCCGGCCCATCCGCCTGTCGCGAATGGTCGAGCAACTCTCGGCGATAATCGATCGTCACCGATTGCCACGCCGGAAATTTTCTGCATCTTTCGATACGGGTAAAGGCCGACAAATCCAAGCCCTTCCTGAGCGGTTCAGCAGGGGCTGCGTCAAACGTGTCGGCCGACAAAACGGACGCCCGTCTGCGGAGACGCGCCACCTTAGTTGCCGATCATCTTCGGCATCAGCATGTCCGAACCATGTTGATCGCCGACATTCGCCGGCAGCTTCACACGACCGGCAGAGCCTCGCTTTAGCATCATGACCCACTTTGACCCAGGCAAGTGAACTTCGAATGAACACAAGCGCTTGTGCGAACATCGGATCTGCTTCGTATCGACCGAGAGCGAATGCGTTGTGACGCACGGGAATTGCGTTTCGGACCCAAAACTGGCAGAAACCATGCCTGTCGATGCCGTCCGGTGTCGCGCCGCTTTCGCATAATCCCGACAAGACCTCGACGACAAGACGCGACGCCTGCCCGACGCCTCATCGCGACCGATGGCTCGCCCTGCCTTTTCGGCTCACTCGACCACGGAGATCGCATATGAATTGGAATGGCATGCCTTCGGTACTGACGCGCCTCGCCCTTGTCGCGGGTGTCACGTTCGGTGCCGGATTCGCGGTATCGGCGCAGAGCGTCAAAGAGGGTCCTTTCGGCGGCCTGAGCGGCCAGTGGAGCGGAACCGGCACCATCGCCGTCTCGAACGGCTCGAACGAGCGCATCCGCTGCCGGTCGAGCTACTCGGTGACACCGAGCGGCGAAGCCCTTCACCAGGAACTGCGCTGCGCCAGCGACAGCTATAAATTCGAAGTGACCAGCAATGTGCTGGCAGACGCGAATGGCTCGCTGTCTGGCACCTGGACCGAGAACACCCGCCAGGTAACCGGTGCGGTGACGGGTCGCGTGACCCCGGGCCAAATCCAGACCTCAGTCAATGGATCAGCCTTCTCGGCCACCCTTCTGGTGTCGACCAAGGGCGGCAAGCAGGCCGTCTCGATCCATCCGCAGGGCACCGATATCAAGTCGATCGACATCGAAATGCGCCGCAGCTGACAGGCGTTCGCGCGTCGAAGCAAGACGGGCACCGCCAACCGGCGGTGCCTTTTTTTATGCGTGAACTACGGCCATGAAAGCAAAACGCTAGGGGAGCGGCTCCGGCTGCGGCTCGATCATCTGCTTTGGCAGGTTCTTGTGGAATAGGCGCTGCAGCACCGTGATGGTGGGACGCAGGATCAACAAATCCGCCACCAGCGCCATCAGCATCGCAAAGGCACTCAGCCAGCCGAAGAGGCGCAGCGAGGGCAGATCGGAAAAGACCGTGACGGCGAGCCCGCAGGCAAGCACGACGGAAGTCAGGATCAAGGCCGGCCCGACCAGGATCGTGGCCCGCATGACGCCGATGGCGGGATCTTCGCCTGGCTGTTCCTCGAGCCGCAGCCGGTTGAGAAAGTGGATCGTGGCGCTGAGGCCCAGGCCGAACGACACCGTTAGGGCGACGACGCTGACGAATTGCAGCCCCTCGCCCAGGAACCACAGCAAAGCCCCCGACATCACGACCGGGAAGATGCCCGGGAGGATACTGGCCAACAGAACCGTGAACGAGCGGAACGCGAGGCCGATGAAACAGGCCACGAACAGAAACTCGACCGTGAGCCCGAGGTTGAGCTTACCGATCATCTCGGAGCTGTTGCGCGCCGCGATGGCCGAGAGCCCGGTGACCGCGATCTCAAACCCCGGATTAGCGCTTCGCACCACGTCGAGCTGCTTGTTCAGATCGCCGATGACCGGAAGCAACTGACTTGCGTCCTTATCCGGGATGCGTCCCGACACGACGACCGCATCCTGATTCTGATCGATGAAGCGCCGAACGAGATGGTTCGGCAGGAGATCGACATATTCTTTGAGGGTCGTCGTGTCGGACTTGCCCTCTTTCTCGACGAGCCAGCGGCGTAGCGTCTCGAGCGACCAGACATTGCCGAGCCCGGCCGTCTTTTCCATGATCGTATGGACCGAGGCGATCACGTTCAGGGTCTTGGGATCGTAAAGATCGGCACCCTTGGGAAACTCGATCAGGATATCGAGCGGATTGGCGCCTGTCAGTTTGGCGTCGAGCTGGCCGCTGGCCGCAACGGCCTGCTGCTTGTCGGGCACCTGATCGGCGAGCCGATAGCGCGGCTGCAGATTTGCGTAGAGCAGCCCAAGGCCAATCACGATCGCGATGCTGATGAGGCTGTAGAGGCCCGGATGCGAAACCATCCGGGTCGCGATGTAAGAGCAGAAACGGCGCAGCGCGTCCACGCCCGTGTCGGCGCCCTTGAACTTCGCCGCGAACGTCTCCTCCTTGCGGACGAGAAGAACGCCAAACAGCGGCACCAGGGTCAGCACCGCCACGAGGGCGATGACGGTCGAGATCAGGCCCGCTTCACCGAAAGTTCGGATCAGGTCCGAGTCGGTGAACTGCAGCGCGATGAACGACAAAGCCGCCGTCATATGCGTGAGGACGCAAGCCGGGCCGACCACCAGAACGGCGTTGCGGAAGGCCGTGAACTTGTCTTCGCCCGCGATCAGCCGGTCGCGTGCCGCGAAGGTGAGCTGCATCGAATCCGAAAAGCTGATCACCATGATGAGCGGCGTCATGATGTTCAGGAACATGTTGAGGCGGAAATCCAGCCAACCCAACACGCCGAGCGAGAACAGGATCGCGAGCAGCGGCGGCCCAGCCGCGATGATCATGAAAGACACACGGCGGAAGAACAGAATGGCGATGAGGCAGCCGGCCGCGAAGCCGATCGCGTTATAGACCAGCCTGTCGCGCTCGACGGCGTTGCGGATTTCGAGCTGCATGACCGGCACACCGGACAATTCGGCCTTGAGCCCGGAATTGCCGAGATCCTCGACCATCACCTTGCGGAGATTGGCCACCACGTCGTTCAGCTTGTTGCTGCCGACGACCTTGGGATCCAGCGCCAAGACGACGAGCGCGAGTTGACCATCCTCCGAGAGGAGTTTGCCGCGGATAATCTCGTTGCTGCGAACCTGGTCGATCAGTTGATCGTAGGCGGCGCCCTCAGGAAGCTCCTCGGGGAACAGCGCCGCCGGCACCTCGCCATTCTCCGGCTTCTGGCGGGCCGAGAACATCGAGATCAAGGCCCGTGTGCCGTCCACCAGTTGCAGGTCGGTCACGAGATCGCGAAGCTTCTGGATCGAGTCGCGCTTGAGAAGGTCCTTGCCGGTCACCACCACCAGCGCATCGAACTCGTTCGACGGGAAGCGTTGAGTGACGTCCTCATATTGTTTGAATTCGGGGCTGTTGGAGCGAAACAACTGGCTCAGCGAGTCATCGACCTTGAGCCGCTCGACGCCGAAGCCCGCCGCAACCGCGAGCAGGATCAAGAGCAGCATCGAGATCACGCGGAACCGCATCGGCCCGAGACCGATCCGCTCGATCCCGAAGGCGAGTTTGGATCGGGCCACAGAGCCGTGTCCTGGTAACGGTTTCGCTTTAGTATCCACGCCGGAAAACCTCATGCAGTCGCCGAACTCGTGCCGAGGCTGCACATTCAATATGCATCGGCGCCGCAGCCCGCAGATCTTATACGCGTCGGAGGAGCCGACAGGCATCTCTTGTGGACCGAACTTCGGCTTTTGTTAGATCGCCTCTCCGAAGAAGTGTCGGACACGAAGGCGGCTGGAAGGATCCCGGCCCGGTCATCGTCGTGAGGAAACTACCAGAATTGTTCATTCATGCAATCGGCGCGCGCATTGATGATCCATCACTCGCGCTTCGGTTACGCCTCGGCGCAAACGGTGTTGGCCGCCACCTCGCCGCCCCAACCGCAGCGCTGCAGGGCCTCACGCATATGGAACGGCACCGGTGCCTCGACCGCGATCGGGGGCTTGTTGGCCGAAATCGGGATGCTGATGGCGCGGGCATGCAGATGCATTGATGCTTCGGATTTGCCGACCGAGCCGTAGACCGCATCGCCCAAGATCGGCCAGCCCATCGCCGCACAATGCACCCGCAACTGATGCGTGCGGCCGGTGAGCGGCGACAGCGCCAGCCAGCAGAGCTCCGCATCGCGGCCCATCACGCGCCACACCGTCTGCGATGGCGCGCCAAGGGGATCGACCTTCATCCACCAGCCCCGCGTGGCATCGAGCCGCCCGAGGGGCAGGTCGATCAAACCGTCGACTTCGGTGGGGCCGCCCTCGACCACGGCCCAATAGGTCTTGTCGATCTTGCCTTGTTTGAACAGCAAGCCCAGCTTCGCCAGCGCCTTCCGATGACGGCCAAGCACAAGACATCCGGATGTATCGCGATCGAGACGATGCGCCAAAGCCGGCGGACGCGGCAGTCCGAAGCGCAGGCTGTCGAACCCGTCTTCGAGGTTGGCACCGCCCTTTGGTCCCCGATGAACCGGAATGCCCGCAGGCTTGTTGACGACGAGCATAAGCCCGTCCCGGTAGAGGAGCGACGCGATCAGGTCTTCCGACATCATGCCGAAGGGTTTATCGAGAAGCGCGGCTGGCGATCAATCCCCGATTGCTGCCGATTCGCAAAAGACATCCGGCGCATCATGACCTTCGACGACGATCAGAGCGGCAAGCCGTCGAAGAAGCCGGGGTTTCTGCGTCGTTTGTTCGGTGGCGGACGACCCGACGACGATGCCGTGCCGGTCGCGCAGGACGATGCGGCGCGGGCGCTCACCGCCCAACGCGAGATCGATGCGCTGCACGAGGCCGGGGTTGTCGATCAACCGGAGACGCCGCACGACACCGACGCGGTGGATCACCCCATCGCTCCGGCCCCGCAAAGCCTGCTGCCCTCGGTCTCGACGCTGCTCGATCCGGATGCGCCTGCGCCAGAGTTGACCGCGGCCGAGCCGATCGACGCAAGCGATGTCGATGACGATCTGCTGTCGGATGGGGTCGAGGCGGAACCGTTGTCGACCCTTTTGGGTGATGACGACGCCATCGAACAGCCCGCACCCGAGGCAGCCCGGCCGAGCTGGTGGAGGCGGCTGACGACGGGGCTCGCCCGTTCGTCCTCGTCGATCACCCAGGGCATCGTCGACATTTTCGCCAAGCGAAAACTCGACGCCACGATGCTGGAGGATTTGGACGACATCCTGATCCGCGCCGATCTCGGCGTCGCTATGGCGACGCGCATCACGGATGCGGTTGGCAAGGGTCGCTACGATAAAACGATCGACCCCGACGAGGTCCGGCAGGTGCTGGCCGACGAGGTCGAAGCGACGCTCGCGCCTGTCGCGGTGCCGCTCGATATCGAGGTGGCTCGCAAGCCCTTCACGATCCTGATGATCGGGGTCAATGGTTCTGGCAAGACCACGACGATCGGCAAGCTGGCGGCTAAATTCACCGGGTCGGGCAAATCCGTGATGCTGGCGGCCGGCGATACGTTCCGAGCCGCGGCGGTCGAGCAATTGAAGGTCTGGGGCGCGCGGACCGGCTCCACCGTGGTCTCGCGGCCGCAAGGCGCCGATGCGGCTGGCCTCGCCTTTGATGCCGTGACGCAGGCTCGCGAGGCCGGTACCGACGTGCTGCTGATCGATACGGCTGGTCGGCTGCAGAACCGCACCGAATTGATGGAGGAACTCGCAAAAGTGCTGCGCGTGATCCGCAAGCTGGATGCCGACGCGCCTCACGCGGTGCTGCTTGTGCTCGATGCCACTGTCGGCCAGAACGCCCTAAGCCAGGTCGAAATCTTTTCGCGCGTCGCGGGTGTCACCGGCCTGGTCATGACCAAGCTCGATGGCACAGCACGTGGCGGCATTCTGGTCGCTATCGCCGAAAAATTTCGACTGCCGATCCATTTCATCGGTGTCGGCGAAGGCGTCGACGATCTCGAGCCCTTTGCGGCGCGCGATTTCGCGCGGGCCATTGCCGGCCTCGACGATGATCATGGCTGAGTCGGCACAGACCGCAATTTCACCCGAGTTCAAGGGCAATCATCGCGCATGAATCATATCGACCAAAAGGTGGCGGCATCGATATCGGCCAGCCAACCGACGGCGGCACGCCGGATCAACCCGCTGGTCAAGCTGGCCCTAGAGTTCGGCCCGCTGGCGCTCTTCTTCATCGCATCGGCCCGCTACAATCTTTACGTGGCGACCGCGACGCTGATGGTCGGTGTCGTGGTGACGTTGGCGATCTCCTTTTGGCTCACGCGTCGCGTGCCGACGATGCCGCTGGTGACCGCTGTCGCCGTGTTGTTTTTCGGCGCCCTGACGTTTTACTTCAACGATCCGACATTTATCAAACTGAAGCCCACCATCGTGAACTGCCTCTTCGGCGCCGCGCTCCTCGGTGGCCTGATCTTCAACAAGCCGCTGCTCCCGATCCTGCTCGATTCGGCATTCAATCTCGATCGGGAAGGCTGGCAGAAGCTGAGCTTCCGCTGGGGCCTGTTCTTCTTCTTCCTCGCGGCACTGAACGAAGTGGTCTGGCGCACGCAGACCGATGTCTTCTGGGCCGCCTTCAAGGTCTTCGGCACGATGCCGATCACGATCGTCTTCGCGCTGTGCCAAGTGCCGTTGATCATGAAACACGAGTTGAAGACGCCCGAGGGTGCCACCACCGACGAGTTCTAAGCCGTCTATTTGATGTCGGGCTTGGCCCTGGAGTCGACGCCTTGCCCGGCCGGGCCTTTGACGCTCATGCCCTGGCCTTGACCCTCGGGATCGTTGGTGATTTTGCCGAGGCCTGTGCCTGCCACCCCTCCGTTGCCGGGCTCCACGAGTGGCCTCCCATCGAGGGGCGAGCGCGGCGCGGCCTGTTTGCTTTGTGTGTCGCCTCGCGCCGGCCCGCCAGCAGCGTCTCGATCGACGGATTGACCGGTTCCGAGGCCGCTATCGGCTGCGGCGCTGGGCGTCACGAAGCCGAGGACAACGCACGCGGCGACAAGCGCGACCACGGCTTGGCTTCGATATTTGTTTCGACGCGGCGCGCTCATCGTAACGTTTCCAGTGGTTCGGCATCGAGCAAACGCGCGGCTAAGCTTTCGGTTCGCCTCACCCTCAGGTCCCAACGCGCGGGCCAGTAACCGGACCTCGTTCGGCGCCATCAAAAGAGCCACGCAGGGCCGACAATGCCTCGGCATTGCTCGTCACCGCCGCCGGTTTCTCGTCGGTCCAGAAGCCGACGCCCATCACGATCGGCATGGCGAGCAGCCCCGTGACGAGCGCGATGTTGGCTTTGTTCGATGGCTGTCGTGGCCGCATTGATGTGTCGTCTCCGCATGACCGCCCTCCCCTCCGAGCGGCCGTTTGGTTATTGTGCACCTGTCGGCTTAAAAGGAGGTTGCTCCGGGCGGGTCGCGTCGTGGCTGGCTCGGATGGACCAGCGCCGCGAGCGGGGCCTTATCGAACACCTGCTCGCGATTCTGATACGCAGCGGATTTCGCTATCCGGATCGGGACTGTTTCGCACCGAAGGGTTGATTTTTCCGTAGGAATGGGGCATAGCGCTGCCTCTTGGCGCGGGCCGGTTCCCGCTCATAGGTTCGGGAACGTCGATGAAAGTCCGTAATTCGCTCAAGTCTCTCCGTCTCCGTCATCGGGACAACCAGCTCGTCCGCCGCAAGGGCCGCGTCTACATCATCAACAAGGTGCAGAAGCGCTACAAGGCACGTCAGGGCTAATCTGCTCACGCCGTCCGGCGGCAAAGAGCTTACACTTTTGACGCGGTCGCCCGCTTTGACGTGAGGCGGTCGCGAGCCTAGTTTAGCGGTCATGCAGATGCTCATGACCGCTTTTTTGGTTTTTGTGGTGTCCGGAGCGCCGGGACCGGTGCTGGTTTTGGATGACGATGGGCTCCCCCCGTCCCTGACCCTGCCGGACGGCCCCACCGTTCCCATGCCGCCCGGCACCGAGCTGTTCGGCCAGCATCGGTTCGACAGCAAGTCATTTCCCAGCCTACCGAGCCCTGAGGTTGCCCGCCCGGGCGACAAGGTCGTGCCGACGCCGCCACCGGTGGCGGACGATCCCGATGCGGGGCTTTCGCCGCAGGATCGCCGGAAACGACGGATCGACGACCTCTTCGCGCGCCTTGCCGATGCAAGCGACGAGACCGAGGCTCAGGCCATTACCCAGCGCCTCGACCGGCTCTGGCTGCAATCGGGTTCGGCGACAGCCGACCTTCTGATGTCCCGCGCGCTTACCGCAATGGCCGGCAACGAGCATTCGGTGGCCGAAGAGCTGCTCGATAAGGTCGTGACCCTGCGGCCCGACTGGCCGGAAGGCTGGAACCAACGCGCGACGCTTCATTATCTCGACAATGATGACGTGACCTCGATGGCCGATATCGGACATGTTCTGGTGCTTGAACCCCGTCATTTCGGTGCGTTGAGCGGTATGGGCTTCATCCTGCATCGCAATGGCGACGACAAAGCCGCGCTTACGGTGCTCCGCAAGGCCGCTGCCATCAATCCACAGAACAAGGAGATCAACGCCCTGATCGAGCAATTGACACCTGACGTGGAAGGCCACGACCTTTGAGGCGTCTGGTTGTGGTCGACGTGGTTTGAGATCGCTCGTTCGTGGTGCGGCCTGGGCCGCCGGCTTGGTGCTGGCGAGCAGCGCAGGCTTATTCGGCTTTTCGATGATTGAGGCGTCCCGCATCGCCGCGCAATATCCGGCGACGGGCTCGTTCATGCCGGTCAGTGGCGGGCGCCTGCATTACACCGAACGCCGTCCGGACGGGCCGTCGCGCGGCACCGTCATTTTGCTGCATGGCGCGACCGGCAATCAAGCCGATGTCATGCTGCCGCTCGGCGATCGATTGGCCGCCCTCGGCTTTCGCGTCATCGCGCCGGACCGACCTGGACATGGATGGAGCGACCGGCCTGACGGCGAGAGCGATGCCTCGCCGGCGCGCCAGGCGACCCTGATCCGACAAGGGCTCGAGAGCCTCGGCATCCACCACGCCATCGTGCTCGGCCATTCCTGGTCCGGTGCGCTCGCGGTTAATTTTGCTCTCGACCAAGCCGATTTCACAGATGGTCTCGTGCTCGTCGCGCCCGTGACCCATCCGTGGCCGGGCGGCGTCGCGTGGTATTACGGGCCGGCTGCATCGCCGTCGATCGGCCCCATCTTCAACCACGTTCTGACGATGCCGGTGGGTTTGACGATGCTCGATGCAGGGGTGCGGTCTGTCTTCGAGCCGCAAGCGCCGCCGCCGGATTTCGCCAACCGCACCGGCGTCTATCTCGTGTTGCGACCAAGCGAATTTACGGCCAACGCGCAAGATGTGTTTCATCTCGAGGATTTCGTCGAGCAGCAGGCGCCCCGCATGGGCCGAATCACGGCTCCAACCGCGATCGTGACCGGCGATAGCGACAGCGTGGTCCTGACCCGGCTGCATTCCTATGGCAGCGAACGGGATATCCCCGGCGCGACGCTCAAGGTTCTGGCCGGCGTCGGCCACTCGCCCCATTGGGCGGATCCGGCCAGCGTGGTGGCGGCGATCGTCTCGGTGGCGGACCGCGCTGACGCCAAGCGCCGCACGGTCCAGGAATAGCGCAACGCGCGGAAGGATGCCGATCGCAGACCCGGAGTGTCGTGGGCGATCGGCGCTGGTCTTACTTGGCGTCGTACATGGCGCGGCAGCCTTCGCTGACCTGCGCCTTTTTCTCCTGCATGCAAGCCGTGACCTTATCGACATCCGGCATCACATCGGCACAGAGTTTCTGCGCGTCACCGGCGCAGGCGGCTTGCTGCTTGTCGCGCAGGGTCGGAGCCGAGGTGGAGGCCAGAGCGGCGGTCGAAACAACGCTCAACAGGGCGGCGCTCAGGATCATGCGGACATGCGGCATTAGTGGATCTCCAGTGGGGCTCAGCGGCACGATGCTGCTTATCGATCATCCGGCGCGGCGGATGAACATCAGCACAACAGCGCAAGCGGGACCGAAGGTCCACGCCACCGTAAATCGTCACGCTTAAGGTTCGACGACGCGCGGATCGTAAGTGGATCGCCCGGCCGGCCCCCCCGACCCGCGACCCCAGAGCTTCATCAAACCGGGAAGCGCGACGGCGAACAGCACGGCCGCCGCGCCGAACAAGAGCCCCGAGCCGAATGCTTTGTAGGCGACGACACCGCCCACCCCGCCGAGGCAGAAGGACAGCACGGTCGCGGCATGCAGCCGGAGTTTCTCCAGCACCGGCATGGCCTCCTCGGGGGGCGCACGCCGCCAGGCGTGATCGACGAGCGTTCCGAGTTCGATGCCGATGTCGGTTGCCATGCCAGAGATATGCGTGGTGCGAATGCGAGCATTTGAAATGCGCGTCACGACGGCGTTCTGCAGCCCCATCAGAAAACTCAATCCGAAAATCAGGATCGGCCCCCGTTCGCCATCGGGGAGGAGAAGGTCGGCACAGCCGAGTCCGGTCAGCAACACCGCCTCGGCCACGATGCTGACCGCATAGATGCCCGCCATCGATCGCCGGCGCCCCACGCTGATCAGCAAGGTCGACACGAGAGCTCCGACCACGAAGGTCGCCACGATGGCGAGATAGAACAGGCCCCGGAGAAGATCGCCGAGCGCAACGTGATCCGCGAGGATCGAGACGTTTCCAGTCATATTGGCCGAGAAGAAGCCGACCGCGTAGAAGCCGGCGGAGTTCAAGGCGCCTGCCACTAGCGCCAGTGTACAGGCGAGGCGGCGATCGATCCGGCCGTTCCGCGCATCGCCTTCCAAGATCAACATCGACGTGTCCAACCCGCACGGATAGCGCTCGGCGCCGCAATCGACTCGACGCCGCCGTAAGGATGAGCCAAAAGCCCACGATGGTGTCTTACCGTATCGTGCCGGGATTACGAACTCGCGGGCTGTGGAGCGCTTCCCTGGTGGCCCGGGTCACCGCCGATGTTTCGGCCGCCTGTTGTGGTCTCCTGGGCGGGCTTACGCTGCTCTACGGCGCCATGTGGGTCGCCGATGTCACGCTCGACCATCGCATCGATGCGGCTTTTCTCGCTGTTTATGACTGCGAGGCCCTTGGGCGGACCTTCAAGGCCTGCACGCAGACCGGTCTTGGCACCGATCTGCGCGGCATGCGGCCACCGCCGGAGTTGACCCAACGCCCTTGATCGATCTCAGAGATCGACGTCCTCGATCTTCCCGAACCGAGCGATTTGCAGCGTCGTCTCACGTCCATCGTCGTCGCAATGGATTTCGAGAGCCACCGCTCCCGAAAACGCCAGCCCGCCGGCTTCAGCGGCCTGAATAGCGGCAGCAGCATCCCGCGCCGGCGTGGTGCTGACGATCCGCAGACTCTGAGGGCCGTCGGTTTCGAACGTCCGGACGAGATATCGCTTCTGAGACACGCTGCAACTCCACCTGATGGCAGAGTTACGGATTTATTGCCCCGCGAGTTTCACAACGATCCTGCTTTGCCGACGCTGACGGAGCAGCGGCAGCACCGTTCGGCTTTCAGTCGGCGCGGGCGTCGACGACCGCCACCATGTAGCGTGCCGTCTCTCCATAGGCCGCGAGTTTCGCCGCCATCGCGGGGACCAGCCGTAACTCGAAACCGAGAGCCGCCCAGACGGTCGTCGTGCCGTAAACCGAGACGAGCGCCAGGGCTGACAAGCGGTCCCGCCGCGCCAGGGTTCTGATCCGCTCGACGAAGGCTTTGGATGCACCTTGACGGCGCGCCGCCGGAAGCAGCGCGACGTCATGGATGAAGAGGCAATCGGAATCGTCTGGAATGCGCGACATGATCGTATCCAAGGCTGGCGCCTCATCGAGACGCCAGGGATGCGACAGACCATAGCCGAGCACGATGCCGTCGCGGCCGCGCAACACGAGGCAGCCATCGCCGTAATGCCGAAGCTTATCGGCGATGACCTCCCGCCGTTCGGGCAGGAGGTCATGCACAACGCTCTGGATCTCCATGATGGCATCGAGGTCATCGACGCCAGAGTGGCGCCACGTAGCGGCGTGGTTCACTTCTTCAGCTTGGTCCACACCCGATCCATCAGTTTGGTCGCGGCTTCCGGGCAAGCCGGCGTGAACTGCATTTTCAGATCGGCCGGCACCTTCAATTCCGGCGCATCCTTCATGGCCGGATCGTAAAACTTCTCCGCACCCGCGATGCCGCTGGCATAATGGGTGAAGTTCGACGACATGGCGCTGTTCTCAGGCTGCATCATGAATTTGATGAACAGCTTCGCATTATCGGCATCCTTGGCGCTGGTCGGCACCGCCATATTGTCCATCCAGCCGACCACACCCTCTTTCGGGAAGATGAAGTGGACGTCGGGGTTCACGGCGCGGGTTCGGGCCGCGTCGCCGTTCCAGGCTTGGTGGATCCAGGTTTCGCCCGACCCCTGTCGGTCGATGATGCCGTCCGAATTATAGACCTTCACGGAGGGGGCCTGCGCCTCGAGCAGATCAGAGACCTTCTTCATGTTGGCCGGATCGGTCTGGCACGGCGTCATACCAAGATAGACCTCGGCGAGAGCCATGACTTCGCTCGGCGCACCGAACATGCCGACCTTGCCCTTCGCGTCCTCCGGCGGGCTGAACAACAGCTTCAGGGAGTCACCCGGGTCTTTGACGAATTTGGTGTTGACCGTGAAGGCCGTGACGCCCCAGTCATAAGGAACCGAATATTCGTTATCCTTGTCCCAAGCCGGGCTCTTCCACTTGGCGTCGATATTGTCGTAGCCGGGGATCTTAGGCCCATCGATCTTTTGGATCAGACCTTCCTTGGCGAAGATCGGCACGAAATCCGACGAGACGACGACGATGTCGTAACCGGCCGAACCGGATTTCAGCTTTGCCAGCAACGTCTCGTTGGAATCATAGGTATCGAGCGTGACCTTGATGCCGGTCTCTTTCTCGAACTTCTTGATGACGTCCGGCGCGGTATAATCGGTCCAATTATAGATGAAGAGGTCGCCCGCCGCATGGGCCGGCGCCACCGCCCCGCACCCCATCAGGGCCGCGGCCGCCAGAGAAATAACGATCTTGGTTTGCATCGGTACAGTCCTTTCGGTGGTGATCACGCTTTCACGGCTCGCGCACGAGCCAGCATGGTGGACAGGACGACGGCCGCGACCGACACCACCAGAAGGATGGTGGCAGCGGCATTGGCCTCGGGCGTCACACCGAGGCGCAGCATGCCGTAGAGATAGACCGGCAAGGTCGTGGACCCGGCCTGCGCGACCATCAGCGTGATGAGGAAATCGTCGAGCGACACCACGAAGGCCAGGGTCGCGCCGGCCACGATCGCGGGCGCCAGAAGCGGGAGCGTCACGCGATAAAAAACCTGCCATTTGTCGGCATAGAGATCTCGCGCCGCATCTTCGATGACGCGTGGCATGTCGCGCAGGCGGGCGCGGATCGGCAGCATCGCGAACGGGATGCAAAACACGACATGGGCCACGATCACATTGCCGAGGCCGGCATGGAGGCCGATCGCTTCGAAAAAGATCAGCGTCGCGATGGCCGTAACGATCTCGGGCGCGATCAGCGGCATGGCCACCAGCGCCTCGCCCGTGGAACGGCCAGGAAAGAAGGTGCCGCGTTCAAACGCAAGTGCCGCCGGAATGGAAAATAACGTCGAAACCGGGGTCGCGACGGCCGCCACGATGATACTGTTCATGGCCGCGCGACGCAGGTCCTCGTTGCCAAAGGCTTTGACGAACCATTGCGTGCTGAAGCCGCCCCAGATCAGCGCCACGCGGTTGCTGTTGAACGCCAGCACCACGAGAACGACGAGCGGCGCATAGAGGAAGATCAACGCCGCGATGCTGAGAAGGCGATATTCCGGCATCCGCCGCCAGTCGAAGCCCCGCCGTTTCATCGGCCTTCTCCGCTTCTGGCGTTCATACCGCCACCCCCGGATGCCGTCGTCGCCAAGCGCTCCACATCAAGGCACCGAGAACGAAGATCATCAGGATCATCGACAAGGCCGCGCCAAAGGACCAATCGCGCGACGTGGTGAATTGCTGCTGGATCAGGCTGCCGATCATCAGCTTCTTGCCACCGCCGAGAATGTCGGGCTGCAGAAAGGCGCCGAGCGCCGGCACGAAGACCAGAAGCGTGCCGGCCGCCACGCCAGGTTTGGCGAGCGGCCACACGATCTTTCGCATGATGGCCCATCGGTCGGCATAGAGGTCGTAAGCCGCCTCGATCAGGCGCGGATCGACCTTCTCGAGTGCGCCATAGATCGGCAGCACCATGAAGGGCAAGCTCGAATAGATGAGGCCGAGCAGGATCGCGCCATCCGTATACAGAAAGGTGATGGGCTGTTTGATGAGGCCGATCGCCTGCAAGGCTTGGTTGACGAGGCCCTGATCCCTCAGCAGCAAAACCCAGCAATAGGTGCGGATCAGCAGGTTGGTCCAAAACGGAATGGTGACGAACAGCACCAGAATGGACCGCATCTTCGGCGGCCGCGTCGCCATATACCAGGCCAACGGAAGACCGATCACAAAGCAACCGATGGTCGTCAGCACCGCCAGGATGATCGAGCGCGAGAAGATCTGAAGGTAAGTCGTGTCGAAGATCAGCGTCTCGTCGAGATCGCGATCGTAGAAAAACCTGACCCAGGAGGCCGGGGTGAATGGCTGCTGCACCCCGCCATAGGGGCTGGGACTCAGGAACGAATAGACGAGCGCGATCGCCATGGGCAATAGCATGAAGACCACGATGGTGATCAACGCCGGTGCGGCCAGCAGAAGCGCGCGATCTCGTTTCAAAGCGACAGCCATCACTCAGGCCTCGAGCGGCAAGAGTGCGCCTGACGGGAACACGCAGGTCACGGCTTGCTCGGGCGCGAGCGGCGGCAGATCGCCCCGCACGGTCTTGACCACGGTGCCGTCCGCCAGGGCGATCGCACAGGACGTGGTGGCACCGAGATAGGTGATGTCGATCACCCGGCCGGCGAGGCCCGCTTGTCCAGGCCCGGTCTCGGCCGAAACCACCACATGTTCGGGCCGAATGGCCGCAAAGGCGCTCGAGAGGCCGACGAGGGAACCAGGAAGCACATTCGCCTCGCCGATGAAGTCGGCGACGAAGCGCGACACCGGCCGCTTGTAGATATCCTCGGGGCGACCGAGTTGCAGCACGCGGCCGTGGTTCATCACCGCGATACGATCCGACATCGACAGCGCCTCCTCCTGATCGTGGGTCACGAGCACGAAGGTGATGCCTGTCTCACGCTGGATGCGCTTCAACTCGATCTGCATGCCGCGCCGCAGCTTCAGATCGAGAGCCGACAGCGGCTCGTCGAGCAGCAGCAGGCGGGGCTGCGGGGCCAGGGCGCGCGCCAAGGCAACACGTTGCTGCTGGCCACCGGACAATTGATCCGGCCGGCGCTTGGCCAGGGTTTCGAGCCGCACGAGCCGCAACATCGCGCCCACCTGGTCGGCAACCTTCGGGCCGCGCTGCCCCAGCCGCTGGAGGCCGAACGCCACATTCTCCTCGACGGTCATATGCGGGAATAGAGCGTAAGACTGGAACACCGTATTGACCGGCCGCTTGTTCGGCGGGTCGTCGGCCACATGCTTGTTGTCGAGAAGGATGACCCCGGAGGTCGGGTGCTCGAAGCCCGCCAACAGCCGCAACAACGTGGTCTTGCCGCATCCGGAAGGACCGAGAAGCGTGAAAAACTCGTTGGTCTTGATGGTCAGCGACACGTCGTCGAGCGCCTTCAGCGCGAGATCGCCCGTCCCGAAACTCTTGGTGACGTTCTGGACCTTGACCAGGACCATGGCGGCCTGTGTCGCAGCCTCGTCACGGAGATCCATCGCATCACATGGAGCTGCCGAGACGGTGCGGTCGATCGCCGCCACACTCATGCGCCCACCGCCTTGCCAATGGCTCTGGTCGATCTGGACGCCCGTCGAAACATCGTGGCCCGCATGCTGGTCGCCGCCTCCCATCCTGCTCGGATCGTGGGGTCCGTAGCAGAGATCGTGCCAGCGCTTCCGGCGGCTTCGATCCTTGCCGCAAGCCTATCCGGCTTGTGACAACAAGCAAGATTGGTTGGCGCTCCCCGCGCATAAATTAGTCGATTGACCAAAAATTTGACGCGACCTAGGCTGGACCAATCGGGCCTTCCGGTCCCATGGACGCCCCAACCGAGAGATCCCGGCCATGACGATGCTCGCTCCATCCCGCCCCAACGACACGCTGACGCGGCACATGCTCTACCCGTTCACCAATGCGAGTTATGCGGCCAAGAACCCGCCGCTGGTGATCGAGGAAGGCGAAGGCGTCTACATCATCGACAGCGAGGGACGGCGCTACATCGACGGCCAGGCCGGGCTTTGGAACGTCAACGTCGGGCACGGCCGCGACGAGATCAAACAGGCGATCCGCGACCAGCTCGATAAGATCAGCTATTATTCGCAATTCGGCGGCACGACGACGACGCCGTCGGTCATTCTGGCCGATCGACTCTGCGCCATGGCATCCCACGAGGGGATGGAGCGGGCGTTCTTTTCGTCCGGCGGTTCAGAGGCCAACGAAGCCGCCTTCAAGCTGGTGCGCCAGTATTGGCGTCATGTCGGCGAACCCAATCGCCACAAGATCATCTCGTTGAAGCGCGCCTACCATGGCGTGACGCTCGGCGCCCTGTCGGCCAACGGAACGCCTGCCTACAAGGAGCATTTCGAGCCGCTGCTGGCCGGCTTCAGTCAGGTCGAGACGCCCCACGTCTACCGCAATCCGTTCACCGAAGACCCTGAGGCACTCGGACGTCTCTGCGCCGAACTGCTCGACCGCGAGATTACCTATCAAGGGCCGAAGAGTGTCGCGGCTTTCATTGCCGAACCCGTGCAGGGTGCCGGCGGCGTCATCGTGCCGCCCGCCAACTTCTGGCCGCTGATCCGCGCCGTCTGCGACAAGCATGGCGTGTTGCTCATCTCGGACGAGGTGGTGACCGGCTTTGGCCGTCTGGGATCGATGTTCGGCTCACGCCACTGGGGCGTAAAACCGGACATCATGGTGTTCGCCAAGGGCATCAACAGCGGCTACGTGCCGCTCGGCGCAACCGTGATGAACAAGCGGGTGGCCGATGCCTTCGTGACCGAGGACGAGAGCCAGTTCACCATGGCGGCCTTCTGGCACGGCAACACCTATGCGGGGCATCCGCTGGCTTGCGCCGCGGCCCTCGCCAATCTCGATATCGTCGAGAAGGAGCATCTCGATCGCAATGCCGGCGAGGTCGGGGCCCACCTCCTGGCACGCCTCAAGGACGTGCAGAGCCGTCATCCCACCATGGGCGACGTGCGCGGCCTCGGGTTGATGATCGGCATCGAGCTCGTCAAAAATCCGGACACGAAAGAGGCTTTCGCCGCATCGGCAAATTACGGCTCGCGCATCGCCGAAAAATGCAAGCAGCAAGGCGTGCTGCTCCGCAACCTCGGCGATACGTTCATCCTTTCGCCGCCGCTGATCCTGACCAAGACGCAGGCCGATACGATCGCGGATACGTTCGAGAGCGCCATCACCGATGTCGGGCAGATCTGAGTCAGCCCGATGTCGACGGATCGCCCCAAACTCGTCATCCCGGCCGTTCCCGACCGGGCCGATCGCGAGATCCTGCTCTCGCGCCTCGCCGAATTCGAGGCCGAACAGGCCGGCCCGCTCGACATCAAGCATCTGGCGATCCTGCTGAAGGACGAGGCGGGAGCGACGATCGGCGGCCTCTGGGGCGTGTCGCTCTTCCGATGGCTGATCGTGGAACTCGTCTTCGTGCCGGCCCATCTGCGGGGCCAAGGTCTCGGCCGGGACATCATGGCGGAGGCCGAGCGCATCGCGATCGAACGCGGCTGTATCGGCATCTGGCTCGACACCTATGATTTTCAGGCGCCGGATTTCTATGAAAGCCTCGGCTTCGTGCCGTTCGGCGCGGTGACCAATCAGCCGCCGGGACATAAACGCATCTTCATGCAGAAGCGCTTGGCGATCTGAGCACCGCTTTTGGCCGCTGCTGCGTGATCCAATAGATGTTGCGGCGCGATCGGCGAGGCGGCCGGTCGCGTTATGCGGCCGCAATCCTCTTCGGTCGCGCGCCCCGCGTTGCACATCGTGCGGCTCGCGCCTGAACGCCGACCGTCAGGGCGTCGACACTTGCCCGCAAATCGCATTCCGATGCGCCAGCCAGCGATTGGAGGATCAGTCCATCGATGCCGGCGAGCATCAGCCGGGCCAAGTCCTCCGCATCCGCCGCCGCCAACTCCGGCGACGCACCGCCACCCGACAACAAATCCACATAGGCGCCGACATAGGCTTGATACTGGCGCGCCGCGAGCCATTCGCACCCCTTCGTGCGGACGGCGTAGAGTGTCAGTTCATACTGAACGATCTGCTTGGCTCGGGTCTGCTCGACATAGCTCCAGGACGCCCGCAGGATATCGGCGATCCGCGCGTCAAGCGCGTCGGAGGAGCGGGTCCGCGCCGTCAGGGTCGCGGTCATGTCGTCGATCATCATTTCGAGAACGGCGAGCAGCACCGCTTCCTTGCTGCTGAAATGATAATGCAGCGTCGCCAGCCGAATATCGCTCTCCTCCGCGATCCGTCGCGTCGTGGTCTGGCTGAGCCCATGCGTTTCGAGCGCCCGAAGCGCCCCGGCGACGATACGGGCCCGCGTTTCGGCACTTTTAGCGGTCGGTCGGCTTGGGCCGTGCTCGTCAGGCGCTGCGGGTTCGGTGCGGCGGTCGTCAGTCATCGAAGGTCCAACACGATCATGATCGGATGATGCGGGCCGCCCACGTCTTGAGCAACCCCGAAGACGTGATGCGGCCGATCAGAATGGCTTCCGCGCGTCACGCACTCCCGCGTTGACATCACCGCTACGGGTGCCGATCCTCCGGCGCATGGATGACAAAGCTACTCCCTCAAACCCAGAGACCGGCGACCTCTCGCGACGAAGCGCCACGGAGTTGGCACGGCTCATCGCGTCCCGCACCGTCACGTCGCGGGCGGTCGTGTCGGCTTTTCTGTCGCGGATCGAGACGTTCAACCCGACCTATAACGCGATCGTGTCGTTGCGCCCGGCCGCCGATATTCTCGCCGAGGCCGACCGGGCCGACGAGGCGGTCGCGCGTGGCCAAACGATCGGTCCACTTCATGGCCTGCCGATCGCCATCAAGGATCTCGCGGCCACTAAAGGACTGCGGACGACCCTTGGATCGCCCCTCTACTCCGACAATGTGCCGGACGCCGACGCTCTGGCGGTGGCGCGGGTACGGGGGGCCGGCGCCATCATCATCGGCAAAACCAATACGCCGGAATTCGGCCTCGGCTCGCATACCTACAACCCGATCTTCGGCGCGACCCGGAACGCCTTCGACCCGAGCCGCAGCGCCGGCGGCTCCAGCGGCGGAGCGGCATTGGCGCTGGCTCTCTCGATGCTGCCGATCGCCGACGGCAGCGATTTCGGCGGCTCGCTCCGCAATCCGGCAGCCTGGAACAACGTCTTCGGCTTGCGGCCATCGCAAGGGCGCGTTCCCTCCACCGCTTCGCCCGACGCCTTCATGTCGCAGCTCTCGACCGACGGACCGATGGGGCGGCATGTCGAGGATCTGGCGTTGTTGCTCTCGGTCCAGGCTGGCCATGATGCAAGGGCGCCCCTCTCGCTCGACGGCACCGGCTTCCGCTACGAGCAGCATCTTGAGGAGTTCGGCCCGGCCCGGATCGCTTGGCTCGGCGACTTCGGTGGGCATTTGCCGATGGAGAACGGGGTGCTCGACCTCTGCCGCAGTGGCCTGGCGCGCCTCGAAGCGCTCGGCTGCACCATCGTGCCGCTCGTCCCGGCCTTCGATGCGGAAGCGCTGTGGCAAGCTTTCGTGGTGCTGCGGCAATTCTCCACCGGCGGCAAATTCATGGAGCATTATCGCGATCCCGCCAAACGGGCGCTGCTCAAGCCCGAGGCGCTGTGGGAATGCGAGGGATATTTGGCTTTGACGGCGCAGGACGTCTACGAGGCGGCCGTGGTCCGGTCGTCATGGTACGCAACCCTGCAACAGATTTTTTTGGACGTCGACTTTCTGGCGCTTCCGGCCGCTCAGATGTTTCCGTTTCCGGTCGAGACCACATGGCCTGGCTCGATCGCGGGGCGTCCGATGGACAGTTATCATCGCTGGATGGAGGTCGTGGCGCCCGTCACTCTGTCGGGTTCGCCGGCCATCAGCCTCCCGGTCGGCTTCGGCGGCGAGGGGGGCCATCTCCCGATGGGTGTGCAGATCGTGGGGCGCCCGCGCGACGATCTTGCGGTGCTGCGGCTTGCCTACGCCTATGAGCGCGCCAATCCGTGGATCGCAGCGGCGCGGGGCTGACGTCTTACACCAGGGTTGCGAGCAGGCCGGCCAGCAAGCGGCCGCGCTGCAGCGTCGCCGCAATCGCGATATGCTCGTCGAGCCGATGCAGACCATCGCCGATGGCTCCGAGCCCGTCGAGCGTCGGAATGCCGAGCGCGCCCGTGAAATTGCCGTCCGATCCGCCGCCCGCGCTGCCATGGCCGATCGTCAGCCCCATCTCGGAGGCGAGCCGCTGCACGGTCGCCACCAGGGCGAGCGTTCCCGCGTTCGGCTCCCAGACCGGCCGCGTCACACCGCGCGTGACATCGAACGACACGCCGTTCCGCGATCCCGCCATCGCCAGCATCGCGGCGACGCCGCGATCGAGATCCTCCTGGCGCTTGGCCATGCTGAGCACTTCGGCCACGCAGGTCGTGGCGACGCAATTGACCCATTGGCCACCCCGCACCACGCCGACGCTGAAGGTGCAATCCTCGCTCGTCATCTCCTCGATCGCGATGATCCGTTCGGCCATTGCCCGGATCGCGGATCGCCCTTCGGCCAGGCGGGCTCCGGCATGGCTTGGACGCCCCGTGGTGGTGACCGCGAACCGCGCGATCGCATAGCGTCCCGTGACAACGTCGCCGTTCAGCCGCGCGGGTTCGGGGACCAGCACGAAACGATGCCGGCGCGCTTCGGCTTCGATGAGATCGCGGGTGCTCGGCGTCCCGACCTCTTCGTCGCCCGTGAACAGGATCGTGACCGGCAAAGACGTCGCGATACCCACGGCCGCGAGCTCCTCCATCGCCTGCACGGCGAGGCAGGCGCCCCCGCCGAAACACGCCGCGCCGCTGCAACTCGGGCACGACGAGATCGATAAAATCGTCGAGCCCGCTCGGTACCGAGGGGAACATGATGTTGAATCCATCGCATCCCTCGCCGTCGAGCCATTCCTGCATCCGATCCGCGATGCTGGCGGGCGTTCCGACAAGCTCGTAGCCGCCATAGCCGCCCACGAATTGGGCCAATTGCCGAACCGTCAGGTTCTGATCGCGCGCGAGATCGACGAGTTTCTGCCGGCCGCTCTTGCTGGCGTTGCTGTCGGGAATCTCGGGCAACGGGCCGTCGAGATCGAAGCCGGACACATCGGTGCCGAGCCGCATCGAGAGGTTCGGCAAGCCGCTGTCCTCATGCACGAGGCTGTCGAGCAGCGCCTTCTTGGCCCGCGCCTCCTCCATGGTGGCCCCGACGACCACCAGAGCGCCGGGCAGGACTTTGAGATGATCGGGGTCGCGGCCGATTGCCGTCATCCGGCTTTTCACGTCGGCGTAGAAGCTCTTGGCCTCGGCGAGGGTGAGCGACACGCTGAAGATGACTTCGGCGGTTTCGGCCGCGATCTGCCGTCCGGCTTCGGACGCGCCGGCCTGCACGATGACGGGCCAGCCCTGGACGGGCCGCGCCACGTTCAGCGGCCCGCGCACCGTCAGAAACTCGCCCGTGTGATTGAGCACATGCATCTTCTCCGGATCGAAGAAGATGCCGCTTTCGGTGTCGCGGATGAAGGCGTCGTCGGCCCAGCTATCCCACAGGCCGGTCACGACATCGTAGAATTCGCGCGCCCTGCGGTAGCGCGTGGCATGTTCGACATGCTCCTCGAGCCCGAAATTCATGGCTTCGTGCGGGTTGCCGGAGGTGACGAGGTTCCACCCGGCCCGGCCATCGCTGATATGGTCGAGCGAGGCGAATTTGCGGGCGATGTGATAGGGCTCGTTATAGGTGGTCGAGGCCGTGGCGATGAGGCCGATGTGATCGGTGACGGCGGCAAGCGCCGGCAGCAGCGTCAGCGGATCGAGCGATGCCACCGTGCCGCTCCGGCGCAATGCCGCCATCGGCATATTCAGCACCGCCAGATGATCGGCCATGAAGAAGGCGTCGAACCGGCCGCGCTCCAACGTCTGTGCGAAGCGCTTCAGATGTTTGAAGTTGCTATTGGCGTCCGGAAAAGCCCCCGGATAGCGCCACCAGGCCGTGTGGATGCCGACCGGGCGCATGAAGGCGCCGAGCCGGAGTTGCTTCTGCAGGGTCATGGGACGAGACCTTCGATCAGGGCTAGCCGTTGAGGCATATCGGTCGAGTAGACGGCTCGCCGGAGACGCAAGTCAACGGCGGTCCGCGTCGCATCGGCACCGCGATCTCCAACGCCGGCGGCCAGACCGCTCAGTCCCGCCCGATACTCCGCCGCAGCAACCCGGCCAACGCTTTGCCCATATCGGCCTGCAGCGGCAGATTGTCGTTGGGACTTCGATAGAGGGCGACGACCATGTCGCGCCGCTGTGCTTCCGGAAGGCTCAGGCTGACGAGCAGATCCCGACCTCGGCTGAAGGAGACGTGCCCCCCGACGGTTTGCAGGCCGTCGAGCACGAGATCCACCGCCGTGCCGATCGTTAGGTCACGATGCTCCTGAGCGAGGCTGAGGCTGGCATCGACCGTCGAAAGGCGGTGAACCGAACAGGGAAGAAGGAGCCCGGTTTCGGTTCGCAATTGTCCGACATGATCGGTCTGGAACAGTTCCTCGCGATGCAGGCGAGGTTTCTCGAAACAGACGATACAGGCGACGCCGGCCAGCAAAGCCGAGATGCCCGCCCAGACCAGATTGAGGATATCGACGGGCGTCGCCTCCGTCGGGGCGTTCGGCCCGATCAACGCCCAGATGATGGCGCCGACCGACACCGCGCAGAGACCGCCGAAAATCCGCAACATGTCCCACCGCACGATCGTGCGGGAGCGGTCACCCCCCTTGTCGGTCACCTTGAAGGGGCGACCGAACGGGCGATACAGGCAAGTGATCAGCGTCCAGGTGACCGCCACGGCCGTGACCATGTGGGTCACTTCCATAAAGATCGGCAGGGTCCGCCGACGCGACACCCAGCCGCTATAGGCGTAGAAGGCCAGCAGCGCCGGGACCGCATGGCCGAGAAAATCGACGTAATCGGCCTCGAAGGCCGGAATGCCGAAAAACCAGTAGACGGCCGGTGCCAACAGCATCAGCACGATGAACGGCTTGCACAACCAGTTCAGAACGCCATGCAGGTAGTGAAGCCGCTGCACCATCGTGAAATTCGCGCCGCGAAACGGACCATTGCGGAGCAACGCGACCTGAATCGTGCCGAGGCACCACCGCGCCCGCTGGGTGATATATTCGGGCAAGCCCTCGGCCGCGAGGCCGACGCTGAGGCGCTCGTTCAGCCAGCGCGTGACGTAGCCGTGGCTCATCATCGTATAGGTAAGATTGATGTCCTCCGACACGGCTTCATGCGGGAAACCGCCGATCTCGTTCAGCCGATCGCGGCGGACCAGAAATGTCGTACCGACACAGAAGGCCGCGCCCCAGGCATCCTTGGCGGGCTGAAACACATCGAAGAAGATCCGCTGGTCGTCGATCCAGGCTTTCGACGCCATGAGATTATGCTGGATCGGGTCGGCGTTGAAGTAAAGCTGGGGGGTCTGCACCACCGCGATCTTCGGGTCGCGGAACAAGCCGACGGTCCGTTTCAGCAGGTTGGAATGCGGCGCGAAATCGGCATCGAGCACGAGAATCAGCGGGGCGGCCTGCGGCCCGGCGGTGAGGCGGAGGCCATTGTTGAGATTACCGGCCTTGGCCCATTCGTTGGAAGAGCGAGTCAGATAATTGACCCCGAGTTCGTTGCAATACTCGCGCAACCAGGGTCGCCGCGTGTCGTCGAGGACCCAGATGCGAACATCCGGATAATCGAGCGCGCGGGACAACAGCACCGACTTTTCCAGCACGTCGACCGGCTCGTTATAGGTGCAGATGAAGACATCCACCGGCGGCCAGCTGTTGGCCGCATCGATCTCGGCTTCCGCGACATCGGCGGTGGCGGAATGATCGGTGTGGCGCAGCAGGATGACGATCGACATCAGCGTGTAGAGGATCGCGATCGCCTCGAAGACGAAGTAGAAGCGCTGCCAGATCGCGCCGAAACCGAACTCGAAGCCCGGGATGGTGTCGAAGAGCCGCCATGCCGTATAGGCCACGATCAGGATTGCGGTCAGGCCGCCGAAAATGGCGCGGTCGACCGCCCGCACCGGGTCGAGCAGCTTCGACAGCGCGATGCAGCCGCAGAGCACGCCGAGATCGGTCATCAGCACGGTCGCTGCGTCGGGAGAGGCATCGACCATGGTTCAGTTCACCTTCCGCCCGGTAAACGGATTCCAGCGGAGGGCCGCCATCGTCGCCCATGCCGTCGCACCGATATGCGGGCGGTGGAAATATTCGAAGTCGCCGCCGTTCTCGGCTTCGACCTTCAGCCCGGTCGGGACTGTGCCGGCACTTGTTGCATAGAGCAGGCCCGATGGCGCCGCATGAGCCGCTAAGCCATTGAGCAGGCCATCCGCGATCGCATCGGCACCGGCGGACCGGAAAGCGAGCGAGGCTTGTGCAGATCCCTCGGTCCATCGGTTTGTGCCGAAGCCCGCGAAGGTCATGCCATCGCCGCGTCGCAGATGCGCGTCGGCGAACCCGAGGGCCCGGCGCCAGGGGGCGGGCGCATCGGGGACGCCGAGGACCGGCCATAGCTGAACGTCAAGCGCGAGATGATCCCGCGCCGCATCCTGGCCCTCCGGCGTGGTCCCCAGCAGGAAGAAGCCCGCTTCCGGCTGAAAGCGGGATGCGACGAAGCCGGTCGCGCGGGCCGCCATGGCGGTTTCGGCGGGATCATGCGTCAGCCGAGATGCCCAATGCGCGGCGGCCGCAACATCGATATTATGTTCCGTCGACTGCCACGTCAGCACCTGCTGAGCCGTGTCGAAACCTGTCACACCGCCAGCATATCCGGGAGGCCCCGGGGCGTCGGTTGCATGAGCCCCAATCCATGCCAGCACATGCCGCGCCGTGGCGAGGTAAGGATCCGCCGCTGTCGCGGGGCTGGCGGCCGTCGCCTCGTGCATCGTGAGGAGGGCGAGCGCCACCCAGGCGAGATTGCCCGTCGCGCTGCCGTCCTGATAGGCGTCCTCATCCCAGCGTCCGGCGTCCTTGTCCCACCATCCCGGCAGGTTGGGAGGCGCATCGGCAACCGGACCGGCGCGGTAGCCGTTGCGGATGCGTCCATCGGTAAAAGTTCGGTCTTTCCGCCCGGCGATCACGAAGGCGTCGGCGATGCGCCCCGCCCGCGCGCGGTCCCCACAGGCCACGAGCGCGATAACCGCAACGGCATTGTCGTAGGAAAATGCCGTCGTCCGCAACGGACCAGGCAGATCCGTCTCACCTGGGCCGGGTGAATAGCTGGCGACGAACACAGGACCGGAGGGAGCCGCCGCATCTACCGCGCGGGACAGAGCGCGACACAAGCCGGACGCGAGACCGCCAGCCGGGCTCGCCGGTCGTGTGTCGGCGACGGCCGGGAGCATCAGGCCGAGCGCGCCCATCGCGACCGACATTGCGGCCGCCGTTGCGGCCGCAATGGTTCGACCCATCAGTGCGAGCGTCCCGTCGTCGCGACGGAGGCAAACCGGGTCGATGCCGGGCGGGTCTGCGCGTCGGCGGTATTCCAGAACAGAGCGCGGCTCGCCAGATGCCACAGCATCGAGGTCGACGGCACCCAGCCGTTCTGGCGGGTCACCGTCACCCAGCGGCCGACGTCGCAGGTTCCAGGGCCGCCATCGGCCGTCTGCGACCGCAGCGGCGCGTCCGGCTTCACGAGAACGTAGAGTTCGCGGCGCTCGGTCTGCGGGAACGGGACCGCGTAGGTTTCGTCGACCTTGTCGCTCGTCTTGGGCAGCACTTCCATCACGGTGCCGGCCTGCTTTCCGGACGGGCCGGCGTCGATCGAGACGCGCGTGCCCGGAGCGAGATTGCCGCCTTGTCGATAAGAGAAAATGGCGACCACAAAGGAATTGTCGCAATCCACCATGCGGGCCAACGTATCGCCGGCTGTGACGTGACGGCCGAGCGACGCGCCGACACTGAGCACTTCGCCCGAGTCCGGTGTGCTGACGGCGGAATGTTCGAGGCTGGCGAGCCGCATGTTTTCGGCCAGAATAAGCCGCGCGCGGACCGCGGCCTCTGACGTGACCTGGGCCTCTTTGATGGAAAGGCGCTCGATATCGAGCGTCATGTCGTTCTTCTTTTGCACCAGGGTCGCAATGTCGTGGACATCGTCGCCGACGAAAATGCCATGGCGAATGCTATCGAGTTGCGCCTGCTTCTGGACCAGCTTGGAGGTGACGCTGTCCTTTTGATATTTCGAGGCCGAATATTGCTGAGCGGCTGACTTCGCCATGGCCGGTGCCGCCACATTACGAGCCACCATGTCGGTCTGGCGTCCGGCCACCAACCGTTTTTCCTCGACCGAGGCGCCAGCAGAGCCGATCTGAGCTTGCAGATCCAGCACTTGTTGCGAGTAACGGTCCTCGATCGCCGTGGTCTGACGCGCGATCTCGTCGGTCAGATCCGAGACGAAGCGGACCTCGCCTTCGCGCTCGGCACGCAAAGCCGTCAAGCGGCTCTGCGCATCGTTGAACTGGCCGTCGAGCGTGATGAGAGTCGAGCGGTCAACCCGCTTGTTGACCACTTCGATGCGCGGGTGAACGTCCGAACCCGCTCGCGCCGACAACAGAGTGACCTCGCCGTCGATCGGCGCCGTCAGCAAGGAAACCGGAGCATTGACGACGGCTCGGTCAGATTGATCCGCAACCAGGGGCGGAAGCACAGACGTCAGGATGAGCGCCGCAAGGGTTGCTGACACGGTCAGCGCGATTCCACGCTTGAGGTTGATCCAGCTGCCCGGATTGGTCGCGATTCCGGCAGGCTTCCCGACATCGGGCTTCAGGGGTCGTGCGGCCTTAGCGTCCATCTGTAGCTCCGAGCGCGTGCGGCGCAGCAAGGGGCGTTTCCTACCAGTCGAAACGACAAGTCATTGATCCTTGAGCATCTTAGAGACAGATCTCAGGATTAAGTTTTTATTAAACTCGTGTGTAAAGACATTATAGAGCATGTCAATGCTGCATCGCGGCAAGGTCGGCGTCAGCCTTCGCGTAAGCGGAGAAATCCATTATTTGTCGGATAAGATAATTAATTGACGACGTTAGGTTACGTTACGTAACTTAGCGTTTTTTGAGTTAACCAATACTGCATATGACACATGTCAGGCGACGAAACCTTCCAGCCTGAGCAAAAGCTTGCGTGACGCTTAAGCTTGAGCTTGGCCAATAGCCCGAACGCTGTAATGTCGTCGACATAGCTGACGACCGCGCGGGCTTGTTCAAGCCGGGCCGGCCGCCTGTCGCCGAAGCGCCTGCTCGCGAATTTGGCTCAGCGACAGGCCAGGCGTGATCGCATCCGCATCGATCTTAAGATGGACGATACTCGGCATTTCGGAAGCACGCGCCGCCTCGAAAGCAGCCGGAAAGTCGGCCGTCCGCTCGACTGTGACGCCATAGCCGCCGAACGCCCGCGCATAGGCCGCAAAATCCGGGTTGCGCAGATCGGTCGCCGAAACGCGACCCGGAAACTCACGCTCCTGATGCATGCGGATCGTGCCGTAGCTGCCGTTGTCGGCAATGATCGTCACGATCGGCAAGCCATATTGGACCGCGGTTGCGAAGTCCTGCCCATTCATCAGGAAGTCCCCATCCCCATTGATCGACAGCACGAGGCGATTCGGGTGAAGCCGCTGCATCGCGACAGCGGCCGGGATGCCATAGCCCATCGAGGCGGAGGTCGGCGCGATGTGGCTGGCGAAGTGACGAAACCGGTAGAAGCGATGAATCCAAGCGGCGTAATTGCCCGCGCCGTTGCAGAGCATCGTGTCGGTCGGGACGTGGTCGCGCAACCACACCATCACGGCTCCGAGATTGACATCGCCAGGCTGCGGGGTCGGCGCCTCCGACCAGGCGAGATAATCCCGATGCGCGTCGGCAGTCGCCTGGCGCCATGACGACGCCTGTCGGGGTTGCAGGCGATCGAGCGCTGCCGCGAAGCGAACCGGGGTCGCATGGATCGCAAGATCGGGACGGAACACGCGCCCGAATTCGGACGGCTCGGCATAGATATGGACCAGCGTCCGCTCGGCCGATGGCGGGTCGAACAGCGTGTAGCCCTGAGAGGGAATTTCGCCGAAGCGGCCGCCGCAGAGCACCACGAGGTCGGCAGCCTTGACGCGGGCGATCAGCTTGGGGTTGGGCGCGAGGCCGACATCCCCGGCATAATTGGGGTGCAGCGCATCGAACAAAGGGGCGCGGCGGTAGCTGGTCGCGACCGGCAGGTCGAAACGCTCGGCGAACCGCTGCACGGCCGCGCAGGCGTCCGGCGTCCATCGCGTGCCGCCGAGGATGACGAGCGGCCGCGCGGCCCTTGCCAGAAGCGCCTCGAGCGCGTCGAGATCCTCGTGCCCGGGCGCCGTCTCGACCGCGCGATAAGGCGGAGCGTCCTCGAGCGACACGCGTTCGCTCAGCATGTCCTTCGGGAGGCTCACGACCACCGGACCGGGGCGTCCGCTCAGCGCGGCCCCGAAGGCCCGATTGACGATTTCGGGCACTCGAGACGCCTCGTCGATCTCCACCGTGAGTTTGGTCATCGAGCCGAACACGGCCTTGTAGTCGAGTTCCTGAAACGCCTCCCGCCCCCGGACGCCGCGTTCGACCTGCCCGACGAACATGATCATCGGGGTGGAGTCCTGGTTGGCGATATGAATCCCCGCCGACGCATTGGTGGCGCCGGGGCCGCGCGTGACGAAACAGACGCCGGGCCGACCCGTCGCCTTGCCGACGGCCTCCGCCATCATGGCGGCGCCGCCTTCCTGGCGGCAGACCGTCACCGTGATGGCGCGATCCCGAAATGCGTCGAGCACGCCGAGAAAACTTTCGCCCGGCACGCAGAAGACATGCTCGACCCCATTGGCGATCAAGAGATCGACCAGGACCTCGGCGGCAGTTCGGATCTTGGCGGCGTTCAACATCGCAATCTCGTCCTCTCAGCGCATCATACAAGATTGCGTCGAAACACAACGGCGGCGCGCTTCAAAGACGACACATGCCTCACGCGGACAGATAATCGCTTCACCATGTCGGGCAAACCGTGTTGTTGGCCCCGTGCTGATGCAGTATAGACAATGTTAACAAAACCTTAGGCGATAGTTTCATGTCAGTACGGCCGACCATCCTGGCTCAAATCGAGCAGGTTGCCTCCGAGCATAAGAAAACCCTCGTGCCGCTCACCGACGACACGGTTCTGCTGGAATCCGGTCTCGACTCGCTGTGTTTCGCGATTCTCGTAGCGCGCCTCGAAGATCACCTCGGCTACGACCCGTTTACGGCGTCGGACGACGTTTATTTTCCCGTGACGCTGGGCGACTTCGTCAAATTCTACGACGATGGGCACCACTAAGCCCTCGAGCCTTCGCGACGCGCTGCGTCGGAGCGGACCGCCCGACGATGCGGCGCTGCTCGGAGCCGATGCGCGCGTACCGCTGACCGCGATCGCGGCCGGCACCTGCCTCGACCACGATCCCGCTTTATTGGCGGGTCGATCCATCATGCTGATCACGCGCACGCAATCGACGGCCGCCCTGGCGATGCTCGATTGCGACGGGCTGGTGCGCCGCATGGTTTTGTGCCCGCCCGATCTCGATCCCGCCCACATGCGCTCGGTGATGGCCGACGCGGAAGTCGACACGATCGTGACCGACCGCGAGGTCGCGACCTTCGAGGGCCTCGAGGTCGACGCCATCGTGCGTTGCGGCACCACGCTGCATCCCGCCGATTGGGACCGGATCACCGCAACCGCGCCGCACGTCGCGACCGAGTGGGTGATGGCGACCTCCGGCACGTCGGGTTTGCCGAAACTCGTCGTCCACGACCTTGCGGCGCTGACCGGCGCGATCGGGTCCTCGGCGGGTCAGACCCAGCAGGTCGTCTGGGGCACCTTCTACGACATCCGGCGCTATGGCGGCCTGCAGATCTTTTTGCGCGCCATCCTCGGAGGCCGGTCCCTGGTTCTCTCGCAGGCCGGCGAACCCTTGATCGATCATCTGACGCGCCTGAACGCGGCCGGGATTACCCATCTTTCGGGAACGCCGTCTCATTGGCGAAAGGTGCTGATGTCGGCCGACGCCACGATCATCGCGCCGACGTACGTCCGCCTGTCGGGCGAGATCGCCGATCAGGCCGTCCTCGACAGCCTCGGCGAAACCTTCCCGAGCGCCAAGGTCGGCCATGCCTATGCGTCGACCGAGGCGGGTGTCGGCTTCGAGGTCAACGATGGCCTCGAGGGCTTTCCAGCAGCGCTGCTCGACGGGACGGGGGGCGCCCTCGCGATGCGGATCGAGGACGGCTCGCTCCGCATGCAATCGAACCGGATGGCGAGCCGCTACCTCGGCGCCGACCCGCCGACCCTGATCGACCCCGACGGGTTCGTCGATACCGGCGACATGATCGAGCGGCGCGGTGACCGCTGTTATTTCGTCGGGCGACGCGGCGGCATCATCAATGTTGGTGGCCTGAAGGTGCATCCCGAGGAGATCGAGGCCGTCATCAACCGGCACGATCAAGTCCGCATGTCGCTCGTGAAAAGCCGCCGCAGCCCGATCACGGGCGGGATCGTGGTGGCCGAGGTGGTCCTCACCGACGCCGCTCTCGATGAAGGCGCGGTGCGCAACGCGATTATCGCGACCTGCCGCGCCAGCCTGCCGCCCCATAAGGTGCCGGCGATGGTGCGTTTCGTGACCGCGCTCGAGGTCACGCCCGGCGGTAAGCTGGCACGCCCCGGCACCGGGGTGGACCGCGCGGGGAACGCCGCAAAGGATCGGGCATGAGCGCGATGTCGAAACCGGCCAGGTCCGTGCTGGTGACGGGGGGGAGCCGCGGGCTCGGGCTCGGCATTGGACGTCATCTCGCGAGCGAAGGCTATCGCGTGATCGCGGTAGCGCGCCACGACAGCGAGGATTTCGCCCGCATCCGGGCCGAGGCAACAGCAACCGGACCGGGCGCCCTGCTGTTCGAGCCCTGTGATCTTGGTGACATCGACGCTCTCCCCGGGCTCGTGCAGCGCATCCGGCAAGCGGTCGGGCCAATCTATGGTCTCGTCAACAATGCGGCGATCGGGACCGAGGGTCTCCTGGCCATCATGCACCAAAGCCAGATCGAGACGCTGGTGCGGCTCAACACGCTCTCGCCGATCGTGCTGACCAAATATGTCGCTCGGCAGATGATGTCCGAGCAGGAAGGCCGCATCGTCAACGTGTCGTCGATCATCGCCTCGACCGGCTATAGTGGCCTGTCGGTCTATGGCGCCACCAAGGCCTCGATGCTGGGGTTCACGCGTTCGCTGGCGCGCGAGGTCGGGCGGCTGGGTATTACGGTCAATGCGGTAGCTCCCGGCTTTATGGACACCGAGATGACGGCCGGTATGGACGACGCGCAGCGCCAGCAGGTCGCGCGGCGCAGCGCCTTGCGCCGCCTGCCGGAGATCGAGGACGTGGCCCGGATGGTGGCGTTTCTGATGGGCGAGGGCGGCCGCAACATCACCGGCACGGTCATGACGGTCGATGCGGGCAACACGGCCTGACGTCTCTTAGAGGCGAAGCTCGCCGCGGGCGATACGGGCCTGAAGCGCGGCATCGAGCGGCACGTAGGAACCCTGCGCCATGTCGTCGAACAGCAGCGGATCCTGCACGAGCGCGGGATCGAACCCCGCTTTGGCGAGCGCAACCGTCTTCTGCTTAAAGGTTTCGGTCATCTCGAAACGCGCGCAGAGCCGCAGGAAGAGCGGCCGCGCATAGGCGGGCAAGAGCACGCCGAGATGCTGCCGCAAGTCGGCCGGTTCGAAGTCTGGCGTCACGACCACAGCCGCCATCCCGGCCCGGCCATCATGATGCGGGACGGCGACGCCGAATACCACGGCATCGACGACACCCGGACAGGAGGCGATGGCGGCCGCAACCTCTGTGGTGGCGACGTTCTCGCCTTTCCAGCGGAACGTGTCGCCGAGCCGGTCCACGAAGGTGAAGAAACCTTGCCGATCCATTCGCATCAGATCGCCGGTGCGGAACCAGGCATCGCCCGGCTTGAACACGTCGCGCAGCACCTTGCGGTCAGTGTCCTCCACGTTGGTATAGCCTTCGAAGCGACCCGCACGGGCGACGTCGTCGGCCGAGATCCGGCCGATCGCCTCGCCCGGTTCGTCGCGCGCGCAGTGGAGACAGAAGCCCGCCTCGTCCCGCAGCGGAAGGCCGGTCGACGGATCATGTTTGACGATGGCGGCCGGGAAGCGCGCCGCCATGAAGGACGGGATGCGGCCGATCGCGCCAGGCTTGCCCTCGACATTGTAGAGCGAGAAATTGCCCTCGGTGGCGGCATAGAATTCGAGGATCTGCGGAATCGCGAAACGACTTTCAAACGGTTCCCACACGTCCGCCCGCAAGCCGTTGCCGCAGACCATCCGCAGCCGATGATCCCTCTCGTGGCCGGACGGCGGGGCCTTGAGGAGGTAGCGGCAGAGTTCGCCGATATATTGGAACAGCGTGCAGTCCCAGCGCTGGATCTCGTCCCAAAATCGGGTCACCGAGAATCGTTCGGCGATCACGACCGAGCCACCGTTGACCAGCACCGACCCGGTCGCCACGATGCCGCCGACGCTGTGGTAGAGCGGAAGGCAATCGTACATGCGGTCCCGCGGCGTGGTCATCATCATGCCGGCGAACCAATGGCTCCACATCATCACGCGGTGATGGCTGACGCGCGCGGCTTTCGGCAGGCCGGTTGTGCCCGAGGTGTAGATGAGCAGCGCCGGATTCGCCGTGGTGACGCCACCCCGCTCGACTGCGCTGAGCGGCTCACCCGACCGGCCGAGCAGATCGAGATCGAGCCGCGGCAGCGCCGCATCGGCCTCGCCATGCAGCCAGACCACGGGAGAGAGACCGGCAGGCAGCAGCGACGCGGCCGCCCGCCAGGATGGCAGCAACTCCGCCGCCACGATCGCATGGGTCGGCGCGGCCGCCGCGACGCCATGCGCCAAGGCGGCCCCGGTCAGATGTGTGTTGAGCAGCGCCACGACGCCGCCGACGCGACTGATGCCGATCCAGGCCGCGAGATATTCGGGGCGGTTCGGCATCAAGAGCGCGACCCTCTCGCCGGGCCTGATGCCGTGCGCCAGCGCCCATCGGGCGTAGCGGGCCGAGCCGTCGGCCAGTTGCCGGAACGTGTAACTCTCCCGATCGGACAGAACCGCCGGCGCATTGCCATGGATCGACGCGAGTTCTGCCACGACATCCCCGAACACGCGGTCGGGACGCTGGTCCACCTGAGCCGCCATGGCCAAGGCCGCGACCCAGCGGTCGAGCGTCGACGGCGCTCCGGCGGCGGTGCCCTCGGCTGAATCAGTGCTGGCGGTCGAGATCATTGAGACATCCGTCGGTCGAGGCGTTGATCTTGACCGCTGAGCCTTAAGACGACGTCTCGATCGGCCAACCAGCCGTCTGCGGCGTCATCCCGCGTCGCTCGATACCGTAACTTAACGATAGTGACGCGACACGCGACTGCTCGATCGAAAGTAACGCTTGTTTCGGTAGGATGGCGTAGGGGTCAGGGTCATCGGCGCGCGCGTCCGAAACGACAAGCGCGACCGGGATGCCGGATCACCCCCCCGACAGGATTCTTCCGATGCGGAACGAAACGATTGCGATCCACGGCGGGTTCGACAACGATCCGGCCACCAAGGCGGTCGCGGTGCCGATCTATCAGAACGTCGCCTATACGTTCGACTCGGCCGATCATGGCGCCGCCCTGTTCAATCTTGAAACCGACGGCTTCCGGTATAGCCGCATCAGCAACCCGACCGTCGCGGTGCTGGAGAAGCGCGTCGCCGAACTCGAGGGCGGCATCGCGGCCCTGGCGGTCGCAACCGGCCAGGCGGCGCTCCACTATGCCTTCGTCAACGCGGCCGACCACGGCGGCAACATCGTCTCGGTGCCGCAACTCTATGGCACTACCCACACGCTGCTGGCCCATGTGCTGCCGCGTCAAGGCATCCACGGCCGGTTCGCGGCCTCCGACCAGGCCGCCGATCTCGAGGCACTGATCGACGACGACACGCGTGCGGTGTTTTGCGAGAGCATCGGCAACCCGGCCGGCAATATCGCCGATATCGAGGCCATCGCGGCCGCAGCGCACCGCCATGGCGTGCCGCTGATCGTCGACAACACGGTCGCGACTCCCATTCTGCTGCGACCGCTCGATTATGGCGCCGACATCGTGGTCGAGTCGCTCACCAAATTCATGGGCGGCCATGGCACAACCATGGGTGGCGCCATCATCGATGGCGGCCGCTTCGATTGGGTCGCCAATGCCAAGCGCTTCCCCGCCTTCACGCAAGCGGACGACTCCTACCACGGGCTCGTCTATGCGGAGCATTTCGGCAGAAGCGCCTTCGTGGCGCGCTGCCGCAGCGTCTACCAGCGGACCACCGGCGCCGTCTTGGCGCCGATGAGCGCCTTTCTGCTGTTGCAGGGCATCGAAACGGTGGCGCTCAGAATGGAGCGGCATGTCGAAAACGGGCGCAAGGTCGCCGAATTCCTGGTCAAGGATCCGCGCGTCGACTGGGTCAGCTATGCTGGCTTCGCCGACAGCCCCTATCACGCGCTCGCGCTGAAATATCTCGGCGGCCAGGGCTCCTCGCTCATGACGTTCGGGGTCAAGGGCGGCCTCGAGGCCGGCAAACGGTTCTACGACGCGCTGGGCCTCATCAAGCGCCTCGTCAACATCGGCGACGCCAAGTCGCTCGCCTGCCATCCGGCCTCGACGACGCACCGCCAGATGACGCTCGACGAGCAGCGCGGGGCTGGCGTGCGCCCGGAGATGATCCGTCTCAGCATCGGGATCGAACATATCGATGACATTCTCGAGGATCTCGACCAAGCGCTGGGTGCGACCGGTAATGCTGCCCTTTTTGCGCGTTGAGGGGAGCCGCGAGAGTGCCGCTCTGCCTCGATGATCATGCCGCCGAGCCGGTCGTTGGTGGCGTGCCGCCTGACGATGTCGGCACGCGTCCGGCGCGGGAGGCCGACGCGGAGCGTCACTGCATCGACATCGGCCTTGTCAACAACATGCCCGACAGTGCGCTCCTCGCAACCGAGCGACAATTCGCGACGCTGCTGGCTGCCGCCAGCGGCCGGCACCGCATCCGCCTGCATCGCTTGTCTCTGCCGACCGTCGCACGCGGCGACGCCGCCGCCGCGCATATCCAGCAGCATTACGTGCCGTTTAAGCGCATCGCGGATCGGCCGCTTCGCGCCCTGATCGTGACCGGATGCGAGCCGCGCGCCGCCTCCCTGCGTGACGAGCCCTATTGGGACAACCTGAGACATCTCGTCGATTGGGCGGAGTGCAACACCGTCTCGACCCTCTGGTCCTGCCTCGCGGCGCATGCGGCGGTGCTGCACCTCGATGGCATCGAGCGGCGCCGCCTGCCCCATAAACGCTCCGGCGTCTTCGCCTTCGAGCCTGACGGCGACCATCCCCTGCTGGCTGGCGCCTCGCCTCGGATCGAGGTGCCGCACTCGCGCTTGAACGACCTCGCCGCGGCCGACCTTCGCCAGCACGGCTACCAGGTTCTGACCGCATCGGCCGACGCCGGCGTCGACTTGTTCGTGCGCCAGGGCCGCAGCGCCTTCGTGTTTTTCCAAGGGCATCCGGAATATGAGCCGGATTCCATCGCCCGCGAGTATCGCCGCGACGTGTCGCGTTTTCTGCGTGGCGAGCGGGCCGACTATCCGGCTCTCCCGCAGCATTATTTCGATCGGGCGACCCGCTTGGCCTTGGGCGCGTTCGAGCAGCTCGCGATGGCGGATAGCACCGCTCTCGCGCTTCGCGACCTGCCGCGTCAGCTCGGGCTGCGCGATAGTTTGGCGACGCGATGGCAGGCGACCGTCCTGCCGATCTTCCGCAATTGGATCGACGGATTGGCCGAGGCCGTCTGACCGGCGCATCATGGGCCGTCTCTTACACGCGCACCTGCAAGAACCGGCGCTGGTTTCCTTCGAGTACCACAGCCGTCAGCACGCCGCTCGCAAAGGCTTTGGTGTCGACATTGATGGCATTGGACCGCACCTCCGGCGTTTTCACCGGCGTGTGGCCGTGAACGATGATTTTGCCGAAATCGAAGGGGGATTTCAGAAAGTCCTCGCGGATCCACACGAGATCCTCCCGGCTCTGCTCATCGAGCGGCACGCCCGGTCGTGCTCCGGCATGACAGAAGAAGTAGCGGCCGACCGTGAAGCTGAGCCGTGTCGCCTCCAGAAAAGCGCGATGGGATGGGGACACGCTGCCGCGCAACGCCGCCTGCCGGTCACTCGTCCGCATGCGCTGCATGGCACGCGGATCAAGGCCGTAGGAGCGGAGAGTCGCGTCTCCGCCCATGCCGAGAAAGCGGTCGAGACTGGCCGAACCGCGCAGGACTTGGCCGAAAATATCTTCGTGATTGCCCGTCAGTGTGACGATCGGGGTGGCGAAATCATTGCGCGCCAGCCGGTCGATGACCTCGGCCGATCGCGGTCCCCGATCGATGTAGTCGCCGAGCAGAACCGTGAGCGGCTGATCCACGGGCCGCTCCCGCACGTCATCGGCGATCTTGGACACCATCGCGTCGAGCAGGTCGGCGCGGCCATGGATGTCTCCGATCGCATAGACCCGTGTTCCATCCGGCAGCATGGCGTCGGGGTGATGCCGGTCCACAGCATCAGAATTGGACAGCCTCGCGATCAGCTTGAATGGATTTCCGAAACGCATCAGCACGCCTTTGGTCGAGACCTGTCGACGTCCAAAGACTCCGAAGGTTGCACCGAAAACACTCATCGTGGCCGCGACGCGACACGAAGGGTCGCGGTTATGCTCGTCTTCCGAAAGGCGATGACTTAGCCTTCGTCAGCACCTCGATCAGCGTGCACGATCATTGCATCAACGTGACGTCAAATAATCGGAACGGGAGAAGGCATATGAACAGGATTCTACTGTCGACGATGGCGCTCGTGACCGCAGCGCTCGCGTCGGCCGGCCAAGCCCGCGCGGCGGACCCCGAAAGCTGCAAGACGGTGAAGTTCTCCGACGTCGGCTGGACCGACATCACCGCGACGACGGCCGCGACGTCGGCGATCCTTAAAGGTCTCGGTTACACCCCGCATGTCGACGTGCTTTCGGTTCCGGTCACCTACACGTCGCTTCATAACAAGCAGATCGATGTTTTTCTCGGCAATTGGATGCCGACCATGGAGGCCGACCGCAAGCCCTATGTGGACGACAAGAGCGTCGACGTGCTCGGGGCCAATCTCAACGGCGCCAAATATACGCTCGCGGTGCCGGACTATCTCTACGAGGCCGGGCTGAAGTCGTTCGACGACATCGCCAAGTTCAAAGATAAGCTCGACAATAAAATCTATGGCATCGAACCGGGCAACGATGGCAATCGGCTGATCCTCGACATGGTCAAGGACGACAAATTCGGTCTCAAGGGCTTCGATCTCGTCGAGTCCAGCGAGCAGGGCATGCTGTCTCAGGTCGAGCGCGCCACCAAGCGGCACGAACCCATCGTGTTCCTCGGGTGGGAGCCGCATCCGATGAACACCAAGTTCAAGATCGACTACCTGACCGACGGCGACGCGGTGTTCGGGCCGAACTACGGCGGTGCGACGGTCTATACCAACACCCGCGCGGGCTATTCGAAAGATTGCCCGAATGCCGGCAAGCTGCTGGCGAATCTCAAATTTACCCTGCCGATGGAAAACCAGATCATGGGATCGATCCTGTTCGACAGCCAGGAGCCCGACAAGGCCGCGACGGATTGGCTGAAGCAGAACCCGGCTGTGCTGACCACCTGGCTCGACGGCGTGACGACGATCGACGGACAGCCCGGTTTGCCGGCCGTGCAGAAGAGCCTCGGCCTCTAACCACCTCGACCTGATCCTCCCCGCCCCGACGCATCGCGCAACGGGGCGGGACCGCGACGCCATCATGGCGCGCTCAACGACACGCCCGGATACCGCATGGATCAGCTGACGCAAGCCATCATAGGCCACAAGATCCCGATCGGCTTCTGGCTGAATGCCGCGATGAACGGGCTGAAGGATAGCGCCGGCGCGGTCTTCGACGTGATTTCGGACACGCTGAGCGGCCTCATCGACCATACGACGCTATTGGTCGGCATGGTGCCGCCGTTGGTCTTCTGTTTGATCGTGGCGGGGCTGGCCTATGGGCTGCGCCGGTCCTGGGGCATCGCGGCCTTCGCGGTGCTGGCTTTGGTGTTTATCCTCAACCAGGGCTATTGGCGCGACACGCTCACGACGCTGGTGATCACGTTTTACGCGACCCTCGCGTCCATGGCGATCGGGGTGCCGATCGGCATTGCGGCCGGGCATCGCCCCTGGCTGGCAAAATCGCTGCGGCCGATGCTCGATCTCATGCAGACGCTGCCGACCTTCGTTTATCTCATCCCGATGCTGTCGCTGTTCGGCCTTGGGGTCGTACCCGGCATCATCGCGACCGTCATCTTTGCTGTTCCGGCGCCCATCCGTATGACGCAGCTCGGCATCTCCAGCGTGCCGTTGCCACTGCGCGAAGCCGGTCAGGCGTTTGGCGCGACACCCTGGCAGTTGCTCACCAAGGTCGAGCTTCCGCATGCCTCCCCGGCCATCATGGAGGGCTTGACCCAATCGATCATGCTGGCCCTGTCGATGTCGGTCATCGCCACGATGGTCGGGTCGGGGGGGCTTGGCGTGCCGGTGCTTCGCTCGCTCAACCAGGTGCGGCCCGCCATGGGGTTCGAGGCCGGGATCGCGATCGTGCTCGTGGCGGTGCTGCTCGACCGGGTGTTTCGACGCCCGTCTCAGACGATCGGGGCCCGCTAAGCCGCGGCGGTCAGACCCTCGTGTCCAACGCGACGAGGCGGACCGCGCGCCGTCGCTCGAACCAGATCATCACCAGCGAACTCGCGATGATGAGGCCCGCCCCGGCAAACACCTGCGCCTTCGGAATATCGGCCCAGATCGCGTAGCCGTAGATGAAGGCCCAGAGCAGCCCGGTATATTCGACCGGCGCCACGACCGAGGCCGGAGCATAGCGGAACCCCTCGTAGAGAAGAAACTGACCGAGACCACCCGCGACGCCGATACCGAACATCAGGGCGAGGCTGAACCAATCCGGCGTCGTCCAGGTCCACAACACCATGATGGCGCAGGCACAAGCGAAGAAGCCGTTGCTGACCAGCATCTGATTGGCCGTGGTCTCGGTGCGGCTGATCATGCGAACCAAAACGACGCTGAGCCCCCAGCAGCAGGCGGCGAACAGCGCCATGCCGACCGGCACCAGCCCACCGGTCGCGCTTGGGTTCGAGGCCAGCACAACACCGCAGAAGCCGCCGATCACCGCGATCCAACGCGGACCGTCGACCCGCTCGCCCAAGACAAAGATCGACAGGACGACCGCAATGATCGGTGCCGCGAAATAGAGAGTCGTCAATTGGGCGAGCCCGAGGAAAGGCGCGGCATTGTAGAACGACATCCATGCCGCGAGGATCAGCGCGGCTCGGACCACCAGAGCGCGTTTATTACGGCTATGGGCGAGCGCCGAAAGATTGCGGCGACCGCCGATCGCCAGCGCGATCGCCACGATGACGAGACTGCGAAACATCAGGATTTCGGGCACAGGATAATGGCTGACCAGCCATTTCACTGTCGCGTCCTGCACCGAAAAACACGCGTATCCCATCGCGCTCAAACCGATCCCCTTCATGACCGGCAGGGGAGGCTCGTGCGAAACAGGAGGCATGATGCTGATGGGTCCAGGCCGTCCGTCTCGCTCCGATCAAGGGGCGCGGCGGACCGGGAGAAGCTAAAGGGCCGCGATGGCGCGGTCGATGTCGTCCTTGGTCGGAATGCTCGGCTGCGCGCCCTGCTTGGTGCAGGCGAGGCTGCCGGCCGCCGCGCCACGCCCGAGAGCCGCCTTGAAATCGAGCCCAGCATCGAGCGCCGCCGCGAAAGCGCCGAGAAACGTGTCGCCGGCGCCGGTCGTATCGACCGGTACGATCGGGAGCGACGCCACCCGATGTTCGACACCGCCCTCCCAACCGGCTGCACCATCGGCACCGAGCGTCAGCACCATATCGACGCCGTGCCGCTCATGCAGGTGGCGCGCCAAAGCGGCCGGTTCGTCGCCGAGGTCAAGCGCCGCGCTGAGCACCGCTGTCTCGTGCTCGTTCATGACCAAGATGTCGAGTTCGGCGAGATAGCTCGTCGACACTGCGCCGGCCGGCGCGAGATTGAGAATTACGCGAGCGCCGCGCGCCTTGGCGGATCGCGCCGCGATCTCGCCCTCCTGGTCCGGCACCTCCCGCTGCAGCAGCAGACTATCGCCCGGCTTGATGGGGAGACCCTCGACCTGCGCGGCTCTCGCCGTTGCGTTGGCCCCGGCCGCCACCGTGATGGCGTTCTGGCCGCTGGCGTCGACGCTGATAAAGGCCGCGCCGGTCGGTTGCGCGGTGCGGACGACACCGGTCAGATCGACGCCATCGGACAGCAGCAGCGACAAGGCGATGTCTGCGAAGTCGTCGAGACCAGTCGCCCCGACCATGCGGACGGTCGCGCCTGCGCGCTTCGCCGCGAGTGCCTGGTTGGCTCCTTTGCCGCCCGGCACATGGGTGTAGCTCGGCCCAATCACGGTTTCGCCCGGTCCCGGGATCCGCTCCACATGGGTCACAAGATCGAGGTTGATCGAGCCGAAGACGACGATCATGGCGCGGTACCGGCCATGGCCCGCACGGCTTCGACAAGGGCGCGGGCGCGGGCGCCAACCTCCCCGGCCGCCAGACCGGGCTTATAGAGCGAGGAGCCGATCCCGAACCCATGCACCGGGCTGTCGGCCCAATCCTTCATGGTGTCGGTCGAGACGCCGCCGACGACGAGCATCCGCGTGCCTTTCGGCAACACGGCCGCAATGCCTTTCGCGCTTTTCGGCGTCACCAATTCACCCGGAAAAAGCTTGATCGCATGGGCGCCTGCCGCCAGCGACGCGAAACATTCGGTCGGCGTGAAGCTCCCCGGCAAGGACACCAAACCCCGCTCGCGCGTGCGGCGGATCACGGCCGCGTCCGTGTTGGGCGACACGATGATCTCGCCACCCACATTGGCGACGTCGTCGACCCCGGTCGGGTCCAACACCGTTCCGGCCCCGACAATCGCACGATCCTTCAGCGCCGCGGCGAGCCGACCGATGCTGACGAGCGGATCGGGCGAGTTCAGCGGCACTTCGAGGATGTGGATACCGGCCTCGACCAGGGCCTCGCCGACGTCCAGCGCCTCGTCGGGATGAAGGCCACGGAGGATGGCCACGATCGGCATCTTGGCGAACCAGTGATTGAAACGATCTTCGGACACGGGATGGCTGCTTTCTCACTCGATGGCAGAACAGGCCGGCTCGGCCGGGCGACCTTGAGACGGGCTGAACGCCGCATGGTCTTGCAAGGTCTAGAAACAGATACGTCGCCCCACAAGCCCTCGCGTCGTCAGGGCGTGGGCTTGCTGGCGGCGTAAAGGCTCCGCAAACCCGACAGTGTGACGTCGGCGGGGTCGAGCGTCGTCACGGCGATGCCATGTTGTTCGAATGCCGCCTGATAGACCTCGCGCTGCGGCGACGCCGCTACGAGATGCACGGACCGGCAAGGGCCGAAGAGATCCTGAGCCCCGATCAATTCTTGACCGATCACGAGGCTTGAGAGAAACGGCAGAACGGCGTGGCCATCGATGTCGCCACCCAGCACCTGGCTGCGGGTCTGAAACAGCGATCGGCTCAAACCACCCTTGAACCGCGCCGCACGCGCCCCGGCCACATGGCCGCTCGCGTCGTCCGGCGCCTCCGCCAGACGGCCGAGGAACGATCCGGCGATGGCGGCATAGAGTTCGCCTGTCACGAAGGTGGCAAACCGCACGATGCGGCCACCCACCATTTCGATCCATTTGCTGTGGGTGCCCGGCAGGCAGATCATGCCGTCCGCGAGGCCGACGCCGATGGCCTGAACCTCCTCGCCGCGCATCACATCATAAGCGCCGTCCGGCCAGCGGATGTCGACACCCGGCGCGACGACGACATCGCGTGCGCCGTCGATCCGAGTGAACCCGGCCGCGAGGTCATCCGGCCCACAGGGGCAGCACACATAGGGTGCCTCGACCCAGCCGTTTCGGCTGCCGACCATGCCGGACATGACGACCCGGAGATCGGGATCAGCCGCGAACCAGGGCTCACAAGCGGCCTCGAGAGCAGCCGGGAAGCCGCCGGCCGCAATGCTTTGGACGCCCTGGTCGGAGGTAATGCGGTCGAGAACCGCGCCGTCCTGCCCGACGAGGCTGGCGCGCATGCGGGTCGTACCCCAATCGACCGCGATAAAGGCCGGCTTGTCGATGTCGCTCATGATTTTGCGATCCTACACCCAGCCGCCATCGGCGACATATTGCTGATTGGTGCAGGCTCCCGATTCGTCGGAGGCGAAGAAGAGCGCCACACGCGCCATGTCGTCGGGGACGAGCTTTCGCTTCAGGCACTGATGTTCCATCAGCTCCTTCTCGCTTTCCGGTGTCAGCCATAGCGACACCTGCCGCTCTGTCATGATCCAGCCCGGCGCCACGGCGTTCACGCGAATGTTGAATTTGCCGTAATCGCGGGCAAGCGAGCGGGTCAAGCCGAGAATGGCGGATTTGGCGGCCGTGTAGATCGGCATGCCGCCTTGCCCGACCATCCATGAGGTCGAGCCGAAATTGACGATGGATCCACCGCCCGCCGCCTGCATGTCGGACAGCACCGCTTGGGCCGCAAAGAACTGGTGCCGCAAATTTACGGCGATCCGATCGTCGAAATACTCGGGCGTGACGTCGGGCGTGGCATGACGTTCATCATGCGCCGCATTGTTGATCAGGATCGTGATCGGTCCGAGCGCCTCGCGAACGGTACCGATGCTGCGGCGCAGCGCCTCAATGTCCTTCAGGTCGCAATGCTCGTAGTGAACCGTGTGACCCTGATCCTTCAACTCGGCGACGAGATCGTTGGAGGGGCCGTCGGCGATATCGATGAAGGCCACCTTGGCATGCTGCCCGGCGAACCGTCGCGTGATCGCCGCACCAATGCCACTGCCGCCCCCCGTGATCAGAACGACCCTGTCGCGCAGGCTAGGATAGGTCGCGATGGCTGTCGTCATAAGGGTCTCCGGCTCGGCACATGCCCGCTTCGGCGATCGGGCGGCACATTGATCGGACGCTTAACCCGGTCGGGACCGAGCCGCAATCCCGCCTCATCCGGTCGCGGCACTCAGCCTTTGGCTTCGCCCAATGTATCCGCCATGGTGGCGCGGCGGCTTCCGAGCGGCTTTCCACCGTGGCCGGTCGTATCCACCGCGGTCTGGTGCTCCATTTCGGCATTGATCTCGGCCCCCAGCAACACGATGGTGGTTGAAATCCAGATCCAAGTCATGAAGCCGATCGCACCCCCGAGTGACCCATAAGTCTCGTTGTAGCTTCCGAAGCTCGAGACGTACCACGAAAACAGAGCGGAGCCGCCAAGCCACGCGACGGCCGAAATGGCGCTGCCCCAACTCACCCACCGCCACTGCGCCGTGGCGCGGCTTGGTCCGTATCGATAGAGCAACGCCAATGCACCCGCCACGATAAGCAGCATCACGGGCCAGCGTCCGATCGCCAGGATGGTCACCAAAGCACCGCCCAAGCCGACGAGATTAAACAGGATGGGCAACACCACGACCGCGGCGATCGCCAAGAGCAAAAACGCGATCGCGCCGAGCGTGAAGGTCAGCGAGAGCGCGTTCAGCACGACGAAGCTTCGTTTTTCCGTTTCGTCATTCACGACATTGAGAGCGTCGAACAGGGCCTTCATGCCCGCATTGGCGCTCCACAACGAGATCGCAAGACCGGATACAAGCGCTAACCCTAGCGTGCCGCCGGGCTTCGAGGCGATACGCTTGACCTGTTCCCCGATAATATCGACAGCCCCGCCGGGCATCATCCCCTGCAGCGAATTCAACTGATCGTTGATGGTCGAGGCATTGGCGAACAAGCCATAAAGCGACACGAAGGCCGCGATGGCGGGGAATAAAGCGAGAAGCGCGTAGAACGTTACGCCGGCCGATACCGCCAGAATTCGATGGCTGCTGAGATCCTCGTAGGTTCGCCAGAGCACATCCGTCCAACCTCTCAGCGGAAGATCGGACGGCGATTTGGCGTCCCGACCTCTGCCGTCGTTGACGAGGTGATGGTTGGCGTTCGATCGCGGCTGGTCCTGCGATGAACCAGCATCGCGATCGCCACCATTCCCGCTATTGGGCAGGCGCTCCACCCGCAGGTCGCCGCGTGCAGGACGCGTCGACGCAACGAGTGCTAGACCCGCAAAGGCCGCGACGGCCCACCATGAACCCGTCGACGACGTGGCTTGGGGACCGGATGGGTGAAGGTTGGACGGCTTGGCGGCGCTCTTCTCAGCCATGAATCGACCCGATCGATAGTTTCACTGGATTGATGTCCAGCCTTCGCTCGGGTCAAACCGCTTTTGCGCCGGTAAGTTGCCTTGATCGAACGGTGAAACCGCCGCTCGATCACGACACTCTTGTTGTCGCCTCAGCTGCGCGGCGGCAGTTGGCCATTCGGCGTATATTGATCGACCGCATTCGGAAGCTCTTTCGTGAGCCGTGCCAAAATTTCGTCGCGCGAGAGTCCCGTTTGCTTGGTCAGCGTGTCCAGCGTGTCCTGACCGATCGCCTGTTCGATCTGATGGGGCGCGACGGGCTTATTGGCGCCCGACTGCACCCAGGAATTCGCGGTGTCCCCATGCCCGCTCTGCTTGAAGCGGTCGACGAGATCGTTCAGTCCGCCGCCTAGGAAACCACCCACATCGGATCCCCCGACATGACCGAGGAGCCCGCCAAGACCTGGCTGCGGCGTCTGGCCCGGCGTCGCGGGCTTGGCCTGACCGATGCCGCCGAGCATTTCCGCGATCTTGTCCCGATTCTGAAATCCTGCCACGGCCAGCAGACCCAACAGCGCCGTCATCGATGGAAAGCCTTGGCTCATGATCAGTCTCCTCCCTGTTTGACACGCTGATTAACCGCGTCATCGGGGCGGTTGTTCCCCAATCGCCGACGAGCCTTGACGGCCAATCGTTGCTCCAACCAGAGCTCCGATCCACGCGTGATCCACAGGTTATCGCCCACGCAACGCAAAATTCGGCCTATGCGCTTGCTGCGAAACGTCATCAGGCCATCGCCGAACGTTAATCGCTGGAAAAGCAAAATGTAATGGCCGATCATCCCGCCTGCGTAACGGTGGCTGTGCCATCGACGTGCACCGATGGGGCATAACCATGGACACTCGTAAGTATGCTGCAGAAGCGATAGGGACCTTTTGGCTGACGTTGGGCGGATGCGGCAGCGCTGTGATCGCAGCCGGATTTCCGCAGGTCGGCATCGGGCTCGTCGGCGTGTCGTTCGCCTTCGGCCTGACCGTCCTCACCATGGCTTATGCGATCGGCCACGTCTCCGGCTGCCATCTCAACCCAGCCGTCACGGTCGGCTTGGCGGCGGGCGGACGTTTTCCAGCGGAGCAGATCCTGCCCTATGTCGTGGCTCAGGTCGTCGGTGCCATCGTCGGAGCCGGCGTTCTTTACGTGATCGCGAGCGGCGCGCCTGGCTTCGATCTCGCCAAGGGGTTTGCGGCCAATGGTTATGGCGAGCATTCACCTGGGCAATATAGCCTCCTGTCCTGCCTGCTCACCGAGATCGTTATGACCATGATGTTCTTGTTCATCATCATGGGGTCGACCCATGGCAAGGCCCCTGCCGGTTTCGCCCCGATCGCGATCGGGCTCGGCTTAACCCTGATCCATCTCATCAGCATCCCGGTGACCAAGACGTTCGTTAATCCGGCACGCAGCATCGGTCCGGCCTTGTTCGCCGGGCCTTGGGCGATCGGCCAACTCTGGTTGTTCATCGTGGCTCCCCTGATCGGGGGGGCGCTTGGCGGCTTCATCTACCGTTGGCTCAGCGTCACCCCGTCGGGCGACGTGGTCGGCAATCCGGCGCCCGCCGTGTCGAGCTGAACCGAGACGCGGGTGCCTCTGAGACTGTCGTCGATCCTGCGGCGCGATTCACGCATGCAGCACCCATCGGATCGATCGAGGGATGCTGCCGTGTCGGACAGCGCCTGCGCTTTCCCAGGTGCAAGCCGTCCACACCGGACCGACAGCGGCGGTTTGGTGCCGGCGCTCTCGCGCTTTAGTCTCAACTCTATCGGTTCGGTAAGGCAATCGACGTCGGGGTTATGATCTATATGGTGCCGACGGGCGGCGCGCTGCCGCAGCCGAGCGTCCCGTGGAAGAGACCCTGCTATGATCGACCCTTCGCGTCTCGGCGCCGACGCTCTCGCCCATCTGCCGACCGGCGTCGCGCGGCCCACCTACGACCGGACGAGCGTCGAGAGCGGCATCGTCCATCTTGGGATCGGCGCCTTTCACCGCGCCCATCAGGCGATCTACACGGATGCCGTGCTGGCGGCAGGCGACCGACGCTGGGGTATTGTGGGCGCGTCGCTGCGCAGCCCCGAGACACGAGACGCGCTGACCCCTCAGGATGGTCTCTATACGATGGCGGTCCGCGATGCCGCTGGCGAGAGCCTCCAGGTGGTCGGCAGCATCACGCGCCTGCTGGTCGCTCCAGAGGACCCGGCGGCCTTGCTCGCCGCGATGGCGGCCCCCGCCACCCGCATCGTCTCGCTGACCGTGACCGAAAAGGGCTATTGCCACCGTCCTGCGACCGGCGAGCTCGATGAGGATCACCCGGATGTCCGGCATGATCTCGCCCATCCCGACAGACCGCGTTCGGCGCCGGGGTTCATCGTCGAAGCGCTGCGGATGCGCCGGGCCGCCGGTCTCCCAGCCTTCACGGCGCTCTGCTGCGACAACCTTCCCCATAATGGCGCCACGTTGCAGCGTGTGTTGTCGCGTTTCGCCGCGCTGCGCGATCCCGATCTCGGCCGCTACGTGGATGGCGAGTTGCGCTGCCCGTCGACCATGGTGGACCGGATCGTTCCGGCCACGACGGATGCCGACCGCGCCAGCATCGCGGCGGCTCTCGGCTGCATTGATGTCTGGCCGGTCGTCACCGAACCGTTTTCGCAATGGGTGATCGAGGATCGTTTCTCGCAGGGCCGACCGGAGTGGGATCGCGCGGGCGCCACCTTCGTGTCTGATGTCGCCCCCTATGAGCTCGCCAAGCTCCGCTTCCTCAACGGGAGCCACTCGACGCTGGCTTACCTCGGCTATCTGGCGGGTCACGAGACGGTCGCCGACACGATGGCGGCCCCCGGTTTCCCGGCACTCGTCCGCGGCTTGATGCTGCGGGAAGCCGCTGCAACCCTTCCGGCAGTGCCGGGGCTCGACCCAGAGAGCTATGCCGCCTCGCTGATCGAGCGCTTCCGCAATCCGGCACTTCGCCACCGAACCTGGCAGATCGCCATGGACGGATCGCAGAAACTGCCGCAGCGGTTGCTCGGCACGGTGCGCGACAGGCTCGCGGCCGGACAGCCGATCGCGCGACTGGCGCTCGGGGTGGCCGGGTGGATGCGCTACGTCACCGGCATTGACGAGCAGCAGAGGCCGATCGATGTCCGCGATCCTCTCGCCGACGATCTGCGGCGCCGAACCGCCGGCCTCACCAGCGCCGAGGCGATCGTCGCGGCGCTTTTGGCTGTCGAGCCGGTCTTCGGCACCGATCTGCCGCAAAGCCATGTGTTTCGCTCGGCCGTCGAGGCGGCACTATCGTCGTTGTTGCACCATGGTGCCGCCGCGACTGTGGCGCAGACAAGCGCGTGAGACAACGGCAGCCGAGGCGCTGATCAGAAAGGGCGACGTCGGTTGTACGAGCCTCCGATGGAGGCGAACAGGTTGCGGCGAGCGTCGTCGCGTCTGTCCCAGAGACACTGTGGACGAGTTGCACCTCCAGCTTGTGAAAGAAGCTGTCCATCGAGGCGTTGTCGTCGCAGCACCTGTGCTTATCGACGGGGTCACCGCCATAACGGCCAACTGCCTTCGGTAGACCTCGGCAGCGTATTGGCTGCCACGATCCGAATGTTGGATCAGCCCGGCCCCTTGGCCATCGGGACAGCTCTGAGACGCTTGCGTCTTCACGAACTCAGGCGTTATGCCACGCGCCTTTATACGTTTCCGACCGCCGGCATGGCCAAGTGCTTAACGTCCGCGTCCGCGCGCGATGGCATGTATCGGCTATAAAAGCACGGCGACCTCGAAACTCCGACGCCCGGTTTTTCTGCTGAAAAAGGACGCCAAATTGGCTCCGTCAACATTTACGACGACGACTTGTCAAGATCGATTTAAAGACCAAAGGGAGAAAGGATCCATATTTCACGAAGTCTGGGATCCTTCTTACAATGATGTGCAAGCCCCCCCCTGATGTCACAAAGAACGGAATGCACTTGCTATCTCTGCAAATCTATCAGCGGTTACCGTACGTTCCAAGTGACGCAAAATAATGCCTGCGTCGAACCACGCATCTCGTTTAAGTCTACGGGCGATGCCAACTAACCCGGCCGACATTGGATTATCTCGAAGCACCTCAATTTTAAGAAGGGGAGCACCGCGGCGAAACATCTCTCCCCAGTATAATTGACTAGGATTGGGGTAATCGTCGCTAAGGATGTAGTCGCGCGCTGCAACGGATGCCTGCAATGGTCTAGAACCCCTGTCGAATTCGTTGTCTTCAATAACGACTTCACGGGTGTGAGATTCAATTTGTTTCAGATCTACAACCGCTCCTATACTAAATCCTTCATTTTGAACAAGCTTGGACAGACCCATCTCATATGTCGATATGATGTCACTTTTAGATGCTAACGGCTCGACTGATCTCCAGAAGCGAGATGCAAAGCCAGACTTTATTAACTGCTCACCAAAAACCATGAAGAACGATTGGACATGTGGCTCAAACTGTCGATTGATAGTCGCACCCCATAGGTCTACTCCAAGTTTCCGACCTGCGTTCAGCATGATTTCTGGATTTCGACAAGGTCCGTAGCAACTATCATTTATGAAGGCAATCTCTTCATAGTTTTGGTGTGATAGAGATTCGAAACCCTCACGCCAGCTACCGAAATCATAGCCTATGTTTTCTCTGCATATGACTCGGTCGACAAAGCCGCTGGTTCGCGTTCGCTGCCTTACATCCAGCTTTGAAGCCGAAACAAAACAGATATAGTCGAAATACTGCCTGTAACACCGCAATGCATAAATGACATGATCATCGACGATTCCGTGTTTATCGAAGTGACAAAAGACCGCTGCTCTCATGTTATCCTCACCAGATCGACAAAAGCGGATCGATGGCGTGGCGGCAGATAATCCTGATAGTTCCACAACATCATGTAATGCTCGAAAACACCTGGCCAATAATGCGGGCTAGGCGCCAACCCGTTCTCCGGTAACTTGCTGACCATCGAATGGAGAAAATTTCGCATAAGTTCAGTCGTTTCGTAGCCGGCAACATCTGCCAGCGATTTGAAGGAATTGGACCCATGCAGTCTATAATAATACAGCTCTTCAGCGAGACATGATGGTTCATTATAATAAAGTGAGCGTAAAACAAAGTCCCAATCGTGAACATAACGATAGTTACAAAATGGCCCTACCCGGTTGTACAAGTTACGTGAAAAAAAGAGGTTTCCAGTAGAAATTGCAAGTTGATTTCTAAGGAAACCAAAACCGAGTGACGGAAGGCGCCCCACATTTACTTCAGCTTCTCGAAGCCCATCAATATACTGATCACGAGGCGCTACTTCACCTACCTCGTCCACAAATCCAACGTTCGTAAACAGAAGCTCTGATTTGCCCTTAACAATCCGACTCAGGCAACGAGCCATACGGTTCGGATGGAAGATATCATCAGAATTTAGCACATTAATGTAATCACCCGAAGAAAGAGCTATACCCTGATTGATCGTGTAGGCGGCGCCGCGGTTCTGTCGTTTCAGAAAAGTAGCAGAAGGCATATAACGTGAAAGAAAGTCCTGGCATAAAGCTGCCGTATCATCTGTAGATCCATCGTCAATGACTACGAGTTCGATCGGTCGGTATGATTGCTCGACCACTGACTGAAGGGCTCTCTCGATGAATGCAGAGTGGTTATAGGCCGGCACGATAACGCTTATGAGCGGTAAGGTCACTTCATCTCCGCACGGTTAAGTTGAGGACAATGCAGAGACGTACAAGGCTTGCTGGAGAAGCCTGATCGAGCGCTCTTTACCTTGAAGAATTGCCAATAACGCGTTCTCATCGGCAAGGCGACCTTCATAATCCCCGAGTCGACGGAGCCGACTCATTGCTGCCAAGACAATCAATTCCTCCTCAACAGCGCTGCGGGCACTCGCGACGGCGTTCAGGTTCGCAAACCCCGTGCGTTCGTCTGGCTCTAGGTGAGCCCCCTCTCCCCATTCGTTCCATGCATTTATAAAAACAATCTGGTGTTCAGGCGGCGACATAATGATCTGCTGGCGGAGTAATTCTGTCAGCCAAGCCTCAAACTCACCCGGTTTTGCTGAAGCGAAGATATGAGGTGTATCTTGACGCCTCGCTGTGTTGTCCCAACCTGGGAAGGCGGCTCTGTACCACTGGTATTGCGGTACTGCTTTCCTTAAAGAAAACTCGACTGCCTTACGGTAATCGAAGATCTGACCTTTAAAGTCCTGATTCAACAAGTGTGGGGTAGGTTTGAGAAGGTTACTTTCCTCGAGCCAGCCATGGGGGGGAAATTCAACAGCAGCATCGAATCCCCAAACGGTTGGGTCGGTAATTCCATAAAACTGAACAGCACAAAGATGCAACTCTCCAAGGCCAGCGCTTCGAACCTCGTCGCGCCATATTGCAGCGGTAGCTGAGGCGTTATCCATGAGGTCGACACGATACACCAAAAGCATAAGCTTCCCGTCGACGCGAAGATAACGCGGGTCAGACAGGTACTTCAGGCAATCCTTGATGAAGTCCCGATCACTCTCGAGCGTGTGGACTTGCTGAAGGAGTATATCTGAATTCTTTCCGTCCCAAGTCCTCGTCCAGTTTTCATTCGCCCAACAAATACAGAAATTCTGATCGATGTTTCGATCCTTGATGACGTTGTCAAGCGGTCTTTCAAGAATACGGCGGCCATTAAACCAATACATATAATAACAGAATGCATCTATCCCAAATTGTTTTGCAAGTTGTCCCTGATTAACCTGAACGTTTCTATCCATAAGATCGTAATATTTGCCATCTAGCGGCACGCGTGGTTGCTTATGACCAACGAAATTCGGCTTTGCTCTCCTAACATTTGTCCACTCGGTAAAGCCTTTACCCCACCAGTCGCTATTTTCTTTCACTTCGTGGTACTGAGGAAGGTAAAAGGCTATGACCTTCGGGTTGCCGAACAATCCCTTTGACGGCAGTGGCGCAAGCGGCACCTGGTGCTGGAATTCTTCACTTTCTACATCATCGGATAGTTTGCTTGCTTGGCGACCAAAAAGCGATTCGAGAAAGCGTTTACTCTTCCGATCGCTTACGATTGTCTTGAGGTCACCCATGATCTGCTTGGTCGTTTGCGCGGGAAATGACCCGCTCAAGAGAGCGTCGAGTTCTGCTCGAGCGGCAGCGTTCCCGTCAAGCAGCCAGCTTTTTTCGTATAAACCCTTAGCGGCTTCATACGAGCCTCGGATTTTTGAAAGATGTCCCAAACTAAGAAAAAGATCAGGATCATCATTTCTCAACTGCAGGGCGCGTTTGTATGCCTCATCTGCAGCAGCGAGCTGCCCGCTTTCCTTCTCAGCATGACCAAGCTGAACCCAAATATCATATTCGTCAGGATGCTGCTGGAGGTGAGCGCGATATGCGGCTGCTGCAGCCGGCCAGGTTCCCTGCTCTCGATGGGTGTCTCCTAACGTCCGTTGATCGAAATCGCCACGCTTGCGCCTGATAATCTTCATTCGTTGGCATCGCCTCGCTTGTCCTGACAACGTTTCCACCGAGAATCGGCTTGCGATGATCCCAGCTTCAACCGCTTAGGTCATGTCGGTCACGTCGGATCATAACTTATGCTTCCGTGTCAAGGGGCGCGGTCTCCAAACAGGTTTGTCCTCGTCACACTTATCAAGTGCCTAGTTCCACTTTGATCTTTCCGCTAAGTATCGGGTGTTCGATCAGGTCCATTATGCTATACGGTCGTTGTTAATCAGCCAAGGGTTATGCAAAAATTGGTTTAGACCGCGTTGCGCATCTGCCCTGGCGTCTGCTAGACTCAAGATCCAGTTAGTGATCTTCTCCTGTTTCAGCTCACACCTCTAATACGCTCTGTCCGGACGTGAAGGTGTTCGATGGCGAATACGACACGGGAGTTCACGCCCGAGTTCAAAGCACGGGCGGTTTCACTGCTGGGGAGCAGTGGCCGACCGCAGAAGCAGATTGCAGCCGAACTCCGGGTCCCACCCTCGATGCTGAGGCAGTGGCGCACGGCGCTGATGGGTCGCTCTCCACCGCCACGACCGGCAGGGTGTCGGAGCCGCAACTTTAAGCGCGACGGCTTCCCCAATCAGACCAGGTGGCTGAGATGGTTCGCCTGCGGCGTGAACTGGACCGAGCGCCCATAGATTACGACGTCCGAGAAAAAGCGATCGACATCCTTCGCGGAGATGCACAATTGACCTTTGCTTTTCGAGCAGCGTCCGAGCATCTGGCCGGTGCGCGTCATGTGCCGCGTGCCCGAATTTTGCCTTAGCGATCATTATGACTGGCGTTAACGCCAAGATAGCGATCGTTCGGCGTTCAATCGTAAACTGCTAGACGATGTCGTGCATGGTCGAAACCGACGCTCTGTTAAGCCACGGGTGCCGTAGCGGTGCATAAGACGCTTCACCCGCCCACCGTGGCCGATCTGCACTCGGCACGCAACGCGGCGTGCACGCGGGGTGAGCGATAGCGCCTGTGATGGACGCTATGGATAAGGCGGACAAACACAGCGTTTCAAGCTGCCCACCGAAGCAAGTGACCCTCGCGTCTTCGTCATCGGCGCACCGCAGCGTCTTGCGCTGCCCAAACCGATGCTGTTCATCCGTCGTGCAGGAAGCACCGCTTAACGGTGAATACCCGCCATCGGATATCCACGATGCCAGCGCGCCGTCGCGCGGGGTTTGACGTTTTCTCGATGCCGCCTCTTTAGCGATCAGTTTGTCCAGCGTGAGGTCTGCGACGCCTGCGAAGTTGGGCCTGCTTCATATCGAGCTTCTTCCGCGCTTAACCTAATCAGACTTCTGGCCGGCAAACTCCCTCTGCCATCAGTCGTACTTCGGCTCGCTCACGTCGCTAAAGGGATTGACTCCGCCGCCCGCCATTGCCGAACCAGAACATCTACCTGGTGCAACTCGAAGACAATCTTTTGGCTTGTGTCTCTTCTTCGGCATATTGAACCTTGATAAGCTCGAGAAAGCCAGAGAACAGGGCGGACCACTCCGAGGGGATGGATCATGAACTTCGGTGCTCCACAGATCGGCCCGTCTGCGAGCGCGTTTGAGCGCAACTGCCGCAGCCCACGTCCATCACCGCCCCAAAAACGTGTTCCTTCGTTGTGCAGCGTAAAGCAATTCTGCTATAAAATCTGTCGTCAGAACCAACCAAAGAATGGTAGTACATTAAATGATTGATCCGTATAGACGAGCTACACGATACATGGGAGCTCTCGACGAGAATACGCGTGTCCTTGAAATAGGCGCATTACATCGGCCATCGCTCCCAAAGAATAAATATAATGTTAAATATGCCGATTTTACTGATACAGAGACGTTGAAGTTTCTATATAGAGACAGTGGCTACGATCTAAACTCTTTCCAGGAAGTGGATTACATCATCGAAGACGGCGATTATAAAAGTAGCGTCGGCGATGACAGATTCGAACTTATTTTAGCATCGCATGTTGGGGAGCACATGCCCGACTTCATTGGGTGGCTACATGAAATGTACGGTATTCTTGACGAGGGTGGGGTTCTGTCTTTGATCCTGCCCGACAAGCGATTCACATTCGACATTGTCAGACCCCCAACAACCGCAGCCGATTGGCTCACGGCTTATACAGCAAAGCTGAAGAAGCCGTCCTATCAGCAGATCTACGACACCGTGAGGTACCATACGCCTTTGGGCGGCGCTGACCTTCGGAAGATTGGACCCGAAGCTTTGATTTTGACGCGAGCGCATACGGAAAGCGAAACTTGGAATATAGTTCGCGACGCTTATATTAATGGTAAGTATTTCGACTCACATTGTAGCATTCTTACACCGAAAACGTTCTTTGAAAATATCTGTAGACTCGAAGATTTGAACCTATTTCCATTTGAGATCGATGCTTTTTATGATGCCTACCCTGGGGATATCGATTTTCAAGTCAGATTGAGAAAACCTCGAACGTGCGAACGTAGTCCGGCGCGCGATTTTCACGTCGTGATTGATGAAACTCTCTTATATAGCTATAATATCGATGGCGAGACAGTAACTGTCGAGCGTACTTGATTGATCGAAAATCCTTGGTCTTGAACTGACTCACACGGATAGTTCCGTGTGAGTTGTAATCCGCAAGTCAACATATTCTGAGACGACACGACGTTCAAAAATCGCTTATTTTCACCCGCCGCCAATGGTTTGCCGCGATGCAGGAGTACAAGAAATCCTTGTCTGCTGCGACTTGATTCGGCCGACACGATGCCGAAGAAGAGGTCGGAGTCAGAAATGGGACGATCATTGCACCTTGGATATTGATCACCCCCGATCCTTTCGAAACTAGGTCAATGTCGACGTTCGTGTCCGATCCGGTGGCGGTCACAGCCACAGGCGATCCTGTGACAGAAGGTGAAACAATGAGTCGATTGACGCTGTTCGGGACGGATTGGATCTGAAGTGAGATCTGTGATCCGTCCGGACTCTGGAAGAGCGCTCCACTGTCAGAGAAGGTTAGGCCTATCGCATGAGCGACAGTTGAGACGCTGCTCGTGACATAGGCGGTTGCAGCTCCGGTATTGTCAGCAATCCACTTTAGCCAATGATTTGACGGCATCTCAATGTCAACGGTGTGGCCGCTCTCAGATGGAGAAATAGCCCCGCTCTGAAAGACGATCCCTTTGTCCCATGTCGACCCGTTGCTCCCGACAAACATCGCTGCAGTTGCCGCTGACTTTTGAGGGTAAACCTCTTTACCGGTTGCGGCCTCTCCACCGGCATTGAGACCCCACCCGATCGTCCAGTCCGACCCGGCACCCGGTGCATAAGCGGTAGCGCGGTGCACTACATCGTCCGCATTCATCACGTCAATCTCATTAACCTGACTTCCTGTTCCGGGTAATCGCGTGATAGTTGAGTAGAGGCCCCAAGATGGCTGTATGATGGACGTGTTGTCGTTTAAGGAGTGGATGGCCAGCGGAATATTGCAGCACGCCGAGTTTGCAATCTCTGGAAGACTGCCGCTGTTTTCGGTATGGCCTGCATACAATCCGCCAATCGACCCGTACGGGTGCATAGTAATAGTTTCCGCGTTGCGGGGAAGGTAAGCGAATATACCGCCTGCCGTCGTCCACTCCCAATTCGGGGCGTTGCCCGCATAACTGCCGTCGTAGAGGCTGGCTTCCTTGCCGAAGAACACGCGATGGTTAAAACGCGTAGTATTTACTCCGGCGGGTGTGACACCAAATGTCCAGAAACGGTCAGTCGACAGCGAGCTAGGGTCGGGCAATGTGTCGGGGGCGGGAGGATCCGCGCTAATCGGCGCCCTATTAAAGTCTCTAACTTTGAAGACCTGCTTAAAGAATGGAAGTCCTTGAGTGGCGGAGAGAGACATAAGGGGAGTCGTTTGCCGTACGCCATTCTGTAGGTACTTGTCCGTTTCAAATTCATAGAGGTCCTCGCTTTCACTTGGCAGTGAAGACAACGGCACGCTCAGCATCGAACTTTGAGCGTGGGATGCAGCGGGCAGTGGGGCGCAGAAGAGCGCTGCGAAATATAGCGCGCGCATTGATGCTCCTTGTAGGATTTCAAGCAAGTAAGACGAATACTGTGATATCACTTAAACCACGCATGCTACGCCACCAGCGCGCTTAGTTTGCTCTACCGCAAGCAACTGGTCCTCATGGCGGCGACTGTCGATGAGCCGCACAGGGTGCTGTGACGACAACGCCTTGATGGACAGCTCCTTTCCCACACTAGGGGTCGAACTCGTATACTGGTCTTTCTGGGACACACGCGACGACGCCAGCCGCAAACTGTTCGCCGTCATCGAAAGCTCCTACAGCCGACCACAGTACCATGCCGCCATCGGTTACCTAACGCCCGACCAAGCCGAGAGCTTAGCAGGTAAGCCCGTGTCAGCTAAAACGGGGAACTATCCCTCCGATAGACCCAGGGCGGTTCGAGCGAACCGTGTCCACCACGCCCTTCATCTACGATACCAGCACGTCCCCTTAGCACGCCTCTGAGAGCGGTTTGATTTCCCTACATATCAACGCTGAGCTTTTACCATCGCGTCATCTGATAATCCGCCTTTCGCGGTGCCTTAACGATAGATCAAGCAAACTTAAAAGCCGGTTTTCGGCAGATCACAACTTCCGTGTGCTCCCCGATAATTCCATGGCTTTCATCCCAGAACCGGCTAATTCTTACATCGAACGGAGCCCACTCGTTAATGAGGCGGGTGATGTCATATCCGTAATCGAATGTCACCAGCGACCCTCGCGAGTCGACAGGATTAAGGTGGTACTGAGGAGGCTCGATAAGATGTCGGACCTCGCCGCCCGAGCTGATTTCCGCTCGCCGCGTTGCTCCCTCGCTTAAATATTTATACATTGGGAATGTGTGAAGATACACGCCCCCATGCTTCAGTGTACGATAGACTTCTTGATAAACTGCCGACGGATTGAATACATGCTCCATCACGTCAAGGCTGACGACGATGTCGAATGAAGCATCATCGAACGTCTGGCTTTCGAGGTCCTCATTACGAAAGCCGTCAACATCAATACCAAAGGGTTTTCCTGGAAAAAATTGAGAGGCTGTGTAGTATTTAGCGCTTTCTTTGAGCTTCTTAGAAATTCCACGGTCGCTTGGGGATGATTCGTGAATGTGTACGAATCTCCAGTCTGGCATAGTCTCATCCAGAACGAGTGCCAATGCTCGCTCCCGCACAACTGATCCACATTCCGAGCACGCAAGGAAATCGCGGAACCATTCATTTTGCGATGTGAACGTCGCAGACTTCTCGCAGCACGGACACAAACCTCTATGCGTATAATAAAACTCTTGCATGAAGCCCAAAACCTTATCTTAGAAATTAAAGAACTAAACGAAAGGGCCGCAAGACGATCTAAGGCAGTCGAGAATTCCTGATGTTACTTGAGTTCCCTGTTTTCTTCCGTTTTATGTAATTATTTAAGCGTCCATTCTAGAATCTCTTTAGAAGTGACCAAAGCTTATTCGGCCGCCGTCATTCAGGCAAGCGACGTTTTGAAGATGGCTATAGTCGTCGTTCCGCTTGGAGACCTGGATCTTGAACCGGGGCGTTGCCTGTGACGGTGATCGCCTTCATCAGCGATCACCGCTAGGCTCAGGGCTCATTGGTTATATCCGGAAAATGCCTGTCGCAACGATGCAGATTGCCGATATCAAAGTGTGGGCGCACCGATCATAGCGAGTGTGGAACGCCGCCAGTCTTTGAGCTTGCCAAACATGGTCGCAAATTGGATCGTTGGCGATAGAGCGCTCGATCGTGTGGGATCGGCACGATGCGGTTGGCATTCGAGATCATGCATGGCGTGATGCCACGCGCCGTTAAAGCCGCACAGAGCCAATCGGCGTGCTAACCTTTGTCACCGAGCAATGCCCTGGCAGGTGGCAGTGCTTCACGCATGAGGGACTAGCCTTGGCTGAGCAGCATGGTCAGGGGCGGCCCTTACTCCGTGTAGACGGCATGGACTTTAAGTTCAGGCTGCCCTTGTTAAGACCGACATCTTCGGCAACAGCCCGTGTTTAAGCAGGGCTGCCGGCGGTGCGAAGGACTTTTAAGGTGGGTCGCGTCGATCATCAACTGATCGGGTTTCCCGCCCATGGCCGAAAGCTTGGCGACGATCGCATTGAAGATGCCGAGACGGTTCTGGCAATGAAGCGATTGTAGATCGTTTTGTTCGGAACACAGTGCTTGAGCACATCGCGCAACCGCAGCCGCAGCCGCAGCCGCAGCCGCAGCCGCAGCCGATTAAGGCTAGCGAAGCTGACGCCGCTGATGATCCGCCGATCATTGACGCGCAGGCCCATCAACCTTTCTTTTTCATGATAAAAACAGATCGCCTCGATCAACCAAAGTGGATCCTGTCGCGTGCCTTGTCGACCATCGGCAAGGCCCACGCCAGCAGTCCGATCGACCAGACTACAGGATACCAGGGAGCATAATGAGTCTCAACGATAGGGCCGAATAATCCACCCCGGATCATCTCATAGCAATGAACAGTTGGTACATACCAAGCTAGATTCTGCACATAGTCCGGAAGCCACTCAACCATATAAAAGAAGCCGCAGATTGGCAGAAACAAATACTGGAATGGCTGAATGAACCTTTCCGCTGCCTCGTAATACTCTGTCAATACAGCGATCGCAATCATCAAACTGGATGCTAGCAGAGCCATTAAGAGCCAGCCCGATGCCATCAGTCCGAGGTCGTAGATAGGCCCGATTAGGTTCAGGTTGAGCAGGGACCAATACACGACGACAAATGCAATCGTGCAGCCGCCAAGCTCGAGAAGGAACAGAGCGAACACGCAATCGAACAACGTGATGTCTCGATGATACAGCATCGAACCGTTTCGACGAAGGAAGAAAGTCCCGGCTGAGGTTATATGCCGGTAAAGCGTCAAGGGAATGTAGCCCGTGACAAGCAGGGAGATGAGGGGTAGGCCCCCCTCCTCAGCGTCAGAGATGAACGAGCGAACCACCAGCACGCCGCAGCAGAGGATCATAGGTTCGAGCACGAGCCAGAGAAATCCGATGTTGCTCCGACCGTACTTCGTCATTAGCTGACGAATCATCAGCGCCACCATAACGCGGCGCTGCACGGCGAGGCCATGCCGTAGATTGGCTAAGGTGTGTGCGGGCTCGCTTATGTCTTGCGGGTGCATGCGATCCTAGGCGTCATAAACGGGGCGTAGTGTTACCATGGTACTGTAATCGCGCAAATTTGTGGCAATGGCATTTTCTCTCGTCAAAACTTGTCAGATTGAAAGCGCAGGCGATCAAGGCTTCCTATTTCGACGACGAACTTGGGTGCGACGTGTTCCAAATATCGAAGCACAGTGGTTGCGCATAGTTTTGTTGATCATCAACGGCCTGCTTCGTCGGGATCAGGGCGGTCCGGCATCACTATCCCTAAATTCCCTTCTCGACATGGAGGACAGCGTTAAGAGTATTTCAGAACTGACGATGGCCATAGATTTGATCATCAGCACGGGACATCGGCCGGCTAAGACCCGGAGTATTGCGATGGCCTATCCCGATTGGTCGGAGTCGTCCGAAAGCAGCGCGACACTAGAGCATCTTTCGAGCTGACAGACCCGTCGGGGGATTCCCAATCCAGCTGCGATCTGATTCAAGATGCATGCTGGCGAAGGAGGCTAGCGTGCATGACTAAGGCGCTATCGATCGATCTTCGTGAGCGTGTTGTGGCGGTGATCGATGGTGGCCTGTCGCGGCGCCAGGCGGCGGCGCGTTTCGGGAGTTAGAGAGTCCCGTTACGCTGCTGACGCCTGAAGCGGCCGCTGCATTGAGATTGCTGATCTCGGTCCGAGCCGCAGCACGGCGTCATACCCTTCACTGATCCGCAGGAGGCGTGATGGTGGGCGCTGTAGGTCTCGAACCTACGACCCGCTGATTAAGAGTCAGCTGCTCTACCAACTGAGCTAAGCGCCCATCACGCTGCTCGCCGTTGCAAGCAGGAGGTGCCATGTAGCAAGGACCGGCAGGGGTGTCCAGCCGCTTTCGGAAGAAAAGCCGCCGGACACTTGGTTTTGCTGGCCTCGATCCTCAGCCCGCCGCCAGAACGTCGGGTGTGGCGGCGCGCATCGCCAGGATCTTGTTGAGCGCGCCGATATAGGCGCGGGCGGAGGCCACCAGCGTATCCGGATCGGCGCCCTTGGACGTGGCGGAGCGGCTGCCCTGGATAAGCCGGATCGAGACTTCGGCCTGCGCGTCCGTCCCCTCGGTCACGGCATGAACCTGATAGAGATCGAGGCCCGCTTCATGCGGCACGATCGAGCGGATCGCATTGAAGATCGCGTCGACCGGACCGTTGCCGGTCGCCTGACGTGTCGTATGCGTCCCCTCGATATCGAGCGTCAGGGTCGCGGATTGCGGGCCCATCGTGCCGGCGATCACGGTCAGGGCGACGAGGCGGATCCGCTCGTGCGCGCTGCCGATCTCGTCGTCGACCAGAGCCGCGAGATCCTCGTCGTAGACCGTCTTCTTGCGGTCGGCCAAATCCTTGAAGCGCTTGAAGGCGTCCTCGATGGCATTGTCGCCGAGCACATAGCCCATCTCGCGCAGTTTTTCCTTGAAGGCGTGCCGGCCCGAATGTTTGCCCATCACCAGCGAGGTCTTGGAGACGCCGACGCTTTCCGGCGTCATGATCTCGTAGGTCGAGGCATCCTTCAGCATCCCGTCCTGATGAATGCCGCTCTCATGCGCGAAGGCATTTCGGCCGACGATCGCCTTGTTGTATTGCACCGGAAACGATGTGACGGCCGACACGAGCTTGGAGGCGCGGGTCAACATCGTGCTGTCGATCGCGGTCGACAGGTTCAAGACGTCGCCGCGCGTGCGGATCGCCATCACGACCTCCTCGAGCGCCGCATTGCCGGCCCGCTCGCCGATGCCGTTGATGGTGGATTCGACCTGCCGGGCGCCGCCGTCGATCCCCGCCAAGGTGTTGGCGACCGCCAAGCCGAGGTCGTTGTGGCAATGGACCGAGAAGATCACCGCATCGGCACCCGGGACGCGTTCGCGAACCGACTGGAACATCGCCTTATATTCGTCGGGCAGCGCATAACCCACCGTATCGGGCAGGTTGATGGTCGTGGCACCGGCCCGGATCGCGGCTTCGACGCAACGGCACAGATAGTCGATCGGCGTGCGGGTCGCGTCCATGGCGGACCATTCGACATCATCGACGAGGCCGCGCGCCTGGGCCACCGTGCGGGTGATGATCTGCAGCACCTCGTCCTGGGTCTTCCGCATCTGATGGGCGAGATGGATCGGCGAGGTCGACACGAAGGTGTGGATGCGCGGCTTGACGGCATGGCGCACGGCCGCTCCGGCGCGGGCGATGTCGCCCTCGATGGCGCGGGCCAGCCCCGCCACCGTGGCGCGCTTGGTGCGGCGGGCGATCTCCGACACGGCTTCGAAGTCCCCCTCGGAGGCGATTGGAAAGCCCGCCTCGATGACGTCGACGCCCATCTCGTCGAGCAAGGCCGCCACGCTGAGTTTATCCTCGAACGTCATGGTGGCGCCCGGGGATTGCTCCCCGTCCCGCAGGGTCGTGTCGAAGATGACGATATGGTCGCGTGCCGGCTTGGCCGACTGATGCTGAGGTTCAGATTGTGACATGGCGGTGATCCTTCAAAGCGTGCTGGCCCTCGCCTGTGCGTCGGGCTCGAAATCTGCCGAGACCTGCATCCCCTGAGCGCCCAGGCCAAAGGCCCGGCCGGCCCTCAGGGGCGGCTAAGAAGCAGGATCTGAAGAAGGAAAGCGGCTGCAGCGGCGAACGGCAGGCGCAGATCCGCTCGGGCCGCGTTGCGGACCCCGATCACCGAATCATGTTGGGCCAAATGAGCCACGAGACGCCTTCACCGGCGCTCCCGATCGCGGGAGCCGCACGTGGTCATACAAGCAACACGACCCCGCCACAAGAGGGGCCGCGATGGCGGCTGCGTCAGGCCGAGATGAGCGAGCGCTCCGGCACGGGCATGGTGTCGGCCGCTGGCGGCTGCCGATAGTCGAGCCAAATCGGCTCGCCGCCGAGGCTCGCGATGAAAGCCGCATGAGCCTCGCGCTCGGCAGCCGTGATGACGGGCCGCAGCGGGCGCGGTCGCCGCATCTGGGCCGCATGCGCGTCGCCGCGCAGCACAACCACCTGGGTCGCAAGGCCGAGCGAGGTCTGCCGGCCACCCTGCAATTCGGCATAGACCTCGGCCAGGATCTGCGCGTCGACCAGGGCGCCATGTTTCACGCGGCGGGTGTTGTCGATCTTGTAGCGCTGGCAGAGCGCATCGAGCGAATTGGCGGCACCCGGATGACGACGGCGCGCCAGCGCCAGCGTATCCAGCACCATCTCCATGCCGATCGGCGGTCGTGCCAGCGTCTTCAATTCGCTGTTGATGAAGCGCATGTCGAATTCGGCATTGTGGATCACGAGCCGTGCGTCCTGCACGAAATCCAGAAACTCGTCCGCCACCTCGTGAAAGAGCCGATAGCCCGAGAGGAACTCGGCCGAAAGGCCATGCACGCGGAACGCATCGTCCGGCATGTCGCGTTGCGGGTTGATATAGGTATGATACTCGCGCCCGGACGGGATCGAGTTGATGAGTTCGATCCCGGCGATCTCGACCAGCCGGTCGCCCTTGAAGGGGTCCAGCCCGGTCGTTTCCGTGTCGAGAACGATCTCACGCATGCGTCGGCACCTCACCTGATTTACGGCGCAGCGCGGCCAGGACGGCATCGACCCGATGTCGGGCGGCCGGAAGGCCCTCCCCCGTCTCGATCACGTAATCGGCGCGGCTGCGTTTCTCCGCATCCGGCATCTGCTTGGCCTTTATGGCCGAAAAGCGGGCCTCGGTCATGCCAGGGCGCGCCAGAACCCGCGCGTTTTGCACCGTTTCCGGTGCCGACACGACGATCACGGCATCGACGTCCTTGTCGGCCTCCGTCTCGAACAGAAGCGGGATATCGAGCACCACCAGCGACGCGCCCGCAGTCTCGGCGGCGGCCAGGAAGGCGCGTCGTCGCGCCAAGACGAGCGGATGCACGATGGCTTCCAGCCGAGCGAGCGCCGCCGCATTGCCGAGCACCCGCTTGCCCAACTCAGCCCGGTCGATGGACCCGTCGCGCGCGACCCCCGGAAAAACGGCCTCGACCGCGGCGACCGCCTCGCCGCGATAAAGGTCATGCACCGCGGCATCGGCGTCGAAGACGGGAACGCCGGCCTCGCGGATCATCGCGGCGGTGGTCGATTTGCCCATGCCGATCGAGCCGGTCAGGCCCACGACCATCATGGCCGCCTCCCCGCCTTGAAGTCGACCGTGGTCAGTGGTTCCGCAAGGCGTGGACGCCCGGCAAGGTCTTGCCTTCCAACCATTCCAGAAAGGCGCCGCCAGCCGTCGAGATATAAGTAAACTCTGCTGCGACACCGGCCGCGTTCAGGGCCGATACGGTATCGCCGCCGCCCGCGATGGTCACCAGATCGCCAGCCTTTGTCATGGCGGCCGCCTGCTGCGCGATCGCCATGGTCCCAGCGTCGAACGGTTTCAGCTCGAACGCTCCGAACGGCCCGTTCCAGACCAGCGTCTTGGTACGGCGCAGGATGGAGGCGACGTTTTCGATCGATGTCGGCCCCATGTCGAGCATCATGTCGTCGGCCTCGACGGCATCGACCGACACGGCGCGCGACGGCGCGTTGGCCTTGAATTCTTTCGCCACGACGGCATCGACCGGCAAGACGATCTCGCACGCGCCGGCTTCGGCCAGAATCGTACGGGCGGTGTCGAGCAGATCGTGTTCGCAAAGCGATTTCCCGACCGCCTTGCCCTGCGCGGCCAGGAACGTGTTGGCCATGCCGCCGCCGATGATCAGAATATCGACCTTCTTGACGAGGTTGCCGAGCAATTCGAGTTTGGTCGAGACCTTGGCGCCACCGACGATCGCCGCGACGGGGCGATCCGGTCGGTCGAGTGCCTTCGACAGCGCCTCGAGTTCAGCCGTCATGCTGTGGCCCGCATAGGCCGGCAGTTTGCGGGCAAGACCCTCGGTCGTGGCATGGGCGCGGTGCGCGGCCGAGAAGGCATCGTTGACGTAGACATCGCCGAGAGCCGCCAGTGCGGTGACGAAATCCGGGTCGTTGTTTTCCTCACCAGTGTGGAAGCGGGTATTTTCGAGCAGCAACACGTCGCCGGGCTTCATCGCCGCGATGGCGCGGGCCGAAGCCTCGATGCCATGCGGCGCGAAGGCGACCGGGTGGCCGAGATGATCGGCCAGATAGGTGGTCAGAAAGTTCAGCGAATTGGCCTCGTCCGGGCCGGCCTTGGGTCGTCCGAAATGAGCCAGCAGGATCACCTTGCCGCCCTTGTCGGCGATGGTCCGAATGGTCGGGACGACGCGCTCGATGCGAGTCGTGTCGCTGACGACGCCATTCTCGACCGGCACGTTGAGATCGACACGGACCAGCACGCGCTTGCCTGCAAATGGCGCGTCATGAAGCGTCTTGAAATCGGCCATGGTGGTTGCCTCGAACGTAAACGATGCCCGGCTCGCCGCCGCTGGCGGCATGGGGCACCCGAATGGTCCCTTGCCCGGGCCTCAGCCGAAGCGGAGGTCCGCACAGGGTCGATCAGATGAGTTTGGCCATGGCCACGGCCGTGTCGGCCATGCGGTTCGAGAAGCCCCACTCGTTGTCGTACCAAGCGAGAATACGGACGAAATTTCCGTCGATCACCTTGGTCTGATCCATGTGGAAGGTCGAGGAATGCGGATCGTGGTTGAAGTCGATCGACACGTTCGGCGCTTCCGTGATGTTCAGCACGCCCTTGAGCTCCTGCTCGGACGCGCGCTTCATGGCGGCGTTGATTTCCTCGACCGTGGTGTCGCGCTTGGTCACGACCTTGAGGTCGATCAGCGAGACGTTCGGGGTCGGCACGCGAACCGCGGCGCCGTCGAGCTTACCCTTGAGTTCCGGCAGCACGAGACCGATCGCCTTGGCGGCGCCGGTGGAGGTCGGGATCGACGACAGCGCCGCCGCACGGCCGCGGTAGAGATCCTTGTGCAACGTGTCCAGCGTCGGCTGGTCGCCGGTGTAGGAATGGACTGTCGTCATGAAGCCCTTCTCGATGCCGAGGAGGTCGCTCAGCACCTTGGCGACGGGCGCGAGGCAGTTGGTCGTACAGGAGCCGTTGGAGACGACGAGATGCTCGGCCGTCAGCTTGTCGTGGTTGACGCCGTAGACGACCGTGAGATCGGCATTGTCGGCCGGCGCCGACACCAGAACGCGCTTGGCCCCAGCCGTCAGGTGAGCGGCCGCCTTATCGCGGGTCGTGAAGATGCCGGTGCATTCGAGCGCGATATCGACGCCGAGTTCCTTGTGCGGCAGGGTCGCCGGGTCCTTGATGGCCGTGACCTTGATGGGGCCCCGACCGGCGTCGATCGTGTCGCCCTCGACCGTCACTTTATGCGGGAAGCGACCATGCACGCTGTCGAAGCGGAGCAGATGCGCGTTGGTTTCGACCGAGCCGAGATCGTTGATGGCCACGACCTCGATATCGGTCCGGCCCGATTCGATGATGGCACGCAGGATGTTGCGCCCGATGCGACCGAACCCGTTGATGGCGACCTTGACCGTCATGTCAGCAAAACTCCTGAAGCGGGCGGCTCCCGGGCCGCCTGATGCCGTTTCAGGCTCTGCCTATCACCTTTTATGACGGAACAGGACCCCCCTTTTTTTGACATTGCGAGGGGGCAGCGCGGAGCCAGCCGTTTGACCTTCCGGCGTTTCGACGCCAGGGTTGCGCGGGTTCGGCATTCGGCAAATCGCCTGGTGTCGCCCTCGAGCAAGGACCGCCATCCCTCCCATGACCCTCCCACGACGGCTTGAAGACGCCCTGGCGCGATTAGCCGCGGCGGTCGATCACCTGGAAGCCGCGGCCGAGCGGCAGGCCGATGCCATCGCGGCGCGTGGCGATCTCGAGGAGGAGTTTTTGGTCCTGCAAGACGATCGATCCCGCCTCGCGGTGGAACTCGATGGCGCCTTGGCCCGCAGCCGCACCCTGTTGGCTGCCACGACCGACGTGTCGGCGCGGCTCGACCGTGCCGGTGCGACGGTCGAGACCGTTCTGGCCCACTTCGATCCGGCCTTCAGCGAAGCGCTGCACGATCGCGGCGCCGCAACCGACAGTTCCGAGTAAGGAGTTCCATGCCCCAGGTGTCGGTGACGATCGCCGGACGGCTCTACCGCATGGCGTGCGGCGAGGGCGAGGAGGAGCATCTCCAGGGTCTTGCCCGCAGATTGGATGGCAAGATCACCGACCTGCGCGCGCATTTCGGCGAGATCGGCGACCAGCGCATCACCGTCATGGCCGCTATCACGATGGCGGACGATCTATCGGAAGCCGAGCGGCGAATCGCCGCCCTCGAGGCCGACGTGGCCGAATACCAACGCGAGCGCGAGGCGGGCGCGGCCTCGATCGAGGCCATCGGTGACCGCGTCGCGGCCACGCTCGACGATGCGGCCGCACGGATCGACAAGATCGCCGGCAGCCTCAACGCTCCTCGAGGCTGACGGCGTTCACGGGACGTCGAGTTCAGGCCGGCAGGTTGGCGTTTTGCGGGAACATGAAGCGGCGCGCTTCCTCGTCCATCTCGGTCTTGAAGGTGAAGCGGCTCTTGATGGCTTCGGCCCGGATCGCGGCGGGGCGCGCGGTGATCTCGTCGAGCAGCCGTTTGACGTTGGGCAGCGTCGCAAACACATCCGGCCCGATCACGAAAGGCAGCATCCGGGCCCAGCCCCACGCCGCCATGTCGACGATCGTATAGGTGTCGCCCAGCATATAGGGCTGGGCGGCCAAGCGAGCCTCGACGATGCCCCAATGGCGCATCACCTCATGCGTGTAGCGGTTGATCGCATAGGGAATGGGTTCGGGCGTGAAATGCCGAAAGTGGACCGCCTGCCCCGAATAGGGACCGATCCCGCTCGCCACGAACATCAGCCATGACAGCAATTGGCCCCGCGCCGCATCGCCGGCGGGCGGCAGGAATTTTCCGGTCTTTTCGGCAAGGTAAAGCAGGATCGCATTGCTGTCGAAGACGGTCGTGTCGCCATCCACGATCGCGGGCAGTTTGCCGTTGGGGTTGACTGCCAAAAACGCCGGATCGAACTGCTCGCCCTTGCGACCATCGACCGGAACGATGTCATAGGGCAGCCCCAGTTCCTCGAGCAGCAACGCCACTTTAAGCGGGTTGGGAGCGGCATTGTAATAGAACGTCAGCATGCTGGTTCCTCCATCGTCGCTCGGGCGATCCGACGTCGCCTGCTTTACAGCGATGTCACGGATCGGTCGAGCCATCGCGGGAACGGCGGCGCAGGGGAGAATGCGTCACGGCTCTGGCATTCCGGCCGGCACGCGCTTAGATTGCGACTGCGGAGCTGCGGGGTGCGTGAGGTATGTATTCCCGGGGCCTTATCGATTCCAAGGGAGCTGTCCCTGATCTCGTCCGTGGACTTGGTCATATGGCGCCCACCTACGTTGTAGGTTCCCGGGATCGAAGCCCACGGCCATCGTGGCCCCGTACTGTCTTTTGGTCTCAGCCTCGGCGCGTTCATGGCATTCAACAAGGCTGAGCTTCGGGCGGTGGCGCTGGCCAAGCGTCACGCCATGCCGGATGCGGCGCGCATCCGCTTTGCAGCCCGGCTCGCAAGCCTTGGCCCCCGCCTCGTTCACGATTATGCACCGAAGAATGACAGTCTCGTCGTGGCGCTCTATTCGGCGATCGGGGCTGAGCCAGACCTGCTGCCGCTCGCGCAGGGGCTGGCCGCCGCCGCCGTGCCGACCGCGCTGCCGATCACCGGCAAAGCGGGCGATCCCTTGACGTTCCGCCTGTGGAGCCCGGGCGACCCTCTCGTTCCGGGGCGACGCGGCATCGGCGAACCTCATGCAGATGCCGCGGTCGTCGATCCCGATGTGCTGTTCGTGCCGCTCGCCGTCTTCGACAGGCGCGGGCATCGCATCGGCTATGGGGCCGGCTATTATGACATCACGCTCGCGGCGCTGCGACGCCGCAAGTCGGTTTTGGCGATCGGCGTCGCCTATGCGGAGCAGGAGGTCTTGTTCATCCCCGCTGAGCCGCATGACGAGCCGCTCGATCTCGTGCTGACGGAGCGTGAAACCCTTTTGTGCAAAGACTGATCTCATGCGTTTGTTGTTCATCGGCGATGTCATGGGCCGCTCCGGCCGAACCGCCATCGCGACCGAGTTGCCCCGCCTGAAAGCGGAGTGGCAGCTCGATTGCATCGTGGTCAATGGCGAGAATGCCGCGGGCGGCAACGGCATCACCGAGGCCATCTGCACCGACATCATCGAGGCGGGCGCCGATGCTGTGACGCTCGGCAACCACTCGTTCGACCAGCGCGAAGCCCTGGTGTTCATCGAGCGCGAGCCGCGTCTCATTCGCCCGCTGAATTATCCGAAAGGCACGCCAGGACGCGGCGTGGCGTTGATCGAGATCGCCGACGGGCGGCGCGTCCTGGTCATGAACGTCATGGGGCGCGTCTTTATGGATGCGCTCGACGATCCCTTCGCGGGCGTCGAGCGCGAGGTCGATGCCTGCCCGCTCGGATTGGGCTGCGACGCGATGCTGATCGACGTCCATGCCGAAGCCACCAGCGAGAAGCTCGCCATGGCGCATCTGCTCGACGGGCGGGCCAGCCTCGTGGTCGGCACCCACACGCATGTGCCGACCGCCGACCACCAGATCCTGCCGAACGGCACTGCCTACCAATCCGACGCCGGGATGACGGGGGATTATGACAGCGTCATCGGGGTCCAGAAGGAGGAGCCGATCCGCCGCTTTCTGACCAAACTGCCGGGAAGCCGTTATGAGCCCGCCGCCGGCCCCGCGACGCTTTGCGGGGTGGCGGTCGAAACCGACGATGCGACCGGCCTCGCGGTCCGAATCGCGCCGGTGCGGATCGGCGGTCGCCTCAGCCAGACGCGGCCGGATTTCTGGGGCCGCGCCTGACAGATTCTCGCGGCGACTAAAGCGTGTCGAGGTCGTCGCGGACCTTGCGGAGAATGGCCCGCAGCTTGTCGGATTGCTCCGCCGTCATCGAACCCGACCGCAACTTTTCGTGCAGCGCCGACCGCAGCGCGTGCAACTCCTCGCCGATCGCCGACTGGCGGATGTCGCCCGAGGCTTGATCGAGCTGCTGATTGATCTTGTCGAGTTCGGCGCGGTTCTCCTCGATATAGACCGTGCCGGCCTCGGTGATCGAATAGAGCCGCTTGTTGCCGGTGGTGACCGATGAAACCAGGTCGGCCTCCTCGAGCATCTGCAGCATCGGATAAATCGCGCCGGGGCTGGGGCTATAGGCGCCCTGGAACCGCGCTTCGAGCGCCTTGATGATGTCGTAGCCATGGCGCGGCTCGACCGCGATCAGCCCGAGGACGACGAGGCGCAGCGCGCCCGAATCGAACATGCGGGGGCCACGCCCGCCGAAGGGGCCGCCGCGATGACGCCCGAGCGGGCCGCCGTGGCCACGGCCGCGCGGCCGATCCTGCCGATCGCGGTCATGATGCCCGTCGCGATCTTGATGCCCGTCGCTGGGACCGGCCGCATGGCGGCCGTCCCGCTCGTGATGACGGAGCCCGGATCCATGACGGTCGGACCCCTGACGGTCTGAGTGGAAAAAATGGTGGAACATGTGAGTGCCTCTCCAGGAATGCTCTTGCATGAGACTGATCTAATCAAAGATATATCTTTGGTCAAGATATATCTTTTGTAAGATAGCACTGAAAACGAAAACCCCTCGGATTGCTCCAAAGGGTTGGTCGTGTCTCGGGTGGGGCGACGTGCCGGTCGAAGCCGTGATCGGCGGAACCGGCCCGTTCAGAGTGGGACGGCTCAGCGCTGCTATGGAGTACCCTGCTGCCGCTTGCGTGCGGTCGCGACCGCATCCTGAAACCCCTTGAGGTCGAGCGCTTGATTGACCAGCAACGGGCCGATCAGAAAGATCGGCGTGCCGGGGAAGTCCATCTTGGTGGCCTGCTTCTCGGTGCGGGCCAGCAAAGCGTCGATCTCGGCCCCGTGTTGCTTGAGATCGGCGTCGAGCCGCAGCGGATCGGCACCCGCTTTGATCGCGATATCGCGCACCTGCTCGGCACTGACCTTGCGGTGATGGGTGCCGAGCAACGCCTGATGCACGGCCAGATACTTGCCCTGATATCGCGCCGCGAGCGCGAGGCGCGCTGCCTCGACCGACACCTTTCCGAAGATCGGCCAATCCTTGTAGACGAGGCGAAGACCCGGATCGGCCGCCATCAACTGTTCCAGAGCCGGCTCGGCCTTCATGCAGAAGGTGCAATTGTAATCGAAGAACGCCACGATCGTGACATCGCCCTTCGAATTGCCAGCGGTCGGCGTCTGCGGATCATCGGTGAGGGCGGCCCGCGTCAGGTCGGGGTCGGTGGCGGTTGAAGCACTCGCGGGCGGCGCGGTCTCGGCGTGCGTCGGGAGACAGAGAGGCCCCAGACAAAACAGGGCGACCGAGATGGCGGCGGCGGCGGATCGACGAAGGTTGGACATGGCTGGGCCCCTTCTGGCTGCATCGCGCGTCGATAGCACGGGGCGCCAAAAAGACCGATCCTCCTCAGCGGATCGTGGACGCCGGTCGCTCAGGCGGGTCTGAGTCCAGCCGCGCGACGTCCTCTTCGTTCTGCAAAGGACCAGCTTAGCAACCCTGGAAGATCAGGGGCGCAAGCCGGGTCGCTGACGATATGACGTCTCCGCCAAACCGTCTTTGCGGTTTTGCCTCACAATCCTAGCGGTTTACCTCATCGCAACCCGTGACGATTGGAAGGCCATTGCGGTCGGCCTTGTGGGTGGCTTGTTCGGCGGCCTCCTGGTGCCCCGCGAGATCATCCGTTGGGTTCTTCCGATATCAGCGCGGCGCATCTTCGCGCAGCAACGCAATCTTCAGCAGCCGATCGCGGTCGTCTTCGACGCGAGAGGCCTCCATACGACGACCGAAACTTTAACGGGCGTGACGCCGTGGCTGAACTACATGCATCTCCGCGAGGATGAACATACACTGCTGCTCTATCACTCCGATGCGCTCTTTCAGATCGTGGCGAAACGGTTTTTCTCCGCCGCCGATGTCTCCACCATGCACGACCTCTATCGGGCCGCTCGAGCGCCATAGGGGACGAGGGAACGCCCGACCGTGCGGCCGGGCGTTCCAATCACCTCAGTTGATAGCCCGGCTCAGCGGCTCTGCACCGGCACCCTCGAGTTCGGGCTCGTCCGCCTGATCGCCGAACAGCAGACCCGACCGGCCCGCCGTGATCGGCACGGTCTCGCCATCGCCGACCTGCCCCGAGAGGATCATCTCGGCCAGCGGATCCTGCACCACTTTCTGGATCACCCGCTTCAACGGCCGCGCGCCATAGGCTGGGTCGTAGCCCTTCTCGGCCAAAAAGGCGCGGGCGCGCGGATCGATGTCGAGCGTGATCTTGCGATCCTCCAGCAGCTTGGCGAGACGCAACAGCTGGATGTCGACGATCGCGCCCATATCGTCCCGCCGCAGGCGGTGGAACAGGATGATCTCGTCGACCCGGTTCAGGAACTCGGGCCGGAAATGCCCGCGCACCACGCCCATCACCTGCTCGCGCACCTCGGCCGTATCTTCGCCATCCTTCTGCAAGGACAGATATTCGGACCCGAGATTCGAGGTCATGATGATGAGGACGTTGCGGAAATCCACGGTCCGGCCCTGCCCGTCGGTCAGGCGCCCGTCGTCGAGCACCTGCAGCAGCACGTTGAACACGTCCGGATGCGCCTTTTCGATTTCGTCGAACAGCACGACCTGGTAGGGCCGCCGCCGCACCGCCTCGGTCAGCGCGCCGCCCTCCTCGTAGCCGACATAGCCCGGAGGCGCCCCGATCAGCCGCGAGACCGAATGTTTCTCCATATATTCGGACATGTCGATGCGGACCATCGCGCTCTCGTCGTCGAACAGGAAGCTCGCGAGCGCCTTGGTGAGTTCGGTCTTGCCGACGCCGGTCGGGCCGAGAAACATGAACGAGCCGATCGGCCGGTTCGGGTCCTGCAGCCCGGCGCGCGCCCGACGCACCGCCGTCGCGACCGATCGCACAGCCTCGGGCTGACCGACGACCCGCTTGCCGATGGCCTGTTCCATCTTCAGCAGCTTGTCCTTCTCGCCCTGCAGCATCTTGTCGACCGGCACGCCAGTCCAGCGCGACACCACCTGCGCCACATGGTCGGCCGTCACGGCCTCGTCGACCAGCCGCCCCTGCGCCGCGCCTTCGTTGTCGGCCAGCCTTTTCTCGAGATCCGGGATCACGCCATAGGTGAGCTCCCCGGCGCGCTGATATTCGCCGCGGCGTTGCGCCTGAACGAGATCGTTGCGCGCGGCTTCGAGCTGCTCCTTGATCTTGGTGGCGCTCCCGAGCTTATCCTTCTCGGCCCGCCACCGGACCGTGAGGGCGTCGGATCGCTCCTGCAGATCATCGAGCTCGGACGACAGCTTCAGCAGGCGATCGACCGAAGCCTGATCGGTCTCTTTCTTGAGCGCTTCCTGCTCGATCTTGAGCTGGATGATGCGCCGATCGAGTTCGTCCAATGCCTCGGGTTTGCTATCGACCTGCATCCGCAGGCGCGAAGCCGCCTCGTCGACGAGATCGATCGCTTTGTCGGGCAGAAACCGATCCGCGATGTAGCGGTTCGACAGGGTCGCGGCCGCCACGATGGCACTGTCGTTGATCCGCACGCCGTGATGCAGTTCGTATTTCTCCTTGAGACCGCGCAGGATCGAGATCGTGTCCTCGACCGTCGGCTCGCTGACGAAGACCGGCTGAAACCGGCGCGCCAAAGCCGCGTCCTTCTCGACGTGTTTGCGGAATTCCTCGAGCGTGGTTGCCCCGATGCAATGGAGTTCGCCGCGGGCCAAAGCGGGTTTCAGCAGGTTGGACGCATCCATCGCGCCATCCGCCTTGCCGGCCCCGACCAGCGTGTGCATCTCGTCGATGAACAGGATGATGCCACCATTGGCCGCCGTCACTTCGTTCAGAACGGCCTTCAACCGCTCCTCGAACTCACCGCGATATTTCGCGCCGGCGATCAGCGACCCCATGTCGAGCGATAGAAGCTTCTTGTCGTGCAGACTTTCGGGCACGTCGCCGTTGACGATGCGGAGCGCCAAACCTTCGACGATCGCGGTCTTGCCGACGCCCGGCTCGCCAATCAGCACCGGGTTGTTCTTGGTACGGCGCGACAAGACTTGGATCGAGCGGCGGATTTCCTCGTCGCGGCCGATCACAGGGTCGAGCTTGCCGGCCCGCGCCGCTTCGGTCAGGTCGCGCGCATATTTCTTGAGCGCGTCGTAGCTGCTCTCGGCCGAGGCGCTATCGGCCGTGCGGCCCTTGCGGAGATCCTCGATCGCGGCATTGAGGGTCTGGGGTGAAACGCCCACGCTTTCGAGAATGCGGGAGGCATCGGTGCCCTTCTCCATGGCGAGCGCGAGCAGCAGCCGCTCGACCGTGACGAAGCTATCGCCGGCTTTCTGGGCGATCTTCTCGGCTTGATCGAAAACCCGCGCCGTCGTCTGGCCGAGGTAGACCTGTCCGGCGCCCGAGCCCTGCACCTTCGGGAGCTTTCCGAGCGCGAGTTCGGTCTGAGTCAGGGCCTCACGCGAGCGCCCGCCCGCCTTGTCGATGAGGCCCGCCGCCAAGCCTTCCTGGTCGTCGAGCAGGACCTTCAGCACATGTTCGGGAGTGAATTGCTGGTGACCTTCACGCAGGGCCAGGGATTGGGCCGACTGGACGAAGCCGCGCGCCCGCTCGGTAAATTTTTCGAAGTTCATCTTAATCCTCCATGGCGTCGCGCCTCCCGAAGCAAGGCGGACGAGCCGACAAAGGACCGGTCCCATCGGGCAACCGGTCTGCAGCCGATGTGGGATGCCGAGAAGCCGAGTTGAAGAGCTCCGACCGGGCTGATGATACTTTTTTGCAACAGCCTCGCTCGAGACAAGCTCGAGATATGCTCGAGATAACCTTCGGGACATGCGCGGGGTATGCTTGAGACACGCTCGAGACAAGCTCGAGACGATTGGAGGCTCGGGTTCACGCTCGTCAGGAGACGGAACGAGCGAGCCGGCGGCAATTTCGAAAAACCGTCATATGGCGCCACTACGGTGCGGCCCAATTCGATTGTTGGAGAAGAGCATGATCCGCGCCCCCCTGCCCCGGTTTGCCGTCGCCCTGGTCGGGCTCGCGATGACGATCGGGTCGGGCTGGGCTCAAGACGCGACGCGGCCGCATAACGTCGTGCTGATCGTGCCCGACGGTCTTCGCGCCGGCATCGTGCGCGCCGATACGGCGCCCGCCATGTCGGCGTTGCGCGACAAGGGCGTGAACTTCCGCAACAGCCATTCGGTGTTCCCGACCTTCACGATGCCGAATGCCTCCGCCATGGCGACCGGGCACTCGCTCGGCGACACCGGCGTGTTCAGCAATACGATCTACAGCGGCTTTCCCGTGCCGACCGCCAATTCATCGTTGACCCCGTTCATCGAAAACGACCCGGTGCTCGGCGATATCGACGAGCATTACATGGGCGACTTTCTCGATGAGGAAACCGTCATGAAGGCGGCGCGGGACGCCGGCTACAACACCGCCGCGATCGGCAAGGTCGGTCCGGCGCTGATCTTCGACCATACGGCGCGCGATGGCACCAAGACCGTTCTGCTCGATGACATGACCGGCACGGCCAATGGCATTGGCCTGGCGCCGTGGCTGCTCGATGCCCTGCAGAGCGCGAGCCTGCCGACCCATACGCCGGCGCGCGGCGATAACGGCCAGGCCGGAACCGCCAGCGTGGCGGGAACCAAGAGCGCCAATGTGCTGCAGCAGGCCTGGTTTGCCGACGTGCTGACCCGCGTGGTGCTGCCGAAGTTCAAAGCCGACGACAAGCCGTTCTTCGTGGTGTTCTGGTCGCGCGATCCTGACGGGACCCAGCATTATCAGGGCGACAGCTTGTTGAAGCTGGTCCCCGGCATCAACGGCCCGACCTCGATGGCGGCGATCCGCAACGTCGACAACAATGTCGCGCAGATCCGTCAGGCGCTCGCCGATCTCGGCCTCGCCGACAGCACCAACGTGATCGTCAGTGCCGATCACGGCTTCTCGACGATCTCGAAGGAAAGCGACACCAGCCCGGCCGCCAAAATGACGATCGATGGTACGCCGGCCGGCCTGCTGCCCGGTGGTTTCGTGGCGCTCGATCTCGCTAAAACGCTCGGCCTGACCCTGTTCGATCCAGACCAGAAAAGCGCCAAAGTCGCCGAAGGCCAGCGCACCCGCTTCGCCAACGGCCTGATCGGCAACGACCCGGCCAAGCCGGACGTGGTGGTGGCGGCCAATGGTGGCTCCGACCTCGTCTATCTGCCCCAGGGCGACAAGGCGATGGCCGGCAAGGTGATCGATTTCCTGCTGTCGCAAGATTATGTGAGCGGGTTGTTCGTCGACGAAACGCTTGGCACCTTCCCGGGAACGCTGCCGCTCAGCGCCATCAATCTGCGCGGCACCGCCCTGACGCCGATGCCCGCCATCGTGGTCAATTTCAAGAGCTTCTCGACCGGCTGCGCCGACGCGTCCTTGTGCACGGTCGAAGTCGCCGATTCCACGCTACAACAAGGCCAGGGGATGCACGGCAGCTTCAGTCGCGGCGATACGTGGAACTTCCAGGCGGCGATCGGCCCCGACTTCAGGGCAGGCTATGTCGATGCGGCACCGAGCAGCAATGCCGATATCGGCCAGACGATCGCGGCTCTCATGCGGCTCAGCCCGAAAAGCAAGGGTGCCCTGATCGGTCGACCGCTGACAGAGGCCATGCCGAACGGCGCCGAGCCCGAGCATCGGGCGGGGTCGCTGGTTTCGGCCGCCGCGCGCAACGGCCTGGTCACGGTGTTGAACTACCAGACCGCCAACGGCGTCCGCTATTTCGATGCCGCCGGCTTTCCGGGCCGCACCGTGGGATTGTCGAACGGGCAGCCCTGAAGGCGCTGTCGCGCTTGGGGGAAAGCGGGTCTACCGTGTCACGATGACCCGCGTTCCGACGTCGACGCGGCCGAAGAGATCGACGATGTCGTCGTTGTACATGCGGATACATCCATAGGACACGAAGCCGCCGATGGATTTCGGCGCATTAGTGCCGTGGATCGCATAAATCCCCCCCGAGAGAGTCATTGCGGCGGCTCCCATGGGGTTGCCGGCCGCGCCCGATGGGATGACGTCCGGCAGATTGGGTCGGTCGTGCCTGACGGCCGGAGGCGGCGCCCAATTGGGGCGGAGGAATTTTTCCTCGATGGCGGATTGCCCGGACCATTGACGGCCGATGCGTCCTACTCCGACGGTGTAGCGGAGCGCCCGTCCCCCATCCAAGATAAGGTAGAGCCGCCGTTCCCCCGTCCGGATCACGATCGTGCTCGGGGTGGCGTCGCCCTCGAACGCGACAAGGGCCGCGGTCGCTCCGGCGGTGCCGGCGCCGAGCAACCATGACACCGCAACGGCGCCGATGATGGTCGGCCAAGACATGCTTCGCGCTGAAATATTCATGCGGCGAGCCTGCCGAAGACATCTTAGTCTTGAGCGAAATCAATCGATCGAATTAGCTCGATCCCGCGTGAACCACACGAGGTCGGTCGGAATGGCACCCCGTTCCGACCGCGCCGAGGGGTATGGGCGGGGTCTACCAGACGTAGCGCAGCACGGCATTGCCCGAATAGGCGTCATATCCGCGTGCAACCTGGCCCTCGGCCGCGAGCGCGAGCGAGATGCCGTTGCCAAAGAGCAGTTCGGGCCCAGCGGAGAAGAGGAAGGAATCCGAGGCGCGCGAGGCGCCATAAACCGAGAAGTTGGCGCCGGGAAGCGATTGCAGCGTCACGTTGATATAGGGGTTGGTGTTGGTGTCATGCGCCCAGGCGGCGCGTGTGCGCAGGCGCAGCACTCCGCCATCATACACCCCGACATCCTCGTCGATCCGGAACCCGACTTGCGTGCGGGCCGTCACCGTGGTGTTCGAGGCTTCCGACAGCGCGAAGACGGAGGGGCCGGTTGGGTCATGTTCGGTATAGCCGGGCGTGTGGAACGCCTGCACGCCGACGGCGACATAAGGGATGAACCATCCGATCCGATAGCCAGCTTCGATCTGGCCCGCGACATCTTGCGCCGAGAAGGATGCGTTGAGGACATTGTTGCCCGCAAAGGTCAAATCACGGTTCGTGACGACGCTATGCCACGCATAGGCGATAGCGGTCGTGATGTAGGCCGAACCAAAATATGTCCGGGCGTAGACGGCCGCCTGGATCATATCGCTCCGGCCGGTCCCAAGACCGTCCGCCACGCCGAAACCGTTGCGCCCACCGGCGAGAGCAAAGCCGAGTTTGGTGTCTGGGGTCACGCGGTAATCCGCGCCCAGCGCCGCCCCATATGTGTCGGAGGAGCGATCGTGGCTCACGACGAAGGCGTTCCCATTCGCCGAGGCTTGGCCACCAAAGCCAGCGCCCCACACGCTCCAGGGATTGCGGGCCGGCTGCCCAACAAAAGACCCGCTTTGCAGCATGCCGAACGGCCCCGACGAGATGACGCGGTCGTCGCCGGCATAGCCGAGGGAGTGCACGGTTCCCCGAAGCCCGTTGGGTGCCGGAATTGGCTTGGCTTCCGTGATCGGAACGCCGCGCTCATCATCAACGGCCGAGTCGAACGCCAGCGTAAGGAATGAATTCATGGCCTGGATCCCGGTGGGGGCGACGGCGGTGCCGACCTCTCCGGAGACCTGGGTGAAAGCCGAGGCGAGTTGCTGGGCGGAAAAGACGCCGCGCAGAACCTGAAATGTAAGAGGCGCGGCGTTGCCGGCCGCCACGAACCGGTCGATGGCACCACCGACTGCGCGTTGATTGCGAGAGGCCGACGTCGGAAGCGCCGAAACATAGCCAGGCTGGGCCGCCGCGACGGCCGTCGTGGTCCCGGTCGGTGTCGGTGTTGCAACGACCGTCGTGGTCCCCGTGGGTGTCGGGGTTGGCGCGCCGGTGGCGGTGGTCGTGGCGCCGGTCGTCGTTGTCGTGGTGCCGGTCGGTGTCGGCGATGCTGTGGCGGTCGTCGTTCCGGTGGGTGTCGGGGTCGGGGTCGGTGTTCCAGTGGCGGTCGTTGTTCCGCCGGTGGCCGTCGTGGTGCCGCCAGTCGTCGTCCCGGTCGTCGTGGTCCCGGTCGTGGTGGTCCCGGTGGGAGTGGGTGTCGGGGTCGGAGTGGGTGTTGGGGTCGGAGTGGGTGTCGGGGTGGGAGTGGGGGTTGGGGTCGGGGTCGGGGTCGGGGTCGGGGTCGGGGTCGGGGTCGGGGTCGGGGTCGGGGTCGGGGTTGTCGTGGCGGCGGTCTACGCGGGACAGATCGAAATCGTGTTGGTGTCCAGGGTGACAGCGCCGTTCCGCGCCAAAGCCGCGCCACAATTGATGGTCGTTCCCGTCACCAGCGTAATGCTCGTCAGCGCAAAAATCCGACCCGCAAACATCGTCGCGGCGCCGAGTGTCGCAGAACTTCCCACTCTGAAGTAGACATTCGCACCCTGCGCCCCATTGATGAGCGCAACAGATGCGCCGCTTCCCGTCGTGAGCGTGGTGCCAATATTAAAAATAAACACCGCATTGGGATCACCCTGGCCGTCGAGCGTGACAGTCCCTGTAAGTTGACTGCCCGCACCGGAACTGTAGACGCCCGGGCCCAGCGTCAGGCCGCCGAGATCTTTGCCGGTCAAATCCGCTGTCGAAGGCCGGCCTGCCAGCACGTTATAGGCGGTCGTGAGGTCGCTTTGTCCGAGGCTGGCGACGCCATCGTTTTGATGGAGGGCATAAGGCGCCGTCACGATACCCGGCGGAAACCCCGTCACGGCACTTCCTGGACTGAGCCCAACATCGCCGTTGATAACGGAAGGACCAGTATTCGTGATGGCGGATCCCGCCAAAATAGCGAACTGAGACAGATCTTCGGCTCGCGTCGCCGCCGAATTCACGAAGACGGCCGTGAACGGCAGGATGGCCATAGCGGTCGCGCGAACATAGCGGCCCATCGAACCTCCAACGAATTAAACAGAAAATTAACGTAATTTCGGATCATTTTTAAAATCGACGCGCGGCGGGCTTGACCTCACCACAATTAAAAAAAGACCAAAATATAGTTAATATATGTTTAAGCCCGCAGGGTCGGTGCAAGTCGTGTTTTGCCCTTTCGCGCGGAACGACAGTGAAGGCGATCAAGACGCCTGACTAGCATTGGAAGACCCGGCCTCAGACTTCGACGGCCGGCCTGCAAATAGATGCGAGACGGGGCAGACCGACAAAGGGCGTCGAGAGACGTGCCGGTGGGAGATGGGTTGATGTCGTGAGATTCACCGAACCGGTCGGGATGCCTCATCCGCCGTAAGCGTCGATCAAGCCGCACGTCATGGCGTCGTTACGCAAAACCAACGGACATCGATCGTTGTTACGCCGTCCCTATCGAGCGATGAGAGACCGAGTCGGCTTTGCGACCGTGTCTCCCATCGCACATCGAATCAGTCGTAATCGACGGTACCGACATCGCCCGGCTTAGCGGGCTTACCGGTCGTCACGGCCTTCAAGTATCCGTAGGCATGAACCATGAGGCTGGAGGGTGTGTCCCAATATTCCGCATGGTCGACCGAGACTTTCAGCAAAACGATATTGGGATCCTCGGGTCCGTTGGGAAACCAAGCTCTGTAGATCTCGGTCCAGAGCTCCTTCACTTTGGTGCGATCGCTCACGATGGCGGCATGACCCGTCATCGAGACATAGTTCTGGCCCTTCGAGTCGGCGAAGCACAGCAATGTCTCGGGATCGGCCTTCAGCTCCCGCACCTTGCGCGAATCTGCCTTGGTGAAAAACCAGATGTCGCCGTCGAACTCGGCGGCGCGGCACGCCATCGGCCGAGCGTGCATCGGGCCGCCGCCCTCCGTCCGCGTCCCCAGCAGCGCATAATCGATGTCCTTGATGAGCTCCAACACCTTCTGCTGGGCGGCTTGGTCGGTCTTTTCCTGCATGGATCGCTCCCGTTGGATGGGCTGACGTTTTCAGCTGAGGCTCAACTGACGTGGCCCGACAACGCCGCATGACAACCTCGGGGTCCGATCTGGCGGGACGCGTGACCCCATGGCGCAGGAGCGGGATCTCGAGCCGACGATGCCTTAGCGATGAAGCCGCTTTTGCAGGAAGAACCGCTGATGTCCCGGCGGATAATCCTCGATCGACCCGAACACCGCATAGCCGAGCTTTTCGTAGAAGCCGCGCGCCTGGAAGCTGAACGTATCGAGCCATATGCCATGACAGCCGCGCTCCAGCGCTACGGCCTCGGCCTGCTGCATCAAACGAGTGCCGAGTTTCTGGCCGCGGCTCGCCTCCGGCACGCTCAGGAGTTCGATAAACAACCACCCGTAGAACGAGCGGCCCGTGAGGCCGCCGTCCATGAGCTGGCCCTCGGCGTCGCGGAGTAGGATCGCGAGCGGCTTGAAATCCGAGCGGCCGGTCTGGCGCTCGTTATGGGCCATCAACGGACGGAGCACGGCCTCCCGGTCCAATGCGGTCGGCGCGTCGGTCACATACAGGGTCGGATTCGCTCAAAACTGAACCTCAAAAAGTTGGACGGAGGTCCCTCAGAAGCAAACCCCCACCAACATGACAAGAGCATCCAGACCAGCAAGTTCATCCCCGTGACACCGCGCCAGCCAGGATGACAGCGGCGGCTCGAAATGGTTCAACGGAGCCGCACGCTCATCCGCCAACAACCGGTTCGCCATGTCCCTCGTTTCACGCCCCATCAAAGCCGGCGATCACGTGTTCCTGGTCGATGGCTCGTCCTTCGTGTTCCGCGCCTATTTCCAGTCGATCCGGCAGGATGCGAAATACAATTACCGGGCCGACAAGCTGCCGACGGGCGCGGTGCGATTATTCTGCGGCAAGCTGTTCCAATTCATCCGCGAGGGAGCGGCCGGCATCGCGCCGACGCATCTCGCCATCATCTTCGACAAAAGCGAGAACTCGTTCCGCAAGGACCTCTATCCGCTTTACAAGAGCCACCGCAACGAGCCGCCCGAGGACCTGCTGCCGCAATTTCCGCTGATGCGACAGGCCGTGCGGGCCTTTGGGCTGGAGCCGATCGAGCAGGATGTCTACGAGGCCGACGACCTGATCGCGACCTATGCCCGGCAGGCGCGCGACGCAGGCGCCGACGTGCTGATCATCTCGGCCGACAAAGACCTTATGCAGCTCATCGAGCCCGGCGTTTCAATGTATGATCCGGCGTCGGGCGATCCGAAGAACGCCGGCTCGCGCGGCGAGCGGATGATCGCCGAGGCCGAGGTGATCGATTATTTCGGCGTCACGCCCGACAAGGTGGTGGACGTGCAGGCGCTGGCGGGCGACCCGACCGACAATGTGCCGGGCGCGCCGGGCATCGGCATCAAGACGGCGGCGCAACTGATCGGCGACTTCGGCACGCTCGAAGCCCTGTTGGAGCGCGCCGGCGAAATCAAGCAGAACAAGCGCCGCGAGACGTTGACGGACCCCGACAAGGTGGCGCTGATCCGCCTCTCGAAACAACTCGTGACTTTGGTGCGCGACGTGACGCTGACGGTGCCGCTCGACCAGCTCGGCATCCATGCGCCGGACGGCAAGCAACTCGTCGGCTTCATGAAGGCGATGGAATTTTCGACCCTGGCGCGCCGCGCCGCCGAGGCCTACGGGCTCGACGCCAATACGATCGATGCCGATCCGGTCTTCGTCGGGCCGGGCGGCTGGCGCAAGCGCAACGGCGATCATCAGGAGGGCGACTACCCGATCGTTGCGGCCGAACAGCCCGCCCTGGTCGACCAGGGAAGCGAGACCGCAACCGAGGCGGCGCCGACCGGCCCGGCGGCCCTTTCGGCGGCCCGCATGGCCGAGGGATTGAGGACCGTCATCACGCATAGCCACTACGTCACCATCGATACGGTCGAAAAACTCGATGCCGTCATCGCGGCGGCGCATCTGGCCGGAGTGGTGGCGGTCGATACCGAAACCACGTCGCTCGATCCCCGTGCGGCCGATCTCGTCGGCATCGCGCTCGCAACCGCGCCCGGCGAAGCCTGTTATATCCCGCTCGGCCATCGCGCGCCGAGCGACGGCGGTCTGTTCGGCGAAGGCGCGCTGCTGCCGGGTCAACTCGACGCCGCTCTCGTGCTGCAGCGCCTGCGCCCGCTGTTCGAAGCACCGGGCGTGCTGAAGATCGCGCAGAACATGAAATATGATTGGCTGATCTTCGCGCTGCACGGCATCGAACTGAAGGCCTTCGACGATACGATGCTGCTGTCTTATGCGCTCGACTCGGGCAAGAACTCGCTCGAGGGCCATGGCATGGATGCGCTGTCCAAGCGCCACCTCGGCCATCAACCGATCGCGTTCAAGGATCTGGCTGGTTCGGGCAAGAGCTTCATCGGCTTTGCCCGCGTGCCGATCGACAAGGCGACCGAATATGCGGCCGAGGATGCGGATGTCACGCTGCGGCTGTGGCGAGTGCTTAAGCCCCGGCTCCCGGCCGACAAGCTCGCGACCGTCTATGAGACGCTCGAGCGGCCGATGGTCGAGACGCTGGCCCGCATGGAACGGCGCGGCATCCGGATCGACAAGGCGATCCTGTCGCGCCTGTCGGGCGAATTCGCCCAAAGCATGGCGCGGCTCGAAGCCGAGATCTACGAGCAGGCCGGGCAGGCCTTCAATCTGGGCTCGCCCAAGCAGGTCGGCGATATTCTGTTCGGCAAGATGGGCCTGCCGGGCGCCAAGAAGACCGCGACCGGTGCTTGGTCGACTTCGGCCCAGGTGCTCGACGACCTCGCCGAGCAGGGCAACCCGTTCGCCCGGCTGATCCTCGATTGGCGTCAGGTTTCAAAACTCAAACAGACCTATACGGATGCACTGCCGACCTATGCCGATCGGGAGACCGACCGGGTCCATACCTCGTTCGCCTTGGCGGCCACCACCACCGGGCGGCTCTCCTCCTCCGAGCCGAACCTGCAGAATATTCCGGTCCGCAACGAGGCGGGGCGCAAGATCCGCACAGCGTTTATCGCAGCTCCTGGGCACAAGCTGCTGTCGGCCGATTATTCGCAGATCGAGTTGCGACTGCTGGCCCATATCGCCGACCTGCCGCAGCTGAAACAAGCCTTTGCGGAGGGAATCGACATTCATGCGCTGACGGCATCCGAAATGTTCGGCGTGCCGGTCGAGGGCATGCCGAGCGACGTCCGACGGCGCGCCAAGGCGATCAACTTCGGCATTATCTACGGCATTTCAGCCTTCGGGCTCGCCAACCAGCTCGGCATTCCGCGCGAGGAGGCCGGGGCCTATATCCGAACCTATTTCGAGCGTTTCCCTGGCATCCGGGCCTATATGGACGCCACCAAGGCGACAGCGAAACAGCAGGGTTACGTCACCACGATCTTCGGTCGCCGCTGCCATTACCCGCGCATTCTGGCCTCGAACCCTTCGGAACGCGCCTTCAACGAACGTGCCGCCATCAACGCACCGATCCAAGGCTCGGCCGCCGACATCATTCGCCGGGCGATGGTGCGGATGGATGCGGCCTTGGCTGAGGCGAAGCTATCGGCCCGCATGCTGCTCCAGGTGCATGACGAGCTCGTGTTCGAAGTGCCGAACGACGAGATCGAGGCCACCATCCCGGTCGTTCGCCGCATCATGATCGATGCGCCACATCCGGCCATCACGCTCTCGGTGCCGTTGCAAGTCGATGCCCGGGCGGCGAGCAATTGGGACGAGGCGCATTGATCCCACGCTTCGCCCAACAAAGCGGTGACTCGCAACCCGTCTCGCGTTAAAGGCTGGTTGCTGGTTTCAAAGAGTCTTTTGTATGGCGGTTCGCTCGTCCACGACAGGCAAGCTGAAGGATACCATGCTGGCGCTCCTTCCGGCTGACGGCACCCCGGTTCTCAATCGTGTGATGCGCTTGATGTTGGCGCGGCGTCTAGAGCGGCCCGTCGACGAAGACGATTTCTTTGAAACGCGCGATGCCCTGCTCTCTGCTGGTAAGGTCGGGCGGCTTCGTGGGCAAGGGGGCCAGATCTTTCTGGTAAAGCCGGATGCGGCCGCCCTAAGCGCGGCTGAAAGCTCTGACAAAGGATGGTCGGAACGGCGGTTGATGCCGCCCCTCAAAGCCTTTCTGGAAGGACCATTCCGCAAGGGACTCGACCTTGCCGATACGGGGGCTGTGGTGATCCAAGATACCTCGGCAGTCGGGCCCAGCCGAGGTCGTTGGGCGCGCCCGGACTTCATCCTAGTCAGCGCAATGCGCTTTAAGCTGCTACCGGGATGCGAAGTCGACCTTCACGCCTTCGAGTTGAAGACCGAGGCCGGGGGTGGCGTGCTTGCCATCCACGAAGCTTTGGCCCAAACGCGCTTCACGCATTTCGGCCACCTCGTCTGGCATCTCCCGGATGGCTCCCGGTCCGAGCCGATGCTGGACGATATTGTGATGCATTGCGACGAACATGGCATTGGACTGATCCGCATGCGGGATCCTCTGAAAGCCGCATCGAACGGCTGCGAAATTCTTGTCGACCCCCGGCGCAAGCCGACACTCAACGCCATCGTCGATGGTTTTCTAGAATCGCGCTTAACGCCCGAGCAGAAGCAGATCCTATTGAACGTTACTGGAGGTTCGGCTTGAAGAACGGGACCGCCAAGACAGGTACATTCATCGCAATTGCTAATATGAAGGGCGGCGTTGGCAAGACGACGACGGTGGTCAGTCTTGCCGAGGCACTGGCAGCCGACGATCTTGCGACATCGGTGCTGGTCGTTGATCTCGATCCACAGGCTAGCGCGTCGCTCTGTCTTGCAGGTGACGACCTACTTGCGGATCTTATCGAAGGCGGACGAACACTTCAGGATTTTTTGGAATTGCGACTATTCGAGCATGACCAAAAGCGGTCGCTTCTCGAGTTCGTGCGCTCGCACCTCAGCCTGACGACCCATCGGGGTCAACAACTGAATATTTCGCTGCTACCCTGCGGACCAAAACTTCGCTTGTTCGAGCGGGAAATCATCTACGCCTATACGAAGAAGGGACATAGCATGAACGGCATCGAAGGGGTGCTGTGGACCATGTTCAAAGCGTATTTTCGGCCGCTTCGCGAGACCTACGATTACATCATATTCGACTGCCCGCCCGGTATTTCGCCTTTTACCGAAGTCGCGATCCGTTCTTCCGACCTTGTCATTATCCCGACCATTCCAGATGAGATTTCGAACTTCGGATTGAACGCGTTTTGCGAAAGTCTTTGGCGCTCCGAGGTTGGCAGTACGTTGCCGCGGCCGCCCAAGCCCTTCGTTCTTCCGACGCGCGTCCAACAAAACGTCAAACAGCACGTGCAGATGTTAAGCCGTTTCGAGGTTGAGGCAGCGGCGTCGGACTCGGCATATCGGCTGATCCGAACGCGCATTCCGCAAGCTGCGGCGCTCGCGAGTGCCCTGGTTTTGGACGGCCATCCCACCTTCACGCAAAAATACGGTCCAGCGATCGTTCCGGTGCTCGACGCGCTGACTCAGGAAATCAAGGAGATGTGCCATGCCGGTCGAGATTGATGGTTTTGCCGTTCTCGGCGCTATCGCTCGTGCGCCGCAAGCTTTCGGCTCCGTCAAGGGCGAGGTCATCAAGACCGCCAAAGCCCTGATCGGCAAACAATTGAAAGACAAAAGCGTGACGTGCGACAGTCTCGTTTTCATCGCTCAAGCAGTCGATCACGAGGCGTTCGACCTGATCATCGATACAATGACCGATGCTGAGCTCAAGTCGTTACTCGCCAAAGTCGATAAGAACAATATCGACGTGAAAGCGGCAGCCCCTGCCGATCAACGAAGGCACCTCATCGCTTTAGCATGGCAGAAAATTGCGCCTGCCAGCAAAGCCGTTACGCCCAAAGCACCGAAACAACCCTCGGCTTCCAGATCGCCTGCCGTCGAAAAGCCGGTCGTCAAACGCGCCGGCAATAGTCGCGCGATGCGGGCCAAGAAAGAGGTTTAGTGCAGAAATGACCGACACCGACACGGCAAAGTCTCGCCTCGCCCTCATCGTGATGGGCGTTTCGGGGAGCGGCAAGACGACGATCGGAGCGCTGTTGGCCGGGCTGCTGGACCTCGATTTCGTCGATGGGGACGACCTGCATCCGCCGAGCAACGTCGAGAAGATGCATGCCGGCCACCCACTGACCGACGCGGACCGCTGGCCCTGGCTCGACACGGTCGGTTCGACGCTGGGCGACGCAGGCGCGCATCCGCGCGGCATCGTGATCGCCTGTTCGGCCCTGCGCCGCGTCTATCGCGACCGGATCCGCGCCAAGGCAGGCTCGGCCCTCCGCTTCGTGTTCCTCGATATCGAGACGACCGAGGTGGAGCGCCGCATGGCCGTCCGGCTCAACCATTTCATGCCCGCGAGCCTCGTCGCCAGCCAGTTCGCCACTCTGGAACGCCCGGTCGACGAGGCAGATGTCGTGACGGTCAGCGATCGCGGCGGCGGCCCCGCTGATGCGGCCCGGTCGGCCGCCGCAATGCTGGCAGGCGTCACGTGAGCCTGGCGCCCGGCACCGCTCCGGTCCCTCAATCCCAGGCCTCAATTCCATCCGCGCCCTTGATCTTGGGCCTGTCGGGCCTGCTGCCGTTCTGGGCCTTGGCGCTTGGCATCCCGTTCACCCCGATCGCAGGGTATTCCGCAGCCACGCTCGCGACGGCCTTGGCGGGTTATGGCGCCGTCATCCTCTCGTTCCTCGGCGGCATTCGCTGGGGCTTGGCGACCCGGCAGACGGATCAACGCGATGTCGCGTTCCAGTATCTCATCGCTGTGGTGCCCTCGCTGGTCGGCTGGGCGGCTCTCGGGCTAAACGGACCCTGGCGATTGCTGGTGCTTGGCCTCGTGATCCTGGCGCTCGGGCCGATCGATCGACGCTTGATCGCGGAGGGCCTCGCTCCGCCGTGGTACGGGAGCCTCCGCATCATCCTCAGCTTCGGCGCGGGGCTCGCGCTGCTGCTCGGCGCCTGGGTGTCGCGCGCGAGTTGAGGTTCAGCCGGCGGTCGAGACGCTGGCCTCGCTCTTCCGCATCAGCGCCTGCGTGATGCTGCTACGCGGCGGCACGCTCTGGGTCAGCCAGACGTTGCCGCCGATCACCGAACCGGCCCCGATCGTGATCCGGCCGAGGATCGTGGCGCCGGCGTAGATCACGACATCATTCTCGACCACCGGATGCCGCAGAATGCCCTTGACCAGTGTCCCGTCATCGTCGGCCTGGAAGCTTTTCGCGCCAAGCGTCACGGCTTGGTAGATCCGCACGCGGTCGCCGATGATCGCGGTCTCGCCGATCACGACGCCGGTGCCATGATCGATGAAGAAGCTGTGGCCGATCTGCGCGCCGGGATGAATGTCGATCGCGGTTTTCTGATGCGCGATCTGCGAGATCAATCGCGCCAGCAAGGTGGCGCCCACATCGTAGAGCGCGCGGGCGATGCGGTAATAGCGGATGGCAATCAGGCCCGGATAACCGAGCATGATTTCGGGATAGCTTTTGGCGGCCGGGTCGCCCGCGAAGGCGGCCATCAGGTCGCTCACCAACAAGGCGCGGATCTCCGGCAGGGTGCGGGCGAAGCGGGCCAGGATGTCGCCGGCTTTGTCGTTAACCTCGGAGGCGGTCAGATCGTCGTAGAGCGTGGAACTCAGAAGATCCCGCCGGACCTGATCCTCGAGGAGATCGAGACCTTCGCGCAAGGCTGTCTCGACGAATCCGTCGATCGATTCCTCGGTCAGGTCGGTCGCGCCGTAATGGGTCGGAAATAACGCGGATGACAGCCGCGCCAGGATTTTCAGCAAAGCGGCCTGGGACGGCAATTGGCGGATGCGCCCATTATGCCGAATGTTGTGGGTCACCTCGCGCGAGGTGTGCAGCCCTGCAACGACATCGCCGAGCCCATCCCGCCATGTCGCACGCGGCGTCACGGCCTGCCCCTGCGGCGACGATTGGGACGGATCGGGACCAAACGCATGCGACATCGGATCGACCTGCCAGTTTCGTGGTGAAGCCTTATCGAAGTCGCGGCGCAGAGTCCAAACGAGACACAGGCCGAGGAACCCGGCCTGCTCTTTGTGCTGGAGCGTGAGGCTTGGATCAGCGGTCGTCGAGCGTAAAACCGATCTTCAGCGTGACTTGAAAGTGGCCGACTTTGCCGTTTTCGACATGCCCGCGCGTCTCGACCACCTGGAACCAGCCGATGTTGTGGATCGTCTTGGCCGCATCCGCGATCGCGCCCCGGATCGCGTCTTCGATGGTGTCGGTCGACGAGCCGACGACTTCGATCACGCGATAGGTATGGTCAGACATGGTTCGCCTCCTAAAGCAGAGCCCCCTCGGCCCTGCTGAGACCCATGCAACGCGTCACGAGGCGGTTTGGCTTCACCGAACCGCAAAGCTTGACCCTCCCATGGGAGAGACCCGCAACCTCCCACCCGTCCAACCCGTGGACGTTGTTCGAGGAGATCATCATGCGACCCATTCTTGCCTTGGCGCTCAGCGCTGGCCTCGCGCTATCGGGCCCGGCTTTATGCGGCTCCGCTTTCGCAGACGGGATGGCAATGCCCAAGAAGGCCGCCCCGGTATCTTCGGCCGACAAGGCGTTCGAGGCTTCGATGAGCAAGATGATGAGCGGCATGGATGCGCCCTTGTCGGGCGACACCGACCGCGACTTCGTGACCATGATGCTGCCGCACCACCAAAGCGCGGTCGAGATGGCCAAAATCGAATTGCGCTATGGCACCGACCCGGGTTTGCGGCAGATGGCCACCGACATCGTCGCCTCGCAGGATAAGGAGATCGCATCGATGAAGGCGTGGCAAGAGCGTCACCGGAAGTGAGGCGCAACGACAAAAGTGTTCGAAACCTTCCCCCTTAAGAGCCGACGACCGAAAAACGACGGGTCCCGAATGATTCCGCTGGCGTGCGACAGCGCGACGCTGCACTCTCGTCTCAACTCTGGATCTCGTGCGGCGCGACGATCGGCATGGCCTGATCTCGCGATCCGACGCTGACGCATTTGACAAGGCGATGTCAAATACATACCAGTCGGTATAGATTTGATCGCGCCATGACGTGTTCGAGATTTGACCGATCTCGCCCCGTGCTTTGCCTGTCGATCCGTTATCGGAATTTTGCCCTATACGCTCCGGAGACCTAACGATGGCCGATCCCGCCAAAGCGAAGCGCCCGTTTCTGACCAGCTTTGGCGCGGCCCTCGGTCTCATCGTGGTCTTGCCCTTGATGGCCACGACACCAGCCTTGGCCCAGAACGCACCGCCGCCGCCCGTGTCGGTCGCCAAGCCGGTGGTGAAGCCGATCGTCGAGCGGGATGACTTCATCGGGCGGTTCGACGCAGTCGACACGGTGGATCTTCGGTCACGCGTGTCGGGCTATCTCGACAAGGTGAACTTCTCGGACGGCGCGGTCGTCAAGGCGGGCGATCTGCTGTTCACGATCGACCAGCGCCCTTATAAAGCGGCGCTCGACGACGCCCAGGCGGCGGTCGCTTCCGCCCAGGCCGGTGTGGACTTCTCGACCGGCGATCTCGAACGCGCCGATGCGTTGATCAAATCCGGCAACATCACCGGTCAAATCGCCGACCAACGCCGACAATCCGCGCTCGCGGCTCGGGCGACGCTCGACCGCGCGAAGGCGGCTCTGGTCAGGGCCAAGCTCGATATGGAATTCACCGAGATCCGCGCGCCGATGGCCGGCCGCATTTCGCGTCGCCTCGTGTCGGTCGGCAACCTGATCAACGCCAACGATACGCTGCTGACCACCATGGTGTCGCTCGACCCGATCCAGTTTTATTTCGATGCCGACGAACGGTCATTTCTCGATTACCTCAGCGATCTCATCCCCGGCCGCAACACCGGGAAGGGCAGCTCGCGCGACGTGACAGTTGCGCTGACGGGCGAAACCCAGCCGACCCATAAGGGCCATATCGACTTCGTCGATATCCGGCTCGATCAGGCGAGCGGCACAATGCGCGGCCGTGCGGTGTTCGACAACAAGGACCTGTCGCTCACCCCGGGCCTGTTCGGCCGGATCAGCATCGCAGGTTCGAAGTCCTATCAGGGCATTCTGGTGCCGGACGAGGCGCTGGGGACCGATCAGGACAGGCGCATCATCTATGTGGTCGAGGCCGACAACAAGGTTACGACACGCGTGGTGCGAACAGGGCCCCGCATCGATGGCTACCGCGTCATCCGCGATGGACTGAAAGGCGACGAAACGATCGTGGTCAACGGCCTGATGCGGGTTCGACCCGGGATCGAAGTGCAGCCAAAGATGACCGAACTGCCGCCCTCGCGCGACCCAGCGGGCGGCTAGGAGAGCGGCGATGAAATTCTCCCACGCGTTCATCGAACGGCCGATCTTCGCGACGGTGCTGGCCCTCGTGCTCGTGATCGTTGGCGGCATCGCCTATTTCGGTTTGCCGATCGCACAATATCCTGAAATCGCGCCGCCGACGATCGTGGTGCGAGCGAGCTATCCCGGTGCCGATGCCAAGACGGTCGCCGCAACCGTCGCGACGCCGATCGAGCAGGAGATCAACGGCGTCGAGAACATGATCTATATGTCGTCTTACTCGACAGGCGACGGCAACGTGTCGATCACGGTCACGTTCAAGCTTGGCACCAACCTCGATACGGCACAGGTTCTGGTGCAGAACCGCGTCGCCATCGCAACGCCGCGCCTGCCCGACGAGGTGAAACGCCTCGGCGTCACGACCCTGAAATCCTCGCCCGACCTTATGATGGTCGTGCATATGCTGTCGCCCGACAACACCTTCGACCAGCTCTATGTGTCGAATTACGCCCGCAACAACGTGCGGGATGAGCTGCTGCGCCTCAACGGAGTCGGCGATCTGACGATCTTCGGCGAGCGGCAATATTCGCTTCGCGTCTGGCTCGATCCCGACAAGCTCTCGGCCTTCGGCATGACGTCGGGCGATGTCGTCAAGGCAATTCAAGAGCAGAACGTCCAGGTCTCGGGCGGCGCGCTCGGCCAGGAGCCCACACCGAAAACGGGGGCGTTCCAATTCGCGGTCACGACGCAGGGCCGCTTCAACGATCCGAAGCAGTTCCGCCAGATCATCGTCCGCTCGACCTCGGACGGGAGGCTGGTGCGGGTGCAAGATGTGGCCCGCGTCGAGCTCGGCGCCCAAGATTATTTCACCAACTCCTACCTCGACGGCAAACCGGCCGTCGCGCTCGCGATCTTCCAGCGCCCCGCCACCAATGCGCTGGATACGGCCGCCGACATCATCGCGACGATGGAGACGCTGAAGAAGAATTTCCCGCCCGGGCTGTCCTATGAAATCGTCTACAACCCGACCGACTTCATCCGGGAGTCCGTCCGCGAGGTCTATAAGACGCTGTTCGAGGCGGTCGGGCTCGTCGTCATCGTCGTGATCGTGTTCCTGCAAAGCTGGCGCACCGCCATCATCCCGATCATCGCGATTCCCGTGTCGCTGATCGGCACCTTCGCGGCCATGGCGGCCTTCGGCTTCTCGCTCAACACGCTGACGCTCTTCGGCCTCGTGCTGGCGATCGGCATCGTGGTCGACGACGCGATCGTGGTGGTCGAGAATGTCGAACATAATATCGAACACGGCATGGCCCCGCGCGAGGCCGCGCACAAGACGATGGACGACGTCGGCGGCGCGTTGCTGGCGATCGCACTCGTGCTGGTCGCGGTGTTCATCCCGACGGCCTTCATCCCCGGCATATCCGGGCAATTCTACAAGCAATTCGCCCTGACGATCGCGGTTTCGACCGTTATCTCGGCCTTCGTGTCGCTGACGCTTTCGCCCGCGCTCGCCGCCATCCTGCTCAAGCCGCGCGCGGCCGAGGGTCACCAATCGCGCAATCCGATCGCTCGCGGACTTGGCTGGCTGGCCGGCGGCTTCAACAAGGGGTTCGAGCGCACGTCGAATGGCTACGCCGCCAGCGTCGGCACCATCGTCAAGCGCAAAATCATCGTGCTGCCGATCTATGTCGGCCTGCTGGCCGCCACGGTCTGGTCGGCAAACCACGTGCCATCCGGGTTTATTCCGGCGCTCGACCAGGGCTATGCGATCGTCATCGTTCAATTGCCGGACGGCGCTTCGCTGGCGCGGACCGATGCCGTCGTGCGCCGCGTGTCGGATATTGCGCGGGCAACGCCGGGCGCCTTGCATGCCGTCGCCTTCGCGGGTTTTTCGGCCGCGACCTTTACCAACGCCACCAATGCGGCCGCGGTCTTCGTGCCGTTCAAACCCTTCGAGGAGCGACTGAAGGACGGATTGACGGGCGACAAGATCACCAAGGACCTGTTTGTCCGCATGCAAGCGGTCGAGGAGGCCTTCATCATCGCGGTCGCGCCGCCCCCCGTCCGCGGCATCGGCAGCACCGGCGGGTTCAGAATGCAGGTGCAGGAGCGGATCGGCGCCGATGTCTCACGCGTGCTCGCTTCGACCTATGAATTGATGGCCAAAGCGCGCGGCAATCCGAAGCTGGCGGGTGTCTACACGACCTTCTCCAACGGCTCGCCGCAGATCTATCTCGCGATCGACCGGCAAAAGGCGCAGATGCTCAATGTGCCGATCGCCAATATCTTTGAGACGCTGCAGAATAATCTCGGCACGGCCTACGTGAACGACTTCAACGCTTTTGGCCGCGTCTACCAGGTGCGGGCTCAGGCCGATCAGAAGTTCCGGACCGACGAGAACGACATCAATCAATTGAAAGTCCGCTCCTCGACGGGCGCGCTGGTGCCGCTCGGCACGTTGGCCGACGTCACCTTCGTGACCGGCGCCGACCTGATCCAGCGCTACAACATGTACACCTCGGTGCCGCTGCAGGGTGGCCCGGCGCCGGGCGTATCGTCGGGCGAGGCGCTCGACACGATGGAGCAACTCGCCAAGGAGACGTTGCCTGCCGGTATGGCGACACAGTGGACCGACCTCGCCTACCAGCAGCGGGCGACGGGCTCGACCGCGGGCTTCATCTTCGCGTTGTCGGTCTTGTTCGTGTTCCTGGTGCTGGCCGCCCAATATGAAAGCTGGACGCTGCCGCTCGCCATCATTCTCATCGTGCCGATGAGCGTGTTGTCGGCTCTGGTCGGCGTCATGATCCGGGGCCAAGACAACAACATCCTGACCCAGATCGGACTCGTGGTGTTGGTGGGTCTCGCAGCCAAGAACGCGATCCTGATCGTCGAATTCGCGCGCGATGCCGAGGTTCGTGATGGCAAGGGGCCGGTCGCGGCCGTGGTCGAAGCCTGCCGGCTGCGGCTTCGCCCGATCCTGATGACGGCCTTCGCCTTCATCCTCGGCGTCGTACCACTCGCCATCGCGTCGGGACCAGGCGCCGAGATGCGCCAAGCGCTCGGAACGGCGGTCTTCTTCGGCATGCTCGGCGTGACGTTCTTCGGGCTCTTCTTGACGCCCGTCTTCTACGTCTCGATCCGCTGGATGGTGCTGCATTTCCGGCGCGAGCCGACACAAGAACCCGCCGCCGCATCCGGTCAGCATCCCGCCTCTCTGCCGGCCGAGTAAGCCACCCTCTTGCGATCCGGTCTGCCGCAAGTCAGGCACAAACGATCGCTAAGGAACGGGCGGCGCGCGGGCTGATCTGCCCGATGTCGCCCAGCAGCGAAGGAGCATTGCGGTGAGCGACGAGACGGTGGGCAAGGCCTTGGCGACCCAGGTCACGGACGATCCCCACGCGCCCCTGATCTTCTTCGATGCCGCGCCGGCTTGCGGACATTACGGCGGCATCGTCGCGATCACGCTCGCGGTTGATCTCGCCCGCACGATCGAACCATCCGAAATCACGGTTCGGCATACGGTCATCGCCTATCTCCGCACCAACGTGCAGGGCGCCAAGGCTTTGCGCGAGAGCCTCGATCGCGCGATCCTCTTGGCGACACCGACCGCCGGCGGCAAGAACTGACCAGGCTGACGCCGAGCGTGGCTTGACGGGTCCAAGCCTAAACCATACTGATCGGTATAATTCGAGCGTGTCTGTCGCTCACTGTAACCAGGATGCTCGCGATGCCCCTCTCGATGCACGATCTCTCCGTTCCGGTCTTCGTCCGGGCGTTCCATAATCTGTCGGCCATCCTCGACAAAGGCGTGACCTTCGCTGCGAGCGAAGGCGTATCGGCCGACACATTGACCGGAGGGCGGCTGATCGGCGACATGGGCCCGCTCACCGCACAGATCCAGCGCGCCAGCGACTCGGCCAAGGGATGCGTCGCCCGTCTCGCCGGCATCACGGTCCCGAGCTTCGCGGATACGGAAACGACGTTTCCGGAGCTGCAGAAGCGCATCAATGATACGATCGAACTGCTGCAGTCCATCGCGCCGAGTCAAATCGACGGCAGCGAGGATCGCAACATCGATCTGAAATTCGGTGAGCGCCGCCTCACCATGACGGGTCGCGACTACCTGTTAGGCTTCGCCTTGCCGAACTTCTTTTTCCACGTCACGACCGCCTATGCGATCCTCCGCCACAAGGGCGTCCCGGTCGGTAAGGTGGATTTTCTCGGCCTCTCCTGAGCCAGCCGGCCCTGGTTCACTGGTTGGCCGCCGGGGCCGCTGCCGTCTCGTTGAGAGCGGGCGTCGGTCTCATCAAAAAGGCGACCAACACCGCCGACGCCAGAGCGATGCCGGACGCTGTGATGACCGCAGCCGAAAATCCCGCAGCATAACCGGTATGGGCAAGGTCGAGTGCCGCCTGTCGCGTGTCCGGTGGCAGACCGCTGATCGCCAGCGGCACATCGCCGGCGATGACGGCTTCGGCGAAGATCCGCGACCGGTCGCAAAGCGCAGCCGCAGTCGCGCAGGCTCCGGCGAGCAGCGAGGACCGGCCGACAACGGCCACGATCGCGCTGAGCGTCGCAAACCCCATCAAGATGCCGCTGAACCGCGCCGTCGTGCTGATGCCGGACGCCATGCCCGCGCGGTCCCGCGCGACCGATCCCATGATGCCCTTCTGGGTTTCGCCGTTCATCAGGCCACCGCCGCTGCCGAGCACGAGCATGCCGACCAGAACGGCGGGCCCATGCTGGCCCCGGGCCGCAAGCCCGATCATCAGATCACCGAGGCTGACGATCGCGAGACCGAGAACCAGAAGCTGTGGCGAGGTGAGAAAGCGCCCCAGCCAGCGACCGGCTTGAGGCATGATCAGCATGGCGAGCGCGAAGGGCAGCATGGCAAAGCCGGCTTCGAGCGGCGCGCGCCCGAGGCCATTCTGTAGATAGAGCGGTAGCAGCGAGGCCATCACCTGCGAGGCCGCCGCATAGGAGAACATCGCGAGGACGGCCCCGATGAAGCGGGGCACACGAAACAGCGACAGATCCAGCATCGGTCTTGGCTGCCGAGCCTCCACGGCGAGGAAAACGCCCAGCGACGCGACCCCGCCGCCGAAGCCGGTCAGAGCAGGCGCACTGCTCCAGCCATGCGCCTGTCCGTTGATCAGCCCCCAAGTGATGCCGAACATCGCGGCCGCGAAGAAGACAATCCCAGCGGGATCCAGCGCGCGGGCTGCCGCATCACGCGACTCCTCGATGAACCAGACCACGGCGGCCGCGAGCACGAGGCAGATCGGAAGATTGACGAAAAAAGCCCAGCGCCAGCCGAGCAGAAAGGCGATCGCGCCGCCCAGAATGGGAGCCAGCACCATCGTGAGACCCATCATCCCGCCCCAGATCGCCCAAGCCTTCGCGCGCTCGCCCTCGTCATGGAAGGTATGGCCGATGATCGCGAGGGCGGGAGCCAACAGGAAAGCCGCGCCGACGCCCTGAAGCGCCCGCGCCACCGAGAGCATGGCGGCGGTGGACGACACGCCGCACCAGAGCGAGGCAATCGCGAAAACCGCGATGCCAGCCAGAAACACCCGCCGTCGGCCGTAGCGATCGGCGATCGCCCCAGCCGGAAGCAGCAGCGACGCGAAACACAACACATAGGTGCTGATGACCCATTCGACGTCAGCGAACCGAGCGCCGAGGTCATGTGCAATCGCCGGCAACACGATCGCCACGATATTGGTGTCCAGCACCGTCATGGCGCATCCGCAGGACGCCGTGAGAAGGATCGCGCGAACCGGCAGACCAGGCCGTGGCATCACCTCGCCTCCCACGCGCATCGTGGCGCGGCTTTCAGTCGGCACAACAAGACTCCCGTCTTCGATAATCCGGTCGTTCAAAGACAAGATGGGGGGTGAGCCACGTCGTCTCTACGTCCGAGGTAAGACACTTGGACAAGGTGGTATCGCAAGCGCGGCCTCAATGCACGACGTCGTGCTGCGCCTGCGCCGTGCGGGGATCGTTGCATGCCTGCCCAATCCCTAAGCGCTGCGGGCAGCAAGCCGGGCAGCGATGCCGATTTTCTACGCGGTTGACGTAACTGCCTCTTTCAGCGGCACCGCAGTGCGTTTCGTCTGACGATAAGCCGGGTGGATGGCACGCCGAATGCAATGCCGACGTCGAACCGGATGCGATGATGCAGCAGCACTCCCTCGACCTGATCAACGTGACCAAGCGCTACGGCAATACCGTCGCGGTCGACCAGATCAGCCTCAAGATCCCGGCCAGCAGCTATGTCTGTCTGCTGGGGCCGTCCGGCTGCGGTAAAACATCGACGTTACGGATGATCGCCGGCCACGAAGTCGTGAGCGACGGCGACATCATCCTCGATGGACGCAATGTGACGGACCTGCCGCCCGTCGAGCGCGGCACCGCGATGATGTTTCAATCCTACGCGCTGTTTCCGCATCTCTCGTGTCTCGACAATGTCGCCTTCTCGCTGCGGATGAAAGGCATCGACAAGGCAACCCGCCACGCCACCGCGATGGAAACGCTGCGGGTCGTCGACATGGAAAGCTATGCCGGCCGCCTTCCCGCACAATTGTCGGGCGGCCAGCAACAGCGGGTCGCGCTGGCCCGCGCCATCATCACCAAGCCGCGCATGTTGCTGCTCGACGAACCGCTGTCGGCGCTCGACCCCTTCCTGCGGCTGCGCGTCCGCGCGGAGCTGAAGCGATTGCAGCAGGAGCTCGGCATTATCTTCGTGCATGTGACCCATGGCCAGGACGAAGCGATGGCGATCGCCGACGTCATGGTGGTCATGAACAAGGGCCGGATCGAACAAGCAGGTCCGCCGCGAGAGATCTTCAATGCGCCGCGCACCGAATTCGTTGCCCGCTTCACCGGCGGCCACAACATCATCGCGACGCCGGCCGGGGCCGTGGCGATCCGCTCCGACCGGATGATCGTCTGGCGCGATCCGAAGCCCAACGGGTCCGGGGTTCCGGCCACGGTCCGCAGCGTCGAATTCCAGGGTGGCCAGATTCACGTTGCGCTGGATTCGGCCGTCGCTCCCGAACTCGCGGTGCTGCTGGGCGATGCGGTCTACGACGCAGCCCCGCTCCAACCCGGCGACAACGTCCATCTCGGCTGGGCCGACACCGATGTCCATCCGCTCCAGCCCGCCACAGCGTAAGACCAACCCGAAGGAAACCATCATGTCGGACGAGATCTCAAAGTCGAATGTTTCACGACGTCGCCTGCTGCAGGGCGTTGGTGCGGTCGCGGGCGCGGGGATCGGCCTCGGGATCGGCGAATCCAAGCGCTCCCTGTTCCCGGCGCCCGCCGTCTGGGCGCAAGACGCCAAAGTGCTGCGCTATCTGTCGACGGCCACCAATCAATCGCCCGACATCGTCAAAAAGGCCTTCGAGGACACCGGGATCAAGATTGAATATGTGACCGTCACGACCGACGACGTCACCAAGCGGGTCATCACGCAGCCGAGCTCCTTCGACCTCGTCGATACCGAATATTTCAGCCTGAAGAAGCTGGTTCCGTCGGGCAACCTTCTCGCGATGGACGCCAAGAAGATCAAACTGTTCGACAAGATCACGCCGGTCATCACCAAGGGCCAACTCGCCAACGGCAAAGTCATCGGCGACCAGGGGACAGCGCCCAAGAAAGTCATGTTCGTCGAAGGTAAGGGTTCGACGAAATTCGCCACCGAGATGACCGAATGGGCGACGCTCATTCCCACGACCTATAATGCCGACACGCTCGGCATCCGGCCCGACCTGATCGGTCGGCCGATCAACAGCTGGGCCGAATTGCTGAACCCGCAATTCAAGGGCAAAGCTTCGATCCTCAACATCCCCTCGATCGGCATCATGGACGCCGCGATGGTGATCGAAGCAACCGGCCAGCATAAATACGCCGACAAGGGCAACATGACCCGCGCCGAGATCGACATGACCACGAAAGTGCTGACCGAGGCCAAGAAGGCCGGCCAGTTCCGCGCCTTCTGGTCGGACTTCAACGAGAGCGTCAACCTGATGTCCTCGGGCGAAACCGTGATCCAGTCGATGTGGTCGCCGGCTGTCACGGCCGTCCGGTCGAAGGGCATCCCTTGCGTGTTCCAGCCGCTGAAGGAAGGCTATCGCTCGTGGGCGTCGGGCTTCGCGATCTCGAAAGCGGTCAAGAAGGACGATCTCGCCTATGAGTTCGTCAACTGGTTCCTGTCCGGCTGGGCCGGTGCCTACCTCAACCGCCAGGGCTATTATTCGGCCGTGCTCGACACCGCCAAGGCCAATATGGAACCCTACGAGTGGGCCTATTGGATGGAAGGTCAGCCGGCCGCGAAGGACATCCACGCGCCGGACGGCACCATTCTCGAAAAGGCCGGCTCGAAGCGTGACGGTGGCTCTTATGACGAACGCATGGGCGCCGTCGCGTGCTGGAACGCCGTGATGGACGAGAACGACTACATGGTCCGCAAGTGGAACGAGTTCATCGCGGCCTGATCGCTTCTCTGACGACAAGCGGCGTCGGGCTTCAGCCTGGCGCCACCTCTTTTTCCGATCCCTCAGCGAGAGCCGCAGACCCCCATGGCGGATCAGATCGTCGCCGCTCGCGGCAGGAGTAAGGTTCCCAAGGTCACGGCCACACGCCGCCCTTGGGCGATCTCGGCGCAACTGCAGGCCGCGCCGCTCGCGCTGGTCTTCATCGTGTTCTTCGTGATCCCGCTCGGGATCATCGTGCTGGTCAGCTTCCTCGATTATAACGATTACGCGATCCTGCCGACGCTCACGACCCGCAGCTATACCGAGACGTTCGAGGGCTGCATCGACCAACTACCCAACGTCTGCACGATCCTAAAAACCTATGCGACCACAGCACAATTCTGCTTCGCGGTGTGGCTGCTGACGCTGATCATCGGCTTCACGATCTCGTATTTTCTGGCATTCCACATTCGCTCGACCACGACCCAGATCGTGCTTGGGCTGCTCTGCACCATCCCGTTCTGGACCTCCAACGTCATCCGCATGATCTCGTGGATCCCGCTGCTCGGTCGCAACGGATTGATCAACCAGATCTTGATGGGGGCGCATATCATCAGCACCCCGATCGAGTGGCTGCTGTTTTCGGATTTCTCGGTGATGCTCGCTTTCGTGCACCTGTTCACCTTCTTCATGGTGGTGCCGATCCTGAACTCCATGCTGCGGATCGACCGCTCGCTCCTCGAGGCTGCTTTCGATGCGGGCGCCTCCGGCTGGCAGACGCTGTGGCATATCGTGGTGCCGCTGACCAAGCCCGGCATCGTCATCGGCTCGATCTTCGTGGTCACCATCGTGATGGGCGATTTCATCACCTTCGGGGTAATGGGCGGCCAACAGATCGCCTCCGCCGGCAAGATCATCGAGACCCGGCTGAATGCCCTGCAGTTTCCGCCTGCCGCCGCCAATGCGGTCATTCTTCTGGCCGTGACCCTGGTGGTCATCAGCCTGCTGACGCGGCTGGTCGACATCCGGAAGGAGCTCTGAGATGCGGGAGGGCCGGAGCGCCTCGTTCTATTGGCTGGCGGTCGTCTTCGGCCTCTATCTCGTGTTTCTCTATGGGCCGATGTTCGTCATCTTCGTGCTCTCGTTCCAAGGCCCGACGGGCGGCCTGACGTTCCCGATGAACGGCGTGTCGCTGCACTGGTTCGAGCGCCTGTTTTCGGGCGGCGGTACGGTCGATCTCGGCTCGGCATTCCGACGCTCGCTGATGCTCGGTCTCGTCGTCATGGTCCTGACCGTCATCCTGTCGACCATGGCGGGCCTTGCCTTCCGCCGCCGCTTCACCGGCCAGACCTTGCTGTTCTACGTGGCGATCGCGTCGCTCATCGTCCCCTCGATCATCACCTCGCTCGGCATCGCTCTGCAGTTTCGGCTCGTCGACGAAGGCGTCAAAGCGTTTCTGCCCGATTGGATGACCGAAAATTTCACGACCTCGCTCGGTCTGTTCACCTCGGGTCTTGGCGCGCATCTCACCTGGACGCTGCCGTTTGGCCTGCTCATCATGTTCGCGATCTTCAACCGCTTCGATAAGCGGCTGGAGGAAGCGGCGCGCGACCTCGGGGCCACGCCGTGGCAGACCTTCCGCTTCGTGCTGCTGCCGATGATTCTGCCGTCCCTGGTCGGCGTCGGTCTGTTCGGCTTCACCCTGTCGTGGGACGAGATCGCCCGCTCGAGCCAGACGATCGGCGCGGACGAGACACTACCGATCGAGTTGCGGGCGCTCACCACCACGGTCACGACACCGGAGATTTATGCGCTCGGCACGGCCACCACCGCCGTCTCGATGCTGATCATCATCCTGGCGCTCGTCGTGATGCTGGTGCTCCGCGCCCGGCAGGCCCGGCATGGGTCGGATGCGGGGCAAGGGGCCGTCTGATGCGGATCGTCGTTGTCAATCCGAACACCACCGCCTCGATGACGCGCAAGATCGGTGAAGCGGCACGGCTCGTCGCATCCCCCGGCACGACCATCATGGCCGTGAACCCCTTGAGCGGACCGGCCTCGATCGAGGGGTTCTATGATGGGGCGCTCGCGGTCCCCGGCCTGTTGAGCCTCATGGCCGACCATCGCGAGGGATCCGCCGCCCCCGGTGATGCCTTCGTGATCGGCTGCTTCGACGATACCGGCCTCGACGCAGCCCGTTGCCTGACCGACAAACCGGTTATCGGGATCGGCGAGGCCGCCTTCCACATGGCCTCGATGCTCGGGCGGCGGTTCTCGGTCGTCACCACCTTGTCGCGCTCCGTCGCCGGCATCGAAGCCAATTTGACGTCCTACGGCCTGATGGCGCGATGCGGGCGGGTGCGGGCCACCGATATCCCGGTGCTCGATCTCGAAGACCCGCGATCCGGCGCACGCGGCAAGATCGACGCCGAAATCGATGCCGCATTGAAGCAGGATCATGCGGACGTGATCGTGCTCGGCTGTGCCGGTATGGCCGATCTTGCAGCCGACCTGTCGCGGCAATTCGGCGTTCCGGTCATCGACGGGGTCGCGGCGGCCGTGAAGCTCGGCGAGGCGATGGCGGGCTTGGGTCTCAAGACCTCGAAACGCGGCGCTTATGCGGTTCCGCGCGAGAAATAGGATGAGGCCGTCACGGTCGCCTGCGCCGAGGGCTCGGCTTTGGTGATCCGCGTCCGCACCACCGGCTCGGCGAAAACTTCGATCAATTCGGCTGCCGTCAGCGCCGCGATCACCTCGGGGCGTTTGTCCCGGATGCCGCGATCGCCAATCGGGCAGACGAGACGGGCGATGGCCGCCTCGCCGATCCCGACGTCCCGGAACGCCTGTTCGAAACGCCGGCGTTTGCTGTGCGATCCGATCAGCCCGACATAGGCGAAATCCGCGCGCTCCAAAGCGGCGGCGGTCACAAGGCTGTCGAGCGCGTGACTATGCGTCATAACCAGACACGCCGATCCCGCTGCTGCCGCATCGATCTCGGCTTGCCAGGCACTCGAGACGACCCGTTCGACGGAACCGGCCACGCTAGCGTCAAATTCATCCGCGCGCGCGTCGATCCAGCGGGTCCGCAACGGCAGCGGTGCCAGCGCGCGAGCCACCGCCCGCCCAACATGGCCGGCGCCGAACAGGAGCACCAGGGGCAACGGCAGGTCGTCGGCCATCTCCTGTGCCTCGATCACCCGCTCGTCAGCCCGCTCGGCCAGCAGAACCACATGCCCGCCGCAACATTGCCCGAGCGCGGGACCGAGCGCCACGCTCCAGCGGTGCGCCGAACTGCCATCGGCCAGCAACCGCCGCGCCTCGGCGACGGCGTCAAGCTCGAGCCGTCCGCCCCCGATCGTGCCGCGCATCGCATCCTGCGTCACCAGCATGGCGGCACCCGCCTCACGTGGGGTCGATCCTCTCGCCTGCTCGATGACGACGCGGACGACCGGTACGCCGTCGGCCATCCACCGACGCATCAAAGGCGCCAGTGCACCGGGTCGGGTCGCGCTCACGGCCAAGCCGTCTGCCGCAGCCGCTCGATCGTGGCCAGCACCATCTCGGGCGTGGCGGGGGCGTCGAGCTTCGGACAGAGACGGTAATCGGCGACGCTTGCGATTGCGTCGGACAACGCGTGCAACACCGAAATGCCGAGCATGAAGGGCGGCTCACCGACCGCTTTCGAGCGGAAGATCGTATCCTCCCGGTTCGGCGCGTCCTCGAGCAGATGCACGTTGAAGATACGAGGACGATCGCCGCAGGCCGGGATCTTGTAGGTGCTCGGCGCATGGGTCCGCAGCCGACCCGAAGCGTCCCACACGAGCTCCTCGGTCGTGAGCCAGCCAGCACCCTGCACGAAGCCGCCCTCGACTTGGCCGATATCGATCTCCGGATGCAGCGAGCGACCGGCATCATGCAGGATATCGACGCGCTCGATGCGGGATTCACCGGTCAGGATATCGACCGCTACCTCCGAACAGGCGGCCCCGTAGGCAAAATAGAAGAACGGTCGCCCCTGCCCCGTGTCGCGGTCCCAATGGATCTTCGGAGTCTTGTAGAAGCCCGTCGCCGAGAGCGACACGCGGGCCATATAGGCCTGCTTGACGAGCGTGCGGAACGAGACCTCCTCGGCCCCAACCCGAACGCGGTTCGGCCGAAATTCGACCTCGGTTTCGGCAACGCCCCAGTGCTCGGCCGCAAAAGCGATCAGCCTCGCCTTCAGGGTCGTCACGGCCGCCAGCGCCGCCATGCCGTTGAGATCCGCTCCGGAGGAGGCCGCCGTCGCGGAGGTGTTCGGCACTTTGCCGGTGCTGGTCGCCAGCACCTTGATGCGATCGAGGTCGAGTTGCAGCTCCTCGGCCACGACCCTGGCGACCTTGGCGAACAGGCCCTGCCCCATCTCGGTGCCGCCGTGGTTCAGATGCACGCTGCCATCGTTGTAGATGTGGATCAGCGCGCCAGCCTGATTGTAATGCGTCGCCGTGAACGAGATGCCGAACTTGACCGGCGTCAGCGCGATGCCGCGTTTGATGATGCGGCTGGTCGCGTTGGCGGCGCGGATCGCGGCGCGCCGGGCCGCATAGTCACTCGAGGCTTCGAGCTTGGCCACGAGATCGGCGATGATGTTGTCGTCGACGACCTGATGGTAGGGCGTCGTATCCCGCGTGCCGATGCCATAGAAGTTGCGCTTGCGAACCTCGAGCGGATCGAGCCCGGTCGCAAAGGCGACCTCCTCGATGATCCGCTCCGCTCCGACCATGCCTTGAGGGCCGCCGAAACCCCGGAACGCGGTATTCGAGACCGTATGGGTCTTCAGCGGCAGGGACGAGAGTTCGACGTCGGGGTAGAAGTAGCAATTGTCGGCATGGAACAGCGCCCGATCGGTCACCGGGCCGGAGAGATCGGCCGAATAACCGCAGCGCGCCGCGATCCGCATCCGCACGGCATCGATCCGCCCATCGTCGCGATAGCCGACCTCGTAGTCGAGCATGACATCGTGCCGCTTGCCCGTCATGATCATATCGTCGTCGCGATCGAGCCGCAGCTTGGCGGCGAGTCCAGTCTTCTGCGCCACGATTGCGGCGAGGCACGCGAAGGCATTGGCCTGCGTTTCCTTACCGCCGAAGCCGCCGCCCATGCGCCGCACCTCGACCAGGACCGAATGGTTCGGAACGCCGAGCACATGCGCGACGAGATGTTGCGTCTCGCTGGGATGCTGGGTGGAGGACCACACCTTCACGTCGCCGTCCTCGCCCGGCTCCGCGAGCGCGATCTGACCTTCGAGGTAGAAATGATCCTGGCCGCCGACCCGCATCCGGCCGCTCAACGACGATGGCGCGGCGGCCAGTCCGCGCGCGGCATCGCCCCGCCGCAAGGTCAGAGGCTCGGTCACCAGCCGCCCCTCGGGCAAGGCCGCGTCGATGTCGAGAAGCGCCGGGAGATCCTCATAGGTCACGATGGCGCGCCGCGCCGCTGCGCGGGCCGCCCTGCGGGAGTGCGCCGCGACCGCGAATAACGGCTGGCCGAGAAACTCGACGAGATCGGTCGCGAGCAGCGGTTCGTCATGTCGGTTGGTCGGGCTGATCTGATTGGTACCCGGCACATCCTGCCCGGTCAGCACCAGCAAGACGCCGGGGCTGGCCCGCACGGGGTCGAGGTCAATCGACAGAACCCGCGCATGGGCGCGTTCGCTCAGCCCGAGATAGACATGCAGCATGCCGGTCGGCTCGGGCAGATCGTCGATATAGGCGGCCTCGCCCGCCACATGCTTGTGGGCGCTGTCGTGCCGCATCGGCACCTTGATGGTAGCCTCGGCCGTATCGTTGGCATAAGGGTCGGGGTTGTGCGGCTCGGGCAATGGCACCGTCGGGGCGGGTCGGTCAAGCATGGGCCAGCCTCCGGTCGCCGACGAGCCTCGTTTCGACGTCGCGCATCGTGGTTTCGACGAACAGGCGTTCGAGAAGATTGCCCGCAACGGTCATCCGATAATCCGCGCTGGCCCGCATGTCGCTAAGCGGCTTGAAATCCTCACCCATCGCCTGCTGGGCCGCCTGCAGGGTCATCTCGGTCCAGGGCTGGCCCCGCAACGCCGCCTCGGTCGCGAGCGCCCGCTTCGGCGTCGCCGCCATACCGCCGAATGCGACACGTGCCTCCGCGATCAGATCACCCTCCAGATCGAGCCGGAACGCACCCATCACGGCCGAGATGTCCTGATCGAACCGCTTGCTGACCTTGTAGCCACGCAGCTTTGCGCCGGCTTTCAGCGTCGGCACCGAGACGCGCTCGACGAACTCGCTCGCCTGCCGATCCTGCTTGCCGTAGGCGACGAAGAAATCCTCGAGCGGCAGCGCCCGCCTCACGAGGCCGCGCCGCAGATGCAACGTCGCCCCGAGCGCGATCAGCATCGGCGGGCTGTCGCCAATGGGCGACCCGTTGGCGATATTGCCGCCAATCGTCCCCATATTGCGAACCTGGACCGAGCCGAGCCGCCGCAAGACCTCGCCGAAATCGGGGTAAAGCGCCGAGAGCCGTTCCATGGCGCGGGCATAGGTGACACCTGCCCCGATCTCGATGCGGGTGGCGCTCTCCTCGATGCGGTCGAGCTCGCGGAGGCGTCCGGTCCAAACCAGCGACGTCAGGGGTCGGAATTGCTTGGTGACCCAGAGCCCGACGTCGGTCGAGCCGGCCACGATGGTGGCGGTCGGCTCCTCGACCAGGATCTCGGCGAACCGATCGAGCGTGGCGGGGGCCTGGAATGTGCCGCCGTCGCCCTCAATGGTCATGTCGCGACCATCGTCGAGGGCCCGCAAGCGCGCCAGCGTCTCGGCTTCTCGCTGGTCGAAATGATCGGTCCCGCCGGACGCAAAGACCTGCTGCGCGGCCCGCACGATCGGCGCATAACCGGTGCAGCGGCAGAGGTTGCCCGCAAGACTGTCGTCGATCACCTGTTCGGACGGACAATCCGGATGCGTTTTCACCATAGCCAGCATCGACATGACGAAACCCGGCGTGCAGAAGCCGCATTGCGACCCGTGACACTCCACCATCGCGCGCTGCACCGGATGTAATTCGCCGTCCGGACCCTTGAGGTCCTCGACCGTAAGCAATTGGCAGCCATCGAGCGTGCCGACGAACTGGATACAGCTGTTGACCGCCCGATAGGTCAGGCGATCGCCGTCGGGGCGAACCACAACCACCGTACAGGCTCCGCAATCGCCCTCGTTGCAGCCTTCCTTGGTGCCGGTTCGGCGCGCTGGGCCACGCAACCAGTCGAGGACCGTGAGCGTGGGCGCGACATGACGCAATTCCTGCGGCTCATCGCCCAGCATAAAGCGGATCGTCGATCGATCGACTGCCGCAGGCGGGTCCCGGGGCGGCGCCGAAGCGGGAAAACGAGACGAGGTCATACGGGGGTCGCTCCTTTCCTGGCCTATGCGGATCGAGGTTGCACGAAGCGGATCACGTTTTCCTTAAGGGTTCAACCCGGAGGGGAGCATGCCGACGCCGCAGGGGTCCCTTCCCATTTTGTCGTGAGCAGAGCAGGATATCGCGGACCAACACCGTCGAGCCAGGACCGCGATGCCCCGATTATCGACCCATGTGCTCGATACCGCCAACGGCCGCCCGGCCGCGGGCGTGGCTCTGACCCTGACCAGGATCGCACCGGACGGCAGCCGGATCGTCATGGTCGAGACGCACACGAACGCGGACGGTCGGACCGATGCGCCGCTGCTCGGCGGCGACGCCCTGCCGTTGGGCTGTTTCGAGATCGCGTTTGCTGTGGGGGCTTATTTCAAGTCGCTGGGGTCAGAGCTTGCAGACCCGGCCTTTTTGGACGTGGTGCCGGTCCGGTTCGGCATCGCCGATCCGCAAGGTCATTACCACGTCCCGCTCCTGGTTTCGCCGTGGAGCTACGCGACCTATCGGGGAAGCTGACCGCCATGTTTTCGCTCGACCAGCCCTATCCGCGCGACCTCGTCGGCTATGGCCGTACCCCACCGCAGGCTGATTGGCCGAATGGCGCCCGCGTCGCGGTCCAGTTCGTCATCAACTACGAGGAAGGCGGGGAAAATTCGATCCTGCATGGCGATGCGGCCTCGGAAGCGTTTCTGTCCGAGATCGTCGGCGCGCAAGCCTGGCCTGGCCAGCGCCACGTCAATATGGAATCGATCTACGACTATGGCGCGCGCTCGGGCTTCTGGCGCCTGTGGCGGATGTTCACGGCCCGCAATCTCCCGGTCACGGTGTTCGGCGTGGCCACTGCGATGGCGCGCAACCCCGAGGTCGTGGCAGCCATGACCGAAGCCGGTTGGGAGATCGCGACCCATGGCCTGAAATGGATCGACTACCGCGATTACACGATCGAGGCCGAACGCGCCCACATCGACGAAGCGATCGCGATTCACACTCGGCTCGTGGGCGAGCGCCCGCTCGGCCTCTATCAGGGTCGCACCTCGGTGAATTCGATCCGCATCGGCGCCGAAGAGGGCGGGTTTCTCTACCTGGCCGACGTTTACGCGGATGAGTTGCCCTATTGGATCGACGTGTCGGGCCGCACGCAGTTGATGGTGCCCTACACGCTCGACGCCAACGATATGCGGTTCGCGACCCCGCAAGGCTTCAACAGCGGCGATCAGTTCTTCGCCTATCTGAAGGATAGTTTCGACGTACTCTATCGCGAGGGCGGCGAGGGCCGTCCCGCCATGATGTCGATCGGGCTCCATTGCCGCCTCGTCGGCCGACCCGGTCGGGCCGCAGCGCTGGAGCGCTTTCTCGATTACGTGCAATCGCACGACCACGCCTGGGTGACGCGACGGCTCGATATCGCCCGCCATTGGGTGCATCGCCATCCACCGGCCGGCGGTTTCGTGCCGAGCCGGATGGGCCGCGCGCTGTTCGTGGAGGTGTTCGGTCCCGTCTTCGAGCATACGCCCGCTGTTGCCGAGCGGGCGTATGCGGCCTGGATCGGGCCAGCGCAGGACCATGCCGAGGGGCTCCACAGCGCGATGGTCGCGGCGATGCGCGCGCTGCCGTCCGACCAGCAGGATCGGCTGATCGCGGCGCATCCGGATCTCGCGGGACGCCTCGCTCTCGCGGGCGAACTCGCTACCGCCTCAACCCGCGAACAAAGCGGGGCCGGGCTCGACCGGCTGGATGCGACGGAACTCACGCGGTTCACCCGGTTGAACGACGCCTATCGGGCGCATTTCGGTTTTCCGTTCATCATCGCGGTCAAAGGGCTCGGCAAAGCCGACATCCTGGCCGCTTTCGAGACGCGCCTTCACAACGACCATGCGGCCGAACGCGCCGAGGCACTGCGCCAGATCGAGCGGATCGCGCTCCTGCGGCTTCGCGATTTGCTACCCGAGGGTTGATCCGTGCCGACGGATCGCGCACACCACAGCCCTCACCAGAGTTTCGCATGACCGACCTCAGCCCCGATATAACCGCCGCGATCCACGCCTTTCTGGATAGCCAAACCAACCGTCAGGTCGCCCTGCTGGCCGAACTCGTCAAGGTGCCGTCCGACAATCCGGCCGGCGATTGCGCGCCGCATGGCGAGCGCACCGCCACACTGCTCGAAGGCCTGGGCCTCACGGTCGAGCGCCACCCCGTCGACGCGAAGCTTTGCGTGCAACACGGCATGGTCAGCGCCACCAATCTCATCGTGAGGCGGCGCTTCGGCGAGGGGCCGGTGATCGCGCTCAACGCCCATGGCGACGTCGTGCCTCCGGGCGAAGGCTGGACGCACGATCCCTATGGGGCCGAGATCGTCGACGGCTGGATGATCGGGCGCGGCGTCGCCGTGTCGAAATCCGACATCGCCACCTACACCTTCGCGCTGCTGGCCATCGAGGCCACGAACGTTCCCCTGCGGGGCACGATCGAACTCCACATCACCTATGACGAAGAGGCTGGGGGCGAGATCGGCCCAGCCCTGTTGCTCGGCACCGGCCTGTCAAAGCCCGACCTGTCGATCGGCGCCGGCTTTTCCTATGCGGTGGTGACGGCTCATAACGGCTGCCTGCATCTCGAGATCGAGGTGACGGGCCGCTCCGCCCATGCGGCCATGCCGTTCACCGGCGTCGACGCGCTGGAAGCCTCGACCGCGATCCTGTCGGCGCTCTACGCCTCGCGCGCCGCGCTGAAGCATCAGGTCTCGGCCATCAAGGGGATTGGCAGCCCGCAACTGACGATCGGGCTCATCAAGGGCGGCATCAACACCAACGTGGTGCCGGACCGAGTGACGTTCCGGCTCGACCGCCGCATGATCCCCGAAGAGCGTCCCGAGGATGTCGAGAAGGATCTGCGAGCCGTCATCGCAGACGCGGCTCGTGGCTTCGCCAATGCCAAAGTCGAGGTGCGCCGCATCCTGCTGGCCCAGCCTCTGGTGCCGCTCGACGGCGGGCAGCGGCTTGCCGATCTGCTCTGCGCCCATGCCAGCAGCATCATGGGCGAGACCGTGACGACGACGGGCGTGCCGCTCTACACCGACGCCCGACATTATGCCGAGGCGGGCGTGCCGGTGGTGCTTTACGGCGCTGGGCCGCATACGATCGAGGAGGCCAACGCCCACCGGGCCGACGAGCGCCTGCCGCTATCGGATCTCCGCAAGGCCACCGAGGTCGTCGCCCTGACGCTCGTCGAACTGCTGGGGTCAGCGAAACCCTAAACTCGTTCGGGTGGTGCGAACACCGCGTCGATCGCGGCCGCATCCAGCACCCGATAAGCCCCCGGCGCGAGATCGTCCGGCAGGCCGAGCGCGCCAATGCGCTCGCGATGGAGCTTGTTGACGTGATTGCCGACCGCCGCGAACATGCGGCGGACCTGATGATAGCGCCCCTCCGTGATGGTCAGGGCCACGGTCGTGCCATCAAGCGGGTCGAGCAGCGCCGGCCGCAATGGCTTGGTTTCGCCCTCGAGCATCAGGGTGCCGGCCGCGAAGATCGCGGCCTCGTCGCCGCGCAGCGGTCGCGCCAGCGTCGCCCGATAGCGCTTGGCGATATGGGCCTTGGGCGAAATCACCCGATGCAGAAGATCGCCATCGTCGGTCATCAGCAGCAGGCCCGATGTTTCCTTGTCGAGCCGGCCGATGCTGGATATGGCCGGATCGCGCCCCCGCCAGCGGGTCGGCAGCAGGCTATAGACGACCGGTCCCGCCTCCTTATGCGAACAGGTGACGCCGAGCGGCTTGTTCAGCAGCAGCACCAGACCCTGTGGTGGGTCGAGCGGCGCACCATCGACGGTCATGCGGGCGGTGAGATCGGGCGTCACCGCGATCCGCTGCTCAGCATCGTCCAGCGCGATGCCGTCCAACACGACGCGACTGGCCCAAACCATGCCTTTCACCTCGCGGCGCGAGCCATAGCCGAGATTGGAGAGCATCCGGTCGACGCGCATCGCGCCCGGCGGCTTGCTCACTTCTGCGCCTCATAAATCTTGTAGCCTCCCGCATCGGCCACTGCGTTGATTCGCTTGAAAAGAGGCTTGAGCACCGCCTCGTAGGGCATGTGGCGGTTGGCCGTCAGCCAGCAGCGGCCACCCGTCCGTAGCGCCTCGGCGGCTCGCGTAATGAAGCTCTGACCGAGCGAGCGATCCTCCGTTCCAGCATCGTGGAAGGGCGGGTTCATGACCACGAAATCGAGCTGCGTCAGATCGGCGAGCCGGCCGCGACGCACATCCGCCCACCGGATCGTCGCGCGGGGATCGTCGACGTTATGGCGGGCGGCCGCGATCGCGCGGCGGTCGATGTCGATGAGGTCGAGATGCGTGACCTTCGGGGAGGTCAACACGGCGTTGGCTAGGATCCCGATGCCGCAGCCGAAATCGGCGCCGCGCCCGCTCAAGGCCGGCAGATGCTGAATCAGCAGCGCGCTGCCGGGATCGAGCCGATCCCAACTGAACACGCCGGGTTGCGACCAGACGCCGAGCGTCTCGATCCGCCGCAGTCCACCTTCGGCGATGGCGTCATCAAGGCCGATCACCTCGGATGGGCGAATACCGGTGCAGATTCGATGATGGCGGCGGCCTTCGTCGATCACGTCGCAGCCGAAATGCCGCAGCTCATCGCCGAGGCGCGAGCCGCCGCGGTCTTTCGGGGCCAGGATCGTGAAGGGCGCACCGGGGGCAAGCGCCCGAAGCGCCAACGCCATGGCGTAGCGGCGTTCGATCGTGCCGGGCGGCGCCAGCATCGTCAGGCTCTGCAGCGATCCTGGCGTTTTGTCGTCGAGCGCCGCGCCGCCTGGCACGAGGGGCGAAAACTGCACCGCGTCGGGCGCGGCCGCAAAGAGCGTATCGGGCAGGAAACCGTAGACGTTGTCGATGGTGCCGTCGCTCACGTCGAACCCTTCATCGCGGCCAAGACGTCTTGTCGGCCAAGACGATCCGACATGCCGCAAACACACGACGGGTTCAAGATTTTCCCTGCGGTCGGCCGGGCGACGCCCTCAGGCGACGCCTTTCGCCTTGCCGCTGGAGGCGGGCGCACGACCAAGCGCGCTGCGCGCCATGCGGTTCAGGCGGCGCGTGACCTTCAGCCCAAAGCTCATCGCCTTCGGGAACGGCTGCCGGAAGAACGCGAGCTTATGCACATAGGTCTCGACGCGCCATCGCACGCGCGATCCGGCCGGGAAAAAGACGATGTCGCCGACGCCGAGGTGCCGCGCCGGCCCATGCCCGTCATCGAGGATCACCGACCCTTCGAGGATATGGACCGTCTCATCGAGATCGTAGAACCAGTCGAACTCGCCCGTCGTGCAGTCCCACTCCATGGTGAAGGCGGTCCAGTCCTTGGAATGGGACAGGATGGCGTTGCGCGCCACCGGAGCACCGGAGACGACCCATTCAGGCACGATCGGCGCCAACGTCAGAGGCACGCCGGTCTTGGCGACCGCGATCGGAACGGGGGAGACGACAACGCTCACGGGCGAACTTTCTGACTGATGCGGAGCGGACAAAACTCGGACCGCCGACCCTGTTTCCTTGACGACCGTAACGCCCCGCGCGGCGTTCTGGCCAGAGAGGCGAGCGACGCGGCCGCCTATTTCTCCGTGAATGGGTAATGGAACACAACGATTGCGGATGAAGAAGCGGTCGCAGGCTGCAGCGACAAGGCGGCAAGACAACGGCCGCATGTGCGTCGAACGCGGCGCGATCGGCTTTGCGGCTTGTGCCGGCGAGGCGGCTGTGATTGAGGTCGCTGATCTTTCGCTCGACAGGGTGCCGTCGGGCCGGAGCGAGCGACAGTGCGGGAGAAGACGATGCTAGGCTTGCGGTCACTCGTGCTCGGCCTCGCGGCCGGACTGCTGTCGGCCACGATCGCTTATGCGGCGGATGCCATTCCGGTCCGGATCGGTGTCATCCCGGTGATCGGCGCGTCGCCGATCTTCGTGGCGAATGGCGAGGGCCTGCTCAAACAGGGCGGCTTGAACGCCACCTTCACGACCTTCGAGTCCGGCCCCAACATGATCCAGGCGCTCGCATCGGGCACGATCGACGTCTATGTGGCAGGCGTCGCACCATTGGCGGTCGCCCGGCAGAAGGGGATCGACGTCACGGTCGTGGCCAGCACCGCGATCGAAGAGATGGTGTTCGTCGCCAGTCCGAAACTTGCGGCTTACTTCACCCCCGGCACCAGCGCGGCCGACGCCTTCAAGGCCTTCCGGGCCAAGGAGGGTAAGCCCGCACGGCTCGCAACCCAGCCGCCCGGTTCCGTGCCGAACACCACCTTGCAACATTGGTTATGGGCCACGACCGGCACCGCGAAGACCGATGCCGATATCGTGCCGATGGGGATCGACGCGACCCAGCAGGCCGTGCTGACCGGCGCAGTCGATGGCGCCTCGATCCGCGAACCGGCGCTGACCATCGTGCAAAGCCGCAACCCAGGCATCAAGCTGATCGCCCTTGGCGGCGTCATGTTCCCCAACCAGCCCGGCACCGTCGTGGCCGTGAGCGGCGGCTTCGAGAAAGCCCATCCCGAGGCGGTCCAGAGCCTTGTCTCGGCCGTCATCAAAGCGACCGATATCCTGAAGGCCGACCCGGATCGCGCCGCGCCGTTCGTGGAAGCGGCGCTCGGCAAAGGCATCACCGACGTCGCGACGATCCGCAAGGCGCTGACCTCACCGGCCGCCACATTCGTCGCCGATCCGCGTGTCATCATCGATGCGACCCGCGCCATGCAGACCTTCCAGGTCTCGATCGGCACACTCGACAAGGATGTCTCGCTCGACGGGCTGTTCGATCCTCGCTTCTATGAGAAAGCCATCGCGCCTTGAGCATGACGTCGTCCGCAACGACGACGCCGCTGCGCTCGACCGCGCTGGCGGCAGCGGGTCTGCTCGTCTTTCTCTGCGTCTGGGAAGCCGCGCCGCGCCTCGGCCTCGTCAACCCGCTGTTCCTGCCGCCGCCCAGCACCATTCCGGTGGTGTTCTGGCGCGAGATCGCCTCTGGGGTGTGGCCGGTCGCGGTCCTGTCGAGCCTCACCCATTATGTCGTGGGGCTGCTGATCGGCGCGAGCGCCGGCATTGCCTTTGGTCTCGCGGCCGGCATGCTGCCGCGGGTCGAGCATCTCACGGCCTGGGTGGTGCGCTTGCTTCGCCCGATCCCCGGGCTCGCCTGGGTGCCATTCGCGATCATCTGGTTCGGGGTCGAACCATCGGCTGCCGTCTTCATTATCGCGATCGGCGTCTTCTGGATCGTGTTCTTCGCGACGCTCGGGGCCGTGCGCGCGGTCGATCGCGATCTCGTCGAGGTGGCGCAGGCCTTCGGATTTCGGACGCTGCCGAGCCTGCTGGTCAAGATCATCCTGCCGGCCGCCACGCCCGGCATTTTGGTTGGGTTACGAACCGCACTTGGTCAGGCCTGGATGTCGGTGGTGGCGTCGGAGATCTTCGGTGTTCCGGGCGTCGGTCAGCGCATGATGCAAGCCTCCAGCCTTCTCGCGACCGATATCGTGATCGTCTACATGCTCACGATGGCCGGCCTCTATGGTCTGTTCGACTCCGCCTTCGTGGCGCTGCAAGGCTGGGTTCTCCGATGGCGGCCATAAGCGCAACCGACGCGTCGGCCATCATTGACATTCGCGATGTCAGTCTCGCGTTCGAGCGCGACGGCATCCGCACCACGGTGCTCGATCGGCTGACGCTCGGCGTGCGCCAGGGCGAAATCCTGGTGATCGTCGGCGAATCCGGGGTCGGTAAATCGACGCTTCTCCGCGTGCTGATCGGACTGGCGCAACCGAGCGGCGGGACCGTCACGATCGCGCCGACACGGGACGGGCGCGCGCCGATCGGCCTCGTCTTTCAGGACGCGCGTCTCCTCCCCTGGCGTCGTGTTCTCTCCAATGTGGCGTTCGGGCTGGAGCGACGCGGCGGATCGCGCAACGAGCGTCGCGCGCGCGCGCAGGCGATGCTCGATCTTGTTGGGCTCGGGGCGCTCGGCGGGCGCTGGCCGCACCAATTATCCGGCGGGCAACGCCAGCGCGTGGCGCTGGCCCGCGCGCTCGCGATCGACCCGGGCGTGCTGTTGATGGACGAGCCGTTTTCGGCACTCGACAGTTTAACCCGCGAAACGCTCCAGGACGAGGTGCAGCGGATCCAGGCCGCTACCGGGACAACGGTTCTGTTCGTGACCCACGACATCGATGAAGCGGTCTATCTGGCCGACCGGGTCATCGTGCTGGCCGGCTCGCCCGGACGGCTCGTCGCGACGCTCGACGTCGAGATTCCCCGTCCGCGTCGCCGCTCCGATCCGGCATTGGCCAAAGCGGCACGAGCGCTCAGAACCGAACTCTCGGCCGGCTCCGCCGTGCTTTGACAAAAGCTTCCGGTTGTACTCGGCAGGCTTCCGCTCCAAACCAGTTCACCCTCGCAACCGACGAAAGCTGACCCATCGATGACCCTGACTCTCACAACAGCCCAGACGCTCGTTACCGCGATTCTCGACGCCGCGCGCAAGAGCGGCCTCAAGCCCATGGCGATTGCGGTGCTGGATGCACGCGGCGCCATCAAAGCCGCCGCGGCCGAGGATGGGACCTCCCTAAAGCGCTTCGAGATCGCGCATGGAAAAGCCTATGGCGCGTTGGCGCTGGGGATGGGGTCGCGGTCACTCGGCAAGCGCGCGGTCGACCAGGCTTTCTTTATCGCGGCCGTGACTCACGCAGTCGGCGGGGATCTCGTCCCCGTGCCGGGCGGGGTTCTGCTCTACGATCAAAACCGTCTTTTGCTCGGGGCCGTCGGAGCATCCGGCGACACCTCTGATCAAGATGAAAAAGCCATCATGTCGGCAATCGCGGCGACCGGGCTCGTCGGCGAACCCGGCCAGGATTGAACGGACACTCTCGCGTCCGGCCATTCGTTATGCGATCAGGGCGCGATTGTCTGGCCAGCCTCGTAGGTGGCCGTCTTGGCCTTGTCGGCGACGTCATGGACGAGATCGGCCAGGTTATCGGTCGACACGCCATGATCGGCCGCGCTTTGCTTGATGTCCTCGACGGCGTGGCCGGCAGCTGACTTCAACTGCTCGTAGCGCTCGCGTGCCATCTCCTGAGCGGCGTCGCGAACCGAGCCGCTGCTTTCGCCCATCAGGGTGTTTTCAGCCTCGGTCAACGGAACGGCGGCACCAATGGCCGCTCCGACTGCCAAACCGAGGGCGGCCAGGACCAGGGGTTGCTCGTCGATCAGGCGCGTCAGCGTCGACCCAAGGCGGTCTCGTGAACGAAAATTCGACATGTCGGTCTCCTTTGTAGATCTGCGCTTAATGCCGGCCGTCGCAGCATCGGTGCTGCTGGCCGTCAGTGATGACAGGTGCGAACGCGCGTCGGCGATCAGCCCTGCGGCGCGGTCGCGGCTGTCGTTCAGCGACGTCCGCAACGCACTGCCGGTCGACACGCTCGGCGATGGGGCGCGTAGAGGTCCGAGATCGTTCGGAGTGGAGCTGCCACGTCCAACCATCGATCGATCACTTGGACTTCCGTCCGGCGCCGAAGCCCAACCCTGCGGTCGGCTCGAGGATGCGGCCCGCTGGCCAAATCCAAAGATCATGGCGACACCGGCGCCGATCAGAAGCGCCGGAACCGGGTTCTTTCTCGCGGTCTCCCAGAGCTGGTCCGTGATGGTCGACGCGCCAACCTTGGCGTTGTTCATCACCTCCTCGACCATATTGGCCGGCTTGAGGTTTTCGCGAAGTTGATTGAGCGTGCCGACGAGGCCGGCACGCGCCTGTTCGGCGTGGGCTTCGGCATCGGACGCGGAAGACGAGGTCGACGCGCTCATTTCACCTGTTCCTTCAACACTTGAGCATCCTTGCCAAGCTGCGTGATCGTGCGGACCGGGGCGAGCTTGGCGGCCGATAGGCCACGCAGCGCGAGGGCGACCGCGATGCCGCCAAGGATCGCGATCGCCACGCCGACCAGAAAATAGGCCGACGATGGTCGCATTCCGGACTGAACCAAAAGCTCCACGACCCCTTGCAGCAGCAGGATCAGGGCCGAGAGCATCAACACCGCCGCCGCAACGAGAACCCCGATCGAGGTGACCGCCTGGGTGATCTTCTCGCTGATCTCACGTCGCACGAGACCGATTTCGCTCTCGAACAAGGTCGTCATGTGGCTCAGTGCATCGGCCAGGAGCCCCGGGGTCGATGGCCGCGTGATGGGGGTTTCGTTCATCGCAACACCTCGCTCGTGCGTCTCAGACCTCAGTCGCGGGGGGAGTCGCGGTGCGGGTCGATGCCGGGGGCGCATCGCTTTTCAGAAAACGAGCGAGCGCAAACCCGGCCAGCACCGAGCCTGCGAAGAACGCGACCGGCTGCTTCCGAGCAAAGGTCGTCACCTGCTCCAGCACGTCGCGGAGGTCACGGTGGTGAAGATCGTCGGCAAAACGATCGATCGACGACGCCGCATCGCGCACGAGCCGAGCCACTTGGGGATTCTTCTCATCGAGTTCGCCGGCGGCCGACTGCGCCGCTTTGGCAAAGCGAGACAGATGCTCGGCGCCGGCGCTTTTCTGACTGTCGACGATATCGCTGACTTTGCCCCGCGCATCGGATGCCATAGCGGTCAGCGATCCCTTGGCGTCATCGGCTGCCTGCGCCGCCTGATCCTTCAAAGTCTCGATGACCGAGGTCGGGGCTGCCGCCTCGGGTGTCACCGGGTCGTTCACGTGGTCGGGACGATTATTTTGCAGGGTCATGCGCTTGGCTCTCGGGTTCTCGGATCGCCACGTTAACTCTGCGGCCGAACCCTGGTTCCGGTCTGAACCTGCACATTCAAGCATTCGCGTTGTAAATCCACCGCGGCAGCGCGTTTAAGAAAAACAAGCTTTGAAGAACCAGAAGATCAAGGCTTAAGCGTTGCTTTACCGTTTCTCGTCAATCGTTGGGGATTGAGAGCCCGGATCGGTCTAACGATTTACCTCGCAGGCTGAGCGAGCCTTGATCCATAATCGTTGCGATCCGGCATGGGCGAAACCGAGGGTGGGGCCGCCTCGACCCGGTTGCGGCCAGTTGCTTTGGCCCTGTAGAGCGCGGCATCGGCTCGGCTCATCGCCGTTTCCAGCGTTTCGTGGCCGTCGCCCCGCTCCGCCACACCGATACTGATCGTGAAATCGATCAGCTTGCCCGCAAATGGCACCTTCAACGCCTCGACGAGCGTTTTCAGACGCTGAGCCGTCGCCAGACCGCCCTGGAGGGGCGTTTCGGCCAGCAGGATGGAAAATTCCTCGCCGCCCATACGAGCGAACAAGTCAGACGGACGAAGATTTTGCGAGATCGCAAGCGCGAGTGCCCTCAGCACCGCATCCCCGCCCGAATGCCCATAGGTGTCATTGATCGATTTGAAGCGATCGGCGTCGATCGCCAACACGCAGATTGGCCGACCATTGCGGGCGGCACGGTCGAACTCGGCCTTGGCCCGCTCGCTGAAGCTGCGGCGGTTGAGCGTGTTGGTCAGATAGTCGGTGGCCGCCATGACGCTGAGGGCGCGCGTATAGCGCGCGATCCGCAGCACCATCGGCCGAAAGATGATGAGCGCTTCCACGATCAGGGTCATGAGGATGACGATCAGCGAGGTGGTCTGCATGCGCTCGAGCATGTTCAATCGCGCCTCGCTGGTGCGCTGGTGCGCCGTCACGACGGCGTTGAGGTCGGTCAGAATGGGCTCGCGAGCCTCGGCGAAGAGATGCGCCTGTTCATCCACACGGGCGGGGTCGTCGAGCTTCATGTCGGCGAGTTGCCTCGCCCGCGCCACGAACACCTTGACGGAGGCATCGAGTGGATGGTCCCCCTCGAAATAGATCGCGCGCAATTCGGGGGTCTGCGCCGGGGGGAGATGCAATGCCTCGTTGCCGAGGATCAGGTTGCGATGCGACCTCTCGAATTCATCGGCCGCGTTGAGCAACTCGCCGCGAGCGCCTGGAACGTTCAACGCCATTTCGGCCGCAAAGCCGGCGATCCGCTGCGACAGCATGCGTTGGCGCCCACTGACGTTGATGACCGATGCCGCGCCCTCGTGTTCGTGCAGCACGTGGTTGAGCGTCACGTGCGACGCCAGCGCCATCAACGCCACAAGACCGAGCGCAACCGTATAGCCGATCGTCAAAAGCCGATTGGAGGGCTCCCGGACGGCCGTCGGAGTGAAGCCCTGATCTCCTTGCATGCTCGGTTCCGATCGAGGTTTGCAGCGGCTACAGAACCTAACATAAAGCAGAATGGTCTCGCTGCCGTTAATTTCAGCGCGCAAACAAGACCGATCGCGGTTCTCGGCCCTATCGACCTCGACGGCGCGCCGATTTTCAGCTAGCGACGCTGGCGCACCTCTCTCCGTCTCGCGCCCCAAGGACAGGTCGAACATGCGAAGGATCGTTCCGCTTCTCGTCGTCGCCAGTGGCTTGGCGCTTTCGGGGTGCCAATCGGACAAGAACAATCCCTTCTACGATCCGGGTAAGCCGATCGACAAGATGACCAGCGAGGAGCTTTGCAGCTACTACAAGGTCTATCTCAGCAACCCCGATCTCACCCCCGAACTGCGCAAGATCGGGGTCGCCAAACAACGCCAGAAGGGCTGTTCGCCAGCCTGAACCGACGCCGCGGTCGCCGTGACCGTCGAGACATCGGCTCGCCGCGCCCGACGGCATCGACGCGGCAGCGGCCCGCGTCAACGCGGGCGGCGCATCGGCGCGTGGCGGCGTCGCACGATATCGGCTATCCATCGCGATAAATGCGCGTCGAAGCGCTGAGGCATGGATGAGCAGACGGAGACGAACCGATGAGCCACGAGCCGTCCCTCGATCCGGCGCCTTCTGGCGATGACAGCCGCTCTGCCCTGCAGACGGGCGACACCACGTCGGCGCGGCTGCCTCTGGCGCTCGACCTCGAGGAACTGCTGGACGGTTTACACGCGCTCCGGCTTGGCGATTTTTCCGTTCGCCTCTCAGGCCACCATACCGGGCTGGCCGGCAAGGTCGCGGATACGTTCAACGACATTGCGGCTGCGAACCAGCGCATGGCCCAGCAACTCGAGCATGTCGGGCAAGTGGTCGGACGCGACGGCAAGACCCGGACCCGCGTGCGCTTCGGTTTGTCGGACGGGGCGTGGGGCGGCATGGAAACCTCCGTCAACACGTTGATGGACGATCTTCTCTGGCCCACCTCCGCCGTGACGCGCGCTATCTCGGCCGTCGCCAAAGGCGACCTGCTGCAGACCATGCCGCTCGCCGTCGATGGCCGGCCGCTCGACGGTGAGTTCCTGCGCTCCGCCACCATCGTCAATGCGATGATCAAACAGCTCAGCGTCTTCACCTCGGAAGTGACGCGCGTCGCGCGGGAAGTCGGCACCGACGGCAAACTCGGCGGCCAAGCTCAGGTCAGCGAGGTCACGGGCGTCTGGAAGGATTTGACCGAGAGCGTCAATTCAATGGCCTCGAACTTGACCGCGCAGGTCCGTAATATCGCCGACGTGACGATCGCTGTGGCCAATGGTGACCTGTCCAAGAAGATCACCGTGGATGTGCGGGGCGAAATTCTACAACTGAAGGAAGCCATCAACACCATGGTGGATCAGTTGCGCTCCTTCGCGTCGGAAGTGACGCGCGTCGCCCGAGAGGTCGGCACGGAGGGTAAACTTGGCGGTCAGGCCATCGTGCCGGGCGTCGCAGGCACCTGGAAGGATTTGACCGACTCGGTCAACGCCATGTGCGGCAACCTCACCGCACAGGTCCGCAATATCGCGCAGGTCACGACTGCCGTGGCGCGCGGCGATCTCTCGCGGAAGATCACGGTCAACGTGAGCGGCGAAATCCTGGAGCTGAAAGAGACCATCAATACGATGGTGGACCAGCTCAATGGTTTTGCGGGCGAAGTGACGCGCGTCGCGCGCGAAGTCGGGACGGAAGGGCGGCTCGGCGGCCAAGCCGAGGTCCCAGGCGTCGCAGGCACTTGGAAAGATCTGACCGACAACGTCAATTCCATGGCCTGGAACCTCACCGCGCAGGTCCGCAACATCGCCGAAGTCTCGACCGCCGTGGCGCAGGGCGACCTGTCCAAGAAGATCACGGTCAATGTCAGTGGCGAAATTCTACAACTGAAGGAGACCATCAATACGATGGTGGACCAGTTGCGCTCCTTTGCAGGCGAGGTGACGCGCGTCGCGCGTGAGGTCGGCACCGAAGGGCAGCTCGGAGGCCAGGCCATCGTGCCAGGCGTCGCCGGCACCTGGAAGGACCTCACCGACAGCGTCAACTCCATGGCCGGCAACCTGACCGCGCAGGTCCGCAATATCGCCGAAGTCTCGACCGCCATCGCCAACGGCGATCTGTCGCGCAAGATCACGGTCGACGTCAAAGGCGAGATCCTGCAACTCAAAGAAACGCTGAACACCATGGTGGATCAGCTCAACCGCTTTGCCTCCGAGGTGACGCGCGTCGCGCGTGAGGTCGGCACGGAGGGCAAGCTCGGCGGACAGGCTCAGGTGCCCGGCGTCGCCGGCACCTGGAAAGACCTCACCGAAAACGTCAATTCGATGGGCCAGAACCTCACCGGCCAAGTGCGCAACATCGCCGAAGTCACCACCGCGGTGGCGCTCGGCGACCTGTCGCGCAAGATCACGGTCGACGTCAAAGGCGAGATGCTCGAACTCAAGAACACCATCAACACGATGGTGGATCAGCTCAACGCCTTCGCGGGCGAGGTGACGCGCGTCGCGCGCGAAGTCGGCACCGAAGGTCGCCTCGGCGGACAGGCGGCCGTGCCGGGTGTGGCTGGAACCTGGAAGGACTTGACCGACAACGTCAACCTGCTGGCCGCAAATCTCACCACGCAGGTCCGCAACATCGCCGAAGTCACGACCGCCGTGGCGCGGGGCGATCTCTCGCGCAAGATCACGGTCGACGTCAAAGGCGAAATCCTCGAACTCAAGAACACCATCAACACCATGGTGGACCAGCTCAACGCCTTCGCGGGCGAGGTGACGCGCGTCGCGCGCGAGGTCGGCACCGAAGGCAAGCTTGGCGGACAGGCGACCGTGCCCGGCGTCGCCGGCACCTGGAAGGACCTGACCGATACCGTCAACGTGATGGCCGCGAACCTCACCGAACAGGTGCGCGGCATCGTCAAGGTCGTGACGGCCGTGGCCGACGGCGACCTGAAGCAGAACCTGACGGTCGCCTCGAAGGGCGAGGTGGCGGCGCTGGCCGAGACCATCAACAACATGACCGGAACGCTGGCGACCTTCGCCGATCAGGTTACCAGCGTGGCGCGCGAAGTGGGGGTCGAGGGTCGCCTCGGCGGACAGGCCAACGTGCCCGGCGCCGCCGGAACCTGGAAGGACCTGACCGGCAACGTGAACCTGCTGGCCGCCAATCTGACGACGCAGGTGCGCGCCATCGCCGAGGTCGCGACCGCCGTCACCAAGGGTGACCTCACGCGCTCGATCCAGGTTCAGGCGCGCGGCGAAGTGGCCGAGCTCAAGGACAACATCAACACGATGATCGGCAATCTCCGGCTCACGACGGACCGGAACACCGAACAGGATTGGTTGAAGACGAATTTGGCGCGTTTCACCAATATGCTGCAGGGCCAACGCGAGCTTGAAACCGTCGGCCGAATGTTGCTCGACGAGCTGGCTCCGCTTGTCGGCGCGCAGCACGGGGTCATCTATCAGGTCGAAAGTCGCGACGACGCCGCTTTCGGGTTGGTGCTGCTGGCCGCCTATGCAGATGACGGATCGAGCGGGCATCGCGCTCGGCTCGGCATAGGCGAGGGCCTGATCGGCCAATGCGCCCGCAACGGACGCCGCATGGTCATCACCGAAATGCCGCCGGATGTCGTGCCGATCGGCTCGGGCCTGTTCCGCGTCGCGCCCCGCAACGCGATCGTGCTCCCGGTGTTGTTCGAGGGGCAGGTCAAAGCCGTCATCGAACTCGCCTCGCTCGGCGCCTTCACGGCGCTGCAGATGTCCTTCCTCGAACAGCTCACGACCAGTATCGGAATCGTGCTGAACTCCATCGAGGCGACCATGCAGACCGAGGGGCTTCTGACCCAGTCGCAGCAGCTCGCCGGTGAATTGCAGACCCAACAGCGCGAATTGCAGCAGACCAACGAGCAATTGGAACAGAAGGCGCAGCAGCTCGCCGAACGCAATGTCGAGGTCGAGGCCAAGAACCAGGAGATCGAACAGGCGCGTCGCGCCCTCGAGGAAAAGGCGGCGGAGCTTGCCCTGACGTCGAAATACAAATCCGAGTTCCTGGCCAATATGAGCCATGAGTTGCGGACGCCGCTCAATTCCATCCTGATCCTCGGCCAGCAACTCAGCGAGAATCCGGACCAGAACCTCAGCGGCAAGCAGGTCGAGTTCGCCCGCACGATCCACGGCGCCGGCACCGACCTTCTCAACCTCATCACCGATATTCTCGACCTCTCGAAGATCGAATCCGGCACCACGTCGGTGGAGGCGGAAGAGATCTTCGTCGGCAACCTGCTCGACATCATGGCCCGCCCGTTCCGCCACGAGGCGGAACGGCGCCGCTTGTCGTTCGCGCTCGATCTCGCGCCCGATCTCGGCAAGAGCATCATCACCGATTCCAAGCGGCTTCAGCAGGTGCTGAAAAACCTGTTGTCCAACGCCTTCAAGTTCACCGAGCAGGGGGGAGTGACCCTCCGGGTGTTCCCGCTCCAAGGGGGCGGCATGCTCGACCACCCCGTGTTGAAACATGCCTCTTCGATCGTGGCCTTCGAGGTCAGCGACAGCGGCATCGGCATTCTTCCCGAGAAGCAGCGCATCATCTTTGAGGCGTTTCAACAGGCGGATGCAGGCACCAGCCGCAAATATGGTGGCACGGGGCTCGGCCTCGCGATCAGCCGCGAACTCGCCAATCTGCTCGGCGGCGAGATTCAATTGAAGAGCACGCCGGGCGTCGGCAGCACGTTCACGCTCTATCTTCCGCGCGCGTTCGAAGCCCCCGCGATCCCGGTGCGAGCCCTCGCCAATCCCACTGCGACGGACGCGAACCCGTCACTGTCCGGCACCGATACGGTCGCGGCGCGCGTCGCCGAAATCGCCATCCGGGCAGGAGCGCGGCTGGCCGACAGACCGGGCTCGACCGAGACCGCGCCGGACGACGATCGGCAGCGTCTCGAGACCAACGATAGCGTGCTGCTGATCGTCGAAGACGATCCCCATTACGCCAGGATGGTCGGCGACGTGGCGCGCGCGCAGGGGTTCAAGATCCTCATGGCGACCCGTGGCGCCGACGCCATCGCGCTCGCGCGTGACTACCAGCCCACGGCGATCTCGCTCGATGTCTTCCTGCCCGACATGCTGGGCTGGTCGGTCCTCAGCCACCTGAAGCAGGATCCGGCGACCCGGCATATCCCGGTCCAAATCGTGACGCTGGATGATGACCGACAGCATGGGCTCGCGCGCGGTGCCTTTTCGTTCATGTCGAAGCCGACGTCGAGCGAGGGGCTCGGCGATGCGCTGGCGCGTATCAAGACCTTCGCGGCACCGCGCCGCAGACGCTTGCTCGTGGTCGAGGACGGGGCGAGCGACCGGACGAGCGTCACCGACCTTCTCGGGCATGATGATATCGACATCGTGACGGCCGCGACCGGCGCCGGCGCCATCGCGGCGCTGCGCGAGGGGTCGATCGACTGCATGGTGCTCGATCTCGCGCTGCCCGATATGTCCGGCTTCGAGGTGATGAACCGCATCCGCTCCGATACCGGGATCAGTGGCGTACCGGTCGTGGTCTTTGCCGGCCGGACGCTATCGGAAGATGAAGACGCTTTGATCCACGGCTTCGCCCGCACGACCGTCATCAAGGGCGTCGAATCGCCAGAGCGCCTGCTCGACGAGACCGCTTTGTTCCTGCACCGGGTCGTGGCCGATCTGCCGGCCGACAAACAGCGCATGCTGGAACGCCTGCACGGGTCGGACGAAGACCTGCAAGGCCGGACGGTCCTGCTCGTGGACGACGACGCGCGCAACATTTTCGCGCTCTCGAGCGTCTTGGAACGCCGTGGCATGCAGGTCCTGACCGCGACCACCGGCAGCGAGGCGATCGGTTGGATCGAGACCCGACCCGACATCGCCATCGCGCTGATGGACATCATGATGCCTGGAATGGACGGTTACGAGACCATGCAGGTGATCCGCACCAACCCCGCGCTGCGCCGCCTGCCGATCATCGCCCTGACCGCCAAGGCCATGAAGGGCGACCGCGAGAAGTGCCTCGAAGCGGGTGCGTCGGACTATCTGGCGAAACCCGTCAACACCGAACAACTGCTGTCAGCGCTGCGGATGTGGCTGCATCGATGACGAAATCGGAGCGCTTGGACGTGAACCTCGAAACGCCGGATCGGATCAACATTCTCCTGGTCGACGATCAGCCCGCCAAGCTGCTCAGCTACGAGGTGATTCTCGCGGAGCTTGGCGAGACATTGATCAAGGCGAATTCGGCACGCGAAGCGCTCGAAAAACTGCTCAAGAACGAGGTCGCGGTCATTCTGATCGACGTCTGCATGCCCGAACTCGACGGTTTCGAGCTCGCCACCATGGTGCGCGAACACCCGCGCTTTCAGAAGACCGCGATCATCTTCGTGTCGGCCATCCAGGTGACCGACCTCGACCGGTTGCGCGGCTACGAGGCGGGTGCGGTCGATTACGTGCCGGTGCCGGTCGTGCCCGAGGTGCTGCGCGCCAAGGTCAAGATTTTCGCCGAATTATTCCGCAAGACGCGGGATCTCGAGCGCCTGAACGCGGAACTCGAACGCCGCGTCGACGAACGGACGGCCGCGCTCGAAGCCTCGACCGCCAGCCTGCGCGAGAGCGAGCATCGGCGCGATCTCGCGCTCGCGGCGGGGCGAATGGGGTCGTGGAGCTGGGACCTCGCGACCGGAACGCATCAGTGGGACGAGGGCCAATACCGCATTTTCGGGGTCGATCCCAAGACCTTCGCGCCGACCGTTGACAGTGTGATGGCGCTGGTCCATCCCGACGATCTCGACCTGATGCGACGCGGCGCGGCGCATGCGATCAAGCATCGGGCCGCCTATGATATCGAATTCCGCATCCTGCGACCCGTTGATGGGGCAACGTGCTGGTGCATCACCGGAGCGGCGCCGAGCTTCGACCAGGAAGGACGGGTGGTTCGGCTCAGCGGTGTGACCTTCGACATCACTCAGCGCAAGCTGGCCGAAGACGCGCTCAAACATCTGAACGAGGATCTCGAACATCGGATCGAGGAACGAACTCGTGAGCGCGAGATCGCGCTGGCGCAATTGTTCGAAGCACAGAAGATCGACACGATCGGCCAATTGACCGGCGGCGTCGCGCATGACTTCAACAACCTTCTCATGGCGGTCATCGGCAGCCTCGAATTGTTGAAGAAGCGGCTTCCAGCCGAGGACGCGCGCGCCCATCGGCTGGTCGACAATGCCATGAAGGGCGCGGACCGGGGCGCGGCCCTGACCCAGCGGCTGCTTGCCTTCGCGCGGCGGCAGGATCTGGAGCCGCAGGATGTGGACGCGGGCGCGCTGATCGGGGGTATCGAGGATTTTCTGAAACGCGCCGTTGGGCCGAGTGTGGTCTTCTCGCGCGATGTGCCGGCGGATCTTGCCATCGTGCGGGTCGATGCGAACCAGCTCGAACTCGCGCTGCTCAATCTCTGCGTGAACGCGCGGGATGCGATGCCGCAGGGCGGCTCGATCGCGATCGTGGCGCGGAACGAGAGCGTGAGGGCCGTGCGCGATCCACTGCAACCGAACCTTGCGCCCGGGCCCTATGTCAGCATCAAGGTCACCGATACCGGCTCGGGGATGGACGAGGCAACGCTTGCGAAGGCGAGCGAACCGTTTTTTACCACCAAGGGACCGGGTAAAGGCACCGGGCTCGGTCTGTCGATGGTGCATGGTTTGGCGGCACAATCGGGCGGTGCCCTGCAGATGTCCAGCGCGGTTGGCAAAGGCACCACGGTCGCCTTGTGGCTGCCCCAGGCGGAGATTCGCGAGGTTGCGGATGACCGCTCCTTCGCGGCGATGCAGCAACGGCTCGAGGTGCCAAACGAAGCCGAACGCTTGCTGACCGTTCTGGTGGTCGACGACGACACGTTGGTGAGCGCCGGAACGACCGCCATGCTCGAAGACTTGGGCCATGCCGTGATCGAGGTCGATTCAGCCGCGCATGCGCTGGCGGTCCTCAACGACCCCCATGAACGGATCGACCTCGTGGTGACGGATCACGCGATGCCGGGCATGACCGGGCTCGAACTGGCGCGGCACCTCCAGACGAGCCATCCCGATTTGCCCGTGATCCTGGCGACCGGCTATGCCGAATTGCTGCAGGAGGAATGGGAGGGCGCCCGGCTGCCGCGGCTCGCCAAGCCGTTCCGGCAAAACGAACTCTTGGCCGCGATCGCCCATGTGACCGGCCCGACCGCGACGGAGGACCGCTCCGTGACGACATCACGCCGGCGCGACAGCGCCGTCTTGTCGATTTGACCGCAAGCACCGGAGTGCGGGACGACGACCGGACAGCCTAAATCGTGACATGATCAGGAGAGGAAAAGCCATGAGCCTTTCGACCGCCATGTCAGCCGACACAGTCCCATCGACCTCGATGGTATCGACCGCCGAAGACCCGCGCTGGCACGCGATCGTTCGGCGCGACGTTTCGCAGGACGGAGCCTTCGTCTACGCGGTCCGGACAACCGGCGTCTATTGCCGCCCGGGTTGCCCGGCCCGACTCGCGAAGCCCGAAAATGTGACCTTTCACACCACCTGCGCCGAGGCCGAGCGGGCGGGTTTTCGGGCCTGCCTGCGCTGTCGCCCCGACACGATCTCCCTGGCGACGCAGCAGGTTGCGCGGGTAGCCGAGGCCTGTCGCATCATCGAGACAGCCGAAAACCTTCCCTCGCTCAAGGCCTTGGCCGATGCCGTCGCCATGAGCCCCTTCCACTTTCATCGGATCTTCAAGGCCACGACCGGCGTAACGCCGAGCGCCTATGGACGCGCCCATCGCGCCAAGCGGGTGCGGGACCGGCTGTCTGATGGTTCCGCCAGCGTCACCGAGGCGATCTACGATGCGGGGTTCAACTCGAATGGACGCTTCTATGCCGCGTCGGACGAGATGCTGGGGATGACCCCGACCGTCTTCCGCGCGGGAGGACCCGACACGACGATCCATTTCGCGATCGGGGAATGCTCGCTCGGCTCCATCCTGGTGGCGCAAAGCCTGAAAGGCATCTGCGCGATCTTGCTCGGGGACGATCCCGACCAGCTCGCGCGCGATTTGCAGGATCGGTTTCCGAAAGCCGACCTCATGGGCGGCCACAAAGGTTTCGAGGCGATCGTCGCATCCGTGGTGGGCTTGGTCGACGGCCCCGCGACGGCGCTGGACCTACCGCTCGATGTGCGTGGCACGGCGTTTCAGCAGCGGGTCTGGCAGGCGTTGCGGGACATTCCGGTCGGCAGCACCGCGAGCTACGCGGAGATCGCCCGGCGCATCGGGCTTCCTCAGGCGGTCCGGGCGGTGGCGCGAGCCTGCGGCGCAAACGCGATCGCGGTGGCAATCCCCTGCCACCGCGTCGTCCGCACCGATGGCGCGCTATCGGGCTATCGGTGGGGCGTGCAACGCAAGCGCGCCCTTCTCGACAAAGAAGCGTCGGCGACCATCGAGCGGACCGACGCGCCGTGACACGTCCTCAGGCGGCTTCGTAGCCGAGGATCCCTTTGATCTCGAGAAAGTCCTCGAGCCCATATTCCGCATATTCGCGGCCATTGCCCGATTGCTTGTAACCGCCGAACGGAATGCCCGCGTCCCAAGCCGGGTAGTTGATATGCACGTTCCCGGTCCGCATCCGGCTCGCCGCGTCCCGCGCTTTGCCGAGATCCTTGGCTTGGATGTAGGATGCGAGGCCGTAGACCGTATCGTTGGCGAGATCGATCGCTTGATCGACCGTGTCATAGGGCAGGATCGCCAGAACCGGGCCAAAGATTTCCTCGCGAGCGATCCGCATGTCCGGCGTGACGTCGCCGAAGATGGTCGGGCGAACGAAATAGCCGCGATTGAGACCACCAGGGCGGCCCGGGCCACCGGCCAGCAGCGTTGCGCCTTCGGCGATGCCGGCTTCGATTAGGCCCTGGATCTTATCATATTGGATCTGGCTCACGACCGGGCCGAGCTTGGTGCCGGGCGCGTCGGCCGCACCGACCACGAAGGTCTCGGCGGCGGCTTTGGCGTAAGCCGCAACCTCGTCCTTGCGATCGCGCGGCACGAACATGCGGGTCGGCGCATTGCAGGACTGGCCGCTGTTGCCGAAGCAGCCAGCAACGCCCTTCGCGACAGCATCGGCGAAATCAACGTCCGGAAACAGGATGTTGGCCGACTTTCCGCCAAGCTCCTGATGCACCCGCTTGACCGTATCGGCGGCGGATTTGGCCACGAGGATGCCGGCGCGGGTCGACCCCGTAAACGACATCATGTCGACATCCGGATGGCTCGCCAACGCCTGACCGACTGTCGGGCCATCGCCGTTGACGAGGTTGAACACGCCCTTCGGCACCCCGGCCTCTTCGAGAATTTCCGCGACAATGATCGCGTCGAGCGGCGCGATTTCGCTCGGCTTCAGCACCATGGTGCAACCGGACGCGAGCGCCGGACCGACTTTGCAGGTGATCTGGTTTAGCGGCCAGTTCCAGGGCGTGATCAGTCCGACGACGCCGACCGGCTCCTTGACGACCAGCGAGGTTCCTTTGCGGTGCTCGAACGAAAAATCTTTGAGGACAGCCGCGATCTTCTCAAGATGCGCGAGGCCGATGCCGACCTGGCTGTTCAGAGCAAAATCGAGGGGCGCGCCCATCTCGCGCGACACCGCGTTGGCCAGATCCTTGCTGCGGGTCTTGTAGACCGCAATGATCCGCTGCAGCAGGTCGTAACGCTCAGCCGGGGTGGTGCGCGAGAAGGTCCGGAAGGCCTGTTTGGCGGCCGCGACCGCTTTGTCGACGTCGGCTTTCGAGCCCAGCGAGATCTGCGCGAACGCATCTTCGCTCGAGGGGTCGATGACGTCGAGAACGTTCGGGACGACGGGATCGACCCAAGCGCCGTCGATATAGAACTGCAGGGCGTGCGACATGGGGTCCTCCTGATGATCGTTTGCCGTGAGGCGTTATGACACTATGACTAAGACGATCGCGCCGCCTTGGCCAGTCTTCAGCGAGGCGGCAGCACCTTACCAGGGTTCATGATGTCCTGGGGATCGAGGGCCTGTTTAATCGAGCGCATGACCGCAATGGCTCCGGCGCCATGCTCGGCTTCGAGATATCGCCGCTTACCCTGCCCGACACCATGCTCGCCCGTGCAGGTGCCGCCCATCGCTTGAGCGCGGTCGATCAACCGGGTCATGTAGCGCTTCAGAACCGCCATTTCGGCCGCATCCTCGGTCATGATCATCACGCTGGTGTGGAAGTTGCCGTCGCCGACGTGACCGACGATCGGCGCGATCAGACCCATCTCCTCGATGTCGCGCTTGGTCTCGGTCACACATTCGGCCAGGCGCGAGATCGGCACGCAAACGTCGGTCGCGATGATCTTGGCCCCCGGCCGCAGCGGCAGCGCCGACCAATAGGCGTCATGTCGGGCCTGCCAGAGCCGGCTGCGGTCTTCTGGTTTGCTGGCCCATTGCGGCGCGGCGCCCCCGAACTCGGTCGCGATCTCGACGAAGCGCTCGATCTGTTCCTGCACGGCGCGATCGGTGCCGTGGAACTCGAGGAAGAGTGTCGGCACCTCGGCCAGATCAAGCTTCGCATAAGCGTTCGAGGCGCGGACCTGCACCTCATCCAGCAATTCGATGCGGGCGATCGGAAGCCCCGATTGCACGACGGCGATCACCGTATCGCAAGCCGCCGCGATGGTTGGAAAAGGGCAGACCGCCGCCATGATGGCTTCGGGCAGGCCGTGCAGCCGTAGCGTGACCTCGGTGATGATGCCGAGCGTGCCCTCGGACCCGACGAAGAGCCGCGTCAGATCGTAACCCGCCGAGGATTTCTTGGCGCGCGAGCCCGTCGTGATGAGGTCGCCATTGGCGGTAACGACCTTGAGGGCCGCCACATTGTCCCGCATCGTGCCGTAGCGCACCGCATTGGTGCCCGACGCACGCGTCGCCGCCATGCCGCCGATGGAGGCATCGGCGCCCGGATCGATCGGAAAGAACAACCCCTGCTGGCGAATAAACTCGTTGAGCTGCTTGCGGGTGACGCCCGGCTCGACCACGCAATCGAGATCCTCGGCGTTGACGGCCAGCACGCGATTCATGCCCGACAGATCGATCGAGACGCCGCCCTGCGGCGCATTGAGATGCCCTTCGAGCGACGTGCCCACCCCATAGGGGATGATCGGCACCGCATGGGCGGCGCAGATGCGAACCGCATCTTGCACATCCGCCGTCGAGGTCGCGAACACCACGGCGTCCGGCGGCTCGTTCGGCAGATAACAGGTCGTGTTGGCGTGCTGTTGGCGCAGCGCCAAGGATAAGGACATCCGCTGTCCGAAGCGATCGCGGAGCGCCGCCAGAGCGGCGGCGAGACGGTCGCTCGCCGGTAAACTTGTTTGGACATCCATGAGCGAAACCATCGGTAAAGCTGTGTCGGATCAATCGGTCGGCGTTCCGTCCGCCCCGATCTTGAGAAAGGCTGCGGTATCGGGATCGATCGGGATACCGTTGCGAAGCCGCTCGGCCTCGACAGCCCATTCACGATCGCCCGGTGCCATCACGGGATGACCACTGTCCGTGTGCCGCACCGCCCGAAGCGCGTCGAGATAAGAGCGCATGCCCTTGTCGAACATCGCTTTGCCGGCAAAGAAGGCCGGATCGATCGCGATCACGAAGTGACCCATGTTGCGCGGGGTTTGCAGATCCGGCGTGCCCACCATCGGGATCATGGCATGGTCGAGTGTGGTGCCCATCAGGATGGCGGACAAGAGAGTCGCGACACCGGCGAGCGCCGCGCCTTTGAAGCCATAGCCCGCGCCGCCGAGCGGCATCAGCATTTCGGCGACCTCTGCGTCGCGCGTCATCTGGCCTTGCCGGTCGGCCGCGACACCCTCGGGCAGGATCGTGGCGAGCGACCGGTACAGCAGCACGCGATTGAACGGGATCGACGAGGTCGCCATGTCGAGCAGCCAGGGCTTTTGCCCCGCGACCGGCGCCGCAAACGCGAGCGGGTTGGTGCCGTGGAAGGCTTGCGCGCCTTCGAATGGCGCCACGATGCTGTCGGCATTGGTGGTCGCGAAGCCGATCAGCCCAGCCTCGGCCGCGACTGTCGCATAAGCACCGGCGGCGCCGTAATGATGCGACCGCACGACGCCGACGGCTCCGATGCCACTCTCCCGCGCGATCTCGATCGCAAGCTCCATCGCCCGATAGGCTGCGAGCGCCCCAAGGCCATTGTCGCCATCGACGATCGCGGCGGCGGCCGCCGTCCGGCGAACCGTCACAACGGGGTTCCGGTTGGCCCGCCCGTTGCGGAGCTTCTGGTCGTAGACCATCACCAGACGCGCGCCGTGACTATCGACCCCAAGACGTGACGCATGCATCAGCGCGCGGGTCGCGGCGGCTCCCGCAGGCGCCGAGGCGCCCGCCTCGGCGAAGGCTCGCGACAGGCGCGATGCCAGGAGATCGGCCTGGACAAGAATAGCTCGTGACATGAAAGGGTCTGGCCTTCGTTCGGCAAAGGGGAGATGGCGGGATGCTGCTGGCCGACCGGCAACCGCCAGACGAGTTCCAAGAGAGACTAAATGGTTTTGAAGGCCGATCGTCAAATCTTTGCACCCGCTTTTTCGAGCGATGGCGACGGCGTCCGACTGTCGGTTCGGGTGACGCCGCGCGCCGGACGAACCGGAATCGATGGCCTTGTTGTCGATGCCGATGGACGAGCATCCGTTCAGGTGCGCCTTGTGGCGGCTCCGGTCGAGGGAGCCGCCAATGCGAGCCTGATCGCGGCGCTGGCGGCTGCGCTGAACCTCCGCAAGCGCGACATCACGATTCGGTCCGGCGCAACGTCCCGCCAGAAAATCCTGCATCTCGCGGGAGACGCGCCCGCGATCGTCGAGCGGCTCGAGCTCTTGCTCAATCCGACCGGCCCATGACAGTTCTGTCCTGCGACGGTTCCCCTTTCGAATCGTCTTGGCGTCCATGAACCGCGGTGCTAGCCTCGACGTTGGCAAACTGAAGCAATCCAACCGCGCGAATGCGGCCCGGACGGTTTGCTTGATAACAAGCATCAAGGGAGACCATCATGGCCTGGAACACCCCCGTCGTTACCGAAGTCTGCATCGGCATGGAAGTCACGAGCTACGAGTCGGCTGCTTTCTGAGCCCGTCAATCGACGTGAACGCGGGTCGGTAAAAAGCGATGCGCGTTCGCGTTCTCGGGTCGGCGGCGGGCGGCGGATTTCCTCAATGGAATTGCGCTTGCCCCGTATGCCGTCTGGCCTGGGACGGAAGCGACAGGGTTCGCGCCCGCACCCAAACCAGCCTCGCGTTGACGGCGAATGATGTCGACTGGTTGATCCTCGATGCCTCACCGGACCTCCGGCAGCAAATTCTGCAAACCTCGGCCCTGCGCCCACAACATCCCGGCCGTCACTCGCCGATCCAAGGCGTGGTCTTGACCAGTGGAGATGTCGACCATCTCGCCGGGCTGCTGTGCCTCCGCGAGGGGCATGCCTTCACGCTCTACGGAACGGAAACGACCCTCGCTCAGGTGTCGACCGCGACGCTGTTCGGTGTGCTGAACCCCGCGATCGTCACGCGGCAGCCACTCCGACTGGACGTCCCCATCGAGACCGGTTTTGGCCTGACGGTTCGGCCCTTCGCGGTGCCCGGCAAGGTTCCGCTCTATCTCGAAACCGAGCATGTCGCGCTCGGCGAGGAAACCGAGACCGTGATCGGCCTCGAGATCGGCGATGGAGCCAAACGTGTCTTCTACGTGCCGGGATGCGCCGATGTGTCGGACGGACTGGCACAGCGGCTGGATGGCGCGGACCTGCTGCTGTTCGACGGCACCACCTTTACGAACGATGAAATGCCGACCCTCGGTTTATCGAAGAAGACCGCCGCTCGGATGGGACATCTTGCGATGAGTGGCGAGGCTGGATCGCTGCATGCCCTCGACCGTGTGAAACTCGGCCGGAAGGTCTATATCCATATCAACAACACCAATCCGGTTTTGATCGAGGATTCGCCCGAACGCGCCGTCGTCACTGCGGCCGGGTGGGATGTCGCTCACGACGGGATGGAGATCATGCTTTGATGCACGACCCCGTCGCTCTCGATCGCAGCTTCCTCGCGCCGGACGCGTTTGCGGCTGAACTGCGCCGCATCGGCGCTGACCGCTACCACAGCCTGCATCGGTTTCATCGTCGGCTGCACGACGGTCAATGCACACGCGGCGAGGTCCAGGCTTGGGCGCTCAATCGCTATTATTATCAGTCGATGATCCCGATCAAGGACGCGACGGTGCTGACCCGGATGATCGAGCCCGCGCAGCGGCGCGAGTGGCGGAAGCGGATCGAGGATCACGATGGCCTCCGGGAGGGTGACGGCGGCATTGAGCGGTGGCTGCGCTTGACCGACAGTCTCGGGCTCCATCGGGACGATGTGGTATCGGCCCGCTTTATCCTGCCGGCCACGCGGTTTGCCGTGGAGGCTTACGTCGAATTCTGCCGCAGCAAGACGCTGCTCGAAGCCGTGGCGTCCTCGCTCACCGAGTTGTTTTCGCCCGCCATCATCTCGGAACGGGTGTCGGGCATGCTGGCTCATTATGATTTTGTCAGCCGCGACACGCTGGCCTACTTTACGGCCCGTCCCGATCAGGCCAAACGGGACAGCGATTTCGCCTTGGATTTCGTGACGCGCGAGGCGCGGACGCCAGACCAGCAGCACGCCGTGATGGATGCCCTTCGCTTCAAATGTGATGTGCTGTGGCTGCAACTCGATGGCTTGTGGACCGCCTATGTCGAGGGCGCGCCGCCGCCGGGCGCATGGCAACCGACCGGCAACCAGACGCAGGCCGCATGACCGATTCGACCGCTCTGCCTGACGACGCCAAACCGCACCTGCCGCGGGGCGTGCGCTTGCGCCACGACGAGACGCGGGGTGAATGGACGTTGCTGGCGCCAGAACGAATCCTCAAGCTCGATGCGGTCGCGGTCGAGGTGCTGAAACGCTGCACCGGCATCGCCACAATCACGGCCATCGTCGACGACCTCGCGACGACCTTCGCGGCGGACCGCGCGCGGATCGACACCGATGTCCGCGCCATGCTGGCGGGCCTACAGGACAAGCGGATGCTCGACCTATGACGGCGCGTCGTTCTCACCCGCCCGCCTCCGTCATGCTCCGGCCCGCGACGAGCCTTCAGGACAAGCGGATGTTCGACTCATGACGGCGCGTCGTTCTCACCCGCCCGCCTCGGTCATGCTCCGGCCCGCGACGAGCCTTCACGACAAGCGGATGATCGACTCATGACGGTCGCGCCACCTCCCGCGCCGTTCGGTCTGCTGGCCGAACTGACGCATCGGTGTCCGCTTGCCTGCCCCTATTGCTCGAACCCGTTGGCGCTCGACGCCAGGTCTGGCGAGCTCGACACGGAAACCTGGATGCGCGTCTTCTCCGAGGCGTCCGCGCTCGGTGTGCTGCACATTCATCTGTCGGGTGGAGAACCGCTGGCGAGGCGCGACATCGTCGATCTGGTGGCCCATTGCGCCAAGCTCGGGCTTTACACGAACCTCATCACGTCCGGCATCGGGTTGACGGAAGATCGCATGGAGCGCCTTTCGGATGCGGGTCTCGATCACGTCCAGCTTTCGGTCCAAGATGTCGATCCCGCGTCGGCCGATCGCATCGCTGGCTATGCCGGTGCTTTCGCGAAAAAGCAGCAGGTGGCCGCTTGGGTTACGGCGGCGGGGCTGCCCCTGACCGTCAATGCCGTTATCCATCGCGCCAATGTGGCGCGTGCGCCGGACTTGGTCGCGTTAGCGATCCGGCTTGGTGCGCGGCGGGTCGAGATCGCGCATACGCAATATTACGGTTGGGCGTCGGTCAATCGCGATGCGCTGATGCCGTCGCGGGCCGAGGCGGAGGTCGCCGTCGCCGAGATCGAGCGGCTGAAGACGGTTCATGCCGGTACGATCGTGATCGACCATGTCGTGCCGGACTATCATGCGCGATACCCCAAGGCCTGCATGGGCGGGTGGGCGATGCGATCTTTGAACGTCACGCCATCCGGCAAAGTTCTGCCGTGCCATGCGGCCGAAACATTGCCGGGGCTCACCTTTCCGACCGTTCACGAGGCCTCGCTCGCGGCGATCTGGACATCCTCGGAGGCGTTCAACGCGTATCGCGGCACGGATTGGATGCAGGAGCCGTGTCGGTCCTGTGTGCGCAAGACCGTCGATGTCGGCGGATGCCGGTGCCAGGCCTTCGCTCTGACCGGAGACGCGCGCAACACCGATCCGGTCTGTGTGCTGTCGCCGCTGCATGATGCGGTCACGGCACTCGCGACACCGGCTCAAGATGCGGCATCAGCGTCTATCCTGCCGACCTATACTTATCGCGCCAATCCCGGGCCGAGTCTCGCCTCGCTCGGCGTAGACCCGTCGCTCAGCGCTCCGTAGCGTCAGTCCGTTTTCTGACGCGTCTCGACTTTGGCCTGCTTGTTTTGCGGCTGCGCGTTCTGGGACGGATTTTGCGAGTGATCTGCGCCCTCCGTTTGCGCCTGGGTATCCTGCCCACCCTTCGTCTTTGCGGGCTGGGATTGGGCCGGCTGCCCACCTTGATCCTGCTCCTGCTTCTGCGGCGTCGCCTTAACCTTGGAGCCGGTCTGCAGCATGGACGGTGGGCTGACGACGATCTGCTCATGGCCTTTGAGACCATCCCTCAAATCGACCGCCGTGCCGAGATCGCGATCGATCGTGACTGGCTGCATCCGGATCTTGGAATCTTGATCTAAAACGGCGACTTGCATGCCGTGTTGGTTGAAGATGAGCGCCTCGGCCGGCACCTCCACTTCGCTCTGGGCACGCGGAACCGCGATGTTGATCGTCACATAAAGCCCGGGACGCAACGCTCCATCAGGGTTCGGCACATCGATTTCGGCCATCAGGCTGCGGGACGAGGCCGTCAGGGCGACGGAACTCCGCGCGACGGAGCCTTTGAACAGGCGGCCGGGCAGTTGCGGGACCGTGATGGTCGCCGGCAACCCTTCATGGATGCCGATCGCGCCATTCTGCGGAACATAGACCGAGACTCGCAACACGTCGTCGCGAGCGATCGTGAACATCGGCATGCCGCTTGCCGTATCGGCGTTCAACAGGTCACCCACATCGACATTGCGGGCCGTGATCACCCCGGTGAAAGGCGCCACGACATCCTCGAAGGATGCCAGAGCCTTGAGGCGATCGACGGTCGCGCCCTGCGCCTTGATGTTGGCTTCGGCGACGCGAATGCCGGATTTGGCCGTCTCGAGCGCGGCCTGCTGGCTGGTGAGATTGGCTTGCTGGTTATCGTGATTTTGGACCGTTTCGTAGCCCTGCTGGGTCAGCGTATTGGTCCGGGCAAAGGTCACTTTGGCGAGGTTCAAATTGGCATCGGCTTGAGCGACTTGTGCTTGTGCCTGCCCGAGGGAGGCCTGGGTCTGCCCGAGTTGCGCTTGCGCCTGGGCGAGCTGTTGATCGAGATCGGGCGCCGCAATATGGATCAGCAGATCGCCCTTCTTGACCCGCGATCCGATGTCGACCTTTCGCTCGGCCACATAGCCCGTCGCACGCGCGAACAGGCTGGCGCTGTCGAAAGCCTCGGTCTGGCCGGGAAGGATCAGCGGCACCGGCTCATCCATCAGCTTGGCCTCGACGGTCTTGACGTCAGGGACACGATCCTCGGTCTGCTGCTGTGTCGCCAAGGCGTCCTGATGCTGCTGCCAGTGACCGTAGCCAGACCAGGCGATCAACACCAGGAGGATTAAACCCGCGATGATGAACGGCCATTTCGACGGCATCGGCGGTGGTGGCTCGTCTGAGGGCTCATGCCCGTCGCGCTTCGCCTCGCCCGCCTCCTGCTTCGCCTCGCGGTGAGGCTTGGGGTCGACCTCACGCGGCACGGTGTCTCCCGACGTCTCGACGCCATCATGATGGCTGTCGTCGTGATCCGGCTCACAATCCTCGGCCGCGTGATGGGATTCGTGTTCGCGAGCCTCAGCGTGAAAGCTCTGATCCGCGCCACGCTCGTTCTCACGGGTATCGTCGTCGCTCATGGCGGCAGAGGGGTCGGGCTGACGGTCGCTCATCGGTAATCCCTGACAGGCTCGAATTTACCACGCCGCAGAATCGAATAGAGAAATGGGACGAAGAGGAGGGTCGAACAGGTGCCAACCGCGACACCACCGAGCACCGCGCGGGCCAGTGCCGCATTCTGCTCGCTGCCTTCGCCGATTCCAATCGCCATCGGGATCAGGCCCACGAACATCGCACCCGCGGTCATCAGCACCGGCCGAAGCCGCGTCTCGCCCGCCTTCATGGCGGCCTCGCGCGCGGAGCAACCGGTTCGCTGTCGCTCCTCCTGCGCAAAGGTCACCAGCAGAATGGAATTGGCACTCGCGACACCGACACTCATGATCGCGCCGAAAAGCGAGGGGATCGAAAAGGTGGTCTGCGTCAGAAACAAGCTGAGAATGATGCCGCAGAACGCCACCGGGAGCGCGCAAAGAATCACGAACGGGTCACCCCAGCTCTGGAAATTGATCGCCATCAGCAGATAGACCGCGATCAGCGCAATCCCTAAACCGATCTCGATGCTTTGGAACGAGTTGTCCATCGCTTCGATCTGACCACGAACGGTGATCTTGTCTGGTGCTGGAAGCTTCGCCTGCTCCTCCTCGACGATCCTGGCGATGTCGCCTTTGAGAGCGCCAAGGTCACGATCTTGGGCGCTGGCATAGATGTCATAGGTCGGCTGGGTATTCACATGGCTGACCATCGTCTGCTCAGGCTGACGCCGCAGGGTGGCCACGCTAGAAAGTTGGCTGACCAGCGGTTGCTGGCCCATCCCAGTCGTGCCGCTCACCAGCAGGGGTGTATTCTGCAGGTCGGACAGCGAGGCATTCCGATATTCGGGCGTCTGCACCCAAAGCTGATAGGGAATTCCGGTCTTCGGATCGGTCCAGAAGTTCGGATTGACCTGATAGCTTCCGGATAGCGAAATATTCATCGCATTGGCGATCTGCTGTTCGGTGAGGTTGAGCTCCGAAGCGAGCTTTCGGTCGACATCGACAAAAAATTCAGGGGCATCGGTGATCTGCTGGATATGCACGTCGGCCGCTCCGGGGATCGCTCGCATCCGACGCTCGATGGTCCTGGCGACCTCGAGATCTTTCTGCTGATTGCGCCCGTTCACCTGAACATCGATCGGCGTGATGAAGCCGAAATCGAGGATTTGCGTGATCATATCCGACGGTTGGAAGTAAAACAGGGTATCTGGATAGAGTTGCGGCAACACGGCCCGCAGCTTCTTCATGTAAACCGATGACGGCGCATGCCCCTCGTTGAGCGAGATCAGCATCTGTCCGTCGTTGTAAGACACGAAGGATCCATCGCCGAACGCGAAATTATAGTTGCTGGCCGGCAGCCCGATATTGTCCAGGATCAGCCCGAGATCATGCGCTGGGATCTGCTGGCGCACTGTTTGTTCGATCGCCGCGAAGGTCTGTTCGGCGGCTTCAATTCGAAGGCCGGGTCGCGTCCGAATATGCAGGGTCATGCCACTGCCATCGACTTGCGGGAAATAATCCTGGCCGACGAATTGGAACAGGACGGCACTCACCACAAAGATGACCCCGACGACGGCGAAGGTCACGACCCGATTGTCCATGACGCCGTTCAGCAGGCCGAGATAGCCCCGTTGAAACCGGGTGAACCCACGCTCGAATGCGGCCTGGCAGCGGAACAAGAATGTCCCGACGGCCGAGGCCGGTCGCGCCAGCATCCGCTTGATCCAGCCCCACGGCCGGGTCAGCCCATGCACCACGGCTGATCCGGTCCGCGCCAGGACGCCGGGGCGGTCATCCTCATCGGTCGGCTCGGTGTTTGTCGCCGGCACGTCGCCCTGGGTCTTGCTCGCGGTTTCGTCCTCGAGCTTCCCCTTATGCTTGGCCGCATATTCCGACCGGATCAGCACATCGATCATGATCGGCACCAGCGTGCGCGACAGCAGGTAGGAGGCCAGCATGGCGAACACGACCGCGAGCGCCTGGGGCGTAAACAGATATTTTGGCGTGTCGGTCAGAAACAACACCGACACGAAGGCGGAACAGATCGCGAGGGTCGAAATGAGGGCCGGTTTGGCGATCCCCGTGGCGCCGTCGACGACGGAGTCGCGGAAGCTCTCGCCTTCCTCCATGAGCCGGTAGGTATTTTCGATCGCGACGGTCGCATCATCGACCAGGATACCGACCGCCAGGGCGACACCGCCGAGCGTCATGATGTTGATGGTTTCGCCCAAGGCGGCGAGGATCGCGAGCGATGTCAGGATCGAGAGCGGGATCGACACGAGCACGATCAGGGTCGAGCGCCATGAGCCCAGAAACAGCAGGATCATCAGGCCCGTGAGGGCCGCAGCGGTGAGCGCTTCCCGGATCACGTCCGAAATTGCCCCGGACACGAACACCGACTGATCGAACAGCGGCTTGATCGAAAGGCCCTTGGGGGCCGCCGCTTGCATCTGCGGCAGGAACTGCTTGACCAGATTGACGACCGTCAGCGTCGAGGCATTGCCGTTTTTCAGGATCGTGGTCAGCACCGAGTGGCTGCCGTCCGTCCGTACGATATTGAGTTGTGGTGGCGATCCATCGCGCACATGGGCGACATCGCGGACCAGAACGGGCGAACCGTTGACGACCTTGATCGGCACGTCGTTCAGCGCGTCCACCGTATCGGGCGAAGCGTTGAGCCGAATGGGATATTGCGTCTCGCCGATCTTGGAGAGGCCGGACGGCACAGTCAGATTTTGCGCCGTCATGGCGCTCGCCACATCGTTTGGGGTCAGTCCGTAGCCCTGCAACGCATGCAGGTCGAGATCCACCATCACCTGACGCGGCGCGCCACCATAGGGGTTGGGCAATGTCGCGCCCGGCACCTGCGTGAGGGTCTGCCGGATACGATATTGCCCGTAGTCGTAGACCTTGGCGGCACTTTCGACCGCCGACGAGAGAGACAGTTGGATGACCGGCACCGACGACGCCGAGAAGCGCATGACGACGGGTGGCTGAACGCCAGGCGGCATGGCGGCGCGAATCGAATTCATAGCCGAAACGACTTGGGCGATCGCGAGGTCGACGCTGACGTTCTGGTCGAAATAAACCCGCTCGATGGCGGTGCCCGGAATGGTCGTGCTTTCCATCCGGCGGATGTTGTTGACGTTATTGGAGAGCGAAAATTCGCTATAGGTCGTGATCCGCTGGGTCATATCGGTCGTGTCGAGACCGTTGTAGGTCCACACCACGATGACGACCGGAATGTCGACATTCGGCAAAACGTCTTTGGGCATGACGATGCAGGCCCCGACCCCGGCCAGAACGATCAGGACCGAGAGAACATAGAACGAGATGCGGAATTTGAGCGCGTAAAGGACGAGACCCATAGCTGAACTCCCGGCTCCAGAACGAGTTTGGAACGGAAGCGTTGCGACGACAGGGTGTCACAGGGGCTGAGCTATAGCTTGGTTCGGCATCGTCCTGACCCGACCTTCGCTGCCCATCCTAAGGAGCAGCATGGGCCACCTGCCCAACGCCGCTTGGCGTAGCGGGACCGCTTACGAGAGAACGTAAAGAATGAGACCGGACATCAGCATCGTGGCCGGCAGGGTGAGGAGCCAAGCCGTGCCAATCTGCCACAGCGTTGCAGGCTGAATACCGGACCCGGAACCCACCATCGTACCGGCGATACCGGCCGTCACCACATGGGTGGTGCTCACCGGAAAACCGGTGATGCCCGCGCCCCCGATCAACACGGCGGCGACCAATTCGGCGGATGCGCCCTGCGCCGGAACGAGATGCTCCTTGCCGATGCGTTCGCCGAGCGTCTCCACGATGCGTTTATAGCCCACCATCGTCCCAAGGCCGAGGCACACGGCGCTCAGAATTCGCACCCACCACGGCACATATTGCACCGCCGTGGACAGGTCCTTGCCGATGCTTTTGGCGGATTTCTTGGCGTCGTCCGGCGCCTCCTTGGTCTCGCTGACCGTATGCAGTTCGGAGATGGTGCGGTTAAGATCGTTGCGGGTCGCGATGCGCTCGGCATCCGGGATGTCGGTGATCTGCTTGGCCTTGCCCAAGGTCTCTCCGAGCTTTTTGGCGGCCTCGATACCGAGTTGCTTCTGGTCGTCGCCGAACCGCCCGATCAGATCGGCGGCCTGCGGCATGGCCTGCGACAGATGTTGGATGGCCTCGGGTTTGATGTCCTGGTTGATCGCATAGATGGCGGGCGCGAGACCGATCACGGTCAGCATGATCAGGCCGATGCTCTTCTGCCCGTCATTCGTCCCATGCGAAAAGCTCACGCCGGTGCAGGTCAGAATGAGCAAGCCGCGCATCCACCACACCGGCGGCTTGCCCTCCTCCGGCACCGTGTAGAGCGCTTTGTCGTGGATCAGCGCCTTGATGACGTAGAAGAGCAGCAGCGAGAAGACGAAGCCGAGAACGGGCGAGACCAAAAGGGAGAGAAGCACGCTCCACACTTGATTCCAGTCGACGCCGCTGTGCAGGTCGCGGCCGCGCACCAGCGCATTCTCGATCGCGACACCGACGAGAGCGCCGATCAAGGCATGCGAGCTCGAGTTCGGAATGCCAAACGCCCAGGTGGCGACGTTCCAGACGAGCGCCGTGACGAACAGCGCCGCCAGCATGCCGATCGCCAGCCCACCTCCGGGCGGGGACAGCACATCCGGCGGAATGAGTTCCACGAGCGCATAGGCGACCGCGATGCCGCCGAGCAGCACGCCGGCGAAATTCATCAGGCCGGACCAGACGACCGCAACCGTCGGTTTCAGCGATTTGGTGTAGATGACTGTGGCGACCGCATTGGCCGTATCGTGGAAGCCGTTGGAAAACTCGAAAGCCAGCACCAGGATGAGACAGCCGATCATCAGAACGAAAGCTGCGGTGGAACCGGCCGTCAGAGCAGCGAGCATGGCCTGTCCTCGATGTTTCAGCCGACGCAACCGTCCACAGGCCACGATCCACGGAAACGCAATTTCACACTGACGGCCGAAACCGACCGATCTGCCTTAGATTTTCCCGATGAAGGTTTGACGACAAACACGCATGCGTTGCAGCCGACATACGCATCGCCGCTTGAACCGTGCCAAAGCTTGAGGCACTTCTGCGCGCGAGCACCAAGGGACCGGGCTGGAGCGAGGCGAACGCAATGATCGAACTCAACGGCAAAATAGCCTTGGTGACCGGCACCACCGGGATCGCGCGCGCGACAGCCTTGCGGTTCGCCGCGCTCGGGGCCGACGTTCTGGCCCTCGGCATCGACGAGATCGGCAATGTGGCTCTGGTCGACGCGGGGATCGCGGTTCGCAGGACCGACGTCTCCGTTCCGCAAGAGGTCGACGCCGCGATGGCCGATATCGTGACGCGCTTCGGCGGCCTCGACATCGTGGTCAATTCGGCGGCCGTGCATCCCTATGGTGATGCGGTGACGACGAGCCCAGAGGTTTTTGCCCGCTGTCTGGCCGTCAATGTCGGGTCGATCCACCTCACGGCGCATTTCGGCGTACCGGAGATGCGGAAGCGCGGCGGCGGTGCGATCGTCAACGTGTCGAGCGTTCAGGGCCATGCCTGCCAGCAGGGCGTGGCCGCCTATGTGGCCTCAAAGGGTGCGATCCACGCGCTGACCCGCGCCATGGCTCTCGATTTCGCCGGGGATCGCATCCGTGTCCTGTCGGTCAGCCCTGGCTCGGTCCGCACGCCCATCCTCGAACTCGCGGCCCGCACGCTCGACGGACCCGAGGCTGATGTGGAGGCGGTCTTCGCCCGGTTTGGGGCCGCCCATCCGATCGGCCGGATCGGCGAGGCCGACGAGGTCGCTGATCTCATCGCCTTTTTGGCATCATCGCGAGCCGGTTTCATCACCGGCTCGGATCATGTCATCGATGGTGGTCTCTTGGCGGGCCTCGGGGTTCGCTGAACCCGGAACCCGGGTCGATTCAGGCTAGCCTTTAGGCTGACCGTTCATGCCGGGCCAATCGGAATAGCCGGTCTGATCCCCACCATACCAATAAGCCTTGGGGGCTTCGGCGAGGGGGTCGCCGTTCCGCAGACGATCCACGAGGTCCGGATTGGCGATAAACGGCCGGCCGAAGCTGATCAAATCGGCATTGCCCTCCTCGAGCGTCTTGTCGGCCAGCGCACGATCGTAGTTGTTGTTGGCAATATAGGCGCCCTTGAAGCGCTTCCGCAGGGCCGGATAATCGATGCCGTTGGGGTCGCGGCTCATCTGGGTCACGCCTTCGATATCGTGGATGTAGACCAAACCATGCGCCGACAGCGCATCGATATAGGTCCCGTAGGTCCCCATCGGGTCGCTATCGAGCGGCGCTTCCCCCGGCATCGTGGTGCCGGGCGAGATGCGGATCCCGACCCGATCGCCGCCGCCCCAGACCGTCGTCACGGCCGTGACGACCTCGAGCGGAAACCGCAGGCGGTTCTCGACGCTGCCGCCGTAGCGGTCGGTGCGTTTATTGGTGCTGTCGCGGATGAACTGCTCGAGCAGATAATTGTTGGCCGAGTGGATCTCGACGCCGTCAAAGCCTGCATCCTTGGCGCATTGCGCCGCATGCCGGTAATCCTCGACGATCGCCGGGATCTCGTCCGTCTCAAGAGCGCGCGGCACGACATGATCCTGCATGCCGCTGTTCGTGAAGGCCTGTCCGGCCGGCTTGATGGCGGAGGGCGCAACCGGCAAATCTCCGTCATGCAGGCTCGGATGCGAGATCCGGCCCGTATGCCAAAGCTGCAGCACCATTTTGCCGCCTGCCTGATGAACCGCGCGGGTCACGGTCTGCCACGCCTCAACCTGGGCAGGCGTCCAAATGCCCGGCGTCAGCGCGTAACCCCGCGCCTGGGACGAGATGTTGGTCGCCTCCGACACGATGAGGCCCGCGGTGGCGCGTTGCGCGTAATAATCGGCGGCATAAGGCGGCACGACACCGGCATCGCTGGAGCGGCTGCGGGTCAACGGCGCCATAACGATGCGATTTTTCAGCGTGAGATCGCCCAGCGCGAAGGGCTGGAACAGCGTGGATGTGGTCTGATCGGTCATCGAGGGATCCAAAGAGAGGAAGGGCATCGCCCGTTGGGATAGGGGCATGGGTTCAGCGGGCGGGCGCGCCAACCTGCTTATAGGGGTCCGCCTCGGCGAAGGCCGGCAAGGCGTTGCAGGAGGCGACGATCCGGTCGACCGTTGGAATATCGGCGACAGAAATCTTGAACACCTGCATGACGGCCGGGATGCTCGCGAGGCAGATGTCCGCGAGAGTCACCCTGTCGCCATGGCAGAAGCGACCGGTCTCCGGCTCGGCGCTGAGCCGCTTGTCGACGGCTTGAAGCCCGGTGGTGAACCACTGAATCTGCCAGGCACGCCACGCCGCATCGTCGAAACCGCCGGTCGTGGTCAGGTAGCGTTTGACCCGAGGCGTCACGAACGGATGCGTGTCGGCCACCAGCATGGCCGCGATGGACCGGACGCGCGCCCGACCAAGTGCATCGGCGGGCAACAGCGGCGGCTCGGGCGTTGTCTCGTCGAGATATTCGAGGATCGCCGTCGATTGCGTCAGCGTCGTTTGACCGGCGACCACCAGGGCCGGAATGGCCGCAAGCGGGTTGATGGCCAAGAAGGCATCACTGCGTTGCTGACCCGCATCGAGATCGATGAAGGTCTCTTTTGCCTGGAGCCCCTTGAGGCTGAGCGCGACCCGCACCCGATAGACCGCCGAGGTGCGCCAGAACGAAAAAAGTTCAAGAGGCTGCTCTGAGGTCATGCTTGTCTCGCGTGGTGTGCCAATTGCTTGCCGTAACCAGATTACGAAATAGGCGCCAGATTGTTGCAATGCAGCGCGATGCGGCCTTTGCAGGATCATAAGCGGGCAAGGCCGCTCATCGATTGATCGTCGGCGCATAATCTTTGGCCCGCAACCCTTGACCATCGGCGGTCCTCTGACAGAAGATACCGTCTCCGACCTCAGTCGTTCGACACCACGCGCAGCGGGCGCGGATCATGGCTTAATCTCAGTCAAAGAGAACGAGCCACGGCCGTGCTCTGGTTTTTCATGAGTCTGGCAGGGTCGATCTCGGTCGATGCTGCTCAACAAGGGGCCTCCTCCGATGAACCAGCAAAACCAAGCCGACACGACCGCGACGGCCGCAGGCAGTCAGATGATCCATGACAATCAGGTTTGGATCGGAACGGTCGCGCAGCACGAGCAAACATGGCGTGCGACCTCGCGCGGCGGCCTCGTGATCGGCCATTTCCCGACCGAACAGCAGGCCACCGCTGCGGTTTCAAACCACCATCAGACTGCGCGGGCCAGCCACTAATCCGGCGATTGGCGAGCGGCGGCGAGCAAGACAACACCCGAGCATCGCGGGGAGCCGGTCAAGCTTCCCCGGCCCGCAAGTGACGCACCCGGATCGGAACGGGCGGGTGCGAATAATGCGCCAAAGCGTAAACCGGATCGGGCGTCAGCGTCGAGGCATTGTCGCGCGCCAGATTGGTCAAGGCGCTGATCATCGGAGCCGCCCCTACAGCCTGACGGGCATAATCGTCGGCTTGAAACTCGTTGCGCCGCGAGATCCAGTTGCCAAGCGGCGACATCAGCGGCCCGACCACCGATGCGAGCAGCATGCAAACGAACAGGCGCAACGCATCGTCGCTCTGCTCGATCCCGAAGGCGGGCAACAACCACGCCTGCTTGCACAACCATCCGAAGGCCGCCAGGCCGATCAGCGTCATCAAAGCTCCCTGTGCTAGCCCGAACAGCACGTGCCGGTGACGGAAATGCCCAAGTTCGTGGGCGATCACGGCCTCGACCTCTTCGGGTGAACTTTTAGCCAGCAGCGTATCGAACAGCACGATCCTCTTCGATCGACCGAAGCCGATGAAATAGGCATTGCCATGCGCGGTGCGCCGCGACGCGTCCATGGTGAAGAGGCCGGAGGAGCGGAACCCCGATTTGATGAGCAGATCTTCGATGCGGGCCCGCAACGCTCCATCCTCGAGCGGGGTAAATCGATTGAACCGCGGCGCGATCAGCCGCACGTAAAACGTCGGCGCGAGGATCATCAACGCGACCAGGGCGAGCCACACCCACAACCACCACAGGCCGGTGAAGCTCCGCATGGCCCAGAGCGCGGCGAAGAGCAGTGGCACGAAAACGACGAGCCCGATCACCGCGCTCTTAAGCCGATCGATCACGAAGACGCGCAGGCTGGTGCGGTTGAACCCGAACCGCTGCTCGATCACGAACGCTTTGTAGAGCGCAAGCGGAAGGCTGAGCAGCGTACCGATCGCGGCCGTGGCAACCAGGAACGCGACCCCTCGCCCAAGCGAGGGCGGCAGGATCGTCGAGAGGACCCCATAGAGCAGGCCGATGCCGCCGAACACCCAGGCGAGCGAGATGGCGACATCCAGCACCGTCGCGACGCGGGCGAGATGCTCCCGGGCGATCGTGTAATGGGCGGCCTTGTGGTGCTCGTCGAGCGAGACGGTCGCGGCGAAGTCGGACGGAACAATGTCCCGATGGCGACGCACATGCGCGACCTGCCGCGCCGAAAGATAGAACGCAAGACCGGCCCAGGCCAAGGTCGCGGCCACGAAGATCATCAAAAGCAAAGCAGGCCTCTCTGGCACCGGAACAGGAGACCATCCCCAAGCTTCGAAAGTGGCGTGACCGACACGAGGGCACAAGGCCCGGACGAACCCGCCTGGTGAGAAGACAAAGCGCTAAGTCGACGCGGGTGCGCCGCCCACAAGCCGCTCGAGGTCGTCCAGCGTCGAGACGCCCTCCATCGGGCCTTGTCGCTCGACCGCTCGGGCGCCGCTTGCCGCGGCGAGCGCCAAGGCTCGCTCCAGCGGCCAGCCGCGCAGCCATGCCGTCACGAAGGTCGCGCCGAAGCAGTCCCCTGCCCCGGTCGGATCGATCTCGCGCGCCGTGAACGCCGGCTGGTCGATAACGCGGCCCGCGACATGGCAGCGGGCCCCGTTGGCGCCCTGTTTGACGACGATGCAGGAGACCCCCCGGGTCAGGATCGCCTGAGCCGCTTCCATCTCGTCGGCCGCATCCGCAAAGAGAAAGAGCTCCGGGCCGCTCGGCAAAAAGAGATCGGTCTTGGCCAGCACCCGCCCAAAGGCCTCGCGCATACCGGGCAGGTCCAGCATCTCCTTGCGAACGTTCGGATCGAACGACACGGTGCCGCCGCGCTCCTTCACAGTTTCGATCGCGGCCTCGGTCGCGGCCACGATCGCCGGTGCGAAGAGCGACGATCCCATCACATGAAGGTGGTCACAGCCCGCCATCACGCGTCTGCCGGCATCCGTCAACGCGATGCGGCCACAGGCGCTATGCTTGATGTTGAAGACGAAATCGCGCGCGCCATCCGGTCTGTAGCGCACGAAGGCGCTGCCGGTCGCGGCTTCCGGATCGATCGCGATGGCGCTCACATCCACGCCGTCGGCGGCGAGGCGCGCGCGGTTCATCCTCCCGAAATCGTCGTCGCCGACGCAACTGACGATGGCGCAGGGTTGGCCGAGCCGCGCCACCTGGTCGATGAAGATCGCGGGCGCGCCCGACGGATAGGGGCCGGAGAGGCGCAAAGGCTCGTCGAAGCCGAAACCTCGATCGAGCGCCATGATCTCGACGACGATCTCACCGATCGTCACAACGGTCTTCATGTCATGCCTTGTTCAGCCGGTCGTTCACAACGTCGTCGAGCCACGGCATGATCGTATCGAAAGGGATCGGCTGCGTCGTCTCGACGTCGAAACGAGGACGACCTCCAATCGGGGTCGCACGCGCGCTCAGCGCGATCAATTCGGGAAGATAAGCCTCGCCCGGATGACCCACACTGCGTGTCCCGAGCCGCGCCCGATAGCGCTCGGCCACGACGTCGGCCGGCGCATGGCACCAGATCTCAGCCGTGCGGCCGATGCCGGCGGCCACGAGATGGGCGGCCAGAACCTCGACGGGTTGGAACCCGAACCACGCATCGATCACCACGATCGCGGGATCGGGCCAATCCCCGATGGCCTTGAAGATGATGGCATAACTGGCACGCCCAAGCATGCGGTTATGCTCCCGATCGCCGACCCCGACATGCTCGAAGAGCGGGTCCTTGATCGTATCGAGTGTCATGAGCGGACATCCGAGCCGATCCGCGACGCCACGCGCGACCGTGCTCTTGCCGCTGGCCGGTATGCCATTCACGAGGATGGCGGTTTTCATCCGCCGAGGCCCGCCACGTCTCGAAAGGGAGCCGAGGCCGTCGCCTCCGGTTCCATCATATGTTCGACCAAAGCCGAGATGGCGGCGCCGATCACACCCGCATCGTCGCCGAGCTGAGCCGCCACAACGCCGCATTGGTACCAGGGCGACACGGCCGGTGCCCGCGACAAAGCGCGATGGGCCGCCCCGCCAAGGCCGCCGCCAAGCACGATGACATCTGGATCAGCCGCCGCCACCATGCTGTCGATCGCGGTGCGGAGCGGGCTCGCCCAGGTGTCGAGTATCCGGCGCGCGATGGGATCCCCGGCCGCTTCGGCGACGAAGAGATCCTCGACGACGGTGCTGGTCGGCAGACCCGCCTCTCGGATCAGCCGCCGGAGCGCGGTGCCGGAACTCGTGGTTTCGACGCAGCCGCGCCGTCCACACGCACAGGCGAGCCCGTCCTGCGCCACCGTCAAGTGGCCCAATTGGCCGGCCGTCGCACGCCCGCGCACGATTTTTCCCTCCATCACGACCGCGCCGCCGATGCCGGTCCCGATCGTGAACATGACGACATTGTCGTAGCCCTGGGCGGCCCCCGTCGCGATTTCGGCCACCAGCGCCATGTTGCAATCATTGTCGATCACGACCGGTTTACCCAGCGCCGCCTCGAGATCCTCGGCGAGCGAGGCCGATGCGAGATCGATGTAACCGCCCGACAGGACGGCCCGGTGACGGGCATCGACGCGGCCCGGCACCCCAATCCCGATTCCCGCAACGGTCTCATCGTCCAAGCGGCGGCAGATCTCGACGATGCGGTCGAGCAGGCCACGCGGATCGCGCGTAATCGGCTCGGCCACCCAATCGAGGATTTCGCCACCGCTCGAGACCCGCCCCACCCGAAGATTGGTGCCGCCGATGTCGATGCCGATGGCGGTTGCGCTATGCTGCATCGGATGCGCCTTTGCGAAACGAGATGTCAGGCTGCGGCTTGCGCCTGTCCGGCGCGGCAGCGTTTCACGACCGATTGAATCTGCTGCAGGCGGGGCACCGCGATCGTGGTGAGGCGATGCTGCGTGACGGCTCGGTCAAGCGAAATGCAATCCTTCCACAAGGCGCGCCCCGCGATGACGCCGGAGGCGCCGTTCCGGATCGCGATCTCGACCTGACCGACGAAGGTCTCGTGATCGACACCGGCCGACAACACCGCCCACGGCACGTCCCCGCACATGGCCGTGATGTTGGCGCAGGCGGCCTCGGTGCCGGGATAGGGCAGCTTTAGAACCTTGGATCCGAGATCGAGACAAATCCGGGTGCCGGCCTCGATCAGGCCGGGAAAGGCCGCCTGATAGTCGGATTTGCTTTCGCCGGGCAAGTCGTAGGTGAGGAATTCCACCACCAGCAGCAAGTCCTCGCGCGCGAAATCCGCGATGCACTCGCGCAGGATCGCGATATTGCGTGTATCGGCCTCGGGACGATCCGCCCTGAGATAGACCATGATCTTGCCGCCGGTGCCGCCAAGCGCGCGGACGCGGCGAGCATCGATGCCGGGAACGAGCTTCGAGTTTCTGTAGCCGTCGGGCGTGGTGTCGAACCCCGAGGCATCGAGCCCGATCAGCAAAGCCGTGTCGCGGGCCAACACACCGTCGTTGACAACATGCGGGACGGCGCAGACCGGGTCGAGCAGAACGCAGGAGGCCTGACTGGCCAGGAATTTCGTGATGTCGGCTTTGGTCTCGCCGAGCGTCGCTTCCGAGATGCCGGCTTCCTCGGCTGGCGATGCCGCCATGATCTTCCGCATGCCGCCGCGCTGGTCGGCCGCGATCACCATCATGGCCCCATCCGGGCCGCAGATCTGCTGATAGCCGCGATATTCGGCTGTTGTCATCCTGGTCATGGCTCTTATCCAAGGTTGGGGGGAGGCCGAAAGCTCGGCTCGCCGGACCGGAGGGCTGGGATCAGCCGCCGATCATCATCTTCACGACCTCGTCATGCGTCGTGTTTTCGATTTGTCGTTCGCCCGCGAGGCTGCCGCGCCGCAGCACGATGATGCGGTCCGACACGGCGAAAATGTCCTGCAGGTTGTGCGAGATGAAGATCACGCCGCGTCCCTGCTGCTTCAGGGTCTTGATGAGCGACAGCACCTTGCGCTGTTCCGGCACGCCGAGCGCCGCGGTCGGCTCATCCATCAAAATCACGCGTGCGTTCCAGTAGATGGCGCGACCGATCGCGACCGCCTGACGTTGCCCGCCCGAAAACCGGCCGACCGGCGCGTCGAGCCGGTCGAGATGGAAATCGAGCATGGCCATCGTTTCCTTGGCAGCCACCGCCATCTTCTGGCGGTCCAGCACCGGAACGACGCCGAAGGCCCGCCGCATCGGTTCACGTCCGAGAAAGATGTTGGCGCCGATCGACAGGTTGTCGGCCAAGGCGAGATCCTGGTAGATCGTCTCGATACCGGCGCCCCGCGCAGCTTCCGGCGTCGCAAAATTCACGCCCTTGCCGTCGAGGAGGATCTGTCCGCCATCGGCTTGATAGACGCCGGAGATCATCTTGGTCAGGGTCGATTTGCCGGCCCCGTTATCGCCCGCCAGGGCGACGACCTCGCCGGGATAGAGCGACAGCGACACGCCCTTCAGGGCCTCGACCCCGCCGAACCGCTTGGAAACCGAGCGGACGTCGAGGATGGGTTGGGAAGATTGTACGGCGCTCATCAGCGTTCTCCGCCGAGCTTGCGTTGCGTCTGGTCGACCAAGACCGAGATGATGATGACGACGCCGACGGCTACGAATTGCCAGAAGGGTTCGACATCGATGAAAACGAGGCCGTATTGGATGACGGCGATCACCAGCGATCCGGCGACCGTGCCGAGGATCGTACCGGATCCACCAAAGAGGCTGGCGCCACCGATCACCACGGCGGCGATCGAGTCGAGCAGCAAGGGCTCGCCGGCCTGGGCCGCACCGGCCGTGAAGCGGGCCGCATAGAGCACGCCGCCGAGGCCGGCGCACAAGGCCGAGAGCAGGTAGAGCTTGCGGGTGTGTCGGGCCACATTGATGCCGGCCCGCAAGGCGGCCTGCTCACTGGCCCCGATCGCATAGGTATGCTGGCCGAACTGCGTTTGTCGCAGCAGATAGCTCATCACCAGGACGAACAGGACCGTGATGATGACCACGACCGGAAAGCCAAGCAGACGTCCATTCCCAAGCGCCGCGAACCAGTTGTTCGACACCGGCACCGTGGTGCCGTTGGCGAGCAGAAAGGCCACGCCGCGCGCCACACCGAACATGCCGAGCGTGCCGATGAACGGCGGCACCTTCAATTTCGAGATCAGCCAGCCGTTGACGGACCCCGGGATGAGGCAAACCAAGAGCCCCGCCGCGATGCCGACCAGCATCGCCGGGAACGGCGGCATGTGGGCGCCGGCGACATTGGCGCCATGCGCCGCCACCACGGCCGAGAGCCCCATGATGAAGCCGACCGATAGATCGATGCCGCCTGCGATGATGACGAATGTTTCGCCAAGGGCCAGCAGAAGTGGCGCAACCGCGAAGACGGCGATCGACTGGGCATTATAGGTCGAGAAGACGAAGCTGGTGCCATAGCTGATCCGCGACCATGTCTCGAACACGATCAGCAGCAGAGCAAGGAACAGCCAAGCCCGCATCGCCGCCGCCCATAGGAGCCAGCGCGATGGGCTTCCGGGTTGGCGCGGGGTCAGCACTTTCGAGGATATTTGGGCAAACATCAGCCGCTCCGTGCCAGCAGAGGAGGAAGACGGTGCCGCCAGATCGAAACACGATCGAACAGCGGCACCCGAGGCGGAGTGAGGATCAGTTCTTGTAGATGAACTGGGCGATTTCCGGCTTGTCGATGTTCGACTTGTCCATTTCGGTGAAACCGGTTCCGATCGCGATCGGGATCGATTGTCCCGTCAGATGCGCGTAGGCCGACATGACCCCAAAATATCCGATCTCGGCCGGATGCTGCGCGATCGCCACATCGATGAGACCCGACTTGATGTTGTCGACCATCGAGGTTGGAGCGTCGAAGGCCACGACCTTCACCTTGCCGGTTTGGCCGGCCTGCTGCACCCCGTTCGCTGCCCCGAGAGCCGAGAACAGATTGGCGCCGAAGACGCCCGCCAGATCGGAGTTGCGGGCGAAGACCGATTGCATCTGCGAGGCCGCCTTGTTGGCGTCATCGTCGTTGAACTGCGTCTGCAGGACCTGAATGCCCGGATGGGACTTCATCTCGTCTTTGAAGCCTTGTTCGCGCTGATCGGTCGTCGAGACGCCCGGCTTCACATTGGACACGTAGACCTTGCCCTTGTCGCCGATCGCCTTGGCGAGAGCACGGGCCGCGATCTTGCCGCCGAGAACGTTGTCGGACGCGATATAAGACAGCGGGAAATCCGCATCGCCCTGACCGGTCTGATAAATGCCGGTGCCGATGAACGTATCGACCGTGATGACCGGGATGCCGGCATCGGCGGCTTTCTTCAGCGGCTGCACGAGCTGCGTCTTATCGGTCGGCGCGATCAGGATCGCATCCGGCTTCCGGGCGATCACGGCATCGAGAACCGGCGCTTGCTGGACCGGGTTGAACTCCGGCGCGCCCTGGAACACGAGATCGGCGCCCACGACCTTTGCGGCCGCCTCGGCGCCTTTTCGCATGGTGATGTAGAACGCGTCGGTCGTCAGACCAGGAATCAACGCGATGGTGTATTTTTTGCCGGTCTGGGCTCCGGCAGCCCCGATCATCGCCGAAAGTCCGAGCGCCAAGGCCGCCACGGCCGTCATGGTTTTCTTCAACGTTTCCTCCTCCTGATGCGACAAGTCTGATCCGACTTATCCGGCACCGCCCTTGGGGCTTGTTGCCGTGACCTGAAGCTAGAAGCGGGATTCGATCTCGTCAATGCGAAAGTTGACGCGCGCCAAGTTCCGCGATGCAGGCACCGCGAACACGCCTCAAATCGCTTGGTTCTGCGGCAGGATCACCAGGTCGCGGATGGTGACGTGAGCCGGGCGGGTCAGCATGAACATCGCTGCCTCGGCAACATCGTCCGACGTCAAACCTTCGTGAGCCGCGACCTTGGCCGCGATGGCGGCCGGGTCGGTATAACCCCAGAGCTCGTTCAGCACGATGCCCGGCGCGATCGCGCCCACCCGCACGCCGTGTGGCGCGGCCTGGATGCGGAGGCCGTGCACGAAGGATTGGATCGCATGTTTGGTGGCGCTGTAGACCGGCTCCCAATGCAACGCCTGATGTCCCGAGATGGAACTCGTCACCAGGATGTCGCCAGAACCCTGCTGCATCATGCCGGGCAAGACGCGCCGCGTGGCGCGCACGACGCTGTTGAGATTGACCGCGATCGTCTGGTCGAAAAAATCCGGATCGCCGTCGGCGACCGCGCCGGGCGCATAAAGACCGGCATTGGCCAGAAGCATATCGATCCGCCCAAACCGCGCCAGCGCCGCATCGACCATGGCATCGACCTCGCGCGGCTGGGCGAGATCGGTCGGCAGCAACGCCACATCGGCATCGCCGAGACGCTCTTTCACCGCCGCAAGTCTCTCGGTCGAACGAGCCGCCAGCGCGAGACGCACGCCGGCTGCGGCGAGATGGTGCGCCAGCGCGCGCCCGATGCCCGAACTCGCCCCTGTGACCAGGGCCACCTTGCCGCGTAGATCCGTCGCCACCTCGTTTCCCCCTATGATGGCGGCTGCGCCTCGGCGAACACGCCGGGGCAGCCCTTCGGATCAGCGTCGGGGAATTCTTTGCACGCGTCAACTTTGATGCTACGAGAGTGTTGTTTGGAGCACCGATCTCAGCGGCGCGCCGGCATCCCTGGAGATTGAGTTTCCGCGCGCGATGAACGATCAAGCCATCCGGAACATGGCGGAGTTTTCGCTTCTCAGCGGCATTTCCCGGCCGACACTCTCGAAATATTTCAACGATCCCAGCAGTGTCCGTCCGTCGACCCGCGCCCAGATCGAACGGGCTCTGGCGCAATATGACTATCGGCCGAACTTGTTTGCCGTAAACCTGAACAAGCGTAACCCGAAGATCATCGCGATCGTGGTGCCGGATCTCGCCGACCCGTTTTTCGCCCGTTTGGTTCAACAGATCGAATTGCGTTGCAACGCGAGCGGCTTGTTCCTGCTCGCGCTCAGTTCACGGGGCGATCCTCGGCTCGAGGCGCGGGCCATCGAGACGCTTCTGTCTTTGAAGATCGCGGGCGCAATCATGGCGCCGCTTGGGGAGAACACGCGGGCCTCCTTGGTCGAAAGCCTGCAGGCGCGCATTCCGCTTGTGTTTCTCGACTCGCGCCTCGACGACACGAGTGCCTTCGTCGGGACCAACAACAACCAGAGCGTTCCGCTGATCACCGACTATCTGTGCCGCACCGGCGACCGCCCGACCTTCTTCGACATGCCGCCCGTGAACCATAATGCGGCCGAACGGCGCGCCGCTTATGTCGCGACGATGGAACGACTGGGGCTGCAGCCGGAGATCATTCCGGTGTCCTCCCGGCGCGATTGGCGCTTCGAGGAGGTCGGCTATACGGAAGCCCTCAAGGTCATCGATGGGGTTGGCTTTCCGACTGGCACGATCCTTTGCGCCAACGACAGGATCGCGACCGGCGTGATGGCAGCCGCCTTCCAGCGCGGCTTCAAGATCGGCCGTGAGTTCGACTGTACGCTGCGGGTCGCGGGGCATGACGACCAGGCGCTCAGCCGATACGCCTGCCCGCCGCTCACCACCGTGGCGCAGGACTTCGAAAGTCTAGGGACGCTGTCGCTCGATTTTCTGCTGCACCAGATCGCATCCGGCGACGGCCTGCCAAGTAAGCCGGAGCAGGTTCGGCTCGAGGCGACCCTCGTGGTCCGGGCCTCGGCATGAGCAAGCCGACGCCGCAG